>NZ_JBLHDK010000003.1:9600000-12230355 GCF_047337785.1 Streptomyces lacaronensis
CTGGGGCTGCCGGCGGCGGCTGAGATGGGCGGGTAGGGCGTTTGGAGGGGCTTGGGGACCAGGCTGCGCGGCGGAACCTTGTAGTGCTCGCCCACGTACGAGAACACGTCGTTGAGGAACGCGCTCCGGATCAGCTCGATGCCCTCACGCCACTGAGCCTTGTTCTCGGAAGGGTCCACCTCAAACGCGCGCAGGGCGAGGGTGGTGTTGCCGCGTCCGGTGCCGAGTTCGACGCGGCCGTTGGAGAGGATGTCCTCGGTCGCGACGCGCTCGGCCACGCGCAGTGCGTGGTTCATCCGTGTCGGCAGCAGTGTCACGAGGTGGATGAAGCGGATCCGGCTGGTGAGAGCCATCAGGTACGGGTAGAGCACCTCCGGAGCGGAGACCGAGGCCGTCCCGAGGGCGACGTGCTGCTCGGAACTGCCGAAGGCATCGAAGCCGACGCGCTCGGCGAGCAGTACCTCCTCGACCAGTTCCCGGTAGCGGTGCTCATGCGTGAGCCCGACCGGGGTGTCCCCCTCGGTCATGAGGATGAAGTCCATACCGACCCTTCCGTCGAATGTTATTCGTCGATAACGTAGGACGTGGCTCAGCCCAGGTCAAGGCCCCAGAAAGAGCGACAGGCGTTAGTTCTGATTAACGTGCGCGGGCCTGGACTGCGGGCCTCTCCCCATCCGTCGAGTAGTGACGCATCCGTGAGGTACTGGCCGAGCGGGCACAGAAGGAGGAGTGACCACACGTGAGCGAGTTGCGGATTGAGCGTTTGACCTCGCCCGACATCGCGAGCGCCATCGCGAGCGGTATGCGTACGGCGGTCTTGCCGCTGGGCGCCACGGAGCAGCACGGTGCGCACCTGCCGATGTCGGTCGACAGTGATCACGCCGATCGACTAGGTGTTCTTGTCGCCGAGCGGCTTGGCGACGCGCTCGTGCTGCCGACGGTGCGGATCGGCTGCTCGTCGCACCACCTCGGCTTCGCCGGAACGCTCTCGGTGCAGGCCGAGACGCTCGAGGCGATCTGCGCCGACTGCTGCGCGAGCCTCGCCCGGCACGGCTTCCGCAGGGTGCTGATCTTCTCGGCGCATATCGGCAACTACCCGGTGCTCGGTGACATCGAGCCGAAGCTCGCCGCGCGGCTTCCCTCCGGCCTGGATGTCATCGCGTTCGCAGACTCGGCAGCGGTCCTCCGCGCGTGGCGCGACGCCGCTCAACGCGTCGCCGGCCTCGCCGACCACGTCGGAGGCCATGCCGATGTCGCCGAGAGTTCGATCATGCTGGCCGTGCGGCCGGACGCGGTGAGGAACGATCGCGCCGCCGCGGGTTTCACCGGGTCCATGGATGACGCGTTGCTGGCCCGCGTATTCACTGACGGTGTCAAGGCAGTCGCACCCAGCGGGGTGCTCGGTGATCCGCGCGGCATGTCGTCTGAGCTGGGCTTCGCCTGTCTGACCGCGGTGGCCGACCTGCTCGCGGAACACGCAAGGGCACGTTATCGGCCGCTCACCTAGACTAGACTCTATATGTGTCGAGCTCACCTACCCCCCGTACCGCGTCTCCCCGCGCCACCCGTCGGCAGGTGCTGATCAAGGTCGCCGGAGAGTTGTTCAACGAGCGTGCCTTCGATGCGGTCACCACTGAGATGATCGGCGCGCGTGCCGGTGTGACCGGCCCCGCGCTCTACCGGCACTTCCCGAGCAAGCAGGCGTTGCTGATCGCCGTGCTCGAGGATCCGCTGGACGAACTGCTGGCTCATGCCCGCAAGACGGCAGCCGAGGTGACGGATCCCCGCAAGGCACTTGAGGAGATGATCGATTACCACGTCAAACGCAGTCTCCAGAACGTTCCGTCCACGCTGGTGTTCCTGAAGAACGAACACAACGTCCCGGAAGACGAGCGCCATCGCATGCGGCGCATGATGCGCCTCTACGCCGAAGAGTGGAGCGGACTGGTCACCCGGCTGCGGCCCGACCTGTCAGACGCGCAGACCCGCGTTCTCACACACGCCGTCTTCTCGATGATCAACGCGGTGCCCCAGTTCAACAGCGGCCTCGATCCCGACATCGTCGCGACGACCATCCGCACCGCCGCGATCAACGCGCTACTCGTCCCCGCGGACGCGATCTGACAGGGGTGGGGGTCTTCAAGGACGCGGCTCGTAGCCGCTGACCTGATCCAGGCCGGGGTTGGTGACCGTGAGGTGACCCGGCGCTTCGGGATGACCCGGATGTCGGCGAACCGCTGGCGGCGAGCGTCGCCCTCCACGTCGCGCGCCGCCGGGGGGCGATCGGGCACTACACGCCATCGCCTCCCTCCTGCGTTACTCCAGACTGACCGGCGCCCCGGTCGGGCTCGCCATGAGCCGCGTATGGGCCCGCTTCCCTTCGACGCCGCAGCGGTCATGCGCAGCGAGCCGGTGATGTGGTGCCGCGGTGATTTCCTCCACCTCGGAGCAGGGTGTTACATGAAACGTATCGAGCCCGGCTCGTCAGCTCTCGTGGATCCGCGGAGAGGCTGTGCGATGGATCTGATGAATTTTGAACCGATCCGGACGCATCCGCAGCTGTTGCTTGATCGTGCGCGCTCCGACCCCGACATTGTCGCGCTGCGCCACTGGCGCGATGGGGTTGTGCACGCGATCACGTGGCGGACGTACCGAGATCGAGTACGCGAGATCGCGCTCGGCCTTGTCGACCACGGCGTGCGGCACGGCGATCGCGTCGCGGTGATGAGCAGCGCACGCCCCGAATGGGCCTTCGCCGCACTGGCCGTGCAGAGTGTCGGCGGCGTGGTGGTGGGCGTCTACCCGACCAACTCGCCCGCCGAGATCGAGCAGATCCTGGCGCACAGCGAGGCAGTGGCCTTTATGGGCGAGGCAACCACGGAGCTCGACAAGGTGGCGGAGATCGCGGCCCGCACACCCAAGCTGCGGCTCGTCGTCGGCATGGACACCGCCCCGCCGGCGCTGCCTGGGGCAACCACCGGGACAACGTGGGAGGAGCTGCGCACAGAAGGGGCGCGGCATCCGAGCGTCGTATCCGACCGTCTGGTCGAGATGGTCGCTGCCACGGCACTCGACGACCCCGCCGTTCTCTTCTACACGTCGGGCTCCACGGGAGCTCCGAAAGGCGTCACACACTCGCACCGTACGCTTCAGCACTCGGTCCAGACCGTCGTCGGCCTCTATCCGGAGCTCGACAGCCGTGAGCTGGACATCGTCGGTTTCCTGCCGCTGGCCCACGTGGCGCCGGCGCTGCTGCTGATCTTCACTCCGCTGCTCTCACATCTCATGGTGACGTACTGCCGCATCGAGGACTACGAGGACGCGTTGCGCACCGTGCGACCGACGGCGCTGCTGTGGCCCCCGCGCTTCTACGAGAAGGTCGCCGGCGAGCTGATCGCACGAACGCGGGCTTGGCCCCGGGTGCGCCGGTACGCCTACAAAGGCGCGATGTGGGTCGGTCGCCGAATGGCCGAGCGCCGTTGGTCCGGTGGTCATCCCTCGGTATTGCTGCGGATCGCATACACCGCAGTGCTTCACCGTATCTTCCTGCCGTTGCGGGCAAGCGTCGGATTGGACCGCCTGCGCGTCGCTTTCACCGCCTCTGCCGCGATGCCCGAGAACGTCATCGCGCTGTGGCAGATCTGGGGGCTGGATCTCCGCGAATGCTATGGCCTCACCGAAACAGCCGGCTGCCCCGTTGCTCATTTCGACCAGACGTTTCCGCGCCCGGGATATATTGGTCGAAAATTCCCGGACCCACGCTTCCAGGTCGAGGTCGCGCATGATGGTGAAATGCTGGTCCGCGCACCATTGCTGTTTCGCGAATACTGGCGCAACCCCAAGGAGACAGCTGCCGTTCTGCAGGACGGCTGGTTCCGTACCGGCGACCTGATCGAGCGTACCGCGCACGGTGAGATCCGCCTCATCGGCCGAAAGAAGGACGTGATCATCACCAGCGGCGGCAAAACGATCAATCCGCAGCCGATCGAAACCCGGCTGAAGGAGAGCTCACTGATCAGCGAAGCAATCGTCGTGGGCGACGCGCGCAAGTGCCTCACCGTGCTGCTCGAGCCGAGCACACAGGCCAAGGCGCTGACTACGACGGCGCTGTCCGAACGCCTGCGAGCCGAGCTCGGGCGAGTCAACACGGACCTCGCACGCGCGCAACGGCTGAAGGACTTCCGTGTGCTGCCTCGGCCCCTCGAGGCCGAACGCGGCGAGCGGACCGCGAAAGGCAAGGTCAAGCGGAACGCGGTAGTGAATTCATTCGCTACGCTGATCGACGAAATGTACGGCGGGAATGACGACACAGTGATCGCGAACCACCTACGGCCGCGGTCGCATTAGTGAAGGCTCCCGATCTGACACGACAACAGCGCCGAGCAGTGCAAGCCGACGCCGCGGCGCAGACCTTTCTTGCGCGTCACTCCCAGATCATGTCTCTTCTGCATCCATACTTGTGGAATTTGAATTAGTCCAGTCGTATCAGTGCATTGCGCGTCTGTGTACGACGGGTCAGAGTCAGCACATGCGAAGTGCATCGAGTGTGTGCGTACGCAGTTCCTGCTGACCCACGAGGTATGGCATGCGATCGGCGGCGCTCCATCAATGCGTCCCATCTCCGATGGCCATCCCGTAGTCGTCGAATCAGCAGTCACCGACGAGGTAGCCCTGACGGCTGCGCCGCTCGATTCCAGAGAGATTGGGGCTTCAGCCCCCTGAGGCAGCACCGGGCACCGGCAACTGTCGACCTCGCCACAGTGCCTCGGAGCCTGACCCGACGGAAGGGTCCAGTCAGGACCCACCCCCCCTGATCGCGCCGAGCAACGTGACGGCGTCGACCTCGCGCGGCGAGGGCGGCCGAACGGCGCATCTCCCATCCTGGTGTGACAAGGAGAGTCAGTGACGACGGCACAACATTCCCAAAAGACGATCAGCTTGAGGTCCGCCCGGCGTGCATCGCTGGCGGGCGGCGTCGGGACACTGATCGAGTACTACGACTTCAGTGTCTATGGGTTTCTGACGCTCACCATCGGACCGTTGTTCTTCCCCAGCGACAATCCGACGGTCTCGACCCTGTCCGCGCTCGCGGTGTTCGCGTCGTCCTACCTCATCCGTCCGCTCGGTGGCTGGTTCTTCAGCCGCCTCGGCGACCGCCGCGGCCGCCGGACAGCCCTCGTCGCGACGATCGTGATGATGGGCGTGGCGTGCGGCGTGATGGGCCTGCTGCCCACCTACGGACAGATTGGAGTCGCCGGGACGATTGCAATCATCGTTGTGCGACTCGCCCAAGGGTTCGCTGCCGGTGGTGAGATCGGTGGCGCTGCCACCTACATCGCCGAGCTGGCGCCGCCCGGCAAGCGGGGCTTCTACGGATCGACGGTTTCCATGGGGTCTACTCTCGGGTTCGCCGTGGCCGCTGGCGTCGTAGGGCTGGTCCGGCTGCTGGTTCCGGCCGACCAGATGGCAACGTGGGGCTGGCGGATTCCATTCCTCCTCTCGCTGGTCCTCACTGTGGTGTGTCTGCAGGCTCGGCTGCGGGTCGAGGAGTCGCCTCAATTCCAAGAGCTGAAGGAGAAGGCCGCGATCGTGCGCAGCCCGATGCTGGCCGCTCTGCGTAGCCACCCGCTGTCGGTTGCCCGTGTGGCGGGCCTGGCTATCGCGTTCAACGGCACCGGCTACTTCGGCGTTGCCTACTTTGCCATCTTCCTGCAGGAGGAAGGATTCTCCGCCACAGGCGTCGCCTGGACATCAGCGTTGTGCATCGCCCTGGCCACCTTCACCTACCCATGGGCGGGCAAGTTGACGGATCGCTACGACCGCAAGCCCATCCTGCTGGCGTCCTACATCATCTTCGCCGTCATCGCTTGGCCGGTCTTCGCACTCCTCATCGCGGCAACCAACCTCTGGGCCGTCGGAGCCGTCTATCTGGTCTTCATGTTCTTCACCGGGTGGGCGCAGGTGCCTACGTGGCCGTTGGCCACGGAGCTGTTTCCGGCAAGCGTGCGCTACTCAGGCATCGCGATCGGCTACAACCTGGGCGTGATCATCGGCGGCATCACGCCACTCGTCGCCGCTGCCCTCGTGGCCGGCACCGGAAGCAGAACCAGCCCTGTCTACTGGATCCTCGCCGTAACGCTCATCGGAGTGATCACCGTCGCGCGACTGCCGAAGACCGCGTCGAAGCCGCTACCCGCCTAAGCGGACGGCCAGGTCCACGATCTCCTGCACCCGCGCGGAAGCCGCCCGGGTGCAGGAGATCGTCGAGCCTGCGGATACCACGACCGCGGCGAATCAGCCCGCATGCCGACCGCGTGCTGTCCGCGGGCGGGCTGTGCTCCTCCGCCCGACGTCCTTTCCCGTCGTACGCACCGCACCGGCGACCGGTTGAGAACTCTCTGGTGAGGTGAGGCTGCCGATCCACCCGAGGAAGAGTGCCGCCGGCACGGACACCATGCCCGCGTTGTAGTACGGATACCAGTTGAAACTCAACTCCGGCCATAGTGAGTTCTCGGTACCGGTGACGACGGGTGAGGAGAGCACGAGGGACAGCAGCAGTCCCCCGTGGACGGACCAGAGAAGCCCCCGGCGATTGAACTTGGGCCAGAAGAAAGTGTAGATCAGCGCCGGGAATACACTCGAGGCCGCAACGCAGAGAGCGAAGATGACCAGGGACTCGACCGGGTACCGGCTGATGGCTGTGGACAGCGACAGACTCACGGCGACCAGGGCGACGAGGGTCAGACGCAGTACTCGCGCTTCTCCGGTTCGGGTGCGCGGGCCCTTGCCCTGAGGGAACACATCACGCGCGAAAGTGACAGCGGCAGCGAAGGCCACACTTGACACGGTCGTGAGCGCGGCGAGGAAGGCCACGGACGCCATGGCCGTGATGAGCGCGACGCGCGCCACTGAGCCGTGCGGGAGTACTTCCGAAGCCAGCAGAATCGGGGACCCCTGCCCAACTTCGTCAACCGCTCGGATGACGTCGCCTCCCACCACGGCCGCGGCCGCGAAGCCTGCCGCACTCAGGAGGACGACAAAGGCAGCACCCAGTCCCGAGGCAATGCTCATGGACCGGCGTGCCGAGCGCCCGGTGCGGGAGGCGCTCACCCGCAGGATCAGGTTCGGCAGCACGGCCGTACCGAGGATGACGACGATGTGTTCGCCGATCGCGTTGAGTGATCCGAGGTTCGCGATGCGCGGCCAGAGTCCGGGGCTCAGATATCCGCTCGGCGACACGCTCTTCTCCGCCGCCGCGGAGAGCAGATACCCGGGGTTCCACTCGAATCTGCTGAGGGCCAGCAGCGTGATCAGCGAAAGCGTGATCAGGGTGACGACCACCTTGACGACTTGCATGAAGCTGGTGCCTCGCAGATCTGCCACGACGGCGAAGAAACCGACGAGAAGCCCCATCAGCACCGTGCAGACCACTTGGGTTCCATGGTTCGACCGGCCGATCAGGAGGGCCACGCTGATGCCGGTGGCCCGCAGTTGGACCATGAGAAGGGGAATGGTGATCGCGAGTGTCACCAGAGCCGCGGCAGTCCGCGACGCGCGCCCCGCGGCATGCACGGAGAAGAGGTCACCGAGAGTGTAAAGCCCGCTGTCGCGTATTTTTTGAGCAAGGAGCAGCAGTACACCGAGGGCGAGCATGAGGTCGATGGCGATGTTGAATCCGTCGTAGCCGTACAGAGCGATAAACCCGGACGTCACCAACAGGGTGACGACCGTGATCTGCTCGCCCGCCATGGCGAACCCGTTGAAGACCGGAGAGAGCGACCGATCCGCGAGGTAGAGCCTCTCCGGCTCGTGTTCCTGACTCGAGGCAAGCGTGAAAAGCCACAGCAGAGACAGCCCGATGAATACCAGGAAGGCGACGATCACGGGGCCTCTGGCGTCTGAACCGATCGGGTCGAGTACACCTGCGCCCACGATGTGCACGGTCACCGCTTCACCGCCAGGGATCATCGACGGGGGGCGCACCCGGCGCCTCGGCCTGGGGTACGTCGGAGGTCCGGGGCCGCTCGACGGGTTCGCAGGCTGTGCATCGCGTCTCGTACACCCACACGGTGGCGACGAAGAGGCCGCATTGCAGGACGCCCCAGACGAGGCCGAGGGGGATGTGTCCGTACACGTGAACTGCGGGAAGGGCGGTCAGCAAGGACAGCGCGATGCCGACGACAAGAGGGACGGCGTTGGCGGCGACGAACGCACGTCGGGCACGACGCGTGGTTCCGCGGAGACTTTCACCGTGTCGCGGTCGGAGGGCATCGAGCGATGGGTCCGGTGCCAGTGAGTGATCCGGTGAGGGCGAGGAGAAGACGGGGCGCACGGAAACCTTCCGGGCTTCGAGGGCGGGTGACTCGGCCGACGCGTATGGGTGCGTCGGACACGCGGCTTGTTCCGGCGCGCGAAAGGTCGAGGATCTGGCCGACGGCCGGGGAGGGACACGAACAGGAATCTCATGGGCATCAGATGGCGTCTCGGTCCGGGGCACGGCGGAGGCCGACCCGCTACCGGACTGACCGCTACCGCGGCCCGTAGATCACTACGGTGTTGCCCCATGGGTCCCGGGCCACGGCCCGGACCTCGTGCGGGCCCTGCTCGGGCTCCCGGACGACGGATCCGCCGCCTTGTACGAGGGCGGTGAGCGCCGAGGTCACGTCGGGGACCTTGAACGACGCCGCGGGCACCCCACCGGTGACGTCCTCGGCAGGGCCGGTCAGGGCCAACGTGGTACCGCCGGCGTCGAGGGCGGCGTAGCGGTCGCCGTCGACGAACTTCGTGGCCAGGCCAAAGGTGTCGGCGTAGAAGCGCACGGCGGCGTCGATGTCGGCCACCGGGTGCAGCACGTTTCCGATCTTCACGAGGTCGACCTCCACGGAATCACTCACCGGACGGCCCCGCAGTACGGCCCGAGCGGAGGGTTCCACCACACCGCGCGCCGCGCGTGGATGAACCACTCGTGCGATCCACCGGAGCTGACGAGCCGGGTCCGATGTCAGTCATGTAACGCTCTGCCCGAGGTGGAGGAAATCACCGCGGTACCACATCACCGGCTTGCCGCTGCCTACGCGCGCGTCGTGCACACGACCGATGAGAATGACGTGATCTCCGCCGGGGATGGCTTGCTCCAGCTCGCAGCGGATGACCGCCGCGGCTTCGGGCAGTATCGGGTGTCCGCCCTCGTCGGACTCGAAGCTTCCGTGTGCGAACTTGTCCTCGCCCTTCGTGGCGAACCTCATGGCCAACTTCGCATGCGCGGGCGTCACGATGTTCACGACGAACCGCTCAGCCGCTATAAAAGCTGGGAAGCAGTCCGCTCCTTGGTCCAGGCACACCAGAACAAGTGGTGGATCGAGCGACAGCGCCGCGAAGGAACTCGCGGTGAACCCATGCGGGGTGCCCCCGGCACTTCGGGTCGTCACGATCGTCACGCCGGCAGGGAATTGGGCCAACGCCGAACGGAAGGCAGCCGCGTCCAGCCCCTGGACTTGATCAGCCATTCCACACCTCGCGGACAGCTCGGACGGCGGGGTCGTGGTAGCCGCCGAAGGCATCAACGTCGACGTGCGCCGCGAGTGGCGCCTCCTCGACCGGCCCTCGGTAACGGTGCTCACGTGCGAGCCCGGTCGGGATGTCCCCCTCAGTCATGACGATGACGTCCATGTCGATCCTTCCTCGAATGTTATTGACTAATAACATATGACGCGACTTGGGTACGGTCAAGTTCCCGGATAGAGAGGTGAATCCGTTAGTGCGCAATAACGAAGCGGGAGTCGCGTCAGTCCGCGGTCGCCTGTGCGGCCCTGTGTGGCTGTCGGTCGCGATGTGACCGGGGTCGCTCTGGTCGCGGCCCCTCCCGTGCGCGCCCGGTCGACCTCTGTTGTTATCGCAAGGTAACGCCCGTCGCTCTTCCTGGGGCCTTGACCTGGGCTGGGCTACGCCCTACGTTATCGCTCAATAACATTTGACGGAAGGGTCAGTATGGACTTCATCCTCATGTCTGAGGGGGACACCCCGGTCGGGCTTACGCATGAGCACCGCTACCGGGAGCTTGTGGAGGAGGTTCTGCTTGCGGAGCGGGTTGGCTTCGATGCCTTCGGTAGTTCCGAGCAGCATGTTGCTCTGGGTACGGCTTCGGTCTCCGCTCCGGAGGTGCTCTACCCGTACCTGATGGCTCTGACGAGCCGGATGCGGTTCATCCACCTGGTGACGCTGCTGCCGACGCGGATGAACCATGCGCTGCGCGTCGCGGAGCGTGTGGCGACCGAGGACATCCTGTCCAACGGCCGTGTCGAGCTTGGTACCGGGCGCGGCAACACCACGCTCGCCCTGCGCGCGTTTGAGGTGGACCCTTCCGAGAACAAGGCTCAGTGGCGTGAGGGCATCGAGCTGATCCGGAGCGCGTTCCTCAACGACGTGTTCTCGTACGTGGGCGAGCACTACAAGGTTCCGCCGCGCAGCCTGGTCCCCAAGCCCCTGCAGGGTCCCTACCCGCCCATTTCGGCTGCCGCCGGCAGCCCGAGCTCGGTCGAGACGGCCGCCTCGATGGGTATCGGCGCCATCATGGGCGGCCTCTACCTCGGGTTCGACCTCGTCGAGAACATGGTGAAGCTCTACGACGACACTCTCGCCGCCACCAACCACCCCTACCCGATCACGCCGCGCAAGATGGTCGCGGTCGCCGGTGGTATGCACTGCGCCGAGACCACTGCCCAGGCCCGCCTCGAGGCGAAGCCCCTGTTCGAGATGGCCAAGCTGTCCACCGACGCATATGAGCGCCTGTCGAAGCTGTCGAAGGACTACGCCTACATGGGCGCTGTCAAGGACATCGACTTCAACGACGAAGAGTACATGTTCGAACGCTCCCAGGGCTTCATGGTCGGCGACCCCGAGCACTGCATCGAACACGTACAGCGATACGCGGACATGGGCGTCGAAGCACTCGTCCTACGTGTCGACAGCCTGCCCCACGACCAGCTGATGCGCTCGATCGAACTCTTCGGCAAGTACGTCATCCCCCGCTTCAAGCACCCCCGCAACGTCGTGCGCTCGGCCGACGACATCCTCGCCCAGATCCGAGCCGCCCGCCCCGCCCACGAAGAAGCACTCCGCCAGTTCAACGACACGCACAACCCCAGCCACCACAAGGAGACCAGCCGATGACCGACCTCTACAACCACGGCACCGGCAACGTCCTCACCGAACGCCACGACAACGGCGTCCTCCAGATCACAACCGGCGTCCCGGCGCACGGAGCGGTGCGATGACCCGCGACCCGGGCTCCTTGTCCTTCGAGCCGTTGACCCCGACGTCGTATCTGGATCGTGCGGCGGCGGCGCATGGGGGTCGGGTCGCGGTGTTGGATGGGCGGTCCCGGTGGACCTATGCGGAGCTGCGTGATCGGTGTCAGCGGTTGGCGGGCGGGCTGGCACCGTTGGCCGGGGGGCGTCCGGTGGCGGTGCTGGCGCCGAACACGCATGTGTCGCTGGAGGCGCACTACGGGGTGGTGTGGGCGGGGGTGCCGCTGGTCGCGGTGAACACCCGGCTGTCGGTGGGCGAGGTCGCCTACATCCTGGAGCACTCCAAGGCGGCCGTGCTGATCCACGACCCGTCGTTCGACGCGTTGGTGGACGAGGCCCTCGCCCGGCTGGCCGCCCCACCGCACCGGATCAGGGCGGGGCGGGAATACGAGGATCTGCTGGCCGCGGCGGAGCCGCTGCACCTGACCCCGACCGACGAACGGGCGCTGCTGTCGATCAACTACACCTCGGGGACCACGGGCCGCCCGAAGGGCGTGATGTACCACCACCGGGGCGCGTTCCTCCAGGCCGTGGCGATGGTGGGGCACACCGGACTGACGCCGTCGAGCGTGCACCTGTGGACGCTGCCGATGTTCCACTGCAACGGATGGACATTCCCGTGGGCGGTGACCGCGGCGGCTGGGACGCACGTCTGCCTGCCAAAGGTGAATCCGGCGGAGATCTGGCGACTGCTCCGGGAGAAGGGCGTCACGCACCTCAACGGGGCGCCGACGGTGCTGTCGATGATCGCCTACGCCCAAGAGGCCGCACCACTGGACCGCACGGTGCGGATCGCCACCGGTGGGGCGCCGCCGTCACCGGCGATCCTGCGGCGGATGGCGGAGCTGGGGTTCGAGGTCACGCACCTGTACGGGCTGACCGAGACGTACGGCCCAGCGATGCTGTGCGACTGGCGCCCGGAGTGGAACGACCGCGACGCCGCGGCACAAGGGCGGCTCAAGGCGCGCCAGGGCGTCGGGAACATGATCTCGTGCGTGCCGCGGGTGATCGCGGACGACGGCACGGACGTCCCCGCGGACGGTGTCACCACGGGGCAGATCGCGCTGCGGGGCAACAACCTCATGCTCGGCTACCTCGACGACCCGGAGGCCACCCTGGCAGCGGTGCCGGACGGATGGTTCCGGACCGGGGACATCGGCATCCTGCACCCCGACGGGTACGTGGAGCTGCGTGACCGCTCGAAGGACGTGATCATCTCGGGTGGGGAGAACATCGCCTCGGTCGAGGTGGAGCAGGCGATCATGGATCATCCGGCGGTACTGGAGGCGGCGGTGATCGCGGTGCCGGACGAGCGCTGGGGTGAGGTCCCTGCCGCCTATGTGAGCCTGCGGGAAGGCGCCACGGCCACCGAGGCGGAGATCATCGAGCATGTGAAGGGCAGGCTGGCCCGGTTCAAAGCGCCGAAGTCGGTCACGTTCACCGAGCTGCCGAAGACCTCCACCGGGAAGATTCAGAAGTTCGTGTTGCGGGACAAGGCATGGGCCGGGAGCGAGAGCCGCATCCGGTGAACGACGGGAGCGGACCGGTGGCACGCGAGGACGTCGTCGGGGAGTGTCAAACCGCGTGCTTCCACGCGGCAGAGCGTCCGGTGGGCGATCAGAAACGCCAGGGCCTGCGGCAGGTGGTCGCCGTCGTCCTCATGTGGCGAGGGCGCGTCGGGTTGTTCAAGCGCAGTGGATCTGTCCAGCATGACGCAGGCTTGTGGCACTGCATCACCGGATATCTGGACGCTGACAGCGACCCGGTACGGCAAGCCATCCAGGAGATCTGGGAGGAGACTCTGCTCCCCGCCCGCGCTCTGGAGCAGCTGACTGCGGGCCCCACGCTGCGTCTCGCCGACCCACGTGGCGGGCCGGACTGGACCGTGCACACTTTTTTGGCCCGCACCAGTCAACGTCGGCTCACTCTCAACTGGGAGCACAAGACATACCGGTGGGTATGGCCTTGGAGGCTGTCGCAGTTCGATGGGCAGGTCGCATGGCTGACAGACGTCCTGCGAGCAGTCGGCTCTCTGCCGTCAGCCAAGGCGCGTGATGGGGTCGCGTCCTAAGGCCGGTGCGAACCGGTCCAGCGCCCTGGGTCAGCCGATCAGGTGGCCCGAATTCAAGCAGAATGCTCGATCTAAAAGGCACATCCTGTGCAGTCGCGGAGTTATCCGTCTCCTGACGGAGCATAACGCGAAATCCCTAAGGCGTGGTGCCGAATACGGAGGTGGTCTGTGATGGTGGCGGAACTGAAGTCGGCCGGCGGCAACGGCGGTCCTGCCCAGGCGGAGGAGCTTGTTGCGCTGGAGTCGGTCGAACAGCGGGTGCGGTGGCTGTCCACCGCGATCATCGATCACGCCAACCGGGTACGGCCGAACCCTTCGGGGCTGAAGGTGGGCGGTCACCAGGCGTCCAGCGCCTCGATGACCTCGATCATGACGGCGCTGTGGTTTCACGCGCTGACTGCCGAGGACCGGGTGTCGGTCAAGCCTCATGCCTCACCGGTGTTGCACGCCATCAACTACCTGCTGGGCGAGCTGGACGAGTCCTACCTGACCACGCTGCGCGCCTTCGGCGGTCTGCAGAGCTACCCCAGTCGTTCCAAGGACCCCGACCCGGTCGACTACTCCACCGGTTCGGTCGGTATCGGCGCCACCGCTCCCCTGTGGGGCGCTCTCGCCCGGCGCTACGTGGAGGGGCGCTTCGGCGGTGCCGGGAAGGGGCGCCAGTACTCCCTGCTCGGCGATGCCGAGCTGGACGAAGGCGCGATCTGGGAGGCCATCCAGGATCCGATGGTGCCGGGCCTGGGCGAAGTGGTGTGGGTCGTCGACCTCAACCGGCAGTCCCTCGACCGAGTCATCCCCGGCATCGCCGCGGACAAGTTGCAGGGTATGTTCGCCGCGGCCGGGTGGCAGGTGATCTCCCTCAAGTACGGGAATCTCCTGCAGGAGTTGTTCACCCGGCCCGGCGGCGAGGCCCTGCGCGCTCGTATCGATGCCATGGGCAACCCCGAATACCAGCGCCTGCTGCGCTGCTCCGCCGACGAGCTGCGCGAGCGCTTGCCCGGCACCGGCTCGACCGCCGGGCCGATCGCCGACCTCATCGCCCCCCTGGACGACGCCTCGCTCCTGGCGGCGCTGCGCAACCTGGGCGGCCACGACATCGGCGCGCTGTCGGATGCGTTCGCCGGTGTCGACGACACCCGCCCGACCGTGATCTTCGCCTACACGGTCAAGGGCTACGGGCTCCCCACCGAGGGCCACCCGCAGAACCACTCCTCGCTCCTGACAGCCGACCAGATGAGTGCGCTGGCCGACCGCCTGGGAACCGATCTCGACGACCCGTGGACGCGTTTCGGTGAGGGTTCGGCGGAAGCGGCCCTGTGCGCGGCGGCCGCCCAGCGGCTGCGCCGCCCCGAACAGGCGCCCCAAGAGCCCCCTGCCGTCCCCGCCGACCTGGCGCGCCCGGCCCCCACCGGCATCGGGAACACTCAGCAGGCGCTCGGCCGCGTCCTGCTGGATCTCACCCGGCGGGCGCCGGAGGCGGCCGCCCGGATCGTCACCGTCAGCCCGGACGTCAGCTCCTCCACCAACCTGGGCGGCTGGCTCAACAAGGTGGGCGTGTGGTCGCCCACCGAGCGCACCGACTGGTTCGCCGACGACGCCGAGACCATCCTGCACTGGCGCGAGCAGCCGGCCGGTCAGCACGTGGAGCTGGGCATCGCGGAGACCAACCTGGTCGGTCTCCTCGGCGAGCTGGGCGCCACCTGGAGCCGGTGGGGCCAGCCGTTGCTGCCGATCGGCGTCGTCTACGACCCCTTCGTCAACCGGGCACTGGAGCCTTGGTCGTTCGGCATCTACGCCGGTGGCCAGTCGATCCTGGTCGGCACCCCCTCCGGGGTCACCCTCGCCCCGGAGGGCGGTGCGCATCAGTCGATCACCACCCCCTCGCTGGGCATCGAACAGCCCGGCTGCGTCACCTATGAGCCGGCGTTCGCCATCGACACCGAATGGTGCCTGCTCACCGCACTCGGCAACTTGGCCAGTCCAGGGGGCAGGTCGGCCTATCTGCGACTGTCGACCCGACCCATCGACCAGTGGACAGCCGCGGTGCCCAGCGACCCGGCCGCTCGCGAACGCCGTCGCCGGCAGGTGACCGCCGGGGCCTACCGGCTGCGGCAGCACGAGAAGCCCGTGGTGACACTCGCCGCGATGGGCGCTTTGGTCCCGGAGGCCCTGGCCGCCGCCGACCGGCTCGCCGCCATCGGCCACGGCGCCGACGTGGTATGCGTGACCAGCCCGGACCTACTCTTCCGCGCGCTCCAGGCCCGTCGCGGCCTGTCGGATGACCCGGCCTGGATCCTCGACCAGGTCTTCCCCCTCGACCGGGCCACCCCGCTGGTCACCGTCCTGGACGGGCATCCCCACACCTTGGCTTTCCTGAGCACGATCCAGAACGTTCCCGTCAGTACCCTCGGCGTGACCCGGTTCGGCCAGTCCGGGGCGATCGAGGACGTCTACCGCTACCACCGCATCGACACGGACAGCATCGTCACCACCGCCCTCGACCTCATCGATTGAGCGAGAGCCCGGCAGCCTCTGCGTGCAGGGGATTCGCCTCTCATACCCCGTCCGGCGGCACGCCCCTGTCTTGCCGAAAAGACGTGCCGCCGGACGGTCCCGGTGCAGCCGACCCGCACCACCCTCCATGGGGCAACAGCTCCCCACCCACTCCGTCCGGCGGCACGGTGCGGCACCCGCCCTGACAAGCCGCGCCGTGCCGCTGGACGGTCGCAACCAACCTGTCGACCCTTCCCACGGCGAGCCGAGCAGACGCTCCACCCAGACGATTGGACATGTGATGAAGGCTCTGAGCGGAATCGAACGAAAGTGGTCCGGGGCTCCGGCCGTTCCCCGACCAGCCGCACCGTCAGCCAGTCGTCCGTATCTGGCCGTGGGTGGCAGGATCGGCGAGGTCGTCTCCAAGCCGTCGGCAAGCGCCTCCGTCGCCGATGAGCTCCAGCAGCGCAATGACGAAGGGTTCCTCCGCTGATGCGCATCGTCCTCGTCGGGCCGCCGGGTGCTGGAAAGGGCACTCAGGCCACACGCCTGGCCGGGAAGCTGTCGATCCCGCACATCTCTACGGGCGATCTGTTCCGGGCCAACATCAGTCGGCAGACCGAGCTCGGGAAACTCGCGAAGGTCTCCATGGACGCCGGCAACCTCGTCCCCGACGAGCTCACCATCGCGATGGCGAAGGACCGCATGCAACAGCCGGATGCCGAGGACGGCTTCCTGCTCGACGGTTTCCCGCGCAATGTCTCGCAGGCCGAGGCGCTCGACGAGCTGCTGACGACCGAGGCCATCAAGCTGGACGCGGTTCTTGACCTCGAAGTCCCCGAGGGAGAGGTCATCAAGCGCATCGCCGGCCGGCGCATCTGCCGCAGCCGGTCGGCACACGTGTTCCACGTGTCGTACAGCCCGCCGAAGAAGCAGGGCGTGTGCGACGTCTGCGGCGGTGAGCTCTACCAGCGCGACGACGACTCCGAGGAGACCGTCCGCAAGCGGCTCGAGGTCTACCACACGCAGACCGAGCCGATCATCGAGTACTACAAGACCCAGGGCCTGGCGGTCACGATCTCCTCCCAAGGCCCGGTGGACGAGGTCACGCGGCGGGCGCTGGAAGCCCTCGAGCGCGAGGACGACGGCGAGTAGCCGCCAGCACGTCTTCCACCACCACAAATGGCGGCGGCGGGCGTATGCCCAGAGCGGAGTGTCCTTTGGCGTCCGGGGAGACCTGACCGGCAAGAACGTCGCAAAGCATCCATCGAGGGATGGCTGGGCGCACCAGGCTCCGGCAACGGCATCTGGGCCTTCCGGCAAGTCTCACCAGGGATGGGACCGGTTCACCCAGATTGCGGACCGGCACGAGATGGAAAAAGTGCAGGCCCACCACTTGGCCGGGAGTCCACAGCCTACGACGCCTACCGCGCGCACCGGAGACGCCCGCGTTGGTGATCCAGCGCTTGACGCCGTTGAGCACCCAGTGGTCGCCGTCGCGGACCGCCTTGGTCTTCATGCCGGCCGCGTCGGGGCCGGAGAGGATGACGGGCAGAGAGCCCAGCTTGTTCACGGTCGGGATCAGGAGCGCGGAGACACAGACCGCGCCACCTTCTCGATCACGATCACGGTGGCGAGGGCGTCCGCGCCCGCCCCGCCGTACTCCTCGGGCACGTGCACCGCGTGCAGGTCATTCGCGACGAGGGCATCGAGGGCCTCCTGCGGGAAGCGGGCCTCCTCGTCCACCGCGGCGGCGTGGGGCGCGATCTTCGCCTCGGCGAGCGAGCGGATGGCGTCACGGAGCATGTCGTGCTCCTCGGACGGGCAGTACAGGTCGAAGTTCGGCAAGACCACGAACGGGCTCTGGCGTAGATGGTCGACTACTTGGAGCAGGGCGCCCAGGACCCCGATCCCGTGGGCCGTGCCTGCGGAGCGGCCCGGCTGGTCATGCGCATGTATGCCGAGCGATGCGGTCTTCGCGCCTGGCTGCGCTCCGGCGCCCGGGGGCGACGTGGCCATCGGGGTGGACCAGGCTCTGAGACTCGTCCACCGCACTTGGGGTGATACGGGGGAATCGCTCATCCTGGTCGCCAGAAGCAGCACGCCGATGTGGCAGACCGTCCAACGCCTCGAAGATGCCTGGGTGGAAGCACCTACCGATGGTCTCCAAGAGGGAACTGAGTTCCCTGGTATCTGATAATCAGTACCCTCCCAGGACGTGCTTCCCTTGAGTGCCTTGCCATCATGGACTGTCCGCAGGGGCGATGATGGCTCGTTAGTCGCTTCGGTGGCTGACGGGGGAGGAGGGTGCCTGCTGAGCTGTAGTTTTCCCCCAGCGGCTCAGGGAGGTTGACTCCGCGTTCTCTGCATCCGGTCCGATGCGTTCTGGACGGCGTTAGTCTGTCTCGCGGTCAGGCCGGGTGCGAACGTGGCGGTCGCGTCCAGCGCCATAACCGGCAGCGGCCATGACCAGGCTCAATGCGGTGAGGAGAAGGAGAGCACCAGTCCAGCTGCCGGTGGTGTCGTGGAGGACGCCCAGAAGGAGGGGTCCGGCCGCGGCGACGAGATAGCCGATGGACTGAGCCATCCCGGCCAGGGCTGTGGTCTCGCTGGGACCAGTGGCACGTTGGCTTTGGAAGCTCAGGGCGAGCACGAGACAGACACCGGCGCCCAACCCGAGAAGAGTGCACGCCGCGAGTGCGAGCGCTGGAAAGAGGAGCAGAAGCGCGAAGCCTGCGGCGACGATCGCTGAGCCCGCGGCCGCAGCGAAGCGCTGGTCGTGGCGGCCCCGAGTGATCAAAGGCAGCAACATGCTCGTGACCAGTGCGACGAGCTGGTAGTAGAACAGCATCCAGCCGGCAGCTGTGGTGCTCATGCCCTGCTGACTGAGGATGCTGGGCAGCCAAGCGACGGCGGTGTAGAAGGCAAGGGATTGCAGGCCCATGAAGAAGGACACCTGCCACGCCAGCCAGGATCGCCATGGGGTTCGAGCGTGTGTCCCACGAGACCGCACGCCGCCGTCCGGCCGGGACCCGCGTAGCCGAGGCAGCCACACGGCGAGAGCGGCGACGGCGACGACTACTCCCCAGGCCAGGGCGGAATGCCAGGTTCCAGGTAGGACCTCGGCAAGCGGGACGGAGATGCCGGACGACAGAGCAGCGACCATTCCCATAGCGGTGACGTAGAGAGCGCTGACGGTATGAACCCGCGAGCCGGGCACGTGGGTGCGGATCACCGTAGGCAGCAGGACGTTGCCAACCGCGATCGCCACCGAGAGGATCACGGTTCCGACGAACAAACAGGCAAGCGAAGGCAAGGACCGGATCACGGTGCCCGCTGCCAGCACTGCGAGGGCGGCCACGAGGAGGCGGGTGGTGCCGACCCGGTGCGAGGTGCGTCCGACAAAGGGCGAAGTCACAGCAAACACAAACAGCGGCAGGGTGCTCAGTACGCCACCCTCTGACGCAGTCAGCCCGGTGTCGTGCTCGATGGCCGGCAACAGTGTGCCCACACCCGTCAAGGTCACGCGTAGGTTGGCCGCCACCAAAAGGATCGCGATCAAGAGGCCGGCCGAAAGGGCGGGCGTAGTAACCGGCGTCTTCGGGGTTGCGATCCGGTCGGCCTTCGTAGCCGTGGTGAGGCCGGCGCGGGAGTCCCTCGAGGTGGTCACTTCTGTCGTTCCGTTCCGGTCTCGGTGAGCTTCACGATCTCGGTGGCGCAGTAGCGTGCACCGACCTCGTCTTGGGCAGCGATCGCCTCAACGAGACGCCTGTGCAGAAGGCTGTGCTCTGCGGCCGTCGTGCTGGGCCAGAGCGTGCCGCCGATCTGTTCGGTGACCGCGATGCTGAGGACGTCGTACACCTCGGTAAGAAGGGTGTTCCCGCTGGCACTCACCACGGCCTGGTGGAAGCGGGTATCGATCTCCGCGATGGCGGCCATCTCCGGTGAATCCGCTGTCGCCTCGGCTTCGTCGAGGAGGTGCCGCAGGCGATTCAGGTCGTCTTCGGTACGCCGCAACGCGGCCAAGCCCGAGGCGTACTCTTCCAGCACGGCGCGCAGTTCCAGCACGTCGCTCCGCCTCGAGGTGTTGGCACGTCTCATCAGTACCGAGTGCATTTCGCTCGATGTCCGGACGTACGTCCCGTCACCCTTCCGAGCCTCCAGCAGGCCCAGATGCACCAGCGCGCCGAGCGCCTCGCGCACCGTCGTACGCCCGACACCGAGTTGCTCGACCAGATCATGTTCCGCCGGAATCCGCATCCCTACAGGCCATGCGCCGGATGTGATCTGCTCACGAAGGGTGTCCACCAGTTGCGCCGACAAGCTCGCGACGCGGCGCGGCGCACGAAGATCTTTCATAAGGCGACCCTAACACCGAATGTCTGACATCTGTACGTGATGTAGGTCGCCACCCGCCTTGGT
This sequence comes from Streptomyces lacaronensis, assembly GCF_047337785.1. Lineage (NCBI taxonomy): Bacteria > Bacillati > Actinomycetota > Actinomycetes > Kitasatosporales > Streptomycetaceae > Streptomyces > Streptomyces lacaronensis. Next base: position 9,620,293 of record NZ_JBLHDK010000003.1, read on the forward strand.
CCGCCTGGCGTGCATGGGTTTCGACGCGGCGAATGCGTTGATCGCGGTGGCGCGGGTGGGCGTCTTGACGACTCGGCCTAGGTGAGCAGCCGGTAACTTTTTTCCTTTTCGTCTGTGTCTTGACTCCGCTGATACCAGGACATACGTTGAATGTGAATCACCCATAACGTTAGTCGTCGATAACGACGGAAGAGTCGGTACCGGACGTCATCGTCATGACTGAGGGGCTACCCCCGCCGGATTCCCGGTGGCCTGGCGCCGCCACACCGCGCCCGAGACGTTCCTCTCCGGCCTCGCCGTCCCCCGCCCCACCGGGAACACCCCCAGGACAGCACCATGAATCACGACCTGCCCGTGAACCTCAGCAACAGCCTTGAGACAGTCTCATCCGCTCGGACAGATGTGGTCTTCCCTCTGCCTCACATCCCAGAAGGTCTTGCCGCCGTCCGCCGACGCGCCGCCCGCGCCATGCAACAGTGGCGCATCCCCTCGGACCTTGCGGACGATGCGCTCCTGGTCATCTCCGAACTGATCACCAATGCGGTCGTTCACGCGCTTCCCCCTGCGTCGCTGTGCTTGTCCCGGCAGGGTGGCCGGGCTGCGTGTGCTGTCCGCATCGAGGTCACTGACGCGGGCCCGGCGCTGCTGCGCCACCACGGCGGCAGTCCTCGGCAGCCCGAGGAGAGCGGCCGCGGGAGCGCCATCGTCGCCGCACTGTCCGCCTGCTCCGGAACCACGACCTACCAAAGCGGGACCACTCGATGGGCGGAAATCCAATAGCCCACGCCCTGACCAGGCCCCCGGCGTCCACCCCGCGCGGCAGCGTGCGGTCGCGCGGCAGACGTGTCACCTGCGGCTGGTGGAGGCGGTCAAGGGCGAGCTTCGCGAGCTCTGACGGCACGTACTCGGAAGTCACAGATGCCTGACCGGCGACGCGTCGTGGTCCCGCCGGGCGGTCGGCTAATCCTGCCGAGGGCAGCGGAAGCGCCAGTCAATCCTGGGGCTTACCTCCGAGTGGAGCCACAGCGATCATTCCTGTCAGTCCTTGATATCGCCCTCGGCCACGGTGTCGCCCTCGCCCACGGCGACCTTGACGATGGTGCCCTGCATCGGGGAGGCCAGGGTGTCACCGGAGGCGGCGGAGCCGGACTTCTTGACCGCCTTGCGCTTCGGCTTCTTCGAGCCGCCCGCCGGGGCGGTGGCCACGCCCAGGGAGGCGGGCAGCGAGACCTCAAGCCGTTTGCCGCCGACCTCGACGACGACCGTCTCCCGGCCGGTGGGCTCCTCGGTCTCGTCCGCGCCGGTCGGGGTGAACGGGGCGATGGTGTTGTTGAACTCGGTCTCGATCCAGCGGGTGTGGATGGTGAAGGGCTCGCTGGTGAACGCCGGGTCCTTGACCACCGCCTGGTGGAACGGGATCGCGGTCGCCATGCCCTCGACCTGGAACTCCGCCAGGGCGCGGGCCGCGCGCTGGAGGGCTTGTGTGCGGGTGGCGCCGGTGACGATCAGCTTGGCCAGCAGGGAGTCCCACGCGGGCCCGATGACGCTGCCGGACTCCACGCCCGCGTCCAGCCGCACACCGGGGCCGGCGGGCGGGGCGAAGGAGGTCACGGTGCCCGGGGCGGGCAGGAAGTTGCGGCCCGGGTCCTCGCCGTTGATGCGGAACTCGAACGAATGCCCCCGCATCGGCGGATCGTCGTAGCCGATGGCCTCGCCGTCGGCGATACGGAACATCTCGCGGACCAGGTCGATGCCGGTGACCTCTTCGGTGACCGGGTGCTCCACCTGGAGCCGGGTGTTGACCTCCAGGAAGGAGATGGTGCCGTCGTTGCCGACCAGGAACTCCACCGTGCCCGCGCCGACGTAGCCGGCCTCTTTGAGGATGGCCTTGGAGGCGGCGTAGAGCTGGGCGTTCTGGTCTTCGGTGAGGAAGGGGGCGGGGGCCTCTTCGACGAGTTTCTGGTGGCGGCGCTGGAGGGAGCAGTCGCGGGTGGAGACCACGACGACGTTGCCGTGGGTGTCGGCCAGGCACTGGGTCTCGACGTGGCGGGGCTTGTCCAGGTAGCGCTCGACGAAGCATTCGCCGCGGCCGAAGGCGGCCACGGCCTCGCGGACGGCGGAGTCGTAGAGCTCGGGCACTTCCTCCATGGTGCGGGCGACCTTCAGGCCGCGGCCGCCGCCGCCGAAGGCGGCCTTGATGGCGATGGGCAGGCCTGGCCGAAGCCGGTGATGATGTTGGGCGCGAAGAGCGCCTGCGTCTCCATGAACTCGTTGTCGTCCAGCACGTGCTCGATGGCCTTGCGCACGTCGTACGGCTGGTTCGCCGAGTCCGGGATCAGGGTGTCCATCTCCCGGTCCTCGTCCGAGACCTCCAGATCGGCCTCGTCGGGGAAGGCCGGGGGCTCGGAGAGGTTGTTGGAGGGGAGGTAGGACAGCAGCGCCTTGACGTACTCGATGCCGTCCTTCTCGTCCCCGGCCATGTAGTGCGCGACACCGGAGGTGGTGTTGTGGGTCCGGGCGCCGCCCAGCGCCTCGAAGCCGACGTCCTCACCCGTGACCGTCTTGATCACATCCGGCCCGGTGATGAACATGTGCGATGTCTGGTCGACCATCACCGTGAAGTCGGTGATCGCCGGGGAGTAGACCGCCCCGCCCGCGCACGGGCCCACGACCAGGCTGATCTGCGGGATCACCCCGGAGGCATGGGTGTTGCGGCGGAAGATCTCGCCGTACATGCCGAGGGAGACCACACCCTCCTGGATGCGGGCGCCACCGGAGTCGTTGATGCCGACGACCGGGCAGCCGGTCTTCAGCGCGAAGTCCATGACCTTGACGATCTTCTCGCCGAACACCTCCCCGAGCGCCCCGCCGAAGACCGTGAAGTCCTGGGAGAACACGGCCACCGGGCGGCCGTCGACCGTGCCGTAGCCGGTCACGACCCCGTCCCCGTAGGGCCGGTTCTGGTCGATGCCGAAGTTGGTCGACCGGTGCCGGGCGAACTCGTCGAGCTCGGTGAAGGACCCCTCGTCCAGGAGGAGGTCGATGCGTTCGCGGGCGGTCAGCTTGCCCTTGGCGTGCTGCTTCTCCACCGCGCGCGCGGATCCGGCGTGGGTCGCTTCTTCGATGCGGCGCTGCAGGTCCGCGAGCTTCCCCGCGGTGGTGTGACGGTCTGGAATCTCGATGTCGGTCGGCTGCGCGGGCTCGGTGCTCACTGCTTGGCTCCCTTCTGAGCGTTGGCGCTGGTGGCGTGCCAGGTGGTGAGCGAGAACCCGGTTGCCGAGGCAGCTGTGAATGAGTTTCCGAGCGGGAACGGTACTGCCATCCGCACCGGGGAACCCGGAATGAGGGTGGCCGGTTGGTGAAGCGGGGCCGTCAGACCGGCGCCTGGAGGCACCGTTACGTCATTGCGGCTCAACGTTCTTGGCAGGAACGAATCGGTCGGCAGCGGGGGGCGGCGTGGCAGGTGGCAGGCAGGGATCATCGGAGGCACTCCAGAGGTGATGGGCAATGGCCTGCGGGGCCGAGCTCAAGGTCAGAAGGTGTGGTGGGGGACGTACACACCCCAGACGTCGCTGGAGCGAGTGGGCGTGCTGCCTCGACCTTCATCGCCACGGAGGCTGTGGGGGCTCGCAGAGGCGGAAGAGGAGTGCCTGAGGGCCGGACTCGATGCCTTCTGTCAGACACACCGGGGCCCCGACCCGCACGGTGAGCGGCGGCACGCCGATGACCCTGGAGCACAGCCAGAATCCCTCGTTCATGTTGATGGTGGCGAGTGCGCACTGTCTCCCGGGGCTCCGGCATGCACGAAACGCACGTGACTGGGCTGCAGGCATCGTTCCTCAGCTACCTCAGGACCTGCCGTGCCCAGTAAGCCTGGACGCCGCGGCTCTGCCTGACCGCCGCGCTGGGCGGCGGCGCTCCTGGCCAGTGCCGCCGCCCCGAGTGCCTGGCACCACTCGCCGCACCCGACCGGTACGCGTTTCGAGCCCGAGCCGGTCGCGCCGGGAAGCGCGCCACCCAGGGGGAGGAACGGAACGGAGCAAGAGGCGCCCCAAGACTTCCATCGGTCTTTCGTGCATATCGTCCATGAACCGGCTGCCCGGCGGCGTGGTGCCATCTAGGCGCCGACAGGTACTTGGCGGACTGCTCAACGAGCCCAGTGTCGATGGAGCCGCGGTCGTGGCCGGAGCCGGTGCCGGAGGTGGCTCGGGCGGTGCGGGCGAAGTACTCGGGGCGTCAGGTGCCGCTGCCGGTCGCGGTACGTGATCGGCTCGGTGAGTTGTTCGCGGATGCCGAGTTCGCAGAGGCGTTCGCGGTAACGGGGCCGCGTGGCTGGTCACCGGGCCGCTTGGCACTGGTCACGGTGCTGCAGATGGCCGGGAACCTGACCGGCCGGCAGGCGGCCGAGGCGGTGCGGGACAAGCTCTCGTGGTCCTACGCGCTCGGGCTGGGCCTGGGGGATCCCGGTTTCGACTTCAGTGTCCTCTCCCAGTTGCGCACCCGGGTTGCCGCCCATGGTCTGGAAGGGAAGGTGCTGGACTTGTTGGTGGCCAGGTTGGTCGATCAAGGCCTGCTGGCCGTAGGAGGCAAGCAGCGCACGGACTCCACCCATGTGGTCGCGGCGGTGCGGGATCTGAACCGGTTGCTCTCGACGCCGTCCACCACACGCTCCAGCAACGTGACCGGCTCCCCGATGAGCACTATCTCGACTCCGGCTACGCCACCGCCGAAGGCCACCTGCCCCGCCGGACATACCAGTGCCACCTGGAATCCGGTCGTGAGCGAAGGTGTCCCCAAGACCGTGGGTCACCTTCGCCGCCCTCGACTGCATCCCCTGCCCCTTCAAACCCCAGTGCACCACCGCGAAGAAGAACCGGCGTCAACTCTCCCTCCTTCCCCGGCAGATGACCGAGGCACTCCGGCATGCCCGAACCCAGCAGAAGACCAGGGACTGGAACCGACTACGCCCTCCGGTCCGGCATCGAGGGCACCATCCGGCAGGCCACCGCTGTCACCGGCACACGCCGGGCACGCTACCGCGGCCTGGCGAAGACCCGTCTTGAACACATCTGCTCTGCCGTCGCACTCAACCTGATCCGCCTGAATGCCTGGTGGAACGACCGCCCCCTGGACCGCACCCCGCACCAGCCACCTCACCCGACTCGAGCACACCCTCACCGCATAGCCACAATGGGCAACAGGATCGGGCAAGGTCACCGCCCGACTGATCGTGCGCCGCGTCAAGCGCCTGAGCGCCGGTACCGTCCCGGCCGGGCAGGGCACGCTCTTCGACACCTGGCGCTACCACGCCGCGTTCACCGACTCCCCGCTCGCCTTGAGGGATGCCGAGCGTGATCACCGCCGGCACGCTGTCGTCGAGCAGGTGATCGCCGATGTCACGAACAGCGGCTTCGCCCACGCGCCGTCCGGTCATCTCCAGGCCAATGCCGCGTGGCTCGCCCTGGCGGCCCTGGCACACAACCTGACCCGCGCCGCCGGTGCCCTGGCCTCCGCGTGCCATGCCAGGGCGACCACCGCCACCATCGGTGACCGCCTGATCAACGTGCCCGCCCGCCTGGCCCGCTCCGCCCGCCGCCTCACCCTGCACCTGCCCGAACGCCGGCCCTGGAGCGAGGACTTCACCCGGCTGTTCAGCACGGTGCATGCACCGCCGGCCCTCTGACGCTCCCTGACCGGCCTGCCCGAAAGGGCCCGAGACCTGTGGACAAAGTGGAAGAGCTGGGCAGACCAGCGGCCACCCCATGCCCGAATCCGCAACTCAGCCCCAACACGGCCTGCACGACCCCGAAACGATCAACCCGGAATCAAGCCGGTGGATCCGGGCTGAGGTGTTCCAGAAACACCAACCACGACCAGCAAACCCAACCCAACAATAAATCTCGGTCGAACAGCCGACCGGCGAGTCTTGATCGGCGAGGATATCCCGCACGCCAGGGGCACCATTTCGCCGCGGGACGTGAGTAACTCGGGTTTCGCACCTTCCGGCGGCAACTTCCTGTGGATCAGAAATGCCATACGGCTTCTTCGGCGGCACTCGCTGCGGCTGTCCGTACGGCAAGACACCAGCGCCCCGCCGCTCCCATAAGGCGGTGCAGGGCCAGGTTCTTTACCGTCTCGGTAGTCAGCCCTTTCTGCATCCGCCAACGGAGGTGGTCGAGTAGGGAATAGACGTAGGCCTTGCATAGACCTCACCGGCCTCGTCGTCACCACGGCCCAGGGCACCGTCGGCCTCATCGTTTGTGCACGCTGAACCATCGTCTCCATTACTGTTGGAGAAAACCTACGCTGTCTGGGTGCTCTACAGTCGTCTGTTTTGCGTTACGCTGATCGCCATCGGCGGGGGCAGTGGGTGCAAAAAGTCCGAATCTCCCCAGTTTCCTGTATCGCGCCGTTCGATCCCGAGGGAGGTGGAAGGCGTGGAAGTGTAAGCGGGCGAGCCGCCATTGACCCCGCTAATTCCCCCCACCTGCATCACTTCTCTGCACGACGGATCCAGCAAGATGACAGTCATTGGACTCATCCTGTGAGGAGCAAGAGTTTTGCAGTTCAGCGTATTGGGTCCGCTCCAGGTTTGGGCCCTCGGGCAGCCTGTCGCCATAGGTGGCCCGAAGCAGCAGGTTTTGCTCGCGCTGCTCCTTGCCCGGGCCGGTGGTGTCGTGTCCGTCCCACAGATCGTGGACACGCTCTGGCCCCGCAAGCCGCCGCAGACCGTGGCGGCGCAGATTCACAACCGTATCTCCTCACTCAGACACATCCTCGGCGCGAAGACCATCGAGACCTTCCCTTCCGGCTATTCGCTGACGTCGTCCCCGGGCTCGATCGACGCCAAGGTCTTCGAGGAGGAGGTGGGCCGGGCCATGTCGTTACGAGCCACCGGGCGTCACGACGAGGCAACGGTCCTACTGCGCACGGGACTTGGCAGATGGCGCGGCCAGTCGGCGTTCCAGCACCTGGACGGCGAACCGTTCGACCGTGAGGCAAGTCGGCTCGAAGAGCTGCGGATCTTCGCTCTCGAGCAGTGCATCGAGGGCGACCTGGAAACACGGGACGCCGCCGAGCTGGTGCCCGAGCTGGTCGATCTCGTCGCGGCGCACCCCACCCACGAGCGCCTGCACCACCACCTGATGCTCGCCCTCGACCGCAGCGGGCGGCGGAGCGACGCGTTGAACGTCTATCTCGGCCTCCAGCGGCGGCTGGCCGACGAGTTGGGCACCGACCCCGCCGCCGACATCCAGCACCTCTACCAGGAGCTGCTGTCCAAGGACCGGGTCGTGCCCGCCCATGCCGCCGAACCGCAACCGGTACGGCCACGGCTCCCGGCCAGCGCGACCCGGCCGGACCGCAGCGCACCGGTCGGCGCCGTAGCCAGCCAACTCCCGCCGGACATCTCAGACTTCATCGGACGCGGCCGGGAGCGGCGGCTCATCGTCGACGCGCTCACCTCCGGCGTCACCACACAGACAGGCACCGCCGCACGCGCCGTCATCATCAGCGGCATGACCGGAGTGGGCAAGAGCGCCCTCGCCGTCCACACCGCGCATCTGACGCGGGACAGCTTCCCCGACGGTCAGCTGTACATCGACGCGTCGGCCTTCCCGCGCAACTGGGAGGGGCTTCGGGGCGTCCTGGGGCGGCTGCTGCACGGCCTGGGCGTATCGGAGGACGAGCAGCCCGACTCCTGGCCCCTGCGCCAGGACATGTACCGCAGTCTCATAGCCTCGCGCAGCGTCATGGTGCTCATCGACAACGTCACCGAGGCGGACGACATGCGGGCCGTCCTCCCGACCGGCGGCAGCTCCGCGGTGTGCATCACCACGCAGGTGTCCAGCCTCGCCGTCGACGGCGCAGTCCGGGTGCCGCTCGATGTGCTGGACGCGGACGAGTCCGGTGCGCTGCTCTCCTCCGGTCTCTCCCCGGAGCAGCTGGAGGGCCAGGGGCGATGGATCGAGGAGGTGCTGGCGGTGTGCGGAGGGCTGCCGGCCGCCCTCCGGGCCGTCGGCAACGTCCTCGCGGCCCGCCCCCACTGGACCCTGCAGCGGTGTGCGTCCGCGCTGACCGGAGCTCAGGATCCGGCACGTGAGCTGAGCCTGCTGGGACGCAGCCTGGCCGAGGCCTTCGACGAGGCGTGCGTCCGGCTCTCCGAGGACAGCAGGAATGCGCTGTCGGCCCTGGCCGCCGTCGACGCGGAGCGGCTGACCCCCACCACGGCCGGTGTGCTCATCGGCTGTCCCGCCGCGACCGCGGCGGCCTTCCTCGACGAGCTGGCGGACCGCAATCTGCTGTGCCCCGTACGAGCGGGAGAGCCGCGGAAGTGGGTGTACGTCATGCACGCGCTGCTGCGGACGCATCTCCAGGCCACGCTGCCCGACGCCCAGTACCTCACCGTCCTCGGCCGCGCGCTGCGGGAGGCACCGCATCTCGTACGGCGCAGGCCGATGCGGTACGGGGAGGCGCCGGAAGCCGTGCTGGAGTTCGCCGGTGGCGGCCCGGCCGCCGCCGGATAGCGGCCGCCGGGGCCGGGTGCGGACCTCCGCACCCGGCCGTCCGCGACGGCCCTCAGCGGTTGGCGGTGCCTTCGCCGAGCACCCGCAGAAGGGCCGCCGCCGCGGCGGACGTCTTGTGGTACGCCTGCCGGGACACCAGCGACAACGGCGCGTCCAGCACCTCGGAGGTCGCCTCCTGGCCCCTGATCGCCGGAAGGTCGTGCAGGAACACCGCCTCCGTCTCACTGCTGAACCGATCCATGGTGCTCCTGGTGACCCGGAAGGGGGCGAAGCGCGCCTGCCAGTCCGGATCCTCGTGCGCCACGCCCATGGACTGCCACCTGGTGGTGTAGAGGCCGTCGACGGGGTGCGGTGTGTCCGGTACCGAGTGGCGCTGGCTCACCACGTCCCGCCCGGCCGCGCCGTTCATCCCGGCCAGCTCATCGTCCGGGAAACCCGCCCCCTCGGGGCTGTACACGTCCAGCCGCATGCCGGGGACCTTGCAGGCCAGCTGGGCCAGCGACCGCACGGTGTTGTTGACCAGGCCGAGGTAGGCGAGCCGCAGGTTCTCCGTGTTGCCGAAGTGGTCCCGCAGCGCGCACAGGTCGGCGATGGCCTGCGTCGGATGCTCCTCGTAGGTCAGGGCGTTGACGGTGGCGGGCAGCGGCTCCGCGAGCTGCCGCAGCTCGTCCTGGGGGCCGTTGGTGCGGACGACCGCCGCGTCCACGTAGTGCGCGAGCACCGCTCCGGTGTCCCCCCAGCTCTCTCCCGTCGACACCTGGAGCTCCGAGGAGCCCAGGTGCAGCGTGTGACAGCCCAGGGTGACCGCCGCGTTCCAGAACGACGACCTGGTGCGGGTGGACGGCGCGGTGAACAGCAGGCCCACCCGGGCCCCCTGGAGCCGGTCCGTGAACTTCTTCGGGGAGTCGCCGAACCGGTACGCCGTCTCACCCACCTCCGCGACCTCGGCGGTGGTCAGCCCCGAGAGGCTGAGGAAGGAAGCACGGCACGCTTCGCTGACGTCGAACACAGACTGCCTCCGGGAAGGTGTGGGTACGGTCCTCGGCTCAGCGGCCGGGGGCGACCGCGTGGACGGTCTTCATCAGGTGCGCGGCGAGTTCGCCGACGATGGGTTTGGTGATCAGGGAGTAGTGCGTCGCCTCGATCTCGGTCTCCTGCGCGGGGCCCCGCGTCCAGTCGCCCCAGTCGGTCCTGGCCACCAGGCCGCGGCGGAGCGAGTCGGCGGCCCAGACCACGGACACCGGGGCGGCGATCACCTCCGGACTCCACCCGGTGAACACCCAGTTGTGCAGGGAGGCCAGTACGGCACGGTCGGCGACGGCCTGGGGCTCTGCGGCCGGGCGGATCTGCCACAGGCTCTCGGCGGCCCGCAGGATGTGAGAGCCGAGGTCCGGCCCCGGCGGCCGGCGGAACCGGGCGCCCAGCCGGTCGGCCTGGTCGGGCGTCAGCCCGCCGGACCCCGGGGGAGCGAGGGTGTTCAGCACGGTCAGCGGCCCCGCCGACCAGTCCGGCTCGGCCGGACGGGCGTACCGCACGGGTGAGCAGCCCGCGTCCCAGATGGACAGGGAGTGGACCGCGATGCCGCGCCGTTCGAGCTGAGCGGCCACACCGTGCGCGATCAGCCCGCCCAGCGACCAGCCCACCAGATGGCAGCCCCGCTCACCGGCGACCCCGGCCACCGCGGTGGCGTACGCCCGCAGCATGGCCTCCGGGGACTCCCAGCCGGTGCGGGTGCGCGGGTCGGTGCGTCCGTCGAAGACGGCGTGGACGGCCTGCCGGTCCGGCAGGGCGTCCACCAGGTCCTGGTAGACGAGGGCGTCCCCGCCCAGCGGATGGAAGCAGACGACGGGGATGCCGTCGGAGGAGCCGCGCAGTTCCAGGAGGTGGCCACCGCCCTCGGCGGTGACCGGCGCGGCGTCCGAGTGGCTCCGCAGATACTCCGCGCAGCGGCGCGGGGTGGCCCGCTCCAGCAGCGTGGCATGGGGGAGCGGGACGGAGAACTCACGGCGGACCCGGGCGATGAGCCGGGCGGCGAGGAGCGAGTGGCCACCCAACGAGAAGAAGTGGGAGTCCGGACCCGCCGAGGGCACGCCCAGCACCTCCCGCCACAACTCGACCAGCCGCCGCACGATTCCGTCCCCGCCGCAGTCCCCACCGCCGTCCCCGCCGTCGGTTGCCGCCCGGGACGCAGCGCCGTCCCCGACGTCCTCCGCGGGCTCCTGGGCGCACAGCGCCCGCAGCGCCCTCCGGTCGACCTTGCCCGCGACCGTGGTGGGGAGGGTGTCCAGGCGGGTGATCCGCGCGGGCACCATGTACCCGGGCAGCCGGGCCGTGAGGTGCTGCCGCAGTTCGTCCTCGCCGACGGGCGAGCGCGGCGCCACCGCGAAGGCGTGCAGCCGGGGCCCGCCCGGGTGGCTTTCGTCCACCACCGTCTCGGCGGCCTCCACCGCCGGATGGGCCAGCAGGGTGGAGGTCACCTCGCGCAGCTCGACCCGGTTGCCGCGGATCTTGACCTGGTCGTCCAGCCTGCCCAGATGCTCGACCGCCCCGCCCTTCGCCAGCCGCACCCGGTCACCGGTGCGATAGACCCGAACCGGTCGGCCCTGCGGCCCCCAGGGCAGCGTGGGGAAGCGTTCCGCCGTCAGCTCCGGCTGGTTCAGATAGCCGGGGCCGACGCCCTCGCCCGCGATGTACAGCTCACCGACGGCCCCGTGGGGCACCAGCCGGCGTTTGTCGTCGGCGATGTACAGGGTGGCGCCGTGCACCTCCGTGCCGATCAGCGGCCGCTCCACCGAGGAGTCGACTTTCTGCACGGTGGAGTTGACCGTGCACTCCGTGGGCCCGTAGCAGTTGAACACCCGCAGACCGCTGCGGGCCAGCGGCCGCCACAGCGGGGCGGGCAGCGCCTCCCCACCGGAGACCAGCCGCCGCAGCGGCAGGTCCCGGCGCTCCAACAGCCCGGCCTCCACGAGCAGTTGCAGATGGGCGGGGCTCACGTCCAGCAGGGTGATGCCCGCCTCCGCCACGTAGGACATCAGCGCGTCCGGGTCCAGCCGCACCGGGCCGGGCACGACGGCCACGGTGGCGCCGTCCAGCATGGGCAGCAGCTGCTGCAACGACACGTCGAAGACGAGTGGGCCGTTGAGGGAGACGGTCTCCTGCCGCCAGTCCTCGACCTCGAAGCACTCCGCCAGCCCCGCCTTGACGTTCAGCATGTTGGCGTGGGTCGCCAGGGTGGCCTTCGGCCTGCCGGTGGTGCCCGAGGTGTAGATGGCGTACGCGATGTCGTCGTGTCGTGTGGTCCGTACATCCGCGGTGCCGCGCCGGGCGGGCGGCAGGGCGCGGACGTCGATGAGTTCGGTGCCCGGGAGCGCGTACCCGGGCGGGCCGAGCACCCGGGTGAGCCCGGCGTCCTCCGCGATCCAGCGCTGCCGCTCCCGCGCCTCGCCCGGCTCGATGGGGACGTACGCGCACCGGGCCAGCCAGCAGCCGACCAGGGCCGCGACCGCGTGCACGGAACGGTCGGCCACCACCCCCACGAAGGTGCCGGGACCCGCGCCGTCGTCGATCAGCGCCGCCGCGACGGCCTCCGCCCGGTCCACCAGCTCGCGGAAGGTGAACCGCTCGCCCGGTGTGCGCACGGCGGTGCGCTCCCCGTGCAGATCCGCCAGCGCCCGGACGATCCGGCTCGTGGGCTCCCGTACGGCGTTCCGCGGCGGGTACGCGCGCGCCGTCAGCCGGCGCCGCCACTGTGGTACGGACAGCAGCTGGAGGTCGTCCACCGGGGTGCCGGGCTCGCGTTCACCGTGCTGGAGCAGGGTGAACAGCGCCTGAGTGGCGGCTGCGACATACGCCTCGTCGAACAGGGCCCCGTCGTACTCGGTCACCAGCCGCGGACCGCTCTCCCCGTACAGCAGGTTGAAGGTCAGGTCGCAGCGGGCGCGCTTGGCCGCGTCGCCGTCGAAGCCGCTCGCGGTGACGGTGAGACCCGGCCACTCGGGCTGCCCGCCGGGCGGGGCGGCCTGCACCTCCACGGCGATCCGGTACAGCGCGCCGCGCTCCCCGGAGGGCCGCGCGGGCACCGCCTCGGCGATCTTGTCGAACGGCACGTCGTCATGGGAGAGCGCGCCCATCACGGTCTCCTTGCCGCGGGCCAGGGCCGCGGCGAAGGACGGGTTGTCGGCGAGCGGAGTGTGCAGGGGCACGGTGTTGACGAAGAAGCCGAGGGTGGTGTCGAAGTCGGCCGACGTGCGGCCCAGGGTGGTGCCCCCGAGCACCACGTCGGTGCTTCCCGAGAACCGCTGGGCGAGGATCTGCACGGCGGTCTGGAGGATCACGAAGGGCGTCACCTGGAAGGCCGCGCTCAGCCCGGCGAGAGCGGTCACGGCCTCCGGCGGCAGCGGCACCTCGTGCACCGCGGCGGGCCCGGGGCCCCGCGCGCCCAGCGGGCTGGTCGCGAGGAAGTCCGCCGGCGGAAGCTCGGCGGGCAGCGCGGTCCGCCAGTACGCCAGGTGCCGCTCGGCCGCGTCGTCGGCGAGGATCTTCTGCTGCCGGCGCGCGAACTCCCGGAACGGGGCCGGTTCGGTGGCCGGATGCCACGTCCCGTGGTCGGCGAAGGCGCGGTAGGCCTCGGCGAGTTCCTGCTCGAAGACGCCCAGGGACCAGGCGTCGACGCCGATGTGGTGGAACGCGAGCAGCAGTGTGTGGTCGGTCGCGGACCGGCGCACCAGCCGGGCCCGGAACGGGGGTTCGCGCCGCAGGTCGAAGGGGCGCAGGGTGAAGGCACGCGCCTCATCCAACGCCGCCGCGGCGACCTCCTCCTCCCCGTGCTCCTCCTTGCGCTCCCCCTTGCCCCGAGGGGGCGCCGTCGGCGCCGCCGTGACACCGGTCAGGGCGGGTCTGCCGGGCAGCACCCGCTGGAGCACCTCGTCCGGGGTGTCCAGGAACACGGTGCGCAGGATCTCGTGCCGCTCCACCAGGGCGTTCACGGAGCGCACCAGCGCGTCGGCGTCGAGCCGCCCGCGCAGCCGCAGACAGCGGGTCACGTTGTACGCGTTGGATTCCGGGTCCAGCTCCTGGCTGATCCACAGGCGGAGCTGGTTGGCCGCTATCGGTTCGGTGCCGGTGTCAGTCATGGCGTGCTCCCTCCGGCGGGGTGCGGGTCAGGACCACAGGAGGAGGTTTCCGGTGCTGGACACGCCGATGAAGAAGGACAGCGTGACGCGCCGTCCGCCGCCTTCGTTGGCGTGCACCCTGTGGTAGTTGCGGGGGTCGAAGAACACGGCGTCGCCGCAACGCGGGGACACCGTCACCCGTGGCTCGTCCGCCACCAGGTGCGACTGGTACCAGTACCCGTCGCGGTGGTCCTCGTCGGCCGGCCGCCAGCGGCGCCGGTACACGGTCACCTCCCCGCCCGACTCGGGGAGGGACAGGTAGCAGTTGAAGGCGAGCTGGCACAGCGGGGTTTCGTCGAGCGCGCCGGGCAGTTCGCGCTCGACCTCGTCGAAGTGCAGGCCCGCGCCCTCGCCCATCTCGCGGATCATGCCCGCGAACAGCGGCCGGCCGCCCACGGTGGCCGTGGTGGCCCCGCCGTGCCAGGCCGCGTCGAGCCGGTCCAGGGCCAGCCGGAAGGGGTCGCTCCCGGCCAGCAGCCGGGTGCGCTGCTGCTCTGCCTCCTTGGCCTGCTTCCAGTAGGAGTCGGCCACGGAGCCGTTGTTGTAGAAGTCGAACACGGCGGGGCCGAGCTTCTTGATCCGCAGCCCCACCACGGCGGCGTCGTACTGCCCCATGCGGTCCTCCGCCAGGGCCGCGACGACCTGGCGGCACTCCTGCTCGGTGAAGAAGTTCCGTACGTGCAGCGCGCCCAGCACCCCGGCCGCCACCTGGTTCAGCCGCCCGCCGTCCAGCTTCTCGGCCACCTCGACGTCGAACAGGGTATGGACGGGTGTCGTACCGCCGTGGGCCGTGCCGCGGTTTCCGTCGACTGCGTATTTCTGCATCATGAACACCTCCGGCGTTCAGGTGGTCTCAACTCGGCCGGGACACCGCGGCCCGGTAGTAGTCGCACATCACGGTGGCCAGGTCGTTGCTCCTGCCGCGCGGACTGCGGGCACACCAGTCCATGACGGCGTGCCTGACGTCGTGCTCCTTCTCCTGGCTCAGCTTGAACATGGCGTCGCACTCCTCGACGTGCAGCTCGAACGCGCCTACGCCGGGGAGGAGTTGCCGGAAGTAGCCGACCGAGGAGTCCATCGACCACTGCTCGCCGAAGCGTTCCTCCAGCTGTCCGGCGGTGGCGGACACCACGCCGAGGGTGGCTTCCTCGTCCTCCACGAGCCGCAGCCGCCCCTGGACGTGCACCGCGGTGAAGTTCCAGGTAGGGGCGGCGGGGGTGGTGTCGTAGAGGGAGGGGGAGACGTAGCCCGCCGGCCCCTGGAACACCAGCCCGGCCGGCTGCCCGTCGGTCAGGGACTTCCAGTGCGGATTGGCGCGGTTCATGTGCCCGTGCAGCACCGCCCCCTGCCAGCGGCCGGTGCGCTCCAGCTCCTCCCGCTGCCGGGGCAGGACGATCACCGGCACATGGCTGGCGTACGGCGGCTGTCCTTCGCGGTTCGACATCAGCAGGGCCAGCGGATTGTCCTGGACGATCCGCACCGGCCATCGCTGGTCCTCGGTCCGGTAGTGCTCAGGTACGAACATCGCATCCCCTCGTGGCCGCGGCGTCCGCGCGTACGGTGTCCGCGATCTCCCCGGCCCGTACGGCGGTGTTGGACAGCAGGCTGGAGGAGATCCCGTGGCTGTGCTCGGTCGCGCCCTGGAGGTAGATGCCGCACGTCACGTCCCCCTCGGTGACGACGCGGTACTGCCGGTCGGCCTCCACCCGGCCCAGCTCGTCGGCCTTGCACAGCCCGGCCATGCTGCCCAGCAGGCCGCGTACGTCGGCGGGGCGGTAGCCGGTCGCGTAGACCACGCAGTCGGCCCGCATCGTGGTGTGCTCCCGGGTGACCAGCGACTCCACCGTCACGTCCACGCCGTCACCGGCCTGCTCCACGGACGTCAGCCGGGTGGCGCCGAGGATGTTGAGCCGGGTCCGCCCCTGCACCTTCTCCTGGTAGACCCGCCGGTACAGCTCGTCGATCAGCTCCGGGTCGACCACCGAGTAGTTGGTGTTCCGGTGGTAGTCGAGGAGCATCCGCCTGGTCTCCGGCGCGGCCGTGCAGTAGTCGTCGACGGCCCCCGGGTCGAAGATCCGGTTGGCGAACGGGCTGTCGTCGGACGGGCTGTAGCCGTAGCGGGAGAACACCGCGCAGATCTCCGCCGACGCGAACCGGGTGTGCAGGAACTCGGCCGCCTCGGCCGCGCTCTGCCCGGCGCCGACCACGACGATCCGCCGTGGTGCCGAGGGCAGTTGCTCCACCCGGTGCAGCAGCTCCGAGGTGTGCCAGACGTGTTCGGAGCGCAGCGCGTCCGGGGGCAGATACGGTTCCAGGCCGGTGGCGACGACCAGGTTGCGGGTGCGCTGCACGACGGTCCGTTCCCCGGCCGCCGTGCGCTGCCGGACCACGACGTCCATGTGCTCCACGGCGTCCCCGCGGGAGACCGGGCGCACGTCCACGACCTCCGACCCGTAGCTGACCTGCTCCTCGAAGAAGCCCGCCACCCACGCCAGATAGTCGTGGAACTCGACCCGGGAGGGGAACAGCAGCTTGTGGTTGATGAAGTCCGACAGCCGGCCGGCGTGGTGGAGGTAGTTGAGGAAGCTGTAGGGGCTTCGCGGATCGCGCAGCGTCACCAGGTCCTTGAGGAACGAGATCTGCATGGTGGCGCCCTCGAGCAGCATCCCGGCGTGCCAGGAGAACCGCTCCTTGCGCTCGAAGAAGACCGCCTCCAGCGGTCTGCCCGGTCCCGTCGGCGCGGTCTCGGCGAGCGCCGTGGCCAGCGCCAGGTTGGAGGGCCCGAAACCGATCCCGGTGACGTCGGCGATACGGCCCCGGCCCGCGCCGCCGGCCAGGTCGCCGTCGTCTCGCCGCTCCATCAACGTGTTGTCCGTCATATCCCGCTCCTCAGCCGTCCTGCCGGGTCCGGACCAGCGCTTCGCGCAGGCTTCTGGGCCGCATGTCGGTCCACACCCGGTCGATGTGCGCCAGGCACGTCTCCCGGTCGCCCCGCATGCCTTCCTCGCGCCATCCCGCGGGAAGGTCACGGTCGCCCGGCCAGACCGAGAACTGCTCCTCGTCGTTGATCACGACGCGGTACTGCCGCTCGTCACGCTCGCTGTGCATGGCTGTCTCTCCTCCGCTCGCTGACGTGCTCGAAGCCGTCCGGGGCCGTCCGGGGCCGTCCGGCCGTGGGTCACGGACGGCAGATCAGGACGCACGAGAGGGTGGAGGCGTTCGCCCGCGCCTCGTCCTCCGTGCACCCGGTCATCGGGAACACCGCCTCCGTCAGCACCTCCAGCCCGGCGTCCCGTACGTAGGCGGTGACCTCCTCGGGCGTCCGCCACAGATTGATGTGGTCCGGCGCCGGGCTGTTGACCGGGATGTTGACGAAGAGCCGGCCGCCGGGCCGGACCAGGTCCCGCAACCGGCGCAGCGCCGCCTCCGGTTCGTCCACGTGCTCCAGCAACTCGCTCGCCACCACGTGGTCGAACCGCTTGGTGGCCGGGGCCGTGCGCAGGTCCTGCCGGTGCAGCCGCGCGGTGTGCCCGAGCCGGGCCAGCGCCTCGCGGGTGCACGCGATGCTGCCCTCGCTCACGTCCCAGCCGGTCACCCGGGCGCCGGCCCGCTCGGCGGCGAGCGCCAGCAGCAGACCGTGCCCCGGGCCGACCTCCAGCAGCGTGTCGCCCTCCCGCACCGTGGCCAGGAAGTCCGTGACGTAACGGTGCAGGGCCCGCGTCTGGTTGACCCAGAACAGCTGCGAGAGCAGCAGGCCGTCGGTGTAGCGGGCCATGTAGGCGGCGTCCAGGCCTATACCGTCCAGCACTTCCTGGAAGGTCCGGTAGCGGTACTCGCCGGTCAGCTGGAAGTGATAGTCCTCCTCCAGCATCCGTTCACAGGTCCAGCGGTAGCCGTCCGCACAGCGGTCCAGCTCGTCACCGGCGATGGCCAGGACCGACCGGGCGACGCTCTCGCAGAAGCCGAGGTGTTCCTCCTCGCAGCCGCCGAACCGTACGGCGAGGAAGTCGCCGTGCTCCGGCCACCGGGCCAGCACCCGCTCGGCGATCCGGGACAGCGCGTGCCGCCCCTCCAGGGCCTCCGGCAGCCGGGTGTGTTCCGTCGGTGTCGTCATCCCAGCCCCATCCGTCGCTTGATGGCGTCGAGCCGGTCCGCGTCCACTCCGGCGGCCCGCGCTCCCGCGGTGTCCACCGCCCGCCGGGTCAGCTCGCCGATGTGGCGGACGTATGTCTCGGTGAGCGTCCGGGCGTCCTCGGCCGACAGGTGGTCGTGGGCGTGGGTCAGCTCGACGACGAGTTCGCGCTCGACCGCCGTCACCACCAGCTCCAGCTGGTAGCGGCGCGGCGCCTCGGCGCTCTGGAGCACGCTCGGCACCTGCGCGGGCGAGCCGAAGACGGCGTCGTCCACGGACCGTTCGAACCGGCCCAGGTAGTTGAAGCTCAGCCGCGACTGCGGCAGCTCCGCCAGCCGTGCGCCCTCCCCGCCGGAGAGGTACCGCAGCAGCCCGTACCCCAGGCCGTGGTGCGGCACCGCGTCGAGTCGGCCGCCCACGGCCGCCACCTCGTCCGCGGGGTCGCCGCCGGCACCGGTGGGCAGTGGAAGCCGGACGGGGAAGATCGAGGTGAACCAGCCGACCGTGCGGGCCACGTTCGCCCCGCCCTCGACCACCTCCCTGCCGTGGGCCTCCAGATCGAGCTGGAGTTCCGTCGCCCCCGTCGCCCCCGGCCAGGCCCGCAGCAGCGCCGCGAGGAGCAGATGCAGCGGGGACAGGCCACGGGCGGGCGCCTCCCGCAGCAGGGCCTCCGTGACGTCCTGGCCGAGCTGTCTGCGTACGGTGGCGCTGCGGCCGATCGTGTTGCGCCGCGGGCCGTCGCCTGGCACCTCCGGGGCGGTGAACGGCAGGGCCGCCGCCGAGGCGTCCGGGACGGACCGCCAGTACGGCAGCTGCCCGGTGACATCCGGATGCTCCACCCAGCGGTGCAGCAGCTGCGCCCAGCGCCGGAACGAGGTCGTACGGGCGGGCAGCCGGGGTTCCCGGCCCTCCTCCAGCGCACGGTAGGCGCGCTCCAGGTCGTCGGTGAGCAGTCGCAGCGAGATGCCGTCCACCACCAAGTGGTGGGCCACCAGCACCAGCCGCTGCCGGGCCGCCGGGCCGTCCTCCCGCAGCAGCAGGGCCGACATCAGGGGCCCGTCGGCGAGGCTCAGGGACCGCTGCGCGGCCTCGACGGCCGCGCCCTCCCGCGCCCGTCGCGCCGCGTCCGGCTCCTCCGGCAGGCGCACCACGGTCAGCGGGGGCTCCGGGGCGGTGGCGCGCACCTCGTGCCGCCAGCCGTCGCCCGGGCCGTCCCCGTGCCCGTCCCCGGCCGCGTCCTGGCGGAAGACGCTGCGCAGTACGTCGTGGTGGGCCACGACCGCGCACAGCGCACGGTGCAGCAGCTCCGGGTCGACGTTCCGGCGGACCGGGAGGTACAGCGTCTGGTCCCAGTGCCGGGAGCCTCCCAGATCCTGTTCGAAGAACCAGCGCTGAACGGGCGTCAGCGGGACGTCGCCCAGTGGCTCGTCCTCCGCGTCCCGCGCCCCGTCCTGATCCGCCGCCAGCTCCGCCAGCCGCGCCACGGTCTCCGCCTCCAGCACCTGCTGCGGGGAGACGGCGATCCTCTCGGCACCGGCCCGCGCCGCGATCTGCATGCTGATGATGGAGTCGCCGCCCAGCGCCCAGAAACTGTCGTGCACCGAGAGTTCCGGCACCCCCAGGCAGTCGGCCCAGATCCGGACCAGTGCTTCTTCGGTGGCGTTCCGCGGCCGCCCGCCGTCCGCCGGGGCCGGGGCGGGGGCGGCGGTGGCACGCTGCTCGTCCAGCAGCCGCTGGAGCTCTTCCCGCTGGGCGGGGGACAGCCGGTTGAGCCGTTCGGTGAAGCCCGAGGTGGTCATGACCGATCTCCTGTGGGTACGGGAATGTCTCCGGTCGTACGCGGGGCGCGGTGCGGGGGCGCGGCGTCGGGCGGGGGCGTGGCCGGTTCGGTGTCGGGTGCGGACGTCGGGCGCCCGCGCAGATGGGCCAGTGCGGCGCGGTCGGACGCGGCGGCCGCCCCGAGCTCCGCGTCCACCTCGGCGAGCAGGGCGCGCGGGGTGCGCACCCTCATCAGCCGGCTCACGCCCAGGCCGACCGAGAACACGTTCCTGATCCGCCCGGTCAGCCGGATGGCCAGCAGCGATTCGCCGCCCAGCGCCAGGAAGTCCGCGTCCGGCTCCACCCGGCCCGTGGGCAGCACGTCCTCCCACAGCCGCAGCATCGCCTCCAGCGCGGGCCGCTCGCCGGAGGCCGCCACCGGGGAGGCGCGCCGCGGCGGCTCCGGGTCCGGGAGGGCGCCGCGGTCGACCTTGCCACTCGTGGTCACGGGCAGAGCCGGAAGCCGGACGACGCGCCAGGGCACGAACGGCGCGGGCAGCTTCTCGCGCAGCGCCGACCGCAGCCGCGCCTCCGCCTCGGCCCAGTCCCGCGGCCCCGCACCGTCGGAGGGGATGCCTGAGGGGACGACGTAGCCGATGAGGCGGCGTTCCCCGGCCAGTTCCCGGACGACGACCGCCGCGTCCCGTACGCCCGGCAGGTGGCGCAGCGCGGCGCGCACCTCGCCCGGTTCCACCCGGTGCCCGCGGATCTTGACCTGGTCGTCGGCACGGCCGAGGCACTCCAGGGTGCCGTCCGCGTGCAGCACGCCCAGGTCGCCGGTGACATACATCCGGCTGCCCGGCCGCGCCGCCAGGGGATCGGGCAGCAGCCGCTCCGCGGTGGCCCCCGGCCGCCCCAGATAGCCGCGGGGTACGGCGGCCCCGCCCACGCAGATCATCCCGGGCACCCCGACCGCCACCGGACGCCACGCCTCGTCCAGGACGTACAGGTCCACCCCGTCGATGGGGGAGCCGACGCCGGGGCGCGCGGGGTGGTCGCCCGGGTCGCCGGTCAGCCGCAGGCTGCTGACGACCTGGCACTCGGACGAGCCGTACTGGTTCTCCAGCCGGACCCGCGCCTCGGGGCCGTCCAGCAGCCGGCGGACCGGGCCGGTCACCTCCAGTGGCTCACCGGCGGTCATGATCTCGCGCAGCCGGGGGAGCCGTACGCCGGTCCGGTCGGCCGCGGCGGCGACCTGGCCGAGTGCCGTGGGCGACATGTACCAGCGCTGCACCTCCCGGTCGCGGACCAGCGCCACCAGGCGTTCGAAGTCCGTACGGTCCTCCTCGTCGGCGAGGACGAGGCAGCCGCCGCCGCCCCAGGCGGTGAAGATCTCCTGCGCCGAGACATCGAAGGTGAACGACACCTGCGCGAGCGTCCTGGCGGGGGAGGGGACCGAACCGTGTGCCAGCTCCCAGGCGAGCATCCCGGCCACCACCCCGTGCTGCATGGCGACGCCCTTGGGGCGTCCCGTGGAGCCGGAGGTGTAGGTGACGTAGCACAGATCCTCCGGAACGCTCCCGGAGCCGGGCGGCACGGCGGGCGTGCCGCCGGTGGCTTCGGGCCCGTCGAGGTCGGCGCGCAGCCGTGGCGGACCCGCCCCGGGGAGGCGGTCATGGGTGCCCTCCTCCGTCACCAGGACCGCCGCCCCCGAGTCGGCGAGCAGGAACTCCAGCCGTTCGTCGGGGTGGTCGGGGTCCAGTGCGAGATACGCCGCCCCCGCCTTCAGCACACCGAGGATGCCCACCAGCGCCCGGGTGCTCCGCCGCAGCAGCAGCGCTACCACGGTGTCCCGGCCCGCCCCGAGGGCGCCCAGCCGGGTGGCCAGCCGTGCGGCGCGGGCGTCGAGTTCGGCGTAGCCGCACACCCGGCCGTGGTCGTCCACGGCCGGCGCGTCGGGGGTACGGGCCGCCTGCCGCGCGACGATGTCGTGGAGCGGCATCGCGGCGAGCGCGGCCGGGCCGTCGCCGGTGCGGGTCCGGGCGGGGCCCCGGGCCACCGAGGGCCGCGCCGAGGACTCCCGTACGGCGGACACCGGCTCGTCGGGACCGGCGGCCATCGCGGTGACGGCCGCTTCCACCCGCCCCAGCACGGTCCGGATCTCCTCGGGGCCGAACCGCGCGGGGTCGTAGAACAGCCGCAGCCCGAGGGCCCGTTCGCCGGGCAGCACCACGAACGTCAGCGGGTACGTGGTGTCCTCGACGTACCGCCACAGCGTCACCGAGGTGCCGGGGCCCAGGTCCAGAAAGGTGCCCTGGTCCGGATAGTTCTCGAAGGCCACGATGGTCTCGAACGGGGGCGCCTCCGCGACGCCGCCGCACGCCCGCCGCACCTCGGGGATGCCCAGGTGCTGATGGGGGAGGGCGGCCGTCTGGCCGCGCTGGATGCCCCGCAGCCAGTCGCGCAGCGTGCCCCCGTCGGAGGCGTCCAGGCGCTGCACCACGGTGTTGATGCACGGGCCGACGATGCCGTCCGCACCGGGCAGGTCCGGCGGCCGGGACGCCACCGTGACACCGAACACCTGCGGGCCGGGCCCGATGTGCGAGAGCGCCACCGCCCACGCGCCCTGGAACCAGGTGCTGAGACTCACCTGTGCGGCCCGCGCGGCCTCCCGCACGGTCGCCGACAGCGCCTCGGGCAGCTCGTGTTCGGCGCTGCCCGCCGCGGCGCGGCCCCGGCGCTCCCGTGCGTCGCCGGGGCGCAGCACCAGCCGGTCCGCCGGGGGCAGGGTGCCGAGCCGGTCCTTCCAGAAGCGCGCGGCCGCCTCGTCGTCCTGCCGGTCCAGCCAGTCGACGTAACTCCGGAAGGGCCGGACCTCCGGCAGGGCCGCCGCGTCCACCCCGCCCGCCCGGTGGACCGCTCCGACTTCGGCGAGGATCTTTGGCATCGACCAGCCGTCGATCACCAGATGGTGCACCGTCCACACCAGGAAGGTCCGGTCCCGGGCACGCAACACCGCGAGCCGCGTCAGCGGCGGCCTGGCCAGGTCGAAACCGCGGGCGCGGTCGGCGGCGAGGAACTCCTCGACGCCCGCCTCGGTCTCCTCGGGGGACAGGCCGGTCAGGTCCAGCTCCTCGACCGGCATGGTGCAGGAGGACGCGACGACCTGGACGGGCGTCTCCACCTCCTCCCACACGAATCCGGTGCGCAGCACCGGATGGCGCCGCACCACCGCCTGCCAGGCGGCGCCCAGGGTGTCCGCGCGCGGCGGGCGGGCCGGTGGTTCCGTCGTGCACTCGAACACGAACTGCTCGGTGTAGGCGCCGGGTTCCTCGGCCCGCAGCGAGTGGTAGAGCATGCCGGTCTGGAGCGGGGTGAGCGGATAGATGTCCTCGATGCCGCCCCTCGTGCCGTCGCTCATGCGGTGGTCCTCCCGTCCTCGGGCGCCGGCCCCTCGACCTGGTCCAGGAGTCGGCCGAGCGCGTCGTCGTCGACGTCGGCGAGAGCGGGCAGCGCCGCGCGGTCGACCTTGCCGTTGACCGTCAGCGGTACGGTCGGCACCCGGTGGATCCGGGTGGGCACCATGTGGTCCGGAAGGGTGTCGCGCAGCGCGTCCCGCAGTCCGCCGAGCAGGTCCGGGCGGTCCGGCGGGGTGACGGCGTACGCGACGAGCTGGGAGCGGCCCCCCGGCCCCGGTTCGGCCACGACCGCGGCCGCCTCGACACCGGGACACTTCAGCAGGGCGGCCTCGACCTCGGCGGGCTCGATCCGGTAGCCACGCACCTTGATCTGGTGGTCCGTCCGGCCGACGAAGGTGAGTTCGCCCCCGGGCAGCCGCCGCACCCGGTCCCCCGTGCGGTACATCCTGGCGCCGGGCCGTTCCGCGTACGGATCGGGGAGATACGCCCCCGCGGTCAGGCCGGGCCGGTCCCGGTAGCCCCGGGACACGGCGAGCCCGCCGACGTACACCTCGCCGACCGCGCCGACCGGTACGGGGTCGAGTTCGGCGTCCAGGACGTAGAGCCTGACGCCGTCGAAGGGCCGTCCGATGGGCAGCGTGGCGCTGAGGTCCGCGGTGTGCTCCTGCCAGGTCTGCACGATGGTGCCCTCGGTGGGGCCGTACGCTACGAAGAACCGGCAGCGGTCGGTCCACCGGCGCCGCAGCTCCGCCGGGATGAGGTCGCCGCCGGTGAGGGCGAGCCGGACGTCGGGGACCGCCGCCGGGTCGACCAGGGAGAGCAGCGCGGGCGGCAGATACACCAGCGTGGCGCCGCAGGCGCGGATGACGCTCTCGATCGTCTCTTCCGCCCGCGCCACGTCCGGCGGGCCCAGGCACAGCGTGGCGCCGCAGGCGAGCGCCATGAAGATCTCCCACACCGAGGCGTCGAAGTTGAAGGAGACGACCTGGAGCACGCGGTCGTCCGGGCCGATGCCGAAGTCGGCCCGCGAGGCGGTGATGACGTTGGCCAGGGCGCGGTGGGTGATCTGCACCCCCTTGGGCCGGCCGGTGGTGCCCGAGGTGTAGATGACGTAGGCGAGCTGGTCGGGCCCGATGCCGGGTCCGGCCCAGGTGTCGGGTCCGGTCCCGGCGCCCGGTGCGGTGTCCGGGACGGCGCCGACGTCGATGACCTCGGGGACCTGGGCCGCCATGGCGAACGCGGGAGCCTCCCCGCGGGTGAGAACGGCGGACAGCCGCGCGTCGCGCGCCATGTAGGCCAGCCGCTCGGCGGGGTAGGCGGGGTCGAGGGGGAGATAGGCCGCGCCCGTCTTCAACACGGCCAGCAGCGCCGCCATCTGCTCGGGCGAGCGGCCGATGTGGACACCGACCAGGTCCTCGGGCCCCAGCTGGCGCGCGGTCAGGGCCGCCGCCAGGGCGTTCGCCCGGGCGTTCAGCTCCCCGTAGGTGACGCCGCCGCCCGCATGCCACAGCGCCTGGTGATCCGGCCGCGCCGCGGCCTCGCGCTCGACCATGCGGTGCACCGGCAGCCAGGCCGCCTCGCTCTCCGTCCGCCCCGGCTCCGCACCGCCGAGCAGCTCGGCGTGCTCCTCGGCGGTGAGCATCGGCAGCCGGGTGGCGGGCTGTCCAGGGTCCGCGGTGGCCAGGGCGCGCAGCGACGCGACGAAGTGGCCGTGCAGCCGCTCGGCGGTGGCGGCGTCGAACAGGTCGGTGGAGAACTCGACGTACCCCGCCAGCTCCCCGTCCCGCTCCTCCAGATACCAGTTGAGGTCGAACTTCGAGGTGCCCGTTCCCGGGTCCATGACCCGTGCCCGCAGCCCCGGCGGCGGCACCGCCTCCCGGCCATCGGCGAACAGCACCAGGGCGCACTGCACCAGCGGCGGCACCCCCAGGGCGCGCCGGACCCCGGCGGCGTCGGCGATCGCGTCCAGCGGCAGCTCGGCGTGGTCCTGGGCGGCGGCGATGTCCTCGTGCAGCCGGGTCAGCAGCGTGCCGGTGCCGGGACGGTCGTCCAGCCGGATCCGCAGCGGCACCGTCTTGGTGAGGTAGCCCACCACCTGGTCCAGTTCGGGCCGCACCCGCCCGGCGACGGGGAAGCCGAGGACGAAGTCGTCCTGGCCCGTGTACCGCCGCAGGGTCAGCGCGCACCCGGCGGCCAGCGCGGTGAAGAGGGTGACGCCCCGCTCCCGGGCGTACGACGTCAGCGGCCCGACCACCGTGCGCGGCACCCGCACCGGGATCCGCGCGCCGCGGAAGCCGCGGACGGCCGGGCGGGGGCGGTCGGCGGGCAGCTCCAGCACCTCCGGCACGCCGTCCAGCCGCTGCCGCCAGAAGTCCGCCAGCCGCTCCCGCCGCTCGTCGGTGAGCCGCCCGCGCTCCCAGGCGGCGGCGTCCACGGCGCCCAACGGAGTGCCGTCCGCTGCCGGGCCCTCGCCGCCGTACAGCCCGAGCAGATCGTCCACCAGGACGCGCAACGACCAGGCGTCGCACACGAGGTGATGCAGGACCAGCACGAGCAGGACGCTGTCGTCCGTCAGCCGGATCAGCGTGGCCCGTAGGGGCGAGCGGGCCAGGTCGAGCGGCGCGACGGCGGCTTCGCGCACCAGCGCCTCGGCCCGCTCCTCCCGCTCCCCGGGCGGCAGACCGCTCAGGTCCTCGGTGTGCCAGCCGGGGTCGGGCCGCTCCCGCACCGTGGCCACCGCCCGCCCGTCCCGTTCGGTGAAGACGGTGCGCAGCGCGCTGTGCCGCCGCGCCAGCTCCTCCAGCGCCGAGCGGATCCGCTCCTCGGCCGGGCGGCCGTCGGGCCCGTCGCCCCTGTCGAGACTGCCGAGTTTGCCGAGACTGTCGAGCCGCAGGGTCAGCGGTACGTTGTACGCGGCGTTCGCCGGGTCGGCGCGGTACAGCGCGTACAGCCCTTCCTGGCCGGGGGACAGCGGCAACTCCGCGCCGGCCGGCTGCCGTGGGATCCGCGCCGCCTCCTCCGTGGCCTCCCGCAGGGTGCGGCGGAAGTCGCCCAGCCGGGTGGCGGGGGTCAGCGACCGCAGCGGCAGCTCGACGCCCAGGGACCGCCAGCAGGCGGCGAGCACCCTGACCGCGCGCAGCGAGTCCCCGCCCAGGTCGCTGAAGAGGACGTTGTCGTCCGTTCCCGCCCGGCCCAGCACGGACTTCAGGGCCTCGGTCAGGATCTCGTCGACGCGGTCGTCGAGCGAGCCCTCCGGTGCGGCACCCGTCACCAGGTGTTGTGTCATGCCGGTCCCTCCCCTTCGTGCGCGGTACGGCCGTTCGGCGTCGGTGTGCGGTCGCCCCCGGCCAGCCGCGCCAGCCCGGCGGCCGTGGGGTGCGTGAACAGGTCCTGGGCGGTTACCGCGGTGTCGAAGCGGTCGTTGAAGCGCTGCGCGATGCGCATGGCCATCAGCGAATGACCGCCGAGGACGAAGAAGTTGTCGTGGAGGCCGATGCCGCTGACGCCGAGCGTCTCCTCCCAGATGCGCAGCACCGCCAGCTCCCGCTCGTCGCCCTCCACGGCGCCGTTTCCGTCCGCCTCGCCGTCGCCGGAGGCGGTCGGCGCGTCGGTGCCGTGCGGCGCGGAGTCCGGCGAGCCCCGCCCGGCGAGCAGGTCGTCGGGCGGGCGGGGCGAGACGGCCAGCTGATGGACCGGAAGGTGGCCCAGGGCCTCGGTGAACAGTTCGCAGGCCTGATCCGGGTCCAGGCCCGGGGCGAGATCCCGCGAGGTCAGTTCCCGGTGCCGCCGCTCCACGTCCCGTGCCATCCCGGTGTCCTGCCAGCGGTCCCAGTCGAGGGACAGCGCCGGAATGCCCAGGGTGCGTGAGGCGTGCACGGCGAAGGTGTCGAGGAAGGCGTTGCCCGCGCAGTAGGCGGCCAGCCCGACCGACCCGGAGAAGGAGCCCAGCGAGGAGAACAGCGCGAGGAAACCGGGCCGTACACCGGCCGCGTCCAGCGCGTCCACGAGCGCGTACGCCCCGGTCACCTTGGCGCTCAGGCCCTCCGCCAGGGCCTGCGGGGTCAGGAACTGGAGCATGCCGCCGCCGGGCGCGGCGGCCGCGTGGACGACGCCGTCGAGGGCGCCGAAGCGGTCGCGTGCCTCCCGCAGGACCTCCGCCATCCGGGCGCGGTCGGTGACGTCCGCCCGGCGCACCAGGATCCGCGGATCGCCGTCGAGCGCGTCGCTGTCCTCGGCGCCGCGCCCCACCAGGACCAGCCGGGCGGCGTGGCGCTCCGCCAGATGCGCGGCGAGGTGGCGGCCCGCACCGCCGAGGCCCCCGGTGATCAGATACGTGCCCCCGTGGACCAGGGCCGGGGCGTCGCCGCCGCGCGCCAGCGGCATGAAGCGGCGGGTCCAGCGGTGGCCGCCGCGATAGGCGGCCACGGGGTCGGCGCCGCGCTCCGCGGTGGTCTCCGCCGCCAGCGTCGCGGCGAGGGCGCGCAGTTCGGCCTCCGCGCGCTCGCCCGGGTCGATGTCGGCCACCCGGAGCCGTACGTGGCCCAGCTCCAGCGGCAGCACATGGGCGGCTCCGGCGAGGCAGGCCGCGACCGGGACCGGCCGTTCGGCGCCGGTGACGTCGAAGGCCGCGCGGGTGACGAGCGTCAGCTCGGCCGGTGCGGTGGTCCGCCCCAGCGCATGGGCCAGGGCCAGGAAACCGGCGGGCACCGGCTCCCCGTTCGAACTGCCCGACCACAGGTCGAGGATGCGCAGCGGCTCGCCGCCGTCCCCGGGCCCGTCCGCGCCGTGCTCCTCCCGCGCGGCGGCCAGCAACTGGGCACACTGGTCCGGATCGGCGGGGTCGAGGACGTAGGCCGGCCCGTCCTGGTGGAACGCGCAGCCGGCCGCTCCCGCGCGCGCCACCAGCGGTTGCGTTCCCCGCGCGGCGAGGTGGCGCAGCACCTGCCCGGCGAGCGGGGAGGCGTCGGCCAGGACGAGGGGGCGCCGCGGCGGGGTGGCCCGCGGCGCGGGCGGAAGCGGTGTCCGCTGCCAGCTCGCCGCGTACAGCCCGGGCCCGGCCGGGGTGCCGTCCGGGGGGCCACCGAGCGTCGCGGGGGTCTCCCGGGCCGGGGCGGCGGGGGTGAAGGTGCGCCGGGTGAAGGGGTAGCGCACCGAGGGCTGCCGGGTCCTGGTCTCCTCGGCGTAGAGCGCGGCGGGGTCGACGTCCGCGCCGCTCACCCACAGCCCGCCCAGGGCGCCGAGCAGCACCTCGCCGTCCTCGCTCGGGGCGTCGGGATGCGGCAGCGTGTGGACGACGGTGGCCTGAGCGGTACGCGGATGGGCGCGCACCACGGTCGAGAGCGTGGTGCCCGGACCCACCTCGACGAAGACCGGCCGTTCGGCCGTTACGGCGGCCAGCCCGTCGGCGAAGCGGACCGTGCGCCGCAGGTGGTCCACCCAGTAGCCCGGGTCGGCGACCTCGTCCCCGGCGAGCCGTCCGCTGACGTTGGAGATCAGGGGCCGGGAGGGCGGCCGGAGCGGGATGCCCTCCAGGAAGGAACGGAACGCGGGCAGGGCCGGATCGACCAGCGCCGAGTGCGCCGCGGTGGCGATGGGAACGCGACGGCAGTCGATCCCGTCGGCGGTGAACCCGGCTCGGGCGGCCTCGATGGCCTCGCCCGGCCCCGAGATCACGCACATCCGGTCTCCGTTGACCACGGACAGCGACAGCTGCGGGGTGAGCCTGCGGCGTATCTCGTCCTCGGAGGCCGCGACGCTCAGCATCGCGCCGCCGGTGATGCCGGACAGGATCTCGCCGCGCCGCACGACGACCGACAGCGCGTCCGCCTTCTCGAAGACCCCCGCGAAGTACGCCGCGGCGTACTCCCCGAGGCTGTGCCCCAGGAAGACGGTGGGGCGCACCCCGCGCGCCAGCAGGAGCTCGCCGAGGGCCGTCTCGGTGAGGAAGAGCGCGGGCAGTCCGACGGACGGATCCGCGAGCGGGTCGGAGGCGCCGGTGGCGCGGTCGCGGCGGGCCGACAGCGCGTCGCGTATCCGGGCGCGCAACTCCGGGTCGGGCAGCAGGTCCAGCCCCTCGTCCAGGGCGCGGCGGAAGACCGGCTCGTCCTCGTGGAGGCCCCGGCCCATGCCCGCGTAGTGCGCCCCGCCACCCGGGAAGAGGAACACCGTCGCGTCGGGCCGCTCGGTGTCCGCGTCCCCGTACAGCAGCGCCGGTGTCCGGCCCGCCCGGAGCCGGCCGAGGGCCGCGCGGCGGTCGGGCACCACGGTCGCGAGGCGGTGCCGCATGGGGTGCCGCCCGGCCAGGGTGTGGCAGACGTCCCCGAGGTCGGCCTCCGGCTCGGCCTCCAGGAAGTCGGCGCAGGCCGCGGCGGTGTGGCGGAGCGCGGTCTCGTCGCGGGCCGAGAGGGTGATCAGGTGCCAGGGGCGGCCGGACGGGCACCGGGGCGCCGCGGGAGCCTCCTGGAGGATCGCGTGGGCGTTGGTGCCGCCGATGCCGAAGGCGCTGACCGCCGCCCGGCGCGGCCCGTCGCCCGGTTTCCACTGCCCGCCCTCCCGGTCGAAGCGGAACGGGCTGTCGGCGACGTCCAGTTCGTCGCTGACCCGGGACAGGTTGACGCTCGGCGGCAGATGGCCGTGGTGCAGTACGAGCACGGCCTTGAGGAAACCGGCGATCCCCGCAGCCACATCGGTGTGCCCGATGTTGGCCTTGACCGAGCCCACGGCACACCGGCCGGTCGCGGTGGCGCCCCGGGAGCGGTACGCGCGGGTGAGAGCGGAGAGCTCGACGGGATCGCCCAGCCGGGTGGCGGTGCCGTGCGCCTCGACGTACCCCACGGTGTCCGGGTGCACATCGGCGTTGGCCAGGGCCTGGGCGACGACGCGCTGCTGACCGACGAGTCCGGGCGCGGTGTAACCGACCTTGTCCGCACCGTCGTTGTTGACGGCGCTGCCCTTGAGCACCGCGTAGATCCGGTCGCCGTCGGCGAGGGCGTCGGCCAGCCGCCGCAGCACCACCACCCCGGCCCCGTCGGCGGGCACGAAGCCCGCCCCGTCGGCGTCGAACGGGCGGCAGTGGCCGTCCGGCGACATGATGCCGCCGGGCTGGTAGCGGTAGCCGCGCGGCCGGAGCGCCGTCCAGGACACGCCCCCGGCCAGCGCCATGTCGCACTCGGCGGCGAGCAGGCTCTGCGCGGCCAGGTGCACGGCGACCAGCGAGGTGGAACAGGCGGTCTGCACATTGATGCCGGGTCCGGTGAGGCCGAGCTTGTGGCAGACCCGGGTCGGCAGGAAGTCCTTGTCGTTCGAGGACATCTGCTGGAACACGTCCATCGGGCTGGTGAGCAGCGCCTCCAGCGGCGCCGGCTGATGGGTGCTCACCGTCTGTCCCGCGAACACCCCGATATCGCCGGGGAAGCCCGCCGGGTCGTGTCCGGCGTCCTCCAGCGCGCGCCAGGCGCATTCGAGGAAGATGCGCTGCTGCGGGTCGAGCATCGCCGCCTCGGCGGGGGTGTAGCCGAAGAAGTCGGCGTCGAAGGCGTCCCCGTCGGGGACGACGCCGGCCGCGCCCACGAAGTCCGGGTGGCGGATGATGTCCTCACCGACCCCGGCGGCCCTCAACTCGGCCTCACCGAACCGGGAGACGGCCTCGACGCCGTCCCGGATCAGCCGCCAGTACTCCTCGGGGTTCCCGGCCCCGGGGAAGCGGCAGTCCATGCCGACGACGGCGATGTCGAGCAGCCCTTCGGCACCGGCGTCCGGTGCCGGGTGCTCGGGGTGATCAGCGTGCATCGCGTGTCCTCCCCTTCCTGGCACGCAGCGCGCTGACGGCGGCGTGCCGTTGGTCACGGGCGGCGTCGGGACCGGGATGCGACCCCCTGCCCTCGACGGCGGTCTTCCGGTCCGGAGCGGTCTCCTGGTCCGGAGCGGTCGCCTGGTCCAGATGGGCGGCGAGCAACCGGACGTTGTGGGCGCCGAACAGCTCGGTCATCGGTACGCGGGTCCGCCACCGGTGCTCGATGCGCTCCCGCAGCCGTACGAGATCCACCGAGGTGCCGCCCAGCGCGAAGAAGTCGTCGTCGGCGCCGACCCGTTCCAGGCCGAGGATCTCCGCCCACATCGCGGCGAGCGCGGTCTCGGTGGCGCCCCGCGGCGCGAGGTGGCCGTGTCCCGGCCCCTGCCGGTCCCGGCCCGGATCGGGCAGGGCGGTGTAGTCGGTCTTGCCGTGCGAGGTGAGCGGCAGCCGGTCCAGCACCACGAAGGCGGACGGCACCAGATAGCCCGGCAGCAGGGTGCGCAGATGCCCGGCCAGCCCGGAGGCGGTCGGCGGCGTGGGACCTGTGGCCTCCACGTACGCCACCAGCCGGCGCTCCTGCGGGGTGTCCCCCCGCGCGGTCACGGCCGCGTTGGCCACCTCGGGGTGGCTCCGCAGCGCCTCTTCCAGCTCACCCGGTTCGACCCGGACACCGCGGACCTTCACCTGGCGGTCGGCCCGGCCCAGGAACTCCAGCTGCCCGTCGGCGCGCCAGCGCACCAGGTCGCCGGTGCGGTACAGCCGTTCGCCCGGTGGTGCGGTGAAGGGATGCGGTACGAATCGCTCGGCCGTCAGCCCCGGCCTGCCGAGGTAGCCCCGGGCCAGCGGGGCGCCCCCGATGTGGAGTTCCCCCGGGGTGCCGACGGGGACGACGTTCATCGCCGGGTCCAGTACGTACACCTCGGTGCCGCCGATCGGGCCCCCGACGCCGGGACGGCCGCCGCCGGGCGGGCAGACGCCCGCGGTCGCGGCCACGGTGGTTTCCGTGGGTCCGTAGGCGTTGACCATCCGGCAGCGCCCGGACCAGCGGTCCGCGAGCGACGCGGGCAGCTCCTCACCGGCCGCGACGAGCACCTCGACCCCCAGGTCGTCCCCCGTGGGGACCGAGGACAACACCGAAGGGGACAAGGTGAGATGGGTCGCCCGGCTTCCGCGCACCTCGGCCACCAGGGCGCTGCCGGAGAGCGGGCCGGTGTCCCCGGGCAGGCACAGGGTGCCGCCGCTGAGGAGCGCCATGACCATCTCCCACACCGAGGCGTCGAACGTGACCCGGGCGAACTGCAACACCCGCGCGCCGCCCAGCTCCCCGAGGAGCCCGCGCTGCGCGGCGGCCAGGTTGACCACCCCCCGGTGTTCCAGGGACGTCCCCTTCGGGGCGCCGGTGGAGCCGGAGGTGTAGATGACGTACGCCAGGCTCCGCGGCGACGCGCACGGTTTCGGCACGGGCGTGCCGGAGGAGAGCGCGTGGCCGGTGGCGCTCCACCGGTCCAGGCGCAGCACCGGAAGGGTGTCCGGGACGTGGCCCGGCGGCTGCTCCCGGTCGGTGATCAGCAGGGCGGGGCGGGCGTCGTCCAGGACGTACCGGATGCGGTCGGCCGGGAGCTCGGGGTCCAGCGGCAGATAGGCGCCGCCCGCCTTCCACACCGCCAGCACGGCGGTGACGAAATCCGGTGTCCGGTCCGCCATCAGGCCCACCAGGCGCTCCTCCGACACGCCGTGGCCGCGCAGCACGGCCGCCAGCCGGTCCGAGCGCTCGTCCAGCTCCCGGTAGGTGAGCCGGGCTCCGCCCTGTTCCACCGCGGTCGCCGACGGGGTGGCGGCCGCCTGCCGGGCGAAGACCTCCTCGGCGCGCCCCGGCCCGCCCCGCGGCAGAGCGGGTCCCCGCCCGCACCGCAGCAGCCGCTCGCGCTCCGCGGGGCGCAGCAGGGGGAGTTGGCTCAGCCGCAGTCCGGGGTGGTCGAGGGCGGCGGTGAGCAGCACCTCGTAGCGGTCGATGAGCGCGTCGACGGTGGCGGCGTCGTACAGCCTGGTCGCGTACTCGGCGCGTACGGTCAGGGCGTCACCGTCGTCGGCCACCACCCACGACAGGTCGAACTTCGCGCAGCCGTTGTGCACCGGCACCGGCTCCACGGAGCAGCCGTCCAGCGTCAGCCCCGGGTGCGGTGGTTCGGTGCCGAACGTCGTGTGCACCAGCGGCGGCAGCCCGGGGTCCCGCTCCCGCACCACCTCGGCCACCAGCCGGTCGAAGGGCACCTGGTGCTCGACGGTGTCCCACACCGACTCCCGCACCCGCTCGGTCAGTTCACCGAAGGCGGGATCGCCGGACAGGTCCACCCGATACACCAGGGTGTTGACGAAGCAGCCGACCACGTCCTCGTCCTCCGCCCGCGGGCGGCCCGCCCAGGGGGAGCCCACCAGCAGATCGGGCTCGCCCCCGGATCGGGCCACCAGCGCGCAGTAGGCGGCCAGCAGCGTGACGAACGGGGTCACCCCGTGCTCCAGCGACACCGACCGCACCGCCGCGGCGAGGTTCCTGTCCAGACGGCGCACGCGCACCGCACCGGCCAGGTCCT
The DNA here is from genome assembly GCF_047337785.1 of Streptomyces lacaronensis. Lineage (NCBI taxonomy): Bacteria > Bacillati > Actinomycetota > Actinomycetes > Kitasatosporales > Streptomycetaceae > Streptomyces > Streptomyces lacaronensis. The sequence goes on from NZ_JBLHDK010000003.1 coordinate 9,653,684, forward strand.
GTACGGCGGGCCGCTCCCGGTCGGTGCGCGGGCCCGACCCGGGCGGCGGGCCCGCCAGCCGGTCACGCCAGTGGGCCAGCGCCTCCTCGACCTCGCGTTGCCATGCGGCGGTGGCCTGCCGGGCGCTGTGCGTGCGGTACGGGACGGCGGGGGAGAGGGCCGGGGGTTCCGGCCCGGCCGCGTGGGCGGCGTAGGCGGCGGACAGCTCGTCGAGGAGGACGCGCAGGGACCAGCCGTCGACCACCGCGTGGTGGAAGACCAGCGAGAGCACATGGTCGCCGTCCGCGAGCCGCAGCAGCCGCGCCCGCATCACCGGTCCGCCGCGCACATCCACCGGGCGCAGCGCCTCGTTCGCCATGGCCGCCCGCCAGCCGCCGGGGGGCGGTTCCTCGACTGGCAGGTCCGGCCGGAAGGCCGGGTCCCGGTCGTCGTGGACGCGCTGGTGGAGGGTGCCGTCATGCCAGTGCAGCGTGGTGCGCAGCGCCTCGTGCCGCGCCACCAGCCCGGCCAGCGCGCTCCGCAGCGCGGCGGTCTCCAGCGGGCCGCGGATCCGCAGGACGACGGGGACGGTGTACGCCGCGGTGTCGGGGTGGACCTCCTCCACCAGTAGCAGGGCCTTCTGCTCGACGGAGGCCCGCTGCTCGGCAGGGCGCCCGTGGCCGGCGCGGCCGCCGGGCACGAGCCCGGTGCGTACGGCGCTGTCAGTCATGGGCTCCTCCTGGGCCGTCGTGGTGGTCGCCCGCCGGGCCGGGCCGGTGGTCGCTGTCCGCCGAGCCGGGCCGTTGGCCGTCGTCCGCCGTTGTCACGCGCACCTCGCCCCCGCCGTGCGCCCGGTGCGGGCCCGCGGCGGCGCGGAGGAAGCCGACGGCGGGGTGGTTTCTGCCGGTGTCCCGGTAGTGGAGGACGAGTTCGGCGGCGCCCCGCTCGGCCGCCAGGTCCACCAGAGAGCGCAGCAGCAGGTCCTCCACGCCCTTGCCCATCACCACGCAGGACACGGAGAACAGCTCCACATGCCACGTGGCCTCCGCGACCCGCACGCCGATCACCGCCGCGGTGCCGTAGTCGCCGTACCGGTCGGCGACCCGGGCGGACAGCAGCAGCAGCCCGGCGCCGGAGGCGGCGGTGAACGCCTCGGGAGCGTGGGGCAGGGCGAGGGTGAAGTCGTGGGCCCGGTCGGCCACGTCCGACTCCGCCGCGATGTCCTGCCCGTCGTGCTCGGTGAGTCGCGTACGGACACCGAGGTCGCGCAGGAACGCGGCGTAGTCGTCCGCCGCGCCCGCCACGTCGTCGGTGTCGGTGGGCCGCGCGTCCGCGGGGGCGTCGCCGGGGTACGCGGTGACCGGCGGCACCAGGTCGAACGCGCCCGCGTCCAGCAGCCCGAGCCTGGCCCGGTCCGCGGAGCCCTCGCAGACCACGACCCGGCCAGGGAACTGCCCGGCCTCCGTCTCGGGGGTGCGAGGCCCGGTCAGCACGGCGACGGTGGACGTGGTCACGCCCCGCGCCGTGGCGAAGGCGGCCAGGTCCTCCGCGACCGTGCGGCCCTCCGCGATCCACTCGGCCGGGACCCGGGCGAGCGCGGGCGCCAGCGCGGCGAGCGCGCGGCGGGCCTCCACGGCGCGGCGGCCGGTGCGGTACGCGAGCGGACGCTGAAGCGGCAACTCCTCCAGCGCGGTGGCCAGTTCCGCGGCCATGTCGTCGCCGGGCGGCGCGGCCGCGTCCAGTACGAGCCCGTCGAGGTCGGCCAGCACCCCGTGGCAGCCCTGGCCGTGCCGCGCCAGCAGCACCCGCGCCAGCTCGCCGCCGAGCCGGAAGAACACGTCCTCGGTGAACGGCACCCGGGCGAGCCGGAAGAGCGCCGGGTGGGAGGCGTGCCGCACACCGACCGCGCGGACCGCGTCCTCCAGGTCCACCACACACGCGTGGGGATCGTCCGCCAGCCGTGTGCGTACCGCCTCCCGCGACGCCACGGCGCGGGCCGCTGCGCCCCGCGGATCGCCGCTGTCGCCCACGCCCGGCGAGGGCGCGCACGGCAGCGGGGGCAGCACCCACACCAGCAGGGCGCCCCAGCGGCGGGCCGCGTCGAGGGCGGTGGCCGCGAGCCGTTCCAGGTCCCGCGGATCGCCGCCGGGCCCCTCGGGCTCCTCGGAGTCACCGCGCGCGGCACCGGTGGCGGGACGGTCCTCAGGGCGGGCGCAGACGACGACCGCGTCGGGGCGGAACCGCGCGGTGGCGCCGTCGTCCCGCAGGCACTCCTGCGCGATCTGGTTGAACGGCCCCATGAACAGCTCCGGTTCGGCCCCCGCGTCGTCGAGCGGCGTACCGAGGTGCGGCACCAGCGGGTCGGCGGTGAACGAGGCGAGCACCGCGACGCGCAGACCGGGCGCGTCGGGGGCGGTACGGCGCTGCCAGGCGCGCACATTGCGGCCCGCGTCGGCGGGCAGGACGGGCGTCATGGTGCCTCCGGGGATTCGGGGGCGGGAGCGACGGGCAGGCCGGGGTGCTCCAGGGTTTCCTTGAGCGCGCGGAGGAAGGCCATGGCCGTACGGCCGTTCAGCACCCGGTGGTCGTAGGCGAGCCCCAGGTTGACGACGCGCCGCCGGCGGGGGGTGTCGTCCGGGTCCAGCACGACCTCCTCCAGCACACCGGGCAGCACCACGCTGCACGTGTGGCCGGGGAAGACGATGGGGCGTGCGAGCACCACGTCGTCGTCGGTGTGGAGCGAGAGCGCCACCCCGCTGTCCGCGAGGTGTTCGGCGCGGAAGCTCCCCCGCAGGGACCGCATCCGGAACTCCATCAGCCGGCGCGCGATGTCGGCGTACGACAGGGTCTCCGCGTTCCGTACGGTGGCCACGAACAGGCCCTGCCCGGTGTCGATGGTGACGCCCACGTGCGCGGTGGGATGGACGCGGACCGCGTCCTCGCCGACGAGCGTGGCGAAGCAGTACGGGAAGCGCGGGCGCAGCGCGGCCATCGCGGCCACGAGCAGTTCGGGCAGCCCGATGAGGGCCTGGTCGGTGCGGCTCAGCCGGGCGGCGTGCTCCAGCGCGGCGTCGACGTCCACCCGGACCACCACGAACGCCGAGGGGACGGTGCGGTGCGACGCGCTCACGGTGGCGGCGACGGCCCGCTGCTGGGCGGACAGCGGCTCGGTCCGGCCGTCCGCCTCCTCCGCCCCCTCTGCCTCTCTCACGTTTTCCGGAGATCCGGCGTGCCCCGGTGTGCTTGACGCGTTCGCCAGCAGCTCTTCGACATGCGAGCGCCGTACGACCGTGCGGCCCAGGCCGTGCAGGCGTTCCGGCGGGATGCCGTGTTCCTCGGCCAGTTCCCGGGCCGCGCGCGTCACGGTGCAGGTCTCCTGCGGTGTGTCCGCGGGCCCGGCCGTCGGTGGGTGCGCCGGGGCGCTGCCGCGCTCGTACGCGGCCCGGTCCGGGTGCAGTACGGCCACCGGGTCGCCCACGGCGCAGTCGCTGCGGGGCTTCACCCGCAACTCCAGTACGCCGTCGCCGGGGCTGGTGAGTTCGACCACGGCCTTGGAGGTCTCCAGCAGCGCGATCTCCTGGCCGTCGGTGACCTCCTCGCCGTCCTCGGCCAGCCACTCCAGGAGCAGATAGGCGGTGTCGTTGCTGTTGAACTTCGGTATCCGTACCGCGGTCACCGCACGGCCCTCCTGACGGTGTCGCGGATGGTGTCCTGCTGCACGAGGACCTGCCTCTCCAGATGCGGTGCCGCGGGGATGACGCTGTCGCGGGAGGAGATCAGCTGCACCGGGCGGCGCAGCCGGCCCCACAGCTCGTCGTGGAGCCGGGCGGCGACCTCGCCGCCCCAGGTGCCTCCCGCGGTCCCCTCCTCCACGACGGCGATGTGCGCGCCGTCGTGGAACGCCGCCACGGGCGGCCCGGTGTCGAAGGGGTGGAGGCGGGAGGGCACCAGCAGCCGGCAGCAGATCTCGTCCTCCAGCAGCAGTTCACGCATGGCGCCCAGCGCGCGGTGCACCATGCCGCCCGCGGCGATGAGCAGACAGTCCGCGGTCTCCTCACCGGCCACGCCGACCTCGGCCCACCGGCCGGACCCGCCCAGGTAACGGACCTCGAAGAGGTCGTCCACCGCACGGCCGGTGACCATCCGGCGGGCGTAGAGGGTCTTGTCCTCGAAGAACACGCACGGCTCGCCGAGGGAGAGCATGTGCGTCAGGACCGTGTGGTTGTCGTGCAGGGGCGACATCTCGAAGAGGGAGAGGCCGGGCACCCCGATGAAGTGTTTCTGCGGGCTCTGGCTGTGCGTCGGCCCGTAGCCCCGGTTGCCGCCGACGGGGCAGCGCACCACCAGGCGCAGCGGCACCCGGTGCCCGTACATGGAAACCGACTTGGCGGCGAAGTTGACCAGCGGGTCGAAGCACAGGGTGGCGAAGTCGCCGAACATGATCTCGGCGATGGCGCTCTCCCCGCACAGCGCCAGCCCGCTCGCCATCCCCACGATCGCGCCCTCGCTCAGCGGCGTGGACCGCACCCGCTCCGGATGTGCCCCGGTCAGCCCTTTGGTGACCTTGAAGGCGCCGCCGTACGGGTCGGCCACGTCCTCGCCGAGCAGATACAGATGCGGGTCGTCGGCGAACAGGGTGTGCAGGGCGCCGTTCAGATCCTCCGCCACGCGGGGTGCGCCGGCCGTGGTCGTCATGCCGTCCCTCCCGTGTCCGTCGGCTGCCACCGCGCGGGTGGCCGCGCCACCACCTCGCGTACCAAATCCGCCATGAGGGCCTCCTGTTCGGCGTCCAGACGGCGGAACTGCTCCGGCTCGACGGCCGGGTACAGCCGGTACCAGTCGTGGCGCCGGGCCTCCTCGACCACCTCGGGGGGCCGGGTGTCGTCGCCCTTGCTGTGCGGGCCGAGCCGGTGCGTGGCGAACTCGACCACCAGCGGGCCGCCGCCCGCGCGGACCCGGCCGACCGGTTCCGCCAGCCGCCCGCGCGCCGCGTTGATGTCGATGCCGTCGACGCGCTCGTACGCGATGCCGAAGGCGGCGCTGCGGCTCGCCACGCTGCCCGCCATCTGCGCGGATGTCGGCGTGGACTGGGCGATGCCGTTGTTCTCGACGACGACCAGCAGCGGAAGGTGCCACAGGGCGGCCATGTTCAGCGCCTCGTAGACCGCGCCCTCGCCCCAGGTGCCGTCCCCGATGTGCACGACCACCAGTTCCGACCGGCCGCGCCGCTTGGCGTGCAGGGCCATGCCACAGCCCACCGGAAGGCTCTCCCCCTGCACACCGGTGGACAGGAAGCGGTCCCGGTGGACGTGCTGGCTGCCGCCCACGCCGTTGCAGACGGCCCCCTCGCGCCCCAGGATCTCGGCCAGCAGCCCCGCCGGGTCGTCGTACCGCGTCAGATAGTGGCCGTGCCCGCGGTGGTTGCTGAGGACGTAGTCGTCCCGCAGGAGCGGGCGCAGCGCCACGGGCACGTATTCCTGTCCCAGACAGGTGTGCACGGTCCCGTGCAGCTCACCGGCGGCGAACAGGTCGAGCAGCGCGGTCTCGAAGTGGCGGATCAGCAGCAGGGTCCGCAGATCCTCGTCGCTCACCGCGGAGAGCGGCTGGGGCAGGACGGCCGTGTGCAGCATGGTGTCAGACATTTCGCTGCTCCGCTCTCGCTGCGGGCACCGCACCGGCCTCCACGCCCTTTTCGCGCAAGGCCGAGCGGATATCACCGACGGAGGTGATCCGGGTGAGTTCCGCATAGTCGAAGGAAACGCCGTAACTCTTCTCCAGGCGCATGATGAGATGCACGTGCCGCACGCTGTCCCAGTTCTCCAGTTCGCCCGGGCGGGAGGAATCCACGACCCGGTCGGGCGTGATGCCCAGGACATCGGCGACGATCTCGGTCAATTCCACTCCGGACACCTTTCGTCATCCTTGCCGGGCCATGGCGCGGTTCGCCGGGCGGCCGGAATCCCGGGACGTCGCCCAGGCGACCGTCACATCGGCCATGTCCGCGGTGATCCGGCACAGGGAATCCTCGGCGTGGCCGAAGACATTGGTGAGGGGTGAGGAAACGCGCTCCCTCGGCGGCACCGTGATCATCAGCGGTCGGCCGCTGCGCAGCCGGAACGCGCGCAGGGCCGCCACCAGATCGCCGAGGGCCGCGTCCAGCACGCGGGCGCAGCGCGCCCACCCCCGGCCGTCCGCCTCTGCCTCCGTCTCCGCGGGCAGCCATGGGCGCCAGGCGAACGGAACGATTCCGGTACCGCCGCTCCCCGCCCGCAGATCCCCCGCCTCGTCGACCAGCCGCCGGAAGGTGCGGTCCGGCCCCGGCGCGGCCCCGGGCGCACCGGCCCACCCCTCGGCGGGCTCGTCCGCCGCCGGCGGGTCAGCGGGCTCGTTCCCGGCCGTCAGCAGCCCGGCGACCCGGTCGGCCAGCAGCGACAGGAACGTCTCGGTGTAGGGCAGATGCGCCAGCTGGTCCAGATACGGGTCGTGGACCTCGCCGGTGTCCAGATGCCCGGCCCAGCCCTCCGCCCAGGCGGCGGTGACCGCGGGCAGCCGGGCTACGCGGCGGGCCAGCTCCTCCTCGGCCAGGGCGGTCTCCGGGTCCCCGCCCGCGGCGCGGCCGTCCGGCGGCGAGGGGCAGACGACCAGCAGGACCCGGCAGGCGTGCCGGGCGCAGAAGGACGCCAGCCGCTCGGTGAACTCCCGCACCGCCGCACGCGGGGAGAGACCCTGGTGGTCCGCTCCGTCCGCGTGCCGGAACCAGTCCTCCCAGCGGACCAGGAGGATCACCGTGCCGGCCTGCGGCGCGGTCAGCAGAAAGGGCGTCAATTGCCCGTAGGGAGCCCAGGTCACGCGGTCCAGGAACGCACCGGAAAAGGGATGCTCGGTCAGTTTTTCCCGGAACAGGTCGAGGGTGAAGGAACCCGCCACGGCGACGCCGCCGGATTCCCGGTATTCCGGGACGTCAAAGCCGGGGGAACGCAACTGTCCAGCCATGCACCAGCAACCTCCAGAGGGCTGATGTGAGGAGAAGGGAAGAGCGGTGGGATGCCGCGGGAGCGCTCGATTCGGGAAGGACGCTACCGGTCGCTTCCATGAATGCACTCTGGAACCGCTATTGCTCTCCTATCGTCCGGGCACCAGCCGGAACGGTCGGGTATATAGAGCGGAGGTAGGGATTCCGTACCGGTGCGGGTTAGCGTCGGGATGTTTCCACGGCGCCCGGCCCAGAGCCGGGTACCGCGCCGTATCCACGCATTTTTTACGGAAGGGGACTTCGATGAACAGCACGGTGACCGCTTGGAAGGACACCACCTACCGGCAGGGCCTCGCGGTGGAGCCGGGGCACCCGGCGGGAACGGTGGACCTGACCGCCGACCTGCCCGACGACAGCGCGATCGGGGCCGCCGAGACCCTCTCCACTCAGCCGTTCTTCGACTGCTGCGGCTGATCCGCCCGCAGGACCCGTGACACCACCGGTGGCCGCCCCAGGGGGCGGCCACCGCGTGCGTCGAGGCCGTCGCAGGAGTCGCAGGAAAGGACTTTCCATGCCGTCCAGCCGTCCGCCCGGCGGGCACACCGCCTCCCTCGCCCCCGGCTTCTGGGCCGCGGCCTGCTCCGTACGGGAACGCCTCGGCCCGTCCCACCCGTCCCCGGATCCCGCGGACCCGGCCCTGGCGGCTGCCCGGCTCGCGGGCTGGCGGGCGCTCGCCCCCTTCCGGGGCCCGGAGGAACGCTTCACCGAAGGGCTCCGCGCGGTCGGGGCGACGGCGCCACTGCTGCACCGGCTGCTCGGCGAGGACCCCGAGGCGCTCACCGCCCGGCTGCCCGGACCCCCGGCCTGGGCGAACCGCGTGCGCCACGCCCATCTGACCCCTCAGCAGACGGGCGAGGAGCCGCTGCCCGGCCTGCTGCGCGTCGCCGAACCCCTGGTCCGGCAGGCCCGGGCCAGGCTGCACACGGCCCTGCGACGCCTCGGCCCCCTCCCCGCGGAACTGGACGGGCTGTACGAAGCCCTGCGGGCGGGCGTGCCCGTCAACCGGCTCGCCGTGCTGCTCAAGCCCACCATGATCCTGGAGATCAACGTGGCGCGCGTCCAAGGGCGGCTGACGTCCGGGCACACCGGCGAGGAGCGCTACCGCCTCTTCGTCGACTCCCTCACCACACCCGAGGAACAGCACCGCCTGTGGACGGAGTACCCGGTGCTGGCCCGGTGCGTGGCCGAACTGCTCGACGGCTGGGTGGCGGACCGTATCCGCTTCGCCCGGCATCTGCGCGATGACCTCGACGCCCTCTGCGACCAGCTGCTCTCCGGCACCCGCCCGGGCGGCGTGGCGGCCATCCGCTTCGGCCACGGCGACGTCCACCGCCGCGGCCGCTCGGTGTGCCGGGTGGACTTCCGTGACGCGCCGCCGGTGTTCTACAAACCGCGCTCGCTCGCGGTGGACGAGCAGTTCGCCCGGCTCGTCCACCGGTTCAACGAGGACAGCCCGTACGCCCTGCGCACCCCGCGCACCCTCACCCGCGCCGACCACGGCTGGGCGGAGTGCGTGACGGCCCGGCCCTGCGCCGCGGCCCCCGACGTGGCCGGCTTCTACTGGCGCACCGGCGCGCTGTTGGCCCTGGTCCACGCGCTGCGCGGCACCGACTTCCACCACGAGAACATCATCGCCGCCGGTGAACACCCCGTCCTCGTCGACCTCGAAGCGCTGCTGCACCCCACTGCCCCCGGAAAGGCCCAACCCGGCGCCCAACCCGGTGCGGGCAGGGCCGGGGACGAGGAGCCCGCCCGCGCCGCCCTGCGCGAGTCGGTGCGCGCCACCGCCCTGCTGCCCGCCAAGGTGGTCCTCGACGCGGCCGCGGCGGGCGCGGGCGCCGCGGACTACAGCGGGCTGAACGGAGCCGCGGACCAGCCCTCCGTCGTCCCGGTGCCCGTCGAGAAGAACACCGGGACCGACGAGGTGCACATCGTGTGGGAACACGTGCGCACGCCCGGCGCGGAGAACCGGCCCCGGCTGCCGGACGGCACGTACGCCCGCCCCGCGGACCACACCGCAGACGTGCTGGCGGGATTCCGCCACGGCTACGACTGGATCAGCGCCCGGCGCGCGGAACTCCTGGCCCCCGGTGGCCTGGTGGCGGGCTTCGCCCGCGCCCCGGTGCGCTTCCTGCCCAGGGCGAGCTTCGTCTACGCCAAGGTGCTCACCGAGAGCATGCACCCGGACTTCCTGCGGGACGCGCTGGAACGGGAGCGCAGCACGGCCCGGCTGTGCGCCGGACGCCACGCGGGAGCGGCCGGCGAAGCCGTCGTACGCGCCGAGATGGACGCGGTGCTCCGCGGCGACATCCCGCTGTTCGAGGCCCTGCCCGGGTCGCGGAAGCTGCTGCTCGACGACGGGCGGTCGGTGCCCGGGTTCTTCGGGGAACCGGCCCTGCAGGCGGTACGCCGGCGCATCGGGGCCATGAGCCCCGAGGACAGGGCGTTCCAGGAGCGCGTCATCGCCGGGTCGTTCGCCGACGGCGTCGACGTCAGTCTGCTGGAGGCCCCGCCCGCCCGTCGCCGCCGTACCCCGGTCCGCGACGCCGACCCCGGCGAACTCGTCGCCGCCGCCACGGACATCGGGGACCGGATACGGCGGCTGGCGACCGTACGGGACGGCCGGATCGGCTGGATCGCACCGCAGCCGGTGGCCCACGGCGTCTGGGACCTCGCCCCGCTCGGCGAGGACCTCTACGCCGGGCTGTCCGGCATCGGTCTCTTCCTCGCCCGGCTGGGCCGGATCAGCGGCCGGCGGCGCTTCACCTCGCTGGCGCTGGACGTGGCCGACGAGGTGGTACGCCGGGTCCACACGCGCGCCGCCGCCACGGCTCGTGGCCCCGCCGCGGGCAACGGCACCGACGACGACATCGGCGCGTTCGGCGGCTGGATGGGACCGCTGTACTTCCTGGCCCACCTCGACCGGCTGCGCGGCGGAACCCCGCATCTGGCCGCGGTGCGCGAGCCGGTGCTGGCCGCTGCGGAACGGGCCCTGGGCGGCACGAAGGAGTTCGACGTCGTGGGCGGCTCGGCGGGCTGCGCCCTGGTGCTGCTCGCCCTGGTCGACGCCGGGCTCGACCGCGACGGACGGGCGACGGCCCTCGCCCGCCGCGCCGCCCGGCACCTGGTCACCGGCGCCGTTCCCGGCGGCACCGGCCGGGGCCGGGCGTGGCCGCACCACCGGATCGACAGCGCCCGCCCGCTCACCGGTTTCGCCCATGGCACGGCGGGGATCGTGACAGCCCTGGCCCGGCTGGCCTCCGTGGCCCCCGACGAGGGCTGCGCCGAGGCGGTGGCCGGCGGACTGGCCTATGACACCGAGGTGTTCGACGCCGGGGAGGGCAACTGGCCCGACTTCCGCGGCGAGGCGCCCTCGCCGTTCCGGTCGCTGTGGTGTCACGGGGCCGCGGGCATCGGCATGTCCCGGCTCGACCTGATCGGCAGGCCCGGTACGGACGGCCGGGAGGAGGAGCTGGCCGCCGACGCCATGGTGGCGCTGCGCCCCGACGGTCCCGGCCACGAGGCGGACACCGACGCCCACCGGCTTACCGGCCGGGGCAGCGACAGCATGTGCCACGGCGACCTCGGCAATCTCGAACTCGTCCTGCTCGCCGAGCGAACCGGACGGATCCGGCCCGGCCGTCTGATGCGCTCGCTCGGGGAGAAGCTCGACGCCGCCGCGGCGGGGGACTGGGTGTGCGGCTCGCCGACCAGGAGCGAGACCCCCGGCCTGATGACCGGCCTGGCGGGCGTGGGACACCAGTTGCTGCGGTTCGCCCACCCCGATCAGGTGCCCTCGGCCCTGCTGCTGCACCCGCCGCTGCCGGAGCACACCTGATCGGTGGGCGCCCACGAGGTGGCGTCCGGGCGCCGCGCGCCCGGACGCCGTACCCCCGCTCAGCCCGGCTGTCCCGCCTCCTCCGCCTCCGGCTCGGAAGCCGCGGACCGGGCGGCGCGGCCCGGCAGGGCGAAGAACGCCACGGCAGCACCGGCCAGGGCGGCCGCCACCCCGATGGTCATGGTGAGGGACTGGGCGTCGGTGAAGGCCGAACGGGCCGTCTCGGCCAGGGCACTTCCGCCCGCGTGGTCCTTCGCGTACGACAGCGTCGCCCCCAGCGAGGACACCGCGTGATCGGGCAGTCCGTCCGGCAGGTCGCCCCGGTAGGCGGTGGCGAGCAGACTGCCCAGACCGGCCACCCCCAGCGCGATGCCGAGCTGCTGATGGGTGTCGTTGAGCGCGGAGCCCATACCGGCCCGCTCCGGCGGCACCGCGCCCAGCACGGTGCTGGTGGCCGACGGCCCCGCGACGCCGGAGCCCACACCGGCCAGCGCCAGCCCGGCGGACACCGCCACGTAGCCGCTGCCCTCGGACAGCGAGGCCAGCACCGCGAAACCAGCCGCGGTGACGGCGAATCCCGCCACGATGCAGGCCCGCGGCCCGAACCTGGCCGGTGCCCGGCCGCCCACCGTGGAGCCCGCGACGACCCCCGCCGCCAGCGGTATGGCCGCGAGCCCGGTCTCGAACGCGCTGTAGCCCAGTACCAGTTGCAGATACTGGCTCAGGATGAAGAGCGTGCTGCCCGTCGCGACCGTCATCACCGCCACCGCGAAACTCGCCCCGGAGAACCTCCGGTCCCGGTACAGCCGCAGATCGACCATCGGCACCGCGGAGCGGGTCTGCCGTACGCCGAAGGCCACGAGCGCCACCACCGCCACCAGCGCCCCGCCCAGCACCGCGGGGGAGGTGTACCCGTACGCCGGGGCCTCGATCAGCGCCCACACCAGGCCGGTCATCCCCGCCGTCACCAGGACGGTGCCGAGCAGATCCAGCCCCCGGCCGTCCCCGGCCCGCGTCTCGGGCACCAGCCGGACGATGCCCACCAGGGCCACCGTCACCACGGGGACGTTGATCAGGAAGACCCCGGCCCAGCTCCACACGTCGACCAGCGCACCCCCGAGCAGGGGCCCGGCGGCCATGCCCACGGACGCGACCGCGCTCCACACCGCGAAGGCCCGCGGACGCTCCTTCTCGGGGAACACCGCGACGAGCACCGCGAGCGTCGCGGGCATCACCAGCGCCGCGCCCACGCCCATCAGGGCCCGCATCGCGATCAGCCACTCCACCGAGGGGGCCGCCGCGGCCAGCGCCGACGCCACGCCGAACACCAGCAGCCCCGCGACCACGGTGCGCCGCCTGCCGTACCGGTCGGAAACCACCCCCGCCGTGATGAGGAGTCCGGCGAAGACCACGACATAGGCGTCGATCACCGCCTGGAGCTGGCCCGTCGACGCCTCGAAGGCGTCGCCGATGGCGGGCACCGCGACATGCAGAACCGTGTTGTCGATGACGATCACGAGGAGTGCGGCACACAGCGCCACCAGGATCGCCCACCGTCGCGGATGACCTTCTTCGTCGCTCATGGTCCTCCCTCGTTGCTGTTCTCAAACAGTGTAGGAATGCATCCACCACTGTAGGAGTCGCGGACGGGAAACGGCAACGAGGTAGGCTGCGGCCTCGTGAGCGCGAAGCCGAACGAGAACAAGGGAAAGAAGACGCTGGAGAACGCACCGGGAGCGGTATGGTTCCGCGCGGAGAAGACCTCACGCACACGGCCTCATCTGTCACACGAACGGATCATCGCCACCGCTGTTGAGCTGCTGGACCGCGATGGCGTGCAGAAACTGAGCATGCGCCGCCTCGCGGAGCGGCTGGGTGCCCATGCGACCAGCCTCTACTGGCACGTGGCCACCAAGGACGACGTCCTCGATCTGGCCCTCGACGCGGTGTTCGCTGAACTGGATCTGCCCGACGAGCACAGCGCCTCCTGGCAGGACGACATCGAGGCGTTCATGACCGGGCTGCGGTCCGTCCTGCTGCGCCACCCATGGGCCGCGGCCCTGGCCAACTCCCGCCCCCTCATGGGCCCGCACGCCCTGCGGTCCTCGGAGTTCGCCTACACCGCGCTCACCACCGGCGGCTTCGACGGGGTGCACCTGTCGTCCGCCGCGGCCACCATCACCCACTATGTGATCGGCTCCGCCTCCTCCGAAGCGGTGTGGCGCAAGCGCTCCGACGAGGCGGCCACCCGCTCGGCCGTGGACGCCCACCTCCGCGCCCACATCGACGAATACCCCACCCTCGCAGGCCACTTCCCGCTCCTCGACGAGGACGACTGGGACGCCCACTTCCACCGCGGCATGCGGCTCCTGCTGGCCGGCCTCACCTCACTCGAGGCCCGCGGCTAGCCTCGGCATTCCGGTGCGACGTGAAGTTGCTGTCATGCAGTGGTAACGGTCCATCCCGGGTACTGCTGCGCAGCGAGGCGATGAAGGGCGCGGAGTTGCTCGTGTTGCGACACGAGAACGCGGTTTTGCGGCGTCAGATCAACAGCCGGATCCTGTATGAGTCCGTTGACCGGTTCTGGCTGGCTGCGCTGTCCGGCGCTGGCTCGCCTGAGGCACCCGATCGCCCGTAGCACTCCAAAATGGCTTCACAGGTTGTGAACCCCTGTCCGGGGCACGGATACACGTGCTTGCCGTCATCGAGCACGCCGGCCGACGGATCCGGGTCCTGGGTGCCTGGAGGGTGTCTTTATTGCCGTACGATAGTTGACCTTGGGCTTTGTGATCGTCCAAGTGTGGGCATGATCAGTGATCGTGGGTCTGCGATTGCTCTACCTGATCTTCTGTCGACTACTGGGCTGCTTGGTCTTGCTGGGCCGGTCGACCGCTGCGAACCATGCCGAGATCCTCGCGCTTCGTCATGAGGTCGCTGTGCTTCGTCGGCAGGTAGAGCGGCCGCGGCTCTCATGGGCTGATCGTGCCGTGCTTTCCGCTCTCGCGCATCCTTGAGGATCGACCAGACAGTCGAGGCGGCGATATCGTGTCGCAGGCCGACGAGCTCGCCGTGGATGCGGCGGTATCCCCATCCCGGGTTCTCCCGCGCCAGCCGCACGACCAGTTGCCGCAGCGTCTCTGGTTTCGGTGACCGACCCGGTCGGCGAGACGGGTAGGTCCACTTCCAGGCGATGAGCCGTGAGTGCCAGCGCAGGACCGATCGCGGAGTGACCGACAAGGCCACCTGGGTACGCCGCTGCTTGCTGACGAGTCGGAGCAGTGCCGCCATGACGGACCTGTCGCTCCAGGAGAAGCGGGGTGGTGGCTGGGACCGCCGCGCGATCGCGAGTTGATGGCGGAGCATCAGGATCTCTGCGTCTTTCGCTGCACTCGAGCGAGCGAACAGGGCAAGCCATCGGAAGGTCTGGCAGGCGAGCAGGTAGATCAGCCGTATCACCACGACCGGCATGCTGCCTCAGAACGGCTTGGTGAGCGTCGGCCAAAGTCGAAGATGGCTGAACAAGCTCTCACCTGCGTGGATGATGTACCGGCTCCCGCACTGCCGGCCAACCGAATGCGGCGTTGCGGGATGCTTCTGGCCGCTACTTCAGCCCCAGCATCCGGGCCGCGTTCTCCTTGAGGATCAAGGGCCGTACGTCGTTTTTGATCTCCAGCTCGCTGAAGTCGGCCATCCAGCGGTCGGGGGTGATGACGGGGAAGTCCGAGCCGAACAGCACCTTGTGTTTGAGGAAGCTGTTGGCGGCGCGTACGAGCTGGGGCGGGAAGTACTTCGGTGACCAGCCCGACAGGTCGATGTGGACGTTGGCCTTGTGGGTGGCCATGGAGATCGCGGCATCCTGCCAGGGCACCGAGGGGTGTGCCATGACGATGGTCAGGTCGGGGAAGTCAGCGGCGACGTCGTCGAGGAGCATCGGGTCGGAGTAGCGCAGCTTGATGCCGCGTCCGCCAGGGAGGCCGGCGCCGATGCCGGTCTGCCCGGTGTGGAACAGGGCGGGGACGCCGAGTTCGGCGAGAGTCTCGTAGAGCGGGTAGTGGCGGACATCGTTGGGCTGGAATGCCTGCAGGCTGGCGTGGAACTTGAAGCCACGTACGCCGTGTTCGGTGACGAGTCGGCGGGCACGGTTGATCGCGGCCTGTCCGGCGTGCGGATCGACCGACCCGAAGGGGATCAGTACGTCGGCGTGTTCGGCGGCCTGGTCGGCGATCTCCTCGCTGGAGAGGGCCGGATGACCGGTTGCCGCGGTGGCGTCGACCGTGAACACGACCGCAGCCATGCGCCGGGCGCGGTAGTGCTCGGCGATATGGGTGAGGGTGGGCGTGCGGTTCTCAGAGGATTTGAAGTAGGACGCCGAGGCGTCCATGAGCTCGTTGTCGAGTGAGTAGCAGCCGTGGGTGTCCTGTTCGACGTGGACGTGGACATCGATGGCGTCCAGTGCGGTGAGTTCCATGGTGTGTTCTCTCGGTACGGGTGGCCGTCGCGGTGCTGTCGCGTCAGTGCGCGGGGCGCTGGGCGGCCAGGGCGGTGAATGCGTCCAGCGATGTCGGCTCGGCCAGGGTGTCGCGGCTGACGACTTCGGACAGGGCGGCTCCCAGCAGGATCTTCTTCGCCGGGAGTTCGAGTTTCTTGCCGGTACGGTTCCTCGGGATCACCGGGACGGGGGTGATGCTGTCGGGCACATGCCGCGGGGAGAGAGCATCTCGCAGCGCTGTCGTGATCCGCTTGCGCAGGGCATCGTCCAGCTCGGCGCCGTTGCGCAGTGCGACGAACAGGAGCAGTTCGCCGGGGCCGCCGGTGGGGTCCTCCAGGTGGATGACCAGGCTGTCGTCGACTTCGGGCAGTTCTTCGACGACGCGGTAGAACTCCGCGGTGCCCAGGCGCACCCCGCCGCGGTTGAGGGTGGCGTCGGAGCGTCCGGCCACCGTGCAGCTGCCCGTCGCAGTGAAGCGCACCCAGTCGCCGTGGCGCCACACACCCGGATAGGTGTCGAAGTAGGCGGCCCGGTAGCGGGAGCCGTCGGTGTCGCCCCAGAAGCCGACGGGCATCGAGGGCATGGGCTGGGTGATGACCAGCTCGCCGAGCGCGTCGGTCACCTCGTGGGCCTGCTCGTCGTAGGCGGTGGCGGCGACCCCCAGACAGGGGCCGGAGATCTCTCCTGCCCAGACTGGCTGCAGTGGGCCGCCCTGCAGGATTCCCGTGCACACATCGGTGCCGCCGCTGCCTACGTTGAGCAGTACACCGGGGCCGAACTGCTCGGCCACCCAGCGGAATCCCTCGGGTGGCAGGGGGCTTCCCGCGGCGCCGATCTGGCGCAGCCGGGACAGGTCGTGGTCCTTGGCCGGGGCCATGCCTTCTTTTCGGCAGGCCATCAGGAATCCGGGGCTGGCACCCATAAGGGTGGCGCCGGTCTCCTCGGCCAACTGCCACTGCCAGTCCAGGCCGGGGTGGAGGGGGTTGCCGTCGATCATCACGATGGAGGCGCCCACCAGCAGCCCGGAGACCAGGGAGTTCCACATCATCCACGCGGTGGTGGTGAACCACAGGATGCGGTCGCCGGGGCGCAGATCCCAGCTCAGGGAGTGGTTTTTCAGGTGTTCCAGCAGGATCCCGCCGTGGCCGTGGACGATCGGTTTAGGTTTGCCCGTGGTACCGGATGAGAACAGCACGCACAGCGGGTGGGCCAAGGGGACGGGGGCGAAGCCGGGGTCGGCGGGTGTGGCGAGCAGGTCCGCCCAGGCGACCGTGTCGGTGAGTTCCCCGGGCCCGTACGGTACGTGGACGGTGTGGCGCAGGGTAGGCAGGCCGGCGCGGATCGCGGCGACTTCGTCGCGTCGGTCGATGTCCTTCACGCCGTAGCGATACCCGGCCGTGGCGAGAAGGATGGTGGGCTCGATCTGGGAAAACCGGTCGATGACGCCGCGGGCGCCGAATTCCGGTGCGCAGCTTGCCCAGATGGCGCCCAGGCTCGCGGTCGCCAGGAACGCGACGAGGGTTTCGGGGATGTTCGGCAGGTAGGCGACGACCCGGTCGCCCCTGCCGACACCGAGGCGGCGCAGGCCGGCCCGGGCACGGGCGACCTGGTCGGCCAGCTGCTGCCAGCTCAGCTCCATGGGCCCGCGGGTCTGCGAACGCGCCAGCACGGCCACGTCGTCGGGCGCGGTTCCTTCCGGCCGCAGGGCGTGTTCGGCGTAGTTGAGGGTCGCGCCGGGAAACCATTCGGCGCCGGGCATGTCCCGTCGGCCGAGTACCCGGTCGTAGGGGGTGTGCGTACGGATGTCGAAGTGGTCCCAGATCGACGACCAGAAGCCTTCGAGGTCCGTGACCGACCAGCGGTGCAGGTCTTGGTAGCCGGTGAAGACGAGACCCCGGGCGCGCTCCAGCCAGGTGAGATAGTCACCGATCGCGGTGGCGCGGAGCACGTCGGGAGCCGGTTCGCGCAGCATCTCCGGCTCGTTCATGGGGTGGTCTCCTTCGCCGGACGGAAACGAGCGATCCGGTACGGCCGGGGCGGGTGTGTTTTCCATGGAGTGGAAGCACTTTCGGGTTGTGCGGCACGGCTGTGGGCGATGGGAGGTCGCCGGATCACGGAAAGGGCCGGGGATCACCGGGAGAGTGTGGGGATCTCCGCGTCTGCGATCCGCTGGAAAGCGTGGGCATACGCCCGTGTGGCGCGATCGAGGTCGTCCGCGTCCAGCGCGGTCGACAGATTGATCATTCCGCGCGGAGTCGTGTAGACCCCGTCGAGGAGCAGCGCCAGGTGCAGGGCGCTGAGCAGGGGGGTGGCGGTGGCCGCGCGGGCCTGCCCGGCGTTGACCGGCGCGGTCGGCGTGAAGTGTACGTTCAGGATGGATCCGGCGCGGGTCACCGTGATCGGGATTCCGGCCCCGGCCGCGGCAGCGGTGATGGCGTCGGCGAGGCGGCGTGCGTCCTGGTCCAGGCGGTCGATCGCGGGGGCGTCGAGATGCCGGAG
The DNA here is from genome assembly GCF_047337785.1 of Streptomyces lacaronensis. Classification (NCBI taxonomy): domain Bacteria; kingdom Bacillati; phylum Actinomycetota; class Actinomycetes; order Kitasatosporales; family Streptomycetaceae; genus Streptomyces; species Streptomyces lacaronensis. The sequence continues at coordinate 9,671,522 of NZ_JBLHDK010000003.1, forward strand.
GGTGACGGTACCGGCGGCTGCGGCGGTGAGGTGGCCGTTGAAGGTGCCGGAGTGCGCGAGGCTGCCGTCGGTGGTCGCCGCGGTCAGTCGCAGCAGCTCCTCGCTTCCGCCGATCGCGCCGATCGGCATACCCCCGCCGATGACCTTGCCCATGACCGTCAGATCCGGGTGCAGGCCGAGCCGGGTCTGCTCGCCGCTGACAGCATTGCGCAGTGACTGCACCTCGTCCAGGACGAACAGGGCCCCGCGCGCACGGGCCAGCTCGGCAACACCCCGCAGGAATTCCGGTCGGCCCGGGATCACACCACCGGCGCCGAGGAAGGGCTCGGCGAACACCGCGGCGATGTCCTCGGTGAGCGCTTCTCGTACGGCGTCGACGTCGTTGTAGGGGGCGGTGACGACCTCGGGGCCGTCTGCGAGCAGCGGGGGCGCGCTGCCGTGGTAGGCGCCGTCGAACAGCAGCAGCCGCCTGCGTCCTGTGGCGCGCTGGGCCAGCCGCGCGGCGAGCACCGACGCCTCGGTCCCGGAGTTGGTGAACCGTACCCGCTGCACCGCCGCGATGCGGGCGGCGAGCAGCTCCGCGAGTTCCAGCTGCAGCTCGTGCGGGCTGGGGAAGACCGCGCCTGACGCCAGTACCGCGGCGGCGGCCGTCATGGCCGGCGGGTACGCGTTGCCGTGGATGAGTGAGGTGTAGTTGTTGACCAGGTCCAGGTACTCGATGCCGTCGACGTCGAGTAGCCGCGAGCCGTGGCCCTCGGCAAGGATGACCGGGTACGGCGGGAAGTAGGTGACGAACCGGGTCTCGCCTCCGGGCAGCGCCGCGGTGGCCCGCTGGAAGGCGGTCGCCGACCCGGGGGTGCGGGCCCGGTACTCGGCGAGCAGTGCCTCCAGCACGGCGGAGTCCCGGGCCGGGCGCGGACGGCCAGCAGGCAATGTCGTCATGCGGTGGGGCTCGCCTTCTTGCTCAGCGTGGTCAGGGCGGCGTCGAGGAGTTCGAGCAGCAGATCGGTCTCCTGGGCGGTGATGGTCAGCGGCGGGGCGACGAGGACCGCGTCGTTGATCCCGCCGGTCGCCGGGTAGACGAGCAGTCCGTGATCGCGGGCGGCGAGCACGGCGGCGCGGGTGAGGGAGCCGACGGGCTCGCCGGGGTTTCGGGTCGCGCGGTCGCTGACCAGCTCCAATCCCTGGAGCAGACCGAGGCCGCGGACCTCTCCGATGACCTCGTGCCGCCCGGCCAGCTCTTCCAGGCCCGCGCGCAGCTGCTTGCCGCGCGCTGAGGCGTTCGCCACCAGATCCCGGGACTCGATGGCCTCCAGGACGGCCAGGGCCACGGCGCTGCCGAGCGGGTTGCCGCCATGCGTGTGCCCGTTGGTGACCGACGCGGTCCCGGCGGCGATGGTGTCGATGAAGTGCTCGCTGACCAGCACCGCCGACACGGGCGCGTATCCGGCCCCCATCCCCTTGCCGAGGACCACCATGTCGGGGCGTACGTCCCAGTGCTGCGCCGCCAGCATGGTGCCGGTGCGGCCCATGCCGGTCATGATCTCGTCGGCGATCAGCGGCAGGCCGCGCTCGCGGCACAGACCGGCCAGCGCGGGCAGGTAGCCCTCGGGCGGTGTGATGGCGCCGCCGGCCGCGCCGCCGACGGGCTCGACCACCACGCCGGCCGCGGCAGAGCCGTAGGAGTCCAGTACGCGGGCCGCCCCCTCGGTCAGGAACGCGGTGAACGACGCGTCGTCACGGCCCTGGGCGAACCGGTAGGCATAGGGCGGAGTGAGTTCGTTGAACCCGTGCAGCAGAGCTTCGGCGACCCAGCGGCGCTGCGGATGGCCGGACAGCGACAGCCCTCCGAGGGTGGCGCCGTGGTAGCTCACCGCATGGGAGACGAACCGCGCCCGCTCGGGCTCGCCCCGCTCCCGCCAGTACTGCAGGGTCAGCCGCAGCGCGGTCTCCACAGCCTCGGACCCGCTGTTGCACAGAAAGACGTACGGATATCCCGTCATCTCGCTGAGCCGGTCGGCCAAGCGCTCCGACTCATCGCTGTGAAACGCGCCGCGGTGCGCAAAGGTGATCCGCTCGGCCTGCTCCCTCATGGCGCGCAGCAGTTGGGGATCGGCGTGGCCCAGGTTCGCGGTCACCGCCCCGGAACACCCGTCGAGGTAGCTACGCCCCTCGCTGTCATAGACGAACACCCCGCGGCCATGGCTGACGAAGGGGAGATCCTCGCCGAAGGAAAACTTGATCAGCCGACTGCCGTCGGGCTGCATAGCCGTACGGGGCGGCGAGGTGGCAGGGCGCATGCTGGACTCCTGGATCGGGCGGGGACGAGGAAGGGAGCAGGCACAGTGCGGGGTAACCGTGGCGCCTCCCGCCGGGCTCGGCGGCAGGCCGGATGGGCGGGGGTGGTGAGTTGTTGTGGCGGTGTTACGCCTGCGTCGAACCATTGACCATTGTACGAGGGACAAGTAATCCTGTCCAACGTACAAGTCTTGCGGCTGCCCCCCGCACCCACTGCTTCGATGCCTCCCGGAGTCACCATGACGGCAACCTCCCCCTCCCAGGACAGAACCTCCTCCGCGCCCCCTGAGACGGGGGTCCCGTCCACCGGCTCGCGCCGGGTGCTGGTCTCGGCGTACCTCGGCAGTGTCATGGAGTGGTATGACTTCCTGCTGTACGGCACGGCCTCCGCGCTCGTGTTCAACGAGCTCTTCTTCCCCGAACTCAGCTCGGCCGCCGGCACTCTCGCCTCGTTCGGAACACTGGCCGTCGGCTACGGAGCCCGCCCCCTCGGCGGCATCCTCTTCGGACACTTCGGCGACCGCCTCGGCCGCAAGAGCATGCTGGTGACGAGCATCCTGCTGATGGGCGTGGCAAGCACCCTGATCGGGCTGCTGCCCACCTACCACACCATCGGTATCTGGGCCCCGGCGGCCCTGGTGCTGCTGCGCCTCGTGCAGGGATTCGCCGTCGGCGGCGAGTGGGGCGGCGCGGTACTGATGACCGTCGAGCATTCCGGCAAGGGACGGCGCGGGCTGTGGAGCAGCGTGGCGCAGATGGGAGCGCCCTCCGGCCTGCTCCTGTCGACCCTCGTCTTCTCGCTGGCCTCCAGGCTGCCCGAGTCCGCCTTCATGGCCTGGGGCTGGCGAGTGCCGTTCCTGATGACCGTTGTCCTGGCCACCGTGGGGCTGTGGATACGCCTCGGCGTGGCCGAGACCCCGGCCTTCAAGGCCGCACAGTCCGAATTGGCCGCGAAACGTGAACGTGGCGAGCGGCCGCGCCCGCCGATCGTCGAACTGCTGCGCACCCAGCCCAGGCAACTACTGCTGGCGGCGCTCATCGGGTTCGGCCCATTCGCGGCCAACTCGGTGCTGATCACCTTTGTGATTTCGTACGCCACCCAGGTCGGGCACAGCCGCGACACCGCCCTGAACGGCCTCATGATCGCCTCAGCGGTCTCTCTGGTCTGTCTGCCGCTGGCCGCCGCGCTGTCCGACCGGGTGGGCCGCCGCCCGGTCTACCTCGCCGGCGCGGTGCTGCTCGGCCTCAACTCCTTCTTTCTCTTCCCGCTGGTGAACGCGCACTCCACCGGGCTGTTCATCCTGGGCTACGGGCTGGCGCTGGGCCTGCACTCCCTGATGTACGGGCCGATGGGCGCCTTCCTGGCCGAGCTGTTCGGTACCGGAACGCGCTATACCGGAGCCTCACTGGGCTACCAGATCGCCTCCGTGGCGGGCGGCGCACTGGCTCCGATCGCCGCGACCAGCCTGCTGGCGGCGGGAGGCGGAGCGCCGCACGCCCTGTATGTGTCCTGCTTCATGGCGGGCAGCTGCGTCGTGACCGCGCTGGCCGTCCTGCTGACCCGGGAAACCCACCAGAAGGAACTCGGCGCATGAGCGGCGTCGCCCATACCGTTCTCGGGCCGGTCGCGCCCGACCGGCTCGGCCACGTCCAGCCGCACGAACACCTGCTCGCCGATCTCAGCCGCTACGCACCGGATGACGGCGTTGACGAACCCCTCACCTCCGCCAACTACTTCGCCGCGCGAGTGGACCGCAACAACCGGCGGGACATGGTGCTGGACGAGGTGGACACCGCCGCCGACGAACTGGCTCTCTACCGCGAGGCCGGCGGCGGCACCGTGGTGGACGCCACTCCGGTGGGCCTGGGCCGCGACCCGGCCGGGCTGCGCGAGATCGCCCGCCGCACCGGTGTCCACGTGGTGATGGGCAGCGGCTACTACGTCGCCGCCTTCCACCCGCCCCAGGTCGCCTCCCTCTCACGCGATGCCATCACCCGGCAGATCACCGGTGACATCGAGCAGGGCGCCGATGACACCGGCATCCGTGCCGGTGTCATCGGTGAGATCGGCATGTCATGGCCCGCACACCCGGACGAGGTCAAGGTCCTCCAAGCGGCCGCCCAGGCGCAGGCGGCGACCGGTGCCGCCTTGCTGATCCATCCCGGACGGCACCCCGAGGCCCCACTGCTGCATCTGCGCCACGCCGTTGAAGCGGGCGCGGACCCCACGCGAACCGTCCTGTGCCATGTGGACCGCACCCTCTTCGAGCCCGATGAGATGTTCGCTCTCGCCGCCACCGGCTGCATACTCGAATTCGACCTCTTCGGGACCGAGTCCAGCTACTACCCGCCGGATCCCACGGTCGATCTGCCGAACGACGGCATGCGGGTCCGCCACATCGCCGCGCTCATCGCGGCCGGACACGGCGACCGGATCACCATCGCCGAGGACGTCTGCCGCCGCACCCAGCTGACCCGCTACGGCGGCGAAGGCTACGCCCACATCCTGCGCCGCGTACTGCCGCTGATGCTGGCGCGCGGCATCAGTCCCGAGGACATCGCCAGGATCACCCGGACCACCCCCGCCCGCCTCCTCACCCTCCCCGGAAGGACCGCATGACAAGCACGGTATCCACCGCCCGCGGCCTGGTGGCCCGCCAGGAACTGGGCAAGGTCCTGTCCCACGAACACCTGTTCATCAACCTGATGCGGGAGCGGCGCGGCGATGGGCTCATCGCCGACGAGGCCACCGTCACGGAGGAGCTGACCGTCTTCACCGCCCTGGGCGGCGGCACCGTCGTCGACCTGACCACCGCCGAGCTGACCCCCGGCGCCGCCCCGGACGCCGGGGCTGCTCCGTCCCCGCCCGGTGCCAGCCGGGACCCGGCCAATGTCCTCGCCGTACAAAAGGTCGCCGAAGCCACAGGACTGCACGTGGTGCTTGGCGCAGGGCACTATCGCGACCCGTTCCTGGACCGGGACTGGTTCGACCGTCACGGAGCCGACGCCATCGCCGAGGAGATCGTCCGCGACCTCACCGAAGGCTTCCCCGGCACCGGGGGAGTCCGTGCCGGGATCATCGGCGAGGTGGGCTGCGACAAGTGGTACATCTCCACGGCCGAGGAACGTTCGCTGCGCGCGGCCGCCCGCGCTCAGCGGGCGACCGGAGCGGCCATTCACACCCACGCGGCCCGCTGGCCGGTCGGCCTGCCGCAGCTGGACCTGCTCACCTCCGAGGGAGCCGACCCGGCGCGCGTCGCCATCGGCCACTGCGACACGGTGACCGCCCCCGGCTATGCCGAACAGATCGCCCGCCGCGGCGCGTACGTCGGCATCGACACGATCAACACCCCCCACACCGGCGAGGTGCGCCGTCGTGTACGGATGGTGCTGGATCTGGTGGGGGCCGGGTACATCGACAGCATCCTGCTCTCCCACGACGTATGCCTGGTCTCGCAGCTCCGCGCCCACGGTGGGGGAGGGTACGGGTTCGTCCACACCCGATTCCGCGAGGAGCTGCTGGCGGCCGGCCTCGACGCGGGCGAGTTCGAACACATCACGACGGCGAACCCGGCCCGCCTGCTGTGCGCCTGACCTGAGCCCGCGGGCTAACGTGTCTCCGTTCGCAGCAACCGTGGAGAGAGGGACACCGAATGGGCGAGAGCAGCGGCCGTCGCCGGGGAAGGCAGGCGGCCCGCAACCCGCTGTCGCGCGCGGAGGTGATCGACGCGGCTCTGCACTATGTGGACCTGCACGGCCTGGACGCGCTCACCATGCGGGCGCTCGCCAAGGAAATGGGGGTCTACCCCACGGCGCTGTACTGGCACACCGGCACCAAGGCACAGCTCGTGGCGGCCGTCTCGGCACGGGTGCTGGAGGACATCGTGCTCCCCGCCGACCGCGGCATGGCCTGGGATGAGTGGCTGACCGAGGTCGCCCGGCTGTGTCGCCAGGCCATGCACCGGCACCCCAACCTCGCCCCGATCCTGGGCTCCCAGTTGGTGGTGAGCACCACCGCGGTCCCGTTCGTGGAGCGCGTGGTGGGCGTGCTGGAGCGAGCCGGCTTCTCGGGGCGGGAACTGGTCGAGGCGTACAACGCGGTGGTCGGCTTCGTACTCGGCTGGGTCACCCTTGAGCTCTCCAGCGTGCCGGCGGACGTGGAGGAGGGCTGGCAGAAGGAATACGCGGCCCAGCTACGGACGGTGAGCCCGAATACCTTCCCGGCCCTGACCCGTAATCTTGGTCTGCTGGAGAACAACGCGTTCCTGGTCCGCTGGGACTCCGGCAGGGACCGACCCATGGACCGCAGCTTCGAGACCACGCTGGAACTGCTGATCCTGGGGTTGCGCGCCAAGCTCACCGCACAGTGATGAGGGGCGTCGACGTGCTCTTCCGGCCAGTGGAAACATCCCTTGCCGAAGCGGCCGGGGCGCAGCAGCCTCCGGCCCATCATGACCGATCGACCGCGCCAGGGGTCGCACCTCGCGAACCTCGACGTCAATCTGTTGGTGACCCTGCGTGCACTGTTCCGTGAGCGCAATGTCACCCGCGCGGCCAGACACCTGGGCGTTACCCAGTCGGCTGTCAGCGCCTCGCTGTCGCGGCTGCGGCGGCACTTCGGCGATGAACTGCTGGTGCTTGTGCAGGGCGCGTACGTACTGACTCCGCTGGCCACACAGCTCTCCGGGCAGGTGGAGACGGTCTGCGCCGCGGCGGAACGGCTACGCTCGGCCGGGACGCCGACGGCGTCATCCGCCTCGTCGACGGCGTGGTGTCCCCACCGCTCGGCCACTTCCGCAAACCCCGTGTGGCGTCGCGGCCGCTGTTCCGGGACCGCTGGGTGTGTCTGGTCGCCGAGGGGCATCCCCTGGCCGCCGCCGGGTCCTTCTCCGTGGCGGTTCTGGCCCGGCAGCCCTGGGTGGTGCCCTACCATCGTGACAACTTCCGCGGACGGAAGGGCTGCTGAGTCTCGACTGTCCCGTAGCGCTCGATCCGCTGGAGGAGCACCTGTGGTGGGACGCGAGCCATGACGAGGACCCGGCGGACTGCTGGCTACGGGACCTCGTGACGCGGGCATCCGTCGGTATCTGCCCCTGAGCGGCCCTGAAAGCCGTTGAGAGCCCCGAAGGTGCCTGCCCGTGGCCGTGCGCGGCCGCACCATAAACGCCATTGATGGGCCCCAGCCAAATGCTCTATTGACCTGGGCATTCCCTCCCTGCCATCAGGCTTCCTACTGTGCCCGACAGGCCGCGCACGAGCCGACCGCGGCACCGGACCCCTGAAGGGTGTCTTTATTGTCGTACGGTGGTTGACCTGGGGCTTTGCGATCGCCTGCGTGTGGGCATGATCAATGATTGTGGGTCTGCGACTGCTCTACTTGATTTTCTGTCGACTACTGGGCTGCTTGCTCTTGCTGGGCCGATCGACCGCCGCGAACAATGCTGAGATCCTCGTGCTTCGTCATGAGGTCGCTGTACTTCGCCGGCAGGTCGAGCGGCCGAGCTTTTCGTGGGCTGATCGTGCCGTGCTCTCCGGTCTTGCATGGCGCCTTCCCTCCGTCTTGCGCCGCTATCGGCTGGTCACCCCGGGCACGCTGCTGACCTGGCACCGGCGCCTGTTCTGGTGACTTCGCCGGTCGACCTCCGGTACACCGTGCGCACCCCTTCCCACCAGGGCGGGAGTCGAGGGCTGCGGGTGTCCAGGCGCTCCGCCGCGGTCATGACGGAGGCGTCGGTGATACCGAGGGGGAAGTCGTGGTAACGGCCGACGAGCTCGGCGATCCGGGGCCAGTCCTGGTCTTCGACCGGTTCGACTCGAAAGGCGCCTGCGGTGATGCCCTCGATGAGGGCGAGCTAGGCTTCGGCGGCCTTCTTGGCGCCAACGGCGCGCTTGACCCGGGTGTTGATGAAATACGAGACCTCCGCCAGGACGAGCTGGGGGATCACGAGTTCGCCCTCGAAGCTCTCCAGCAGGGCCGCGGACCTGGCGTGGTCAGGGTCGTCCGCGGATAGATAGGCGAAGACGGGACCTGCGTCGACGATCAGCTTCACGCGTCGTCTGCTTCCCCACGCATGTAGGCCTTGAGATCGCGGGCGTAGGGCGCGCTGCTACCGGTGTGTAGCACGCCTCTGCCCCGGAGGGTGCGGACGGGGCGTGACACGACGAGTTTGGATAGTTCTTTGGTGACCAGCTCGTCCACGGTGATGCCCTGGGCCGCCGCCAGCTGGCGCAGGCGGGCCTCAAGGTCTTCGGGCACCTGAATCGACATGCGGCCAGAATGTCGCGGGACACACGCGGGGAGAGATCCGCAGAGGCCGAATCGGCGCGACGTTGCCCCAGGCAGTCAGAGGGATGGTACGGCTGCGTACGACCCCGGATGGGGCACTACGGTGCGGTACGGATCGTTGCAGAGAGTTGCCGCGCCGCTGAGGGTGACGCCCAGGAGCTCGTGCGCGACGTCGTTCGCATCGGGCCCGGCGGCCAGGACGTAGTGGTCGGGGCGCTCGGCGATCGCGGCGGCGCCGAGCTGGTCGAACCAGTGGTGCAGGGTGCCGTCCAGATCGGCCACGACGCCGTTCCCGGCGAGCTCGCCGATCACGATCACCGTGACGCCGACGGCGCGCAGGGCCGGGACGTCGATGCCGGGGAGGCTGCCCTCGAGCACCAGCAGCCGGAAGCCACCGCCGACGACCTGGTCCAGTAGCCCGACTTGCTGACCGTCGTCGACCTGGCCCTGCACCGAGCGGCTGCCGCCGCCGGGACCGTGCAAGCCGGGACCGAGGTCGGGAAGTCGGATTCGCTCGGGCTCTTGGCGGGAGTCGCGACGCGCACGCAGGGCGTCGTCGCGTTGGCGGGCGAGCTCGTGGTCGGTCAGGGTGTGCTGACGCCCGAGCTCCATGCTGGTCGCGGTGATGGTGCGGACATGCGGTTCGCGCTCGCTCTGATAGGTGTCCAGCACGTCGGGTTCACGCACGTCGGCCAGCACCAGGTCCAGTTTGAACGCGAGGTTCGCCGCGTCCCGCATTCCTGAACACATGCCCTGCCCGAGGAATGGCGGCATCTGGTGGGCGGCGTCGCCGGCGAGTAGGACACGCCGGTCGCGCCAGCGTTGTGCGATCAGGGACCGGAACGTGTAGGTCGCGACGCGCACGAGGTCGGCATCGGCCGGGGTCAGGTACCGCTTCAGCCTCCGCCACGTCTCCCCGTCGGAGAACTCCCGACCTACGTCGGCCTCGTCGAGCATGAAGCAGAACCGCTGGTGTCCGGCGCCGGTGGTGATGATCGTGGTGGGCTCATCGGGATCACCGATCTGTAGGGCCGAGGGCAGCCCCAGTTCTTCGGCGGGACGCCGGAGTTTGAAGTCGCACACCAGCCACGGCTCGGCGAAGTCGAGATCGTCCTGGTCGATGCCGAGCGTCGCCCGCACAAAGCTGTTGCCGCCGTCGCAGCCCACGACGTAGCGCGCCCGCACCGTCCCGCCCTCAGCCGTGCCGAGCTGTACCCCCTCCTTGGTCTGGTCGAGGCTGGTCACGACGGCACCGAGCCGGACCTCGACCGTCGGTAACGAAGCACACTGCGCATGCAGTGCCCGCTCGAGGACGGGCTGATGGAACGTGATCATGTCGGGCCAGCCGCTGTCGCCGACAAGCCGGCTCTCCATGTTGAGAAGAATCTCGCCCGCGGCGTTGCTCCACTGGTAGGCCTTGTGCACATGCAGGGTGGGCCACAGCTCCTCGATCAGGCCAAGTCCGGCGAGCAGCCGGAGGCTCTCGCCGTCGAGGCTGGCGGCGCGCGGCAGGCCGTAGAGCCTGGGGTAACGCTCCAGCACCACCACGGAGCGACCGGCCTGCCCCAGCAGCGCCGCCAGTGTCAGGCCCACCGGCCCCGCGCCCACCACCGCCACATCGACGACGTCGACCCGTGACAACCCGCCGCCCGGTTCCTGTCCACTCATCGTCTCGCTGTCCTTTCGTGCCGACCGGTGTGCTGATCAAGGGATCAGCACGAGCTTGCCGGGAGCGTGCCCGGCGATGCCGACCTCGTGGGCCTTCGCAGCTTCGGTGAGCGGGAAGGTCCTGTCGACGATGACGCGCAGCGCGCCGGATCCAGCGCTGTCGACGAGACTGCCCCGGGCGGCGGCGCGGATCTCGGTGCCCGCGTCCTGGCCGGGTCCGTAACCGAGCAGCTTGATGCCGGCCGCGGCGCGGCGCGGCGACCCGGTGATCGAGGCGATGCGGGTGCGGTCGGCCACCAGCTCCAGCGAGACGTCGAGCGCCTCGTCGCTACCGGCGAAGTCGACCGCGGCATTGACGCCCTGCGGCGCCACGGCGCGCACCCGGTCGGCGAGCCCAGGACCGTAGGCGACGGGCGTGCCGCCGAGTTCACGCAGCAATGCGTGGTTGCGTTCGGCGGCGGTGGCGATCACCGTCGCCCCCGCGGCGGCGGCCAGCTGCACGCCCATCAGGCCGACCCCGCCTGCCCCGCCGTGGACGAGCACGGTGTCGCCGGCAGCCACACCGGCGGTGTGCAGCGCATGGACCGCGGTGGTGCCGGTCAGCATCAGCGACCCGGCCTCAGCCCACCCGAGCCCGGCCGGCTTCGCGACGATCGAGGTAGCCGGGGCCGTGACGTAGTCGGCGTAGGCGGCCGTCACCGGATACCCGATGACCTCGTCGCCGGGGCGGACACCGGTCACGTCCGCACCAACCTCGGTGACGACGCCCGCGCACTCCAGACCGATCGAGGGCATCGAGGCGGCGATCCCGGCGGCGTCCTTCTGGTCGTCGTCCACGGCGTGGAAAGTCCCGCTGTAGAGCTTCCAGTCGATCGGATTGACCCCCGCGGCGCGGACCTCGACCACCACGCCGTCGGCGGCCGCGTACGGGATGGGCGCCTCGACCACGGTGAGCACGTCGGGTGAGCCGTAGGCGCTCGGTCGCACGATCCTGGGCATGACTGAACTCCTGTTTTGTCGGTGAAGGACTCCCCCGAACCCAGTATTGGTCAGCTCGGGCATCATTCCCAGTGCATTATTAGTACGGAGTACTTGCGCCAGACGCACGAATGGGGAGGGCCGTGGCGGAGGAGCTGGATCTCAATCTGCTGCGCGTGTTCGACGCGCTGTTGGACACCGGCAGCGTCAAGGAGGCCGCCGTGCGCCTGCGCCTGTCCGCACCGGCGACCAGCCGGGCGCTGAGCCGGCTTCGGCGCGTGATGAACGACCCCATCCTGGTTCGGGCGGGCCGCGGCCTGGTTCCCACACCGTTCGCCCAACGCTCGGCTGTCACGGTCAAAGCACTGCTCGAAACCGCCGATCGGCTGCGGACCGAGCCCGCCGGCAGCGATCCGCGCTCCTGGCGGCGCACCTTCTCCATCCGCCTCAACGACGGCCTCGTTCCGGTCCTCGCCCCGCGCCTCACCCGCCGGATCGCCGACGAGGCGCCCGAGGTCCGCCTGCGGTTCGTCCGCCAAGACTCCAAGGAACCCGACCTGCTGCGGGACGGCTCGATCGACCTCGATGTCACGGTCGCGGGCCCGCCGCCGCCCGACATCCACGCCTCGACATTGTTCACCGACCATTTCGTCGCCGCCGTCGCCGCCAACTCCGAGCTGGGCCGGGCAACGCGACTGACCCTCGATGACCTGTGCCGCTTGCCCCATGTCTCGGCCTCGCGACGCGGCCTTGCCCGAGGTCCCCTCGATGACGCCCTGGAGCGGATCGGGCGTTCCCGTCACGTCGTGGCGGTGGTGCCCACCTATGCCGTGGGTGCTCTTATGGCTCTTGAGCAGGACGTCATCTGTCTCATGCCGCGCGTGCCGACCGCCCACCTGGTCGAGCGAGGGGTCCCCCTGCGCCATCACGAGGTTCCTGTCGACCTGCCCACCGCCGACGTCGAACTGCGTTGGCACCGTCGCGTCAACGACGACCCCTCCTCACGATGGCTTCGCGGCTGCGTCCGTGAAGCCATCCGCCCGCTCACCGCAATCCCGGGTGTCTGACCCTGCGCGCCGAGAATGTCATCCGTCCTGGTCGGAGGCCTGCACCCGGGCTGGCGGTGGTCGGCCTCGTCGCTTGAGTCGGCGCTCTCGCGTAGCGGGTAGTCGACGCGTCATGATGATCGACCGTGCTGCTGCGACTGGCCTACCTGGGAGTGACCAACGCGTTCGCGATGCTGCGTCTGCTGCCGATGGGCGACCGGGGCAAGGATGCGGAGATCCTGGCCCTCCGCCATCAGGTCACAGTGCTCGAGCGCCAACTCGGTGGTGATCGAGTACGGTTCACGCCGAGCGATCGGGCGTTCCTGGCGGCGCTGCTGCACCGGCTGCCGTTGCCGGTTCTGCGGCGTGTGCGGCTGCTCGTGCGTCCTGACACGGTGCTGCGCTGGCATCGCGACTTCGTCAGGCGCCGTCATGCCGCCTTATCGCGTCCCAAGCGACCCGGTCGACCTCGTACGGCGCGGTCAATCCGGATTCTGGTGCTGCGTCTGGCGAGGGAGAATCCGCAGTGGGGGTACAGACGGCTGCACGGCGAGTTGCTCGTGCTGGGGGTGAAGGTGGCCGCCTCGACCGTCTGGAGGATCCTGCAGGATGCCGGCGTCGATCCGGCGCCCGACCGGAGCTCCAGCACGTGGGCCGACTTCCTGCGCTTCCAAGCCGACGCCCTCCTGGCCTGTGACTTCTTTGATGCGGTCACCTTGTCCGGCGCGCGGATGTACGTACTCGTGGTGATCGAACACAGCGGTCGCCGCATCCGGGTCCTGGGCGGCACCGCACACCCGACCGCATCCTGGGTCACACAGGCGGCGAAGAACCTGGTCATGGATCTTGAGGAACACGAGCTCCTGGACCGGACCTTGATCTGGAACCAGCGACACCTCCTCCACGCCCTACGGGAGTTCGAGGAGTTCAACAACTCCCATCGACCGCATCAGGGCATCGCGAACGCCCGACCGCTACACCCACTGCCCACACCAATCGACGGTCCGGACAAGTTATGCCACCGCGACATACGACGCCACGACCGCCTTGGCGGCATCCTCCACGAATACAGACATGCCGCGTGACCTGCACGGACGAGGTATTCGGCAAGCGCAGCGTCGCGGCGGCTGAGAGCCGTCGCCCTGATAGTCGAAAACTTCCGACCCCGGAACGGAAAACCTCCAGCCCGGCCCGAAACCCTTCGGTGCATACACCTACGAGATGAACGCCCTCGTGGTGCGCTCGGCATGACAAGCTGTACTTCCCACTGCCCGACCCCAGGAGGTCGCCATGACCGCAGAGTCTGCATGCAAAGAAGGTTCGGAGCCGACCGACCCCGAGACGTCCGCTCTGGTGCCCGATAGCGACGGCCACTACGACCTGAAACGCAAGTTCCGGGAGGCCCTGGCGCGCAAGCGCAGTGCGCAGGCGGACGCCGCTGACCTCGCTGCGAACGTCGAGGCGTCGAAGGTCCGTAGGGCGAACAACCCGGCTGCGAGCCAGCGGTCGTTCCGGCGCAAGAGCGGCGGCTGAGTCAATGAGCTCTTTCAGTATTGCCGCTCCAGAGTCGCGTAGCCGGGCATAGTCGGCAAGATCCACAGCAGCCGCCCGACCGGGTCGGTCACCATCTACACGTTTACTCCGTGTCGGCGGTGCTTGTGGGAGAAGTCGGCCCGGCCGTCGCCGACCCGGTCGCACTCTGCCAGGGTGCCGTCGAGCAAGACGTAGTCCGGGTCCGCCTCGCGCAGGGCACGCAGCAGGCCAGGAGAGCGGTCGGCAAGCAGGCCGACGACGGCTGTCGTGTAGGCGTGGGCGGTGCCGACGGAGATGCCGAACCCGGTCGCGATCTGGGCGACCAGAATGCCCTCGGCCGGTCCGTCGGAGAGGACGACCGTGTTGCCGTACACCGAGATCGGGTTGGCGCCGCCGCGCACGACGAGACCGGCACGGCCGTCGATGTCCAGCCAGCCGCCGCGGCTGGTGAGGTCCGCCTGCGGCCAGGCGACCAGGTCGGTCCAGTTCTGCCCGTCGACCGATCCCTGCATCCGGTACGCGCGGCCCGCCGCGGTCTCCCAGCGCAGGGTCACCCGGTCCACGTCCAGGGCCGCGCCCAGATCGACGGCGAGCCAACTGTCCGCGCGCGGACGGTCCGCACGGGAGATCGCCCAACGGGTTGAGCCGTCGCCGTCGACCGCGAGTGCGGGTTCTTTGCCCGGGTCGAAGGAGGACGCGGAGGCCGTCGCCCCGGCGCCGCGCGCCAGGTCGGCGCCCGCGGCTGAGTCGCGTATCTCGAAGGCGTACAGCGAATAGCCGTAACTGGGGTCGGGGCGTGCCCCGAGCATCCGTAGATGCCGGAACCGGCCGCGAGGAAAGGTGAGTTCGTCGGCCCGTGGGCCGGTGGGAGTCGAGGAACCGGCCTGCGCCGCGACCGTCGCGCTTCCCTCGGCCGCCCGGTACGTGCGGCTTCCGTCCAGCTCCGGCATCCCGGGCAGGTCCAGGTTGTGCACCTCCAGGTGGCCTTCCCCGGCGGCCGTACCGGAGGTCGCGCACACGACCGTCCCGGTCGGGAGCGTGGTGAAGCCGCGCGCCTGCTCGAAGAGCTCACGCTGCGACAGGGGGTTGCACCGGTGCGTGCCCGGACCGGGCCCGCCACTCGTGGAGCGGATAGCTGATGGCCAGTTCGGCGCGCGCCTCGGGTTCGTACTTCGGTTCACCCGAGAACTTCGCGAGGCGGTACTGCGGCGGGTACGGCTGGTAGGCCTCCAGACGTTCGGCCAGGGCAAGTTCGCAGCGGGCCGCGGCGCGGTCTCCGGCCACCTGCGCGAGGAAGGCGAGCGGGATGGCCCGCCTCGTTGCGGCTCCACCGGCCGAAGGCGCCGCGCCATGCCTCGTACCGCGCGTCGTCGCTCGCCCAGGCGAGGCCGGGGGCGAGCGCCTGGGCGTAGATTCCCATCTCCTCCAGCTTGGTTCGGCCTGGAAACCGCCGTCGAGACCGCGCGGGTTCCAGCCGTCGGAGTCGGGATCGTCCCCCGTGCCCAACACGGCGGTGTACTGGGCCTGTTCGCGGACGATGGTGTCGACGTTGCGGCGCGTCACCTCGTCGAGGTCGTCCCACAGCAGCCGGGCCGCCAGGACGAAGTAGGACTGGAAGGGGGTGTCGAAGAACAGTTTCCGGCCCCACTCGGTGCCGCCGGTCAGTCGGTTCGACGCCGCGAAGTGCTTCAGGGTGGCGAGGGTACGGGCGCGCAGCGCGTCCTTGTCGACTCCGGCGAGCTCGGCGTCGTACGGGCCGCGGGTCAGCAGGACGGCGTTGCCGAGCACGACCGCGAAGCCGAAGTCCTTGGCGGCGTAGTGGCCTTGGGCCGTGTCCCACTGTTGTTCGGACCAGCGGGTGTGGGTGAGGAGGACGCGGTAGTACGTGTCGGAGACAGGGGTCCATTACCGGATCGGGTCCGGCCGCCGCGCCGACTCCGGCGGCCGCCGCGGCCAGGGCCTGCTCTGATCCCAGGACGAGTGGGGAGGCGGTCAAGGCGCCGGAGACGCCGAGCAGCTGAATGATGTGACGGCGTGTGAACTCCGTGGGCTGGCTGCGGCATGTGGCGGCTACCTTTCCATCGACAACGTTGTCAGGCGGCCGCGGTCATTCTTCGGGTGCGCCATGGGCGAGTCAAGGGTGCTGTCGCTTGTTGGTGCACTCGATCAACTCGACGGATCGCATACGGCCTTGGAGGTCGGTCAATTGGGCCGTGCGGCCCTGTTGACCGACCCGTCGAACGCTGCTTAGGTGTCACGACGGTGAAAGCGCTTGCCGTTGCTGGTGTTTCCCTGGTGAGGCTGATGCTTCCCTGGTGGCCGCCGACGGGTCGCTGGCCCACCTGCGAGAAGGGACTGGCTGCCCCGCCAGTCTGACAACGTTGTCAAAGACGGTGAACGACCAGGCGTCCACCGCACCTACCAACTCCTGCCGTCACCGTCACCGCCGCCGAACTCCGTACCGACCCGCTCCTCCCTCCGACGACGAAGGGTGATGCCCGTCATGTCCCCACTGAGCCGCCGTCTCTTCCTCGGCACGGCCTCGGCCGCCTTCCTGGCGGCAGGCACCGGATCCGCCGCCGCGCTGTCGGAAAGCATCCGGCGCAGAGCGAGAAACTGGACCTTCGAGAACGACTCCCTCAGGGCCACGGTCACCTATGAAGACGGTGGCATCCGCCTCACCGGACTCCTCAACAAGCGTGCGGGCCGCCACTACCTGGCGGCTCCCTCACTGCTCTTCGCCCACGAACTCGACGCCGCAGACACCGTGCGCGCGGACGACGGAGGGTGGCGCCTGGGAGCGACGACCAGGGAACTCATCACCGTGCGCACGAAGGAGAGGTCCTGGCGGGTTGGGGAGCGCGTCCGCATCCCCCTGCGCAGAACCGCGCCCCGACCGTTCCTCGTCACCCTGGTCTTCGAGATCTACGACGGCGACGCGGGCCTGCGTTACTTCACCCTCGTGCGCAACGAGGACACGGCCCGCGAACTCACCCTCACCCGCTCCACCGTGATCGACCTGCGACTGCCGGACGAGCCGCACACCCTCCACTACGTCCCGAACATGAAGTGGTTCAGCACCCGGGGGTCGTTGAGCACCGACCCGGTCGGCAGGTCCTGGCCGAAGAAGGCTCTCACCGTGTACGACACCGGGGACGGCTGGAGCATGAGTCCCGAGCTCAACTGGAAGACCCAGCGTGGTAACGGCAACTACCCGACCGACTACATGTTGCCGCCGTTCGCGGGCATCAACGCCTGGCACGAGCAGGACACCGTCTCCGTGGACACCCACCCCGAGGCGCTGCGACTGACGCTGTTCCCGGGTGAGGAGTTCGAGTATCTCGCGGTGAACCTCACGGTCTTCAAGGGCGACGTCGTCGACGGCAAGATGGCCGAAGAGCTGCACTTCCGCAAGCGCTTCAAGTACCACCAAACGACCACGCTCTTCCACCAGAACGACTGGGACTACCGCGGCGGCCCGGGTCACGAACTGCCCGCCGGCTACTACTACGACACGGTCATCCCGCAGACGAAGCGGGCCGGCCTCGACATGGTCATGCTCGACGACTACTGGAACACCACGCGCGACACCATCGAGCCCAGCGACTCCATGAAGAAGTCCATCACCAGCCTGGCCACGCTGTCGAAGACCCTCAAGGACAACGGACTCGGCTTCGGCCTGTGGTTCTCGCTGACGGGAGACGGCCACCTCAAGGGCCGCGACCTCGCCGACCCGGCCCAACTCGCTTACAAGCGAAGCCAGATCGAGACGCTGCTCAACGGCTACGGCGTCACCCAGCACATGATCGACCTCACCGAGTACTGGCAGAACGAGCGGGCGACCGTCTACTCGCACGCGAGTGACAACGTCTACCGGAAGGCCGTCCTCACCCGGAACATGCTCAACGACCTGGTGACGAAGAACCCTCAGTACCTGGCCAAGCTCACCAGCGAACTGGACATCGCCCCCACCCAGGGCGACCGCAACAACGGTTTGCTGCACATCGCGTACAACGGCTGGAACACCTCCAACGGAGGGATCACCGGAGAGGACCTGTCGCTGCGCACCGCACTCACCGCGTTCGGACACCTGCCGATGGCCGCGACGTACATGAACGGCGGCAAAATGATCGGCCGCATGGAGGACTACTACTCCTACATGGCCGTCCGCGCGGTCAAGTTCCCCCAGGACCCCGGCGACGCGACCAAGTGGCCGGACGCGGCGGTGAAGTTGATGGGCATCTTCAATGCCTGGCGCAGGCGGCCCGAGATCACCGCACTGACGGACGGCCCGTTCCTGCCCGTCTACCTGGGCCAGGGCTGGGACACGACGGAGTGGGACAGCAGCAAGGGCCCGTACGTGTGGATGTGGGCGGACGACTCGCGCCGCACCGCCCTCCTGATCGCGACCGCCGCCGGCACCGCGCAGACCGCCGTCGATGCCAAGGTGCGCTGGCTCAAGGACCGCACGACGTATGCCGTCACGGACATCACCATCGACGACGACGGCACCCAGGCGCACACCCCGAGGGGGCAGTTCACGGGCGAGCGCCTGCGCACCGATGGGCTGCCGGTCGACCTGTCCGAGAACACCTCGAAGGGCAAGGCGTTCTGGCTGGAGGCGACGTAGGCGCGGGGCGCGCACATCGCGGGTCCGACAGGCCGGCGTGGCCGGACCGGCCCGGCCCCGCGTCGGTCAGCTCGAAGAGCGCATCCGCCCGCTTGTAGAGGCAGTCGTGGGACTCGACACGAAAGTGGGACAGCATGCTCAGCGCAGCATCAGCGGGACCCGCAGGAGCCACCCTCTTCACGGCGGCCGTTCCGTCACGCGACGTTGCTCGACATCTCGAAGCGTGAAGAACGGCCGTCCTGTTGTCTCAGGAGGAAGCCTAGATCAGCAGGTCAGGTGACCCAGCGAGGTCAAACACCAGGCTTACTCGCCGGTCTCGCCGGGCAGCCAGTGCAGGGCGAACCAGAGTTCCACGTGTACGCCGGGGTCCTGCAGGTCGAGGGTGGCGAGTTGTGCAGGGTCGTCCCCCGGGTGCGGTTCCTGCGCGGAGCGTGGGGGCGTGTGGTGGCCGTGGACCACGATCCAGTGTCCGGCTTTCGTCGTGCCGACGGGCGCGAGGGCGGGTGTGACTTCGGCCGGGGTGGCTCCGAGCATGAGCCGTACCAGTGCGCTGGCGCTGTGGGTGTCGGTGCCCAGGGCGCGCCTCGCGGTACTGGTCCTTGCCCTGGGTGATGTCGACATCACCCAGGGCCTCCATAGGCCGCCGACCAGGACGGACGGCGATCGCACGGTGGCCGTGGGCCGGCCCTGACCGCGGAGGCGGCCCCGACAAGGAGGATGGAAAAGCCGGCGTGCGTGCGGCAGAATCCGCAGCACATGAGCCTACGGCAGTCCCGTCCCACACACCTCGCGAACCTCGACCTCAACCTCCTGGTGACGCTCCGAGCACTGCTGCGCGAGCGGAACGTCACCCGGGCCGCCCGGAACCTCGGCGTTACCCAGCCCGCCGTCAGCGCCGCCCTGTCCCGGCTGCGTCGGCATTTCGGTGACGAACTGCTCGCCCGGGTAAACGGTGCCTACGTCCTGACCCCGCTCGCCGCGCAGCTGGCCGGACAGGTCGAGACGGTGTGCGCGGCGGCCGAAAGGCTCTTCGCGACCGGTAGGGCGTTCGACCCCGTGACCACCGAGCGGGAGTTCAAGCTGCTGATGGCCGACTACCAGGCGACGGTCCTGGGCCCCGCGCTGTCACGGCTGTTCGACCGCGAGGCGCCGCATGCGGCGCTCCACCTCCAGCTGATCAGGGAGACCCTGGGCAGTGGCGCGGGCGATGCGATCCGGCTCGTCGACGCCATGGTCTCCCCACCGCTCGGCCATTTCCGTACCCCGGGGGTCGAGTCGGCTCCGCTCTTCCATGACCGGTGGGTCTGCGTGGTGTCCGCCGGCAATCCGCTGTGCAAGGCGGAGTCGTTCGGCATCGAGGACCTGGCGCGGCTGCCGTGGGTGGTGCCCTACCACCGGGACGAGGGCTACCCGTCGGCCGCTCCGGCGACCCGGCAGCTGACCGCCCTGGGCATCCGGCCACGGATCGCCGTACGCGTGGAGAGCTACCGGGCCGTACCCGACTTCATCACCGGAACGCGGCGGGTGGCGCTCGTTCCGGAGCGGCTTGCCGCGCCGCTCGCGTCCGCGCGCGGGCTGCGCACGCTCACCTGCCCGGTACCGCTCGAACCGCTGGAAGAGCATCTCTGGTGGGACGCGAGCCACGACGAGGACCCGGCACACAGCTGGCTGCGCGACCTGGTGGCCCGGGCGGCAGCCTGCCTCGGAGCATAAACGCCGTTGATGCCGCCCAGTCGAACGCTCTATTGACCTGGGCATTCCCTCCGGCGAAGCGGGCTGCCTACGGTGCGGGGCACGCAATGAGAGCCGCGTTCGCGGCACAGCCCCCTTCCACAGGAGTCCTCATGGCCCATGCCCTGACCGAGCCGCAGGTCCATACCGTCACCAAGCCCCTGGGCATCACGGGCCACCGGCTCGACGCCGAATGTGCGCGTGGTGGGGTCGGGCGCCTCCGGCATCTCTGCCGCGATCGAGAGCGCGCAACTCGGGCGGGACGTCCTCCTGGCCGACAGCCTGCCCGTGCTCGGCGGGCAGATGGTGAGCTCGCTGCTCGGGCTGTTCTTTCGGATGGGCGGGCTTCTTCCAGGCGACTCGGATCGCCAACACCGCGCCCCTCGGTGTGATCTTCGTGGCGACGACCGGCAGAGCCGCGCTCGGCGCGGTCGTCACCCGCGTCCCCACCCTGGCCGGTCCGGACCGGGACCCGCCGACCATCATCCGCACCGGGGACCGGGTCTGCGTCGACGCCGGCCACGGCACCGTCACGGCCCGCACCGACCCCGCACACCGCCACACCCTCCCCTCAACGACGAGGAGACGTCCATGAGCGCCCCCCGACCTCTCGTGGAACTGGCCCCGATCATCGAGCGCCAGCGTGCGAGCCGCTACTGGCTGCTGATGTACGCCGTCTGCTGTCTGATCACCTTCCTCGACGGCTTCGACTTCCAGATCCTGTCGTTCGCCGCCACCTACATCCGCAAGGACTTCGGGCTTACCGGGACCCAGCTCGGCACCCTGGGCACGGTTGGTCTCTTCGGCACCATGATCGGTGCGCTGATCATGGGTTATCTGGCGGACCGGATCGGACGCCGTCCCACCATTGTCGCGTCGGTCGCCGGTTTCGGCGTCTTCATGCTCGGTTTCGCCTATGCGGACACATACGAACACCTGTTCGCTTTGCGGTTCGTGTCCGGGCTTTTCCTCGGCGGGGTGCTCCCGCTGACCTGGGCCCTGGCGGCCGAGTACGCGCCGAAGCGGTTCCGGGTGACCGCCGTGGCCATCATCATGGTCGGCTACACGCTCGGCGGCGCCGCTGGTGGTCCCGTTTCCAACTGGCTGATCCCCGCCTACGGCTGGCGATCGGTGTTCGTCGTCGGCGGCGTCTGTTCCCTGCTCACCGTCCTCGCGGTGCTGCCGCTGGTGCCCGAGTCGGTGAAGTTCCTGGTGCTGAAGGCCCGCCCGGGCAGCGATGAGCGCGTTTCCCGCATCCTGCGCCGCTTCCAGCCGGGTCTGTCCATCGAGCCTGGGACCCGCTTCATCACCGAGGCCCAGGAGCAGGCGCACTCGGGGCAGCGGTTCAGCCCCGTCCAGCTCTTCCGTGGCCACCTCGCCGCCATCACGCCCCTGCTGTGGCTGGTCTACCTCCTCTCCTCGGCGCTGATCTACTTCCTGGTCTTCTGGACCCCGATGATCAACGAGCGGATGGGGTTCAGCGTGAGCGCGGCCGCCACCATCGCCGCCCTGGCGAGCGTGGCGGGCGCTGTGGCGCAGCTGTTCATCAGCCGGTTCGTCGACCGCAAGGGGGCGGGCATCATCCTGTGGATGCCGCTCGCGGCCGTCGTCTGCATGCTGGCACTGGGCACGGGAGTTCTCGGCCCGGCCGTCTACGTCGCCTTCGTCATCGGCGCCAAGATGTTCGTCAACGGCGGTCATGGCGGTATCACCAGCATCGCCGGCACCTTCTACCCGACGGCGATCCGCGCCAACGGCGCCGCCTGGGCGTCCTCGGTCGCCAAGGTCGGCGCCATGGCCGGTCCCTGGCTCGGCGGTGTCATCCTCGACGCCGGTCTTGGGCCACAGGGCGCGTTCACCGTGTTCGCGGCCTGCCCGGCCGTGATGGTGCTGGTGCTGTTCGTGCTCGGCCGGGTCCAGCGCCGGCTGCCGGCCGACGCGGAGGGAGCGCTGTCCGTGGAGGCACCCACGACCGGCGTGGCGCCGGTGAGAACGGCGGCTCCCTCCTGACCGACGCCTCCACCACAGAAGCAACCACGAAGAACGAGGAAAGAGTCAAGGGATAATGTCCACCGAGCCGCGCAGCAATCATCCGATCGGGTCGTCTCGCTGGGCGACGACGCGCACCCAGTGGAAGGCGCTGGGCTACGACGACGAGGAGATCCGCCGGCCCAAGATCGCCATCGTCAACTCCTCTTCCGGGCTCGCGCCGTGCTTCGCCCATCTCGACAAGGTGGCGGAGGCCGTCCGCCAGTCGGTGTACGACGCCGGCGGGCTGGGCTTCGAGATCCGCACCGTCGCGCCGACCGACTTCATCATGGCCGCCGGCCGGGGTGGCGGCTATGTGCTCTCGGGCCGCGACCTGGTGTCCTATGACATCGAGGCGGTTGTCGAGGGCGCGCGGCTCGACGGGATGATCTGCCTCGCGTCGTGCGACAAGACGACGCCCGGCCAGCTGATGGCGGCCGCGCGGACCGACGTCCCCACCGTGATCGTCGCCTGCGGCTATCAGAGCTGCGGTGTCCTCGACAACGGCCGCCGCGTCGACATCGAGGAGGTCTTCGCCGATGCCGGCAAGCTCGCCGCGGGCGCCATCAGCTTCGACGACCTCTGCCAGATGTCCGACCGCGCCATCACCGGCCCCGGCGTCTGCCAGGGGATGGGCACCGCCAACACCATGCACATCGTCGCCGAGGCGCTCGGCATGGCGCTGCCCGGCTCGGCCCCCACCCAGGCCAACAGCGAGACGATGTGGGCGGCCGCGCGCGCCGCGGGCCCGGTCGTCATGGCGGCCGTCGAGGCGGACCGGCGCCCCAGCACGGTGATGACGCCCGCCGCGTTCCGCAACGCGGTGACGGCGGTCATCGCGGTCAGCGGCTCGATCAACGCGGTCAAGCATCTGGAGGCGATCGCCGCGGAGTCGCCGTACGACATCGACGTCCACCGGCTCTTCGAGGAGATCGGGCGGGAGGTCGGGCCGATAGCCGCGGTCCAGCCCAACGGGCCCACGACCATCGACGAGTTCGACGCCGCGGGCGGGGCCCGGGGCGTGCTCCGGCAACTCGGCGACAGGATCGACGGCTCGGCCATGACGGTCTCGGGCACGTCGATGGCCGAGGTCGTCGCCGGCGCCCCCGTCGACGCGGAGGTGATCCGCGCCGAGCCGATGCGCCCCGAGTCCACCATCGCCGTGATGCGCGGCAATCTCTGCCCCGACACCGGAATCGTGAAGTTGTCGGTAACAGAGCACCGGGCCCGCGCCTTCCGCGGTACGGCGCGCGTCTTCGAGTCCGCGCCCGAGGCCACCGAGGCGATCGAGCGCGGCGAGGTGCTGCCGGGCGAGGTCCTCGTGCTGCGGGGTCTTGGCGTCACCGGCACCCCGGGGATGGGCATGGCCTCCAGCGTGGTCTTCGCGCTGGCCGGCGCCGGCCTGAGCGAGGAGGTGGCGTTCGTGACCGACGGGCAGCTCTCGGGGCTCGTCAACAAGGGCATCGTGGTCGGCGAGATCTCGCCCGAGGGAGGCGTGCCCGGCCCGCTGGGGGTCGTCCGCACCGGTGACCAGATCGCGATCGACGTCCCGAACCGGACCGTCGACCTCCTGGTCGACGACGAAGAGCTGAACCGTCGGATCGAGGCGTACGCCGAAACACGTGCGCCGCAGACCTGGCCGGCGCGGCCCGGCTCCTGGCTCGGCGTGTACGCCGGCGCCGTGGAGCCGCTCGACCGAGGCGCCACGCTGCGCCGGACCGCCGCCAACTGACCACCATCTCCTGGGAGAGGCCACACCATGCCCCACCCCCTGTCCGATCTCGTCGTCCACACGGTCACCAAGCCGGCCGACGATCCAGCCGAACGGCTCGACGCCGACATCCTCGTCGTCGGCGCCGGCATCGCCGGGCTCTCGGCGGCCATCCAGGCACGCCGCCTCGGCCGCGATGTCGTTCTCGTCGACGCGCTCCCGGTCCTCGGCGGCCAGTGCGTCAACTCGATGATCGGGCTCTTCTGCGGGATCTACGGCAACGCGCCCGACTACCGCCAGCTCACCCACGGGATCTTCGGTGAGCTCTTCGAGGCGCTGGAGAGGACCGACGACCTCCACTACAACCGCACCCACACCCAGACGGTGACCTACGACGAGGTCGCCCTCGGCCGCTGGTTCGAGAACACCGTCGAGGAGCTCGGCATCCGGGTGGTCCTCGGCGCCTCCGTCAGCGGTGTCGGGATCGAGGGCGGCGTCATCGAGCGGGTCGACTTCGCCACTCGCTTCGGCCCGGTGAGCGTCACCGCCCGCGGTGTCGTCGACGCGACCGGCGACGCGGCCCTCGCCTGGGAGGCGGGCCTGCCCTGCCAGGTCCCGGACCGTACCGTCTGGGGCTCCCAGCAGATCCGGCTGGAAGGACTCGACGAGTCCGGCAAGCCGGAGCCCGCCCAGCTGGTGGCCCGGGTCGACGAGAAGGCCGCCGAGTACGGCCTGGTCCGCCGTGACGGGCTCGCGTTCTTCTTCCCGGGCCGCAACACGGCGGTGATGAACATGACCCACGTCGAGGCTCCCCTGGGCGCGGTCGAGGCCGCCGACGCACAGCTACGGGGCCGCGCGCAGGCGGACCGGGTCGTGGAGTTCCTCCGGCGGGAGTTCCCGGCGGCGTTCAAGAACGCCCGGGTCCGGGCCTATGGATTCCCGGGGCGCCGACAGACCCGCTGGCTCGCCGCCGCCCACCAGCTGACCCTCGACGAGGTGCGGGGAGAGACGAAGTTCGAGGACGCCGTCGCCCGGACGGCCTGGCCGGTCGAGCTGCACGACCGGGCCGAGGGCTACATATGGGAGACCTTCGGCCCCGACCACGTCCACTACGTCCCGCTGCGCAGCATGCTCTCGCCTCAGGCGCGCAACCTCCTGGCCGCCGGACGCTGTGTCGACGGGGACGCCGCAGCTCTCTCCAGCGTCCGGGTAATGGGCCCGTGCTCGGCGATGGGCCTCGCCGCCGCACACGCCCTCGATCTGACCCTGGGCGAAGACGTCCACCAGGTCGACCTGACGGCGCTGCGCGACCGCGTCCGCGAGAACGTCGAGGACTGAGAACGTCGAGGACTGAGGAGGAGCCGATGGTCGCTTTGACAGACGAAGAGAAGGCCATGCGCGACGGCCGTGACGGCGCTGCCGTCGCGGCGGCGATGGACCTGCTCATCAGATACGCCGACGCACTCGGTGCCGAGCACCTGTGCGAGACCCGCAACGTGGCGGGGACCAACACCCAGCCCTCACCCGCCAAGACGAAGCTGTTCGAGGAGGGCGGCTGGTCGAAGGCGTTCGCGGTCATCAGCCTCGACTGCGACGACGACATCGAAGTGCCGCGGATGAAGGTGCCGACCTGCCAGCTCCAGCACGGCTTCGGCGACGACGCGCTGGGGATCATGCCGTACTCCGAGCGCAACATCGAGCTCCAGGCCGACGCCGAGTCGTTCTACAGCTCCAAGGGCGTCAACATCCTGGCCACATGCACCCCGTACCAGGTGGGCAATCTGCCGACCTACGGCGAGCACATCGCCTGGATGGAGTCCTCGGCGGTGGTCTACGCCAACTCGGTCCTCGGCGCGCGCACCAACTGTGAAGGGGGCGCCTCGACCGGGTCGGCGAGCATCACCGGCCGGATCCCCTGCTGGGGCAACCACCTGGTGGAAAACCGTTATGGCACCCATCTGATCGAGTCCGGGCTGCGGATGACCGGCTTCCAGGACTGGGGCATGTTCGGCTACTTCGTCGGCGACGCGGTTCAGGAAGCGCGCCCGGTCATGGTCGGCGACCTCGGCCAACCCGACCTGGCGGACCTGAAGCACTTCGGGGCGGCCGCCGCCTCCTCGGGCGGCGTCGAGATGTACCACATCCCGGGACGCACCCCCGATGCGCCGACCCTGGAGGCCGCCTTCGGCGGCGCCGCCCCGCCCGGGCCGCTGCACTACGGCGAGGCGGAGCGCCGCGCGATCTACGACTCGCTCAACTCCATCGGGAACAGCGAAGATGTCGACTTCGTGCTGATCGGCTGCCCGCACGCCTCGCTCGAGCAGATCGGCCGGGTCGCGCGGGCGCTCGAAGACCGCACCCTGTCGGCCGGGACCGAACTGTGGGTCATGACCCCGCGCGCGCTGCGTGCCGTCGCGGACCGCAACGGGTGGACGGCCACCATCGAGCGCGCCGGGGGCCGGGTCCTGACCGACTCCTGCCCGGCCATGTCGCGGGCCGCGCCCACGGGCACCAAGGTATTCGCCACGGACTCGGCCAAGCAGGCGCACTACCTTCCGGCGATCCTCGGCATCGAAGCCTGGTTCGGCACCACCGAGGAGTGCGTCGATGCCGCCGTGACCGGTCGCTGGCGCGGCTCGCTGACGCCCGCGGCGGTGGTCCGATGACCAGCGCCGCAGGGACCCGGCGGCTCCTGCTCCGCGGCCGCGGCATCGTCCCGGGGCGCGTCGAGGGCCAGGCCCTGGTCTCCCACGAGACCATCTCCGGCTGGGGCGGGATCGACCCGGCCACCGGCACCATCATCGAGCGCAGACACGAGCTCTACGGTGTCTGCTTCACCGGCAAGGTGCTGGTCTTCCCCGGGGCCAAGGGTTCCTCGGGCTGGTCCGGCTTCTTCCAGTCGACCCGCCTGATGGGCACCGCTCCGCTGGCGATGGTCTTCACCAACCTGACCACGAAGGCCGCCCTCGGCGCGATCGTGACCCGCGTCCCCACGGTGACCGAGTTCGACGACGACCCGGTCGCCAAGATCGCGACCGGCGACCGGGTCGAGGTCGACGCCGACAACGGACTGGTGATCGTGCACGGACCGCGGCCAGGTCATCCGCGATGACGAGCCCGCGCTCCACCGTCGGCTCGGTGGCTGTCGTCGGCTTCACCGGTGATGCGGCGCTCGCCGCGGGCGATCGGTTCGACGTCGTCGGCCCGGGTCGTCCCGACGACCTGGGCGGGGCCGTCACGGCCGCCTTGAAGGAGGTCCGCTCCGGCCGGTGCGCGATCGTAGGGGCGTTGGTCCCGGCGATCTCCCGCGAAGAGCCCGAGCGTCTCGGAGTCGGCGGTGCCGGGTAAGAACGCGGCGTCGGGCGGGCGCGACGGCCGTTCCCTCAGCGTCCGCACGCTCGACGTGCTCGGGGCTTTCGGTGCCGCCCGGCCGCGGCTCACCCTCTCGGAGCTCTCCCGGGCGAGTGGCCTCTCGCTCACGACCACCCACCGAATTGTCACCGACCTCGTCGAGTGGGGTGCGCTGGAAGAGGCCGATGGCGGCTACCAGGCCGGACTCCGGCTCTGGGAGGCGGCGTGCGCGGCGCCCCGCGGGCTTGCTCTGCGGGAGACCGCGCTGCCGACGATGGAGGACCTCTACGAGGCGACCCACGAGAACGTGCAGCTGGCCGTGCGCGACGGGCTCGACGCCGTCTACGTGGAGCGCATCACCGGCCATGGCGCAGTCCGGGTTCTCACCAGGGTCGGCGGGCGCTTCGCCCTTCCGGCCACCGGCGTCGGACTGGCGCTGCTGGCCCATGCGCCTCGGGAAGTTCAGGAGCGGGTGCTGGCCGAGCCGTTGCGGCGTTGGACGCCCTACACCGTCACCGACCCCGCGGTGCTCCGCATAATGCTCGCCGAGGTGCGGCGTACCGGGACAGCCGTCAGCGACCGCCAGGTGACCGACGACGCGTTCTCAGTCGGCTGCCCAGTGCGCGGCGTGGGCGGTGAGGTGGTTGCGGCGCTCTCCGTCGTGGTGCGCTGCGACGGCCCCTTCACCCCGATGGTGCTGACCCCTGCGGTGCGGGCGGCGAGCCGCAGCATCTCCCGGGCCCTGGGCTGGGAGCCGACCCGGCCGACCCGTGGTCGGCGTCTGCCGGGCGCGAGCGGGGATTCCTTCCGAACATCGGAAGTCCCCTAGGTCGCCGAGGGCGCCGCCGGTCACCGTTGGGTTCAGCCCGGTCGTCGCACCGGGCCCTGGTCCCGGGTTCGCCCACCCGAACCCTGGTCCGGGGTTCGGGTGGGCGAAAGACAGAAGGAGAAAACCGATGCCCAGTTGGCCCTTGAACCAGTGGTACATCGCCGCGTACAGCGAAGAGATCGGCGACGGCCTGCTCGGCCGCACGATCTGCGGAGAGCCACTCGTCTTCTACCGGACCGGCGAAGGCGAGGTCGTCGCGCTGGCCGACCGGTGCGTGCACCGCCGATACCCGCTGTCGCGCAGCCACCTCAAGGACGACCAGATCATCTGTGGCTACCACGGCTTCACCTACGACAAGACCGGCGTCTGCGTCGCCGCGCCGGCCCAGAAGCGGATCCCGCGCACGGCCCGCGTCCCCGCCTGGACGGTCCGCGAGCAGGACTCGCTGGTGTGGGTCTGGATCGGTGACCAGGAACTGACCGACGACGCGCTCATCCCACGGGCACCGTGGCTGGACTCACCGGACTACACGGTCGTCCGCGGCGTGGAGCCACTCAAGGCGCGTTACAGCTTGCTGGTCGACAACCTGATGGACCTCTCCCACGAGACCTACCTGCACGGCGGCTACATCGGCACGCCGGAAGTCGCCGAGACGCCGATCACGACCGAGGTCGACGAGGACGCCAACGTCGTCTACGTGAGCCGCCACATGGACGACGCCGAGTGCCCGCCGTTCTACTCCCAGTCCACGGGCATCGAGGGTCGGATCACCCGCTGGCAGGACGTCGAGTACCACGCGCCGTGCCTCTATCTGCTGCACAGCCGGATCGCTCCGGCCGGTATCCTGCCGCCGGAGGAGGGTCCGGACGACCAGGCATTCCACGTCGAGGTGACCTACGGGATCACCCCCTCGACCGAGCACGAGACCCTGGACTTCTGGATGGTCTCGCGTGACTTCGCGCTCAACGACGAGAAGGTCACCGAGTTCCTCGCGACCAACAACCACACGGTGGTCATGCAGGACGTCGTCGCCCTCGACCTGCTCGAAGAGGTCGTCGAGAGCGAGAAGGAGGACTACCAGGAGCTGTCGATCAACATCGACACCGGCGGCCTGGCCGCCCGCCGGCTCCTCGCCAAACTGGTCGCCCGGGGTGAGAGCGAGACGGCCGAGGCAGAGCCGGTGGCCACGCCATGAGCAGCCTGGACCAGTTCGGTTCCGCCGCCCCCGTACACGCGGATCTGCCGGCGCCGACCAAGATGCTCAAGGGACGGACCGTCTACCGGGTGGTGTGGAAGCTCCACACCGACGTGCTCGTCGGCTATTGCTGGTGCGGCGCCGGCCACGAGGACATCGACCCCATCGCCTTGTGGGAGTGGCTGCTGGCGCACCCGGACACGCACGGCGGCGGCCAGGCCGACTCCGTGGCACCCGACCCCGAGCCCGAGCTGGTGGACGCGTGAACACTGAGATCGAGCTGGATCTGATCGTCGCCGACGCCGCGGCGGTCACCGCGGACGTCCGGCTCCTCGAACTGCGCAGCCCCAACGGGGCCGAGCTGCCGGCGTGGTCTGCTGGAGCCCACATCGACCTGCTGCTCGATGACGGGCTGGTGCGGCAGTACTCGCTGTGCGGCGATCCGGCCGACCGCGACCGCTGGCAGGTAGCCGTGCTGCGCGAGCCGGAAAGCCGCGGCGGGTCGGCACACGTCCACGACAGGCTCGGCGCGGGCGACCCGATCAAGGCACGCGGCCCGCGCAACCACTTCAAGCTGGAGCCGGCGGCGGCGTACGTCTTCGTGGCGGGCGGCATCGGCATCACGCCGATCCTCCCGATGCTCGCCACAGCCGACGCCGCCGGCGCCGATTGGCGGCTCTACTACGGTGGCCGCACCCGGGGCTCGATGGCCTTCGTGGACAACCTTGTGGAGCGCCATGGCGACCGCGTCGTCGTCTGCCCGCAGGACGAGACCGGACTTCTCGACCTGGACCGGATCGTCACCGGCCGTCCGGCCGGCGCGCTGCTCTACTCCTGCGGGCCGGCGCCGCTCCTCGACACCCTGGAGACCGCGTGCGCGAGTCTGCCGGCCGGCACGCTGCGGACTGAACGGTTCACGGCGCTCGAGGCCGACCCGGACGCCGTCTCCGAGGGTTTCGAGGTCGAGCTGGCCGGCTCCGGACAGGTTCTGCGGGTGCCGGCCGACAAGTCGATCCTCGACGTGATGGAGGACGCCAGCATCGAGATCCTCTCCTCCTGCCGGGAAGGTACCTGCGGCACCTGCGAGACCGGCGTCCTGTCGGGCGCGATCGACCACCGCGACGTATTGCTGACGAGCGACGAGCGAGCGGCCAACGATGTGATGTTCGTCTGCGTCTCGCGGGCTGCTCCCGGCTGTTCGAGGCTCGTCCTCGACCACTGATCGCGGTCAGCCGGACCCGGCAGTTCTCCGCACCGCACCCGTGCCACCAAGCACCACGGCGGCTGTTCGCGACTGCTTCTCCCCACAGTCTCGCCTGCGGCACCATGTCCCCATGGCCGCTGTGGGGTTCCGCACGCCCCGGCTGGCCCACGGCCGACTCCTGTTCGGCGATCCAGGCAGCCCGCGTCAGGCCGACCGCCTGGTGGAGCGGCTCGTGGGTGCACCTTCCGGACCTGGGGCGGGCTGGTCGAGTCGGCCGGGCGCGGCGCTGCGCGGGTCTCGGACCCGGCGGCGAACGGTGTGCTCAGCCGGTGCTGCCGGGGCGGCGGGCGAGCACACCGGCCGTGGTGAGCAGGGCGAGCATGACGCCGGTGAACCACGTCATCGCGGTGGTCACGGTGGTGTAGCGGGTGGCGATGCCGAGGCCGATCGCGGGCAGGGCGAGGCCCAGGTAGGCGACGAGGAAGAGCCCGGCGAGGGCTTCGCCGCGTTTGGCCGGCGTGGCCATGGCGACGACGGTGCCGACCGCGGACTTGAACAGCACTCCGGCGCCGCTGCCGGCCACGATGCCGGCCACCAGGAACACGGGGAGGCCGGCGGTCTGCATGCCGATGGCAAGTGCGGCCACCCCGGCCGCCTGGGCGAACAGGCCGAGGTTCCTGCGTACCTTGGCATCGAGCCGGCTGGTGAGCGTCTGCGCCGCCGCAGAGGCGGCGAACACGGCGAACACGGTCAGCCCGGCCAGTGCGCGGGACGGGTGGTGCAAGGTGTGGCCGACGAACCCGGGGGCCAGCGAGGTGAACAGGCCGAAGACCGCGAAGGACGCGAAGCCCGCGGCTGCGGCGGCCATGTATCCGGCCGGGTCGCCGTGGTCGGCGCTCACGCGCTGCGGGCGGTATGCCGGCCTGGCCGGCTGCTTCTCGACCGTCTCGGGGGTGAGCGCGACCGCGGCGATGCTGATCAGCAGCAGGGCGCCGAAGATCAGGTAGGGCAGGCGCAGTGGCGCGTCGAGGTACTCGGCGAGGAGGCCGGCGACGAGCGGGCCGAAGCCGAGGCCGCCGATGTTGGCCGCGGTGGAGACGATCTCGAACCGTTGCGACGAGGCGCCGGGCCGGTGCGCGCTGTGCAGTTCGTGCAGGTGCGCGGTGGCGGTCGCGGTGAGCATGCCGACACCGAGACCGGTGACCAGCCTGGCGACGAGGAGGACCGGCAGAGATGGCTCGGCGAGGAACAGCGCGGCGGCGACCAGCTCGAGCGTCAGCGCCGTGATCAGGACCTTTCTCCGGCCGAGCCAGTCCGAGACGTGTCCGGTCAGCAGCAGACTGGTCAGTACGCCGACGGCGTAGACGGCGAAGACGATCGTGACCGTGAACGTGGAGAAGCCGTCTCGTGCCTGGTACAGGGGGTACAGCGGCGTCGGGACGGTGGAGAACGCCATGGCCGTGACGAACGCCGAGGCGATCATCCAGAATCCGGCACCGTGCCTGCGGGCCGAGTGCCGCTTGCCGACCCCCTCGGCAGGTGCCCGGAAAGCGTGCCTGAGTGCGGACAACGACATGTGAGTGCTCCGTTTCCGTGGAGGTTGTCGGTCGCCGTCTGGGATCGACGCCGACCGTGGGGTCGGTCACTGCCCCGGACCCACCGGTCCGGGGCAGCAGCGACGGGATTTCTCAGGCCGGCCGGCCGTGGGCCTGGGCCCACTTGACCTCGGCCCCGGCGGCCTCACCGCCGGTGGCCTCCGCCTGGGCGCGACCCACCGACTCCATGACGGCCGCGTAGCCCGGGCTGACACTCGCGTAGACGCCGCCCCAGTTGGCCCAGTCGTCGCGGGCCCAGGTCTTCTGGAGCTCGGCCGTCACGCCGAGGACGTCGACGACCTTGACGCCGGCCCGGCTCAGGCGCTCGATCGAGATCCGCTGCGCCTCGTCGGAGTAGGTGCCCGAGGCGTCGATGACGGCGTACACGTCATATCCCTCGGCGAGGGCCGACAGCGCGGGCTCCACGACGCAGATGCTGGTCATGATGCCGGCGACGAGGAGCGTACGGCGGCCGGTCTGCTCGACGGCGCGGCGGAAGCCCTCCACGTCCCACGCGTTGATCTCGCCGTGACGCTGGACGTACGTCGCCTTGGGCGCGTTCTCGAACACCTCCGGGATCAGCGGGCCATTCGGTCCCTCGGGGACCGACGCGGTGGCGATCACCGGGGCGCCGGCCAGCGTGGCGGCCTTGGCCAGGGCGGCCACGTTGTTGCGCAGCTCGCGGACGTTGACGTGGTTGACGATCTGCAGCAGACCGCTCTGATGGTCCACCAGCAGTACCGCGGCGGCTGCGGGATCGATGAGGCCGTTGTTGCTCGACACAATGTCTCCTTGGGCCAGGGGCGGGCGTCCGGCACTGGGCCGAATGCCGTCGTTCACCAGCAGCGCCCTTGCTGCTGACGACCTCTTCAACCCGGTGCCACAGCGGCCGCTTCCCATGTCAAGGAGATGGCTCGAGATAACGGTAATCTCCAACAGAGATAGTTTTGGTGTCGGCCGTACGGAGACGGAATGGATCTTCGGCAGATGGAAGTCGTCGTCGCGGTCGCCGAGGAGGGCGGCTTCAGCGCGGCGGCGCGACGCCTGCACGTGGTGCAGTCCGCGGTGTCCACCACGGTGCGCGCTCTTGAGCGCGAGCTAGGGGCATCGCTGTTCCACCGGACCACCCACCGGGTGTCCCTCACCCCGGCGGGCCATGCCTTCCTCCCGGCCGCCCGCGCCGCGCTGCAGGCCGCCGAACAGGCCCGCGCCGCCGTTGACTTGGTCAAAGGAGAGCTCCGGGGAGAGATCACGATCGGCGTCATGCAGGGTCTCTACACGGGCCTCGCCCAGGCGCTGGCCGCCTTCCGCCACCAGCATCCGCAGGTGAGTGTCAGGCTTAGCCAGGCGCCGGCGGACGACCTCCTGCAGGCGCTGCGCGACGGCACCACGGATGTGGCCGTCGTGGCGCTGGCCTGTCCCCAGCAGCGAGGACTGGCCGCACGCGTGCTGAAGGAGGAGGAGATGGTCCTGATCACGGCACCGAGCCGCGCCGTGGAACCCGAGCGACCGGTCACCCTCGCCGAGGTGGCCGACCTGCCACTGGTGGACTTCCCCGTCGGCTGGGCGATCCGGCACTCGGTCGACCGGGCCTTTCGTACGGTCCTCGTCAACCGCGCCGCCACCTTCGAGGTCAACGACATTCTGGGCGCCACCGACCTGGTCCGCCATGACCTGGGCGTGTGCATCATGCCGGAATCCCTGGCCGCCCGCTTTCCCGACCTGACCGCACGCCGGTTCGCCCGGAACGCACCGACCTGGAAGGTGATGGTGGTGCATCCCCGCGGGCAGGTTTCTCCGGCCGTCGCCGCGCTGCTGCGCCACATCAAGTAGGTGGAAGGCGCGGGAGGCGCCGGACGCGTCATAGCCGGGCTGCGGCCCGGGCGGGGGCGGGTGGGGTCAGGTCATGGAGATGGCGGCGTTCATCTCCCACATGAGTACCTCGGCGCCGTCGGGGCCGCCGGTGACGCGCTGGCCCTCCGCACCGGTGATCCGGACCGCGTCGCCGGTGGCCAGTGCTCCCGCGCCCTCCAGTTCGGTGCTGCCGCGCGCGACGAAGAGGTGGACGAAGGGGGCGGTGGCAATCTCCAGGGTTTCGGCGGGGCGGATGCGGGCGACGTGCAGGGCGGCGTGCGTCTGCCGGATGCCGATCGCGCGCTGGTCGCCGTGCCCGGGCATGCCGGAGGCGAGAGTGGTCCAGCCGCCGAGGGCGAGTTGGTCGTTGATGTCGAGCTGCTCGTAGCCGGGGCGGATGCCGGACTCGTCGGGGATGGTCCACATCTGGATGAAGTGGACGGGGTCGTGGTGCTCGGGCTGGCCGGTAAGGGTCCAGGAGTCGTTCTTCTCGCTGTGAAGGATGCCGGTGCCGGCGCTCATTCGCTGGGCGAGGCCGGGGTAGATCACCCCGTTGTGGCCCTCGGAGTCCTGGTGGACGAGGCTGCCGTCGAGGACCCAGGTGATGATCTCCATGTCCCGGTGGGGGTGGGTCTCGAAGCCGGTGCCGGGGGCGACGACATCGTCGTTGGAGACCAGCAGGAGCCCGAAATGGGTGTTTTTGGGGTCCCGGTGGTGCGAGAAGGAGAAGGAGTGGCGCGAGTCGAGCCAACCGGTGCGGGTGTGGAAACGCTCGTTGGCGCGCCGGATGTCGAGGGGGCGGGTCATGGCGCTGTCCTTCCTGTCCTTGCTGTTCGTGCGGCCGGGGGTGCCGACCTTTTGCATAGTTGAATGTTGTACAACACTGGAGGCAGGGTTATTCCCGCCACCCCACAGGGGGGATCGTCTTCCATTTGGTTCACGGTTCAACTAGTGTCCGGTCGGCGAGCACGGACCCTAAGGGTGAAATCTGTCATGGGCATCTTCAGCCGCAATCGAACGAACGACACCAACGGAACGGAGACCGCAACCGTGAGCACCCCGATCAAGGTAGCCGTCGTCTACTACTCCTCCACCGGTACGATCGCCGAGGTCAGCAAGCAGATTGCCCAGTACGCGGAGAAGTCCGGCGCCGAGGTCCGCCTGCGCAAGGTAGCCGAACTGGCTCCGCAGGAGGCGATCGACGCCAACCCTGCTTGGGCTGCCAACGCCGCCGCCACCGCCGACGTCCCTGAGGCCACCCCGGCCGACATCGAATGGGCCGACGCCGTGATCTTCGGTTCCCCCACCCGCTTCGGCAACATCGCCTCGCAGCTGAAGCAGTTCATCGACACGCTCGGCGGCCTGTGGGCCCAGGGCAAGCTCGCCGACAAGGTCTACAGCGGCTTCGCCTCCTCCGCCACCATGCATGGCGGCCAGGAGTCCACCCTGCTCGCCCTGTACAACTCCTTCCATCACTTCGGCGGCATTGTCGTCGCCCCCGGCTACACCGACCCCGCCAAGTTCGCCGACGGCAACCCCTACGGCACCTCCCACGTCGACGCCCAGGGCAACAACCCCGTCGACCAGACCACCCGCGAGGCCGCCCGCGTCCAGGCCGAGCGCATCGTGCGCATCACCACCGCCCTCAAGGCCGGCCTCGCCACCGCCTGAGCCCGCCCAGCGGAACACCGCTCCCGGGCCGGTCGGCCGTATGACGTCACGTGCGGCCGGCCCAGACGGTGACCCGTTCAAGGCCGCGGACCGGGCCGCCAGCCACACGGCCCGCACACAGCAGGCCGCAGGAACGTCGCTCGGCTCAGCCCTGCCGCCATCAGAGTCCCGGACAGCTCCCCGCTCAGCCGGCCGCAGCCGCCCGTCGCCTCCGCAGACGACCGCCAAACGGCGACCGAAGGCTGCCCGACCAAGTCCGCGGCCGGCACCATTTCGGCCGCTTCGTGTCAGGCAGTCGCAGCTCCTGATCCGCGGCCAGTGCGGGCACCCGATGCGCCTGACCGACTTCGGCGTATCGGTCCTGGCCGCGGCCTGCCCGCTCGCTGAACTGCTCGGCGATCTTCAGCGCGGTGTCAAGACGCGAGCAGCACTCACCGAGGGACGGCCGCATCTTCCGGGCATTCGTCCCGCCGTTCGGGATCGGGTCGGTACGTTCAGTGCTCATGAAGCTGTTCACGTTTCAGCAGGGCATGGGCCGATGGGACGCTGGGACAACGCCGTCCCTCATCCACGCCTACGTCCCCGTGGAACTCGGGCAGTAACCGGGCCGGGGAGCAGACGCTGACGTCCCTAGGCGGTGTGCGCGGCGACGAGGACCGAGGAGGGCGAGAGCAGGGCGGGCGGCAGGACCGCCTGACGGTCCGAGAGAGGCAGGACCTCCTCGGCGATCTGGAGGCCGAGGGTCCCGGTCATGAACGCGCGGCGTGCGGTGATGCGTGCCCAGGTGCGCGGGTACCGTTCGGCGAGCTCGGCGCGGAGGTCGGCATCAGCGATGGCGAGGGCGTCCTCGCAGTTGGCGGCCAGGTCCGGGGTGTCACCCACGGGGATGATGTCGGCCTGCAGCGACATGCCGGAGTGGATCGTGCCGGGTGATCCTGCGGCGAAGGGGCTGTCGAGCCATTCGTCGATGTGCTGCAGGTGTCCGGGGTTCAGCAGCGGACGGATGGACGACTTCGCGAGTTCCCGGGTGGTCCGCTCGGCGATGCCGGCGGTCGACGCCCCGAGCGTGAGGCACCCGTACCAGGCGGCGATCGCGGCGAAGTATCCGGCCGCGAAGTCGACCCGCCGCTCGTCGAGTTCGCCGGCGCGCAGCACGTATCCGGCCCGTGAGGTCAGACCTCCCTGGAGCCCGACCGCGGTGGACAGCAGGTCGCCGTGCCCGATCAACCGGTCGCTCGGGCTGCGCAGTCCCACCACCTGGCCGGTTCCGGTGGTCAGCATGACGTGCGCGGTCAGGGGCAGGCCGTTGAGGCCCAGGTGCTCGGCGACCGCCAGCTCCGAGCGGCCGGGCTGCAGGGCCTCCAAGGCGCGCCAGACGTGGCCGGCGGCCCGGGTGGAGCGGTGCTCGTTGAGCGCGATCTGGTCCGCCTCGTTGCGTGAGCGCAGTCCGTCGATGCCCATCAGCACCCCGGTGGCGTCGGTGAGGTGGTCGGTGACCTCCAGGATCTCCCCGAGGACGAAGGCCGGAACGGCGTAGGCGTACGAGGCGGCCGGGGAGTCGGTGGCCGTGATCGGCCGCCAGCCGACCAGGCCCACGCGGGATTCGGCGCCGACACCGGCCTGGCGCAGGGCCCGGGACACACGCTGCTGGATGCTGCGGTCCTGCCCGGGCAGGCTGAGCGACTGGCACAGAACGGCGGTGGCGGCGACGGGCATGCCGGCGATCATCGCCTTGGACTCGTTCCCGGTCAGGATGAACGGCGCGTTGTCCAGGTCCAGCACCACCAGCGCCTCCTCGAAGCGAGGGTCGAAGCCCGTCAGGTAGAGGCTGTTGCCGGGATGCTCGCGGTCGGCGTAGACGATCAGGTGTGTGAGACCGAGCTCGCGCATCCGTGCGCGAGCGAGGCCGATCCGGCCGGCGTAGACCTCGGCCGACAGGACCGGCTCGGCTTCGAGCTCGGCCAGCGGGGGGAGTTCGACCTGACGGAGGACGATGTGATCACGCATGGCGGTTTCCCTTCGCGACGAAGGCGACGGCGCGCACCGGCGAGCCGGTGCCGCCCGCGATCTTGAGCGGCAGCGCCGCGAACAGGCAGATGGGGGGCAGCGCGTCGAGGTTGGTGAGGTTCTCCAGGACGAGGACACCATTGGGCAGGAACTCGTAGTGCGCCTTGAGGTCGGCGCCCGCCACGTCACCCGGGTCGATGCTGATGCAGTCGATGCCGACCGCTTTGACGCCCTTGCCGCGAAGGTAACTGGACGCCTCGCCGCTGAGCCCCGGCCAGCCGCGCAGGTAGTCGAAGCCCTCCGGGACCTTCCGCCAGCGCTTGGACCATCCGGTGTTGATGATGACGATGTCGCCCTCGCGGACGGATTCGTTCGCGGCCTCCCACGCCTGCACCTCGGCCCGACCGATGTGGTGGCTGGTGGTCTCGAAGGGCCCGAAGGTCATCACGACCGCGCGGCCGATCAGCTGGGACACGTCGATATCAGCGGTCGGGATGCGGCGCGGGTCGTCGTGGTCGGGGACGAAATGGGAGGGCGAATCGATGTGCGTGCCGGAGTGGTCGCACATGATGAGCTGCTTGAATTCCGCGACGTCGTCCATCGAAACATAGTCCGCGATGATGTACTTCGGATGTGTCGGGAAGGTCGGGATACCGAGTTCCAGCGTGTGGCTCAGGTCTACGAGGTCGTAATCACGCAGGGTTCCGGCGAGGCGGTCGATCTCGCCGACGGTGTCTATCTGAGAGGCCATGCCTGGTAGCCAAACACGTTGCCTGTGCGACCAACAAAGACGACTTTGCGCTTACCTAATAGGAAAAGGCTATAGGGATTGCCTATGAGGTTCGATTAGGCTGTATCTATGAGCACAGTAACCCTGCGGCAGATCGAGTACGCGCTCGCTGTCAACGAGGCGGGGGCCATCTGTGCCGCCGCGAAGGCACTGCACGTGGCGCAGCCGTCGCTGTCCCAGCAGATATCGAACCTGGAACGCTCCCTGGGCGTCGTGCTGTTCAAGCGCACCGCGACGGGCACCTCCACCACGGCGGCCGGACGGGCGTTCCTGGCCGAGGCCCAGGCGGCGGTGCATGCGGTCGAACGGGCCCGCGACCTGGCGATCCGGGCCGGGAGCAGCAAGGACGTCGTCATCGGGGCAAGCGAGCTGGTCCCTACGTCCTGGCTGGCGAAGGCGATGGGGCAGCTGCGCGCGTCCACTCCCCGGCTCTCTGCCCGTGTGGTGAACTTTTCCGATACGCAAACACTGCTGGATGCCGTCGGATCAGGTGGAGTCGACATCGCGGTCGGCCCCGTTCAGCCGTCGGCGTGGACCGGACGCAAGCACCAGGTCGGAACGCTCGAATTCGGCATCGCCGTCCCGCGCCGCTCCTCGTCCGCCGCCCGTGTCCCGAGGGGGAACCTCGCGGGAGGGGACTGGATCGCCTGCCCCTCGAACGCGTCGGTGCTGACGCAACTGCGGACGTCGATCGGCGACGTGGACACGGACCATCCGGCCGCGCCCAATCTGGCCGCCGCCGTCTCCTACGTGGACGCCGGGCTGGGAGCCACCCTGGTTCCGGTCGACTACGCGCTTCCGTCGTCGCTCCGTCTGGTCGGCATCCAGCCGGCTCCCACGGCCGATCTGTATGCGCTCGCTCCCGACGCCACCGAGGCCGCGACGTTCGACCGCATCACTCAGGAAATCACGGTCTGCGGCCACTCCTGAGCGCCTTGCACGAACGGGCCCACAAGACGGCGATGCCTCCTCGGCCGGCTGACGGCCACCACGACGGCCGGGACTCCCGTCCTCTGGGCGTCCCGGCCGTGACCTGGCGCGGCCTCTCAGCTGGGGGATGTCTGCGGGGTCTGCTGTTCGCGCGGCGCCTCGTCACCCGCCGGGCGGGATGCGATCTCCTCCAGGGACAACCCCTTCGTCTCCCGCACATACCTCGCGGCGAACACCGTGGCAGCGAGAGCGACGAGGCAGTACAGCCCATACGTCATCGACAGACTGCCCGCGGAGAGTACCGGGAAGGTCAGCGTCACCACGAAGTTCGACGTCCAGTTGGAGGCGAAGCTGATCCCGAGGGCGGTGCCCCGGATGCGATTGGGGAAGCTCTCACTCAGCAGCACCACGACGACCGGCCCCCAGGTGGAGCCGAACGCCACGACGAACAGGTTGGCGAAGACCAGAGCGACGACTCCCCAGACGTGAGGCAGGT
The DNA here is from genome assembly GCF_047337785.1 of Streptomyces lacaronensis. Classification (NCBI taxonomy): domain Bacteria; kingdom Bacillati; phylum Actinomycetota; class Actinomycetes; order Kitasatosporales; family Streptomycetaceae; genus Streptomyces; species Streptomyces lacaronensis. The sequence continues at coordinate 9,711,353 of NZ_JBLHDK010000003.1, forward strand.
GGGGTGTTCCGTCGACGACGGTGGCCTGTGAGAACGAGATCGCGACCATGAGGAGCGACACGAACATGCCGGCGGCTCCCGTCACGAGCAGCGGCTTGCGGCCGATGCGGTCGACGAGCCCGATCGCGATGAAGGTCACGAGGACGTTGACGACGGACGTCATCGTGGAGATGAGGAACGAGTCGGACTCCTCGAACCCGACGGCCTGCCAGAGCGTCGTCGAGTAGTAAAAAATCACGTTGATGCCGACGAACTGCTGGAAGGCGAACAGGATGATGCCGACCCAGACGATCGGCTGCAGTCCGAGACGGTGCCCGCGCACCGACCCCTTCTCACTCACCGCGTACTCAATCCCATCCTCGATCTCCCGCACGGAGGCGTCGACCATCGTGCGCGGAACGAGGCCGCCGAGGACGCTTCTCGCTTCCTCGGTCCGGCCCTGCGTGATCAGGAAGCGCGGCGACTCCGGCAGGGTCAACGCAATGAAGCCGTAGACCACCGAGGGAATGACCCCGACCAGGAACATCCAGCGCCACGCCGGAAGCCCGAGCACCACCTCGGAGGCGCCGCCGGCGGTGTCCGCGAACAACTGGTCGCACAACAGCGCCGCGAAGATGCCAACCGTGATGGCGAGCTGCTGCAGTGACCCGAGCCGCCCCCGATTGCCCTTCGGCGCGATCTCCGAGATGTAGGCCGGTGCGATCACCGATGCCGTGCCGATCCCGATTCCACCCACGAGACGCCACAGCACGAAGTCCCACAGCGCGAAGGCGAACGCGCTGCCGACGGACGAGACCAAAAACAGGACCGCCGCCCAGAACATGATGCGCGTGCGGCCCCAGCGGTCGGCGAGGCGGCCGGCCAGATACGCCCCGAAGGCACACCCGAGAAGCGCTGACGCCACCGCGAGGCCACTCGCGCCTTCGGACAACCCGAACTGATCACTGATCGCGTTGACGGCTCCGTTGATGACGGCGGAGTCGAAACCGAAAAGGAAACCGGCGACAGCCGCCGCAATGGCGAGCATCCGAACACGGCCGGGACGATAATTGTCCCCCAGGGCGGATTCTTCGATACGATCCACTACTTACCCCTTTGTGTTCGCTTCATGACCGGCCACACGAACTCCCTCTTCCGGCGACCACGAAATCGCGCATCAGCAGCAGGGGGAGCGGCCACGAAGGGCAGCTCGGTCAATTCAGGCATCGATACGGGCGGGCATGCGTCAACCAGGAAGCGCGACCGCAGTGGTTATCGCTCCGTGCCTTCGTATGCCGTCAAAGGTGAAGTCAAGCCGCATTCGTCCGTCGTTTACAAAGACGAGTTTCCTCTGCGCCGATAGGTTCGACCTCTTACCTGCGCTTGCCGAGAATGTCATCCGCCCTGGTCGGACGCCTGCACCCGGGCTGGCGGTCGTCGGTCCCGTCGCTTGAGTCGGCGTAGCGGGTAGTCGACGCGTCATGATGATCGACCGTGCTGCTGCGACTGGCCTACCTGGGAGTGACCAACGCGTTCGCGCTGCTGCGTCTGCTGCCGATGGGCGACCGGGGCAAGGATGTGGAGATCCTGGCCCTCCGCCATCAGGTCACGGTGCTCGAGCGCCAACTCGGTGGTGATCGAGTACGGTTCACGCCGAGCGATCGGGCGTTCCTGGCGGCGCTGCTGCACCGGCTGCCGTTGCCGGTTCTGCGGCGTGTGCGGCTGCTCGTGCGTCCTGACACGGTGCTGTGCTGGCATCGCGACTTCGTCAGGGGCCGTCATGCCGCCTTATCGCGGTCCAAGCGACCCGGTCGACCTCGTACGGCGCGGTCCATCCGGATTCTGGTGCTGCGTCTGGCGGGGGAGAATCCGCAGTGGGGGTACAGACGGCTGCACGGCGAGTTGCTCGTGCTGGGGGTGAAGGTGGCCGCCTCGACCGTCTGGAGGATTCTGAAGGATGCCGGTGTCGATCCGGCGCCCGACCGGGGCTCCAGCACGTGGGCCGACTTCCTGCGTTTCCAAGCCGACGCCCTCCTGGTCTGTGATTTCTTTGATGCGGTCACCTCGTCCGGCGCGCGGATGTACGTACTCGTGGTGATCGAACACAGCAGTCGCCGCATCCGGGTCCTTGGCGGCACCGCACACCCGACCGCATCCTGGGTCACACAGGCGGGTGTTTTGATCCGGTTCGGCCACGATCGACCGGACTCGGTCCCGTCTGGCTCCCCCTTTTATGGCCCGCACGTAAAGGCGCGCCGGGTCCAGGAATCCTGGGCGCCAGGGGACGGGAACCCGTACGCGAGCCCCCGAATCATAGGGCCACGCGTACGGGTTGACGGCCGCCGATCAGACATCACCAGGGGCATCCGGGTGGACGGAGCACGGCCCGAAGGCTGCCCCTGGCTGTCCGGCTGCCGACGCCTGCACCGCCGCTACGAACGCAAGCCGGAACACTTCCTCGCCTTCACCGCCATCGCCGCGACCCTCATATGTCACCGCAGACTGGCCAAGTGACATGACCTCTCAGCACCTCGAGCGCGGTTACAGGTCCTGTGCGGTCGGTGTAGCGGTTGGTGATCGGAAGCAGCGTTCCCATGAGGATCCCGCGGAGCGGGTCTGCAGACTCAGGCGTTGTCAGGGTGTGTCAGGTTCGCAGGCCGCCAGAGGCGGTGAGGCGCTCTCCGGTGACCCATGCGGCGTCGTCGGAGGCGAAGAAGACCGCCGCCCGCGCCAGATCCTTGGGCTGACCGATACGGCCCAGGGGGGTGCGCCCGATCATGTCCGTCTCGGCGTCACTGCCGATGAAGCCGGCCGCGTGGATACCTTCCGTCTCCACACCGCCAGGGGCCAGGGTGTTCACTCGGATCCCGCGAGGGCCGAGCTCGGCGGCCAGGACTCGCGTCAAGGCATCGACGGCGCCCTTCGTCGCGGCGTACACCGACATCCCCGGCACCGCGCGGGCGCTGTCCAGCGATCCGATGTTGATAACCGACCCGCCGTCGGACCCGAAGTACTTAAGGGCTTCCTGGATCGTACGGATCGGTCCGGTCACGTTGACGGAAAGCTGACGGTCGATCTCCTGCTGCGTGACGGTCTCCAGCGGCTGTGCGTGATAGACACCGGCATTGTTGACGAGGATGTCGAACCGGCCGTACGCGTCTACGGTCCTGGCGAAGAGGCGCTCAACATCCGCAGGCACCGACACGTCGCCCTGCATGGCGATCGCGGTCCCCCCTCGCGCCTGGATGTCCTGCACCACCCGCTCGGCGCCAGCGGCACTGGAGGCGTAGTTGACCACGACCGACGCTCCGGCCGCAGCGAATTCCCGCGCGATGCCCGCCCCGATGCCCTTGGAAGCACCCGTCACGAGCGCGACTTTTCCCGCCAGTCTCGAATCGGCGTTCTTCGGCGATACCCCGTCGCCGCGACCAACACCTGTCTGATTTGCCATGATTGCCACTCCCGTCCATGTTGGTGAGCGTTCGGGTGACGCGGGCCTCCGGGGCAACTGCCCGGGATCTAGACGATGCGTTGTCGAACAGAACCCGCCGGGCGGCCTCGCCGCCACGGGCCCCTCACAGGCGCGCCCGTACCGACTCCCGCCCTGATGGCCACCGCTTTCGGCGGCGGCGATCCACCGGACATGCACCACGGTAGGATCCGCGAGACATAGAGACAAATAGTGTCATCGCATGTCTGAGATTGGCATTGCCTATGCCACCCAAGGTGGAAGCGGATGAACCCGCGGCAATACGGATACGCTTTGGCTATGGCCGAAGAGGGCTCCATGACAGCGGCTGCTGAGCGTCTGCGCGTCACGCAGCCGTCCTTGTCGCCGCAGATCGGCGCTCTGGAAAAGCACCTCGGTGTGCAGCTGTTCACTCGGACATCGGGCGGGGTCACAGTGACCATGGCCGGACGCGCCTTCCTCGCCGAGGCAGAGATCGCGACCACCGCGTGCCGCAGAGCCGTCCTGGCTGCCCGTGCCGCCTCCGGGGAACTGGCCGGTGAACTCATCATCGCCGTCCACATGGGCCTGGGAGCACGACGGCTCCCTCTGGCACTGGGCCGGCTCCGCCACCGCCACCCGAAACTCCAGGTCATTCTCCACGAGGAGCCCGATCCAGCGGATATGGAACGGCCGGCCCGCCAGGGAACGCTCGACATCGTCCTCGTCCACCGCATCCCCACCGGCTGCACATTCGACATCCACCCCCTGGGCGAGGAGACCTACGTCGCCGTCCTGCCCGAGGGACACCCGCTCCTCGCCAGCGACAGGGCCCTGCGCATGGCAGACCTTGCGACACAGGGATCTTGGGCGTCACCGTGGTTCCGGCATCGGCCGTGCCCGAAAGCTTCGAACAGCTAGCCCGCCCGTTCCTGCCTTCCCTGACCGAACCCGTCATCGTCGGTACACGCCGCCACCCAGGTTCGGCGGAGGCAGCCGTGCTCGACCACCTCTATCAGCAGAACTGGTGCGGCACCAGCCTCCTCGCCCCGCATACCGCCCTCTGAGCCAAGGGCCCCACTGATCGTCGGCCGCGCGCTTGTCCCGGACGGGCCATAGGCCGCCAGGCAGGTCGGGGAGCTGGAAGAAACGCCTGTTCGGTGCCGGTCCAGGAGAACACCTCCAGCAGCTCCTCGGTCAGGTCCACCCTCGGCAGCATCGCGTTCACTGCGCCCCGCAACTCCAGCAGGGAGGCCGGTTCGGGTTCCGGCTCCTCCCGGTAGGCGCCCTCCAGCAGCGCGGCCGGATGCCCGCCCGCCTCCCTGGGCAGGTTCAGCGAGGCAAGCACGGTCGGCCTTGTCTGCTGCCACGCCTGGCCGGCCAGCAGCCACTCCCAGGGCTACGACTACTGCACGGAAGGCCGAGAAGAAGGCTGACGATGCGGTCGACGCAGGCCCGCTGGGTGGACGCCGGCGACGTCATCACCGGCATGCGGCTCCGCACGGACAAGGGCAAGGCCGTGACGGTCACCTCCGTGCGCCGCTTCGCGAAGCTGCAACGCACCTACGACCTCACAGTCAGTAGAATCCACACGTACTATGTGCTGGCGGGCGAGACTCAAGTCCTCGTTCACAACAGCAACGGATGCGTAAATTGGGCCTCCAACAGCGTTAAAACGTGGGGTCATGCATTTCAGTGGCTGGATAATGACGCCGCTGCAGGGTCTTGAAGGGACTCCATATCGAAGGAGCCGGACCTAGGTCGGTACGCATTCCGGAAGGATTGGGGCAGGTGATTATGCCGGATGGCAGTATCGTCCAAGCGCGGGCAGCTACCATCGTCCCGAGTCCAAGTGGGCTGTACAAGACGGGATTCCCGATCATTGGCCCGAACTAGGAGGCTGGAGACATGAGCTTCTCTGTGTCGTTCAATCCGGCCGTGCGGTCTGGTGCTGTGGCTCCTGCTTCGGCGAGTCCGGAGCCGGGTGCCGAGTATGAAACCCTCGTCATGGAGGCGTGTAGCGCCCTCTCTGATGCTGGAGGCGGAAGATTCCACATTGGCGGTTTCGGGAGTGATGAGTGGCCGCTCGATGTCGCGTATGACTTGTCTGCCTTCATGGAGCAGCTTCCGTCGCTTCTGGCGGGTGTTCGCGAGCATCGCGAAGTCGAGGTGGATCTCTACTCGCAAGGTATTGAGAGGACTTTGACCTTCCGTTCAAGCGGGGATCTCGTGGTGATTCACTGTAATTCCCGGACCAATTGGGTTCCGAACCCAGAGCGCGAGAACATTGCACGGGGTGAGCTAGTCGCGATGCTCTCGAAATTGGCTGAAGACTTCGCCGGAGGGTTGAAAGCGATCAATTTCGAACTGTCGGAGGTCGCACCATTCGAACGTTGGCTGGCGGGTGAGGTGGTGCACCCTGACTCTGCGGTGGGTGACGGCAGTAGTTGACGGCAACGTCACTGGACGGTGGCTCCGCACAGCGGCGGGTCGTCGGCGTCGTCGCGGGTTGACGACGGCGCGCTGGAGGCGGAGTCGGACGTGGGCGTAGACGGTGGCGGTGACACCGATGTGGGCGTGGCCGAGGAGTTCCTTATGACGACGAGTTCGACGCCCTGTTCAAGGACGAGATCAAGTGCACGATGAAGTGACCGGTCGCTGCGCCGCGCAGGTTCGGATGGCCTGACCTGTGCGGTCCGGCGACCGGTCGATGCTTCAGCCCTTGACCGAGACCCCGACGAGTGCGACCCGGGCTTGTTCCTCGCCCAGCATCATCTGCTACCGCTTGAGGAAATCGCGCACGTCCGGGGCCGCGGAGGGAACACTGACCCGTTCTGGGGCTCATGGGTTCCGTTCGCCGTCACCGACTACTCCCTGCCGCCGTGGGGCGGCCTGGCAGTCGATGCTGGTGGTCGGCTCGCAACCTTCCACCTGGCCGGCGGTGAGCCGCCATCTGAACCGCTCACCTCCCCGGGGTACGGATCCCTCAGCGAGTTCCTGGCCGCCCTGGCCGAAGCCTTCACTCAAGGCACCGGCCCGTTGATGACCGCAGCTGTTCCTGGGATTCACCGCGGCGTGTTGGTATGGGGGCCGCTGCCGGGCAAGGGCGCTCCATGGACATCGGCGCACCCGGAGGACGGCTCCACAGTCTGAGGGCAGCGCGATAGGGCCATGAGGCAGACCGGGGCACGAATGGCGAGTAGTTGTCAGCCATCCCTGTTCAGCGATGACGCGCAGCACGTGCGGCGGCTTCCGGTATCGATTGTCCAGGGCAAGACCGATGTGCCGTTGGACCACACGCAGATTGATTGGAAGACGGTATCGCGTGGTCGGACCCGGTCGGCCACCGTTGCCGGAAGAGACGGTCGTGCTCATTCAGCGCTCGGCGAGAGAGAACCCGACCTGGGGTACGTCAGCATCCAGGGTGAGCTGGATCGGCTCGGTCATCGGGTCGCCGCCGCCACTATCCGGCGCGTCCTCTTCGTCATGGAGATCGCCACCCGGCGCGTTCACGTCCTGGGTGTCACCGCCCGCCCGACCGGCGCATGGCCCCAGACGACGCCCCGAACATCATCCCCTTGCCCGCCGCCGCGGTCAGGCGTCGCCAGGTACTTGGCGGACTGTTCAACGAGTACCGCACCATGTCACCCCAACTGCCTCACCATCCACAGGGAATGCCCAGCTCAGCAGCCTGATCGGAATAGGCAATCGTGAACAGCGGCCCTCATGGAATTCGCCAACTCGATGGCGTTTTCGCGGTAAAATCCAGTTCGAATGTGAAAGGTCTCCTCTGGCGGCAGTGCGACGACCGCATGGGTGATGCTGGCGTAAATTGAGTGGAGCTGCCTGAGCGTGAAGGTGCACGTGTCAGATGTATTTTCTGGCACATGCGCTACCTCTGTCGTGATGTTTTCCAGTTCCCTCTTCGGGCTGCCCGCGCAGAGTTCCGTCATGGCGTCTCCGTCATGGGCCTCCATGGTGAGTGCGATGCACTCTCGGAACAGGGCTGCCTGCGCAGGCGTAAGCCTCAACGACATACCTCCTGGGTCATATGACTGGATTCGAATCCTTGCTCTCATTTTGGCCTGTATCTCTCCGAGTCGAAAGAATCCGATGAATAGTGGTATGCGTGAATTCGGTATGCTGTCTCGACGATCAGGACGCCGCGCCCTCTGTCATAGGCAACGCCCGACCCAGTTCTGGTGTCGACGTGGGTGGTCTTGCCCTCGAAGGATGCCAGATATCGAGCCAACTCCTTCGAGTTCGAGCCAATGCCTGATATGGAGTGATCTGCTGCGTTGGCGGAGCCATCGTTCATTCGCTGAAAATCGTGGTCCACGCCTTCCGCGACGCGCGCTCCATGCCCTGGCCGCCGCCCAGAGCGAGCTCGCCGAGGCCCGCTCGCGCTCTGCGCCCCGCTGAGGCGGTACGTGGTGAGTCCCGGACCGGCGGCGGGCCGTCCCCTGCCGTTACGGACCACCGGGTCCGCGGTTTTTCACCGCCGGGCCGGGCACGCCTCCGCTCCCGGCGTGTCCGGCCCGGGGTGTGTCAGTCGCCCGGGTGGGAGAGCTCGATGTCGTGGCTCTCCACACCCGAGCCGTGCACGGTCAGGTTGGTGGCCTTCGGCGGGTAGCCGGCCGCCGTGACCGTGTACTCGCCGCCGTCCAGGTCGGTGAAGGCGTAGCCTCCGTCGTCGCCGGTGGTCGCGGTGGCCACCACGTTGCCGGCCGCGTCGATGAGCGTGACCCGCGCGTCGTGCAGCGGTCGGCCCGCGGCCTGAACCACGCCCCGCACCTGCCGGCCGGAGAGAAGTTCGACCTCGGCCCTGGTGACGCCCTGCGCGGTTATCTCGACGGGCAATGCGATCGGCCGGTACCCGGCCGCGGTCACCGCGAGAGTCAGCGGGCCGGGCACCAGCTCGTCGAAGCCGAAGGCGCCGTCCGTGTCGGTCAGTCCGGCGGCGAGCACGTCGCCGCGCACGTCGGCCGCGACCACCATGGCGCCGACGACCGGCTCCTCGCGGTCGGCCGACCTGACCGTGCCGACCAGGCCACTGGTGCCGGAGAGCAGGATGTCGTACGGGACCGGCTCGCCGCCGACCACGACCGTGGACGCCTGTGGCTGGTGGCCCTCGACGGAGGCGATGAGCACATAGCTGCCCGCGCCCGGCGCGTCCACCGCGTACGAACCGTCCAGACCGCCCACCACACGGCCCACCTGCCGCCCGCCCGGCGAGATCAGGGTGACCGCCGCCTGCGGCACGGGTGCCGACTCGGCGCCGCGGACATGGCCGCTGATCCGGATGCCGCCGGATGACGGGACCGCGGCCGCGGCACTCGCGGTCGCCGCCGGGACGGGCGAAGTGTCCGTGGCCGGCGCGGCCGAGGCAGCGGCCGGGCTCGGCACCTTCTCGTCCTCCTCGTCGTGCTCGTCCTTCCGGCCGCGGAGGCCGAGCGCCGCGAGGGCGGCGCCGACGAGGGCGAGGACGCCGGTGACCAGGACGGCGGTGTGGACACCGTTCATGAAAGCGGTGTGGCTGCCCTCCGTCACGGCCGTCCTGAGCTGTGCGGGCATCGCGTCGGAGACCGGGGCGGCGCCCATCGCGACCGCGTCCTTCGCCTCCTCGAAGCGAGCGGCGGCCGAGTGGGGCAGCCCGGCGTCGGTCAGTGAGTCGGTGAGCGTGGAGCCGACGCGGCTGCTGATGAGGGAGACGAGCACCGACGTGCCGAGCGCTCCGCCGACCTGGAGCGAGGTGGCCTGGAGGCCACCGGCGATGCCACCGTCCCTGACGGGGGCATTGCCGACGATCGCGTCTGAGGACGCGGACATCACCATGCCGACGCCGAGACCGAGCGCGACGAACGGCGGCCACAGGGCGTTGTACGACGAGTCGTCGCTCCACGCGAGCATGGTGAACGCGGCGCCGGCCTGGAGCACCATCCCGAGCGGCATGGTCAGGCGCGGGCCGAACTTCTCGGTGAGCTTCGCACCGAGCGGCGAGGCCACCATGGAGGCGAGGCTGAGCGGCAGGGTGCGTACACCGGACTCGACGGGCGTGAAGCCGCGTACGTTCTGCAGGTACAGCATCACAAAGAAGATCACGCCGAGCAGGACGAAGAAGTTCAGCGCGGTGACGAACGTACCGATGGTCAGGGCCGGATTGCGGAACAGCCGCATGGGGAGCAGGGGGTGGGCGACGCGGGTCTCGTACCAGCCGAAGAGGACCAGCACGACGGTACCGCCGGCGATCGCGCCGAGCGTGCCGGCCGAAGTCCAGCCCCATGTCTCGCCCTTGACGACGCCGAAGACGACGGCGAGGAGTCCGAGGGCGAGCAGCACGACGCCGGGCACGTCGAACTTTTCACTCGCGGCCGCCTCGTTCCTGGACTGCGGCAGAACCACGAGGCCGAAGACGAGGGCGATGACGCCGATGGGGGCGTTGATGTAGAAGACCGACTCCCAGTTGACGTGCTCGACGAGCAGCCCGCCGACAATGGGGCCGAGCGCGGTGGAGACGGACGAGATCATCGCCCAGATGCCGACCGCCATACCGAACTTCTTCGGCGGGAACACGGCACGCAGCAACGCCAGGGTGTTGGGCATGAGCATCGCGCCGAAGAGGCCCTGCACGGCGCGGAAGGCGATGACGCCCTCGACCGAGCCGGCAAGGCCGATCGCGACGGACGCGGCGGTGAAGCCGACGACGCCGACGAGGTAGAGCGTACGGCGCCCGAGGCGGTCGCCGAGCTTGCCGCCGAGGATAAGGGTGGCGGCGAGGGCGAGCAGGTAGGAGTTGGTGACCCACTGCAGTTCGGCAGTGGTGGCGCTCAGGTCGCGGGCGATCTCGGCGTTGGCGATCGAGACGACCGAGCCGTCAAGGCCGACCATGAACAGACCGAGCCCGACGGCGACCAGCGTCAGCCAGGGATTGGCGCGACGACCGCGGCGGTGGGAGTCGGATACGGGGGTGGGCGCTGTGGAAACAGCGGTGACAGACATGGGTGAGACGTCCTCGGGACGTGGGGCGCGCGGCTAGGGGCGCGTGGACATGTGTGGAGGGAGGGAGCGCACACCCAGCCCCACCGCAGCAGCGGCAAGGGCAGTGGGCGTACGGGCAGTCGGACCGGTCAGGCGGAGTGGTCGCGCAGGCGCCTGGTGAGAGCCTCAAGGGCGCCGAGCGCCGAGCCGAGGGCACCGAGGTCGCCGTCGGAGAGGGTACGCAGCGCGGACGCGAGCTGCGCCGCCGCGATGTTCTCGACCTCGCCGATGCGCTGACGCGCCATGGCCGTGACGCACAGGTGCGCCACGCGCTTGTCGGTGTCGTCCTGATGCCGCTCGAGCAGGCCCGCTTCGGTGAGACGGGTGACCAGGGCGCTGACGTTGTTCGGCATCATCCGCAGCGCGTCGGCCGCCTTGTGGACGGTGGCGCCGTCGTGCTCGGCGACGTACTGAAGCAGGGCCAACTGCCGCTCGGGGAGCTTGGGATAGGGCAGTTGCCGGTCGACGCTCTGTTTGATGTACCGGTTCACCGTGGGCAGGCACGCCACGAGGCCGGCGGCCACATGGTCGACGCTCTGGCTCGGACGAGCCTCACTGGATCCGGACACGCCGCCAAGTTATCTATGACAAGAAACCTATGTCAAAATACTGATTGCTGGTCGCAGACGGCCCGCAGGCGGCCATGGCTCGCCGTGCACGCGGCGGAGGATCGGCCCCGATCACCGGTGACATGGTCGATGCGCGGGTCTTCCGCGGCCCCGCCGCGGTTATCGGCGCCACGGCCGTCGAGGAGCGCGATGCGATCGGTGGTGCCGTGTTCATCGAAGGGCTCGCCAAACTCGATCAACTCCCCGCCATCGGCGCCCACTTCCCGTTCCCGTCGCTGAAGATTCCCAGGTCGTCCGGCGGGCGGGGCAGGGCGGTCGGCTGGTTGCCCGCGGCCCGGTAGCGGGCCGCCTTCCCGCCGTGGAAGAGACCGCGCGCTACCCGAGTAGATGACGCGGGTCTTCGCCGGATGGGTTGACAGCGCCTCATCATCGCCGCAGCATCGCTCTCGGCTGTTGACTGTCAACAGACAACAGTCGGGGCCGGGACAGATGACCCGCTGAGGATCGAGGAGGATCGGCATGGCTGAGTCCAGGGCGCCGCAACAGGCGGCGCACGGGTCGCCCGAGCGGCTGAGGGTCGCCGTCGGATGCGGGGTCGGCGCGACCATCGAGACATACGACTTCATCGGCTTCGGCACGGCCGCGGCGCTCTACTTCGGCGACGTGTTCTTCCCCGACTCCGACCCGCTGTCGGCCACCCTGCTGTCCTTCGCGACGCTGGGGATCGGCTTCGCCGCCCGGCCTCTGGGCGGTATCGTCGCCGGTCACCTCGGGGACCGCGTCGGCCGCAAGCCCGTGCTGGTCGGATCCCTGCTGCTGATGGGCGTCGCGACCGTACTGATCGGCTGTCTGCCCACCTACCAGATGGTCGGGGTCTGGGCTCCGGTCCTGCTGGTGGCCGTCCGCGTGATCCAGGGCCTCGCCTTCGGCGCCGAATGGGGAGGCGCCATCCTGATGACCTTCGAGCACGCCCCGTGGCGACGGCGCGGCCTGTACACGGGCATCACACAGGCCGGCTTCCCGGTCGGACTGCTGCTCGCCAACCTCGCGTTCCTGATGAGCCGGCACACCCTGGACGACACCTGGGCCTGGCGCGTGCCGTTCCTGCTCAGCGCCGTCCTGATCGCCGTGGGCATCTTCATCCGGCTCAAGATCGACGAATCGCCCCAGTTCGAGGAGATCAAGGAGTCCGGCGAACTCGCCAAGAACCCGCTGCTCACAGTGATCCGCGAGGACTGGCGCAACGTTCTGCGGGCCTTCTGCCTGCGGACCACGGAGACCGCGGGATACGCCGTCTCGGTCACCTTCGTCCTGTCCTACCTGGACGATGGTCACGCCCCCGACGTATCGAGCACCACCACCCTCACCGCGCTGGTGACGGCCGCGGCCCTCGGCATCGCGGCCACCACGCTCTGGGGCCGCCTGTCGGACCGGGTCGGTCGCCGCCCGGTCTACCTGTTCGGCTGCGCGGTGAGCGTCGTCTGGGGCATCCCGCTCTTCCTGTTCGTCAACACCGGGACGGCGGCACTGGTCATGGTCGCCTTCGTAATCAGCTACGCCGTCTGCCAGAACTGCCTGGCCGGCGTCCAGGGGGCCTGGTTCTGCGAGCTGTTCGCCACCAGGACCCGCACCGCCGGAACGTCCCTGGCCTATCAACTGTCCGCGGTGGTCTCCGGTTTCACGCCCATGATCGCCACCGCGCTGTACTCCGGCACCGGGTGGATCGGCCCCGCGGTGCTGTTCACCTGCTACGGCCTGCTGGGCTTCGTGGCAACGCTGGTGACGCGCGAGACATGGGGCGAGCCCGAGCGCCGGGAGACCGACCGGGCCGTGACGGCGTCCGCCGAACCCGCGCTCAAGGCCGCCCACTGAGAGACCTCAAGGCCGCCCACTGAGAGACCTCAAGGCCGCCCACCGAGAGAAGAGACGAGGATGACTGCGATGACCACTCAGGCCACCCCCGCGGCGGGGGTGTCGCCCGCCGAGCGGGTGCGTGCCGTGAAGGAATCCGCCTACCGCATCCGTATGCACGCGCTGGACATGGGGGAGACCCAGGGGCAGGGCTACATCGGACAGGCGCTGGGTGTGGCCGACGTCCTGGCCGTCCTCTACCAGGACGTCCTCAACCACCGTCCGCACGAGCCGGAATGGCCGCAGCGTGACCGGTTCCTGCTGTCGATCGGGCACTACGCGATCGCGCTGTACGCGGCGCTCGCCGAGGCGGGCGTGCTGGAGGTCGGCGAACTCGCCACCTACGGCAGTGACGACTCGCGTCTGCCCATGTCGGGCATGGCCTCGTACACCCCCGGCATGGAGATCTCCGGTGGCTCCTTGGGACACGGTCTGGGAGTAGCCACCGGCATGGCCCTCGGCCTGCGCCACCAGGGCAGCGACGCCCGCGTGTACAACCTGCTCTCCGATGGCGAACTCGACGAGGGCTCCACCTGGGAGGCCGCGCTGGCCTGCGCCCATCACGGGCTGGACAACGTCACCGCCATCGTCGACGTCAACGCCCTCCAGGCCGACGGCCCGACCAAGGGCGTGCTGCGCACCGAGCCGGTCAGGGCCAAGTGGGAGGCGTTCGGCTGGCATGCGATCCGCGTGGACGGCAACGACATCGACGCGCTCGTCGCGGCCTTCGACCGCCTGCGCGAACACCGTGGATCACCTGCTGTGCTCATCTGCGACACCAGGATCGGGTGCGGTGTGCCGATGCTGGAGACCCGGGAGAAGGCGCACTTCATGCGGGTGGAGGAACACGAATGGCAGGCCGCGCGCGACGAGTTGACTGAGCGTCACCGGAGCGGGGCCGACTCCGACCGCGCAACCACCCACGGAGAGGGACCCGTTCGATGAACAGCTCCGCGCCGACTGAGGCCGCGCCCACACAGACCGAGGCCCCCAAGCGGAGGCTCACCACCTCCGCGATGATCGCCTCGATCGCGGAAGAGGGACAGCGCACCACAAAGGCCCCCTTCGGGCACGCGCTGGCACGGCTCGCCGAAGAACGCTCCGATGTGGTCGGGCTCTCGGCGGACCTGGCGAAGTACACCGACATGCACATCTTCCGCGAGGCCCACCCCGACCGCTTCTTCCAGATGGGCATGGCAGAACAGGCGATGCTGGGCGCGGCGGCGGGGCTGGCCGAGGTGGGCCTGACCCCGTTCGCCTCCACCTACTCCGTCTTCGCCACCCGCCGCGCGTATGACTTCCTGTGCCTGGACATCGCCGAGCCGCAGCTGGGCGTCAACGTCGTCGGCGCGCTGCCCGGACTGACCACCGGCTACGGGCCCAGCCACCAGGCGACCGAGGATCTGGCCATCCTGCGCGGCATGCCCGGCCTGACGATCGTGGACCCCGCGGACTCCGTCGACATCGAACAGGCCGTCCCGGCACTGGCCGCCCACCCCGGCCCCACCTACACACGACTGCTGCGAGGGGCGGTGCCCACCGTCCTGGACGAGTACGACTACCGGTTCGAATTCGGCAAGGCGGCGCAGCTGCGTGGTGGCCGTGACGTGCTGTTCATCTCGACCGGTCTGATGACGGTACGGGCCCTGAGCGCGGCGGCGGAACTCGAATCCGACCGTGTCGACGTCGCCGTCCTGCATGTGCCGACGATCAAGCCGTTCGACCGCGAGACGGTGGTGCGGGAGGCCGGCACGGGGCGCCTCGTGGTGACCCTTGAGAACCACAGTGTCGTCGGAGGTCTCGCCGAGTCCGTGGCTTCCAGCCTGGCCTTCTCCCAGCAGGCGGCCCGCATCGTCCCGATCGGGCTGCCCGACGAGTTCCTCGCCGCGGGCGCACTGCCCACCCTCCACGACCGCTACGGGCTCTCCGTCGCGGCGATCAAGGAACGCGTCCGCCGCGAACTCTGATCCCGCGCGGGACATCCGCGCTCACTCCCTTCTCCACTCCCCATTCCACTCCTCAGGAGCACCGCATGGCCAGCGAGCACACCCCCCGCACCGCCGTCGTCACCGGGGCGGGCTCCCGCCGCGGCATCGGACGCGCCACCGCGCACGCGCTGGCCGCCGCCGGCTACCACATCGCCGTCCTCGACCTGGACAAGGAGGCAGCCGAGGACACCGCCCGGGAAGTCGCCGCCCGGCACGGCGTACAGGCGTTGGGCCTGGCGGCGGACGTCACCGACGCCGACGCGGTCGACGCGGCGATCACGCAGACCGAGGCGGGACTCCCGCCGATCGGTGCCCTCGTCAACAACGCGGGCATCACCTCGCCGACTCGTTTCCTCGACGTCACGCCCACCGAGTGGGACACGATCTTCGAGGTGAACGTCCGCGGTAGCTACCTGGTCACCCACCGGGTGGCCACGGGTATGGCCGAGCGCGGGTTCGGCCGCATCGTCTTCCTCTCCTCCGTGTCGGCCGAGCGCGGCGGCGGCGTCTTCGGGGGAGTGGCCTACTCGGCCGCCAAGGCCGCCCTGCTCGGCTTCGCCAAGGCGCTCTCCCGCGAACTCGGGCCCGCCGGGGTCACCGTCAACTCTGTCGCCCCCGGCCTGATCGACACCGATATCACCCAGGGCAAGCTGGACGAGGACCGCAAGGCAGCCATGATCGCGGACATCCCCGTGCGCCGTATCGGCAGCGTCGACGACGTGGCCGACGTCATCGCCTTCCTGTCCCGGCCCGAATCCGGCTACCTCACCGGCGTCACCTACGACATCAACGGAGGATCCCACCTGCACTGAGGACCCTTCGGGGTGGTTCGCTCACCTCCGGGACCCGAGCCCGGGGGCGAGCGGACCCAGGGCCTCCTCCGGCGGAAGCGCTCCGCGCCACTCTCGCCCGGGGCCCGTGGCCACCTGGTGGCGGTCCCGGGCGATGGCGGCGCGCGCGACGCCGTAGCGGATCTCCACCGGGTCGTGGACCGCTTCGTACCGGACACGCCCCAGGTCACCGCGCAGCAGGATCCGCAACGGGTCACCATCGACGAGATCGCGCGCCGCGCCCGCATCGACAAGGGCACCGTCTGCCTGCACCGGAGGACGGAGGAGGTGCTGTTCGCCGAGCTGGTGCGGCGTGAGTTCCAGGGCGTGCTCGGTGTCATCGCTTCCAAGATCGAGCAGGACCCGGCGGCGCTCGCCCGCCTCGGGGGATTGCCGTATCCGCGGGCCCGTCCGCGGACGACCGGGCGGGCCCTACCTTGCCGAGCGTGCCCCGGCGTGAGACACGCACCTTGAGGTCGTGGTGTTCAGGCGGTGTCGCGAGTGCCTTCGCGTTCGATGCCCAGCTGCTCGATCGCCGAGGCCATGTGCGCGTGCAGGATCTCTTGGGCCGCCGCGGCGTCTCCGCGGGCGATCGCGTCGGCGATGGGCTCGTGGGCCGTCGCGGACATGGCCACGTCGCGGCGTTCACTGGCCGCGCTCATGATCACCACGCGCATCGGTCCCTCGAGCTGCCGCCAGGTCTTGAGGAGTACCGAGTTGCCGGATAGCTCGCACAACAGGAGGTGGAAGCCGAGATCGGCCTCGACCTTCGAGGCCAGATCCGCGCCTGACGCGAAGGCTTCCTGCAGCTTTTCCAGGGCCTTGCGCAGGGCCTCGGCCGCGTCCTGTCTGCGCGGTGACGCGATGATCTGTGCCACCGCGAGTCCTTCCAGCGCTTCCCGGACCTGGAAGAGTTCCCGGACCTCGGTCGGGGTCAGCTGGGACACGCGCAGCATGCCACGTGCTCCCGCGGTGACGAGGCCTTCCTGCTGGAGGTGGCGCAGGGCTTCGCGTACCGTGCCGCGGCTTACCGACAGGTGCTCGGCGATCTCTACTTCTCCGAGGTGGTCGCCGGGCTGGTACTGGCCGGTGGTGATGGCCGTCCGCAGCGCCACGAGCGCGCGCTCCCGGAGGGTTGTCGAGCGGGTGAGACTGGAAAGCGCCTGACCAGACACGGCTTAACCCTCCTTCAACTCCACGAGTGATCATAGTAGCCCGAAATGGTGTCGTCTGTTGACTGTCGGCATGAGTGGGTCCGGCGGAGGAGCGGATTGCCGTGGGCCCGGGAACCACTCGGGCAGATGCCGACGCGGTCCCGCGGGAGCTTCCTGGCCGCCCACCGCGTGGCGCCCGGGATCGCCGAGCGGGGCTTCGGCCGCATCGTCAAGTACGGAGCGATGCGGTTCGCGGCGCACACCGCCGAGTGGAAGGCACCGCCGAGTGGAAGGCCGGGCACGCAGGTTCATCGCCGCGAAATGGGATTACACCGCGCGCCGGGGCACCGGTCGCCCGCCCACCCCGGCAGCGATCAAGAAGCTCGTCGTGCGGCTGGCCAGGGAGATCCTGGCGTTCGTGCGCCTTCCCTCGATGAGCGACAGAGACAAGCACCTCGAGATCCTTGGCTGCCGGCGCCCGGGTGCGACAGCGGACGGGGCGTGCCGCTCCGTCGCCCAGGGAGGGGGTGACGAGGACCCTGAGCGAGGGCGGATCAGCTCCCGTTCTTGCTGTTGAGGGCGTGGGTGTACTGCTCCTCGGTGACAGGTTCGAGCCAGGTGGTGCCGTCTCCGTCCGCGTCGCCGACGACCATGACGATGTGGGCCATGAGCGTGGTGTCGGTGCCGCCGTGCCAGTGCTCCTCGCCGGCCGGGCACTTGACGGTCTGCCCGGCGCTGACACGTACGACGTGGCCGTCGCGGGTACCGACCAGGCCGATGCCGTCGGTGATGTAGAGGGTCTGGCCGTTGGCGTGGGAATGCCAGTTGGTGCGGGCGCCAGGGGTGAAGCGGACCAGGGCGGCAGCGAGGCGGGCAGGTTCGGTAGGGGCCTCGATCATGTTGAGGTAGACGTCGCCCGTGAACCGCTCGGCCGGCGCCTTGGCCGTCGAGGTCGAGGTGATGTGCTCCATGGTCTTCATCCTTGCCAAATAGGGTGGTTGGGGGTGAGCAGACAGGGTCAGGAGGAGTCGCGCTGGTCGGCGATCTTCTTGAGCCTCTTGATCGCGGTCATGGCGTTGGGCCAGCCCGCGTAGAAGGCGAGATGAGTGATGGCTTCGGACAACTCCCGCACGCTCAACCCGTTGTCCAGGGCAACGCCCAGGTGGTAGTCGAGTTGCTCGCCGCGGTAGAGGGCGGCCAGCGTGCTCACGGTGACCAGGCTCCGGTCGCGGGGCGAGAGACCGGGGCGGTTCCAGATGTCACCGAAGAGGACGTCATTGGTGACATCCACGAGCTTGGGAGCGATGTCCCTCAGTTCCTCGGGGGCGGACTGCTCGGGCATGGCGGGTCTCCTTGTTCTGCAACGGTCTGATGGTGCGGTGGAAGCCGAGCGGCTACTGGGCGGTGTAGCCGCCGTCGACGGGCAGGGCGATGCCGGTGACGTAGCCGGCGCCGGGACTGGACAGCCACAGGACGGCTTGGGCGATCTCGTCGGCGGTGCCGAGCCGGTTGATGGCCTGGCCGGCTTCGGCCTGGGTGCGGTCGAGTTCTCCGCCTTCGACCATGGCGTCGACCATGGGGGTGCTGATGGTGCCGGGGCAGACGGCGTTGACGCGGACGCCGCGTGCCCCGTATTCAAGTGCGGCGCTCTTGGTCAGGCCGATGACGCCGTGTTTAGAGGCGTGGTAGGCGGCGCGGCCGGGGTTGCCGACGAGACCGCCGAGGCTGGAGCAGTTGACGATGGCGCCCCTTCCCTGGGCGCGCATGTGGCGCAGTTCGTGCTTCATGGCGGCCCAGATGCCGCGCAGGTTGATGTCCTGGACGCGGTCGAACTGACCGGCGCTTTCGTCGGCGGCGTCGGTGGGCGGGACCATGATGCCGGCGTTGTTGTAGGCCATGTCGAGGCGGCCGAAGGCGTCCACGGTGCGGTCGACGGCGGCGGCGACCTGGTCTTCGTCGGTGACGTCGCAGACCAGGGCGAGGGCCTGGTGACCGTTGTCGGTGAGTTCCTTGGCGGCGGCGGTGACGGCCTTCTCGTCGATGTCCGCGAGACCGATGGCGGCGCCGGAGGTGGCGAAGGCGCGGGCGGCGGCCAGACCCATGCCGGAGCCGGCACCGGTGATGAAGGCGACCTGCCCGGAGAAGTCGTAGGCGGGGTTCTTGGGGTCCACGGGGTTGCTCCAGGTGAGTGTGGTGCGGGACGGCCGGACCGGTTCAGGTCCGCGCCGACGTCGCTTCAGTGGTCTTGCGCACTGCCGGGATGGGCATGTCGGGAACTCGGTGGGCGACGGTGCGGGTCGAGCCGCGCTTGGCAGTGATGGCCAGGGCGATCAGCGGCAGCAGGGTCAGGCCCGCGAAGACGGCGCCGACCAGGGCGGGTCCGGTCACGCCGAGGGAGGAGGCGAGGGCCTGCCCGGCGAGCGCGGAGCCGGCGGCGATGCCGGTGTTGTACGCGGACGTGGTCAGCGCGGAGGCCAGAGTGGGGGCGTCGCCGGCGATACGGACGGCGAGGGCGGTGACGACCGGGTTGATCGTGAACCCGGCCAGCGCCATGAGGAAGATCAGGGCGATGGCGGCCACCGGGGTGGTGGACAGCGGGATCAGTGCGAGAAGGATCAGCGCGGTCGTCGCGGCGGCCGGGATCGTCGTGGTCATCGGGTGGCGGTCGCCGAACCGGCCGCCGATCGCGGTGCCGCCCAGTGCACCGGCGCCGAATGCGATCAGCACCAGGGGCACGGCACCGTCCGGGATGCCGGCGCGGTCGGTCAGCAGCGGGGTGATGTAGGTGTAGCAGGCCAGAACGCCGCCCATGATCAGCACGGCCGAGGCCAGTGCCAGCCACAGCCGGCCCTGGCGCAGTGCCCGGATCTCGTCCCGCACGGACACCTGGGCGCGTTGCTCCGTTTGAGGGATGAAGCGGCCGATCACGGCGGCGGCGAGGGCGGCGAGCACGGCCAGGGCCCAGAACAGTCCGCGCCAGCCGGTGACGTGCCCGACCAGGGACCCGGCGGGGACGCCCACGACGTTGGCCAGGGTCAGGCCGCCCATCATCACGCTGACGGCCCGGGTGGAGTTCGCGGGCCCGGCGGCGGTGGTGGCGATGACGAAGCCGACGGCCCAGAACGCGCCGGTGGCCAGGGCGGTGACGAACCGGGCGGCCAGGACGACGGTGAAGGAGCCGGTGAGGGCCGCTACGACGTGTCCGGCGGCGAAGACGGTCAGGGCGAGGACGAGGGTGAGGCGCTGGGGCAGGTGCAGGGTGGCCAGGGCCATGGTCGGACCGCCGACGATCATGCCGACGGCGAAGGCGGTGATCAGCAGGCCGGCGTGGGAGACGCCGGCTCCGAGGTCGGGGGCGATGTCCGGGAGGATGCCGGCGATGACGAATTCGGTGGTGCCCATCAGGAAGGTGCCGGCGGCGAGCACCCACACGACGAAGGGCAGCTTGCCCGGCGCGTGAGCGGCGGGAGCGGACATAGGGGGAACTACTCCTTGGGAACGGGGTGGCGAGGTCAGGAGGCGGGCTGGATGTGGACGCGGTCAGCGTCGGCCAGGTGCGCGATGCCGTCCGGGTCGGTGAGGTGGCCAAGGACGACCAGGCCCGGTGAGGGGTGCCCATCGCGGCAGAAGAGGGCCAGGTTGCCCCACGGCGCGTAAAAGGCCAGGTCACCCGCCTTGGGCTCGGACGACGCCGGGGCGCCCTCGATGCTCAGCTCGCGCGGCAGGTCGGCGATGCGCTCGGTCTTCTGGAAGTCGTCGAGTTCGAGGGTGAGGGGCAGCAGCGCGGCGAAGTCCCGCGCGGTGGAGCAGTCGTTCAAGGCGGCGTCCACACTGTTGCCGTCGATCGTGAGATGGATGTGCATGGCGCTGTTCTCCTCGGAGGTTTCGGTCATCTACTGGCCGGTCGCGGACTGCCGCGGTGAACCCTGGGGTGCGGCGCCGCGGGCGTGGTGTCCGGCGTGGCGCCGCACGCCGTCACAGCCGGCAGCAGCGCTGCGGCCGGAACCGCGCGAGCCCAGGTGCACCGGGCGAGTGCAGGTTCCTCCGAATGATCGGAACGGGGTCGGTCAGCGCTCGGGCACACCGCTCGGACGAGCGAGTCCCTCCTGGTCAGGGCTTCAGGAGCGCCTTGATGGCACGGCGCTCGTCCATCGCACGGTAGCCCTCGGCGACCTCGTCGAGCGGCAGGGTGAGGTCGAAGACCTTGCCCGGGTCGATACGGCCCGACTGGACGAGGCCGATGAGGTCGGGCAGGTAGCGGCGTACGGGGGCGGGACCGCCGCGCAGTCCGACGTGGGAGAAGAACAGCTCCTGCCCGTCGATGGCAACGTCGTGGGGGACGCCGACGAAGCCGACGTTGCCGCCCGGACGCGCGGAGCGCAGGGCCTGCTGCATGGCCTCGCCGGTGCCGACACACTCCAGCACACTGTCGGCGCCGATCCCGCCGGTCAGCTCCTTGATCCGCTCGACGCCTTCGTCGCCGCGCTCGGCGACGATGTCAGTGGCGCCGAACTCGCGGGCCAGCTTCTGCCGGGAGGTGTGGCGGGACATGGCGATGATGCGCTCCGCGCCCATCTCCTTGGCGGCGATCACCGCGCACAGGCCGACCGCACCGTCACCGACCACCACGGCGGTCGAGCCGGGCTTCACCTCGGCGGCATCCGCGGCCCACCAGCCGGTGCCCATGACGTCGGAGACCGCGAGCAGGCCGGGCCACAGCTCCTCTCCCGGGACGCCGTCGGTGGCGACCAGGGAGCCCTGGGCATTGGGGATGCGCACGTAGTCGGCCTGGCAGGTGGACATGAACTCGCGGTGCAGGCAGTTCGACTGGAATCCGTTGCGGCAGTTCGCGCAGGTGTTGTCCGAGGTGGCGAACGAGCCGATCACGAACTGGCCCGGCTTCACCGAGGTGACCCCGGGGCCGACCTCCTCGACGAACCCGACGTACTCGTGGCCCATCGGATGCGGCTCGTCCGTCGGCTCCAGGCCACGGTAGGGCCACAGGTCCGAGCCGCACACGCAGGTCACGGCAGTGCGGATGATCGCGTCGGCCGGATTGAGGATCTTGGGGTCGTCCAGGGTCTCGAAGCGGATGTCGCCGGGGGCGTAGATCATTGTGCCGCGCATGAGCGGTTCCTTTGCGTGCCGAGGCGACATACCGACAGAGGGGAGCGGCCGTCGCCGAGTGCAGAGCCCGTGGTACCCGTCCCGACCGGCTCACGGCCGGGCGACAAGCACCACGTCATCGAGGTAACCCGCTCCTGGCGCGCGGAGCGAGGCACGGTCAAGGGGTGTACTGCCAGTACATCCCTTCCGCCGCGGACGGGACGTACCGTCGAAGGCGTGGACAACCGAGCAGAGGTCCGCGAGTTCCTGACCTCGCGGCGAGCCAAGATCACCCCCGAGCAGGCGGGGCTGCCCTCCGGCAGCCGGCGCCGCGTGCCCGGCCTGCGCAGGAGCGAGGTCGCCGCACTGGCGGACATGAGCGTGGAGTACTACTCCAAGCTGGAGCGCGGCAACCTCGCCGGCGCCTCCCCGGCCGTCCTGGAAGCCCTCGCCCGCGCCCTGAAACTCGACGACGCAGAACGCGCCCACCTGCTCAACCTCGCGCACGCTGCAGACGGCTCCGACGCCCTCACCCGCCCCCGACGGCGTAGCCCTCAGTGGAAGGCGCACCGCAGCCTGCAATGGGTCCTGGACGCCGTCACCGCCGGCCCGGCCTTCGTACGCAACGGCCGCATGGACCTGCTCGCCGCCAACCAGCTCGCCCGCGCCTTCTACGCCGACGTCTACACCAACCCGCACAACCAGGCCAACCTGGCCCGGTTCAACTTCCTCGACCCGGCCTCACGCCGCTTCTACCCCGACTGGGACCAGGCCGCCGACGTCGCCGTGTCGATCCTGCGCACCGAAGCCGGCCGCAACCCCCACGACAAGGGCCTGCACGACCTCGTCGGTGAACTCTCCACCCGCAGCGACGACTTCCGCACCCGCTGGGGCGCCCACAACGTCCGCCACCACGGCACCGGCACCAAACGCTTCCACCACCAGGCCGTCGGCGAGCTGACCCTCGCCTATGAAGGACTGGAGATGGCTGCCGAACCCGGCCTGACCCTCACGATCTACACCGCCGAACCCGCCTCCCCCTCCGAAGAGGGGCTGCGCCTCCTCGCGTCCTGGGCCGCCACCCGAGATGTCGACACCACGGAACCCTCCGCGACGAGCTGAGCCTGGTATTCGGCGAGCGTGTGAAGGCAGTGACCAAATAGTCGTGGTGGCCCTGGAGTTCTGTCCAGTTCTGCCTTCCGTCGAGCCCGCTGCTGATCACGCGCACCCGGCCGACCACCGCTGGTGGAAGAGACGGTCGCGCTCATCCAGCGCCTGGCGAGAGAGAATCCGACCTGGGGATACGTCAGGATCCAGGGCAACTTCGACGGCTTGGCCATCGGGCCCTGCTCATGGACCTCGAGGAGAGGGCTGGGTGCTTCCGGTTCCTCATCCGCGAACCGGGACAGCAAGTTCACCGCCGCAGGCGACGTGTTGTCCGATTGCTGCTACCGCCGGGAAGGGCGCGGTGCAGGTCCAGATGACGTCGTCGACGGTTCCCGGTGTCGGGTGACGGAGTCACGAACAGCACCCTGAGCGCCGCAGCGTCGACACCAGCCCTCGGTGCCGTCGTCGGCGTCGAGGACTCGGCAGGCCAGGACGGCACGGTCGGGCTCGAGGCGTTGGCCGGTCACGGTCAGGCCGAGCTCGTCGAGCCGGCAGAACGTCAGGTCAGGGCGCCCGAAGGTAACGTCAGCAAGTCGAGGTCTTCCGGATGAGGCGTGTAAGAACCCTCATCTTCGGAAGACCTCGACGCCTATCCGCTCAACGACGCGCCGACCACACCAGCGGTGCGCGCCACACCCTCAACCGGGAAGAGCCAGACAACGCTATCCATCGAAATCGGCTGACGCGCTCCGCGATGTCGTCAACGAACGATCGTCCCGGTGACCAGCCGCCGACTAAGCATCGTCATCCATCAGGATCTGACGGGTTGGCTCGCCAACGCCCCGATCCGATCCATGTGGGCGTATCCCCATTCGCACAGCGGGCGCAGCGCTTCAGCCAGACTCGAGCCGAACGGTGTCAGGGAGTATTCGACGTGAGGGGGAAGCTCCCGGAAGTCCTTGCGGACGACGATGCAGTCTGCCTCAAGGTCTTTGAGCGCGCCGATCAGCATTTTCTCGGTAATGCCGTCGACAAGGCGGCGCAACTGGCCGAACCGCTGGGGACCGTGCACGGCGAGCTGCCACAGCACCAGAAACTTCCATCTGCCCCCGACGACGGACAGTGCGGCGTCCAATCCGCAGTAGAACCCACGCTCAGTCATCTGGACATACCCTTCCGAAGGAGATGATGTGACCGATCCACTCACCGCATTCGACTCCGTACTTGGTGCTGGCCACAAACCATCCCCCACGCCGAGGAACTGGACAACCGCACGCTCGCGCGGCCGCCGCCGTACCGCTCGTTCACCGCCCGCCGCGCGAAACGGCCCGTCCGCTCTTCCTGCCTCATCCGGCATGCCTCATCCGAGACGGCGTCAACGCGGCGCCAATCGGGGCAGTCGTCTCAGTGCGGTGGAAAGTTGGCCATCGTGCCTGAGCTGAATCGGCGAGGGCGGATGCCGGGACCCGATGTCAGTGCAGGGTGGCGACCTGGTCGACGGTGAACGGGATCAGCGCCTCCGTGTCCCCGGTGAGGACCTTGCGAGCCCACTCCGGGTCGGCGATCAGGGCCCGGCCGATCGCGATCAGGTCGAACTCGTCCCGCTCCAGCCGGTCCAGCAGGTTCTCGATGCCCGCCACCCCGGTCCGGCTCCCGCTCTGGAACCCCGGTTTGAACGCCTTGTCCAGGCCGACGGAGCCGACGCTGATGGTGGCCTTGCCGGTGAGCTTCTTGGTCCAGCCCGCGAGATTCAGGTCCGAGTCCTCGAACTCCGGCACCCAGTACCGGCGGGTGGAGGAGTGGAAGGCGTCCACCCCGGCCTCCGCGAGCGGGGTGAGGACCGCCTCCAGCTCCTGCGGGGTGGTGGCCAGCCGCGCGTCGTAGTTGTTCACCTTCCACTGCGAGGTGCGGAAGACGATCGGGAAGTCGGCGGAGACGGCCTTCCGGCAGGCGGCCACGATCTCGGCGGCGAACCGGGTACGCGCGACCGGGTCACCGCCGTAGCCGTCGGTGCGGCGGTTGGTGCGCTCCCACAGGAACTGGTCGATCAGAAGGCCATGGGCGCCGTGCACTTCGACGCCGTCGAAGCCGGTGCGCTCGGCCACGGCGGCGGCCTCGGCGAAGGCGGCGATCACCGCGTCCAGGTCGTCCTGGCTCATGGCCTTACCGGCCGGGGCGCCGTCCAGCCCGATACCCGACGGGCTGACCGTCGGGGCGTCGGGGAACGGGCCCGCGCCCTCGGGGCGCTGCACCCCGACGTGGCAGATCTGCGCCAAGATCCGGCCGCCCGCGCGGTGCACCTCCGCCACCACGTTCTTCCAGCCCGCCAGGGCGTCCTCGCCGTGGAATAGCGGCGCCGTGACGCTGTCCCCCGCCGCGTCGTGACGGATGTACGTTCCCTCGGTGACGATCAGCCCGACCCCGCCGGCCGCCCGGCGCGCGTAGTACCGCGCCACATTGGCACCGGGGACGCCGCCCGGCGAGAAGTCGCGCGTCATCGGCGCCATGACGATCCGGTTCGGGACGGTGAGCCCGCGCAGGGTGAACGGGCGGGACAGGGTCTGAGCCGCACGGTCGGCGGCAGCGCTGCTGGCAGGCACGTGAATGCTCCTCGAAGTAGGACGACTTTTCGCGGAGGGCCGGCTCTCGGAGGCGGCGGCGATGTCGGTGGTGCTGGACGTGTCGGGCATGATCGATGTGTCTTTCGTGCATTCGGTTGGTTTGGTCTGCCTCCCCGACGCCGAGACTCGTGCGCCCGAACCCGGGACGGGGCTTGACGGCTAGGCCGGTTACCTACGCCAGAACCGAGGGAACATGCCGTTCCTTCCCATGGACAAGTACCTACTTTTTTGTAAGTGCCTCCAGCGTGGGTGTTTTCGTAAAACAGGAGCCACGATGAGAACCGATCGCCAGTACTACGGTGGGCTCGACGCAGCACTATCGGTGGTTGGCGGCCGGTGGAAGTACTTGGTCGTGTGGCAGCTCGCCTCGGAAGGGCCTCGCCGGTTCGGGCAATTGCGATGCCACATGGACCAATTGAGTGGCGTACCAGATTCAGCCCATCGTAGTAGGGCTGGTTGGCGGCGATGCGGTCGAGGATCACGTACGCCTTCTTCCGCACGGTCGTCATGGCCTGTTCCAGCGTGCGCGCCCGAGCGGCCAGGAGGTCGACGGCCTCGCGTATGTACCGGTAGACCGTCGCGCTCCCGACGCGGAATCCTGCTGCAAGGCGGGCGTAGGTGTCGCCGCAGCGAAGGTGGATCTCGGTCGTGAACCCGTCTACCAGGGGCTTTTCCGCTGCCGGGGTCGCCCGTCCAACCTGCCGTCAGGCTGGGAACAGCTCAGTACTCAGGCGCAAGCAGGCGGGGCAAGAAGACCTATGCCGCACCAATTCTGTTGGTTCAGGTGATCGAGTACGGCCGTCTCCGCCGGACTCGGATGGCGTCGTACCCCGGCAATGACAGGTTCGGCCAGTGCAGGCAGAAGCGGGCGGGCCAGTTTCTCGAAGCCTTCAGGGAGGGCCGAAGCCGGGGCGACCGTAACACCCAGGCCCTGCGCCGCCAGTCGTACCGCAGTGGAAATCTGTGAGGCTCGGGCCACTGTGCGAGGGCTCAGGTCCGCGTCGGCGAGCTTGCGAGCCAGGTACTCATCGAGGAGGCTGGCGCGCCGGAACCTGACCCAGCCCTCTGACGCCAGATCCTCCAAGCGCAGCGGCGCGCCATCTTCCAGAAGGGGGTGTCCTTCCGGCAGGACGGCTACGTAGGCCTCCTCGCCCAGAACGCGGATGTCGAATGAGCAGCCGTCGGGGACGCGGTGCACCAGAACCATGTCGAGGACACCCTGGCGGGCCAGGCGTTCCATGTCTGCGGGGTCGGGCTCCTCGTGGAGAGTCACCTGCAGCTTGGGGTGGCGGTGGCGTAGCTGCCCCAGCGCTTGCGGCAACTGACGTGCGCCCAGGCCCATGTGGACAGCGATGATGAGCTCGCCTGCCAACTCGCCGTCGGCGGCGCGGGCAGCCGCGAAGGCCCGCCGGGACGCTGTCGTCGCGATCTCCGCTTCCGCGAGGAAGGCTCGCCCGGCAATCGTCACCGTGACCCCGCTCGGGGTACGGGTGAACAGTCTTACCCCAAGGTGCTTTTCCAGGGTGCCGATCTGCTGCGACAGAGACGGCTGTGTGACCCGTAGGCGCTCCGCTGCCGCGGTCATGGAGCCCTCCTCGGCAACGGCGAGAGCGTATTCGTACTGTCGCAGATTCATGCGCATTGACCTTCGAACGACATAGAGGATGTCAATGCAGTATATGCATGTTCACTATTTTTCTCTATGGCCGATCGGTCCTACCGTGTGGCGCATGCATGACGGCGACCAGGAGCGGATGGGTGTGAGCCGGCAGTCTCATCACGCCGACCTGCGGAGTCCTGTGACGCTCGGTGCGGATCCAGGAAGCCGCGGAGCCCGCATCTGGCTCCAGCCGTTTCGACCAAAGGAGAAGACATGCGTCTCGCAAACAAAGTAGCCCTCGTCACCGGCGCGAGCACGGGCCTCGGTCTGGCGATCGCCGAAAGTTTCGCCGCTGAAGGCGCCCACGTCTACATCACGGGCCGACGGAAGGATGCGCTCGACACGGCGAAGGCATCCATCGAAGGACGAGTCACCGCCGTCGCTGCGGACGCCACTTCGTCGGGTGATCTCGATGGTCTGGTCGAAGCCATCCGCCGAGAGAGCGGACACCTCGACGTGGTTGTCGCAAATGCGGGAAACATTGAGCGGATGAACTTCGGGGACGTGACCGAGGATCACTTCGACCGCACGTTTGACCTCAACGCCCGCGGCACGTTGTTCACCGTCCAGAAGGCGCTGCCGCTGCTGCGAACGGGCGGCTCGATCGTTCTGTTGGGCTCGATCACGGCTTTCAAGGGGGATCCCGGGGCGGGGACATACAGCGCGGCCAAGGCCGCCGTGCGCTCCTACGCCCGCACATGGGCGGCAGAGTTCGCCGACCGCGGCCTTCGAGTCAACGTGCTGAGCCCGGGGCCGATCGACACGCTCATCATCGATGGGCAAACTGACTACTTCGGGCAGGACCCGGCAGCCCTCCGAACCATGATGAGTACTCTCGTCCCGATGCGTCGCCTCGGGCGCCCCGAGGAGATTGCCAGCGGTGCATTGTTTCTCGCTTCGGACGAGAGCAGCTTCATGACGGGCGCAGAACTTTGCATCGACGGCGGTATGGCTCAGGTGTAGCTGCCAGCAGGGTGCCGCCGACGCTGTGCGCCAGTGGTTGGTGGACCCCCTGTGCGGCACGCTCAACTACGCCGTCGGCATCATGCTGGTGGCCGTCAACGTGGCGCTGCGCGACGGGGTGGCGGCGGTGGCCGACCCCTTCAGCGGCGAGGTCTTCTTCACCGATCGGGGGGCCGCCTGGGTGCGGCGTGACGGGGCCGACGACGCACCGCTGACGCCCACGCCGTCCACCCGATTGGTGGACGTCAACCTGGATCCGCCGTTCCCGAGTGCGTCAAGCCCTCCACGGCCCGAGCCTGTGGAGTCGTCTCCGCCCGCTCGTAGCCGGCCCTGAGCTCCATCAGGTCAGGGTGCTCTTCGATGCGGGAACCAGGTGTGGTCATGAGGAGGAACCTCCTGACATCATTTGTGCCGAGTTGCCACGAAGGTCGGGGTCAATCGCCGGGGCCATGCCGAGTTCGCCGGATGGGCGCCGTGCTTTCCCCGGTTGCCGTGCCATCACCGGGTACCCGGGGTACCCGGTGAGAAGAGGAGGGGCCGGATGGCACACATGCCCAGTACTGAGACGTTTCCGGCTCGGATCGGCAGGCGGTGGGCGGCCGGTAGGCGTCTCTTCCTGGCCTCGGCGGCGCTGCTGGCCATCGTCGGCGCGATCGGCCAGGGCGTCGGCTGGATCATGCTGACCACCACGCTCGGCCCGACGGCATACGTGCTCCTGGCCCATCCGGAGAGTGAGGCGGCCCGGCTGCGCAACTCCTCGCTGGGACACATGGTGGCCACCGTCTGCGGACTCGCGTGCCTGGCCGTCTTCGGACTCTGGGAGCACCCCTCCGTCGCCGAACAAAAATCCGACACCTGGCCGCAGATAGGCGCCCAGGCGCTCGCCGTGGGCCTGACTCTCCTTGCGCTCGAACTGATCGAGGCCCAGCACCCGCCCGCGGCCGCCACCGCCCTGCTGATTACCTCTGGAATCGCCCGGCCGGGACCACCCCTGTACGGCATGCTCCTCGGGCTCGTCCTGCTGATCGCGGGCGCCGCCCTGATCGCCTGGGTCACCCGGCGGCGGGGCGCGGCCACCACCGGGGAACCTGCGCGGGAAGAGGAAGGCGAAGGATGACCGACACGCCCCCGGGCCGCCAACTCGGCCCGACGCCCCCGGGCGACCACGCCTCGTCACCGTGGACTCTCCGGGAGTACTCCTTTCTCGGAGACGGTGAGCGCGGCGCCCTGGTGGGGCCGCGCGGCGAGATGGTGTGGCTGTGCGCACCCCGCTGGAACAGCGACGCGGTGTTCTCGACCCTGATCGGCGGACCGGGGGAGTACCTCCTGGGTCCCGAGGACCACTGGAACGTCTGGGGCGGTTCCTACGAGGAGGGCACCCTCATCCATGTCGGCCGCTGGCTCACCGGTGACAGCGAGATCGAATGCCGGGAGGCGCTGGCCGTGCCCGCCGACCCGGACCGGCTCGTCGTACTGCGCCGGATCCGGGCGGTGCGCGGCGACGCCCGTGTGACGCTGAGGCTCGATGTCCGCCCCGGCTTCGGCGCCCACCCCATGACCGGCCTGCGGCGGGAGGGCGGAACCTGGTTCGCCCACGGCGGTGGACTGCACCTGCGCCTCACCGGAGCGGCCGACGCCACCCCTGGCCCGCAGGGTGCGCTGGAGGCGCGCTTCGTGGTGGCCTCCGGCGAAGTGCGGGATCTCGTCCTGGAGATCGGCACCCGGGCGGGGACGGAGAAGCTGGACGCGGAGCGGCTGTGGCAGGCGACCGAACGCCACTGGGCCGACGCCGTACCCGACTGCTCCGGGCTGGCCGCCCCGCGCGACGCCCGGCACGCCTACGCCATCCTCCACGGGCTGACCAGCTCTTCCGGCGCCATGGTGGCCGCCGCCACCACCTCGCTTCCGGAGCGCGCCAACGGTGAACGCAACTACGACTACCGCTTCGCATGGATCCGCGACCAGTGCTACGCCGGTCTCGCGGTGGCGGCGCACGGCCCGCACCCCCTCCTGGACGCGACCGTGGGCTTCATGACCGAGCGTCTGCTGGCCGACGGTGGCGAACTGCGCCCCGCATACACCGTCACCGGGGACCCGGTGGCCGAGGAACGCTCCCTGCCGCTGCCCGGCTATCCGGGCGGCACCGATCGGGTGGGCAACCGCGCCGGCCGCCAGTTCCAGCTGGACTCCTTCGGCGAGATCCTCCAGCTCTACGCCGCCGCCGCACGGCTGGACCGCCTCGACGCGGACGCCCGCCGCGCCCTCGACGTGGCCGTGGACGCCGTCGAGCGCAACTGGACGCGCCCGGACGCCGGTCTGTGGGAGCTGGAAAACCATTGGTGGACCCACTCACGGCTGTGCGCGGTGGCCGGTCTGCGCGCCGCGGCGCGCGCGGTGGGGGGCCGGGCGGCGCGCGACTGGGACGGCCTCGCCGAGGCGATCCTGCGCGAGACCCGCCGCCGCTGTCTGAGCCCCCGGGGCCACTGGCGCCGCGCCGAGGGCGACGACGGGCCGGAAGCCGCCCTGCTGCTGCCCCTCGCACGCGGCTGCCTCCCGCCGGACGACCCCAGTGGGCCGCGCACCCGCCGGTTCATCGCGGAACGGCTGTCCGAGGACGGCTACCTCTACCGTTTCGACCACGGCGACCGGCCCCTGGGCGAGGCGGAGGGAGCCTTCCTGCTGTGCGGGTTCATGATGGCGCTCGCCGCCCACCGCCAGCGCGATCCCGTCAGCGCGTTCCGCTGGTTCGAACGCACCCGGGCCGCCTGCGGCTCACCGGGGCTGTTCGCCGAGGAATACGACGTCCGCCAGCGCCAGCTCCGCGGCAACCTGCCCCAGGCGTTCGTCCACGCCCAACTCCTCGAGACGGCGGTACGTCTCAGCGATGAACGGGAAGATTGACACGAAGGCCGTCGGCCAGGTCGGGGGCGGAGGGGCACTCCGGTCCGTCCGGCTGTCGACCACCTCGGTGGTCACGGCGGGGTGGCCTGTGTGGAGGCGATCGAGGCGGCGGGCTGGCGGGTCATCATGCCTGCCGAGCACATCTGCTGCGGGCGGCCGGACCCGCAACGCCTACCACTTCCCGGAGTTCTTCCAGTCTTCCGGAATCGAGCCCCCGCGGCTCGACGGCAGCGCACTGCTGTGGGGCCACTGCCACCACCGCGCCACCGGTGGGTCATCGGCGCCCTCGCGGGAGTCGTCACCGCGGTCGGCGTCCGCGCGGCGTAGGTAAGCCCAAGGTTCATCGGGCAGCCGCCGGCGTGCTCCCGCTCGAACCTCGGGTCAGCCCGACCTGCTGGCAGGCACGCGGTACCGGGTGTCAGTGCCGGATACCGCGGCACTCCGATCGGCGGTGTGTCCGCTCGCGGACCGTTCGGCCTGCCCGTAATGTCCGCTTGGCTGCGTTCTGGAATAGTACGACGGGAGCGATCGAATGCATCTTGGGGACTTCCGCCGAACGGTAGAGGCCCGGGCGAACGTGGAGAGCATTCGATTGAGGGCCACCAACCGCGCGAACCGGGTCGCGCGATGAAGCAGCGTCATATCTTCGGCCGCGTCTTCGCGCTGGAGGCGGTCGTCTCGGCCGGGGTCTTCGCCATCGTGCTCGCCCTCCTGGTCTGCGCGCTGCTCAGGCGGCGGGCCGGGCGGCGGACCGCCGCCTCCGGGCGAGCGGAGCGCCCGCGTCTGGAGGCCTACTACGTTGCCGTCCTGGCCGCGTTCGGCGTGTTCCTGGTGGCG
This sequence comes from Streptomyces lacaronensis, assembly GCF_047337785.1. Lineage (NCBI taxonomy): Bacteria > Bacillati > Actinomycetota > Actinomycetes > Kitasatosporales > Streptomycetaceae > Streptomyces > Streptomyces lacaronensis. The sequence goes on from NZ_JBLHDK010000003.1 coordinate 9,743,465, forward strand.
TGGACGGCGTGGCAGAACCACCGGGAACACCGGACGGCCGAGCGCCCACCCGTGCGCGTCGACGTCTCCTCCTTCCAGTGGTGCTGGACCTTCAGCTACCCACAGGCACCCCAGCGGCGCAGTGCCTCCGGGACGTGCCGGGGCGACGACCTGCCGACCCTGGTCGTGCCGACCGGCCGTCCCGTGAAGCTGCGGCTGACCTCCCGCGACGTCATCCACTCGCTGTGGGTTCCGGCACTGCGGTACAAGATGGACGCCTTCCCCGACCATGTGAACTCCTTCACCCTGACCCTGAACCGGGAGGGCCGCTGGTTGGGCAAGTGCGCGGAGTTCTGCGGCCTTCGGCACCACACCATGCACTTCTGGATCAAGGCGGTCTCGCCCGAGGAGTACGACCGGTATGTGCACGGCGGACAGCAGGGAGCGGCGGCATGACCGTCGCACCACCCACCGCCGAGGAGGGCACCGGCGGGCGGCCGATCCCGCCGAGCGGCTGGCTGGGCTGGGTGACCAGCACCGACCACAAGCGGATCGGCGTGCTGACCATCGGCACCTCGCTGGTGCTGCTCCTGGTCATGGGCACCTTCGCGCTGACCATGCGGGCCCAGCTGGCCCAGCCCGAGCAGCACCTGGTGAGCACGCAGTTCTACAACCAGCTGTTCACCCTCCACGGCTCGGGCATGATCTACATGGTCGTCACCCCGTTCGCGATCGGCATGGGCGTGTACCTGGTGCCGCTCCAGATCGGGGCCCCCGGTATCGCCATGCCACGCCTCACCCTGCTGGGCTACTGGCTCTACGTCCTCGGGGCGCTGGTCATGCTGGCCGGTTTCGCCACGCCCAACGGGGCCCATGCCGACGGCTGGTTCTCCTATCCGCCGATGGCCGACAGCGTCCACTCGCCGGGTGCGGGCTCCGACCTGTGGATCGTGGGGGTGTTCCTGGCGACCACCGGGACCATCGTCATGGGCTGGGCCGTGCTGTGGACGGTGCTGCGCAGGCGGACCCACGGGATGACGATGCTGCGGCTGCCCGTGTTCTCCTGGTCGATGGTCGCCACCTGTCTGATGGTGATCGGTGCCTTCCCCGCCCTGCTGGCCGCGCTCGGCCTGCTCGCCGTCGGACGCGCCGACCCGGCGATCTTCCAATCGAACGTGTGGAACATCGGCTACCAGCACCTGTTCTGGTTCTACGGCCATCCGGTCGTGTACGTCATGTTCTTCCCCTACCTGGCCGCCGTGTCCGAGGTGCTCGCCGTCTTCGCCGGGCGCCGCTTCTTCGGCTACACGGGCACGGTCCTGTCATTGCTGGTGTTCGCCGCGATGTCGATGAGCGTGTGGGGGCACCACATGTTCGCCACCGGCCAGGTGACCAACGACTACTACTCGCTGACCTCCATCGCCCTGCTCGTCCCCGCGGGCGTGGAGTACTTCTCCATGATCGGCACCATTCTCGGCGGGCGGCTGCGCCTCGGCCCGCCGATGCTGTTCGCCCTGGCCTTCATCCCGCAGTTCCTGATCGGCGGGCTCACCGGCATCATGCTCGGCACCCCGGTGATCGACTACCACGTGACCGACAGCTACTTCGTCGTGGCGCACCTCCACTACGTGCTGTTCGCGGGCAGCGCCTTCGGGCTGTTCGCCGCCGTGTACTTCTGGTTCCCGAAGGTCACGGGCGTGATGCTGGGCCACCGGGCGGGCCGGCTGCACTTCTGGCTGCTGGTGATCGGCACCAACGTCACGTTCCTGCCCATGTTCGCGCTCGGCTACCTCGGCATGCCGCGCCGGGTGTCGACGTACGCGTCCTTCGAGGGCTTCGGCTGGCTGAACCTGCTGTCCAGCATCGGTGCCGCCGTCCTCGCCGCGAGCGTGGTGGTGTTCGCCGTCAATGTGCTGTGGACTCTGCGCAGGCGGACCCTGGGGAGCGCCGAGCGGGCCCCGGACGACCCGTGGGGCGGGCACACCCTGGAATGGGCCACCACGTCCCCGCCGCCCCGGCTGAACTTCACCCCGGACCACCCGGTGCCGTCCGTAACCGGCTTCGCCCCGCTGCTGGACCTGCGGCAGCGGCGGGACGAGGAGGCCGCCGCGGCCGACGGGGGGCGGCCGTGAAGCGGCACCTGTCCGTCGTCGTCGTGGCCGGCTGGGGCCTCCTCAACGGTGTGCTGCTCGCGGTGCTGGCGGTGTACGGCGAGAGCGCGATGGTGTTCTGGCTGTGGGGTGGCGTCGTCGTGCTGCTGGAGCTGGCGGCCGTGGCCGTGCTCGCCTCCTCCCGCCTCGGGCCCGACCAGCACGTCCGCTATCGGGTGCCGGACCGCGCGGCCAGTGCGGTGGTGCCCGCCGCCTTCGGCTTCCTCCTCGTCGCGCTGGCGTTCGTCTACGGCGCGTGGCTGCTGGCCCTCGCCGGGCCGCTGCTGCTCGTGGCGGTGGCTCTCGCGGTGCGCGGCACGACGGCACGGGAGGAGTAGAACCGGTGATGGACCACTCGGCACACGCCACGCAGCTGTCGTCCGTGGCCGCGATGGCCCTGTCGGGTTTCGCGCTGGCCGCGGTGGTGCCGGGCGTCATGTGGCCGTTGAGACGGGCGTCGCTGTGGGAGCGGGTGAGCCTGCCCCCGGGCGTGGCCCTGCCCCTGCTGGTCCTGCTGCACGGTTGGGCGATGCTCGCCGGCCTGATGCGTCCGATGCCCACCGCTGTCACCATGGTGTCGGAGCTGCTCCTGCTGCCGGCCGCGGTGGCGTTCTGGGCGCCCGTCGTGGTGCGTACCCGGCACCGCCTCAGCGATCCCGGCGCGTGCCTGTATTTGTTCCTGGCCGTCCCGCTGCTGGACCTTCCGGTGCTCGGGGTGATCGCGGCCGGACACTCCGTGGAAGGGCTCGCCATGATCGTCGGCATGCTGCCCCTCGGCATCGCCGCCGCCGCCGTCACCTGGTCCTGGATCAGCCGGGAGGAACGGCAGGCGGCGGACGCGCTCCCGCTCGCGCTGCGGGGCGGTGATCCCCATGGTCGCTGACGGCCGCCCGGGTGTCCTACGGCCGGATACCGCCTGGTCACCCTGACGAACGGCGCGGCGACGATGGTGGCGGTGCACCCGTGGGACATCGACGGCGCCGCCCGTGCCGGTCTCTCCACCGTCTGGCTGCGGCACACGCCGGGGCACTACCCGTCGGCGGCGCGGCCAGCCGACCGGCAGGCGACCGGGGTCGCGGATCTGGCCCGACGCCTGGGGCCGCCCCGCCCGGCTGACCGGTCGGCGGCCGGATCGCGTCCGTGCTCAGCGGGGCCCGTCGCTCACCTGTGGTCGGCCTCCTCCGCCTCGCCCGGGGCGGCGTGCACCACTTCGATGGCGTGTCGCTGCCGGTCGGTGGCGGGCAGTTCCACCCGCTTGCCCAGGTACCAGCGGCTGAGCGCGTTGCGGACGTGGTGCCGGTGGAACCAGCGCCATGCCTCCGTGCCGGGCGCCCGTGGCTCCGGCTCGGCGCGTACGAGGATGCGGTACGCCTCGGCCGCGGGCAGCAGCGTCCGGGCCTGCTCGTAGCCGCCGTCCGCGTTCTGCCGTACCTCGGCGGTTGCCCGCCCCTCCACCAGCCGTCGGCGGTCGGCCGCCTGGAGACCCAGGCAGGCCCGTTTGGTGGCGTGGTAGGCCAGGAACGGCAGCACGAACAGGGCGGTGCGGAGGGTGTATGTCACCAGTTCCACCGAGGTGCTGAAGACGAAGGCGATGACGTCCTGACCGCCCGCCATGAGCAGGACGGCGTAGGCGGAGACGGCGGCGACACCGAGGGCGGTGCGGGTGGGCTGGTTGCGCGGGCGGTCGCACAGATGCTGTTCGGGGAAGGGCCCGGTGATCCACCGTTCGAAGTACGGATAGCCGTAGAGGATCACGAACAGGGCCACGGGCAGCGCCGCCCCCGGCAGGAAGACGTCCCACACGATCGTATGCCCCGCGACGTTCGTCTCGGCGGCCGGCATCAGACGCAGCGCGCCCTCCAGGAAGCCCACGTACCAGTCCGGCTGGGAGTCGAGCGAGACGTGGTCGGCGCGGTAGGGGCCCACCGACCAGATGGGGTTGATCTGCAGCAGCGCGCTCAGCAGGGTGAGCACACCCGTCACGGTGAAGAACAGCCCCAGGGACTTGGCGGCGTATTGCGGGAAGAGCGGCTTGCCGACCGCGTTCCGGTTGGTCCGGCCGGGCCTGGCCCACTGGGTGTGCTTGTGGTACACGATGAACGTCAGGTGCAGGGCGACGAGGGCCAGCAGAAGTCCCGGCAGCAGCAGGATGTGGGCCGCGTACATGCGCGGGATGATCTCGTGTCCGGGGTACTGCCCGCCGAAGACGAAGAACGACAGATAGGTGCCGACGACGGGGACCGAGAGCATGATGCCCTGGGCCGTGCGCAGACCGGTGCCGGACAGCAGGTCGTCGGGGAGCGAGTAGCCGCAGAAGCCCTCCAGCAGGGCCAGCAGGAACAGTGTCACGCCGACCATCCAGTTGGCTTCCCGGGGCCGCCGGAAGGCGCCGGTGAGGAAGATCCGCAGCAGATGCAGGCCGATCGCGGCGACGAATACCAGGGCGGCCCAGTGGTGGACCTGCCGGATCAGCAGACCGCCGCGCACCTCGAAGCTGATGTGCAGCACCGACGTGTACGCCTCCGACGTCATCACGCCCTGTAGCGGCTCGTAGGAACCGGTGTACGGCGTCTCCGTCATGTCGGGGTGGAAGAAGAACGTCAGCCAGACGCCCGTCACCACCAGGACGACCAGGCTGTACAGGGCGACTTCGCCCAGCAGGAAGGACCAGTGGTCGGGGAACGCCTTGCGCAGGAACTCCTTGCCGGCGGCGGCGAGCGGCAGGCGTTTGTCGAGCGTGGTGAACATCCGTTCCGCACGCCCGGTGGGCGGCTCGGATTCATTGGCCAAACCGCGCTCGCCCTCCTGCCGTTCCGCTTCCGACCCCGCTGCGTGGTCAGTCGCCGACTGTTCGTTCCCGAGCCTGGCACGAGTGCGCTGGACACGCGCGGCCGATACGGCGTCGGAGGGAAACGCATGGCGATGTGGGCGACGGCTCCCCCCTGGGTGGTCACCGCCGCCCACGGCGCTCGGGGCCGGGATCGTCTGGAACGTCGCCCGTTCTTCCCGCGAAGGAGAGCTCGTGCTGGATCCGCACACCGGCGCGTGGGTCCGGCTCGTCGGAATTCTCAGCTCTCTGCCTGCGACCGCGGACGTCGGCACCAAACCTGCTTGGGCGCCGCCTCGGCCGGCGGCAGCCGCCGATCACGCACGGAAAACACCGCAGCCCGCACGGTCCGGCCACTCCGGTCCGCGGCAGCCATCAGCGAAGGCACCCATTCCACGGCAGGTCACCTCGCCTCCCTGCCGTCACAACCTCCTTCGCATACCAGGTCCAGCGCGGCGCCAACCTCACAGATTCCTCACAGGCAAACCCAGGAGAATCTTGTCGAAATGTCTCTTATTTGGTATATGCGAACTATGAGGGGGGGGGAGACGAGGCCACGCAAAACCGGATCTCATCAAGCGGAGGAGTTCAGACCTGCCCGGCGTCCTGCCGGGGACGGGGTGAGATTCATGGACGCGCTGAAGATTTCTTTCCACCGGCAAAACGCATGGCCGGTCATCCAGGTGGACGGGGAACTCGACCTCGCGACGCGGGACCAACTGCGGCACCATCTCGATAAGCTCATCGCCGCTCGCAATCCGGCCAGAATCATCGTCGACTTCTCCCGGCTGAGCTTTTGTGACGCGAGCGGCCTGAGCACGCTCGCGGCCGCAGACCGGGAAGCCCGGAGGCGTCACGGCGGACTGCGCCTGGTGTGCCCTGAGGGAAAGGTCCGGCGCCTGCTGAGGCTCACGCAACTGGCCCGGTTCATTCCGGTCTTCGACAGCCTCTCCCAGGCCATCGCCGACGGCGAAAGCGGCCCCTATTCCACCTCTCCACGTCAAACGGCGGTGTGATCGCCACCTGGGCCATACGAGCCGCTTACACCGATTCCCGGCCGGCGAGTGCCCGGCCCGGATCTCTCCGGCAGCTGCTCACCTGAGCGGCGCCCGCGGGGCGATGCCCTGTCCTTGGCACCCACCTCAGGGAACAGAAACCCTCCCGCACAACGAGGTACAAGCGGTTCGCCGGGTACTCGGAGCCGCGAAGGCCGCTGTACAGGCCAAGGGGGATCCGCACCTTCAGGCACTGAGGAGCGTTTCCATGTCGCAGCGCATACGAGAGATCATGACCAGACCTCCTGTCGCGGTCCAGCCGCAGACCCCGGTGGCCGATGTCGCCCGCCGCATGCGGGAGGAGAACATCGGCGACGTCCTGGTCACCGAAGGCGATCAGCTCCGAGGTCTGGTCACCGACCGGGACCTGGTGATACGAGCGCTTGCCGAGGGCGGGAACCCCGGCGCCAAGCCCGTTCAGGAGGTCTGCAGTGAAGACCTGATCGCCGTCTCCCCCGACGATGACACCGACCGAGCGGTGCAGCTGATGAGGGAGCGGGCCATGCGCCGACTGCCCGTCGTCGAAGGGAACCGGCCGGTGGGCATCGTTTCCCTGGGCGACCTCGCCCTTGAGCGCGACCCCGACTCCGCGCTCAGCGACATCAGCGCCGCCCAACCCATCCAGTAGCCACGTGGCCCCTGCCCTCGGGCAGGGGCCTTTCGGGGCGGAATCGCTGAGGTCAGTGGCCGGCGGTGAGTTCGCCGCTGAGCTTGCCGTGAAGGTGGGCACTGGCTTCGTTCAGGCCGGTGATCTCGACGGTCTTGCCCCGCTGGGCGTACTTGGTCGCGATCGCGTCGAGGGCGGTGCCGCCCGGTGAGCAGGAGAAGCTGCTGGACCGGGTGCGCGGTTACCAGGAAACCGCGCGGCAGCGGGTGGCGGATCTGCGGACCCAACTGGCGCGAGCGGAAGAGTTCGCCGCCACGCTGGACGAGCGCCTCACCTCGGCGCGGCGTCCCTGAGGACAGGGCTTCGGCGTCCGGCTCGTCCGCCGCTCCGGGAGGCTCCCGGGGCGGACGGCGTTCCATGTCCGTGGGACGGACGTTGGCTGATCCTCACCATCATGCTGCAACGCTGGTGGAAAGCCTGGTCCAGCACGCCCCCGCCAGCAGAGCCACAGAACCTGGTCAACGCAGTCAGTACCGGCCGACCACTCAGCCCCTACCTCCCACTCCCGCCCTAACGAACCACGGGTAACGGCGTCCTACTAGTATTTTTACCTGAAAGTGCCATTGAAGCAGTGGTCTGCCGTTCCTGTTGGCATTCACTTGTTGTGCGCCCTACGGAGGGCGCACACATCTGAGTGACGATTGGAGGCAGGGGATGGCGGGTTCCGCATCCGACACGATCGCTGTCGTCGGTGCCGGGGTAATGGGACGCAACATCACCGCACTCGCGCTGGGCCGTGGGGTCGATGTCGTGCTGGTCGATGTCTCGGGTGACGTGCTGGAGAGCGCCCGAGCGGAAATCGCCCAGCTGTTGCGGCACGGGCAGTTCATGGGCGCCTTCCCCGCCTCCCAGACCACCGGGACACTGACCACGACGCTCTCCAGCGGCGATGTCGCGGACGCCGATGTGGTGATCGAGGCGATCACCGAGGACGCCTCGCTCAAGGCGCGGGTCATGGCGGACCTCTCCGGCACGGTCCCCGCCGGGGTGCCGCTGATCACCAACACCTCGGGAATTCCCATCGCCGAACTGGCGAAGTCGGTGCAGCGGCCCGCGGAACTGGCCGGGGTGCACTTCATGAATCCTTCCTATCTCATCGAGATGGTGGAAGTGGTGCGCGGCCCGCAGACCGGCGAGGCCGCCATGGCCGCGATCCTGTCCCTGCTGGGCCGACTGGGGAGGAAGACGGTCGTCGTGCGTGACGCGCCGGGGTTCGTCACCAGCAGGCTGCTGCACCCCATGATCAATGAAGCGGCGCGCATCGTGGCCGAGGGCACCGCGAGTGTCGAGGCCGTGGACCAGCTGATGCACGGCTGCCTCGGTCATCCGACCGGTCCGCTGCGCACCGCCGATCTGATCGGACTCGACAATCTCGCGGACGCTCTTCGGCTGCTTGCCGAGCGGACCGGAAATTCCACCTTCGAACCCTGTGAACTTCTGATGGAGAAGGTGCGCCGCGGTGATCTGGGGCGCAAGACAGGGCGCGGGTTCTACAACTATGGAGAGGTGCTTTCGTGAGTATGGACCAGGCAGTCACCGCCGAGGCGACCGAGCAGGCGATCACAGCGTTCGTCTCGGAGCGGGTGAAGGCGGAGGTCCCTGCCGACCAGGACCTCTTCGGGTCCGGGCTGGTGTCGTCGATGTTCGCGATGGAACTCGTCGTCCATCTGGAACAGGCCTTCTCCGTACAGATCCTGGGAGACGACCTCAAGCGGGACAACTTCCGCACCATCGAGGCCATGACCGCTCTGGTGGTGCGGTTGCGCGGCGCCGAGAAGTCCGCCGATGACTGAGCCGCTCGACGGCGCCCGTGACCTCGTCGACGACCTCGTCGGCGACCGGGCCGCGGAGTGGGACCGGACCGGTCTGATCCCCGACGACGTACTGCGCACGCTGTCCGCTCGCGGCCTGCTGTGCGCCGGGGTGCCGGAGGCGTCCGGCGGACTCGGCGCGAGCAGCGCGGCGAACGGCGAGTTCACCGCGTTCGTGGGCAGCCGGTGCAGCTCCCTGCGGAGCGTGATGACCTCGCAGGGCATGGCCGCGTGGACCATTCAGCGCCTGGGCAGCGCGCAACAGCACGCCGAGTACCTGCCGAAACTGGCCGGGGGTCAGCTCGCCGCCGTCGCGTTCAGCGAGCCGGAGGCGGGCAGCGATCTGTCGGCGATGACCACGACCATCGAGCGGGACGATGACACCGTCATCGTCCGCGGCCAGAAGGTCTGGACGACCGCGGCCCACTACGCCGACATGATCGTTGTCGTCGGACGCTTTGGCTCAGGTGCGGCCGCCGTCGTGGTGCCCACCTCGGCTCCGGGCGTCACCGTGACCAGGGTGGCGCAGCCGTCCGGCTGCCGGGCGGCGGGCCATGCGCATGTACGGTTCGACGAGGTGCGGCTGCCCGCCACCGCGCTGCTCGGCGGTGGACAGCCCTTGATGCTCCTGGTGACGACCGCGCTGGCGTACGGGCGGATCTCGGTCGCCTGGGGCTGCGTCGGTATCCTCCGGGCCTGTCTCGACGCCGCCCGTGGCCATGCCCGCACCAGGACGCAGTTCGGAAAGCGGCTCGCGGAGCACCAGCTTGTCGCCCGCCACCTGGCGAATCTGCTGACCTCCGAGCAGATCGCCACCCGGGTGTGCGAACACGCCAGCCGGTGCTGGGACGACGGCTCTCCCGAGATGGTCGTCGCCACCGTACTCGCCAAGCAGGTGAGCGCGGTCCAGGCCGCGCAGGGCGCCGCCACGGCGGTGCAGGTCCTGGGGTCGGCGGCCGCGCACGAAGGCCATGTGGTCGAGCGCGCGTACCGCGACGCGAAGCTCATGGAACTCATCGAGGGCAGTACGGAGATCTGTCAGCTGATCCTCGCCGACCACGCCGTGTCCATGCCCGCGACATGAGTTGGCGAACCGAGACAAGGAAGAGCCGTGGTTGAACAGACCTCGATCGTGAAGTGTCTGGTGTGGGACCTCGACAACACCCTGTGGCAGGGCACGTTGCTGGAGGACGGGACGGTGACGCTCCCCGCGCCGGTCAGAGAACTCATCGCCGAACTGGACAGCCGCGGCATCCTGCAGTCCGTGGCCAGCAAGAACGACCACGACCTGGCGTGGAAGCAGTTGGAGGCGCTGGGCGTCGCCGAGTACTTCGTGCTGCCGCGCATCGGCTGGGGTCCGAAGTCCGATTCGGTGCGGGAGATCGCCGCCGAGCTCAACTTCGCGCTCGGCACGATCGCCTTCATCGACGACCAGCCGACGGAGCGGGCGGAGGTCCAGTTCCATCTGCCCGAGGTCCGCTGCTATGACGCCGAGCAGCTGTCCGGGCTCTCCGCCCTGCCGGAGTTCAACCCGGCGACGGTGACCGTGGACGCGCGCCGCCGTCGGCAGATGTACCAGGCCGGATTCCAGCGGAAGGCGGCCGAGGCGGATTTCCAGGGGCCGAGTGAGGACTTCCTGCGCTCGCTGGAACTGGTGATGCGCATCGGACGCGCCACCGAGGAGGAGCTCTCCCGGGTGGAGGAGCTGACGCTGCGCACCAGCCAGATGAACGCCACCGGTGTGCACTACTCCATCACCGATCTGCGTGCGCTGCTGGCCGATCCACGCCATGAGGTGCTGGTGACCACGCTCACCGACCGGTTCGGGCCGCATGGCGCGATCGGTCTCCAACTGCTGGAGAAGCACGAACACGTCTGGCATCTCAAACTGCTGGCCACGTCGTGTCGTGTGGTGTCGTTCGGCGCCGGTTCGGCGATCCTCCGCTGGCTCGGCGACCAGGCCGCCCAGGCGGGTGTCCACCTGGCCGCCGACTTCCGGCGGACCGAGCGCAACCGGATGATGGAGATCGCCTACCGCTTCGCCGGTTTCACCGACGAGCCGTGCGACTGCCGGGCCGGACTGTCCGCGCCCGCACAGGAGGAGATCCAGCGGCTGCATCTGTCCCCGGCGCCGTCCGACCCGCCGCCCACGATGGAGCTGCACGCCGTCAGCCTCCAGGGCGTCTGAGCCCTCGCCGGCCGGGAGGCACACCTCCCGGCCGGTTCCGACGTGAGAAGACCAGAGAAGCCAGAGAAGCCAGAGAAGATGGATGACGCATGGCGAACCAGGTAGGTCTCCCGGCCGCGCTCTCGGAGTACATCCGGGAGTTCTCCCTGCGGGAGGACGCGGTCCTGCGGCAGCTGCGCGAGACGACGGCGGAGCTTCCCGCGGGCACCGCGATGCAGGTCATGCCCGAGGAGGGCCAGCTGCTGACGCTGCTGGCCGGACTCACCCCGGCGAAAAGGATCCTGGAGATCGGCACATTCACCGGATACAGCACCCTGTGCCTGGCCCGTGCGCTCGCGCCCGGCGGTCAGCTGGTCACCTGTGACATCACCGACCGCTGGGCAGGCATCGGCGCCGACTACTGGGCCAGGGCGGGCGTCGAGGGGCGGATCGACCTGCGTGTCGGTGACGCGGCCGACACCCTGAAGGCGATCCTCGCGGAGGAGGGTCCCGGCACGTTCGACTTCGTGTTCATCGACGCCGACAAGCAGGGCTACCCGCACTACTACGAGATGGCGCTGACGCTCCTCGGCGACCGCGGCCTGATCGTGGTCGACAACACCCTGTTCTTCGGCAGGGTCGTGGACCCCGAGGCGCAGGACGTCGACACCGCCGGGATCCGCGCGTTCAACAAGCTGGTCCACGACGATCCGCGGGTGGAGATGTCGCTGGTCCCCATGGCGGACGGCATCACGCTGATCCGCAAGAAGTCGCCCGCGGGCGAGTGAACGGGCCAGTGGGTGAGTGAAGGCGGGCCGGGCCGTCGGCCCCGGCCCGCCTCAGCCGTCCGCGGGGGCTTCCCCGCTCAGGTGACCACCCTCGGTATGTACGCCGCCTGGGACCCGTCGGAGAAGCGGCGCAGTTCGACGCCGTACACCTCGGCGGGGCGGAGCTGCTGGCCGAGGAACGAGATGACCCGGTTGAATTCGGGCGGGAATTGACTGGCCACAATGACCATACGGAGCCTGCCCAGGGCCAGATTCGCCTCGATCGTGCGGAGGAACGAGCCCTGGTCGATCGGATAGCCCATCTCCTCCAGCAAACCGTCCGCGGTGTTGTCCTGCAATTGCGCGGTGTACTCGAGCGAGCGCTGCAGTATGTGGAGCGGCCAGTGCCGGGCCCCACTGCCCGCGTAGTCGAGAATTTTGGACAGGGCGCTGTGCGCGTTCCAGGTGTCGTGTGGTTCCACCACTTCGGCGAGAATCGGGACACCTGTGGAATCGGCGAACAGATGGGTGGCGCTGAAGGAGTAGCCGTCCGTGTCCGGCATGATGTCCGAGGAGTTCCTGCGGATCAGCAGGAGCGGCGAGCCGGCCTCGGGGGCCTGCGTGGCCGTGGACATCAGGTCCGGATAGCGGACGAGGATCTCATGAAGTGGCGGCTCGGGGTGGGCCGCCGAGGGTGTGAGCTGCGAGAGCCCGGTGTCGTTCTGCAACACGATGCGTCGGTTCCATGTCTCGGCGCCCGATCCCGGAAGCGACTCGCGCGGGCGGGCATGCCTGCCGGAGGTCATCTGCCCCGGGTCCGCCGGCAGCAGCGCCGGACGCTCCATCCAGCTGTCGACCGGAACCAGACAGGAATTGAGGATGAACGCCAGGGTTTTGTAGGTTCCGGCGAGGGCCAGCAGTTCGAGGATCTGCTCCTCGCTGTACTGCTCGGCGAGTTGCTTCCAGGTGCTGTCCGATATCGCCGACTTGGTGTGGAGCTCGTCGACCGCCTTGAGGAGGGCCGCCTCGAAGGGCGTCCAGCCGGTGGCGTCCTCCGAGGCGGCTCGGGCGATCTCCGTCTCGGTCAGCCCGACGAGGAGTCCCGCGGCATGGTGATGCGCCCAGACGTACGCCGCCTGTGAACGCCACGCCGTCCGCAGGATGACGAGCTCGCGCTCGCGCGGCGCGAGGATGTCGCCCGCCACATGCGACATCAGCGGCCACATCGCGGGCAGCAGCGTCGGGTGGTTGGCGATGGTCCGGTGGACGTTCGGCGGCGGCCGGTCCGCGAGGAGCCCGTTCAATGACTGGCCGACCTCCTGGAGGTAGACCTGGCCGGCCGGTGTGACGGCGAAGTCGTCCGCGTCCTGCGGATCGATCCTGGGCCGCATTTCCTCACCCTCGCGCTTGTGTTGTCACGTCGGCGTCCCGACGGACGCGCTGTCGGCTGTCGGGCAGCGGGCAGCTAGACGTTCGGCAGCTCTTTTCGGCTGACCCCGCCCAACGATAGGCGATCGCACGGACTTTCAAACACCGGAGGTCTAGGTGAATTCCCAGCAACCTTCGTGTGCCTCGGGTGACGGTAATGAGGCGGAATGCCTCCATGGCAGGGGAAACAGGCCACGAATAGCCCCAAAGGGAGAGTGACGCCGTGCGCGGGAGGCTAAGGGATTTCTGCCGACCATACGTGTACTGTTTCGCACATTGTTGATCACGGCTTGAAACGGCAATCCGGTGTCGCCGGATTCTCGGAGACCCGGCGTGTGCCAACACTTGCCTTCTCCTGCCCAGCCCGTGAGGACGACGAGGGGGGAGCGGCACCGTGAGCCGACCTGAGTCCATATCCGCTGGCCGAACCCAGCAGCAGGACACCGCCATCGCGGTAGTGGGGCTGTCCTGCCGGCTGCCGTCCGCGCAGGATCCCGCGCGGTTCTGGCAGTTGTTGACCGGCGGGATGAGCGCGGTGTCACAGGTGCCCCCGGGCCGCTGGAGCGACGACGCGGCGGCGGACTCCGGCGAGACCGGGTGGGGCGCCTTCCTGGACGAAGTCGACCGTTTCGACCCCGAGTTCTTCGGGATCTCGCCGCGTGAGGCGCGGGCGATGGACCCACAGCAGCGGCTCGCGCTGGAGCTGGGCTGGGAGGTCCTGGAGGACGCGGGCGTCTTGCCGGCCGGGGTACGGGGCGACGACACCGGCGTGTTCATCGGGGTGACCGCGGACGACTACGGCGTACTGGACCGGCGCAGGGGACCCGCGGCGATCGCTCATCACACCCTGACCGGACTGAACCGCAGCGTGATCGCGAACCGGGTGTCCTACTTCCTGGGTCTGCGGGGACCGAGCCTGGTGGTGGACACCGGGCAGTCGTCGTCGCTGGTCGCGGTGCATCTGGCCTGCGAGAGCCTGCGGCGCGGGGAGTCGGCCATGGCGCTGGCCGGCGGTGTGCACCTCAACCTGGTGCGGGACAGCGCGCTGGCGGCGGCCCGGCTCGGCGCACTGTCCCCGGACGGCCGCTGCTTCACCTTCGACGAGCGCGCCAACGGGTATGTCCGCGGTGAGGGCGCGGGGATGGTGCTGCTCAAGCCACTGGCGAGGGCGCTGGCCGACGGGGACGAGATCTACTGCGTCATCGAAGGCAGCGCGGTGGGCAACGACGGCCCCGGCGCGGGCCTGACCACCCCCGATCCCGAAGGGCAGGGGGCGGTGCTGGCGGCGGCGTGCCGACGTGCCGGGGTCGACCCGGCGGCGGTCCAGTATGTGGAGCTGCACGGCACCGGCACCCGGGTGGGCGATCCGGTGGAGGCGGAGGCGCTCGGCGCGGTGTACGGAGCGGACCGTGCCGCGGACAGTCCGCTGCTGGTCGGCTCGGCCAAGACGAACGTGGGGCACCTGGAGGGCGCGGCGGGCATCGTGGGCCTCCTGAAGGTCGTGCTGTCGCTGCGGAACGGCGAGCTGCCGGCCAGCCTGAACTTCGAGCGGCCCAATCCGCGGATCCGCTTCGACGAGTGGCACCTGGACGTGGTGTCAGCCACCCGCCCGTGGCCCTACCGCGCCGGCCGCGCCCTGGCCGGAGTCTCGTCGTTCGGCATGGGCGGCACCAACTGCCATCTGGTGGTGTCCGCCACCCAGCCGACGCCCGAGGATCCGCCCGCGGACCCGGGCGCGGGCGCGGTGGACGGCGCCCTGGTGGCGGGTGGCGACGTGCCGTGGCCGCTGTCGGGCCGGACCCGGGACGCGCTGCGCGCGCAGGCCGCCCGCCTCGCCTCCCATCTGGCACAGAACGAGCGGCTCGATCCGGTGGACGTGGGCTTCTCGCTGGCCACCACCCGAACCGCGTTCGACCACCGCGCCGTCGTCCTCGCGCCGGACCGGCCGGAGGCCCTGGGCGCGCTGGCGGCGCTGGCCGAGGGCGAGTCCGCGCCGGGCGTGGTGCGGGGAGTGGCCGACGTCGAGGGCCGGACGGTGTTCGTCTTCCCCGGCCAGGGTTCGCAATGGGCGGGCATGGGCGTCCGGTTGATGGCGGAGTCCCCGGTCTTCGCCGAGCGGCTGGCCGAGTGCGCGGCCGCGCTCGCGCCCCATGTGGACTGGTCGCTGCCGGAGGTGCTGCGGCAGGCCGAGGGCGCCCCGTCGTTGGAACGGGTCGATGTGGTCCAGCCCGCCTCCTGGGCGGTGATGGTCTCCCTCGCGGCGGTGTGGCGGGCGCACGGGGTGGTCCCGGACGCGGTGCTGGGCCATTCACAGGGGGAGATCGCGGCGGCGTGCGTGTCCGGTGCGCTGTCGCTGGAGGACGCGGCCCGCGTGGTGGCGCTGCGCAGCCAGGCCATCGCACGCCGCCTCTCGGGGGCGGGCGGCATGCTGTCGGTGGCGCTGCCGCGGGCCGAGGCCGAGGCGCGGCTGGGCCGCTGGGACGGCCGGGTGTCCATCGCGGCGGTGAACGGGCCCGGCTCGGTGGTGGTCTCCGGCGAACTGGAGGCGCTGGACGGGCTGTTCGAGGAACTCGCGGGCGCGGATGTGCGGGTGCGGCGGGTCGCGGTGGACTACGCCTCGCACTCGGCGCAGGTGGAGCGGGTGCGCGAGGAGATGTCGGCCGCGCTGGAGGGCATCGCCCCGCGCCGGGCCGAGGTGCCGTTCTTCTCCACGGTGACCGGCGAGTGGCTGGACACCACCGGTATGGACGCCGGGTACTGGTACCGCAATCTGCGGCAGACCGTCGCCTTCGAACCGGCCGTCCGGGCGCTGCTCGGAGCGGGCCACCGGGTCTTCGTCGAGGTCAGCTCCCACCCGGTGCTGACCCCCTCGGTGCAGGAGGCCATCGACGCGGCCGACGTCCGGGCGATCGCCGTCGGCACACTGCGGCGGGAACTGGGCGGGATGGATCGGTTCCTGAGCTGTCTGGCCGAGGTGTACGTCCGCGGGGTGCCGGTCGACTGGGCGCGGCCGTTCGCCGGGGCCGACCCCCGGCGGGTGGCCCTGCCGACGTACGGATTCCAGCGGGAGCGCTACTGGCTCCCGGAGCCCGCCGGGGGCGCCGCGGCGCCGGACGCGGCTCCGGCCGTTCCGGCGGCCGTGACCGGACACGCCACCGACCGGGAACCGGCGCCGGAGCGTGCGGAATCCGGCAGTGCGTGGACCCGCCCCGGCCTGGGGCGGCTGGTGCGCACGGAGACGGCCGTGGTGCTGGGTTTCGCCTCCGCGGAGCGGGTGAACCCGGCGCGGTCCTTCAAGGAGCTGGGCTTCGACTCGGCGATGACGGTGGAGCTGGCGACCCGGCTGAAGGCCGCGACCGGGCTGCGGCTGCCCCACACCGTGCTGTTCGACCATCCCACCCCCGACGCGTGCGCGGACCATCTGGCCACGGAGCTCACCGGCCCGCCGACCGGCGGCGCCTCGCAGGCGCCCCGCGCCGTACCGGTGGACGACCCGGTGGTGATCGTGGGCATGGCCTGCCGCTACCCGGGCGGGGTGCACTCGCCGGAGGGACTGTGGGATCTGGTGTCGGGCGAAGTGGACGCCGTCTCCGGCATGCCCGCCAACCGGGGATGGGCGCCGGAGATGACGGCGACCGGCAGGCCGGGCGGATTCCTCTACGACGCGGACCGGTTCGACGCGGCGCTGTTCGGGATCTCGCCGCGTGAGGCGGAAGCCATGGACCCCCAGCAGCGGCTGGCGCTGGAGATGAGCTGGGAGGCGGTCGAACGGGCCGAGATCGCCCCGTCGTCCCTGCACGGCAGCCGGACCGGCGTGTTCATGGGTGCGATGGCCCAGGACTACGGTCCGCGACTCAAGGACGGCTCCGGCGCCGCGGAGGGATATCTGCTCACCGGCACCTCGCCGAGCGTGCTGTCCGGCCGGATCGCCTACGCCCTGGGGCTGCGCGGGCCCGCGCTGACCGTGGACACGGCGTGCTCGTCGTCGCTGGTGGCGATGCACCTGGCGGCGCAGGCGCTGCGCAACGGCGAGTGCTCCCTGGCGCTGGCCGGCGGTGTCACCGTCATGTCGGAGCCCGGCATCTTCGTGGAGTTCGCCCGGCAGGGCGGCCTGTCGCCCGACGGCCGCTGCAAGGCGTACGCGGAGGCCGCGGACGGCACCGGCTGGTCCGAGGGCGTGGGCGTCCTGGTGCTGGAACGGCTCTCGGACGCGACCCGGGCCGGCCACCGGGTGCTGGCCGTACTGCGCGGCTCCGCGGTCAACTCCGACGGTGCGTCGAACGGCCTGACCGCGCCCAGCGGAATCTCGCAGCGGCAGGTGATCGGCCAGGCCCTGGCCGGTGCCGGACTGGTCCCGTCGGACGTGGACGCGGTGGAGGGCCACGGGACCGGCACCCGGCTGGGTGACCCGATCGAGGCCCAGGCGCTGCTCGCCGCCTACGGGCAGGACCGGGACCCGGACCGTCCGCTGCTGCTGGGGTCGCTCAAGTCCAATATCGGGCATACGCAGGCCGCCGCCGGTGTCGCGGGCGTCATCAAGATGATCCTGGCGATGCGGCACGGCGTACTGCCGCGCACATTGCATGTGGACGCGCCGTCGTCGCGGGTGGACTGGTCGGCCGGCGCGGTGGAACTGCTCACCGGGCCCACCCTGTGGCCACCGGTCGAGCGGCCCCGCCGCGCGGGCGTGTCGTCGTTCGGGATCAGCGGCACCAACGCGCACGTGATCATCGAGCAGCCGCCGCGGGAGGAGCCCGATGAGACCGCCGAGCGGCCCTCGGGCGCGCCGCGGGCACAGGCCGGGCCGGACGTGGTGCCGTGGCCGGTGTCGGCTCGTAGCGAGTCGGCGCTGGAGGCGCAACTGGACCGGCTGGCCGCGTTCGTGACCCATACCGGCGCGGCGGCCGCGGACATCGGCTATTCGCTGGCGACGACCCGCTCCGAGCTGGAGCATCGAGCGGTCCTCCTGGCCGCGGCGGACCGCACGCCGGACGGCGACGCGCGGCCCGTGAAGGTGGCCGAGGGCATGGCGGGCGACCCCGGCCCGCTGGCGCTGCTCTTCGCCGGCCAGGGCGCCCAGCGGCTGGGCATGGGGCGCGAACTGCACAGCCGGTTCCCGGTGTTCGCGGCCGCGTGGGACGAGGTCTGCGCGCTGCTGGACGGCGAGCTGGAACGGCCGCTGCGCAAGGCGGTGTTCGGCGACGACGCGGAGCTGCTGAACCGCACCGAGTACGCCCAGCCCGCGCTGTTCGCCCTGGAAGTGGCCCTGTACCGGCTGGTGGAGTCGTGGGGGACGGCGCCGGATCTGCTGGTCGGGCATTCGGTCGGCGAGATCGCGGCGGCCCATGTGGCCGGGGTGCTGTCCCTGCCCGACGCGTGCACACTCGTCGCCGCCCGCGGACGGCTGATGCAGGCGCTGCCCGAAGGCGGCGCCATGGTCGCGCTGCGGGCCACCGAGGACGAGGCGGCGGCGCTGCTCACCGGCTCCGAGGACCGCGTGGGACTCGCCGCGGTCAACGGCCCCGAGGCGGTGGTGGTGTCCGGGGAGGCCGACGCGGTCGAGGCCATCGCGGACCGGTTCGCGGCCGACGGCCGCAAGGCCACCCGGCTGCGGGTCAGTCACGCCTTCCACTCCCCGCTGATGACACCGATGCTGGACGGCTTCCGGGCGGTCGTCGAGGGCCTGGCCTTCGGCGAGCCGCGCATCCCGATCGTCTCGACCGTCACCGGTGAGCGGATCGCCGCGGAGCGGATCCGTACCCCCGACTACTGGGTGCGGCACGTCACGCTGACGGTGCGGTTCGCCGACGCGGTCGGCGCCGCGGCGCGGGCCGGCGCGCACACCTTCCTCGAACTGGGCCCGGACGCCACGCTGTCGGTGCTGGCGCAGGACGCCCTGCCCGATGTGGCGCGCGTGGAGGCCGTGCCGCTGCTGGGCAAGGACCGTGGCGAGGAGTCCACCGCGCTGGCGGCGGCCGCCCGGCTGTATGTGCGGGGCGTACCGGTCCGGTGGGCCGAAGTGTTCACCGGGACCGGCGCGCGCCGGGTCGCGCTGCCCACCTACGCGTTCCAGCGGGAGCGGTACTGGACCGCGCCCATCGGCAACGCCTCGGCGGGCGCGGTCCCGGCGGGGCTCGGCGGTGTGGAGCATCCGCTGCTCGGCGCGGTCGTGGAGTTGCCCGAGACCGGTGGTCTGCTGTGCACCGGCCTGCTGTCGGTGGCGGCGCGGCCGTGGCTGGCCGACCATGTGATCGCCGGGCACATGACCTTCCCCGGCGCCGGATTCGTCGAGCTGGCGGTGCGCGCGGGCGACGAGGTCGGCTGTGGTCTCGTCGAGGAACTCACCCTGGACGCCCCGCTGGTGCTGCCCGGACAGGACGACGGTGTGCGGATCCAGGTCGCGCTCGGTGGCCCCGGCGACGGCGGCCGACGCACCCTGGGCATCTACGCGCGGCCCGCCGACACGCCGGACGCGCCATGGACGCGGCACGCCACCGGCATGCTCGCGCCGGGCACGCCCGGTGCCGGTGCCGGTGCCGGTGCCGGGTCGGCGTGGCCGCCCGTGGACGCCGTACCCGTCGACCTCGACGGCTTCTATGAGCGGCGGCGCGAGGCCGGGCTCGCCTACGGACCGGCGTTCCGGGCCGTCCGGGCGGTCTGGAGGGCCGGGGACGAGGTGCTGGCCGAGGTCGTCCTCCCCGAGCACATCGCCCACGAGGCCGATGCCTTCCGCCTCCACCCCGCGCTGCTGGACGCGGCGCTGCACATCGCGTCGTCGACCGGGCTCGACGGCCCCAACGGCCCCAACGGCGGGCGGCCGGCGTCGGCTCGGTCCGAGGTGTCGACCTGGTCCGGGGTGGCCCTGCACGCCGTGGGCGCGTCGGTGCTGCGGGTGCGGATGCGCGCGACGGACGAGGACACGGTCACGCTGAGCGCGGTGGACACCGAGGGCCATCCGGTGGTGTCGGCGCGCGCGCTGACGCTGCGTACGCCGGACGTCCACACCTCGGGGGCCATGGCGGCGCGGCCGCTGCTGCGCCTGGACTGGCTGCCCGCCCCGGTGCCGGACACCGGTGGGCACGACCCCGTGAGCGCCGGGGAGGCGGTGCTGGTCCCGGTCGCGGCGCTGGCCGGTGTGCCGGTGCCGGAGGCGGTCCGTGCGGTCACCGCGTCCGTGCTCGACACGCTGCGGCATCACCTGAACGACGACGACGCGGACGAGACCGGCGGGAGCCGGCCCGCCCGGGTGGTGTTCGTGACCCGTGGCGCGGTGGCCACCGCCGCCGGCACGGCCCCTGACGTGGTGGCGGCCGCGGTGTGGGGGCTGGTGCGGTCGGCCCGGCAGGAGAGCCCCGACCGGTTCGTCCTGCTCGACCTGGACCCCGCGGACACCGGGGATCCGCTGTCGGCCGCCGCCGGGACACTGCGCGCGGCGCTGGACTGCGACGAGCCCGAACTGGCCGTGCGCGCGGGCGAGTTGCTGATGCCTCGGCTGGTTTCCGCCGACGCCCCGGACCCGTCCGCGCCGGGCACCGTATGGGGCGGTGACGGCACCGTGCTGGTCACCGGCGGTCTCGGCGGTCTCGGCGCGCTGGTGGCCCGGCACCTGGTCACCGCGCACGGGGTGCGCCACCTGGTGCTCGTCGGCTGTCGCGGCGCCGACAGCGAGGGCGCCGACGCACTGATGGCCGAACTGGCCGGGCAGGGCGCGCGGGTGACCGCCGCCGCCTGCGACGTCTCCGACCGCGCGGATTTGGCCGCCCTGCTGGCGGCGATCCCGGCCGAGCACCCCCTGACCGGTGTGGTGCACGCCGCCGGTGTCCTCGACGACGGGTTGATCGGGGCACTGACCCCGGACCGGCTGGACACGGTCTTCCGTCCGAAACTGGACGGTGCCTGGCATCTGCACGAACTGACCCGTGACCACGGTCTGACCGCGTTCGTGATGTTCTCCTCGGTGTTCGGTGTCCTCGGCAACGCGGGGCAGGCCGGTTACACCGCGGCCAACGCGTTCCTGGACGCGCTGGCGCGGCGGCGGACCGCGGAGGGGCTCGCCGGCCTGTCCATCGGCTGGGGACCTTGGCCGCAGAGCGGCGGTATGTCCGCCGGGCTGAGCGCCGCCCAGCTGCGCAGGATCGCCGGGGCCGGGCTGCCGACGCTCACCGTCGACCAGGGACTGGCCTGCTTCGACACCGCGGGCGCGGTGGGCGAGGCGTCCGTCCTCGCCGCCCGCGTCGACCGGGCCGCCCTGCGGGCGCGCGGCACCGTGCCCGCCGTCCTCCGTGGCCTGGTCCCCACCGGCGCCGTCCGCCGGGCCGCCGCCACCGGTGGCGGCTCCGGCCTGCTGACCGGGCTGACGGCCGACCGGGCCCGGGACACCCTGCTCCAGCTGGTGCGTGAGCAGGTGGGTTCGGTGCTCGGGGTCGTGGATCCGGTGGCGGCCGGGGGCGGGCGGACGTTCAAGGACATGGGCTTCGACTCCCTGACCGCCGGCCAGTTGCGCAACAGCCTGCGGAAGCGGACGGGCCTGAGCCTGCCCTCGACCCTGATCTACGACCACCCGACGCCGGAGGCCCTGGCCGGTCATCTGTGGACCGAGCTGGGCGGCGAGGCCGACGAGCGGCGGAAGAGCGCCGTACCGGCCCCGATCACGGCAGGCGGCCCGGCAGCCGGGGCAGCCGATCCGGAGCCGATCGCGATCATCGGAATGAGCTGCCGTTTTCCCGGCGGGGTGCGCTCGCCCGAGCAACTGTGGGAGTTGCTGACCGAGGGCACGGACGCCATCTCCGCGCTGCCCGCCGACCGTGGCTGGGACCCGGGCGCGTACCACCCCGATCCGGAGCGGACGGGCACGACCTACTCGGCGGCGGGGGGCTTTGTCGACGGCGCGGCCGAGTTCGACGCCGCGTTCTTCGGCATCTCCCCGCGTGAGGCGGTCTCGATGGACCCGCAGCAGCGGATGCTGCTGGAGCTCACCTGGGAGGCGTTCGAACGCGCCGGGATCGACCCCGCGTCCCTGCGGTCCAGCATGACCGGCACCTTCGTCTCGGCGACCGCGCAGCAGTACGGCACGGGGGTGTCGGCGGACTCCGACGGATACCAGCTCACCGGCACGATCCCCGGCGTGCTCTCGGGCCGTCTGGCCTATCTGTTCGACCTCCACGGGCCGACCGTGACGGTGGACACCGCCTGCTCGGCGTCCCTGGTCGCGTTGCACATGGCGTGCCAGTCGCTGCGTTCGGGGGAGAGCACCCTGGCCCTCGCGGGTGGTGCCACGGTGCTGACCGGCCCCGACCTTCTGATCTCGCTGAGCAGGCACCGGGTCATGGCGCCCGACGGACGTTGCAAGGCGTTCGCCGAATCGGCGGACGGCATGGGCATCGCCGAAGGCGCCGGTCTCCTGGTGCTGGAGAGGCTCTCGGACGCGGTCCGGAACGGCCATCAGGTGCTGGCCGTGGTCCGCGGGTCGGCGGTGAACTCCGACGGCGCCTCCAACGGGCTGACCGCGCCGAGCGGGCCGGCGCAGCAGCGGGTCATCCGCCAAGCCCTCGCCAACAGCGGTCTTTCGGCGTCCGACGTCGACGTGGTCGAGGCACACGGAACCGGCACCGCACTGGGCGATCCGATCGAAGCGCACGCGCTGCTGGCCACCTACGGCCAGGACCGGGGCGGCAACCCGCCGCTGCTGGTCGGCTCGGTCAAGTCCAACATCGGACACACCCAGGTGGCCGCCGGTGTCGCGGGTGTCATCAAGATGGTGATGGCGCTGCGCCACGGCCGGCTGCCGAAGACGCTGCACGCCGCCGAGCCGTCCTCCCGTATCGCCTGGGACTCGGGCGCGGTCGAGCTGCTGACCGAGGCGGCACCGTGGCCCGACCTCGGCCGTCCGCGGCGGGCCGCGGTCTCCGCGTTCGGCATGAGCGGGACCAACGCCCACGCCGTACTGGAGCAGGCCCCGGCGCCCACCGGCCCGGCCCCGGATCCGGTGTGGGACGGGCCGGTGGCATGGCCGCTCGCGGGCAAGTCGGCCGGAGCGCTGCGTGCCCAGGCCGCGAAACTGCTCGCACATCTGGACGCCCACCCGGGGGCGCACCCGGTGGACATCGGGCATTCCCTGGCCACGACCCGTGCCGCGTTCGAGCATCGGGCGGTGCTGGTCGGCGAGGACCCCGCGGCGCTGCGCGGAAGCCTGGCGGCCCTGGCCGAGGGCACCTCGGATCCCGGAGCGGTGCGCGGGACGGCGCCCGAGCGCGGCCCGGTGGTCTTCGTCTTCCCCGGGCAGGACGCGGCGTGGGCCGGGATGGCGGCCGAACTGCTCGATGCCTCCCCCGTCTTCGCCGAGCGCGTCGCCGACTGCGAGGCGGCCCTGGCCCCGTACCTCGACTGGTCGCCCACCGAGGTGATCCTCGGCGAGCCCGGCGCTCCGCCGATCGAGAAGCGCCCCGATGTGCTGCAGCCCGTGCTGTGGACGGTCATGGTCTCGCTCGCCGCCCTGTGGCGCTCGTTCGGCGTCGAGCCCGCTGCCGTCGTAGGCCACTCCCAGGGCGAGGTCGCCGCCGCCTGCGTCAGCGGCGGGCTGTCGCTGGACGACGGCGCCCGCGTGGTGGCGCTGCGCAGCCGGCTCATCCACGAGCGCCTGTCCGGACGCGGCGCGATGATGTCGGCGATGGCATCGCCGGAGCGGATCCGGGAGTTGCTGGACGAGGTGTCCGGCGCGGTGTCGATCGCCGCGGTCAACGGACCGAAGACGGTGACGCTCTCCGGCGATCCGGCCGCTCTCGACCAGGTCGAGCGCGGTCTGTCCGCCGCCAGGATCATGCGATGGCGGCTGGCCGGGGTGGACTTCGCCGCCCACTCGGCGCATATCGACGAGATCGAGGCCGAGTTGCTGGAGCTGCTGGCCCCGGTGCGGCCCCGCCCGTCGGAGGTGCCGTTCTACTCCACGGTGACCGGGGGCCGTCTCGACACCGAAGAGCTGGACGCCGGGTACTGGTGCCGGAACCTGCGGCAGACCGTGTCCTTCGCCGAGACGATGACGGGTCTCCTGCGCGAGGGCTACGGGGTCATGATCGAGGTCGGCCCGCATCCGGCGCTCGCGGTCGGCACCAGCGAGCTCATCGAGAACGCGGGCAGCCCGGCGGTCACCTTGGGCACCCTGCGCCGGGACGACGGCGGATGGGTCCGGGTCCTGCGCTCGCTCGGGGAGGCGTACGCCCACGGCGTGCCCGTCGACTGGACCAGGGTGCTCCCCGGCGGCCGCACGGTGGACCTGCCCACCTACGCCTTCCAGCACGAGTCGTACTGGATCGCCCCGCCCGCCCCGTCCACCTCGCCGGCCGGCACCGCCGAAGGCGCCGACGAGCCGCTGTGGACCGCCGTGGACCAGGGAGACAGCGCCGCGGTCGCCACGCTGATCGGCCTCGAACCCGAGGGCAAGGGCGCGCTCGACTCGGTGCTCCCCGCGCTGTCGGCGTGGCGCAGGCGGCAGGACCAGCACACGCTGGCCGACCTGCGGCGCTACCGGACGGTGTGGACATCCCTGCGCGTCCCCGCCGGCCCCTCACTGACCGGAACCTGGCTGGTACTCACCACCGACTCCATCGACGACACGGACGTGGTGGCCGCGCTGAGCGCACACGGCGCCCAGGCGCGCCGTGTGGTGCTCGACGGGGCCCGCACCGGCCCACAGTCGATGGCCGCACAGCTCGCCGACGTCGGCCTCGACCGGGTGGCCGGAGTGGTGTCGCTGCTCGCGGCGGCCGAGGGGGCGGACAGCGGCGAACCCGCGCTGCCCGCCGGTCTGGCCCTCAGCGTGTCGCTGGTCCAGGCGCTGATGGCGGCCGGGGCCGAGGTGCCGCTGTGGACGGTGACCCGCGGCGCGGTCTCCACCGGCCCGGCCGACCCGGTCCGCGACCCGCGGCAGGCGATGGTTCTCGGACTCGCCAGGACCGCGGCCCTGGAGGCACCGTCGCTGCGCGGCGGGCCGGCCGACCTCCCGGAGCGCCTCGACCCCGAGGCGGCCGGGCGGTTCGCCGCGCTGCTCTCGGCGGACCTGGGGGAGGACCAGGCAGCGGTGCGCTCCTCGGGCGTCCTCGTCCGGCGGCTGGTACGGGCACCGGCACGAGCCGACTCGCCCGGCACCTGGGCGCCCCGTGGCACGATCCTGGTCACCGGCGGCACCGGGGCGCTGGGCAGCCGGGTCGCCCGATGGCTGGCCCACCAGGGCGCGGAGCACCTGGTGCTGATGAACCGGCGTGGCCCCGGGGCACCGGGCGCGGCCGAACTGGTGGCGGAGCTGACCGCGCAGGGGACGACCGCCGAGGTGGTGCGGTGCGAGCTGACCGACAGGGAGGCCGTGGCCGGGGTACTCGACCGGCTCTCGGCAGAAGGCCATCCGGTACGCGCGGTCGTGCACACGGCGGGGACGAGCCCGCTGGGACCGCTCTCCACGGCGGGCCCCGACCACTTCGCCGAGGCGCTGCACACGAAGGTGGCGGGCGCCGCGCACCTCGACCAACTGCTCGACGACACCGGCCTGGACGCCTTCGTGCTGTTCTCCTCGATCTCCGGCGTCTGGGGCATCGGCCACCACGCGGCACAGGCGGCGGCCAACGCGTATCTGGAAGCGCTGGCCTCCCAGCGCCGCGCCCGGGGGGCCCGCGCGACGGCGATCGCCTTCAGCCCCTGGGAGGAGGCGCGCGGGCGGATGAGCGAGCACGACCGCGAGCAACTCCTGCGCAGCGGGATGTCCTTCCTCGACGGCGACCTGGCCCTGGCCGCGCTCGCCCAGGCGCTGCATGAACGGGAGACCGCGCTGACGGTCGCCGACATCGACTGGGACCGCTATCTCCCCGTCATCACCGAGGCCGCGCCCCGCCCATTCTTCAGCGAGCTGCCCGAGGCAGCCAAGCTCACCGAGCCCGAACCCACGAGCGGACAGCGCGACTTCACGGCACGGCTGCGGAGCCTGCCGCCCGCGGAAGCGCGGCGGCTCCTCCTCGACCTGGTGCGGAGCGAGGCCGCGGTGGCCCTCGGCCACTCATCCGGCGAGGCGATCGAGGAACACTCCGCCTTCCGCGACAACGGCATGGACTCGCTCGCCGCCATCGATCTGCGCAACCGGCTTGCCGCCGCGACGGGCACGACACTGCCCAGCACCGTCGTCCTCACCCACCCCACCCCGGCCGACCTGGCCGGCCACCTCCTCGACCACCTCGCCGCGGCGCCGGCCGGGGACCACGGCACCGGCGCGGCCCCGACGACCGACCTGGTCGCCCGCCTCCACCGCGACGCCGTGCGGACGGGCCGCCGGAACGAGGCCAGAACCCTGCTGCTCGACCTCGCCGCCCTCCGGCCCAAGAGCGCCGGGCCCATCCCGTCCACCCTGGACCGGCTCACCACCGGCACGTCACACACCCGTCTGATCTGCGTGGCCCCCATCGTGCCCCTGACCGGACCCGACACCTACTTCACCCTGGCCCAAGTGCTCCCCGACACCTGGGACGTCTCGTGCCTGACGCCCCCCGGCTTCCGCACCGACGAGGCACTGCCCGCCACCCGCGAAGCCCTCGTCGAAGGGCTGGCCCAAGCCGTGACCGCGAGCACCGGCGGTGACACCACCGACCCGGTGATCCTCCTGGGCACCTCATCCGGCGGCATCCTCGCTCACGAGACCGCCCGCCATCTCGCGGACCACGGAACGCCGGTGCGGGCCGTCGTCCTCCTGGACACCTACATCCTGGAATCCCCTGCCGCCCGCGCACTCCAACCCCACCTGTGGCACGGCCTGTACGAGCGCGAGCACCACGCCGACGGCTTCACCGCCACCGACCTGTCCGCCTACGCCTGGATGGAACAGCTCATCCACACCTGGACCCCCGCACCCATTCCCTTCCCGACCCTGCTGCTGCGCGCCTCGGACCCGCTCCCCGCGTCAGACGGGGCGGACCCGGTGCCGCACGACTGGCAGACGGCCCTTCCCCACATCACCACCACCCTCACCACCGCGGGCAACCACTTCACCCTCGTCAGCCAGCACGCCTCCGCCGCAGCCGGCCACATCACCGACTGGCTCACCGGGCTGGAATGAGAGGAACAGCTTCTCCGCGGCCGGATATGCGGTGGCGCCCAGGATGTAAAACCGCTCGAACTCCCTTAGCGCGTTCGGCAGACGCAGGGCGAACCCCCGGGCTCACCGTCCGGCCCGCTCCAGCGCCCCGCGCAGCTCCGCCGCGCTCGCGCAGCCGATCTCGGGGTGCTCCCGCAGCGCCGTGTCGATGACCTCCGCGAGGCGTCGTGGGATGGCCGGGTCGCGGCGGCGGATCGGGATCGCCGGCTCCTGCAGGACGACCTGCCAGGGGTCCTTGGCGCGCGGGAATTCGCGCGGGGTCCTTCCGGTCAGCGTGTGGTAGATGCAGGCGGCAAATGCCCAGACGTCCACGGCGGGGGTGGCCTTGCGGAAGTCGATGACCTGTTGGCGCGGCATGAACATCGGTTTGCCCGCTGTGGTGCCGGTGCGTGTCAGCCCGCTCAGGCCCGCCTGGTCAAAGGCTTTTCCGATGCCGAAGTCCGCGATCTTCGCCGTCGTCGAGCCGTCGGTCTCCCGGTGCAGCAGGATGTTGGAGGGGCTCAGGTCGCGGTGGACGACGCCCTGCCCGTGCGCGTGTTCCAGGCCCTTGAGCGCCTGCACCGCGATGGGCACCGCTTCCTCGACGGGGAGTCGCCCGCCGCGTTCGGCGACGAGTCGGTCCAGGCTGCCGTCGGTGCAGAACTCGGTTGTCAGATAGAAGGTTCCGTATCCGAAGCCCGCGTCGTGCAGCGCGGCTATGTGCGGGTGCTTCATCGCCCGGGTGAGCGCCACCTCGCGCAGGAACCGGGCGCGCGCCGTCTCGCTCGCCGCCACCTTCGGCAGCATCACCTTCAGCGCCACCTCGACGCCGGTGGCCTCGTGCCGGGCCAGGTACACCGCGCCCATCCCACCACGGCCGAGCTCCCGGATCACCGAGTAGCCGCGGATGGCCTTGAGGTCGGCGCGGCCGCCGTGCGCCAGCTCGAGCAGCAGCTTGAGCACGGCGTCGGGCCGGGCCTGACAGGCGGCGCACAACAACTCGCCGGTGCGGCCGCCCGTCTCGTCGCCCAGCTCGCGCTCGCACTTGGCGCAGCGCGCGAGCCTCACCGTGGCGACCTGCGGCCGAGTGATGTCGACGCGGAACACGGTGTCACCGAGGCGGATCCGGTCGCCGTCCTTGAGGTCGTGCTCGGGGTAGGAGTCCGCGGCGGCCTCCTCGGGGGTGAGGCCGCGGCGCCGCTGGCCGATCTTCTCGCCGTTGACGTACGTGCCGTTGAGGCTGCCGAAGTCGCGGATGCGGATGTCCGGCGGGTTGATGTCGAGCAGGCAGTGGTGGCGGGAGACGGTCTTGTGGTCGGAGTCGTCCGGTAGTCGTGGCGAACAGTCGGTGGAGCGGCCGAGGACGCAGGTGGTGCGCTCTTCGAAGACGTACGCGCCGGGCTTGACCCGGCCCTCGACGAGGGTGAGCGTGATGGCGGCCGAGGGCGTCACGGAGGATCGTCTCCTTGTGCGTAGGGGAAGAGCTTCGGGGGACGAGACGGTGAACGTGAGCGTGCCGTCTGCGGCGTCGGACGGTTACGCATCCCGCTCCGCTCAGTTGGCCGCCAGCTCCCAGTCGAGGTCCCAGAGCCGGATGCCGTCGTCTCCCGCCGAGACCAAGTTGCGCAGGTCGGGGGTGAGTTCGAGGTGCCGGATGCGTTGTTGGTGCCCTTCGAGCACGTGCAGGCATCGGCCGGTGGCGACCTCCCACATCCGTACGGATCTGTCGTGGCCGGCCGAGAAGGCGAACCGGGCGTCGGGTGTGAACCGCACGGCGGAGACCCAGCCCTCGTGCCCCGTGAACTCGCGTACGGACCGCCCGGAACCGGCGTCCCACAGCCGGATCGGTTCGTCCTCGGCGCCCGAGGACATGACCTGGTGTGTGGACATGGCCAGGCGGCCGTCGGCGCTCAGGCACGCCGACAGGATCGGTTCCCGGGGGCCGGTCCAGGTCCGCAGGCAGGCTCCGGTGTCGAGATCCCGCAGCCGGACCACGCCGCCTGAGTCACCGACCGCCGCGAGCCGTCCGTCCGCGGACGTGGAGATCACGTTGACCGGGCCGTTCCGGGTGATCGTCGTGACGCAGCGGTCGTCGTCCAGGTCCCATCGGCGCAGGACACCGTCGCCGCCGCCGAGCCAGGCGTACCTTCCGTCGCCGGTGAACATGATGGTCCGCCTCATGTCCCAGTCCGGAGTCAGCCGATGGCACTCGCCGTCCGCCAGTCGCCGCCGAATGATCGCGAGTGGCTTGGTGCCCTCGCACAGGACGTGCCGACCGTCGTCGCTCAACGCCACCCCGCCCACCCTGCCCGGGTGATCGTCGAGGACGTGCGTGCACGCGCCGCTGTCCAGATCCCAGATCCGTACGGTGCCGTCGCTCTGTCCGCTGACGGCGAGCCGGACACCCGCGGCGACACCGATCGCCGTGATGGCGCCGTAGGAGAGGTGGCCGGCGTCCAGTGGCCGCGACCAGGCGGAGCGCAGCCGTACGTGGCGCGCCGAGCGGCCCAGTTCGTGCCAGGCGGCCAGCACCTGGGGGGCGCGCTCGTATCCGGGTATCTCCCGTGCGCGGGTCAGCAGGGCGAAGGCCGACCGGTGTCGGCCGTTCGACATCGCCTGGCGTGCTTCGGTGAGCAGTTCCTCGGCCAGTCCGCCGAGTCGGCTGACCTCCGCGTACTCGCGCGGCTTGATCACATGCGACTCGGCGGCGTATGCGGTATCGGGCAACCGCCAGCGATGCATGGGCAGTTCGGGATGCCCGCCGACGGAAGCGCCGAACCGGTCGTCGCTGTCGGGGAATCCGACGTGGTGCATTCCGTACGCGTGGGTGGTGAAGGTCCGCAGACACCGGCCGCTGCTCAGCTCCCAGAGCTGAACGGTGTGGTCGCCGGTCGTTCCGGACAGCAGCAGCCGCCCACTGTCGGCGAAGGCCAGGTGACTGGCCGCGGCGGTCAGTCCCGTCAACGTACGCATCGTACGGACCCGCTGGCCGTCCCCCACATCCCACAACCGGATCACCCGGTCCTCGCCGGCCACCGCGACCATCCGCCCGTCGGGACTGAAGCACAGCGCATGCGTCGCCGAGCCGGCGGCCAGTACCCGGCACCGGCCATCGGCCACGCTCCACAGCCGCGCCCCGTCCTCCTCGGCGGTGAGCACATGGCGCCCGTCGGCGCTCACCTCGTACTGGGCGCCGTCCAGGTAGTTGGCCTTGAATGCTTCCCCGAGCAACCATTGGCAGGTCCCGGTCCGCGGTTCCCAGACCTGGACGCGCCCGTCCATGCCCTGCCACACACCGATGCGCCCGTCGGCGCTCAACCTGACCGGGCACCCCGTGGGGCGTGCGGCGGAGGGAATGACGCGGGTACACCTGCCCTCCTCAAGATCCCAGAACTGCACCGTGCCGTCGCGGCTCGTGGACAGTGCGTACGAGCCGTCAGGGGTGAGGTCGACGCCGAGCACCTGCGTGCGGTGGCCCTTGACCGCCAACCGCTGTGCGCGGGTCGCCGTGGACCACAGCCGCAGCACGCCGTCCCAGTGGCCGCTCAGCGCGAGGCGTCCGTCGGGAGTGAACCGGATCGGCAGGTGGCCCATCACCTCGTGCCGGGCGAGCAGTTCCACCGGCGCGAACGGCAGCGCGAACGGCTCGCGGAACTCGCGGGTGCCGGTGTGGCGGGCATCGGCCACGGTTCCGGAGGCCGCCACCCGCAGCGCCGCCCGTACGTCGGTGTCGTCGGGCCGTTCGCGCGCGAGGGCGTCGAGCAGGTCGCGTGCCGCCGCGAGGTCGCCGCGTTCGAGGTGGACCCGGGCCAGAAACAGCCGCACCTGCCAGGAGGACGCGCCGGAGCCGCGCGGGATCGCCTCCAACCGGGCGACGAGTTCCCCATCGGTGATCGCCCCCGTACGCCACCGGAACAGGCCACCGTTGTACACGGCCCCGACGTGGTGCGGGTCGACCGCGAGCGCCTGGTCGAAGGCATGCTCGGCGTCGGCGGCCCGGTCCAGGTCGAGGAGCGACAGGCCACGGTTGTTGAGCTCGTCGGCGCGCAGATCGGCGGCCTGCGACGCGGGACGCGGATACGCCGAGCCGGTCGCCTGCTCGTAGATCCCGGTCAGTACATCCGCGATGTCCGCCATCGAGGCCGGCCGGTGGGCCGGGTGCTGCCGCAGGCAGCGCCGGAGCAGGTGGGCGACTTCCGGCGGCGCCGCGACCGGATTCGAGGGATCGGCCAGGTATTCCTCCAGCGCGAGACCCGCGACCGAACCAGCCGCCCAACGCACACCGCCGGTGAACATCTCCAGGACCGAGACCGCGAAACTGTAGACATCGCTGCGCCGCCCGACGTGCTCACCCGCGAGCTGCTCCGGGGACGCGTAGCCGACCGTCATGCCGCCGGACGGCACCAACACGCTGAGACCGGGCGCCGCTTGGAGGTCAGCCGGGGCCGTGGCGGCCTTGGACCGGGCGAGACCGAAGTCGGTGATCTTCGCGGCGCCCGTGCCGTCGAGCAGAATGTTGGCCGGCTTCACGTCCTGGTGCACCAGGTCTCTGCTATGGGCGTGCTCGAGCCCACGGGCCGTTTGGACTGCCGTGTCGAGAACACGGGCGAGGGCCTGCCGCGCATCCCCGGCGTGGAGGCGCCCGTCGCCGATCCACTCGGCCAGGCTGCCGCCGTCGACGTACTCGGCGAACACGCGGGGGATACCGTCGATCACCCGCACGTAATGGCAGGCGCAGACGTTGGGATGGAGCCCGAGGGACACCCACGCCTCGGCCTCCCTGACGAACAGCTCCTGATCGCCGGGGCTCCGGAACAGCTCGGGCCGCGAACTCTTCACCGCCATGTCGATGCCCCAGGCGAGATGCCGTACCCGGTGCACGACGCCCATCCCGCCCCGGCCAAGCTCGCCGATCACCCGGTACCGGCCGTCGACGGTCTCGCCGGTCACCCAAACGGTCGGCGACGTAGGTGCGTTCACTGCGATTCCTCATCGTGATTGCGGCAGAAGTCGCCGTCCTGGAAGGTCCGGACGCAGAAGGCCCCGTTGTCAGATTTCGACGAGGTCAGTATGTGACGTCGTCGATCCTGGTGTCGATGTTTCAGGCTCACCGCGGGGGTGCGCCCGAGGCAAGCGTCACGACGACCTGGTCCGGCGGCTGACTCGCGGAGCCGAGCCCGGACCCGTCCCCCGGTCCAGGACGTCAGGGGGTGAGCCGCTGGTGCCCGATGACGGAGAGCAGTCCGAGCTTGCTGTGGCTCTCCGTACCGGGGCGAGTGGTCAGCACCACCAGGGTCTGGGCGCGGTTCTCGGTGAACAGGACCTGGGCGTCGACGTCGATGCGACCGAGTTCGGGATGGAGGATGATCTTGCAGTCGTCGTAGCGCTGGGCGACCTCCTGAAGTTCCCACATGCGGACGAACTCGGGGCTGCGTTCCTGGAGCTCGGCGAGGATCCGGGCGGCTCGGGGGGTGTCGCTGCCGGCCGTCAGCGCGGCCCGCAGGCGTGCTGCCTGGGCGCGGCCGTGGCGTTCGCGTGCCTCTTCGGGAACCATCAGACGCTCCGCCGGGTCCATGAACCAGCGGTAGTAGCCGCTGCGGGCCAGACCGGTGTGGCGGGTCTGGTCGCCGAGCAGCGCGACGGCCAGCGGGTTCATCGCGAGAGTGTCGACCAGGTCGGTCTGCACCAGGGCCGGGGAGTCGTCCAGGCGGTCCAGGACCCGCATCAGCGTCGGGCTGACATGTTCGGAGCGCTGGAAGCGGGCCGGGGCGTTGTGGCCGATGAGGACGAAGAGATGGTCGCGTTCGTCCAGGGTCAGCCGCAGCGCCCGGGCGAGAGCCGTGGTGATCTGGACGGAGGGCTGCGGAGCACGCTGCTGTTCCAGCCGGGCGTAGTAGTCGGTGGACATGCCGGCGAGCTGCGCGACCTCCTCGCGGCGCAGCCCCTGCGTACGCCTGCGCGCCCCGTCGACCAGGCCGACGTCGCGGGGGCGCAGCGTCTCACGCCGGCGGCGCAGGAATGCCGCCAGGTCCTTCTTGTCCATGCCTCCATCCTCGTCGCATCCCGCCCGACTATCCAGAGACCGCCGATCCATGGCTGAGCACTCCTCTCCCGCCCGCCTGAAGCCGCTCATGGGGCCGACGGCGAGGGCGCTCGCGGCGAGACCACCCGATGATCACTCGACCCGCATGACCCGCTGGGACACTCGCCGCCCGTCGGCGGCGCTCGGGACGGAGCCGGTCGTCAGAAGCTGCTGAGCATGGCGAGGACGTTGTCGTAGGAGCCGTTGGCCTCCGCGTCGCGCATGATCCTGGCGCGCTCGACGACAAGTTCCTTCGCGTCGGGCTTCTGGCGCAGCAGATCGAGGGTCTCGGTGAGGAAGTCGTCCAACGGCATGGCGTGGTCGTCGTCCTGCTGGCCCAGCAGGGTCGTGCGCACGCCTGGCGGGACCACCTCGATCACCTGGACGCCGGCGTCAGCACCGGCGAGCTGGATGCGCAGGCTCTCGGAGAAGGAGTGCAGCGCGGCCTTGGTCGCGCTGTAGGCCGGGGTGCTCGGGAACGGTACGAACGCCAGCGCGGAGGTGACGTTCATGACGGCCGCGTCGTCCTTGCCCACCAGCAGCGGCAGGAAGGCGTACGTCATCCGGATCGTGCCGAGCAGATTGGTCGCGACGTGATCCTCGGCGACCTGGAGTCCGGCCGGGTCGAGGAGGTTCTCCCACTGCATGATGCCGGCGTTGTTGACCAGGACGTTCAGCTCCGGGCGGCTCGCTGCCACGGTCTCACGGGCCCGGGCAATCGAGTCGGGGTCCGCGACATCGAGGACGAGCGCGTCGATGCCCGGGTGCTCGGCCGTGATCTCGTCCAGGAGTTCCTTGCGCCGGCCGGCGACGATCACCTTGTTGCCGGCCTCGTGCAGACGCAGGGCCAGGCCAAGCCCGATGCCCGAGGTTCCGCCGGTGATCAGAATCGTGTTGCCGGTCATCTTCATGGGGTCGCGCTCCTTCGTTACGGCGGGCCGATGAGCGCCCGCGGCCTCGACCGTAGGGGCGCCCGCGCAGGGGCGGGAGGGGAAGGTTTATCCATGGATCGGCGGTTCCTGGCTGTACCCGCGTGGACCCGGCCGGCTCCAGTGCCACCACTTCCCGGGTGCTGAGAATCTCCGTGCCGACCTTCACCCGCCTGGTGCCGGGCCGACCACGAGGTCGTAGAGCTCGGCGGCGGGCGCGGTGCTCAAGCCCGACATGGGCGGCGAGCTCCGCCTCTGTCGGTCGGACCAAGGCCGTCCCGTCGGCGGTGACCACCAGCGGCACCTGGGTGGCTGTGAGCCCGGCGGCGGCGAGCAGCCGACCCCTCCGGCCCGTCGGCCGGCAGCCGGCGACAGGGCGCGAGGCTCCCGGGTGAGAATGTCCCGCACTGCGAAGGAGATGCTCCTCCGGCGGGTTCCACGGCTTGAGGAGACAGTGGTCGAGGTCGACCACGTTGATGGCGTCGATCACCGCACCTCCTGACCGGGAAGCCGCGGAGCGGAGTGTGGTCGAGTTGACCGGATGCTGCCTCCGTTTTACGCTGGCGCCAATACGGAGGCAGTGTTCGTTTCGCTGAGCCGGCGGGGAACGGGGAGTACGCATGGATGTCGATGGCCGGCACGGGCGCAAGCCGCGTGCGGACGTCATGCGCAACCGGGCCGCCCTCCTGGAAGCGGCGCAGCGCCACTTCCTGCGGTACGGCGTAGGTACGTCGCTGGAGGCGGTCGCCAAGGAGGCCGGGGTCGGGCCTGCGACGCTGTACCGGCACTTCCCGACCCGGGAGGCGCTGCTGGCGGCGGTGCTGCAGACGCGTTCGGACGAGTTGCTCGCCCGCCGGGCGGAGATCGCCCGGGTCGGCGACGCGGCCGAGGGGCTGCGGCAGTGGCTGCGCGCGTTGGAGGAGTACTTCAGCGCCTTCAGTGGGCTGCCGGAACCGCTGATGGCCGCGGCGAAGGCACAGGAGCCGGGCAATCCGCTGACTCTGCCCTGCGACATCCTCATCGCCACGACGGACGAGTACGTGAGGGCCGCCCAGCACGCGGGGTGCGCACGGCCCTCGGTGACGGGGTTCGATCTGTTCCTTGCCGCGTGTTCCGTCGCCTGGCTGATGGGCACCGGAGCTACCGACGAAGAATCGCTCGGCCGCCTGCGCGACCTCATCGAAAGCGGATACCGCCGACCCGGCGAAGCGGAGTAGGCCACCGGGCCGGGAAACCCCGCAGGCGCTCGCGTCCTGCCAACTCAGCCGTCCATCGCGTCGTCCCTCTCCATGGGGAACGGCGCACCCTTCAGAAGGACAAATCGTGAAACTTGGCATTATCGGAACAGGCCCGGTCGGGGCATCACTGGCGCGCACGTTCAGCGCCGGCGGGCACGACGTCCAGGTGGCGAACTCGCGGGGCCCGGAAACAGTGGAGGCCACGGTGGTGGAGTTCGGGGCGCGGGCGGTGACCGCGGAGGACGCTGTCCAGGGCAAGGACGTGATCATCTTGTCCGTCCCCTTCGCGCGCATCCCGGACGTGGCCGGACTCTTCGCCTCCGTGCCGGCCGAGACCGTGGTCATCGACACTTCCAACTACTTCCCCCACCTCAGCGGCCCCATCGACGCGGTGGAGAAGGGCCAGGTGGAGAGTCTGTGGGTGGCCGAGCAGCTGGGGCGGCCCGTCGTCAAGGCGTGGAACGCCGCCCTGGCAGGCACCTTGCAGACCAAGGGTGTACCGGCGGGAACCCCGGGCCGCATCGCGCTCCCCGTCGCAGCCGACTCCGAGGAGGCGCGGCGCGTGGGCATGCGGCTGGTGGACGAGAGCGGCTTCGACCCCTTCGACACCGGTGTGCTGGCTGACTCCTGGCGTCAGCAGCCGATGACGCCCGCCTACTGCACCGAGCTGAGCCGGGAGGACCTGGGACCGGCCCTGGAACGGGCGGACAAGGCCGAGGCCCCGCGTAACCGGGACCGCCAGATGGAGCGCTTCGCCGCCCTCACCTCGGCGCCCACGCTGGATGAGGCCGTCGAGCTCAACCGCTCCCTCCACCGCTGACGCACCTGTCACTGCCGCCGCGCGGGGAGACCATCATCATCGCGAGGCCCATGGAGGCGATGCCGACGGCGATCGCGGCCATGGCCACCGCGCCGATGGCGGCGGCGCCGAAGAACAGCCAGTGCCAGTCGACGTTCCGGGCGACGAGCGCGGCCAGCGGTATGGCGAGCGCGCCGCCGACGCCGAGGGAGCTGCTCATCAGCGCCCTCGCCGATCGGTGCCGCTTGGGCGGCAGCTCGTCCCGCATGATGCTGATGCCGAGCGGGACGGCGCCCAACGCGAAGCCCTGCACGGCGCGGCTCACGACCATCGGCATGAGGTCCGAGGTGAACCCGCAGCGGTCCTTCCATGCCGGGCCCCTGCCCCGTCCGTCAGCCGTTGACCGGCTGCGGGATGGAGCCGTGGAGGCTACCGGTGTCCGCACCGAGCCGGGGTGCCGGAGCGGCCGCCGGCGCCGGGTCACCGGAGAACATCAGCGGTGAGCCGGGAGCCAGCAACCTGCCGATCCCCGGCTGCTCGATGCGGGAGAAGAGTGGGTTCTGCGTCGAGCAGCGCGGGTCCTCCTCGACCAGCTGCCGGAACGTCTGGTACGGGCCCCACAGCACGCCGGTGCCTTGCAACGTCGCGCGCAGTTCGGCCAGTGTCCTGGCGGCGAACCAGGGTTCGAGCACGGCGGCGATGGCGTGCCGGGCGGTGTACCGGCCGCCTTCCGTCGTGAGGTCGACGCCCATCAGGGGGCCGGTCATCTCCAGCTTCTCGGTGAGTCCGGTGGCCCGGCCCAGGGCGCGGAACTGGCGGGTGGTGATGGCCACGACCATCACCGAGCGCCCGTCGGCGGTGGTGAAGTCCCGTCCGAAGGCGCCGTAGAGGCTGTTGCCGATCGGTTCCCGGGAGACGCC
The DNA here is from genome assembly GCF_047337785.1 of Streptomyces lacaronensis. NCBI lineage: Bacteria > Bacillati > Actinomycetota > Actinomycetes > Kitasatosporales > Streptomycetaceae > Streptomyces > Streptomyces lacaronensis. The sequence continues at coordinate 9,780,391 of NZ_JBLHDK010000003.1, forward strand.
GTTGATCTGTACGTCCGCGAGGTAGCCGAGGTTGCCGACGGTGGCGAGCATGACGTCGGACAGGGCGAGTGTGACCTCCTGGCCCTGTCCGGTCGCCTGCCGCCTGCGCTCGGCGGCCAGCAGACCCACGGTCAGGTAGAGGCCGGCGGCCACGTCCCAGGCCGGGAGCACGTGGTTGACCGGCTCGGGGCCGGTGCCCGTCGCGTGCGGGAAGCCGCTGGCGCAGTTGACGGAGTAGTCCACGGCGGGGGAGCCGTCGTGGTCGCCCAGCAGCCGCATCATGATCAGGTCGGGCCGCCGCGCGGACAGGTGCTCGTAGCCGAGCCAGCCCCGGGCGGGCAGATTGGTGATCAGGATGCCCGCACCGTCGCCGTCCGCGCAGATGATGTCGGCGGCCGCGCGCTGCCCCTCGGGGGTGTCCAGCGGCAGGGTGACCGACCGTTTGCCTTTGTTGAGGCTGGCCCAGTAGAGGCTCTCGCCGTGTGCGGTTTCCGGCCAGCGGTGGTAGTCGATGTTTCCGCCGAGCGGGTCGATGCGGATCACTTCGGCGCCCAGCTGGGCCAGTGTCATGGAGGCCAGCGGGGCTGCGACGAAGGCCGAGACCTCCACGACGCGCAGCCCGGCCAGTGGACCGCGGCGTTCCTCAGGCACGTTCGAAGACGGCTGCAATGCCCTGGCCTCCTCCGATGCATATGGTCTCCAGCCCGAACCGGGCGTCGCGTCGTTCCAGTTCGTGCAGCAGTGTGGTCATGATGCGTACGCCCGTCGCGCCGACCGGGTGGCCGAGTGAGATTCCGGAGCCGTTGACGTTGACCCGCTCGGTGTCGTCGATGCCCCACTCCTTGAGGACCGCGAGCACTTGGCAGGCGAACGCCTCGTTCACCTCGATGAGGTCCATGTCCGCCAGGGTCAGGCCGAGGCGTTTGAGGAGCCGGGCGGTGGCGGGTACGGGGCCGATGCCCATGCGGGAGGGCTCGCAGCCGGCCGCCGCCCAGCCGCTCAGATACGCGATGGGGGTCAGGCCCAGCCGCTCGACCTGGTCCTCGGCGATGACCAGGCACGCCGCGGCGGCGTCGTTCTGCTGGCAGGCGTTGCCCGGTGTGACGGTCCCGCCGGGCTCGACCGGGCGCAGCCGCGCCAGTTTCTCCGCCGTGGTGTCCGGACGCATCCCCTCGTCGCGGGTGACCGCCACGGGGTCGCCCTTGCGCTGGGGCACTGTCACCGGCACGACCTCGCGTGCGAAGGCGCCCGACTCCCAGGCCGCCGCCGCACGTCGCTGGCTGCGGAGGGCGTAGGCGTCGGCCTGCTCGCGGGTGATCCCGTAGTCCCGGGCCAGGTTCTCGGCGGTCTCGATCATGCCGGAGATCTCCCCGAACCGCTCCACCGGCTGAGCGCGTTCGCGTCCCCGGTCGAGCCGGTCGTGGAAGACGGTGGAGCCGAAGCGTCCGCCCCAGCGCATGTCGGTGGTGTAGTACTCGACGTTGCTCATGCTCTCGACGCCGCCCGCCATGACGACCTGGGCCGCTCCGGACTGCACCATCATCGCGGCCGTGGCGATGGCCTGGAGCCCGCCACCGCAGCGCCGGTCCAGCTGCAGCCCGGCGACCTCGACCGGGAATCCGGCCTCCAGGGCGATCCAGCGGCCGACGCACGGGGTCTCGCTGCTGGCGTAGGACTGTGCGAAGACCACGTCCTCGATCAGGGCCGGGTCGATACCGGCGCGCTCGACCACCGCCTTGGCGACGGTGGCGCCCAGCTTCTCGACGGGCACCGGGCGCAGGCTGCCGCCGAAGGCGCCGATGGGGGTACGGACGGGGGTGACGATGGCCGCACGGGTCATGCGGGGGTCTCCTTCCTCTTGGTGCTCTTGGAGGCGGCGGTCCGGAAGTCGGGGGCACGCTTGGCGAGGAACGCCTGGACGCCCTCGGCACTCTCGGCGGAGGTGAACGCCTCGTCGCTGGCCTCCAGCGAACGCTCGATCAGCTCCTCCTCGGTGAGGTCGTACGCGGCGTCGATCACCGACTTGCACAGCGCCATCGACCGGGGCGGGCGGTGGAGCAGCACCTCCGCCAGTTCCAGCGCGGCGGCGTGCGCCCCGCCGCGCGGCGCGACCCGGTTGACCAGGCCCCAGGCGAGCGCCGTCGCCGCGTCCACCGGCTCGCCCAGCAGCTGCATCTCCTTGGCGCGCCCGGCCCCGATGCGTCGGGCGACCCGGAACGTGCCGCCGCTGCCGGGGAAGACGCCGAGTGTGATCTCCGGCGAGCCGATGCGGATGTGTTCCTCGGCGACGATGAGGTCGCAGCAGACCGCGATCTCCAGGCCGCCGCCGAGGGTGTGCCCGTTCAGCGCGGCGATCGTCGGCTTCGGGAAGGACGCCAGCCGTGCGAACAGCTCCTGCTGCGGACGGAGTTTCTTCGCCACCGCTTCACCCGGCGCCCGCATCGGGGCGAACTCGACGATGTCCGAGCCCGCGCAGAACGCCCGGTCCCCGTCGCCGGTGAGCACCACCACGCCGATGGACGGGTCTCCCTCCACGGCGTCCAGCGCCTCGGCCAGGCCGTGGGTCATGGCCGCGTTCCACACATGCAGTGGCGGGTTGTCGAAGACGATGGTCGCCACCCGGTCCGATATCCGCAGGCGGACGTGTGCGCCGCTCACCGGTCACCTCCATGGTCGGTCGTTACTGCGTCTCCCGTGGCGGCCGCCGGGGACAGAGAGGAGAGAAGGGTGCGCGCGCGGCGCAGGACGGGCGCGTCGACCATCAGGCCGTCGACCCGGATGACACCTGGGCCGCCCCCATCGCCGCTGCCGCCGGCGGCGTCCCACGCCTCGGTCACCCGGCGCGCCCAGGCGATTTCCGCGTCGTCGGGCGCGTACGCGGCGTTGACCGCCGCGACCTGCGTCGGGTGGACGCACAGGGCGCCGGTGACGCCCAGTTCCCGCGTCTGCCGGGCAGCGTGTGCCAGCGCCTCGGGCCGGTCCAGGACGGCCAGGGACAGCGGCAGCGCGAAGGAGCCGATTCCGGCGGCCGAGGAGGCCAGCGCGATCCAGCGGCATGGTTCGGTCAGCACGGAAGGCGTGGGCGCCACGCCCAGAGCCGAGGCGAAGTCCTCACTGCCCAGCGCCAGTGCGCGGACCCGCGGCGCCGCCGCCAGTGCGGTCAGCGCGAACAGCGCGGCCGGGGACTCGACCAGCGCGATCAGCCCGACCGAGCCATCGGGCAGCCCGCGTTCCCGCTCCAGTGAGTCGAGGCAGGCGGCCACCTCGGCCAGCTGTTCGGGACGCTCGCTCTTGGGCAGCATCACCGCCCGCAGGCCGGGACGGACCGCGGCCCGCAGGTCCCTCTCCCAGTCCTTGCGCACCGTGCCTGTCCGCACCACCAGGTACTGGCCCTCGGCGGTCAGCCGGTCGACGTGGGCGGGCAGGCCCCGCCGCGCCGACTCCTTGCCCGATTCCGGGACGGCGTCCTCCAGATCGAGAATCAGCCCGTCCGCGCCGCGCAGATGCGCCCTGGACAGCAGCCGCTCGTCGTCGGCCGGGACGAACAGCAGCGACCGCGGGCCCCCGGTGTCGTGTGCGCTCATGCGGCGTCCACCTCCGCGCTCATCACGGTCCGCCCCCGGTCGTCGGCGGCGTACAGGGACGCGCCGGTCGCGGTCGGTGTGCCGTGCAGGGTCAGCTCCCGGCCGTCGAAGGCCGGGCGCAGGCCGCGGAACCGGAAACCGGTGACACGCGCGGCCGGCCGCTCCCGTACGTAGAGGTCCATCAGCAGTGTCGCCGTCAGCGGTCCTTGCACGACCAGCCCGGGGTAGCCCTCCTCCCGCTGGGCGTAGGCGCGGTCGTAATGGATGCGGTGCCCGTTGAAGGTCAGCGCCGAATAGCGGAACAGCAGGACCGGATCCGGGACGAGGGCGCGCTGCCACGCACCGGGCGCCGGAGGCTCCTCCTCCGGCCGCTCCCGCGCGTCCCCGGAGGCCGCCGGGGCCTGGCCGGGGGCGGCGCGGTAGACGATGTCCTGCCGCTCGGTGAGGACGCGGTCGCCGTCCTGGCGCAACTCGTGGTCGACGGTGACGAAGACCAGCGGCCCGCTGCGCCCCTCACGCTCGCGTATGTTCGCGATCACCGAGGTCCGGTGCACCGGGACACCGGTACGCAGCGGCGCGGAGAACCGCAGGTCGCCGCCGGCCCACATCCGGCGGGGGAGCCGGACGGGCGGCAGGAAGGCGCCGCGCCGGGGATGCCCGTCGGGGCCGAGATCGCTCTGCGGGGTGCGAGGCAGGAAGCAGAGCCAGTGCGCGAGGGGCGGCGGGGTGGCCTCCGGGCTGTCCGGGCTGTCCGGGGCACGGTCCAGGACGCCGGTCAGCCCGCGGGCGGTGTCCGCGCTCAGTGTGTCCTCGGCTTCCTCGCTGCGGCCGATCCAGGAGACGTACTCACTTGGCGCGGTCACGGGGCGGCCTCCTTCAGCCGGATGCGTTCGATACGGCCGACGACCAGCAGGAAGGACAGTGCCGCGGCGAGGCCGGAGGCGCCGACGAAGTACAGCGCGCCGTCGAAGGATCCGGTGACATCGACGACGTAGCCGATGATGACCGGGGTGGTGATGCCGGCCAGATTGGCCAGGGCGTTGAACAGACCACCGGAGAGCCCCGCGGCCTCCTTCGGGGAGGTGTCCGAGAGGACGGTCCAGCCGAGGCTGCCCAGTCCCTTGCCGAAGAACGCGATCGCCATCAGGACGATGACCACGGTCTTGGTCGAGGTCCAGGCGCACGCGATGATGCAGGTGGAGAGAGCCAGTCCGACGACGATCGGGAGCTTGCGGGCCGCGGTCACCGACATGCCCCGGCGCAGCAGCCCGTCGGAGAGCAGACCGCCCAGGATGCCGCCGATGAAGCCGAACAGCGCCGGGATGGACGCGGTGAAGCCCGCCTCCAGCAGCGGCATGCCGAGTTCCTTGATGAGGTAGATCGGGAACCACGTGAGGAAGAAGTAGACGAGTGTGGCGATGAAGAACTGGCCCAGGTAGAGGCCGATCATCATCCGGCTGCTGAGGAGTTGCCGGACCACGGACCAGGTGTTGACGCCGGCCCTGGTGCCGATCGAGGAGGCCTCCTCGATGTCGACGAGCGCGCCGCCCTCGACGAGGTGGTCCAGCTCTGCCTGGTTGACGCCCCGGTGCTCACGGGGCTGGCGGTAGGCCACCCACCACCAGACGCTGAGGACGAGGCCCACTCCGCCCATCACGAAGTACGCCGAGGGCCAGCCCCAGCCATGGGTGAGCCACGCCATGAACGGGGTGAAGACGACCGGCGCCGCGTACTGCGAGGAGTTGAAGATCGCCGAGGCGGTGGCCCGTTCGGCCGTGGGGAACCAGGTTGCCACGACCCGGCCGTTGGTGGGGTAGGCCGGGCCCTCGGCCAGGCCCACCGCGAGCCGCAGGACGAACAGCGCGACCATCGCCGAGGCGATGCCGAACAGCGGGACGAAGCCCTGGAGCAGGGTGGTCAGGGACCACACGAAGATGCTGCCCGCGTACACCTTGCGGGCGCCCCACTTGTCCACGATCCAGCCGCCGGGCAGCTGGGCCAGCATGTAGGCCCAGGAGAAGGCGGAGAACAGATAGCCGAGCGTGACATCGCTGATGCCGATGTCGCTCTGGATCTCCGTACCGGTGATCGACAGGATGGCGCGGTCGGCGTTGTTGAGGGTGGAGACCATGAAGAGCAGCGCGACGATCAGGAAGCGTGCTCTGCTGCGGCGGGGGGACGGTGATGAGCCGGCGGGGCGTACCGCCCCGGCGACTGCTTCACGGGAAGCGGACATGGGATATCTCCATTGACATCATGGGCAAGCTTGGGGAGCGCGGCGCGTGCGTCGTCGGCAGGCCGAAGTGGTGACACTCACGGATGTGCGGGGCGGGCACGCGGTGCGCCCGGTGCGGGGCGGCCCGGGGGTTGTGGGGTCGCCGGGGGCGGCCGGAGCGGTGCGGCCGCGGGTGGGCCTTCGGGCGGGATCGTCCGCCGTACGGCCGGAGAGTGGGCCGGGAGAGGAGTGCGACGTTGGCCACCGTGGGGGCGGCGGGCCTGGTGCGGGCTGAGCCGGACCGGTCAGCCGAAGCGGCCGCCGGTCACGTGCAGGGTCTCGCCGGTGATGAACGACGCTCGCTCGGAGGCGAGGAACGCCACCGCGTCCGCGATGTCCTCCGGCTGCCCGGTGCGGCGCAGCGGCTGGGCGGCGACGGCCCTCTCCCGGATCTTCTCGTAGTGGTCCAGGGAGCGGACGGCCTCGGTCTCCATGAAGCCCGGGGCGACGGCGTTGACGGTGATGCCGTAGCGCCCCTGCTCCGCGGCGAGCGCGCGGGTGAAGCCGAGGATCCCGGCCTTGGCGCTGGAGTAGTTCGCCTGGCCCGGGTTGCCCAGGTAGCTGCGCGAGGAGATGTTGACCACCCGTCCCCAGCGCCGCTCGATCAGCTGTGGCATGACGGCCCGGGTGACCAGGAACGATCCCTTGAGGATCACCTCGATCACCGAGTCCCAGTCGGTGTCCGTCATCCTCGTGAGCAGTGTGTCGCGGGGGAAGCCGGCGTTGTTGACGAGGATGTGCACCCCGCCGAACTCCTCGGTGGCGGCGGCCACCAGGGCCTCGACGTCCGTGCCCGAGGTGATGTCCGCCCGGACGGCGATCGCGCGGTGGCCGAGTCCGGCCAGCTCCTTGGCGGTCGCCTCCGCGCCCTGCCCGTCGATGTCGGTGACGACGACGCGGGCGCCCTCCTGTGCCAGGCGGCGGGCGGTCGCGGCGCCGAGGCCCCGGGCGGAGCCGGTGACGATCGCGGTCTTGTGGTTGAGTTCCAGATCCATGAAGCGGCTCCAGTGCGTCAGTCGGGTCAGATCAGGTCGGCGCGGCCGGCGTCCAGGACGACCGCGCCGCGTTCGACCGCGGTGGTGCGGAAGGACACGACATCGCCGTCGGTCCAGGACTCGGTCCGCAGCGTCTCCCCGGGATGGACGGGGGCGGAGAAGCGGACCCGCAGCCGGTACAGCCTGGACTCGTCCCAGTCCAGGGCCCCGGCCAGCAGGGCGTGCACGGCCATGCCGAAGGTGCACAGTCCGTGCAGGATGGGCCGTTCGAACCCGGCCGCCCGCGCGGTCACGGGGTCGGCGTGCACCGGGTTGGTGTCGCCATTGAGCCGGTAGAGCAGTGCTGCCTGCGGCAGGGTCGGCAGATCGCGCACCGCGTCCGGGGCCCGGTCGGGCATCCGGTGCGGCGGGGGAGCGGGGTCCGTCGTGCTGCCGCAGCCGCCGTCCCCGCGCAACAGGCTGACCTGGCCCACCTCGGCCAGGAGCCGTCCGCTGCCGGCGTCCAGGACCTGCCGCGTCTGGTAGAGCAGCGCGCCCTTGTCCACACCCTTGTCCACGATGCCGGTGACGCGGGTGTGGCCCACGACGTCGCCCTCGGGTGCCGGCGGGGTGTGCAGCGTCAACGACTGCTCGACGTGCAGCAGCCGCCGCCAGTCGATGCCGGTGTCCGGTTCGCGGGCCCAGAAGCCGGGGTAGCCGAGCACGTTCGGCATGGTGGGGAAGGCGCGCTGGCCCTCCTCGTAGACGTAACCCAGCTGACGGGCGTCCAGTGGATCGGCGCCGAGCCCGAGGCTCAGGGCGTACAGGCGCGAGTCCCGGGCGGTGTAGCGCTGCCGGACCGGCGCGAACTCCCGCCGCATCAGCCTGTGCGGGTCCATCGTCATGACGTCTCCTCGCATGGCACCACCAGGGCGTCCAGCGCCAGCACACCCTGGCCGGCCTCGCGGACGATCACCGGGTTCAGCTCCAGCGTCCCGATCCGGTCGGCGTTGGCGACGGCGAACGCGGAGACGGTGACCAGCAGGTCGGCGAGGGCGTCCACATCGGCCTCGGGCAGCCCCCGGAAGCCGGTCAGCAGGGCGTGTCCGCGGGTCTCGGCGATCATCCGCAACGCCTCGTCCCGGCTGACGGCGCCGACCCGGGTGGCGACGTCGCGGAACAGCTCGGCCTGCACCCCTCCGGTTCCGAACATCACCACCGGTCCGAAGACCGGGTCGCGCCGCGCGCCCACGATCACCTCGGCCCCACGCGGCGCCGTCCGCGCCACGAGCACCCCCTCCACCCGGGCGTCGGGCCGGGCCGCGGCGGCGCGAGCGGTCAGCGCGGTGAACTGTGCCGCGGCGGCGTCCGCGTCCGCGACGCCGAGTACCACGCCACCGATCTCCGTCTTGTGCGGGATGTCGGGCGAGACGATCTTCATGACGGCCGGGAAGCCGATCCGGGTAGCGGCCTCGGCGGCCTCCGCGGCCGACGTCACCACCCGGGACGCGGGGAACGGCACGCCCGCCGAGGCCAGCAACTCCTGCGCCGCGGACTCGGACAGCGGTCCGCCCGGCAGCTCGCGGCGCAGTGCGTCCGTCCCGCCGGGGAGCCCGCCGGGTGCGGGCAGCGGGCGTTCGAAGCCCTCCCGCAGCCGGGCGAGCCCGTCGAGCGCGGCGACGGCCCGCTCGGAGTCGTCGAAGACGAGGAAGCCGGCGTCCTCGTAGGACCGCACGACTTCGGGGCGCGCCTCCATGCACAGGACGGTCGGCCGGTCCATGAAGTCGGAGGTGCCCTTGCGGATGGCTTCCTTGATGCCCTCGCCGTAGGTGGGGGAGTCCGGCAGCATCGTGAACGAGCCGATCACACTGTCGTAGTCACCCTGGGCATACATGACCCCGAAGGTGTCGGTGATCAGGCTCATGTCGTTGAGCCAGCCCGCGGTGGTGTCGCAGGGATTGTCGTCGCTGCCCATCGGATTGATCGCGCGCAGCCGGGCGCGGGCCTCCTCGGGCAGCCCGGCGACATCGAGCCCGTACCGCTCGGCGGCATCGCACAGCTGCACGCCGAAGCCGCCGGACACGGTGACGATGCCCACCCGGCGTCCGGCCGGCAGCACGCCCCGGCTGCACGCGTAGGCCAGGTCGACCTGCTCCTGGGTGGTCCGGGCGCGGTGCACGCCGTACTGGCGGAAGATCGCGTCGTAGACGGCGTCGCTGCCCACCAGTGAGGCGGTGTGCGACTGCGCGGCGGTGGCGCCGACGCTGGAGGAGCCGACCTTCATGAAGACCACCGGCTTGCGCCGCTCGTGCGCCACCGCCAGCGCGGTGCGCAGCCGCCCGGCGTCCCGTACCCCCTCGGCGTAGGCGAGGATCACCGAGACGTCGTCCTGCATGGCGAGCCAGTGGACGCACTCGGCGACGTCGGTGCCCGCCTCGTTGCCGGTGGACACCCAATAGCCGATGTCCATGTTGCGGCGGCGGCACAGATAGGCCAGGTGCCCACCATAGGCACCGCTCTGACTGACCACGGCGACGTTGCCCCCGGTGGGGATCTCCTCGTCGAAGGCGCTGCTGAAGGTGCCGATGAAACCGCTGGCCGCGTGCAGGAGCCCCAGACAGTTGGGACCGAACAGCCGCAGATTCCCGCGCCGCGCGATCTCGGCGAGCTCTTCCTGGAGCGCCTGGCCGTCCTCGCTCGTCTCCGCGAAGCCGGCGGCGTAGATGACCGCCGCGCCCACGCCCTTGGCCACGCAGTCCGTGACCGCCTGCTTGAGGAGACCCGAGGACAGGCCGATCAGCGCCATGTCCGGGACCTCGGGCACGGCGTCCAGCGACGGATAGGCGTCCAGCCCCTGCACCGTCGCCCGCTTGTGGTTGACCGGGTAGACGGCGCCCTGATAGCCGGCGCGGCGCAGGTAGTGCAGTGCCCGGCCGGAGATCCGGCTGGGGTCGTCCGAGGCGCCGATCACGGCGACCGAACGCGGGCGGAATGCCTGCTCGAAGCCCACGGGTTCGGGCGTGGAAGGCACGGCTGACATGGGGCGGCTCCCTTGGTGCTCTGTCAGTGCGTGTGGTGCGAGTCACCCTGCCGATCCCGTTACGGCCATACAATCCCCAAGCGGAATTCGCCAAGTCTTGATACATGCGAGGTATCACCATGGAGCTGCGGCAGCTCAGGCACTTCCTGGAGGTGGCGGAAACCCTCAACTTCCGTACGGCGGCCGAGCGTCTGCACATGACACAGCCCCCGCTGTCGGTCTCCATCCGAAAGCTGGAGGAGGAGATCGGTGCCAGGCTCTTCCTGCGTTCCACTCACAGTGTCGAGCTGACCTCGGCCGGTGAGGCCGCCCTGGAGCACGCCCGTGCCGTCGTCTTCCATTCGACGGAACTGGCCCGGGTCGCGGAGTCCACGGCAGCGGGGGCCACCGGCAACCTGCGTGTGGGCTTCGTCGGCTCCGCGAAGAACCGGCTGCTGCCCCTGCTGCTCCCCGCCTTCCGCCGGACCTATCCGGGCGTGGCCCTGAAGTTCACCGAGGACACCAATACCGGCCTCATCGACTCCCTGGAACGTCACACGCTGGACGTGTGCATCGTCCGCGTCCCCCTCACCCGGCGCAGCGATCTCCAGTACGTCACCGTCGAGGCCGACCGCTTCGTCCTCGCGCTGCCCACCGGGCACCCCTTCACCCGCCAGAAGCGGATCACCCTCAAGGACATCGCGGACGAGCCGTTCATCGACTACACCCAGCACGCCATTCCCGGCCTGCACGCCCTGTCCACGATGCTGTTCCAGGAGGCCGGGGTGACGCCGAAGGTGGCGCAGGAAGCAGTGCAGGTCGAGACGGTCCTCTTTCTGGTCGGCAGCGGGATGGGCGTCGCCCTCGTCCCCTCCAGCGCCGCACGCAAGGGCCGCGACGGCGTGGAGTTCCGGGAGCTGATCACCTCGGGTCCCCAGCCGCCACTGGGCCTCGCGGTCGCCTGGAACCCGCGCTACCAGAGCCAGGCCGGGATCCGGTTCCGCGAACTGGCCGAAGAAGTAGGCGCGTCCCCGCCCGGTCCCTGAGCCCTTCCCCCTGGTTCGCGGCGCACGGCTCGAAACCGGTTACGTCAGTGGTATGGCGTTGTAACAGTCGCGGCGGAGGCTCATGGCGCACCTCCGGTCTCCTCAGTAACTCGCACCCCCCACGTGACCGGGTTGACCGAACGACCGCTCCCCGGCCGGCGCGCGCCCCGGGGTGCGGATGAGGAGGAATTGATGGCTGCAGAGCAGTCCCCGGCATCCCGTCGCAACTTCCTGAGATCCGTCGGCGTCGCGGGTGGCGCCGGAGTGCTGTACTCGGCGATGGGCGCACTCGGGCTCGCCCCGGTGCCGGACGTGCGGGCGGATGAGTACCGGGCGCCCCAGCGAAGCGACTTCGCGCTCACCGGGCGCGGCGGCAAGCAGGTGCTCGTGCTCGGCGGCGGCATAGCCGGCCTGGCGACGGCGTACGAGCTGGGCAAAGCCGGTTACGACTGCCGGATCCTGGAGGCGAAGGACCGCCCCGGGGGCCGCAACTGGACGGTCCGCGGCGGCACGATGCTGACCGACCTCGACGGGCGTACGCAGACGGCGTCGTTCACCAAGGGCCAGTACATGAACGCCGGCCCGGCCCGTCTGCCGCAGTCCCACGTCACTCTTGAGTACTGCCGCGAACTCGGCGTCGAACTACAGGTGTTCACCAACCAGAACGCCAACGCGTACATCTACCACGAGAGCAGTGCCGCCCTCGCGGGCAAGCCCATGCGCTGGCGCACGGCGAAGGCCGATGTCTACGGCTACATCTCCGAGCTGCTCGCCAAGGCCACCGACCACGGCGCCCTGGACGCGCAGCTCACCGCGCAGGACAAGGAACGACTGATCGCGTTCCTGCAGAGCTTCGGCGCTATCAAGGGCAAAGCCGACGGCTACGCCTACACCGGCACCGACCGGCGAGGCTACTCCGTCGAGCCGGGCGCGGCCTTCGAGGACGGCACGGTCCTTGGCCCGGTGCCGACGCTGTCGGACGTCATCGCCAGCGGCGTGGGGCAGCGCTTCGCCTTCGAACTCGGCTACGACCAGGCCATGCTGATGTTCCAGCCGGTGGGCGGCATGGACGCGATCCCGTACGCCCTGGCCAAGGCGATCGGCCAGAACCGCATCACCTATGGCGCCCAGGTGCTGGAGGTCAAGGACCTGCCGGATGGTGCCGAGGTCACGTACAAGAGCGACGACGGCCGTACCCGCACCCAGCGCGCCGACTTCGTTGTCGCGGCCATGCCGCCGATGGTCATGGCCCGCCTCAAGCACAACCTGGGGACCGACATCACCGCGGCGCTGAAGGACGCCGTCCCGACCCCCGTCGGCAAGATCGGGCTCGAGTACCGCAGCCGATGGTGGGAGACGGACGAGCATGTCTACGGTGGCATCACGCCGACCGACACCGACTTGGCCACCATCTGGTACCCCTCCTACGGCTACCAGGGCCGCCGCGGCACACTCATCGGCTACTACAACTCCGGTGCCGACGCCGTCGCGTACGGCGATCTGCCGCACGCCCAGCGCCTTGCGCGGGCGGTGAGCCGGGGCGTGAAGATCCACGGCGACAAGTACCGCACCGAACTCGATCACTCCTTCAGCGTGGCCTGGCACCGCACGCCTCATATCGAGGCCGGCTGGGTGGGCTGGCCCTCGCAGACCGGTCCCGAGTACAAGCTGCTCAACCAGCCCGCGGGGCATGTCTACTTCGCCGGCGACTGGCTCAGCCATGTCATCGCCTGGCAGCACGGCGCGTTCACCTCGGCCCGCAAGGTCGTGACCGACATCCACGAAAGGGTGATGGCCGCATGAAGCGACGTACGAAGGTGGTGATCGGTACGGCCTTGACCGCCGCGCTCCTCACCGGCGGCACCGCGCTCGCCGAGGGCAAGGGCTGGTGGCCCGGGCCCAGAGAGGTCCGCGTCATGCTGCCCGAGGGCCAGTCCAACCCGGCCATCGCCACGGGAGTGGCGACCGGCGGTGAGGCGGCGATCTACCAGAGCAGCGGCCTTGGCCCGACCGCGCTCAACCCGTCCGCGCCGGCCGGCTCACCCGAGCTCTACACCGACCCGGCCCTCATTCAGGGCGCCACGGGAGTCACGGTCACCGAGGCCCAGGCACTGGTCGTCCTGCGCAACATCAAGGCCAACCTCGAAGCGGCGGGCCTGACCCTGGCCGACGTCATCACCATGAAGTGCTACCTGATGAAACCGCCCGGCGCCGAGACCGCCGACTACGCGGGATGGAACCGCGCGTACCGCCAGTACTTCGCCAACATCGACCTCACCTCGAAGGCGGTCGTCCCGGTCCCGATGGGCACCTCCGCCCCCAAGGCACCGCTGGTCGCCAACAAGGCCCGTCCCGCGCGCGCCACGATGGAGGTCGCGTCGCTGGCCGCCAAGGGCTGGCTGGTGGAGGTCGAGGTCACCGCCGCGTACAAGGCGCGCTGACGGGCGCAGACCCGCGGGGCAACCGCAGCGAGGGGCCGGGCCCGTAACCGGGCCCGGCCCCGAAGCGACGCTGCCCCTGCCGCGCGGCGCCCCCGGTCAGCCGTCGGAGGTGCCGGCCTTCACCGGGCCGCAAGCTGCTCTGAGGCGGTATGCGTCCCACCGTATGCCCACTTCCCGGGCTCATGCGCGTCGCGGGGTCGGCTTGGGCGGTGAGGTCAGACCTGATCGTTCTGCGGTGGGGTGCGCAGCAGGTGCCGTGTGCGGCGGATGACGTCGCGCTGGGCGGGGTTGTACAGCTCCCGTAAGGCCTTGTCGATCGTCCGCCCGATGACGCGCGCGCTGTACGGGTCGTCGAGATGCGGGGCGTTCAGTCCCGGGTGTTCCGCGTGGAGCACGCGAACGTAGGGGACCAGACGCTCGGCCACGTCCTGGCGGGTCCGTTCGTCGGCTTCGGGGGACAGGCCGTTGAACTCTGAGGTCACGGGATCGTCGGGGTGGTTCCGCAGCATTTCCGCGTATGCTTGCCGGCGCTGGGGACCCACGACCCGGGACAGGACGGCGAGGAACGAGCGATCGGCCTCGGGTACGTCCGCCTGGGCGATGGCCGGGGCGAACTCGGGCGGCAGCTCGGACGGCATGGACTGGCGCAGGAACAGACCGATGTCGACGCGGCCTGTTGGAGCCTTCCGATGGTGGCGGTGAGTTCGGCGTCGAGGCCGCGCAGGACCTCCTCCGGGGGACCGTCGGCCTCACCCATGGCGGCGATCTGGGACAGGGAGAACCCGAGGCCCGTCAGGCGGTTGATCCGCAGCAACCGGACCAGATGGGGGACCCCGTACTGCTTGTAGCCGTTGGCGCGCCGCTCCGGCTCCTCGAGCAGTCCGACCTCGTGATAGTGGCGTACCGCCCGCAGGCTGGTTCCGGCGAGCTCGGCGATCTCACGAGTGCTCCATGCCACGACCGTCACCTCGTTCCGAAAGCGTTGCCGCCGACCGCGGTCGGACGGCTTATGCCAGTCGAAACTATGCCGCTGCGGCATGATCAAGCGCAGACACGCCTCGGTGGCCACGAAGGTGGCGTGGATCACTCGCCCCCGGGCGCAAGCCGCCTTCGTGGAACTGCGTGGGGTGCCCGGGGCCGGGCCCCGGGCACCCCACAGGTCAGCGGTATGCGCCGGTCAAGCAGTGCACACGGTGCTCCCGCTGGTGGTGGTGCAGGTCGTGGTGCCCGCGTGCCGGTCGACGGCCGCCTCTTCGGTCTCCATCAGCTGAAGTGCCAGGACTTCTTCCAACTCCATGGGGTTTCCCCTTCTCTTCTCGCTTCTCATGAGAACGGTCGGCCGCGGGTCGCGGTGGACCGTCCCTTCCCGGGGACCGGGAAAGGGCTGTGGGGGCCGCCGCCCGGTTCCTCGCGCGGCCGGTGTCCTGTCGGCGGGCTGCCGGGATCATCCGCAGGGGAGGGCGCCATCGGCGTCGAGGAGGGCGTCGACGGTGAAGAACATGTCGGCGCGGCCGTCCAGCACCCGAGTCAGGGCCAGCAGCACACCGGCCGAGCCGCTCCACAGGTCAGCCGTGAACTTCATCAGGTACTCGCCGTGGAAGCGGGCTCCGCTCGGATCGGACACGGCGTGGCTGAACAGCCCCTTCGCCGCGTGGACTGCCGCCGCGTGCCCGGAGGCCGTGCCGGTCAGCCGGGCGTGCTCGGCCAGGGCGAAGACCAGACCGGAGTGCCCCTCGTACAGGCCCGCGTAGACGGTCGTCGCCACCGTGCTCGCTCGTATCGCCCGGTCCACGGCCACGGCGAGGTTCTCGTCCGCCACCGGCAGGAACCGGGCGCCGACGAGGGCGAAGCCGGCCGAGCCTCGGTGCAGATACGGATACAGGCGCTGGTCCGCGGTGGAGACGCGGAAGCCGATGCCGCCCCCGGGGTAGGGGTCGGCCATGGCCGCTTCCTCCCTGAGGAGGTCCAGGCCCCGCCGCTTGGCGCTCTCGTCGCCCAGCAGTCGGTGGAGGAAGTAGTCGAGCAGCGCGATGCCGACCCGTCCGTGCAGCAGGCCGGTCACGCCCTCCCGCTGCAGGACGGGGGCGAGGTCCGCGCCGTCGGGTATGCGGGCGCGCAGCCGGGCGGCGGCCGTCAGGTGGCTCTCGTCGCCGTCGTGCCCGTACAACGCCAGGTGCGTCAGGGCGACCCCCGCGATGCCCTCGCCGAGGGTGGCCCGCTGTGCCAGGACGGGGTGCTCCTCGGCGGCTTCCAGCAGAAAGCGTGCCTCCTCGACCATGCCGAGATCGGCCAGTACCCAGGCGATTCCCGCGTTGCCGGTGTGCAGGCCGGGGGCGGCGCGGCCGGCCAGCTTCAGGCTCTCGGTGCGCATGCGCTCCAGCACCGCATCCGGAACGGTGCGCTCCGCGAGACGTAGGGCGTGCACGATTCCGGCGGTGCCGTAGGGGACCCCGTGCTGATGGGTGGCGTAGCCGTTCGGGACCGTGGGGAACACCACCCTGCCCTCGGGGTCGGCCATGGCCAGCAGGGCGTCGGCGGTCGCCTGCTGAAGCCGGCGCAGGCATCCTGTCGGGTCGTCGTCCACCTGACGGGGGGAGGGCAGGGGGCTGGCGGCATCCGGGGACGTGAAGGCGGTGGCCCGCGCCCACAGGTCGTGCGGCAGCGGCACCCCGGCGTCCTTTGATATGCGGTGGCTCAGATGGTGCAGTACGGCCGGCTCCCGCTGGATGACGTGGTGCTTCATGCCGAAGGCCAGGAGTTGCGCGAGGGCGGCGAGTCCGTAGCGGTCACAGTACGTCGGGTCCTTGCGCATCCTCTCCTCGAGCCGGTCCGACGGCTCGTCCGGAAAGAAGCCCGGAGTGCCGAAGAGGCCGGCGGGCTCGCCGAGCCGCGCCGCGGTCTCGAAGTCGATCAGCCGCACGTTGTCGTCATCGTCCACCAGCACATTGCGGGGACTGACGTCGAGAAACGCGTAGCCGACGCCGTGCAGCCGCTCCAAACGGGCCGTCAGCCGCTCCAGGATGCGCCGCGACCGTTGCCAGTAGGACCCGTACTCCTCGGCGCCCGCGCCGATGACGAATCCGGGGTGCTCGTGGGTGACCCATTCCAGCAGGGAGCGGCCCGGAACGAGTTCCGTGACCAGATAGCTGTGTTCCCAGTGCCGGAAGAAGCCGAGGGGCTTCGGCGCCAGCCCTGGTGCGTGTTCGTCCAGGGTCCGCAGGACGCGGTGCTCGTGCGCCAGGTAGTCCGGTGCGGCGCCGCCCCGGTGCAGCCCCGTGTGGGGACGCGCTTCCTTGACGAACACCTCCTCCCCGGTGTCGGTGGTCACGGCCCGGTACGCGCCGCCTCCGTTGGAGTGCCGCAGCACCTTCTCGAAGCGCAGGCCCTCGAATGAGACGCTGTCCGCTTCCGGAGACGACTTCCGCGGCTTCTTCGGCGTCTGCGGACTCCGTGGGCGGCCCGGAGTGTCCGCCGCATTCGCGAAAGGATCGGTTATCCCCGCCGGCAGGGTGAAGCTCAACCCTCTTACATCGGGCACCAGTTGCCCGGTGGCGTCCGGCACCATGAAATCCTCGACACCGTCCGGCAGCATCCCCGTCCTCGCCGGACGTGGTACGGGCCAGCGCCTCCATCAGCTTCCTGGCGGCAGCCTCGTCGGGTGGGTAGGCGGCGATGAACTTCCCGCTCTGCGGACGGTAGGCCTGCTTGTGGTGGAGCATGATGAAGAACAGCGACGAGCGCAAGTGCTTGAACGGGACTTCCCGCTCCACGCACACGGCCGCGGCGGCGTCGAGCACGTCCTGAGCCCGCTTGTAGGACGCGGATACATGGACCTTCCAGCCATGGGTCACCGTCGGCGCGCCCGGCGGCCTGTGCATGGCCCAGATTCCCGACTGGTTCCGCCTCCAGTCGTCCGGGACCACGCTTGCTCGGTAAACGGTCCCGATATCCTCGGCCTCTTCCAACGGGCGGTAGAAGTCTCGGTGCGCTTGCACATAAGGCAAGTAGTCCATCGTGCCACCTGATTGCCTCGTTGCCGGATGGTGCGTCAGAGCGAAAGCGATCGGAATTCCACTGGTCCGGACCTGGCCCGCGTCGATACGGAACCCGGGTCCTTCCGGCACTCGAGCGCCGACGGTCGACAGTCAAAACCGTGCCGCCACGGCATGGTCAACCACTGTCGCGCGGAGAGGACGCTCGCGAACGGGCGCGACTCGCCCGCTTGTTCCGATCAGGTTGCTGAGTTGGGCGTTCTCTGTCGCTGGTGAGGCAATCGGAGAGGTGTGGTGTGGTACTCGCTGAGCAGCCCACAGAGCATCTGCCGGTTGGCGCCACCGCCGCACGCCGGCCCAAGCAATGCCCGCGCCTGGTCCCGCATCCGCCGGCGAAGATCAGCGGCACCTCAGCGAGGGGCCGGGGCCACCACGCCTTGTGCGCGTAGCACGGCGATGTCGTCCTCGGTGACGCCGAGTTCGGCGAGCAGGGCGTCGGTGTGCTGACCGAGTGCGGGGATCCCACCCATCGGTGGCTCGTAGCCGGCGATGACCGGAGGTGGAAGCAGAGCGGGTACCCGACCGTGAGGTGTGTCGATCCGGCGCCACCGGTCGCGGGCCATCAGATGCGGATGGGCTATGACCTCGCTCGGTGTGTTGAACCGGGCATTGCCGATCCCCGCGGCATCCGCGTCGCTCTGCACCTGCGCCAGGTCATGGCGTGCGCACCAGTCGGCGATCTCCGCGTCCAGGAACTCACGGTGCTCGGCCCGGCCGGAGGTGGTACGAAAGCGTTCGTCGTCGGCCAGGTCGGGCCGGCCGAGAAGGTCACGCGCGAATCGCCGCCATTCGCGGTCGTTCGTCGTGCCCAGGACGACGGTCTGGCCGTCCGCCGTGCGGTAGGCGCCGTACGGCGCCACCGCGGGCGAGCCCATGCCGACCGGTTGCTGGTCCACACCCGTGTGCAGCGTGTAGGTGAGCTGATACCCCATCAACTCCGTCATGGTGTCGAACAGGCTCACCGCGACCGCGGCGGGGCCGCTGCCATGGCCGCGCTCCTTGCCGCAGAGCAGCGCCAGGACCGACAACGCGGCATACAGGCCGGTGCACACGTCGGCCATCGGCGGACCGGGCTTGGCCGGCGCACCGGGAAAGCCCGTCATCGCGCATGCGCCCGACTCGGCCTGGACCAGCAGATCGTAAGCACGCTTGTGGGACAGCGGGCCTCCCGGCCCGTAGCCGTCGATCTCCACGGCGATGAGTTCCGGGTGGCTGACGGCGAGGTCGGCGGGCGCGATACCGAGCCTCGCCGTGGCACCGGGAGCAAGATTGGAGACCATCACATCCGCGCGGTCGAGCAACCGGTGGAGTACCGCCATCCCGGCCGGATCCTTCAGGTTCAGCGTGACCGACTCCTTGCCCCGGTTGACCCATACGAAGTGCGCCGCCATGCCGCCCACCACATCGTCGTAGTGACGGGCGAAGTCACCGCCTTCCGGGTTCTCCACCTTGATCACCCGAGCCCCGAAGTCACCGAGGGTGCGGGTGCAGATGGGGGCCGCCACCGCCTGCTCCAGGGACACCACCGTGATGCCCGTCAGTGGCCCGGCCGGCTTGGCCTCGTCACGAGCGGTTGGTCTCGGGTCGGGGCGTTCCGCCCCCTCGGTGTCTGCCACGCTCACCCGATCACCCTTCAGGGTCCGGGGAGGAAAGCCGGACCTCGCCATAGGTTTCTCCTCGACCTTGTCGTACCTTCTGTGCCGGGCGCGTCGGTGCTGTGGCCCGCGCAGCCCGCCTCATGCCCCGTACGGGCCGGTGGCCTCGCGCGCCTCGCTCATGAGGTCGCCGGCGCGTCCGTCACGCGTGCTCCCGCAGCAACTGCCTGCCCACGATGAGCTTCTGGATCTCGCTCGTCCCCTCGTAGATGCGGAACAGCCGCACGTCGCGGTAGAAGCGCTCGACGGGAACGTGGCGCATGTATCCCATGCCCCCGTGTATCTGGACGGCACGGTCGGCCACCCGGCCCACCATCTCGCTGCAGAACAGTTTCGTGGAGGACGGCGCCAGCCTGCGGTCCTCGCCCGAGTCGTACGCGCGGGCCGCCTCCAGCACCATGGCGCGGGCCGCGTACATCTCGGCGTGCGACTCGGCGAGCATGGCCTGGACGAGCTGGAACTCGCCGATGGGACGTCCGCCCTGCCGGGTGACCGAGGCGTGCGTGACGCTTTCGTCCAGGATGCGCCCGGCCAGCCCCACACACATCGCCGCGACGCTCAGACGTCCCCTCGCCAGCGACCGCATGGCGGTGCGGAATCCCTCTTCCTCGTGTCCTCCGACGAGGGCGCTCGCGGGAAGGCGTACGTCGTCGAAGAAGACCTCCGCGCTCAAGGCCCCCGACTGGCCCATCTTGTGGTCCCTCGGTCCCACGGTGACGCCGGGGGTGTCCGCGTCGACGGCGAAGACGGAGATCCCCTCGGCGCCCGTGTTCTGCGGCCCGGTGCGGGCGAACACCATGAACACACCGGCGAGCGGGGCATTGGTGATGAACCGCTTGCTGCCGTTCAGGACGTAGCCGCCCCGGTCGCGTACGGCACGGGTCCTGATACCGCTGGGGTCCGAGCCGGCCTCCGCCTCCGTGAGCGTGAACGCGGCGATCAACTCCCCGGCCGCCATCCGAGGCAGATAGCGCCGCTTCTGCTCCTCGGTGCCGGAACTCGCCAGGAGCTGGCCGGCGACCCCGTTGTTGATGCTGAACATCGAACGGAACGCGGGCGTGGTCCAGCCGATCTCCAGGGAGAGGCGTACGTCCTCCGTCATGGAGAAGCCCAGCCCGCCGTATTCCTGGGGCAGCGCGTAGCCGAACAGGCCCATGGCCGCGGCCTTCTCGCGGAGGTCCGCCGGGATCTCGTCCTTCTCCTCGATCTCGTTCTCGCGCGGGACGACCTGCTCGCGCACCAAGGCCCGCACCGCCGCCAGAACGGCGTCGAACTCGTCTGGTTCCATTGGCTTTTCGCACTCCTCGGTTGTGGGTGCCTTATCGAGCGGGCCCCAGGGCTCGGACTGTTTGGACCGCTCCGGCTGCTCCGGCTGCTCGGGCTGCTCCGGCTCAGCGGGGAAGGAGTTCCAGGACGGTGGCGTTCGCCATGCCGCCGCCCTCGCACATCGACTGCAGGCCGTAGCGGACGCCGGCGGCTCGCATGTGGTGGAGCAGCGTCGTGGTCAGCCGGGCGCCGGAGGCTCCCAGGGGATGGCCGAGCGCGATGGCGCCGCCGTCCGGATTGAGCCGGTCCGGATCGGCGCCGGTCTCGGCGAGCCAGGCGCAGGTCACGCTGGCGAACGCCTCGTTGATCTCGAAGGCTCCGATGTCCTCGATGCCCAGACCGGCGCGCTTCAGAACCTTCTCGGTGGCCGGGATGGGGCCGGTCAGCATCGTCACGGGGTCGACTCCGACGACGGCGAAGGAGTGGAAGCGGGCGATCGGGCGCAGACCGAGTTCACGCGCCTTCTCGCCGCTCATGACCAGCAGCGCCGACGCACCGTCCGATATCTGCGAGGAGTTGCCGGCCGTGACCACGCCGTCCTCGGTGAACGCGGGCTTAAGACCCGCCATCGTGGCGGCCGTTCCGCCCCGCCGTACTCCCTCGTCCGTGTCGACGGTGCGTACGGCGCCGCTCTCATCCGGTACGTCCACCGGCACGATCTGTGACGTGAACCGCCCCTCGTCGATCGCGGCCGCCGCGTTGGCGTGGGACCGCAGACTGTGCGCGTCGAGTTGCTCCCGGCTCAGCCGCCAGCGCCGCGCGATTTCCTCCGCGCCCAGCCCCTGGTTGAACCGTGAGACGCCGTACCGTGCCCGTACGGCCGGGCCGAAGGGTTCGCCGGGGCCCCGCTCGCGGCCGGAGCCCAGCGGAACGCGGCTCATCGACTCCACGCCGCCCGCCACCACGATGTCGTACTGGCCGCTCATCACTCCCGCGGCCGCGAACTGCGCCGCCTGCTGCGAGGATCCGCACTGCCGGTCGATGGTGACGCCCGGCACCTCCTCCGGCCATCCGGCGGCCAGGACGGCGTAGCGGCCGACGCAGCCGCCCTGCTCACCGGTCTGCGAGACGCAGCCCCACAGCACGTCCTCGACCAATACCGGGTCCAGGTCATTGCGTTCGGCCAGGGCCCGCAGCACTACGGCGGACAGGTCTACCGGGTGAATACCGCTGAGCGAGCCGTTCCGCTTGCCCATGGGGGTACGGACGGCGTCCACGATGACCGCGTCACGCATGTCAGACCTGCCTTTCCGCCGTGTCCGGCGCGCCGGTTTCCTGTGTGCCCGAGGGCGGTTCGCCCGGGTCCCGAGTCGTCCGGGCCAGGCGGCGGAGCTCTGTTTTCAGCACCTTTCCGGCCGCGGACAGGGGAAGTTCGTCGACGAAACGGACCTCTCTGATGCGCTTGTACGGCGTCACGCGCTCCGCGACGTACTCCATCAGCTCCTCGGCCATCGCGCGCGGCTCGGCGGCGGGGACCACGAAGGCGACGGGGATCTCGCCGACGGCAGGCACCGCCTTCCCCACGACCGACGCCTGGAGCACTGCCGGGTGTCCGCCGAGGATGTCCTCCAGCTCGCGCGGGTACACGTTGTAGCCCTTGTAGATGAGCATGTCCTTCGACCTGCCGGAGACGTACAGGAAGCCGTCCGCGTCGAGGTGGCCGGTGTCGCCGGTGCACAGCCAGCCGTCGACGAACTGCGCGGCGGTCTCGTCCGGGCGGCCGAGGTAGCCGGAGGCCACCTGCGGGCCCCGCACCCAGACCTCGCCGCGCTCGCCCCGCGGCACCTTCCGGCCGGGATCCAACGGGTCCCGGATCTCCAGCTCGGTGTCGAACAGGGGAACCCCCTGGCTGCCCGGCTTGCGCAGCCCGGCCTTCGCGATCGGGCCGCTGGACACGGTCGCCGTCGCCTCCGTCAGGCCGTACCCCTCGATGACGGCGGCGTTGGGGAAGACCTCTGTCAGCTGCTCCAACGAGTGCGTGTCTATGGGGGCGCCACCCGACACCACGGCCTTGACCGAGCTGAGGTCCCGCGTGCGGATGCCCGGTGTCGCCAGCAGGGCGTGATAGAGCGCCGGGGCGCCCGGGATGTACGCGATCCGGTGCCGTTCCACCTGCTCCAGGTACGACTCCGCATGGAAGCGGCCGCTCAGGATGGTGGTGGCGCCACATAGGAGGAAGAAGTTGAGGCTGATCAGGCCAAGGGCGTGGAACAAGGGCGAGATGCACAGCGTGGCGTAGGTACCCGGTGCCAGGGCGTAGTCGCCGGAGGTCTCCAAGGGGTTCAGCACCACACCGCCTTCGCTGTCGAGCCCGGGGAGCGCCCCGGAGCGCCAGCAGGCGACCTGGATGGTGTTGGCGACGATATTGCGGTGCAGTATGCGCACTCCCTTGGGTGCTCCGGTGGTTCCGCCGGTGTACCCGTACTGGGCGACGGAGTCGGTGGGGACCAGCACCTCTGGCGGGTGGGTGCTCTGGCCCGCGACGAGGTCCGCCAGGGCGGTGCCCGCCTTCCCGAACAGCTTCGCGCAGTCGTCCGGCCTGTCGGCCGGGGCCGATGCGCTGGGCGGCACGATGACGACCAGCCGGACCGGTAGCCCGTCGATCGCCTCGGCCAGCACCGGTGCCGGCTCCGGATGGGTCACCACGGCCGCCGCGGAGCAGTCGGCGAGCTGGGCGCGCAGGGCCCTGGCCGGCTGGGCGGGGTTGGCCGGGCAGACTGTCGCGCCGGCGAGTGTGATGCCGTAGTAGGCGACGGCGAACCACAGGGTGTTCGGCAGGTGCAGGGCGACCACGTCACCCTGCCGTATGCCGCGCGCCCTGAGGCCGCGTGCGAACGCGGCAGCCTGTTCGTACAGGCCGGTGAAGGTGAGGACCTGGTCGCCGTCGCGTATGGCCGCCCGGTCGCGGTAGCGGCGGGCCGAGCCGGCGAGCACCGCGCCGAGCGGGACATCGGGGTAGTCCAGGCGGCGAGGCAGTCCCGCGGGCCAGTAGTCGGTCATGTGCCGCTCCCTTCACGCGCCGGCCTGCGGCCTGTCATGCAGGGCTTTCGCGCGGTACGCCGGCTCATCGCACGACCTCCGCGTCGAAGAGCTTCTTGATCTGCTCGGGGTCCCGGCCCGTCTCGGCGAGGACCTGCGTTGTGTGCTCGCCCGGAAGGGGGGCCGGCCGGACGTGCCGGCGAGGGGTGGAGGAGCCGAACCGGGGGGCCGGGGCGGGCTGGAGGACTCCCGTGCCGTCGGTGAGGAAGGTGCCGCGTGCGGCGTTGTGAGGATGGAGCGGTGCCTCCCGCAGGGACAGCACGGGGGTGACGCACGCGTCGGCGTCGGCGAAATCGGCGGCCCAGTCGTCGCGGGTCCGGGCGGCGAAGACCTCCGCCAGGCGCCGCCGCATGACCGGCCATCGGGAACGGTCCCACTGCCCGGCGAAGTCGGCATCCGCGACCAGGCCGAGCCGTTCAAGGAGGGTGGCGAAGAAGGGCGCCTCGATCGCGCCGACCGCGACGTACTGGCCGTCGCGGCAGCGGTAGACGCCGTAGAACGGGGCCGTGCCGTCCAGGTAGTTGACGCCCCTGCCGTCGGTCCACCGCCCCTGGTGCAGACGGCCGTAGATCATGGCCAGCAGCTGAGCCGACCCGTCCACCATGGCGGCGTCCACGACCTGGCCTTTCCCGGTGGCGCGTGCCTGCACGACCGCGCACAGCACACCGAAGGCGAGCAGTGCGCCACCGCCGCCGAAGTCGCCGAGCAGGTTGAGCGGCAGGACCGGCGGACCGTCGGCCTCTCCGATGGCCCCCAGCGCCCCCGACAGGGCGATGTAGTTGATGTCGTGCCCGGCCCGCGGCGCCAGCGGCCCGTCCTGCCCGAATCCCGTCATCCGTCCGTAGACCAGGCGCGGGTTGCGGTCCAGGCACGGGCCGGGGCCCACACCGAGCCGTTCGGCCACCCCCGGCCGGAAGCCCTCCAGAAGGACATCGGCATCCGCCACCAGGTCGAGGACGGCGGCGACGCCTTCCGGGTGCTTGAGGTCGATGGCGGCCGAGCGCCGGCCCCGGTGCAGGACGGGATCGGGCCTGCCGGCCACCTCCGACGGGCGCTCGACACGGATCACGTCCGCACCGGCGTCGGCGAGGAGCATGGCACAGAACGGCCCCGGCCCGATGCCCCCCAGCTCGATGACCCGCACTCCGGTGAGCGGCCCCGGGGCCGCATCGGGTACGGCTCCATTGGCACGTTTCTGGTCTTGTTCCTCGTTCACCGGCCGCTCACCGGCCTCGCCAGACGGGAGCACGCTTCTCGGTGAAGGCCGACGCGCCTTCCCGAGCGTCATCCGAGTTGAACACCAGCTCGGTGATCGGCTTCTGACGGCCGAACAGCTCATCGCGTGGCCAGCCTGGAGACTCCACGAGGATACGTTTGGTGACCCGTACGGCGAGCGGACCGTTGGCGGCGATGGCGGAGGCCAGCAGCCTCGCCTCCTTCAGGGCGCCGCCGGGTGGAGTGAGCCGGTTGACCAGCCCGAAGTGGTGAGCCCGTTCTGCGGTGAAGAGGTCACCGGTGAGAGCGAGTTCCATCGCGATCTGGTACGGGATCCGGCCCGGCAGCCGCAGCAGTCCCCCGCCCACCGCCACCAGACCGCGCTTGACCTCGGGCAGCCCGAACTTGGCGTCCTCGGCGGCGACGACCAGATCACTCGCGAGGGCGATCTCGCATCCGCCCGCCACGGCGTAGCCCTCGACGGCGGCGATCAGCGGCTTGCGCGGCGGGGTCTCGGTGAGGCCGGCGAAACCGCGCCCCTGCACGTGGGGGCGCTCGCCCCGCAGGAACGCCTTGAGGTCCATGCCCGCGCAGAAAGTGCCGCCCGCGCCGGTGATGATGCCGACCGCGAGGTCGTCACGCTCGTCCAACTCTTCCAGCGCGGATGCGATCGCCTCCGCGACGGCTCGGGTGACCGCGTTGCGGGACTCGGGCCGGTTGATGGTGATGACGGCGATGCCGTCGCCGTACTCGACCAGTACTTCGTCTGCCACGGCAGCTCCTTTACGGTGGCCAAGCGGTGGTCGCGGTGGGGGAGTAGCGGCCCTGCGCCGGCCTTCAGCGCGGGGCCATGCGGATCGCGCCGTCGAGGCGGATCGTCTCTCCGTTGAGCATCGGGTTGTCGATGATGTGCAGGGCGAGTTGTGCGTACTCGTCCGCCGCGCCGAGGCGCGGCGGGTGCGGCACCGCGGCAGCGAGCGCGTCGAGCTTCTCCTTCGGCCTCCTGCCGAGCATCGGTGTGTCGAACAGGCCGGGCGCGATGGTGACGACCCGGATGCTCTTGCTCGCCAGATCCCGGGCCGCGCACACGGTGAGGCCGGCCACTCCGGCTTTCGACGCCGCGTACGGGGCCTGTCCGATCTGCCCCTCGAATGCCGCGACCGACGCCGTCATGACCACCACTCCGCGGTCGCCGTCGAGCGGTTCGTTGCGGGCCATACGGGCGGCGGCGAGCCGGAGCACGTTGAAGGTGCCGATCAGGTTGACGTCGACCACGGCGCGGAAATGGTCGAGATCACCGGCGGTGCCGTCCTTGTTGACCACGCGGAGCGGACCGCCGCGGCCCGCGCAGTGGACGACCGCGCGCAGCGCTCCTGTCCGCTCGGCGGTGTCGAGGACGGCGGTCATGTCCTCGGTGCTCGTCACGTCGGCGGGGACGAAGACGGCCTCGGGGCCGAGGTCGCGGACGGCGCGGTCGCCGTCCGAGGAGGGCAGGTCCGCGATGGTGACGCGGGCGCCGGCTTTGAGGAGCCGCCGTGCCGTCGCCAGGCCGAGCCCCGACGCGCCGCCGGTCACCACTGCGGATATTCCGCTGGTCTGCATGGACACTCCAGTCGGTCGAGCCGGTGTCGGATCTGCCGCCGCCGGGCCGCGAAGGCTCGGCGACTGCCGTCGTATGCCGGGCCACGGGCCCCGGCCGTTGCGGTCGGGACCGCAGCCGATGGGGTGAAGTTACTTGTCGAACGATCGTTAAATTAGGCCGCCATCTCACCCACTGTCAATGACGGCGACGAAAAGTGCGGGCGACCTACCGGGCCGGCGCCTCCCCGTGCCCGACCATGGCGAACGCCAGCCGCACGTACCGGTCGCACAGCTCCGTGGTCCCGAGGTCGCCGGACGGGTCGTACCACTGGGCGACGGCGTTACACATCGCCATGATCGCCCGGCGGGCGTCGTCCGGGTGCGGGGTCCGGAAGACTCCGGCGGCCATGCCGTCGTCCATGGCCTTCTGGAAGAGTCCCGATACGGCGTGCCGTCTTGCGATGATGGGGTTGCGGTACTCGGGTTCGAGGTAACGGAGTTCCTGGAGGGTCAGCAGACTTTCGACCTGCCGCCGGACCCGGTAGTCGACCGTCACCCTGACCAGGGCGGCCAGCCGCGCGGCGGGGTCGTCACCGGCCTGGGCCAGTTCCTTCTCGCAGTGACGGAAGTAGTCGTCGAGCGAGTCCTCGATCAGGGCGTGGAAGAGCTCCGCCTTGCCTGAGTAGTAGTAATAGAGGGCGGACAGACTCATGTCGGCCCGCTTGGCGATGTCACGAATGGAGGCGCCGAAGTAGCCGCGCTCCGCGAAGACGTCTCGTGCGGCGTCCATGATGGCGTCCCGGCCGTTTCCCCGGGGGCCGGAGGGACCGTTGTCCGCCGCCTTGCCTCTCTTGCCCGCCGCCTTGCCGCGCTTGCCCGCCGCCTTGCCGCTCGTCGCATCCATGGCCTCAGCCTCCCAGAACGAACGAACGATCGGCAAAGCCGCCCCCTGCCATGCGGAGCCGAGGGCCGGCGCACCGCCACCGCCGGCCCGCCGGCCCGCCGGGCACAGTCCCCAGTGTCATCCGGCCGACGGAACCTTGTACTCCTTCGCCAGGTCGGATGCGAAGAAGTCACCGAGTGGTTCGACTCCGGCGAAGACACCCTTGTCCACGCCCAGCACCTGGGCCTCGCGTGAACTGGGCTCAGAGGGATCGGAGAAGTCCTGGGGCGGGAGCAGGCCGGGTAGCGTGAAGTCGGTGACAGCGCTGCGGGCCTTGAGCACGCCCGGGCGGGTGAGGTCATCGCAGCTCTTGCCGAGGATCTCGGCGTACAGCTTGGTCATGGCGTAGGCGTGGACGACTCCGCTGCTGGCCTCCGGTGCCTTACCGTACTGGTCCTTCCAGGCAGCGGCCAGCTTGCGAGCGGAGGCGGTGTCCGCGCCGAGGGCGCCCAGCCCGGAGAGCCTGGTGTAGTGCTCGGTGAGCGCGGGCGCCGCAGACGTCGTGAGCAGGCTGGTGGCGAAGGTCGACACCCCGCCCGTGATCGGCACGTCCATGCCGACCGCCTGCGCCACTGCCGCCACCGAAGCCGCCTGCTTGGGCGTCGAGTCGACCAGGATCGCCTTGACCTTCGCCGACTTGAGCGCGTTGACCTGGCTGGTGAGGTCGGTCGCGGTGGGGTCGATCTGCTGGCCGACGATCTTCAACCCGAGCTTCCCGGCGGCGAACTTACTGCCCCGCAGACTGTTCTCGCCGATTTCTCCCTGGAGATAGATGTGTCCGACGGAATCGCCGCTGCGCAGTTCGCCCTTCCTCACGAGCCAGTCCAGGCCGTTGATCGTCTGGATGTCGTACGTGGCGCCCAGGACGATCAGATGCTCGTTCCCGAGCAGGGTCGAGGCGAACGACGTCAGGCCGGCGAGCTCGTCCTTGGCCTCCATCTTGTCCCGCAGCGCCGTGACGACCGAGGTGCCGAGGATGTTCAGATAACCGAGGACCTTCGGATCCATCTCGTCGTACGCGGCGACGGCCTTCTGCGGATCATAGCCGTGGTCACGCGTGACGAGTGCCAGCTTCCGGTCGCACACACCGCCTGCCGCGTTGATCTCCTTCACGGCTACGTTGCTCGCGTCGAGGATCGTCTTGCCGGTGCCCGCGAACGGGCCCGACAGGTCCATCAGCATCCCGAGCTTGATGGTGGAGTCGCTGACCCCGGGCGCGGTGGCGGCCCCGGCCTTTTCGGCCTTGGTGGAGCAGCCGGCAGCCGCCAGCGTGAAGGCCAGGGCCGCGGCCACCAGGCCGAGTGTGCGCGATTTGTGCATCGTGTGTCTCCTCCTTGAGGAGCGGATGAGGTGGTTGACAGCACACGTCCGGCAAAGTGGGGGTGCGGGACTGGAGTGTCTGAGGCGACGGACGGCTGGGGAGCGGGGGTTCAGGGGGTGGCGGCTGCGGCCGGGCGGCGGCTTCGTAGCGGTCGAACGGCGGCGGCCAGCGCCGCCAGACCGCCCGGCTGGACGATCACGGCCACGATGACGACCGCGCCGTACACGAACTGTGCCGCTGTCGACGCGTCCAGTCCCTGCCCGCCGGCTCCGGTGACGAACGGCAGGGCATCCGCGTAGCGGGAGAACAGCAAGGGCAGCGTCACGACGAAGACCGCACCGGCGACCGCGCCACCCACTGATCCGAGGCCGCCCAGGATGACCATCACCAGATAGTTGACCGACAGATTGAGACTGAAGTAGTCGGGGACGGTGCGCTGGAAGGCCAGTGCCGTGAGCACACCGGCAGCGCCGGCATACATCGACGACAGTACGAAGACGGCTGCCTTGGTGCGTCGTACGTCGACGCCCATGGCGCTCGCGCCGATCTCGCTGTCCCTCATGAGCCTCAGCGCCCTGCCGGGCCGGCCGCGCAGGACGTTGCGGCCCAGCAGCGCCGCCCCGACGGTGACGACGAGGAACAGATACCACTGGCTCTCGGCGGCACCGAACGGAACGCCCAGGACGGTGACGTCCGCCTGGTCGGAGAAGGAGAACCCGCCGATCGACATCGGCACGACGGTCCGGCCCTCGAAGCCGCCGGTCACCGGCTTCATGTTCTGCAGCAGATGGTGGCCGAGGAACACCAGGCCCAGGGAGGCGATGCCCAGGTAGATGCCGCGCAGGCGGCTGGAGACCGGGCTGAACAGCAGGCCGCAGACGCCCGCCAGCAGGACGGCCAGGACTGCGGCGAGAAGCGGGGGGAGGCCGAGACCGGACACCCCGCCGCCGCTTTCTCCGGCCAGGAAGGCATAGCCGTATGTGCCGACGGCGACGAAGAAGGCGTGTCCCAGGGACAACTGTCCCGCCGCGCCGAGCAGGATGGTGAGGCCGATCGCGCCGACCGCGGCCGCCATCGCGAACAGGCCCATGTTCAGCCAGAACGCGGAGACATACAGGGGCAGTGCCAGGAGGACCACCAGGGCGGCGGTCAGCGCGCACAGGGCCGGCACACGCCCTGCCATGGGGAGCCGGGACGTCTCAGGCACGGCTGACCTCCTTCGCGCCGAACAGGCCCGAGGGCCGCCACAGCAGAACGCAGATCATGATCACGTAGGCCACGACGTCCCCAAGCCCTCGCCCGAGGAAGGAGAGGGCATCCTGGTACTCGGCGACGGTCACCTCGGCGATGCCGATGACCAGGCCGCCCACGATCGCCCCGCCGAGCGAGTCGAGGCCGCCGATGATCGCGGCGGGGAGCGCCTTGACGGCCGCGGTCCCGGTACTCACGGCCACGCCGGGGCTGGGGAACGACGCGAGACCGATGCCGGCCGCGACGGCGAGGATGCCGGCCGCGATCCAGGCACCTGCCGACACCCGCTTCAGCCGGACACCGGCGAGCGCCGCGCCCTCCCGGTCCTCGATCGAGGCGCGCATGGCCAGGCCCCAGCCGGTGTGCCGGAGAACCGCGGCGAGACCGGCGATCAGCAGCGGCACGGTGACGATCGTGATGATCACGGACAACGGCAGTACCACTGAGCCGAAGTGGACCACGTGTCCGTCCCAGGGAGCGCCGAGTGGCAGCACGCTCTCCCCGATGCGCCAGCTCAGTTCCGCGGTGAGCACCACGTTGACCCCGATGGTGAGGATCGCCAGCGCGTCATGCTTGCGGCCGTCGACCCGGGACAGCAGCAGTCGCTCCACCGCCAGCCCCAGCGTCCCGGCCGCGACCAGGCCGAGCGCCACGGCGGCCGCGAAGCCGATGTGCGGGCTGGTCTGCGCCACCACCCACACGCCGAAGAGCACAAACGAGGCGTGCGCGAAGTTCACCGTGCGGGTCGCCTTGAAGACGATGACGAAGCCCAGGGCGATCAGGGCGTACAACAACCCCAAAGACACACCGTTCAGAAGGATTTCGACTCCGCGGGTCATCACGACAACCTCTCCGCCACCTGGTCGTTTCCGGATTCCATGGGCGCTCCCAGATAGGCGCTGATCACTTCCGGATGCTGCCTTACGTGTTCCGGCGTGCCGTCCGTGACGACCTTGCCGAAGTCGAGGACGGTGATGCGGTCGGCGATCGACATGACCACTCCCATGTCGTGCTCGACGAACACCACGGTCAGACCGAGCGCGTCACGCGCCGCGGAGACCAGCCGGGCGAGTTCCACGCTCTCGGCGGTGTTCATCCCGGCGACCGGTTCGTCGAGGATGAGCACCCGCGGCTCCAGGCACAGGGCCCGCGCGAACTCCAGGCGCTTGAGGTCCCCGTAGGCGAGGCTCGCCGCCGGGCGGTGAAGGACATCGGACAAGCCGGCGAACTCCGCTATGTCGCGCACCCGCGCTTCGTGGACACGCTGTTCTCCGCGGCCCAGTCCCAGTGCGGTCGCGGCGATGCCGGACCGGGTCAGCCGATGCCGGCCGACCATGAGGTTGTCGAGTGTGGACTCGACCGGTGACACGACGATGTTCTGGAAGGTCCGGGCGACTCCCCTCCGTGCCACCCGGTCCGGACGCAGGCCCGTCACCTCCTGACCGTCCACCATGATGCGGCCCGAGGCGACACGGTAGATCCCCGACAGGGCATTGAGCAGCGTCGTCTTCCCGGCACCGTTGGGACCGATGACGGCATGAATCGTGCCGGGTCGCACGGTGAATGACACCCCGTCAAGCGCGCGCAGGCCGCTGAACACCACGCTCACGTCCTCGACACGCAGTTCCGGTGCCCTTTGCGTTTGAGTCGTCGTCATCCGGACCACCTGCTCAGCGTCGGCACTTCTCCGGTTACGGGCCCGGGCCGCGGTGCGGATCCTCCGGCGCCCTGGCCGGCGTCCGCGTCCGCGCCCAGGTAGAGGCGGCGCACATCGTCGCTCTGCGCCAGTTCGTCCGTCGGTCCGCTCAGCACCACCCGGCCGAGGTCGAGCACACAGGCCGAGTCGGCGACCGACAGCGCCATCGCCGCGTTCTGCTCCACCAGCAGGACGGGGACCCCTTCCCGGCTGATCTCGCGGATGGTCTCGCCCACGAGATGCACCAGTCGCGGCGCGAGGCCGAGGGACGGCTCGTCGAGAAGCAGGAGTTTCGGCTGCGCCATCAACGCGCGGGCGATGGCGAGCATTTGCTGCTCGCCGCCGGACAACGTCCCGCCACGGGCGCGTCGCCGCTCGGCGAGCCGCGGGAAGAGTTCGTACATCCGACGGCGTGTGCGCTCACGCACCGCCGACGACCGCACGGTGAGCGCACCGGCGTTCAGGTTTTCCTCCACCGTCAGACCGGCGAAGATGTGCCGTCCTTCCGGTACCTGCACGAGCCCGTGCGCCACGGTACGGGCGGTGTCCGCGCCGGTGATCCGTTCGCCACGGAACCGGACGGAGCCTTCGGTGACCCCGCCGCCGTACAGGCCGAGCGTGCCGGAGACGGCGCGCATGAGCGTCGTCTTGCCCGCGCCGTTGCTGCCGAGGAGCGCGACGACGCCGCTGCCGCCGACGTCCAGGGACACCCCCCGCAGAACAGGTGCGCGAGCGCCGTACCGGACGACGAGTCCATCGATTTCGAGCACTTCGGCCTCCCTTGCCGCCCTGAAGCGACGCCGCGCGTCATTCATCGATCGTTCGTTAAGGCCAGCGCGAACGTAGGGTGAGCCACGTCACTCGGTCAAGGTCCCTGCACATGATCCCTTGTAGCCGCACTGCGTGAAGGGTTACGAGATCGCACGGTTCCGCCTGGACAGCGGGGCCGGTACGCTGTTAAACGATCGTTCGATAAATCTGAGTCGGTCGGAAGACGAGGGGCCTTCGCATGCGTATCGGTATGACACTGGATTACAGCGGCGACTTCATCGGATCGGTCGGTGCCGCAAAGGATTTCGAGGCGGCAGGGGTTGAGATCGCCTTCGTGCCGGAGGCCTACTCCTTCGACGCCGTCAGCCGGTTGGGCTACCTCGCGGCTCGTACCGAACGCCTGGAGATCGCCTCCGGAATCCTCCCGATCTTCACCCGTACGCCGTCGCTGCTGGCGATGACCGCCGCTGGTCTTGACGAGGTCTCCGGCGGCCGGTTCACGCTGGGCCTCGGAGCGTCGGGACCGCAGGTGATCGAGGGCTTCCACGGGGTGCCGTACGACGCGCCACTCAGCCGCACTCGCGAGGTGGTGGAGATCTGCCGTCAGGTGTGGCGGGGCGAACGGGTGGTGCACCCGGGCCCGAAGTACCCGCTTCCGCTTCCCGCCGAGCGGGGCACCGGGCTCGGCAAGCCCCTGAAACTCGTCAACAAGCTGGTCCGCTCCCGCATCCCCATCACCCTGGCGGCGATCGGACCGAAGAACGTCGAGCTGACGGCCGAACTCGCCGAGGGCTGGCTGCCCGTGTTCTTCCATCCCGGAAAGGCCGCGGAGGTGTGGGGAGCGGCACTGACCGCGGGGCTGGCCCGGCGCGATGCGGCACTGGGCACGCTCGACATCACGGTGACGGCGCCTCTGGCCTTCAGCGACGACGTGGAACACCTGCTGGACCGAGCTCGGCCACAACTGGCCCTCTACATCGGGGGGATGGGCGCGAGGAACAAGAACTTCTACGCCCGGCTCGCCGGTCGGTACGGCTACGAACGGGAGGCGGCGCACATCCAGGACCTGTACCTGGCAGGAAAGAAGCGGGAGGCCGAAGCCGCCGTTCCCGAAGAACTGTTGAGGGCCATATCCCTCGTGGGGACGAAGGAACACATCGCCGGGCAGCTCGAAGCCTTCGCTGCCGCTGGTGTGACGACCCTGTGCGTGAAGCCGCTGGCCGACACGCACGGGGAACGCCTCAACGCCGTCGAGCGACTGCGCGACATGCTGAGCTGACGCCACGCGCGCGGCACGATGCGGGCAGTCCCTCGGCCGTGCCGAACACCTGCTGGAGCGTTCAGCCCAGCTCAGGGCGCACGCGCCGGGCGACGTGGTCGGCGAGCCGGGCGCCGCCGACCAGGCAGGTGCCTCAATGCGGGGCAGCGAGTGTTTTCGCGTACGATTGATTATCTCAAGCGACGAATCGGTGGTCCTGGGCGGCGATTGGTGCGTGATGTACGACCTTCACCGGCTTCGGTTGCTGCGTGAACTCAAGCACCGCGGCACCCTCGCAGCTGTGGCCTCGGCCCTCTCGTACAGTCCTTCGACCATCTCTTCGCAGCTTTCTCAGCTGGAGGCCGAGGTGGGCGTCCCGCTCCTGGAACCTATGGGACGCAGGGTCCGTCTGACGCCTGCGGCGGAGATGCTGGTCGGGCATATCGAGGTGATCTTGGACCGGCTCGAGCAGGCTGAGGCTGATATCGCGCGGACCAAAACCGTGCTTGAGGGGGACTTGCGGATTGCAACGTTTCAGACGGCTGCCAAGACTCTGGTCCTACCTGCCGTCGAGCGGCTTCAGCGTGAGTATCCGCAGCTTCGCGTCCACGTACATCAGGAGAACGAACGCACACCACTGCGTGCCCTTGTCGCGCACGAATTCGACCTGGTCATCGCCGAGGAGTACCCAGGAGAGGCACCGTCGGCCCTGGCCGGCCTGCACACTCAGCTTCTCCTCGAGGATCCTCTCCTTCTTGCCACCCCACCGGACGGCGAGCCGCCGCGACTCGCGGCTCTCGCGGACCTGCCTTGGGTGATGGAGCCCGAGGGTAATGCCGCCAGGCGCTGGGCCAGCGCTGTCTGCCGCCAAGCCGGCTTTGAACCCCAGGTTCGCTACCAGTCGACCGACCTCACCTTCCATGTGCGATTGATCGAAACGGGGCAGGCGGTCGGATTCCTGCCCAAACTTGCCTGGGGCGTCCACGCTCCTACGGTGACACTTACCGAGCTGACGCCGCCGAACGCTCGGCGCGTCCTCATCGCGACCCGCACCGGCAGCCACGATCACCCGGCCGTCCTTGCTGCCCGCGTCGCGCTCGACCGAATCAGTCGCAGCGCACAGGATCCGGCCCGGAGCTGACGTCCGGGGGTCTCGCGTCGTCCGCAGTCAGATCCGCGCCTTACGTCCGACCGAGGTCCGCGGCGGCTTCGTCACGCTTGGATACGGTTTCCTCCCAGTTCATTGGTCGAAAATACCGATGAGTGCGCATCGATAACGACGACTAGACCGGTCAATGAGGGGGCGCCTACTATTCCAGGACCGCGGGCATCGGCCACCCTGAGATCTGGGATACGGCCGACGCGGCCCGTGGCTCATTCGTATTGGTCGTCGGTCTACCCACACTGTCGTGGCTGCCTTGCCGGCGCTCTCGCCGCAGGCCGATCAGATATCCCCGCATGCAATTCTCGGAGAGGCCATGACACCACCCCGTGCACCTTGGCGCGTACGCCGCCATCCTGTTCGCCTGTCGCGACTGCTGGGAGCGGTCATGATCTCGATCGCCCTGCTCGGCGTCGGGGCAGCGAGCGCTCCGGCGTACGCGGCTGGTGACCGGATCGTGCAGGGAACATTGCGCAACTCTGCCGACAACAAGGCACCAGTCGCTGGGGTGAAGATCCGCGTCCAGACCAGTACAGGGAAGACCTACACGGGCGCCAGCAACGGCCAAGGCCGGTTCGCGATCACTGTGCCCGGCAGTGACCCGGGCACCCTGACCGTCATCCTGGACACAAAAACGCTTCCCGATGCTGTGCAGCTACGCGACGGAGCGTCGAACACCTTGCGGCCAATGGGCAGCCTGAGCACGATCACCGTCAACTTCCCCCTCGGTCCCGATACGCGTCAAGTGTCGACAGTGTGGGACCAGATCCCTCAACTACTTTACAACGGCCTGCTGTTCGGTCTGGTGCTGTCATTGGGTGCTCTTGGCCTGTCCATGGTGTTCGGCACGACGGGACTGTCGAATTTCTCCCACGGTGAGCTGGTGACCTTCGGGGCGTTCGCCACCTACGTCGGCAACCGGGTCGTAGGGCTGCCCATCGTCGTGGCGGTGGCGATGGCGGTCGTGCTGTCGGCACTGCTCGGCTACCTGAACGAAAAAGGTTTGTGGAGTCCACTCCGGCGCCGCGGAACGGGACTGATCGCCATGATGATCGTATCGATCGGTCTGCAGTTCCTTCTCCGGAACTTCTACCAGTACTTCACAGGTGGCCGCGCCTTGACCTACCGCGAATACGTCACGCCCGTCGGCCGAGACGCCTTTGGCTTGTTCACCTATACCAGTCGAGATGTCGTCATCATCTCGATCAGTGGGCTCGCGCTCGTCGCGGTGATTCTTGCTCTGCAATATACCCGACTCGGTCGCGCCACGCGCGCGGTGTCGGACAATCCGGCCCTCGCCTCTGCGACGGGGATCAACGTCGATCGTGTCATAGCCACGGTGTGGATCGTGGGCACCGCGCTGGCGGGACTGAGCGGGGCGTTCTTGGGATTCTCCCAATCGGTGACCTACCAGCTGGGAGCGCAGGTGCTGCTGTTGATCTTCGCCGCTACCTGCGTCGGAGGACTGGGATCAGTGTGGGGCGCGGTGATCGGCTCGATCATCATCGGGCTGTTCGTGGAGACCTCAACGTTGGTCATCCCATCGGAACTCAAGTTCGCAGGTGCGATGGTTCTGCTGGTGCTGGTGCTGCTCGTCCGACCACGAGGCCTGCTCGGCCGCGCCGAGAGGGTCGGGTGAGGACATGGACTTCATCGGCGCCGTCACGGGGGCACTGCACGATGGCTTCGGCTATCTGGCCGTCTCGTTCTGCTTGGCTGCGATCGGTTTGAACATTCAGTTCGGCTACGCCGGGCTGGTCAACTTCGGTCAGGCCGCCTTCTTGTCGGTAGGCGGTTACATCATGGGCGCGGCGATCGCCACAAGCGGAGTTCCCACCGTCCTCGCGATCCTGCTCGCGATCGC
Source organism: Streptomyces lacaronensis (assembly GCF_047337785.1). Classification (NCBI taxonomy): domain Bacteria; kingdom Bacillati; phylum Actinomycetota; class Actinomycetes; order Kitasatosporales; family Streptomycetaceae; genus Streptomyces; species Streptomyces lacaronensis. Next base: position 9,816,864 of record NZ_JBLHDK010000003.1, read on the forward strand.
CTGCAACGTGGCGTTGGCATTGGTATTGGGTATCCCTACCCTGCGTCTTCGGGCGGATTACCTGGCGATCGTCACCATCGCGGCGGCAGAGATTCTGCGGCTTGTGTTCGGGACGTCGTTCCGGACGTACTTTCACGGCAAGGACGGTGTGACCGGTTTTACCGCCGGGTTCCGAAGCCTCAACCCGCTGCCGGACTACGACGGCTTCGTCCTGACCTACAGCCGGGACGAGCTGTGGACAGTCATTGTCGGCTGGTGCCTGGTCATCATGATCAGTCTGCTCACCTGGGCCCTGATGCGATCACCGTGGGGAAGGGTTCTTCGGGGCATCCGTGAAGACGAGGATGCGATGCGGTCTCTGGGCAAGAACGTCTACGGCTACAAGATCCAGGCCCTCACCCTCGGTGGAGTGGTCGGATGCGCCGGAGGTTTCGTGGGCGCGTTCGGGGCCGCTTCGGTCCAGGCCGACACGTTCAACCTGGACTTCACCTTCATCGCCTTGACCATGCTCATCCTCGGTGGCGCCGCTCGGGTCCTCGGTCCGGTCGTCGGCGCGGTGATCTTCTGGGCGATCCTGTCGTTCCTCGGATCGGTCCTGACGCAGTTGGCGGGCTACCCGGTCGTGGCGCGGTTCATGAACGCCGACCAAGCATCAACCATCCGGCTGATGTTGGTCGGACTGGTGCTGATGCTGCTGATGATCTACCGGCCGCAAGGCATCTTCGGTGATCGAAGGGAGATCGCGCTCGATGCCCACTGACAACTTCCCCACTGACCACCTCTCCTCGGGCACCGCACCCAAGGATGACGCCGCTGCCGGTGACACGTCCCAGCCAAGGGTTCCCGACCCCGGCGCCGGGGAGAACAAGTCGATGCGCCAGTGCCGGACCGCTTTGCAGTCGGTGCCGCATGAGCCTGGCGCTGCCAAACCCGACCCCGTTGTGGTCGTGAACGGAATTCGCCGCACCTTCGGAGGCCTCACCGCGGTCGACGTGGAACATCTCGAGATCCAACGTGGGGTCATCACCGCCTTGATCGGACCCAATGGTGCAGGCAAGACCACGTTGTTCAACGTGCTCACCGGCTTCGATCAACCCGATGCCGGTTCCTGGTCCTTCGACGGGACACCGCTCAAAGGCAAGGCAGCCTACAAAGTGGCACGCCTCGGGATGGTCCGGACCTTCCAATTGACCAGAGTGCTCTCCAAATTGACAGTGCTGGAGAACATGCGGATGGGCGCCACAGGTCAGCGTGGCGAACGCTTGTGGGCCGCCGCGCTCCCCACCCTGTGGCGGGCGCAGGAACGAGACATCACCGACCGGGCCCGGGACCTGCTCAAGCGGTTCAAGCTTGACGCCAAGGAGGGAGATTTTGCCGGGTCCCTGTCAGGCGGCCAGAGAAAGCTGCTGGAGATGGCGCGAGCGCTCATGGTCGAACCGAAGCTGGTCATGCTCGACGAACCCATGGCCGGCGTCAATCCAGCGCTGAAGCAGTCCCTGCTCGGGCATGTGAAGTCGCTGCGGGATCAGGGAATGAGTGTCCTGTTCGTCGAACACGACATGGACATGGTGCGAGAGATCTCCGACTGGGTGGTCGTCATGGCCCAGGGCAAGGTAATCGCCGAGGGACCGCCCGCATCCATCATGTCCGACGAACGTGTCATCGATGCCTACCTCGGAGCTCACCACGACGCCGACATCAGCGAGCTCGAACGTGTGATCCAGGTGGAGAACACGCACGACCATGCCGAGCGGATGGTCGACCGGGAGGTCCCGAGATGACTTCTGCCCATCACGGCCCATCGGACGCCCAGGTCACCGATCAGGGCGAGATCGTGGCTGAAGCCGACCCCAACGCCCCCAAGATCGACCAGGCAGCTCGGACAAGGCATCTGCAGGCGGCCGAGGGCGCAGCCCTTCGCGCCGACAATCTGATCGCTGGGTACCTCCCCGGAGTCAACATCCTGAACGGCGCCGATCTGTACTGCCAACCCGGCGAGTTGGTCGGCATCATCGGACCCAACGGCGCCGGCAAGTCGACACTGCTCAAAGCACTCTTCGGGCTCGTCAAGATCACCACCGGGACGGTTCGCCTGCGGGGCGAAGAGGTCACGAACCAGCGCGCCGACGCACTGGTGTCCCAAGGGATCGGCTTCGTACCCCAAACCAACAACATTTTCCCCTCGCTCACCATCGAGGAAAACCTGCAGATGGGGTGCTATCAGAACCCCAAGAAGTTCGCCATCCGGTTTGCGTTCGTGACCGAGCTGTTCCCCGCGCTGGGTCGGCGCCGCAAGCAACGGGCCGGGCAACTGTCAGGCGGTGAGCGGCAGATGGTGGCTATGGGCCGGGCTCTGATGATGGAACCCTCCGTGTTGTTGCTCGACGAACCCTCGGCGGGCCTGTCTCCGGCCATGCAGGACGAGGTGTTCGTCCAGACCCGAGCCATCAACCGCACCGGTGTATCAGTCGTCATGGTCGAGCAGAACGCACGCCGCTGCCTGCAGATCTGCGACCGCGGATACGTCCTCGACCAAGGACGCAACGCCTACACCGGGTCCGGCCAGTCGCTGGCCCGAGACGCCAGGGTGGTGGAGCTGTATCTCGGCACCTTGGCCAATGCCGTCCGGGCAGACAGCACACCTGCCGACAGGCGGAACTAGGACCACGACCACACATGTTTGCCGGTCGAACCTCCCATCGCGTCCGCTCCTGACATCCGTCACGACACGGTCGTGCACCACACCAATAGCGCAACAGCCATCACCCACACTTGGAGGCCTCATGTCGCTCCTGCGACGCAGCACCTGGATCGCCGTTCTGGCCTCCGCCGCGCTGGCGACCACCGCTTGCGGCAGCCCCACCTCAGCGGGCAGCGAGCCGGCAGCCAGGGCGGGCACCCAGCTCTACTTCGTAGACGGCAACACCGCCGACTACTCCGGTGATTTCGAGCCGGGCACTCTCAACGGTGTGCGCGCCACCCTGCCCGGCGGCAAGATCGGCGACGAGTTCCGGCAGAGGATCCTCAAGATCAACAGCAAGGTGAAGGACTTCACCTACGCTCCGGAGGCCTACGACGCCACGATCCTCTCAGCCCTGGCCGCGGTCGCCGCCAAGAACGACTCCGGCAAGGCGATCGCCGAGAAGGAGATCGGCATCACCAGGGGTGGGACAAAATGCACCAGCTTCAAGCAGTGCGCCGACCTACTCGCCGACGGAACGGACATCGACTACGACGGCGCCTCTGGCTCGATCGAGATGAACTCGACAGGAAGCCCGTCCGCGGCGACCGTCGGCATCTACCAATTCGGGCAGGACAACAACTACAAGAATGTTGGTTACGTTAACGGCACCACCCCGGACAAAGCCAACATCCGAACCGACCAGAAGGTCAGCGGCCCCATCCCCAAGGGGGACGGCACCCTTACGTTTGGCACCCTGCTCCCTGCCACCGGGGACAGCTCCTTCCTCGGCGCCCCGCAGTTCGCCGGCGTGGACCTGGCTATTGAGGAAATCAACAAGGCCGGGGGTGTGCTGGGCAAGGATGTGAAGCAGCTGAAGGGAGACTCCGGTGACGGGTCGCCGAACATCGCGCCATCCGAGACCGACAAACTGCTCCGCGGTGGTGCTGACGTCATCGTCGGCGCCGCTTCCTCGTCGGTGTCGCTGTCGGTAATCGACAAGATCACCGGGGCCGGCGTCGTCCAGATATCCGCCGGAAACACCTCGACTGCATTCGACACCTACCCCGACCACGGCATGTACTTCCGCACGGCTCCCTCCGACGTCCTGCAGGGGCAAGTGATGGCCCAGACCGTCAGCGAGGACGGTCACGGCAACATCGCGATCCTGGCCCGACAGGACGCCTACGGAGAGGCATTGGCGAAGAACGTCCGCTCCTTCTACGAGGAGTCCGGCGGCAAAGTCGTCTCCTATGTCCTCTACGACGCGAACGCGGCCAACTACACGGCCGAGGTGGAGAAGTTGAAGGCCCAGCACCCGGACGCCATCGTGCTGATCTCGTTCGACGAGACGAAGAAGATCGTCCCGGAACTCATCAAAGCCGGTATCGGCCAGAACGGCTGAGCCCGTGCCTGGCTGGTGGCCGTGGCTCCGGATCCGCCCCGGAGCCACGACCACCCAGAAGACCGTGTCGCCCGTGTAGTGGAGATTCGCATGACCACCAGACCAAAAGCCATGCCGGCCGCCACCGCTGAGTGCGGTGCCGACCCCGACTTTGACACGGTGTACGACCGTGCCAGTTTCGGGTCAGCCAAATGGGCCAACCAATGGGACGAATATTCACCGCGTGTCCAGGGCGAGGATCTGCTGTCGCTATGGACGGCCGACATGGACTTCCGGGCGCCGACGACCGTCATCGACCGACTGCGCGCCGCTGTGGACCACGGTATCTACGGCTACACCCTGCGAGACCCGGAACACTTCCAGATCGTGCGGAACTGGTTCACCGTCAGGCACGGCTGGACACCACCGGTGGAAACGCTCCTTCCGGCCCCTTCGATCATGTCCTCGGTCGCGGCCATCTTGCGCACCTTCACCGCGCCTGGAGATGGGGTGATCGTCCAATCACCGGTCTACTCACCGAATTTCGAGGTCATTACCGGAAACCACCGGCGGCTGCTCGTGAACCGGCTCCGGCTCATCGACAACCGCTACGAGTTCGACCTCGACAACTTGGCCGAGCTGGCCGCATCCGGCGCGAAGGTGCTATTGCTCTGCAATCCCCACAATCCCTCGGGCCGGAGCTGGACAGCTGACGAGTTGCTCGCTGTGAACGACATCTGTGCGCGCTACGACCTTCTAGTGATTTCTGATGAAATCCACTGCGACATCCGACTGAACGGTCGGCCCCACGTGGTCTACGCCTCGATCAGCAGCGACGCCGCCCGCCGGGCATTCATCTGCACTGCCCCCACGAAGACCTTCAACCTTGCAGGCCTGCCATCGGCCACAATCTCGGTTGCCGATCCAATCCTGCGTTCGGAAATGCTGAACACCATGCGGGCATCATTCATGACCAATGCGCATTACTTCGGTCGTCTCGCCTTAGAGACTGCCTATACCACGGGTGGTCCGTGGCTCGACCGGCTGACCGACTATGTCAAGGGCAACGTGGCCTTCGTGCAGGAGTTTCTCCAAGAGAGGCTGCCCGAGATCACCCCGATGCCGCCGGACGCATCGTTCCTGGTTTGGCTGGAGGCTCGTGAGCTTGACTCTCGTGTGGGCGGGTTGCACCAGTTCCTTGTCGACCGTGCGGGCGTCAATCTCTACGCCGGCCGGGTCTACGGCCCTGGAGGAGAGGGATACCTCCGACTCAACGTCGGTTGCCCGCGGAAGGTGCTGACTGAGGCGCTCGAACGCGTCGACCGTGCCCTGTCGCGATAGCACTCATCGGCCTCACCGCCACGAGTGCACGAGTGACTGCCCACAGCGAGGGTCTGTCCGGGTGGTTGGAGGTCGAGCCCGGTCTTGGCGATGAGCCCCTCGATGGGGGGCGGTACCGCATCCTTTTCAGCCGCGTCTTCACCAACGCGGTGAGCCGGCCGAGGCTGGGGTCTTCCCGGTCACGCCCGGCACCCTGTCAAGGCCTCTGTGTCTTGCGGGGGCCAGGGAAGCCAGTTGGCCCGCGAGGCGACCCCGGTGTGTCGATTTCAGGTGAATCGTTCCGGCTGTCACTCGTACGAGCGTGGTCTGGTGGTGCGTTGTTTCCGGGCCCGTCCGCGTGACCATGCTCGTCTCACGACGTTGGGGCCGGACGACAAGGAAGCTGTGCGGCACGGACGGCACGGAAGCGAAGTCGCGGCGACTCCGTCTCGGGCCGTCAGTGGTCATGGTCAGGTCCCAGCACCAGAGCCCAGGACAGAAGCTCTGGGCAGGGCGAGCACAGGGCGGGCCTATGCATCTGACTCCACATGAACAAGAACGCCTGATGATCCACGTGGCGGCGGATGTCGCCGAGAAGCGGCGAGCCCGGGGGGTGTTGCTCAACTACCCCGAGTCAGTGGCGCTGTTGACCGCGCATGTGTATGAGGGTGCCCGGGACGGCAGGACCGTCGCCGACCTCATGTCTTCCGGGCGGAAGCTGCTCACCCGGGAGGAGGTCATGGAGGGCGTCCCGGAGATGATCGAGAACGTACAGGTGGAGGCCACGTTCCCCGACGGCACGAAGCTGGTCACCATCCACGATCCCTTTCCTGGAGTGGGCAAGGACGAAGAGCCAATCGTCTGTCCGGGAAAGGTCGACTTCTCCCCCCGTGAGGGAGACGAGGTCGTGGTCTTCAACGAGCGCAACCGACAGGAGAAGGAGGTCACGAAGCTGACGGTCACGAACCCGACCGACCGCCCCATCCAGATCGGTTCCCACTACCACTTCGCCGAGGCCAACGACGGGCTGGAGTTCACTCGCCAGCAGGCGTGGGGCAAGCGTCTGAACGTCCCCGCCGGCAGCTCCGTACGGTTCGAGCCCGGCATCACCGAAGAGGTCGAGCTGGTGCCCATCGAGGGTGAGCGTGTGGTCCACGGTTTGCGCGGAAAGGTCAAGGGCCTGCCCGAGAAGATCGACGGCTCGCTCGACAACACCACGGGTTCGTTCGACAAGAAGCAGGTGTGAAGTCCATGGCTCAGTGCCCCGACTGTTCCTGCTGCCACGAAGAGCCGAAGCCTTTCGACCCCCTGACCCGCGCCGCCTACGCGGACCGGTTCGGCCCGACGACGCGCGACCGTATCCGCCTCGCCGACACGGCACTGCGGATCAAGATCGAGGACGACTGGTCGGGCGGACCCGGACGCAGCGGCAACGAGATGGTCTTCGGCGGCGGCAAGGTGATCCGTGAATCGATGGGGCAGTCCATCGCGGCGCGTGACCCGGGCGGGGACAAGAACAGCAAGGCCGCCGAGAGCCGCGTCCTGCCGCCCGACACCGTCATCACCGGCGCTGTCGTGCTGGATCACTGGGGCGTCGTCAAGGCCGATGTCGCCATCCGTAACGGCGACATCGTCGCGCTCGGCAAGGCGTACAACCCCGAGACCATGAACCGTCTGCACGAGAACGGGGTCAGCCACAACGGCATCGGTCCGACGCCCACCGACTTCGCCATCGGTCCGGATACGGAGGTCATCGCGGGCAAGGGCAGGATCCTCACCGCCGGCGGGATCGACACGCACGTCCACTTCATCTGCCCCGACCAGGTCGATGAGGCGCTGGCCGCGGGCGTCACCACTCTCATCGGCGGCGGCACGGGTCCGGCAGAGGGCAGCACGGCCACCACCGTCACCCCCGGGTCCTGGCACGTCGACCGTACGTTTGAGGCGCTGGACGCCTTCCCGGTCAACATCGGGCTGCTCGGCAAGGGCGCCACGATGTCGGAGGAGTCCATGCTCGGCCAGGTGGACGCCGGTGTCATCGGGTTCAAGGTTCACGAGGACTGGGGTGCCACCCCCGCCGTCATCGGTAAGTGCCTGGACGTCTGCGAGCAGACCGGCGTCCAGCTCGCGCTCCACGCTGACTCGCTGAACGAGGCCGGTTTCGTCCAGGACACCATGGACGCCATCAAGAAGCGTTCCATCCACGTCTTCCATGTCGAGGGCGCCGGCGGTGGCCACGCCCCTGACATGATCAAGATGGTGAGCGAGCCGAATGTGCTGCCCGCGTCCACCAATCCCACTCGGCCGCTGACCGTCAACACGGTCAAGGAACACTTCGACATGGTGATGGTCTGCCATCATCTCAACCCGAAGGTGGAGGAGGACCTGGCCTTCGCGGACTCCCGGATCCGGCCCTCCACGATGGCCGCCGAGGACATCCTGCACGACCTCGGTGCCATCTCGATCATGTCCTCGGACGCTCAGGCCATGGGCCGCATCGGCGAGATGATTATGCGCACCTGGCAGACCGCGCACGTCATGAAGGTACGCCGCGGTTTCCTGGAGGGGGACCTGCCGGAGGAGAAGGCGAAGAACAAGAAGCCGGTGGAGAAGCCGGTGGACAAGACGCCGGAGGCTGAGGCGCCTCTGGCCGACAACAGGCGCGCCCGCCGGTACGTCGCGAAGTACACCATCAACCCGGCGCTCGCCCAGGGCATCGACGCTGTCGTCGGGTCGGTGGAGACCGGCAAGCTGGCCGACCTGGTGCTGTGGGAGCCGAAGTTCTTCGGAGTCAAACCCCACATGGTCATCAAGGGCGGACAGATCGCGTACGGGCAGGTGGGCGACGCCAACGCCTCCATTCCCACCCCGCAGCCGGTTCTGCCGCGCCCGATGTGGGGAGCCACGGGCCTGGCACCGGGCACCATCTCCTACAACTTCGTCACGCAACGGGCCATCGACAGGTTCGCCGCCCGACAGGCCGATCACGTCGGCACCAAGAAGACCACTGCTGCCGCAACCAAGCAGGCAGACGACAGTGGCCGCCCGGAACGACGGGCGTTGAACAAGCAGTTCAAGGCCATCAAGGACACGCGCCAGGTCAAAAAGGCCGACATGAAGGAGAACAACGCCACCCCCGATGTCGTGATCGACCCTGACACCTACGAGGTCATCGTGGGCGGCGCGAAGGTGACAGATGTGACGACATTTGTCGAAGGGCGGATCGTCGACCGCGCCTACGTTTCCGAACTGCCCATGGCGCAGCGCTACTTCCTCTTCTGAGCTTCCGAAAGAGGCACCACACGGTGACACAGAAGCGAACCATGAAGAAGCGGAATGAAAGGTGATCTGCGAAAGATGAATCGCGCCGCGCTGCTCGTCCTGGCCGACGGCCGGTTCCCCGCCGGAGGGCACGCGCACTCCGGCGGAGCCGAACCGGCTGTGGCCGCGGGTCGCATCAAGGATCCGGACTCGCTGGAGGACTTCTGCCGGGGGCGGCTGCACACCGTGGGCCTGGTCGCGGCGGCACTGGCCGCCGCGGCCGCCGCCGGCCACGACCCGCTGGAGCTGGACGAGGCCGCCGACGCCCGCACCCCGGTGCAGGCCCTCCGGATCACCGCCCGCAAACTCGGGCGGCAGATGATGCGGGCGGCCCGCGCCACTTGGACGTCGGCTGAGCTGGACCAACTGGCCGCGCACCGGCCACAGGGCGCCCACCAGCCGGTGGTCTTGGGTCTGGCCGCCCGGTCGGCCGGGCTGGCCCCGCTGGACGCGGCGTATGCGGCTGGGTACGAAGCGGTCAGCGGGCCGGCCACGGCGGCCGTCCGGCTGCTGAGCCTGGACCCGTTCGACGCCACCGCTGTCCTCGCTCGCCTGGCCCCCGAGCTCGACCAGACCGCAGCCGCAGCCGCCGCAGCAGCCCAACGCATCCCCGAGGAGGGGATGGACGCGCTGCCCGCCGCCTCCGCGCCGCTGCTCGACATCACCGCGCAGCAGCACGCCGCCTGGGCGGTACGCCTGTTCGCCTCCTGACCAGCCATACCACGAGGCCACGAACGACAGGAGTTACGCATGCATGTCGATCACGATCTCGACGAGCAGTTCCCCCACAGGCACACCTACGGCGCCCCCGGCCCGAAGCGCCCCGACGGTATCCGACGCGCCCTGCGCATCGGCCTGGGCGGGCCAGTCGGCTCGGGCAAGACCGCCACCGTCGCCGCCCTGTGCCGGGCCCTGTGCGACGAGCTGTCCATCGCCGTGGTCACCAACGACATCTACACCCGCGAGGACGCCGACTTCCTGCTCCGCGAAGCCGTCCTCCCGCCCGAACGCATCAAGGCCGTCGAAACCGGTGCCTGCCCGCACACCGCGATCCGCGACGACATCTCCGCCAACCTCGAGGCCGTCGAGGGCCTGGAGGACGAGGTCGGCTCTCTCGACCTGGTCCTGGTGGAGTCCGGCGGCGACAACCTCACCGCCACGTTCTCCAAGGGGCTGGTCGACGGACAGATCTTTGTCATCGACGTGGCCGGCGGAGACGACATCCCGCGCAAGGGCGGCCCGGGCGTTACCACCGCCGACCTCCTCGTCATCAACAAGACCGACCTCGCCCCCCACGTCGGCTCCGACCTCGAGGGCATGGCCCGCGACGCCAGGGCCCAGCGTGGCCACCTCCCTGTCGCCTTCACCTCCCTCAAGAGCGAGGGCGGCATCAAACCGGTCGCCGACTGGGTCCGCGAACGCCTCACCGATTGGACCGAGGCCCCCGCATGACCCTCGCAACCCCACCAACGAGGGCTGCCGCCGAACGGGGTGCCACGGGCGTACGGGCTACCGCTCGCATCTCGGCAGCCACCAGAGGCGGTACCACCACCGTGCCCGTCCTCGACGGCGACGGGCCTTTCGAACTGCGGCGCCTGCGCTCACGAGGGACCGAGGCGCGGGTTTGTGTCGTCGGCGCGATGAGTGCCCCCCTCGGCGGCGACCGGCTGCGCATCGAAGCCACCGCCCAGCAAGGCGCCGTGCTGCATATCACCTCCGCCGCCGCGACCCTCGCCCTGCGGGGCCCAACGCCCGAGCACGCCACCTACGACGTGCGGCTCACCGTGGGAGAACACGCACAGCTCCGCTGGCTGCCCAAGCCGCTGATCTGCGCGACCGGCAGTGATCTGCGGCAGACCTGGACCATCGACCTCGCCCCCACCGCGAGGTTCGTACTGCGCGAAGAACAGGTCCTCGGGCGCACCGGAGAACCGCCGGGCCATGTAGCGACTCGTCTCACCGTGCGACGCGGCGGGCGCACTCTGCTGGACCAGCAGGCCGAGTACGGACCAGGTGGGCCCGCCTGGGACGGCCCAGCGGTCCTCGCCGACAGCCGCGCGACCGGGCAACTCCTCATCGTCGACCCGGCCTTCGAGCAGACGCCCCCCGAAGTCCACCTGCTCGGTGGCACCCCGGAAGACGGCCAGGGCGTGCTGACACCGCTCGCCGGCCCGGCCGCACTGATCACCGCTGTCGCCCCGGACGGCCTTCGCCTGCGTCACCTTCTCGACGCGGCACAAGTATCGCGGCTCGGAGCGGCGTGATCGTCTGAGGATGCCAGGACGGCCTGGCATCCGTCAGACGACGCGTTTTCCTGCTCGACTACTCCGCCGGCGTCGCCGCCGACCTCTCCTGTACGAGGCGCGGAACCAGGACCCGTGTGGAGCAGACGGTGCGTGGTCGGCCGCGGCGTTTGGGACGGGAGGCCTTCGCGTGGCGGCGGCGGAGCAGGTCGCGGCGGCGGAGCAGGTCGCGGTGCCGGAGCAGGAGGGCGGTGCGGGGTACTCCACGCGGTCTTCGCTCAGGTATTGGGGGGCTCGAACTCACGGCCCCGGTGCACTCCCATGGGTGGTTTCTTCATGTAGCAGTCATATAGGGCCGATGTGGGGAGAAGGCAACACGCCATGATGCTGGTTCGTCGAGGAAGGACTTTTCATGCGCCATCGTGCTGTGTCCATCGCGGCCGTGGTCTGCGTGTGGTCTTCGACCGCAGCTGTGTCCATTGCCGTAGCCGCGGACGTTCAGGCTCCCGTCGGGGACCAGGTCAGGTGGTGTCTGCCTGCCGCCGCGGCGCAGGAGTTCGCGGCCGCCGGAGGCGCCGCCGCGTTCATGAAGGCGTTCGGTTCGGAAACGGTGCCGGTCGGCTCTCCCTTGGCCACGATCGCCGGACGCGTTGACGCGTCGTCGATGCCGGACTAGGGGGACCAGGCGTGAGCGGCGGTCCTTCGTGCCCCGAGCCCCCTGAAGGTAGCCGACCGAGCTGTGCGAGGCGGCTCCTGCGCTGGGCGCAACAGGTAGGTCTTGCGGGCAGCGCCTCGGAACAGCGGCGACTGGCTGCCATGGGGCTGGATGTGCTCGCAGAGCGGATGGTGCCGACAGCGGACGAGCCGGATGTGGCGTTGACAGCGCAGTGGTCCGCGTTCATCTGCCTGGTCGACGACTACTTCGATCGTGACCTGCGGGGAACGCCGACTTCGCGCGCCGAGTCCGTCCTGCAGCGCTTGCTCGGCGTACTCGCCGGGGAGGAACCGCAGCCGGACAGCACAGGTCCCGAGGTGGCGTTGGCCGACCTGTGGCGACGTACAGCTCCGCGGATGTCGCCACGGTGGCGTGATCGGTTCATCGCCGACTACACCGACTTCAGCCGGGCCACGTGCGAGGAAGCCGTCCACCGCGAGCGGCGTCATCAGCTGCCCCTGGATAGTTACGTGGCACTGCGCCGGCGGACCATCACGGTCCTTCCGATGACGGACATCGTGGAGTGCACGGCTGCGGCCTCTCTGCCTGATTCACCTGAACTGCTCGAGCAGCGTGCTGAAGGAGCGCGTCTGTGGGCGTTCCGGTGCGCCGCCGCCGATGTCGTCGGCTGGACCAACGACCTGGCCTCCGCCGAGGCTGACCGCAGCCAGGGGCAGAACAACCTGCTGACAGTGCTGGAACGTGAGCGGGGATGCTCCTTCGCCGAGTCGCGTACGGAGGTCGTGAGCATGCGAGACGCCAGGCTGAAGGACTTCCGCAGCCTCGCCTTGAAGCTTTCGGACGGGCGAGGCGTGCCCTCGTCGGCACACGTTTCCGTAGCCGCCTACACCGCAGCCATCTGCGACGTGGTGAATGCTTCGTTGTACTGGCTCGGCCGAACCGGGCGGTTCGACGCCCAATGGCTTCCACCGCACGCTGTGTCATCCCAGCCCGGAGCTGAAGAGGGACGACGGACATCACATGAGACCTCCTGAAGCCGGGTACGTCCTGCCCGACTGGCCGGCCAGGCTGTTCCCACCCGGTCTCGGTGCCGCCCGGGCTCGTCTGACGGATTGCCTGCTGCGGCGCATCGGGCTGGACGGTGCCCTGCGCGACCCCTGCGAGAGCCGAGTACTCGAATCCGCCTTACTTCTGGCCCTTTTGGACCGGACCGGACGGTCCTGCGAGCTTCGATCAGCGCGCAGCCGGGTCGTGCGCTACCTGCGTCAGCCGCACCGTCATGGCAGTTCGTGGGATGAGGCATTCACCGCGATCGTTTTGAGGAAGCGGACGCAGGTCGCATCAGCCCATCGGGCTGCTGATGATTTCGCGGCGCGGGCACCGCGGTTCACCGGGCCGCGAAAGCGCCTGGTGTTCCAGGCGATTCTCGTCATGCTGGGTTCCGAACCTCTCCCTGATGGATGTGAGCTGTTCCCACCCCACGGTCTCCATCCGTGGGCGTCGATGCAGGTCACTGCGGCCAAGGTGGTCCTCGCCGACGCAGCGGCCCGGTCGGACATGATCGGCAGCGAAGACGTAGCCCTGTTGCTGTCCACGCAGCGTCCCGGTGAGGTGTGGGAGGGCAACGTGCTCATCCACCTTCTTGTCCTGCACGCGCTGTCTCGTGTGCCGGGCAACGTCACCACCGTGAGGGACGGCATCCGAACCGCGCTGCTGCATCAGCGAGACGACGGCGGTATCCCGTTCGTCACGGACACCGACACGTGGACCGCCGTCACTGCCGGCCTTGCTCTGCGTACCGCCGGTGCCCCGCGTGGCTCCCTTGAGCGGATCGCTCAGCACGTGCTGCGGCTGCAGCATCCGAGCGGGGGCTGGTCCTATACGGATCGTGCCCGGCTGGCCGATACCGATTGCACCACGGTGGCCCTGGAATTCCTGCACGAAGCGGATCCGCACGTCTTCCGCAACCCGGTCCAGCGCGGTATCAAGGCCCTGCTCTCCGTGCGTGGAGGGGACGGCGGGTTCCCCACCTACGCCGGTACTCCTTCAGAAGCGTGCATGACCGCCGCAGTGATCAACGTTCTGGCGACGCAGGGCTCCCGGTACCAGCGCGTCATCGGCGAGGCCATGACGTTCCTTGCCGGTAGTCAGAAGCCCGACGGTTCCTTCCCCCCGGGCTGGAGCGACAGCCGGCTTCACACGCTCTTCCGCGCCCATCTGGCTACCAGGCCCTTCACCGCGGGCAGGGCCCCGGTTGTGCGTGAACGAATCGTCCGGCTGGTGCGCTCGATCCAGAACGAGGACGGCGGCTGGGGCAAGGAGGACGGCATACCGAGCGACGTCATCAGCACCGCCTACGGACTGATCGTGGCAGCCGGTCTGCCCGACCATCTTCCCGCCGTCCGGGCCGCGGAGTATCTGCTCTCGCAGCAGCATTCCGACGGCAGGATCGATGCGCCGCCTGACATGGTCGGGCCCAGGCCGCTCCCGTACCACGTTCCCATGCTCTCCGACGCCTTCCTCCTCCTCTCGTGGGCACACCTCACCCGCCGCGTCACTCCTTGAGGAGCTTGCCGTTCCAGGGCAGCACCGCAGTCCATCGCACTCGGAAGGACCTCATGATGTTGCTCTTCCACCGCGGGCGGCTCAGGCCGACGACCGCCGCGGATCTTCCCTGTCGCCCCGGAATGAGCGGGCGTCCCGGTTGATCCGGCCTGCCGAAGCCTTCCCTCCTGCCCCGCGCCTGCTTGGAGAAGACCGTGTCTTCACGCCCCACCCCGGTAGATCTGACCATGCACCACATGGCACAAGTCCATCCCTCGATCGCTCAGACCGTCGGAGTCGTGCTGCACCTCGAAGGCACGCCCCCACCTCTCAAGGAACTCCTCGGCCACCTTCAGGTGAACCTGCACCGTTTGCCCCGTCTCACGCATTACCTCCACGGCTCGGGGCTCAAGGCCCGATGGCAGCACGACCCTGCTCCCGACCTGAACACACGCGTCATGGAACGCGCCATCCTGCCCGGGGACGAAACTCTCGACGCGGTCCTTCAGGAACTCGTGACCCACCCGCTGCCCACCCATGGCCCGCTGTGGGACGTGTCGCTGATCACCGGCTACTCACCCGGCCGCTACGCCATCTGCTGTCGCGCACACCACAGCACCCAGGACGGCATGGGCCTCCTCAACACCCTTCAGACCCTGTTCGGCGCAGCCCCTTCACTTACCGCCGAATCCGAATCCGAACCCGAACCGCGCCCCGAAGCCCTCAGCTACCTCGGCGCCATGCGCGACACACTGGCCGCCTGCGCCGCGGGCGGCATCTGGAACGACCCCGCGCATCCCCTCACGGGCAAGCGCATCACCAGTTGGTCACACGTACCCACCCAGCAGCTGCGCACCGCAGCCATCCCCCACGGCGGTGACACCAACGACGCCTTCCTCACCGCCCTGAGCGGAGCCTTGCGCACCTGGTGCTCCGAACACTGGCCACGGGGTGCCGGTAAACCGCTGCCGGCCATCACGATGGTCAATCTGCGCCGACCGGCGGAGCGAGACCGACCCGGCAATCTGTTCACGTTCGCACCCGCACCTCTGCCCTGCCACGAGCCGGCAGTCGACATCCGCCTCAAACACGTCATCGCCGCCACCAAAGCCGTCAAAGACCCTTCACGGCGAGCCGCGATGCGCGTGCTGATGGATCGCACGCCAGCGCGGATCTTTCACTTCTTGGCCACCCGGCTCACCACCCCGGACAGGGCAGCCATCAGCACCTCTTACGTTGCCCTCCACCGGCCGCTGGTCTACCGGGACGATCCCGTCACCCGTATCCAGCCGTTCAACTGGCTCCCGCGTAACCAGCCCGCATCCATCGTCGCCTGTAGCTACAACGGCACCACCAGCGTCTGTTTCATCACCGACGCGGCAGCCCCCGGCCTGCACCAACTCCCGTCCCTGTTCGAAGAGGCAGTACGAGAGCTCTCCACCCAGCCGAGCGGCGCGCAAACCCACGTCCCTCCCGAACAACCGACGGCACCCGGCAAGGGAGAAGTCCCGGCCTCGCCCACCGGGGCGGACGGCGGACCCCCCGTCGCCATCGACTTCCCCTACATCAGGAACATCCTCGTCGATCAGGCCGCCCTGCCCCCGACGCCGATCACTCCGGAGGCGACACAGGCCCAGGCGGGCATCGACTCGATGGCCATCACCGTGCTCTCCATGACACTCGAGGACCGCCTCGGCCTCGTCATCGCCGAACGTGAACTCGCGCAAAGGCCCACCGTCGCCGCACTCGTGGATTTCGTTGCCCAGCGCGCCGCCGCGCACGTCCGCTGAGCGCCGGCGGGCGTCCACCATCCGTCAGCGTCTGACGGCCTCGGCACAACGAGCCTGGACGACCACCCCCAGCCGCGCCCCGGCCCCGTCATGCGGAACGCAATGACAAGGGCTCGGGGACGACCCCGAGCCGGCCGTGAAAGGACCGAGAGGACACACCGATGACGTATGACGGACCCAACGCCGCACCCACTCGGCGCGACAGCCCATCGTCACGTGTGGCGGCGCGGCTGATTGGGCTGGGGTCCTGGCTTCCATCCCGTGTCATCACCAATGCCGACCTCGCCCTCACCCTGGACACCTCGGACGAGTGGATCCGAACGCGTATCGGCATTGCCACACGACGTATGGCCGACCGTGACACAGCCACCAGCGACATGGCCGTAGAGGCCGGATCTCTTGCGATGAAGTCCGCGGAGGTGGCCCACGTCGACGCCGTGGTGCTGGCCACCGCGACACCCGATCACCCTGTGCCCAGTACCGCGCCGGTGGTGGCCCACCGCCTCGGCCTGCCCTGCGTCCCGGCCTTCGACGTCGGCGCCGGCTGTTCCGGTTTCCTCTACGCAACCACGGTCGCCGCGGGACTCATCCACTCCGCCACCGCCCAAACCGTCCTGGTCATCGGTGCGGAAACAATGTCGGCCATCACCAACCCCACCGACAGAACCACGGCACCGATCTTCGGCGATGGCGCGGGAGCAGTCGTTCTGACGGCGGGCCGGGCAGAGGACGCGGGGGCACTGGGACCGGTCGCATGGGGGAGCGACGGAGCACACACCGAGGCTCTCTGCATCCCGGACGGGGGCTCGCGTCATCCCTCACCGGGACCGACAGTCAATGACAGTGGCCGGTACGTCCACATGCGGGGCAATGAAGTATTTCGCCACGCGGTGCGCCGTATGAGCCAGGTGGCAAAGGACGCGACCTCGGCCACCGGGTGGGGCCCCGAAGACATCGACCGGCTCATCGTCCACCAAGCCAACGCGCGTATCGGCGCAGCGGTGGCCAACGCCCTGGGCATCCCATCGGATCGTGTGCCATCCAACATCAGCCACGTCGCCAACACCTCCGCGGCTTCCATCCCCCTGCTGCTCACACACGCCGCGGCCCAAGGGCAACTGGTAGCAGGAAACCGAGTCCTCATGGCCTGCTTCGGTGCCGGGTTCACCTGGGCAGCCTCCACCCTGACGTGGCCGAAGAACCTCAAAGCCCTCGCTGGGAACGCCACTGCCCCCGGATGCGCCATCACGTAACCCCGGATGTGGCATAAGTTACGGCGCCCGTCGACCGGGGACGAAGAGCCGTAGCCGCCACACGTGACGCCCACGACATGCCGGGTCGGCGGCGTTAGCCCTGGTCGGCGTTGAGTGAGGCGGTGTGCTCCCGCACCTGCTGCGGTGTCATGTAGGCGTCGGTGTGTTCGAAGTGCCGCAGCGACGGCTGTTCCTCAGCGAGGAACCCGATCCGTACGAAGTCGTCGCCCGCGACTGCGTTCAGTATCCAGTTCGTCAGCGCCCGCGCCTTGGCGACATTGGTGCGCATCGCCCCCACGTGGTATCCCCGGGCCACCGCCTGCGCGGGCATCCCGTGCAGCTCGATGCCCACCGGCTTGGCGACCGCGTCCCTGCCGCCCAGGTCGACCACCAGACCGAGGTCCCTGTGCCGGTAGGACCGAAGGGGCTCGCCGCGGAGCGCGGCGATGACGTTGTCCGCCACTGTCCTGGCCTGCCGGTGGGCGTGCTGCGCAGTGGGCGGGCAGACCGCGCCGTCGCCTCCCTCCAGGTCGGGTACGGCGGCGCCGTCGCCCAGCGCGAAGACGCCGTCGAAGCCGGGCAGCGTCATCTGCGCGGTGACGGCGAGCCGTCCATGTACCGTCTCGGCCCCCAGCGTTCCCACCAGCGGGCTGGCGACCACTCCCGCGGTCCAGATCAAGGTCCGGGAGGGGACGACCCGGCCGTCGGTGAAGGTGACCTGGTCCGGCCTCGCCTCGGCGACGGACACGCCGAGCGAGATATCCACCCCGCGCCGCTGAAGCACCTCCATCGCGCTGCGGCCGAGCTTGTCGCCCAGCTCGGGCATGAGTTTCGGCGCGATGTCAATCAGGTGCCACCTGATCAGGTTTGGATCGAGCCGTGGGTAGCGCCGCACCGCGTGGGTGGTGAGCCGCTGCAGGCAGGCCGCCGTCTCAGTGCCCGCGTAGCCGCCTCCGACGACAACGAACTGCAGCCGGGAGACCTTCTCCCGCTCGTCGACAGCGGCATCGGCCAGGTCGAGCTGGGCGATGACGTGGTCCCTCAGGTACGCGGCCTCGGCGAGCGTTTTCATGCCGCGCGCGTGTTCCTTCAGGCCGGGGATGTCGAAGGTGCGGGTCACGCTGCCGGGCGCGAGCACGATGTAGTCGTAGCGCTCGTTCGTCAGTTCCCCGGTGATCCGGCGGACGACGCAGACCTTCGCTCGGGCATCCACGCCGATGGCGAGGCCCGGGATGATCCTGGTTCGGTACCTTCCGCGGCGCAGCGAGAGCGCCACCGACTGCGGAGTGAGCACGCCCGCCGCGACCTGCGGCAGCAGCGGCAGATACAGCTGGTAGGAGACCGGTGTGACGAGCGCGATGTCCGCGTCGCCGGGAGCCAGCCGGCGCTCCAGACGGCCTACGCAGGCGACGCCCGCGAAGCCTGCGCCCACGACGAGAATCCTGAGGCGCGCCACGGTGTCCCTCCCTTCTCGGGAGCTGCGTTTGCGGGACGCCGACTCATCGCGGTCGGCTTTACAAGGCTCCGGGATTCGGTTCCTATCACCCATCCTCGTGGCTCACGGCAAGATGTGCGCGTCGGCGTGAGGAGGCTTGGGCCCCAGCGACAGCTCCGGGAAGCGAACCGGGGCTGGTCGCGCCTCCGCTGTGGACCCGGACGGCAGCCAGGGAATTCCGGGGCTTCCTGGCGGTGCACTTCGAAGAGCGGCCCAGTCTCCGACTTGGGTTCTCACGCTTGCCGTCACGACCGAGCAGGCGGGGACGGCCGGGTGGACTGCCCGCGCTGCGGTGGGGCAGCGGGAGGGCGAGCGGGGCCCGATGGTGTCAGGGGCTCACTGGGTCCGGCCGAGACCCCTCGGTGGGGTCCGCGGCAGACCGCGCACATGGTCGCGGCGCCTGGTGTCCGCCCGTCCTCGGGTGCGGCGCACCGCGGATCACGAGGTCGGATGGCTACTCTGGATCCGCGAGCTGGAGGAGGTCGCGTCTGTATGGGTGACGGGCACGCGCCGGGGCTGTCCGGGCGGGAGGACGTGCTCGGAGCCGACTGGGGGAGCCATCGGCCCGCGGTCTTCGGTGTGGCCTACCGGCTGCTGGGGAGTGTGGCCGATGCCGAGGACGTGACCCAGGATGTGTGGCTGCGGGCGGCCGGAGCGGATCTGGGGGAGGTCGGCGATCGGAGGGCCTGGTTGGTCACGGTGGCCGCGCGGCGTTCGTACGACATCCTCAAGAGCGCCCGTTTCCGCCGGGAGACCTATGTCGGGCCGTGGCTGCCGGAACCGCTGCCGACGGGGCCGGACGCAGCGGAACCGGTCCTTGTCGACGAGTCCGTCAGTTCGGCGATGCTTCTGATCATGGAGGAGCTGAGCCCGCCGGAGCGGGTGGCCTTCGTCCTGCACGATGTCTTCGGTTTTGCGTTCGGTCGGATCGCCGAGGTGCTGGATGCTTCCGTGCCGAGTGCCCGGCAGCTCGCCTCGCGGGCACGGCGGCGGGTGGCCACGGCGAAGCAGCCCATGCCGCAGACGCCGAAAGCGGAGCGTGAACGCGTACTCGCGGTCTTCCGCGCCGCGTACGAGGCCGGGGATCTGGCCGGCCCGGTGAGGCTGCCGCACCCGGACGCTGTCTACGTCACCGACGGCGGCGGCAAGGCTGCCGCGGCGCGCGAGCTCATCCATGGTGGTGAGCGCGTCGCCGAGGTGATGGTGCGGGTGGGCCGCCAGTGGCGTCCGGACCGCATCGACCTTGTCGGGTTCGGTGGCGAGCTCGCCCCGGTGTTCCACCGGGAGGACCGTGTCTACTCCGTGGACCCGCTGCAGATCACAGACGGTCTGATAACCGCGTACCGCAGGGTCGGCAACCCGGACAAGCCTTCTCACCTCTGAGCCCCTGCTGCGTTACTCCGCCGACGAGCCGCGATGAGCCCTGTGTGAAGGGGCTGCGCGCTCATGCGCCCTTCTCCAGTAAGGACCTTTATGCAAGCCATCACTGTTCGAGACCGTGACGCCGGTCTCGCCGGGCTGTCCCTGACGGACATGCCCTACCCCCACGCGGCCGAGAACGACGTCATCGTGCGGGTGCACGCCGCGGGCTTCACCCCTGGGGAGCTGGACTGGCCGCGCACATGGACCGATCGCGCGGGCCGCGACCGGACGCCGAGCGTGCCCGGGCATGAGCTGTCGGGTGTCGTCGAAGAGCTGGGGTTCGGCACCACCGGCTTGAGTGTCGGGCAGAGGGTGTTCGGCCTGGCGGACTGGGCCCGCAACGGCTCGCTCGCCGAGTACGCCGCGGTGGAGGCCCGCAATCTCGCGCCGCTGCCGACGGACGTGGACCACATCCTGGCCGCCGCACTGCCGATCTCCGGGCTGACCGCATGGCAGGGCCTGTTCGACCACGGCCGCCTGGCCATGGGCCAGACCGTCCTCATCCACGGCGCCGCGGGCGGCGTCGGCTCGATCGCGGTACAGCTCGCCCGCGAGGCCGGCGCCCGGATCATCGGCACCGGCCGGTCCGCCGACCGGGACAGGGCGCTCGCGCTGGGCGTCGACGCCTTCCTGGACCTGCGGACCGAGAAGCTGGAGGACGTCGGCGAGGCCGACGTCGTGTTCGACGTGATCGGCGGCGACACCCTCGACCGCTCGGCCGCCCTGGTCCGGGCCGGCGGCGCGTTGGTCACCATCGTCATGCCGCCCAAGGTCCGGCCCAAGGACGGGCGGGCCGTCTTCTTCGTCGTCGAACCCGACCGCGCCCGGCTCAGCGACCTCGCCACGCGAGTGAGGGACGGCCGGCTCAAGCCCGTCGTCGGCGCCGTACGGCCACTCGCCGAGGCAGCCGCCGCATTCGCCCCCACCACCCGCACCCCGGGCAAGACGATCATCCACGTCGCGGAAGACCGAACAGGAGCCCCATCGTGACCGGAATGCGGATCGCCGGTGGCCTGCTGGCCGTCGCCACGCTGACCGCGGCCACGGGCTGCACCGCCGCGGACCAGCCCGCCCACGCCAGGACGCCCGCCGCGGCCGTGACATCGAAGCACCCCACCGAAACCGTCAAGCCCCTGCTCCAGCAGGCCCTCCCGAATGTGAAGGGCAAGACGTTCACCTCGGTGGTCGTCGACTTCCCGCCCAACGCACGCGCGATGCCGCACCGGCACGGCAAGGCGTTCGTCTACGCCTACGTCCTCGAAGGCACCGTGCGCAGCAAGCTCGCCGGCAAGCCCGTGCGCACCTACCGCCAGGGCGAGACTTGGGTCGAGCGGCCGGGCGCTCACCACGTCCTGACCCAGAACACCAGCCGGACCGAACGGGCCAAGCTCCTGGTGGTCTACGTCTCCAACACCGGAGACAAGCTCAAGGTCGACGACCCGAGGTCGTAGCCCGTCTCTCAACGTCTCTCACGGCGGCGCAAGGCGACCCGAACGCATCGAAGAAACATGACCAACACGATCCGCGCCTCCCGGATCACCACACGCTACGGCGCGGGGCGAGGCCGCCCGGGCACACGCGGACCTCTAAGCGCGCCGGATCACCAGTACGGCCACGTCGTCGAGGTGATCCACCGCGACCGCGGCGTCGAGGATTCGGTCTGCCGTCGCCTCGACGTCGAGGTGGTCGTGGAGGGCCTGGCCGGCCAGCGTTCCCGCTCGTTCCAGTCCGGCTTCCAGGGTGAGCCCCGGCCCTTCGACGACGCCGTCCGTGACCAGGACCAGCGCGGTGTTCTCTTCCAGCGTGAAGGTCTCCTCGGGGTAGTCGGTCTCGGGCACGACTCCCAGTACCGGCCCGCCGGAAAGTGTGCGGATGTCGTGGCTGCCGTCGTCGCGTGCCAAGAGCAGCGGCACGTGGCCCGCGCTGGTGCCGATGACCTGTCCGTCACGCGGATCGATGCGCAGCATGGTGCAACTGGCGAAGCGTGGCGTGTCCATGGTGACGAGCAGCTCGTTGGTGCGTGTCAGCACGGCTCCCGGCCCCGGTTCGTGGGTGGTGATCGCGCGCATGGACGAGCGCACCTGTCCCATGAAGGCCGCGGCGTCCACGTCGTGCCCTTGGGCGTCGCCGATCTCCAGTGCGACCGCACCGTCGGGCAAGAGGAACGCGTCGTACCAGTCTCCACCGATATCGAGCCCGTGCCGGCTGGGCTGGTAGCGGGCGGCGATCTTCAGGCCCGGGAGGTGGTCGGGCAGTGTGGGGAGCATGCTCTGCTGGAGCGCTGTCGACAGGTCGATGTGGGCTTGTTGCAACCTGATGCGCCTGAGTGCCTGGCCTGCCAGCTCGGCCAGAGTGGTCATGAAGGCGAGCTGCTCCGGGGACGGTGGGCGCTCGCTGTCGTATGTCACCGCCCAGGCCCCCAGCGGCCGGTCGCCCACCGGGCTGAGGGGGGTGATCGACATGGCGAGGTCGGGGCCTTGCCGCCGGAAGGGCAGGCTGTCTTCGTGCGGCCAGCGACGGGCGAGCTCCTCCTGGCTGGGGAAGAACTGCGGCTGGCCGGTGCGGATCGCACTGGGCAGCGGACGGTCCTCATCCAGCGACAGGCCGTGCAGGGCGTCGGCCTGCCACGTGGGGATCTGGGCATCCGAGGAAACCCGCAGGCGCCCGTCGTCGACGAGCGCGAAGAGGGCGCCGGTACCGCCGAAGGCCGCGGCCAGCCGGGTCAGGACGACCTGCTGCAGTTCCTGCTCGGTGGCGGCGGTGAAGAGGGCGGAGGAGAATGCGGCGATCTCCTCGGTGCGCTGCCGCTCAGCACTCACGGCGGCCAGCATTTCCTCCCGGTGCGCCTCCATCCGGGTGTCGTCGCGGATCACCCCGAAGACCCTTTCGGGACCGGCATACCCCAATGTGACCCTGCGAGTCTGGCTGGCCAGTACGCGCCAGCCACCGTGCTCGGTAAGGAACCGCGACCTGATCCAGGGGGACTGGGCGGCGTCCGAGCGCAACAGCTGCCGCAAGCCCTTGCGGTCATCAGGGTGGACCTGCCGGATCACCGTGGACAGGGACACGGACGCTTGCGGGAAAAGCGCGGCCAGAGCGGGTGCGCCGCCCATCCACTCCACCTGGTGCTCATGGGGCGAACACATGCACAGGCCGAGGCCGGCGGACCTGGCCGCAAGCTGGAACGGGATCAGCAAACCGCCCAGGTCGTGCTTTGCGTCCAACGAGTGCACCCACACAAGCTGCTCGCCACCTGCGGGATCCCTGACTGGCCGCGCCTCGACAAGGCAGACCACAGATGCTGTGCCTGTCCCGGGGAACTCCAGCACACGCATCGCAAGCCTCTTCGTCGTGGCCCCGTGCGTCAGCAGGTTTTGAGCCGCGAGGCGCTGATTGTCGGGCAGGAGATCGCTGAAGGCGCGGCCTACGCACTGTTCCCGCGGCCTGCCCAGCGCCGTGGCCATCGCGGCGTTGAGGCGGCGGATGGTGCCATCCAGGGTCAGGAGAGCCGACGGGGTAGCCCTCTCAAGGAGTTCATCCGATGCGTCCATCTGCCGCTCCCCGGGAAACCTCGAGCGAGACAACGTCAACCAGTGCGGCGGCCGAAGCTGAGCTGAGCGGTGGCTCAGCTTGCAATTTCATAAGGGCGAGCAGTACAGGTGGCGGTGGACTACGCGCGCTGTACGGTCTGCAGAGATTCGGCAGCCGTGAGCAGGGAAGCCCCCAGCAACACGATGTCTTTCACCAGGAACTGGCCGGCGAGAGAGAGCTTTGGTTCTCCGCGCCTCTCCTGCCATGCCTCGGGCGTTGTGGCCAGGAAACTGAGAGTCGTGGCGA
Source organism: Streptomyces lacaronensis (assembly GCF_047337785.1). Classification (NCBI taxonomy): domain Bacteria; kingdom Bacillati; phylum Actinomycetota; class Actinomycetes; order Kitasatosporales; family Streptomycetaceae; genus Streptomyces; species Streptomyces lacaronensis. Next base: position 9,840,829 of record NZ_JBLHDK010000003.1, read on the forward strand.
ATATCCCAGCGGCCCCCAGGCTTCCTAGCGCCGAGGCTCTCGGCGCGAACGGTCTCGCCGCAATCAGCGATCCCGCAACCATCTCTGTGACACCGATGACCCTGGCCAGTTTTTGTTCGCCGAGTCCGGTGAGGAGTCGCGAGAATACAGGGCTCGCGGTGACCAAGGGCCGAATGTTCTCGACCTCGTAACTTTCGAACTTGAGCCGCCCAATCGACAGGAGATTGAGCGCCAGTCCATAGCGGATCGTTGAGAATCCTGTACTCTGAAGGCCTTTACCGACCGTGGAACGCATTCTCATACGGGTGTCCCTTCACATGCGCACCGAAGAACTCCCTACGTATGCTCAGCGTACGCCAGGTCCCACCTACTGGCACGCCGACCCCGGAGCCTTTTCCGTATTTTCCATTAAGAGGATGCCTTATCTGGTGAAGTGCGGGTACTCAATCCACGCCCTCCGACGCCCTCGCGCGATTACTTCGCTTTATTGCCCGCGGAGCGCAGGTTCCCGGGTTCTCGCAGGCCACGCCGACCCGGGCGGCAGCGTCGTTCCGGAACCGCTTCCGGAAGGCAACGAGCAGCATCCGGTCCTGGAAGGCAGGCTCCACGGCCGGCCCCGGCGTACTTCGTCGGCGCCCCCCACGACGCAGCGCGGTCACCAACTTGCCGAAGCAGCGCGAGCGGGAGGGCCGCCGCCCGTGCCGGGTCCAGGCCTCGGGCAGAGGTGCCGCGTCCGCGGCTCACAGCAGCACCTGCTCGGCCCACAAGCCGCTGTGACCGGGCAGCGGAGCACCGTGGGCCGGCACCGGGTCACCCACGGCAGGGGCCGTGACGCCCGGCCCCACGGCGACGACACGACCTGCGCCCCCCACCCCGAGGGCCGCCGGAAGGCGCAGGCCCACGTCCCCTTTACCGGAGGCAAGCAGCTGGTCCCAGGCGCCGACCCGGCCGTCCCGGCCCGCGCGCCCCCGGACGCCGGGGCCCCGACCGCGCGATCCGCGGCCGGGCCCTTCGGCTTTCGGAGAGGTCAGCGGCCCGGGTCGAAGCGGCCGTCCATGATGGTCCAGCCCGCGTCGACCACCAGATTGGTGCCGGTGACGTAGGACGCGGCGTCGCAGGCCAGGAAGGCGACCGTGGAGGCGACCTCGTCCGCGCTGCCCCAGCGGCCGAAGGCCGTGTGCGCGCTGTACGCCTCCCTCGTCTTGACGTCGTCCCACAGCGGGCGGGTCAGCGGGGTGTCGATGACCCCTGGGGCGATGGTGTTGACCCGTACGCCCCGCGGGCCGACCTCCGTGGCCAGTCCCCGCACCATCTGCAGGATGGCCGCCTTGGTGGACGCGTACACTCCCAGACCGGGCTCGACCATCAGCGCCCGCATCGACGAGCAGGCGATGAGGCTGCCGCCGCCCTGCTCCGCCATGACGGCACTCGCCTCCTGGAGGAAGAAGAACGTGCCCTTGAGGTTCAGATCGACGATGCGGTCGAACTCTTCCTCCGTGTACGCGGCGAGCCGCTTGCGGATGTTGATCCCGGGGGTGGTGACGCCGATGTCGAGCCGGCCGTAGGTGTCCACGGTGGTCCGTACGGCCTCGGTGACCTGTCCGCGGTCGCTCAGATCCGCGCCGACCCCCTCCGCCGTACCGCCCTCGGCGACGATGCTCTCAGCGGTGGTCTTGGCGCCGGCGCCGTCGAGGTCGGCGCAGATCACTCGGGCGCCGAGACCGGCCAGCATCCGTGCCGTGGCCTCGCCGAGGCCGGACGCCGCCCCCATGACCAGGGCCGATTTGCCGGTGAGGTCGAACAGGGCGCGGTACCGATTCGTCATCGTGGTGTCTCCAGTGGTGTGCGGTGAGGGATATGACAGAAGTGGGTGTGGACGGGGGAGTGGGGCCGGTGCGGCGTTGCGGGCTCAGGGAAGCATCCAGCCCAGGATCGGAGTGGACTGGAGCAGGACGATCAGCGCGATCAGTGTCAGCAACGCGAGGCTGTAGCCGATGACCTTGCGGAAGATATCGCCCTCCTTGCCCTGGACACCGACCACCGCGGCGGCGATCGCCAGGCTCTGCGGGGAGATCATCTTGCCGACCACCCCGCCGGAGGAGTTGGCGGCCGCCATCAGGTCGAGGGACAGACCCGTCTGCTGCGCGGCGGTGACCTGAACCGCTCCGAAGAGGGCGTTGGAGGAGTTGTCCGACCCGGTGATCGCGACCCCCAGCCAGCCGATGACGGGGGAGAACACGGCGAACGCCGAGCCCATGGCCGCCAGTCCGCGGCCCAGGGAGCCGGTCTGTCCGGACAGGTTCATCACATAGGCCAGGCCCAGAACGGACAGCACACAGACGATCGTCCAGGTGAGTTGCTTCACCGTGGTCCCGTAGACGCGGGCCGCTTCCCCGGGGCCGATCCGCAGCAGCAGAACGCTGATCAGCGCGGACACGAACAGTAGCGTGCCCGCCGCGGGCAGGAAGTCGAAGGTGAAGACGGTGGCGACGGGCGCGCCCTGCGCTCCGGTGATGTTCAGGCCGGGCCAGTCGAAGTGGAGGGCGGCAGAGCCGAGAAGCTCCTTCACGGCGTCCGACTGGGCGATGACGAAGACGGCGATCACCGTCACATACGGGAGATAGGCGAGGATCACGCTCCGTCGGCTGTCGCGCGGCACGTCGGCGACCGGCGTGGGCGCGGCGTCAGCCGGGTCGCCGGGCGCTCCGCCCGCGGCCACGGCAACCGATGACGCGGCATGGACCGGTGGCGCGATGCGCACGGAGCCCGCTTCCGTGAGTGCCCGGACCGGCCGCCAGACGCGCAGGAATCCGACCAGGGCCGTGGCACAGCACAAGGCCGCTCCGATGTCGGCGAGTTCGATCGAGACGAAGTTGGCGAAGACGAACTGTCCGAGCCCGAAGGCCAGTCCCGCGACCAGTGCGGCGGGCCAGACCTCTCGTAGACCCCGGCGGCCGTCCACGAGGAAGACGAGCACCAGCGGGACGATCGTCGCGACGACCGAGGTCTGGCGGCCGATGATCGAGCCCAGCGTGTGGAAGTCCCGTCCGGTCACCTGCGCGAGCGTGGTGACCGGCGCGGACAGCGCGCCGAACGCGACCGGTGCCGTGTTGGCCACCAGAGACGCCACGGCGGCGCGCAGGGGCGGCAGCCCCAGGCCGACGAGCATGACGGCGCTGATCGCCACGGGAGTCCCCGCCCCGGCCAGCGCTTCGAGGAGCGCACCGAACGCGAAGGCGATGATGATGACCTGGATCCGGTGGTCGTCGCTGATCCCGGCGAAGGATCTGCGCAACACCGCGAAGTGCCCGGTGCGTTCGGTCAGTCTGAAGATCCACAGCGCGTTCATCAGAATCCAGATGACGGTGAGGAAGCTCGCCGCCGCCCCGTAGCCGGCGGCGCTGAAGGTCTGGCCGACCGGCATGCGATAGACCGCGAACGCGATGACGATCGCCGTTCCGAGGGCGGCCGGCCCGGCCCAGTGCGCCTTCCACCGGAGCGCGCCGAGGAGGACGAAGAGAACGAGCAGGGGGAGGGCGGCGACCGCCGCGGAGAGGCCGAGCTGTCCCCATACGGGATCGAAGTTCTGCTGGTACATGGACACCCCATGGAAGAGTCGGAAGACCGGGGCCGTCCGGGCAAGGAGCGGTCGCGATGGCGGAGGTGCTCCTTGGCCGGGGGATGAGGGGGCGGTGATTCCTCGGTGACTCGAGCCTTCACGCCTCGGTGCGGCGAGTGCGGGTGTCAGGCGATGGAGTGTTCCGCCGGAGGGCCGTACGCAAGAGGTACGTACCGGGAGACGCGTGCGGTCTACGCGGGGGGAGCGGCCAGTTCGCCGCCCAGGGCGAGCTGGTCGTGGGCCAGCTCGGTGAACTGGACGCGCACCAGATGGCGAGGCGCGCCGAGGACCTCGACCACGGCGTCGGTGACGATTTTGGCGAACTCCGCGCGCTGCTCACGCGTGCGGCCGGCCAACAGCTCGATCGTGATGTTGGGCATGGCTCTCCTGAGGTCGGGGGATGTGCGGGCGGGGATTACGCGGACGCGATCGGGTCCGTTTCCCCGAGGAGCGCGAGCACGGCAGCGGTGTCCAGGAACAGTGCAGGGATCAGCCGGGTGCGGAAGAGGGCGAGGATGGCGCGGGCCTCCTCGGCTGCCGAGGTGTCGATGACCGGTACGGGGAGCGTGGTGGCCAGGCCGGTGGCCGTCGTGAGGAGCCGCCGGCGCGCGGCGGCGTACCCGGCATCGCGCGCGACCGGTCCGAGGTGATCCCACGCCCCGGTCATGAAGGCGGGCCAGTTGCCGAGCGCGCGGTAGAAGCTCAGCACGCGGGGGTGGTCGTGGGTGGCCCGGATCTCCTCGTACACGTGCGCCAGTTCCTCGGTCGGCGAGGTGCCGTCCGGGGTGACGTTGACCGTTCCGGGCCGGATGCCACGGGGGCCGGGGTCGGGTGCCTCCGGACGGGCCGCACGGCCGCCCACCGTGAGACCCCCGTACCAGCACGACGTCAACAGCAGGACGGTGGGCAGGAGTTGGTGGAAGGTGATCGTGTAGCGGCGGATCAGGTCGGTATCGGCGTCGTCGGCACCGGTGCGGAGCGAGGGATCCGGCGCGGGAAGCAGCTCGGCCGGTACCCGCAGGGCCGCGGCGGCCTCGCTGAACGCGGGCGAGCCGAGGACCGGCTTGAACGCGTTCCACGCCGGTACGAGATAGTCCGGCCAGTTCGCCAGGGCCGGGAAAATCGGGCTTACGAAGGGCACGCCGAGGTATCCGGGCACCTCTTCCAGTACCGTGGCCGCCTCGGGGGTCAGATCCGGCTTGGCGGGCAGTGTCGGCAACAGGGCGGCGCCGCGCTCGGCGTCACTCCGCTCCCTCGCTGCGGCCGTTTCCGAGTCGATCGCTTTCGAGTCGGTCGTCTCCACATGAGTCACTTTGTGCTCCGGCCCTTTCGTGTCGATGTCCTTGCAGCTCCCCGCGGACGGCCCGCGCGCCGGCTGACTGCGTGATCGGCGTCCTGGGGGGCGCACCGGAACGGCGCCGCGGCACCCAGACTGCATCCTGTTTAGGATACAAACTTGGATCCAAGGCAACAAGCATGTGTTTCACGTGAGTTCCGGCACCGCCGTCCGGGCCGGTCCCGCGGATCGGGTCAATGCGGATCGGGTCAATGCGGATCGGGTCGATGTGGATCGGGTCAATACGGGCGCTGCCCCGGCCTCCGGCGAGATGCGCGGCTCAGGAGAGGTGAAGATTCCCCGGCGCCCGTACGGCGTCCATCCTGCGCGACGCCGCGGCCTGCACATCCTCGACATGGAGCCTGGCCTGACGCTCCGCCTGCTCGCGGTCACGGTCCAGCAGGGCGGCGATGATCTTCTTGTGGCCTTCGACGCAGATGACGGCCTCGTCCCGGGTGAACAGGGCGGCCATGTTGTAGGTGATACCGAAGTCCCGGTTGCGCAGCCACTCGTCGAACAGCCGCTGGTTGGCCGAGGCCCGCACGATCGTCTGATGGAACTCCCGGTTCAACAGGCCCAGTTCGGCGCCGGGCCTTGCCACATACTCCTCGACCGGGTCCTCGTAGAAGGCGGAGATCACGGCGAGCTGCTCCTCGGACGCGCGCACGGCCGCCAGTCCGGTGGCCATCGCCTCCAGTGCGCAGCGCACCTCGTAGATTTCGCGGATCTCGTCCGGCGTGTGCTCGCGTACAACCCAGCCCTGCCGCTCGCGCACCACCAGGCCCTGGTCGACCAGGCGCATCAGGGCGGCCCGTACGGGCGTCCGGCTGGCATTCAGCTCCGAGGCGACCTCGTCCTCGGGGAGCCGCTGGTTGGGACGGTAGACCCCCTGGAGGATGGCGGCGCGCATGTGTTCGTACGCGCGGTCGCTGAGGGACTCCCCGCTCCCGGCACGGGGGCGCCTGCCACGAGTGCTGGTCTCCCGCGTGCCCGCCCGCCCAGGTCGCTCGACCATTGCCTCTCCTCCGCCGCGTCCGGACCACAAGTATTCCAGGTCGGCGAAGGGACGCTGCGGGCCCTGGGCGTGGTGAGGACGAGGTGGTCGTTGTCGACGGCCGGGCCGGACCTGTCCGAGCGCGGGGATGAGGGCGGTGACGTAGTCGGACCCGCCGTCGTCTTTCGCGCGTCGCGCGGTGGTCACACGCGTCATGTCGATGTCCGTCATGAGCCTTGCCGCTCTTCCGTTCGGGGCAGTACGCTCCCGGCAGAATTGAAGTTAGTTCAACCTCCGTCTTTCGCGTGCGATCCGGCGCCCGGGTCGCCGTGGGACGACGACCCTCACGGCTGTCCGACCCGACCGATCACGCGCAGCATCGCGCCAAGGGGAGTCGCACATGTCCACCCAGTTGACCGATCCTTCGCCGTACCGCCTGTCCGAGTCCGCAGCGAGGCGTCCACGACGGCCGCGCTTCGGCCACGTCGTCAGCAGTGAGACCGTCGCCTCGCTCGACGAGGCGACGATGTCCAGCGTGTGGATGGAGGTGGGGGCACCATGACGCCGACAGTGGAAGCCGACTGGGTGGTCGTCGGCGGCGGCAGCGCCGGGAGCGTGCTGGCGGCGCGTCTGAGCGAGGATCCGGCCAGCGAGGTCGTGCTGCTGGAGGCCGGGCGCGACTGGCGGCCCGCCGACGCCCCACCGCAGTTGCGCAGCATGAACGGCTGGCGGGCGTTGGACGAGACGGCCTGCGCGGAGTTCCAGTGGCCAGGTCTTACGTCACGGCGCAGCCGCGCACAGGCGCCGCGGCCGCATGTGCGCGGACGGGGCCTCGGCGGTTCGTCGTCGGTCAACGGCATGATCGCCGTCCGGGCCATGCCGGACGACTACGACCGGTGGGCGGCGTACGGCTGTCCCGGCTGGTCGTACGCGGACATGCTGCCGTACCTGCGACGCATGGAGAGCGACGCGGACTTCGGCGACCGCCCTCACCACGGCGATCACGGACCCGTACCGGTGCAGCGGCTCGGCCGCGAGGACTGGGGCCCCGCCGACCACGCGCTCGCCGAGGCCGCGCTGGGACGTGGCCATGCCTGGTGCGACGACCACAACGGGCCGGCGGGGACCGGTGTCTCGCCGTACGCCATCAGCTCCCGCGACGGTGCGCGGGTCACGACCAACGACGGATACCTCGAGCCGGCCCGACAGCGCCCCAACCTGCGGGTGTTCGGCGGCGCGACGGTGGACACGGTGCTCGTCGAGGGCGGCAGGGCCGTCGGGGTGCGGCTGCGGCGGGGGAACGACTGGACGGAAGTCCGTGCCCAGCACGTTGTCCTATGCGCCGGAGCGGTGCACTCTCCGGCGATTCTGCTGCGGTCCGGCATCGGACCGGACGGCCCCGTGGCGGCGCTCCCGGTCGGGGAGGGGATGCAGGAACATCCTCTGGCGCTGTTCTGGCTGTACGCCCGGCCCGGGGTCCATCCCGACGTCGATGCCCGGCAGACCAACTGCTGTCTGCGCTACTCCTCCGGACTCGAGGGAGCGGGTGAGAACGACATGATGATCGTCTCGATCAACCAGACGCTCGCCCTGCCGAACCCCGGCGACTCCCATCTCGTCGCGGAAGGCACCGGCGGAACCTGGGGCGGCGCAGGCGGCGGCCACACCGTGGGCGGGCCCGGCCTGCTCTGTCTGTGGGCGAACCGGCAGTTCTCGCGCGGCGTGCTGCGCCTGGCCTCCGCGGACCCCGACGCGCATCCGGTGATGGACCAGGATCTGCTGAGCCACCCCTCGGACCTCGTCCGGATGCGTGACGGCGTCAGGCACTGCGTGGAGTTGCTGCGCAGTGGGCCGTTCGACACCGCCTTCGAGCACATCGCCATCGACATCGCCGGCCGGGGCCTCGACACGCTGTCCGACGACGCGACGATCGACCGCTGGCTGATGGAGACCATCGGCGACACCGGCCACATCTGCGGAACCTGCCGCATGGGCGCACCCGACGACCCCCGTGCGGTGGTCGATCCGTCCGGCCGCGTCCTCGGCGTCGACGGGCTCTGGGTCGCCGACGCCTCCGTGTTCCCGGAGGTGCCGCGGGCCAACACGAACCTGCCGACCATCGCCGCCGCGGAACGGCTGTCGGACCTCATCCGCGGACGCCTCGCCGGCCCCGTCGCGGGCGAGAGCGCCGTCACCCCGGCGTAGTCACGATCATGACAGACCCCGGAGGGCCCATGGCCGCATCACATCTTCCGTCGGCCGCCGCGCCGCTGGTCATCGGTTCGTCGACGCTGCGGAACCGGCTGGTCGCCACGGCCCACGCCAGCGGTTTCGTACGGGACGGGCTACCGGTCGGCGGCGACGCCGAGTACTGGGGCCGTCTGGCCGCCGGTGGCGCGGCGCTGCTGGTCTGCGGCGGTACGACGGTGGCGCCGGAGTCCGCGCCGCGGCAGGGGAACATCCTTCAGCTCCATCGTCCGGAGGCGGTCCAGCCGCTGCGGGAGCGGGTGGAGGCCATTCACGCCGAAGGCGCGGTCGCCGTCTGCCAGCTCGTTCACCTCGGCCGGGAGACGCTCGGAGCGCAGTCGTACTACGCACCGGTCGCTCCCGCGGCCGTGCGCTCTCCCCGTGAGCAGACGGCGCCGCGTGCTCTGCTCGGCAGCGAGGTCGACGAGGTGGTGGAGGCGTTCCGGGTATCGTCCGCCCACGCTCTGGAGGCGGGGTTCGACGGCATCGAATTGCACGCCGCTCATGCCTACCTGCTGGAGCAGTTCCTCTCGCCGCGCACGAACCCGCGACGTGACGGGCTCGAGGTGCTGGAGCGGGTGATCGCCGCGATTCGCGGGCTGTCAACCACCGCCCTGCTGGGCATCCGTTTCAGCGTCGACGCCTCGGAGGACGTGGCACTGAGGCCGGACGAACTGGCCGAGCTGCTGCCGGCCGTGGATCCGCTGGTCGACTACGTCAACGTCACCGTCGGGGTGCGGACCACGTACGTCCGTGACATGGCCACCCAACGCCCGCCGGTGCTGGACGATCTGGCGCGTCTGCGGCCACTTGTCACCCGGCCGCTGGTGGCGTCCCACGCCTTCCGCACCGCGGCCGCGATCGGTGACGCCCTGGCGGCCGGAGCCGACCTGGTGGGGATGGCGCGCGCACTCATCGCCGATCCGGACCTGCCGCGCAAGGTGCTCACGGGACGTGCGACGGAGGTCCGGCCCTGCGTGGCCTGCAACGAGGACTGCCGGACGTTCGACCCGGTGCTGCTGTGCGTGGTCAACCCGGACCTCGCACCCCCCGGCGAACCGCGTCGGCCCGCCGCACCGCTGGTGCGCGCGTGGGATCCGGCACGCGTCACCGGACAGCGCGTCGCCGTCGTGGGGGCGGGACCCGCGGGCCTGGAGTGCGCGCTGAGTCTCGCCCACGCCGGGGTGGCGGATGTCGTCCTCTTCGAGGCCGCCGACCGGCTGGGCGGACAGCTCGCCACGGCGGCTCTGGCGCCCCACCGCACCGGTTGGGCCGCGCTGCTCGGCTTCTACGAACGGATGCTGTCCGCCGCGGGTGTCGACGTACGACTGGGGCAGCCCGTGGAGCCGGGCGCCGAACTCGAAGGATTCGACGCCGTGGTGCTGGCCACGGGCGCGGTGGAGACATCGCCGCTGCTGGAGGCCGGTGCCATGGCCTCGTCGGTCGCGTTGGCGCGGGGAGTTCCGTCATTGGCCGGTGCCGCCCATGTGCTGGTGGCCGACGACGGGTTCGGCTGGTGGCCGGGGTGCGACGTCGTAGAACTGGCCGTAGCCGCGGGGGTTCCCCGCATCACCTTCGTCACGCCGGGAACGGCCTTCGCCGGGGCGATCCCGCCCGAGAGCCGCGTCCAGTTGCTGGAACGTCTGTCGGGCACCTGCGAACTCGAGATCCTGCCGCTGTGCACGGCGACCGGCATCGGCCCCGGGGGCGTCACCGTCGATCACCGCACCTCCGGAGGGACCACCACCGTGCCCGCGGACCGGGTCGTCGTGGTGGGGGAGCGCCGCCCGCGCACCGCGCTGGACTGTGCCGTCCCCCTGGTACTGACGGTTGGCGACGCCGTGGTTCCGCGACGTGTGGCGCACGCGATCGCCGAGGGGCGGGAGGCCGCGGCCAGAATCGCCACCGCTGTACGACCCCGTATGCCGCACGGACGCGCTCAACCATTGCGCCCGGTCAAATCAAACTGATATTAGTTCAACATGGTGATGCGGACCGGACGGGAGATCCGGGTCAGGACATACCCGGTCGGCAGCGTCAGCCCGGACGACTTCGAGGTGGTCGAGGTCCCTGTACCCCGGCCCGGGCCGGGGCAGGTGCTCGTACGCAACACGTGGACATCGGTGGACCCCGGCCTTCGGCTGCGGCTGCGTCCCGACGCGCCCTCCGGCTATTTCGCCGCCTTCGCTCTCGGCCGCGCCATGGACGGCATCATGACAGTGGGGGAGGTGGCGGAGTCCCGGGCCGAGGGCTTCGCGCCGGGTGACGTGGTGTGGCACGCCCAGGGCTGGCGCGAGTACGCCGTCGTGGACGCGGGTGCCGAGCAGCTCGGCGGACTCGGCACCCTGACACGCCTGGACGTCGATGAATGCGAGCCGCAGTGGTATCTCGGCCCGCTGGGCGGCATGGGACTGACGGCCTACGCCGGTCTGCACGTCGTTGACGCGCTACGAGGTGGGGAAACGGTCTGGGTCTCGGCTGCCGCGGGGGCGGTGGGCAGCTTGGCCGTGCAGATCGCACGGCTCATGGGCAACCGGGTGGTGGCCAGCGCGGGCACCGACGACAAGGTCGCCTGGCTGCGCGACCGCTTGGGCGCCGACGCCTTCAACTACCGGGTGGGCGACATCGAGGCGAGGCTGGGCGACATCGCGCCCGACGGAATCGACGTCTATTTCGACTCCGTCGGGGGGACCCACCTCGAGGCCGCCCTTTCACACCTGAGGAGGGGCGGGCGCGTAGCGATGTGCGGCTCGATCTCGGAGTACGAGTCCGGCTCGGCCGGGCCACGGAACCTCTTCCTCGCGGTGTCCAAGGACTTGACCCTCCGTGGGTTCCGCGGGAGCAGCAATCTGCGTCTCATGGAGCAGATGCGGCACCGGATGACCGGGTGGCTGCGCAGCGGTGAGCTGGATTGTCGCGAGACCGTTTTCGCGGGTCTGGAGTCGGCTCCGCACGCGCTGACGGAGATGATCGCCGGCCGAACGGCTGGAAAGACGCTCGTCAGCCTCGGCTGACTCGATGGGTGAGGTGTGCTGTGCCGGCCGGTAGATGAACGCATCAAGAGGTCGATCCGTGGGAGGCGTTCGTCGAGGAGGGCCGGACCGCAGAGCTTCTGGAAGCCGGGTCCGATCGGGTGGAGACGGGCGGGGAACGCCCTCGCCACACGCCACGGGCCGAACGGCCAAGTGGTTCAGTGCGTTCGCGTGGTGTCGGTAAGCGCTCAGTCGTGGCAGGCGCACCACGACCTGGCACCAAAACTTGCGGTAATGGCAAGGTGGGCCTCATGGATCTCAAGACGGACGACGACGTGCTCGCCGCGGTGGGGCCGCGGCTACGTGTGTTGCGTCGTGACCGCGGCATCACCCTCGCCGACCTCGCGGCGAGGACCGGCGTGTCGGAGAGCACCCTGTCCCGGCTGGAGAGCGGGCAGCGCCGGCCGACCCTGGAACTGCTGCTGCCGCTGGCCCGTATCCATGACGTTCCGCTGGACGACCTCGTCGGTGCCCCGCGCACCGGCGACCCCCGGATACACCTCAAGCCGATCAGGCGGTTCGGCATGACGTTCGTGCCCCTGTCCCGGCGACCGGGCGGTGTGCACGCGTTCAAGATGATCATCCCCGCCGAGCGGGAACCACTCGAACCGACCCCGCAGACCCACGAAGGCTTCGAATGGCTCTATGTGCTCAACGGACGCCTGCGACTCGTGATCGGCGAGCGCGACCTGACGCTGCCGCCCGGTGAGGCGGCCGAGTTCGACACGTCCTTGCCCCACTGGCTGGGCAGCGCCGACGGCGGCGTGGTCGAGCTTCTCATCCTCTTCGGTCTGCAAGGGATACGTGCGCACGTACGCACCGACCCTCATCGGCCGTCCCGGGCCCAGAGCCGACGGTGAGCTCGTAACGCGCCCGAGCCACAACGTGGGCACACATGCACTCCGCCGGCGACCGAACCGGCCCGCACGACTACTCCGCAGAGCCCGAGTGTTCGCCACACCCGGCTCTTGGTCGAGGTCTCGGCAGAAAGTCTCTAGAGTGCGTGATCGTCGGGTAGTGCGCGCAGGGCACCGCAGATGGTCGAGGGGGGCTGTTGTGAGGGTCGAACTTCCGCCGGAACCGGTGTACTTCGTCAACCGCGACGATGAGCGGGAACGCGCCTTGCGCGCCGTGACGGACTGGCGGAGCCGTTCCCGCCCGTTGGTCCTCGCGCTGAGCGGGCCGGGCGGCTTGGGAAAGACGGAGTTGGCTGTCCTGATCGCCCGCACTCTGGGCGAGCGGTTTCCCTTCACGGATGGTGTGCTCTCCGTCGATCTGGACAACTTCCGCGCGGACGGCGTGCTGGACCCCGGTGATGTGCTCTCCCAGTTGCTGGATTCCCTCGGGGTGCTGCCGGACCAGGTGCAGGCCCAGTACGCGGCTCGGTGCCGGCAGTACTGGAACAGGACCTCCGACGCGAAACTGGTCCTCCTGCTGGACAACGCTCGCTACGCCTCGGAGGTCGTTCCCCTGCTCCCGGCATCGGGCGCCAGCGTGGTGATCATCACGAGCCACGGTCCACTCCACGATTTCGAGGCCGGCGCGTCGGTGGATCTGGTGCTGCCGCCACTGGACGAGCGGGCGGCGACGGAGCTGTTGGAACTGATCGTCCGTGACCACCGGCTGGCCGCGGATCCGGAGGCGGCGCGGGCGGTGATCCGGTTGTGCGACGGCCTTCCCGCGGCGCTGCATGTGGCCGGCCGGTGGGTGCGCACGCACCGGCTGCGTCCGCTCTCCCGTCTCCTCGCCGATCTCAGGGCCGAGCTGGACGAGAAGGGCGTGTCCGGTGTGGAGCGGATCTGGGACACGGTGTATGCCGATCTGACCCGCCCGGCGGCCCTCCTCTACCGGTTGCTGGCGCACCATCCCGGTGAGACGTTCACACTCCACTCCGCCACCGCGATGTCGGGGCTGGGACTGGAGGATTGCCAGGACGCCCTGGAGGAACTGGACCGGGCCGGGTTACTGGACCTGCGTCTGCTGTCGCTGACAGAGGCCGGTCAGATGAGGCTGGCAGGACCGCTGCGCGCACACGCCCTGCGCCAGTCCCGCCGCGAGGCGGCGGAAGGGGAGGTGGCCGAGGCACAGATGAGGCTGGTGCGCTGGTTCGTCCGGCAGGCTCAGCTCGCCGACCGGTTCGCCGCCGGTCGCCGACTGACCGTCGTGGACCTGTCCGATCCCGTTCCCGGTGTGCCGGACGTTCCACTGGAGGATCCGGAAGCGGCCGTGGACGACGAAGCCCGGGCTGAGCACGCCGCCCGCGCGGCCCGCTGGCTCGAGGAGGAACGGCATGTGCTCTTCGCGTGCTCGCGCCTGGCACACGGCCGTGAGATGGACACCGAGGTCGTGGCCCTGTCCGAGCCTGTGTGGACGCATGCCCTGGACCATCCCCACCAGTCCGAGGTCATCGAGGTCTTCCGGCGCGCCGTCGACTCGGCTGTCCGGCATGGGGGGAACGCGGGATGGCTGGTGCGCACGCGCTGCCAGCTGGCCAGGCCGCTGTGGGAGTCGGAGCAGCTGAGCGAGGCCCAGGAGCAGATCGACAGCGCGATGTCCGCCCTTGAACTGCTGGGGGACTCCGAACGGGACCGCAAGCTTGCCGCGTCGGCCGTTGAGCACCGCGGCATGCTCAAGGGCGTACGAGGCGAGTGGAATGCCGCTCTGGCCGACTTCACGGCCTCCCGCGACATGCACCGGGCGATCCCCAACCCCTATGGCGTCCTGCTCCAGACCTATCGCATGGGAGAGGCCGGCGCGAAGGCGGGTGACCTTGAGACAGCGCATCGTCTGCTGTCCGAGGCGCACGCCGGGTTCGTGGCGAAGAAGCGCGAGAGGCTGATCGGACGCTCCGCGTTCGCCCTCGCCGGCGTCCTGTACCGCCTCGGCCGGATGGACGAGGCCCGTGAGCTGTACCAGCGGTCGCTCGGGCAGGCCGACAAGCGGCGCTCGGGCTTCGACCTGGCACGTGTCCACGACGCTCTCGCCGAACTGGACGCGGCCGAAGGACACCTGGCCGAGGCTGAGGAGCACCGTGTGGCGGCCCGGACCTTCCGGCGGCGCAACGGCCTGGTCTAGATCACTCGCGCGGCTTCGGCGTCCGTGGCCGGGCGGAGGGTGATGCGGAAAGTCCGCTCTCCGACGAGGCAGTTCATCGTGGTGGGGCTGTCCGGGGCGGGCTGAGGCGAGACCAGCCGGGCGTGGACGGCCGACAGCGCGATGGCCGGGTCGATCAATACGATCCGGCCTGCCTCGGACCGGGGTTCGACCCGGGCGGCGTACATCCGCTCATGACCGCGGACTCTGAGCAGGCACCCGCCGGACGGCAGCACAGCCGCCGCGGAACGGCAACCGGGGTAAGCGGACAGGGCATGCCGGGTCCAGCCGTCGGCGGTCCAGGCCAGGTCCACGGGGGCGGCGGAGGCCGGGAGCGGACGACGGTACAACAGGCCCGCGGAACGGGCGGGCCGTTCGGCGGCAGCGCCATGCTCCACGGCCAGGTGGTGGCCGGGCGGCCCGAGGCCGGCCGGGTGCCGGGTGATCCGGACGCCGGCCGTGGTGGTCGCCACATGGACATCGAACGCCGCGGGGGCACGTGCGGCGGGTCCGGGCGAGGGCAGCGGCCGGGGTGTGACGCCGTGGGCGGGCGGCGCAAGGCCAAGCAGGCCGTAGACCTCGGTTCGCAGCCGGTCCACGGCCTCACCGGCGGGCGCGAACGCGGCCTGCGCGGCGGCGTGCCCGGGACCTGGCCGGTACGCCCGCAGCGCGTCGGCGATGTCCTCGGCTCGTCCCAACCGAGGTATCCGGTCGAGGAGTATGTCCATCGGGCTGCCGGGGATCAGTTCGCCGCCGCCTTGGTGGACGCTCACGACGGGGCGATCCTGGGCGGCGCAGTAGTACAGGGCGGCCGATCCGTGGTCGGTGACCAGGGCGTCCGCGGCGACCAGGACGGAGGCCCACTCCTCGTGCGGATCCGGCAGGATCAGTCCCGCGTCGAGGGCCTGCGCGAGGCGTTCGGTCAGCTCGTACGTCCCCAGCCGGCTGCGCTCATTGGGGTGGACCACGAGCGCCAACTGGTATTCGTCGTAGGGCAGTTGGGCCACGAGCCGGGCGGGCAGTCCGGGATGCCGCCGGACGAGGGACTCGGGCCCCCAGGTGGAGACCAGGACCAGCAGCTTACGCGCCCCGGTGCCCAACGCCGCCCGGTAGCGATCACGCAGGGACGTCGAGGCGAGGACGCGTTCCAGAGTGAGATCGCCGATCACCTTCGCGCGCCGGGCGGCCCGCGGGTCTGCGGCGGCCAGTCTGGCGATCTGATCGGGGTGGGCCAGGGCGTGCAGCGCTGCCGGGGCATGGTCGTGGGTTCGCCGCAGATACGCCGGGTCCAGTCCGGATGCCGAGTCTGCCGAACCCTCGCCGCGGATCGACTTGTTGAAACCCGCCCCGTGAGGGATGAGGACGTGTGGGCCGCGCAGCAGCCTGAGGTCGCCCTTCGGGCTCGCGGCGACGATCAGGTCGTACGAGCGACCGCGCGCTTCGCTCCACGGCACCGTGCGGCCCCCGAGGGCGTCGATCGCGGAGAAGGCGTCGGCTCCGAAGTCGGAACCGGGGACGAGGGTGAACAGGCGGGTGATCCTGGCGTCTCCGGAGAAGACCGGAAGAACGTCGAGCAGGCGGTATAGAGCAACCGCCGACCGAGCCGCGAACAGAACCGTTCGCCCGTCGCCCGTCGCCCGTCGCCCGTCGCCCGTCGCCCGTCGCCCGTCGCCCGTCGCCCGTCGCCCGTCGCCCGTCGCCCGTCGCCCGTCGCCCGTCGCCCGTCGCCCGTCGCCCGTCGCCCGTCGCCCGTCGCCCGTAAGTGTTCAGCCTAACGGAAACCGGCGGCCGGACACCGCTGTTTCCGCAGGTCGAGGTAGGTTCATTCGCGTCGTCGGGCGACATGATCCGATCCTATCGCGCGCTGTTCGAGGGTCGCGGAGAGTGATCCACGCCGCACATTTGGCAAGGGTGGTGTGGCATGCCATGGCTGATCGCGAGGATGGCGGCATGAGTGACTGGGGAATCGCCCTGATTGCCGCGGGCTCGGCGATCGCGGGCAGCGTCGTGACCGGCTGGTACGCCCGCAGTGCCGGGCTCCGGCAGGCCGCTGCGGCACGTCACGCGGGGGATCGCCAGGCGGACGCGCTACTCGAATCCGTGCGCATGACGCTTCGCGCGGAGTCCGGCCACCGCGAGTTCGCCCTTCGCCGTCAGACCTACGCGGAGTTCCTCGGAGCCGCGGAGGCGAGGATCCTCACCGAGCGGAACGGTCGGGGCCAGGCCGACGACGACGTCCTGCTGCAACGCGCCTTGAGCGGAGTACTCCTGGAAGGCCCGCCCGACGCCGCCGCCGCGGCACAGCACCTCGTCGACTGTCTGCGGCGCCATGAGAGGCCGGACGAACTCAAGCGTGCGAAGCTGGCCTTCGTATCGGTGGCGCAGGAATGCTGCCGGTCCCGGTGACCTTCCGGTGAGCGGGTTGTGGCGGTCAGTCGCGGGGATCCGGGGCCGCCCGGCCCCGCGGCGCCGGATCCACACCGTCGTCGCGATCAATCACGATCCCGGCGCGCCGGTCTTCGATCAGTGCGACATTGGTCTGGTGGCCGACTGCCGCTGACGCTCGGCTTCGTCGTCCTCATGCTGTCCGTTGCCGTCTGGACCGCGGGCCACCGCATCACCCCCCATCCCAGTCGGCGTTGGGCGGCGGCGCCGATCGTATGTGGTGTGCTTCCTGTCCTCGCGGCGCTCCTCCTGACCGGATTGCTGCCGTCGAGAGGCATCGCCCTGGCCGTGCAGTCCATCGCGGTCTGGGCCACTTTGGAGCTGGTCGCGCGGGGACGGATCGTGGGTGTGTCCGAGAGGCCGCTAACGGGTTTGACCTTGACACGGTGATAAGGTTTTTCCTTGGTGCCGGAGGTGGTCCCGATCAACACGACAAACGGAACTCCGCAGCACACCCGCGTGGCCAACGCCCTTGGCGCCGAAGACTCGTCGGTCCGGCTTCAGGCGGCCCTGGCGGTGGGCTCGAACCCCGATCCTGGCCTCCTGGAGACGCTCGTCGAGCGGTGCGCGGTCGAGCCGGACTTCTTCGTGCGAGACATGCTGTCCTGGGCGCTGACCCGCCTCTCGCCGGAGATCGCCCTGCCCCGGATTCGCCAGGAACTCGACTCCGAGCGCACTCAGGCCCGCAGCCAGGCGTTGCACACGCTCTCCAAGATCGGCGACAAGAGCGCGTGGGCCTGGATCACGCGCGACATGCTGCGTGACGCCGACGGCGAGGTCGCGCGGACCGCGTGGCGCGTCGCGGTCGTCCTCGTGCCCGAGGACGAGAAGAAGGACTTGGCCGACGAACTGGTCACGCAGCTCGGCCGTGGCGATCACAGCGTGCAGCTGAGCCTGAGCCGGGCCCTCGTCGACCTCGGCGAGGTGACCGAGCTCGTCCTGGAGAAGGCCGCGACGAACCCCGACCCGGAGGTGGCCGCGCACGCCCGTGCCACCGAGCTGCTCCGGCAGAACCCGGAGACCGGTTTCGACACGGCCATTGACGAGGCGAAGCGACTCGTCACACTCGGCCCGGAACGAGCCGCCGAGGCCGCGGAGCGTGCGGAGATCGCGGATTGCTGATCGGCGATGTGGCCCGTCACTCGGGGGTGAGCGCCCGGATGCTCCGGCACTACGACGCCCTCGGGTTGGTGCGACCGACCGGTCGCACCGTCGGCGGCTACCGCGAGTACTCCGCCGAGGACGTCCGCAGGATCTTCCACGTGGAGAGCCTGCGGTCCCTCGGGCTCTCGCTCAAGCAGATCGGGCGCGCGCTGGAGGACCCGGCCTTCACGCCGTCCGCCCTGGTCAGCGACCTCATCCGATGGACGGAAGACCGCTTGGAGCGGGAAGCGGAGCTGCTCGAGCGGCTCCGTACGATCGATGCGTCGGCGCCCACCGGCTGGCAGGATGTCCTGCGCATAGTCGAACTCATGCAGGGGCTCAACTCGACCAGCGCCGCGCGCAGACAGCAGGCAGTCCTGGCCCGGCCGGAGGGCGTGACGGTTCCCGCCGAGCTGCTGGCCGGGGCGGTGCTGGCCGAATCCGACCCCCATGTCGCGGGCGCCCTGCGCTGGGCGCTGGCCCGTTCGGGCGGCGACGGCGTGGCAACGCTGGCCGTCGGCGCGCGGTCGGAGGACGTCGACGTCCGGCGGCGCGCGGTGCTGGCGATCGCCGAGATGTGCGCGGCCCCGGGCGCGACCGCGGTGCTCGCGGACGCGCTCGGGGACCCGGACGCGACGGTGCGCAGACACGCCGCTCTGGCGTTGGGCAGGCGTGGCGTGACGGCGGCCGTGCCGACACTCGTCGGCTTGGTGGTCGAGGGCTCCAGCGACGTCGACGCGGCGGAGGTTCTGGGAACGCTGTCCCAGGACCCCGGGTGCGCGGACCGGATCATGACCGCACTGATCGGCGAACTCGCCGCGCCCACCGCGGACTCCGCGACGCGGATACGCCTGATCCAAGCGCTGATCGAGCTGTCGGGGACCACCGCGCAGGAGGTCCTGCGCCAACTGGCCCACGACGACGACCGCGCTGTCGCCCTCGTCGCCTCGTACTTCATCGGAGTTCTCGGCGCTCGGTCCCCCGAAGACCGAGGCGACGAGGACTGAGGATTTCCCGCACGCGCGCGATCGCGGCAACCAAGTGGATCGCGCCGTCGTCCTCAACGACGGGTCGCCTCAAGGAGGTCATGCGGTGCGTTCGCACGCCGACATCGTCGGACCGCTGCCGGAACTGCTCGGGGACCACGCCCGTCGCCTCGGGGACAAGGTCTGTTTCCAGGACCGGCTCGGGCGCGGGCGAAGGCCGGATGCAGATCCCGCGACTCGTACAGCTCACGGCCCATGCCGGCGCGTTGGCTGCCCTGACCGGTGAACAGCAGGGCCGACGGGCCGTGGTGGCGGGACGTGCCCGTGTGGACTCCCGGCGGATTCGCCTCGACGAACGGCGCGATGCACGCGTGCGGCCATGACGCCCACGCCACCATCGGTGTCGGCCTGCTCCACCGCCTGTCGGACCATGACTTCGAGGGCACGCTCCGGGTCCTGTTCCAGCCGGCCGAGGAGGGCGTCAGGGGAGCGCAGACGATGATCGACGCCGGGGTGGCCGACGAGATCGACAACATGCTCGCGGTGCACATGGCCGGAGACATGGCCGTCGGCGGGGTCGTGGGGAGCTTCACCGGTGGCATGGCGACCCGCAAGCTGAAGGTCGACTTCACGGGCAAGGCCGCTCACGCGGCCGGCACACCGGAGGCCGGCCGCAACGCGCTGCTCGCGGCATCGATGTCCGTGCTGGGCATCATGGGGCTCCCGCGCTTCAGCTCCGCGGACACGCGGCTCAATGTCGGCACGCTCGTCGCCGGCGACGGGGTGAACATCGTGCCCTCCTCCGCGGTGATGACCTGCGAGGCGCGCGCGACCGACGACGAGGTCGTCGATGAGCTGGCCGACCGGGTCCGATCGATTGTGGAAGGGGCGAGCCTGGCCCAGGGGGTCCGGGCGAACGTCGCGGTGATGGGCCAATCCGCGACCGTCGCGCCGGACGACGAACTGATCGACCGCATCGTCGACGTGGCCACCGCTCACGACGATGTCACCGAGGTCATCCGGACCCGGGCGTTCGCCGGAAGCGGTGACGCCAACCTTCTCATCAGGCATGTTCAGCGGCGTGGGGGCAAGGGCGCCTATCTGATGGTCGGAGCGGGCAGCCCAGGGCCTCATCACAGCGAGAACTTCGATATCGCGGAGGAATCGATTCCGACCGCGATCGAGATCCTCGAATCGCTGATCCGCGGGTAATCCACCGTCCGCCGACGCACCGGGATAGCCCACGGCGACCCGGTCGCGACGGCGCGTCCGGCCACAACACCCTCCGTTGACAATGGGAACATCGTTCCGTATAAGTAAAACGGAGGAAGCTCCGATTATTTTTCAGAGGAGTAAGGCCATTGAGTGACAGCCCGCGCGCGGTGTTCGAGAAGCTGCTGGCCGGCATGGTCAACCGCGACTTCGACAATCTCTGGCGGCTCTATGCGCCGGACATCGTGCTGGAGCACCCGTTCGCGGTGCCGGAGCCGACCGTGACCCGCGGTCAGGAGGGTCTGCGGCGGCTTCTGGACGGACTGCGGGAGTGGTTCGAGATGACCGCGAAGAACGTGGTCATCCATGAGACGGCCGACCCCGAGGTCATCGTGGCCGAATGGGACTACGAGATGCGCGTGCCCGGCACCGACAAGCGGCTCACCACGGCCAATGTGATCGTGATGCGCGTCCGCGACGGCCGGATCGTCGAGTCCCGCGACTACCACAACCATGCGGCCCTCACCCAGATCATCACCGGCTGAGCGCCCCGTGCCTGGCCGCGTACGGCCGTACCCGGTCCTCCGTGCCGCCCGGGGTGCCCGCGGTCCTGATGGCCGTCGAACCATTCGTCGCCGCGGCGCCCGCTTGTGGCGCTGATGTCCTATCGGAACGTCGCTGTGGTTCAAGTCCGCGCTGCGCCGATCTTCCTAGGCTTCGGAAGCAGCGGAACCCCGAGCGGTTGTAGACTCCACGTACTTGAAAGACGAGTGACCCGTGAACCAGGAAATTCCGGCCGCGTGGCCTTCATCACGGGTGTCGGTGCCGGCCTCGTGGGGCCGCTGTCGCGCACAGGTTCGCATCGACGGGTACACCGGGGTGCTCGTGGTCGCGCTGCGGCGGCTGCGCGGGAGCCCCTGAAAGAGCGCCCGGCCAACTGCGGCCAATCCACCGTATTGATCAACGGCTTGGCCGAATGTGCCATGAAAGGCCCCGAGAAGCACGGCGTGTCGCCCGTCAAGCGGACTGGTGACATCCGTGACCAGACATGGAACCTTTCGTGTCAGATACACATGTACCTGACTGTGGCAGCACTCGCGTTGGCCAACGGTCGCGGATGAGCGGCCCGGTCGGCATGAGTTCCGCCCCCCATTGCGCGAGCCGGACCAGGTCTGGCGGGTACCACAGAAACAGGGTGTGCATGGCATCTTCGGCAGAGTATGGCGGCAGCGGCGTGACGGCGGCTCCCTTCCGGGTGCTCGGGCCGCTTGAGGTGAGCGGCGAGCTGGGGGCCGTCTACGTGGCACCGGGGCGACAGGAGATCGTCCTCGGGGCGCTGGTGCTCGAACTGAACCGGGTGGTGGAGACCGCCTATCTGGTGGATGTGATCTGGGCCAACGATCCGCCGAAGACCGCACGTACCCAGGTGCAGATCTGCGTCTCCCGGCTCCGCAGGGCGCTGGCGGACGGGGGAGTCGACGCCACCATCGAGACCCGCGCTCACGGGTACGTCCTGAGGGCGCCGGAGGACGCGACCGACGTCGGCAATTTCCACCGCCTGGTGACTGAGGCGCATGCCCTGGCCCGTGATGGTCTGAAGGTGGCTGCGGTGGACGCGCTCCGCCCCGCGATAGGCCTGTGGCGGGGCCGGTGCCTGGCGGGTGTACCCAGCGAGGTCCTGGCCGGTACGGCGGCGCAGTTGGACGAGAGCCGCCTGGAAGCGGTGGAGACCTGCATGCGGCTGGAGCTGGAGCTGGGCCGTCACGAGCACCTGGTCGGCGAACTGCAGCAGCTCGTCGCCGGCCATCCGCTGCGCGAGCGGCTGCGGGGGCACCTCATGGTGGCGTTACACCGCTCGGGCCGGCAGGCGGAGGCGCTGGACGTCTACCACCAGGGCCGCGCGATGCTCACCGAAGAACTGGGCCTGGATCCGGGAAGGGAACTGCGCGACCTGGCGCAGGCGATCCTGACCGACGACGCCGACCTGGCACTGGCCGAACCCGCCGAACCACGTTCTCTCGTGGTGACGCCGGTCTCCGAGGCGGTGCAAGAGCGTGGTGCCGATCCCAACCCGGTGGTGACCCCAAGGCAACTTCCCGCCGACATCGGCGACCTCGTAGCCGACGACGTGATCGTTTCAGCCGTCTCCGACGCCGTTACCGGGGGACAGGAGAAGGGGCAACTGAACGTGGTCCTGGTGCTCGGCGGACCCGGTGTCGGCAAATCCACGTTGGCCAGGCATGTGGCGCACCGACTCGCGACCGCGTACTTCCCGGACGGACAGCTCTACTGCGACCTCCGGGGGCCGGGCGGACAACCGGTGAGCCCCGCCCAGGCGTTGGGGCGGTTCCTCCGAGCGCTGGGCGTACCGGGCCAGGCCATACCCGATGCGCTTGACGAGCGCGCGGAGATGTACCGCAGTCTGCTGGCCGATCGCCGGGTCCTGGTGTTGCTGGACCACGCGGTGAGCGAGTCGCAGGTGATGCCGCTGCTGCCCGGAACCGGCAGCAGCGGCGTGCTGGTCACCAGCCGCGGCCAGCTCACGGCGCTGCCGGGCACCCGCCGGTTCGACCTGGAGCCGCTGAGCCCGGAACCGGCCGTCCAGCTCCTGGGGCGGATCATCGGAGAGCACCGTGTGGAGAGCGAGCGGGAGGCGGCGCGGGCCCTCATAGGCTTGGTGGGCGGGCTGCCCCTCGCGCTGCGTATCATCGGCGCCCGCCTGGCCGCGCGCCCGCACTGGTCACTGACCTCCATGTGGCACCGGCTCGAGAACGAGCACCGCCGGTTGGACGAGCTGGCGTACGGCGAGCTGTCGATCCGGGCAAGTCTCTCACTCAGCTACGACGGCCTGGCGGCGGCCGACCGTCGCCTGTTATGCCTGATCAGCCTGGCCGAGGGGACGGAGATTCCGAGCTGGCTGGGTGCCGCCCTTATCGACGACCGCACGCCGCACCCCGCTGACCTGCTGGAACCGCTCATCGACAGGCGGCTCCTCGACATCACCGCCATGGACCAGGGCGGGGAGTTCCGATGCGGACTGTCGCAGATGGTACGGACGTTCGCGCACGAACGGCTGCCCGCGGAGATTCCCGAGGCAGAACGCGCCGAAGCGGTGCGGCGTATGGTCGGGGGCTGGATGGCGCTCGCGGAGAGGGCACACAAAGAGATCTACGGCGGTGCGTACACCATCATGACGGGCCGGGGCGAACGGTGGTATCCGCCGGAGGACCATGTCCGGCGGTGCCTGCGCGACCCGCTCGGATGGCTGGAGAGCGAGCAGACCAACCTGTTGAACGCGGTCGAGTTGGCGGCCCGGTCCGGGCTGGACGAGTTGTGCTGGGAGCTGGCCACGACTCTGGTGACGCTCTTCGAGGCCCGTGGCTATCCCGAGCTCTGGGAGCGCACCCATCGGATAGCGCTGACCGCGGTGCAGGAGGCCGGCAACGAACGGGGCCAGGCGGCGGTTCTCGGCTCGTTGGGGACCCTGCACCTGCACCGGGGCGAGCACGAGGCAGCGGGCCCTTACCTCAGCACCGCTTTGGAGATATTCGAGCGGATCGGGGAGCTGGGTGGCCAAGCGCTGTGCCTGCGTGACCTGGCGCGCATCGAGCGGCACCACGGTGACGACGATCGGGCGCTGGCCCTCTACGAGAGAGCCGAGCGCAACTTCGTGCGGGCGCAGGACGTCGTTGGCCGGGCGTACGTGCTTGGCGAGATGGCGCACATCACGATGCGGCGAACGGACTTCGCGCGAACCCGTTCGTATCTCGACGAGGCTCTCGGGATCTGCCGGTCGGCCGGCTTCGACCGGGGCCAGGCCCTCACCCTGCGGCGGCTGGGCCAAATGCTGATGTACCAGCATCGGTACGAGGCGGCGGAACGGACCCTGCTCGAGGTCCTCGCCATGGTCAGAGCCAGCGGCGACCTGGTCGGAGAGGGCTATGTGCTGCACGACCTCGGCCGGGTCAGTGCCCACCTGCGCCGCGTGGAACAGGCCGTCCAGTACTACTCGCAATCAGCCAGGATTCGGGAGCGGATCATGGACCACAGCGGAGCCGCCGTCGTGCGGGCTGACATCGTTGCCATCCTGGGCAGGCCGATGACGTCGGTCGGCTGATACCAGGAGGCATGCCGGTCCGTCACGTCCACGGAGTGTTGCCGACGGGCTTTTCGTCGGCCGATGTGACGGCGACAGGGCCCTGCCCCACGCCGTGCTGATTTCCTACGGTGCCCAGCACGACGGCGGCCCCCGCGGCAGCCGGCGACTTCTTGATGACCATCTCGGTTCTCCACCCTTCGCGATCTGTCCGGGCGTTGCTGAGACCAGCGTGAACCAGGTGCCCATCGCGGCCGCATGCTCGCGCTATCACCGCCCTATCCCGGCCGCGTCCCGCCGTGGAGGCGCCGTGATGCCGGGCCGATAGGGCGACGTCGGAGATTGGGTCCTGCCGACCTCGGAGCCCCTTCAGCCCCTTCGGGGGACGGCCCGCAAGGAGTGGTCCGCATGACCGTAGTGACCACTGTGACTCAGGGGAAGGTGCACGGCCGATGACGATGGACGCGGAGTTCTACTCCCGGGTGGCCGAGCGGTTCGGCGGCTACTTCAGCGATGCGCGGAGCACCGACGTATTCCCCGACGGCCGCCCGGACGCCGTCTTCGATGAACTGGTGACCGCACTGGGAGCGCCGCAGGCCCGCCTGCTGGATGTCGGCTGCGCCGACGGGCGTAGCTTGTTGCGCGTCTCTCCCGCGTACGGGGCCGCGACCGGGATAGATCTGTCGCCGTCGATGCTGGAATGCGCCGCGCGGTATCGAGCGGAGGCGGGCCTGGAGCACGTCACGTTCGAGCTGTGCGATGCCGCCCACACCGGGCTGCCCGATGGGCACGCCGATGTGGTCACGTCCCGCCGCGGTCCGCTGATCGCCCGGGAGTTCGAGCGGGTGCTCCGCCCCGGTGGAGCCGTGGTGTACATGGGAATCGGGGAGCAGGACGCGCGCGAGCTCAAGGAAACGTTCGGCCGCGGCCAGGACTTCGACAGCTGGAACGGCAGGCCACTGTCCGAGGGAATTGCTCAAGAACTGTCCGACGCAGGCTTCGTCGTGACAAAAAACCAGGCGTTCCGGTTCGAGGAGTTCTACCACTCGCCGGGCGATCTGGACACTTTTCTGCACCAAGTGCCAATCCTCGAAAACTACGATTCGACGGCGGACAGGGAGGCATTCGATCGATATGTCGCCGCGGCGACCGTCGATCAGGGCGTCCGGCTGAGTCGGCATTGGTTCATAGTGCAGGCGCAGAAGCCGACGGCCGTCGAGCCGTCCCACTCATAGGAAACGGTGCGCCATGGAGCAGGATCTCGTAGTCAACGAAATCTTCGGTCCGACCGTCCAGGGCGAGGGCCGGTCCCTGGGACGCAGATGCGCGTTCCTGCGGCTCGGCGGGTGCAACCTTTCGTGCTCGTGGTGCGATACGCCGTACACGTGGGACTGGACCGGAGCCAGTGAGAGCGGGGTCGCCCACGATCCGCGCAAGGAGCTGCACCGCCGCCCGGTCGGAGATGTCGTCGCAGAGTTGCTCGCATTCGACACCGAACTGATCGTGATCTCCGGCGGTGAGCCCCTGGGTCAGCAGGAGCGACTGATTCCTCTGGTGGCGGAACTGACCGGACGCGGTAAAGAGATCGAGATCGAGACCAACGGGACGCACGCCGCGCACCCCGAACTCATCGCCGCCGGCGTCAGGTTCAACGTCTCGCCGAAGCTGTCGCACTCGGGCGACGCCCTGCGGCGCAGGATCGTCCCGGACGCACTCACCAGTCTCTCGGCACTGCCGGGAAGCACGTTCAAGTTCGTCTGCCAGAGCACCCGCGATCTCGAAGAAGTCGCCCAGCTGGTTTCCACCTTCGACCTGTCCTCGGTATGGATCATGCCGATCGGGCGGACCGCCGACGATGTCACAAAACACATGAGCGAGTTGGCCGACGCTGTGGTGGAGCGCGGCTGGAACCTGACGACCAGACTTCACACCTTGTTGTGGGACGAAAAACGCGGCGTGTGAGCAACGGCACACGCAAAGGAGAAGGGAACTCGGATCGATGACATTTCGAATCACGAAGAAGTTTGAATTCTCGGCCAGTCATCGGCTTACCGGCCTTGCTCCTGAGCACCAGTGTGCCCGAATGCACGGGCACAACTATGTGATCGAGTTGGAGCTTTCAGCGGGTGATGCGAATCTGTTGCCCGTGGGCTTCGTCCGGGACTACGGAGACCTGTCCGCATTCAAGGCCTGGCTGGACAACCATCTTGATCACCGGCATCTGAACGATGTGATGGACGAAAATCCGACGGCTGAGAATATGGCAGCCTGGGTCTACAAGACATGGTCGATGGAGTTTCCCGAATTGACCTGCGTGCGGGTTTCGGAAACTCCCAAGACTTGGGCCGAGTACCGGCCGTGAGGTCAGTGACTCCCAAGCCCAGAGGAAAGGTGACCGCATGTCGGTGACAGAATTGGACCTCGATGGTGACTCGTCGGCGTCGAGGACGACCGAGGACCCACTGGTCGGGCTCGCCCGCCAACTGTTGGAGGAGATCGGCGAGGACCCGAATCGCGAAGGCCTGCGCGACACACCTGCGCGGTTCGCTCGCTGGTGGCGAGAGTTCATCAATTACGACCCGGGTTCGCTGGGCACTCTTTTCGAGTCCATCGGCACGAGCCAGCTCGTCGTCGTCTCGGACATTCAGGTCTGGTCCCTGTGCGAGCATCACCTCCTGCCGTTCAACTGCTCCGTGACGATCGCCTACCGCCCGGCGGGGCAACTGCTCGGCCTGTCGAAGTTTGCCAGGGTCGCCCATCAGTACGCGCACAGGCTGCAGGTCCAGGAGCGCCTCGTGGACCAGATCGCGCTCGAGATCAGCACCCTGAGCGGCACCCCGGACGTGGCGGTCATAGCGAAGGGCGAGCACCTTTGCATGTCGATGCGCGGCATCAAGGCTGCCGCGCAGATGACATCGACCGCATATCGCGGCGAGTTCAGCACGGACTCCGGGCTCCGGGGCGAGCTGTTCGACCTGCTCCGGGCGTGACGAGCCATCCGATTCGAATCGGCGCTGATCGACTTCGCCAGCATCGCCGGAGCGGTGGGTTTTCTCGTCATGAAAGGACAACGATGAACGACAATGACTCTTTGACGCCCGCGGAAGCGGTTCGCCTGCTCCCCGCGCTGGACGCCGACCGCCTGGTGGCCGATCTCATGACGGCGCGCGACCACCTGTGGGACCAGCAGCGCGTGTACCGGGACGGCGCTGTGGTCAGGCAGGCCGAGGAGGACTGGCGCTGCCTCGCGGTGCGCAGCCCCGGTGGTGACAAGACACGTACCGACCCGGGCGGCCCCGGTGGTGCGGAGTTCGCCGACACCGAGTGGCTCGACCATATGCCGTATGTGCGGGAGATCCTGCGTTCGATCCCCGGACCCCTCTTCGCGGCCCGATTCATGGATCTCGGACCCGACACCGTCGGATACCGCCACTGTGACTTCAAGTTTGCCCCGGACTGGGGAATGGCCCGGCTGCACATCCCGGTCATCACTCATGAGAAGGCCACGCTGGAGCTTGACGGAGTGACCTATCGCTGGCAGCCCGGCGAGTTCTGGTTCGGTGACTTCAGCCGCATGCACCAGATCGAGAACCTTGGCCCCGAGCACCGGGTGCATCTTGTCGTCGACGTACTCGTCACACCGGAGCTCGCACAGCTCTTCCCGGCTGACTGGGCCGACTACTTCAACGGCCCGGATGTGCTCTACAACCGGTCGTCGGTGGCCCTGGCCGACAGCGAGCGGGAAGCGGCACCGTGTTCGTTCGACGCGCCGGCGCACCTGCTGGAGGTGGAGGAGTTCGGGTCGCTCACCGGCCCGCAACCACAGGCCACCTTCCACGTCGTCGACACCGGCACGGATCTCGCCATCCGATCTCCCCGGGACCACCTGTTCCCGCTGGTGGCCCTCGGAGGAGACGAGTACCGCCTGGTCGGGTGGAGCGAGGAGCGAACCGTGACCATGCGGCTGGACGGTCCGCGGCCCGAGGTCGAGCTGACCTACCGCAGGGGCCGGCGGGCGACCCGGCTGGTCGTCCCGGCCACGCTGGCGGCATGACATGCCCAAAACTGTCGCAATCGTGTCCGGCGGCCTGGACTCGGTCACCATGGCCTATCACCTCCAGGCACAAGGACACACACTCCGACTGCTGTCCGTGAACTACGGGCAACGCCACCTCATCGAGCATGAGTTCGCCGCGAAGGCGGCTCGAACGCTCGGGGTGCCGCACGACGTCGTCGATCTCAGCCCGGTCGGCAAGCTCATGCACGGCTCCTCGCTCACCGACCCGGACGTCGACGTGCCGGATCAGAAGAGGGATTCGCCCGGCGAGAGCCCGAACGTCGTGCCCAACCGCAATGCCCTGCTGCTGTCCGTCGCCTTCGCGGTCGCCGTCGCCGAGAAGGCGGAAGCGGTGGCCATCGGGGTGATCGACGACGCACAGGCCGCGCCCGACGCCAATACCGCGTTTCTCGACTCCTTCCTCGCCATGGAGAAGATCGCGACCCGCGGATACGCGCACCCCGAGCTGACCTTGACGGCGCCGCTGGCCGAGCTGCGCAAGAGCGGCGTGGTGTCGCTCGGAGAGGAGCTCGGCGTTCCCTGGACCGAGACCTGGACCTGTATGCGTGGTGGCGCGCTGCACTGCGGACGGTGCGCTTCCTGCTGGGACCGGCAGGAAGCGTTCCGAGACGCGGGCGTGACCGACCCGACGACCTACCAGACCAGCCATGCGAAGGTGCTGCCATGACCGACCCCTTTCCGGTACTCGACCTCCGTGACGCCGCCGGTTCGGAAGAAACCCGGGCAGAGTTCCTGAACCGGTTGCGCGGGGCCATCCACGAGGTCGGCTTCTTCCAGCTTGTCGGCCACGGTGTCGAGGACGCCGAGGACATGCTCGAGCTGGCCCGCCGGTTCTTCGCCCTGCCCGAGGCCGATCGGCTCGCGCTGAACATCCTCGACTCGCCGCTGTTCCGCGGCTACTCCGAACTCGGCCGCGAACACACCAAGGGCATCCCCGACCAGCGCCAGCAGCTGGACATCGGGCCGGAGCAGCCCACGACGACGTCCGCGCCCGGCGACCCCGCCTACCGGTGCCTGATCGGCCCGAACGAGTGGCCCGAGGCGATGCCCGAGCTGCGCCCGGCCATCGAGTCATGGATCGCCCGGCTGACCGATCTGTCCCATCGGCTGCTGCGGCTGATGCTCGAGTCGCTGGACGCCCCCGCCGGGTTCCTGGACGACGTGGTCGATCCGGATCCGCAGATCCACCTCAAGCTTCTGCACTACCCCGGTCCCACGCAGCAGAGCGAGGACGACGGCTCCGGCCAGGGGACCGGCATCCACAACGACCTCGGGCTGCTCACCCTGCTCGTCCAGGACGGCAACGGCGGCCTCCAGGTCGCGGTCGAGGACGACAAGTTCATCGATGTGCCGGTGATCCCGGGGGCGTTCGTGGTCAACCTGGGAGAGCTGCTGGAGGTGGCGACGAGGGGCTATGTGCGTGCCACCCTCCACCGGGTGGTCCGGCCCGCCCCGGGCGTCAACCGCTACTCCATTCCCTTCTTCTACAACCCTCGGCTGGACGCCACGATGCAGCCACTGCCCAGCCCCTATGTCGAGGGCGCCGGCGGAGTCATCGACGTCGCCGACAACCCGTTGTTCGCACTGTATGGCGACAACGTCATGAAGGGGCTGGTCCGCTCCTTCCCCGACATCGTGGCCCGGCACCACCCGGCCCTGGCCGCGGCGGCCAAGTCCACGAGTGCCTGACCGGGAGCCGCACACCCGAGCAGGTCATCGGGCCGGCCCGCCGATTCAGCCGCGTCGGAGTGGCGAAGTTCGACGACAGGGCGCGACTCGCCGAAGGGATTGTTCGTTCGCCGGGCCACTCACCCGGAGGGGTCCGGGCGGACGGCGTCGCCGGCCGGGGTGACGCCGGGCCGGGCGGCTGCGATCCGGCACCGAACCCCTCTGACGGGGACCGAACGAACATGAGGCAGGGCGAATTTCATGAGAATCAACCTTCTCGGGCCGCTCCAGGCCTACGGGGACGATCACCGCGTCGACCTGGCGCCGGCCGCCCAGAAAGTACGTCAGACACTGGCACTGCTCGTGCTGAACGCGGGCCGGGTGGTGCGCTTCGAGCAACTCATGGACGAGTTGTGGGACGACGACCCGCCGGCCAGCGCGCACACCGCTCTGCAGACGTATGTGTACCAGCTCAGGAAGCGGTTCTCCCTCGGCAACCCGAGGAGCGGTGGCGCGGTACGGGCGGCCGGCCCGCTGCTGGGCACGGTCGACGGCGGCTACCAGCTGTCGCTGCCCGCCGACCACGTGGACGTCTTCCGGTGCGAGCCGCTGCTCGCCCGTGCCCGTGCGGAATTCCGTGACGAGGACTTCGCACGGGCCCGTGACACGGCCGCCGCGGCGCTTCAGCTGTGGCGGGACGACGCCCTGGTGGACGTGCGCAAGGGGCCCGCCCTTCAGGCCGAGGCGGTCCGCCTGAAGGAGTTGCGTATCAGCGCACACCATCTGCGGATCGAAGCCGACCTGCACCTCGGCCGGCACCACGAGGTTCTCGGCGAGCTCACCTCGATGGCCAAGCGGGAACCCACGAACGAGTGGGCCCAGCGCAATCTGATGACGGCTCTCTACCGTATGGACCGGCGGGTCGAGGCGCTCCAGGTCTACCAGCGGGCCCGCGAGCGGATCGCCACCGAGCTGGGTCTCGACCCTTCCCCCGAACTCCAGGCCCTGCACACGGCCGTGCTCACGTCGGACGAGGAGCTGCTGCGTCCCGCCGGGCGGCTTACGGCCGTGACCGGCGCCACCCGGGCGCCCCGCCACCTGCCCGCCCCGCGCGAGCGTCTGACCGGACGCGCCGGCCAACTGGCGCGCATCACCGAGGCGCTGGCCGGCCGGGCGCGGGCGGACCGGCCGCTCGTGATCGTGGGGGGCGCTCCCGGCACGGGGAAGAGCGAGCTGTGCCTGCACGCCGCGCATCAGGTGAGCGGTCACTATCCGGACGGACGGCTCTACGCGCGGCTCCGTGACGACGCCGGCCGGCTGGTGCGGCCCGCCGAGATCCTCCGCTCGTTCCTGCGTGGACTCGGCGCGACTGAGGAGCAGTTGCGACTGGGCACGACCGACCTGAGCCTGCTGTTCCGTAGCTGGACCGCCGACCTGCGCGTCCTGGTGGTGCTCGACGACGTGTGCGACGTGGGGGACCTGACGCCGCTGCTGCCCTCCGGCGGCGGCTGCGGCGTGGTGATCGGCAGCCGACGGCGGCTGTTCGTGTCATCGTCGGCGGTCCACGTCGAACTGGCGGGACTGCCCTTCGACGACTGTCTGCACCTGCTGGCATCCTCCGTGCCGAGCCACCGGACCACCATGGACCCGGAGGGGCTGCGACGGCTGGCCGGGCTGTGCCGGGGGCTGCCGGGCGCGCTCTTCGCGGTCGCTTCGCAGCTGCGCCGCCGCCCGCACTGGACGGCCCGGCAGGCCATTGCCTGGGCCCTCGCGTCCGGGGGCGCCGACAGCGATCCGCTGGGCGTGCGAGCCGGGTTCGACCGGACGCTCGCGACGCTGCCCGCCGAGTCGCGGTCGCTGGCGTACGCGCTGTTGTCTCCCGGCGTCCCCGATCGGCTCACGCCGGCGCTTGCCGCCGTGGCCCTGGGGATCAGCGATCAGCGGGCCGAGGACCTGCTGGAGGAGCTGTCGGAGAGCTACCTGCTGCGCGCGCGGCACCCGTGCGTGAACGGCCGGTTCTCCTATGAGTGGGAGCCTGGGGTACGCCCGTTCGCGGCGCGGCAGAGCAACGCGCCGGTCATGTGCTCGGCCTGACGGTCACGGCTCCAGGCCGACCTTGCCCGTCGCGCCGCGCGTCTCCAGCGCGTGGCGCGGCTCCGTGCTCGCCGGGACGGTCTCACGCAGGACCGTACCGGCCTGCGCGCCTCGCCCGAACCCGCCCAAGCAACCGAACCTTGGAGAACCGTCATGCCACAGCGCCCGAAACTCGTCCTCGCCGGTCAGTTGTCCGTCTATCCCTGGGTGTTCGAAGCAGCCGAGCGTGCCGGTATCGACCTGATCCTCGTCCCCAGGGGGGACGACTCGGCGGAGTCCGCCGGGCGGGCCAAGGCGGTGGTCGAACTGCTGCCCCTGGACGTCGACGAAAACCCGGAAGGTGCGCTGGCCGAGCTCACCGACCGCTACCGGCGGGAGCCCTTCGACGGAATCATGGCGGGCAACGAGAGGGTCGTGCCGTTCGTGGCGCGCGCGGCTCGGGAGCTGGGCCTCACCGGCCTGACCGATGAGGCGGCGGCCGTGGTGCGCGACAAGCGCAGCATGCGCCAACGCCTGCGGGAGGCGGGTCTGGGCGCGCCCGGCTTCGTGGTCATCGAGGATCCGGACGGCTGGACCGACGCGCTGACCCTGCGGTTCCCCGTCGTGGTCAAGCCGGCGAACGGCCACTCCAGCCTCGGTGTGATCCGTGTGGATGACAAGGACAGCCTTGAGCAGGCCGTGGCCCGCGCCTGGAAGCTCGTCGAGACCCACCACCTCGGGGCCGCCGACGGATCGACCCCGGAGGCCGGTGTGCTGGTCGAGGAGTACCTGGACGGGCCGGAGGTCTCCGCCGAATCCCTCGTGTACCACGGGCAGGTACGGGTCTGTGGCATCAGCTGGAAGGGGGAACTGGCGGGGCCCTACTTCGAGGAGACCACGTTGCGGGCCCCCGCCCAGCTGCCCGCCGAGATACTCGCCGCGATCGAGAGGGAGGTGATCGGTGCCCACCGCGCCTTCGGCGTCACGGAGGGCACCACACACACCGAACTGCGGCTGGTCGGCGGGGTGCGGCCGGTGCTGCTGGAGATGGGCGCGCGCATCGGCGGCGGGGGCTTCATGCACCACCTCGTCCACCTCAGCAGCGGGATCGACCTGGCCGCCGAGGCGATGCGCATCCACCTCGGCCGGGAACCGCTCTGCTGGAGTGAGGAGCCGGTACCGGTCGGCCATGTGGCGGCCTATCAGGCGCCGGTCGGCAGCGGCGGACGGATGAAGCGGATACGCGGCCTGGACTCGGTGCGCAACGACCCGCGGGTGGACTACGTGGTGGAGGCCGTGAGCCCCGGCGAACTGCTGCCCCCCTACCCGGACCATGGCGGATACCCGGTCATGGTGATCTCCCGTCATGAGTCGGATGCCGAGGCCGAGGCGTACCGCGCCCACCTCGCGCGGACGCTGCACGTCGAGTACGAAGAGCAGGGTTGAGCACGAAGAGCAGGGTCGAGCACGCGCCACGGCGCGGCGCGCCGTGGCGGTGGGCCGCTTCCGGGCAGGCGGTCGGCGCGGCTGTCCGCCCGGCTCCGCCCGAGTGGCGCCGAGGGGCCGTTCAACCGTCCGTCGTGGACGGTTGAACGGCCCCTTTCCTTTCTGCCGCCCGGCCTTTGTCGTATCGCGCTTGAGTCGCGGTTGAGCCGCTTCGAGTGATTCCGTGCCAGACTCGGCCCATGCTCCACGGGCGTGCTGATCAATCTCTGATCGAACGGGTAAGGCAAATTCGCGGGGGCCTCATGGGAACCCCGCTGATTCCCCTGGCGGACGAGCGGTGCGATATCGTCGCCAAGCTGGAATTCTGCAATCCCACGGGAAGCAGTAAAGACCGTTCGGCACTGTGGATTCTGGAACAGGCGATCGGTCGCGGGGAGATAGCGCACGACACCACGGTGGTCGAGTCGTCGTCCGGCAACTTCGCGCTGGCCCTGGCTTTCTACTGCCGCATGCTCGGCATCGCGTTCGTCCCGGTCATCGATCCGAACTGCAACGAGGCCACCGAGGCCCAGCTGCGGCTGTTGTGCGAGCGGGTGGAGAAAGTCGCCATCCGTGATGTGACGGGCAGCTACCTGAAGAATCGGCTGTCCCGGGTGCGGGAACTGCTGGTCGAACTCGACTCGGCCTATTGGCCCAACCAGTACGCCAATCCCGATGCCCGTGACGCGCATTACCACTTCACCGCAGGCGAGTTGATCGCGCAGGCGGGCCCGCTGGACTATCTCTTCGTCGGTGTGGGCACGGGCGGCACGATCGCCGGGCTCTCCCGCCGGATCAAGGAAACGTATCCGGGGTGTGTGGTCGTCGCCGTCGACGCCGAGGGGTCGGTGATCTTCGGGGGTCCGCCGAAGGAACGGCGGATACCCGGCATCGGCTCCAGCATCGTGCCGCCACTGTGCGGTCAGGCGCTGATCGACCAGGTCGAGATCGTCTCCGAGGCGCGCGCCGTCGAGGCCTGCCGCGCCCTGGCCGCCCGGTACGGCTTGTACGCGGGCGGTTCGACGGGCAGTACCTATGCCGCCGTCCAGGACTACTTCGCCCGGCACCCACCCGGCGCCCACCGTCCCCGGGTCGCCTTCATCGCCGCCGACCGCGGCCACGCCTACGCCCAGACCGTCTACGACCCCACATGGGTCCAGCAGCTGCGCGCGGAAACGGCACAGCCCCCCGTCGAAGCCCTGGCCGCCAACTGAAGGAGAACCACTCCGTGTCCACCCTGGCCCCGCCGCCCATGACCGTGATCGGCGCGGGCGACATCGCCGCCGAGACGGATCGTCACCGTCCGGAACTCATCGAGGTCGTCCGTGCCGCCTACCTCGCGCACGACGCCGGACAGAGTTCGAACCCGCACAGCTCGTTCCTGCGCTTCCCCCACCAGAGCCGGTCGCGCATCATCTCGCTGCCCGCCTATCTGGGCGGCGAGTTCGAGGTCGCCGGCAACAAGTGGATCGCCAGCTTCCCGGACAACACGCGGCACGGAATCCCCCGCGCCTCGGCCACGCTGATCCTCAACGACTGTGTCACCGGCTATCCGTTCGCCTGCATGGAGTCCTCCATCGTCTCGGCGACGCGGACCGCGGCCTCCGCGGTACTGGGCGCGCGGACGCTGCTCGGCGCGCGCCGTGCCCGCCGAGTCGGCATCGTGGGCACGGGTCTGATCGCCCAGCACGTATGGCGGTTCCTGCGTGATCTCGAATGGGAGATCGACGGCTTCCGGCTCTTCGACCTCGACCCGGCGGCGGCGGACCGCTTCGCCGCCGTCGTGGCCGAGCACACCAAGGCCGAGATCGTGGTCGCCGACGCGGTGGAGGACGCGTTCACCGACTGCGACCTGGTGGTGCTGACCACGGTGGCCGGTGAACCGCATCTGCACGACCCCCGGCTGCTGGCCCACAACCCGGTGGTCCTGCACCTGTCCCTGCGCGACCTCGCCCCCGAGATGATCCTCGCCGCCCAGAACTTCACCGACGACGTCGACCACGCCGTACGCGAGCGTACCTCGCTGCACCTGACCGAACAGCGCACCGGCAACCGGGACTTCGTCGACGGCACCCTCGCCGACCTGCTGCGCGGGCGGCTGACCCGGGACCACGGACGCCCGGCGGTCTTCTCGCCGTTCGGACTCGGCGTACTCGACCTCGCCGTCGGCAAGTGGGTGCACGACCGGGTCGTCGCCGCGGGCCGGGGCCACCGTGAGAGGGACTTCTTCACCGGGGTGGGGGTCTGACGCATGAGCGCCTCGCCCGCCCCGCGCCCCGCCGGGGACCGGTACGTCGTCGTGGTGAACCACGAGGAGCAGTACTCGGTCTGGTTCGCCGACCGTCAGCTGCCCGCGGGCTGGACCGCCACCGGCGCGCAGGGCACCCGCCAGGAGTGCCTGGACCACATCGAGCAGGTGTGGACCGACCTGACCCCGCGCTCCGTACGAGCCTCACGATGACGGCCGGTGCCCTGGCAACGGCCTGGCTGCGCGGGCTCGGCAGCCGTGAACCCACCGCGCGGTGCCGCCTGTTCGTCTTCCCGCACGCCGGGGCGGGGGCCTCCGCCTACCGGCTGGCGGCGTACCTGCCGGACACCGTCGAAGTCTGCACGGTCCAGTTGCCCGGCCGGGAGAACCGGTTAGCCGAACCGGCCCTGACGTCCCTGGACGACGCCGTGGCCGCTCTCGCGCCGCTCATCGCGGACCATACGGACCTGCCGTACGCCTTCTTCGGGCACAGCATGGGCTCCCTGATCGCCTTCGAGACGGCCCGGAGACTACGTGCACTCGGCACGCGCCTGCCCGGCCGCCTGTTTCTGTCGAGCATGCGCGCCCCCGGCCTGCCGGACCGCGACCCGCGGCACACGCTGCCGGACGACAAGCTGCTCGCCACAGCCGAATTCGACGGCGTGGACCCCGAGTTGCAGGAGCTGTTGCTGCCGCTGCTGCGCGCGGACCTGACACTCTGCGAGACGTACACACACCGGGCCGAGGCACCCCTGCCCTGTGCCTTGACCGTTCTGGCCGGCTCGGACGACGACAGTGTCGACAGGACCGAGCTCGCCGGCTGGCGCGAGCACACCTCGGCCGACTTCGAACTGCACCTGTTCCCGGGCGCCCCCCACCTCTATGTGCGCGGCGCGGAACGACAGCTGGCAGAGACGATCACGCGTAGCTTCCCCGCACGGGGCTGAGGAGGGATCCGTTCATGGCGCCGACCACCCTGGTCGCACTGTGGGAGCAGCAGTCAGCTGCGACACCCGACGCGGTCGCCGTCGTCGCGGGAGCGCACCGCGCCACGTACGCCGACGTGGACCGCCGGGCCACGGTACTCGCCGCCGAGCTACAGGCGCGCGGCATCGGACCGGAGAACCTGGTCGGCGTGTGTCTCGGCCGTTCGGTCGAGTTGGTCGTGGCCCTGCTCGGCATCCTGAAGTCGGGCGCCGCGTACCTTCCCCTCGACCCGAGCTACCCGGCCGACCGGCTGCGGCACATGACCACCGACTCGGGCGCCGGGCTGTGGCTGTGCGACGCGGACCACCGCGCGCAGGCCCTGGCGTCCGGCGCGGCCGATGTCCTGCTGGTCGAGGACCTCCCCGCGGAACCCGCCGCTCCGGTGGCCCCGGTGGTACGCCCCCACCACCTGGCTTACGTCATCTACACCTCCGGTTCGACCGGGCTGCCCAAGGGCGTGGCCGTCGACCACGCGGCGATCGCATCGTTCCTGCGGAGTGTGGCCGAACGACCCGGCCTCGGGGCGGACGACCGGGTCCTCGCGCTGACCCCGCTGTCGTTCGACATCTCGGCGCTGGAGCTGTTCCTGCCGCTGACCCGGGGAGCGACGGTGGTGATGGCCCCGCGCGCCGCCAACACCGACCCCGAGCTGCTGGCCGCCACCATCGCCGAGGCGGGTGTGAGCGTCGTCCAGGCGACCCCCACCACCTGGCGGATACTGCTGGCGTCCGGCTGGACGGACGGGCACGGCCGGGTCCTGCTGTCGGGCGGTGAGCCGCTCGATCCGCGGCTGGCCCGCGACCTGCTCGCCACCGGCGGCACCCTGTGGAACCTGTACGGGCCGACCGAGGCGACGGTGTGGGCCACCGCCGCCCGTATCGACGCCGTCGCCGACCGGGTCACGGTCGGCACGGCCCTGTCCAACACCCGGCTGCACGTCGTCGACGAGACCGGGCGGGAGGCCGGCCCAGGAGTCACCGGCGAGCTGTGGATCGGCGGCGCGGGCGTGGCGCGCGGCTACCTCAACCGGCCCGCGCTGACCGCCGACCGGTTCGTGCCCGACCCGTTCGGGGACGGCTACGGGCGCCTGTACCGGACCGGCGACCTCGCCCGGTGGTCCGCCGACGGCACCCTGGAGGTGCTGGGGCGCGACGACCACCAGGTGAAGGTGCGCGGCTTCCGCATCGAGCTCGGCGAGATCGAGGCCTGTGTGCGCAGCCACCCCCTCGTCGCGGACGCGGTGGTGGTCGTCGACCGCGAGGCAGTCGGCGGCGACCAGTTGGTGGCGTACCTCGTGCCCGCGCCCGATGCCCGGAACGTGTCCGGGGACCTGCCCCGCCAGGTCCGCGACCACCTCGCGCGGCGGCTGCCCGCCCACATGGTGGCCCAGGGCTACGCGGTGCTCGACGCCCTGCCCCGCACCTCCGCGGGCAAGGCCGACCGCGGCGCCGTGCGGCGGATCCCGCACAGCCCGGTCCGGGCGAGCGGGCCGACGCCCGACGACGCCCCGCTGCCACCGCACACCGCGGCGGTGTGCCGCGTGTGGGCCGAGGTGCTCGGGCTCGACGACGTGTCCCCGTACGACGACTTCTTCGGCCTGGGCGGCCAGTCGCTCACCGCGGTACGGGCCGTGGCCCGGCTGCGTGCGGAGCTCGGCGTGCCGGTCGACGCCCAGTCGGTCTTCGCGCATCCGACACCCGCCACGCTCGCCGCCGCCCTGGACGGCGTGGCGCCCTCGGACGACGAGCCGATCACCGCGGCCGAGACCGCCGAACTCTCCTTCGGCCAGGAGCGGATCTGGTTCTTCGAGCAGCTGAACGACGCGGTGCCCGCCTACCATCTGCCGGTCGCCCTGGGCCTGCCCGGCGGGCGCGTCGACCTGACGCTGCTGGCGGACAGCCTGTCCGCGCTGGTGCGCAGGCACCCGGCGCTGCGCACCGCCCTGGTCGCCGTCGACGGCCGGGTCCGCCCCGAACCGCGCGAGGCGACCTCGGTGCCGCTGCGCCGCGTCGAGGTCGCCGAGGAGGACCTGGACGCGCTGCTGACCGAGCGGATCCGCGCCCCCTTCGCCCTCGACCGCCCACCGCTGCTGCGCGCGGACGTGCTGCGCACCCCGAGCCGTGACATCATCCTGCTGACGATCCATCACATAGCCTGCGACGGCGTGTCGATGGACCTGATGGTGCGGGAACTGGGCGAGCTCTACACGGAGCTCGCCGCCGGCCGCCGCCCAGCACCGGCACCGCTGCCCGTGACGTACGCCGACTACGCGGCCTGGCAGCGCGACCGGCTCACCGGCGCCGAGCTGGAGCGGCTGCTCGACCACTGGCGCACCCGGCTGTCCGGCGTGCCCGTCCTGGAGCTGCCGACCAGCCGCCCCCGGCCTGCCGTCGCGAGCCACCGCGGTCGCCGCGAACTGCTGCGCGTCCCCGCCGACCTGGCGCACCGGCTGCGCGCGCTGTGCCGGGCCGAGGGCGTCACCCTGTTCATGGGCCTGCTGGCCCCCTTGCAGGTGCTGCTGGGCCGGTACGCCGACGAGAGCGATGTCGCCGTCGGCACCCTGGTGGGCGGCCGGCCGCGCCCCGAACTGGACGAAGTGGTCGGTTACTTCGTGAACACCGTCGTCCTGCGCACCGACCTGTCCGGCGACCCGACCTGGCGCGAGCTGCTGGGCCGCGTCCGCGAGGTGGCGCGGCAGGCGTACGCGCACCAGGAGCTGCCCTTCGAGAAGCTGGTGGCGCGGCTGAGCCCGGAGCGCGACCTGAGCCGCAACCCGCTCTTCCAGGTGCTGTTCGCCCTGCACGAGGAGCCGAGGGCCGGTCACCTCACCGAGCTGTACGACCGCAAGGAGCTGGAGGGACGGCTCGGCACCGCCCGCTTCGACCTCGCCCTCGACGTGACGAACCACGCCGCCGGGGCCGGCGACCTCAGCGTCTCCATCGAGTACGCCACCGACCTGTTCGACGCCGACTTCGTCCGGGGCCTCGGCCGGCACTTCCTGCGGGTGATTGAGCAGATGGTGTCCGGCGCCACGGCCCGACTGTCCGAGCTGGAGATCGTCTCGGCCGATGAGCTGCGCGCCCTCTCCACCGGCGACCGGGCCGAGCCGCTGCCCGAGCCGACCACCCTGGTCCGCCTGTGGGACCGCCAGGTGCGGACCACCCCGGACGCGCTCTGCGTCGTGGGCGACGGCCGGTCGCTGACGTTCGCCGAGACCGACGCGCGGGCCTCCGCCCTGGCGCGGGAGCTGCGGGCCGGGGGCGTGCGCCCCGAAGGCCTGGTCGGCGTCTGCCTGGAACGCTCGGTGGAGCTGGTGGTCGCCCTGCTGGGAGTGCTGAAGGCGGGCGGCGCCTACGTCCCGCTCGATCCCGGCTACCCGCCGGACCGGCTGCGGTACCTGCTGGCCGACTCGGGCGTACGCCTGGTCGTCGCGGACCCGGGACACCCCACCTCGGCCCTGTTCGGCGACGGCGTTCGGCTCGTGGCGGTGGACCAGGAACCCGGGGCGGACCCCGGGCCGGCCGAGGAGGCACAACCGCACCACCTCGCCTACGTGATCTACACCTCCGGCTCGACCGGCAACCCCAAGGGTGTCGCGATCACCCACGCCAACATCACCGGGTTCCTGGAGTGGAACCAGCGGCTGTGCCGGCTCACCGGGCGGGACCGGGCCCTGCTCAACCACTCGGTGGCGTTCGACAACTCGGTCTGGGAGATCTTCCAGTGCCTGGTGTCCGGCGCCGAACTGCACCTGGCGAGCTCCACCGCCGCCTACGACCCCGAGGAGTTCCTGCGAGAGGTGGCCGAGCGCGGCATCACCACGCTCAACGCGACGCCCTCGCAGATGCGGATCCTGCTGGAGTCCGGCACGGATCCCGCTCCCCGACTCGCCTCCGTACGCCTGGTGTTCACCGGCGCCGAGGCCGTGCCGCACGATGTGGCCCGCCGCATCCTGTCCGCCACCGCGCCGGGATGCCAGGTCTTCAACGAGTACGGGCCCACCGAAGCGACCGTCACCTCGGCGTTCTGCCCGATCACCGAGGAGCTGCTCGACCGGCACAGCCATCGCCCGAGCGTCCCGTTCGGCCGCGCGACCGACAACGCACACCTCTATGTGCTGGACCCGCGGCTGCGCCCGGTCGCCCCAGGCTGTCGCGGCGAGCTGTACGTCGGCGGCAGCGCGGTCGGCCGCGGCTATCTCGGCAGGCCGGCCCGCACGGCAGGGGCGTACCTGCCCGACCCGTACGCCGCGGAGCCCGG
Organism: Streptomyces lacaronensis; assembly: GCF_047337785.1. Classification (NCBI taxonomy): domain Bacteria; kingdom Bacillati; phylum Actinomycetota; class Actinomycetes; order Kitasatosporales; family Streptomycetaceae; genus Streptomyces; species Streptomyces lacaronensis. The sequence continues at coordinate 9,881,831 of NZ_JBLHDK010000003.1, forward strand.
CGCCCGTATGTATGCCACGGGCGACGTGGTCCGGTTGTTGCCCGACGGGAATCTGGTCTTCCTCGGCCGCAACGACCACCAGGTCAAGGTGCGCGGTTTCCGCATCGAGCTCGGCGAGATCGAGTCCGCACTCCAGACCCACCCCGCCTGCGCCGACTGCGTGGTGGCCGTGCGCCGCACCAGCGCCGGTGCGGACCAGCTGGCGGCCTACCTGATCCCCGAGCACCCCGACCGGCCCGCCCCGGACCCGGCGGAACTGCGCGCCCACCTGGCGGAGCGACTGCCGCTGTACATGCTGCCGCAGAGCTACACCGTGATCGACGAGATCCCACTCACCCCGAACGGCAAGGTCGACCGGGACGCACTGCCCGACCCGCGTCCGGTGCCCGCCCCGGCCCCCGCCACCCGCCGGGCCGTCACCAAGCGGCAGCTCCTCGTCGCCGACGTGTGGCGGGAGAGCCTGGGCGTCGAGGAGGACTTCGGGCCACAGGACGACTTCTTCGACGTCGGCGGCACCTCGTTGACCATCGCCACGGTCGCGGGCCGGCTCAGCGAGCGGCTCGGGCGCCGGGTCTCGCCGGTCCTGGTCTTCAGGAACCCCACCGTCGAGGGCCTCGCCGAGGCCCTCGGGGAGGACACCCAGCGGTGAGCGGCACCAACAGCACGAGCGTCGTCCTGGCCGACGCCCATCGGTCGAGTTAGGCGCCGGCGCGAGCGTTCACCGGGCCTGCCTCCCGCGCCGGGCGTCGACGGTCTCGCACGGAGTCGGCGAACGCTCGGGGGAGGCAGGCCCTGGATGTCTGCGGCGGCCGGTCACGCCGCCGGCCCGGTCGGCTCAGGTCCAGCTCACGACCGTCCGGGGATCGGTGAACCCCATGATGAAGGACACCGTGGTGCGGTTGCCGGTGTTGGCGTCCACCGCGTGCACGAACGCACCGTTGAAGGCGTAGACGTCGCCCTCCCTGATGTCCAGGCGCAGTTCCTCGAAGTCCGCCAGGGCCTCCGCCTGGTAGGGCAGCCCCGTCAGCTCGATGCCGAGCGAGCGCCGGGTCGCGTCGTCGGGGCGGATGTTCCAGATCACCAGCCGCCCTCCGGCGCTGTGTTCGGTGCACATGTTCACCGCGCAGATCTGGTGGTCCAGGACCCGCTGGATCTCGAAGCCGCTCTGTCGCGGGTCCTTGCACTGGGCCTCGTCCTCGTGCGGGTCGAGGGAGAAGTCGCCCTCCTTGTCCCACGCGCGGATCAGCGCGGCGCACGCCGAGCGGCCGTTCATCCGCGCCACCCGCAGGGACGCGCCCTCCTGCCGCAGGGCCTCGTCCACGCCCTGGCGGAACTCGTGCCAGGGCGAGTTCGGGGCGTCGATCACCTGCCGGACGTGCTCGGCGACCTCGGCGGACTCGTCGAGATAGGTGTCGGCGTCCTTGTTCCAGTGGTAGGCGCCGACGTAGTGCGAGGGCTCGCCCTCGCGATGCTGCCGGGCGGGGCTCGCCCAGAATCGTTCGGTCAGTTCCTTGCGCGCCACCGTTGGGATGACGTCCCGGAAGATCACTCCCAGCCTGCGGCCGTGCAGGACGTCCAGAACGAGCTGGTAGTCCAGTTCGCCGCGCTCCTCGAAGCGGAAGAACTCCGGATCGGCCTGCTGTCCGCTCAGCCGTATCTTGCTCTGCTGCATCTGTTCTCTCTCTTTCACGCGTACACCACTGCTCTCACGGAGCCGGGGTGGTTCTCCTTCAGTTGACGGCCACGGTTTCGACGCCGGGGGGCTGTGCCGTTTCCGCGCGCAGCTGCTGGACCCATGTGGGGTCGTAGACGGTCTGGGCGTAGGCGTGGCCGCGGTCGGCGGCGATGAAGGCGACCCGGGGACGGCGGGCGCCGGGTGGGTGCCGGGCGAAGTAGTCCTGGACGGCGGCATAGGTACTGCCCGTAGAACCGCCCGCGTACAAGCCGTACCGGGCGGCCAGGGCGCGGCAGGCCTCGACGGCGCGCGCCTCGGAGACGATCTCGACCTGGTCGATCAGGGCCTGACCGCACAGTGGCGGCACGATGCTGGAGCCGATGCCGGGTATCCGCCGTTCCTTCGGCGGACCCCCGAAGATCACCGACCCCTCGGCGTCGACGGCGACGATCACACACCCCGGATACGTTTCCTTGATCCGGCGGGAGAGCCCGGCGATCGTGCCGCCCGTGCCCACACCGACGAAGAGATAGTCCAGCGGGCCCGCCTGCGCGATCAACTCGCCCGCGGTGAAGTGGTAATGCGCGTCACGGGCATCGGGATTGGCGTACTGGTTGGGCCAATAGGCCGAGTCGAGTTCGACCAGCAGTTCCCGCACCCGGGACAGCCGATTCTTCAGGTAGCTGCCCGTCACATCACGGACGGCGACTTTCTCCACCCGCTCGCACAACAGCCGCAGCTGGGCTTCGGTGGCCTCGTTGCAGTTCGGATCGATGACCGGGACGAACGCGATGCCGAGCATGCGGCAGTAGAAAGCCAGGGCCAGCGCGAAGTTGCCGGACGACGACTCGACCACCGTGGTGTCGTGCGCTATCTCCCCGCGACCGATCGCCTGTTCCAGAATCCACAGTGCCGAACGGTCTTTACTGCTTCCCGTGGGATTGCAGAATTCCAGCTTGGCGACGATATCGCACCGCTCGTCCGCCAGGGGAATCAGCGGGGTTCCCATGAGGCCCCCGCGAATTTGCCTTACCCGTTCGATCAGAGATTGATCAGCACGCCCGTGGAGCATGGGCCGAGTCTGGCACGGAATCACTCGAAGCGGCTCAACCGCGACTCAAGCGAGCTGCGGCAAAAGCTTGATGGGAAAAGCGGGAGGCCAGGAGTCAGCAGTACGGCTCCCAGAGCTCGTATTCCAGGGCGTCGGAAACCGCGGGCGAGGAGTCGCGCAGGCGGGCGAGCAGGGCGCGGTTGTGCTCGCGGATCTCCCCGTCGTACCCGGCCAGCGGGCTGTCCTCGGACAGATCCAGCAGCCACAGCGGCCGGAGCGTCGCGCCGCGCAGGGCCTTTCCCTCCGCGGTCCCGGTGCCCGCGTGCAGCCGGCGCACTCCCGGGAGCCGCGCCTGCATGTAATAGGTGAGGTTGAAGTACTCGGCGGCCGAAACGAGTCGGTCGTGGTCGAAGCCGAGCGCCCGCAGGTACACGGTGTCGCCCCAGCGGTAGTACAGGCAGAACCCGACGGGCGGTTCGCCGAGGCGCGAGCACAGCACCACTTCGGCGCGCGAGCCGGCGAGTTCACCCTGCTCGCGGAAGGACTCGGCTATCGGGGCCACGTCGACAGTACTGCCGTAGCGCAGTAGCGAACGGGCCAGCAGCCGGGCGACGTCCTGCCAGGACTCGGTGAGCGTCCGGTGCTCCACCTCGTATCCGGCCTTCTCGAACTTCCGTGTCTCGCTGCGGATACGGCGGGCCCGGTGCGCCGACAGCGACGCCAGCCAGGCGTCGTAGCCGCCGGGCGGGATCTCGATCCAGGCGTCGGTATTCAGCGCGACCGGGGCGGTCCGCACCCCCGCCGCGCGCAGCGCCCGCACGTCCTCGGTGGTCAGGTACATCGCCACGCGGGCGATCTTCGATTCCTCGTGCAGGGGTGAGCGCAGGGCGCGGACCGCGTCGAGCACCGCGGCGGCGGCCTCGGTCCGATCGGTCCCCTCACCGGTCAGCAGGTGCGCCAGATAGCCGCGGCGCTGGCCGATGAGCAGGCCGCCCGGCTCGGGCGCCGGCAGGCCGTGCGCGGTGAGCAGGTCATGCCATCGCAGCTGCGGGTTGGGCTCGTCGGCCACCGCCGCCACGGGGATCGCGGCCCGGCCGCCGCCCGGGGTCTCCACATGCAGTCCGCCGGAGACCGACCCGGGCTCGAGGACGGCGCACTGGCGCAGCCACAGCGCCGACGAGTAGAACCTGCCGTCGGCGAGCCGGTCCCACTCGGTGTCCCCGAGCCCGCCGATGGCGTCGGCGAAAGTGTCCGTCGTGGCGGTCATGGCGCCTCCCATAGTTTCTGCCCGACCGTGCCCGGCAGCGAGAAGACGTGCTCGACTTCGGGCTCGGAAACCCCTTTGCCGCGCTTCGGCCGCCACGGCCGACAGCGGCGCGGCATGGCCGCAAATAAACCTTCCCCCATTGCTGCAGAGCCATTTCCTTCGGGTGTTCAAGGACTCTAGTGTTAACACAGATGCTCCATGCCCACAGGGGCCGTTGGCCGGGAATTGAGCCGCAATTGAGTCACGCATGAGATCGGGGTGAAACGTTGACTCCTGCGGGCTGAGGGGCTCAGTCACCATCGAGCGGGAGTTGGAGACTTCATGTCGGCGGAGCGGGTAACAGCCCAGTACAACGAGGAGTTCCGCACACCGGGCAGCGATTTGCCCACGGTCGCCCAGCACGTCAAGGACTTCCCGACGCTCGCACCGTGGCACGGCGAGTATTTGGCCAGGCCCCTCTTCGTCGCCGAGCGTGAGCTTCGCGAGTTCGCCGATGACCTGCAGCACCTCATCGAAACGGTCTTTTCCTTGCCGGACCGGATGTTCGGCGGCGATCTGGACGCATTCCGGTCGGTGCTCGGCATCAGCGACGGCCGCTGGGAAGTGATACGGCGGTTCGGTGACGTACTGCCACCCCAGTTCGGCCGGGCCGACATGTATCACGACGGCACCTCGTTCAAACTCCTCGAGTTCAATCTGGGGAGCGAGGCCGGCGGCTGGGGCCTCGCGAGTGAAATCTCCCGGGCCACGATGGAGATTGACGCCTTCGCCGACTTCGCGCGCCGGAACCGGCTTGGTTACGTGCATCCCATTCGCGCCGTGGTGGAGGCGCTGCGCCACTTCGGCGCCCGGGTGGCACCCGGGCGTGAGCCGGTGGTGGCCCTTCTGGAATGGCGTGGCGGTCTGGCGGACTACGGCGAGCTCTGGCTCAACTTCCAGTCCGCACTGCGCTGGGCGGGCCTCGACATCCTGGTGGCCGAGGTCTCCGACGTGCACGAACGTGGCGGGGCGCTCTACCTCGGGGACACGAAGATCGACGTGGTCTACCGCTCCTTCGTCCCGGACCAGATCGCCGAGGAACCCGGCGGCTGGGATCTGGTCGCGCCCCTGCTGCGTGCGCACCAGGCGGGCGAGACGCTGCTGTGGACCCCGCTTTCCAGCAACATGTTCGCCAACAAGGCCTGCATGGCGCTGCTTTCGGACCCGGCGCGGCGGCGCGACCTCAGCGAGGACGAGTGCCGGATCATCGACCGGGTGCTGCCCTGGACCCGGCTGATCAACACTGACGCGCTCAAGACCGACACCGACCTCATCGACGAATGCCTGGAGCGGCGCGAGCAGTTGATCCTGAAGGTCAACGGGCGCGGTGGCGGAGTCGGCGCGGTGGTGGGCTGGGAGACGGACGACGCCACTTGGCGGCGGGCTCTGGAGGACTCTGCCGCCGAAGGATGTGTCGTGCAACAGAGAGTGGTCCCCCGGCCCGAGCTCGTGGTGGACCCGGTGTCCGGGGAAACCGAGGAATGGCATGCGGCCTATGGCATGTTCTACACCCCGCACGGTTGTGCGGGAGCATTCGCCAAGGTGGTGCCGGCCGGTTCGGGCGGCATCATCTCCATCGCGGCGCATGCCAAGGCGCGCAGCGCGGCCGTCTTCCACCAGAGCGAGCCGCCCGCCGGGGGCGAAGTGCCTGCCGCGGGGGAATCGCCCGTCGATGCGGCGAAGTAAAGAGAAGTCATGACGCCGCGGCATTCCCCCGCGCCTTCGGCGTGGCGGCGGATTCATACGGCCTGGGGTCTGCCGGACCTCGCGGGAAAAGGCCGATTCGTCACGGCCAATCTGATCGACAGCCTGGGAAACGGGTTGGTGATGGCGTTCACCGTCGTCTTCTTCGTGAAGACGACGTCGCTGTCACTGGTCGCCGTCGGCGCCGCGCTGACCGTCGGCCAGCTGCTCGCCCTGCCCATTCCGCCCATTATCGGGCTGCTGTTGGACAGATATGGTCCGCGCATCGTGGTCGCCGCGGGTAACTGGATCTCGGTGGCCGGATTCATCGGTTTCCTGTTCTCGCACGCGGCCTGGCAGATCGTGCTGTGGCAGTTCGTGGTGCAACTGGGTTCCACCGCCTTCTGGATGGGCAACAGTCCGCTCATCGTGCTGGTCGCCCGGGGTGTCGAGCGGGCCCGCTGGTTCGGCTTCGTCCGTGCCCTGCGCAATGTCGGCGTCGGTTTCGGCGGCGCCGCGTCCGCGGTGGCCCTGAGCATCGGGACCGTCGCCGGGCTGCGGGCGGTCATGGTGATCAACGTGGTCTCCTTCGCCGTCGCGGGATGGCTCATGATCACCTTCCGGGGCGCGGACACGAGCGGGGCGGCCGACGCCGGGCCCGCGGAGCCGAAGCCCGCCGGGCCGGAGCAGGCGGCGGGCGAAACCACCGGACAACCCGCGGGCGGCTATCGCACCGTGCTGAAGGACACCCGGTATCTGCGGCTGGTCGCGACGAACATCTCCTTCGTCTTCGCCTCCACGGTGATCATGGTGCTGCTCGCCGTCTACGCGGCGGACGACCTCCATGTCGGCGCCTGGATCGTCGGCGTGCTCGTCGTGCTGAACGCGGCCATGGTCGCGCTGCTCCAGACGCTCGCCAGCCGGTGGATCGAGGCCCGCAGGCCGGTGACGGTGCTGGTGCTGGCCCTGCTGCTCAACGCGGCGGCGTTCGTCGTCTTCGGCACGCTGCTCGTGCTGCCCGGCTGGGCGGTGATCGCCGGGCTGCTGATCGCGATGGTGCTCTACACCGTGGCCGAGATCCTCAGCTCGCCGCCGACCAGCGAACTGAGCGTGGTGATGGCTCCCGAGCATCTGCGGGGCCGCTATCTGGGCGTCTACCAGATGTCCTGGTCGGTCGGCGGTGCCGTCGCCCCGGCGCTGCTCACAGCGCTGTTGGAGGGCGGTGCCGCGCTGCCCTGGGTGTTCCTCACCGCGATCAGCATGCTGGCCGTACCGCTGGTGCTCGGGCTCGACCGGCGGCCCGCGGCCACGAGCGGGGCCGCACCGGCCGGTGACGTGGCCCCCGTGGAGCAGTTCGACGGTGGCCCCGTCGGCTGAGCCTGCCGCGCCTGTTGAGCGGGCGGGTTCAGACTTCGGTCAGCCCGGTCGAGCGGGCGTACTTGGCGGGCGTCTGGCCGTAGGTCTTCTTGAAGATCCGGATGAAGTGGCTGCTGTCGGCGAACTGCCAGTGGGCGGCGAGTTCCGAGACGCTCAGCCTGCCGGCCGAGGCGATGAGAGCGCGGCGGGCCTCCTCCAGCCGCCGGTGGCGGATGTAGGCGATCAGCGACTCTCCCGCCACGGTGAACGCCCGCTGCAAGGTGCGTAAGGAGACATTGAGTTCACGCGCCAGCATCGTGGGAGAGAGCTCGGGGTCGGTGAGGTGGCTGTCCGCGAGATCCTTCGCGGCCTGGGCGAGCGCGGGAGCCAGCCCGGGTTCCGCGTCGTCGAACCGACGCCTCGCCACCGCCTGGGCCAGTTCGAGCAGGGTGCTGTGGGCGGCTTGCACACCGGCCGGGCCGAGGCCGGTCATGGTCTCGTACACCATATTCGCGTGGGCCACCAGCAGGCGTACTTCGGCCGAATCCGCCGGCCCGGTGATGGCCCGGTTCCCCAGCAGTGGTGTGAGCGGCGCGGGGGGCAGGAGGAGGATCTTCACCGTCGTGTGCGGCGCCGCCTCGAAGCGCCACGGCTGCCCGACGTGCCGGAGGAGGAACTGCCCGGCCGCCACGGTGTGCCGGTCCCGATCGCGCGAACCCTGCAACGTCCATGCGCCGCGTTTCACGACGTACATCCGTACGCGATCCTCCACGCCGCCCAGGGCGTGCGCGGTCCGGATGGCCGACATGCTGTGGAGATCGGTGAACGCCAGGTCGCGGACCTTGGCGGCGCGGCTCTTGACCCGGAAGTCACCGGTTACGTCCCGGTTGAAGCTCCGCAGTGGTAAGCCGTCGCCGAGCTCCGCGTCCCACCCGCGCCGGAAGGCTTGGAAAAATCCTTGTGGTGCCGCGCCCGGGACGGTGGAGTCCACGGAGAACACCCCGCGCGATCCATCGCCCACTCCAGCGCCGTTCGTCATCCGCCGGTCCCTTCGCCTGTGTTGCTCCGGCTTTGTCTTGTGGCGGTCATATTCCACCAGACGGCGGTGTGGTTCAAGTTCGTGTTGTGTGCATCTTCCTAGGCTGCGAAACAGGCAACCCCCGGGCTCTTCCGGCCCATATGAAGGCCCGAACAGGCCGCTTGGCCAGAACCCCACTAGAACTCCGCAATGTACTCGTCGATCAGCCGCAGAAGAGTCCGCTGTCACATACTTTGCGGTGGAAAGCAATTGGGTTGTCCGACGTGAGGTGATGCCTGCCGTGGAGAGCTATGAACTGGACGCCCGCGATGACGAGCTCAGAAGACTGGAGGAGGCTGTAGGCCAGGCGGGCAACGGCCGGGGTGTGGTGGTCACCATCACCGGACCGATCGCCTGCGGCAAGACCGAACTGCTCGACACGGCCGCTGCGAAGGGCGACGCCATCACGTTACGCGCGGTCTGCTCCGAGGAGGAACAGGCGCTCCCGTACGCCCTGATCGGTCAGCTCATCGACAACCCGGCGCTCGCCTCCCAGGTACCGGATCCGGCCACCATGGCCTTCCCGGGCGAGCATCTGTCGCCGGAGGCCGAGAACCGGCTGCGCAGCGACCTCACCCGTACCCTGCTGGCGCTCGCCGCCGAACGGCCGGTGCTGATCGGCATCGACGACGTGCACCACGCCGACACCGCCTCTTTGAACTGCCTGCTCCACCTGGCCCGAAGGGTCGGCTCGGCCCGGATCGCCATGGTCCTCACCGAGCTGCGCCGGCTCACCCCGGCCCACTCACAGTTCCAGGCCGAGCTGCTCAGCCTGGGGCACCACCGCGAGATCGCGCTGCGCCCGCTCAACCCGAAGCACATCGCCGAGCTGGCCCGCGCCGGCCTCGGTCCCGACGTCGACGAGGACGTGCTCACGGGGTTGTGCCGGGCGACCGGCGGCAACCTGAACCTCAGCCACGGGCTGATCAAGGATGTGCGGGAGGCCTGGGCAACGGGGGAGACGGGCATCAACGCGGGCCGCGCGTACCGGCTGGCGTACCTCGGTTCCCTCTACCGCTGCGGCCCGGTCCCGTTGCGGGTCGCTCGGGTGGCCGCCGTGCTGGGCCAGAGCGCCAACACCACCCTGGTGCGCTGGATCAGCGGGCTCAACGCGGACGCGGTGGGCGAGGCGACCGAGATCCTCACCGAAGGCGGCCTGCTGCACGACCTGCGATTCCCGCACCCGGCGGCCCGTTCGGTCGTACTCAACGACATGTCCGCCCGGGAACGACGCCGCCTGCACCGGTCCGCTCTGGAAGTGCTGGATGACGTACCCGTTGAAGTGGTCGCGCACCACCAGGTCGGCGCCGGTCTCATGCACGGCCCGAAGGCCGCCGAGCTCTTCGCCAAGGCCGGCCAGGAGCTGCATGTGCGCGGCGAACTGGACGCCGCGTCCGACTATCTGCAACTGGCCCACCAGGCCTCCGACGACGCCGTCACCCGGGCCGCGCTGCGGGTCGAGGCCGTGGCGATCGAGCGCCGCCGCAATCCGCTGGCCTCCAGCCGGCACCTCGACGAGCTGACCGTCGCCGCCCGTGCCGGTCTGCTTTCCCCCGAGTACGCGGCGCTGGTGATCCGCTGGCTGGCCGTCGGCGGGCGGTCCGGCGAGGCAGCCGAGGTGCTGGCCTCGCAGCGCCCGCGTGCGGTCACCGACCGGGACAGGGCCCATATGCGGGCCGCCGAGGTATCGCTCGCGCTGGTCAGCCCGGACGCGTCCGGCCCGGATCGGCAGCCGCGTCCGGTCCCGCCGGATGAACTCGCGAACCTGCCGAAGGCGGCCCGGCTTTCCGCGACCGCTGATAACGCTGTCATGTCGGCCCTGCGCGGTCGTCCCGAGCTTGCCGCCGCCGAGGCGGAGAACGTCCTGAAGCACGCTGACTCGGCGGCGGTCGGCACCACTGCCCTGGCCGCGCTGACGGCCTTGCTGTACGCGGAGAGCACCGACACCGCTCAGCTCTGGGCCGACAAGCTCGTCTCCGAGACCGGGGCGTCGAACGAGGAGGAGGCGGGCTACGCGGGGCCGCGCGCCGAGGCCGCGCTGCGTCGCGGCGACCTGGCCGCAGCGGTCGAGGCGGGCAGCGCCATTCTGGACCACCGGCGGCTGTCATCGCTCGGCGTCACCGCCGCGTTACCGCTGAGCAGTGCGGTAGCCGCCGCTATCCGGCTGGGCGAGACCGAGCGGGCGGAGAAGTGGCTCGCCGAGCCGCTGCCGCAGGCCATCCAGGACAGCCTGTACGGCCTGCACCTGCTCTCGGCACGAGGCCAGTACAGCCTCGCGACGGGCCGGCACGAGGCGGCGTACACGGCGTTTCGCATCTGCGGGGAACGTATGCAGAACTGGGGCGTTGACGTGCCGGGTCTGTCCCTGTGGCGCGTCGACGCCGCCGAGGCGCTGCTGCACGGCCGCGACCGGGACGAGGGCCGGCGGCTCATCGACGAGCAGCTCACCCGTGCGATGGGACCCCGTTCCCGCGCTTTGACGCTGCGGGCACAGGCGGCGTACAGCCCGCCGGCGAAGCGGGTCGACCTGCTCGATGAGGCGGCCGACCTGCTGCTCTCCTGCAACGACCGGTACGAGCGGGCCCGGGTGCTCGCCGACCTGAGCGAGGCGTTGAGCGCGCTCCGGCACCACAGCCGGGCGCGGGGACTGCTTCGGCAGGCCCGGCACCTGGCCGCCCAGTGCGGCGCGACCCCGCTGCTGCGCCGGCTCGGGGCCAAGCCCGGAGGCCCCGGCTGGCCGGAGGAATCCGGCCTGCCGCAGCGGATCAAGTCGCTGACCGACGCGGAGCGGCGGGTGGCGTCGCTGGCCGCCGGCGGCCAGACCAACCGCGTGATCGCCGACCAGCTCTTCGTCACGGCCAGCACAGTGGAGCAGCACCTCACGAACGTCTTCCGCAAGCTGGGAGTCAAGGGCCGCCAGCAGCTGCCGGCCGAACTCGCCAACGCGGAATAGCCGCGGACGACACGAGACCGCGCCGCTCGGGAAGGGGGAACGGGCGGCGTGTGGTCAGGCGTCCCCGCGGCGGGCGACGACCTGGTAGATGTCGGTGCCGGCGAAGAGCGGCTCCTGCTCGCTGAGGACCGTGAAGCCCTGCCCGCGCAGCAGTGTGAGGACCTCGTCGAGCCTTCCGTCGATGTCGTGCACCTCGGTGACGACCTGGCGGATGCGCGGCCAGTCGGCCGCGTCGATCCCGCCCATCACCTGCCGCTCGTTCTTCTCCACATCGATCTTGAGCAGGCCGATCGAGGTGATGCCCCGCTCGGCGATGACGTCGGAGAGGCGCACGACGGAGGTTTCGATCACCTGGCTGGTGTCCGGCAGCTCGGCCAGCATCCGGTCGGCGGCCTCGGCACTGTACCCGCCGTTGATGGCGAGCCTGCGCAGCAGCTCCGTGCGGGTCGCCGGATCCGGGTGGAAGCCCGACATCATCGTGGTATCCGTGTAGAACGTCATCGTGCCGCGGCCGGCCACGTCCGAGACCGCGCACTGCTCGAACCGGCCCGCGATGCCGTACCGCTCGGCGTTGGCCCTGAGCGCGGCGTACGGCACCGGCGCCGGCTCGAAGGCGTGCACCGTGACATCGGGGCACTCCAGGTGGGCGAAGAGCGAGAACATGCCGATGTTCGCGCCGACGTCGAAGACCACATCACCTGCTCGCAGCTCGAGACCGCGCCGCAAGTAGCACCGCTCGGCGAAGATCTCCTGGTAGAGGAACCGCGCCTCGCCCGGGTTGACGTGTGCGACGGTCTTGCCGTTCGGCAGCTTGATGGTCTGCACGGACGGGCTCACTCCGCTCCCCAGGTGACCCGCAGCTCGGCCGGGCTGAACAGGCCCAGGCCCTCGTTCATCGGCACGTCGCCGGCCAGCCGCACGTCCGGGAAGCGCTCGAACAGGCGCAGCGCGGCGACCTTGATCAACACGCGGGCGAGGTGCTGGCCCGGGCACTTGTGGATGCCGTACCCGAAAGCGAAGTTGTGCTCGGGCCTGCGAGTGATGTCGAACGTGTCGGGGTCGGCGAAGACGCCGGGGTCGCGGTTGGCCGTCGAGTAGAGCGGGATGACGCTGTCGCCGGCGCTGATGGTCTGGCCGCGCAGCTCGACGTCCTCGACGCAGACCCGCGGCACGCCGAGCTGGTTGAGCGGGAGGTAGCGCAGCAGCTCCTCGACCGCGCCGTCGATCAGGTCCGGGTTCTCCCGCAGAGCCGCCCGCTGCTCGGGATGGGAGAGCAGTGCGTACAGGCAGTAGCCCACCATCTGCTGCATCGAGTCGTGCCCGGCGAACAGCAGCGTGGCGAACACCCCGGTCGCCTCGTCGTCGCTGAGCAGGATCTCGTCCTCGCCGGCCTCGGCCAGCCGGTGCAGGAGTTTGTCGCCCGCCTGCTCCCGCTTGGCACGCACCAGTGCCAGTACGTGACCGAAGAATTCGTCGGTCAGTCTCTTGATGCTCTCCATGTCGGTGCCGCCCTCCATGGCCCGCATCTGGCCCTCCAGTACGGGCCCTTCCTCCTCATTCAGGCCGTAGAGGTCGTGGATGGCCAGGGACGCCAGGCGCTTGGCGTACCCGGGAACCAGGTCGGTGCCGGGACCGGACGCCTCGATGTCGTCGAGGCAGGCGTCCGCCGCCTGGATGATGAACTCCTCCTGCTTGCGGGCGGCCCGCAGGGTGAAGTCCCGGGCGATCTTCTGCCGATAGCGGTTGTGCTCCGGCGAGTCCATCCCGGAGAACCAGCCCGGGCGCCGCTCGCCGAGTATCCCGGACGGTGCCGCCGAGCTGAACCGGGGGTCGTTGGTGACCAGCTTGACGTCCTCGGCCGCGGCCACGAGCCATTGCCTGACGCCGAAGAGTTCATGCGCGCCGATCGTGCCGGTCTCCAGGATCGTGCGGTGCCCGTCCTGGATCGAGAAGGGGCAGCGCGCGGTGGGCGTGCTCTCTTGCTGAGCTTCGGTGCTCATCGGTGGTCCTTCCAGGTCATCTCGGCGGGGTCACGCCACCACACCCTCGATCTCGACCAGCAGATCGGTGCGGGCGATGTCGGTGTGCAGTACGGCGACCGTGGCCTCGCGGGAGAGGCGCTCGGCGCAGATCCGACGGACGGTCGAAATATCCTCGCGGTGGCGTACGTAGACCTTCAAGTGATCGACGTCGGCGAGAGAGTAGCCTCGGCGGAGCCCGTGCCGCCCCAGGTTCTCGGCACCGATCACCCGGGCGATGTTCTCAAGCGATACCTCGCATTGCGCGGTGACGTCGCCGTGGTGCACCGTCTCGTGACCGAGGATGCCGGCGGTCGCGGAGATGAAGAGCCGGCCGTCGTCCGTCCCCGGCGGCGAGAGCCAGGTGGCGCGGGCGAAGACCGGTGGGCGGGGGCCGTACTGCTGCGGGTAGCGGTGAGCCGTGAGCACAGCCGGGTTCTCTATGTTGACCCGGTCACCGGCGCGTGCGGCGATGAAGTAGCACGTGATGCCGCCGCCGTGGGCGCCGATGCCGGTCGCCGCCGGCATGGTCGCCGGGTCGATCCCGCGGGCGTCCAGCGCCTCGGCGCGGCCCACGCAGAAGTCCCGGTAGACCTCGAGGCCGTCGGCGTTCGGCGTGTTGATCCCGCTGACGTAGTTCCAGGTGCGGGCCAGACTGGGGTATCCCAGTGTCCCGATCAGGTCGAAGATTCCGGTGTAGACGGCCGCGGTGCCGGCCGCGTACCGGTCGCCCTCGGGCACCCGGGCGACGCCGAAGAGGTAGTCGGCCGTCCGAGCCCAGGCGACGCCCCCGTGGCTGCCCGATTCCTTCGGTCCCTCCGCGTGCCACGCCTCGGCGAACGACTCGTCCTCGCGAGTCGTCGTGTGTACGGCCGTCCGGGGGTAGCCCTCGGCCAGTGAAACTCCGGTGTGTCCAGCGCGATGTTCGATGACGCCGAGAAGTGTCTCGTCGCCGTCGAGATCGGACGCCCCGATCTTCTCGAAGCGGCTGTACGGTGCCGTGACCGGCGGAGTCAATTGCCTCACCCTTCCCCGCCGTTCCCCGGCGTGTACCAGGAAGAAAATACGGGCGAGTCAGATCCCGCAACCCCCTACAAACGACCACCCGGAGCTGCGGAATCATCCAGGGGGGAGTTGGGGGGGTGATGGTTGTCAGCCGACTGCTAGCGTCGCCGATGTCCGCTCGTGACCTGCCTTGCGTGCCGGCGCCGGTGAGGACGAGATCCCTGAGACCCCGCCGGGCCAGGCGCACGAAAGAGAGGTGACATGCAGACCAAGGTTCTGTGCCAGCGTGACATCAAGCGGATCCTCTCGGTGGTCGGCCGCGACGTCATGATGGATCGTCTGATCAGCGAGGTGCACAGGGGTTTCGCGCGGTTGGGCCGCGGCGAGACCAACGAGCCGCCACCGCGTACCGGCTTTGCCCGCGGCGGCGACGTTCCGGGCGTCATCGAGTTCATGCCGCACCGCGCGTCGGGCATCGGTGTGACGATGAAGACAGTCAGCTACAGCCCGCAGAACTTCGAGCGCTTCAACCTGCCGACCATCGTCGGGACCGTGTCGCGGCTCGACGACGACAGCGGAAGCATGGTCGCGCTCGCCGACGCCGGCACCATCACCGCCATGCGGACCGGTGCGGTCGCGGCTGTCGCCACCCGGCTGCTCGCCCGGCCGGGCAGCGCCACCCTCGCCCTGACCGGCGCGGGCGCCCAGGCGGTCACCCAGGCACACGCCCTCAGCCGCGTCCTCCCGCTGGAACGCATCCTGATCAGTGACGTCAAGGCTGAGCACGCGGAGTCGTTCGCCGGCCGGATCGCGTTTCTCAAGGTGCCCGTCGAGGTCACCGACGCGGCGACCGCGATGGCGACCTCGGACGTCCTGTGCACCGTCACATCGGTACCGGTCGGCGGTGGGCCGGTGGTGTCGGCCGGACCGCGTCCGCCACATCTGCACGTCAATGGCATCGGCGCGGACGAGCAGGGCAAGACCGAGCTGCCCAAGGCGTTGCTCGACGACGCGTTCATCTGCGTCGACCACCCCGGGCAGGCTCGCGCCGAGGGCGAGTTCCAGCAGCTGCCCGATCGGGAGCTCGGCCCGTCGCTGGCCGACCTGTGCGCGGCGCCCGAGATCGCCGCTCCGCACCGGGAGAGCCTGAGCGTCTTCGACTCGACCGGCAGCGCGTTCGCCGATCACATAGCCCTCGACGTACTGCTCGGCTTCGCCGACGAGCTCGGCCTCGGCCGCAAGATGGCGATCGAGTCGACGCCCGAGGACGTCCTCGATCCGTACTCGCTGTAGTGGTGACCGACCATCTCGCGCGCGTTCATCCACTGGAGCAATGATCGAACCGATCCGGCGAATTCGGAGACCCGCATGATCCAACCCGACGTCGTGACCGCCTTCACCAGCGGTATCGAGAACATCAATCTCGATGAATCCGGCACCCCGCAGGCGGAGACGAAGGCCGCCACCTTCAAGTCCGCCAGCTCCTCCATCTACGACTTCGCCGCCGGCATGTCCGCAAAGGGCGAGCTGTGGAACTGGGGCGTGCACAACTCCGAGTTCGTCGCCGAGATCGAGGCCAGGCTACCCGGATTCACCGAGTACGGCACCGACGGATTCAGCGAACAGCTCTACTACCTGGCCCTGCGCGACCTTCCAAAGGGTTTGGAGAGCTGCGACGGCCGGACGGTCCTGGAGGTCGGCTGCGGGATGGGGGAGGGGCTCAACTTCCTGTCCCGTCTCGTCCCCACCGCCCGGATGACCGGGCTGGACCTGGCACCGAAGGCGATCGCCAGCGCCACCGCCACGCTGTCCCGCGGCGATACCCTGCGGTTCGTTCAGGGCGATGCCGAGGAACTGCCCTTCGAGGACTCCTCGGTGGATGTGCTCGTCAACATCGAGAGCTCGCACACCTACCCGAACCTGGGACGTTTCCTGCGGGAAGCCGCGCGCGTGCTGCGCCCGGGTGGCGCGCTGTCGCACATCGACGTGTTCACGCGGCAGCGCCTCCAGGCGATGCGGCGGATCACAGCGGAGATACCCGAGCTGGAGTGGGTCAGCGATCACGACATCTCCGATCAGGTCCGTGCCGCGGTGCGCCGGCGGATGGCCCCGGGCAGTCGCCTCCGCCGCAACCTGAACAAGCAACGGATGAACTGGCTTGCGCGCACGCTCGCCCTGCACAGCCAGATCACGGTGTTCGGCGGCACGTTCGCGGACTACCAGCCGCCTGCTTCGGTCAAAATGCTCAGCCGACTCGGCCTTGTGCCGCCGATGGACAGCCTGCCGATGGAAAGCTACCGGCACCAGATCGCCGTCCGCGTGTGAACGGAGAAAAGAATGTCGACGACCGATCCGGGGGAGGCCCGTAAGGCCTGCCCTTATCCTTTCGCCGAAATGCGGCGACTCGAGGTCCACCCCGAGTACAACCGGCTACGGGACGCCGGTGAGCTGGGCCGGGTCCGGATGCCTTACGGCGGGGAGACCTGGCTGGCCACCAGCTGGGAGGACGTCGCCAAGGTGTTCGTGGACCCGCGGTTCAGCCGCAGCGCGACGCTCGGCAAGGACGTCCCCCGGGTCCTCCCGGCGATCCAGGACCAGCCCGTCATCATGCTGATGGACCCTCCGGAACACACCCGCCTGCGCCGGTTGGCGACCAAGGCGCTGACCAGCCGCCGGATGGAGGCCCTGCGCCCGCGCACCCAGGAGGTCGCCAACGATCTGATCGACAAAATGCTGGCCAAGGGCGCCCCGGCCGATCTGATGGAGGATTTCGCCCTGCCTCTGCCGATCATCATGATTTGTGAGCTGCTGGGTGTGCCGGTCGAGGACCAGACCAAGTTCCGGACCTGGTCGGACCAGATGCTCTCGAACGGCGCCTACCCGCAGGAAGTCGTGATGGCGGCCGGCCAGTCGCTCTACCTCTACCTCTCCGAGCTGATCGCCGAACGCCGCAAGCAGGACACCAACGACCTGCTCGGGTCGCTGGTGCGGGCCCGTGACAAGGACGACCGGCTCAGCGAGACGGAGCTGGTCGGCTTCGCCGTCACGCTGCTGATAGCGGGGTACGAGACCACCGCCAACGCGATCGGCAACAGCGTCTACACGCTGCTGAACCACCCGGAGAAACTCGCCGAGCTGCAAAAGGACCTCTCGCTGATCCCGAAGGCGGTCGACGAGTTGCTCCGGATCATCCCGATCGCCAAGCAGGCGAGCTGGGTCCGGATGGCGGTGGAGGACGTCGAGCTCAGCGGCACGACCGTCAAGGCCGGTGAGGCGGTGGCGATCCAGACGTACTCGGCCAACACCGACCCGAAGATCTACGACCATCCGGACGAGATCGACTTCCACCGGACGAGCAACCCGCACATGTCCCTCGGGCACGGCGCGCACCACTGCATGGGCGCTCAGCTCGTCCGGGTGGAGATGCAGACCGCGCTCGGTTCGCTCATCTCCCGCATCCCGGCGCTGCGGTTCGCGGTGCCGGAGCCGCAGATCACGTTCCTGCGCGGGCGGCTGGTGCCCAGCCTCGAAGCGTTGCCCCTGGCATGGTGAGTGGCATGGCGCGATGGGAGCTGTGGGTCGACCGGAGCGAGTGCATCGGCTCGGCCGTCTGCGTGGCCAGCGCGGGCGCGTACTTCGAGATGCACGGGCACCAGTCGCGCGCCCGCGCGAGCGAGATCGACGCGGACGAGCACGTGATCGCGGTCGCGCAGGCCTGCCCGTCGGGGGCGATCCACGTCCGGGTCAAGCAGACCGGAGAACTGCTCGAACCCCAGGACTGAAGAAGCCGTCCGTGCAGCTTGTCGTCACACGTCCGAGGGGCGGCCTCCGTGAGGCTGCCCCTCACCACTTCCCATGACCCGATGCACTCCAGCCGCCCAGACAAACCCACGGGTCGGACAGCGAAATCCGGCTGGACCACTGAGGCGCGGCTCACGCCTCCAGGGTGGCGACGATCGACTGCGTCCATCCGTTCGGCCCGGCCGACTCGTGATGATCGATGGTGAAACCGTTCTCTTTCAACCTGTCCACCAGGCCACTTCCGAACACCTCGGGGGCAAACTTCGGCTCCATGACCTTCATGAAGAGATCCATCGTCCACCCGTACTTGGTCCGGCGGTCGAGATCGACGATGACGAAGCGGCCTCCGGGCTGGAGTACCCGCGCGGACTCGCGGATCGCGCTGAGGCGGCCCGCGGTCGGGACCTCATGCAGACCAAAGGCCGACATCACGGTGTCGAACGAGTTGTCCGGGTAGGGCAAGGCGGCAACGTCACCCTCGACCAGGGTGACGTTATCGACCCCCCGCGAGGCCAACTTGCGGCGGCCTACCGCGGTCAGCTCGGGTGACAGATCGATGGAGGTGGCCCGTACCTTCGAATGCTTTTCGGCCAGCATTCGCGATGCGAAACCGGTCCCGCCGCACAATTCCAGTACGTTTTCGATGCGGCCGCCCTCGAGGAGGCGGACCAGTACGTCGTAGGGATGGCCCTGTAGGTGCGGATTGACAGCTTCGAGGAGCTGTCCGGCAAATTTGAACTTTAAGCGGTTGCCCAATTCCAGCATTACATTAAATTATTCTTGCCCGATCGATATGTCAAGTGCGAGTAGCCACGCCACATGAGGCATCCCCTTATTCGTCCCCGGTCTTCCATTTTGCTGAGAGCTTTTCCAGTAGTGCGGAGATGGCCTTGTGTTCCGCCGCGGTCATGTCGACGGCTTCTGTATCCAGTTCGTTGATCTCTTCCAGAAGGGCATAAACGCCGGCCGCGTCAATATCGGAGTCAAGCAGCGCATCCAAGTGCGAGGCCAATTCGGCCGACGTGGGGTGCTCGAACAGCAGAGTGGCCGGTAGGTCGAGTCCGGTGGCCTTCGACAGCCGGTTGCGTAGCCGAACGGCGCTGAGCGAGTCGAATCCCAACTCGAGGAAGGACGAGTCGTCGAGTATGACGCCGGGGTCGGTCATGCCCAGGACGCTCGCCACCTCCATCTGAACGAGTTCCAGCATGGTGCGAGGCTCATCCGCATAGGAGGGCTCGTCATACTCACCGTCCTCCTCCTCGACCACAGGCGTCACAGCCGTGGCATCCGGGGCGGCCGGGGCCAGCCAGTAGGACTGGTGCTGGAACGGATAGACCGGCAGATCCACCGCCCGGCCGCCGGACAGCACCTTCGTCCAGTCGATTGCCGTCCCGCCCGCATGCAGCTCCGCGATGGCCGTCATCAGGCAAACGTCCTCCGGCGACCGCGGGCGCAGCACGGCGTGGAACGAGGCGTCGCCGCCCAGACACTCCATTCCGGCCGACGCGAGCGCCCCCGAAGGCCCTATCTCGACGAATGTGCCCACCCCCCGTTCGGCCAGTTCGCGGACGGCGTCCTGGAAGCGGACGGGTTGCCGGACCTGGCGCAACCAGTACTCCGGCGTGCCCATCTCATCCGGATCGATCAGATGCCCGGTCACGCTCGATACCATCGGCAGCGCCGGGGCGGAGAACTTCAGGGACTCCAGTGCCGTACGGAACTCATCGAGCACGGCCTCCACATGGCGGGAGTGAAAGGCATGGCGGACCCTCAGTCTCCTGGCCTCTCGCCCGGACGCCGCCCACGCGGCTTCGAAGCCTGCCACCGTGTCCGGCTCACCCGATACGACGACAGCCTCGGGGCTGTTGACCGCCGCCAGATCCAGCGCCGCACCGGTCTGGTCGAGGAACTCCCTCACCTCTTCCTCGCCTGCCCGCAGTGCGACCATGGCTCCCGGCGGTGTCGCCCGCAGCGCTCGCCCCCGGGCGACGATCAGAGTGGTGACGTGTTCGAGCGAAAGCATCCCGCTGGCGTAAGCGGCGGTTGCCTCACCGATGGAATGCCCGGCGACGAAGTCGGGGCGCACGCCCCAGTCCTCCAGCAGCCCGAACAGCGCGGCCTCCAGCGCGAAAATGCCCGCCTGCGCGTAGAGGGTGTCATCCACGAGCTCGGCCGTCGTCGAACCGCCCTCACCGAAGTAGACGTCCGTCAGCGAGTGGTCGAGGTGTTTGTCGAACCCGACGCTCACCGTGTCCCAGGCACGCGCGAAAGCGGGGAAGCCGTCGTACAGCTCCTTGCCCATTCCCAGCCGTTGGGCACCCTGCCCGTCGAACAGGAAGGCAACGCGCCTGGCCTTGGCGGTCGCGGTCGTGAGCCCGGGCCAGGAGACGCCGTCCGCCAGCTTTGACAGCGCACGCAGGAAATCCTCCCGGCCGGATCCCACGGCGACCGCTCGATAGGCGAAGTCCGATCGTGTGGTCGCCAGGGAGTATCCGATGTCCAGCGGATTCCACTCCGAGCCCTCGGCGAGGGAGGTGTGCAGCCGCCCGGCCTGCTCCCGTAGCGCTTTCGGGCTCTGCGCGGACAAGACCCACGGCAGCGGTCCGGGCTCGTTCGTCGTGACCGGCGTGGCTGACGGGGCGGGCGCCTGGTACTGCTCCAGCACTACGTGCGCGTTGGTACCGCTGAGCCCGAACGACGACACGCCGGCCCTGCGCAGCTTGGTGTCGTCCGGCCATGGCCGGCGCTCCGTCAGCAGCGCGACGCTCCCCGATGTCCAGTCCACGTGAGGCGATGGGGCGTCCACGTGGAGCGTACGGGGGAGCGAACCGTGCCGCATCGCCTCCACCATCTTGATCACGCCGAGCACGCCCGACGCCGCCATGGTGTGACCGATGTTCGACTTCAGCGAGCCGAGCCAGGCGGGCGTCGACCGTTCTTGCCCGTACGTCGCCAGAATGGCCTCCGCCTCGATCGGGTCGCCGAGCTTCGTGCCGGTGCCGTGCGCCTCGACCACATCCACCTCCGACGCGCTGAGACCGGCGTTGGCCAATGCCTGCCGGATCACCCGCTGCTGGGACGCGCCGTTCGGTGCGGTCAGCCCGTTCGACGCGCCGTCGGAGTTCACCGCGCTGCCCCGGACGATGGCGAGGACCCGGTGCCCCAGCCGGCGGGCATCGGAAAGTCGCTCCACCACCAGGACACCCACGCCCTCGGACCAGATCGTGCCGTCCGCCGATGCGGCGAACGACTTGCACCGGCCATCGGAAGACAGTCCGCGCTGGCGGGAGAATTCCACGAACATCGCGGGCGAGGACATCACCGAGACCCCGCTCACCAGCGCCAGCGAGCACTCACGCTGACTCAACGCCTGGCTCGCGAGGTGCAGCGCCACCAGGGAGGAGGAGCAAGCGGTGTCCACGGTGACCCCCGGTCCCTCCAACCCGAGCGCGTATGACACCCGTCCTGACAGCAGGCTGACCGAGCTACCGGTGATCCCGTTGTCGTGCTGCTGGTCGACGCCCACTCCGTAACCCTGTGCCGCGCCACCCACGTACACGCCCACATCGCGGCCGCGGAGGGACTTCGGATCGATCTGTGCGCGCTCGATCGCCTCCCAGGTGGTTTCCAGCAACAGCCGCTGCTGCGGATCCATGCCCAGCGCCTCACGCGGGCTTATACCGAAGAAGGGAGCGTCGAAGTCGGCCGCGGTGTCCAGGAAGCCGCCCTGCACGCAGTACGACTTACCAGGGGCGTCCGGGTCCGGATCGAACAGGCCCTCGACGTCCCAGCCACGGTCGGTGGGGAAGCTGGAGATCGCGTCAGTACCGGACTCCACAAGGCGCCACAAACCCTCCGGCGAACTGACCCCGCCCGGCAGCCGGCACGCCATCGCCACGATGGCGATCGGCTCGTTCGCCGACGGCTCACCGGCGACCGGTTCGGCCGGGCCGGTGCCCGTGCTCGGCGCCGGTGCTTCGAGGTGTTGCTGTACGGGCGGGATATCGAGCTTGTCCAGCAGATGCGCGGCCAGAGCGTTCGCCGTCGGGTAGTCGAACACCATCGTGGCGGAAAGCTGTAGCCCGGTTTCCGCCACGAGGCGGTTACGGAGTTCGATCGCCGTCAGCGAATCCATGCCCAGATCCTTGAACGACGTGTCCGTCGCGATCGCGTCCGCCGAGCCGTGACCGAGTACGGAGGCCGCCTCTCCCAGCACGAGTTCGAGCATGACGCGGTGCTGCTCGACGCTCGTACGGCCGGTGAGACGGGCGCTCAGGGGCTGCGAGCCGACCTCGTCGCGTGCCGCGGTCCTGGCCTGCGGACGCTTCACCGTTTGCAGTCCACGCAGCAGCGCGGGGACCTCGACGTCCCGTACCGGAGACATCGCCGCGGCGAACAGGACCGGCTCGCCGTGGCGTGACGCGCCGTCGAACAGCCGCATTCCGTGCTCAGCGGTGATGGTTCGCATGCCGCTGCGCCGGATCCGATCGTGGTCCGTGTCGGTCAGCCTGGAGGTGAGGCCGCTGGCGTCGTCCCACAGACCCCAGGCGAGCGCGAGTGCGGGCAGGCCCTCGGCTCGGCGTTGTTCGGCCAGGGCGTCGAGGAAGGCGTTGGCTGCCGCGTAGTTGCCCTGTCCCGCGCCACCTATGACACCGGCGGCGGAGGAGTACATGACGAACGTTGCGAGGTCGGCATCCCGGGTGAGTTCGTGGAGGTGCCAGGCGCCGTAGGCCTTGGGCCGCAGGACCGTCTCCAGTTGCTGTGTGGTCAGGGACTCCACGACGCCGTCGTCGAGTGCGCCGGCGGTGTGGATCACGGCGGTCAGGGGGTGTTCCGGTGATACGCCCGCCAGTACGCGCGCCAGTCCGGTGCGGTCCGATACGTCGCAGGCCGCGGTGTCGACCCGGGCGCCCAGCTGGGTGAGTTCGTTGATCAGTGCTGGGTCGGGGGTGGTGCGGGAGAGGAGCAGCAGATGGCGTGCACCGTGTTCGGCTACCAGGTGGCGGGCGAGGATGGCTGCCAGGACGCCGGAACCGCCGGTGATCAGGACGGTGCCGTCGGGGTCGGGTCGGCGGGGGATGGTGAGGACGATCTTGCCGATGTGGCGGGCGCGGCTCATCCAGCCGAACGCATCACGGGCCTGGCGGATGTCCCAGGCCTGCACCGGCAGTGGCTGTAGGACGCCGTGTGCGAACAGGCTGAGGATTTCGGTGATGATCTCCCGCAGCCGGTCCGGGCCGGCGTCCATCAGGTCGAACGCCTGGTAGGTGGTACCCGGCCGGTCGGCGGTGATCTGGTGCGGGTCGCGGATGTCGGTCTTGCCCATCTCCACGAACCGGCCGCCGCGGGGCAGCAGATCGAGGGAGGCGTCGACGAAGTCACCGCTGAGGGAGTTCAGGACGACATCGACACCCTGGCCGTGTGTGTTGTTGAGGAAGGTTTCCTGGAAACTCAGCGTGCGGGAGTCGGCGATGCGGGTGTCTTCCAGGCCGGCTTCGCGCAGGATGTGTTGTTTCCCGGTGCTGGCGGTCGCGTAGATCTGCGCGCCGAGGTGGCGGGCGATCTGGGTCGCCGCCATGCCCACACCGCCCGCCGCGGCGTGGATCAGCACGGACTCACCCGCGCTCAGCCCGGCCAGATCCACCAACCCGTAGTACGCGGTGGCGAACACGACCGGCACGGATGCCGCCGTAGTGAAGGACCAGCCATCAGGCATCACAGCGAGCATTCGACGGTCGGCGATCGCGACCGGCCCGAATGAGCCTGCCACCACGCCGAAGACGCGGTCTCCCGGAGCCAGATCGTGTACATCGGGGCCGACCTCGAGTACGACGCCGGCCGCTTCACCGCCCGTCGGCCGGTTGTCGTTGACCATGCCGAGGGCCACGACGACGTCGCGGAAGTTGAGTCCCGCGGCGCGTACGTCTATGCGTACTTCGCCGGGTTGCAGGGGCCGTTCGGCGGTGTCGGTGGGTACCAGCGCGAGGTCTTGCAGGGTTCCGCTGCGGGGTTGTTCCAGCAGCCAGGCACGATTGTCGGGGATCGTCAGCGGGCTGTCTTCGGGGGTGTTGGTCCGGGCCAGTCGAGCTGCCTCGTACCGGCCGTCGTTGATCCGCAGCCGCGGCTCGTCGAGCCCGACGGTGGCCGCCAGCTGGTCCGGGGTGAGGGTGTCGTCGTCGCTTTCGACCAGGATGAACCGGCCGGGGTGTTCGGACTGGGCCGACCGCATCAAGCCCGATACTGCGGCGGCGGCCAAACCGGTACCGGTCCGCACGACCAGTGTGCTGTCGGTGAAGCGTTCCCCGGCCAGCCAGGTCTGGACTGTCTGGAGGACCCGGGCGGTCAGCGTACGGGTCTGTGCCAGCGGGTCTGGCGAGTCCAGCGGATCCACCGGGTCCACCGGGTCCAGCGGGTCCAGCGGGTCCGGCGGGTCCGGCAGGTCCAGCGGGTTCTCGCTGCTGGTGGGAAGCGCGGTGAAGACCACCACGTCGGGCACCGGCATGTTGCCGTCCGCCAGATCTTCGAACCTGCCCCTGGTCAGGCTGGTCTCCTGAGGCGCGGGGATTTCCGTCCACGTCAGGGTGAGCAGGTCGTCCGTGATGGAGCCGAGTGTGTCGGCGGTTACCGGCCGGGTGATGAGGGAGCCGATGGTGGCCACGGGCCGGCCGGTGTCGTCGGCGACCCGCACACTCCAGCCGTCTCCTTCCTGTGTCACCGTGACACGCAGTGTGGCCGGGCCGGCGGCGTGGATTCGGATGTGATTCCAGGAGAACGGCAGCCCCACACCCTGCTCGGCGTCGGGTGTGTTCAGAGTGCAGGTGTGCAGAGCCGCATCGAGTAGGACCGGGTGCACGGCGTATCGTGCCGCCTCCTGCGCCTGCTCCTCGGCCAGAGCAACCTCGGCGTAGACGGTGTCCCCGTCGCGCCACGCAGCTTGCAGCCCTTGGAAGGCGGGACCGTACTCGTAGCCTTCTGCCATCAGCTGGTCGTAGAAGTCGGCCACGTTCATCGGCTGGGCCTGGGCTGGTGGCCAGGTGTCAGACTCCGGCAGCGAGAGGGGTGTGTCAGAGGCGCTGATCGTGGCGGAGACGTGCCGGGTCCATGTGTCCGTGTTATCCGCCTGGGAGAAGACTGTCACCGCGCGGTGTCCGGACTCGTCGGCCTCCGCGACGGAGACGGATAGTTGCACGCCTCCGGTCTGCGGCAGCAGGAGCGGGGTTTCGATCACCAGCTCGTCGATGGCGTCGCACTCGACCTCGTCGGCGGCGCGGACGACCAGCTCAACAAATGCGGTACCGGGGAGCAGGACACTGCCGCGCACCGCGTGGTCAGCCAACCATGTGTGGGTGGCCAGTGATACCCGCCCGGTGAGGACCACACCGTCGGAGCCGGGCAGCGCCACTACCGTGCCCAGCAGTGGATGACCGTCGGCAGACGACCGGTCCACGCTCTTGAGCCAGTACCGCTGGTGCTGGAAGGCGTAGGTTGGAAGGTCCAGTACCCGGGCTGTGGTGGTGCCGAGGATGGCGGGCCAGTCGACGGTGACGCCGTGGGTGTAGGCCTGTGCCAGGGCGGTGAGCATCCGGGCGGCGTCCCCGTCGTCGCGACGCAACGTGGCAACAGAGACGACATCGTCATTCATCGCCTGCAACAGCACCGGGCTGGCGCTGACCTCGACGAACACGGTCTCGCCCTCGGCACGCAACTGGCTGACGGCGGGGTCGAAACCGACCGGTTCACGCAGGTTCCGGTACCAGTAGTCCGCATCCAAGGGGCCCTCGACCCAGGTGCCGTCCACGGTCGACAGCCACGGCACCACCGGAGGCTGCGAGCCCATACCGGCGGTGATGCCGAGCAGTTCGTCGCGGATCAGCTCGACGTGCGGGGTGTGCGAGGCGTAGTCGACGGTGATCCGCCGCACCCGCACCCCTCGCGCCTCATGAACCGTAAGGACATGGTCCACCGCTTCCGGGGTGCCCGCGATCACGGTGGAGGCGGGACCGTTGTGGGCGGCGATCCAGGCGTCGTCGACCAGCTCGATCTCCTGTGCGGGCAACGCGATGGATGCCATCGCGCCCCGGCCCGCCAGACCGCGGGCGATCACCTGACTGCGCAACGTCACAATCCGCGCCGCATCCCGCAACGACACCGCACCCGCCACACACGCCGCGGCGATCTCGCCCTGGGAGTGACCGATCACCGCGTCCGGCCGCACACCGGCCGCCTGCCACACCGCGGCCAGCGAAACCATCACCGCCCACGAGGCAGGCTGGACCACATCGACCCGGTCCACCACCGCCGGATCATCCAGCACCGTGAACAGATCCCAGTCCACGAACTCACCCAACGCCGCCGCACACTCAGCCATCCGCTCCGCGAACACCACCGACGAATCACGCAGCGCACTGCCCATCCCCAGCCACTGCCACCCCTGCCCCGGGAAGACGAACACCACCCGGGGATCAGACATAGCAGCGCCGGTGCCGGTAACAGTGTCGTCGCCGAGGAGCACGGCACGGTGCTCGAACACCGACCGCGTCACCGCCAGCGTCAACGCCACAGCCCGCATGTCTGCCTCGGGTGTTGCGGCCAGGTAGGCGCGCAGCCGGTCTTCGACCTCGGCCAGAGCGGACTGGGTCCTGGCCGATACCACCAGGGGCAGCACATCCGAGGCCACCACCGGCGTCACAGCAGGCTGCGCCTCCTGCGTGGGCTGGGCGGGTGCGCTCTCCAGGATGACGTGGGCGTTGGTGCCGCTGACGCCGAAGGACGACACGCCTGCCCGGCGGGGCCGGTCGGTGTCGGGCCAGGACCGGTTTTCACTCACCAGTTCCACCGCACCGGCCGTCCAGTCCACATGCCGCGACGGCTCATCCACATGCAACGTGCGCGGCACCAGCCCATGCCGCAGCGCCATCACCATCTTGATGACACCCGACACACCCGAGGCAGCCTGCGTATGACCGATATTCGACTTCAACGAGCCCAGCAGCAGGGGCCGCTCACGGTCCTGGCCGTAAGTGGCGAGCACCGCCTGGGCCTCGATCGGGTCACCCAGCGTCGTACCCGTGCCATGCGCCTCGACCACATCCACCTCAGCCGTGCTCAGACCCGCGTTGCTGAGAGCGGCCCGGATCACCCGCTGCTGCGAAGGACCGTTCGGCGCGGTCAGCCCGTTGGACGCACCGTCCTGGTTGACCGCCGAGCTGCGGACCATCGCCAGCACCTGGTGGCCGTTGCGGCGGGCGTCGGAGAGCCGCTCGACCAGCAGCACACCGACGCCTTCGGCCCATCCCGTGCCGTCCGCGGCGTCGGCGAACGCCTTGCACCGGCCATCGGATGCCAGGCCGCGCTGGCGGGAGAACTCCACGAAGCTTTGCGGGGTGGCCATCACGGTGGCGCCGCCGACCAGGGCCAGCGAGCACTCACCCTGTCGCAGGGCGTACCCGGCCTGGTGCAATGCCACCAGTGATGACGAGCAGGCCGTGTCGACTGTGATGGCGGGGCCTTCGAGGCCGAAGAAGTACGACACCCGTCCCGACAGGACACTGGTCGCGCTGGCGGTGGCCGCGAAGCCGCCGAGGTCGGCACCGGCGCCGTAGCCACCGGCGTAGGCGCCTATGAAGACGCCGGTGTCGCTGCCGCGTACGGAACCGGGCTCGATCCCGGCCCGCTCGAACGCCTCCCAGGACACCTCCAGCACCAGCCGCTGCTGCGGATCCATCGCCAGTGCCTCACGCGGACTGATGCCGAAGAATCCGGCGTCGAAGCTTGCCGCGGCATCGAGGAACCCGCCCTCCACGCAGTACGACTTCCCCGGCGCATCTGGATCAGGGTCGAACAGGCTCTCTGCGTCCCAGCCACGGTCGGCGGGGAAACCGGAAATCGCGTCCGTACCCGACTCGACCAAGCGCCACAGATCCTCCGGCGACGACACCCCACCCGGCAGACGACACGCCATACCCACGATCGCCAACGGCTCGTCCTGCCCCACCACCGACACCGACGGGCGTACCGGTACGGGGCTCTCCCCCGTGAACAGCTCGCCCAGCCGGGCGGCCAGGATGGCCGGGGTGGGGTAGTCGAACACCGTCGTGTTGGGCAGCCGCAGCCCTGTGGCTTTCGCCAGGCTGTTGCGCAGTTCCACCGCGGTCAGCGAATCGATGCCCAGATCCTTGAATGCGGCGGCTACGGGGATGGTGCTGGCGTCGGCGTGTCCCAGGACCAGAGCGGCGCTGTCACGCACCAGCTTCAGCAGTGCCTTCTCTCGCTCGGTCGGTGCCAGGGCCGCCAGCCACCGCGCTGCCGAGTCGCCGGTAGAGGCGGCCTGCCGGGCGACCGAGCGATGCAACGAGCGGAGTAGCGCCGGGACTTCGGCCTCCCGCACCGGACCCAGCGGCGCGGCCACCAGAATCGGGTCGCTGTGGCGTGATGCGGTGTCGAACAGCCGCATTCCCTGTTCGGCGGTGATGGTTCGCAGGCCGCTGCGGCGGATTCGGTCGTGGTCGGTGCCGGTCAGTTTGGCGGTCAGGCCGCTGGTGTCTTCCCACAGACCCCAGGCGAGTGCGAGTGCGGGCAGGCCCTCGGCTCGGCGTTGTTCGGCGAGCGCGTCCAGGAACGCGTTTGCCGCCGCGTAGTTGCCTTGCCCCGCACCGCCCATGACACCGGCAGCCGAGGAATACATGACGAACGCGGCCAGGTCGGTGTCGCGGGTGAGTTCGTGGAGGTGCCAGGCGCCGTCGGCCTTGGGTCGCAGTACCGTGTCGAGCCGCTGCGGGTTCAAAGACTCGACGACACCGTCATCGAGCACGCCCGCAGTGTGAATCACGGCCGTCAGGGGATGCTCCGGCGACACACTCGCCAGCACCCGCGCCAGCCCGTCACGGTCGGACACGTCACAGGCCGCTGTGTCGACCTGGGCGCCCAGTTCACCGAGCTCGCCGATCAGCGCCTGGTCCGGGGTGCTGCGGGACAGCAGCAGCAGATGACGCACGCCGCGTTCGGTCACCAGGTGCCGGGCGACGATCCCCGCCAGGACGCCGGAACCGCCCGTGATCAGGACTGTGCCATCTGGATCCCACGCCCATTCTGACTCGGGTTCGGCCGCCTGCGTGCGGGCCAGTCGTGGCACTTCGAACCGGCCGTCGCTGATCCGCAGCCGCGGCTCGTCCAACCCGACAGACGCCGCCAGTTGGCGCGGGGTGAGGGTGTCGTCGTCGCTTTCCACCAGGACAAACCGACCCGGATGTTCCGACTGCGCCGACCGCATCAATCCCGACACGGCGGCGGCGGCCGGCCCGGTGCCGGTTCGCACGATCAGGGTGCTGTCGGTGAAGCGTTCCTCGGCCAGCCAGGTCTGGATTGTGTGGAGGGCCTGGGCGGTCAGCTTTCGTGTTTGTTCCAGCGGGTCGTCGTTGTGGGGGAGTGCGGTGAAGACCGCCACTTCGGGGACCGGCACGTCACCGTCCGACACCAGATCCTCGAACCGGCCTGTGGTCAGGCCGGTCTCCTGAGGGGCCGGGATTTCTGTCCAGGTCAGGGTGAGCAGGTCGTCGGTGCTGGTGGCCGGTTCGTAGACGGGAACAGCGCCCAGGGTGAGGGAACGGGCGGACAGGACAGGAAGTCCTGTGCTGTCGGTGGCCTCGGCCGACAGGGCGCCGTCATCGTGTGAGGTGAGACGGACGCGCAGCTCGCCGGGGTTGCGGGCGTGCAGGGTCAGGCCCTGCCACACGACGGGGGCCTCCTCCCCGGCGCTGGTGAGGGCGGCGGTCAGGAGGGCAGGGTGCAGGGTGTATGCGGCGGCGTCGTGGGTGCCGTCCAGGGCGACCTCGGCGAAGATGTCGCCGCCCAGGCGCCACACCCCGCGCAGTGATGGTGCTCGGGTCGCGACCGGTACCGCATCGGTCGGCGGCCACACCTCCCCGGCCTGCCAGCCGGACACCCTGCCGGTTGTGGTGGCCAGGGTCGCGGTGGCCAGGCGTGTCCAGGGCTCGCTGTCGCTGCAACGGGCGTGGACACTGAGTCGGCGGCGGCTGGTCTCGTCCGGTTCGCTCACCCAGGTCTGTATCTGGACGGCGCCCTTGTCGGGAAGCAGCAGCAACGCTTGGACGGTGAGTTCCTCGACGAGGCCGCAGCCGGTCTCGTCCGCCGCCGCCAGCGCCATCTCCACGAACACCGTCGCGGGCAGAACCGCCTGCTCCCGCAGCCACAGATCACCGCTCTGGGAAACCCGGGCAGTGAACAGCACCCCACTGGCCTCCGCCAGCCGCACCGCCGAACCCAGCAGCGGATGACCACCGGCAGCCGACCGGTCCGCACCCTCAAGCCAGTACCGCTGATGCTGGAAGGCGTAGGTCGGAAGATCCAGCACCCTCGCCGGGACATCACCGAGGACCGCGGTCCAGTCGACGGTGACGCCGTTGACATACAGGTGGGCCAGGGCGCTGATCGCGGCGTGTGTCTCGTGGTCGCCGTGCAGCATCGCGATGCCGTCGACCAGGCGGGCCAGTGACCGGTCGGCACCCAACTCGAGGAACACCGCGTCACCGTAGGAGGCGACCTGCTCCCCGAACCTGACCACATCGCGGACCTGCCGCACCCAATACTCAGCCGTCGTCACCTGCTCGCCCGCGGCCATGATGACCTGGGGTGTCCGATAGGTCAGGCCTTCGGCGACCGCCCGGAACTCCTCCAGCATCGGCTCCATACGGGCGGAATGGAAGGCGTGGCTGGTCGCCAACCGCGTCCACTTCCCCAACGTGCTGGCGGCCTGTAGCACGGCGGCCTCATCACCGGAGAGAACCACCGACGACGGGCCGTTGACCGCGGCGATCTCCACGCCTTCGCGCAGGACCGCTTTTGCTTCTTCCTCGGAGACCGGGACGGCGACCATCGCCCCACCTGCGGGCAGGGCCTGCATGAGGCGGGCCCGTGCCGAGACCAGCGTGCAGGCGTCTTCCAGTGACCACAACCCGGAGACATATCCGGCGGCGAGTTCGCCCACAGAGTGGCCGATCACCGCATCCGGTCCTACACCCCACGATTCCAGCAGCCCGAACAGAGCCACCTGCAAAGCGAACAGGGCGGGCTGGGCGTAGCCGGTCTCGTTCACCTCCAGATCGGGCACGTCGAGTAGGTCCCACACCTGCTGATGGATCTGTGCGAAGACGGGGAACGCGGCGGCCAGTTCCTCACCCATACCAGCACGCTGCGATCCCTGTCCCGGGAAGACGAACACCACCCGGGGATCAGACACCGCCGTCCCGGTAACGGTGTCTTCTCCAATGAGTACGGCACGGTGCTCGAACACCGAACGCGTCACCGCCAGCGTCGACGCCACAGCCCGCAAATCCACCCCGGGCGACCCCGCCAGATACGCACGCAACCGGCCCTCGTACGCGACCAGAGCCGACTGCGTCCTGGCCGACACCACCAACGGCACCCACTCCGGCACCGACTCGACCACCGTGCCGTCCGCCATCTGCGCGGGGGGCGCGCTTTCCAGGATGACGTGAGCGTTCGTACCACTGATCCCGAACGACGACACACCTGCCCGACGCGGCCGGTCGGTGTCCGGCCACGGCTGGTTCTCCGTCACCAGCTCGACCGCGCCCGCCGACCAGTCCACATGCCGCGACGGCTCATCCACATGCAACGTGCGCGGCACCAGCCCATGCCGCAGCGCCATCACCATCTTGATGACACCCGACACACCCGCCGCAGCCTGCGTATGACCCAGATTCGACTTCACCGAACCCAGCAACAACGGCCGCTCACGGTCCTGACCATAGGTCGCGAGCACCGCCTGAGCCTCGATCGGGTCACCCAACGTCGTACCCGTGCCATGCGCCTCAACCACATCCACCTCAGCCGTGGTCAACCCCGCATTGCCGAGAGCGGCCTGAATCACCCGCTGCTGCGAAGGACCATTCGGCGCGGTCAGCCCGTTGGACGCACCGTCCTGGTTCACTGCGGAGCTGCGGACTACTGCCAACACCTGGTGGCCCTTAGCTTGCGCGTCAGACAAGCGCTCTACCAGCAGGACGCCGACGCCCTCAGACCATCCCGTGCCGTCCGCGCTGTCGGCGAACGCCTTGCACCGGCCATCGGATGCCAGGCCGCCCTGGCGCGAGAACTCCACGAAGGTATGTGGCGTGGCCATCACGGTGACGCCGCCGACCAGGGCCAGCGAACACTCACCCTGCCGCAGGGCATACCCCGCCTGGTGCAGGGCGACCAGCGACGACGAACATGCTGTGTCGACTGTGAAGGCGGGCCCCTCAAGACCGAAGAAGTACGACACCCGGCCGGACAGGACACTGACCGAACTGGCGGTGGCGCCGAAGCCGCCGAGGTCGGCACCGATGCCGTAACCGCCGGGGTACGCGCCCATGAAGACGCCGGTGTCGCTGCCGCGTACGGAAAAGGGCTCGATCCCGGCCCGCTCGAACGCCTCCCAGGACACCTCCAGCACCAGCCGCTGCTGCGGGTCCATCGCCAGTGCCTCACGCGGACTGATCCCGAAGAACGAGGCATCGAAACCAGCCGCAGCATCCAGGAAGCCGCCCTCAGCGCGGTAAGACTTTCCGGCCGAGTCGAAGTTCTCGACGTCCCAGCCACGGTCCGTGGGGAAACCGGAGATCGCGTCCGTACCCGACTCGACCAAGCGCCACAGATCCTCCGGCGACGACACCCCACCCGGCAGACGGCACGCCATACCCACGATCGCCAGCGGCTCGTCCT
Organism: Streptomyces lacaronensis; assembly: GCF_047337785.1. Taxonomy (NCBI): domain Bacteria; kingdom Bacillati; phylum Actinomycetota; class Actinomycetes; order Kitasatosporales; family Streptomycetaceae; genus Streptomyces; species Streptomyces lacaronensis. Next base: position 9,914,499 of record NZ_JBLHDK010000003.1, read on the forward strand.
GCCCCACCGCCGACACCGGCCCGCGTACCGGGACAGGGTTCTCGCCGGTGAACAACTCGTCCAACCGGGCTGCCAGGGCGGCCGGGGTGGGGTAGTCGAACACCAACGTGGCGGGCAGCCGCAGTCCTGTGGCTTTCGCCAGACTGTTCCGCAACTCCACCGCCGTCAGCGAATTGATTCCCAGATCCCTGAACACGGCGGCTACGGGGATGGTGCGGGCGTCGGCGTGTCCCAGAACCGTCGCGGCGCCGTCAGACACCAGCTTCAGCAGTGCCTTCTCCCGCTCGGCCGGTGCCAGGGTGGCCAGCCACCGCACTCCACCGGCGGAAGCGGCCCGCCGGGCGATCGGGCGGTGCAACGACCGCAGCAACGCCGGGACTTCCGCGTCCCGTACCGGCTCCATCGCCGCAGCCACCAGAACCGGCTCGTCGTGGCGCGACGCACTGTCGAACAGCCGCATCCCCTGCTCGGCGGAGATGGCCCGCAGGCCACCGCGCCGGATCCGGCTCCGATCCGTATCGGTCAGCTTCGCGGTCAGGCCACTGGCGTCCTCCCACAGACCCCACGCCAGTGAGAGTGCGGGCAGACCCTCAGCACGACGCTGCTCAGCCAGCGCGTCCACGAACGCATTGGCCGCCGCATAATTACCCTGCCCCGCACTACCGAGCACACCAGCGGCCGAGGAATACATGACGAACGCGGCCAGGCCGGCATCCCGGGTGAGTTCGTGCAGATGCCAGGCACCATCGGCCTTGGGCCGGAACACGGTCTCCAGCCGCTGCGCGGTCAGGGACTCGACGACACCGTCATCCACCACGCCCGCGGTATGAACCACCGCCGTCAGGGGATGCTCCGGCGACACATCCGCCAGCACTTGCGCCAGCTCGGCACGGTCGGACACGTCACAGGCCGCTGTGGCCACCTGGGCACCCAGTTCACCGAGCTCGCTGATCAGCGCCTGGTCCGGGGTGCTGCGGGAGACGAGCAGCAGATGACGCATGCCGCGTTCGGTCACCAGGTGCCGGGCGACGATCCCCGCCAGCACACCCGAACCACCGGTGATCAAAACCGTGCCATCCGGATCCCAACCCCTGTCTGACTCGGGTTCGGCGGCCTGCGTGCGGGCCAGTCGTGCTGCCTCGTACCGGCCGTCGCTGATCCGCAGCCGCGGCTCGTCCAATCCGACAGACGCGGCCAGCTGGTGCGGGGTGAGGGTGTCGTCGTCGCTTTCCACCAGGATGAACCGGCCCGGATGTTCCGACTGCGCCGATCGCATCAATCCCGACACGGCGGCAGCGGCCGGCCCGGTGCCGGTCCGCACGACCAGAGTGCTGTCGGTGAAGCGCTCCCCAGCCAGCCAGGTCTGGACTGTTTGCAGGACCTGGGCGGTCAGTACACGGGTCTGTTCCAGCGGGCTCGGCGGGTTCTCACTGCTGTCGGGGAGTGCGGTGAAGACCACCACCTCGGGCACCGGCACATCACCGTCCGACACCAAGTCCTCGAACCGGCCTGTGGTCAGGCCGGTCTCCTGAGGGGCCGGGATTTCTGTCCAGGTCAGGGTGAGCAGGTCGTCGGTGCTGGTGGCCGGTTCGTAGACGGGAACAGCACCCAGGGCGAGGGAACGGGCGGACAGGACAGGAAGTCCTGTGCTGTCGGTGGCCTCGGCCGACAGGGCGCCGTCATCGTGTGAGGTAAGACGGACGCGCAACTCGCCGGGGTTGCCGGCGTGCAGGGTCAGGCCCTGCCACACGACGGGGGCCTCCTCCCCTACAGCGGCGAGCGCGGCCGTCATCAGGCCGGGATGAAGCACAAACCTGGCGGCATCATGGGCGTCGTCCAGGACAACCTCGGCGAACACATCGCTGCCGCGGCGCCACACCCCGCGCAGTGACGGTGCCGATGTCGCGACCGGTACCGCACCAGCCGGCGGCCACACCTCCCCGGCCTGCCAGCCGGACACCCTGCCGGTTGTGGTGGCCAAGGTCGCCGTGGCCAGACGTGTCCAGGGCTCGCCGTCGCTGCAACGGGCGTGGACACTGAGCCGGCGGCGGCTGGCCTCATCCGGTTCGCTCACCCAGGTCTGTATCTGGACGGCGCCCTTGTCGGGAAGCAGCAGCAACGCTTCGACGGTGAGTTCCTCGACGAGGCCGCAGCCGGTCTCGTCCGCCGCCGCCAGCGCCATCTCCACGAACACCGTCGCGGGCAGAACCGCCTGCTCCCGCAGCCACAGATCACCGCTCCGGGAAACCCGGGCAGTGAACAGCACCCCACTGGCCTCCGCCAGCCGCACCGCCGAACCCAGCAGCGGATGACCACCGGCAGCCGACCGGTCCGCACCCTCAAGCCAGTACCGCTGATGCTGGAAGGCATACGTCGGAAGATCCAGCACCCTCGCCGGGACATCACCGAGGACCGCGGTCCAGTCGACGGTGACGCCGTTGACATACAGGTGGGCCAGAGCGCTGATCGCGGCGTGTGTCTCGTGGTCGCCGTGCAGCATCGCGATGCCGTCGATCAGGCGGGCCAGCGACCGGTCGGCACCCAGCTCAAGGAACACCGCGTCACCGTAGGAGGCGACCTGCTCCCCGAACCTGACCACATCCCGGACCTGCCGCACCCAATACTCAACCGTCGCAACCTGCTCGCCCGCGGCCATGATGACCTGGGGTGTCCGATAAGTCAGGCCCTCGGCGACCGCCCGGAACTCCTCCAGCATCGGCTCCATACGAGCGGAATGGAACGCGTGGCTGGTCGCCAACCGCGTCCACTTCCCCAACGTGCTGGCGGCCTGTAGCACGGCGGCCTCATCACCGGAGAGAACCACCGACGACGGGCCGTTGACCGCGGCGATCTCCACACCCTCACCCAGCACGGCCCGGGCCTCATCCTCCGACACCGGGACAGCAACCATCGCCCCACCCGCAGGCAGAGCCTGCATCAAACGAGCCCGCGCCGAGACCAAAGCGCACGCATCCTCCAACGACCACACCCCGGACACATACGCGGCCGCAAGCTCACCCACCGAATGACCAACCACCGCATCCGGACCAACACCCCACGACTCCAGCAACCCGAACAGAGCCACCTGCAAAGCGAACAGGGCCGGCTGGGCGTAGCCGGTCTCATCCACCTCCAGATCGGGCACATCCAGCAGATCCCACACCTGCTGATGGATCTGTGCGAAGACGGGGAACGCGGCGGCCAGTTCCTCACCCATACCAGCACGCTGCGACCCCTGCCCCGGGAAGACGAACACCACCCGGGGATCAGACACCGCCGTCCCGGTGACAGTACCGTCACCCAGCAGCACCGCCCGGTGCTCGAACACCGACCGCGTCACCGCCAGCGTCGACGCCACAGCCCGCAAATCCACCCCGGGCGACCCCGCCAGATACGCACGCAACCGGCCCTCGTATCCGTTCAGGGCGGGCAGCGTCTTGGCGGAAAACACCAGGGGCACCAGCTCCGAGCCCACCACTGGCGTCTCCATAGGACACGCATCGTCCACAGCCTGCGCGGGGGGTGCGCTCTCGAGGATGACGTGGGCATTAGTGCCACTGACTCCGAAGGAGGACACGCCTGCCCGGCGTGGCCGGTCGGTGTCCGGCCACGGCTGGTTCTCCGTCACCAGCTCAACCGCACCCGCCGTCCAGTCCACGTGCGATGTCGGCTCATCGACGTGCAGGGTGCGCGGCACCAGAGCATGCCGCAGGGCCATCACCATTTTGATGACACCCGACACACCTGCGGCGGCCTGGGTATGACCGATGTTCGACTTCAGCGATCCGAGCAGCAGGGGCCGTTCACGGTCCTGGCCGTAGGTGGCGATCACGGCTTGGGCCTCGATCGGGTCGCCCAGCGTTGTGCCTGTACCGTGGCCCTCGACCACGTCCACCTCGGCCGTGGTCAAACCGGCGTTGCCGAGCGCGGCCTGGATCACTCGCTGCTGGGAAGGGCCGTTCGGTGCGGTCAGGCCGTTGGACGCTCCGTCCTGGTTGACCGCCGAACTACGGACCACCGCCAAGACCTGGTGGCCCTTGGCCTGAGCATCCGACAAACGCTCCACCAACAGCACACCGATACCCTCGGAGAATCCGGCACCGTCCGCGCTGTCCGAGAAGGCTTTGCTGCGGCCGTCGGTGGCCAAGCCGCGCTGCCGGGCGAATTCGGTGAAGACGTCCGGCGTGGCCATCACGGTGACACCACCGACCAGGGCCAGGGAACATTCCCCCTGCCGCAGCGCATACCCCGCCTGGTGCAACGCCACCAGCGATGACGAACACGCCGTGTCCACCGTGATGGCGGGGCCTTCGAGGCCGAAGAAGTACGACACCCGGCCGGAAAGCACACTGGGACCGGATGTGGTGCCATAACCCTCAAGGTCAGCACCGGCACCGGCACCGTAGCCGCCGGGGTAGGCGCCGATGAAGACACCGGTGTCGCTGCCGCGGAGGGAACCGGGTTCGATCCCGACCCGTTCGAACGCTTCCCAGGACACTTCCAGGACCAGTCGCTGCTGCGGGTCCATCGCCAGGGCTTCCCGCGGGCTGATCCCGAAGAACGAGGCGTCGAAGCCGCCTGCGGAGTCCAGGAAGCCGCCCTGCACGCAGTACGACTTCCCGGACGCGTCCGGATCAGGGTCGTACAGGTTCTCGACGTCCCAGCCACGGTCGGCGGGGAAGCCGGAGATCGCATCCGTACCCGACTCGACCAAGCGCCACAGATCCTCCGGCGACGACACCCCACCCGGCAGACGGCACGCCATACCCACGATCGCCAACGGCTCGGTGCTGGCGGCGGTGAGTGCTTCCAGCTTGGCGCGGGTCGTGTGCAGCTCTGCGGTCGCCCAGCGAAGATACTCGACCACTTTGTCTTGCTCAGGCATGGCGCTATCTCCTTGCGTGGCCGTTTGCTGCGTATGCCTTGGATACGCGTACGGAGGGGGTGGCAGAGACAACGTGCAACGTCGACTCGACCGAGGAAAGAAGACTCTGAATCCTCGCTGGGTCGAACAGGGATCCGTCGAATACGACAGTGCCGTGCAGGGCACTGTCATCGTCGAAGAGCCAGATGGCGAGTTCGCCGTTCCCGACCCCCAGCTCGGCCTCGGCCATCCCGAAGCGCTCACTGGTGACGCCAGGCAGGACGAGATCGGAGCTCAGCGAGCTGATCAGCTGGAACTGCACCAGTGGCGGCGGCAGTTCAGATGACGTGGCCTCTATCGCCGCATAGGGGAGGTCCTGATGCGCGTGGGCACCCAGGACCGCCGTCTGGACGCGTCGCAGGACCTCGCGGAACGTCGGATCGTCGGAGAGATCGACACGGAGGGCGGCAACCTTGGCGAAGAAGCCGATCAGGTGGTCGATCTCGGGCCGGCCACGATTCGCGAAAGGAGTCGCCACCAGAATGTCGTCCAGGCCTGACAACCCGGCTGCGGCCAGCGTGAAGGCTCCGAGCATGGTCTCGTAAAGGGTTACGCCCTCTGCCTGCGCGAGCCTCCGCGCTGCGGATGTCGCGTCCGGGGAAACCGTCCACTCGAGGGATTTCCCGATCGGATCCGCGAGCTTTCGCGGCCTGTCGGTAGGCAGTTCCAGTGCGACGGCGTCCTTGAGGTGCTCTCGCCAATAGGCCTCGTGTTCCTCGCGGGTGGTCCCGGACAGGGCCTCGTGCTCCCAGAGGGTGAAGTCCGAGTACGTCGTGCCGACTTCCGCCAGACTGGCGGCGGGACCGCCGGTCAACTCGGTGTACAGCATGGACAGTTCCTGTACCAGAACATCGAAGGACCAGCCGTCGCCCGCGATGTGGTGCAACATCAGGACAAGGATGTGGTCGTCTTGCTCCAGCCGCAGCAGAACCGCGCGGAGCAGAACACCGTCGCCCAGGTCGAAGGGCCGCTCAAGTTCGTTCTTGAGGATTTCTGCCGCCGCTGCTTCACGGTCGGTCGTGTCCTTTCCGGTCACCTCGATGAAATCGGCCCTCACCGGCGCGGGCTCGCGGACGATCTGCACGAAGCCGTCGCCGTCGTCGCGGAAGCCTGTTCGCAGTGGCTCGTGACGCGCGACGATCCGGGTCAGAGCGCTGTCGAGTACGCCGCGGTCGATCTCGCCGCGTAGCCGGAATCCGTACGGGCAGACGGGAAATGCTCCCAGGTCGAGCAGCGAATCACTGATCCTGAGCAGCTGCCGCTGGGCCAGCGAGATCGGCGCGGGCGTGGTCCGAGGCGCTGGCACGAGCGCGGGCACATCCCTCGACGGCATCGACCCGATGGCCTGGGCGAGCAAAGCGGGAGTCCGGGCGTCGAACAGCGTACGAAGCGGTAGCTCGCAGCCCAACTCGGCACGGATACGCGAGACGGCGCGGGAGGCGAGCAGCGAGTGGCCGCCGAGAGCGAAGAAGTCGTCGTGCACGCCGACGGTTTGCACCTTGAGCACGTCAGCGTAGATCCCGCACACCGTGGATTCGGTCGCGTTACGCGGGGAGATCGGCAAGGTGGGGGCCGGCGACCAGCTCTCCGGGGTGGGGAGCGCACGCCGGTCGGTCTTTCCGCTCGTCGTCAGCGGCAGCTTGTCCAGGACGATGAACGTGGACGGCACCATGTAAGAGGGAAGCCGCGCCTCGACATGACCGCGCAATTCGACGGCGAGGTCCCCGGCATCCGAGTGGGGTACCACGTAGGCGACCAGTCGTTTGTCGCCGCGGTTGTCTTCTCGGACGGTCACCGCGGCCCGAGTTATGGCCGCGTGTTCGGACAGGATCGTCTCGATTTCGCCGAGTTCGATCCGGATGCCCCGGATTTTGACCTGGTCGTCGATTCTCCCGAGAAACTCGAGATTTCCGTCCGGCAGCCGCCGGGCCAGGTCGCCGGAGAGGTACATCCTCGGCTCCGAGCCGGTACCTTCGGTGATGAATCGTTGCTGGGTCAGTTCGGGCCGGGCCAGGTAGCCGCGGGCGAGACCGATCCCCGATATGCAGACTTGCGCCGGTACGCCGTCGGGTACGGGACGAAGCGCGTCGTCGAGAAGGTGGATGCGTGTGTTGTCGATCGGCTTCCCGATAGGGGCTGTGGCCGGCCAGGCAGAGACATCCTCGGGAAGCGTGTAGCCCGTGACGAGCTGGCTCTCCGCCGGGCCATAGTGGTTGTGCACCCGCAGATGCGGGCGGTGCAGGCACACCTCTCGCAGCTTGCTGTCCAACACGAGTGCCTCGCCGCCCTGGCAGAGGTGGCGCAATGTCGACAGGCCGGTGCCGTGCGGGTCGACGTACTCGACCAGCGCGCGCAGCACCGTAGTGGGTGCGTAGATACGCGTGATACGGCTGTCGTCGATCCATTGTGCGAGCCGCGCGGGGTCCAGCCGTATGTCGTCGGGGGGAATGACAAGCGTGCCCCCGAGCAGCGCGGAGAAGATTTCCTGAACCGAGTAGTCGAAGGTCGCGGTGATGAACTGGGCGGTGCGACTGGCCGGCTCGCGACCCATCGTGCGTTCCTGCCACAACAGTAGGTTGACGACGCAGATGCCGGGCATGAGCACGGCCTTGGGACGGCCCGTGGAACCGGAGGTGTAAATCGCATAGGCCAGGCTGTTGCGGTCGGTCGTCACATCGGGCGCGCTTGCGGGCTGACCTTCGAGGCCGGGGTCGTCCGGGAGAATGATGTCGCGGACATCGGAGAATCGAGTCCGGTACGTCTCCTGTGCGATGACCGTGGATATGCTGGAATCGTCCAACACGAAACGGGTACGCTCGATGGGATGCTCGGGGTCGATGGGCACATAGGCCGCGCCGGCTTTGAGAATGCCGAGCATTCCCACGATCATATCGGCGCCTCGGTCGACGCAGAGACCGACGAGTTCGCCGGGGCGAACGCCTCTACGTCGCAGCAGATGCGCCATCCTATTGGCCCGCCCACCGAGTTCGGCATAGGTCAGTGTGACCCGTTCGTCGATGACAGCAATCGCGTCGGGGTTTCGTGCCGCCGCGTCCGCCAGCAATTCCGGCAGCGAATCGAACGGCAAAGCCCGGTCTGTTCGGTTCGATTCCACCGTCGGTAGATCGGTATCGACCTCCGGCACGAGTGAAATCTGCGAGATCGGATCGTCCGGGTTGTCGAGTACGCTGCGCAGGACGAGCGTGAACTGATCCAGCATGCGTTCTATACGAGGCGCGTCGAACAGCGCTCGGCTGTACCAGACCTCGCCCGTCAACCTGTCGCCGGCGGGATCCTCGTAGACATGAAACTCCAGGTCCATGCGGGTGAAGAACTGGTTCATATCGAAAGGCTCGGCCGCGACTCCCGGCAGCGAAAGCGTGCTCGACACCAGCGGCATGAGCTGGAAGAGCACCTGCACGACCGGGTTCGCCGACAGGTCGCGCTGCGGTGCGACCTTCTCGACGAGGAGGTCGAACGGCAGCTCGGCGTTGGCGAACGCGCCCATGGCGTTCGTACGGGTCCGCAGGAGAAGCTCGCGGAAGGTCGGATCGCCTGACAGATCGCCGCGCAGCACCACCGTGTTCACGAACATGCCGATCAGCCCCTCCACCTCCGCGTGATTGCGGTTGGCGATCGGGGTACCGACCAGGACGTCATCGGTGCGCGCGTAGCGGGACAGCACCACCTGGAAGGCGGCCAGCAGCGACATGAACAGCGTGGTGCCCGTCGACCGGCTCAGCTCCTTGGCCGCGGTCACCAATTCCGTCGGTGGGCACCATGCCACCGTGCCCGCGTCCGAACTGCCGACCGGCGGTCGCGGCCGATCGGCCGGCAACCCCAGCACCATCGGGGCATCCCGCAGGTTCTCCTGCCAGTAGTCCAGCCGCTTTTGCAGCTTGGCGCCCGACAACGCCTTGCGTTCCCACTGGGCGAAATCCGCGTACTGCGACGGGAGTGCGGGCAGATCGGCCTCCGCACCGCGAAGCAGCGCCGCGTACTGCGCCGAGAGTTCCATCCGCAGGATGGCCAGCGACCAGCCGTCGCCGGCGATGTGATGCACCGTGAGCGCCAGCACGTGGTCATCGTCGGCGAGCCGTACCAGCAACGCTCTCATCACAGGGCCGGCGTGCAGGTCGAATGGCTCGGCCGTCTCCCGCCGGACCAACGCTCTGGCGTGCTCCTCGTCCCGGGCGTCCAGTTCTCGCAGGCGCACGACATCCGCGGGCTGGATCCGCTGGAGCGGCTCGCCGTCCTCCGCGTCGAATACGGTCCGAAGCGCCTCGTGACGGCTTGCGACGAGACCGAGAGCGCGCTTGAGGACCATGGTGTCCAGGGCGCCCCGCAGCCGCTGCACGAGCGGCAGATTATAGGAATTGCTGTCGGGCGCGAGCTGCTGCATGAGCCACAGACGTTGCTGTGCGAAAGACGCCGGGAGTGGCCCGTTCCGATCCGCGCGACCGATGCCGTGCTCGTCAAGTCTGCGACGCTGACGCTGACGCTGCGTCCGCGAAACAGCGAAAGTTGGTTTAACAGGCCTTGGGCGGGGACTGTCGGAAGCCATTCACCTCTCCTGGAAAGGCGTTCATTATCTGCGGTCGGATACGGCCTTCCCAAACAAATCCGATGGACGGTTTCCGGGTCCTCCCCGTGACCTATGTGCACCTTCTTGTGGCGCGGCTGGACTCCGGCGTAATGGATGGCCCGAAGGGCCGAGCGTGTCTTGATCCAAGAAGACACCTCAGGTCGCAGTCCACGCAACCCCCTAGGCTTCCTGCCTGCTGAATCGTGCACCGAGCGGTGATCAACATAGGGGGTGGAGGGGTATGGAGAACTTCTCCGCGAGGCTGCTATCGTTCGGATGGGATTGTCGGTGGTGCATCGCTGGTGGCTGATTAGAGTCGGTTTAGAGTCGGTTTAGAGGTATCAGAACACCGTACTTTGCCGGAAGGTGTATTAATGTCACGCGCGGAACTGGTACGGCCTATTTATGATCTGCTTCGCGCGAATGCTGAACGCCTTGGCGACAAAATGGCGTACGTGGACTCGCGGCTCGCACTGACACACGCCGAATTGGCCGCGCGGACCGGACGGATCGCCGGGCACCTGGTGGACATGGGTGTGGACCGGGGCGACCGAGTCGCGATCCTGCTGGGCAACCGCGTCGAGAACATCGAAAGCTATCTGGCGATCGCCCGGGCCAGCGCGGTGGCCGTACCGCTCAACCCGGACGCGACCGAGGCCGAGGTCGCCCACTTCCTGTCGGACAGCGGCGCCGTAGCCGTCATCACTGACTCCGCTCATCTCGAAGATGTGCGTCGCACGGCCCCTGCTGTGACCATCGTTCTGGTGGGCGAGGAACGAATTCCCCCAGGAGTGCGGTCATTCGCCGAGCTGGCCACCGCCGAGCCCGTCCAGTCAGCACGCGACGACCTGGGGCTCGATGAAGCAGCCTGGATGCTCTACACCTCCGGCACCACGGGCACCCCGAAGGGCGTCCTGTCGACCCAGGGCAGCGGCCTCTGGTCCGCGGCGTATTGCGACATCCCCGCTTGGGAGCTGACCGAGAACGACGTTCTGCTCTGGCCCGCGCCGCTGTTCCACAGCCTCGCCCTCCACCTGTGTCTCTTGGCCGCCACCGCCGTCGGCGCGACTGCGCGGATCATGAACGGTTTTGTGGCGAGCGAGGTGCTCGAAGAGCTCTCGGAGCATCGGTGCACGGTGCTCGTCGGTGTGCCGACGATGTTCCGCTATCTTCTGGGAGCCGCCGACGCGTTCGAACCGCGGACATCGTCGCTGAAAATGGGCCTGGTCGCAGGCTCCGTCGCGCCGGCTTCCCTCATCGAGGGCTTTGAGGACGTCTTCGGCGTACCGCTGCTCGACACCTACGGCTGCACCGAGACCACCGGATCCCTCACCGTGAACTGGCTCAGCGGACAACGGGTCCCCGGTTCGTGTGGCCTCCCCGTCCCGGGGCTGTCCCTGCGCTTCGTCGACCCCATCAGCGGCGCCGATGTCGCGGACGGCGAAGAGGGCGAGCTGTGGGCCAGCGGGCCGAGCATCATGATCGGCTACCACGAGCAGCCCGAAGCCACGGCCGAGGTGCTTTCGGCCGGGTGGTACCGCACCGGTGACCTGGCCCGCCGCAGCGAGACGGGACACGTCACCATCACCGGCCGGATCAAGGAACTCATCATCCGCGGTGGTGAGAACATCCACCCGCACGAGATCGAGGCCGTGGCGCTCGACGTGCCCGGGGTCAAGGACGCGGCAGCGGCAGGCAAGCAGCACCCCGTACTCGGCGAGGTTCCCGTGTTGTACGTCGTGCCGGAAACGGGCGGTGTCGATGCCGACATGGTGCTTGCCGTGTGCCGCGAACGGTTGTCGTACTTCAAGGTGCCAGAGGAGATCTACCGGGTCGACGCCATCCCGCGGACCGCGTCCGGCAAGGTGAAACGCTCCTCCCTCACGGAGGAACCGGCCGAATTGCTCGCCGGAGCGAGCGGCGGCGAAACCCTGCACCGGCTGGAGTGGATTCCCCTCGAACTGCCGGAACAGGCCTCCCCGGACGGTCATGTGGTCGTACGTGTCGACTCCCTGGCGTCCGAGGACGCCGACCTGGCCGACGCGGTCCGCGATCTCGCGCAGTCCTGGCTCGCCGACAAGCGGCGTGCCGATTCGACACTTGTCTTCGTCACCCGCCGTGCCGTGGACACTGGTCCCTCCGACATCCCGGTCCCCGGGCACGCAGCGGCATGGGACGCGATCCGCAGGGAACAGACGGAGAACCCCGGCGTCTTCGTCGTCATCGACATCGACATCGACATCGACGACCACGACCACGACCACGGCAACGTCGACGACAACGAACCCGACGACACCCTCCTGTCCGCTCTCGCCGGGCTCGGAGAGCCACAGGTCGCGCTGCGCGACGGTAATCCGCTCGTCCCGCGACTGGCCCACGCGAACACCCCGGACAGCGGCTCGCTCACGATCCCCGAAAACCGTGCGTGGCTGCTGGAGCACTCCCGCAGCGGAACCCTGCGAGACCTCGCCCTGGTACCCGCCGATACCGCTGAGCGGCCCTTGCACCCCGGCGAGGTGCGGATAGCCGTGCGCGCTGCGGGTTTGAACTTCCGCGACGTTCTCATCGCTCTGGGTACGTACCCGGGTGAGGGCCTGATGGGCGGTGAGGCCGCGGGCGTGGTGCTCGAGGTCGGCTCGGAAGTACCCGACCTGACCCCGGGAGACCGGGTCTTCGGGCTTGTGGGAAGCGCGTTCGGGACGGTCGCGATCGCCGATCGCCGTCTGCTCGGTGCGATACCCGATACATGGTCGTTCGCCACGGCGGCGTCCATCCCCATCGTGTTCGCCACCGCCTACTACGGGCTGGTGGACCTGGCCGGTCTCAGCGCCGGCGAATCCGTCCTGATCCACGCCGCCGCGGGTGGTGTGGGCATGGCGGCGACTCAGATCGCCCGGCACCTGGGTGCGCAGATCTTCGCCACCGCCAGCGCGGGCAAGCAGCACATCCTGAGTGAGGCGGGCCTGGAGGACACCCGGATCGCGGACTCCCGCACACTCGCTTTCCGGGAAGCGTTCCTGAACACCACCGACGGCCAGGGTGTCGACGTCGTCCTCAACTCTCTCAGCGGTGACTTCGTCGACGCCTCCCTCGACCTGCTGCCCCGCGGCGGCCGGTTCCTGGAAATGGGCAAGACCGATATCCGTGACGCGGAGCGGACCACCGCGGACCGGCCCGGTACCACCTATCAAGCGTTCGACCTGCTGGACGCCGGTCCGGACCGGCTGCGGGAGATCATCGCCGAGCTGCTCGCCCTGTTCGCGCAGGGTGTGCTGCGGCCGCTGCCCGTACTGACCTGGGATATCCGCAAGGCACGCGACGCGTTCAGCTGGATGAGCCGCGCCCGCCACACCGGCAAGATCACCTTCACCATTCCCCGGCAACTCGACCCCGGCGGTACGGTTCTGATCGCCGACGGGTCGGGCGTCCTGACGGGAACCGTCGCCCGGCATCTAGTGGCCGAACAGGACGTGCGTCATCTGCTGCTGCTGTCCCGCAGCACCCCGGACGAAGCTCTGGTCAACGAGCTGATCGAGTCGGGCGCCCGGGTCGACACGGCGGTCTGTGACATATCGGATCATGCCGGGCTGGGGCAGGCGCTGGCCGGGATATCACCGGAACGCCCCCTCACCGCGGTGATCCACGCCGGCGGTCCCGCCGTTGCCCACGAGAGCCACCAGCTGCACCGCCTCACGAAAAGCCTCGACCTCGCCGCCTTCGTCGTCTTCAGCCAAGACGCGCCTGCCTCCGTGGACGCCCTCGCCCGGCGCCGCCGCGCCGAAGGCCTGCCGATCACGGCAATCGCCTGGGGCATACCCGAAGCCGAAGCGGTCATGGTCAGAGGACCCCTGCTGGGCCGCGCAATGGCTTCCGCCGACTCGGCTCACATTGTCACGCGTCTGAACACTGTCGGTCTGCGAGCACTGGCCGCGGCCGGCACGCTTCCACCGCTCCTCCAGAACTTGGTCGGTGCGCAAACCGACGACGCCCAACAGCAAGCATGGTCACGGCAGTTCCTAGCCGCAGAGGCTGCCAGAGAACAGGCGTTGCGCGATCTGGTCCGCAGCAGCGTCATGGACATCCTGGGCCTCTCCTCGGCCGATCGGTACGCCGCTGACAAGACGTTCCGCGAGATGGGCATCGACTCACTGACCGCGGTGGAACTGCGCAACAGCCTGGCCAAGACAACGGGTCTGCAACTGCCCGCCACGATGGTGTTCGACTATCCGAACCCTGCCGTGCTCGTTGCCCGGTTGGGGGAGTTGTTCACGGGCGAGAGCCCTGTCCCGGTACGTGGGCCGGTGTCGGCGGTGGGGCAAGGCGAGCCGTTGGCGATTGTGGGTATGGCGTGTCGCTTGCCGGGTGGGGTGTCGTCGCCGGAGGATCTGTGGCGCTTGGTCGAGTCGGGTACGGATGCGATTTCCGGTTTTCCCGCCGACCGTGGCTGGGACGTCGAGGGCCTGTACGACCCTGATCCGGACGCGTCCGGGAAGTCGTACTGCGTGCGGGGTGGCTTCCTGGACACCGCGGCTGGCTTCGACGCCGGGTTCTTCGGGATCAGTCCGCGTGAGGCGTTGGCGATGGATCCGCAGCAGCGGCTGCTGTTGGAGGTGTCCTGGGAGGCGTTCGAGCGGGCCGGGATCGAGCCCGGTTCCGTACGCGGCAGCGACACCGGTGTCTTCATGGGCGGTTTCCCCGGTGGTTACGGCGTCGGCGCTGACCTTGAGGGTTTCGGGGCGACTGCTGGCGCGGCGAGTGTGTTGTCCGGCCGGGTGTCGTACTTCTTCGGTCTTGAGGGCCCCGCCATCACGGTGGACACGGCCTGCTCGTCATCGCTGGTGGCGTTGCACCAGGCCGGGTATTCCCTGCGTCAGGGTGAGTGTTCCCTGGCCCTGGTCGGCGGCGCCACCGTGATGGCCACGCCGCAAAGTTTCGTGGAGTTCTCGCGGCAGCGAGGCTTGTCAGCCGATGGCCGGTGTAAAGCCTTCGCTGACGCCGCGGATGGCACGGGGTGGGCCGAGGGCGTCGGTGTGCTGTTGGTTGAGCGTTTGTCGGATGCTCAGGCCAAGGGGCACCAGGTGTTGGGGGTGGTGCGGGGTTCGGCGGTGAACCAGGACGGTGCGTCGAACGGCCTGTCCGCGCCGAACGGTCCTTCGCAGCAGCGGGTGATCCGGGCCGCTCTCAGCAACGCGGGCCTGAGCACGGCTGAGGTGGATGTGGTCGAGGCACATGGCACGGGTACGACGCTGGGTGACCCGATCGAGGCCCAGGCGGTGCTCGCCACTTACGGTCAGGACCGTGAGCAGCCGTTGTTGCTGGGTTCGTTGAAGTCGAATATCGGTCATGCGCAGGCTGCTGCGGGTGTGTCGGGTGTTATCAAGATGGTGATGGCGCTGCGGCATGGGCTGGTGCCGCGCACGTTGCATGTGGATGAGCCGTCGCGGCATGTGGACTGGACGGCCGGTGCGGTGGAGCTGGTGAGGGAAAACCGGTCCTGGCCCGACACCGACCGGCCCCGCCGGGCAGGCGTGTCGTCCTTCGGCGTCAGCGGCACCAACGCCCACGTCATCCTGGAGAGCGCACCGGCTCAGCCTGCGGAGGAGGCGCAGCCTGTTGTGACGCCGGTGGTGGCCTCGGATGTGCTGCCGCTGGTGGTGTCGGCCAGGACCGAGTCCGCTCTGGCCGAGGTCGAGGACCGGCTGCGCGCCTACCTGGCCGCAACACCCGAGGCAGACATGCGGGCTGTGGCGTTGACGCTGGCGGTGACGCGGTCGGTGTTCGAGTACCGTGCCGTGCTCCTCGGCGACGACACTGTTACCGGCACCGGCGCTGCTATGTCGGATCCCCGGGTGGTGTTCGTTTTCCCGGGGCAGGGGTGGCAGTGGCTGGGGATGGGCAGTGCGCTGCGTGATTCCTCGGTGGTGTTCGCCGAGCGGATGGCCGAGTGTGCGGCGGCGTTGGGTGAGTTCGTGGACTGGGATCTGTTCACGGTGCTGGATGATCCGGCGGTGGTGGACCGGGTCGATGTGGTCCAGCCCGCTTCGTGGGCGGTGATGGTTTCGCTGGCCGCGGTGTGGCGGGCGGCCGGTGTGCGGCCGGACGCGGTGATCGGTCACTCCCAGGGTGAGATCGCCGCCGCCTGTGTGGCCGGTGCCGTGTCGTTGCGGGATGCCGCCCGGATTGTGACGTTGCGCAGTCAGGTGATCGCGCGGGGGCTGGCGGGCCGGGGTGCGATGGCATCCATCGCGTTGCCCGCACAGGATGTCGAGCTGGTCGACGGTGCCTGGATCGCGGCCCGTAATGGTCCCGCGTCGACGGTGATCGCGGGTGCGCCGGAGGCGGTGGACCGTGTGCTGGCGGTTCATGAGGCGGGAGGGGTGCGGGTGCGGCGGATCGCCGTCGACTACGCCTCGCATACCCCGCACGTCGAGCTGGTCCGCGACGAACTGCTCGGCATCACCGCCGGTGTTGGTTCGCAGGTTCCGGTGGTGCCGTGGCTGTCGACTGTGGATGGCACCTGGGTCGAGGGCCCGCTCGATGCGGAGTACTGGTACCGGAACCTGCGTGAACCGGTGGGTTTCGACTCCGCGGTGGGCGAGTTGCAGGCTCAGGGCGAGACCGTGTTCGTGGAGGTCAGTGCGAGTCCGGTGTTGTTGCAGGCGATGGATGACGATGTCGTCTCTGTTGCCACGTTGCGTCGTGACGACGGGGACGCCGCCCGGATGCTCACCGCCCTGGCGCAGGCCTATGTCCAGGGTGTGACTGTCGACTGGCCCGGGGTGGTGGGCAATGTCCCGGGCCGGGTGGTGGATCTTCCGACGTACGCCTTCCAGCATCAGCGGTACTGGCTCAAGAGCGTGGACCGGTCGTCTGCCGATGGTCATCCACTGCTGGGCACGGTAGTGGCGCTGCCCGGCTCCGACGGTGTGGTCCTGACCGGGCGGGTGTCGCTGGCCACCCACACATGGTTGGCTGATCACGCGGTGCGGGGCAGTGTCCTGCTGCCCGGTACCGCTTTTGTTGAGCTTGTTGTCCGCGCCGCCGGCGAGGTCGGTTGTGATGTTGTCGATGAGCTGGTGATCGAAACTCCGCTTCTGCTGCCGCGGACCGGCGGTGTGCAACTATCCGTCTCGGTCGCCGAGGTCGACGAGTCCGGACACCGCGCGATGACGGTCTTCTCCCAGGCGGACACCGCCGATACCTGGACCCGGCACGTCACGGCGACAGTCAGTACCTCTGACTCGACGGTCTCGCTGCCGGAGCTCGCTGCTTGGCCTCCCGCAGAGGCACAGCCGGTGGACCTGGGCGGTTTCTACGACCAGCTGACGGGAGCCGGTTACGAGTACGGTCCCGCGTTCCAGGGGCTGCGGACTGCGTGGCGTGACGGGGACACCGTCTACGCCGAGGTTGCTCTGGCTGAGGAGCAGGCGCAGGAGGCGGCACGGTTTGCGGTGCATCCAGCGCTGTTGGACGCCGCCTTGCACGCCAGCATTCTGAACACACTCGACACCGCTGAGCAGGGTGTGCGGCTGCCGTTCTCTTGGAACCAGGTTTGGGTCCACGCGGCAGGGTCGGCGATGCTGCGTGTCGCGATAACACGAACAGCGGACGGCTGGAGTGTGCGGGTCACTGACGACAGTGGGCGGCCAGTAGCTACCGTCGGCTCGCTTGTGACACGGGTGGTGACGGCCGATGCGCTCGGTTCCACTGCCGATGACCTGCTCGCCTTGACGTGGACGGAGATCCCGTCCCCTCAGGAGACCGGTCTGACGGTCGGTCGGTTCGAGGATCTGGTGTCGGGCGGTGATGTGCCGGTGCCCGAGGTGGTGGTCCTTACCGCACTCCCCGACAGCAGCGAGAACCCGCTGGACCCGGTGGATCCGCTGGATTCGCCGGACCCGCTGGCGCAGACCCGCACGCTGACCGCCCGGGTCCTCCAGACAGTCCAGACCTGGGTGGCCGGGGAACGCTTCACCGACAGCACACTGGTCGTGCGGACCGGGACTGGATTGGCCGCCGCCGGGGTGTCGGGGTTGATGCGGTCGGTCCAGTCGGAGCACCCGGGCCGGTTCGTGCTGGTGGAAAGCGACGACGACACCCTCACCCCGGACCGGCTGGCGGCCACCGTCGGGCTCGACGAGCCGCGGCTGCGGGTCTGCGACGGTCGGTACGAGGTACCGCGGCTGGCGCGGGCGAATGCGCCGGAAACCAGCCCGCTGACAATCCCCGATAGTCGTGCCTGGCTGCTGGAACAACCCCGCAGCGGAACCCTGCAAGACCTCGCTCTGGTACCCACCGACACCGCCGAACGGCCCCTGCAACCGGGCGAAGTACGCATAGACGTACGCGCCGCAGGTCTGAACTTCCGCGACGTCGTCGTGGCACTTGGCATGGTCGACGACAAGCGCCTGGCAGGCGGTGAGGCCGCGGGCGTGGTGCTCGAGGTCGGCCCGGAGGTGCAGGATCTGGTCCCGGGAGACCGAGTGTTCGGTCTTGTGGGCGGCGGGTTCGGGGCGGTCGCGATCGCCGACCGTCGAATGCTGGGTGTGATGCCTGATGGCTGGTCCTTCACTACGGCGGCATCCGTGCCGGTCGTGTTCGCCACCGCGTATTACGGGTTGGTGGATCTGGCCGGGCTGAGTGCGGGTGAGTCCGTGCTGATCCACGCCGCGGCGGGCGGTGTGGGCATGGCGGCGACCCAGATCGCCCGCCACCTCGGCGCGCAGATCTACGCGACCGCCAGCACCGGGAAGCAGCATGTCCTGCGCGAAGCCGGCCTGGAAGACACCCGCATCGCCGACTCCCGCACGCTGAGTTTCCAGGAAACCTTCCTCAACAACACACACGGCCGGGGTGTCGATGTCGTCCTGAACTCTCTCAGCGGTGACTTCGTCGACGCCTCGCTTGATCTGCTGCCTCGTGGTGGCCGGTTCGTGGAGATGGGCAAGACCGACATCCGCGACCCGCACCAGGTCACCGCCGACCGGCCGGGTACCAGCTACCAGGCGTTCGACCTGATGGACGCCGGCCCGGACCGGCTGCGGGAGATCATCGCCGAGCTGCTCGCCCTGTTCGCACAGGGTGTACTACAGCCCCTGCCGGTGCAGGCCTGGGACATCCGCCAGGCCCGTGATGCGTTCGGCTGGATGAGCCGCGCCCGCCACATCGGCAAGATCGTCCTCACCATCCCCCGCCGACCCGACCCGGACGGCACGGTCCTGATCACCGGCGGTTCCGGCGTCCTGGCAGCCATCCTCGCCCGCCACCTGGTAGCCGAACACGGTGCACGCCATCTGTTGCTGCTGTCCCGCAGCACCCCGGACGATGCGCTGATCAACGAGCTCGGTGAGCTGGGTGCCCGGGTCGACACGGCGATCTGCGACGTGTCCGATCGTGCCGGGCTGGCGCGGGTACTGGCCGGTGTATCACCGGAGCATCCGTTGACAGCGGTGATTCACACCGCCGGCGCACTCGACGACGGTGTGGTGGAGTCCCTGACCGCGCAGCGGTTGGAGACGGTCCTGCGGCCCAAGGCCGATGGCGCCTGGCACCTGCACGAGCTCACCCGGGATGCCGGCCTGGCGGCGTTCGTCATGTATTCCTCGGCTGCTGGTGTGCTCGGTAGTGCGGGGCAGGGTAATTATGCGGCGGCCAATGCGTTCGTGGACGCGCTGGCTGAGCAGCGTCGTGCTGAGGGTCTGCCTGCGCTGGCGGTGGCGTGGGGTTTGTGGGAGGACGCGAGTGGTCTGACCGCCGGAATGACCGATACGGATCGTGACCGGATCCGGCGTGGTGGCCTGCGGGCCATCTCCGCGGGCCATGGGATGGGTTTGCTCGACGCCGCGTCACGTCACGGTGCGTCAGTTCTGCTTGCTGCGGCGATGGGGCCTGTGCGTGATGCCGAGGTTCCGGCGTTGCTGCGTTTGTTGCATCGTCCGGTTGCCCGGCGGGCTGCTTCTACCGGTGATTCGTCGGTGCGGTGGTTGGCCCGGTTGGCGCCTGTGGAGCGGGAGAAGGCGCTGTTGAAGGTGGTGTGTGACGGCGCCGCGACGGTTCTGGGACATGCTGACGCCAGCACGATTCCGGCGACTGGTGCGTTCAGGGATCTGGGTGTGGATTCGCTGACGGCGGTGGAGTTGCGGAACGGTCTGGCGAAGGCGACGGGGTTGCGGTTGCCCGCCACGTTGGTGTTCGACTATCCGACTCCGGCGGCCTTGGCTGCGAGGCTGGACGAGTTGTTCACCGGCGAGAACCCCGTACCGGTACGCGGGCCGGTGACGGCGGTGGCGCAGGACGAGCCGCTGGCGATCGTGGGCATGGCCTGCCGCCTGCCCGGTGGAGTCTCCTCCCCGGAGGATTTGTGGCGTCTGCTGGAGTCGGGTACGGATGCGGTCTCGGGTTTCCCCACCGACCGTGGCTGGGACGTGGAGAATCTGTTCGGTCCCGCAGCTGGTGACTCCTACCGTCTGCAGGGTGGTTTCCTGGAGACTGCGGCCGGTTTTGATGCCGGGTTCTTCGGGATCAGTCCGCGTGAGGCGTTGGCGATGGATCCGCAGCAGCGGCTGGTGCTGGAGGTGTCCTGGGAGGCGTTCGAGCGGGCGGGGATCGAGCCCGGTTCCGTGCGCGGTACTGATACCGGTGTTTTCATGGGTGCGTATCCCGGTGGCTACGGCATCGGTGCCGACCTCGGCGGCTTCGGGACAACTGCCGGTGCGGTGAGTGTTCTGTCGGGGCGGGTGTCGTACTTCTTCGGCTTTGAGGGGCCGGCGTTCACAGTCGACACGGCGTGTTCGTCGTCGTTGGTGGCGTTGCACCAGGCGGGGTATGCGCTGCGGCAGGGGGAGTGTTCGCTGGCCCTGGTCGGTGGTGTCACGGTGATGGCCACGCCGCAGACTTTCGTGGAGTTCGCTCGTCAGGGTGGCTTGGCCGGTGACGGTCGCAGTAAGGCTTTCGCGGACAGTGCGGACGGTGCTGGCTTCTCCGAGGGTGCCGGTGTGCTGTTGGTGGAGCGGCTCTCCGACGCCCGCCGTAATGGTCACCAGGTGTTGGCGGTGGTGCGGGGTTCGGCGGTCAACCAGGATGGTGCGTCGAACGGGTTGACCGCGCCGAATGGTCCTTCGCAGCAGCGGGTGATTCAGGCCGCTCTCGGCAATGCGGGGTTGACCGCGGCTGAGGTGGATGTGGTTGAGGCGCATGGCACGGGTACGACGTTGGGTGACCCGATCGAGGCGCAGGCGGTGCTCGCCACTTATGGTCAGGGCCGTGAGCGGCCGTTGTTGCTGGGTTCGGTGAAGTCGAATCTGGGACATACGCAGGCTGCGGCCGGTGTGTCGGGTGTCATCAAGATGGTGATGGCGCTGCGGCATGGGCTGGTGCCGCGCACGTTGCATGTGGATGAGCCGTCGCGGCATGTGGACTGGTCGGCGGGGGCGGTGCAGTTGGTGATGGAGAACCAGCCGTGGCCGGACACCGGCCGACCGGGCCGGGCAGGTGTGTCGTCGTTCGGGATCAGTGGTACGAACGCTCACGTCATCCTGGAGAGCGCGCCCCCCGCGCAGCTGGCGGACGGCACGGTGGTCGAGTCGGTGCCGGAGTGGGTGCCGTTGGTGGTGTCGGCCAGGACGCAGTCGGCTCTGGTCGCGTACGAGGGCCGGTTGCGTGCGTATCTGTCGGGGTCGCCCGGGGTGGATTTGCGGGCTGTGGCGTCGACGCTGGCGGTGACGCGGTCGGTGTTCGAGCACCGTGCCGTACTCATTGGAGATGACAGCGTTACCGGGACGGCGGTGTCTGATCCCCGGGTGGTGTTCGTCTTCCCGGGGCAGGGGTCGCAGCGTGCTGGTATGGGTGAGGAGCTGGCCGCCGCGTTCCCCGTCTTCGCGCGGATCCATCAGCAGGTGTGGGATCTGCTGGATGTGCCCGATCTGGAGGTGGACGAGACCGGCTACGCGCAGCCGGCCCTGTTTGCTTTGCAGGTGGCTCTGTTTGGGTTGCTGGAGTCGTGGGGTGTTGGTCCGGATGCGGTGGTTGGTCATTCGGTGGGTGAGCTTGCGGCTGCGTATGTGTCCGGGGTGTGGTCGTTGGAGGATGCGTGCGCTTTGGTCTCGGCGCGGGCTCGTTTGATGCAGGCTCTGCCTGCGGGTGGGGTGATGGTTGCTGTTCCGGTGTCGGAGGATGAGGCCCGGGCCGTGCTGGGTGAGGGTGTGGAGATCGCCGCGGTCAATGGGCCGTCGTCGGTGGTTCTCTCCGGTGATGAGGCCGCCGTGCTACAGGCCGCCAGCACGTTGGGGAAGTGGACGCGGTTGGCGACCAGCCACGCGTTCCATTCCGCTCGTATGGAGCCGATGCTGGAGGAGTTCCGGGCGGTCGCCGAAGGCCTGACCTATCGGACACCCCAGGTCGCCATGGCCGCGGGCGAGCAGGTTGCGACGGCTGAGTATTGGGTGCGGCAGGTCCGGGATGTGGTCAGGTTCGGGGAGCAGGTCGCCTCCTACGGTGACGCGGTGTTCCTTGAGCTGGGTGCCGACCGGTCGCTGGCCCGTCTGGTCGATGGTGTCGCGATGCTGCACGGTGACCATGAGGCACAGGCCGCGGTCAGCGCTCTGGCCCACCTGTATGTCAACGGCGTCACCGTCGACTGGACCGCGGTGCTGGGCGATGTTCCGGCGAGGGTGCTGGATCTTCCGACGTATGCCTTCCAGCATCAGCGGTACTGGCTTGAGGGTGCGGACCGGTCGGCTGCCGGTGGTCATCCGTTGCTGGGTGAGGCGGTGCGGCTGGCGGAGGCCAGTGGGGTGCTGTTCACTGCCCGGGTTTCCCGGAGCGGTGATCTGTGGCTGCGGGAGCAGGCGGTTCTGCCCGCGACGGTGTTCGTGGAGATGGCGCTGGCGGCGGCGGACGAGACCGGCTGCGGCCTCGTCGAGGAACTCACCGTCCAAGCGTTGCTGCTGCTTCCCGACGAGGGCGCCGTCCAGATACAGACCTGGGTGAGCGAACCGGACGAGACCAGCCGCCGCCGGCTCAGTGTCCACGCCCGTTGCAGCGACGGCGAGCCCTGGACACGCCTGGCCACCGCGACCCTGGCCACCACCACCGGCAGGGTGTCCGGCTGGCAGGCCGGGGAGGTGTGGCCGCCGACCGGTGCGGTCCCGGTCGCGACCCGAGCACCGTCACTGCGCGGGGTGTGGCGCCGCGGCAGCGATGTGTTCGCCGAGGTTGCCCTGGACGACACCCACGACGCCGCCAGGTTTGTGCTTCATCCCGGCCTGATGACGGCCGCGCTCACCGCTGTAGGGGAGGAGGCCCCTGCCGTGTGGCAGGGCCTGACCCTGCACGCCGGCAACCCCGGTGAGCTGCGCGTCCGTCTCACCTCACACGATGACGGCACCCTGTCGGCCGAGGCCACCGACAGCACAGGACTTCCTGTCCTGTCCGCCCGCTCCCTCACCCTGGGCGCTGTTCCCGTCTACGAACCGGCCACCAGCACCGACGACCTGCTCACCCTGACCTGGACAGAAATCCCGGCCCCTCAGGAGACCGGCCTGACAGTCGGCCGGTTCGAGGACTTGGTGTCGGGCGGTGATGTGCCGGTGCCCGAGGTGGTGGTCTTCACCGCACTCCCCGACAGCAGTGAGAACCCGCCGAGCCCGCTGGAACAGACCCGTGTACTGACCGCCCAGGTCCTGCAATCAGTCCAGACCTGGCTGGCTGGGGAGCGCTTCACCGACAGCACTCTGGTCGTGCGGACCGGCACCGGGCCGGCCGCCGCCGCAGTGTCGGGATTGATGCGATCGGCGCAGTCGGAACATCCGGGCCGGTTCATCCTGGTGGAAAGCGACGACGACACCCTCACCTTGCACCAACTGGCCGCGTCTGTCGGATTGGACGAGCCGCGGCTGCGGATCAGCGGCGGCCGGTACGAGGCAGCACGACTGGCCCGCACGCAGGCCGCCGAACCCGAGTCAGACAGGGGTTGGGATCCGGATGGCACGGTTCTGATCACCGGTGGGTCGGGTGTGCTGGCGGGGATCGTCGCCCGGCACCTGGTGGCCGAACGCGGCGTGTGTCATCTGCTGCTGGTCTCCCGCAGCACCCCGGACCAGGCGCTGATCGGCGAGCTCGGTGAACTGGGCGCCCAGGTGGCCACAGCGGCCTGTGACGTGTCCGACCGTGACGGGCTGGCGCGGGTGCTTGCGGGTGTGTCGCCGGAGCATCCCCTGACGGCCGTGATTCATACCGCGGGTGTGGTGGATGACGGTGTCGTGGAGTCCCTGACCGCGCAGCGGCTGGAGACGGTCCTGCGGCCCAAGGCCGATGGTGCCTGGCATTTGCACGAGCTCACCCGGGATGCCGGCCTGGCGGCGTTCGTCATGTATTCCTCGGCTGCTGGTGTGCTCGGTAGTGCGGGGCAGGGTAATTATGCGGCGGCCAATGCGTTCGTGGACGCGCTGGCGGAGCAGCGTCGTGCTGAGGGTCTGCCCGCACTCGCGCTGGCGTGGGGTCTGTGGGAGGACGCGAGCGGCCTGACTGCGAAGCTGACCGATACGGACAGGGGCCGGATCCGGCGCGGTGGCCTGCGGGCCATCTCCGCCGAGCATGGTATGCGGCTGTTCGACAGTGCGTCGCGCCACGACGAGCCGGTTCTGGTGGCTGCGGGGATGGAGCCGGTACGGGACGCGGAAGTCCCGGCGTTGCTGCGGTCGTTGCACCGCCCGATCGCCCGCAGGGCCGCTTCCGCCGGTGGAGTGCGGTGGCTGGCCACCCTGGCACCGGCCGAGCGGGAGAAGGCACTGCTGAAGCTGGTGCGTGACGGCGCCGCGACGGTTCTGGGACACGCCGACGCCCGCACCGTCCCCGTAGCCGCCGCATTCAAGGATCTGGGTGTGGATTCGCTGACGGCGGTGGAGTTGCGGAACGGTCTGGCGAAGGCGACGGGGTTGCGGTTGCCCGCCACGTTGGTGTTCGACTATCCGACTCCGACGGCCTTGGCCGCCCGGCTGGGGGAGTTGTTCACTGGGGAGAGCCCTGTCCCGGTACGTGGGCCGGTGTCGGTGGTGGGGCAGGACGAGCCGTTGGCGATTGTGGGTATGGCGTGTCGTCTGCCGGGTGGGGTGTCGTCGCCGGAGGATCTGTGGCGCTTGGTCGAGTCGGGTACGGATGCGATTTCCGGTTTTCCCGCCGACCGTGGCTGGGACGTCGAGGGCCTGTACGACCCTGATCCGGACGCGTCCGGGAAGTCGTACTGCGTGCAGGGTGGCTTCCTGGACACCGCGGCTGGCTTCGATGCCGGGTTCTTCGGGATCAGTCCGCGTGAGGCACTGGCGATGGACCCGCAGCAGCGGCTGGTGCTGGAGGTGTCGTGGGAGGCGTTCGAGCGGGCCGGGATCGAGCCCGGTTCCGTACGCGGCAGCGACACCGGTGTCTTCATGGGTGCGTATCCCGGTGGCTACGGCACCAATGCCGACCTCGGCGGCTTCGGCGCCACCGCGAGCGCGACCAGTGTCCTGTCCGGCCGGGTGTCGTACTTCTTCGGTCTCGAAGGTCCCGCCTTCACGGTGGACACGGCGTGTTCGTCATCGCTGGTGGCGTTGCACCAGGCCGGGTACGCCCTGCGGCAGGGGGAGTGCTCGCTGGCCCTGGTCGGCGGCGCCACGGTGATGGCCACACCGGAGCTCTTCACCGAGTTCTCGCGCCAGGGCGGCCTGGCATCCGATGGCCGGTGCAAGGCGTTCGCCGACAGCGCGGACGGCACGGGATGGTCTGAGGGCGTCGGCGTCCTGCTGGTAGAGCGCTTGTCTGACGCGCAAGCTAAGGGCCACCAGGTACTGGCAGTAGTCCGTAGCTCCGCAGTGAACCAGGACGGTGCGTCCAACGGGCTGACCGCGCCGAATGGACCCTCCCAGCAGCGGGTGATCCAAGCGGCTCTCAGCAACGCGGGCCTTGCGGCGCACGAGGTGGATGTGGTCGAGGCGCATGGCACGGGTACGACGCTGGGTGACCCGATCGAGGCCCAGGCGGTGCTCGCCGCCTATGGCCAGGGCCGTGAGCGGCCGTTGCTGCTGGGCTCGTTGAAGTCGAATATCGGTCATACGCAGGCTGCCTCGGGTGTGTCGGGTGTCATCAAGATGGTGATGGCACTGCAACACAACACCGTTCCCCGCACCCTGCACGTGAACGAGCCGTCGCGGCATGTGGACTGGACGGCCGGTGCGGTGGAACTGGTGAGGGAAAACCGGTCCTGGCCCGACACCGACCGGCCCCGCCGGGCAGGCGTGTCGTCCTTCGGCGTCAGCGGCACCAACGCCCACGTCATCCTGGAGAGCGCACCCGCCCAGCCCGCGGACCAGACGCAGCCTGTTGTGACGCCGGTGGTGGCCTCGGATGTGCTGCCCATGGTGGTATCGGCCAGGACCCGGTCCGCTCTGGCCGAGGTCGAAGACCGGCTGCGCGCCTACCTGGCCGCAACACCCGAGGCAGACATGCGGGCTGTGGCGTTGACGCTGGCGGTGACGCGGTCGGTGTTCGAGCACCGTGCCGTGCTCCTCGGCGACGACACTGTTACCGGCACCGGCGCCGCTATGTCTGATCCCCGGGTGGTGTTTGTCTTCCCGGGGCAGGGGTGGCAGTGGCTGGGGATGGGCAGTGCGCTGCGTGATTCCTCGGTGGTGTTCGCCGAGCGGATGGCCGAGTGTGCGGCGGCGTTGGGTGAGTTCGTGGACTGGGATCTGTTCACGGTGCTGGATGATCCGGCGGTGGTGGACCGGGTCGATGTGGTCCAGCCCGCCTCGTGGGCGGTGATGGTTTCGCTGGCCGCGGTGTGGCAGGCGGCCGGTGTGCGGCCGGACGCGGTGATCGGTCACTCCCAGGGTGAGATCGCCGCCGCCTGTGTGGCCGGTGCCGTGTCGTTGCGGGATGCCGCCCGGATTGTGACGTTGCGCAGTCAGGTGATCGCCCGCGGTCTGGCGGGCCGGGGTGCGATGGCATCCATCGCGTTGCCCGCACAGGATGTCGAGCTGGTCGACGGTGCCTGGATCGCCGCGCATAACGGTCCCGCGTCGACGGTGATCGCGGGTGCGCCGGAGGCGGTGGACCGTGTGCTGGCGGTTCATGAGGCGGGAGGGGTGCGGGTGCGGCGGATCACCGTCGACTACGCCTCGCATACCCCGCATGTCGAGCTGGTCCGCGACGAACTGCTCGACATCACCGCCGGTGTCGGCTCGCAGCCCCCGGTGGTGCCGTGGCTGTCGACCGTGGACGGCACCTGGATCGAGGGCCCGCTCGATGCGGACTACTGGTACCGGAACCTGCGTGAGCCGGTGGGTTTCGACTCGGCCGTCAGCCAGTTGCAGGCCCGGGGCGAGACCGTGTTCGTCGAGGTCAGCGCCAGCCCGGTGTTGTTGCAGGCGATGGATGACGATGTCGTTTCTGTTGCCACGTTGCGTCGCGACGACGGGGACGCCGCCCGGATGCTCACCGCCCTGGCGCAGGCCTATGTCCAGGGTGTGACTGTCGACTGGCCCGGGGTGGTGGGCAATGTCCCGGGCCGGGTACTGGACCTTCCGACCTACGCCTTCCAGCATCAGCGGTACTGGCTCAAGAGCGTGGACCGGTCGTCTGCCGATGGTCATCCACTGCTGGGCACGGTAGTGGCGCTGCCCGGCTCCGACGGTGTGGTCCTCACCGGGCGGGTATCACTGGCCACCCACACATGGTTGGCTGACCACGCGGTCCGGGGCAGTGTCCTGCTCCCCGGTACCGCATTTGTTGAGCTGGTCGTCCGCGCCGCCGACGAGGTCGAGTGCGACGCCATCGACGAGCTGGTGATCGAAACCCCGCTCCTGCTGCCGCAGACCGGCGGTGTGCAACTATCCGTCTCGGTCGCCGAGGCCGACGAGTCCGGACACCGCGCGGTGACGGTCTTCTCCCAGGCGGACACCGCCGATACCTGGACCCGGCACGTCACGGCGACAGTCAGTACCTCTGACTCGACGGTCTCGCTGCCAGAATTCGCCTCGTGGCCACCAGCCCAGGCGCAGCCGGTGAACGTGGCCGATTTCTACGAGCGGCTGGCAGCGGCAGGTACTGAGTACGGTCCCGCGTTCCAGGGGCTGCAAGCTGCGTGGCGCGACGGGGACACCGTCTACGCCGAGGTTGCTCTGGCTGAGGAGCAGGCGCAGGAGGCGGCACAATTCGCCGTGCACCCGGCGCTGTTGGACGCCGCCATGCACGCCAGCATCCTGAACACACCGGATACCGACCAGCAGAGCGTGCGGATGCCGTTCTCCTGGAACGGTGTTCAGGTCCATGCCACGGGCTCGGCCACGTTGCGTGTGGCGGTGACACAGGCAACGGATGGCTGGAGTGTGCGGGTCGCCGATGACGACGGCCGGCCGGTGGCCACCATCGGCTCGCTCGTGACTCGGCCGGTAACGGCCGACGCGCTCGGCTCCGCAGCCGATGACCTGCTCAGGGTGGTCTGGACGGAGATCCCCATCCCCCAGCAGACGGGTCTGACCACTGGCCGGTTCGAGGATCTGGTGTCGGGCGGTGATGTGCCGGTGCCCGAGGTGGTGCTCCTTACCGCACTCCCCGACAGCAGCGAGAATCCGCTGGACCCGGTGGATCCGCTGGATTCGCCGGACCCGCTGGCGCAGACCCGCACGCTGACCGCCCGGGTCCTCCAGGCAGTCCAGACCTGGCTGGCCGGGGAACGCTTCACCGACAGCACACTGGTCGTACGGACCGGTACCGGGCTGGCCGCTGCCGCAGTGTCGGGGTTGATGCGGTCGGCCCAGTCCGAGCACCCGGGCCGGTTTGTCCTGGTGGAAAGCGACGACGACACCCTCACCCCGGACCAGCTGGCGGCCACCGTCGGGCTCGACGAGCCGCGGCTGCGGATCAATGACGGCCGGTACGAGGCAGCTCGACTGGCCCGGACCAACACCCCCGAAGACAGCCCGCTGACGATCCCCGACAATCGTGCCTGGCTGCTGGAGCACTCCCGCAGCGGAACCCTGCAAGACCTCGCGCTGGTACCCACCGACACCGCCGAACGGCCCCTGCGACCCGGCGAAGTACGCATAGACATCCGTGCCGCAGGCCTGAACTTCCGCGATGTTCTTATCGCGCTCGGCACTTACCCCGGTGAGGCTGTGATCGGAGCTGAGGCCGCGGGCACCGTGCTCAAGGTCGGCCCGGAGGTCCACGATCTGGCCCCGGGGGACCGGGTCTTCGGCCTGCTGAGTGGCGGGATCGGGACGGTCGCGATCGCCGATCGTCGCCTGCTCGCTGTGATGCCTGATGGTTGGTCCTTCACTACAGCGGCTTCTGTTCCGAGTGTGTTCGCCACCGCGTATTACGGGTTGGTGGATCTGGCCGGGCTGAGTGCGGGTGAGTCCGTGCTGATCCACACCGCGGCGGGCGGTGTGGGCATGGCGGCGACCCAGATCGCCCGCCACCTCGGGGCGCAGATCTACGCGACCGCCAGCACAGGCAAGCAGCACATCCTGTATGAGGCGGGTCTGGACGGCACTCGGATCGCGGACTCCCGCACCACGGGCTTCCGGGAAGCGTTTCTGGACACTACCGACGGCCAGGGTGTCGATGTCGTCCTGAACTCCCTCAGCGGTGACTTCGTCGACGCCTCCCTCGATCTGCTGCCCCGCGGCGGCCGGTTCGTGGAGATGGGCAAGACCGACATCCGCGACCCGCACCAGATCACCGCCGACCGGCCGGGTACCAGCTACCAGGCGTTCGACCTGATGGACGCCGGCCCGGACCGGCTGCGGGAGATCATCACCGAAATCCTCAACCTGTTCGCACAAGGCCTCCTACAGCCCCTGCCCGTGCAGGCCTGGGACATCCGCCAGGCCCGCGATGCGTTCAGCCGGATGAGCCGCGCCCGCCACATCGGCAAGATCGTCCTCACCATCCCCCGCCGACCCGACCCCGACGGCACCGTCCTGATCACCGGCGCTTCCGGCGTCCTGGCAGCCATCCTCGCCCGCCACCTGGTAACCGAACACGGTGCACGCCATCTGCTGCTCCTCTCCCGCACCACCCCCGACCCAGCACTGATCAACGAACTCACCCAGCTGGGCGCCCGGGTCGACACCGCGGCCTGCGACGTATCGGACCGCACCGGACTGGCGCACGTACTGGCCGGTGTATCACCGGAACACCCCCTGACCGCCGTGATCCACACCGCCGGCGCACTCGACGACGGCGTCGTGGAGTCCCTGACCACACAGCAACTGGACACGGTGCTACGGCCCAAGGCCGACGGCGCCTGGCACCTCCACGAACTCACCCGGGACACCGACCTCGCAACGTTCGTCATGTACTCCTCCGCCGCCGGTGTCATAGGTGGCGCGGGACAGGGCAACTACGCGGCAGCCAACGCCTTCCTCGACGCCCTGGCCGAACAACGCCGAGCCGAGGGCCTGCCCGCACTTGCGCTTGCCTGGGGTTTGTGGGAGGACACCGGAGACCTGACCGCGAAACTGACCGGCGCCGACCACGACCGAATCCGCCGCAGCGACAAGCGAACCATCACCGCTGAGCACGGAATGCGGCTGTTCGACACCGCGTCACGCCATGGCGAACCGCTCTTGGTGCCCGCTGTGATGGACCCGATCCGACACGGCGAAGTACCTGCGCTGCTGCGTTCGTTGCGTCGCCCGGTTGCCCGGCGAGCCGCTTCCGCCAGCGGTGGGGTGCAGTGGCTGGCCGCCCTGGCACCGGCCGAGCGGCAGAAGGCGCTGCTGAAGGTGGTGTGTGACAGTGCCGCCGTGGTTCTGGGGCACGCCGACGCCCGCAGCATTCCGGCGGCTGGTGCGTTCAGGGATCTGGGTGTGGATTCGCTGATGGCGGTGGAGTTGCGAAACAGTCTGGTGAAGGCGACGGGGTTGCGGTTGCCCGCCACGATGGTGTTCGACTACCCGACCCCGACGGCCTTGGCCGCCCGGCTGCAGGAGTTGTTCACCGGCGAGAACTCTGTCCCGGTACGCGGGCCGGTGTCGGCGGTGGGGCAGGACGAGCCGTTGGCGATTGTGGGTATGGCGTGCCGCCTGCCGGGCGGTGTGGCCTCTCCTGAAGACCTGTGGCGCCTTGTCGAGTCGGGTACGGATGCGGTCTCGGGTTTCCCCACCGACCGCGGCTGGGACGTAGAGAACCTGTTCGATCCGGATCCGGAGGCGGCAGGGAAGTCGTATTGCGTGCAGGGTGGATTCCTGGATGCCGCGGCTGGCTTTGATGCCGGATTCTTCGGGATCAGTCCGCGTGAGGCGTTGGCGATGGATCCGCAGCAGCGGCTGCTGTTGGAGGTTTCCTGGGAGGCGTTCGAGCGGGCTGGTATTGAGCCTGGTTCAGTACGCGGTACCGATACCGGCGTTTTCATAGGTGCATTCCCCGTTGGCTACGGTGCCGGGTTTGACCGCGAAGGTTATGGCGCCACGGCCGGCCCCAGCGTGTTGTCCGGCCGGGTGTCGTACTTCTTCGGTCTTGAGGGTCCGGCGATCACGATGGACACGGCGTGCTCGTCCTCCTTGGTCGCTTTGCATCTGGCGGCGCAGGCGTTGCGTAATGGTGAGTGTTCGATGGCGTTGGCCGGTGGTGTGACGGTGATGGCCACGCCGGAGGTCTTCACCGAGTTCGCTCGGCAGCGTGGTCTGGCCTCCGATGGCCGGTGTAAGGCGTTCGCGGACAGTGCGGACGGCGCCGGCTTCTCCGAGGGCGTGGGTCTGCTGCTGGTCGAGCGGCTCTCCGACGCCCGCCGCAACGGCCACCAGGTGCTTGCGGTGGTCCGCAGCTCGGCGGTCAACCAGGACGGTGCCTCCAACGGGCTGACCGCGCCGAACGGTCCTTCGCAGCAGCGGGTGATCCGGGCCGCTCTCAGCAACGCGGGTCTGAGCACGGCTGAGGTGGATGTGGTTGAGGCGCATGGCACGGGTACGACGCTGGGTGACCCGATCGAGGCCCAGGCGGTGCTCGCCACCTATGGCCAGGACCGTGAGCGGCCTCTGCTGCTGGGCTCGTTGAAGTCGAATATCGGTCATACGCAGGCTGCCTCGGGTGTGTCGGGCGTCATCAAGATGGTGATGGCGCTGCGGCATGGGCTGGTGCCGCGCACGTTGCATGTGGATGAGCCGTCGCGGCATGTGGACTGGACGGCCGGTGCGGTGGAACTGGTGAGTGAAAACCGGTCCTGGCCCGACACCGACCGGCCCCGCCGGGCAGGCGTGTCGTCCTTCGGCGTCAGCGGCACCAACGCCCACGTCATCCTGGAGAGCGCACCCGCCCAGCCCACGCAGGAGGCGCAGCCTGCTGTGACGCCGGTGGTGGCCTCGGATGTGCTGCCCCTGGTGGTATCGGCCAGGACCCAGTCCGCTCTGGCCGAGGTCGAAGACCGGCTGCGCGCCTACCTGGCCGCAACACCCGAGGCAGACATGCGGGCTGTGGCGTTGACGCTGGCGGTGACGCGGTCGGTGTTCGAGCACCGTGCCGTGCTCCTCGGCGACGACACTGTTACCGGCACCGGCGCTGCTATGTCTGATCCCCGGGTGGTGTTCGTCTTCCCGGGGCAGGGGTGGCAGTGGCTGGGGATGGGCAGTGCGCTGCGTGATTCGTCGGTGGTGTTCGCGGAGCGGATGGCTGAGTGTGCGGCGGCGTTGGGTGAGTTCGTGGACTGGGATCTGTTCACGGTGCTGGATGATCCGGCGGTGGTGGACCGGGTCGATGTGGTCCAGCCTGCCTCGTGGGCGGTGATGGTTTCGCTGGCCGCGGTGTGGCGGGCGGCAGGTGTGCGGCCGGACGCGGTGATCGGTCACTCCCAGGGCGAGATCGCCGCGGCGTGTGTGGCGGGTGCGGTGTCGTTGCGGGATGCGGCGCGGATTGTGACGTTGCGCAGTCAGGTGATCGCCCGCGGTCTGGCGGGCCGGGGCGCGATGGCATCCATCGCGTTGCCCGCACAGGATGTCGAGCTGGTCGACGGCGCCTGGATCGCCGCCCACAACGGTCCCGCGTCCACGGTGATCGCGGGTGCGCCGGAGGCGGTGGACCGTGTGCTGGCGGTTCATGAGGCGGGAGGGGTGCGGGTGCGGCGGATCACCGTCGACTACGCCTCGCATACCCCGCATGTCGAGCTGGTCCGCGACGAACTGCTCGGCATCACCGCCGGTATGGGCTCGCAGGCTCCGGTGGTGCCGTGGCTGTCGACCGTGGACGGCACCTGGGTCGAGGGCCCCTTGGATGCGGAGTACTGGTACCGGAACCTGCGTGAACCGGTGGGTTTCGACTCGGCCGTCAGCCAGTTGCAGGCCCGGGGCGAGACCGTGTTCGTGGAGGTCAGTGCGAGTCCGGTGCTGTTGCAGGCGATGGATGACGATGTCGTCTCTGTTGCCACGTTGCGTCGTGACGACGGGGACGCCGCCCGGATGCTCACCGCCCTGGCACAGGCCTACACCCATGGCGTCACCGTCGACTGGCCCGCCATCCTCGGCACCACCACAGCCCGGGTGCTGGACCTTCCGACCTACGCCTTCCAGCACCAGCGTTATTGGGTGGAGGGTGTGGATCGCTCGGCTGTGGGTGGTCATCCGTTGCTGGGTGTGGCGGTGGAGTTGCCTGAGTCCGATGGTGTGCTGTTGACCGGGCGGGTATCCCTGGCCACCCACGCGTGGCTGGCTGATCACGCGGTCTGGGGCAGTGTGCTGCTGCCCGGTACCGGGTTTGTTGAGCTGGTTGTCCGCGCCGCCGGCGAGGTCGGTTGTGATGTTGTCGATGAGCTGGTGATCGAAACTCCGCTCCTGCTGCCGCGGACCGGCGGTGTGCAACTATCCGTCTCGGTTGCCGAGGCTGACGAGTCCGGGCGCCGGGTGGTGACGGTCTTCTCCCGGGCGGACAACGCCGATTCCTGGGTCCGGCACGTTTCCGCCGTGATCGGTGCATCTGATTCGACGGTCCCGCTGTCGGAGTTTGCTTCATGGCCGCCGGCCCAGGCGCAGCCGGTGGATGTAATGGGTTTCTACGACCGGCTGATGGCAGAGGGGTATGAGTACGGTCCCGCGTTCCAGGGTTTGCGGGCTGCGTGGCGTGAGGGGGACACTGTCTTCGCCGAGGTTGCTCTGGCGGAGGAGCAGGCGCGGGAAGCGGCACGGTATGCGGTGCACCCGGCTCTGCTCGATGCGGCTCTGCATGCCTGCACCCTGAGCGCACCCGATGCCGAGCGGGCTGTGGGACTGCCGTTTTCCTGGAACGGTGTCCGGGTCCATGGCACCGGTTCGGCCATGTTGCGTGTGGCGGTGACACGAGCAGCGGATGGCTGGAGTGTGCGGGTCGCCGATGACGTCAGTCGGCCGGTGGCTAGCGTGGGCTCGCTGGTGACGCGCCCGGTGACGGCCGATGCGCTTGGTTCCGCTGCCGATGACTTGCTCGCTTTGACCTGGACGGAGATCCCGGCCCCTCAGGAGACCGGCCTGACCACAGGCCGGTTCGAGGATCTGGTGTCGGGCGGTGATGTGCCGGTGCCCGAGGTGGTGGTCTTCACCGCACTCCCCGACAGCAGCGAGAACCCGCTGGAACAGACCCGTGTACTGACCGCCCAGGTCCTGCAATCAGTCCAGACCTGGCTGGCTGGGGAGCGCTTCACCGACAGCATTCTGGTCGTGCGGACCGGTACCGGGCTGGCCGCTGCCGCCGTGTCGGGGTTGATGCGGTCGGCGCAGTCCGAGCACCCGGGTCGGTTTGTCCTGGTGGAAAGCGACGACGACACCCTCACCCCGGACCAGCTGGCGGCGTCTGTCGGGTTGGACGAGCCGCGGCTGCGGATCAGCGGCGGCCGGTACGAGGCAGCACGACTGGCCCGCACGCAGGCGGCCGAACCCGAGTCAGACAGGGTTTGGGATCGGGATGGCACGGTTTTGATCACCGGTGGGTCGGGTGTGCTGGCGGGGATCGTCGCCCGGCACCTGGTGGCCGAACGCGGCGTGCGTCATCTGCTGCTGGTCTCCCGCAGCACCCCGGACCAGGCGCTGATTGGCGAGCTCGGTGAACTG
The DNA here is from genome assembly GCF_047337785.1 of Streptomyces lacaronensis. Classification (NCBI taxonomy): domain Bacteria; kingdom Bacillati; phylum Actinomycetota; class Actinomycetes; order Kitasatosporales; family Streptomycetaceae; genus Streptomyces; species Streptomyces lacaronensis. The sequence goes on from NZ_JBLHDK010000003.1 coordinate 9,949,057, forward strand.
GGCGCCCAGGTGGCCACAGCGGCCTGTGACGTGTCCGACCGTGACGGGCTGGCGCAAGTGCTGGCGAGTGTGTCGCCGGAGCATCCCCTGACGGCCGTGATTCACACTGCCGGCGTGCTCGATGACGGTGTCGTCGAGTCTTTGAACCCGCAGCGGCTCGACACGGTACTGCGACCCAAGGCCGACGGCGCCTGGCACCTGCACGAACTCACCCGCGACACCGACCTGGCCGCGTTCGTCATGTATTCCTCGGCCGCCGGTGTGCTCGGCAGCGGGGGCCAGGGCAACTACGCGGCGGCCAATGCGTTCGTGGACGCGCTGGCGGAGCAGCGTCGTGCTGAGGGTCTGCCCGCACTCTCACTCGCCTGGGGTCTGTGGGAGGACGCGAGCGGCCTGACCGCGAAGCTGACCGATACGGACCGGGGCCGGATCCGGCGCGGTGGCCTGCGGGCCATCTCCGCCGAGCAGGGGATGCGGCTGTTCGACAGTGCGTCGCGCCACGACGAGCCGGTTCTGGTGGCCGCGGCGATGGAGCCGGTACGGGACGCGGAAGTCCCGGCGTTGCTGCGGTCGTTGCACCGCCCGATCGCCCGCAGGGCCGCCTCTGCCGGTGACTCGTCAGCGCAGTGGTTGGCAGCTTTGGCACCGGAGGAACGGGAGAAGGCGTTGCTGAGGGTGGTGTGTGACAGCGCCGCGACGGTTCTGGGACACGCCGACGCCCGCACGATTCCGGTGACCGCGGCGTTCAAGGATCTGGGCATCGATTCGCTGACGGCGGTGGAGTTGCGGAACGGTCTGGCGAAGGCGACGGGGTTGCGGTTGCCCGCCACGTTGGTGTTCGACTATCCGACTCCGACGGCCCTGGCCGCCCGGCTGGGCGAGTTGTTCGCTCCAGCGGAGCCCGAACCTCGCCTCCACGAGCAGGAGCTCCGCCGAGCGCTCGCGGGGATCTCGATTGCCAAGTTCCAGGAGGCCGGTGTGCTGGACACGCTGCTGAGGCTGGCAGCCATAGAGGGCCTGGCCGTTCCAAAGCCCGATTCGGAATCCGATGACGAGGCCTTCGTCGATGAGATGGACGCTGACGCTCTCATCAAGCACGTGCTGGAGGAGGAACGATGAGGGAAGACCAGCTTGTCGACGCATTGCGGAAGTCAGTCAAGGAGAATGCGCGGCTCCGCAAGGCGAACACATCGTTGCGGGCAGCCATGGACGAGCCGTTGGCGATTGTGGGTATGGCGTGCCGTCTGCCGGGTGGGGTGTCGTCGCCGGAGGATCTGTGGCGCTTGGTCGAGTCGGGTACGGATGCGATTTCCGGTTTTCCCACCGACCGTGGCTGGGACGTCGAGAACCTGTACGACCCTGATCCGGACGCGTCCGGGAAGTCGTACTGCGTGCAGGGCGGCTTCCTGGACTCCGCAGGCGGCTTCGACGCCTCGTTCTTCGGGATCAGCCCGCGGGAAGCCCTGGCGATGGACCCGCAGCAGCGGCTGGTCCTGGAGGCTTCCTGGGAAGCGTTCGAACGGGCCGGGATCGAGCCCGGTTCCCTCCGCGGTACTGATACCGGTGTTTTCATGGGTGCGTATCCCGGTGGCTACGGCATCGGTGCCGACCTCGGCGGCTTCGGGGCAACCGCCGGTGCGGTGAGTGTCCTGTCGGGTCGGGTGTCGTATTTCTTCGGCCTCGAGGGGCCGGCTGTCACGGTGGACACGGCGTGTTCGTCGTCGTTGGTGGCGTTGCACCAGGCGGGGTATGCGCTGCGGCAGGGGGAATGTTCCCTGGCCCTGGTCGGTGGTGTCACCGTGATGGCCACGCCGCAAAGCTTCGTGGAGTTCTCGCGGCAGCGCGGCCTGGCCGGCGATGGCCGGTGCAAGGCGTTCGCCGATGCCGCGGACGGCACGGGATGGGCTGAGGGAGTCGGCGTCCTGCTGGTGGAGCGTCTCTCGGATGCTCAGGCCAAGGGCCACCAGGTGTTGGCGGTGGTGCGGGGCTCGGCAGTCAATCAGGACGGTGCGTCGAACGGCCTGTCCGCGCCGAACGGCCCCTCGCAACAGCGGGTGATCCGGCAGGCGCTGGCCAATGCGGGTTTGACCACGGCTGAGGTGGATGTGGTCGAGGCGCATGGCACGGGTACGACGCTGGGCGACCCGATCGAGGCTCAGGCGCTGCTCGCGACCTATGGCCAGGATCGTGAGCGGCCGTTGCTGCTGGGTTCGGTGAAGTCGAATCTGGGACATACGCAGGCTGCGGCCGGCGTGTCGGGTGTCATCAAGATGGTGATGGCCCTGCGGCACAACACGGTGCCGCGCACGTTGCATGTGGATGAGCCGTCGCGGCATGTGGACTGGTCGGCGGGCGCGGTTGAGCTGGTGACGGAGAACCAGCCGTGGCCGGACACCGACCGGCCGCGTCGGGCAGGTGTGTCGTCGTTCGGGATCAGTGGTACGAACGCTCACGTCATCCTGGAAAGCGCGCCCCCCGCGCAGTCTGCGGACGGCACGGTGGTCGAGTCGGCGCCGGAGTGGGTGCCGTTGGTGGTGTCGGCCAGGACGCAGTCGGCTCTGGTCGCGTACGAGGGCCGGTTGCGTGCGTATCTGGCGGGGTCGCCCGGGGTGGATATGCGGGCTGTGGCATCGACGCTGGCGGTGACGCGGTCGGTGTTCGAGCACCGTGCCGTACTCATTGGAGATGACACCGTTACCGGGACGGCGGTGTCTGATCCCCGGGTGGTGTTCGTCTTCCCGGGGCAGGGGTCGCAGCGTGCTGGTATGGGTGAGGAACTGGCCGCCGCGTTCCCCGTCTTCGCACAGATCCATCAGCAGGTGTGGGATCTGCTGGATGTGCCCGATCTGGAGGTGAACGAGACCGGCTACGCCCAGCCGGCCCTGTTTGCTTTGCAGGTGGCTCTGTTCGGGTTGCTGGAGTCGTGGGGTGTGGGACCGGATGCGGTGATCGGCCACTCTGTGGGCGAACTCGCCGCCGGATATGTCTCCGGGGTTTGGTCGCTGGAAGACGCCTGCACGCTGGTCTCGGCACGGGCCCGCCTGATGCAGGCCCTGCCAGCAGGTGGGGTGATGGTTGCTGTTCCGGTCTCCGAGGAAGAAGCAAAAGCGGTCCTGCGCGAAGGCGTGGAGATCGCCGCGGTCAACGGCCCGTCGTCGGTGGTTCTCTCCGGCGACGAAACCGCAGTACTACAGGTCGCGGCGGCCTTGGGTAAGTCAACACGTCTGGCGACCAGCCATGCCTTCCACTCCGCCCGCATGGACCCCATGCTGGACGAGTTTCGGGCGGTGGCCGAAGGTCTCACCTACCAGACGCCCCATCTCACCATGGCCGCGGGCGAGCAGGTCACCACACCCGATTATTGGGTACGGCAGGTCCGTGAACCGGTCCGGTTCGGGGAGCAGGCCGCTTCCTACGGTGACGCGGTGTTCGTCGAGTTGGGTGCCGACCGGTCGCTGGCCCGCCTGGTCGATGGTGTCGCGATGCTGCACGGTGACCACGAGACACGGGCCGCGGTCAGCGCTCTGGCCCACCTGTATGTCAGCGGCGTGACGGTGGACTGGCCTGCGGTCCTCGGTGATGTTCCGGCGAGGGTGCTGGATCTTCCGACGTATGCCTTCCAGCATCAGCGGTACTGGCTTGAGGGTGCGGACCGGGCGGCTGCCGGTGGTCATCCGTTGCTCGGGCCGGCGGTAGGGCTGGCCGAGGCCAGTGGAGTGCTGTTCACCTCGCAAGTCTCCCGGAGCGGTGATCTGTGGCTGCGGGAGCAGGCGGTTCTGCCCGCGACGGTGTTCGTGGAGATGGCGCTGGCGGCGGCGGACGAGACCGGCTGCGGCCTCGTCGAGGAACTCACCGTGGAAGCGTTGCTGCTGCTTCCCGACGAGGGCGCGGTCCAGATACAGACCTGGGTGAGCGAACCGGATGAGGCCAGCCGCCGCCAGCTCAGTGTCCACGCCCGTTGCAGCGACGGCGAGCCCTGGACACGCCTGGCCACCGCGACCCTGGCCACCACCACCGGCAGGGTGTCCGGCTGGCAGGCCGGGGAGGTGTGGCCGCCGACCGGTGCGGTACCGGTCGCGACATCGGCACCGTCACTGCGCGGGGTGTGGCGCTGCGGCAGCGATGTGTTCGCCGAGGTTGCCCTGGACGACGCCCACGATGCCACCGGGTTTGTGCTTCATCCCGGCCTGATGACGGCCGCGCTCACCGCTGTAGGTGAGGAGACCCCTGCCGTGTGGCAGGGCCTGACCCTGCACGCCCGCAACCCTGCCGAGCTGCGCGTCCGTCTCACCTCACACGATGACGGCACCCTGTCCGCAGAGGCCACCGACAGCACAGGACTTCCTGTCCTGACCGCCCGCTCCCTCACCCTGGGCGCCGTTCCCGTCAACGAACCGGCCACCAGCACCACCGACCTGCTGACCCTGACCTGGGCAGGAATCCCCACCCCCCAGCAGACCGGCCTGACGGTGGGTGCGTTTGAAGACCTGGCGGTGGACGGTGATGCGCCGGTGCCCGACGTCGTGGTGTTCACCGCGCGCCCCGGCAACGACGACCCGCTGGCACAGACTCGCATACTGACCGCCCAGGTCCTGCAAACAGTCCAGGAGTGGCTTGGCGGGGAACGCTTCAGCGACAGCACGCTGGTCGTGCGGACCGGCACCGGGCTGGCCGCCGCCGCCGTGTCGGGCTTGATGCGGTCGGCCCAGTCCGAACACCCCGGGCGGTTCGTCCTGGTCGAAAGTGACGACGACGCCCTCACCCCGGACCAGGTGGCCGCCACCGTCGGATTGGACGAGCCGCGGCTGCGGATCAGCGACGGCCGGTACGAAGTGCCCCGGCTGACCCGCACGCAGGCCGATGAGCCTGAGCCTGAGCCTGAGAGGGCGTGGGATCCAGATGGCACGGTCCTGGTCACGGGCGGTTCCGGCGTCCTGGCGGGGATCGTCGCCCGGCACCTGGTGGCCGAGCGCGGCGTGCGTCATCTGCTGCTGCTGTCCCGCAGCACCCCGGATGAGGCACTGATCGGCGAGCTCGGTGAATTGGGCGCCCGGGTCGGCACAGCGGCCTGTGATGTGTCCGATCGTGCCGGGCTGGCGCGGGTGCTGGCGGATGTGTCGCCGGAGCATCCGTTGACGGCGGTGGTTCATACCGCGGGTGTGGTGGATGACGGTGTGGTGGAGTCCCTGACCGCGCAGCGGCTGGAGACCGTGTTCCGGCCCAAGGCCGATGGTGCCTGGCATCTGCACGAACTCACCCGCGACACCGACCTGGCCGCGTTCGTCATGTATTCCTCGGCTGCCGGTGTCATGGGCGGTGCGGGGCAAGGCAACTACGCGGCGGCAAACGCGTTCCTGGACGCGCTCGCCGAACAACGCCGAGCCGAGGGCCTGCCCGCACTTGCACTCGCCTGGGGTCTGTGGGAAGACACCAGCGGCCTGACCGCCAAACTGACCGGCACCGACCACGACCGAATCCGCCGCAGCGGCCTGCGAACCATCACCGCCGAGCATGGGATGCGGCTGTTCGACACCGCATCGCGTCGTGGTGAGCCGGTTCTGGTGGCCGCGCCGCTGGGTCCGGTGCGGGAGGCCGAAGTCCCGGCGCTACTGCGGTCATTGCACCGTCCGATCGTCCGGCGTGCTGCTTTCGCCGGTGGAGTGCGGTGGCTGGCCGCTCTGGCACCGGAGGAACGGGCGAAGGCACTGCTGAAGGTGGTGTGTGACACCGCCGCGACGGTTCTGGGGCACGCCGATGCGCGCACCATTCCGGTGACCGGAGCGTTCAGGGATCTGGGTATCGATTCGCTGACGGCGGTGGAGTTGCGGAACGGTCTGGCGAAGGCGACGGGGTTGCGGTTGCCCGCCACGTTGGTGTTCGACTATCCGACTCCGACGGCCTTGGCCGCCCGGCTGGGGGAGTTGTTCACCGGCGAGAATCCTGTATTGGTACGCACCGCCTCGGTGGTGGGGCAGGACGAGCCGTTGGCGATTGTGGGTATGGCGTGTCGTCTGCCGGGTGGGGTGTCGTCGCCGGAGGATCTGTGGCGCTTGGTCGAGTCGGGTACGGACGCGATTTCCGGTTTCCCCGCCGACCGTGGCTGGGACGCAGAGAACCTGTACGACCCGGACCCGGACGCGCCGGGGAAGTCGTACTGCGTGGAGGGCGGTTTCCTCGATGCCGCGGCCAGCTTCGACGCCGGGTTCTTCGGTATCAGTCCGCGTGAGGCACTGGCGATGGATCCGCAGCAGCGGCTGGTGCTGGAGGTGTCCTGGGAGGCGTTCGAGCGGGCCGGGATCGAGCCCGGTTCCGTACGCGGCAGCGACACCGGCGTCTTCATGGGCGCCTACGTCGGTGGCTACGGCGCCGGTGCCGACCTCGGCGGCTTCGCGGCCACCGCCAGCGCGACCAGTGTCCTGTCGGGACGGGTGTCGTACTTCTTCGGCCTCGAAGGCCCCGCCATCACAGTCGACACGGCCTGCTCGTCATCACTGGTGGCATTGCACCAGGCCGGGTACGCCCTGCGGCAAGGGGAGTGCTCGCTGGCCCTGGTCGGCGGCGCCACCGTGATGGCCACGCCGCAAAGCTTCGTGGAGTTCTCCCGCCAGCGCGGCCTGGCATCCGATGGCCGGTGCAAGGCGTTCGCCGACGCCGCGGACGGCACGGGATGGGCCGAAGGCGTCGGTGTGCTGCTGGTCGAGCGGCTCTCCGACGCCCGCCGCAACGGCCACCAGGTGCTTGCGGTGGTCCGCAGCTCGGCGGTCAACCAGGACGGTGCCTCCAACGGCCTGTCCGCGCCGAACGGCCCCTCCCAGCAGGGGGTGATCCGGCAAGCATTGGCCAACGCGGGCCTGAGCACGGCTGAGGTGGATGTGGTCGAGGCGCATGGCACGGGTACGACGCTGGGTGACCCGATCGAGGCTCAGGCGGTGCTCGCCACCTATGGCCAGGACCGTGAGCGGCCCCTGCTGCTGGGCTCGTTGAAGTCGAATATCGGTCATACGCAGGCTGCCTCGGGTGTGTCGGGCGTCATCAAGATGGTGATGGCCCTGCAGCACAACACCGTTCCCCGCACCCTGCACGTGAACGAGCCATCACGGCATGTGGACTGGACGGCCGGTGCGGTGGAACTGGTGAGGGAAAACCGGTCCTGGCCCGACACCGACCGGCCCCGCCGGGCAGGCGTGTCGTCCTTCGGCGTCAGCGGCACCAACGCCCACGTCATCCTGGAGAGCGCACCCGCCCAGCCCGCGCAGGAGGCGCAGCCTGTTGTGACGCCGGTGGTGGCCTCGGATGTGCTGCCCCTGGTGGTATCGGCCAGGACCCAGTCCGCTCTGGCCGAGGTTGAGGACCGGCTGCGCGCCTACCTGGCCGCAACACCCGAGGCAGACATGCGGGCTGTGGCGTTGACGCTGGCGGTGACGCGGTCGGTGTTCGAGCACCGTGCCGTGCTCCTCGGCGACGGCACCGTTACCGGCACCGGCGCTGCTATGTCTGATCCCCGGGTGGTGTTCGTCTTTCCGGGGCAGGGGTGGCAGTGGCTGGGGATGGGCAGTGCGCTGCGTGATTCGTCGGTGGTGTTCGCCGAGCGGATGGCCGAGTGTGCGGCGGCGTTGGGTGAGTTCGTGGACTGGGATCTGTTCACGGTGCTGGATGATCCGGCGGTGGTGGACCGGGTCGATGTGGTTCAGCCCGCTTCGTGGGCGGTGATGGTTTCGCTGGCCGCGGTGTGGCAGGCGGCTGGTGTGCGGCCGGACGCGGTGATCGGTCACTCCCAGGGCGAGATCGCCGCCGCCTGTGTGGCCGGTGCGGTGTCGCTGCGGGATGCCGCCCGGATTGTGACGTTGCGCAGTCAGGTGATCGCGCGGGGGCTGGCGGGCTGGGGTGCGATGGCATCCATCGCGTTGCCCGCACAGGATGTCGAGCTGGTCGACGGTGCCTGGATCGCCGCGCATAACGGTCCCGCGTCGACGGTGATCGCGGGTGCGCCGGAGGCGGTGGACCGTGTGCTGGCGGTTCATGAGGCACAGGGGGTGCGGGTGCGGCGGATCACCGTCGACTACGCCTCGCATACCCCGCACGTCGAGCTGATCCGCGACGAACTGCTCGGCATCACCGCCGGTGTTGGTTCGCAGGCTCCGGTGGTGCCGTGGCTGTCGACCGTGGACGGCACCTGGGTCGAGGGCCCCTTGGATGCGGCGTACTGGTACCGGAACCTGCGTGAACCGGTCGGTTTCGACTCCGCCGTCAGCCAGTTGCGTGCCGAGGGCGAGACCGTGTTCGTGGAGGTCAGTGCCAGCCCGGTGTTGTTGCAGGCGATGGATGACGATGTCGTCTCTGTTGCCACGTTGCGTCGTGACGACGGGGACGCAATCCGGATGCTCACCGCCCTGGCACAGGCCTACACCCACGGCGTCACCGTCGACTGGTCCGCCATCCTCGGCGCCACCACAGCCCGGGTGCTGGACCTTCCGACCTACGCCTTCCAGCACCAGCGGTACTGGGTCGAGGGTGTGGATCGCTCGGCTGTGGGTGGTCATCCGTTGCTGGGCGTTGCGGTGGAGTTGCCTGAGTCCGATGGTGTGCTGTTGACCGGGCGGGTATCCCTGGCCACCCACGCGTGGCTGGCTGATCACGCGGTGCGGGGCAGTGTGCTGCTTCCCGGTGCAGCTTTTGTTGAGCTGGTTGTCCGCGCCGCCGACGAGGTGGAGTGCGGCGCCATCGATGAGCTGGTGATCGAAACCCCGCTCTTGCTGCCGCAGACCGGCGGTGTGCAACTATCCGTCTCCGTCGCCGAGGCCGACGAGTCCGGACACCGAGCGGTGACAGTCTTTTCTCGGGCGGATAACGCGGACACATGGACCCGGCATGTTACCGCCACGATCAGCGCCTCTGATGCCCCCCTCTCGCTGCCGGAGTTTGCTTCGTGGCCACCAGCCCAGGCGCAGCCGGTGAACGTGGCCGACGTCTACGAGCGGCTGGCAGCGGCAGGTACTGAGTACGGTCCCGCGTTCCAGGGGCTGCAAGCTGCGTGGCGCGACGGGGACACCGTCTACGCCGAGGTTGCTCTGGCCGAGGAGCAGGCCCAGGAGGCGGCACGATACGCCGTGCACCCGGCGCTGTTGGACGCCGCCATGCACGCCAGCATCCTGAACACACCCGATACCGACCAGCAGAGCGTGCGGATGCCGTTCTCCTGGAACGACGTCCAAATCCGAGCGACCGGCACCGCCATGCTGCGCGTCGCGGCAACACCCGCAACCGACGGCTGGAGTGTGCGGGTCGCCGACGACACCGGCCGGCCCGTGGCCACCATCGGCTCCCTCATCACCCGGCCGGTGACAGCTAACACACTCGGTTCCGCTGCCGATGACCTGCTCACGCTGGTATGGACGGAGATCCCGACTCCCCAGCAGAGCAGCCTGAGCGTCGGCGGGTACGAAGACCTGGCGGACGGTGACGTACCGGTCCCCGCCGTGGCGGTCTACACCGCGCGCCCCGATACCGATGGCAGCCCTGATCCGCTGGTACAGACTCGTACGCTGACCGCCCAGGTCCTCCAGACGGCCCAGGAGTGGCTTGGCGGGGAGCGCTTCACCGACAGCACGCTGGTCGTGCGGACCGGTACCGGTTTGGCCGCCGCCGCGGTGTCAGGTCTGATGCGTTCAGTCCAGTCCGAACACCCCGGCCGCTTCGTCCTGGTGGAAAGCGACGACGACAGCCTCACCCTCCACCAGCTGGCCGTGACCGTCGAATTGGACGAGCCGCGGCTGCGCGTCAGCGACGGCCGGTTCGAAGTGCCACGGCTGGCCCGTGTGAACGCCGCTGAGCCCGAAACCGAAAAGGTGTGGGATCCGGATGGCACGGTCCTGATCACGGGCGGTTCGGGCGTCCGGGCAGGCGCCCTCGCCCGCCACCTGGTAGCCGAACGTGGTGTACGTCATCTCCTGCTGCTGTCCCGCACCGCTGCCGACGAGGGATTGCTCAACGAACTCGGCGAGCTGGGTGCCTGGGTCGACACAGCAATCTGTGACGTATCGGATCGTGCCCGGCTGGCCCAGGTACTGGCCGGTGTATCACCGAAACACCCCCTGACCGCGGTGATTCACACCGCCGGCGCACTCGACGACGGCGTGGTCGAGTCCCTGACCGCGCAGCGGCTGGACACGGTGCTACGGCCCAAGGCCGACGGTGCCTGGCACCTGCACGAACTCACCCGGGACGCCGACCTGGCAGCGTTCGTCATGTATTCCTCGGCCGCCGGTGTCATGGGTAATCCGGGACAGGGCAACTTCGCGGCGGCCACCGCGTTCTTGGACGCGTTGGCCGAGCAACGCCGTGCCGAGGGCCTGCCCGCGTTGGCGCTGGCCTGGGGTTCGTCAGAGGAGACCAGTGGTCTGACCGGTCTGCGGACCATCTCTGCCGAGCATGGGATGGGTCTGTTCGACAGCGCATCGCATCGTCGCGAGCCGCTTCTGGTGGCCGCGTCGATGGATCCGGTACTGGCAGCAGAGGTTCCGGCGTTGCTGCGTTCGTTGCGTCGCCCGGTCGCCCGGCGGGCCGCTTCCGCCGACGGGGTGCAGTGGCTGGCCGGTTTGGCGCCGGAGGAGCGGGCGAAGGCACTGCTGAAGGTTGTGTGTGACAGTGCCGCCGTGGTCCTGGGGCACGCTGACGCCCGCACCATTCCCGTGACCGGTGCGTTCAAGGATCTGGGCGTGGATTCGCTCACCGCGGTGGAGTTGCGCAACAGCCTGATGAAGGCGACGGGGTTGCGGCTGCCTGCCACGTTGGTGTTCGACTATCCGACTCCGACGGCCTTGGCCGCCCGGCTGGGGGAGTTGTTCACCGGCGAGAACTCTGTCCCGGTACGTGGGCCGGTGTCGGTGGTGGGGCAGGACGAGCCGTTGGCGATCGTGGGTATGGCGTGTCGTCTGCCGGGTGGGGTGTCGTCGCCGGAGGATCTGTGGCGCTTGGTCGAGTCGGGTACGGACGCGGTCTCCGGTTTCCCCACCGACCGCGGCTGGGACCTCGAGGATCTGTTCGATCCGGACCCGGATGCGGCAGGGAAGTCGTACTGCGCAGAGGGTGGCTTCCTTGATGCCGCGGCTGGCTTCGACGCCGGGTTCTTCGGGATCAGTCCGCGCGAGGCGTTGGCGATGGATCCGCAGCAGCGGCTGCTGTTGGAGGTGTCCTGGGAGGCGTTCGAGCGGGCCGGGATCGAGCCCGGTTCCGTACGGGGCAGCGACACCGGCGTCTTCATTGGTGCATTCCCCGTTGGCTACGGCGCCGGTGCTGCCCGCGAGGGTTACGGTGCGACCGCGGCTCCCAACGTATTGTCCGGCCGGCTGTCGTACTTCTTCGGTCTTGAGGGTCCGGCGATCACGATGGACACGGCGTGCTCCTCGTCCCTGGTTGCTTTGCATCTGGCGGCGCAGGCGTTGCGTAATGGTGAGTGTTCGATGGCGTTGGCCGGTGGTGTGACGGTGATGGCCACGCCGGAGGTCTTCACCGAGTTCGCTCGGCAGCGTGGTCTGGCCTCCGATGGCCGGTGTAAGGCGTTCGCGGACAGTGCGGACGGTGCCGGCTTCTCCGAGGGCGCGGGTCTGCTGCTGGTCGAGCGGCTCTCCGACGCCCGCCGCAACGGCCACCAGGTGCTCGCAGTCGTTCGTGGATCTGCAGTAAACCAAGACGGCGCGTCCAACGGCTTTACGGCGCCGAACGGACCCTCCCAGCAGCGGGTGATCCAGCAGGCGCTGGCCAACGCGGGTCTGACCACGTCCGAGGTGGATGTGGTCGAGGCGCATGGCACGGGTACGACGCTGGGTGACCCGATCGAGGCCCAGGCGGTACTCGCCACTTACGGCCAGGACCGTGAGCGGCCCCTGCTGCTGGGTACATTGAAGTCGAACATCGGTCATACGCAGGCTGCCGCAGGTGTATCGGGTGTCATCAAGATGGTGATGGCCCTGCAGCAGAACACGGTGCCGCGCACGTTGCATGTGAACGAGCCGTCGCGGCATGTGGACTGGTCGGCGGGTGCGGTTGAACTGGTGACGGAGAACCAGTCCTGGCCCGTCACCGATCGGCCGCGTCGGGCGGGTGTGTCGGCTTTCGGGGTCAGTGGTACGAACGCACATGTCATCCTGGAGAGCGCACCCGCCCAGTCGGTGAACAACGCGCAGCCCGTGCAGACACCGGTTGTGGACTCGGAGCTGGCGCCGCTGGTCATATCAGCCAAGACGCTCCCGGCCTTGGCCGAACACGAGGACCGGCTGCGCGCCTACCTGGCCGCAACACCCGAGGCAGACATGCGGGCTGTCGCTTCGACGCTGGCGGTGACGCGGTCGGTGTTCGAGCACCGTGCCGTACTCCTCGGCGACGACACTGTTACCGGCACCGGCGCTGCTATGTCTGATCCCCGGGTGGTGTTTGTCTTCCCGGGGCAGGGGTGGCAGTGGCTGGGGATGGGCAGTGCGCTGCGGGGTTCGTCGGTGGTGTTCGCGGAGCGGATGGCCGAGTGTGCGGCGGCGTTGGGTGAGTTCGTGGACTGGGATCTGTTCACGGTGCTGGATGATCCGGCGGTGGTGGACCGGGTCGATGTGGTTCAGCCCGCCTCGTGGGCGGTGATGGTTTCGCTGGCCGCGGTGTGGCAGGCGGCTGGTGTGCGGCCGGACGCGGTGATCGGTCACTCCCAGGGTGAGATCGCTGCGGCGTGTGTGGCGGGTGCGGTGTCGTTGCGGGATGCGGCGCGAATTGTGACGTTGCGCAGTCAGGTGATCGCCCGCGGTCTGGCGGGCCGGGGCGCGATGGCATCCATCGCGTTGCCCGCACGGGATGTCGAGCTGGTCGACGGGGCCTGGATCGCCGCGCATAACGGTCCCGCGTCGACGGTGATCGCGGGCACCCCGGAGGCGGTGGACCGTGTCCTCACAGCTCATGAGGCGGGAGGGGTGCGGGTGCGGCGGATCACCGTCGACTACGCCTCGCACACTCCGCATGTCGAGCTGATCCGTGACGAACTGCTGGATGTCATCGCCGGTGTTGATTCGCAGGCTCCGGTGGTGCCGTGGCTGTCGACGGTCGATGGCACCTGGGTTGAGGGCCCGCTCGATGCGGAGTACTGGTACCGGAACCTGCGTGAACCGGTGGGTTTCGACCCCGCCGTCAGCCAGTTGCGTGCCGAGGGCGAGACCGTGTTCGTGGAGGTCAGTGCGAGTCCGGTGTTGTTGCAGGCGATGGATGATGCGGTGACTGTCGCCACGCTGCGTCGCGACGATGGGGACGCCGCTCGGATGCTAACGGCTCTGGCACAAGCGTTTGTCGAGGGCGTGACCGTTGACTGGCCCGCCATCCTCGGCACCGCCACGACACGGGTTCTGGACCTTCCGACCTACGCGTTCCAGCACCAGCGCTACTGGGCCGAGGGTGTGGACCGGTCGGTCGCGGGCGGTCATCCGTTGCTGGGTGTGGCGGTGGAGTTGCCTGAGTCCGATGGTGTGCTGTTGACCGGGCGGGTATCCCTGGCCACGCATGCCTGGCTGGCTGATCATGCGGTGCGGGGCAGTGTGCTGCTGCCCGGTACCGGGTTTGTGGAGTTGGTCGTCCGCGCCGCCGATGAGGTGGAGTGTGACGTCGTCGATGAGCTGGTGATCGAAACCCCGCTTCTGGTGCCGTCGTCCGGCGGTGTGCAACTGTCCGTGTCGGTCGGCGAGGCTGACGAATCCGGGCGCCGGGGTGTGACGGTCTTTTCCCGGGCGGATAGCGCCGACACCTGGACTCGCCACGTTTCGGCTACGATCGGCGCCTCTGACTCTGCCCTCTCGCTGCCAGAGCTTGTTGCTTGGCCTCCCGCAGAGGCACAGCCGGTGGACCTGGGCGATTTCTACGACCAGCTGACCGGGGCCGGTTATGAGTACGGTCCCGCATTCCAGGGGCTGCAGGCCGCGTGGCGTGACGGGGAGACCATCTTCGCCGAGGTTGTCCTGGCTGAGGAGCAGGCGCAGGAGGCGGCACGGTTCGCGGTGCATCCGGCGCTGTTGGACGCTGCCCTGCACGCCGGGATTCTGAACACACTCGACACCGCCGCCGAGCAGGGTGTGCGGCTGCCGTTTTCCTGGAACGGTGTCCAGGTCCAGGCCACTGGCACGGCCACGCTACGCGTTGCGATAACACCAGCAGCAGACGGCTGGAGTGTGCGGGTCGCCGACGAGAGCGGCCGACCGGTGGCCACCGTCGACTCGCTCGTAACGCGGCCGGTAACGGCCGACACGCTCGGTTCCGCTGCCGACGACCTGCTCACGGTGATCTGGACGGAGATCCCCACCCCCCAGCAGGCCGACCTGAGCGTAGGCCGGTTCGAAGACCTGGCAGACGGTGATGTGCCGGTGCCCGAGGTGGTGGTCTGCACCGCACTCCCCGACAGCAGCGAGAACACGCTGGGCCCGCTGGACCCGCTGGCACAGACCCGCACGCTGACCGCTCAGGTTCTGCGAACAGTCCAAGCGTGGCTGGCCGCGGAACGTTTCACCGACAGCACGCTTGTCGTGCGGACCGGTACCGGTTTGGCCGCTGCCGCCGTGTCGGGTCTGATGCGGTCTGCCCAGTCGGAACACCCCGGCCGGTTCGTTCTGGTGGAAAGCGACGACGACAGCCTCACCCTCCAGCAACTCGCGGCGACTGTCGGCTTGGACGAGCCGCGGTTGCGGGTCTGCGACGGTCGGTACGAGGTACCGCGGCTGGCGCGGGCGAACGCGCCGGAAAGCAGCCCGCTGACGATTCCTGGGCATCGTGCGTGGCAGCTGGAGCAGTCCCGCAGCGGAACCCTGCAAGACCTCGCGCTGGTACCCACCGACACCACCGAACGGCTCCTGCAACCGGGTGAAGTACGAATAGAGGTACGCGCCGCAGGCCTGAACTTCCGCGATGTTCTTATCGCGCTCGGCACTTACCCAGGTGAGGCGGTGATCGGGGCTGAGGCCGCGGGCGTGGTGCTCGAGGTCGGCCCGGAGGTGCAGGATCTGGTCCCGGGAGACCGAGTGTTCGGTCTTGTGGGCGGCGGGTTCGGGGCGGTCGCGATCGCTGATCGTCGCCTGCTGGGTGTGATGCCTGATGGTTGGTCCTTCACTACGGCGGCATCCGTGCCGGTCGTGTTCGCCACCGCGTACTACGGGTTGGTGGATCTGGCCGGGCTGAGCGCGGGTGAGTCCGTGCTGATCCACACCGCGGCGGGCGGTGTGGGCATGGCGGCGACTCAGATCGCTCGGCATTTGGGTGCGCAGATCTTCGCGACGGCCAGCACCGGTAAGCAGCGCGTCCTGCGTGAGGCGGGTCTGGAGGATACGCGGATCGGGGACTCGCGTACCACTGGCTTCCGGGAAGTGGTCCTGGACACCACTGACGGCCGGGGTGTCGATGTCGTCTTGAACTCCCTCAGCGGTGACTTCGTCGATGCCTCGCTTGATCTGCTGCCTCGTGGTGGCCGGTTCGTGGAGATGGGCAAGACCGACATCCGCGACCCGCACCAGGTCACCGCCGAGCGGCCGGGTACCAGCTACCAGGCGTTCGACCTGATGGACGCCGGCCCGGACCGGTTGCGGGAGATCATCGCCGAGCTGCTCGCCCTGTTCGCACAGGGTGTACTACAGCCACTGCCGGTGCAGGCCTGGGACATCCGCCAGGCCCGTGATGCGTTCGGCTGGATGAGCCGCGCCCGCCACATCGGCAAGATCGTCCTCACCATCCCTCAGCAACTCGACGCCAACGGCACGGTCCTGGTCACCGGTGGTTCAGGTGTCCTGGCGGGGATCGCGGCCCGGCATATGGTGGCCGAGCAGGGTGTGCGTCATATGTTGCTGCTGTCCCGCAGCACCCCGGACGATGCGCTGATCAACGAGCTCGGTGAGCTGGGCGCCCGGGTCGACACGGCGATCTGCGACGTGTCCGATCGTGCCGGGCTGGCGCGGGTACTGGCCGGTGTATCACCGGAACACCCCCTGACCGCCGTGATTCACACCGCCGGCGCACTCGACGACGGCGTCGTGGAGTCCCTGACTACACAGCAACTGGACACGGTCCTGCGGCCCAAGGCCGACGGCGCCTGGCACCTCCACGAACTCACCCGGGACACCGACCTGGCCGCGTTCGTCATGTACTCCTCCGCGGCTGGTGTGCTCGGCAGCGGGGGCCAGGGCAACTACGCGGCGGCCAATGCGTTCGTGGACGCGCTGGCGGAGCAGCGTCGTGCTGAGGGTCTGCCTGCGCTGGCGGTGGCGTGGGGTTTGTGGGAGGACGCGAGTGGTCTGACCGCCGGAATGACCGATACGGATCGTGACCGGATCCGGCGTGGTGGCCTGCGGGCCATCTCCGCGGGCCATGGGATGGGTTTGCTCGACGCCGCGTCACGTCATGGTGCATCAGTTCTGCTTGCTGCGGCGATGGGGCCTGTGCGTGATGCCGAGGTTCCGGCGTTGCTGCGCTTGTTGCATCGTCCCGTTGCCCGGCGGGCTGCTTCTACCGGTGATTCGTCGGTGCAGTGGCTGGCCCGGTTGGCGCCCGTGGAGCGGGAGAAGGCGCTGTTGAAGGTGGTGTGTGACGGCGCCGCGACGGTTCTGGGACATGCCGACGCCAGCAGCATTCCGGCGACCGCGGCGTTCAAGGATTTGGGCATTGATTCGCTGACGGCGGTGGAGTTGCGGAACGGTCTGGCGAAGGCGACGGGGTTGCGGTTGCCCGCCACGTTGGTGTTCGACTATCCGACTCCAGCGGCCTTGGCTGCAAGGTTGGGGGAGTTGTTCACCGGCGAGAACTCTGTTGCGGTACGTGGGCCGGTGTCGGCGGTGGGGCAGGACGAGCCGCTGGCGATCGTGGGCATGGCGTGTCGTCTGCCGGGTGGGGTGTCGTCGCCGGAGGATTTGTGGCGTCTGCTGGAGTCGGGTACGGATGCGGTCTCGGGTTTCCCCACCGACCGTGGCTGGGACGTGGAGAATCTGTTCGGTCCCGCAGCTGGTGACTCCTACCGTCTGCAGGGTGGTTTCGTGGAGACTGCGGCCGGTTTTGATGCCGGGTTCTTCGGGATCAGTCCGCGTGAGGCGTTGGCGATGGATCCGCAGCAGCGGCTGGTGCTGGAGGTGTCCTGGGAGGCGTTCGAGCGGGCGGGGATCGAGCCTGGTTCCGTGCGCGGTACTGATACCGGTGTTTTCATGGGTGCGTATCCCGGTGGCTACGGCATCGGTGCCGACCTCGGCGGCTTCGGCGCCACCGCGAGCGCGACCAGTGTCCTGTCCGGCCGGGTGTCGTACTTCTTCGGTCTTGAGGGCCCCGCCATCACGGTGGACACGGCGTGCTCGTCGTCGCTGGTGGCGTTGCATCAGGCGGGGTATGCGCTGCGGCAGGGTGAGTGTTCGCTGGCTCTGGTCGGTGGTGTCACGGTGATGGCCACGCCGCAGACTTTCGTGGAGTTCGCTCGTCAGGGTGGCTTGGCCGGTGACGGTCGCAGTAAGGCTTTCGCGGACAGTGCGGACGGTGCCGGATTCTCCGAGGGCGTCGGTGTGCTGTTGGTGGAGCGTTTGTCGGACGCTCAGGCCAAGGGCCACCAGGTACTGGCGATGCTCCGTAGTTCGGCGGTCAACCAGGATGGCGCCTCGAACGGGTTGACCGCGCCGAATGGTCCTTCGCAGCAGCGGGTGATCCAGGCCGCTCTCAGCAACGCGGGGTTGACCACGGCTGAGGTCGATGTGGTCGAGGCGCATGGCACGGGTACGACGTTGGGTGACCCGATCGAGGCCCAGGCGGTGCTCGCGACCTATGGCCAGGATCGTGAGCGGCCGTTGTTGCTGGGTTCGGTGAAGTCGAATCTGGGACATACGCAGGCTGCGGCCGGTGTGTCGGGTGTCATCAAGATGGTGATGGCGCTGCAGCACGGTCTCGTGCCGCGCACGTTGCATGTGGATGAGCCGTCGCGGCATGTGGACTGGTCGGCGGGCGCGGTTGAGCTGGTGATGGAGAACCAGCCGTGGCCGGATATGGGTCGGCCGCGTCGGGCAGGCGTGTCCTCCTTCGGGATCAGTGGTACGAATGCCCACGTCATCCTGGAAAGCGCGCCCCCTGCACAGCTGGCGGACGGCACGGTGGTCGAGTCGGTGCCGGAGTGGGTGCCGTTGGTGGTGTCGGCCAGGACGCAGTCGGCTCTGGTCGCGTACGAGGGCCGGTTGCGTGCGTATCTGGCGGGGTCGCCCGGGGTGGATATGCGGGCTGTGGCATCGACGCTGGCGGTGACGCGGTCGGTGTTCGAGCACCGTGCCGTACTCATTGGAGATGACACCGTTACCGGCACCGGCGCCGCTATGTCTGATCCCCGGGTGGTGTTCGTCTTCCCGGGGCAGGGGTCGCAGCGTGCCGGTATGGGTGAGGAACTGGCCGCCGCGTTCCCCGTCTTCGCACAGATCCATCAACAGGTGTGGGATCTGCTGGATGTGCCCGATCTGGAGGTGAACGAGACCGGCTACGCCCAGCCGGCCCTGTTCGCTTTGCAGGTGGCTCTGTTCGGGCTGCTGGAGTCGTGGGGTGTTGGTCCGGATGCGGTGATCGGCCACTCTGTGGGTGAGCTTGCGGCTGCGTATGTGTCCGGGGTGTGGTCGTTGGAGGATGCGTGCGCTTTGGTCTCGGCGCGGGCCCGTCTCATGCAGGCTCTGCCTGCGGGTGGGGCGATGGTCGCCGTCCCGGTGTCGGAGGATGAGGCCCGGGCCGTGCTGGGTGAGGGTGTGGAGATCGCCGCGGTCAATGGGCCGTCGTCGGTGGTTCTCTCCGGTGATGAGGCCGCCGTGCTACAGGCCGCCAGCACGTTGGGGAAGTGGACGCGGTTGGCGACCAGCCACGCGTTCCATTCCGCCCGTATGGAGCCGATGCTGGAGGAGTTCCGGGCGGTCGCCGAAGGCCTGACCTATCGGACACCCCAGGTCGCCATGGCCGCGGGCGAGCAGGTTGCGACGGCTGAGTATTGGGTGCGGCAGGTCCGGGATGTGGTCCGGTTCGGGGAGCAGGTGGCCTCGTTCGAGGACGCGGTGTTCCTTGAGTTGGGTGCCGACCGGTCACTGGCCCGCCTGGTCGACGGCATCGCGATGCTGCACGGTGATCATGAGGCACAGGCCGCGGTCAGCGCTCTGGCTCACCTGTATGTCAACGGCGTCACCGTCGACTGGCCCGCGGTGCTGGGCGATGTTCCGGCGAGGGTGCTGGATCTTCCGACCTACGCCTTCCAGCATCAGCGGTACTGGCTTGAGGGTGCGGACCGGTCGGCTGCCGGTGGTCATCCGCTGCTGGGTTCGACGGTGGCGGTCCCCGGCTCGGATGGTGTGCTGTTGACCGGGCGGGTGTCGTTGGCTACGCATGCGTGGTTGGCTGATCACACCGTGCGGGGCAGTGTGCTGCTGCCCGGTACCGGGTTTGTGGAACTGGTCGTCCGCGCGGCCGATGAGGTGGGCTGCGACGTCGTCGATGAGCTGGTGATCGAAACCCCGCTCCTGCTGCCGCAGACCGGAGGCGTGCAACTGTCTGTCGCGGTCGCCGAGTCCGACGAGTCCGGACGCCGGACGATGACGGTCTTCTCCCGGGCGGACAACGTCGATACCTGGACGCGGCACGCCACGGTCATGGTCAGCAACTCCGACGCGACCCTCTCGCTGCCGGACCTCAATGCGTGGCCACCTGCCCAGGCCCAGCCGGTGAACGTGGCCGACTTCTACGATCAGTTGACCGTGGTGGGCTACGAGTACGGTCCCGCGTTTCAGGGTTTGCAGGCTGCGTGGCGTGACGGCGACACCGTCTACGCCGAGGTCGTCCTCGCCGAAGAGCAAGCGCAGGACGCGGCCCGATACGCCGTGCATCCCGCGCTGCTGGATGCTGCCCTGCACGCCGGGATCCTGAATACACCCGACACCGAGCAGGGCGTGCGGTTGCCGTTCTCCTGGAACCAGGTTCAGATCCACGCGCCCGGGTCGGCGATGTTGCGTGTCGCCGTGACACAGGCGGCGGACGGCTGGAGTGTGCGGGCCGCTGATGACACCGGCCGGCCGGTGGCCACCATCGGCTCCCTCGTGACTCGGCCGGTAGCGGCCGACACACTCGGCTCCACCACCGATGACCTGCTCGCCCTGACGTGGAAGGAGATCCCGGCCCCTCAGGAGACCGGCCTGACCACAGGCCGCTTCGAAAACCTGGCGGATGGTGATGTGCCGGTCCCCGAGGTGGTGATCTTCACCGCGCGCCCCGACAGTAGCGAGAACCCGCTGGTCCAGACTCGTACGCTGACCGCCCAGGTCCTCCACACAATCCAGGAGTGGCTGGCCGAGGAACGCTTCACCGACAGCACACTGATGGTGCAGATCAGCACTGGCTTGGCCGCTGCCGCCGTGTCGGGGTTGATGCGGTCGGCGCAGTCGGAACATCCGGGTCGGTTTGTCCTGGTGGAAAGCGACGACGACACCCTCACCCCGGATCAACTGGCGGGGACTGTCGGGTTGGACGAGCCGCGGCTGCGGGTCAACGGTGGCCGGTTCGAAGTGCCACGACTGGCCCGCACGCATGCGGCCGAACCCGAGTCAGAGAGGGTTTGGGATCCGGATGGCACGGTTCTGATCACCGGTGGTTCGGGTGTGCTGGCGGGGATCGTCGCCCGGCACCTGGTGGCCGAACGTGGCGTGCGTCATCTGCTGCTGGTCTCCCGCAGCACCCCGGATGAGGCACTGATTGGCGAGCTCGGTGAACTGGGTGCCCAGGTGGCCACAGCGGCCTGTGACGTGTCCGACCGTGCCGGGCTGGCGCGGGTGCTGGCGGGTGTGTCGCCGGAGCATCCGTTGACGGCGGTGGTTCATACCGCGGGTGTGGTGGACGACGGTGTGGTGGAGTCCCTGACCGCGCAGCGGCTGGAGACGGTGTTGCGGCCCAAGGCCGACGGCGCCTGGCACCTGCACGAACTCACCCGTGATGCCGACTTGGCCGCTTTCGTCATGTACTCCTCGGCTGCCGGCGTATTCGGTAGTGCGGGGCAAGGCAACTATGCGGTGGCGAACGCTTTCCTGGACGCTCTCGCTGAGCAGCGTCGTGCTGAGGGTCTGCCCGCACTCGCGCTGGCCTGGGGCCTCTGGGAGGACACCAGCGGTCTGACCGCGAAGCTGACCGATACAGACCATGACCGGATCCGGCGCAGCGGCCTGCGGGCCATCTCCGCCGAGCATGGTATGCGGCTGTTCGACAGTGCGTCGCGCCATGACGAGCCGGTTCTGGTGGCTGCGGCGATGGAGCCGGTACGGAACGCGGAAGTCCCGGCGTTGCTGCGGTCGTTGCACCGCCCGGTCGCCCGGCGGGCGGCCTCCGGCGGTGCGGTGCGGTGGCTGGCCGCTCTGGCGCCGGAGGAGCGGGCGACGGCACTGGTGAAGGTGGTGAGTGACAGTGCCGCGACGGTTCTGGGACATGCCGACGCCAGCACGATTCCGGTGACTGCCGCGTTCAGGGATCTGGGTGTGGATTCGCTGACGGCGGTTGAACTACGGAACAGTCTGACGAAGGCCACGGGACTGCGGCTGCCCGCCACGATGGTGTTCGACTACCCGACCGCAGGTGCCCTGGCTGCGCGGTTGGAGGAGTTGTTCACCGGCGAGAATCCCGTTCAGGTACGCACGCCAGTGTCGGCGGTGGGGCAGGACGAGCCGTTGGCGATCGTAGGTATGGCCTGCCGCCTGCCTGGTGGAGTCTTCTCTCCTGAGGACTTGTGGCGTCTTGTGGAGGCGGGTACGGACGCGATCTCCGGTTTCCCCACGGACCGTGGCTGGGACGTGGAGAACTTGTTCGACTCGGATCCGGATGCGGCCGGGAAGTCGTACTGCGTAGAGGGCGGCTTCCTGGAGACCGCGGCCAACTTTGATGCCTCGTTCTTCGGGATCAGTCCGCGTGAGGCGTTGGCGATGGACCCGCAGCAGCGGCTGGTGCTGGAGGCGTCCTGGGAGGCGTTCGAACGGGCCGGGATCGAGCCCAGTTCCGTACGCGGCAGCGACACCGGCGTCTTCATGGGCGCTTTCCCGGGCGGTTACGGCATCGGCGCAGACCTCGAAGGTTATGGTGCGACCGCTGGCCTCAACGTGCTGTCCGGCCGACTGTCGTACTTCTTCGGTCTTGAGGGACCCGCGGTCACGGTGGACACGGCCTGTTCCTCGTCGCTGGTCGCCCTGCACCAGGCGGGGTATGCCTTGCGGCAGGGTGAGTGTTCGCTGGCCCTGGTCGGTGGTGTCACCGTGATGGCCACGCCACATACCTTCGTGGAGTTCTCGCGGCAGCGTGGCCTGGCATCCGATGGCCGGTGCAAGGCGTTCGCGGACAGCGCGGACGGCACGGGATGGTCTGAGGGCGTCGGTGTCCTGCTGGTGGAGCGTCTCTCGGATGCTCAGGCCAAGGGCCACCAGGTATTGGCAGTGGTCCGCAGCTCGGCGGTGAACCAGGACGGTGCGTCGAACGGCCTGTCCGCGCCGAACGGCCCCTCCCAGCAGCGGGTGATCCGGCAGGCGCTGGCCAACGCGGGGTTGACCACGGCTGAGGTGGACGTGGTTGAGGCGCATGGCACGGGTACGACGTTGGGTGACCCGATCGAGGCGCAGGCGGTGCTCGCGACCTATGGCCAGGATCGTGAGCGGCCGTTGTTGCTGGGTTCGGTGAAGTCGAATCTGGGTCATACGCAGGCTGCTGCGGGTGTATCGGGTGTCATCAAGATGGTGATGGCGCTGCGGCATGGGTTGGTGCCGCGCACGTTGCATGTGGATGAGCCGTCGCGGCATGTGGACTGGTCGGCGGGCGCGGTTGAGCTGGTGACGGAGAACCAGCCGTGGCCGGACACCGACCGGCCGCGTCGGGCAGGTGTGTCGTCGTTCGGAGTCAGTGGTACGAACGCCCACGTCATCCTGGAGAGCGCGCCCCCCGCGCAGCCGGCGGACGGCACGGTGGTCGAGTCGGTGCCGGAGTGGGTGCCGTTGGTGGTGTCGGCCAGGACGCAGTCGGCTCTGGTCGCGTACGAGGGCCGGTTGCGTGCGTATCTGGCGGGGTCGCCCGGGGTGGATTTGCGGGCTGTGGCGTCGACGCTGGCGGTGACGCGGTCGGTGTTCGAGCACCGTGCCGTACTCATTGGAGAAGACACCGTTACCGGGACGGCGGTGTCTGATCCCCGGGTGGTGTTCGTCTTCCCGGGGCAGGGGTCGCAGCGTGCTGGTATGGGTGAGGAACTGGCCGCCGCGTTCCCCGTCTTCGCACAGATCCATCAGCAGGTGTGGGATCTGCTGGATGTGCCCGATCTGGAGGTGAACGAGACCGGCTATGCCCAGCCTGCTTTGTTCGCTTTGCAGGTGGCTCTGTTCGGGTTGCTGGAGTCGTGGGGTGTTGGTCCGGATGCGGTGATCGGCCACTCTGTGGGTGAGCTTGCGGCTGCGTATGTGTCCGGGGTGTGGTCGTTGGAGGATGCGTGCGCTTTGGTCTCGGCGCGGGCCCGTCTCATGCAGGCTCTGCCTGCGGGTGGGGCGATGGTCGCCGTCCCGGTGTCGGAGGATGAGGCCCGGGCCGTGCTGGATGAGGGTGTGGAGATCGCCGCGGTCAATGGGCCGTCGTCGGTGGTTCTCTCCGGTGATGAGGCCGCCGTGCTGCGGGCCGCCAGCATGTTGGGGAAGTGGACGCGGTTGGCGACCAGCCACGCGTTCCATTCCGCTCGTATGGAGCCGATGCTGGAGGAGTTCCGGGCGGTCGCCGAGGGCCTGACCTATCACATGCCTCGGGTCGCCATGGCCGCGGGCGAGCAGGTTGCGACGGCTGAGTATTGGGTGCGGCAGGTCCGTGATGTGGTCAGGTTCGGGGAGCAGGTGGCCTCGTTCGAGGACGCGGTGTTCCTTGAGTTGGGTGCCGACCGGTCGCTGGCCCGCCTGGTCGACGGCATCGCGATGCTGCACGGTGACCATGAGGCACAGGCCGCGGTCAGCGCTCTGGCCCACCTGTATGTCAGCGGCGTGACGGTGGACTGGCCTGCGGTGCTGGGCGATGTTCCGGCGAGGGTGCTGGATCTTCCGACGTACGCCTTCCAGCACGAGCGGTATTGGGCCGAGGCCGGCCGGTCTGCCGATGTGTCGGGGGCGGGTCTGGATGCGGTGCGGCATCCGTTGCTGGGGGCGGTGGTGGCGTTGCCGGGTTCGGATGGTGTGATGCTGACTGGGCGGGTGTCGTTGGCTACGCATGCGTGGTTGGCTGATCACGCGGTCTGGGGCAGTGTGTTGCTGCCCGGTACCGGGTTTGTTGAGCTGGTTGTCCGCGCTGCGGATGAGGTGGGCTGCGACGTCGTCGATGAGCTGATCGTTGAAGCCCCGCTTCTGCTGCCGCAGAGCGGTGGTGTGCAGGTGTCGGTGTCGGTTGGTGAGGCTGACGAGTCCGGGCGCCGGGTGGTGACGGTCTTCTCCCGGGCGGACAGCGCCGATTCCTGGGTCCGGCACGTTTCCGCCGTGATTGGTGCATCTGATTCGACGGTCCCGCTGTCGGAGTTTGCTTCGTGGCCGCCGGCCCAGGCGCAGCCGGTGGATGTGATGGGTTTCTATGACCGGCTGGTGGCAGAGGGGTATGAGTACGGTCCCGCGTTCCAGGGTTTGCGGGCTGCGTGGCGTGAGGGGGACACTGTCTTCGCCGAGGTTGCTCTGGCGGAGGAGCAGGCGCGGGAGGCGGCACGGTATGCGGTGCACCCGGCTCTGCTCGATGCGGCTCTGCATGCCTGCACCCTGAGCGCACCCGATGCCGAGCGGGCTGTGGGGTTGCCGTTTTCCTGGAACGGTGTCCGGGTCCATGGCACGGGTTCGGCCATGTTGCGTGTGGCGGTGACACGAGCAGCGGATGGCTGGAGTGTGCGGGTCGCCGATGACGTCGGTCGGCCGGTGGCTAGCGTGGGCTCGCTGGTGACGCGCCCGGTGACGGCCGATGCGCTTGGTTCCGCTGCCGATGACTTGCTCGCTTTGACGTGGACGGAGATCCGGTCCCCTCAGGAGACCGGTCTGACGGTCGGTCGGTTCGAGGATCTGGTGTCGGGCGGTGATGTGCCGGTGCCCGAGGTGGTGGTCTTCACCGCACTCCCCGACAGCAGCGAGAACCCGCCGAGCCCGCTGGAACAGACCCGTGTACTGACCGCCCAGGTCCTGCAATCAGTCCAGGCGTGGCTGGCTGGGGAGCGCTTCACCGACAGCATTCTGGTCGTGCGGACCGGTACCGGGCTGGCCGCTGCCGCCGTGTCGGGGTTGATGCGGTCGGCGCAGTCCGAGCACCCGGGTCGGTTTGTCCTGGTGGAAAGCGACGACGACACCCTCACCCCGGACCAGCTGGCGGCCACCGTCGGGCTCGACGAGCCGCGGCTGCGGATCAGCGGCGGCCGTTACGAGGCAGCACGACTGGCTCGCACGCATGCGGCCGAACCCGAGTCAGAGAGGGTTTGGGATCGGGATGGCACGGTTTTGATCACCGGTGGTTCGGGTGTGCTGGCGGGGATCGTCGCCCGGCACCTGGTGGCCGAACGCGGCGTGCGTCATCTGCTGCTGGTCTCCCGCAGTACCCCGGATGAGGCGCTGATCGGCGA
Source organism: Streptomyces lacaronensis (assembly GCF_047337785.1). Taxonomy (NCBI): domain Bacteria; kingdom Bacillati; phylum Actinomycetota; class Actinomycetes; order Kitasatosporales; family Streptomycetaceae; genus Streptomyces; species Streptomyces lacaronensis. The sequence goes on from NZ_JBLHDK010000003.1 coordinate 9,974,690, forward strand.
GCTCGGTGAACTGGGTGCCCAGGTGGCCACAGCGGCCTGTGACGTGTCCGACCGTGACGGGCTGGCGCGGGTGCTTGCGGGTGTGTCGCCGGAGCATCCCCTGACGGCCGTGATTCACACTGCGGGCGTGCTCGATGACGGTGTCGTCGAGTCTTTGAACCCGCAGCGGCTCGACACGGTACTGCGACCCAAGGCCGATGGTGCCTGGCACCTGCACGAACTCACCCGCGACACCGACCTGGCCGCGTTCGTCATGTATTCCTCGGCCGCTGGTGTGCTCGGCAGCGGGGGCCAGGGCAACTATGCGGCGGCCAATGCGTTCGTGGACGCGCTGGCTGAGCAGCGTCGTGCTGAGGGTCTGCCCGCACTCTCACTCGCCTGGGGGCTGTGGGAGGACGCCAGTGGCCTGACCGCGAAGCTGACCGATACGGATCGGGGTCGGATCCGGCGCGGTGGCCTGCGGGCCATCTCCGCCGAGCTGGGGATGCGGCTGTTCGACAGTGCGTCGCGCCATGACGAGCCGGTTCTGGTGGCCGCGCCGATGGACCCGGTACGGGACGCGGAAGTCCCGGCGTTGCTGCGTTCGTTGCACCGCCCGATCGCCCGCAGGGCCGCCTCTGCCGGTGACTCGTCAGCGCAGTGGTTGGCAGCTTTGACACCGGCCGAGCGGGAGAAAGCACTGCTGAAGCTGGTGTCTGACGGCGCCGCGACGGTTCTGGGACACGCCGACGCCCGCACGATTCCGGTGACCGCGGCGTTCAAGGATCTGGGTATCGATTCGCTGACGGCGGTGGAGTTGCGGAACGGTCTGGCGAAGGCGACGGGGTTGCGGTTGCCCGCCACGTTGGTGTTCGACTATCCGACTCCGACGGCCTTGGCCGCCCGGCTGGGGGAGTTGTTCACCGGCGAGAACCCTGTCCCGGTACGCGGGCCGGTGTCGGCGGTGGGGCAGGACGAGCCGCTGGCGATTGTGGGTATGGCGTGCCGTCTGCCGGGTGGGGTGTCGTCGCCGGAGGATCTGTGGCGCTTGGTCGAGTCGGGTACGGATGCGATCTCCGGTTTTCCCACCGACCGTGGCTGGGACGTCGAGGGCCTGTACGACCCTGATCCGGACGCGTCCGGGAAGTCCTACAGCGTACGGGGCGGTTTCCTGGACACCGCGGTTGGCTTCGACGCCGGGTTCTTCGGGATCAGTCCGCGTGAGGCACTGGCGATGGATCCGCAGCAGCGGTTGATGCTGGAGGTGTCCTGGGAGGCGTTCGAGCGGGCCGGGATCGAGCCCGGTTCCGTACGCGGCAGCGACACCGGCGTCTTCATAGGTGCTTACCCCGGCGGTTACGGCGTTGGCGTTGACTTCGAAGGGTTCGGGGCGACTGCTGGTGCGGCGAGTGTGTTGTCGGGCCGGGTGTCGTACTTCTTCGGTCTCGAAGGTCCCGCCTTCACGGTGGACACGGCGTGTTCGTCATCGCTGGTGGCGTTGCACCAGGCCGGGTACGCCCTGCGGCAGGGGGAGTGTTCCCTGGCCCTGGTCGGCGGTGTGACCGTGATGGCCACACCGCAGACTTTTGTGGAGTTCTCGCGGCAGCGAGGCTTGTCAACCGATGGCCGGTGCAAGGCGTTCGGGGACAGCGCGGACGGCACGGGATGGGCTGAGGGCGTCGGCGTCCTGCTGGTTGAGCGTTTGTCGGATGCTCAGGCCAAGGGGCACCAGGTGTTGGGGGTGGTGCGGGGTTCGGCGGTGAACCAGGACGGTGCGTCGAACGGCCTGTCCGCGCCGAACGGTCCTTCGCAGCAGCGGGTGATCCGGGCCGCTCTCAGCAACGCGGGTTTGACCACGGCTGAGGTGGATGTGGTCGAGGCGCATGGCACGGGTACGACGTTGGGTGACCCGATCGAGGCCCAGGCGGTGCTCGCCACTTACGGTCAGGACCGTGGGGAGCCCCTGCTGCTGGGTTCGCTGAAGTCGAACATCGGCCATACCCAGGCCGCTGCGGGTGTGTCGGGTGTTATCAAGATGGTGATGGCGCTGCAGCACAACACGGTGCCGCGCACGTTGCATGTGGATGAGCCGTCGCGGCATGTGGACTGGTCGGCGGGCGCGGTCGAGCTGGTGGCGGAGAACCAGCCGTGGCCGGACACCGGCCGACCGGGCCGGGCAGGTGTGTCGTCGTTCGGGATTAGCGGCACCAACGCCCACGTCATCTTGGAGAGCGCACCCGCCCAGCCCGCGGAGGAAGTGCAGCCTGTTGTGACGCCGGTGGTGGCCTCGGATGTGCTGCCGCTGGTGGTGTCGGCCAGGACCCAGTCCGCTCTGGCCGAGGTCGAGGACCGGCTGCGCGCCTACCTGGCCGCAACACCCGAGGCAGACATGCGGGCTGTGGCGTTGACGCTGGCGGTGACGCGGTCGGTGTTCGAGCACCGTGCCGTGCTCCTCGGCGACGACACTGTTACCGGCACCGGCGCTGCTATGTCTGATCCCCGTGTGGTGTTCGTTTTCCCGGGGCAGGGGTGGCAGTGGCTGGGGATGGGCAGTGCGCTGCGTGATTCGTCGGTGGTGTTCGCGGAGCGGATGGCTGAGTGTGCGGCGGCGTTGGGTGAGTTCGTGGACTGGGATCTGTTCACGGTGCTGGATGATCCGGCGGTGGTGGACCGGGTCGATGTGGTCCAGCCTGCCTCGTGGGCGGTGATGGTTTCCCTGGCCGCGGTGTGGCGGGCGGCAGGTGTGCGGCCGGACGCGGTGATCGGTCACTCCCAGGGTGAGATCGCCGCAGCCTGTGTGGCCGGTGCGGTGTCGTTGCGGGATGCGGCGCGGATTGTGACGTTGCGCAGTCAGGTGATCGCCCGCGGTCTGGCGGGCCGGGGTGCGATGGCATCCATCGCGTTGCCCGCACAGGATGTCGAGCTGGTCGACGGTGCCTGGATCGCCGCCCACAACGGTCGCGCCTCCACGGTGATCGCGGGCACCCCGGAAGCGGTCGACCGTGTGCTCACGGTTCATGAGGCGGGAGGGGTGCGGGTGCGGCGGATCACCGTCGACTACGCCTCGCATACCCCGCATGTCGAGCTGGTCCGCGACGAACTGCTCGGCATCACCGCCGGTATGGGCTCGCAGGTTCCGGTGGTGCCGTGGCTGTCGACCGTGGACGGCACCTGGGTCGAGGGCCCCTTGGATGCGGAGTACTGGTACCGGAACCTGCGTGAGCCAGTGGGTTTCGACTCCGCCGTCAGCCAGTTGCGTGCCGAGGGCGAGACCGTGTTCGTCGAGGTCAGCGCCAGCCCGGTGTTGTTGCAGGCGATGGATGACGATGTCGTCTCTGTTGCCACGTTGCGTCGTGACGACGGGGACGCCATCCGGATGCTCACCGCCCTGGCACAGGCCTACACCCATGGCGTCACCGTCGACTGGCCCGCCATCCTCGGCACCACCACAGCCCGGGTACTGGACCTTCCGACCTACGCCTTCCAGCACGAGCGGTATTGGGCCGAGGCCGGCCGGTCTGCCGATGTGTCGGGGGCGGGTCTGGATGCGGTGCGGCATCCGTTGCTGGGTGCGGTGGTGGCGTTGCCGGGTTCGGATGGTGTGATGCTGACTGGGCGGGTGTCGTTGGCTACGCATGCGTGGTTGGCTGATCACGCGGTGCGGGGCAGTGTGTTGCTGCCCGGTACCGGGTTTGTTGAGCTGGTTGTCCGCGCTGCGGATGAGGTGGGCTGCGACGTCGTCGATGAGCTGATCGCTGAAGCCCCGCTTCTGCTGCCGCGGACCGGCGATGTGCAACTGTCCGTCTCGGTCGCCGAGGCCGACGAGTCCGGACACCGCGCGGTGACGGTCTTCTCCCGCGCGGACAACGCCGATACCTGGGTCCGGCACGTTTCAGCCACCGTCAGCGTTTCCGACACGGCTGTCCCGCTGTCTGACCCGGACCTCACCGCGTGGCCCCCTGCGCAGGCCCAGCCGGTGGACGTGACGGGCTTCTACGATCAGCTGCCCGGGGTGGGTTACGAGTACGGACCTGCCTTCCAGGGTTTGCAGGCTGCGTGGCGTGACGGGGACACCGTCTACGCCGAGGTTGCTCTGGCCGAGGAGCAGACACAGGACGCGGCACGATTCGCCGTCCACCCTGCGCTGTTGGATGCCGCCCTGCACGCCGGGATCCTGAACACACCCGATGCCGACCGCGACACCGTGCGACTGCCGTTCTCTTGGAACGGTGTCCGGGTCCACGCCACGGAGTCGGCGATGTTGCGTGTCGCGATGACACGGGTCGCGGATGGCTGGGGTGTGCGGGTCGCCGATGACATCGGCCGGCCGGTGGCCACCGTCGGCTCGCTGGTGACCCGTCCGGTGGCAGCCGATGCGCTCGGTTCTCCTGTCGATGATCTGTTCGCCCTGACGTGGACGGAGGTTCCGGTCTCCCAGCAGGTCGGCGTGACGGTGGGCAAGTTTGAAGACCTGGCGGACGACGAGGTGTCGGTGCCCGATGTGGTGGTGTTCACCGCACGCCCCGACAGCGGTGACCCGCTGGTACAGACTCGTGGGCTGACCGCTGAGGTTTTGCAGGCGGTTAAGGTGTGGCTGGCGGGGGAGCGTTTCTCTGACAGTACGCTGGTTGTGCGGACCGGGACTGGTTTGGCCGCTGCCGCGGTGTCGGGGTTGATGCGTTCGGCCCAGTCGGAGCACCCGGGCCGGTTCGTTCTGGTGGAGAGCGATGACGACGCCCTTACCCTCCACCAGTTGGCCGCGACGGTCGGGCTCGATGAGCCACGGCTGCGGGTCAGCGACGGACGGTACGAAGCACCGCGACTGACTCGTACGAACGTCGCTGAGCCTGAGCCTGAGCCTGAGTTTGAGTCTGAAGGGGACTGGGATCCGGATGGCACGGTCCTGATCACCGGTGGTTCGGGCGTCTTGGCGGGGATCGTCGCCCGGCATCTGGTGACCGAGCGTCGTGCGCGTCATCTGCTGTTGCTGTCCCGTAGCACCGCGGACGAGGCGCTGGTCAGTGAGCTGGGCGAGTTGGGTGCCGCGGTGGACACGGCGGTGTGTGATGTGTCGGACCGGGCCGGGCTGGCGCGGGTGCTGGCGGGTGTGTCGCCGGAGCATCCCCTGACGGCGGTGATTCACACCGCGGGTGTGCTGGACGATGGTGTGGTGGAATCGTTGACGGCGCAGCGGTTGGACACGGTGCTGCGGCCCAAGGCCGATGGTGCCTGGCACCTGCACGAGCTCACCCGTGATATGGACCTTGCCGCGTTCGTCTTGTACTCCTCGGCTGCCGGTGTGCTCGGTAGTGCGGGACAGGGCAACTATGCGGCGGCGAACGCGTTCGTGGACGGGCTGGCCGAGCAGCGTCGTGCCGAGGGTCTGCCCGCACTCTCACTGGCCTGGGGCCTGTGGGAGGACGCCAGCGGCCTGACCGCGAAGCTGACCGGTACCGACCAAGACCGGATCCGGCGCAGCGGCGTGCGGGCCATCTCCGCCGAGCACGGGATGCGGCTGTTCGACGCGGCAGCACGTCAGGCTGAACCGGTTGTGGTGGCCACGCCGATGGAGCCGGTGCGGGGGGCCGAGGTTCCGGCATTGCTGCGTTTGTTGCATCGCCCGGTTGCCCGGCGGGCCGCTTCCACCGGTGATTCGTCGGCGCAGTGGCTGGTCGGCTTGGCGCCGGAGGAGCGGGCGAAGGCGCTGCTGAAGTTGGTGTCTGACAGCGCCGCGACGGTTCTGGGACATGCCGACGCCCGCAGTATTCCGGCGACCGGTGCGTTCAAGGATTTGGGTGTGGACTCGCTGACCGCGGTGGAGCTGCGAAACAGTCTGACGAAGGCTACGGGGCTGCGGCTGCCCGCCACGATGGTGTTCGACTACCCGACCCCGGCAGACCTGGCCGCCCGGCTGGGCGACCTCATGAACCCGAAGGTTCAGTCAACGACCCTGCTCGCCGAAATCGATCGCATAGAAGCGATGTTCACGTCCGTGACCTTCGACGACCGGCAGGCATCCGCGATCAAGGATCGGCTGTCCTCGGTTCTGAATAAATGGCAGCGGATTTCGCGACCCGAAGAGGTTTCTACGACCGCACTCTCAAATGCGAGTGCCAGCGAAATCCTTGACTTCATCGATCGGGAGTTCGGTGATCCCACGGCCTGAGAGCAACCTGACCGGCATGTGGTGGCCCGCTGCCGGCGGGTCCGGACGCGGGCGCGGGCGGCGAAGGAGTACCCGAGTACCCCTCGGACCTGCGGGCGACGGCGGGTCGGCCGCTCGGCGGGGCGATGAGCTGGACCCGTACCGGAAGTACTGGGTGTCGCGGATCGAGCGGATGCGGCCCGTGCAACTGCTGCCCACCGACCGGCCTCCGCGCACCCCCGGACTCGGCACGGCGCGGGCAGATGCCGTCCCGGTACGTCCCGGGCGAGGTCGTATGGACCGCGCGGGAGTTCAGCGGCACCGCGTGGGAGTTCAGGGGCACCGCGCGGGAGTTCAGCAGCACCGCGCGGGAGTTCAGCGGCACCGCACAGGACTCAGCCGGACCGCACAGGATTCAGCGGCCGGAACGGCGCGTCGCTGTGCATGACCATGCCGGCGGTGTTCGCCACCGCGTAGCGGCTGGGATCCCCGCCTGGGCCCTTGCTACGGTCGGCACATGTCAGGTCGCCGCTACCATTCGCCCCGCCGCGCGGAGGCCGCTGCCGCGACCCGGCAGTCGATTCTGGACGCCGCCAAGGAGCTCTTCGCCACCCACGGCTACGTGGCCACCACGGTCACTCGGATCGCCGCCGCGGCCCGGGTCGGCACCAACACCGTCTACACCAACACCGGCGGCAAGCCGCAGATTCTGCGCGACCTGGTCACCGTGGGCGTCGAGGACCCCATCGCCGAACAAACCCTGGCCCGGATCGCGGCGGCCGACGACGCCCTCGACGTCGTCGTGTACGCCGTCGAGGGCATCCGCCGCGACAGCGAGAAGCACGCAGAAGTCGTTGAGATCCTCCTCGACGCGGCCTCGGTCGACGCGCACGCCGCCGAGCTGCTGCGCTTCGCCCAGGAGCGATTCCGTGACGCGCTGCGGACCACCACCGACCGGATCGTCGCGCTGGGCGGCCTGCGGGAGGGGCTCGACGCAGCGGGCGCGACGGATGTGCTCTGGTACTACCTCGGCCTGTCGTCCTGGCGCGTGCTGGTGCGGGAGAACGGCTGGGACTGGGACACCGCCGAGCGGTGGCTGCGGGACCAAACCGTGGCCGCCCTGCTCACCGGGTGAGCGTGGCCTCCAAGATGGCGAACGGGCTGTCCACAGGCCCTGGGACGCGCCGGTCGAGGGTGAATCCGGCACTGGCGAACAGCGCCGCGAACTCCGTCTCCCGGCGCTCGTGGCCGGACACCATGCCGAGCATGGTCAAGTCGAGCTGCTTGCTCGGATGCGGGTCGTCGCCCTCCGAGAGCACCGTTTCCACCACCACCAGCCGGGCGCCGTGGGGCGCCGCCTCCGCGATCCGGCCCAGGATGCGCGCACACGACACGTCGTCCCAGTCGTGCAGCACGGTGGACAGCAGGTAGACGTCGGCGGCCGGTACGCTCTCGAAGAAGTCACCGGCCTGTACCTCGACGCGGTCGGCCATCCCCTGGTCGGCCAGCCGCGCGTGTGCGGTGGCCACCACGTGCTCCATATCGAAGACGATGCCACGTCGACCGGGTTCGTCGGCCAGCAGCCGGGCCAGCACGGAGCCGTCGGCGCCGCCGATATCGGCCACCACCTCGCCAGGCGGGAGCCGGTAGCCGGCCAGCGCGGCGTCCTTGGGTCCGTATGTCAGGTTGGCCATCGCGGACGCCATCACGGGCATGTGCTCGGGGTGGGTGCCCAGCCACTCCGCGAAGGACTGCCCGAAGTGCGCCGTGGCCGCCGGGATGCCCGTACGGACGGTGGTGACCAGCTCGGAGAAGGGCGCGTAGTGCGTCTCCATCCACATGATCGCTATGTCGCGCACCGAACCGGGCACATCCGCCACCAGCGTGCGGCCGAGCGGGGTGAGCGCGAAGGCGTCCTCGCCGTGATGGGTCACCACCCCGATACCGGAGAGGATGTGCAGCAGCCGCCCCAGCGCGTCGGTGTCCGTCTCCGTGGTCTTCGCCAACTCCCCGACCGTCATCGGACCGCCGTGCAGCGCCGTGGCCACATCGAGCTTGGCCAGCGCGTACAGCGCCTGGGACTGCTGGAAACCGGACAGCAGGCGCAGCATCTCCATGGACTGCCCGGACGCGGACGCCTCGGGTGCCGTCGTGGGCCGGGCGGTTGCCGCGTCGGCCTGCGGGGGAGTGGACGCGGGGGGCATGGGCCTCTCCAGGAGGTGTAGGAATTCGCGGTAATACAGCTACCGCTAAATCGTATCGCACCGTCGCGTTCGCGATCGCCCCAGACATTGGTGCTGGTAAGGCCGTTGTGGTGAGGACGTTGTGGCGAGGTCGTGGTGGCAAGGCCGGTGACCTGGTTCGCCGAGGAGTTGGAAAGAACGGCGAAGGACGAACCCGTCCGGCATACTTGCGAGCGCGGACCACTTCGCTCATCAGCACGTAAGCCAAGGTCCAGCGCGTTCGAGCGCTGATGCACACTTCCGGGGAACAGTCGTCATGAATAACCTTCAGCCTTCGGACCCGACGTCCATAGGCGGCTATCCGTTGCTCGGCCGCCTGGGTGCGGGCGGTATGGGGCAGGTGTTCCTATCCCGTACGGCTTCGGGCCGGCTGCTCGCGCTGAAGACGATCCGCGACGATCTCAGCTCCGAGCCGGGGTTCGAGGAGCGGTTCGCCCGCGAGATACGCAACAGCGACCGTGTCCGGTCGCCGTGGACCGTGACCGTCGTGGACTACAGTGCCCTGGGCCAGCGCCCGCAGTGGATGGCCACCGAGTATGTGCCCGCGCCGTCGCTCGCCGAATGGGTCACGGCCCATGGTGCGCTGCCGCGGACCGCGCTGCTCTCACTCGCCGCCGAACTGTGCGGCGCCGTGCGGGCCGTCCACGAGGCCGGCCTTGCGCACCGGGACGTCAAGCCCGGGAACATCCTGCTGGCACGCGACCGTCCACGGCTGATCGACTTCGGTGTTGCTCGGGCCGCCGACGACAGCAGGCACACCCGTCTCGGTGTCTCCGTCGGCTCTCCCGGATTTCTCGCACCGGACCAGGCCATCGGCGGTGTCGCCGCCGAACCAGCCGACGTGTTCTCGCTGGCCGCTGCGCTGGTCTACGCCGCAACCGGACGCGGCCCCTTCTCGCACGCGGAAGAACAGATCCCCGCGGCCGCCCTGATGTACCGAGTGGTCCACGAGGAACCCGATCTCGACGGCGTCCTCCCGGAGCTGGTGCCGCTGTTCACCGCGTGTCTGGCCAAGGACCCGGCCGCGCGTCCGACGGCGGCTCAGCTGGGCGGATGGCTGGAGGAGCGGGGTGGCCGGATCGGGCGTTGGCCCGAGGAATGCCCCACGGTTCTCGCCGGAAAGCTGACCGAGGCCGAGCATTCGGCACGCACCCTGGTCGACCTCGCGCATCGCCCCGTCGTGGCCCCCGCCGGTCAGGACTCGGTCCCGAGGGCGATGAAGTCCGACACTGTCCTCGCCGCCCCCTCCGAGCCCGGCCGGGGCCGTCGGCACGCCTGGCCGCTGACCACGGCCATCGCGGCGGTCGCGGTCGCGGTCGTTGTGGCGGTGGTGGTGGCGGCCGTCCACTTCGGTACGCAGCGTTCCTCGGCCGACGCCGCCCCGTCCGACGCCGCCCCGTCCGCGCACGGGCGGCCGTCCGGCGCGGCCGCCTCGGCGACTGCGGGGAAGACGCCGCCCGCCTCGACCCAGGGACCCCAGGAAGGACCTCAGGGACCCCAGGAGTCCCAGGGATCCCAGGAGAAGGACGCCGCGGCACTCAAGGTCATAAAGGCCACGTTCGAGCTGGCCACCGGAGAGTCCGTGGTGGCCGGGGCCAGGAGTCTGATCATGCAGGAGGACGGCAACCTGGTGGTCAACGACCAGGACCACAAGCCACGCTGGGCCGCGATGACCAAGGGCCAGGGCAACTCCGCCCGCTTCCAGGCGGATGGCAACCTGGTCGTCTACAACAGTGACGGGCAGCACCTCTGGTCCTCACGGACCGATGGCCACCCAGGAGCGGTCCTCGTGTTCCAGGCCGACGGAAATGTTGTGATCAAGTCCGGCGACACCGTGTTCTGGGCCGCGGGAACGGAGCGCTGACCGTTCCGGTTCCGGGACGGCCCGACACCGCTACGGCGCCGCTCACTCGCCAACTGGGGCTCAGGGGAAGCGCAGGGTGAGGGTGAGTCCGCCCTCGGTGCCGGGTCGTGCCGTCAGCGTGGCGTGGTGGGCTTTGGCGATCGAGTAAGCGATGGACAGTCCCAGACCGTGGCCGTTGGTGGCGGTACGGTCCCCATTCAGGCGGTGGAAGGGCTCGAACAGGTCGGGGATCTGTTCCGGGGACACGTGGGGGCCGGTATTGGTCACCGTCACGGTGTGGGTGTCGAGTCGGATGCGGACATGGCCGCCGGTGTGGTTGTACTGGATGGCATTGCGGATCAGGTTCGTGAGCAGGTGGCGTAGCAGGACCGGGTCACCGGGAACGGCCAGCGGGGTATCGGCGTCGAGGTCGATGCGCACGCCGTTCTTCGTTGCCAGTGAGGTGAGGCCGGCGGACACGAGCCGGACGATGGCCGCGACGTCCACGGTCTCGGTCTTCTCCATGCCGCGGTCGCTGCGTGCCAGCAGCAGGAGGCCGTTGATCAGCTGTTCGGCCTCGTGGTTGGCGGTGAGCAGGTCCTCGCGGACGTCCGCGAGTCCCGCGGGGAGGGGGTCGGCGAGGCCGACCTGGAGGCTGGTGCGCTGGACTGTGAGAGGGGTCTTGAGTTCGTGGGAGGCGTTGGCGACGAAGCGGCGCTGGCTCTCGAAGGACTTCTCGAGCCTGTCGAGCATGGTGTCGAAGGTGTCGGCGAGGCGGTGGAGTTCATCGTCGGGGCCGGTGAGCGCGAGACGCTGGTGGAGGTTCTGTTCGCTGATGCGGCGCGCGGTTTCGGTCATGGAGGCGACGGGCCGCAGTGCTCGGCCGGCCAGCCACCAGCCGAGCACTCCGGCAAGGAGCGCCATGGCGAGGAGGCCGACGGCGGACCAGAGCACCATCTGGCGCAGCGCGGTGTCCTGGACGTCTTGTACGGTCTGGTCGATCCTCTGGAACATGGCGACGTCGCCAGGGGCCCGGGGCGCGAGATCCGGCCGGGTGGGGCGCGTGAGCTCCAAGGGCGCCGCACGGCCGCTCGGCACATCCCCGTATGTGACCGACAGCCCCTGGGCCTGCTGCTGCGTTCCGTGGCGGGCGAGTAGCACCACGAAGGCGAGCAGTGCGGTGCCGGCGATCAGAAAGAGGGCGGAGAAGGCCGCGGTCAGGCGGGCGCGGAAGGGCAGTCGGCTCAGCGGCGCCCATGGGTTCAGTCGCACAGCCGGTAACCCTCCCCCTTGTCGGCGAGAATGAGGCCGGGGTCGCCGAGTTTGCCGCGCAGTCGGCTGACGGTGGCGCGGACCGCGCTGGTGCGCGGGTCGAGGTGCTCGTCCCAGACGGTGCGGACGAGTTCGTCGTGCGCCACCGGCGCGCCACCGGCCACAAGCAGCAGGCGCAGGACCGCGTGCTCCTTCGGGGTCAGCTCCAGCGGGCGGCCGTCCACGGACACCTCGCGCCGCGTCTCGTCCAGGGTGATGCTTGCGAAGCGCAGCACGGTAGGGGGCGGCTTCGGCGCGCGACGGCTCAACGCCCGTATCCGGGCGACCAGTTCGGCGAAATCGAAGGGTTTTGCCAGGTAGTCGTCGGCGCCGAGCGTGGTGAGGCCGTAGACCTTGTCCGTCAGCTCGCCGGCCGCGGTCAGCATCAGGATCCGCGGAGGGTCCTGGAGTTCGCGCAGTCGTCGGCACACCTCGTCGCCGCTCAGGACCGGCAGATCCCGGTCGAGGATCAGTACGTCGTAGGCGGTGAGCAGACACATCCGCTCGGCCTCGTCGCCGGCGGCCGCGACGTCGACGGCCATCGCCTGGCGGCGCAGGCCGGTAGCGATGGTGCGGGCGAGAACACGGTGGTCCTCGGCTACCAGAACTCTCATGCCCCCATCAAACCAAGATCACGATTGCAGCCGGATAAGGACGTGGCCGCCCGTGCCGCGAGCCGTCCAGGGCCGTGCGGCGCCGGTCGCGGGGCCACAGCGCGAGCAGGTCCTTATGTCGCTGTAACACGCTTATCCCGCTGCAAACAGCGAGCTGCTTCTGTCTTCGGCATGAACTTCGTCAAGCGCGCCGGGATGAGCCTGGGTGCCGGAAAGTCCAAGAGTGCCGCGTTGCTGGCGATCTTCGCCGTCATCTGCACCCTGCTTCTCGGTGGCTTTCTGCTGCAGGTCGCCGCGGCCCGTCAGGAAGCCAACGCGCAGCGCACCATCGGCGTCGACGTCACCGTCGAGAAGAAGGGCCTTACCGCGGTCCTCGCGGACCGGCTCGGCGCCTCGGAGCTGGTGTACCGCTACAACCCGGAACTTCCGGTGCGGGCCGGAGCGCGTGGCTTCACGCCGCTGACGTCGGACGCGCCGAAGCCGGGCGATGCCGGTGCCCGGAAGAAGGAGCGGGGCCCGCTGGCCGTGAACGGCGTCCGTGACTCGGGCATGCTGCTGTCCTTCTCGTACGGCTCGACGAAGATAACGGCAGGGCGCGGCATCACCCCCGAGGACGCGGGTCGCGACGTTGCGGTGATCGAGCAGCGCCTGGCCGACCGGAACCACCTCAAGGTGGGCGACACGATCCATGCGCGGTCGGCGGACGACGAGGAAGCCGTTCCGCTGAAGGTGGTCGGCGTCTTCCAGGACCCCACACAGGATCCGACGCGGTGGACGGCACCGCACAAGCTGCCCGGCAACGCGCTGTACGTGCCGATGAGGACGGCGCAGAAGCTCGGTACCGGCACCGCGTCGGTCAGCGAGGCGGTGTACAAGATCGGCTCGCCGAAGCAGGTCGAGCGGCTGCACGCCGAGGCCGAGCATCTCCTGGGCGGGGACAGCTTCGACTTCCGCGTCAACGACAAGGCGTACAAGGACCAGGTCCGCCCGATCCAGCGGGTCGGCGCGTTCGCGGGACTGATCGTCTGGGTGATCGCCCTGGCCGGGACGCTGATCCTCGGCTTGATCGTGACGCTGCGGATCCGCGAGCGGCGCACCGAGCTCGGGGTGCTCCTCGCGATGGGCGAGAAGAAGTGGAAGCTCATCGGCCAGCACGCCGTGGAGGTGGCGGCCGTGGCCCTGCCCGCCGTCGCGCTCGCCGCGCTGGCCGGTTCACTCGCCGGACAGCCGACGGGTGACGCCATCCTCGGCCGGCAGGACGGCACACCGGCCGCGGCGGCCGGTGTGCCCGATGCCGAGATCGCGCCGCCGACCGTACAAGTCGAGCCCGCCACCGTCGGCAAGGTCGCCGGTATCGGGCTCGGCATCTCCCTGGTCGCCACCGTCATCCCGGGCATGGGGATCCTGCGCCTGCACCCCCGCTCCATCCTCACGGACACCGAATAGCCACTCACCGGCACGGACTGAGAAAGCCGATCCCATGAACTTCGTCAAACGCGCGGGACTCAGCCTGTGGTCCCGCAAGGGCCGCACCCTGATCACTCTCGCCACCTTCCTCGTCATCTCCGTGATGGTGCTGGCCGGTGTCCTGATCAACGACGCCACGGCCCAGGCCGAGCAGGACGCCAAGCGCTCCGTCGGCGCCGAGGTCAACCTCCGGACGGATGTGGACCAGTTGGGCGGCGGGAGCGAGCTGAGGGCTCCGCGCATCGACACCGCGACTGTCGACAAGGTCGGGGCTCTGCCCCAGGTGCGGAAGTACACCTACTCGATGTGGGACCGCGTCCTCCTCAAGGGCGGCACCCAACTGGTCGACGGTGGGCCGAAGGACCCCATGGGCCCCGGCGGCACCGTGGGCATGGGCGTTCTCGACACCTCGCTGCTGGCCGACTTCCGCAGCGGCAAGTTCACGCTCCTGTCGGGTGCGCACCTCACCGCCGCCGACAAGGGCAAGAAGCAACTCCTGATCGAGGAACGGCTCGCCAAGGAGAACAAGCTCGACGTCGGCGACACGATCACCCTGACCGGCAACGACGAGAAGACCACGGCCGACTTCACCGTGGCCGGCGTCTACCGCGACCCGAGCCCTGTCACCGAACCGGACGGCGAGTACGGCATCAGTCCGGCCAATATGGTGTACGGCACGGTGGGCGGCCTCTCCGCGCTCGGCTCCGAGCGGAACGGCCCGCTCCAGGCAGCCGAGGCGACCTTCCTCCTCCAGGACGCCGACATGCAGGGCGCGTTCAAGGACGAGGCCCCAAAGGTCGCGGGCTCGGCGCTCGACGGTTTCAAGCTGGATGCCAACGACAAGGCCATCCGGCAGATGACCGGCCCGCTCAAGTCCATCAGCACCACCGCCACCCTGGCCATGTGGCTGATGGGTCTCGCCGGCGCGACCGTCCTGACCCTGCTGGTCAACCTCGCCGTCAAACAGCGCCACACGGAGTACGGCGTCCTCCTGGCCATGGGCGAGAAGAAACCCAAGCTCATCGCCCAGCAGGCCCTGGAGATCGTCGTCGTCGCCGCCCTCGCCATCGGCCTGAGCTCCCTATTCGCCCCGCAGCTGACCCAGAGCGCCGGGCAGGCCCTGCTCGGCAAGGAAGCCACCAGCGCCCAGCACAAGATCGACTCCTGGCAGGGCCCGCCGTCCGGCAGTACCGGCCTCGGCGGGGGCATTGACCCCAACGACAAGCCCGTTGAGGACGCCGACCCCATCGACAGGATCACCGTACGACTCGACCCGGCGGACCTCGCCACCCTCGGCGCCATCGGCCTCGGCATCGGCCTGCTCGCCACTGCCATCCCGGCCGGTGCCGTGCTGCGGCTGAGCCCCCGCACCATCCTCACGAAGGGCAAGTGACCCGCCATGACCAGCGCCACCGCCGCTCCGCCTGTCCTGCGTCTCGCGGGCGTCAGCCACACCTACTCTGGCCAGCGCCGCAGGACCGCGGTCCTCAAGGACATCGACTACGCCTTCGAACGCGGCACCTTCCACACCATCCTGGGCCCTTCCGGCAGCGGCAAGACCACTCTGCTCTCCCTCGCCAGCGGTCTCGACACCCCCACCAAGGGCACCATCACCTTCGAGGGCCAGGACATCACCGAACTGGGCCTCGGCCGATACCGCAGTCAGCACGCCGCCACGATCTTCCAGCAGTACAACCTCCTCACCTACATGACCGCCCTCCAGAACGTCACCTGCGCCATGGAGATCACCGGCACCAAACCCACGACCGGCAGCCGCAAGGCCCGAGCTCTGCACCTGCTGGAGAAGATCGGCCTCGACAAGGCGATGGCCACCCGCAACGTCCTCCAGCTCTCCGGAGGCCAGCAGCAGCGCGTCGCCATCGCCCGCGCCCTCGCCTGCGACGTCGACATCCTCTTCGCCGACGAACCCACCGGAAACCTCGACGAGGACACCGCCCAGGGGATCATCGACACCTTCCGCGAACTCGCTCACGACCAGGGCAAATGCGTAGTCGTCGTATCCCACTCCCAGCAACTGGCCGCCCAGTCCGACCGCATCCTCATCCTGCGCAAGGGCAAACTCACAGAACAGGCAAACGCCCGATGAAGGCGCGTGCCCTGTCGGCGGCAGCCGCCGAACGCCGAGCCGCCGAAGGCGACTTGCGGGGAGAACAGCGCCAGGTCCCCACAGGCCGTCGTCTGCGACGACGGCCTGTGGGCGGGTGGGTCAGCGTCCGGTCGCGCCGTCGAGGAGTTCGCGGAGGACGTCGGCGTGGCCGGCGTGGCGGCCGGTTTCCTCGATCATGTGGGTGAGCGCCCAGCGGACGGCGGGGGCCGGTGTGTCCGGCCGGGAGCGGGGCAGTGGCGCGCCGAGGTCGGCACAGGCGTCGAGAACCTCGTTGGCCTCCGCGACGGTCTCCCGGTAGCGGGTGACGATGGCGGTGGCGCTCTGCTCGGGGGCGGCGTGGAAGGTCGCCTGCCAGTCGGTGATCCGGGCGCCGAGGAACAGCGCTTGCTCGACGCAGGTGAGGTGGTGGAGCAGGCCGAGCAGGTTCGTGCCCGAGGGCACTGCGGCTGTGCGGATCCCGGGTTCGGGAGCGCCTTCGACCTTCGCGGCGATCGAGCCGCGCAGGTAGTCGAGGAATCCGCGCAGGACCTCGGTCTCGGTGTTCCCGGTGCGCGGTGGCGGGGCGTCGCGGCGGCGGTGGGGGCGCGGGGAGGTGGTCATGGTGGCTGCTTTCGACGGCCGTGCCGGTTCAGGCGTCACGGCGGATGATCAGGATGTGGTCGGTGACGTCGGCCGTGCGGCCGTCCGGTCCGGTCGCCTCGCGCACCTGGGCGTCGGCTCGCTCGACCGTCCAGGTCCCGGGGGCCAGGGCCAGGTCCGCCGCGACCTCCTGCGCGGTCGGGTACCGGATGTGCGGGTCCTGCGTCCATGACCACGGCGCGGTCGATCCGTGGTCGACCACCAGCAGTCGTCCCCCCGGGCGCAGGGCGCGGGCTGCCGTGCGCAGCACGGCCGTCCGGTCCAGGTCGAGGGGGGTGTGCAGGTAGTGGGCGCAGACCAGGTCGAAGCCGCCCGCGGGGAAGGACGTGCGCAGGTCGTGCTGGTGTGCCGTCAGCCGGTCGGCGAGGCCGGCCTCGGTGGCGAGGCGGGTGAGGCGCCCGACGGCCATGGAGGAGACGTCGACGGCGGTGACCTGCCATCCGCGGCCCGCCAGCCACAGGGCGTCGCCGCCGTCGCCGCACCCCAGGTCCAGGACGTCGCCGGGCGGCATGCCGGTGACCGTCGCGGTGAGGCACGCGTTGGGGCGGGGGGAGGCGGCCGCGGGCCGGGCCGCGTAGATGTCGTTCCAGTACGTACCGGCGTCTGTTGCGCTCATCGGGACTCCTTGTGCGGGAAGGGGTGCGCACCACTCTCGCCAGGCTTTGCCCGAACTGGCACGTCATCTTGCGGTTCCCGCAAGATGGGGCGATGGACGGCGCACCGCGGCACGAGTTCTGCTCGGTGAACGCGACCTGACCCGGGGGCCGGGCGAGCCGGCCCGGCCGTACATACCGGCACCGGCAGTGAGCTTTCCGGCATTCCGGAGTACTCCCGTCATCACAGGTCACAAGGCACGTCTTCGTCGTCAAGGTCCGTCGGCGGTCGCCGATCGGTGGAGTCGGCTTCAAATTTTGGGCACAAGTTGCACACATTCCCTCTTCAGGTGGGACCCCCGATGGTCTAGATTGGCCGTGCTTCACATGTTTGGACACCAGGCGACAAATAGTGATCTATGAGTCCGGATCTACGGGCAGTCAGCAGTCGCGTCGACGGCGCCAGACATGGGGGTGATCAATTCCTGGAGCCCGAGAGGGGCCTTGGGTGTGGGGAGCACCCGAGGTTTCGACGGGCTCCCGCGCACCTCGAGAGTCCGGCCGGACATGCGAGTCGGCTGCCACCAGGGTGGGTTGTTCGAGTAGCTCGGAAATAGCCGGCAGGTCATGCGCGGGGGGTGGGGGCCTCCCGCGGGGAGGAACAGCGCGGCGCGGAGGCGGGGGCCTCCGGGGGGAGGAAACAGCACCGGGGGTGGGGGCCTCCCGAGGGGAGGGACAGTACGGGGGGCGGGGGCCTCCCGAGCACAGTGTGAGGCGAATACGTCGAACCACTGGGGACCTTGGGGGGTTCTGTGCGGCAAGGGGGATTACTCAACCCGTTTCCGTCGGCGCGCGGGCGGCTGGCGGACGGGGCGATCAGACAGCCCGCGACCGACTGGGAGCAGCGGTACCGCCGTACCGTGATCACCAGCGATACCGTGGCCACCGCCTTCGTGGTGGCGGCGATCGGCAACTTCTTCGGGGCCCGGGACGCGGCCAACTGGCACGAGAAGTGGGGAATTCTCGCATTCGGCACCGAGCTGCTGGTGCTGGGGGCGCTCGCGGTGAGCCGGTCGTGGGCTCCGGCCGTGCTCGGCCAGGGCGCCGAGGAATTCCGCAGGCTCGGACGCTCACTGTTCACGGCGACCGTCGTACTGGCGCTGGGCGGGATCGCCCTCACCTCGCGCAACATCAAGCTCTGGATCTTCGTCGCGATCCCCGCGATCGCGCTCATCACCATGTCCGCGCGGTATCTGCTGCGCCTCTGGCTGCACAAACAGCGGAAGGAAGGACGGTGCCTGCGACCGGTGCTCGCTGCCGGGAGCCCGGCCACCGTGCGCGACCTGATCACCCGAACCCGCAAGTTCCCGCACCTCGGCTGGCGGGTGGAGGCGGTGTGCACGACGGACGGTCGCGGGCTCGACGGTGACCAACTGGACGGAGTGCGGGTCGTCGGCCGGCTGGCGGACGTCGCCAAACACGTCCGCCACGAAGGCTACCGTGTCGTCGCCGTCACACCGGACCCGCACTGGACACCGGACCGGTTGCAGCGGCTGGCCTGGAACCTCGAAGGCAGCGACGCCGAGATGGTCGTGGCCCCCGTGCTGATGGAGGTGGCCGGCCCGCGGCTGCACATCGACGCGGTGCTCGGGATCCCGCTGCTGCGGGTCAGCATGCCCACCTTCACCGGCGGCCGCCGGGCGGTCAAAGGGGTCGTCGACCGGATGGGTGCGGCGATCCTGCTGGTGCTGTTCGCGCCGCTGATGGTGTTCGTCGGGCTGCTCGTGCTGGTGGACAGCCGGGGTGGGGTGTTCTACCGCCAGCGCAGGGTCGGCAAGGACGGCCGCGAGTTCACCATTCTCAAGTTCCGCACCATGGTCGCCGGGGCTGACCGGTCACGTGCCGAGCTCGCCGACCGCAACGAGGGCGCGGGGCTGCTGTTCAAGCTCCGCCGGGATCCGCGGGTGACCCGGGTGGGAGCGGTGCTGCGCCGGTACTCGATCGACGAGCTGCCGCAGCTTTTCAACGTGCTCACCGGATCGATGTCGCTCGTCGGCCCGCGGCCTCCACTACCGGAGGAGTCCGCCGCGTACGGCCCGGACATCCGGCGGCGGCTGCTGGTCAAGCCCGGCCTCACCGGCCTGTGGCAGATCAGCGGACGCAGCGACCTGCCATGGGAGGAGGCGGTCCGGCTGGACCTGCGGTACGTGGAGGACTGGTCGCTCGCCCTGGACACAGTGATCTTGTGGAAGACGCTGCGTGCGGTGCTCCAGGGGCAGGGGGCCTACTGATGCGCGGGGGGCGTCGTCCGGCCGACGCACGGAGGGCAGGCCGGAAGGGCTTGCCCGGGGGGAGGAACGGGTCATGAGAGTCAGCGTTTTCGGGCTCGGCTACGTGGGCTGCGTGTCGGCCGCGTGCCTGGCCGGCATGGGTCACGAGGTCATCGGAGTGGACGTGAACCAGGTGAAGGTCGACCTGGTCAACGACGGCAAGGCCCCGGTGGTCGAGGAACGGATCGGTGAGCTCATCGCCGAGGTCGTGCGGACCGGAGCGTTACGCGCCACCGGCGACGTCCGCGAGGCGATCACGGGCAGCGAGGTGTCGCTGGTCTGCGTGGGCACGCCGTCGGAGCCCAACGGCAGCCTGTGCACCACGTACTTGGAGCGGGTCACCGAGCAGATCGGCGCCGCGCTGGCCGAGGGGGCCAAGCAGGGGGGCCGGCACACCGTCGTGTTCCGCAGCACCATGCTCCCGGGCACCTGCCTGAACCTGCTGGTGCCGGTCCTGGAGAAGTACGTCGGCGGCACGGCCGGGGTGGACATCGGGGTCGCGGTCAACCCGGAGTTCCTGCGCGAGGGCACGAGCGTGCGGGACTTCTTCGACCCGCCCAAGACCGTCATCGGCGAGCTCGACCCGGCAAGCGGCGACGCGGTGACGGCGCTGTACGAGGGCTTGCCCGGCGAGGTGTTCCGGGTGCCGGTCCCGACGGCCGAGGCGATCAAATACGCGGACAACGCGTTCCACGGCCTCAAGATCGGCTTCGCGAACGAGCTGGGCGCGGTGTGCCAGGCGCTCGGGGTGGACTCGCACCAGGTGATGGACGTGTTCCTGGCCGACCGCAAGCTGAACATCAGCCCCGCCTACCTGCGGCCCGGCTTCGCCTTCGGCGGCTCCTGCCTGCCCAAGGACCTGCGCAGCCTGG
Organism: Streptomyces lacaronensis; assembly: GCF_047337785.1. NCBI lineage: Bacteria > Bacillati > Actinomycetota > Actinomycetes > Kitasatosporales > Streptomycetaceae > Streptomyces > Streptomyces lacaronensis. Next base: position 9,994,854 of record NZ_JBLHDK010000003.1, read on the forward strand.
TCCACGCGGCACAGCGGGCCGACGTCTCGGTGCCCATCCTCGCCCATGTGCTGCCCTCCAACTCCGAACATCTGCGGCGCGCGGTGGAGCTGGTCGAGCGCACCGGCAAGCGCCGGGTGGGCCTGTTCGGGCTGTCGTTCAAACCCGGCACCGACGACCTCCGCGAGAGCCCGCTCGTCGAACTGGCCGAGAGGCTCTTCGGCAAGGGTTACGACCTGAAGATCTACGACGCCAACGTGAGCCTCTCCCGGCTGCTCGGCGCCAACCGCGAGTACATCGAGACCCGGCTGCCGCACCTCTCGCAGCTGCTCGCGGACTCCGTCGACGAGGTGCTCGAGCACGCCGAGGTGTGCCTGGTCGGAACCAGGGATCCGGCCGTGCTGTCGGCGCTGCCCCATGGCGACGGCCCGGTGATCGTCGACCTTGTCCACCTTCCCGACGCCGACGCGCGCCGCACAGAACCGGGGTACATAGGCCTTGCTTGGTGACGCAGTCAGCGGCGACGGATCGAACCGGCGCGCGCTGATCCTGGTGGAGAACCTGTCGGTGCCGTTCGACCGGCGGGTGTGGCAGGAGTGCACGACGCTGCGCGACGCGGGCTGGACGGTAAACGTCATCTGTCCCCGGGGGAGCAAGCGGGACACGGAGCCGGAGGCGGAGATCGAGGGGGTGCGGATCCACCGTTACCCGTTGCGCGCGGCCACCGGAGGACCGGCCGGCTACCTGCGGGAGTATGGATCGGCACTGTGGCATACGGCCCGGCTGGCCCGGAAGGTCGGCCCGGTCGAGGTGGTCCACGCCTGCAACCCGCCCGATCTGCTGTTCCTGCCGGCACTGTGGCTGAAGCGGCGCGGAGCGCGGTTCGTCTTCGACCAGCACGATCTGGTGCCCGAGCTGTACCTCTCCCGGTTCGACCGCGGCAAGGATCTGCTCTACCGCGCCGTGTGCGCGCTGGAACGGCGGACCTACCGGGCCGCGGACGTCGTGCTCGCCACGAACGAGAGCTACCGGGACGTCGCGGTGCGCCGTGGCGGCAAGCGGCCGGAGGACGTCTTCGTGGTGCGCAGCGCGCCTCAGATCGACCGGTTCCAACCGGTGCCGCCCGAGCCGGAGTTGAAGCGCGGCAAGCCTCATCTGCTGTGCTACCTCGGCGTCATGGGCCCGCAGGACGGCGTCGACTACGCCCTGCGCGCCCTCGCGAAGCTGCGCGACGAGCTCGGGCGGACCGACTGGCACGCGGTGTTCGTCGGCTCCGGTGACGCCTTCGACGCGATGGTGGAGCTGTCCCGGCGGCTCGGCCTCACCGAGCGGGTGCGGTTCACCGGGCGCATTCCGGACGCCGACCTGGTGCGCTACCTGTCCACCGCGGACGTATGTCTCTCCCCCGACCCGCGCAATCCGCTCAACGATCTGTCGACCATGAACAAGGTTCTGGAGTACATGGCGATGGGCCGGCCGATCGTCTCGTTCGACCTGAAGGAGGCGCGAGTCTCCGCCGGTGACGCCGCCGTCTACGCGCCCGCCAACGACGAGACCGAGTTCGCGGGGCTCATCGCGCTGCTCCTCGACGATCCGGAGAGGCGGGCCCGGATGGGCAAGATCGGCCAGGAGCGGATCGGCGGGCCGCTCTCCTGGCGGAACTCGCAAGCGTCGTTGCTCGCCGCCTACGCGTCGGCGGGCGACCCGGACCGGGCAGGGAAGAGGCCGCGCCGTTGAGCGATGACACGATACGCCTGGTCACGATCGGGCGGATGGTCCGTCGGCGGTGGCGGCTTCTCACCATCCTCGCCGTGGTGGGGGCACTCGTCGGCTACGGCACCTCTTTGCTGTTTCCACCGCGCTACACGACGTCGGCATCGGTACTGCTGCCGGGGGCGTGGGAGGAGCGCGAGCTGCTGACTCAGACGGAGATCGCGACCAGTTCGGTGGTGGTCGACCGCGCGGCCGCCACGCTCGGCTGGACCGGGGTCAGCGGCAGCGAGCTGCGGGACCGGGTGAGCGCCAAGGCCGCCGACGGGAACATCATCAAGATCTCGGGTACGGCCGACACCCCGGAGCGCGCGCAGCGCCTCTCCGACGAGGTGGCCCGGCAATTCGTCACCTTCGCCGCGCGGCTCGCGGGCGACGGCACCGACTCCGATGCCTCGGCCGGGCCCGAGACCCTGCGGAAGATGGTGGTGCGGACCAGCCGCCGCATCACCGAGCTGGCCGATGCGGCCGATCCGGGGCAGACCGTGGAGAGCGTGCAGGGCCGCACCGAGCTGGAGAAGCTGCGCATCGCGCTGCAGGAGGCCATGAAGAAGCTGGCCGAGGCCGACCCGGTGACCAGCAAATCCAACATGGTCGTCATGGGTCCCGCGGCCCGGCCGTCCGGCGAGGCACCGCCGACGAGGGCGCAGCTCATCGTCGCGGGGGCGCTGCTGTTCTTCCTGCTCGCGGTCATCGGCCATCTCACCGCCGCACGGATGAGCCGCCGACCGCGCACCGAATCGGAGATCGCCGCGGCGCTGGGCTCGACGCTGCTGGGTACCGTCGACGTACCTGGTGAAGGGCGCGCGCACCGGCCCGAAGGCGGTGGCCCAAGGGCCCGGATCCGCCGGCTCATCGGCGTCGACACCCGGTGGGACATACCGACCCCGCGGAGGTCCGGCGACGAGGCCAGCAGGCAAATCCGCTACCGGCGGGTGTGCGCCCGCCTCCGGGACCAGTTGCCGGCTCCCGGGCGGCTGCTGGTGGTCGTACCGGACGGCGACGAGATCGCCCGCCGGGCCGCCGGGCAGCTCGTCGCCGAGGCCAAGGGCGATCCTTCCCCAACCGCTTCGAGCAGGGGATACCCCATGCTGCGGGTGGTGGAGGTTTCGGTGGACCGGCCGATCGTGCCGGACCGCGACACCGAGTCCGGTGCCCTGCTCGTCCTCAGTGCGGGCAGCTGGACCGCGGAGGAGCTCGCCGGCATCGCCGAGGCGTGTGCGGACGCCGGGCATGAGGTCGTCGGCATCGTCGTCGCCGGAACTGTCCGGGCCCGTCCGACGCGAACGGCCGACCGTCCCGCGGACGAGGCCACTCTGGAGCTCGCGGTGCGCGGCCACGCGACGGGAGGTTCAGCGTGACGACGGGCAAGACCCCGGAGTCGTCGGCCGCCGCTCCGCTCCTTGATCTGCAGGCGCTGGTGGTGGCGGTGCGCAGGCGCCGCCGCCTCTGGTGCGCCATGGCTCTGCTGGGGCTGCTGGCCGGCGCGTCGATGGCGGTCCTGCTGCCGCCGCCGCCGACCGCGGTGAGCAAAGTGCTGGTCGCGCATCAGGAGGACCAACCGAACGACACCGGAACGCTGATCCGCACCGACGTCGCGCTGCTGGGGACCTCGCGGATCGCCGGCGAGGCCCTGCGGTCCCTCAAGTCCGCGGAGAAACCGGAAGACTTCATGGGGGACTACCGGGGTACCGGCTTGACCAACAACCTGCTGCAGATCACTGTGACGGGTGACAGCGACGCGGAAGCGGCGGCCCGAGCCAAGGCGCTGGCCGACGCGTTCGTCGCGGACCATGTGCGGCGGATGCGGGAGACCGCGAAAGCCGAGTCCAAGGCCCTGCTCGACCAGCGTGACCGCGTGCGGGACGAACTCGCCGAGGTCAACAAGGCGATCGGAGGCCGATCGCCGGGCAGCGACCCGGAGGCGTCGGCGAGCATCGAGTCGCTCTTCGCCCGCCGGGCCGAGCTCAACTCGCGGATCGCCGATTTCGACCAGCGAGCCGCCGAGGCGCGCACCGGCACGCCCCGGATCATCGCCGGCACGCAGATCGTGGACGCCCCGCGCGCGGTGCGGCACTCCCTGCCCAAGGCCGCTGCCACCAACGCCGCGATCGGGCTCGTCCTCGGGCTCGCCCTCGGGCTCGCGGTGGCCGCGGTCGGCACGGTGGTGGCGGACCGCCCCGTGCTGCGCCGGGAGATCGCGGCGAACCTGGGCGCCTCGGTCATCGCGGAGCTGCCCCTCCGGTCGGGCAGGCCGTGGCGGCGCCGACGGATCCGGGCGGCACGGACAAGGCTCACCGCGTCCCTGGCCCGCACCGTGCGCGACGCCGCGGAACCGGTGTCGCTGCTGGAACTGGGCTGTGCGCGCAGCACGAGCGTGATCGCCCTGGACCTCGCCAGGGCACTGGCGGCGGAGGGGCCAGTGGTCATCATCGATGGTCTGCCCGGCCCGCAGCTCGCGAGCCGCCGCCCGAAGCCAGGAGACCCAACCGTGGTCAGCGGCGAGCAGGCCGCTGCCGTGTCACATCAGGAGCGCCGGTTCGGCGTCGGCTCGGTCGCGCCCGGCACCGCGTGGACCGACCTCCAGTACCTCGGTACCCGGACCGTGCTCGTCGTGCGTGCCGGGCACGGCAGCGCCGCATGGCTGCACACCGTGGCGCGGCAGCTCGCGGACCAGCGCATCCCGGTGATCGGTGTGGTGCTGATCGACCCCGATCCGCGTGACGGGACCGACGGCACGCTGTGGGACGGACTGCACATCGCGCTGCGGGGCCATGGCGAGCGCCCGGCCCGGCGACACGGGATGGGCCAACTACGGACGGAGCGGCTGCCGATGTGGGCCGCGCGAGTCCCGGACAGCGACCAGGAGGCGCGGTAGGACATGTGTGGCATCGCAGGCACCTACCGATGGCCGGACGGGAAGGCCGTGGCCGACCGGCTCACCGATACCCTCGCCCACCGCGGTCCGGACGGGACGGGCCGGTACAGCCACCCCGCCGGCGTTGGCGAAGTGCACCTCGGGCACCGCCGGCTGGCCATCATCGACCTGTCCGGGACCGGCGCCCAGCCGATGGTCTCGGACGGCCTCGTCCTCACGTACAACGGCGAGCTGTACAACGCGCCCGAGCTGCGGGCCGAACTGGCGGCCGCCGGAGTGCGCTTCCGCGGCACCTCCGACACCGAGGTGCTGCTGGAGGCGTGGCGGCGCTGGGGCACCGACTGCCTGCCCCGGCTGCGCGGCATGTTCGCGTTCGGGATCTTCGACGAGCGCACCGGTGAACTGGTCCTCGCCCGCGACCAGTTGGGCATCAAGCCGCTGTTCCTGCTCCGGCGCGGCGAGGGCCTGGTGTTCGCCTCCGAACTCAAGGCGCTCGCCGCCGTGACCGGCGGGTCGCTGGAGGTGGACCATGCGGCGCTGGTGGCCTCGCTGCTGTACTACTGGGTGCCGGACTCGCGCTGCGCGTTCCGCGAAGCGGAGAAGCTGCCGCCGGGGAGCTGGCTGCGGTGCCGGCCCGACGGCCGGGTGGAGCGCGGCCGGTTCTGGAACCTCAAGGACGTCGCCGCCGAGGGCCGGGAGCGGGCCCGCAGCGGTGAGCAGCCGGACCTCGCCGCCATCGTCGAGGAGTCGACCCGTCGGCACCTGCTCTCCGACGTGCCCGTGGCGACCTTCCTCTCCGGCGGGCTCGACTCCAGCTACCTGACCGCTCTGGCGGCCCGCCACCAACCCGGGATCTCCGCCTACACGATCGGGTTCCGCGCCGAGGACGCCAGGTTCGAGGCGATGCCGGACGACCTGCGCTATGCCCGGCGGGTGGCCGAGCGGTTCGGCGTCGACCTGCATGAGATCGAGATCGCTCCGAACGTGCTCGACCTGCTGCCGCGGATGACGTACCACCTGGACGAGCCGATCGGCGACCCCGCCGCGATCAACACGTTCCTGATCTGCTCGGCCGCCCGGGAGGCCGGGGTCAAGGTGATGCTCTCGGGGATGGGTGCCGACGAGCTGTTCGCCGGTTACCGCAAGCACCTGGCCAACCTGATCGCGCTGCGCTACCAGCGCGTCCCGCGGCCCCTGCGGCGCGGGGTGTCCAGGGCCGTGGACCGGCTGCCGGTGGCCACGGCCCGCCGGGGGTACCGGTCGGTGCGCTTCGCGAAGCGGTTCCTCTCCTTCGCCGATCTGCCGGAGGAGACCGCCTTCCGGCGCAGCTACACCATGTACGACCAGGACGAGCTGCTCGCATTGATCGATCCGGACCTGGCCGGGACGGTCGAGGACGTGCTGACCGAGCATGCGGATGTCTACCAGGACAACGACCTCGACGACTTCGTCAACCGCATGTGCCTGGGCGACGCCCGGATGTTCCTGCCCGGCCTGAACCTCACGTACACGGACCGGTCGAGCATGGCCGCGTCGACCGAGGTGCGGGTGCCGTATGTGGACGTCGAAGTGGTCAGGGCGGCGTTCGCCGTGCCCGGTGACCGCAAGATCGTCGGACGGCAGGGGAAGGCCGTCCTCAAGGAGGCGGCCACCTCGATCCTGCCCCGGGAGATCGTGTACCGGCCCAAGGGCCTGTTCAGCGCCCCGTTGCGCGCCTGGATGAGCCGGGATCTGGCACCGCTGGTGCGCGAGGTGGTGCACGACGGCGTGCTCGTCCGTTCCGGGTTCCTGCGCCGTGACGCGCTGGCGCGGATGGTCGCCGAGGACGCCGCCGGGCAGCGGGACTTCTCCAAGCATCTGTGGCATGTGCTGACCCTCGAGTACTGGTATCGCGGCGCGACTTCTGGGGAGTTTGAGTGAAGCAGGTTGTGCAGAATTACAAGAGCGGCGAACTGGCGCTGCTCGATGTGCCGGTGCCGGGGTGCAAGCCGGGCGGTGTGCTGGTCCGCAGCGCCTACTCGCTGATATCCACCGGGACCGAGCTCATGAAGGTGTCCGAGGCCGGCATGTCGATGGTGGGCAAGGCCCGCTCCCGGCCGGACCAGGTGGCCAAGGTCATGCAGAGCGTGGCCACCAACGGGGTGGGCGCCACCTACCGCAAGGTGATGGGCAAGCTGGACTCCTACACGCCACTCGGCTACTCGCTGTGCGGGGTGGTCGAGCAGGTCGGCGCCGGGATCGACGATGTGAAGGTCGGCGACCTCGTGGCCTGCGCCGGCAATGAGCACGCGCTGCACGCCGAGCTGAACTGGGTGCCGAAGAACCTCTACGCCCCGGTGCCGGACGGCCTCGCGCCGCGGCACGCGGCCTTCGGCACGGTCGGGTCGATCGCGTTGCAGGGCGTCCGCCGCGGTGAACCACAGCTCGGCGACGTGGCGCTGGTCATCGGCCTCGGGCTGATCGGGCAGCTGGTGGTGCAGCTCCTTACCGCCTCGGGAGTCCGCGTCATCGGGGCCGACCCCGACCCGGTGCGCTGCGAGCTCGCCGAGCGCTTGTCCGCGGCGGCCTGCGGCGATCCCGCCTCCGCGGCCGTGGAGACCGCCGTCGCCGAACTCACCGGCGGCCTTGGCGTGGACCAGGTGTATCTGGCCGCCGGCGGCGGCAGCAACCAGCCCGTCGAGCTGGCCGCCCGGCTGAGCCGGGACCGCGGCCGGGTCGTCGACATCGGCAAGTGCCGCCTGGACCTGCCGTGGAACGCGTATTACGAGAAGGAACTCGACGTCCGGTTCTCCCGCAGTTACGGCCCCGGGCGCTACGACCCGGAGTACGAGCTCGAGGGGCGGGACTACCCGATCGGCTACGTGCGCTGGACCGAGCGCCGCAACCTGGCGTGTTTCCTCGATCTCCTCGCCCGCGGCAGCGTCGACGTGGAGCCCCTGGTCTCCCACATGGCCGACTTCGACGACGCGGTCGAGACGTACCGGCGGCTGAAGGACGGCGACCTGAAGGCCGTGGCGGTGCTGTTCCGGTACCCCGACCACCCCGGCCGAGTCACGGAAGCGGGGGCCCCCGAGGTGGCCGTGCCCGCGGTGCGACGCGGCGGCGGAGCGTCCGCCCCGGCCCGGTACGCCAACGCGTCGGTGCGGCTGGCGTTCGTCGGCGCGGGAAACTACGCGACGTCGATGCTGCTGCCGCACCTGGAACGGCGCGATGGCGTCGAGTTGGCCACGGTCGTCACCACGACGGCGCTGTCCGCGGCCAACGCGAAGCGCAAGTTCGGCTTCGCCGAGGCGACCACCGATCTCGACGCCGTGCTCGGCGACCCGTCCATCGACGCGGTGTTCGTGGTCACCCGCCACAGCTCGCACGCCGAACTGACCCAAAGGGCGCTGCGGGCCGGCAAGGCGGTGTTCGTGGAGAAGCCCCTGGCCCTCACCGAGGACGAGCTGGCCGGCGTACTCACGGCGGTGGAGGAGTCCGGCAACGACCGGCTTCAGGTGGGCTTCAACCGCCGGTTCGCGCCGCTGCTGCTTCAGGCCAGGAAGCGGTTCGGCTCCCGGACCGGGCCGGGACACCTCCGCTACCTGGTCAACGCGGGCCGCCTCGAGCACGGCAGCTGGTACCTCCAACAGGGCACCGAGGGCTCGCGGTTCGCCGGCGAGGGCGGACACTTCATCGACACGGCCGGCTGGTTGCTCGGGGCCGACCCGGTCTCGGTGTACGCGGTCGCCACGTCCGGCAACGAGGACCTCCAGGTCGTGCTGCGCTACCCGGACGGGTCCACCGCCACCATCGCCTACGTCACCACCGGCTCGCCGGGCTTCCCCAAGGAGACGCTGGACCTGATCGCGGACGGCAAGGTGCTGCGGCTCGACGACTTCGTCCGTGCCTCGCTGTATTTGGACGGCAGGGCCGGCCGCGACCGGTGGGTCAGTTCGCGGCTGCCCAAGGCCCGGGACAAGGGCCAGTCCGCCGAGCTGGCCGCGTTCATCAAGGCCGTACGGACCGGCGGGCCGATGCCGGTGCCGCTGGAGTCGCTGGTCGCCACCACGGCGGCCACCCTCGCCGTGCGGGCCGGCCTGGCCGGCGGTGCGCCGGTGACGTTGGCGAGGACGCGATGACCATGGGCGCGGGCTGGTACCTGCGGCGGCTGTCCCGGATGGGGCCGCGTGAGGTCGGCGGCCGGGTGGGCGACGCGGTGCGCAGGCGGCGGTGGCGGTCGGCGCGGCCGGACTGCCCGAGCGTGACCGGCGCCCGGTTCACCGCGGTACTGCCCGCGGGGACGATCGCCGCGGTGCCACCGGACGCCGCGAAACGCCTCATCGCCGAGGCGGACCGGCTGATGGCCGGGCACGCCGAGTACTTCGGGGTGGTCCGCGACGACCTGGCCGACCCGGACTGGTGGTACGACCCGAAGACCGGGCGCCGGGCTCCGCGGGGCTACGCCTTCGACGTGCCGTACCGCGACGAGGACGCGGTCGGGGACATCAAGCAGATCTGGGAGCCGTCCCGGCACCAGTACCTCACCCAGCTCGCCGCCGCCTACGCGATCACCGGGGACGAGCGGTACGCCGAGCGGGTGGCCGAGCACCTGCGGTCGTGGTGGACGGCCAACGCGCCGCTGCGCGGAGTGCACTGGACCAGCGGCATCGAGCTGGGGATCCGGCTGCTGTCGTGGGTGTGGATCCGCCGGCTCCTCGACGGCTGGCCGGGCGCGGCCGGGCTGTTCGAGGGCAACCCGGTGGCGCTGAACCAGATCTGGCACCACCAGCGCTGGCTGGCCGCCTTCCCGAGCCGGGGCTCTTCGGCGAACAACCATGTCATCGCCGAGGCCGCCGGGCAGTTCGCCGCGGCCTGCGCGTTCGGGTGGTTCCCCTCCTCGGCGCGCTGGCGGGCCGGCGCGCTGCGGTCGCTGGAGCGGCAGCTGCGAAACAACACCTTCGACTCCGGCCTCAACCGCGAGCTGGCCACCGAGTATCACGGACTGGTGCTGGAGCTCGGCCTGGCCGCGCTGGCCGAGGCGGACGCCGCGGGCAGGCCGGTCCCCGCGTCGATCCGGCTGGTGCTGCTGCGGATGACCGACGCGCTCGCGGCCATCGTGGACAGCCGGCTACGGCCGCCGCGCCAGGGGGACGCCGACGACGGGCACGGTCTGGTCGTGGACGGCGCGGGCACCGACCGCTGGGCCTCGCTGCTGGCCACCGGGGACGCCGTGTTCGGCCGGCTCGCCTGGTGGCCCGCGGTGACCGGCACCGATGTGCGCACCCCGCTGCTGGCCGCGCTCATCCGTCCGTACCCGAAGAAGGGAACCGCACCGGCCGTGTCCCGCCCGCCAAGCCGCCCGGCCCACTTCGCCGACGCGGGGCTCACCATCCTGCGCGGTCCGGAGGAGATCTGGTGCCGCTGCGACGGTGGTCCGCACGGCTTCCTGTCCATCGCCGCGCACGCCCACGCGGACGCGCTGTCCGTGGAGGTCCGGCACGACGGGGTCGATGTGCTCGCCGACCCGGGGACGTACTGCTACCACGGGCAGCCCGAGTGGCGGCAGTACTTCCGGTCGACCCTCGGCCACAACACCCTGCGATTGGACGACGGTGACCAGTCCGTCTCCGGCGGCCCGTTCCTGTGGACCCGGCATGCCCGCAGCCGTGTCCTGGCCGCGGACACCTCCGGCGAGGGTGTGGCCCGCTGGTGTGCCGAGCACGACGGCTACCAGGGCTCCGTGCACCGCCGCCGGGTGGAGCTGACGGCCGCGGCCAGGGAGCTGAGGGTGGTGGACGAGGTGCGCGGCCCGCGCCGGGACGTGCACCTGGCGTTCCACCTCGGCCCGGCGATCGCCGCGGACCTGGTGGACAACCGGGCACGGCTCACCTGGACCCGGGACGGCGAGGACCGCTCCGCGGTGCTCGACCTGCCGGGGCAACTGGCCTGGCGGGCACATCGCGGCGAGACCGGACCGCCGCTGGGCTGGTACTCCGCCGGCTTCGGGCGCAAGGAACCCACCACCACACTGGTCGGCACCGGCTTCGCCGACGGCGCGCAGGGGTTCACCACCGTACTCAGGTTCCGCGGCTAGGGGGCGTCTTGTCGATCAGGCTGGATCAGCGAGCGGCGTCTGGTGCGGGGGGCACCTCCCAGCGGCAGCTGGGGGAGCATCGCAAGCCGCGTGAGAAGAGCGCAGCGGCGCCGCGTGCGACGAGCGCGGGGCCGCGAGGTGCCGTGCCGGGCGTCGGGAGCCCGGCATGATCGGCAAGACGCCCCCCAGGGGGGACGCATGGTGATCAAGCGGCGGAACTGGGCGTTACCGGTGGCGGTGGCGGCGCTCGTCCTGCTGGCGGCGACCGGCTGCGAGAGCACGCCGGGCGCCCCGGCGGCGGAGCCGACCGCCGCGCCGTCCACGTCCGCGGCCCGGTCCGTGGCCCGGGTGTGCGCCAATCCCGCGGCCGGGCCGGCGAAGGCGCCGGCGGGCGCGGTGACGGTCGACCCCGCGGTGGTCGGTGACCTGGCGGCGAAGACCAAGAGCAACCCCCCGAACACCACGTTCTGGCTACGACCGGGCAAGCACAGGCTCGACCCGGACCGCTATGCCCAGGTCATCCCCAAGGAGGGGAACCGCTACCTCGGCGCGCCCGGCGCGGTGTTCGACGGCCGGAGGAAGAACCAGTACGCGTTCGGCGGCACCGCCCGCGACGTCACCATCCGCTACCTGACCGTGCGACGTTTCGTGGCGCCACCGGACGAGGGCGTGGTCAACCATGACTCGGCCGACGGATGGGTGATCGAGCACGCCACGATCCAGGACAACTCCGGCGCCGGGCTGATGGCCGGTGCCCGCCAGCGAGTCCGCGCCAGCTGCCTGCGCGACAACGGCCAGTACGGCATGAACGCGTACAAGGCCAAAGGCCGGATCGGTGGCCTGGTGGTCGAGGGCAACGAGATCGTGGGCAACAACACCGGCGACTGGGAGCGGCGGCGGAAGGGCTGCGGCTGCACCGGAGGCATCAAGTTCTGGGCCGTCAACGGCGCCGACATACGCGGCAATTGGGTGCACGACAACCGTGGAACCGGGTTGTGGGCGGACACCAACAACAACGACTTCCGCATCGAGAACAACGTGCTCGAGGACAACGACGGTGCCGCGCTGATCTACGAGACCAGCTATAACGCGGTCATCCGGAAGAACACGATCCGGCGGAACAACTGGGTCGAGGGCCGCAGGGAGGCCGACCGCGGCGACAACTTCCCCTATCCGACCGTCTACGTGTCCGAGTCCGGTGGCGAACCGCGTATCGAGGCCCGCACCGACAAGATCGAGATCTACCGGAACGCGCTGGAGAACAACTGGTCCGGGATCACCCTGTGGGAAAACGCCGACCGGTTCTGCAACAGCCCGGCCAACACCTCGTCCGGTGACTGCACCTTGCTGGTCCGGGACACCGACCGCTGCGCGGAACCGGCGATCGACAAGCCACCGCTCTACGCCGACTGCCGGTGGAAGACCCAGCGGGTGGACATCCACGACAACCGCTTCGTGCTGGACACGTCCGTCGTCAAGTGCACGGTGAAGTGCGACCGAATGGCGGTGCTGGCCAACTACGGCACCTATCCGGACTGGTCCCCGTACCAGGGCGAAGGGGTGGCCGAGGCGATCACCCACGAGCAGCACAACCGCTGGCACGACAACGTCTACCTCGGACCATGGATGTTCGTCGCCTACGACCCGAGCCGGGTACTCGACTCCGGGCAGTGGCAGAGCACGCCGTACCAGCAGGACGCGGGCAGCACCTTCCGCGCACGGGACGGTGGCTGAGATGGGCGGGGGTCACACACCGAAGATCGTCGGGACGGTCTGGGGGCTGCTGGTCCTCAACACGCTCGGCTCCGCCGGGGCGAAGACCATCGTCCCGCTGCCCCGCTCCCTCATCCAGATGGTCACCATGGGCGCGCTGGTCGCCGCGTTCGCGCTGGCGCTCGCGGTCAATCTCCGGCCGCGCATCCGAGCCAGTGCGTATGTGTTCCTGCTCACCCTGCTGCTGGTGACGAGCGTGATCTCCAGCGCGCACCTGGAATCCGGGTTCGGCGCGCTGTTCCGCTGCACCCGGCTGGCTCTCTTCGTCGGCACGCTCTGGCTGCTCAGCCGCTGGTGGGACGGCAGCCTGACGTTCGTCCGGCACCACATCCGGATGTACCTCGCGGTGCTCGGGTCGGTGGCCGTCGGCCTGGTCGTCTCCCCGGGCGCGGCCCTGCCCGACCTCTACGGCGGGCGGCTGGTCGGCGCGCTGTGGCCGCTCACCCCGCCGCAGATCGGACAGTACGCAGCGGTGATCACCGGGCTCACCGTGCTGCTCGTACTGGGCCGCCGGACCGACAGGGCCGGCGCGGTGGTGGTCATCGTGCCGTCACTCGTCCTGCTCGCGCTGACCCACACCCGGACGGCCACGCTCGGCCTGTTCCTCGGCCTGGCGTTGGCGATCGGCTCGCTCCTCCTCACCAGCGCCGCGGCCCGCCGCTTCTTCACCTGGGCGGTGCTGTGCGCCACCGTGGCCGCGGTGGGGTTCGCCTCCGTGCTCCAGGCGTGGTTCCTGCGCGGACAGAGCCAGGAGAACTTCTCCAGCCTCACCGGCCGGGCCAAGGTCTGGGACGCCCTGCTGGCCGCGCCCCGGACGCCCGGGGAGAAGTGGTTCGGCGTGGGCCTGGGCGACAAGTCGTTCGGCGGGCTGCCGATCGACAACAGCTGGCTGGCCGTCTACAACGAGCAGGGTCTGGTCGGCGTCACCCTTGTCGCCGCGATCGTCATCGTGCTGGGCGGCGTCGCGTTGCTGCGGCCACCGTCGCTGGAGAGGGCCTGCGCGATCTTTCTGATCAGCTACTGCGCGATCGCGTCGTACACCGAGGCCGGTCTTGGCGACGCCTCGCCGTATCTGCTGCATCTGGCCCTGGCCGCCACGCTGTTGGCGGCGCCTGCCGCTCCTCTCGCGACGCGCGAAACCCCTCCACGACACATTCCGCGCTGGGCCCGGAGATCGGAGGTTCCTTGAGCATGCACGTCCTCGTGGTGCACAACCGCTACGCCTCGGCGCAGCCGAGCGGGGAGAACAAGGTCGTCGACCAGGAGGTGGCGCTGCTGCGCGCGGCCGGCCATCGGGTCGGGGTGTTCGAGCGGCGCAGCGACGACATCGCCGCCCGGTCCCTCCTCGGCAAGGCCGCGGTGCCGCTCCTCGTGCCGTGGAACCCGGCGGTCCGCGCGGAGCTCGCCGCCCGGCTGCGCATCGAGCGGCCGGACGTGGTCCATGTCCACAACGTCTTCCCGCTCTTGTCGCCCGCGGTGCTCGCCGCCTGCGCCGACGCCGGTGTGCCCGCCGTCGCCACGCTGCACAACTACACCCAGGTCTGCCCTCCCGGCACGCTTCAGCGGGACGGGAGGCCGTGCGCCGAGTGCGTCGGCTCCGCACCACTGCCCGCCGTCCGGCACGGCTGCTACCGCGGTTCCCGCCTTGCGACGGTGCCGCTCGCGGTCAGCCTGTCGGTCAACCGGCGGCGTTGGTGGTCCGGCGTGGAGCGGTTCTTCTGCATCTCCGCGGCGCAGCGCGACGTCCTGGTACGGGCCGGCATGCCGGCCGAGCGGCTGGCGGTGAAGCACAACTTCGTGCCCGACCCGGGCGCCCGCCGAGCAGGCGGGGGAGAGCATCTGCTCTGTCTCGGCCGGCTCGCGGAGGCCAAGGGCATTCGGCTGCTCATGGCCGCGTGGGACGAGATCGCGGCGAGCGGCGGTGTGGGCGTACCGCTCGTGATAGCGGGTGCGGGGCCACTGGAGCGAGAGGTGACCGCCTGGGCGGCGGGCCGGGACGACGTGGCTTTCGTCGGCCTGTTGGACCCGGCGGAGTGCGCCAAGGCCATCGCGCGGTCGGTCGCCGTGGTGGCTCCCTCGACATGGCTGGAGGCGTTCGGCCTGGTGGTCGTCGAGGCGATGGCGGCCGGGGTCCCGGTCGTCGCCGCCGGTCACGGCTCCTTCGTCGAACTCGTCGAGGACGGCGTGACCGGGCTGCTGCACCAGCCTGGCGAGCCCGCCTCGCTCGCGGCCCGCATGCGCCGGATCGCGGCCGAGCCGGCCCTGAGCCGGGAGATGGGCCAGGCAGCCCGGCTCCGTTACGAACAGGGTTTCAGCCCGGCCGTCGGGCTGGAGCGCCTGGAGGAGGAGTACCGCACCGCGATCGCGGGTCGGTCGGAATCAATGGGGGACGGAATCAATGGGGGGCAGTAGATGACACGATGCCGACTCTGCGGCTCGGCGACGCTGGCGAGCGTCGTCGATCTCGGGGCGACGCCACCGTGCGAGAGCTTTCTCGCCGCGGACCAACTGGACCAGCCGGAGCCCGCGTACCCGCTGCACCTGCGGGTCTGCACCGACTGCTGGCTCGCGCAGATCCCGCCGCTGATCACGCCGGAGGAGACGTTCGAGGAGTACGCGTACTTCTCCTCGTACTCGACCTCCTGGGTGGAGCACGCGCGCACGTACGTCGCCGAGGCCGCGGACCGGGTGGGGCTGGGGTCCGACGCCTTCGTGGTCGAGGTCGCGAGCAACGACGGATACCTGCTGAAGCACGTGGTGGACCGGGGGATCCGCTGCCTGGGGATCGAGCCGTCGGTGAACGTCGGCGCCGCGGCCCGCGAGGCGGGTGTGCCCACGCTCACGGAGTTCCTGAGCCCGGAAACCGGCGCGGCCGTACGCGCCGAGCACGGCCCGGCGAACCTGGTCGTGGCGAACAACGTGTACGCGCACATCCCCGACGTGATCGGCTTCACGCGGGGGCTGCGCGCCCTGGTCGCCGACGACGGCTGGGTCTCCATCGAGGTGCAGCACCTGCTGACCCTGATCGAGGAGAACCAGTACGACACGATCTACCACGAGCACTTCCAGTACTACACGGTCGCGTCCGCGACCCGGGCGCTGGCGAGCGGCGGACTCGCGCTCGTGGACGTCGAGCTGCTGCCCACGCACGGCGGCTCCATCCGGCTGTGGGCCCGGCCGATCGAGGCGGCCGGTGAGCCGACTGGGCAGGTGGCCGACGTGCTCGACCGGGAGAAGGCCGCCGGGCTGCAGGAGCTTTCCGGGTACACCGAGTTCTCCGCCCGGGTGGCCAAGGTGCGCCGGGATCTGCTGCGGTTCCTCATCGAGGCGGCCGAGCGCGGCGAGACGGTCGTCGGCTACGGCGCCCCGGGCAAGGGCAACACCCTGCTCAACCACTGCGGCATCCGGCCCGACCTGCTCCCGTACACGGTCGACCGCAACCCCTACAAGCACGGCAGGTTCACCCCTGGCACCCGCATCCCGATCCTGTCGCCCGAGCGGATAGCCGCCGACAAACCGGACTACGTGCTCGTCCTCCCGTGGAACCTGCGGGCCGAGCTGGTCGAGCAGCTGTCCTTCGTACACGACTGGGGCGGCCGACTGGTCTTTCCCATCCCGGAACTGAGCATTGCCGAGGTCGCGTCTTGAAAGGTCACAGCATGAAGGTCGTCCTGTTCTGCGGCGGTTACGGGATGCGGATGCGGAGCGGTGCCGCGGACGACGTGCCCAAGCCGATGGCGATGGTCGGCCCCAGGCCGCTGATCTGGCACGTCATGCGCTACTACGCGCACTTCGGGCACACGGAGTTCATCCTGTGCCTCGGGTACGGGGCCCACCACATCAAGGACTTCTTCCTCAACTACGAGGAGACGGCGTCCAACGACTTCGTGCTGCGCGGCGGGCGGACCGAGCTGCTGTCCACCGACATCTCGGACTGGACGATCACGTTCGCGCAGACCGGCGTCGAGTCGCCGATCGGGGAGCGGCTGCGCCGGGTGCGGCACCACCTGGACGGCGACGAGATGTTCCTCGCCAACTACGCCGACGTGCTCACCGACGCCCCGCTGCCGGAGATGATCGAGAAGTTCGCCCTGCGCGACGCCGGTGCGTCGATGATGGTGGTGCCGCCGCAGTCCTCGTTCCACTGCGTGGATCTGGGCGAGGACGGCCTGGTGGGCGGCATCACCGCGGTGAGCGAACTGCCGCTGTGGGAGAACGGCGGCTACTTCGTGCTCCGCCAGGAGGTCTTCGACCACATCCCGGAGAACGGGGACCTGGTCGCCGACGGATGCGCCCAACTGGCCAAGCGCGGCCGGCTGGTGGCGCACCAGCACCGCGGCTTCTGGAAGCCGACCGACACCGTGAAGGAACGGGCCGCGCTCGACGCCGCCTACGTCCGGGGCGACCGCCCGTGGGCCGTATGGGAACGGGACGGCGCGGGGGCGAGGGCGTGATCCGTCTCCACACCGGGCGCCTGGACCGGATCGTCGCCATGGGCGCGCACTGCGACGACATCGCCATCGGCGCCGGCGGCACGCTGCTGACGCTGTGCCGCGCGCGGCCGGGCGTCCGCGTCGACGCGCTGGTGCTCACCGGCGGTGGTGGTGAGCGGGAGCAGGAGGAGGCGGCCGCGCTCGCCGCCTTCTGCCCGGACGCCGACCTGCGGCTGACCGTGCACAAGCTCCCCGACGGTCGGCTGCCCGCGCACTGGGACGAGGCCAAGGCCGCGGTCGAGGAACTGCGCGCGCGGACCGAGCCGGATCTGGTGCTGGCGCCGCGCACCGATGACGCGCACCAGGATCACCGCGGCCTGGCGCAGCTGATACCCACCGCCTTCCGCGACCACGTCGTGCTCGGCTACGAGATCGTCAAGTGGGACGGCGACCTCGGCCCCCTCGCGGCGTACCAGCCACTGTCACCGGAGACCGCCGAACAGAAGGTGCGGCTGCTGCAGGAGCACTACCCCTCGCAGCGGCACCGGCCCTGGTACGACCGGGAGGCCTTCCTCGGCCTCGCGCGGATCCGCGGCATCGAATGCCACGAGCGATACGCCGAAGCGTTCGCCGTCACCAAACTCACGCTCAACCTGGGGGGTTGACCCTTGCGCGTACTCCTGACCGGACACCAGGGCTATCTGGGAACCGTCATGGCCCCGGCCCTTGCCGCGGCCGGGCACGAGGTCGTCGGCCTCGACGCCGGCCTGTTCGCCGACTGTGTGCTGGGCCCGGCGCCCGCGGATCCGCCGGGGCATCGGGTGGACCTGCGCGACGTCACGGCCGAACACGTGGCCGGGGTGGACGCCGTGATCCACCTGGCCGCCCTGTCCAACGACCCGCTGGGGTCGCTGGCGCCGGAGCTCACCCACGACATCAACCACCACGCGTCCGTGCGGCTGGCCCGGCTGGCTCGCGACGCCGGGGTGCGGCGCTTTCTGTACGCGTCGACCTGCTCGGTCTACGGGGCCGCGGGCGGCGACGACCTGGTGGCCGAGGACGCACCGCTGCGCCCGGTGACGCCGTACGCGGAGTCCAAGGTGCGAGTGGAGGACGACCTGCACGGCCTGGCCGACGGCGACTTCAGCCCGGTGTTCCTGCGCAACGCCACCGCCTTCGGCTACTCGCCCCGGCTGCGTGCCGACATCGTGCTGAACAACCTGGTGGGCCACGCGCTGCTGTCCGGCGAGGTGCTGGTGCTCTCCGACGGCACCCCCTGGCGCCCGCTGGTGCACGCCGTCGACATCGCACGGGCCTTCACGGCCGCGCTGACCGCGCCGCGGGAGGCGGTGCACGACCGGGCGTTCAACATCGGAAGTGAGACCAACAACGTCACGGTCGCCGAGATCGCCGGGCAGGTCGCCGAGGCGGTGTCCGGCTCCAAGGTGGTGATCACCGGGGAGACCGGTGCCGATCCGCGCTCCTACCGGGTGGACTTCTCCCGGTTCCGCGCCGCGATACCCGGCTTCGACTGCGAGTGGACGGTGAAGCAGGGCGCGCTCGAACTCGCCGACGCCTACCGGAAACACGGGCTGACCCGCGAGGACTTCGAGCGGCGCTTCACCCGCCTCGCCGTGCTGCGCGCGGCGTCCGACGCCGGCACCGTCGACGAGACTCTGCGGTGGCGCCGGTGACCGCGCCAGGCGATGAGATGTACGCGCTGGTGGAGCGGCTGTATCCGCTGTGCCGGAGCATCACGGGCGACGGTGTGCGCGCCACCCTGGAGATCGTCGGCGAGCATGTCCCGCTGCGGGTGCACGAGGTGCCGACCGGGACCCAGGTGCTCGACTGGACGGTGCCGCAGGAGTGGAACATCCGGGACGCGTACATCGCCGACCCCGCCGGCAACCGGGTCGTCGACTTCGCCGCGTCCAGCCTGCACGTGCTGGGCTACAGCGTGCCGGTGTCGGCGACCATGCCGCTGGCCGAGCTTCGTCCGCACCTGCACACCCTGCCGGACCACCCGGCCTGGGTGCCGTACCGCACCAGCTACTACCAGCCGGAATGGGGGTTCTGCCTGGCCCAGGAGACCTTGGACGCGCTGCCGGACGGCGAGTACGAGGTGTGCGTGGACTCCACACTCACCGACGGCCACCTCACCTACGCCGAGCACATCGTCCCCGGGCAGGTCCCCGACGAGGTGATCGTCTCCTGCCACGTCTGCCACCCGTCGCTGGCCAACGACAACCTGGCCGGCATCGCGGTGGCGACCTTCCTGGCCCGTGCGCTGGCCGAGCGGACGCCGTACTACACCTACCGGTTCATCTACGCGCCCGGCACCATCGGGGCGATCACCTGGCTGGCGCGCAACGCGGAGCGGATCGACCGGGTCAAGCACGGCCTCGTGCTGGCTTGCGCCGGTGACCGGGGCCACCTCACGTACAAACAGAGCAGGCGCGGCGACGCGGAGATCGACCGGGTGATGCGGCATGTGCTGACCGCCTCCGAACGCCCGCACCGCGTCGCCGAGTTCACCCCGTACGGCTACGACGAGCGGCAGTTCTGCTCGCCCGGGTTCGATCTCGGGGTCGGCTCGCTCACCCGGACCCCGTACGCGGGCTACCCCGAGTATCACACCTCGGCGGACAACCTGGACTTCGTCTCCCCGGAGGCGATGGCGGACACGCTCGCCGTCTGCCGCGAGGCGTTCGCCGTCCTCGACCGCAACCGGCGGTACCTCAACCTCAGCCCCTACGGCGAACCACAGCTGGGCCGACGTGGGTTGTACGACTCGCTCGGCGGCCGCAGCGACGCGAAGCAGGCCCAGATGGCCATGCTCTGGGTGCTCAACCTCTCCGACGGCGAGCACAGTCTGCTGGACGTCGCCGAGCGTTCCGGGCTGCCGTTCGACACCGTCGCGGACGCGGCCGGCGCCCTGCACGGCGCCGGGCTGATCAAGACATGACGCCGATGCCCACCGAGGGGGAGAACCCGCGGACAACGGCGCCACCGGCCGGATCCGCCAAGCGGGCCCTCGTCGGCCGGCTGTCCTGGGGACTGGCCGACCAGGCGGCCTCCAGCATGTCCAACTTCGCGGTGGGCATCTACGTGGCCCGCTCGCTGGGGGTGACCGCGTTCGGCGTGTTCAGCCTCGCCTGGGTGACCTACGGCGTGGTGCTCAACATCTCCCGCGGGCTGGCCACCGATCCGCTCGTGGTGCGCTTCAGCGGTGTGCCGGACGCGTCCTGGCGCGAGGCGGTGGCCCGGTCGTCGGGTACCGCACTCGGGGTAGGCGCGGCCATCGGCGCGGCGTGTCTGGTGGTCGGGCCGGCCCTCGGCGGCCGCGTGGGGCCCGCGTTCGTCTGCCTCGGCGTCATGCTGCCTGGGCTGCTTCTGCAGGACGCCTGGCGGTTCTCGTTCTTCGCCGCCGGCGCCGGGCGGAAGGCGTGTCTCAACGACGTCGTGTGGGGCGTCGCGCTCGTCCCGGCCATGATCGTGGCGGCCCGGGTGGGCAGCGTGGCCGCTTTTGTGCTCGCCTGGGGCGCGTCCGCCACGGTGGCGGCGGGGTACGGCTACCTCCAGTCCGGTATCCGGCCCCGGGTGACCGGGGCGCGCGGGTGGCTGCGCGAGCAGCGCGACCTCGGCTACCGGTACCTCGTCGAGAACACCTGCCTCAGCGGCGCGAGCCAGCTGCGGGCGTACGGGCTCGGCGCGATCGTCGGGGTCGGCGCCGTGGGCGCGGTGCGGGGCGCCGAGCTCCTGCTCGGCCCGTTCCTCGCCGTACTGATGGGCCTTTCGCTGGTCACCGTCCCGGAGGCGGCACGCGTGCTGCGGCGGACCCCGCACCGCCTCGGCGCGTTCTGCCTCCTGCTGGGTGGCGGGCAGGCCGCCGGCGCGCTGCTCTGGGGCGGGGCGCTGCTGCTGATGCCGGACCGGCTCGGCGCGTTGGCGCTCGGCGGTGTCTGGCACTCCGCCGCACAGCTCATCGTGCCGGTCACCCTCGGTGTCGCGGGCGCCGGCCTCGGCACCGGCGCGGCGGCCGGACTGCGCGCGCTCGGCGCCGCCCGGCGCAGCCTGCGCTCCCAGCTTTTCGCCTCCGCCTGCTATGCCGGCGGCGGGCTCGGCGGGGCGGCCGTCGCCGGCACGGTCGGCTCGGCCTGGTGCGTCGCCGCCGCGACCGTCAGCGGCTCGGCCGTGTGGTGGCTGCACCTGCGGTCCGCCCTGCGCGAGCGCCACCACGATTCCATCCGCGAAGTGAGGACCTCATGACAGCCCAACCCAGGCTGAGCATCGGCCTGCCCGTGTACAACGGCGAGGAGTACCTGGCCGAGTCGCTCGACGCCCTGCTCGGTCAGACCTACGAGGAATTCGAGCTGGTCATCTCCGACAACGCCTCCACCGACGGAACCGAGGACATCTGCCGCAAGTACGCCGCGCAGGACGCGCGCATCCGGTACCTCCGGCTGCCCCGGAACATCGGCGCCACGCCGAACCACAACCGGGTGTTCGCCGAGTGCCGCGGCGAACTGTTCAAGTGGGCCTCGCACGACGACCTTTACGCCCGCGATCTGCTGCGGGCTTGCGTCCAGGCGCTGGACGAGCGGCCCGACGTGATCCTCGCGCACGCGGACCAGGCGGTCATAGACGGCGACGGCCAGGTGAAGGTCCCGTACGAGTACACGCTCGCCACCGACTCACCGCACCCGCCGGAGCGCTTCCGCAGCATGCTGTTCGAGCCCGGTGGCGACGACTTCTACGGGGTGATCCGGGCCGCCGCGCTGCGCCGGGTGAAGCCGATGGACAGCTACCACCACGCGGACCGCACGTTCGTCGCCGAGATCGCCCTGCACGGGCGCTTCCACCAGGTGCCGGAGCTGCTGTACTTCCGCCGCGACCACCCCACCCGCGCCGAGCGGGCGAACCCGAGCAAGCGCTCCCGGTGCGTCAACCTGGACCCGCGCCGGGCGGGCCCGCTGCACCCGACGCCCCGGCTGCTCGCCGAGTACGTCTGGGGCTTCGCCTCGGCGATCCGGCGGGCCCCGTTGTCCGCGGCCGACCGGCGCGCCTGCCACCGCCACCTGGCCGCATGGCTGACCAGCCGGGTCCGGCCGGGCGCCGGTGAGCGGGTCGAGGACCGCGCCCCGGTCGACCCGGCCAAGCTGACCGTCTCCGTCGACGCCCTCGTCGCGGGCCGTGAGGGGAGGCGGGTATGAGGACCGCGCCACGTGTGGGGGTGTTCGGCCTGCTCGGCTCCGGCAACCTCGGCAACGACGGATCGCTCGAGGCCCTCCTCGGCTACCTCCGCACCGAACACCCGGAGGCGGTCGTGGACGCGCTGTGCGGCGGACCCGAGGCCGTCACGGCCCGGTTCGGGATCCCCGCCACGCGGCTGCACTGGAACCGCGCGGAGTACCGGACCGCGTCGCGTGCGGGCGCGATCGCGGCGAAGGGCCTGGGCAAACTCGTCGATGTCTTCCGCACCGCTGCCTGGGTGCGCCGGCACGATGTGGTGATCGTGCCGGGCATGGGCGTCCTGGAGGCCACACTGCCGCTGCGGCCGTGGGGCTTCCCGTACTCGCTGTTCCTGCTCTGCGCGAGTGGCCGGCTGCTGCGCACCCGGGTCGCGCTGGTCAGCGTCGGCGCCGCCGAGATCCGCAACCGGCCGACCCGGGCCCTGGTGCGCTGGTCGGGGCGGCTGGCCGTGTACCGGTCGTACCGGGACACCCAGTCCCGCGACGCGATGCGGGCGATGGGTGTGGACACCGCGCGCGACGAGGTCTACCCCGACCTCGCGTTCGCGCTGCCGACGCCGAGGGCGAGCGAGCCCTCGGACTCGGGATCGCCGGGCCCGGTCTGTCTCGGTGTCATGGATTTCCACGGCGGCAACGACGACCGCGCCCGGGCCGACGAGATCTACCGGCGCTACCTCGACGGGACGATCCGGTTCGTTCGCGCGCTGGTCGACGAGGGCCGGCCGGTCCGGCTGCTCACCGGTGACGACTGCGACGCGCCGGTGGTCGCCGCCATCCTCGACGCGGTGGACTCAGCCCTGGTCACCGCCGCCGAACCGGCCTCACTGGCCGACCTGATGAACGAGATGGCGGCTGCCGACACCGTCGTGGCGGTCCGGTACCACAACCTGATCTGCGCGCTGAAGACCGGCACGCCGGTGCTGGCCCTCTGCTATGCGGCGAAGAGCGACGCGCTCATGGACCGGATGGGCCTCGGCGCGTACTGCCACCCGGCGCGCGCGGTCGACGCCGACCGGCTGCTCGAACAATTCAGGGACCTGGAGAAGCACTCGGCCGAGCTGCGGCACACCCTCACCGAGCGGAACCGGGCCGCCGCACAGCAACTCGCCCACCAATTCGCCGCGTTGACCACGACGCTGTTCCCGGCGAACGCCCATGCCCACGCCCCTCGGGAGGCTCGATGAAAGCGACCGAAGTCCCGGAGATCGCCGGCGCGTACCTGTTCGAGCCGACGCCGTACGCCGACGAGCGCGGCTTCTTCTGCCGCACCTTCGACGCCGATGTGGTCCGCTCGGTGGGCCTCGACCCGCACGCCTTCGTCCAGGACAGCGTGTCCCGCTCGGTCCGGGGTGTGCTGCGCGGCCTGCACCTGCGCTCCGGCGCGGGTGAGGCCAAGCTGGTGCGGTGCTCGTACGGGAGGATCTTCGACGTCGTCGTGGATCTGCGTCCGGCCTCACCGACCTACCGCGCCTGGGCCTCCTTCGAGCTGTCCGGCGAGACCCAGCACACGCTCTACGTCCCGGCGGGGTGCGCGCACGGCTTCCAGGCGCTGACCGAGACCGCCGACACCTCGTACCGGATCGACCGCGAGCATGACCCGGCCGAGGACGTGACGATCGCCTTCGACGACCCGGAGCTCGCCATTCCCTGGCCGCTGCCGGTCACATCGATGTCCCAGCGGGACCGCGAGGCGCCGAGCCTCGCCGAGGTCCTGAAGCACAAGGAAGGGTGAAGTCGGCTTGGACACCGAAAAGTTCCAACTGCCCCGGTCACGGGCGGCGAACGAGCGGCTGCACACCCTGGTCCCCGGAGGCGCCCACACCTACGCCAAGGGCGACGACCAGTACCCCGAGAACCTGGCCCCGGTCATCAGCCACGGCCGTGGTGCCCACGTGTGGGACATCGACGGCAACCGCTACGTCGAGTACGGCTCCGGACTGCGGTCGGTCAGCCTCGGCCACGCCCACCCACGCGTGATCGAGGCGGTACGGCGGGAACTCGACCGCGGCAGCAACTTCGTCCGGCCGTCCATCCTGGAGGTCGAAGCCGCGGAACGTTTCCTGGCCACGGTGCCGACCGCCGAGATGGTGAAGTTCGCGAAGAACGGCTCCGACGCCACCACCGCCGCGGTACGCCTGGCCCGCGCCGCCACCGGGCGCCCGCGGGTGGCCATCTGCGCCGACCATCCGTTCTTCTCCATCGACGACTGGTTCATCGGCACCACGCCGATGAACGCCGGTATTCCGGCGGCGACCAGCGAGCTCACCGTCTCCTTCCCCTACGGAGACCTGGCCGCCACGGAGGAACTGCTCACCCGGTACCAGGACGAGGTCGCCTGTCTCATCCTCGAACCCGCCGCCGTCGCCGAGCCGCCGCCCGGCTATCTCGCCGGTCTGCGCGAACTGGCCGACCGGAACGGCTGTGTACTGATCTTCGACGAGATGATCACCGGCTTCCGCTGGTCCGAGGCGGGCGCCCAGGGTCTGTACGGCGTCGTCCCCGACCTCTCCACGTTCGGCAAGGCGCTGGGCAACGGTTTCGCCGTCTCCGCGCTGGCCGGGCGCCGCGATCTGATGGAGTTGGGGGGCTTGCGTCACTCCGGCGACCGGGTGTTCCTGCTGTCCACCACGCACGGTGCGGAAACCCACTCGCTGGCCGCCGCGATGGCCGTGCAAACCACCTACGCCGAGGAGGGCACCACCGCCCAACTGCACCTCCTCGGGGAGCGGTTGGCCGCTGGTGTCCGCGAGGCGGCGGCCGCCATGGGCGTCGGCGACCACATCGTCGTCCGGGGCCGGGCCAGCAACCTGGTCTTCGCCACCCTCGACGAGAACGGGCAGCCGTCGCAGCGGTACCGCACCCTGTTCCTGCGCCGCCTCCTCGCGGGCGGGGTGCTGGCCCCGTCGTTCGTGGTGAGCAGCGCGCTCAGCGACGCCGACATCGATCACACCGTCGACGTGGTGGCCCAGGCATGTGCGGTGTACCGGAAGGCACTGGACGCCGCCGACCCCACCCCCTGGCTGGCCGGACGACCGGTGAAGCCCGTATTCCGCCGCTTGGCGTGACGTGACCTCAGCGACCGCCACTCCGGGTCGGTCGTCCACGAGTCCTTCCTCGTCGCCGATCCCGCCGACGGGTGTCGGCCATCCGATCGGCCAGCCGGTCGGCCATCCGATCGACCAGCCACGCGGTCGCCGGAATCACCGCCAGCGCGGTGCACCAGCCGCCGAGGACGTCGGTCGGATAGTGCGCGCCCAGGGCCACCTGTGCCCATCCCATCGCGGCGCCGGCCACGAGCGCCGCGGCGAGCACGAGTGATGTGCCGGCCGTCCTGCCGAGGCCGAACCGGCCGGTCGCGAGCAGCGCCACGACGAGGGCGAGTGCGGTGAAGAAGGCGGTGTGCCCGCTCGGATAGGACAGGTTGCCGTCGCCGTGGATGGTGCGTCCCACCAGACGCTTGAGCAGCGTCGCCGTCCCCACGGTCATGGTGGGGCCGGCAACGACGAGCACCGCCGCGGGAGGACGCCGAAGCAGCAGGCAGCCCGTCACAGTGACCACGATCAGCGTCGCCGCTCCGGCGGGTTCCCCCAAGAAGTCCATGGCCAGAGCGACGCGCCTCCAGGGCGGCCGCACACTGTCCGCCGTCGGCTGGATGATCCATCTGTCCACCCGGCCGGGCTCGCTGTGGCCGGCATACAGGACCCCGAGCACGCCGACCACCAGCGCGGCGAGGACCGCGATCGGCCCGAGCCGAGCGCGTGGCGATCGGGGCAGCACCGCAGGCGCCGGCCGGCCGGTCATATGCCCACCTCACCCGGTCGACCCGCGGTAGTGAACTTCTTGTCTGCCGTGGGCAGCGTCAGGCGATCCAACGCGAGCCCCCCGTCGTGTCCGACCCACCCTCCAGCGACCAGCCTGGCCATCGCCCTGGCCAAGTGCGCCAGGATCAACCGCTGCTTGTCATCCTACTGCCCGAGCCGATCGCGCCGGTCTGGCACAGTCATCGCCCATCACAAGAGCAGCCCGGCCCGCAGGTCGTCCGCGATGTCGGCCGTGTCCGTGAGTCCGAAGGCCACGCGCTGGAGCAGGAATCCGTGCAGCAGCCCCATCACCACGCGGGCTCCGCGGTCCGGGTCCACGGCGGTGGGCACCGCGCCCGCCGCTCGGCCGCGGCGCAGCGCGCCGGCGATACTGGCTCGGACCCTCTCGAAGCCCTCCGCGGCCGGGCCACGCACCTCGTCATTGCGCAGTACCTCCGACCACACCTGCACCACGCAGCGCAGCAGCTCGTCGACCGCGACCGTGTGTCCCGCCGCGTCCCGCACTGTCTCGCCGCTGATCGTGTCGAGCGCGGCGGCCACCAGTTCCGCGACGGTCGGGGCGTCGGTGCCGTCGGCCAGCCGCTCAACCGGTTCGAAGATCAGCCGGAACGCGTCGCCCGCGATAGCGAGGACGATCTCCTCCTTGCTCGTGAAGTAGCGGTAGGGCGCGCCGGCCGAGACGCCCGCCTCGGCGGCGATGTCCGGCATCGAGCTCTGGTGGAACCCGTCGCGGGAGAAGCAGCGGCGGGCCGCCGCGACGATCTCGGCGCGCTTGGCCTCGCGGCGCTCGGCTGTGATGCGCGGCATGACGGCCCCTTTCCTCGTGAATGAACGTTCACCTTGACGGCTCGGCCGCTCTGGGACCACCATAAAAGTGAACGGTCATTTACGGAAGCGGGCCTCTGAAGCGAGCCTCTCCACGAACTCCCGGAGAAGGGATCCACGATGGGCACGGAGCTGAGCATCGGCGTATACACCTACGAGCACACCGAGGCACTGTTTGACGGCCGGGTCGCGGTCGACGGGGTGGACGCGGTGTTCGAGACGGCACCCCTCGTATCGGACATCTTCCGTCGCGCCATCGAGGGGCACTACGACCTCGCCGAGTTCGGTCTCACCTACTTCCTGCGCACCTTCGACCTCGACGATGCGCCGTTCCTGGCGCTGCCGATCCTGCCCAACCGCAACTTCCGCCACTCGGCGATCTTCGTGAACACCGCCAGCGGGGTCGAGAAGCCGCAGGATCTCGTCGGCAGGACCGTCGGCGAGTTCATGCTCTACGGCCACGATGCCGGGATCTGGCCGAAGGGCATCCTGGCTGACGAGTACGGTGTGACCCCCGACCAGTGCCGCTGGGTCATCGGCGGCACCAACCACCCCGTCCCCGCCTGCGACTGGATCCCGCAGCCCGTCCCCGACGGCGTCGACGTGCGCCACGCGGAGGACGGTCAGACCCTGGGTGCCATGCTCGAATCCGGCGAGATCGACGCACTGATCTCCATCGACGTGCCGCAGGCGGTGCTGGACGGCTCGCCGAAGGTCGCCCGCCTATTCCCCGACTACGAGGCCGTCGAGCGCGACTACTACCGCCGCACCGGGATCTTCCCTCCGATGCACATCGTCGCGATCCGCGGGGAACTGGCACAGCGGCGAGGCCTCGCACGGGCCGTCTACGACGCCTTCACGGAAGCCAAGGAGCTCGCCGAGCGGAAGTACCTCGTCGACGCCGCCAAGCAGCACATGGGTGTCATCACGCCGTGGTTCAGCGCGCTGTTCGAGGAGAACCGTCGGCTGCTCGGCGACGACTGGTGGCCCTACGGGATCGGTGAGAACCGAAAGGCCATCGACACCTTCTTGCGCTACCACCACGAGCAGGGGCTGTCGAAGCGCCGGCTGACGTGCGAGGACATCTTCGTGCCGGAACTCCTCGACACCTGAGCCGACCCGGCAACGACGTTTCTGATCCGCCGATCCCAGGGCTCGCCGTCCCCGGGGCTTTCTGACGGTACGTCAACCGCCCTCGGTGGCGCATGATGGAGGCGCCCATCCCATCAGAAGCGAGGTGTCGCGTCCCGATGAAGCGCAAAACCAGAATCCTCCTGGTGGGCCTGGCTTCCGTGGGCGCCGTCACCGCCGCGGGCATGGCGCACAACCATCGGCCTGATCGCCGGGAACTCCTCCACGCCACGGTCTTCAGCGAGCCCGGCTACCGGGGCCGTAACCAGACGCTGACCTGGAACGGCGGCAAGCACGAGGTCGTCCCGCTCAACCGGGTACAGCTGCCGCGCGTCGGCTCGATCACGCTGGACCGGCTCGTGTACCGCTTCAAGCCCGATGTGCGGCTGCCGAATATGCACTTCCTGTGGCACGCCCTCACCGAGCGCCCGGACAGCACGGACCCCGAGAGCGGTGTGGCCAGCTTCATCGCCATGCATGAGCTCGCCGGCATGTTCTCGATGGGTTGGTGGGAGCCGGTCCGCGAGTCCGAAGCGCGGTCGGGGGTGCGGCTCTGGGCCGGGCGCCCGGGCTCTCCGCGGCCCGCGCACGACGAGACGGCCGCTCCCGGCGCCCAGCCCTGGCACGACGTCCTGGCCAACACGCCCGACCTCGGCTCCTGGAGCACCCGCGCCCGCTATCTCGAACTCGGCTACCACGGCGGAAACGGCCACCGCGGCTGACCGGACCGCCTGAACGACCTCCGACCGCGCGACCGCTCAGCTTCTCAGCGAGGAGGACTCCTCCTCGCGGGCTTTCGTGTAGCGGTTCTCCGGTACCGGGAGGCCCAGGTTGCCGCGGAGGGTGGGGGCCTCGTACTCGGTGCGGACGATGCCGCGTTCCTGGAGGATCGGAACGACCTCCTCGCGGAAGCGCCGCCACTGGCTGGGGTGGCCGATGGGGTAGTTGAAGCCATCGAGGGCGCGGCCCTCGAACCACTCCTGAAGCCGGGTGGCCACCGTTTCCGGCGATCCCGCGAACGGGGTCGGGCGCGGGCTTGAGATGAACTCCACGGTCTGGCGGAGCGTCCAGCCCTTTTCCTTCGCCTTGCCGGCGATCTTCTCGGCGTTGGTACGGAAGCCGCGTTGCGCGTGGGCGAGGGCCTGTTGCGGGAACGGGGCGTCCAGGTCGTACTGGCGGAAGTCGTGCCAGCCGAACGGGCGGCCGAGTCCCGCCAGGGCTTGGTCGAAGTCCCTGTCCCTGGTGTGGATCTCGTGCTCGATCTCCCTGGCCTGGTCGTCCGTGTCGCCGACGAATACCGAGGCACCGGGCATGACGACGATGTGGCTCGGGTCGCGGCCCTTCTTCGCCGCCCGAGTCTTGATGTCGTTGTAGAACGCCTGGCCCGCCTCGATGGACGAAGCGTTGGTGAAGATGGCCTCGCCGATCGTGGCGCCGAGGTCACGGCCCTGCTCGGAGTCGCCTGCCTGGAAGATGACCGGCTGGCCCTGCGGGGAACGGGAGACGTTCAGCGGGCCGACGACCTGGAAGTGCTCGCCCTTGTGGTTCAGGGCGTGCTGCCTGGCGGGGTCGAGGAAGGTGCGCGTGGCACGGTCGCGCGGGAACGCGTCCTGCTCGTAGGAGTCCCACAGTCCCTGGGCGACCTGGACGAACTCCAGGCCCCTGGCGTAGCGGGTGTCGTAGTCGTAGTGCTCGTCGCGGGAGAAATTGCCCGCGGCGCCCGCGTCGCCGGTGGTGACCACGTTCCAGCCGGTCCGGCCGCCGGAGATGAGCTCCAGGGAGGCGAGGCTGCGGGCGATGTTGAACGGGTCGTTGTAGGAGGTGGTCACGGTGGCGACCAGACCCAGGTGGCTGGTGCTGACCGCCAGGGCCGACAGCAGGGTCAGCGGCTCAAGGCGGTTGAGGTAGTGCGGCGCCGAGTCCGCGGTGATGAACAGACCGTCGACGATGAAGACCAGGTCGAACTTGGCCTCCTCGGCCAGGCGGGCCTGCTCGACGTACCAGTTGATGCTGACGCTGGCATCGACCGGAAGGTCCTCGTCAAGCCAGAGGTAGGGCTGGCCGGGGCCGCCGGCGCCCATCGTGATCGCGCCCAGCTTGAGCTGCCGCTTCTGAGCGCTCATGCCGCCACTCCCGCGCTCTCCGCCAGGGGTTCGCCCCACAGGGCGTAGATGACCGACTCGTCCCTGGTGCTGATCATGCCAATTAACTCGACAGGCATGCGGTTGGTTCCCTCCTGGTACCGCCGACTTCTTCCCGTGACTGCTGCTTGCCTGGCTTGTCGTGAGACGATCAGCTTAGCGGTCGCGTGGAATTGGCGGCGTCATCCGGCGGGTTTGATGCGGAGGACGGCGGCGGCGTCGTGGATCTTGACGACCTTCAGGCTCATGGCGTCGTTGATGGTCGCGGCGGGTCCCTCGCCGCAGCTCAGTCCGACGCCGCCGCCGCCCTCCGATGACACGCCGCCGCCACCGGAACAGCCCGAAACGCTGAAGCCCGAACCCGTCAGCTGCGCGGCCATCTCGACCTCGTCGCCA
Organism: Streptomyces lacaronensis; assembly: GCF_047337785.1. NCBI lineage: Bacteria > Bacillati > Actinomycetota > Actinomycetes > Kitasatosporales > Streptomycetaceae > Streptomyces > Streptomyces lacaronensis. Next base: position 10,025,329 of record NZ_JBLHDK010000003.1, read on the forward strand.
GTGATCGCCGTCACCTTGATCCGCCCGAGGCCGTACGTCTCCGGCACGGTCACGACATCCCCCGCGGCGACCTCGATCTCGCACGTTCCGTCAGCGCACGGCCCGGTCGGCGAGGGCGACGGCGTGGCCGACTCCGTGGGGGTCGGCGCGGGATCGGACGCCGGTGACCCGGAGTTGGACCCGCTGGACCGGCCCTTCGCGTGGGGCCCGTCCGAAGAATCCGAGGAACACGACGTGAGAGCGGCGAACACGACAGCGACAACGACGCCGAGGACGGCGGTGGATGACGTTCTATGCATCATGGCCCCATGGGACCCCGCCCCGACCGGGACCCCTCCCGCCCCCCTGGGCAGGCCCGCCGAACGCCCGGCGCTCCACTGGGCTGGGAAGACGGCTTGCCCAGGCGCCGGTGTGCGGCGTGAGGTGCGTGGGAGTCGTGAAGAGTTCGCACGCGATTCTCGGGATTCGGTTACCGGAGCGGAAGACTTGGAGGGCTCACTCGGCGCTCCGAACAGGTCGGGCGCCGACCCATGCGAGGGGAGACCAGTCAACGATGTTCACTCTCTTACGGAGCAGAGTACGGAGGACCGCGTTCGCGCTCTCGGCGGTCGCGGCCCTCGCCTTCGCCGGGACCGCCGTGACCACCGCGACCGCCACGACCGGCGCGGCGGCGGCTCCCGCTCCCGCTCCCGCGAAACAGGGGCCGACCTCGGTGGCGTACGTCGAGGTGAACAACAACAGCATGCGCAATGTCGGCAAGTACACCCTCGCCAACGGCGGCGGCAACGTCTTCGACGTCGCCGTGGTCTTCGCGGCGAACATCAACTATGACACGGGTACGAAGACGGCGTATCTGCACTTCAACGAGAACGTGCAGCGCGTCCTCGACAACGCCGCCACGGAGATACGGCCGTTGCAGCAGAAGGGCATCAAGGTCGTCCTCTCGGTGCTCGGCAACCATCAGGGCGCGGGCTTCGCCAACTTCCCTTCCCAGCAGGCGGCTTCGGCGTTCGCGAAGAAACTGTCGGACACCGTGGCTGAGTACGGCCTCGACGGCATCGACTTCGACGACGAGTACGCGGAGTACGGCAACAACGGCACCGGCCAGCCCAACGACAGCTCGTTCGTGCACCTGGTGACGGCGCTGCGCGCGAACATGCCGGACAAGATCATCAGCCTCTACAACATCGGCCCGGCCGCGTCGCGCCTCTCCTACGGCGGCGTCGACGTCTCGTCCAAGTTCGACTACGCCTGGAACCCGTACTACGGCACCTGGCAGGTTCCCCGTATGGCACTGCCCAAGTCGAAGCTGTCACCGGCGGCCGTGGAGATCGGCCGGACCTCGCGGAGCACCGCCGCCGACCTCGCCCGCCGCACCGTCGGCGAGGGCTACGGTGTCTATCTGACGTACAACCTCGACGGCGCCAATCGCAGCGCCGATGTCTCCGCGTTCACCAGGGAACTGTACGGCAGTGACGCCGTCTACACGCCGTAAGGCGACCGCACGCCCCCGCGCTCAAAGTGTCTCACCTCGCCGTGTGAGCACCCGATAGCGGACGGTGCCTGACCGGAGCTTTCCCAGGTCAGGCACTGCGGGTGCCGCCGTAGGGCACTGAGTACCCTCGGCCAAGGCTCTGAGTGCCATGCGGGGAGCTAGTCGTCTCCCAAAGCCTTCTCGATCTTCTGCACCACGCGCCACATGGGAGCGCTCCGTGGCGCCACCATGACGATCACATCGTCCTCCGGCGCGGGCGCGATGCTGCTCTCCGCGGATTCGCCGACGCCGCCCCACGTCTGCCGGACGAAGGCCAGCGACTGATCCACCGCCCTCGCGGCATCGCCCTGCCCCCCACCTCGCAGCCAGGTCCGCAGTCCGTTGTTGTGCGCGGCGACGACAGCCGCGGCCTGTACTTCGGCCCGAAGCGCTCCAGCATGGTCCCCCGCGTACCGTTGCCGGAGGTAGTGGGCCAGGGTCCGCTCGTAGCGGTGCACCACGGACAGCTCATAGCCGCGAAGGCTGGGCACTTCGCGCGTGAGCCGGTAGCGCCGCACGGAGAACTCGGGGTTCGCGGCATACATCCGCATGACGAGGCGGGCCGCGTCACAGACGACGTCGAGCGGTTCGCCGTCGGTGCTCGTGGCGAGGAAAGCGCTCATCTCGGCCAGGCAGCGCTCATGCTCGGGGAAGACGACGTCTTCCTTGGACGGGAAGTAGCGGAAGAACGACCGGCGTCCCACTCCGGCCCGCGCCACGATGTCGTCCACTGTGGTCCGCTCGAAACCGTGCACCAGGAAGAGCTCGAACGCGGCCTCGATGAGCGCCTCGCGCATGGGCGCCTTGTCGGACGGCTCGGGCCCGCCGGCCGCCGCGGTGGCCCTGCCCTCGTCGCGTACGTCCGTCATGGAGGGAACCTAGCATCAGCATCAGCAGGGGTTGGCACTGAGTACCTTTACGTAGGGAACTGAGTGCCATACCCTCGTTCGGGTGCTCCGCTGCGGCAACGCAGACATTCGGGAACCGTGAGGAGAGCCGGCGTGAGCTTGAGGATCGTTGTCTGTGTGAAGTACGTGCCCGACGCCACCGGCGACCGGCATTTCGCCGAGGACCTGACCGTCGATCGTGATGACGTGGACGGGCTGCTCTCGGAGCTGGACGAGTACGCGGTCGAGCAGGCCCTGCAGATCGCCGATGAGGCGGATGAGGCGGAGATCACCGTACTGACCGTCGGTCCGGAGGACGCCAAGGACGCGTTGCGCAAGGCGCTGTCGATGGGTGCGGACAAGGCCGTGCATGTCGAGGACGACGATCTGCATGGCACCGATGCGCTGGGTACCTCGCTGGTGCTGGCCAAGGCGGTCGAGAAGACCGGCTTTGACCTGGTGGTGTGTGGGATGGCCTCCACGGACGGCTCGATGGGTGTGCTTCCGGCGATGCTGGCGGAGCGCTTGGGTGTGGCGCAGGTGTCGCTGTTGTCGGAGGTGTCGGTCGAGGACGGCGTCGTGAAGGGGCGCCGGGACGGGGATACCGCGACCGAGCAGCTTCAGGCGTCGCTTCCGGCGGTGGTGTCGGTGACCGACCAGTCGGGTGAGGCGCGTTACCCGTCGTTCAAGGGCATCATGGCGGCGAAGAAGAAGCCGGTGACGTCCTGGGACCTGGAGGACTTGGAGATCGAGTCGGACGAGGTCGGTCTCGAGGGTGCCTGGACGGCCGTGGACGGTGTCATCGAGCGTCCGGCCCGCACGGCGGGCACGATCGTCAAGGACGAGGGCGAGGGTGGCAAGCAGCTCGCCGCGTTTCTCGCGGAGCGCAAATTCGTCTGAAGCCGCCTGGCGGGTCAGAAGTTCGTCTGAGCCGCGCCGCCCCTACCGTCCAGATCTTTCGCATTTCGCAGGAGAGCGATTCCCATGGCTGAAGTCCTTGTCTACGTCGATCACGTGGACGGTGCCGTCCGCAAGCCCACTCTGGAGCTGCTGACGCTGGCCCGCCGTATCGGCGAGCCCGTCGCGGTCTCCCTCGGTTCCGGTGCCGGGAACACCGCGTCCATTCTCGCCGGGCACGGCGCCGTGCGGGTGCTGACCGCGGATGCGCCCGAGTTCGCCGATTACCTCGTCGTCCCGAAGGTGGACGCGGTCCAGGCGGCGTATGAGGCTGTGTCGCCGTCGGCCGTGCTGTTCCCGTCCTCGGCGGAGGGCAAGGAGATCGCGGCGCGGCTGGCGGTCCGTATCGGTTCGGGCATTATCACCGACGCGGTGGACCTGGAGGCCGGTGAGGAGGGGCCGGTGGCTACGCAGTCGGTGTTCGCTGCCGCGTTCACCACCAAGTCCCGGGTCAGCAGGGGTACTCCGGTGATCACCGTGAAGCCGAACTCGGCCGCGCCGGAGGCGGCTCCGGCCGCGGGCGTGGTCGAGGTGCTCGAGGTGTCCTTCTCGGAGCGGGCGACCGGTACGAAGGTGGTGGCGCGTACGCCGCGTGAGTCGACGGGGCGTCCGGATCTGACGGAGGCCGCGATCGTGGTCTCGGGGGGCCGTGGTGTGGGTGGCGCGGAGAACTTCCCCGTCGTCGAGGCTCTCGCCGATTCCCTCGGTGCGGCGGTCGGTGCTTCGCGTGCGGCGGTGGACGCGGGCTGGTACCCGCACACCAACCAGGTGGGGCAGACCGGTAAGACTGTCTCGCCGCAGCTTTACATCGCGGCGGGTATCTCGGGTGCGATTCAGCACCGGGCGGGTATGCAGACCTCGAAGACCATTGTGGCGGTCAACAAGGACGCCGAGGCTCCGATCTTCGATCTGGTCGACTATGGCGTGGTCGGCGACCTCTTCGAGGTCGTCCCGCAGCTGACCGAGGAGGTCAAGTCCCGCAAGGGCTGACGTCGGATCAATGGGCTGCGCCTCGGGCGAGCGTGACGCGTCTGGCAGTGACACCAGCGGGACTGGCAGCTGAATTTCCTTGAACGGTCCCGCAGTCACCAGGTGACTGAGTGCTGAACCAGAGCCGGGTCGGTGTGGCGGCTTCCGGTCCCAGCGCGTCGAACTACCGCAGGCCCCAAGACAACCGGTCCGTCGGCCGTCGCCGGGACCTGCCCCGTCCCGATCGGCCGCGCGCGGTGACGGTCTCCTCCCCGGTGCGGACCCTTTCTCTCCGTACCGGGCGGCAGAGGAGGAAGCGGCGCCACGAGTTGGTGGCGGCCGCGTATATGACGGCTTGAGTGCGATCACGCAGGCCCAGCTTCGCCAGGATCCGGGACAGGTGTGTCTTGACCGTCTCGTCGCCGATGCCCAGGGCGCGTGCGATTTCCGTGTTGCTGTGCGCCTGGGCCACGAGGATCAGGACCTCGTGCTCGCGGGCCGTCAATCTCTCGAGCGTCGTCTCTTCGGGAGGGACGCTCTTCAGGAGGAATCCGCTGACTCCCAGGTGGAGGGCGCTGTAGACGTAGCTGTCGTCGTCATAGGTGGTGAGCACGATGACTTTCGTGGTGTTGCCCGGGCTGCCGAGGATGCGTTCCGCCGCGCGACGACAGCCACCGCGTACGGCTCGATTTGGGAGCCCGCCTTTCACACCATGGTTTCCGCGCATCACGCGGTCGACGACGGCCCGCATGTCATCGCGGGCCACGATCTGGCCGCGTCCACCCTGACATTCGTGGCGCGGATCACCAGGCCCGACGTCACCACGGATATCCGTACCACGACCTCGCTGGTCTGGCACCGAACGCCGGACGGCTGGTGGATCGTCCGCGAACACAACTCGGCCAAGGTTCTGCCCGCGGGGGAGCTCGACGGCATGCCGTCGGCGCACGAGGCTCCCTGAGCCCGTACGCCGACCGGAGCTCAAGAGGCCTGCTCGTTCCGGGCAAAGAAGTTGATTACGTCCTCGAGCGCGGGTTGTCAGGGTCTTCGGCCGTCGCGAGCCCGACCGGCAGCGTGTAGAGGGGGGCAGGACCGGTGCGGTGTCAGGATCGCTCAAGCGCCTGGCACCTGTGGTGGGTGCTAGCGTGAAGCGGACTCGGCCGGTCCGTCCGGCGAATCCGTGTCCTGACGGGGGACTTCTCACCATGCACCAGCTTCCTCGCGTGGCCGCTTTCGGCGCGCTCGCCGCCTCCGCTCTCCTTGCTCTCTCGGCCTGCTCCGGCGGTGGGTCGGACGACGCGTCGTCCGCCGCCGGGAAGGAAGGGAAGAAGGGTACGGGCAGCAGCGGCTCGCCGGGTTCGAAGAGCACGTCGTCGCCGTCCGCCGGGGCGAACGGGTCGACCGGCGGATCCAACACCGCCCAGACCGTCACGTCCAAGGCCGAGGTCAGTATCAAGTCGTGCCAGCTGCGCGATGCGTCCAAGCTGTTCGCGGTCGTCCAGCTCGACAACGCGAATGGCGCGGCGGACTACGCCTACACCGTCAAGGTCCGTTTCCTGAACTCCGCACACCCCGGTCAGGCGGTCTACACCACCCTCGCCCATCAGCCCGTCCAAGCCGGAGCCATGAAGAGCGCGCTCGCGTCCGCCGCGTGGAAGGGCGACTCCGCCGCGATGCCGAAGACATGCGAGGTCGCCAAGGCGACCAAGGTGAAGACGGCTGGCTGACCCCGGCCTGGCTACCACGCCGTGTGCATCGACCACTTCGACCGCGGCGGCGAGCAGCAGGTCACCCTCCAGTGGAAGCCGTCGGGCGCCGACGACTTCTCCCTCGTCCCGAACTCCGTGCTCAGCACCGACGCCGGCGTCGTCCCTGCCACCGCCCCGGGCCGCAAGGAGTGCGAGGGCAGCTATGACACCCCCGGCGACGGACCCCCGCTGACCTCGGTCAACCCGATCGGGGGCCTCGGTCAGGGCGGCTGACCTGCGGCTTAGCGATACCTGAGGCAGGCCCACGATCTCTGATCGTGGGCCTGACTGCTATGTCTCGCGGGCTAGTCCCGCATGATCTCGGGCTCGTGCCGGCGCAGCAGGCGGGCCACCGCGAAGCCGCAGAGCAGTCCGATCGCCAGGAGCACACCGAGGTCGATGCCCCACTGGGTGACGGTGTGGGCCCACAGCGGGTCGAGGTCGTCCGGCCTGTCGAGATTCCAGGGCGGCATGGTGTGCGCGAGGTCGAGTGTGGTCCCGGCACCGGCGACCGCCCAGCGGGCGGGCATCAGCCAGCCGATCTGTTCGATGCCCGGAGAGTCGAACAGCTTGAAGAGGACCCCGGTGAAGACGACCTGGACGACGGCGAACATCACGAGCAGCGGCATGGTCTTCTCCGGGGTCCTCACCAGCGCGGAGATGACCAGACCGAACAGCATGGCGGTGAAGCCCAGCGCACTGATGACCACGCAGACCTCGACGGCCGTGGGCATGAGCAGCCCCTGGCCGGGCAGTTGACGGACGGAGAAGCCGATCGCGCAGATGACGGCACCCTGCATCGCGGTGATCAGACCGAGGACGATCACCTTTGACATCAGATACGCGGATCGGGACAGACCTGTGGCTCTCTCTCGTTCGTAGATCACCCGTTCCTTGATCAATTCACGTACGGAGTTGGCCGCGCCGGAGAAGCACATGCCGACGACCAGCACCAGCAGAATGGTTCCGGACTCCTGGTTGTAGCGGAAACCGCTGTCGGGCGGTGGCGGGGCGAGCCCGTATTTCGCCGGAATCAGACAACTCACTCCGCCCAGCACGGCCGGGAGCAGCAGCATCAGCGCCATGAAGCCCCTGTCGGAGGCGATGACCGACACATAGCGGCGCATCAGCGTCCACAACTGGCCGAGCCAGCCCTGTGGTTTGGGCTGCAGAGCTCGGGCGCGCGGCTGCGTCCCAGGGGTGCCGGACTGCTGCGATGGCACGGCCGAGTCGATCTCCGCGATGCACCGGTCGTACTGCTGGGAAGCCCGCCAGCGCCCGCCCCAGTCGTCGTCGTGATGGTCCTCGAAGGCGGAGAAGACATCGGCCCAGCTGTCGTGACCGAAGAAGTCCAGGGCCTCGCCGGGGGGACCGAAGTACGCCGCGGAGCCACCGGGCGCCATGACCAACACCCGGTCACACATGGACAGTTCGGCGACCGAGTGCGTCACCACCAGCACGGTGCGGCCGTCGTCGGCGAGCTCCCGCAGCAACTTCATGACGGAACGGTCCAGGCCCGGGTCCAGGCCGGAGGTGGGCTCGTCGAGGAAGAGCAGGGAGGGCTTGGTCAGCAGTTCCAGGGCAACGGACACCCGTTTGCGCTGACCGCCGGAGAGTGAGGCGACCTTCTTGGCCCGGTGGACGTCGAGCCTGAGTTCCTGGAGCACCTCGTCGATTCGGGCCTTGCGCTCGGCCGCCTTGGTGTCACCGGGAAAGCGGAGCTTGGCGGCGTACTTCAGAGCGGTGTCGACGGTCAGCTCCTTGTGCAGGATGTCATCCTGCGGGACGAGTCCGATACGGCGGCGCAACTCGGCGAACTGGGTGTAGAGATCGCGGTGGTCGTAGAGCACCTGTCCACGGTCGGCGGGACGGTAGCCGGTGAGTGCGCGCAGAAGGGTGGACTTCCCGGAGCCCGACGGCCCGATCACCGCGACCAGGGACTTCTCGGGGACACCGAAGGAGACGTCGTCCAGGATGGTCTTGCCGCTCCCGACGGTCACCGTCAGGTTGCGGGCGGTGAAGGAGACCTCACCGGTGTCGACGAACTCCTCCAGCCGGTCTCCGGCGAGACGGAACGTGGAGTGGCCGACACCGACGATGTCGTATGGGCCGATGACCTGGCGATGCACGGGCTGCCCGTTGACATAGGTGCCGTTGTGACTGCCGAGGTCGACGATTTCGAATCGGCCACCGGGCAGGGGCCGGAACTCCGCGTGGTGGCGGGAGACATACGGGCCCTCCACCACGAGTTCGTTGTCCGGTGCGCGACCGATGCGCAGCCGTTGTCCCAGGTCGAGTCGGTGCACGCCCGAGGGGTCCCGGTCGATGGAAAGGGCCGCGGCGGCTCCACGGGGACCGGCTGTGGGCCCTTCGGGCCGGTGGGTGTCCCGGGCGTCACCCGCGTCTCCGGGAGGCCCGGGAACCGCGGCACGGGTGGGATCGGACGCGGCGTGGTGGGGGAGGGGCCGGAACAGGTCGTCGCCATGGGCCGCCGCCCCCGTGGGGGCTGCCGGAGCCTCCCCCGCCCGGGGACCAGGCGCCACCGGGGGTGTGGCGGCGGCCGCCGCCGACGCGCCCCGATCCGCGGCACCCTGGGCCTGGGGACGGGCCTCGCCCCGGGGCAGCCCCGCGCGTATCCGAGCGTCGGCACGCACCTGATCGTCACCCACCGCCGCCGAGGCTCCGGTGAAGACCGCGGTGAAGTCCAGCCGCATGCCGGTGGAGACGTTTCCCAGCCGGACGATGGAACCGTGGCCAATCTCGATCCGCTGGATACGACGCCCCTCGGCGAACGTGCCATTCGCGCTGCCGAGATCTTCGATGACCCACGTCCCGCCGTCACAACGGATCACGAGGTGCCGCCGGGAGACCCGGCGGTCGATGCAGGAGATGTCGGCCTGCTGGTCGCGCCCGATGGTGTAGCTCCGGGACGCGTCCAGGGTCCAGGTGCGTCCATTGGCATGCAGCACAAGTTCCGGTACGTCTGCCGCCACCGGTCCATACGAGGGCGACGATTCCCCGGGGACCGAGCTGTGCGTTTCCCGACGAACGCGACGGGCTGCGCGCGGACGATCGGTGAGCTCGTCGGCGATGCGGTCGAAGTGTTCGTCAGCCATCACAACGGTGTTTCCTCGTGGAGTCGGGGTCGGGTTGGATTCGGGGTCGGGTCGGGTCGGAGCCGGAGTCGGTCAGCCGGTGCGCGGCCCGGACCGGGGCACTCCGGCGCGTACGGACATCGCCGGTATGGAAGAGGGCGCGGGACATGCGGAGGTTGCGCGTCATGGCGTGGAGCCTCGACGGCGTGAACGCCTTGAAACGGGGTGCCCACTCCCCTCGTATCGTTCCGACCCGGATCGCCGAACTCGTCACCCGAGCCGTGCTCGTCGGAGTGGGGGACACCAGGCCGTCCTACTGCACGCGCCCAGCTGATGAGCGGTCGTTTTCTCCGTTCGCGTCAGGCGTAGGGAATGAAATGCGCTGGGGTGTGGTCGATGGGCAGGTCGGGGCGCCAGGCGGTGAGGATTTGGGCGCTGCATACGAACAGGCCGTCAGGCAGGTGGTCCAGGGGGTACCAAGCCCAGTCACCGACGCTCTCTTCCGGCTGGGTGACCGGTCGGCCTTGCCAGGCGCCGACGGTGACCGCACCTCGAGGGACTCCTCGGCCTCTACGGTGCCTCCCGGTGAAGCGGGCGGGTTCGCCGATTTCTGGCCGGGGCGTCGCAGGAACCCGCGCGTGAGTGCGTCATCGGCGGCTTTGAGTACGGCGGGTTCGCGGCCGAACAGGCTCTGGGCGAGTGGTCCGTCATTGCTGCGATGTGTTTGGCCGACTGGCGACGTGGATGCCGTGGTCGGAACGGACTTGACCTTGACGCTGGGTCAATCCTCCATCCTTCCGGGAGGAGCTTCAGCGCAGCCGCCTGGAACAGCTCCGCGAAGGAGGCAGATGACCATGACGGCCCAATCGATCGCCGGTACGGCGATTCGCGTGCGGGGTCTCGAAAAGTCGTACGGGAAGCTCGAAGTGCTGCGCGGTGTCGACTTCGAGGTGGCGCGGGGCAACATCTTCGCCCTGCTCGGCTCCAACGGGGCGGGCAAGACCACGACCGTGAGGATCCTCGCCACGCTCCTGAAAGCCGACGCGGGGGCGGCGAGCGTCAATGGCTTCGACGTTGCCACGCAACCGGCGAACGTGCGGGAGTCCATCAGTCTCACGGGGCAGTTCGCGGCCGTCGACGAGATCCTCAGCGGTCGGGAGAACCTCGCCCTCGTCGCCAGGCTGCGCCACGTCAAGGACCCGTGCGCAATCGCGGATGACCTGCTGAGGCGTTTTTCGCTGAGCGAGGCGGGCGCGCGGCGAGTGTCCACGTATTCGGGTGGGATGCGACGCCGGCTGGACATCGCGATGAGCCTCATCGGGAATTCGCCGGTGATTTTCCTGGACGAGCCGACGGCCGGTCTTGACCCCGAGGCGCGCATTGAGGTGTGGGATGCGGTCAAGGAGCTGGCCGACCAGGGGACGACGGTGCTGCTCACCACGCAGTATCTGGACGAGGCCGAGCAGTTGGCCGACCGGATCGCGATCCTCCACGCGGGTCGGATCATCGTGAACGGCACCCTCGCCGAGCTCAAGCGGCTCTTCCCGCCCGCCAAGGTCGAGTACGTCGAGAAGCAGCCGACCCTGGAGGAGATCTTCCTCGCTGTCATCGGTGGCGGCGACAGGAGCGACGCCACTGGCACGACAACTGGGGGACGAGGATGACCGCGTACTTCTTCAGCGACACTGCCGCGCTCACGGGGCGGACCCTGCGTCATGTCACACGCAGCATGGACACCATCATCACGACCGTCATTACGCCGGTCGCCATGATGCTGATGTTCGTCTACGTGTTCGGCGGCGCTATTGATACCGGGTCGGTTTCCTATGTGAACTACATGCTGCCCGGCATCCTGCTCATGACCATCGCATCGGGCATCTCCTACACCGCGTACCGGCTGTTCACTGATGTGAAGAGCGGGATCTTCGAGCGATTCCAGTCCATGCCGATCGCTCGGTCGGGTGTGCTGTGGGCCCATGTCATCACCTCTATGGTCGCCAACCTGATCGCGCTCGTGCTCGTCGTGGGCGTCGCTGTGCTCATGGGCTTCCGCTCAGGGGCAGGAGTATCGGCATGGCTCACGGTCGCCGGCATCCTGCTCTTGTTCACCCTGGCGCTGACCTGGCTCGCCGTGATCCCAGGGCTCTCCGCGTCGTCGGTCGAGGGAGCGGGTGCATTCGCCTACCCGCTCATCTTCCTGCCGTTCGTCAGCTCGGCGTTCGTGCCCACAAAGACGATGCCCGGCCCGGTGCACTGGTTCGCCGAGCATCAGCCGGTGACGTCGATCGTTAACACGATCCGTGCTCTGTTCACAGGGCGGCCGGTCGGCGACGACATCTGGATCGCGCTCGCGTGGTGTGTGGGCCTCCTCGTCGTGGCGTATGTCTTCGCGATGATCGCCTATCGCCGGAAGATTGCCTGAGGCAGGCTGAGACCCATGCTCACCATCAGCCAGCTGGCGGCGTACGCCGGGGTGACGGTACGGGCGGTACGCCATTACCACCAGATCGGGCTGCTGCCGGAGCCCGAGCGTGACCGGTCCGGGTACCGGACCTACGATGCTGCCGCGGTCGTGCGGTTGATCCGTATCCGCACCCTGGCCGATGCCGGTGTGCCGCTGGCCAGGGGGCAGGAACTTCTCGACGCCGGCCCGGAGGAGTTCGCCGACGGCGTTCAGGAGATCGACAAGGATCTGCGCGCCGAGATCCGGCGGTTGCAGGGCACCCGCAGACGCCTCGCCAGGCTCGCCGCCGGAGAGCACCTGGCGCTCCCGCAGAGCGTCGTGGACTACCTCGACCGGCTGCGCGGTCTCGGCGTCGAGGAGCGGTACATCGAGATGGAGCGGGATGCCTGGATCATGATCGCAGCCCAGGTGCCGCACCAGATCGACGCCGTGATCGCCAAGAAGCACGAGGAGTTGGACAACCCCGACATGGTGAAGCTCTACAGCATTCTCAGCGGGGCACTCGACTGGCCGGTCGACGATCCGCGGGTAGTCGAGATCGCCGACATCCTGGAGCGCCTGATGATTCGCGCCGAGGAAGCCGGCGAGGTGGGTGCCGGCGGCTTCGACGACCAGTTCGTCGACCTGATGGACTCAACCATGGCCAACTCCTCACCGGGCGCCAAGCGACTCCTGGCGATCCTGGAGGAGAGGGGCTGGAGGGGCTGGACCCGCATTGAGCGAGTGCCTGCCGACAGGGTCAACACTGAGTTGCCGTCACCTCTGACTCAGTGAGGAACCGGGCCGACGCGGTGGGGGTGGGCGGCGTGGAGGTACTTCATAGCCGTGGTGGTGGAGATCCCGAAGACGCGGATCAGGAGGACTGGGTCCTCGGTATCGCGGGCCTCGTCCAGGATTCGGTCGGCGCGCACGGCGCGCAAGGTGACCCCGGCGGGGGCGAAGCAGGTGCTGAGGTAGAAGTCGCTGACGGGGTCGGTGGTGCTGGCGGTCTGCTGGGTGATGTTGTGGAGGAGCGAGCGGATCAACGGCGCGCCGGGGCGCAGGCCGTCCCGCAGCGCGGGCGGGGAGCGGTGCGGGACGGTGAAGGCGAGACTCCAGATGGCGTACGCGGCGTCGAAGAGCTGGGCGGTGCGGAGGTCGTGCGGATCCCCGGCGGATCAACAGTGCCCGCGCGGCCCTGGCGGGTGCGTTCGATGGCATCGGGACGGGCGAAGGGCAGCTCGCCCATGAGCTGTCACCACTGGGCGGGATCGGGGGCCGGGGCGGGTGGCGCTGGTGGTCACGCACAGCTGCTCGCCTCGCCGCCCGTGCGCTGCTGAAGTGTCCACAGGGTCCTGAACAGCCCCGGCTCCCCGGTGAGTTGGGCGTACGTTCCTTCCTGGACGACCCGTCCTTGGTCGAGGACGACGATCCTGTCCGCCACAGCGACGTTGGCGAGCCGGTGTGTGATCAGCAGGATCGCTCGGTCCTTGGCCAGACCCCGCAGTCCGGTGAAGATGTGGTGCTCCGCGCGAGCGTCCAGCGCGGCGGTGGGCTCATCCATCACGAGCAGAGCCGCCTTCCGGTGGAACGCCCTCGTCAGCACCACACGCTGCCACTGCCCTCCGGACAGCTGCTGCCCTCCGTACCACTCCGACGTCAGAAGGGTGTCGAGTCCTGACCGCAGGCCGGGCAGCATGTCCATCGCTCCGGACGCCTCGCAGGCTGCCAGGACGGCGGTGTCGCCGGTGTCACCCTGCCCGAAGGTGATGTTGTCGCGGAGGGTGAGTGGCAGGTAGGTGTACTTCTGCGGGGCCAGGGCGGCATGTTTCCACGCCTCCCAGGGCTCCAGCTCCGCCGTGGTCGTGTGGTCCCACGCCACTTCGCCGGATGTGGGCAACAGCAGACCGCAAATGAGCCGGGACAGGGTGGATTTGCCCGATCCGTTCTCCCCGACCAGCGCCACGATCTCCCCACGCCGCACGCGCAGGGACACCCTGCTGAGGCTGTCGTTGTCGGCGCCGTCGTACCGGTAGGTGACGTCGCGGACCTCGAACCGCTCCGGCGCCCCGGTGAGGGTCTTGGTGCCTCGGGACGCCGTCATGGCCTGTCCATGGGCGTTGTCGAGGAAGTTCTGCCAATCCTGGACGTACCAGCCGGTGCGTACCAGCCGGGCTCCGCCGTTGATGATGCCGCGCACGGAGCCGGTCGCGGTTTGGAGGGCGAAGACCGCGCCGCCTCCGGCCGCGAGGTTCATACGGCCGGAGGCCAGGAGCCAGAGCAGCGCGGCCCACACCGCGGCGGACGCCACGCCGCCGGCGACCGCGCCGACCAGCCCCATCCACGCACCGGTGTCCGCGGCCTTGCGCTCCGCGGCGTTGACCGAGGCGGCGAGCCGCCGGTACCGGCCGATGAGGAAGGGGCCGGCCAGACAGGCCCGCATCTCCTCGCTGGACTCCACGTAGGCCATGTGCCAGCGGAGCTTGTGCAGCATCCGGCGCCGACCCGAGGTCTCCAGCGCCGCCAGGTACACCACCCGGGCGGCCCGCACATACGCGGCGGCCTGCGGCATACACGCCAGAAGGAGCAGCGGAAGAAGCGCCGGGTGCAGCACGGTGAGAACGGTCGCGCCGGCGGCGAGCGTGGCCGAGGCGGCCAGCACGTTCTGGGCCTCGTCGACAAGGTCGGGAGTGACCTGGGCGCCGCGGTCGGCGATGTCGTAGAAGTCGTTGTAGCCGGGCTTGTTGTTCGCCGCGAGCTCCGCGCCGAGCGCCGCCTCGATCATCGTCAGCTCCGCCGCCCGGGCCAGCACCGGCCGCAGCCGCGCGGTCAGCCACGTGACCGAGATCCCCAGCAGGGCCCGCAGACCGGCCGCCACGGCGATGACCGCCAGCCGCGGAGCCGCCTCCCACAGTCGCTCGGCGATGTCTCCAGACGAGATCAGCGCGTTGATCGTCCCCGTGACCGCGAGCAGCCCCACGGCGGCGAGCACGCCGGTGCCGATCTGGCACGCCAGCAGGCCGAGCGTGGCGCCGCGATCCACCTGCCACGCCATCTTCAGGGACCGCAGCACCAGCGCGGGCAGCCGCCGTGCCATCGTGCTGGTCGTCATCTGTGCGCCGGCCTGGAGTCTGGACTTGTCGCGGTACAGGAACTCCTCGTCCCGTGCGCTGCTCATGGCGTCCGGCGTGCTGGTGTCCGATGGGCCCGGAGTCGGTTGTTCCTGTGTGCTGGCCGAAGTCAACGTGGTCCCCCTTGGCGGTCGCGCGGCTGGCTTGTGAGGGTCAACGACTCAGCGGGAATTTCGAACACATGTGTTTCGGACGGCCTTGGAACCCCGTGATTGAGCGTGTGCCGGAGCGTGCGGGTTGCACCGGCCCTTGCCGCGCAAGGGCCGGGCCCGGAAGGGGGAGTGGCCAAAACGCCGACGGTGCGGCTGACGCCACGGACTGCGCGGTATGCCTCGTCCGGATCACCGGGCAGACCTGGCCAGAGCAGGCCGACGCCCCGCCAGCAGCTACGCGGGCGGGGCGTCGAAGCCCGGAAGGCCCCGGTGTGCGACGCGCGACCGCTCGCACGGGCGTCCGGGCCGACGAGGGCCGACTACACCTCGTCGGTGGCGAACAGTTCGAGGTGCCCGCACTTGGGGCAGCGGAATGCCACTATCTGCCGCCGGGGCCGGCCCGTCCGCTTGGCACCCCCGAAAAACCCCCGCTCCATCGCGCCCTCGATCCAGCGCGCATACCCGCGCGAGTGCTCGCCGGCGTCCTCGATGAAACCTTCCGCCAGACCGACGGTGCCACAATGGGTGCACGTGTAGTTGTTCATCCTGTGAGTGTAGGAAACCCTGCGGCCAGGACCGACCCGCAGCCGTCGTCTCCTGCCCGGCTGGGACGACGGAGGCCCAGGACCACGTCCTGCCGGATGTCGCGAACGTCGGGTCACTGTCCGGCTATCGTGGCTCCGCATGACCCACCCCGAGATCGAGATCACCGCGGAACTGGTCCGGGATCTGCTGCGCGACCAGCACCCCGACCTGGCCGATCACCCTGTGCGGCTCGGTGCGCGGGGCTGGGACAACCAGCTGTGGCGGCTCGGCGACGACCTCGCCGTCCGGCTGCCCTGGGCGACGCCGTCCGCGGACGCGCTGCTGCGCAAGGAGCACGCCTGGCTTCCCGCCCTCGCCCCGCGTCTCCCTCTGCCGGTCCCCGTCCCGCAGCGCCTCGGCGAGCCCTCCGAGCGGTTTCCGCGGCCTTGGATCGTCACCACCTGGGTGCCGGGAACGCCCGCCGACCGCGCCCCCGCCACGCGCGCCGCGGAGGCGGCCGACACCCTGGCCGCGTTTCTGACCGCTCTTCACCGGCCTGCCCCCGACGGGGCGCCGACCGGCCGCGACCGTGGAGGACCGCTGACCGACCATGCCGAGGGGTTCGCCCGGACCTTGGCCTCGGCCACCGAGCCGGGGCTGATCGCCGACCCGGACGCCGTCCGCGCCGTCTGGGAGGACGCCGTCGCCGCGCCCGACTGGACGGGACCGGCACTGTGGCTGCACGGCGATCTGCATCCGGCCAACGTCCTCACCGAGGACGGCGCCTTCTGCGGCGTGATTGACTTCGGCGATCTCTTCGCGGGCGATCCGGCCTGCGATCTCGCCGCCGCTTGGATGCTGCTGCCGGACGGCGCCGTCGACCGCTTCTACGACGCCTATCAGCCGACCCCGGACACAGCGACCCGACGCCGCGCCCGCGGCTGGGCGGTGCTGAAAGCCCTCGTCTGCATCCTCATCGGAGAGGCGGGCGTCCACGGCCGTCCGGGTGGCAAGCGCACCTGGGGCCCACCCGCCCATGCCGCGCTGCGACGCCTCACCACGACGATCCACCGGCATGTCGCCCGGTGACAGCCTTCGCGGCCAGTGCGCGGAGGCGGCCTCTTCTTCAACGCGCCCCACAGCTCGACGTCGTCGGCGGTGACGGTCTGTCCTCAGACACCAGCTTCGACCGTGGCTTGCTTCTTCTTTAACCCGCGTGCCGCCCGGTTTTGACCCCTGCTCCTTGACGTGGCGTCAGCTGTTAGCGTGGGCGGCTATGAGCAACATAGACGGAAGGCACGACGCCCGGTTCGACACCGTCCGCGCCAAGTTCGAACAGAACGTGGCCTCCGGCGAGGAACTGGGCGCGTCCCTGGTCCTCGACATGGACGGCGACGTCGTCATCGACCTGTGGGGCGGCTTCCGCGACCCGGCTCGCACCGTGGCGTGGGACGAACACACCATCACCAATGTGTGGTCGACCACGAAGGCCGTCACCAGCCTGGCAGCGCTCATGCTGGTCGATCGTGGCGAACTCGACATCCACGCACCGGTGGCGGAGTACTGGCCGGAGTTCGCCGCCAACGGCAAACAGGGCGTCGAAATCCGCCACCTTCTTTCGCATACCTCCGGGGTCGGCGGTCTTGACCAGCCCGCCGTGCTCGAGGACCTCTACGACTGGGAGAGGTCCACCGCCCGGATGGCCGCTCAGGCCCCGTGGTGGCAGCCGGGAACGGCATCGGGCTACCACTTGACGAACTTCGGTCACTTGCTCGGCGAGGTCATCCGCCGCGTGAGCGGAAAGCCCCTGAAGCGGTTCGTCGCCGAGGAGATCGCCGGCCCGCTGGGCGCCGACTTCCAGATCGGCGCCGCCGAGGAGGACTGGGGCCGGATCGCGAACGTGATCCCGCCACCCCCCGTGCGCTTCGACGCCGACGCCCTGGGAGCGGACAACCCGGGCGTCAAGGCCGCGACCGGACCCTCCGTGGAGGCGAACGACGCCAACACACCGGACTGGCGCCGCGCGGACATGGGCGCGATCAATGGGCACGGCAACGCTCGCTCCGTCGCACGTGTGCTGTCCGCGATCGCTCGCGGTGGTGAGGTCGACGGCATCCGCCTGCTCGGCCCGGACACGATCGATCTCATCTTCAACGAGCAGGCATGCGGTGTGGACCTGGTCCTTGGCATCCCGCTGCGCTGGGGTGTCGGCTATGCGCTGCCCAAGAAGGACACCATCGCCTGGATCCCCGACGGAAGGATCTGCTTCTGGGGAGGCTGGGGCGGGTCAATGATCATCATGGACCTCGATCGGCGCATGACGATTTCCTACATGATGAACAGGATGGCCCCCGGCATCATCGGTTCCGACCGAAGCGGCACCTATGTCACGGCCATCTACGACGCGCTCCGGAACGACGGCCAGCGGTGAATTCCGCTTTGCGCGGCCGCATCCACTGACCACGGGTGGCGAATCGTGGACGGCGAGGTGGCCGGCGCACCCCGCGGATCGAAAGCCGGTGAATGGCTCTCACGTCACACCTGTTGACGCGCGGACCGGGACCGCCGAAGAATGTGCGGACACCCTCTGACAACGTTGTCCAGCCTCCGAGGTGGCGTTCCGTGTCGCACCGATCCCTGTCCCTCGACCGCCGCCGCTTCCTGCACCTCGCCGGTCTCACGGGCGCGCTGGCCGCCCTGCCCCCGCTCACCGGAGCCGCGAGCGCCCACGCGGCGCAGGGCCGTACGGACTCGGACCCGTCGCCCGACGCCGTCGCGGCCACCTACCTGCGGGTGCTCCTGGACCACACCCGGTGGTCCGAGACGCAGTGGGACGAGGCCCAGGGCCACTACCGGGCCAAGGACTTCGGGTTCGTTGTGGTCCTCGGCCACGCGGTCCTGCTCACCCATGGCACCTATGACGCGGAGCGCGCCGGCACCGACCGGGAGACCCTCGAGCGGCGCACGCTCGCCACCATCCGTCACTTCGCCGCGTCGAACCGGCTCACCGGCGGCGACGAGTGGGGCCGCACGCTCTTCTTCGACACCACCTTCCAGTCGTACTTCGTCCTCGCCGCCCGGCTGCTGTGGAAAGACCTCGACACCGCGACGCGGCGACACGTCGAGACCATCGTCCGCGAACAGGCCGCCTACACCACCTCGTTGGGCAGCGGCGACGACCCCGCCTCGGGCGACTGGACACCGAACGGCCTGACCGGCGGACACGTCGGCGACACCAAGCTGGAAGAGATGGGCCTGTACGCGCAGACCCTCGCACCGGCGCTCGCGTGGGCCCACGACGACCGCCGCGCCGCCGACTGGGCCACGTGGTACGGCATCTGGTCGCGCAACGAGGCGGGGCTGCCGCCCGCCGACCTCGCCAACCCCGCCCGCGTGGACGGCGTCGCCGTCTCCGAGAACACCGCCCGCAACC
Source organism: Streptomyces lacaronensis (assembly GCF_047337785.1). Lineage (NCBI taxonomy): Bacteria > Bacillati > Actinomycetota > Actinomycetes > Kitasatosporales > Streptomycetaceae > Streptomyces > Streptomyces lacaronensis. Next base: position 10,044,203 of record NZ_JBLHDK010000003.1, read on the forward strand.
TCTACGACACCTTCATCGTCGAGAACCACGGCTCCTTCGGCCCGCACTACCAGGAGGAGCTGTGGCGCACCTCCGGCCGCAACGCCGCGCACTTCCTGGCCGCCGGGCGCCCCCTCCCGCAGGTCCTCACACGGCAGCCGAACGCCCAGCCGCTGTGGCGCACGCTGCTGGGCGTCATGAGCGACGCGGGCGAACCGCTGATGCCGATGGTCGACGACCGCGAGCACCTCTACGGCAGGGACGTCATCCCGCTGGCCTTCCTCTCCCAGGTGATGCGCGACCGGGCCGCGGCGCGCGCGGAGCAGGAACTGGCGGCACGGCTGGAGGCGTACCAGCAGTACCCGCCCGAGCACCGGATGGCGAAGTTCTCCGGGGAGCCGAAGTACGAGCCGGAGGCACGCGCCGAGATCGCGATCAGCTACCTGCTGCACGTGTGGGCGGCGGCGTCGGGGCGGCCCGTCAAGGCGCTGTCGCGCGAGGAACTGTTCGCGCGGGCCTCCGGTGTCACGGACTTCGGGACCGGCCCCGGACTGGTGTCGCACCAGTCGCGAACCGCGTGGGCCGGTGCCGTGACGAAGCCCGGGTTCGTGAAGTTCGCCTGGCAACCGGCCCATGACGACTGGCTGTTCCGGGTCAGCGGCGCGACCCCGATGTTCCTGCCCACCACCGCCGCGCAGGTCCAGGGCCGTACCGTGCGCGTGTACGAGTCCCCGCGCGACGGCTTCGACGGCAGCGCGACGCTTCTGCGCCTCGACGGCGGCTGGGCCGGGTTCGCGACGCTCCCGACGGGCTCGATCGTCTACGCGAGCGGCGGCACCGCCGACGCGGAGGGCCACCTCGAGGTGCACAACCTGACGATGCCCGGCATGCCGGGGCTCGACGGCGCGCGCACCTACCGCTTCGAGGAGGGCGAGGCGACCGTCCGCGCCCGCGACACCTCCACCGAAACACCCGCCGGGCGGGTCGACGACCTCGGCTTCACACCCGCGACGGTGCGCCACGTCCGCATGCTCGGCGTACGGCCCGACCCGGCCTACGGATACTCCCTGTACGCCTTCGAGGTGCGCGACGGCGCCCAGGGCGCGGACCTCGCGCACGGCGGGTCCGCCACCGCCTCGTCGGCCGACGCCGGGAAGGGCGCGCCGCTCGCGGTCGACGGCGACGCGGCCACCCGCTGGGCGGTGTCGAAGGCCGATCGTCCGCGTGCCGACAGCTGGCTGGCCGTCGACCTCGGCGCCGAGCGCCGGGTCGACCGGGTCACCCTGCGCTGGGAATCGGCGGCCGGCCGCGCCTACCGCGTCCAGGGCTCCACGGACGGCCGGGACTGGAGGGATCTGGCGACCGGGCCGAGGCCGGCGGTGAGCAGCCGCGGCGGCTGGCTCGACGTCGACGGCCGCGCCGGGCTCGTGGTGCGGGACGGCCGGAATCCGATCGGCGTCTACGACGACAAGATCGTCCTCGGGGACGGCCCGGCGGCACCCCTCCTCGTCGAGGGCTTCCCCGGCACGTCGGCCGGGAGGCTGCGCGCGATCGCCCGGAGGACCGCGCCCACGGCGGAGGCCACCGAGGTGCGCACGACGCTGACGGACGGGCACCTGACCCTGTTCAACCTCTCCGGCGAGTCCGTCAGGACGCGGATCACGATCCCGCGCACCGGCACGGACACGGTGGTCTTCGAGGGCACCCAGAGACTGACCGCCGACGGCACGTCCTTCGAGGCCGCGCTGCCCGCCGCCACGGCGGTCGTGCTGGCCCCGCGCTTCACGCTCACCCCCCTCACCAGCCGGGGCCTGCCGCCGGGCCTACGGGTCCAGGTGGTCGACGGCGCGACCGTGCGCCTGTCCGGGGCCTCCTGCGCCCTGCGCGTCCGGGCCCAGGGGCACAGCAGCGTCGCCGTCGTCAGAGCGGACCGGACGATCACCGTCGTCCTGGACGGCGCGGCCGCCCACCCGCACGACGACCTGGCCCTCGGCAGGACCGTCTTCCCCACGAGCCCGCTGCCGGAGGGCATGTCCGACCCCGCGGCGGCGGTGGACGGCGACGCCCACACGGCCTGGAAGCCGGGTGCGCGCGGCCGCATGGTCGTGGACCTCGGCGCGGCCCGCCCGGTCCGCCTGGTGGAGACCGAGTGGACGACGGGCACGGCGCCGGGCGCGAAGGTCGGCTTCAGCACGGACGGCATCACCTACCGGGACGCCGGGACCCTCACCGGCCGGGGCCGGGTGCGCCGACTGACCGCCTCCGCGACGGCCCGCTACGTCGGCATCGAGGTCGACGGGTCGGCGCATGCGGCGGTGTCACACCTGCGGCGCCTGACGGTGCGCTGACAGCTCCGCGTCCCCCTCCGGATGGATCGGCGGCGGGGTCAGCCGAGGTAGGGGTGGCGGTGGCGGACCGGGCTGATTTCCTCAAGGGCCGCGCCGAGCCGCAGGATCGTCGCCTCGGCGGTGCGCGCCGCGTCGAGTGCCCGTTCGGCGGTCACCGTCACGGCGTTGATCTTCGGGTCGACGGCCGCGATACGGTCCAGACGCGCCCGCACCACTTCCATGGCGGATACCTGCCGTCCCGCGATGAGTTCCGCCGGCTCGGTCGCGTCCCGGTAGTACAGCTCACTCTCGCCCACAGGCCGGCCTCTCCGCCATCAACACGATGCGGGCGAAGAAGCAGGTGCGACCGCCGCGCGCCGCGATACCCGAAGAGGGGGATGGCTCAGCCGCGTATGGTCACGCCGTGGCGTGTGCGCAGTCGGTGCAGCTCCCACAGGGAGAGCACGGTCACCGACAGCGGCCCGCCGAACAGGGAGCAGAACTGGGCCCACAGCGGCCCGTTGGGCATGCCGCTCCCGGTCAGGTTGAAGACGGCGATGATCCAGACCATCACCACGGTGAGCACGGCAGGCAGCGCGGCGTGCACATAGGCGGTGTTGAAGGCGGAGCGGGCGACGTAGGCCGAGGCCAGGAAGAAGAACGGCAGCCCCCACAGCAAGAACGCGAGTGCGGGGACGGCGGCCACGAACAGCCACACCCCGTGCAGCCCTTCCAGTACCCCGGTGTTGGCCGAAATCCCCCACAACGTGGCGGCGAGGACGGCCACGGTCAGGACGTACCAGCCGACGGTCTTGGCCGGGACACTGAGCCGGGAGCGCAGCAACCGCCGCCGCTCCGCGGGCGCGTAGCGGATGAAGAGGGCGATGATCAACGGTCCGGCGATGAGGAGCAGGACCGGGGTCACGATGAGTTGGGCGGCACTCTCACTGGCCTGGTCCTTCAGGTCGCCGTCCGATCCGTACGTGTAGTAGAGGGCGAACGTCGCGAGGACACCGAGCACCGTGCGGGTGATCTGGACGCGGTCGACCACGGGGTCGTGGACACGCCCGCCGCCGTCCTGGTCGAACAGTTTCCGCGCGGGCCGGTGGGCCAGGCGGAGCAGGGGGACGAGGAAGGAGAGGAAGGGCACTCGCCGGTACCAGCGCCGGCCCCTGGGCGCCGGACGGTAGGGCCCGGGCGGCGGGGGCGGGGGCCCATAGGGGTTCGGTATCGGTGGCGGCCCGTACGGACCGGGTGCCGGTGGCGGCCCGTACGGATCCGGTGCCGGTGGCGGCCCGTACGGACCGGGTGCCGGTGGCGGTCCCCAATGATTGCCGCCCTGCCCGGGGTCGTTCGGCAGACCCCATCCCCCCGTTGCCATCGCGGCTCCTCCTTGCCCATGCCTTCGACCGCGCGTTTTTCGCCAGCTGGCCGGGAATTGTACGGGCTCTGGGAAGTGCGCCGGGCATGGCGTCGGTCCAGCAGTTCCGCGGCGTTGGCCATGTCGGCCCCGCAGCGCCTCAGGCCTTCTTTCCGCGGCGTCTCGTCACGGCCAGGAGTTCCGCCGCGGGGCCGACGGGGACGCGGCCCGAAGCCCAGACAGCCCGCAGATCACGGCGTAGTTCGATGCCCTCGACCGCCACCGACACGAGGCGGCCATCGGCGAGGTCGGCCTCTACCGCGAGCTCGCTGATCACTGCCGGGCCGGTTCCGGCGATCACGGCATTGCGCACGGCGGTCGCCGACCCCAGCTCCAGGAGGGGCTGCGGTTCGCCCACGCCGGCCTTGCGCAGAGCCTGGTCCAGGGTTTCGCGGGTGCCCGATCCGCGTTCGCGCAGCACCAGCGGCGCGGCCACGAGCTCGGCGACGCTCAGCGGGCGGCGGCGGCGCGTCCAGGGGTGCCCCGGGGCGACCACCACGAGCAGCCGGTCGCGGGCGACCTGCCGGGCGGACAGCCCCGCCGGGGCCCGCGGTGACTCGACGAACCCCAGGTCCACCGCTCCGCTGCGCAGCAGATCCGGAACCTGTTCGCTGTTGGTCACCTGGAGACCGACGTACAACTCCGGCCGCGTGCGGCGCAGCTCGCCGATCCAGCCCGGTACCAGACACTCGGCCACCGTCATGCTGGCCGCCACCCTCAGCTCGGCGTCCCGCTTCGTGCGCAGCGCCTCCGTGCCGGTCAGCAGCCCCTCCATCTCCTGAAGGACCCGCTGTGCCCAGCCCGCCACGGCCCGGCCCGCGTCGGTGAGCTGCGATCCCCGCCGCGTCCGGTTCACCAGCACCAGGCCCAGCCTGCGCTCCAGCGCGGACAGCCGCTTGCTCGCCGAGGGCTGCGTAAGACCGAGCTGCGCCGCCGCACCGCTCAAGCTCCCCACGTCTCCGACCAGGACGAGCAGCCGCAGCGATTCCGGATCCGGCAACTGGCTCATAGCTCCAGGGTATGGGGCGGACCCGGTCGGCAGTCATGCCTCTTGGCTATGACCTCCTCACGATCTCGGGGCTACAACCCTGGTCCGGAGCGCATCAGAGTCGAGGCCATGAGCGAAGTCGAGGCCATGAGCGAAGATCTGGACTGTCCGGTCACTGCCCGGCCGGAGGCTGATGCCCGGCCGGCGGCCGGACCGGCGCGGGCGTCCCGGCCCGCCGTGGCCTCTCTCGTACCCGGTCTGGCCCTCGTCCTGGCTCTCGCGGTGGCGGGCACGGCGGTGGGGAAGACGTTCCCGCTCGTCGGCGGCCCGGTGGCCGGGATCGTCCTCGGTGTGCTGCTGGCCGCCCTGAAGAGGCCAGGAGCGCGGTGGAGTCCCGGCATCGGCTTCGCGAGCAAGTGGGTCCTACAGGTTTCGGTCGTCGTCCTGGGCTCGCAACTGTCGCTGGCCCAGATGGTCCAGGTGGGCGTGGGCTCGATTCCGGTGATGACCGGCTCGTTGGTGGTCTGTCTGACCGTCGCGTACGGCATCGGCCGGTGGCTCGGCATCGCCGGGGACCTGCGGACGCTGATCGGCGTGGGCACGGGCGTCTGCGGCGCGTCGGCGATCGCGGCGACCGCCCCGGTCATCGGCGCGGCGGGGGTCGAGGTGGCCTACGCGGTCTCCACCATCTTCCTGTTCAACGTCGCCGCCGTGCTCACCTTCCCGCTCCTCGGCCACCTCCTGGGGATGAGCCAGCACAGCTTCGGCCTCTTCGCGGGGACGGCGGTCAACGACACCTCCTCAGTGGTCGCCGCCGCCACCGGCTACGGCCGCACCGCGGCGGACTACGCGGTCGTCGTCAAACTCACCCGCAGCCTCATGATCATCCCCATCTGCCTGGGACTGGCCTGGCTGGTGGGACGCCGCAACCGTGCCGCGCCGGAGGCCACGGGCCGTCCCCGGCTTCAGGTGGTCAAGCTGGTGCCCGTGTTCCTGATCGGCTTCCTGCTGATGACCACGGCGAACAGCCTGGGTTTCATCCCGTCCGCCGCCCACCACGGACTCGGCGAGCTCTCGGTCTTCCTCATCACCGTCGCGCTCTGTGCGACGGGCCTGTCCACCGACCTCGCCGCACTGCGCCGCACCGGCCCCCGACCGCTCATCCTCGGTGCCTGCCTGTGGGCGGTGGTCTCGGTGACCAGCCTGGTTCTCCCACTCCTGACCGGTTCCCTGTGAGCGGTCAGATCACGGATCCGGCTGCTGACCGGGGATGCCCAGCCGGTCGGCCACGGCGGTGAGGGCCGTTCCCAGCGGGAGCGCGACCCGGGTGGCGGCGTGCCGGTCGCCCCGGGTCGGGTCCAGGTTGACGATCAGTACCGGCTTATCGGCCCGGTCCGCCTGGCGGACGAACCGGAGCCCGGACATCACCGTCAGTGAGGAGCCCAGGACCAGCAGCGAGGCCGCCTCACGGACCAGCTCGCGGCAGTGCTCGACCCGCTTCGGCGGAACGGCTTCGCCGAAGAACACCACGTCCGGTTTGAGGATGCCGCCGCAGACCGTACAGGGCACCACGCGGAAGTCCCCGACCTGTTCGTCGGTGAGGTCGGCGTCGCCGTCCGGGTTGATTCCGGCGGCCACCGGCTCGAAGCCCGCATTGGCCTCCTCCAGCCGCCGGGCCAGTTCGCGGCGCGGGCTGAAGGCGCCGCAGGAGAGGCAGACGACCCGGTCCAGGCTTCCGTGGAGTTCCACCACGCCCTCGCTGCCGGCCGCCTGATGCAGGCCGTCGACGTTCTGGGTGATCACGCCCGAGAGCAGGCCGTGCCGCGCGAACGCGGCCACGGCCCGGTGCCCGGCGTTGGGACGGGCGCGGCCGAAGGTGCGCCAGCCGAGGTGGCTGCGGGCCCAGTACCGGCGCCGGGCCCGGGCGTCGGCTGTGAAGTCCTGGTAGGTCATCGGGGTATGCCGGCTCAGGCTCCCGCCCACGCCCCGGTAGTCGGGGATGCCCGACTCCGTGGAGATGCCGGCCCCGCTGAGCACCAGCACACCGCCGGTGCTCAGCGCGTCGGCGACCGGTTCCAGATCCGTGCTGCCCGGCGGCAGGTCCTCGGCAGGGGTCCAGCTCAAAGTGGGGCGCATGCGCATGCCGCCAGAGTACGGAACGCGACACGGATGACACCTGGCGTATACGATTCGGGCCATCTAATCCATTATGTCCATATTTGGGGAGTGGTGTCGTGGAGGGGATTGCCGATATGGGCGGTACCCCGGGATGGGGCCCCGTTCAGCCGCCGAGGCGCGATGAGCCGGTCTTCGAGGAGCCCTGGCAGGGCCGGGCATTCGCGCTGGCGAGCCTCTCCGGCCGCATCGCGTTCGGCGGCGTCAACCTGGACGCCTTCCGGCACGCGCTCGAGCGCCTGGACCGGGCCGCCTACCTGAACGACGGCTACTACGGGCGATGGCTCAACGGCGCGGAGCTGATGCTCACCGACAGCGCCATCCTGGCGCCGGGTGCCATCGACGCCCGCGCCCGCAACCTACGGGGCGAACACGTGGCGGAGCCGCCGATCCCCGAGCCCGCGGTACCCGACTACGCGCCGACCGCCGAGGGCTCGCTGCGCTCCGTGGCCACCGCCCCCGCCTTCGCCGTCGGCGAGCGGGTACGGGCCAGGGCCATGCCGGTGCCCGGGCACACCCGGCTGCCGGGCTATGTACGGGGACACACCGGGATTGTCGAGATCGTCCAGCCCGCTTTCGTGCTGCCGGACACCAACGCCCACTTCCAGGGCGAGCATCCGCAGCACGTCTACTCGGTGCGATTCGACTCACGCGAGCTGTGGGGCGCCGACACCGAACCCTTCGCGCTCACCGTTGAGCTGTTCGAGAGCTACCTGGAGACCACCTCATGACCGCCACCAACGGCGGGGCGGGCGAGACCCTTCCCGCGGCCCTGCGTACCGAGGCACTCGAGCAACTGCTCACCGAACGGGGTCTGATCGACCCGAAGGTGCTGGAGGGGGTGATCACCACGTACGAGACCAATGTGGGCCCGCTCAACGGCGCCAAGGTCGTCGCCAGGGCCTGGACCGACCCGGAGTACCGGCGGCGGCTGCTCGACGACGGCACGGCGGCCATCAAGGAGCTCGGCTTCTCAGGGGCGCAGGGTGAGCACATCATCGTCGTGGAGAACACCGCGACCACCCACAACGTGGTGGTGTGCACCCTGTGCTCGTGCTACCCGTGGCCGGTGCTCGGCCTGCCGCCGAGCTGGTACAAGGACCCTGCCTACCGCGCACGCGTGGTGAAGGAGCCCCGCACGGTGCTGTCCGAGATGGGACTCGAACTCGACGACGACGTGCGGATCACCGTCCACGACTCCACCAGTGAGGTGCGCTGGTTCGTACTGCCCGAGCGCCCGGCCGGGACCCAGCACCTGTCCGAGGAACAACTCGTGCCGCTGGTGACCCGGGACGCGATGGTCGGCGTGGCCAAGGTGGTGGCGCCATGACCGCGCCGCTGGACATCGAGGGCCCGGCCGCACCGCCGCGCTCCAACGGCGAGTTGGTGTTCGCCGAGCCCTGGGAGGGCCGCGCCTTCGCCATGGCCGTCAGCCTGTACGAGGCGGGCGCCTTCACCTGGCCGGGGTTCCAGGCCGCGCTGATCGCCCGGATCGCGGCCCGGGAGACCGCGCCGACACAGGAGGAGCCATTTCACTACTACCGGCTCTGGCTGGCCGCCCTGGAGGACGTGCTCGTCGGCCTGTGCGTCGTGTCCACGGACGAAGTGAGCGCACGCGCCCGCGCCCTGGCGCGACGTCACCCGGGCCATGACCACCGGGACGACCACGACCATGTGTTCAAGCCGCTCCCGATGGCCGACGGCATCACTCCGGTCCGCCGGAGGTGACCGGTGCCCGGCGGCCGGTGAGGTCCGGAGCGATGAGCCGGGCCATCGTGGGGACGGCTCACCGCTCGGGACGGAGGGTCAACGAGCTCAGGGTCTCAGTTTCGGCCCAAGCTGATTGCGTTCATGACCGGTGAATGACGTGATGCCAGGTGGCGATCGCGGTCTTGTCGCTCGGCAAGGCCTCGTGTTGGCTACGCCGGGCTCGTGCCGCACTCTATGGAGACTGAGGCCGTGAGAAGGGGCTCCGACCGGGGCTCCGGCCGGTCGAGGCGCTCTGGTCTGCTGCCTCGGGCCGGTCCGACACCAGGATGGAGAACTCCCTGTGATCCCTGCCGATCTCTACCCCGCCGACCGTCTGGTGCGCGCGCGGGAGGCCGCTGCCGACGCGGGTCTGGGCGCGCTGTTGATCAGTCCCGGCGCCGACCTGCGGTATCTGACGGGGTACCACGCCCTTCCCCTGGAGCGGCTCACCTGTCTTGTGCTCCCCGTGGACGGCGAACCCTTTCTCCTGGTACCGGAGTTGGAGCGGCCTGCCGCGCTCGCGTCCCCGGCGGGGAACCTCGGGATCGAGATCAGCGGATGGGCCGAGACCGAGGACCCGTACGCCCTCGTCGCGGCCAGGCTGCCCGCCGGTATGGCCCGGGTCGGCGTCGACAACCACATGTGGGCCGAGAAGGTCGTCGCCTTCCGTGCCGTGCTGCCCGACACCGACCAGGCACTCGCCGGAGAGGTACTCGGCCGGCTGCGGATCCGCAAGACCGAGGCCGAGGCCGAGGCGCTGCGCCGGGCGGGGGCGGCCATCGACCGGGTGCACGCCCGCATGGGCGAGTGGCTGCGCGCCGGGCGCACCGAACGCGAGGTCGGCCGGGACATCGCGGACGCCATCGTGGCCGAGGGCCATGTGCGGGCCGACTTCGTCATCGTCGGTTCCGGACCGCACAGTGCCAGCCCCCACCATGAGCTGTCGGACCGGGTGATCCTGCCCGGTGACCCCGTGGTGGTCGACATCGGCGGGACCACCGAAGACGGCTACTGCTCCGACTCCACCCGCGATTACGTCGTCGGCGAGCCACCGGCGGAGTACCGACGGCTGTACGAGGTGCTGCTGACCGCCCAGCGTGCCCAGACCGACGCGGTACGGCCCGGTATCACCGCCGAGCGGTTGGACGCGATCGGCCGGGATGTCATCACGGACGCGGGCTTCGGGCCGCACTTCATCCACCGCACCGGTCATGGCATCGGGCTGGAAACGCACGAGGAGCCCTACATCGTGGCGGGCTCCGCCCTGCCGTTGGAGCCCGGTATGGCCTTCTCCGTGGAGCCGGGCATCTATCTTCCCGACCGGTTCGGAGCCCGCATCGAGGACATCGTCATCTGCACCGACGACGGCGGGGAGCGGCTCAACCGCACCAGCCGTGAACTGGTCGTACTGCCCTGACCTTCCCCGAGCGGGGTTCGTTCCCGCTGCGGCCGACCAAGCGCCGCCGGGTGCCGAGTCGTTGACAGAGCCGATGAGCGGTAGAAATCTGTCAAAGCATCGCTGCAAAAGATAGACGAAATCACTCAACTCTCGCACTGCGGCTGGCTCGGCACCACCGCGGCATCGTCTGGGCCTGCTCAGGGGAAGGATCGAGAAGGCCTTATGAGACATCACGGTCGGCGGTTATCCGCCGGGCTTGTGACGGCGGGTCTGCTCACGGTCGGGCTGCTGCCCGTGACAGCCCATGCCGCGGAGGGCGCCCGGGCCGCGGAGGGAGTGAATCCGGCGCTGGGCAGGCCGGTGACGGCCAGTGGGGCCCACGGCTCCTATCCGGCGAGCAATGTCACCGACGGCAGCCAGGCCTCCTACTGGGAGGGGCCCGCGGGCTCGTTCCCGCAGTGGGTGCAGATCGACCTCGGGAGCGAGACGGGCCTCGACGAGGTGGTACTGAAGCTCCCCGCGTCGTGGGAGTCCCGCACCGAGGCGGTGAGAGTCCAGGCGAGCACCGACGGCCAGGACTTCACCACCGTGGTTCCGGACGTGCGCAAGGACTTCTCGCCATCGTCCGGCAATACCGTGGCGCTCGACGTCACGGCCGAGGGGCGGTACGTACGCGTACAGGTGACCGGCAACACGGGCTGGAACGCCGTCCAGCTCTCCGAGGTGGAGGTGCGCGGGGAGGCGGGCGGGGAGAATCCGGGGGACCCGCCCGCGGGCACCAACCTGGCGCTGCGCAAGCCGATCGAGGCGTCGCAGTTCGTGATCAACGGCTCCGCGAACCGGTCCTCCGCACGGCGCGATTGAGCGCCGTGTCCGGGGCGTCCCGCCGCCACCGAGTTCTCCCTGAACGGCGAGCCCGGCGTCCGCCGTACAGCCGCAACGCGTAGGGCTGGACGTCGGCGCCAAGGGTGTCGGCCAGTGTCCGCACCGCCGTCCGCGGGCGGCCCATGCCGGCCGAGGCGTGGATGCCGTGGCCCACCACATCGCCGACGACCAGTGCCACACGGGCGCCCGGCAGCGGGATCACATCGTCGTCGACCGCGAGCTGGTGTTCCCCCTCGGCGAGGTGCCAAGTCGCGTACTATCGCATTCGATCGAGAACGCGTACTATCGCGTTCTGACCGGTCGTGGCCGCCCAACTCCCCCCGCACGCCCCCGAGTTCCCCGAGGAGCACTCCCATGCCCACGCTGCTGGACCCGGTCCTGGACCTGCTGACGCTCCGCGGCACCGTCACTGAGGCCGAACCGATCGCCGCCCGTATGCGGCGGCTGCGCATCGAGGGCGACGCCCTCGCCGGGCTCGACGTCCGTCCCGGGCAGCAGGTGCGCGTCCTGGTCGGCTCCGGGCTGATCCGTCGTACGTACTCCGTGTGGGCCTATGACCCCTCCGGCGCCGTCGAGTTGTGCGTGCTGGACCACGCCGGAGCGGGGCCGGGGGCGCGCTGGGGCGGGAGCGTCGAGGTCGGCGCGCGGGTGCGGCTGGGCAAACCCGAGGGGTCCTTCACGCTGCGGCCCGAGGCCGCCCATCACGTCTTCGTCGGGGAGGAGACGGCGTCCGTCGCCTTCGGCGCGATGCTGGCCGCACTGCCGCCCGGGGCGCGCGTCTCCGGCTGCGTGGAGACGGAGACGGCCGCGGACCGGCTGCCGCTGACCCACTCGGACCGCATCGACTGGCTGTCCAGGGGCGGCACTTCGCTCCCGGACGCGGTGCGACGCCTCGCCCCGGAGTCGGGCGGGATCGCCTACGTCGCCGGGGAGGCCCGGACCGTGCAGCGGGTGCGGCAGGTGCTCGTCCGGGAGGTGGGCTGGGACCGGCGCGCGGTGCTCACCAAGCCGTTCTGGGCGCCGGGGAAGCGGGGGCTGGAGTAGGCGCCGGCACTGGATGGTTCGCCATGGCCGCCGCGCCTATCGTCTTCTAGCTTGCTAGGATGCTAGCATCGCACTCGTGGGTGACAGGGAAGTCAAGCAGTTCAACGTGTACCTGCCGATCGAGCTGATCAAGCAGGTCAAGTACCACTCCATCGAGTCGGGCATGTCGTTGTCGGCACTGGTCGCCGAAGCGTTGCGCGCCTACCTCGACGACGCCCATGAGCACGAACAGCGATCGACCGAGAAGGAGGGCTGACATGGCGACCGAAGGAATCGAGGCCGTGTTCCTGACGACCCACAACTGGGGTAAGTCGGCGAGGTTCTTCCAGGCGCTGGGGTACGAGCTGGAGTTCGCCACCGACCACGACTCCGGCCGGCTCCGCAACGGCGACGGGCCGTACGTCTTCATCTCCGAGGTCCCCGAGGATCGAGAGCCGCAGACGCGGATCGTGCTGAAGGTGGCGGACGCGGACGCGTTCCGTCCCGACCCCGCCGTCGAGGTGGTCACGCCGTTCGAGGACACCCATTACGGGACCAGGGAGATGACCGTCCGCGACCCCGACGGACGCCTGTGGAACCTCCAGGCCCCCGGCAAGGACTGACCGCGACGAAAGGGGAACACCGTGGTGGACGAGCAGACCGGGGCGCCGGACAGTACCGCGGTAAGGACCGCCCTCTGGCGGGCGATGCATGTCCAGGTCGACCCACCGCCCCATGTGCTCGAGGACGAGATCGGTCTGCTGCTGGCGGCCCCCGACGCTGACTGGCGCCGCCGCCCCGACATGGACCCGGACGCCACCAGAGGGTTCCGGGCGGCCATGGTGGCCCGCGCGCGTTTCATCGAGGACCTGATCGCCGAGCGGGCCGACCACGGCGTCACCCAGTACGTCATCCTGGGGGCCGGCCTGGACACCTTCGCCCAGCGCAGGCCGGAGACCGCCTCCCGCGTGCGGGTCTTCGAGGTCGACCAGCCCGGCCCGCAGGCATGGAAACGCCATCGCCTGGACGAACTCGGCTATGGCGTCCCCGACTGGCTGCGCCTGGTGCCGGTCGACTTCGAGGCGAGCGAAGACTGGCTGAAACAGCTGGCCGCGGCCGGTTTCGAGGCCGGCAGGCCCGCGGTCATCGTCTCCACCGGCGTCACCATGTACCTCACCGAAGAGGCCACCGCGGCCACCCTGCGGCAGATCGCCGGGCTCGCGCCCGGCTCGACACTCGCCATGACCTTCCTGCTGCCGGCCGAACTTCTCGACGCCGCCGACCGCCCCGGCCTCCGCGCGAGCAAGGAAGGCGCGCAAGCGGCCGGAACGCCGTTCATCAGCTTCTACACACCGCCCGAGATGCTGGAACTGGCCCGCGAAGCCGGATTCAAGGACGTCCGGCATGTGCCGGGAGCTTCGCTCGCCGAGCGCTACTTCGCCGATCGCGCCGACGGCCTCCGCCCATCGAGCGGGGAAGACCTGCTGCTGGCCACCACCTGACGCGCACGACCGGACGGCGTCCCTCCATGGCGACGCGACTCGTGCCCTTCAGGCGGAACTCATGCCCTTTAGGGGACACGCAATGCCTGGCGCCAGTGGTCGGTGACGGTGTGGCGCAGCCGTGCGGTGTCGACGGTGTGGGGGTCGAGGAGGCATTGCAGTCCGATCCCGCGCAGCTGTCCGAGGACCGCGATGGCGACGTCGTCGGGGACGATGTCCGGGCGCACGTCGCCGTCGGCGATCCCGGCGGCGACGTCGATGCGCAGATCGGAGCGGAACGCCTCGTCGCGCTCGCGGAAGATCGGGGCCAGCTCGGACGCGGTGGCCGCTTCGGCCCACAGCAGCAGGAAGGCCCGGTTCATCGTTCCGGCGCCCCCGGAGGCGCCGATGTAGCCGTCGACGAGGCGCAGGAGCCGGTCCAGTCCGGGCGGGAGGTCCGCGAGCCCGGGGACGAAGCCGGTTTGCGTCGTGCGGGCCAGCCGCTCGATCAGGGTCTGCTTGGAGCCGAAGTGGTGGGTGACGATCCCACGGCTGTACCCCGCTTGTTCGCCGACCCGTGCCAGCGTCAGCGACCGCACACCGTGCTCCACGACCAGTTCGGCGGCGGCGTTGAGCAACGCGGCCTCGGCCTGGGCGCGGCGCTCCTGCTGGGTACGGCGAGTGGTGACCACGCGGATATCCTAACAAGTAACTTGCGTGTTGACCGGCAAGTATGTGAGGCCGATGTGCCGGAGCGATGAGTTCGGGCGGCGGATCGGGTCTGCCCTGACATGACTCGAATCATCGCTGACATCTCGGTCTCCCTCGACGGCTTCGTCACCGGGCCCGACCCCGGCCCGGACAGCGGCCTGGGCACCGGCGGCGAGGCCCTGCACACCTGGGCGTTCTCCGACGACCCCGACGACCGCCGGGTGCTGCGCGAGGGGACCGTCCGCTCGGGCGCCGTCGTCCTCGGCCGCCGGCTCTTCGACGTGGTCGACGGGCCGGGCGGCTGGGACGACACGGTCGGCTACGGCGCCGGCGAGGTCGGCAGGCCCGCGTTCGTCGTGGTGACGAGCTCGCCGCCGGAGTCGGTACGGCTCACCGACCTCGACTGGACGTTCATCACCACCGGTCTGCCCGACGCCGTCGCCGCCGCGCGTGAGCGCGCCGAGGCGGCGTCGTCGGACAGCGGCAAGGATCTCGACGTCATCCTCATGGGCGGCGGCGCCACGGTCGGCTCGGCGATCGAGGCCGGACTGGTCGACGTGGTGTCGCTGCACCTCGCGCCCGTCGTGCTGGGTGCCGGAACGCCACTGTTCACCGGCGGAGCGCCGCGCACACTGGTCCAGCGGAGCGTGACCCCGACAACGACCGCGACGCACCTGACCTACGACGTCCTCTGACCACGTCCGACGTCGACCGGCATTGACTTGTTCACGAGCTGTCCTTATGGTCCAGACCATCCTGTCCGTATGTGGGAACTGTGTTCTCATCCATGAACAGAAGAGGTCATGGGATGGCACGAACCAGAACCGCGTTACTCAGTGTTCTCGCCCTGCTGGCCGGTCTGCTGAGCCTCCAGCTCGGCGGACCGGCCGCACGGGCCACGGCCGCGCCGGCCGCCTTCACCCACCCCGGGGTGCTGGTGAGCCGGGCCCAACTCGACTACGCCCGCTCGAAGGTGCAGGCAGGCCAGCAGCCCTGGAAGGCCGCCTACGACGACATGTTGGGCAGCTCCTACGCCTCGCTGTCGCGTACCCCCCAACCGCGCGCCGTCGTGGAGTGCGGCTCGTCGTCCAACCCCAACCACGGGTGCACCGAGGAGCGCCAGGACGCCATCGCGGCGTACACCGACGCGCTCGCCTGGTACTTCACCCGGGACAGCAGATACGCCAAGAAGTCGATCGAGATCATGGACGCCTGGTCCTCCACGATCACTGATCACACCAACAGCAACGCCCCGCTCCAGTCCGGCTGGTCCGGCGCCACCTGGCCGCGCGCCGCCGAGATCATCAAGTACACCTACGACGGCGGCTGGTCGGGCGCCGGACGCTTCGCCACCATGCTGCGCGACGTGTACCTCCCCGAGGTGATCAACGGCGCCGCCACCAAGAACGGCAACTGGGAACTGGTGATGACCGAGGCGGCCATCGGCATCGCGGTCTTCCTCGATGACCGTTCCGCCTACGACAAGGCGGTCAGCACCTACCTCGACCGCGTCCCGGCGTACGTATACCTGACCAGCGACGGCGACCTGCCCAAGCCGCCCGCGGACAGCAGCATCGACACCGAGGCCGAGATCATCAAGTACTGGCAGGGCCAGAGCACCTTCGCCGACGGCCTCGCCCAGGAGACCTGCCGCGACTTCGGGCACACCGGCTGGGGCATCGCCTCCATCGCGGACATCGCGGAGACCAGCCGCATCCAGGGCCAGGACCTCTACCCGAAGATCCAGGACCGGCTGCGCTACGCACTGGGCTTCCACACCGCCTATGAGAACGGCACCGCCGTGCCGTCCTGGCTGTGCGGCGGCTCCGTCAAGAAGGGCCTGGACCAGGTCACCGAGGTCGGCTTCAACGCCCTCCACAACCGCCTCGGCATCAGCATGTCCAACACCCAGAAGTACACCGAGGCCCACCGCCCGTCCGGCACGGACAACTACTTCAACGCCTGGACGACCCTCACCCACGCGGACAACCCGTCCTGACCGGGCGATGCCCCGGCCCCCCCGCTACCGCCGGGGGGCCGGGGTGCGGGAGCGGTAGACGACGTAGGGCCTGGTGAGGTAGCCGATAGGGGCGGTGAAGGCGTGGACGAGGCGGCTGAAGGGCCAGAGGGCGAACAGGGCCATCGCCAGCAGGGCGTGGATCCGGTAGACCAGAGGTGCGTGGGCCATGGCGGGCACGTCGGGGTCGAGGGTGAACAGGCTGCGGAACCAGATCGAGACGCCCCGCCGATAGTCGTAGGAGTGGTGGCCGGCGCCGGTGGCGGTGGCGGTGAGCCCGGCGAGCAGGACCGTGGCGAGCAGCGGGTACACGACGCGGTCGCCGCGGCTGGTGGCGGCGCGTACGGCGGGCACGCGCAGCCTCCGGTACAGCAGGATGCCGAGACCGGTGACGGTGGCCAGCCCCGCGGTGCCGCCGACGAGCAGGGCGTTGGCGTGGTACAGCGATTCGCTGACGCGCAGCCGTTCGGTGAGCGTTTCGGGGATGAGCAGGCCCACGACATGGCCGGCGATCACGAAGAGCAGCCCGTAGTGGAAGAGCGGCCCGCCGATGGCGAGCATGCGGTGTTCGTGGAGCTGGCTGGAGCGGGTGGTGAAGCCGAACCGGTCGTAGTGGTAGCGCCAGGCGGTGCCGGCGGTGAAGAGAGTGAGGACGAGGTAGGGGAGGACGCCCCACAGGGCGATGTGCAGGTGGTTCACTGGCCGGTTCCTCTCGCGAGGGGGGTGGCGGTGGGGGTGTTCGCGGCGAAGGGGGCCAGGCCCACGGTTTCGGTGGGCGGTCCGCCGCGGGCGAGTGCGAGGGCCGCGGCGCGGTCGGCGGGTGAGGGGCCGGGCAGGGTGTCGCAGACGGCGCACAGGATGTCGGCGTACGGACTGCCGTGGTCGGTGAGGGCCATCCGCAGCAGCTCCAGGGCGGCGCGGTGGTCGAGCAGCAGCCGGGTGCCCGGGTCCGGGCAGCGGGCGGCGAACTCCAGCATCAGCGGCAGGTGGTCGGGGAGTTCGTCCTCGGGGGGCGCCCATCCGTGGGCGCGGTAGTGTGCCTTGAGAGCGGCGAGGGTGCCGCCGCGGCGGCGGGTGTCGCCGTCGGTGTAGTAGGTGAGGTGCAGGGTGCGGCGGCGGCTGCGGTCGAAGGTCCGGACGTAGGCAGAGGCCAGGTCGAGCACCGGGACGCCGTCGACGGCGGCGCAGAACCGCAGCAGCGGCGTGGCGGCGGGGACGGTGAGTTCGGTCAGGCAGTCCCGTACCAGGGCGTGGCGGGCGGGCCAGTCCGGCCCGGGGTAGCCGAGGAGGAGGGCGGCGGCCTGGTGCGCCGCGGGGGCGGCCGGGTTCACCGGGTGCCCTCGTCGCGCTGGGGGAACAGCCCGGCGGGGCGGCCGCGGCCGTTCCAGTTCAGCAGGTTGAGCCGGCCGGCCAGGCCGGATCCGGCACCGGCGGGTTCGGGTGCCGGGGGCGCGTGGAAGGCGCCGGTGTCGCCGTACGGCATCATGCCGGGCAGGCCGTCGCCGTCGAGGCTGCAGGAATCCGTGGGAGCGTCGCCGCCGGGTGTGGCGGTGTAGCTGGTGGGGATGACGTACCGCTCCTCGTACTTGGCGAGGGCGAGCAGCCGGTACATCGCCTCGATGCCGTCCTGGTCCAGGCCGACGGCCGCCGCGATGGCGGGGTCGCGCTCCTCGCCGAGGTTGATCCGGCGCATATGGCTGCGCATCGCGGCCAGCCGGCACAGGGCGGCCTCGACCGGCCCGGGATCGCCCGCGGTGAAGAGTTCGGCGAGATAGCCCAGCGGGATGCGGAGGCTGTCGATGGCGCCGAAGAGGTTGACGGGATCCTCGCCGTCGTGGCCGGTGGCGGTGAGCGCGTCGACGACCGGGGACAGCGGGGGGACGTACCAGACCATGGGCATGGTGCGGTATTCGGGGTGCAGCGGCAGGGCGACCCGGTATCGGCTGATGAGCGCGTGCACCGGGGAGCGCCGGGCGGCCTCGATCCAGTCGTGCGGAATGCCGGAATCGGCGGCGGCGCGGGCCACGTCGGGGTCCTCGGGGTCGAGAAAGCAGCCGAGCTGGGCCTCGTAGAGGTCCTTCTCGTCGGGGGTGGCGGCGGCCTCGCCGACCTTGTCGGGGTCGTAGAGGATGACGCCGAGGTAGCGCAGCCGCCCCACACAGGTCTCCGAGCACACGGTGGGCTCCCCGGCCTCGATACGCGGATAGCACAGGGTGCACTTCTCGGCCTTGCCGCTGCGGTGGTTGAAGTAGACCTTCTTGTACGGGCAGCCGCTGACGCACATGCGCCAGCCGCGGCAGCGGTCCTGGTCGACCAGGACGATGCCGTCCTCGATCCGCTTGTACATCGCGCCGGAGGGGCAGACGGCCACGCAGGAGGGGTTGAGGCAGTGTTCGCAGATGCGCGGCAGGTAGAACATGAACGCCTGCTCGTACTCCAGCCGGACCTTGTCGCTCATCTTCGCCAGGACCGGGTCGCCCGCGATGTGCTCGGGGCCGCCGCCGAGGTCGTCGTCCCAGTTGGGGCCCCAGGTGACGGCGGTGGGGCGGCCGTCGACGAGGGAGCGGGGCGGGGCGGTGGGCACGTCGTCGCCGAGCGGGGCGGTGGTGAGGGTGTCGTAGTCGTACGTCCAGGGCTGGTAGTAGTCGTCCAGCCGGGGCAGTTCGGGGTTGGCGAACAGCCGGGCGAGGCGGCGGGCGCGGCCGCCGGTGCGGGGCACCAGCCTGCCGCCCTTGAGGTGCCAGCCGCCCTTCCAGGCATCCTGGTCCTCATAGCCGCGGGGATAGCCCTGGCCGGGGCGGGTCTCGACGTTGTTGAACCAGACGTATTCGGTGCCGGAGCGGTTGGTCCAGGTCTGTTTGCAGGTGACCGAGCAGGTGTGGCAGCCGATGCACTTGTCGAGGTTCATGACCATGGCGACCTGGGCCATCACCCGGGGGCTGCGCGGCCGTTGGCGCGGCATGTCAGTACTCCACGTTCTGGGAGCGGCGCCGGATGACGGTGACCGCGTCCCGCTGGTTGCCGGTGGGTCCGTAGTAGTTGGGGGCGAAGGAGAGCTGGGCGTAGCCGCCGATGAGGTGGGTGGGTTTGATGAGGAGCTTGGTGAGGGCGTTGTGCACTCCGCCGCGGCGGCCGGTGGCCTCGGACTTGGGCACGTTCACCAGCCGTTCCTGCACGTGGTACATGAACACCGTGCCGGTGGGCATGCGGTGGGAGACCACGGCGCGGGCGACCACGACGCCGTTGGCGTTGACGGCCTCGATCCAGTCGTTGTCCGATACCCCGATGGCCTCGGCGTCGGGGACGCTGAGCCAGATGACCGGGCCGCCGCGGGCCAGGGTCTGCATGATGAGGTTTTCCTGGTACTCGGAGTGGATGGACCACTTGGAGTGCGGGGTGAGATAGCGGACGGTGACCGAGCGTCCGGTGTCGCCGCGTCCGGTGTCGCCGTCCGCCCCGGGTGGGGCCTCGCCGAGGGCGGCGAGGTCCAACGGCGGCCGGTAGACGGGGAGTTGTTCGCCGAGCTCGGCCATCCAGGAGTGGTCGAGGTAGAAGTGCTGGCGGCCGGTGAGGGTGTGCCAGGGCTTGCGGTGTTCGGTGTTGATGGTGAACGGCGCGTAGCGGCGGTCGGGGGCCTCCTTGCCGGACCATTCGAAGCTGGCGCCGACCTGGACGGGGCGGGCCTGGGTGTCGGAGAACACCACCCGGCGTTCGGCCACCGAGGCGCCCAGTTCGGTGAGGCCGGAGCCGGGGCCGCAGTGCTCGGCGAGCCGGGCGAATCCCTCGGCGGCGAGACGCCCGTTGGTGGTGCCGGACAGCGCGAGGATGGCCTCGCACATCTTGGCGTCGGTGTCGAGGAGGGGCCGGCCGGCCGCGGCGCCGCGGGTGGCGGTGGAGCAGCGGTCGGCCAGCCAGGCGACTTCCTGGTCCGGGATCACCGTGATGCCCTTGACCTGCATGCCCGACTGCTGGGCCAGCGGACCGAAGGCGGCGAGGCGGTCGGCGACGGCGGTGTAGTCGCGGGTCACGAGGGTGACGTTCGGCAGGTTCACGCCCGGTACGGCGGGGGTGTGGCCGTCGCGCCAGTCCGGTACGGTCCCGCCGGGCTGGGCGGTCTCGTCCGGGGTGTCGTGCATGAGGGCGGTGGCGACCAGGTCGTGGGCGGTGTCCAGCCGTCCGGCGGCGAGTTCGCTGAGCTTGCGGGCGAGGCCGTGGAAGATGTCGAAGTCGGTGCGGGCCTGCCAGGGCGGGCTGATGGCCGGGGTAAAGGCATGGACGTAGGGGTGCATGTCGGTGCTGGACAGGTCGTGTTTCTCGTACCAGGTCGCGGCGGGGAGCACGAGGTCGGCGAAGAGGGTGGTGGAGGTCATCCGGAAATCCAGCGCGAGCAGCAGGTCGAGCTTGCCGCGGGGCGCCCGGTCCTGCCAGGTGAGGTCCGCCGGCCGGCGGTCCGGTGGGGTCTCCTCGGCGGTGGTGTTGTCCTGGGCGCCCAGCAGATGGCGCAGGAAGTACTCGTTGCCCTTGGCGGAGGAGCCGATGAGGTTGGCCCGCCATACGGTGAGCACGCGCGGCCAGTTCTCGGGCGCGTCGGGGTTCTCGCAGGCGAACTCCAGCTCACCCCCGGCGAGTTGTTCGGCGACCCACTCCCGCGCCGGCCGTCCGCTCTGCCGCACCAGGCGGCCGAGCTCCAGGGAATTGGCGGAGAAGGTCGGGTAGGAGGGCATCCAGCCCAGCCGCATCGACTGTGCGACCAGATCGGCGGTGTGACGGCCGGTGAACAGCCCCTGGCCGGTGGGCGAGGCGAGCGCGTCGGCGCCGTACCGCTCGTAGCGCCACTGGTCGGTGTGGAGGTACCAGTACGGGGTGCCCGCCATCTGCCGGGACGGCCGTGTCCAATCGGCGGCGGTGGCCAGTTGCTGCCAGCCGGTGTACGGGCGCACCTTCTCCTGGCCGACGTAGTGGGCCCAGCCGCCGCCGTTGACGCCCTGGCAGCCGGTGAGCAGCAGCAGGGTGAGGAAGGAGCGGTAGATGGTGTCGGAGTGGAACCAGTGGTTGGTGCCCGCGCCCATCACGATCATGCAGCGGCCACGGGTCTTCTCCGCCGTGCCCGCGAACTCGCGCGCCGCGCGGATCACGGCCGCGGCCGGGACCGAGGTGATGGCCTCCTGCCAGGCCGGAGTGGCGGGTGCCGAGGCGTCGTCATAGCCGGTGGGCCACTGCCCGGTGAGGCCGGGGCGGCCCACCGCGTACTGGGCCAGGAGCAGATCGAAGACGGTGGTGACCAGCCGTCCGCCGAGGCGTCGTACGGGGACGGCGCGCCGGACGGTGGCGCCGGGTTCGTCGAAGCGGGGCAGTTCCACTTCGGCGGTCCGGGCGCCGGGGGTGCGGTGGAGGGTGAGCCGGGGGGTGATGCCCTCCAGATCGAGGTTCCAGCGGCCTTCGCCGCCCTTGCTCCAGCGGTCGCCCAGGGTGCCATGGGGGACCACGGGCCGGTCGGTCTCCGCGTCGTAGAGCACCGGCATCCAGTGCCGGGCCGCCTCGTCGGCGTGGGCGCCCAGGCGCGGTTCGGTGTCCGCCAGGGCGGCGGCGGTGAGGAAGGCGCCGGGGATGTGGTGCCCGTTCCGTTCCGTCAGTTCGACCAGGAAGGGCAGGTCGGTGAAGCGCCGGACGTAGTCGGTGAAGTAGGGCACCTGGCGCTCGACGAAGCACTCCTTGAGGATGACGTGACCCATCGCCATGGCGACCGCCCCGTCGGTGCCGGGGTGGGGGTGGAGCCATTCGTCGGCGAACTTGGTGGCGTCCGCGTAGTCCGGGGAGACCACGACCACCTTCTGGCCCCGGTAGCGGGCCTCGGCCATCCAGTGGGCGTCGGGGGTGCGGGTGACCGGCACGTTCGAGCCCCACAGCATCAGATACGCCGCGTCCCACCAGTCCCCCGATTCGGGGACGTCGGTCTGGTCGCCGAAGACCTGCGGGGAGGCGATCGGCAGATCCGCGTACCAGTCGTAGAACGAGATCATGGGCGCGCCGATCAGCGCCATGAAGCGGGCGCCGACGGCGTGGGAGGCCATCGACATGGCGGGGATCGGGGAGAAGCCGGCGATCCGGTCCGGGCCGTGGGCGCGCAGGGTGTGGACATGGGCGGCGGCCGCGATCTCCAGGGCCTCCTCCCAGCCGATCCGCACCAGCCCGCCCCTGCCGCGGGCCGACTGGTAGCGGCCCCGCTTGACCGGGTCGCCGGTGATCTCGGCCCAGGCGGCCACCGGGTCGCCGAGCCGGTCCCGGGCCTCCCGGTAGAGCTCGACCAGCACACCGCGGGCGAGGGGGTGGCGCACCCGGGTGGGGGAGTAGGTGTACCAGGAGAAGGAGGCGCCGCGCGGGCAGCCCCGCGGTTCGTACTCGGGGCGGTCCGGGCCGACCGAGGGGTAGTCGGTCTGCTGGGTCTCCCAGGTGATCAGCCCGTCCTTGACATAGACCTTCCAGGAGCAGGAGCCGGTGCAGTTGACGCCGTGGGTGGAGCGCACCACCCGGTCGTGCGCCCAGCGTTCGCGGTAGGGGGAGTCCTCCACGCTCTGGTCCGTCCGGTAGACGGCCCTCAGGTCGGGGGTGGTCGGGAGGCGGCGGAGCGCGGTCCCGGCCGCGAGCAGTCTCTCCGTCACCGCCGAGGCGGCGGTTCCGGCCTTCTCTCGTGCTGTGCGGCGCACCAAGGTCCAGCTCCTTCGGCTGTGGCTCCGCGCCGAACGGTCGGCCGGGGCCCTGATTGCGTTTCGCGCGACAGCATCACTCGCGCATCAGCCGTGTCGTATGACCCATTTGAGTCATTTAGCATCACCTGGATTGCTTTTTCCTTGCGGTTTGCCTTTCCTGTGGCGGACGCGTGTGCCGATGAAGGCGGCGCGATGAACGGAACTTGACAGCGTGTCAGTATTGCCTGGTAGGCAAACGGGGGGAGCTCACCAGTTAGGCGAAGGACGTCCTTCCGCCGGACTTTCATATCTCTTGACCCGGTTTCTGGCCTGAATTCGCTGCCGCCGTCCAATGACAGCGCGTCCGCACCAACCCGGCCGCGACCAGCGACCACACACCCAGCGCCACCCAGACCGCGAGATGCCCGAGGAGCACCAGGCGGTGGATCCCCTCGGCCTCGCCGAGTGCGCTGGTGGACACGGCGTACATGCCCGTGGGGAAGACGATGGTCCACCAGGCAGGCTCGTACCTCAGGGGCACCCGGTGCAGCAGATGCCGCCAGATCCCGGCGGCCAGCAGCGGTGGCAGCAGGCAGGTGGCCCAGCCCCACAGGGCGATCAGGGCGACGCGGATCACCGCCTGGAGGTGGGGGATGCCGAACCCCTGGTGCACCAGCCGGGCACCGGCGAGCAGGCTGATCGCGCAGGCCCCCATCGTGATCCAGTACGGCGGGGACAGCTCCCGGGGCCGTACCCCGAACCGCGCCAGCCGGCATGCGACCACCGTGGCCACCGCCGCGTACAGCAGCACCCCGGCCGCCCAGCCGAGCGCTTCGGCCGGCCGGGCGCGGCCGGGGGCCAGCGCGGCCACCGCCAGGACGGCGGACTGGATCCCCACCACGCACAGGAACCAGATCCCGTCCGCGCGCCTGACCATCCCGCCCGCGCCGAGCCGGTGCGCCATGAACGCCACACACCCCAGCAGGAGGACGGCAACGGGTATGGCCAGCACCGGCAGGGCCGCCGCGGCCGCCCGCGCCGGGCCCGCGGCCAGCCGGACGGCGAGCACATCGGAGCCGGCGACGAAGGTGAAGAAGCCGAAGAGCCGTGCGGGATCCCGCAGGTCGGCCGCCACCTCGCGTGGATATCGCGCCACCCGCCACACCAGCCCCGCCAGCAGCCCGCCGTAGAGCACCACGGCCACGGCCAGCAGAACGCCGGACAGCCGTGGGGCGCCCACCGCCGCCAGTCCCTGGGACACGATTCCGGTCGCCATCACGGGGGCGAAGGCACTGGGCGGCAGGTTGCGCGCCGTCACCCCGTTCATCGTTCGCAGCACGCCAGCAGGCTGCCACCCCAGTGGAGTCCGGGTGCGGTGGCGGGGAGGGGCGGAACGCGGCAAGGAGTTCACCGGCCACCGGTTCCCCAAGGAACGCGCGGGTCCTGCTTGGTACGCGCTTGAACCAACGCAGACCGTTCCGATATCCGAGGGGTCCCGGGCCGACCAGGGCCGACCGTGGGAAAGGGGCCACCGTGGCGTGAAGGCGCACCCCGAACACCTGTCCCCGGCCCCGGACGGCGATCAGCCGGGCAGGGGCGGGGGCGACTCCTTCTCGGGACCGATCGGTGAGCGGGCCACCGCGTGCGCCGCCCCGCGGCGTGCTGCCTGTCGGCCGCCCGGTTCGCGTCCGCGTGCCACGGGCATGATCAGGTCAGGTCGTCGGGCCGCTGCCGGAGTGTGCGCGGCGGCCAGTCCGCCTGGCGACCTGAGTCAACGATCCGGGTCAGGAACGGGTCGAGTCCCGTGAGCACGACAGATCACCTTTCCGCGATCGTGGATGAGCGGGGGCCGGAGCCGAAAACATCCGGGAACGCACCGGGGTTCGGAGTCTTGCGCGGGTGGCGCAGCAGTGGCGGCGCGAGCAGTCCGCATGGCTCGGGCTCGGCGCGGAGCCCGGTCCCGGCGTAGTAGCGGTTGGCCGCCGACGGCGCGACCCGGATGCGGAGTTCGTTCCCCCCGGGCCGCAGGGCGTCGGCGGGGATCGTGACGCGGTACGGCGCCCAGGCGCGCTCCGCCACCCGCGCGCCGTTCACGGACACGGCCACGGCTCCGGCGACCGCCGGGAGCGTCAGCTCCAGGGGGACCGGCGTGTCGAGCTCGATCCGCCGCACATAGTCGGCGGTGCCCGCGAACGCCGGAAGGCCCTGGCGCTCCCAGCCGCATGTCACCGCGATGTCGCGGCGGGTGCCCGCCTCCTCGTACGAGTCCTCGGCGACCTCGAGCAGCCAGCCGGATTCCAGCGCCTCCGGCGCCGACCACTCCGGTGTGCCATGACCGGCCGCGGCCCCGGAATCCTCCGTGGCGTCCGCCCGACCGGAAGCGGGATCCGCGTCCCCGCGCACACGCAACAGGCGCAGCGCGTTCTGCTCCAGCCGCAGCGCGACCGGGTTCTCGGCTGCGTCGAGGGTGCGCACGGTGCCGTCGGCGGCCTCCCATTCCTCGATGTGCCAGGGCCCGTCGGGCAGCAGGAGCTCCACCGTCCCTTCGGCCTCGGTGAAGCACGCGAAGCGGAAGCCGCCGGCCGTGTCCGGGCCGCCGCGCCAGCGCACCGGCGAGCCCGCGGGCACGCGCAGCGTCGGCTCAGTCCGTCCACGCTGTGCGGTGAGCCCGCGCAGGGCCGCCTCCTCGGGGACCGCGTGGAACATCTCCACGGCGGGAGCGAGGTCCGCCCAGTCCTCGGCGGCGGTCTGTGGGCCCTCCTGGTAGACGGCGGGCGTCGCGCCGCCGGCGAGCACCCGTACGCCCGATTCGGCCAGGCGGCGAAGTTGGCGCAGCGACGCGGCAGAGCGCAGCGTTGTCACGGCGGGGAGCACGAGCGCCCGGTACCGGCGGTCCCCGAAGCACACCGCGCCTTCCTCCACGGTGGCGGCGTCGAGATCGCGTTCGTCCACGAGGTGGAAGCCCACCCGGGATTCGGTGAGCGCGCGGGCCCACTCGCCCAGCGCCGACGCCTGCTCGCCGAGCTGACCCGCGGTCCACACCGTACGCAACGGGTACAGGACCGCCACGTCGTTCTGTGGTGACACCGGATCGAGGAACTCGCTCAGCCGCGCGCTCTCGAGCGCGAACCGCGGGTGATGTTCGGCGAACCAGGGCTCGAAGTTGATGCCCGGGGGGAAGTCGAAGCGCGGGTTCCGCAGCGACTCGTGATCGTCTCCATGGCCATGGGTCTGGTAGAAGCCATGGAAGATCATCTGTCGCATGCCCTGGAGATGGTGGTTGATCGCCGTTGTGCGCAACTCCTGCAAGGTGAGCCCCCAGTGGCCGGACCACGGGGTCCCGCCTTCGGGCGGGGTGACGAAGTACTGCTCGACCATCGTCCCGCCGCGGCCGTGGTGGCGGGCGACCGAGTCGCCGAACACGGGGCTGAGCTGCACCAGGGCGTCCTGCGCGTCCACCGCGGTCAGGTCGCGGTAGCCGTCCACGCCGAAGTGGTCGAGCCCGAAGTTCACCCGCAGGTCCCAGTTCGCGAACGCGGTGTCGAGCGCCCAGCCGCCGACGTGCCCGAGGACTTCATGGCCGGACTGACGCAGACCGTGGGCGTGGCTCCAGGTGCGCAGCCTGCCGAGGAACGTCTCCATCGCGTAGCCGCTGAAGTGCTCGTAGAACTGGGCGCGGAGGCCCAGCCGCTCCGGGTCGTCCCCGTCCAGCACGGCGGCGAGCACCTGCGGGGTCCGCCCGCCCCAGCGTTCCCGGATCGAGACGGCCAGACGCTCGTGGAACGGCATCGCCGAGCGCAGGTCTCCCGTGCGCTCCGCCCAGTCGTAGTACACGGCGTGCGGCTGGTCGAAGAACACGTAGGCGACGGTGGAACCGAAGAAGTCGCCCAGGGCGTCGGCGAAGGGCTGGTAACCGGCCTCGATGAAGCGATCGACCGCGACCGGGTCGACGGGGTTCACGAGCCGGGAGGTCGCGCAGCGGGCGGAGACGAACACGATCGCCTCCGCGCCGCCGGGCACGGGGTCGACGAGGCGGACACGGCATCTGTCGGCGGCGCCGTCCACGCGGTCGACGAGCTCGGGCCGCTCGGCGGCCGTGCCCTGCTCCCTTTCCGCGGCTTCCACGGCTTCCGCGGATTCCACGGCTTCCGCGGATTCCACGGCTTCCGCGGCTTCCACGACGAGCGCGTACTCGACCCGCCAGTCGGCCCAGGCGACGACGCCGCCCTCGTAGTGCCAGTCCATCGCGGCCGGGCCGAGGTTCTCGGTCGCCGAGCGGATCCCGCTGAGCGAACCCTCGCTCGCGCCCGCGGGGATCCGCACCCAGAACAGATGCCGTTCGCGCAGCTCGTCGTGTCCGGCCACGGCCCGGCCCGCCGCGTGACCGGTCTGCCAGTTGTAGTCGTCATAGATGCCGACGATCATGCCGAGCTCGGCGGCCGCCTCGACGGCCGTACGGCACGCGGCGAGGTAGTCGTCGTCGAGGTAGCCCTCGATCGGGTACGACAACCGCGCCTGCACCTGGAAGCTCCGGATCCCGGCGTCGTGCATCTGCCGCACCTGGGCGCGGATCGTGTCCTTCTCGGGCAGCCGGTGCCAGAACCAGTAGGCGGCGGGCGCATGCCAGGGGTCCGGGTTCCGGAATCGGTGCAGCGCGGTCTCATGTGCGGACACGGGTGTCAGCTCCTCGAGTGGCGGCGAGACCCGCGCGGGCCTCGCCGCCACGGGTCGGTCAGCGTTCGGTGACGTCGGCCGCGCTCTTGCCGGCGTTGGGGGCCGGAACCTCGAGCCCGCCGTCCCCGCGAGCGGCGTCTCCCGCGGTCATGAGCGAGTAGTCGGGCTTCGGGTCCAGCCGGAGCGCGAACGTGAGGATGGCGTAGAGCGCGGCGCCGAGCGCCAGGGCGATGACGATGCCGAGCCCGCTCGACCCGAACACGCCGGTGCGGCCCTGTTCGGTGAGGAGGAATCCCGTGATCCTCGCGAAGTTCGGGTCGGAGCTGGTCACGAGGCCGAGACCGACGACGGTTCCGGTGATCAGGCTCAGGATCGCCGTCCAGCGCCCGTCGCGGCCGCCGTAGCCGCGCGGGTTCGCCATGTCGGTGTTCCAGCCCATGCGCCGCTGCCGGATGAAGTCGATGAGCTGGATGCCGCCCATGGTGCCCATCATCACGGCGATGAGCGACAGGAACGACTGGAACGTCGCGAGGAACGAGGCGGAGATGAACAGCAGGTAGAAGGCGCCCGCCGCGATGATGATCGCGTTGATCGCGGTCGTCACGGAGCGGCGCAGCGGTACGCCCACGGCCATGAGCGCGAGGCCGGAGCTGTACATGCCGGTGATGGCGGCCGAAACGAGCGAGATGACGATTACGACGGAGAAGGGAACGAAGAACCACATCGGCAGGAGCGCGGTGAGCGCCCCGATCGGGTCGGACGCCGTGGCGGCACCGAGCTTGGAATCGCCGCCGACGAGAAGCGCGCCGACGGCGAGGAGGATGACGACCGGCAGGCTGAGCCCGGTGACCGTCCAGCTGATCACACCCCGCGCCGGGGTGTCGCGCGGGAGGTAACGGGCGAAGTCGCCGCCGTAGTTGAGGAAGCCGAGACCGACGAGGGTCATCGCCATGATGATGCCGCCGATGAACACCAGCGGTCCGCCCGCAGGGGTGTCACCGAGACGCGCCCACTCGATCTCGGGCACCATGAATCCGAGGAACGCGACCGTCATGACGCCGGTCACCCACGAGATCCAGACCTCGACTTTCATGATGAGCTCGTGGCCGAGGACGGAGACCGTCATCGTCAGGGCGAGCACGAGCACGAACCACAGCACGATCGTGGAGGTGGCGCTCGACCCGTCGGTGTCGGCGAACACCGACGGCCACAGCTTCGCGAACAGGTTCGCGCCGGTGGTCGAGGCAAGGGTGATGATCGTCACCTTCCAGCCCATATTGGATAGGTAGGCGAAGAACGCGGGGATCCTGTTGCCCTTCATGCCGAACGCGAAACGCGTCTGGGCGAGGGTCGGCAGTCCGGTGCGGGGCCCGCCGACCGCGAGGATGCCGACGAGGGTGGCCGAGATGAGGTAGCCGACGGTCCCGGCGACGATCGTCTGCCAGACGTTCAGGCCGAGGCCGAAGACGAAGATGCCGTAACTGATGCCGAGGATCGAGATGTTCCAGGCGAACCACACGGCGAACAGGCCCCGCGGCTTCCCGCGCCGTTCGGCATCGGGGACGGGGTTGACGCCGTTCGATTCGACGGTCGTGCCTCTACGACCTTGCTGAGCCTCAGTGCTCATGGAAGGGCGCCTTTCGACGTATGGCGATGTGGGGAGGGGCGGATGGTCGAACTCGGGGACATCGTGGGTTCGCGTTCGAGGGGCGCGTCGACCGCGCCCGGGGGCGACGCGGCTCCGCGTGAGATGTGCGGCGTATGCGGTGCGCGGTGACCGTCATCGCGCCCGTGGTGGGAGGCGTGTACGGCGGCGAGGCGGAGCGCTAAGCGGCGGGGTGGGCCGCTAAACCGCCGGTGTGGCGGTCGTGGGGTACTCTCGCCGGGAAAACCATTTCCGAACCCAAGCACGCCGGTCCCTGCCGCGTCAATGGGTCGCCGAGACCGTCCTGATAGTGTCGGCGGGCAGGAATCAGGGGAGATCAGGATGGGTGCGCGCATAGGCTTGAAGGACGTGGCGTTGCGCGCGGGGGTGTCAGTGCCGACGGCGAGCCGTGTGCTGTCCGGTGTTCAGCGCAATGTCGATCCCGAGCTGGCGCTGCGGGTGCGGAACGCGTGCGACGAACTGGGCTACCGGGTGAACGCGGCGGCGCGGGCGCTGCGGATTCAGTCGACGGATTCCTTGGCCCTTGTCGTTCCGGCGATCGCGAACGCGTACTTCGCGGAGCTGGTATCGGCGTATTCGCGCCGCCTGGACCTTCAGGGCAAGCGGCTGGTGACGATCGACACGGGCGAGAGCCCGGAGACCGAGCGGCGTCAGCTCGGTGCCATGGATCGGGTGCTGGTGGACGGGGTGCTCGTGGTGCCCGCGGCGTTCGAGCGGAGCGGCGCGGCGATCACGGAGCTCGCGCGGTCCAACCGCGTCGTGCAGGTCGACCGCCGCGCACGAGGCGTCGAAGCGCCGTCGGTACGGCTCGACAACGCGGCGGGGGTCCGCCTGCTCGTGGAACACCTGCGGGCGCGGGGCCGCCGCAGCATCCTGATGGTCGACGCGCAGGAGGACTCCTCGTCGAGCATCGAGCGCACAGCCGCGTTCCGCGCACTCGCCGGACCGGACGACCGGATTCTGGAAATGCCGAACTTCACGGTGGCGAGCGGCACCAACGCGGCGAAGCTCCTGCTCGCGAACCCCGGCGACACAGACGCGATCATCTGCACCGCCGACACTGTCGCGCTCGGCCTGCTGACGGCGCTTCAGCACGCCGGTAAACGGGTGCCTGCCGAGTACGCGATCACGAGCTTCGACGGTACGTACATCTCCGACACCGCCGCGCCGGGGCTCACCACCCTGGGCTCGACCGCCGAGCGCATGGTCGAGGCCTCCCTCGCCCTCCTCGACGGCGGCAGCGCTGACGCCGTCCTGAAGCCCGAGCTCGTGGTCCGCGGTTCCAGCGGCTGACCGCGTTCCTGGGTGGGGAGCATGAGCGCCGTCCGGATCCCATGCTCCCCACCCGCGGAGTGGGTGCCGCCGATCAGACGCGGTCGGCGGCGATGAGCAGGTACTGGAAGGAACCGTCCTTGTAGGAGTTGATGAACGCCTTCTCAATGCCTGTGACCAGTGAGGACGTGGCCCGCAACTCCCAGTACGGCAGGGTCGCGGGAGTGAGGTCGATGACGGCCTGCGGTACGAGGCGGTTGTCGGCCATGGCGCGCAGGTATTCCCGGCGGGAGTGGATATTGCACTCGAAGTGCGCGTTGATCTGGGAGACATGCTTCGAGGGCTGGCCGTAACGCGGGTTCCAGCAGCCGGTGATGGTCACGTAGCGGCCGCCGATCGCGAGGATGCGGGAGTGCTCGGCGAAGAGGTCTTCCAGGTCCACGTACATGGTGGACTCGTTGTTCCACGAGGCCGCGGCCCGCCCGGTCTCGAAGGGCATACCGAGCATGTCGCAGACGCGGGCGCGGACATGGTCCTCGATGCCGAGTTCGCGGGCGCGCTGGTTGGCGAAGTCGGCCTGCTTGGCCGAGAGTGTGACGCCCTCGACCCGGCACCCGAAGCGCCGGTGGGCCATGACCATCGAGCCGCCACGGCCGCAGCCGACGTCAACGAGTGTGTCATCACGTTCAATGGGGCCGAGGTGGTCCAGGAGGAGTTCGGCCTGTGCCGACTCCAGGCGGTGGAGCTCGGCGATCAACTTCTTCTCGTATGTGCTGTCGTCGGCGTCGCCGAGGGCGGCGCGGTCGACGTCTCCGATGCCGTAGTGGTGGTGGTAAAGGCCGTCGACATCGCCGAGACGCAGGTTCACCGGCCTGGCCTCGCGGTCCCAGTAGCGGGCGATGTCCCCCTGGTAGGGGGTCGCCGGGGCCGGGATGAACATGGCGGCGCTGGAGGAGGCGGCGACGTCGGCGCTGAGGTCGGTGCTGGTCACAGATGGTTCCATTCTTCTTACCAGAAATCGGGCAGGCTGTAGCGGAAGGTGTTGGTCTGGTGCCAGTAGTGGTTGCCGTCGACCCACGCGGCCACGCCCCGGAGAAAGCGCTGCACGGTCGGGAGGGGGAAGGCGACGGCCACGGCCGCGGCTTCGGCCTCGAAGTCGCGCATGAGGTCGTTGTGGACCTCGACCGCCTTCAGATAGGCGTCGCGTTCGGAGCGGCCCTCGCGTTCGGCGATCACCACGGGCAGGTTCAGATGCCGGCCCGGGCCGGCGAGTTCCTTGGTGTACGAGTACAGGTCGTTCACGATGGTGGTGGCGTTTCCGGCGAGCGCGATGACCCGCTGCATGGCGGGCTGGGCGTGCAGGTCGGCCGGTAGTTCGTAGCCGCCGACGGTGTCGGTGATGGTGGGGCAGGGGCGGAAGTTGTTGAACTGGCGCATCGCCAGGTACTCCCACACCTCGGGGACGTGGTCCGTCTGCGCCCAGGCGGCCTCGGCGAGGTACCCCATGTGCAGACGGGCCATGTCGTGCCGGAACCGGTCGGCCTGGGAGGGGCCGGCCGCCTGGACGAAGTACTCCATGGCGGAGCGGTAGGCGCGCCGAGGCGCGTCCGAGTGGAGCGACTCCGCCCACCGCGGCTGGTACTCCTGCGTCGTGTGCAGGGCGTCAAGGGCGGTGTGCGCCAGCAGCAGGCGTCCGCCGAGGCCGATGGGCGAGCCTCCGTGGTCCTCGCAGTAGCAGTCGTCCACCGCGTTCTCCGCCACCATCAGGCGCGTGGCGAGCATCAGGTGGTCGATGGTGGGAGCGTCCGGGTGGCAGGCGACCATATAGCGCCCCACGGAGAAGCCGTCGAACTGCTCCTCCCACTCCTCGGGGTACAGGTCGACCTCGTCCAACGCCCAGGCCTTGATCCTGCGGCTGACCTCCTCCACCCGCACGGGGTCGGGGTCCGGCACCGGGTGGTGGTAGAGGCCCGGGATCGGGTTGCCCTCCGTTGGACCCGCCGACGGCGTCGGTGGCGTCGGCGGCTCCTCGCGCCGGGCCAGGCGCAGACCTGCCGTGCCGAGGCCGCTGGGACCACGCAGGATCCGTCCAACGTCGGCGTTCGCCCAGGAGCGGGAAGCGGCCGCGGGCAGGCGCGATTGCGGAGGGGAAGGCTCGGGGGCGGGCATGCGTGGCTCCTCGGTGGGGTGGGTGGCTGGGGTGCGTGCGGGTCACCGGGAAAGGAGAAGGGGGCAAACGTCCAGGAATCCGTCCAGATCCGCAGGAACACTAGCGGCTGGTGCACCCGGTTGGCCCTGAGAAGCCATGGACATTAACTCGATAAGATGATCTAGTCCCGCGCGATGTTTGCCCGGGTGGACGACGGTCCCCGGCGCGTTCGGCCTGGGTCTGTCGGCCGAGCCGGACCTGCGCAGCGAGACGATCGCACGGGCCCCGGCCCGCGTCATCGTCCCGGCCGGTCATCCGCCGGCCCGGCAGGGCACCGTGGAGCTGGCCAGGGGGCTCGGATACTCCGTGCTGAACCAGCGGCCGGCGACCAGCCAGACCTACGGCGGCGGCGAGATCGCGGAACTGGAGCTGCGGGACGGACGGCGGGCGTCAGGCCGACGGTCCGCGGTGGCCCCCGTGGGCGGCCGCCCGGCCGCCGTCGCCGGCGCGTGTCCGGGCCATGAGCAGAGCGATGTCGTCCTCCGGGGGTGCGTTCGTGGTCATCCTCGCGATGACGCGGGCGCACAGGTCCTCGAGGCTCCCCGAGGGGCGTTGCAGCGCGGCGAGCAGCCGGTCAAGACCGGCGTCGATGTCGTCGTGCCGGGTCTCCACCAGTCCGTCGGTGAAGAAGGCGAGCAGGCTCCCCTCGGAGAGCTCCAGGTCGACGGATTCGTAAGCTCCGGTGCCGATTCCGAGCGGTGGGCCCACCGGTGTGTCGGGGATCCTGGCGTGGCCGTCGGGGGCCACCAGCATCGGTGGCG
The DNA here is from genome assembly GCF_047337785.1 of Streptomyces lacaronensis. NCBI lineage: Bacteria > Bacillati > Actinomycetota > Actinomycetes > Kitasatosporales > Streptomycetaceae > Streptomyces > Streptomyces lacaronensis. The sequence continues at coordinate 10,077,625 of NZ_JBLHDK010000003.1, forward strand.
GATGCCCGGCGCGGGCCAGGGTGCAGAGGCGGGTGGCCGGGTCGTAGACGGCGTAGAGGCAGGTTCCGCCGGTGACCGACGAGTACTCCGGGGACCAGGTGCCCGTCTCGGCGAGCCGGGCGGTGACCTTGTCCAGGTGGTCGAGCAGTTCCGCGGGGTGCTGGTCGAGTGCGGCGAGGGTGTGGACCGCGGTGCGCATCCTGCCCATGGCGGCTGCCGCGTTGATGCCATGGCCGATGACATCGCCGATGACCAGGGCCATCCGGTCGCCCGGCAGCTGGATGGCGTCCATCCAGTCCCCGCCCACCCCCTCGTGCCGGTCCGACGGCAGATAGCGGCCGGCCAGGTCCACCGCGGCGCCGCCCGACAGCTCCTGCGGCAGGAGACTGCGCTGGAGGGCGAGGGCGGCGGACCGCTCCCGTGTGTAGCGGCGGGCGTTGTCCAGGCTCAGCGCCGCCTGGACGCAGAGCTCCTCGGCCAGCAGCAGATCGTCCTGGGAGAAGGGCACGGCGTTGTCGGTCCGCGTGAACACGGCGATGCCGAGGATGGTGCCGCGGGCCCTGAGCGGGATCATCATCACCGAGTGCATACCGGTTTCGTGGATGAGCCGTCTGCGCTGGGAGTCACGGTCGAGCCAGGTCCCCGGGTCGGTCTTCATGGCGGGCTCGAAGTAGGACTGGCCCCCGTACAGCGCGGTGAGGAACGGCGAGCCGGGCGGTACGTACACCACGTCCCCCACCAGGAAGGCGGCCTCCGGCATATCGCCGTGGATGGAGGACTGACCCGCGCGGCGGAAGACGGGGATGCCGGAGGGGGCCTCGGACATCCGCTTCAGCGGCTCCCCGCCCAGCGGGACGGCATCGGCCAGATCCACCGTGACGTAGTCGGCGAGGGCGGGGACGGCCGTGTCCGCGAGTTCCTGCGCGGTCGTCATCACATCGAGTGTGGTGCCGATCTGATGGGCCGCCCTGCCGAGCAGCGCCAGCCGCTCGCGCTCCCCGCTCTTGGTGATCAACGAGACGGTGCACACGCCCAGTGGGGCACCGCCCTCGGGGGCGAGGGGAAATGCGGAGGAGGAGAAGACGACCTCCCGGCCGTGCTCCGGCGACACCCATCGCAGCACCTGGTCGCCGACCGGCTCCCGCGAGGTCAGCACCCGCCGTATCACCGGCTCGACGGTGGTCCGGTCGAAACCGCGCACGGCGCGCCGCGTGGACCGGGTGGGCGGGGCCACCTCGGAGCGGCCCACGAGCTCCCGGCAGGCCCGGTTCGACCACAGCAGCCGTGTGCGCGTGTCCCACACCGCCACGGCCAGCGGTGACCGGTCCAGAAGCGCCGCTTCGGCGTCGGCGGTCCGCACTCCGTCCGGCGCCCCGGTGACGGCGACGAACCAGCAGCTCTCACCGTCTCCGCCGGTCAGCGCGATGGTCTCCACCGTCAGCCGGAACCGCTCGCCGTCCCGGTGCCTGACCCTCACGACGGCGTTGGCGGCCCGCCGGCCGCCATGCTTCCCCATGTATCCCGGGGCCGAGGACCACCGCACCGCTTCGACGGGGGTCTCCAGCAGCTCCCGCACCGGCAGCCCCACGACGTCCTCCGCGCGGTGCCCGAGCAGCCGCCGGCAGCCCTCTCCCCACGCCAGGATGGTGCCGTCCGAGCCCAGGAGAGCGAGGGCCGGAGCGGGTGCCTCGGGCACGTCCGCGAAGCCGGCCGGCATCCGCTTCGCCTCGGGATCGGCCCCGGCTCTACCCGCCATCCCGATACCCTCCGTAGCCCCTGATATCGGTCGATGTCCTGCAAAAAGGGTAACGCGCAAGGGCGGCGCCCGGGGCCTTGCCAACCGGAGCCGATCCGAGTGGCCGGCCACCGATGAGTTCGACGACCGAGCGGGGTCTACACCTACAGATCGCACGCCACACACATGATCAGGAAGGGACCATGGCATGACCGACAACGCACTGCCGTCCGTCGTGGACGCCGACACCTGGCAGCGTGAGCTCGAAGCGCTGCGTGTCCGGGAGAAGGCCGCGACCCGGGAACTCGACGCGATCGCCGCCCAGCGCCGCCGCCTGCCGATGGTCGAGATGCCCGACTACACCCTCGAGGGCGAGGACGGGCCGGTCCAACTGGTGGACCTCTTCGACGGCAGGAAGCAGCTGATCGTCTACAACCACATGTGGTTCCCCGGCGAGCAGTGGCAGTGCTCGGGCTGCACGGGGTTCACCTCGCAGTTCACCAGGCTGGAGTTCCTGGGCAACTACGACGCCCGGTTCGTCATCGTCACCCAGGGCCCGATCGACGAGGCACTCGCCTACAAGCGGCGGGTCGGGAACACGATGGCCTGGTACTCCACGGCGAACAGCCCGTTCGGCACCGACGTCGGCGCCCCGCCCGGCGGCGGATTCGCCGTCAATGTGTTCCTGCGCGACGGCGACACCGTCTACCGCACCTGGCACACCAACGGCCGTGGCACCGAACAGCTCAGCCACTCCTTCGCGCTGATCGACCTGTTGCCGTACGGGCGCCAGGAGGAATGGCAGGACTCGCCCGAGGGGTGGCCACAGCAGCCCACTTACAGCCGGTGGGCCGGCTCCGAGGACATCGCCGCGCTCTACGGCCGGGACACGTGAGGTTGGCTGAAGAGCTCACGTATCCGTGAGGTGACTCGTACCATCGTGCGCTGCCGCGTTGTCGAGCCTGGACCGGAGGCGTTCACGCGGTTCGGCGCTCTCCTCGCGGGGAACGTCCTCGTACCGGGCCAGGGCCTCCGCCCAGCAGGTGCGCGCCCGCGCGGACTCGCCCGTCCCGTCCGTGGCGCCCCCGAGCACGAGCAGGACGTCGGCCCTTCGCCGGTCGCCGCCCACTCTGTGGAGGACCGCCAGCGCCTGGTCCAACTGTTCCAGCGCCTCGTCGGTGTGTTCCGTGCGGAGGAGCGCGAGTCCAAGTGCGTAGCGGCACTCCGCGAGGGCCGGAGTGGCGGGCTCGTCGCCAAGACGGTCGTGCAGCGGCAGGGCGGCGAGCAGGGCGCGTTGCTGGGGTGAGCCGGTGGACAACAGCTCGCTGCCGCGCCAGTCACGGACCGGGCCGGGCACGCGGAAGCGCAACGTCGCCGGGGACCCGACGCCCAGGCCCACCGCACGGCCAACTCCATCGCCACCTGAAGTCCTGGCGGACGAGCTCTGGTGGACGAGCTCTGGTGGACGAGTTCTAGTCGAGCGCGGCCAGCGCGGCGCGGAGTTCGTCGAGGGTGTGGCGGGTGAGTTCGGTGAGTGTCTGCTTGCTCGCCGGATCGGCCCACTGGTCGAAGGCGTCGTAGAAGGCGCGGATGCCGAGTTCGGCGGCGAGGCTCGCGGTCGGTTCCGACACGCCGCGCTCGTGGAGCGCGTCCGTCACGGCCTCGGCGAGTTTGGCGCGCTTCAACGCGGAGCGCTCCTGCAGTTCGGTGTGACCGGCGATGACCGGGCGGAGCCTGGCGCCGACGTCGCGGCGGTCGTCGGTGAAGGTGGCCGTGAGGGAGTCGAGGGCCGCGCGGACCGCTTCCAGCGGTGTGGCCGGGCCGGGCGCCGCGTCGATCGCGTCGGCGAGGAGTCGGGCGAGCGTGTCCTGACCGGCGAAGAGCACTTCCCGCTTGTCGCGGAAGTGCCGGAAGAAGGTGGTCTTGGTCAGACCGGCTCGATCGGCGATCTCGTTGACGGTGGTGGCGTCGTAGCCCTGCTCGGTGAACAGCTCCAGCGCGGCGCGCACCAGCCGTTCCTGCGCGTTCGGTTCCCATCGGGCCATGCGCACAGCATAAGTGATGTGACTTGGTACCGTCACTTCGGCTAAGGTGACGTTACCAAGTCACATCACTTCGCTCCGCCCGGGCGGAGCATTCCTCCAGGAGCTACCCATGCGTGTTTTCGTCACCGGTGCCAGTGGCCACATCGCATCGGCCGTGGTGCCCGAACTGATCGAGGCCGGACACGAGGTCGTCGGCCTGGCGCGGTCCGACGTCTCGGCCGCCGCCGTCAAGGCCCTGGGCGCCGAGGTGCGCCGCGGCGACCTCGACGACCTGGACGGTCTGCGCGAGGCCGCGGCCGAATCGGACGCGGTCGTCCACCTCGCGTTCGATCACGACGCCATCCCCGCCGGGAAGTTCGCCGACGCGGTGGCGGCCGACCTGGCCGTGGTGCGGACATTCGGCGACGCGCTGGCCGGCACGGGCAAGACCCTCATCGGCGTCGGCTTCACGCACACCGGCGACCCGCGGCGCGACGCGGCGATAGACGCCAACCCCCGCTCCGCCGTCGGGCGCGCGATCAACGACCTCACCGAACGCGGCGTACGGACCGTGCTCGTCGCGATCCCGCCGGTGACGCACAGCACGCGGGACAGGGCCGGCTTCATCCCGATACTGATCAGGATCGCCCGCGACACGGGCGTGTCCGGCTACGTCGGCGACGGCACCAACCGCTGGCCCGCCGGTCACACCCTGGACGTCGGCCGTCTCTACCGGCTGGCGCTGGAGAAGGCCCCGGCCGGCTCGCAGCTGTACGCCGCGGCCGAAGAAGGCATCACGGTGCGCGAGATCGCCGAGACCATCGGCCGCCATCTGAACGTCCCGGCCGTGAGCATCCCGGCCGAACAGGCCGCGGACCACTTCACGGGCTTCCCGTTCATCACGTTGGACATCACCATGCCCAACGCGGACACCAGGCGGTTGCTGGGCTGGGAGCCGGTCCACCCCGGCCTGATCGCCGACCTCGACGACGGCCATTACTTCGCCAACGACTGACGCCAACGACTGACGCCGAGGGGCGTGGCCGGGGCGGAGGCCGGGAGACCGGGGCGGCCCCGCCGGCCGGGCGCGGCGCTGTGTCTCGGCCGCCCGCTCAGCGCCGGCCCGGGGCCACTCCCGCCCGGTAGGCGAGGACGACGGCCTGGACGCGATCGCGCAGGTCCAGTTTGGTCAGGATGCGGGACACATACGTCTTGACGGTCTCCCCGCTGAGCACGAGCTCCGCCGCGATCTCCGCGTTCGAGAGGCCCGCGCTGATCAGCCTCAGCACCTCGTACTCGCGCGGGGTGAGAAGCTTCAGACGTTCGCGCTCGCGCACCGCGTCCGGCCCCGTGTCCTGCCCCGGGTCGGGGGCCGGGTCGTCCGCCGCGCGCACCCGGCCCGCGAACTCGCCGATGAGCGCACGCGTCACGGCGGGCGCCAGCAGTGAGTCGCCGCGGGCGACGGTCCGTACGCCGTTGACCAGTTCCGCGGGCGGCGCGTCCTTCAGCAGGAAGCCGCTGGCACCGGCGCGCAGCGCCTCGTACACCAGCGCGTCCACGTTGAACGTGGTGACCACGAGGATCCGTGTGCTGGGCGTCGTGCCGGGGCCGGCCAGCTGCCGGGTGGCCTCGATGCCGTCGAGCAGCGGCATCCGGATGTCCATCACGGCGACATCGGGCCGCAGTGCCTTCGCCGCCTCGACCGCGGCCTGCCCGTTGTCCGCCTCACCCACCACCTCGATGTCCGGCTGGGCCGAGAAGATCGTGACGTAACCGGCCCGCACGAGGCCCTGGTCCTCGCAGATCAGCACACGGATCGGAGCGCTGGAGTCCGCCGGGGGGAACGGCGGGAGTGGGAGTGGCGGAGGGGGCCCCGCGGTCATGCGTCGCCTCCGGTGGGTATACGGGCGCGGACCGAGAAGCCCCCGTCGGCGCGCGGGCCCGCGGTGAAGTCGCCGCCGAGCATTCTGACACGCTCGCGGAGCCCGCCCAGACCCCGGCCGCCGGATACATGGCGCGGCCTGGGCGCCGGGTGACGGCCGTCGCCGTGAACCTCGCCGGTGCCCTGGCGGGCGTGGTCGTCGGGACCGTCGTTGGCCACTTCGACGTCGACGTGTTCGCGGCCGTAGCCGACCGTGACGCGGGTGTGCCGCCCGGACGCGTACTTCACGGCGTTGGTGAGGGATTCCTGGACGAGGCGGTAGACGGTCAGGTCCGCGCCGATCGGCAGCGGCAGCCGCTTGCCCTCCTCGATCAGGTCGACGGGCTGGCCGCCCCTACGGGTCTGCTCGACCAGGTCGCGCAGATCGCCGCGGGCAGGCGCGCGACTGCCGGGTGCCGATCCGCCCGGTGTCGACCCGCCCGACACCGACTTGCCCGGTCCCGATCCGCCCGGTCCCGATCCGCCCGGCATCGGCGCAGGCCCGTCCGCCGCGGACTCGCCCGTGGCCTCCAGCACGCCCAGCAGGTACCGCAGTTCGGCCAGCGCGCGCCGCCCGGTGCCGCTGATCGCGCCCAGCGCCTCGGTCACCCGCTCCGGAGAGGCCATGAGGAACGGCGCGGCGTCGGACTGCACCACCATCGCGGTCACATGGTGGGTCACCACATCATGCAACTCCCGTGCCAGGCGGCTTCGTTCGGCCGCCGTGGCGGCCACCGCCACGAGCCGTCGCCGCTCGGCCTCGGCCGCCCGACGGCCCCGTACGACGGCGCCGCCACCCCAGACGGCGGCCAGCACGAGCCCGATGACGACATAGTCCTGCGGCGGCTGCGGCGCTCCGCGCGCGTGCAGGACGACGGACAGGGCGGCGTACGCCGCCACGGCGGGCACGACCAGCAGCCGCCGCCCGTGCTCCGCGTGCGCGCCCACCGAGTACAGCGCGAGGTAGAGCCCCATGCTGGCGAACGTCTGCGGCAGCCCCAGCGATTGGTGCACCCCGAAGGACAGGCCCACCAGCGTGAGACAGAGCGCGGGGCGGTCGGCGCGCACGGCCAGCGGCAGCGTCTGCCCGAGCGCCAGCAGCACAGCGAGCACGGGCGCGTGCCGGGTCGGCAGGTCACCGTACCGGGCACCGACACCGGCCAGCGGCTCGGCGAAGGACAGCACGGTGAGCACGAACGCCAACTCCCGGTCCCGTGCGGCGCGCGGGCGCCCTTGCCACCATGCGTTCCAGGTTCGCCACCATCCGGCGCACACCGCCGCCATGCGCGCGGCGCCGCGCGTCCCGGCCGTTTCGCCCGGTCCGGGCGACAGCGTGCTGTCGGTGCTCTCACTTCTCACGGATTTCACTGTGGTCCCAGGGATACGGCCGTGGCCCGGTACGGGTGGGCACGGGAGGGCGGGGGAGACCTGCGCCCGCCGAACGTATCCGCGAACGGCGCCGCGGGCATCCCCCGCGAGTGGACTCCCGGATGCCCCGCGCGGGGGATGCCGCCTCGGGAACTGTCCACGTGGCGGTGACGATCCGTGCCGGGTCCCGCTCGTAGCTTGCTCGCTGTGCCGAGCCGGAGCACATCCGCACCGGTCCACGAGGAGCCGGTCCACGAGGAGGACGCCATGTCGCAGTCGAACGAGCGGCCGGAACCGCCGTCACCGCCGAAGCAGATGTCGCTGCCGGAACCGACGCCGCAACCGCACATACCGGCGCCGTCGCGGCGTACGCCCGAACCGCGCACCCTCCGCAAGCCGCGTTCAGCGCGCTGGGAGTCCACGTGGGTGCGGCTGCCGGTGCTGTTCGTCCTGCTCCTGGCAGTGAACGGACTGACCACGCTCATCAACGGCGTGGCCGACGCGACCCCGGTGACCGGTCTGCTGTCGGGCGTGGCGACAGCGGGCCTCGCGCTCGGCGCGTACGTATGGCTGGTGCGGCGCCTGGAGAGCCGCCGGAACCCGGCCGAACTGCGGCCCGCGAACGCCCGGTCGGAACTGCGGACGGGCGCGCTGCTCGGACTCGGGATGTTCTCGCTGGTGATCGCGGTGATCGCGATGGGCGGCGGCTACCACCTGGAGGGCTGGGGCTCGTTCGGCGGGGCGCTCACGACGCTGGGTCTGATGACCTGCGTGGCGGTGACGGAGGAACTGGCCTTCCGCGGCGCGCTGTTCCGCGTCCTGGAGGAGAAGACCGGCACATGGGGAGCGCTGGCGGCGTCGGGCCTGCTGTTCGGGGCGCTGCACATGGTGAACCCGGACGCCACGGTGTGGGGCGGGCTGGCCATCGCGGTCGAGGCGGGCCTGCTGTTCGGCTCGCTCTACGCGGCGACCCGCTCCCTGTGGCTGCCGATCGGGCTGCACCTGGGGTGGAACATGGCAGAGGGCGGCGTTTTCGGCACCACCGTCTCCGGCTCCGACGCGAGCCATGGCAGCCTGTTCAGCGCCTCGGTGAGCGGCCCCGAGGCGCTGACCGGCGGAGCGTTCGGGCCGGAGGCCAGTCCGGTGGCCATCGTGATCTGCCTGATCCCCACGGTCCTGTTCCTCCGCGAAGCCAAGCGCCGGGACCGCTTCTGCGCCCGCGCCCGCACCCGGGCCGGCCGGTAGCCGGCCCGGCCCGGGCGCGGGCGGGTCAGTTGAAGAGCACCATGTAGGACGAAGTGAGGCCCGAGGCCAGCCAGAACGATCCGCCGGCGATACCGACGATGATCAGTACTGCCAGCGCGCTGTCTATCTTTTCCACCAGCGGGGACGGAGGCCGGGGCTCCAGGTCATGTGAACTCATCGGTCCAACATATGCCAAGAAGTAGGTGTGTGCGGCGGCCTGTCGAGGTTTCTGTGACCACCGGTCGTCCCGAGAGCCGCCCGCGCGTCGGTCGAACGGGATCATTGCGCCGGGCATCGGCGTAGAAACCGCGGAAGGTGACGGTGACGTCGCGTACGAAGAAGCGGGTGAAGTCCTCGGCGAGGAAGCCCACGATGGCCTTCTTGCCGACCATGTGACTGGGGCCGTCCAGCGCGACGGCGGTCGCGTTCCCCGGGGGCGCCAGCCACTCGGCGTCCTCGGTGAGGACCGCGGAGATCTGGTCGGCGTCGTGGCTGGCGAACGCCTTCCAGGCGTCCTGAACGACCCCCTGGTTCCGTTGCGACTGCGACATGTTCGCGAACGTAGAAGGGCGCGAGCGAAGAGGCTGGCGGTTTTCCGACGTCACCGCGTCGGGCCGCTCGACGATTGGGCCGGCGGCGGACGGCCAGGACGCCGTCGGGCGCGACGTTCGGTTCGGCGGGTCCGAGAACTCGCGCGTGCGGCGACGCGGTATGAGTCCGGAGTCGTTGGGCACTCACGGGGCGCGACGCGGTCAGGCGTCCGTCGATGTGGTGGTGGTCGTGCCGATGCGCGGCAGGACGACGAGGAGCACGGCCGCCGCCGCGGGCAGACGCAGCACTCCGAGGGCCACGACGGTCAGGGCCTGGTCCGCGCCGGCCAGTCAGATCGAGCGCCCTGCCCAGGCCACGGGGCAGACGGCGCCCTTCGGCACCGGGATTTCCGGCGTCCCGCCGGACCGTGCCCGTGGTCACCGCTCGGTTCGTTCACCGCTCCGTCGGCGCGGCCAGGGCCGGATTCTGCCCGGACCGGCTCAGCGCTTCGGCGATGAACCCGGAGGCCGTCAAGTGGGCCACGGTCTCGCTCAGGAAGCGCACGGTGTCCGGCCGTCGTGTCCTCGTCGTCCCGACGGCCTGCCGGATGGTCATGAACGCGGGCTCGACCAGGCGCAGTTCGGGGCGTTCGGCGAGGTGTGCCGTCAGCGGCTGCCGGATTCCGGCCGCGGCCTCCAGTTTTCTCGGTGTGGAAGACGTCCAACCCCTCCGGGCCCCGGACCACGCCGGCGTGGGCCAGGGTGCGGGTGAGGAACAGGTCGTAGGCGGAGCCCTGCTTCACCCCGATACGGATGCCCGGGCTGTCCACTTCGCCCGGTGTGCGCAGTGGGGACTCGGCCGGGACGGCGTACACCCCCTCGATGTGCACGTACGGCGGGGTGAAGGCGATCTCCGCCTCGCGGGCCGGTTCGATGGCCAGGAAGCACAGATCGGCGTGGCCGGTGGCCATGGCCTCGTAGGACTTGCGGGCCGCGTCGAAGCAGATGAACTCCACGGGCAGGCCGAGGCGCCGGGCCATCTCACGGGCGAGGTCGACGGTGACACCGCCGGGCGCGTCCGGGGTGCCCTGGGCGAGGACGGGGTTGCCGAGGTTGATGGAGGCGCGGAGCACTCCGGTGGGGGCGAGGTCGCGGGCGAGCGCGGTGCTGTCGGTGATCTCCATGGGCCGAGTCCAGGAACGGTCGGCGCTCCTCGGCTTCGCCGGGAGGGAGCCAGCAGGTGCAGACCTCGGTCTCGCCCCGAAGCGATCAGTTACGGCACTGGGCGGACGTTCTTCTCACGTCCCGGCGAGAGTGGCTCGCAGTTCGTCGGTCACCGTGTGCAGGCAGCTGTCGAAACTCGCATCCCCTTTGCCCTCGATCCAGTGCCGGAAGGCGTTCTGGAAGACCATCGTGGCGAGCTGCGCGACCAACTCGGCGGTCTCGGCCTTCACCTGACGCTGCCTCAGGGCATCGCGGATCGCCTCGGTGATCGCGACCGCCTTGGTCCGTTCGCGCTCCCGCAGCTCCGGGCTGGCGTCGATCACCGCCCGGCGCTCCGTCGCGCCGTCCACATGCTCGACGAGCTCGGCACCGACTCGCGCCAGGGCGTCGAGGACGGCAGTGAGCGGAGTCGCGTCCGGGTCTGCGGCCAGGACCGCCTTCGCAAGTGCCGGGGGCAGGCGTTCCGAACCGGCGAACAGGACCTCGCGCTTGTCCGGGAAGTAGCGGAAGTAGGAGCGCCGGGTGAGTCCGGCCCGCTCGGCGATCTGGGTGACCGTCACGTTGTCGTAGCCGCGCTCCAGGCAGAGCTCCAGAGCCGCCCGCTTCAGGCGCTCCTCGGCACCCGGATCCCACCTCGCCATAGGTCGACGGTAACAGGTGATGTCCCGCTGTGTCATCAGTGTTAGCCTGCACCCACGACACACTGTGTCATCATCGGGGTGCCCGTCCCCGGTGCGACCCGGAGCAGGCAGGGGTGACGTTCGCATGACGGAGACCAGCGAGACCGACGGAACGGCCGGCAGGAGCGGGCCGAACGACGAGGTGTGGATAGTCGGGGCCACCGGCCGTGTCGGCCGAGGCGTGACCGCGCGACTGGTCGAGCGGGGACTGACGGTCGTGCCGGTCGGACGCAGCCGGGAGCGGATGGTCACCGCCGGGAGCGAAGCCGGTCTGCCGGGGGACGCGAAGGTCGTCGTCGCCGACTCGGCTGAGCGGATCGCGGACGAGATCGTCCGGGAGCGCCCGCGGGTGGTGGTGAACACGATGGGCGCCTTCGCCGCCACCGCACCGGTGATCGCCCGTGCCTGCATGCCGGGCGGCCACTACGTCGACCAGGCCAACGACGTGGTCGCCGTGGGCCGGCTGCTCGCCCTGCACGACGAAGCGGTGCGGGCGGGCAGCGCCCTGGTCACCGGTGCCGGATTCGGCGTGCTGGCGACGGAGGCGGTGGTGGCCAAGCTGTGCGAAGGGCGTCCCACGCCGCACCGGGTCCGGGTCGACGCCGTGGGTTCGGTGGCCGTCGAGGCGGGTGTGCTCGGTGCCGCCCTTGCGACCGGCATCATGGACGCGCTCACCGCCGGCGGGCGGCGGTACGAGAACGGGCGGCTGGTGCCGTCGCGCCTCGGCGCGGACCCGCAGCGGCTCATCTTCCCGGACGGTGAGTCGGCGACGTCGGCAGGTGTCGCGTCCGGCGAGCTCCTCGCGGCGCATGCGGCGAGCGGAGCACCGTTCGTCACCGCGACTTCGGCCCTCGTGCCGACCGCTCCGCTGATACGCGCCCTGCTCCCGCTGTTCGGCCGCCTGCTGTCCGTTCCGGTGCTGCGACGCCTCGCCGTCGACCGGCTCGGCCGGGCCCCGGTGAAGGCCGCACCCCGTCCGCGCGAGCACTCCTGGGGGCACGCCGTCGTCGAGTGGGCCGACGGCACCCGCCACGAGGGATGGCTCCGCGCCGGTGACGGCATGGACTTCACGGTCGACGTCACCGCCACCGTCACCGAACTGCTGGCCCGCGGCGTCGGCAGGCCCGGGGCCTGGACGCCGGCAGCCGCCCTCGGAACCGACCTCGCGACGACCGCGGGCGGCACCTTCGTACTGGACTGATGAGCGCCAATACCCGCAGCCCAGCGGCTGCCGGTGCCTCGGCGAGTGCGCGGAAAGCGGTCGGCCACACGCAGGCGGCCTCCAGATTCGGGCCCGGAAGCACGGGCCGCTGCCGCCGCTCGTGCGGAGCGCGTCAACTCCTCGGGGGCGCCAACCGGGCGGAGCGCGTCAACTCCTCGGGGGCGCCAACCGGGCGGTTCATGGGCCGGTCCGGCCTGGCGTCGGGCGCAAGGGTGCGATCCGCGCGAACAGCGCCGGGCGGGTGGCTCGCATAGTGCGCCGACGGCCCCGCCGGGCTGCCCGGGTGCTGTGCCGGTTGTGGAGCGATCTTGTGAGATTCGGACACGTTTTTGAACCCCGCCCATCGCTTGTTCGTCCTCCAGTGCTGGAGCACCGGGATGTCTTCGCGACGGAGCGATGGCACCCGAGTGATGAACCGCAACCGCACCACGAGCGAATGGACAGGCACACACCATGGGGCGACACCGACGAATATCCCGGCTTCCCCGGACCGCGCTGGCGTCGCGGGCGGCGCTGGCCGCGGGGGCGCTCGTGCCGACGATCGCCTCGGTGGGGTCGGCTCAGGCGGCCACCCCGCAGGCGGCGATCTGCACCTCGGACGAGCCGGGGCTCGCCGACAAGCTCTCCGAAGACATCAACTCGGCGCTGGACGGCTCCACCGCCACGACGGCGATCAGCCTCCACGACCGCACCACGAACACCACCTGCACCCTTGACGCGGACCGGACGTTCGACTCCGCGAGCACGGTCAAGGTGACCGTGCTCGCCACGCTGCTGTGGGACGCGCAGAAGGACGACCGCGCCCTGACGCAGGAGGAGAAGGACCGCGCCACCGCCATGATCACGCAGTCCGACAACGATGCCACCACCGCCCTGTGGAAGCAGCTCGGGGCGGAGAAGATCAACGGATTCACGCAGGCCGCGGGGATGACCGACACCGTCCTCGACAGCGAGGGCCACTGGGGGCTCACCCAGATCACCGCCAACGACGAGGAAAAGCTCCTCAACCTGGTGACCCACGCGAACCCGGTGCTCGGCGAGGACTCCCGCGGCTACATCCTGAAGCTGACGAGCGAGGTCATCCCCTCGCAGCGCTGGGGGACCCCGGCCGGTGCGCCGGGCGACGCACAGGTGCATGTGAAGAACGGCTGGCTGGAGCGGGCCACGAACGGCTGGCGGGTGCACAGCCTCGGCGCCTTCACCGGCGGCGACCACGACTACACGATCACCGTGCTCTCGCAGGACAACGCCACGATGGACGACGGCATCGCCAACATCGAGGGCGTCGCCCGCGCGGTCCACCGGGACCTCAACGCACCCGCGCCCAGCGCTCGGCCCTAGGGTCCTTCTCCCACGGAGATCCGTCAGAAGGACCCTGGCCCGGCCGGGCAGAGCGAATAGGCCGCACCGGGCCGAACCCATCGGGGTCAGGAGGTCCCGGTGTGGTGGTCCAGCAAGCGGGTGAGCAGCCGCGCGAACTGGTCGCGCTCGGCAGGGCTCAGCGGTGCGAGCAGTTCGTCGTGGAGTTCGTCCAGGACCTTGTCGAGGCGGCGTAGCCGGCGGCGGCCTCGGGGGGAGATCGTGATGGTGTTGCGGCGCCGGTCGTCGGGGTCCGGCGCCCGCTCGACGAGGCCGCGCTCGGCCAGTTCGTTGAGCACACCGACCATATCGCTGCGGTAGATGCCGGTGCGCCTGCTCAGCGTCGCCTGGCTGCCCGGTCCGTATTCCTCCAGTGAGGCGAGCACGGCGTAATGCCACTTGCGGGCGTCGGCCCGGGCCAGGCCCTCGTTGATCAGCCGGTCCGACCGCGTGGTCAGCTGCGACAGCAGTCGGCTCGCCAGTCGACGCAGCCGTTCGGGCGTCTGGGGCGCGCTGTCGTCGGGGACGTCCGCGGCTTCGGCTCTGGTCATGGCGCGTATCTTACCGATTGCGTTAGTCCGACTAACGTTGTACGTTCGCTCGCGCCGACAACGTTAGTGCGACAAACGTTTGTTGAGCGAACTCCAAGGAAGGAATGCCTTGCCCACTACGACACTGCGGATCCCCACCCCGGACGGTCAGGCCGACGCTTTCGCCGCCTTCCCCGACGGGGGCGAGCGGCACCCGGGGGTGCTGCTGTACCCGGACGCCTTCGGCGTCCGGCCCGAGCTGGAGGAGCGGGCCCGTGAACTGGCCGGGCACGGGTACTACGTGCTCGTCCCCAACTTCCTCTACCGGCACGGCCCGGCACCGGTGATCGAACTTCCCGAGCACATCGGAGAGGAGATCCGGCCCGCGATCATCGGACAGCTAATGCCCCTGATCGTGGAGCACACCAGCGAACGGATCCTGCGCGACGCCGATGCCTGTCTGAGGTTCCTCACCACCCGGCCCGAGGTCGGCCCCGGACCGGTCGGCGTGATCGGCTACTGCATAGGCGCCGCCCTGGCGATGCGCACCGCGACGGCCCATCCCGGCCAGGTGGCCGCCGTCGCCGGATTCCACCCCGGCTTCCTGGTGACCGACGCGCCCGACAGCCCGCACCGCCTCGTCCCCGATCTCACCGCCGACGTCCACATCGGCCTCGCCGAAGGCGACATGTCGCCCGAGGCCATCGGCGAACTCAACCAGGCGCTGGACGCCGCGGGTGTCGGCTACACCACTGAGATCTACCCCGGCACCGTCCACGGCTTCACCATGTCCGACACCGACGCCTTCAGCCCCTCGGCACTGCGACACCACTGGGACCGGCTGCTCCCGCTCCTGGACCGAACCCTGACCAGCGACTGAGGGGCCCCGGCTGGGAGAGCGAGCCTGACGGACGGATTTCCTGTGGCCCGCCCCCTTCACGCATCCGGTGCATGCACTGTATACACGGTATATGAGCCGAGAAGACAGAGGCCGCCGCGGTGATGCCCAAGGCGCCGACGCCCTCACCGACGAGCTGCGCCGGCTGATCGTCGAGGGCGTCTACCCGCCGGGCCACCGACTGGTCCAGGACGAACTCGCCGACCGTTTCGGGGTGAGCCGCATCCCGCTGCGGGAGGCCATCCGCACCCTCGCGAGCGAGGGCCTGCTGCGCTCGACGCCGGGCCGCGGCACGTTCGTCACGGTGCTGGACCTCGAGGAGATCGACGAGATCTACAACCTGCGGCGGCTCATCGAGCCGAGTTTCGCCGAGCACGTCACCGAGCGGGTCTCCCGGCGCGACATCAGCCGGTTCGAGGAGATGGCGACCGCGATGGAGCGGGCCGCGGGGTCCGGCGCCGATATCTGGTCGCGGACGAACCTCGCCTTCCACCTGGACATGTACCGGCTGTCCCGGCTGCCCATGCGCTACGAGATCATCTCGCAGATGTACCACCGGCTGGAGCCGTACTCCCGGTTCTACGTCCATGGCACCTCCGCGTACGGCCGCGTCCACCATGAGCACGCCGCGATGGTCCAGGCGCTGGCCGACGGGGACGCGGAGGAGCTGGCCCGGCAGATCACGGCGCATATCGACGGCGGTCAGGAAGGGCTGCACACGGCCTGGGAGAACAGCAGCGGCGCCCTCCAGGCGTACTGGGCGGAGTCGGCCCGGTGACCGCGCTCGCGCTCAACACCGATGTGGGCGAGGGGTTCGGGGTCTGGGGGCCGGCCGACGAGGGCGAACTGCTCGACCAGGTCACCGCGGCCAACGTGGCCTGCGGATTCCATGCTGGAGACCCCGACATCCTGCGCCGCACCTGCGAGGCGAGCGCCGCCCGGGGCGTGGCGATCGGGGCCCAGGTCTCCTACCGCGACCTGGCCGGTTTCGGCCGCCGCTTCATCGATGTGCCACCGGCCACGCTGGTCAACGAACTCCTGTACCAGATGGGGGCGTTGGAGGTGTTCGCCCGGCTCGCGGGCGGTCGCGTCGGCTATGTGAAGGCCCATGGCGCGCTCTACAACGCGGCGGCCCGGCACACCCGGCACGCGGCCGCGATCGTCGAGGCCGTAGCCCTGTACGACCGCGCGCTGCCGCTGCTGTGCCAGCCGCGCACCGCGGTCTGGGAGCGGGCGGTGGCGGCCGGGGTGCGCCCACTGGCCGAGGGGTTCATCGACCGCGGCTACACCGACGAGGGGCTGCTGGTGCCCCGCTCCGCGCCCGGCGCTCTGATCACCGACCCGGCCGAGGCGGCCGAACGCGCCCTGCGGATGGCGGAGTCGGGGACGGTGGTCTCGGTGAGCGGCAGCGTCGTAACGATCGCCCCGGACGGCGGGGGGCTGGCCGCGCTGTGCGTGCACAGCGACACCCCGGGCGCGGCCGTGCTGGCCGCCGCCGTACGGGAGGCGCTGGCGTCGGGGGGCGTCGCGGTGGGCCCGCCCGGTGCCGCCACCGACCGGGTCGGGGTACGGCCGTGACCCCGGCCGACATGACGTCCGTGAACGTCGCGTCTGTGAACGTCACATCAGGCGAAACGATTCTGCGGAGGGCCGGTGACCGGGGCTGGCTGATCGAGTGCGCGGACCGGCACCCCGCCGAGGTCGCCACCTCGATCCGCGCCCAGCCCTGGGCGTCGGGGCTGCGGGAGATCGTGCCCGCCGCCACGACCGTGCTGGTGGTGGCGGAGACCACCGCCGGGATGGGCAAGCTCGCGGCCGGGCTGCGCACCGTGCTCGACGGGCCCGGCGCCCACCGCACCGGACCGCCGCCCGGCAGGCGGATCGTGATCCCGGTCCGGTACGACGGCCCGGACCTGCCCGAGGTCGCCGAACGCCTCGGCCTGACTCCGGAGGAGGTCGCGCGGCGGCACGGCGCGGGGGAGTACCGGGTCGGCTTCTTCGGCTTCGCGCCCGGCTTCGCGTATCTGGACGGTGTACCGGAGAGCCTGCGGCTGCCCCGGCTGTCCAGCCCGCGGCCGAGGGTGGCCGCCGGGGTGGTGGCCATCGCCGGGAACCAGACGGTGGTCTACCCCGGCGGAACTCCCGGCGGCTGGCACCAGATCGGCGTCACCACCACCCGGCTGTGGGACGTGACGGCCGAACCGCCGAACCGGCTCGCGGTCGGCGACCGGGTCGTCTTCGAGGCGGTGACGCCATGACGGTCATCTCCGCCGCCCAGGGCCGCCGGGTCCGCCCCCGGCACCGGCCACCGGACCCCGGCACCGGCCCGGAGCCCGCCGTACTGACGGTCGTCCGGGCGGGACCGGCGGCCAGCGTGCAGGACCTGGGCCGTCCGGGGATGGCCCACCTGGGTGTGCCCGCCTCCGGTCCGGCCGACCGGCGCAGCTTCCGGCTGGCCAACAGGCTGGCCGGGAACCTGGAGGACACCCCGGCCCTGGAGGTCACCCTCGGCGGTCTCGCGATCACCCTCTCCACCACCCGCCATGTGGCGGTCACCGGGGCCCCGGCGCCGCTGACGGTCGACGGGGTGCCGGTCGACGGCGCGCCGCGGCTCTGGCTCCGTGCCGGATCGGTGCTCGCCATCGGCCGCCCCTGGGCGGGCTGCCGCACCTACCTCGCCGTCTCCGGCGGGATCGAGGCGGAGCGGGTGCTTGGGTCGGCCTCGCGCGACTCCCTCACCGGGCTCGGCCCCGACCAGGTGCGCGCCGGGGCGGAGTACGGACTGGGCCCGGTGCGCCCGGTCCCGGCGATCCCGCTGGAGCTGGCGTTCAGCGTCGTCCCGCACGGCGGCCCGGCCACCGTCCGGTTCCGCTGGGGCCCGCGGCACGAGTTGTTCGGCGCCGCGGACCGGCACCGGCTCACCACCACGCCCTGGCGAGTCTCCGCCCAGTGCGACCGGGTCGGCGCGCGGCTGACCGGACCGCCGCTGGCCATCGGCCCGGTCGACCTGCCCAGCGAGGGGACGGTACGCGGCGCCATCCAGGTGCCGCCGTCGGGCGAGCCGATCGTCTTCCTCGCCGACCACCCGGTCACCGGCGGGTACCCGGTCATCGGGGTGGTCACCGACGCCGACATCGATCTCGTCGGCCAGACCCTCCCCGGGGACGAGCTCCGGCTCGCCCCCGTCCACTGACCCCCTGCGAATCCACCTGAACCACCGTGAGAAACCTTAAGGAGACACGCATATGTCCGCTCAGCCCGACTCCCTCGTCCCCTTCCACCTGGCCATCCCGGTGGACGACATCGAGGCCGCCCGGGAGTTCTACGGCAAGGTGCTCGGCTTCGCCGAGGGCCGCTCGGACACCAAGTGGATCGACTGGAACTTCGGTGGCCACCAGGTCGTCACCCACCAGGTCGGCGACGGCCCTTCCGGGGCGCCGCGCGACGGCATCGCCGGGACCAACCCGGTCGACGGCCACCAGGTGCCGGTGCCGCACTTCGGCCTGGTGCTGCCGGTGCCGGAGTTCCAGAAGCTGGCCGAGCGGCTCACCGCGGCGGGCACGGAGTTCGTGATCGAGCCGTACGTCCGCTTCCAGGGCGAGCCCGGTGAGCAGTGGACGATGTTCTTCCTCGACCCGGCGGGCAACGCGCTGGAGTTCAAGGCGTTCGCCGACCTCGGACAGCTCTTCGCCGTCTGATCCGCCATCCGCCCGGCGGTCCTCATCCGCCCGGCGGCCCTCACCGACCCACCGGCGCAGCGGCGCCCGGCCCGGCAGGACGACGGTCATCAGCAGGAGGACTGGTCCCGCGGATGACCGTCGTACGGGCCCCCGGCGCCGTACCGGCGGCACTGACAGCACATCCCGGCCAAAGGACATGTCAGACCCGGAGGAACCCATGACGAGCGTATCAACGGCCTCAACGGCACCCGGAGACACCGGGGACGCGGCCGCCCTCGCCACCGCGGCGCGCGGCGGCCCGCGCCGGGCGGCGCTGGCGGCGGCCGCCGGCACCGCCATCGAGTACTACGAGTTCGGCGTCTACAGCTATCTGGCCGTGATCATCGGCCCGAACTTCTTTCCCGGGGACGACCCCACCGCCGCCCTGCTGGCCACGCTCGCGGTGTTCGGCAGCGCGTTCCTGATGCGGCCGCTGGGCGGCATCGTGCTCGGGCGGCTCGGGGACCGCGTGGGCCGCAAGCCCGTACTGATCCTCACCGTGACCGGGATGGGCGGCGCCACCGCGGTCGTCGGGCTGCTGCCCACGGCCGAGGCCGTGGGCGTGGCCGCGCCCGTAGCCCTGCTGGTGGTGCGGCTCGCGCAGGGGTTCTTCGCGGGCGGTGAGGTGACCGGTTCTGCCACGTATCTCGCCGAGTCGGCCCCGGCCGGGCGGCGTGGCTTCTTCGGGGCCTTCACCCCGGTCGGGGTGGCCCTCGGCGGCGGGGCCGCGGCGCTGGTCGCGGGCATCACCACGACCGCGCTGAGCGAGCGCCAGCTCGACGCCTGGGGGTGGCGCATACCGTTCCTGCTCTCGCTGCCCCTGGTCGCCGTCGCCCTGATCGCCCGCAACCGGCTCGCGGACTCCGAGAGCTTCCTCGCGGCGAAGTCGGAGCGGGCCACGGCCAAGGCGCCGCTGACCGAGGTGTTCACCCGCCACCGCGGCCCGGTGCTGAAGGTGACCCTGCTGGCCATCGGCTCCAACTGCGGCTACTGGGTCGGCCTGATCTTCATGAACATCTACCTGACCACCGACCTCGGCTACCCCAAGGACTCCACCTTCTGGATCATGGGCGGGATCAGCCTGTTCGTGGCCGTCCTGATGCCGGTGTGCGGGGCGCTGTCCGACCGGTGGGGACGCAAGCGGCTCATCACCGTCGGGTTCGCCGGGTACGCGGTCCTGGTCGTCCCCGCGATGCTGGTCATGGGGCTGGGCAGCTTCCCGCTCGCCGTCGCGGCCATGGTGGTGCTGGCCCTGCCGATGCCGGTCGTCCAGTCCGTCACGTACCCGACGTACGCCGAGCTGTTCCCCACCCGGGTGCGGTACACCGGGCTCTCGTTCAGCTTCAACATCGGCACCATCGTCGGCGGCGGGCTCAGCCCCTATCTGTCCACCTGGCTGATCTCGGCCACCGGCAGCCTGCTCGCCCCGGGCTTCCTGCTGATGGCGACCGTGGTGGTCGCCCTGCTGACGCTGCGCACCGTCACCGAGTCCAGCCACCGGGAACTGGCGTGACGGCCGCCACCCCGTTGGGAGATGGCCTTCCCGAGGACGTCCCCGCCACCCCGGCGGCGCTGCGGCGCCTGGTGGCGGACGGCGGGTGGACCGGGCCCACGGCCGGTCTGCTGGACGGGTACCAGCAGGCCAACCTCGTGATCGTCCCGCGCGACCTGGCCTTCGACTTCCTGCTGTACTGCACACGTAACCCCGCGCCCTGCCCCGTCCTCGCCATCACCGAGCCGGGCGACCCGGTGGTCCGGCTCGGCACGACCATCGCCGACCTGCGGACGGACCTGCCGCGCTACCGGGTCTGGCACGACGGCGAACTCGCCGCCGAACCACACGACATCACCGCCCACTGGCGTCCGGACGCGGTCGGCTTCCTCCTCGGCTGCAGCCACACCTTCGAGGGCCCGCTGCGTGCCGCGGGCGTCCCGGTGCGGTACGCCCCGGAGTCCGCGGCGCCGCCCGTCTACGTCACCGACGTGGCCACCCGCCCCGCCGGGCGACTGTCCGGACCGCTGGTGGTCAGCATGCGCGCGATACCGGCTCGCCTCGTGGCGCGCGCCGTCGAGATCACCGCCCGCTATCCGGCCGGGCACGGGGCGCCGGTGCACATCGGCGACCCGGCCGCGCTCGGCATCGCCGACCTGGCCCGGCCGGACTTCGGCCCCTCCCCGGTCGTCGAGGACGGTGACGTCCCGGTGTTCTGGGCCTGCGGGGTGACACCCCAACTGGCGCTCCCCGCCACCCGGGCCCCGTACACCATCACCCACTACCCGGGCCATATGTTCCTCTTCGACCACACCGTCGACGCGGGCCCGGCACCGGGGTGAACGGCCCTGCGCGGTGGCGGGTCAGCGCATCCGCCTGGAGATGAAGAGTGTCTGCTCACCGGCCGATGCAGTGCCGTCGTAGAGCGTGGCGTCCAGCCCGCAGAAGATGAATCCCATGCGGAAATAGGCACGAATCGCAGGGGCGTTGATGTTGGTGACTTCGAGCCATACATGCCCGGCCCCGCGCTCCTTGGCGTAGTCGGATCAGTTCAGGATCGCGGTCTCCTCCAGCGTTGTCCTCGTCGGGGAATGTCTTGTGGGTCGGAGGGCCCACCGGTGCCTCAAGGATCCTGAACTCCTCGGCCGTCACGGTTACGTCGAATGCGGAATCCGTCGTGAACGACTCATCCAGCTTCGCGAGGGGCTCACCGCCTATGGAAGGCGCCAGCAGGTAGGCGACGGTCCCCACCACGCGAGCGCAGCCCCGTCATCTGCGGTCTCTTCATGCCAACCATACGCCTGCAACATGGGGGGCGTCGTGACCTGATGATCCTCGGCCGTGGTTAGGCAAACGTCATTGGTTCGCCTCGGCGACCGGGGCGGCGCTCTCGCGGACCGATGCGGTACGACCGGTGGCCAGCATCTGATGCTGCCGGGGACCGGTCGACCGCGACGGTGCGAGAGATCAAAGTGGTTCAGTTGCAGGGACCAGGTTCTTCTGCTCTACCGCCTCTGCCCGTTCCGAGGCAGTCGCCGACTCGGGCGTGAGAAGGCTCAGGACGGTCTCCAGAAGATCCATCGCGCGCATTCTTGTGTCCGGGTTGCGGAAAGCATCGAGTAGTTCCTCGATTCGGGCTCTCATCAAGACGTTCTCGTCGCCCTGGCCGAAGGCCGCATCGGCATGCAGGGCATCGCTCACGAGGCGGAAGGCACCGAGGACCGATTCCGTTTTGCTCTTAGGGTCTCCGGCAGAGAACTGCAGATCCGCGTACCTGTCGATCCACCACACCAGGCCGAGTCCGCCGTCGAGCAGCAGATCGCGGAGCACTTCCAGACGTGCGATGTGGGCTGCCTCCTCGACACGATGCCGCTCGGCCGCCTCGCTTCGGCGGCAGGCGGCCAGCAGTGTGTCCTCCGTGACGACCACTGTGACCCCGCCGGTCACACACAGCCTCTGATCGTCACGGATCTCCTCGCTGAGCATGTGGTTGACGGCTGTTTCTGCGGTGTCGGCCATGAGGATGGGGTACCTGCACAGGGCATTTGTGGCATGGTCCGTCAGCAGTGACCGTGCCACGGCATCGCCGTGGAGGAGAGCAGTCTGTTGCGATGCCACCGGTCTCCAGTCGTAGGCGAAACGCACGTCGAAGTAGAGACCGTGGTCTGCGCTGGGCAGCTGGGCGGAGAAGGCCCGGCTGAAAGACCGAGTCTCCTGTCCGGCGGGACCGGGTTCGCGCCGGCGGAAGAGACGCGCCCTCATGCGGAGCTGTAAGCGCTGGACGCCGCACGGCGAGCCGCCGTCTCCCTGACAACGTGGAAGAGGCGCGTACGCAATCGGGCGCGGAAGGGCGCTGTGCCGGCGATGAGCCTGTCGAGTTCGCCGCCCATCACGTCGGCCTGGGCCGAAAAAATGACGGCGACGACGTCCTCCACCGCGTCTCCGGGCAGTTCACCGGCTTCGGCCGCGTCGCACCAGCCGCCGAGTACCTCCGCTGCGCGCTCGCGTAGTTCAGGTCGTCGCCATATGGCCTGCCAGCCTTCGCGGAGTAGCTCTCGGACGGCCTCGCCGTGCTCCGCTTCCGCGGTGAGGAGGAGGGGAAGCGGCGATATGGAGGACTCGGCGTCGTCAAGCGCGAAAACGTCGAGGAAGGCGGTGCGGCTCAGCTCCGCCTTCTCCGATGTGTTCTTCTCCGGAGTGGTCCAGTCGACGAGCGTCTTCAGTACCCGCGCCGAGAGGTCGGTGTCGCCTAGCAGCGACTGCAGCGTGTTCAGCGCCGCCTCGCGTACCTTCTCGTCGTCAGCCGTTCGCACCTTCTTTTTCCAGGTACTTTCCAGGACGTATTTCAGCCTGGTCAGAGCGACACTGGTGTATTCACGAACCAGCTGCCTCCCACACACTTTTGTGATGGCCAACTGGCGTTCTGGCGTGTTGTGGCCGTGAGCCCACTGAGCGAGGTCCTTGCGAACTTCCGGCCCCAGAACAGGGTTGACCGCCAACTGGTCCAGCACGTCGACCGCGAGCTGCGCGTAGCGGACACTTCCATTGCGCAGCCAGTCCTGCGTCAAGTCGAGGACGACGTCGGCCCCTTCTGACTCGGCCAGTGTCGTCAGTACCTCGGCCAGTCTGGGGAGGCAGGTGTCGGCGATGCCCTGCGGTTGGCTGATCGTTGAGAGCCAGCGGGTCAAGACGGGCACGAGTTGAGGCCGCTCCCGCCACACGTGCCCGAGCAGGGCCCGGTCTATACCTGGGTGCTGCCTCGTGATGGAGACGGTGCCGTCGGACGAATAGTCGAGTTCGGCGTCGGAGCAGCGTTGGCTGCCGCCCGCGCCGCCCAGCGGACCGCCTTGCCGCGCTGGCCAGTGGATCTCGGGGTCGGCCAGGAGGGCGTCAGCGGCGTCGAGGACGGTCCGGGCCCGGGCGCCGTCGAGGAAAGCGGCGGCGACCTGGAGGGCCCGTCGTTCTGGCGCGTCCTGGGCAGTGGAGCCGAACCAGTCTGTGAGCTTGTGCTTCCAGCCCATGAACCCATCGAGCGCATCCGTGTCCCGAGGTCCCTCCGCGCGCAGGACGACGTGGGCCAGGCGTACGGCCTCGGCAGGCGGCTCGTCTCCCTGAAGCAGACCCGCGAACACACTGGAGTCGTCCGTAAGCCAAGCAGCGCGCCCGGCATGCTCGCTGTCGGCCTCGACCCGCCGACGGGCGATCTCCAGCGCGGAGGGCCGGTCTACTTCCATGACCCTTACCGGTGACGTCCGGCTGGTCATGGCGGTGCTGTTCCAGACGCGTGGGGTGGCGATGACGGTTAGGAGGCTGTCTTTGCTGTGGGCCCGCATGGCGTATTCGGCGAGCCGATCGTGGAACTCCTTGTCGAGCGGCTCTTTGACCCCGGCGAGGTTGAGAAGGTACCCGGTGTTGGACTCGCAGGGGATGCGGTCGACGTCGGGCTTCTCCCAGTCCGGGTACAATTCGAATATTTCACAGTGCTTGTCGGTCAAAGCCGTATCAAGCATGTCAAGTGCTAACGTACGGCGGCCTGAGGACTCCCTGCCCAGGAGTGCGATGACGCTGCCTCCGGTCGGGTCCGCGACGGGGAACGGCTCCGGTACCGGCCCACCGAACCGCATGGGCGGCGGGACGAAGACCGGCTCGCCGAGGATGCGGCCGCGGTCGACAGGGTGTGGGCGCAGCATGGCGAGGCCCGAGACGATGTTCTTGATGGTGACGTCGCCGCTCGCCACTACTAGATCCCTTCCCGCGGACGATCCGTCGACCGAGATCCTCTGGTCCGTCGTCCCTTCGAAACCCTCGGGCGGATCACTATCGAAGGTCATCGCTGCCCTCCCTTGTAAACCGTGGTGTTTCGGCCGCCCAGGATGAAGTCCCCCTTGGCCCGCACGTCGCGGACGCTGATGCTGCTTCGGGCGGCGCTTTCCGTACGCGCGGCATCCGCTGCCTCAGCGAGGGCACGCACCTCGTCGGCCGCTTCGCCGGAGAGCGCCGCGACGCCGGCCAGAGCGGTGGTGGCACGGCCTGCGAACATGGCGGCGAGGCTGTCGTGATGTCCCCCCTCCACGGTGGAGAGGCACCGATCGAAGCCGTCGAACAGATCCAGAACTTCCTGCCTCTCCTCAGGCGTGTGACGGGTGAGGAGCGCAGCGCACCGATCCCGTACGAAGGCCCAGGCATCAGCGGCCATGGCCCCCACGACAGCGCTACCGGCCAGCGCCGCGATCGCTTCTGGCGTGTTCATGATGGGGTCCTCCTGCTTTCCGTTCGCCATGCCCGTCGGGCGACCGCTCAGGGCGAGGCCGCGGATCTCGGCCGTACTGTGTTCAGGGATCTGTATCCACCCGTATCCGGCGAATTCGTCGTGTCGCACGTGCACCTTGAGGTACTGGTCCGGATCCAGTCCGTGGCTGTGATGCTGGACCACGTCCTGGTAGAGCCGGTCCGAGACGATGACGGCCAGGTTCGTGGTGCGGGTCCCGCTCAGGACGGACTTCAGCGGGGGCGCGTTCAGGTAACGGGCGACGGCTATCGGGGCAGGACCGCTGTGCCCGAGCGCCGCGGTCCTTGCCACCCCGAGGTCCATGGCCAGCCGAAGCCTCATCGGCTGCTTCCGCGGACGATGAGCGTTGCACTCTCCGAGGGCGACCGTGAGGTTCCTGATGAACTCACCGAGCACGACCTGCTCCGGAGTCCCGGCGGGCAACACGGCGAACTCCTGGTCGCCTTGCGGCTGGCGCTTCCAGGACAGCCTGTCCAGACTGCTCAGAGTCGCCGCTCTGTCGAGTACCTCGACGAGTTCGGCCTGAGCCCGTTCCTGCTGTGGGATGTCCAGCCTGCTGTACCGCTCTACGTCAGCGGCTATGCAGAGATGGCGCGTGATGATGTTGTGTGATGCCATGCGACACCTGTCTGGTGAAGTGACTGATGTGACTGGCTCTCGCGAGCCGGGCATCAACTGTGCAAGCCGATCACGGAGAACACGGCGAAAGCCGTACTAATACAGGTTCTGCGGATGACGCGACTAGGTTCCTTCTGGCGGATCTCCGTGGAGGAAGGAGCGGCGTCAGGGGGCACCTCCCAGCGGTAGCTGGGGGAGCGTGCTCTCGGCGTGCTGCGCGGAAGCCCTCGTAGCGGAGCTACTTGGGTTTTCGCGCGGTGGGGCGAGGGGCGTGCCGGGCGTCGCGACGCCGCGGAGATCCGTCAGAAGGGCCCTAAGTCCTGGGCAGGCCTGCGGCCCGACGAAGTCCCGGCAGGTCGAGCACCGTGACGCGGCGATAACCGGTGGCGAGCAGCCTCTCTCGGCGCAGTTCTCTAAGCGCCTTGTGGACTGTGACTTCTGAGGACCCGGTCAGTGCGGCCAGTTCCGGCTGACTCAGGGCGACGCCGATGACGAGACTCCGTCGTACCTGATGGCCGTGCGACACAGCGAGCTCCGCCAGCACCCGTGCAAGACGTGCCTTGACGGGGAGCCCGCCGTACTCCACCCGGCGACGGTTGGCCCAGCGCAGCTTCTCGACGACCATGCCGGAGAGCGTCAATGCAGCGTCGGAATGGCGATGGAGAAACAGCTGTAGGTCTTCGTATTCCACGACGCTGGCTGAAATCTCTCCACATGCGGTGACTGTCGCCGATCTCGGAGCGTCATCCAGGGCAGCCATCTCACCCACGATGTCACCGCCGGCCCGGATGGCCAGAAGGGCTTCACGACCGTTTTCCATCTGAGCGGTGACCTTGGCGAACCCGGAGCGCAGCACGACCACGTACTGGGAACGGTCGCCCTCCTGGATGAGGATTTCCTCCGGCGAGAAGCGACGGAGGGTCCCAAGCTGGAGCATGTCCGTCCGGACGTAGCCCTGCAGCCTTCCTAGGAAGCTGCGCATAGGCCAGCCACCGGGAAGCGGAGGGCGAGAGCCACCATGTGCAGGACCAGATTGGCATTTCGGGGCAGTGCCCTCCAGAGTCAAGATCAATCCCTTCGGACACATGACCGCCCAACGACGAATCGCTGGCCAAAAGCGTTTGATGCCGCATCAGCACAGCACTGGCGAGTGGTGCGAACAAGGGGGCACGCACTCAACATTCGGTGCATTTCATCGCTCTACCGTGCGCCGTCGCGCTCCCGGGGGTGGTTATAGACCAGATAGGGATCTCTCCCAAGGAGTCGGCTGATGAGTACGACAGCTGGCCACGCGATCGAGAGGGTGAACGGTGTGCCGCTTGACGAGGTCGATGAGAGCGCTAGGAGCGCCCCGTCACAGTGGTGGCTTGACGACGTCGTTAGGGGGCGAACGTACTCAGGCCGCTGGTCAGGTGTAGGAACCACAGCCTGTGAGGGAATCGGCCGATGAGACGCACGGAAGGACTGACTGTGTAGCACAGGCTCGCGCAGGACAAGGTCGTTGCATGAGCGATTTCGCATACCACTCCGCGGGGGCATCCGAGACACCGGGCGAGACGTTGCGTGATCTCGCGGGAGAAGCAGTATGGGACGATCTGGTCCGACAGTCCTATGAGCGCTGGCATCCACCGGGTGAGTTGCTGTTGCAACAGGGCGAACCCGGAACCCTGGTACTGGCTGTTCTGAGAGGCGTGGCCAAGGTGGTGCGGACTTCGCGGAGCGGGGCGCCCACGTTGCTGGCATTTCGCGGCCCGGGCGAGCTGCTGGGCGAGGTGGCGGTCCGAGGCGGGGGCGCGAGGCTGGCGAGCGTCGAGACGCTGACCCGCTGCAAAGTTGCGGTCATGATGGCCCCGGATTTCACCCGGTTCGTCGATGCGCAAGGGCTGTCGCCCGTCCTCGAGCGCTACGCGCTGGCGCGGCTGCGCGAGTCGACTCAGGCCCGCGGGGGTGGCGACGTATTGCACCGGCTAGCAGTGACCCTCGTGAAGTTCGCTGACATCTCGCGCTCCCAGGAACTCGCCGTCACCCACGACGAATTGGCACAGCATTTGCGGGTGTCCCGGAACACCATCACCCGACTACTGCGTGAGCTGGAGTCCTGTCAAGTGTGGGCGCGGCGCAAGCGCATCGTGATCGACGATCTTCCGGCATTGCGCCGTGTCGCGAGCTCCGACGACGGATGAACCCGGCGGCCTGCGACGCATGTGGCGCCTGTCACCCGTTATCCGCACTGAGAGTGCGGAAGACGAGGCGTCGGTTCGCGAACCTCGAAGGCACGGCGGCCCGACCCGTTTCTCCACGGATGTTTCAGGGCCGCCCATGCCACGTCCGTCGTTCCGTGAAGGAGCCCCAGATGTCCGAGCAGTCCCAACCCCACCTGCCGCTGCCCCAGGCGACGGCCGCGCCCTACACCCGAAGTCGTCAGCTACCGCCCTACCGAGGATCGTGGCCGTCGACGCGAAGGACTTCACCGGCTATCCCGCTATCGAGCACGAGCTCATCAGCCGGGCCATTCCCCAACTCCTCCGCACATCGTTCGAGCGTGCGGGAATCGCGGATGTCTGGGACGACAGGCGGTTCCCAGACTCCACCGGTGACGGCTTTGTATTCGGCTTCGATCCGACGGCAATGCCCTTCGTCATCCACCCCTGGCTGAGCACACTCCAGGACGTGCTCACCGAGTTCAACGTGCACTCCATGGGGGCCGTGCGCATCCGGCTCCGCGTCAGCCTGCATATCGGGCCAGTTACCGACTCGGGGGAGCGGGAGGACGGTAAAGGTACGCCGCGCAACGACACACACCGGCTGCTCGACTCCCGCCCCGTCAAGGCGATGTTGGCCGCCTCCAGCGAGAACGTCACCCAGGTCGCAGCTATCCTCTCGGATCGCTGCTATCAGGACGCGGTCGCGAGTGGCTACACGGGCCGCCACGTCGATCACTTCACTGAGGTTCCGGCCACGGTGGAAGGCAAGTCGTTCGCCCAGCGCGCCTGGCTGTACGTACCCGCTCCCTCAGGCACTCTGTACGACCGCCGGATCCTGGGCGATCAGGTGATCGAGGAACAGGAGGCCAAGCGGGTGCACGACGACGGCCCGCGCGACCCCGGGCACGCGGCGGTTCCCCGAACCGTCACGAACAGGGCCGACAACGGAAACCTGAACACCGGAACGGTGCACGGCGGCCAGAACGTCAACAACACACAGGTCGGTGGCGACCACTTCGGCGGCAACAAGGCGGGGTCGGTCCACGGCAACCAGGGCGACACCGTCCGTGGCAACAAGAACTCGGGGCACCGGTGAGCGAGCGGGAACCGCGCCCCGAACTCCCCGCAGGCTCTCCGGGCCCGGCCGCCGGGAAAGGAGACGACTCCGCACCGCGGGAGGAACCAGAAGCTACGGGCGCGCGTTCCGACCAGGTGGAGCCGGACGGATTCGACGATGAGGACGGTGTCGGTGACGAGGATCCCATCCCCGGGATCGACGACCTGCTCGGTGGCGCCGGGCGCGACGGCCGTGGACCGTTCATCTACGCCCCCAACGGCAACATCAATACGGGCTCTATGCACGGTGGCCAGCATGTGAGCAACCACAGCCATTCGGTCGGTTCGGGCCCCCGCCGGGTGGAGGCGCGGGAAGGCCCCATCTCCGAGCACGAAATCGGGGAAGCGGGCTTCGGTTTCGCGGAGCCGGAGTGGTTCCCGGAAGCGCTGAGGAAGCTCGACAGCAGTGTCCTGTTCCTGACCGGAGCCCCCGGTTCCGGGCGCCGCACGACCGCCCTCAACCTGCTGCGCCGCCACAGCGGCAGCATGGCGCTGCGCGCGGTGGACAGCGACATGGACCTTGCCACCTGGCGGCCCACCCACACCGACGCCCGCGGGTACCTCGTAGACGGACTCCTGCCGAAGCACGCCCTGAAGCCCGGCATGGTGGGCAATCTGCGGGGCCTGCTGAACGAGGCCGACGCCCGCATGGTGATCGTGCTCCCGGACGATCCCGAACTCGTACGAAGGCTGGAGCGCGACCTCCACGTGACGCCCGTGGTCTGCCGACCAGCGCCGCCCCGGGAGGTGTTCGACGCCCGTCTGCGAGCCGTCGTACCGAACCCGGTGCGCCGGAACCGGCTGCTTGCCGGGCTGGAACCGGGGCTGCTGGATGACTTGTTGACTCCGGAACTGGTTCCCGCCGAAGTCGCGGAACTCGTCGCAGCGGTGGTCGACTCGGGTGAGGACGGGACGGACGCCATGGGCCTCCGGAACCGTCTGAGCTTCCTCGCCGAGGGCGAGGTACCGGACCTGATCAAGAAACTGCGCGATGACTCCGACGGGCTGGCCTTCCTGCTGGCGACCTGCGTCTTCGAAGGGCTGGACCACCGCATCATCAGGGAGGAGGCTGAACGGCTCCTCGAAGTGGCGGAGGGCCGTCTGAACTGCGAAGTGCCACCATCCGACGACGACACGGGTGCTCAGGGCAAGCGGGAACTGCCGCGTCCCAACCCGCACTTCGTCTTCCGGCGATCCCTGGAAGACCTGCTGCGCTCCGTACGCGCACAGTGCGCGCCCAAGGAAATCCGCGCGGCCTCCGGATACACCTTCGCGGTGGAGCCGGTGCGGTTCACCCGGCAGCGGCAGGCCGAGACCGTACTCCGCTACGTATGGCGCGAGTACGGCCAGCTGTCCGGGGTGCTGACCTCGTGGATGGACGCAGTCAGAAACGAGACGGAGCTCACGCAGCCGGTGGGCCGGGTCATGGGCATGGCTGCGGGCTGGGGCGGCGGACGCAGAGCACTGCGCCACATCCGCACCCTTGCCGAGTCCGATCGCCGCACCAGCCGGATCATCGCCGCCCATGCGATGGGTGTGGCGGCCAAGGACCCCGTACTTGCCACGGAGGTCAAGTACCGCCTCCGCGATTGGAGCTGGGCACAGAGCCCCCAGCTCCGGTCCACCGTGGCGTATACCTGTGGTACCGACTTCGGGCTCTCCCGGCCGGACGTCGCCATGCGGCTGCTAGGCGGCCTCCACCACGGTCTGGACGACGAGGGGGAGCGCGCCGTGCGCAGGGCGGTGGACTCGGCCCTGGTTGGCCTCTTCAACTCGGGCAGCCAGGCGCTGGTCTTCAGGTACCTGGTCGAATGGGCCGACCGGGAGGGGACCGATGCCGAGCCGGCGGTCCGCAACTTCCCCCGTCTGTTGGCGGAGCCCTCCTGGTTCCAGCAACAGCTGCTGAGCCAGGGAGAGTCCGCACGGCAGATCGTTGAACTTGTCCATCGGACCCTGGACGACGACGACACCTTTGGTACCACATCCGGACACTTGATCTCGTGGTGCCGTATGGCCTCCTGGGGCGAACAGCAGAAGGAGGCCGTGGAAACCCTGCTCACCGCCTTGGCGCAGGACATGGGGCATGGAGTGTTCCGGCTGTTCGTTCTGATCGATCGGCACAAGGACTCCGATCTGGTCGGACGGGACATCGCGCACCGGGCACTGAACGCCTGGCGCGAGGGCGAACCGGCGGCGCGCCCCCCGCACAGCGAGCCGCACCCATCCGGGAGGACAGCATGACGACCGAGGACAACTGCCCCGTCTACACTCTCGCCCCGCACGCGCCGTGGCGTGAGATCCTTCGCCAGCGCCTGGCCGGGCGGCGCGACCGGGCCCTGGTCCTGAGGGACCGAGCGGGGGCCCACCACGTATTGGGGATCAGGCGCCACCGCGGTGCGGAGCCCGCCATGGCCGCCGACCGCGCGGCTCCGTCCCCCGGACTGCTGGGCGGCTACGAAGAGGCCTTCCGCGTCCGGCTGGGAGAACAGCCCGAAACCCGGAGCGTGGCGCTGCCGACTGCATACGGCACCGAGTCGGTGAACGTGCGCGTGCTGTGGTGGGTGCACGATCCGGCGCAGGTGGTGCGCTCCCGGACGGCCTACGGATGGGACGTCGTGCGCAAGAACCTCGACCACTGCCTCCACCAGTTGGAAGAGGCCCAGAGCACGGGGAGCCGCAGCTTTGGAGCCTCCGAGATGATGCACCACCTGGCCCCGCCTCAGCGTCTGGAGAGTGTGGGGCTCACCTACCGCGTCACGGATGTCCAGGCCCGCGACACCGATGGCGAACTGCGGCTGGGACAGCCGGGGGAAGCCGGTCTGCCGTACTCCTGGACGGCAAATCGCCGCGAGGAATACGACTTCTGCATCCAGGCCCTGCGCAACGGACCCGTCTCCCTGGCAGCTCTGTGGCTGGTCAGGCACCCGGACCAGGTCAGTCAGGTGCTCGACTGGTCGGTGCAGAATCCCGGTCTGGTCCGGGAGGAGACCAACTGGCAGGAGGAGATGGCCGGCCTGCTCGGCAAGCTGACCCCGCAGGAACAGCAGGAGCTCTCCGAACTGCTGCGTGATCGGCTCGTCAGCCTGGGGCGGCGCGTTCCAGGACCCCGGGCAGCTCGGGTGAACGGCAGTGTTGACCAGCCCTCCTCCGTATGAACGATCGTCCGTCCGGTGCCCTGACATACGGAGATCCCAGGGGCATCCACCGGGGTGATTCCCCGAGAGAGGTTCGTTGAGAGGTGTGGGGCAGCTGACCGGGAGAGCCGTACGCCCGTGATCGGCTTAGCTCGGCCTGCCGCCGAGTCTGCGCGGCAATGTCGGCACTGCTGGCGACGAGGGGGACCCCTGCGTCGGGGCTCCCTCCACGGCGGGTGGTGTATCGATCCGTGGAGGCCACAAAGGGCGGGTACAGAATGGTGCGGCTCGCTGCTGAGAGTTTCGACGCGGCTGGGGTCAAGGGTTGCAAGTTCACATTCTTTCGTTTCGACGCTGCAAGGGGCCTTCGCAGGTCAGAGCCTGTGGAGGCCCTCTTTTCACGCGTGAGCTGGGCTTACGTGTGGGGAGCGGGCACCGCGTCCGCACGATGTGCTTCCTCTCCCGGCCGCGGGGGCGGCGCAACCAGGCGTGCGAGGTCGGCTACATGCAGGCGCCGCTGCTGGTTGAAGTCGACAGTTTGGTGGAGTCGTTGGTGCCCCGGCCTGTGTTGACCAGGGCGAGCGGGCGGCTCAGACCGTCCACCGTCAGGTGCATCTTGACGGTCGGGACCGCCCCCGGACCGCCCGAGGGCCTGGCCGCGACGCTGGGATCGACACCAGCCAGTCGATGCCGCGCGCCGTTCGGGCACGTCTCGCCAAGCGGTACTGGTCCGGAACGTTCACCCGATTCGTTTGAGAACCAGCCGCCGACGCCCATATTGGGCGGGCAACAGGGGCGGCGCCAACACCACTCGGCCGGAATTCCATCGACCTGAGGTGGCCTGCCGTTTTCAGGGAGCGATGCCCACACCCTCGATCCGGCTCCAGGCCCGCTCCTGGGCGGACGTCATGGCCGGCCAGGTCAGTCCGCCCGGCCGAGGCCGGACATGAGAGGCGTAGGGCTTGGGGTGGAAGCCGGAGTCGTAGAAGCACCCGGTGCCGTAGACGCGGTCGAACCTGGCGCAGGAGGACGCGATGGACCGCGGTGTGGGCTTGCTTCCCGTGCGCGCCCAGGAGTCCAGCGCGGCGATGGAATCGGCGTACTCCGCGTTGCTCAGCTCGCTGTGTTCGCTCTCCTTGGTGAAGGTCTGTACGAGGTTCTTCCCGCGGTGCGCGCCATCGACCGTCGCCCGGTACGCCGACTCGTGCTCGACGAATGCCGTGGGGTCGTCGATGGCGTGCATCGTCAGCACCGGGATGGACACGTGCCCGGTGAGGTCGCTGTCGTAGGAGAGGTCACGCCGGGCGTCGGGGGTGGCGGAGAAGCGCTCGACGCCCGCGTTCAGCGCCGTGTCGTCGTGTGAACCGGAGTACCACACGCCCTGGTTGCTGAACGGATTGCGGTCGCCGAGCCGGTTGTGCACGATGTCGCGGAAGGTGAACACCGAGAACCGCAGATGGGACTCCAGGGTCCGCTCCGGAAGGCGGGTGACGGCGAGTATGTCGTCGAGGTTGCGCTGCTGCGGCGCGGTGCGCTCCTCGGGGGCGGAGGCATAGCCGGTGCACTCCTGAAGGCGGGCGCGGAGCCCGGCCGTCGTCAGGGTCGACCCGGGGCGCAGCCCCTGCCACAGCGGGTACTGGGGCTCGCTGGGGCGTGGCAGGTTGCGGCAGTAGTACTGGTAGACCACGCGCAGGTCGACGCGATAGTCGTAGCCCCGGGAGCCGCCGCCCAGGACACCGCTGGTGAGGAGGGCGCCGTCGTAGGGGCCGTTCTTCCTTCCGTACGTCTCCACGACCTTGGCGGCGACATTTCCGCCCCAGGACTGGCCGTGTACGTACGTCCGCTCGGGCTTGCCGAAGTCCCCCACGAACAGGCGGCGCAGATTCTCCGTGTCGGCGGCGGCCATGCGCGTTCCGTAGCCACCTCGCCGGTAGGAGGAGCCCGCCCAGGCATAGCCCTCGGACACCATCACCGACCAGCGGTCCAGATCGCCGACGCTCCGCTCGGGATCGGACCCGTCGCCGAGGTCGGGACCGCCGTGGGAGTGGACGATCAGCGAACCGTTCCACTTCTTCGGAATGGCGATCGTGTAGTACGCCCCGTTGCTGTCCTTGCCGGTGTAACACGTGGCCTTGTCGCCCACGCTCGCCGGGCACGCGACCGGTGCGGGGCGCGGCTGGGCCGCCTGGACCGGACCGGCATTGCCCAGCGTCCCCGCGACGATGCCCGCGATGCCGACGGTCGACGCCACGGTACGCCGCATACGCGTCAGGCTTCGCAGAAGGGAGGAAGGTACGTTCCGATTCGAGCTGTGCACAGCAACGCTCCTGACCTCGGTGGCGCTCCCTCGCGCCAGGCGTTGCGATGTTAAGGACACCACTTCTGCCGACACCATTGAGCAGGGAGTTCTGTTCTTAACGTGCACGGCTCCTCGTGCGCACGGCTCCTCATGCGCACGGCCGGAGACGCTGTGGTGCTGCAATGGACCCATGTCCCTCGACGAGCTCCGCACCCTGCTGGCCCGGCATGCCCGGCCCGACTGGACCACCGCCATCGACGGTGTCCTCGTCTCGAAGGTCGACCGGGCGGATCCGCCGGCGCCCTCCATGTCCGGCATGGTGCTCGCGGTCATCGCCCAGGGCAGCAAACGCCTCGCGCTGGGCGACCGGGTCTACGCGTACGGCCCCGGGGAGTATCTGGTGGCATCCGTCGACCTGCCCGTCACGGGGCAGTTCACGCAGGCCGACCCCGAACAGCCGGCGCTCGGCTTCGGTCTCACGCTGGAGCCGTCCGCCGTCGCCGAACTGCTGTTGCAAGCCGGTCCCGGAGACACGCCCCATACCGGCGGAGGTGTTCCGTCGGGGATCGCGGTCAGCGAGGCTTCGGGCGCGCTGCTCGACGCGGTGGTCCGGCTGCTGCGCCTGCTCGACGAGCCCCGCGACCGGGCCGTACTGGCGCCGCTGGTCAAACGCGAGATCCTGTGGCGCGTGATCACTGGCGAGCAGGGGGCGACGGTCCGGCAGCTCGGTCTGGCCGACAGCGGGCTCAGCCATGTCTCCCGGGCCGTGCGCTGGATCCGGGAGCACTACGCGGAGCCGTTCCGGGTCGAGGACGTGGCGCGCAGGTCCGGCATGAGTGTCTCCGCCTTCTACCGCAACTTCCAGGCGGTGACCGCGATGAGCCCCATCCAGTTCCAGAAGCAGATCCGGCTCCAGGAGGCCCGGCTGCTGCTCGCCACCCATCCGAACGACGTCACCGGGGTCGGTCAGCGGGTCGGCTACGACAACCCGTCGCAGTTCAGCCGGGAGTACCGCCGCCAGTTCGGCGCACCCCCGAGCCGGGACGCGGCCCGTCTGCGGGACACCGTACGCACCCCCGCGGGCGTCCTGCCCTGAGCGGGGAGCGGGCCACCGGGAGGATCGTGCATGCCAAGGCGAGGATGGTTCTATCGTTTCCGCAGGTCGGAGCGGTGCAATGGGAGTGCAAGCCCTCCCGCGGAGCAGGAAACGCCTGTTCCTCCGCGGATCCCACCACATCGCAGGGGTCACACCATGAACACCGTTCTGATCACTGGTACGTCGTCCGGGTACGGGCGGGAGACCGCCCTTCACTTCCACGAGCGGGGGTGGAACGTCATCGCCACCATGCGGACGCCACGGCCGGGCGTCCTCCCCGAGTCGGACCGGCTCCGCGTCGTCGAGCTCGACGTGACCAGGCCCGAGAGCATCACCGCCGCGCTCGATGCGGCTGGGCCCATCGACGCCCTGGTCAACAACGCGGGCATCCCGTCGATGGGCGTGTTCGAGGGCATCTCCATGGCCCACGTGCGGGACGTGTTCGAGACCAACACCTTCGGCGTGATGGCGACGACCCGGGCGGTGCTGTCCCAGTTCCGCGAGCGCGGCTCCGGTGTGGTGGTCAATGTGACCTCCAGCGTGGTGCTGGGGCATATGCCGCTCACCGCCGTCTACAAGGCGAGCAAGACGGCCGTCGAGGGGTTCACCTCATCCCTCGCGCTCGAACTCGCGCCCTTCGGCGTCCGGGCGAAGACGGTCGAGCCGGGCGCCTGCCTGACGACGAACTTCGGGGCCGGGGCGGCGCACGATGTCCCGCTCGAGGAGCGGGTCCCGGCGCCCTACGCGGCGTTCGCGAAGAAGTCCATGGCCGACTTCGCGGGCCAGGACGTGTTCACCAAGGAGAGCGACGTCGCCGAGACGGTGTGGCAGGCCGTGCACGACACCACCGGCCGGCTGCGCTTCCCGGCCGGTCCCGACGCGGTCCGGCTCGACCAGGCGAAGTGACCCGCCGGGGGCGAGGTGTTCACACCCGGTCGGCCCCGCTCCTCCGCCCGGCCGTATGGGCCGGCGCGGACGGGGCGGAACCCGCCGGAGGTTCCGCCCCGTCCCCTGTGCGTCAGGCGCCGGCCGTCAGAAGCGGTCCGGGGAGCGCTGCGGAAGCGGGGCCCCGGGGCGGGCGTCCCGCTTCCGGTCCTCCTGGGCGCCGCCGTCGCCCGTCGCCTGGCAGGTCACGTCCTTCGCCGGCAGCTTGCCGGTGGTCAGGTAGTCCGCCACCGTGCCGTCCGTGCACGCGTTGCCGCTGGGGTAGACGCCGTGGCCCTCGCCGCCGAGGACCGTCAGCATCCTCGAGCCCTTCAGATCGGCGTGCAGGGCCTGGCCGCTCGGCAGCGGGGTCTGGGAGTCCCACTCGTTCTGCACGACCAGCGAGCCGACCTTGTTGTTCACGACGGTGGCCCGCTCGACCGACCTGTCCCAGAAGGCGCAGGGCTTGATGCTGGACGCGAAGTCGCCGTAGAGCGGGTAGCGGCCCTTGTCCTCGATGGCGTCCCGCCGGTAGCTCTCGGGGTCGCGGGACCAGGCGGCCGAGTTGTCGTTGCACACCACGGCCCAGAAGCTCGCGGTCGTGTTGTCGCTCGGTACATCGGCGGAGTCGGCGGAGTCGGCGGCCAGGCGTGGCGTTCCGGCCGGATCCGGGAGCTTCTTCCCGGAGGCGGGCTCGCCGGCCGCGGCCTTCTTCAGCTCCACGACCAGTTCGGTGCCCTCCCGCACGCTGAAGACCGCGCCGCGCATCATGCTCCGGACGTCATCGCCGGTGTACTTCTCCCCGTCCATCTCGATGGGCTTCTCGTCCGCCCGCTGGACCAGGTCCCAGAACGTCCGGTCGACCTTCTTCGGGGTGTCGCCGAGGCCGTACTTCGCCGAACGCGCGGCGGCCCACTCGGTCCACCGGTCGAACGCGGGCTCGGCACCCTCCGCCCACCACTGGATCATCTTCCGCCAGGCGCGCGCCGGATCCACCGCACTGTCCACCACGACCCGGTCGGCCCGGCTCGGGAACAGCTGGGTGTAGACGGCGCCGAGGTACGTCCCGTACGAGTAGCCGAAGTACGAGAGCTTCTTCTCGCCGAGGATCGCCCGGAGCAGATCCATGTCACGGGCCGTGTTGCGCGTGGTGATGTGCTTCAGCGTGGCGCCCGACTTCTCACGGCACTTGCGTGCGACATCCCGTGCCCAGGCGACGTCCTTGTCGAACGTCGCCTTCTTGTACGGCCGCAGCCAGTTCTCCTCCTCCGGCTCCAGACCGCAGGTGACGGGCGTGCTCCGGCCCACCCCGCGCGGGTCGAAGCCGATGAGGTCGTAACCCTGCCGCGCGGATTCGGGCAGCATGTCCTTCATCTGCAGCGGCATGTCGAGCCCCGGCCCGCCGGGACCACCGGGGTTGGCGAGCAGGACGCCGTGCCGCTTGTCCGGTGTGGTGGTCCTGATCCGGGATATGGCCATGTCGATCCGCTTGCCACCGGGAGCCCGGTAGTCCAGCGGCACCTTGATCGTCGCGCACTGGTACTCCGCCGGTTTGTCGGCCTCGCACCGCTGCCACTTCGGCTTCTGCCTGATGTACGGGTCCAGGGCGCTCGCGGTGGCGGACGCCGGGGCGGCGGCCTGGGCGGTGCCGGTCTGTGCGGTGCCGGTCTGGGCGGCGCTGGCCGTGGAGGTGGCGAGCGCGGGAGCCAGCGTTGCCGTGACACCGACGGCCAACAGCGGCGCGAGACCTCGTCTACGCACGAAATCGTTCCTTCCGGTCGCGTATCGGGACAGGAACGATCATTCAGGTGATGTGCGCCGGGGGACATCGGCCGTGCGTCCCCAACTCCCCTCCCTCTTGGGAGGGATGTGACGGCCGTGTGTGGTCCCCTGGTTGTATGGCCCGCCCGCACCGCACTCAGGGTCGGGGCACCTCCTGGCCGTTGACGAAAACCCGCCGGAAGGTCAGGTCGTCGGTGTGGGCGACGCTGTCGGGGTCGCGGATGCCGGTGAACGTGGAGCGGGAGAGGTGCACCCCGCGCAGATGGTCGGTCTCCAGGCCGACCAGCCGCAGCACGGTCTGGGCGCCGTCGATCTCCATCCGGTCCAGGTGGATGTTCCGCACGGACACCGGCAGTGTTCCGTCCTCGCCACCGTTGTAGTCCATGGTCACGAAGGCGATGTCACGCTCCACGCCCCGCCCGGTGAAGTTCCGGATGTGCACACCGTCGATGGAACCGCCGCGCTTCTTGTTCGCCTTGACGTACAGCGCGTACTTGACGGGGTAACGGCCGGGGAAGTCCGGAGGGTTGATCTCGCAGTCCTCGGCGAAGATGTCACGCACCCCGCCGGACATCTCGCTGCCGACCGTCATCCCGCCCCAGCGGCCGGAGAACCGGCAGTCGCGCACCACGATGTTCCTGCTCGGCACGCCCACCCGGTGGCCGTCCTCGTCCCGGCCGGACTTGACGGCCACGCAGTCGTCGTTGGTGTTGAACCGGCAGCCGACGATGAGCACATCGGAGCAGCACTCGGGGTCGCAGCCGTCGGTGTTGTAGAGCGTGCTGTCCACGGTGATGTCCCGCACGGTGACGTTGCTGGAGAGGACCGGATGTACGGTCCACATCGGCGGATCGACGATGGTCAGGCCGCTGACCAGGACGTTGCGGCAGTGGTAGAACTGCACCATCTTCGGCCGCAGATGGTGGCCGTCGCCGAAGACGCGCCGCGCCACCGGCACCCCCGTGGAGCCCATCTCGCGCAGCAGCTTCTGGTCGGCCCCCTGCGGCCCGCCGTCGCGGTACCAGCTCTCCCACGGCCCGAGCCGCGCCTGCCCGTCGAGCGTGCCGCGGCCGGTGACCGCCACGTCCCGCTCGCCGTACGCGTAGATGAAGGGCGAGTAGTTATAAGCCTCGGTGCCCTCCCAGCGGGTGAGCACCACCGGCAGGAAGTCGCGTGGATCGGGGCTGAAGGCGATGGTGGCGCCCGCGGTGACATGCAGGTCCACCCGGCTGCGCAGATGGATCGCGCCGGTGAGGAAGCGGCCCTCGGGGACGACGACATGGCCGCCACCCGCGCGGTGGCAGGCGGCGATGGCGGCCCGGAACGCCACGGTGTTCATCGTCCGCCCGTCGCCGACCGCGCCGTAGTCGGTGACCCTGAACGTACGCCGGGGGAAGGCGGGCGGCCTGATCCGGGCCAGGATCCCCGGGACCGCCCGCCACGCCCCGGTATAGGCGGCGGCCTCGCCGGTGTTCGGGGTGGCCGCGTACGCCCGCTCCGGGAGCAGCGCGCCCGCCGCCAGCAGACCGCCGGTGCGCAGCGCCGCGCGGCGGGAAGGTCTCGGGTGCATGGCCTGCCTCCTTGGCAACGCTTTAGCTGACGGAGATCCGGTCCAGGTCGGGCGCGGACTCGGTGTCGTTGGAGATCCTGATGGTGTTGGCGCCGGGCTTCAGGGTGACGGGGAGGGTGGTCGTACGTGGCGTGGTGTTCCCGGTGTCGGTCACCGTCACCTTGGCCGCCGGGCCGCCGTTGACGCTCACCTGGAACGAGCGGGTGCCGTTGACCGTGTAGTCGAGGTGCAGTGTGTGCTCCCCGCCATCGGGGACGACCACATCGGGGAACACCATGGCCGCCTGCTCGCTGCCGCCGATGTTGCGCACCTTCTCGGCCCCGGAGCAGGGGCCGCAGCCGGTGATGCCCGTGCTGCCGAACTGGTTGGCCGAGTCCTCCGCCTCACGGGCCCATATCCGGCCCTCGGGCAGTGGCCGCACCCGGACCTGGTCCGAGACGGACTTCTGCCGGCCGAGCAGCGTGTAGTCCGCCGTGACGGGGATGTCGGCCGACCCGGCGTCCTGGCCGGGCGGGGAGGTGACGGTCCATGTGCCCCGTACCGTCTGGCCGAGCCGCAGCGACCGGGCCGTGACCGGCCCGCCGTCCGCGGTCCAGCCGGCGGGCAGCCGGGGCGCGAGGCTGACGTTGTCGAACTGCTCGTCGTCGTCCAGCCGGAGTGTCGCCGTGACGGTGAGGGACCGTTGCCCGGGGCCGACCCATTGCAGACCGTGGGGCTTGACGGTGAGCGTGGTCTTGGGGGTGTACGAGTCCGGGGGCAGCGGGGCCACCGCGATCCGGTCCAGACCGGGGCCACGGCGGGCGGTGCTGAACACCTTCACCGTATTGGCACCGGCCTTGAGCGGCACGGACACCGCCGTGCTCCCCGGCACCTCGGGGCTGTCCGCGGCAACGGGCACCTCGACCGGTGCCGCGCCGTTGACACTCACCGACAGGGAGGAGTCGGCCGCGGCGGTATGGTCCAACTGGAGCCGGTAGTCGCCCTGTTCGGGTGCGCGCACATCGCGGTACGTCACGGAGTTTCGCGGCCCGCCGCCGAGGCCGTCGACGCGGCGGCCGCCCGAGCAGGCGCCGCAGGCCACGGAGTGGGCCGCGCCCGACGGCCGGTTCTGCCGGGCCTCGGCCTCCAGCGGCAGCGCGGTACGGGTGGTCTTCGAGCGGCCGTACGCCACCTGGATCTCGTCGATGCGCAGCTGGTTGTGGAACTCGGGCGCCTGCGGACCGCCCCACAGGCTGCGCACCTCCAGCTTCAGATAGCGGGCGGTCCGGTCGCCGATGTCGATGGTGCGCACCCCGCGCGCACTGGGCAGTGTGCCCGAGCGCACCTTCGACCAGCGCTTGCCGTCGCCGCTGGCGTAGACGCGGTAGTCCTTGATGCGCGCGGAGTCCTCGGGACGGCCGAAGGACGACCGGGCGTGCGTCGGGGACCACTCGCGCTGGTTCACCGCGAGCGCCGTGGCGTGCTTGCGCGCGCCGAGGTCGAGGGTGACGGAGACGGGCAGTTCGCCGTCGCTGTCCCAGTAGGTCTCGTAGTCGCCGTCGGCGAGGTCGGCCGCCGGGTGGCCGGTGCGCGCGGACGTGGCGGTGGCGCCGACACCCGACTGCGGGTAGAGGGGCCGTCGGCCGTCGGTCTCGACCTTGAAGACGGTGTCGTACGGATCCCAGTTCTCGATGCCGAGGATCGACAGATGGCCGCCGGACTGGCTGAAGCGCATCGGCTCGCCGGTGCGTAGATCGGTGACCCGGCGCACGGTGTAGCCGTTGTCGCCCAGCCGCACCATGTCGGTGCGGGGCCGGGTGACCACGTGCACGTACTGGGTGCGGTCGCCGTTCTCGCCCCGGCCCACGGTGACCACGCCATGGGCGCCGTCGTTCCAGAAGCCGGGCTGCATACCGCCGTACATGTAGCCGCCGCCCTCGACGCCGTACACCGACTCCCGGACGGGCTCGACCCATTTGCCCATGAAGTCGTTGAACTCCTCCTGCTGGGCCGGGAGTTCGCCGTTCACCATGGGTGTCTCGGCCATGAGCGACTTGATGGAGGAGCCGGCGTTGGTGATGTAACGGCCGGTGCTGAGCCGGGCGTCGACCTCGTGGTCACCGCCGTCGTACCACCAGTCGCCGGTGGTCGGCAGCTTGTAGTCGGCCTCGGTCAGCCGGGGCATGGGGACGCTCACGGCGGCGGGGTAGTCGTACGCCGGGGTCATGCCGGTCTTCTGCTCATTGCTGACCGTGTCCATGATCGGCGTGTCTTCGTTGTTGTTGCTCAGCAGCCAGTCCGGCCGGCGTTCGCGGATCTTCTCGTAGAGACCGTTCTCCTCCCAGTACTCGTTGTCGTTGTCGATCCAGAACCCCGACAGATCCGGGTACTTGTCCATGACCTCGAGGAACAGGTCGTAGCTGTACATGCCGAAGCCACGGCGCGTGGTCAGGTCCACCTGTCGGCCCTTGTACTTCGAGTAGGCGGCCGAATCCAGCGTCTCGGTGCCCGACTCGTTGTGCCACTGCGGGTCGTCGGTCATGTAGAGGATGATGCGCACGCCCTTGGCCTTGGCCGCGGCCACGAGCTCGCCGAGCAGATCGCGCTCGGTGGCACAGCTGCCGGGGATCTTCGAGGGCCAGGGGCGGGCGTAGCCCAGCCTGCTGTGGAAGGTCGCGAGCACGATGTACGAGGCGCCGAGCTTGCGCGCCTCGTCCACCCAGTAGTCGGCGTTCCAGCCGCCCTCGGTGACATCGCGCTCCCAGGTGGCGCAGTCGCGGTGCTGGGGGTGGGTGAACATGCCCCAGTGCAGGAAGAGCCCGGCGGTGGACTGGCGCAGCCACTCCTGCCGGGGGTGCTGGACCTCGGCCCGGGCGGGGGTGGCCAGAAGGCCGATGGCCAGGGCGAGTACGACCGCCGCGCACAGCGCCCGCCACCGGGAGCGGGTGGCGCGGGCGGCGTGTGCGGTGCGGGCAGCACCGGCGGCGCGGGCTGCGGGGATGTGGATGGGGCGGAGCGGGATCCTCGGCGTGGGCATGTCCTGTCCTCCGTGAACGTTCCCGTGAGCGTTCACGGAGCACTGTCCGGCCCACTCGGCCGCCGTGTCAATATGTGTGCGAGGTTGGGGTGTTCCGCTGTGGGGTTCCGTTGACGCCCGTCGTCGCCGCGGTGATTATCGAGGAGGAGCGGTTCGGGGAGCACCCCCGTGAGCGGCCCGAGTGCCACGCCGTTTCACGTCGTACCACGTCCGAGGGTGGGGAGAGGGGGCCCGTGCCCACGAGCGCCAGGCCGCGCCGCATCACCATCGAGGATGTGGCGCGCTCGGCCGGGGTGTCCCGGCAGACGGTCTCCCGCGCGGTCAACGACAAACCGGAGATCGACCCCGCCACGCGGCAGCGGGTGCTGCGGGTGGCCCAGTCGATGGGGTACCGGCCCAGTCGGTTCGCCCGTGGCATGGTCGGCCCGCACCTCACCACGCTGGGCCTGGTCATCGCGGATGTGCTCAACCCCTTCTTCCCCGAGGTGGTTTCCGGTGTGCTGGCGGCGGCCGACGAGCGGGGCTGGCAGGTCGCCGTCTACAGCACCGGGTCCGCCCTGGAGCGCGAGACCGCGGTGGCGCGGACCGTGGTGGACCATGTGGACGCGTGTGTCGCCTTCCTGCTCGACCCCGGCGCCATCGAGCTCGTCCACCGCTCCGGTATGCCCTTCGTCCTGCTCGACAACGAGCACCGGCCACCGGGCGTGAGCGGGGGGCGGATCGACTTCGCCACCGGTATGCGGCACGCGGTCGGCCACCTCGTCGAGCGCGGCCACCGGCGGATCGCGATGCTGGACGACCGCGGCCGCCCGGACGCCGGCGGCCACGGCACCCGCCACTCGCTGTTCCTCGGCGCCGCCGCCGAACACGGGCTGCCCGCCGAGGAGGAGTGGGTGTTCCCGGCGGCCAACTCCCTCGAGGGCGGGGCGGCGGCCATGGACGACGTGCTGGCCGGCGGCTTCGGGGCGACGGCGGTGCTCGCGTACAACGACCTGATCGCCATCGGCGCCATGCGCCGCGCCCGCGACCACGGAATGCGGGTGCCGGAGGACTGTGCGTTCGTCGGGTGCGACGGGCTGACGCTGAGCCGGCTCGTGGACCCGCCGCTGACCACCCTGACGGTCGACAAGGAACTCCTCGGCCGGGCCGCGGTGCGGCAGGTCGCCGCGCAGATGACCGGCGCCGGGACGGGGGAGACGGTGATCGTGCCACGCCTGGTGGTACGCGAGTCATCCTGATGTGGCCGCCGCCGGGTGGCGTGATGTGGCCGTGGCCGATGGCGTGGTGGGCCCATTTAGTTGTGTCTGTATAATGATTATGGCAACACAATTAAACGGAGGCCCTTCATGCCGGATCTCGCTCCTGGGCGACGATGGCTCGTGCTGGCCATCTGCTGCATGAGCCTGCTGATCGTCAGTCTCGACAACACGATCCTGAACGTCGCCCTGCCCTCCATCCAGCGCGACCTGCACACATCGGTGTCCGGGCTGCAATGGACGGTCGACGCGTACACGCTGGTGCTGGCGAGCCTGTTGATGCTCTCCGGCTCGACCGCCGACCGGGTGGGCCGCCGCCGCACATTTCAGACCGGACTGGTGATCTTCACCGCGGCCTCGCTGCTGTGCAGCCTGGCTCCCGGGCTCGGCTGGCTGGTCGTCGCGCGGATGCTTCAGGCGGTCGGGGGATCGATGCTGAACCCCGTCGCCATGTCGATCATCAGCAATACCTTCACCGACCCCCGGGAACGCGC
The DNA here is from genome assembly GCF_047337785.1 of Streptomyces lacaronensis. Classification (NCBI taxonomy): domain Bacteria; kingdom Bacillati; phylum Actinomycetota; class Actinomycetes; order Kitasatosporales; family Streptomycetaceae; genus Streptomyces; species Streptomyces lacaronensis. The sequence goes on from NZ_JBLHDK010000003.1 coordinate 10,121,870, forward strand.
CCGCGCCATCGGTGTGTGGAGTGGTGTCGTGGGCATCAGCATGGCCGCCGGGCCGATCATCGGGGGTGCGCTGGTGGAGTCGGCCGGCTGGCGGGCGATCTTCTGGCTCAACGTCCCCATCGGCCTTGCCGCGCTCTTCCTGACCCGTAGGTATGTGCCGGAATCCCGGGCGCCGCGGGCTCGCCGAGTGGACCCGGTCGGGCAGTCGCTCGTCATCGTGCTGCTTGTCGCGCTGACGTACGCGATCATCGAGTCGCCGAACCTGGGCTGGACCTCTCCCGTGGTCGCCGGGTGCGCGGCCGCGGCGCTGTGCGCGCTGCTGGGGCTGCTGTGGTACGAACCAAGGCGCACCGACCCGGTCATCGACCTGCGATTCTTCCGCTCCGCGCCGTTCTCGGGCGCCACCGTGATCGCCGTCGCCGCGTTCGCCGGTCTGGGCGGTTTCCTGTTCGTCAGCTCTCTGTACCTCCAGGATGTCCGTCGGCTCGATCCGCTGCACGCGGGGTTGTTCATGCTGCCCATGGCGGTCATGGCCCTGCTGACCGCACCCGTATCGGGTCGCATGGTGGCCTCGCGGGGGCCGCGTACTCCGCTGCTGCTCGCCGGGGCGGCGTTGTGCGCGAGCGCCGCGCTCCAGGCGCTCACCTACTCCGAGCACCTTCCGGTACCCCTGCTGGTCGTCGCGTATCTGCTCTTCGGTACCGGCTTCGGGCTGGTCAACGCGCCCATCACCAATACCGCCGTCTCGGGGATGCCCCGTTCGCAGGCCGGTGTCGCGGCCGCGGTGGCCTCCACCAGCCGGCAGACCGGCCAGTCCCTCGGCGTGGCCGTCATCGGTGCTCTGATGGCCGGGGGAGCGCACACGGACGCGGCGGCCTTCACGGAGGCGGCACGGACGGCATGGTGGATCATCGCGGGCTGCGGCGCCGCGGTGCTGGTCATGGGTACGCTCACTTCCGGCCGCTGGGCTCGGGCAACGGCCCAGCGCACGGCGAAGCGGCTCGCCGCCGAGGAGACCAAGGAGACAGTGAACGTCTGATGGAGCGCCCACATGACAACGAGCCGCACGAGGGGGACGAGCGGGACGAGCGGGACGACGAGACCGTCAGGACGGCGGCCCGAGCCTGGCTGGGGTTGAACACGCTCCTGATGGAGCGTTACAACCGCCGCAAGGCGGTCGCGGAGAGCCTCGGCATGAGCTTCAGCCGCGTCAGAGCGTTGCGCCGGCTCGCCGCCGGTCCGATCACCCTTCGCGAACTGGCCGAGCGACTGGGCGCCGATCCGCCCTACACCTCCGTCATCGTCGACGACCTCGTACGGCGCGGCCTCGCCGAACGCATCACCAACCCGGCCGACCGCCGGTCCAAACTGGTCCATCTCAGCGAGGACGGCCAGGCGTTGGCCGCCCGTGCCATCGCGATCCTCACCACCCCGCCCGACGCCCTGCTCGCCCTGCCGATCGAGGACATCCAGGCGCTCGACCGCGTGGTGGCCAAGCTTCTGAACTGAACGAAGAGACACGCCCGGAGGTGGTGTTCTCGCCGGCGAGGCGGCGAGCCATGAGGTCGGTCATGGCGAAATGGATCATGGCTTGGGAGCAGGCGGGAAGGTTGCGTAGTCGACGGCCAGACGGTGGTGGGCCGCCCGAAGCGGGGGAGCAGGTGCCGCTCTGGCGGTCAGCAGTGCCGAAAACGGCACGGAGATGCCCGAGGACGGTCGCTGCATGGCCCGCACGCAATCCGCGGAGGTCATCGTGGGCCTATCCGAGTGCGCGGAGGGCTGTTAGGGCTCTGTACTGCTGAAGAAGCACGGCAGCATTGCGGCGTACGGTGGCAGCGTGGCAAACGAACACCTGGGGCGGACACTGCGCCGCTTGCGCCGTCTGGCCGCCCTGACGCAAGAAGAACTGGCCGAGCGTTCCGTCGTGTCCGTCGATGTGATCCGTCAGCTCGAACAGGGGCGGAAGCACTCGGCACGCCTCCCCACGCTGCATGCGCTGGCGAACGGTCTCGGCGTGGAGCTGACCGCCCTCCTGGGTGACCCTCCTGCGGTCTCCTCGACAGGCGAGAACGATGGGCCGCGCTTCGTGGCCGTGCGCCGCGCCATCATGCCCGCGCTCTGGGGACCGGAGCCGGAGCCGCCCGGGCCTGACTTCTCGTTGGACCGTCTGCGTGAGCAGATCGCGGACGGTTGGACCCAGTATCATGCCGCAGAGTTCGACACGGTGATGAAGGCATTGCCGGAATTGATCTCGGATGCGCGCACCGCCACGGCCTCGGGCGACGACGCCGACCGCAGGGCGGGTTTCGCGGCTCTGGGCAAGGCGCTTCAGCTCGCAGGGCATGTCGCTGTGCGAATGGGCAAGACGGACCTTGCCCTGACGAGCCTGGAGCGCGCAGTAGACGCTGCGGGACACTCCTCTGATCCGCTGCTTCTGCCGATGATCGTCAACTCCATGGCATGGACATACCAGCGGCAGGGACGACTGGAGGATGCGTTGGGCATCGCGCTCCGTGCCGCCGACGACATGACGAACGCTGTGCACACCGGGACGGCTGACGGCCTGAAGGTGTGGGGAGCGTTGACCATGAGTGCCGCCACGTCGGCTGCGAGGAGTGGCGACTACGAGCGCGCGGCGGCGATGATGGAGACGGCAGAGAAGGAAGCCGCCCGGGTCTCGAAGCTGTCCGACAGCGGTGACAACCGCATGGTCAGCGTCTTCAGCCCATCGTCGGTCCGGATCGAACGTGTCCGCCTTGCTGTCCAGTATGGGCACCCCGAAGACGCCTTGAAGCTGGCCAAGGGCATGCGGTTGTCGAAGGATACCCCGCCGTCCTGGCGGACGTGGCTGCTGTTGGACGTGGCCCGAGCCCACACGGACGTAGGGGACGCGGCGGGAGCCGTGAACACCCTGGAGTCCCTGCGCCGGGTGGCGCCGACGTGGATGCAGCACCACACGTTGGCCGTGGCCATCGTGCGCGACCTGTGGGCGTTGCCCAACCACCCGCCAGGGCTGCGCCCACTGGCGGAGTTCCTGGGGGTTGGCGAATAGCGTCCTGAAACTAGGATGTTGCGCCCCTGTCACCCTTCTTGGCACGTCGCTTACATGAGTGGTCACTGCCCCGCAGCCTTGTGAACAGCCGGGGCTGCGGTCGACCCGAAAGAGCAATTGACGTGCCAAAATTCACGGACGCGCGGTCACGAAAGCAGCCTCGACAATGTCTGCCGCTCACCATAGCCCGCCCTACTGGGCACCCTGGCTACAGCGAGACCCTGCCGCGTGAACCAGAGAGCGCGGTCACAGCCCGGCGTCTGGTACGTGTCGCCTTCGCAACATGGCGCCTGGAAGAACTGGCCGAGGCCGCGGCTTTAATCGCCTCCGAGCTGGTGACCAACGCCGTGAAGCACGCCCAGAGCAATTACATCCGGGTCACGGTCACCCGGCTCGAGGCAACGCGGGTGCGCATCGGGGTGGTGGACAAATCGAAGAGACGCCCGGTGCCTCGTGAGTCGAGCGCGGAGGACGAGAGCGGGCGCGGCCTCGCGCTCGTGGCCGCGCTGGCCGAGGAGTGGGGCACCGACCCGCTGCCGTGGGGCAAGCGGGTGTGGGCAGAGCTGCTCGGGAAGGAAAGCGGATGAGCCAGGGCAGCGGAGCACCCGGCAGCCCGAGCTTTGTTCGGTACTGCCGGGATCCGGTCAGTCCAGGCCGTGGTCACGGGCGTAGCGGGCGGCCGCGACGCGGTCGCGGGAGCCGGTCTTGGTGAAGACCCGGTTGATGTGGGTCTTCACGGTGTTGCCGCTCAGGAAGAGGGCGGCGGCGATCTCCGCGTTGGTCATACCGCGTGCCATCAGCGTGAGGATCTCCGCCTCACGAGGGGTGAGACCGTCCGGGAGCGGCCGGCCGACGGCGTCGGGCCCCGGAGGAGGGGCGGTGGGAGCGCTCGCCGCGGCGAGCAGGGTGGCCTGGACCCTGGGGTCGAGGACGGAGAGTCCCGCGACGGCGCTGTGCAGGGTACGGGCGATGTGCAGGCGGTCCGCGTCCTTGGTGAGGTAGGCGCGGGCCCCGGCCCGGAGCGTCTCCAGGACGGACGTGTCGTCGGCGTAGGTGGTCAGGACGACGACGGCGACCTCGGGGTGCTCGGCGGTGAGCCGACGGGTGGCCTCGGTGCCGTCGAGCACCGGCATGTGCAGATCGAGCAGGATCGCGTCCGGGTGGTGCTCGGCGACCTGGTCGAGCGCCTGTTGTCCGTCGGCCGCCGAACCGACGACGTCGATGTCCGGCAGCAGGTCGAGCATGAGGACCAGCCCCTCCCGGACGCTGGCCTGGTCGTCGGCGACCACGATCCGCAGCGGCCGGGCGTCCTGGGCGTTCATCGCGGCACCTCGGCCCGGACGCGCCACTGTCCGTCCCGTACGCCCGCGTCGAGTGTCCCGCCCAGCAGCAGGAGGCGCTCGCGCATCCCGGTGAGGCCGTAGCCGCCGTCGACGGTGGCGAGCGCGGGTGCTTGCGCAGGGGATGGTGGTGCGCCGAGCGGGTTGTCGACGGTGAGCGTCACGTGTTCGTCCTCATACGTCAGGGCGACCTCCACCGGCTGGGCGGGGGCGTGTTTGGCGGCGTTGGCCAGGGCTTCCTGCGCGGTACGGAAGAGGGGGAGCGCCTGGTCCGCCGGGAGCGGGGAGGGCTCGCCCTCGACCCTGAGCCGTACCGGAACGCCGTGCCGCTGCCGGTGGGTGTCCGCCATCGTGCCCAGTTCCTCGTCGAGCGGCGCGAGGTCGGAGCGCAGGGCATGCACCGCGCGGCGGGTCTCGGCGAGCCCGTCGGCGGTCAGCCGCCTCGCCCCGTCGAGCACGGTGACAGCCCGGTCGATGTCCCGATGATCCGTCAACAGGGCACTGGCCGCCTGGATCTGGATGCTCAGGGCACCCAGGGAATGGGCCAGTACGTCATGGATCTCACGGGCGATCCGGGTGCGTTCGTCCAGTACCGCCACCCGGCGCTGCTCCGCGCGGAGCAGCTCGCTCTGGGCGAGCATGGCGGCCGATTGCTCGGCGCGTATCCGGTACGCGCGCCGGTTGTGGCTCGCGACCAGGACCAGCGCCACCAGCATCGGATAGCCCAGTGCGAACCCGCGGCTCGCCCCGGCGACCAGGACCCCGGTCTCCAGGGCCACCACCGTGCAGCCCGCCACGGCCCAGCCCACCGGGAGGCTCAGCTCGGTGCCCAGGTGCATGACGGCCATCAGCGAGAGGCCGATGAGTGCTCCGGCGTGCGGGAAGGCGCTGGCGTAGCCGGAGAGGGCGGCGGCGACTCCGAGCAGGATCCGCATCCGCGGCGCACGCCTCACGGCCTCGTCGCCGAGGGCGTGGGCGAGCTCCCACAGCAGCAGCGCCAAGCCGCCCAGCGCGTACGTGACGGCGGCCAGGGTCACCGCCCCGGGCCCGGCCGGAGGGCCCGTGAAGGTGTGCAGGCCGATGAACGCGTACGCGCCGGCCCTCATCAGCCATGACACCGTACGCAGCACGGATGCAGGATAGCGACCCCGAGACCGCTCGGCCGCGGCACCGGGGGGTACCCCGTCATGGGCGGAGGGTCGGGCTTTTTCGTCGTCTCGTGTGGGGGCCGCGGGGGCGCATTCCGGGTGCCGTCCGGTCATCGCCGTCCCCGGCGGCCCCGGTCGCGTAGCAGGCCACTCGTCGACCGGTCGTACGATCCCGTGGGCCGGGGCTGCCGCGCGGGCCGCTCCGCGCCGGGCGCCGACGGGCCGCCCGGCCCGCCCAGCAGTCCCGCCAGCGCGCCCCGCACATCGAAGGGGCGGCCGTCCTTCTCCGGGGCGAACGGCACGCCGGAGGCGAGGGCGCGCGGTGTGACGACGGCGGTCTGGCCGAGCCGGTTGAGGCCGAGCAGCATAAGGATGGGCGCCGAGGAGCCCGCCAAGGGAGCGTGCAGCGCCATGGCGACGGCCGTCATCATGACCCGCGAGACCACCAGCGCGAGCCACAGCCACAGTCCGTACACCGGCATCCGCGCCCACAGCACCCCGTCGCGCGGCTCCAACCGCAGCACGGCTCCCTGGGCGGCGCCGATTCCGGCCGCGATCACCGCGCTGATGACGAGGCATGCGAGATCGGTCGTGGCGAGGTGGCGGCCGCCCTTGCCGAGGCCGGTGAAACCGATGACGGCGAGGATCGCGGGAAGCAGGATCAGCCGCTTGCCGCGCAGCGGCTCGCCGCGTAGCTGACGTGCGATGACGAAGACCACGACGGCGATCGCGGCCAGCACTTGCAGCACGTTCACCGGAGGACTCCCGTCGGCCACGCTTCGGTCGCGTACCCCTGTTGACTCGCCCCGAGGCTAGGAAGGTCCGCGGGGCACCGCGTCACCCCGAGCGGTGACCTCCGCGGTGACCCCGCGGGGTGATCCGCGGGTGACACCGGCGCCGGGACCGGTACCACCGGGCGGCCGAAGCGATCACCTCGGAGGTCACCCCCTGCTACGGCGCGCGGGACCGCGTACCGGCACGAGCCTGAGCGAGCCGAATCCGCGGCAAACCGTCCACCGAGAGGCTCGCCATCCCATGTCCACCATCGGGCAAGCCATGATCATCAACGGTGCGGTCCTGATCGCCGTCCTGGAGGCGGACCTCGGGCCCCACCGCAAGATCGGGAAGCTGCGCATCCTGCGGCCGCTGCTGATGACCGCCGCGATCGTCCCCCTCTTCATCAAGGGCCCGGCCACCCACGGCTCCGGTCTGGCGCTCGAACTCGCCGCTGTCGTCGCGGGGTTGCTCGTCGGCCTGCTGGCGATGACCTTCACCACGGTCTACGCCGGCCCCACGACCGGCAAGCCGGTCAGCCGTGCGGGCTTCGCCTACGCGGCGCTGTGGATCGTCGTGATCGGCGCACGGGCCGCGTTCTCGTACGGATCGGAGCACTGGTTCGCCCGGCAGCTGGGCCGCTGGATGGTCGACCACCAGGTGACCGCCGACGCCCTCACCGACGCGCTGCTGCTGATGGCCGTGGCGATGACGCTCACCCGCACCATCGGACTCGCCACGCGAGCGGCCACCGTCGGCCGCGGGGCACCCGTAGCCGGGCCCGCGGCCGAGTAGCGGTGGAGTGGGGAATGTCGTCGACGAGGACACAATGAGGTTCGCATTGTCTCGTCTCGTCGGATCGGAGCGAAATGCAGCCCGGACAGGATGGAGAAGTGACCGACGCCGCGGAGCTCGCGGCGCGGCTGCGCCACGTCTTCTGGATCGGTGGCGGGAGTGGTGCGGGCAAGTCGACCATCGCCCGCCGACTCGCCGACCGCTACGGGTGGCGGCTCTACGCGACCGACGATGTGATGCGGGATCACGCCGGGCGGGTCACCCCCGAGGAGGCGCCGTTTCTGCATCGGTTCATCTCCATGGACATGGACGAGCGATGGGTGAACCGGTCTCCGGAGGTCATGCTGGAGACGTTCCACTGGTTTCGGGGTGAGGGCTTCGGTCTGATCGTCGAAGACCTCCTTCGCCTGCCGCCGGAGCCCTGCGTCATCGTCGAGGGGTTCCGGCTGCTTCCGCACCTCGTGAAGCCGCTGCTCGACGCTCCTCACCACGCGGTCTGGCTTATTCCGACTCCCGATTTCCGTCAGGCCGCCATCCGCGGTCGGTCCGTACCGGGGGAAGGGTTCGTCTGGAGGACCAGCGATCCGGCGCGGGCCGGCCGCAACCTCGCCGAACGGGATCGCATGTTCACCACGCGCCTCGAGGACGAAGCCGAGCGGCTCCGGCTGCACACCATCGAGGTCGGCACCGCGACGACGGAGGACGCTCTCGCTGAGCGGGTGACCAGGGCGTTCCGGCTCTGACGCGACGACTCCCGCGGCCGCCGCGCGCCCCGGGCTCACTTGGTGAAGCCGGGCTTAGAACTCGCGCGGGTAGGCACGGTGGCGCACCGATAAAGAGAGGCGAGCACGGAGTTCCGGTGATCATGGGGTTGTGACGCCACGTGATCATAGATGTGAGTGTTCTTGTGGGCACCTCCTCACTCGGCGGCCACCGTCGCCTGCCACGCGCCCGGGCGTTTGCCTGTGGCCTTGTGGAAGAACACCGAGAAGTTGGATGCGTCGGGGAAGCCGAGTATGTCGGCACAGCGGGCGGCGGTGAGGCGGTCGTGTGCGAGGAGCCGTTTGGCTTCCAGGGTGATCCGTTCGACGATGTACGCCTTCGCGGTGCGGCCGGTGGCCTGCTGCACCGCTCGTGAGAGGGTGCGGGGCGCGTATCCCAGCGCACGGGCGTAGTAGCCGGCGTCGTGGTGTTGCCGGAAGTGCGCTTCGACGCTGGAGCGGAACAACCGGAACACCGGATGTGTGAGCCGTGCTTCGGCGTGCGGTGGGTGCAGTCGGGTGATGAGCGCGGAGAGCAGGATTTCGGGCAGCTCCGTCGAGGAGTCACTGGGTGGGGCGGATGCTTCGAGGAGGAGATGGCTGCGCGCCGTGTCGACGAAGGGCCAGTCGGCGTCGGGGATGCTCCAGTGCGCGGCCAGGTCCGGGGAGGCGACGAGTTCTCGGGTGGTGTGGGTGACCGGCGCGGTCGGCACGAACAGCACGAGGTGCCCTGCCACTTCGGCGATGTCGTCCCACCGGTGCACCGCGCCGGGTGGAATCCACACCGCGGACCGATCTTGGAGCGGGTGGAGGTGGAAATCGACCGTGACTGAGCCGGGTCCGGCGTCGATGACGGCAAGGACGTGGAAGTCGGCGCGCTGCGTGCCGCCGTCGTTCAGCTCGCGAAGGCGGCCGAACGCCATCGTCTCGACCGAGGCGGCGCGGCGTCCTGCGGGCTGGTAGGTCATCTGCCGGATCACGCTCACGTGTCCAGTTTTCACCATCGGGCGACCAGTCACGCCGATGCCCCGTCCGGGTGCAGAAGTTTCAATGAATACACAGGGCAATCGCCTAGCGCATCGACCGGAAGAGCCATCATGAACACGACGCAGCAGACGCTTCTGCCCACTTACGACCATCGGCCGGGGACCGGGCCGACTCTGGTGTTCCTGCACTATTGGGGTGGTTCTGCCCGCACCTGGGACCTCGTCGTCGACCGCCTGGCGGGCCGTGACGTGCTCACGGTCGACTTCCGCGGGTGGAGCCGGTCGAGCGCTCTGCCCGGTCCCTATACGCTCGGTCAGCTCGCCGACGACACGCTCGCCGTGCTCGCGGATGCGGGGGTCACCGACTACGTCCTGGTGGGGCATTCGATGGGGGGCAAGGTCGCACAGCTGGTCGCGGCCACCCGGCCCGCCGGCCTGCGCGGCATCGTTCTCGTCGGCTCCGGCCCGGCGAAGCCCGCCGCACAGGTCACTCCCGAGTACCAGGAAGCCCTGTCGCACGTCTACGACTCCGCCGAGTCCGTGGCCGGGGCACGGGATCACGTCCTCACCGCGACCGAGCTGCCCGCTCCGGTCAAGGCGCAGATCGTGACCGATTCGCGGACCGTCACCGACGCCGCCCGCACCGAGTGGCCGCTGCGCGGCATCGCGCAGGACATCACCGAGCACACGCGCATGGTCAGCGTGCCCGCTCTCGTCGTCGCCGGAGAACACGACCAGGTGGAGCCCGTCGGCGTGCTCCGCGACAACCTGGTGCCCTACCTCTCCCAAGCCGACTTCGTGGTGGTCCCCCACACCGGTCACCTGATCCCGCTGGAAGCCCCGGCCGACCTCGTCGACGCCATCACCGCATTCGCGCCGGCAGCCTGACCGTCCCCGCGGCCCGACGACGGGCTGTGCCCCTGATCACCCGCCCACGGGGGCCGGGACAGGCCCTGCCGCGTTGCACCGCACCCGACAGATCTGCTTGTACGCCGGCCGCACAGCGGCCGGCACCGCATCGTGGACGACCTGTTCCCCGAGCCAGCCGCCCGAGGTCCGGGGCAACGCGGTGAGCGGCGCCCGTCACGCACCAGTCGCCTCCCCGTCTCACGCCCCAACGGGCCCAGCGACCCCCTTGTTGTGACTTCTCGCGCACCCTCGCGGAGCGGACGAAGAGGCGTCCGAACAGCCCGATCGGCAGGTACGGGTCACTGACCCCGCCCGCTCGGCAGATGCCGAGATCGGCGATGTGGCCGGCGATCGGTGCGCCGGTGAGCAGGCTGAGTTCCGCGGCGGAGCCGAAGTGGTCAAGGCCATCACCGTACGTAGTCCGATCCGCCAAGCATGGAGGACTCACCGCTGGAAGGCGCGCCCTTACCTGCGCCCATGAGCAGACGCCCTATCTGCCTATCTGCGCGAGTTCTTACTTGCTGAAGCCGGGGCTCACTTGGTGAAGCCGGGCTCACTTGGTGAAGACCGCCCGCGCGATCTCATCGGGCGCGGCGCTCGTCTCGGCGATCAGCTCCCCGTCCGCGGACCAGATGCCCGAACGGCCGGACGTGCGGTCGAAGCCGCCACCGGTCGGACCCGCGAAGGCCGCCGTGGCGACCCACACACCGTGGTCGGCGGCGACCCGGCGGGCGCGCTCGCCGTGGAGCCCGGCCTCGTGTTCGGCGTGGACGACGCCGGCCACGTAGCCGTCGATCCCCAGCGCCGCCGTCTTCGCGGCGTGCTCGGGGAAACCGGTGTCGCGGCAGACGGCGAGCCCCAGCCGCCACTCGTCCACGTCGAGCACGGCGGGCTCCCCGGGCACGAAGTGGATGGCCTCGCCGCGGTGCAGATGGACCTTTCCGTAGACCACCCGTGCGCCGTCCGCGTCCAGCGCCAGGATGCCGATGCGCGGCCCCGCCACCGGCGCGCCGACCAGGGCGAGTGTCCCGGTCCCGGCGCACGCGGCGACGATCGGAGCCAGCCGTTCATCGCCCGGGGCGACCGGCGTCGCGTCCAGCTCGTATCCCGTCAGCGACATCTCGGGGAAGACCACCACCCGCGCGTCCGCCGCCCGAACGGCCTCCGCGTGGGCCACCGCGTTGGCGGCCACGTCATGAGCGGCGCACCTCGGCTGCGCCACCGCGATGCTCAACGGCTGTGCCACCCCGAACTCCCCTCGCCGAATCGCACGATCAGCCTATCCAGGTCCGTACCGCGGACACCGCCGAAATCCGGTGGAGGCGCTGCGCCGGCAGCCCGACCTCGTGGTTCGGTCTGCCGGCGCGGGGCCCCGCGTACCGAACCTCAGGCGGACGCGGCGGGCGAGGAGGTGGTCGAGGCCGGGTCGGTGCGGGGCTTCCGGCCGTCGTCCGCCGCGCTCGGGGCCGACGGCCCGCCGTCGCGTTCCTCGGGCAGCTTCAGCATCAGTGTCAGGACGAGCGCGACCAGATAGAGCGCGAGGAAGATCAGCGTGACTCCGCCGGCGCCGACGAGGGGGAGGAAGAGGCTGGCGACGGCCGGGCCGACGAAGGCCGCACCGCCCGCGCCCAGGTTGAGCAGGGCCATCGAGCCGCCCTTGTTCTCGGGCGCCATCGACGGGATGAGGGCCGAGATGGGGACGAATCCCGCGAGGGTCGCGCCGTAGAACATGCCCGCGAGCACCGCGACCCAGTAGTAGTCCGGGCCGAGCCAGGTCGGTACGAAGTACAGCGTCGTGACGCTGATCGCACAGCCCAGCGCGCCGAAGCCCGCGATGGTCGTACGCCAGCCGATGCGGTCGGAGAGGACGCCGAAGATGAGGTTGAAGAAGATGTTCGTGCCGTAGATGATCGCCAGCAGCTGGAGCCACTTGTCCTCGCCGAAGCCGACGTCGTCGGAGAAGATCCGCGGCAGGTACACCAGCATGCCGAACTCCGGGGCCGTGTTGATGATCCGGACCAGGCAGCCCACCAGTACCCGCGGATGGGTCCAGACGATGGAGACGGAGTTGAGCAGGCTCTCGCCGGTGGTGACCTCCGGGGGTGCCATCCGGTCGCCGCCGGGCCGCCGCCGGGCGCCGACCAGGGCGATGGCGCCGCCGATGAGGATGAGGACGAGCGCCGACCACAGCGTGCCCAGGCGGCCGAGCGCGGGGATCGTCAGGCTCGACCACAGCGAGCCGAGGGTGGGCAGACCGCCCGTGAAGGCGAAGTAGAACCAGCCCACCGCCGTGCCCAGCCGGGCCTTCGGTGCCGTGTTGGTGATCCATACGAGGAAGCCGAACGCGAAGAGCGGATAGCCGAAGCCCCGGATGCCGTAGAAGATCAGCATCATCGGGTAGTTCTCGGTGCCCAGCGCGAAGAGCAGGTACGCGGCGTCGAAGACGGCCCAGATCGCCAGGCCGGTCCACATCACCCGGCGGGGCCCCCACACCTGGCAGAGCGCGCCGGAGAACCACGACGCCAGCATGACGGCGATGCCGTAGACCGTGATGACGTACCCGGCCCGTACGTCCGTCGCCGCGCCGTGATCGGCCATGTACGGAGCGATGAAGCCGGATTCGACACCGTCGCCGATCATGAACAGGAGTACGCCCAGATAGCCCAGGACCAAGGGTTTCGGCATCGCTTCCTCCACTCTGAGGGAATGACGGAGTACGACCGCAGATACTCAAGCGAGCCGAGAAAAATATCAAGAGGTCTGGTAAAGATAACGAGATTCGCTGGTAACTACTCGGTCTCGACGACTCTCACATCCGTCAGCTCCCGCATCTCCCGCAGCAGCTCCTCGTCCACCGGGCCGGTCAGCAGGACATGGTCGAAGGAGTCCACGCTCTCCAGCCGGTGCAGCGCGCGACGGCCCACCTTGCTGTGGTCCATGAGCAGCACGCTGGTCGCGCCCGCCTGCCGGGTCGCCCGCTTGATGCTGACGATCTCCTGCTCCTGGTGGAAGGTCATGCCCGCGGTGATCCCGGAGGTGGAGAGCACGCTGAGATCGACGGATACGCCGCTGATCATGTCCATCGCCGGCAGACCGATCCATGAGTCATGGGTGCGTGAGTACTCGCCGCCCACGCAGATCAGCCGGATGCCCTCGGCGCTCCTCAGCTCCTCCGTGATCAGGCGGTAGTTGGTCACCACGGTCAGCGGTCCGACCTCGGGCAACAGCCGCGCCAGGGCCAGCGCCGAGGTCGAGTCGTCCAGCATCACCGACATTCCCGGGGCCACGAACCGCAGAGCGGCGCGGGCCAGCGCCCGCTTCTCCTCGGTGTGCGCGTGCAGCCGGAAGTCCGAACTGGACTCGAAGACCATCGAGGGCTGTGCGGAGACGCCACCGTGGTACTTGCGCAGGATGCCGCGGTCCGCCAGCTCGGCGATGTCCCGGTGGACCGTCATCAGGCTGACGCCGGTCAGCTCGACCAGTTCGGACACGGTGGCGTCCCCCTGGGCCAGAACGTGGTCGACGATCACTTGCTGCCGCTGTTGCCGCGCACCGCGCGACGACGGTGGAGTAGTCATGCCCTACATCCTGCCGTGTTTATTTCTCACATATAACCAGTGACAACTCACGTCAGTACTGTTAATTTCGCTGTGACGGACCCCGCCGGGTGCCACCACCTGGCGGACACCGCCGGGCGCACGGACAGCCGCGTGCCCCGCCACCAGACATCATCAGCCGGGAGATCAGGGGTACGCATGGCCGACGCAGTGGTCTTCGACATGGACGGCGTGCTCGTGGAGAGCGAGCATCTGTGGGAGGAGCTGTGGGCCGCCTACGCCGCCGCACGCGGCCGCACCTGGGGCCCGGAGCAGACACGCGACGTCCAGGGGATGAGCGCCCCCGAGTGGGCCGCCTATCTCACCCGGTTCTGCGGGGCGGGTGACGCCGCCGCCAGTACCGAGCAGGCCGTCGTCGACGGCATGGTCCAGGCCCTGGCCGACGGCCGCATCGGCCTGCTGCCCGGAGCCCGTGAAATGATCACCGCAACCGCCGAGCTCGCCCCCGTGGCGCTCGCCTCCTCCGCGCCGCGCCGGGTCATCGACGCCGTCCTCGTCCACCATGGCGTCGACCACCACTTCAAGGCGACCGTCTCCAGCGCCGAGGTGGAGCGCGGAAAGCCGAGCCCGGACGTCTATCTGGCTGCCGCGCACGCCCTCGGCGTGGCCCCGGAGCGCTGTCTGGCGGTGGAGGACTCCAGCAACGGGCTGCGCGCCGCCGCGGCCGCCGGGATGACCGTCGTGGCCATTCCCAATCCGCAGTACCCACCCGCCGAGGACGCCCTGGCCGCCGCCGCTTACCGTTCTTCGGACCACCATGCCGTACGTGACTTCCTGCTCAGCAGGCTCGAGACCCGAGGGGAGTGACCGACATGACCACGGTCCTGGTAGCCGGCGACGACTTCATCGCGCCCGACCTCTTCTCCGCCGCCCTGAGCGAGAGCCTGCCCTCCGCCGGGCTGAGCTTCCGCACGCTGCGCACCCGCTGGCCGAACGAACCCTTCGGGCCGGTCGGGGCCGACGGGCAGGGGAACGGCGGGGTCAAGGAGGCCAGCGGCACCGAGGAGCAGGTGCTGGAGGCGCTCGGTGACGCGAGTGTCGCCCTCACGCAGATGGCGCCGTTCACCGCCCGGGTCATCCGCGAGTCGCCCGGCCTGAAGTTCATCGGCGTGGCCCGCGGCGGCCCGGTCAACGTGGACCTGGCCGCCGCCACCGCCGCCGGGATCCCCGTCACCTTCACACCGGGCCGCAACGCCGCCGCGGCCGCCGAATTCGCCGTCGGGCTGATCCTCGCCGCCATGCGCCGCATCACCCACGCCGACGCGGCCCTCAAGGAGGGCACGTGGCGTGGCGACTACTACGCCTACGAGAACGCGGGCTTGGAGCTCGACGGCGCCACCGTCGGCCTCGTCGGATACGGGGCCATCGGCTCGATCGTGGCCCGCGTGCTGCGCGCCTTCGGCGCACACGTCCTCGTCTCCGACCCGTACGCGGACCCGGAGCGGGCACACGCCGACGGCGTCGAGCTCACCGCCCTGGAAGACCTGCTGCGGCGCAGCTCCGTGGTGAGCCTGCACGCCCGGGTCACCCCCGAGACCCGGCATCTGCTCAACGCCGACAACCTCGCGCTGCTGCCCCAGGGCGCCGTCCTCGTCAACTCGGCCCGCGGTGAGCTGCTCGACTACGCGCCCCTGCCCGGCCTGCTGGAGTCCGGCCGGCTCGGCGCGCTCGCCCTCGACGTCTACGACATCGAGCCGCCCCCGGCCGACTGGCCGCTGCACAAGGCTCCCAACGTCATCACCACGCCCCACCTGGCGGGCGCCACCCGGCGGACCGCGGACCGGGCCGCCCTGATCACCGCCGGTGAGGCCGCCCGCTTCCTGCGCGGCGAACCGCTGCGGCACGTGGCCAATCCGGAGGTGCTGACCGGGAGCCGGCCATGATCGTCGGAGTCGACATCGGCACCTCGGTCACCAAGGCCCAGCTGATCTCCCGCGATGGCCGGACCACCCCCGCGCACGAGGCCCGCAGCACCGTCTACACCCTGCCCGGACACCGCGTCGAGCAGGATCCGGACGACGTCGTGGGCACCGTGGAGACCGTCGTACGGGCGGCGCTCGCCGACGCCGCGCAGCTGGGCGACGAACCGGTCGAGGCCCTCGCCCTCACCGGGCAGGGCGACGGGCTGTGGCTGCGCGACGCCTCGGGCGCCCCGGTCGGCCGCGCGCTGTCCTGGATGGACGGCCGGGCCGCGGACCGGCTCGACCGGTGGACCGCCGACGGCACCCTGCGCGCCCTGCACCGGCGCACCGGCGTCGGCCTCTTCCCCGGCTCAGCGGCGCCGCTGCTGGCGCATCTGGCCGAGCACGAGCCGGAGCGGCTGGAGGCGGCCGAGGTCGCCGGGTACTGCGTGGACGCCGTCGTGCAACGGCTGACCGGCGCCGTGACCGTCGACGTCTCCGACGCCTCGCAGCCGTTCCTCGACGTGGCCACCCGTACGTACGACGAGACCGCGCTGGAGCTGTGCGGGCTGTCCGCGTACCGCCGGCTGCTGCCGGATCCGGCGCCGCCCGGCACCCTGCACCGGCTGCTGCCCGACGCCGCCCGGCGACTTGGCCTGCCCCCGGGGCTGCCGGTCTCCGCCGGCCCGTTCGACATCCCCGCCTGCGCCTTCGGCTCCGGGGTCGCCGAACCGGGCGAGGGCAACCTCATCATCGGCACCACCCTCGCCGCCCAGGTCCTGGACACCGAGCCGCGCCCGGCCCTCGCCGAGGACCCGGCCGGGATGGTGCTGGCCACCCCGTACGAGGGCCGGTTCCTGCGGGTCATGCCCGCCATGATCGGCACGGCGGGCCTTGACTGGCTGCTGAAGCTGCTCGATGTGAAGATCGAGGCGCTGGACGCGCTGCTCGTCCAGTCCCCGCCCGGCGCCGCGGGCGTCACCGCGCTGCCGTTCCTGTCCACCAGCGGCGAGCGCGCGCCCTTCGTCGACCCGCGGGCCCGCGGCCGGTTCGACGGCCTCTCCCCGCTGGCCGGCCGCGCCGACCTGGTACGGGCGCTGTGCGAGGCGGTCGCCTACTCGGCCCGGCACTGCATGGAAACCCTCGGCGTCACCCGCACCGTCACCGCCTGCGGCGGTGGCGCGCGCTCCGGGGAGTGGGCACGGATCTTCGCCGGTGTCCTCGGCGGCGACCTGGAGGTCTGTGACGACGCCGTGGGCATCCGCGGCGCGGCCCATGTCGCCTGGCGCTCCCTGGGCACGCCGGTCGACCCCGGCGCCTGGCGCGCCCGCCTCCGTACCGTCACCGCCGAGCGGGGGCTGATCGACCACTACGCCGAGGGCTACGCCGCCTACCGCCAGGCCCTCGACACCGCACGCGAAGGCTGGAGCACACGATGACCAGGCTCTTCAACGACCCCGCCCGGTTCACCGACGACATGATCACCGGCTTCGCCGCCGCCCATCCCGGGCACGTACGGGCCGTGCCCGGCGGTGTGGTGCGCGCCCGCCCCGCCCGCGCGGGCAAGGTGGCCGTGCTCACCGGCGGCGGCTCCGGCCACTACCCCGCCTTCTGCGGTGTCGTCGGCCCCGGCTTCGCCGACGGCTCGGTCATCGGCGATGTCTTCACCTCCCCGTCGGCCGCCCGCGCCCGCTCGGTCGCCGAGGCCGCGGAGGCGGGCGGCGGTGTCCTCTTCCTCTTCGGCAACTACGCGGGGGACGTGATGAACTTCCGGCTGGCGGCACGGCAGTTGGAGGGCGACGGCGTTCCCGCCCGCTGCTTCGCCGTCACCGACGACATCGCCTCCGCCCCCGCCGACCAGACGGCGCGGCGGCGTGGCATCGCGGGTGGCTTCGTCGTCTTCAAGACCGCGTCGGCGGCGGCCGAGGAAGGCGCCTCGCTGGACGAGGTCGTCCGCGTCGCCGAGCACACCAACGCCCGTACCCGCACGCTCGGAGTGGCCTTCGACGGCTGCACCCTGCCGGGCGCCGACGCGCCCCTGTTCACCGTTCCCGAAGGCCGCTTGGGCCTCGGTCTCGGCATCCACGGCGAACCGGGGGTCAGCGAGGACACCCTGGGCACCGCGGAGGACCTGGCCCACGCCCTGGTGGCGGGGCTGCTCGCGGACCGGCCCGCCGGGGTGGGCGACAACGGGCGGGTCGCGGTCGTACTCAACGGGCTCGGCGCCACGAAGTACGAGGAGCTGTACGTGCTGTGGGGCGCCGTGGCCCGCCAACTGGACGAGGCGGGGCTCACGCCCGTACGCCCCGAAGTCGGCGAACTCGTCACCAGTCTCGACATGGCCGGCTGCTCGCTGACCCTGAGCTGGCTGGACGAGGAGCTGGAGCGGCTGTGGCTCGCCCCGGCCGACACCCCGGCCTTCTGCCGTACGGCACCGCCGGAACCCCCGCTGGACGACGCCGCCGTACGGCCCGCCGCGGCCCCGCGCCGCCCGGAGCGGTCCGCCGCCACGGCGTCCGGCGCGGCGGCCGAGGTCGCCGAGCTGGCCGTCCACGCACTGCGCGCCGCCCGCGACGTACTGCACCGGGACGCGGAGGATCTGGGTCGGCTGGACGCGGTGGCGGGCGACGGCGATCACGGCCGTGGCATGTGCAAGGGCGTCGACGCGGCACTCGCGGCCGCCGAGAAGGCGCACACCGAACGGCTCGCCCCGGCGGCGGTGCTGGCCGCCGCCGGTGATGCCTGGGCGGCGGAGGCCGGGGGCACCTCGGGGGCGCTGTGGGGAGTGGGGCTGCGCGCCATCGGCGCGGCCCTGCCTGCCGACCGGGCGCCGGAGCGCGCGGAGTTGGCGTCCGCCGCCGCGGAAGCGCTCACCGCCGTCACCTCGCTCGGCGGGGCCGAAGTGGGCGACAAAACCCTGGTCGACGCCCTCGCGCCGTTCGCCACCGCCTTCGCTGCGGGGCTGCGGACCGGAGCCGCGGTGTCCGAGGCGTACGCGTCCGCCGTGGCCGAAGCCCGTACGGCCGCGGAGAACACCGCCGGGCTGCGCCCCCGCCTGGGCCGCGCCCGCCCCCTCGCCGACCGCAGCGTGGGCACCCCCGACCCCGGAGCCACCTCACTCGCCGCGGTGCTGACCGCGGTGGCCACTCTCCGCGCGACGACAGAAAGCGATCCCGTATGACCACCGCGCATGCCTTCCGGATCGTCGTCGGCTGCGACGACGCCGGTTACGACTACAAGGAAGTCCTCAAGCAGGATCTGCTGGACGACCCCCGGGTCGCCGAGGTCATCGACGTCGGCGTGGGCAGCGACGAGCACACCGCCTATCCGCATGTCGCGGTGGAGGCGGCCCGCCGCGTGGCCGAAGGCACCGCCGACCGCGCCCTGTTGGTGTGCGGCACCGGCCTCGGCGTGGCCATCAGCGCCAACAAGGTCCCCGGCATCCGCGCGGTCACCGCCCACGACACCTACTCGGTGCGCCGCTCGGTCCTCAGCAACAACGCCCAGGTGCTCTGCTTCGGCCAGCGCGTCATCGGCCTGGAACTCGCCCGCGCGCTCACCGACGACTGGCTCGCGCAGAGCTTCGACGAGACCTCCCCGTCGGCGGAGAAGGTCGCCGCCATCCGGAGCTACGAGGGCTGATCGGGGGCGGGGGCGGGCCGGCGGCGGACGGCGCGGCCGGACCGCCGCGGCCTGCCCGTTCCGCGCTCGGCGCCGAAGCCGATCGTCGCCCAGCCGGTCTCCCGCACACTGGGAGCATGGCAATGGACGTGGCGGCGGCGGCCGACGAGCTTCTGGGGTCCCTCGCGGCGAGGGCCGACGCGGACTTCGCGGTCAGAACGCAGCGCTACTTTCCGCAGAGGATCCGCGCGCTCGGGGTGAGCAACGCCTCCGCCGTGGAGATCGCGAACGAATACTTCCACGAGAGGCCGGACGTTCCCGCGGCGACGAGGCTGGCTCTCGCGGAAGAAGTCCTGTCGCGCGCCTCCCACCACGAAGAGGTCCTGCTGGCATTCGCGGTCCTGCACAAGGTCGCGAGGGTCGGGCTGGGCCCCGAACTGCTCGACCGCTGTGAGCACTGGCTCGGATCGTATGTGTCGAACTGGGCACAGTGCGACGACCTGTGCCTGAAGTTGCTGTACCCGTTCTTCCGCGGCCACCTCGATCAGATCCCGCGGACGCGAGCCTGGGCCCGGTCCCGGTCCAGCTGGGCGAGGCGCGCCGCGAACGTGGCCGTCGTGAAGTTCGTCCGACGCAAGGTGGGGCGGTCGATGTTCGAACTGCCGCTGTCCCACGTCTTCGACAACTGCACCCGGCTGATGCACGACGACGATGTGTATGTGCAGAAGGGCTGTGGGTGGCTGCTCAAGGTCACCGCCGATGTTCATCAGGACGAGGTGGCCGAGTTCCTGCGCACATGGCATACCGAGATGAGCCGCGGCACCTTCCGGTATGCGATCGAAAAGATGGACGAGGAGACGCGAGCTTCCCTGATGGCGCTGCGGACGCCGGGCCACGATGTGCCCGGTGGAGGGGAGAAGTGATCTCGTGGGCCGACTTCCTCGCCGAGGCCGCCGATCTCACGGGTGTCCCCGAGTTCCGCGGAGGAGCGCCATCTGATGCGTCAGCTCATGGAGTGTTCTCGCTCATGCCGACCGTCCGCTGTCCGATCCGGAGGACGGTCAGACAGCGGCGTGACGCCCGGTCATCCAACCGGGTGAGGACGCGCTCGGCGATGGCGTCGAGCAGGGGCTCGCGGACGTCGCGGTCGAGTCTCCGGTAGAGCGACGTCGAGCGAAGGTGATCGGCGAAGCCTTCCCCGTTGAACCACTGAACGGTCGGGTACCAGCGCACGATCGTCGGGCCGAACAGGCCGCCGGGGTCGTCCACGAGCCCCCAGCCCTCATCGGTGCCGCGTACATCGTCCTCGAGCGGCGGATGACCCCAGCCAGGGTTCCCGGGGGAGAACCGCTCATGGAGATCGGCGGTCTCGGCGTACACCTCCGGCTCTCCCGGCCGGCGGACAACGACGTTGCCGAGCAGCGCCATCCACCCCCCGGGGCGGAGCACGTCGTGCGCTCGCCGCCAGCCGATCGACGGGTCGACCCAGTGCCAGGAGGACGCAGCCACGAGGGCGTCGAAGCGCGCGCCGCGGTCGTCCCACTCCTCGAATGTCGATGTCTCGACTTCGACGCCGGGGAAGGCGGCGAGCCGTTGGCGCGCGAGTGCGGCCATTTCCCGGCCCGGCTCGACGGCGGTCACCGAGCATCCGAGCGCTGCCAGCGAGCGCGTCGCCTGCCCGGTACCGCAGCCCACCTCCAGCACCGACGACCTCGCGTCCATGCCGGTGATGGCGACAAGGTCCGCGAACAGCTCGTCGGGGTACCCCGGCCGGACCCGGTCGTAGACCTCCGCCACCTCGTTGAACACCCGGCCGAGGGCACGTTGGTTCGCGCGCTTCTCCGGATCACCAGTCACGAGCGCACAAGCTATGCGGCTGGTCCGTGGAGACGCCACTGGTTAAAACAGCGGTGCCCGCCGGCCGGGTGGCAGTCCCTTGGTCGCGGGCGGGGCGGTGGGTGGTCAGCCGGCCAGGTGCTTGCCGAAGAAGGCGGTGAGTTCGGCCACGGCGAGGGTGACGTATTCGTCCCTGTCGTACAGGTCGATGTGGCTGGCGCCGTCGATGATGACCAGTCGCTTGGGCTCGGCCGCCCTCTCGATCGCTTCCCGGCTGAAGTAGGCGGTCTCCGCCTCCGAACCGGCGATCATCAGCAGGGGGCGGGGCGAGATGAGCCGGATCATCGCGTACGAGTCGTACTGGGCGATCAGGTCGATGCTGCGCAGCACCCACCCCTGGTTCGCGCGGGGGTGGTAGCCGCGCGGGGTGCGGTAGAACTCGTAGGTCTCCCGGAACTGCCGGGTGGCGGTCTCCAGCAGTTCCTCGGCGTTCTCGGGAATCCACGCCTCCAGCCGCGGGGCCGCGCCGTGTGCTTCCGCGGTGCGCAGTGCGCCGGCCTGGTCGAGCATGGCCTGGAGGACCGCCGGGTCCTGGGTGCGGCCCAGTCCCTCGCGGAACACCGACCCGAGGTCCCCGGCGCTGACCGTGGCGACGCTCTTGATGCGGTGGTCGGTCTGCGCGGCGTAGGGAACGTAACCGCCGGACGCGCAGATGCCCAGAGCCCCGATACGGTCCGGGTCGATGTCGTCACGGGTGGTCAGATAGGTCACGGCGGACTTGATGTCCTCGGCTCGCTGGAAGGGGTTCTCCAGACCTCGCGGCTCGCCCTCGCTCTCGCCCTGGTGGGCGGCGTCGAAGACGAGCGCGGCGAACCCGGCGCCGGCCAGGCGCGCGGCGTAGATGCTCGGGCTCTGCTCCTTGACGCCGCCTCCCGGGTGGGAGATGACAACGGCGGGCAACCGGCCGCCGGCGTGGTCGTCGGGGGTGAAGAGAATCCCGGCGATGGCGAGATGGTTGCTGGGGAAGGTGACGCTGGCCTTCATGGTTCTGTGGCTCCTGGGTGGGTGCGGGTGAGTGGGACGGGCCGTCCGCCGGTCACGTCACCGACACTCGCACGCGGTGCGGAGGCCGGTAAGGGGCGTCTTGTGTCCCCGGACAAGGCTGTCCTGGGACAGGCCAGGCCCCCTGTCACGGGCCTCGTTGTTTGTCAGACTTGTGGCTATGAGCAGCAGCGAAGCGCACCACAGCGAACTGGGCGCCTTCCTCAAGGCGCGGCGCAGGGAGCTGAGCCCGGCCCAGGTCGGGCTGCCCGATTCGGCGGGCAGGCGCAGGGTCAAGGGGCTGCGCCGGGAGGAGGTGGCCTTGCTGGCGTCGATCAGCCCCGACTACTACACGCGCCTGGAGCAGGGCCGCCGCCAGGCTTCCGAACCGGTGCTGGACACCCTCGCGCGCGTTCTCCGACTCGACGACGGCGAGCGTGCCTACATGTTCGAACTGTCCGGCCGGGACGCCGCCCGGCCCCGTCGGCGCACCACACAGAAGGTCCACCCCCAGCTGCGGCGGCTGCTGGACGACCTCGCCACCACGCCGGCCGTCGTCCTGGGCCGGTGCACGGACATCCTCGCCTGGAACCCCATGGCCACCGCCCTGTTCACCGACTTCGCGCGCATCCCGGCGGAGAAGCGCAACTTCGTACGGCTGGTCTTCCGCGAACCGGCCATCAGGGCGCTGTACCCGGACTGGGACTGGGTGGCGCGGACCAGCCTGGCGCAGCTGCGCATGGAGGCCGCCCGGGACCCGAAAGATCCACGACTGGCCAAACTGGTGGGCGAGCTGTCACTTCAGGACCCCGACTTCCGGCGGTGGTGGGGCGCCCATCGCGTCGCCGTCCAGGGCACGGGCACGAAAGTCCTGCGCCATCCGGTCGTCGGCGAGCTCACCCTCGACTGGTCCTTCCTCACCTGCGCCGACGACCCCGACCAGCAGCTCATCACCTTGACCGCCGAGCCCGGCACACCCAGCCACGACCGGCTGCGCATCCTCGCCTCATGGGCCGCGCGATCGGCCGACAACCCCGTGGCGGACCACTGACACACGGGTGCTCAGCGGATGGGTTCCGGGTCTGTGCGGTCAGATCACGCGGAAGAGGTCGGCGGCCGCGTGGACGTCGGTGAGATCCTCGATGGAGCGGAGGTTGTCGCACAGGGCCTCCAGGACCGAGCCGGTCTCGGCGGCGCGCGGGGCTCCGATGGCCACGCCGAAGACCCGGAACCCCAATCGGTGTTTGGCGTCGTTCCAGCCGCGCATCCACTCCTCGGTGACACCGCATTCGTCGTCGGTGATCATCACGATGTCGCCGCGCGCGCGGGCGGCGTCGTCGAACTCCTCCTCCAGCAGACCGGCGGCCGCCGTCAGCGGCGCCTGGTAGCTGGTGCCGCCGCCGAGGAAGGTCTCCGCGAAGTCGAGGATCGGGTCGATACCGGCGGGCTGCGGCCCGGCGGCGGGGAAGCGGAAGACCCGGAGCTTGTCGGCGGCCGAGAACAGGATGCCGACGAAGTCGCGCCCCGCGTGGCGGGCCTGGTCCAGCAGGGCCAGGGCGCACGCCTTGGACCACGCCTCCCGGGTGACGCCGCCGGGCCCCGCCGCGTACATGGAGTGGGAAGTGTCCACGCACGCGACGATGGCGCCCTGGCCGGTGGTCCGCTCTCCCCGGGCGTCGTAGAGCATCAGCTCCCCGGCGGCGTAGCGCGCGGCGAACACGGCGCGCAGCTCGGGCAGGCCGAGGCCCGCCAGCTCGGAGGGGATCAGGCGGGAGAGGTCGTTCCCGAGCGTGACGCCGACCAGCTCCCCGGTGGCGTTCTCCATCTTGCGGGCGCGCTCACCGTCGGCCATCTGCCGGAAGCGGCCGATCAGTTCGGCCCACTGGGCGAGGCGGCCGGTGCGCAGCCGCTCGGCGAGCCGGGCGCGCTCGTCGAACGGCATCCGCTCCAGCTCGCCGGGGGCCACACCCCATGCCCGCATCAGCGCGGCCTCCTCCCGTACGGCCTCGGCGGCCCTGCCCGCCGCGTTCCGCGCGGCGGCGCGGATGCCGGGGGCCGCCGCCGCGAGGGCCTGCGCGGCGTGCTGGGCGGCTCGCCGCGCGGCGGCCTCCGCGGCCTCCGCGGCGTCGATCGCCTGGCGTACGGCGTCGGCGGCCGGGGTCGGCACGGTGCCGTCCTCGTCGGCCTCGTCGGTGGCCCGCTGGAGCGAGTCGTCCACGGCGGCCGCCGCGCCGTCGGCGTCCTGCTGGGCCCGGCTCGCCCGCTCGGCCCGCTCCTGGGCCTCCCGGGAGCGCTCCAGCATCCCGCGCACCGTGGCGGCCTGCGCGAGCACGGCCATGGCGGCGGCATACGGGTCGCCGGCCGTCTCCCGGCGCAGCTCGGCGAACTCCGGTGACTCCACCAGCGCGGTGATGACTTGGTGGTTGACCAGCCGGGAGGGGTCCATCTCGGCGCGCTCGCGCAACCGCGGCCCGACCTTGTAGGCGGCCAGGAACACGTCGGTCAGGAGGTCGGTGGCGTGGTCGTGGCGCTCGTTGAGCTCCTCGGCCACCTCGCGCAGCCCGGCCGACTGCTCGTACGTGTCACGCCAGGTGATCCTGTCGAACCGGTCCGCGACCACGGCCGCGGTGTGCCGTACGGGAGGGGTGGCGGACCGGCCCGGCCACGTTCCGGCCCGGCTCGCCAGTTCGTCGAGCGCGGGCTCGTCGCGCTTGCTCACAGCTGGGCCTGCACCATGCTCGCGTCCACGCCGAGCGCCTCGGTGAGCACACGGGCGCGGACGGCGCGCTGGCGCCCGGTGACCCGGTCGATGGCGGCGGTGGAGCGACCGGCGCGTGCCGCGTCCTCGCGCAGCTTCTCCAGCCGTTTCCCCGCCATGGCGAGCTTGTTGTGGGCCTTTTTGATGACCCACTCGCTCAGCGCCTCGCGGGACTGCCCGGCCATGGCGTCGAGCTGGGCCTCCAGCTCGTCGAGGGCGTCGGCCAGGTCGAGCGCCTCCTTGGCGTCGGGGTTGACCAGATGCAGCACCTCGCGCTCGACGGTCGGGCGTTCGGCGGGGGAGTCCCACAGCACATGGGTCAGCACCGACAGATCGGTCTCGGCGACCGCCGGGCGGCCGTCGAGGTACGCGGACGCCTGGAGCAGGCCCACCGCCTGCCGCCAGCGGCGGTCGGAGGCGATGAGCTCCTTGCGGCGCAGGGCGGCCCGCAGTGTGCACACCGCGTCCACGATCCCGTCGGGGACGTCCACGGCCGGGACGGCCTCGGCCACGGCGTGCCGCAACGCGGCCAGCTCGACGGTGGTCCGTGGCGGTGCCGCCGGGCGGCTGACGGCGGAGCGGACCAGCGCGGCGAAGTTCGAGGGGTCCTCGAGGTAGCCGACCTCGATCCGCACCAGCAGCCGGTCGTAGATCGCGGCCGTGTCCTCTCCGCCGGGCAGTTCATTGCTCGCCGTGATGGCCCCGATCAGCGGGCAGCGGATCGGCTCACCGCCGTTCTCGGGGTGGTAGATCCGCTCGTTGAGGTAGCCCAGCGTCTCGTTGAGCGCGGCCGTGGAGCACTTGAAGATCTCGTCGATGAAGGCGATGTGCGCGGTCGTGGCGCGGCCGTCGTAGACCTGGCGGTACTCACCCCGGGCCAGCGCGGCCACGTCGATGGGGCCGAACATCCGCGTGGGCGCGGTGAACTTCGACAGCAGGATCTCCCAGTACGCCGCGCCCTCGACCCTGCCCGTGAGCTCCCGGGCCAGCTCGGACTTGGCCGTCCCGGGCGGGCCGAGTACCAAGGAGTGCTGCCCGGCCAGCAGCGTCACCACCAGCGTCCGCACCACGTCGGCGCGTTCGTAGAAGCGGTCCGACAGCTCGTCGGTGATGGCCCGCAGCCTCTTGGCGGTGTCCTGCGCGTCCGGCGTGTCGTGTGCGTCCATGTCCGACATTCAACTCCCAGCCTGCGACACGCTGTTCAATCCACCCGCCAGCGCGTCGAAGGCGAACGCCAGACGACGTTGATGCGCGGCCCCGACCTCGTCGATGTCATCTCCGGCGAGTCGCCGCTTCACCGTGTCGACGGCGACCGTGCGGTACGCGGCGACGAGCAGGGCCGCGGTCAGCGTGCTGTCGCCGGAGAAGCGAGCGTCGGCGTCGAGTTCCGCCGCGAGTGTCTCCTCCATCTCGGACGCGAAGAGGCGAAGCCGTGCGATCAGGGCGGGAGACGCCATCACGGTGCGCAGGAACGGCTCGACTCCCTCCCCGAGCCCGGACAGCACATGGCGTTCCGCGGCCAGTGCGAGGGCGGCTCGGCGCATGGCTTCGACGGGGTCCAGGTCATCCGCGCGCTCGCGGAGCACGGCCCGCACGGTGTCGAGGGCCTGCGGAAAGCGGTCGAACAGGAGATCCTCTTTGCGGTCGAAGTGCGCGAAGACGGTCACCTTCGACACTCCGGCGGCCGCGGCGACCTCGTTGATGGTCACGTCATCGAACCCGCGCTCCAGGAACAGCTGGGTTGCGACGGAAGCGATGCGAGCCCGGGTCTGCGCTCCGCCACGGTCCCCTCGATTCGGCATGTGACAACGCTAGCCCTTCCCGTTACCTTTACCAAGTAAACTTACCGAGTAAGGATAAAGGGAGCGTGTCCATGCGGCGCAGCGATGTGATCGTCGTCGGAGCCGGGCCCACGGGCCTCTTCCTCGCTGGTGAACTGGCACTCCAGGGTGTACGGGTGAGGGTTCTGGAGCAGCTCCGGGAGCCCGATTCGACGATCAAGGCCGGGTCGATCAACGTCGCCAGTGCGGAAATCCTCGACCGGCGGGGGCTGTTGCCGGCCGCGGAGGACGTACAGCGGCGGTTGCTGGCGTCCGTCGGCGCCTTCGCCGGCCACGGCCGGAAGAACGCCCTCGTGAACCAGCTGGACCGGGATGCGCGGGGCGCGCGCCGCTTCCCGGTCGCCGGGCATTTCGCGGGCATGCTGTTCCGCGATGAGCTGGTCGATCAGGGTGATCCGGTGCTGGCCGCGCACACCGCGGCGTCGGGCGGCGTCCTTGTGCCCCAGCACGATCTCGAGCTGCTGCTCGGGGAGCACTGCGCCCGGCTCGGCGTGGAGGTGCGCAGAGGTGTCGAGGTGCGGGGTGTGCGCGGTGTGGCTGTGCGCGGTGTCGGTGCTACGCGACACGCGGAAGCGGACCTCACCGATGACGCCGATGTCGTGGTGGAGACCAGCGCGGGCGAGATGACGGCGGGGTGGGTCGTCGCGGCCGACGGCGGACGCAGCGCCATCCGCAGGCAACTGGGCATCGGCTTCACCGGCACCGATCCGCAGCTGGTGGGATACCAGGCGGTCGCCGACTTCGACGCCCCCGGCGAGCTCAGCCGCGGCTGGACGTGGACACCCCGCGGCATCTACGCCTATGGCCCGATCCCCGGGCGCGTTCTCGTCGCTCGCTTCGGCCCGCGCCCGCAGGACCGCGACGCCCCCGTCACACTCGACGAACTCCAGGCGGTCATACGCGACGTCACCGGCCTCGACGTGACGCTCAAGGGTCTTCACGGCCGTGCGACCCGCTGGTCCGACAACGCCCGGCAGGCCCAGTCCTACCGCCACGGCCGGGTGCTGCTCGCGGGCGATGCCGCGCATGTGCACGCGCCGTTCAGCGGCCAGGGGCTGAACCTCGGCCTCGGCGACGCGGTCAATCTCGGCTGGAAGCTCGCCGCGACCGTGCGGGGGCACGCCCCGGCCGGACTGCTCGACACCTACGAGAGCGAACGCCACCCGATCGCGGCGTGGGTGCTCGACTGGACGCGGGCGCAGGTCGCCCTGATGCGCGGCGACGAACACACCGCGCGGCTGCGCGAGGTCGTCGGCGGGGAACTGTTCACCGTGCCGGGCGTGATGAACCGCGTGGTCGCGCGGACGTCCGGCATCACACAGCGCTATGACGTGGCTGATGGTGCGGCGGGACCGGTCGGCTCGATCGCCGGGGATGTCGAGCTGTCCTCCGGCGACCGTCTCGCCGACCACGCCCACGACGGCCGCTTCGTCCTCGTGGACCGTTCGCCCGAGGGGCGCTTCGCCGAGGTCGTGGGCCCGCTGGAGCACCGGATCGCGTACGTGGCGGACCCCGCCTCCGCCACGTCGCCACCCAGCCTGCTCGTACGTCCCGACGGTGTCGTCGTCTGGGCCGACTCATCCGACACCGACTCACCCGACACCGCCACGTCCGACACCGCCACACCCGACACCGCAACACCTGACACCGCCACGTCCGACGATGGCGTCCTCAAGGAGCTCGACGCCGCGATTCAGCGGTGGGTCGACACACGCTGAGCATGCCGCATCCGCTCACCGCCCCAGGATCCGGTCGACATCGGCCATCTGCCCGGCCGTGAGCGGCCCCTTCGCGATCGCGCCCGCGTTCTCCTCGGCCTGGGCGACCGTACGGAAGCCGGGGATCGGGATCGTCCGCGGGCTGCGGGCCCAGATCCAGCCGAGGGCGCCCTGCGCGAGGGTACGGCCGTCGCTGGTGAGGATGGACCGCAGGGCGTCGACCCGCCGTAGCCAGGCCGGGTCCGCGCCCGCGTTCGCGATGAACCCCGGCAGCCAGGCGGGCGGCGCGTTGCGGATGTCCCCGCCGTCCAGGGCGCGCCCGGCGGTGTGCTTGCCCGCGAGCAGCCCCATGGCGAGGGGGCTGCGGTTGACGCTGGCGAGGTCCGACTCCGCGCAGAGCGCGAGGAGTTCGGGCGCGTCCTGGAGGATGTTCAGACGGTGCTGGACGGCCGCGCAGTGCGGGCCCTCGGCGAAGACGGCGGCCCGGTCGGGGTCATCGGTGCTCCACGCGTAAGCGCGGATAAGTCCCTCGCGTACCAACTCCTCACAGGTCTGGCGGAGTTGGACGGCCCGTTCGGGGTCGGCGTCGGAGATGTGGAGCTGGTACAGGTCGACATGGTCCGTGTCCAGGCGTCGCAGCGAGGCGGTCAGGGCGCGGCGTACATGCTCCGGCGAGTCGTCCTGGCCCTCGCGGATCCGGGTCCGCTCGTCGAAGACATTGCCCCATTTGGTGGCGACGACGACATCGCCGCGGTGCTTGCCGAGGGCGCGGCCGAGCACGCGTTCGCTGTGGCCGGTGCCGTACGCGTCGGCGGTGTCGAAGAAGGTGACGCCGAGGTCGAGTGCGCGCCGGATCGCGCGGACCGACTCGTCATCGTCGACCTTGCCCCAGCCCAGGGGCTGCCCGTCGGTGGACCGCCACTCACCGCCGATGGCCCAGCAGCCGAAGCCGAGGGGGCTCACGTCGATGCCGCTGCGGCCCAGCGTTCTGTTGTGCGCCTTGGTCTCCATGCCGGTGAACGCTAGGAGTTGAAGCGCACACGAAGGCAAGCCCCCGGTCATGGGCGCCGTCGGCGCCCATGACCGGGGCGATGGGTCAGCCGTAGTAGCTGTCGAAGTTCTTCGAGAACTCGCCGCCGTTGAAGCCGTCCCAGTTGATCGACCAGGCCATCAGCCCGCGGAGGGCGGGCCAGCTGCCGTGGGGCTCATAGCCGCCGCAGTCGCTCTTCTTCGTCAGGCAGTTGAGGGCCTTGGTCACATCCCCCGGCGTGGTGTGACCGTTGCCCGCGTTGGGGCTCGCGGGCAGGCCGATCGCCACCTGGGACGGGTCCAGGGCGGGGAAGACGTTGTTGGTGTCGCCCGCGACGGGGAAGCCGGTGAGCAGCATGTCGGTCATCGCGATGTGGAAGTCGGCGTTGCCCATATTGTGGAACTGGTTGTCGAGCCCCATGATCGGTCCGGAGTTGTAGTCCTGGACGTGCAGCAGGGTCAGATCGTCCCGCAGTGCGTGGATGACCGGCAGATACGCCCCGGAGCGGGGGTCCTGGCCGCCGGAGGCGCCCGAGCCGTAGAACTGGTAGCCCAGCTGTACGAAGAAGGTCTCCGGAGCCATGGTGAGGACGAAGTCGGATCCGTACTTCGCCTTGAGTGACTTCACGGCCGCGATGAGATTGACGATCGCGGGGGTCTTCGGGTTCTTGAAGTCGGTGTCGCCGTCGTCAAGCGAGAGCGAGTGGCCCTCGAAGTCGATGTCGAGGCCGTCCAGTCCGTACTTGTCGATGATCGCCCCGACCGATTCGACGAACTTGTCGCGGGCGGCGGTGGTGGTGAGCTGCACCTGACCGTTCTGCCCGCCGATGGATATCAGCACCTTCTTGCCCGCGGCCTGCTTGGCTTTGATGGCGGCCTTGAACTCCTCCTCCGACTCGACGTTCGGGCATTCGCTCTGGGGGCAGAGGCTGAAGCGGATGTCGCCGGAGGTGGTGGAGGTGGGCTCGCCGAAGGCCAGGTCGATGAGGTCCCAGCTGTCGGGGACATCGGCCATCCGGGTGTATCCGGAGCCGTTGGCGAAGCTCGAGTGCAGATAGCCCACGAGCGCGTGGTCGGGGAGTGCCGCCTTCGTGGTGGCGGAGGTGGTACCGGCGTCGGAGGTGGTACCCGCGTCGGCGGTCGTCGTCGAGACCGTGGCGAGCAGCCCGGCCGCGGCGACGGACGCGCACACGCCGGTCAGGGCCCTCTTGCTCAAGGGGAAACGGAGGCTCATGGGGGCCGCTCCTTGGTGTGGGGGGAAGGCGGAGCTGATGTGAGGGGGGATGGACAGGAGCATGGGGGGTTGCGCGCCCATGAGACAACAGGACTAGACCAGTAGTGTCAATGGTCCGGACCAAATCGGGCGGCGGATCTTCACGTTCAGTGGTGCGTCGCCTCGGCCTTTGCTCCACGGCTGGTCGGCCGTATGCGTTATGAGCGGGCGGTGGCCGCGGCCGGATGCGACGCGGGTGGGATCGGCGGCCGGTCGAACACCTCGGCGAGCAGGTCGAGTTGGGCGTCGATCGCGGCAAGGGCCCCGAGCGGCACGCAACGCGTCGACGCCCCGCCGTCGCCGCATGGGGAGCGCGCGGGGGGCGGGCGGCACGGCCAGGGTCCGCAGCGGGGCGGTGGCGGCGACCAGCGGGTGCTGGACGGGCCCTCGGCCATGAAGCGTGGCCGAGGGCCACCCTCTTGCCCTTCGTCAGGCGGGGGTTTCGGCGGTGGCCGTCAGAACCGCGCGGCCGAGGATATGGCCGCTCATGGTGAAGCCGAGGACGGCCGGGGTGGCGTCGGCCGGGACGCCGATGGACTCGACGTCGAGGGCGTGCACCACGACCAAGTAGCGGTGCGGGCCGTGCCCGGTCGGCGGGGCGGCGCCGATGTAGCGGGCCGCTCGGGCGTCGTTGGGCAGTTGGAAGGCGCCCTCGGGCAGGCCCGAGCCGGTGTCGTCGCCGGCGCCCTCGGGCAGCTCGGTCACGGTGGCGGGGATGTCGGCCACCGCCCAGTGCCAGAACCCGGACCCGGTGGGGGCGTCGGCACGCGATCATGCGCGGGGACCACGCCCCCGGTGACGCCCTCAAACCGCAGGACCTCGCCAAGGAGCAGGGCGTGAGCCTGGCCGTCGTGCGCGAGGCGCTCGTACGGGTGGTCGGCGAGGGCCTCGCCGACCGGCTGCCCAACCGCGGCTTCGCCGTCCCGGCCTTCTCCGACCGCCGCTGGCAGGAGATCGCGGAGGCCCGCCGGACCGTCGAACCGGTCGTGCTGCGCCTGTCCATCGAGCGCGGCGACGTGGACTGGGAGGCTCGGGTACGGGCCGCCCACCACCGTCTGGCGCGCACCCCGCCGTATCTGCCGGAGGAGGGCGAGTACTACAGCGAGGCCTGGTCCGAGGCCCATCGGAGCTTCCACCGCACCCTGCTGGA
This sequence comes from Streptomyces lacaronensis, assembly GCF_047337785.1. Taxonomy (NCBI): domain Bacteria; kingdom Bacillati; phylum Actinomycetota; class Actinomycetes; order Kitasatosporales; family Streptomycetaceae; genus Streptomyces; species Streptomyces lacaronensis. The sequence continues at coordinate 10,153,420 of NZ_JBLHDK010000003.1, forward strand.
GGGCTGCGGCAACCCCGTCCTCCTGGAGACCTTCGACCGGATGTGGACCGCGAGCGAACTGGCCCGCCGCTGGTCGGCGCACCGCGACCCGGACCGGGACGGCATCGACGAACACCGCCGCCTGGAGGAGGCGGCGGTGGCCCGCGACGCCGACACCGCGGCCGAGGTACTGGCCCGGCACCTCACCAGACCGCGGCCGCCCTGACCGGCTCCACGCCCGACGACCCCGCGAGGCAAGGCTGATACACCGCGCCACCCCGGCCGGGGACCTCCTCCGCCGCCTGGGACGGGGGAGCGATCGAAGTGGCCGCCACCGCGGTACCGGCCTGTGGGGCGCGGGCGACGTACCCGCGCCCCACAGGCGAACTGGTGAAGCCGGTGGAACTGGTGGAACGTGTTACGGGATCAGGGGTATTCGGTCACGTTCGCCACGTTGCTGTTGGCGTCCGAGGGACCTCCCGTGCCATTGATGACATGGTTGATGGTGCCGGTGCCGCCGAGCGAGACGGTGACCATGTGGTGGAACTTCACATCCGGGCTCTGGGGAACCTCGAAGGCGTGCTCGGCGGTGACGGACTTGTTGGTGTTGAAGAAGCAGTAGCTGCCCAGGCCCCACGCCTCATGGCGCTTGACCGAGTCGGCCACCTTGTAGGCGGCGTATCCCTTGGTGGAGCCGTTCATCCAGGCGTCCTGGTCGGGCGGGTCGTACGGCATCTCGTTCTGGTAGAAGTACGTGCGGCCGCCCTCGCCGTTCCAGGTCGTCTGGTGCTTCTGGTAGTGCTCGACGAACAGGCCGTACATGGTCACGTCGTCGCCGTTGACGACGAGCCCGTTGTCGGCCGTGTTGGAGTCCCAGCCGACGCCGTCGCCGTGGTCGGCGCGCCAGATCCACGTATGGTCGCCGATCACGTTCGAGCTGTTGACCACCAGGCTGGTGGTCGCCTTGCCCACGCCCGCGCCGCCGACCCGGAAGAACACATCGTGCAGCGAGGTGGGGTTGTCGGCGTGGTTCGCGGACGAGTCCTCGGGACCGACCTCCATCAGCGTGTCGGAGTTCTCGGTACCCGCGTCGATGAGCAGGCCCGCGAGCTTGACGCCGTCCACGTCTGCCACGTTCATCGCCGAGACCCCGTTGTCCGGAACCAGCGTGGCCAGCCCGAGGCCCAGGACGACGGTGTCGGGGCGGGTCACCTTCAGCGGTGCGTCGAGGTGGTAGACGCCCGGGGTGATGAGCAGGTGCTTGCCCGCGTCGAGCGCCGCGTTCATCTCCTCGGCCGTGGCATCCGGCTTGGCGATGAAGAAGTCGCTCAGCGGGAGCGATTCGCCCTTCGGCGTCCCCGAGGACCAGGACGTGCCCGTCGAGTCCTTGCGCACCTCCGGCACGAACACCTTGTACGCGCCGTCGTCGTCGACGTACAGGAACGGCTTCTCACGGGTGATGGGCGACTTGTCGACCCGGGTGTACGGCGGGTTGGGGAAGTCCCCGGACGGGGCGTTCCGCGCGCCCACGAACACCATGTTCCAGTTGGAGCCGGTCCAGCTGCCCCATTCGGTGTTCCGGGACAGCCACTGCTGCTGCGATCCGGACTTCACCTGCCCGTCGACCTTGGTGTCGGCCAGCAGACCGCCGCTGGACCAGCCGCCGTCGTCCAGCTGGAGATCGCCCTTCAGATGCATACGGCGGTACGGGGCGGCCTGTGAGACGGCCCAGCGGTCGGCGCCGCCGTCCGGGTTGACGGCGAGGTTCTCGGCGTCGCGCCAGAAGTTCTGTGTCGCGTTGCCGTCGAACCAGTCGGCCTCGGCGTGCACCTGGCCGTTGATGATGGTGTCGTCGGGCGACAGGCCGAGGCCCGCCACCTGTGTGTAGAAGCCGACGTTGGCCTTGACGTCGTACGAGCCGGGCTTGAACAGCAGGGCGTGCCGGGCCTGGCCGAACTGGTTCTTCTCCTGCTCGCCGAAGACCGAGTCGAGCTTGCCCTGGATCTCCTGCGCGGACATCGAGGGGTCGAAGATCTGCACGTTGGGCCCCAGGTCCGGCTCGGCCTCCGCGCCGTGCGCCGACGGTACGGTCAGCGCCGCGGCGACGGCGCCGGCCAGCACGGCGAACGCGGCGGTGGCGCGGGCGACGCGACGGCGTCGGCGGTGCCCGGGCCGGGTGGTATCGCTCGTCCCAGCGGTGTCGGTTGTCCCGGTGGTGTCGTTCGTCATGGCGATGTGCCCCCTCAGCCCTTGTACCGGGCGAATATCCCGGTGAACTGCCAGGGCTCCTGGGTGACTCCGGAGCAGGTGTCGTCGTTCGGGTAGTCGCCGGGGCAGGGGCGGTCGCGGTTGACGGACCAGAAGGAGAGCCGCGACAGGTGGTGCTCGGAGGCATAGCCCAGGATCGACTCGAAGTCGTCCGTGGTGACGGTCTCCTTGACGTCGGTGATGCCGTTCATCGAGGACAGGCCGCTGTGCCGGTAGGCGTCCTCGTCGCTGTAGCCGTAGGCGCCCTTGACGGCGTCCTTCAGGCCATCGGTGGCCTGCTTGGTCAGCTCGGCCATGTTCTGGCCCTCGCCGCCGAAGTCGAACGGCATGATGGTCCAGCTGTCGGCCTCGAAGTCGGATTCGGCGGCCCGGCGGATCATGCCGTCGTCGGGGCCACTCTGATCGCTGGGGAAGGTGACGTAGGTGAGCAGGCCCGGGTTGTCGGCCTTCACCTGCTTCAGGGCGTCGATCGTCTTCTGCTGGACGGCCGGGTCGTTGTAGGCGTCGCCCTCGATGTCGATGTCGATGGCCTTGAGGCCGTAGGCGTCGATGACCTTCTGGTAGGCCCCGGCGAGGGCCTTCGCGTCGGCACAGGACTGCTCCAGCTTGTTGCCGCTCGCGCCACCGAAGGACGGCACCACATCGCCGCCCTTGGCCCGTATGGCCTTCACGGTCTGTTCGTCGGCCCCGCCGGCCAGCGGGCGGCTGCCGTCCCACCGCGGGTCGCAGTTGCCCGCGTCGAGGACGAAGGCGAGGGTGAACCAGCCGACCCCGGTGGCGTCCATCACCTCGCCCGGGTCCGGGGGATTGCCCCATCCGTTGTAGAGGTACGGAGCCACGGCGGCGGGCGCGGCGGATGCCGAGGCGCGGTCGGCGCGGTCCTGGCCGGTGTTGCCGGCCCAGGCGGCCGCGGTCGTGCTCGCCGCGGTGGCCGCGAGGGACGCGGCCACCGCCAGGACGGTCCGGCGGCGGCGGCGCCGCACGCGGTCCCGGGTGGAGAGGTCTTCGCTGTGATTCATGTGGGGGGATGCCTTCCTGACACGCGGACCGGCCCCGGCAGTGGCATGTCCGTCGGACAGGCGCCGCCGCAGCCCGCGACATGCGGTGTCCGGCCGGAAGGTCACGGCCGGACTCTCGGGCCCATATATTTCGGGAGTTGAACGTGTCTCGTCAATAGGTCCGCACCAATGAATGACATGCCTTCAGAGGGCGAACGCGCCGACCGTGTCGTCGGCGTCCGCGGCGGCGAACAGCCCTTCGCGCGGTGACTTGTTGGCATATCTGGTCCATACCAAACCCTTGACAGGCTTTTCCTTCACTTCTTAACTCACGTAATGAACTAAGTACCGCTGAGATCGCTCACGCACCCGGTCGGCGCCGCAACCGCTTGGTTCGCATGCGCCTCATGCCTCTCCGCGCCTGTCATCACCTGTTTCTGGAAGGGAGAGTCATGGACTCCCCGCGCCTACCCCGGCGACTGCTGGTGTCCCTCGTCCCGGTCCTCGCCCTCGTGTCGCTGTCCACCGGACTGGCACAGGGCACCTCGGCCTCCGCGGCGAGCCCCGCCGCGAAGTCCACCGCGAGACCCGCCACGGCGGCCGCCGTCACGTTCTCCGACGAGTTCGACGGGCCCGCCGGCTCCGCCGTCAACGGCGGCAAGTGGCAGATCGAGACGGGGGACAACGTCAACAACCACGAGCGGCAGTACTACACGGCGGGCAACGGCAACGCCGCCCTCGACGGCCAGGGCCACCTGGTCATCACCGCCCGCCGCGAGAACCCGGGCAACTATCAGTGCTGGTACGGACGGTGCGAGTACACCTCCGCCCGGCTGAACACCTCCGGCAAGTTCACCACCGCCTACGGCCGGGTCGAGGCCCGGATGAAGATCCCGCGCGGGCAGGGCATGTGGCCCGCGTTCTGGATGCTGGGCAACGACATCGGGCAGGTCGGCTGGCCCAACTCCGGTGAGATCGACATCATGGAGAACGTGGGCTTCGAGCCCTCCACGGTCCACGGCACCCTCCACGGCCCCGGGTACTCGGGCTCCGGTGGCATCGGCGCCGGGTACTCCCTGCCCGGCGGACAGGCGTTCGCCGACGCGTACCACACCTTCGCCATCGACTGGAGCCCGGACGCGATCAGCTGGTCCGTCGACGGCACCGTGTACCAGCGGCGCACCCCCGCCGACCTCGGCGGCCGCCAGTGGGTGTTCAACAAGCCCTTCTTCGTGATCCTCAACCTCGCGGTCGGCGGCTACTGGCCCGGGGACCCGGACGGCAGCACCTCCTTCCCCCAGCAGCTCCTCGTCGACTACGTCCGGGTCAGCACCGACAGCGGACAGCCGGGCGGCGGTGCCATCACCGGTGTCGGTGGCAAGTGCGTGGACGTGGCGGGTGCCGACAGCGCCAATGGCACGGCGGTGCAGCTCTATGACTGCAATGGAACTGCCGCGCAGCAGTGGACCGTCGGCGGTGATGGCACGATCCGTGCGTTGGGGAAGTGTCTGGATGTGGCGTCGGGTGGTACGGCCGATGGCACTCCGGTTCAGCTGTGGGATTGCAATGGGAGTGCGGCGCAGCAGTGGGCGGTTCCGGCGGCGCGTGACATCGTGAATCCGCAGACCAACAAGTGTCTGGATGCCACGGGCGGGAGTTCGGCGAACGGCACGCGGCTGCAGATATGGACCTGCACCGGCGCCGCCAACCAGAAGTGGACGGTGACCAGATGAACGGCGGACCCCTGTACGGGCCCGGGGCGCGCGGTGTGCTCGGCGCCGCGGCCGCCGCATCCGGGCTGACCGTGGACGGCTGGACCATCATGCCGTTCGATCCGACGCACCAATTTCCTATAGGAACCTGAGAAACGAGATCCGGCGCCCGAGCCACAGGGGTGCCGGATCTCGCGTTTGCCAGGCGTCTTGCAGGGGGTTTTGTCGAGAGGCTTGACGGGGCGGCTCGACTGGCACACCATCACGGCATCAATTTCCTATTTGATTCGTGGGGGTGATGAGGTGCGTCTCCGGACCAGATGTCTTCTGCCGGGAGCTGTAACCGTGGCGTTGCTGGCCACGGGTTCGGCAGCCTGCACACTCAAGAACTCGGGTGAGCCGTCGGGCGGGCAGGCCCCCGCGTCCGCGCGGGCGGGCGGCGGCTCGGCCGTGCTCGCCGACGGGTCGGCCACCAAGGTCGCGCTGGTCCCCGGCGGCGCCCACCCCTACTTCCAGCCCTGGAAGACCGCCGGCGCCAAGGCGAAGAGGACCTACCGGCTCGGGGATGTGAGGTTCGACGAGACGGCGGAGTGGGACCAGCAGAAACAGAACAACCTGCTGTCCACGCTCGCCGCGCGCGGCTACAACGCGTTCGGTGTCTTCGGGGTCTCGCCGACCGACATCAACACCACGTTCGCCGACCTGAAGTCGCAGGGCCTCGCCGTGGCCTCGCTCGGCTCCTGCCCGGCGGGGAAGAAGAACGAGGCCGACTTCTGTCTCTCCACGGACGTCGAACTCGCCGCGTACAAGGCGGCCAAGGCCGCCATCGACGCCATGGGCGGCAAGGGCAGGCTGGTCCATCTGACGGGCAACAACGTGGACGCCAACACCCAGCTGCGGATCAAGGGCGTCGCGCGGGCCGTGAGGGAGTCGGGCGGCAAGGTACGGCTGCTCCAGACCGTCACCGACATCGACAAGGACCTGCAGACCGCTCAGAAGGCGGTGTCCGACCTGCTGACGGCCAAGGGCAAGCAGATCCAGGGCATCGTCTCCACCGCCTACAACCCGGCCGTCGCCGCCGCCGACGCCGTCAAGAGCTCCGGTTCGCGGGCGAAGGTCGTGGCCATCGACGACGACGCCAAGATCCTGGGCTCGATCAGGCAGGGCACGGTCACCGCCACCGTAGTGCAGAACCCGGTGGGGCAGGCCGAGGTCGGGGCGTGGGCCCTCGCACTGCTCCAGACGAAGCAGTGCGCCATGCGCAGTCCCGGGCAGTCCGTCGACTCGGGCTCGTTCGTCGTCACCGAGGAGAACCTCACGACCTACGACCGTGCGCGGAAGGCGAAGACCGCCCAGCTGAAGAGGCGGTTCGCCGACGACGTTTTGGCATGCGGCTGATCCCCGCCGTCGCCGCACCACAGAAAGTGGACATCACCGGATGAGCATCATCACGACCGCCACGGCCAAGCTGGCCGACATCGCCGTGGAGACCGACCGCACCGACGCGGTGCAGTCCTTCGTCAAGCAGGAGACGGTACTCGTCGACCTCACCACGGCCGACGGCAGCGCGGGCACCGGCTACGCGTACACCATCGGCACCGGCGGCACCTCCGTACTGGCGCTGCTGCGGGACCACCTGCTGCCCGCCCTCATCGGGCGGGACGCGCGCAACGTCGAGGCGCTGTGGCAGCGGCTGTTCGCCCTGACCCGCGCGACCACCACCGGAGCCATCACCTCGCTCGCGCTCGCCGCCGTGGACACCGCGCTGTGGGACGTGCGCTGCAAGCGCGCGGGCGAGCCACTGTGGCGGCTGGCCGGCGGCCACCGCCAGGAGGTCCCGGTCTACGACACCGAGGGCGGCTGGCTCCATCTCACCACCGACGACCTGGTGAAGGGGGCGCTGCGGGCCCAGAAGGCCGGGTGGGCCGGTATCAAGATCAAGGTGGGCAAGCCGCATCCCGCCGAGGACGCCGAGCGGCTGCGCGCGGTACGCGAGGCGGTCGGCCCGTCGCTGCACATCATGACGGACGCCAATCAGTCGCAGACGATGTCCTCCGCCCTCCGGCTGGCGGCCGCGCTGGAGCCCTATGACCCGTACTGGCTCGAGGAGCCCCTTCCGGCGGACGACATCAGCGGCCATGCCCGGCTGGCGCGGGCGACCCGGATTCCCGTCGCCGCCGGTGAATCCCTGTACGCGCTCCCGCAGTTCCGCACCTACCTCGAGACGGGCGCCGCCTCCGTCGTGCAGGTCGACGCCGCCCGGGTCGGCGGGATCACACCCTGGCTCAAGGTCGCCCACACCGCCGAGAGCCACAACGTCGTGGTGTGCCCGCACTTCCTGATGGAACTGCATGTCAGCCTCGTGGCCGCGGTGCCCAACGGCAGGTACGTCGAGCACATCCCGCAGCTGCGGGCCGTGACCCGCGGTGAGCTGACCATGTGCGACGGGATGGCCGTTGCGCCCGACGTGCCGGGGATCGGTATCGACTGGGACATGGACGCCATCGACGACCGGAGGGTGGCATGACGGCGCCCGTCATCCCGCCGGACCGTGACACCCGCTCCGCCCGGGCCACACCATCGCGCCCCGCGCACCGGCTGCCGTTCTGGGTGAACCAGCGGCTCGGCCTGCTGGTGCTCGTCGTCGGGCTCAGCGCCGTGTTCGGTGTGGTGCAGCCGACCTTCCTCGACGAGCGGCTCGTGCTGTTCCCGCTGGTGCGGGACATCTCCACACTGACCGTGGTGGCGCTCGCCCAGATGGTCGTCCTGTCGGTGGGGCATATGAACCTGGCCGTCGGACGGATGGCCGCCTTCGGAGCGCTGTTCGCGGGGCTCGGATACGACCGGCTGGGGCTGCCACTGCCGCTCGGCCTGCTGCTGTGCCTGTGCGCCGGAGCCGCCATCGGCGCGCTGACCGGCTGGATCATCACCCGTACCGGGGTGAGCTCCTTCGTCGTGACCCTCGCGATGGACTTCGCGCTGCTGGGACTCGTCTCCCTGCTCTACTCGGCCCTGACCGAGAACGCCGCGTTCACCACCAAGCCGTCGGGGCTCGCGGAACTGCGCTCGTACTCGCTCGCCGACATCTGCGTCGGACCGGTGTGCGGATCCCCGGTGATACCGCAGCTCGCGCAGTTCACCGTCCTGGCCCTGCTCGGCCTCGGTTTCCTGTACGGGGCCACTCGCATCGGCCGGGAGCTGCTGCTCACCGGCGCCAACCCCGCGGCGGCGGAGCTGTCCGGCATCCCCACCGGCCGCCGTGTCATCCTGGCGCACACGCTCTCGGGGCTGCTCGCCGCGCTCGCCGGATTCATGGCCGCCGTCAGCACCGGCACCTTTCGCGCCTCCATCGGGGACGACTTCATGCTGCCCTCGTTCCTCGGCTCGGTGCTCGGCGGCACCCTGCTCACCGGTGGCGTCGTCTCCGTCGTGGGATCGCTGCTGGGCACGGCCCTGGTCGGGGTCATCCGCAAGGGGCTCGATCTGCTCGGGGTGGGGCTGGAAAGCCTGAACATCTACCTCGGATGCGTTCTCCTCCTGGCCCTCTCGGCCGACCGGGTGCGCACCGTGGTGTCCCATCGCAAGGTGGTGCGTTCGACATGATGACGATCCGCGATCGGGGCGCCGCGGCCCTGCGCCGCTTCTCCCGCTCCACGACGATGACCCTGCTGTGCGTGGTGCTCATCGGCTACCTCGCCCTGGGCGTGGCCTCCTCCGGCTCGTTCTTCGAGGGCCCGTCGGTGCGCACCTTCCTGCGCTACCTGGCCACCCCCGTTCTCATCGGGCTGGCCCAGATGGTGGCGCTGTGCGTCGGACAGCTCAATCTCGCGGTGGGGGCGCTCGGTGGCTTCACCGCCTGCTTGATGGGCGTCCTCATGGCGGACCAGGGCGTGCCCGCCCCGGTCGCGGTGGTGGCCGGTGTGCTGACGGCCACGGCCGTCGGCCTGGTGACGGGCCTGTTCATCGTGGTCACGAAGATCAACGGCTTTATCGTCACGCTCGGGACGATGACGATCCTCCAGGGGGCGCAGTACGGGCTGACCGGCACCCGCACCGTCGACGGATACTCCGCCGCCCTGAGGGACTTCGGCCGGGCGGCCCCGCTGAACGTACCGCTGGTGTTCGTCACCGCGCTGGCCGCCGCGGCCCTGCTGGCCGCCTTCCTGTACCGCGCCACCGCCGGCCGCCGGCTGCTCGCGGCAGGTGGCAATCCGCTGGCGGCCAGGCTTTCGGGCATCTCCACCGACCGGCAGATCGTGCTCGCCCACACCCTGTCGGGGCTCCTGATCGGCGTGGCCGCCCTGACCGCCACGGCGTCGCTGCCCGGAGTCAACCGCAGTGTCGGCGGCGACTGGCTGCTGCCCAGCTTCGCGGCTCCCATCATCGGCGGCGTCGCGCTCACCGGTGGCTCGGTCGCGGTGCTCGGCACGGTGCTGGCGGCCTTCGTGATGCGGCTCATCGACGCCGCACGCGCCCAGTTCTCGCTCGATCCGAGCTGGGTGAACTTCCTCATCGGCGTGGTCGTGCTCGGCACGGTGGTGGGCGGCCGCATCCACCAGAGCCACTTGGCCAAGAGGGGTGGTTCGCGCGGGAGCGCACCGCCCGCACCACCGCGAAGCGACGCGCGGCCCGCCGCCGTGTCGCCGCACACGGGAGGCTCCGGATGAGTGACGTCCTTCTCGACTGCCAGGCCATCGTCAAGGTGTTTCCCGGCGTACGGGCCCTGGACGGCGTGGGACTGCGCCTCACCGCCGGGTCCGTCCACGCGCTGCTCGGCGAGAACGGCGCGGGAAAGTCCACCCTCATCAAGGTCCTGACCGGGGTGCACACCCCCGACAGCGGCCGTCTCCTCTGGTGCGGCGACGAAGTCCATCCGCGCTCGCCACTGGAGGCCACCCGCATCGGCATCGGCGTGGTGCACCAGGAGCGCAATCTGATTCCCGGCTTCTCGGTGGCCGAGAACATCACACTGCAGAGCCCTCCTTCGCACCGGGGTCTCATCGACCGCGCCGCCATGACCGACCCCGCTCTGCGCTGCCTCGGAGAGCTGGGCCTGGACCTCGACCCGGACCGGCCGGTCCGTGAACTGTCCGTGGCGCAGCAGCAGTTGGTGGAGATCGCCAAGGCCCTGTACACCGAGAGCCGGGTGCTGCTCCTCGACGAGCCGACCGCCTCCCTCTCCCCGCGCGAGGCGGAGCGCCTCTTCGAGGTCGTGCGGCGGCTGAAGGCCCGGGGCACGTGTGTCGTCTTCGTCAGCCACAAGCTGGAGGAGGTGTTCGCCATCTGTGACACCGTCACCGTGCTGCGTGACGGTGCCTCCGTGCTCGAATCCTCGCCGCTCGCCGAGCACACACCGGACGACGTGGTCGCGCTCATGGTGGGCCGCGCCCACGCGGCGACCGAGATGCGTCCCCGGCAGGTGGACACGTCCGCCCCGCCGGTGCTCTCGTTCGACGGAGTGTCCACCGCCGCCGGCCACCGGGACATCAGCCTGGACGTCCGGCCCGGCGAGATCGTCGGGCTGTACGGGCTGGTGGGCGCGGGGCGCAGCGAACTGGTCAAGGCGATGCTCGGCCTCGACCGCGTCACCGGCGGCGAGATCCGGGTGCACGGCGAGCCGGTGCGCATCACCTCCCCCCGGCAGGCGCTGCACCGCTTCGGCATCGGCTATCTCACCGAGAACCGCAAGGAGGAAGGGGTCTTCCTGGAGCAGCCCATCGTCCGGAACATCACGGTGACGGTGTGGAAGAGGCTGGCGAAGGCGCTCGGCTTCGTCTCCGCGCGCGAGGAGCGGGACGTGGCGAAGGACCTCGTCGAACGTCTCGGCATCCGTGTCGCCGGGCTCGGACGACACGCCGGTGAGCTCTCCGGTGGCAACCAGCAGAAGGTGAGCCTGGCGAAGTGGCTGGCGGCCGACACCCGGCTGCTCATCGTCGACGAGCCGACCGTGGGTGTCGATGTGCGCACCAAGCACGCCTTCCACCAACTCATCTGGGAGCTGGCCCGGGATGGGCTGCCCATTCTGCTGATCAGCAGCGATCTCGCGGAGATGATCACGCTCGCGGACCGGGTGGTGGTGATGGCCGACCACCGGATCCGCGGCGAGGTGGACAACGACCGCGACTACGAGCGGATGAGCGGCCGGATCATCCGCGTCATCCACGACCGCGCGACGTCGGCGGTGCGTCCGCGGGTCAGGACTCCTCGTCCCGGCTGAGCTGGCGCCCGAGGCTGCGGGCGAGGTGCTCCGCCATCGCTTCGGCCGCGCGGTCGGCATTGCGGCGCAATATCGCGTGCACCACGCGCTGGTGCTCCGCGAGGGTCGGGTCGTCGGCGCCGAGTTGGCTGCTCAGCCGGAAGATGTGCAGATGGGAGTGGAGCCGCTGCACCGCGTCCGCGAGCAGCGGCCGCCCGGACGCCTGGGCGATCGCGTCGTGGAGGCGCTGGTCGAGGGCGGCGAAGCCGCGGTAGGCCGCGTAGCGCCCGGCGGCGGTCCCCGGGTGGGTGTGCATCTCCTCCGCGATCCGCTCGATGGCGTCGAGCTGGTCCTCACTGGCGTTGACCGCGGCGAGCGCGGCCGCCCTCGGCTCCAGCAGCTGCCGCATCTCGAAGAGCTCCTCGAGCCCCTGCCGGGTCAGCAGCTCGGTGGTGCGGTACCCCGACAGCGGTCTCTTCACCACCAGGCCGTCCGCCTCCAGTCTGGCCAGCGCCTCCCGGATGGGGGTGGGGGAGACGCTGAGGGCGCGGGACAGGGCCTCGATGCTGACGCGTGCGCCGGGGGTGATCTCATGGTCCATGACCATGGCCTTGATGTTCTCGTAGACGCTGTCCGAGAGCGCCTGGCGGGCGGGCGGCACATCCCGCCCCCGCCCTTCCCGCGGTGCCCCGGTCGCGGAGGTGTCCTGCGGCGGCATCCGGCCTCCTGCTGCTGATCGGGGCGTATCGGGGCAGCAACAGTTTACCCAGGTGAGGGACGCCGTTCAGGGGCGAGCCGAGCCGGGCCCGGCCATCGGGGGCCCCGATCGGCGAGATGGCGTCAGCTGTGCGAGGGCACCGCCTGGGGGTTGGCGCAGTGGGCGAGCGGTCCGCCGCGCGGGATACGGGAGCGGGTGAGCAGTTCCTCCAGGGAGACCAGCCGGGCCACGCCCGCCACCGCGTCGGGGTCGGCGTTGACCGGGCCGCCGCGGCTGACGCGGAACGGTTCGAGGCCGGGGCAGGCCCGCGGGACCCGTTCGGTGAGCGGGGCCATCCGCGTCACACAGATCCGCCGCCCGCGCAGCGCCTCGATGAGCTCCTCTTCGGTGCCGGACGCCTCGTCGGTGAGCAGTCGGGGCAGCACGAAGTGGTCGCCGGCGGCGAGGACGGTGGTGGACACGGTGGCACTCCGAAAGGAAGGGGTCAGTCGGGGGTCAGGGCCGGGGCGTTGAGCCGCAGAAGCGATGCCCGGCCGTCCCGCAGACGCAGTTCGGTCAGGGCGCCGTTCTCCAGCCGGGGGAACACCTGGCGGTAGCGGGCGAGCGGAATGCCGAGCACCTGGCACAGGACCAGGCGGACGAGGGTGGAGTGGGCGACGACCAGGACCCGTCCCCCGGACACCTCCCGCCCGATGTCCGTCAGACAGGCGATCGCGCGGTCGGCGGCCGCCGCCGGGTCCTCGCCACCGGGCAGGTGATGGGCGACCGGATCGGCCAGGAACGCGGCCAGCTCCGCCGGGAACCGCTCCCGCATCTCCGCCCGGGTCAGCCCCTCGCCGCGCCCGAAGTCCACCTCGTACAGCCGCTCGTCGACGCGCGGGGTGAGGCCGAGCGCGGCCGCGGCGGGCTCGGCGGTGAGCCGGGCGCGGGACAGCGGTGAGCTGAGCACCGCGTCCAGCCGCCGGCCCGCGGCCCAGGCGCCGAGCTCGGCGGCCTGCTTGTGCCCGTGTTCGGTCAGTGGCACATCGGTACGGCCGGCGTAGCGGTTCTCCGCGTGCCACACGGTCTCCCCGTGCCGTACGAGGACGAAGTCGGTCACTGGTCGGCCTTTCTATGGGCGTGCGCGGCCACCTCGGACTCCAGCCAGCCCCGGCGGACCAGTTCGTCGACGAAGCCGAGGTAGACGGGGAGCAGCCGTGCGGTGCGGGCGGAATCGGGGTGCAGTTCGACTCCGTCGCGCACCATGGCGGCGGCGGCCCGCTCCAGCGTGACGCCCGAGGCGGTGGCGGCGAGTACCGCCATGCCGACGGCGCTCTCGGCCTGCTCGGGCAGGGTCACGCTCCGGCCGAGGAGGTCGGCGCGCAGCCGCGACCAGTAGCGGTTGCGGGCGCCGCCGCCGGTCAGGCTCAGCGGGCCGGCCACGGGAGCGCCGATGTGATCCAGGTGGTCGAGGCAGAGCCGCTCCACACAGGCCACGCCGAGCAGACAGGCGTGGAACTCCTCGGCCGCGCCGCAGGGTTCGCCCAGGACGAAGGGGCGTGCGTCGGGCGCCCGGAAGGGAAAGCGTTCGCCCCGCTCGCCGACGAGCGGGTAGACGACCGCGGTGGAGCCGGTCGCGGCGGCCGCTTCGGTGCGGGCGTCGAGGTCGGCGCCGGGGAAGCGCCGGGTCAGTACGCCCGCGCCGCTGCTGGAGGCGCCGCCGGGCAGCCAGCTGCCGCCGGGCCCGCGGTGGCAGTAGACCACCCCGGCGGGGTCGTGCACCGGACGGGGGCTGGCGCCCTTGAGGACCAGGGTGGTGCCCAGCACCGAGTTCCAGGCCCCCGGGCCGAGCGCGCCCGCCCCGATCTGGGCGGCGCAGCCGTCGGTCATCCCGGCGACGATGGGGGTGTCGACGGGGATTCCGGTGACCGCGGTGGCCCGCGCGCAGACCGTGCCGATCACGGTGCCCGGCCGTACGACCTCCGGCAGCAGGCCATCGGGGACGCCGAGGGCGGCCAGCTCCTCGGCGGGCCAGCGGTCGGCGAGCAGGTCGTAGCCCGTCTTCAGGGCGTGGCTGGCGTCGCCGGGGGTCTGCCGTCCGGCCAGCCGCCAGGTGATCAGGTCGGCCTGGTGCAGCAGCCGGGACCCCGGTGGGACATCGGTGTGCCGGAGCAGCCACAGGAGTTTGGGCAGGGCCCAGGACGGCTGCATGGTGCGGTAGCCGAGCCGCTCCCAGACCGCCGCGCCGACGGTGTTGACGTGGTCGGCGTGGTCCGCGGCGCGCCCGTCGTCGTACATCAGGGCCGGGGTGAGGGGCGTTCCGGACGGGTCGGCGAGGAGGACGGTCCCGGAGGTGGCGTCCACCGCCACACCCCGCACCCGCCCGTCGTCGATGCCGCTCAGGGCCTCGCGGCAGGCGGCACCGGCGGCGGACCACCACTGCTCGGGGTCCTGTTCGTGGCGTACGCCGTCGCGGTGGCCGGTCAGGGGGCGGGAGGCCGCGGCGAGCAGCTTCCCGGTGCCGTCCACGGCGACCGCGCGCACGCTCTGCGTACCGAGGTCCAGGCCGAGATGGACGGCGTCGGGGGAGAGGGCGTCAGACATCCGAGGTCTCCGGACGGGGGCCGTGGGGGCGCTGAGCGGGGGTGCGGGTGGGCGGTCGGGCCGGCGACGCGTCCGGTCCCCGGGATGGCGACCAGCCAACGGACCGGGCCGCGTCCCGCCAGGCCAGGTGTGCCGCGGACAGCTCGTCGTAGAGCACGGCCCGGTCCGGGTCGGGTGCCCAACTGGCGCCCATACGGATGTACTTGGCGGCGGACTCCTCCAGGCTCCGCTCGGCGCCGGTGAGCACCAGACCGGTGAGGAAGGCGCCCTTCGCGCCCGGCTCGGTGTCGGTGCCGCGCGCCGTCGGGACGCCGGTGGCATCGGCGATGAGCTGACACCAGCGGTCGCTGCCCGCACCTCCGCCACACAGCCGCAGCTCGTGCACCTCGGTTCCGGAGGCTCGCAGGCAGTCCCGTACGACGAGGGACAGCCCCTCGAAGACCGCACGGGCCAGGTCGGCGCGGGTGTGGTCCAGCGACAGGCCCCAGAAGGTGCCGCGGGCCCGCCCGTCGAGGAACGGGGCGCGTTCCCCGGCGGGTGAGAGGTAGGGGAGGAAGCCCAGCCCGGCGGCGCCGGGTGCGGACGCGGAGGCGAGGTCACCGAGCGCGGCGGGGCTCTCGACGGCCAGTGTCCGGCACGCCCAGTCCAGCACTTCGGTGCCCGAGAGGGTGGGAAGGGCACGCAGCAGACGGCCGTGGCGGCCGAAGGCGATGGTGATGCCGCACGGCTCGCCCGAGGTGTCCACGCACCGGCGCACCACCTCGGTGCACAGGGTGGTGCCGAGGATGGCACACGCCTGTCCGGGGTCGACGACCCCGGCGCCGCGTGCGGTGGCGGCGATGTCGTAAGGCGCCATCACGACGGGAAGGCCGGTGGCCAGGCCCAGTTCGGCCGCCGCGTGGTGGGTGAGCTCGGCCACGCACTCGTCGTGTCCGAGGACGCGCGGCAGCAGCCGACGGGCCCACGCCAGGCCGAAAAGGTCCACGATCGCCGGGTCGTACCCGCCCGTGGCGTGGTCGAGGAAGGGGGCCGACGCGTCGGAGGCGTCGATCGCCGTGACGCCGGTGAGCCTCAGGAACAGCCAGCCCGCCGCGGTCAGCGCGGTGTGCGAGCGCTCCAGACGCGCCGGATCGTGCCCGGCGAGCCAGGTGAGCACCGCGTTGGGCATGCCCGCGCAGGTGAGGGAGCCGTTGCGGCGGTACGCCTCCGCCAGGACGCCATCGGCCTGCCAGCGCGCGAGCAGATCACCGGCGCGCCCGTCGGACCAGAGGATCGCCGGACCGGTGGGGCGGCCGTCGCCGTCGACCAGCCAGCAGCCGTCCCCCTGGGCGGTGAACGCGATCAGCCGCACCGCGTCATGCCCGGGCCCCAGTTGGGCCAGGGCGCCGCGCACGGTGGAGGCGACCCCGCGCCACACCGCGTCCATGTCCTGCTCGGCCCATCCGGGGTGAGGTCGCAGCACCTCCGTACCGGTGCGGGAGACCGCCACTTCCCTTCCCTCGGTGTCGAACACGACGGACTTGATGACCGACGTGCCGACGTCGACAGTGAGAACCGTCATGACCGAAATACCTGCCCCTTCACCACGGCCGGAGCAGCGGCGTACCAGTGATCGCCACCGCTTCGGAGGAACCGACGCCGTCGGCGGAATTCCGCGCCGGCAAACCCAGAGAATCGCCGCGGGGAAGTCACGTCAATCGGGGCGCGGGATCATCCCGCGGCCGGACCACGGCACCGTGCGATGTCCTGGACCACCTGCCCCGCACACGGGGGAGGCGACGGTCCGCGGGCGTGTTACCTTCGCGTGAGTTTCACATCAGTTCGTCTCACGTCGGTCCGCGCGGCACCGCGCCGTGGTGGTGCGGAAGGGATGAGGAGCGAGGAGCCGCAGGCCATGACCCGTACGGATGGGCAGGAGGAGCGGCGGCGCCGGCTGCGCGAACTGGTCACGACCAAGGGCTTCGTCCGCACCTCGGAGCTGGCGGCCGAGTTCGCCGTCAGTGTGATGACCATCCACCGCGACCTGGACGCCCTCCAGGCGCAGGGCTGGCTGCGCAAGGTGCGCGGCGGCGCGAGCTGTCTGCCGTCCACGCAGTTCCACGGCAGTGTCGGCGAGCGCATGGCGACGATGACGCGGACCAAACAGCGGCTGGCGCGGGCGGCCGCCGAGGAGCTGGCTCCCGGCCAGATCGTGGTGGTCGACGACTCCACCACCTGCCTGGGCCTGACCCGGCACCTGCCCCACCGCACACCGATCACGGTGATCACCAACTCGCTGCCCGCCATCACGGCTCTGGCCAAGGAGCCAGGGGCGGCGCTGGTGGCGCTCGGCGGCACCTACTTCCCGGCGTACGACGCGTTCATGGGACCCCACACCGCGCAGAGCGTGTCCGCCTTCCGCGCCGATGTGCTGTTCATGTCCACCACCGCCGTCACCGCGGGCCGCTGCTACCACATGTCACCCGAGACGGTGCAGGTCAAGCAGGCGATGATGGCCGCCGCGGCACGCCGCGTACTCCTCGTCGACCATACGAAGTTCGCCAACCAGGGGCTGTACGCCCTGGCTCCGCTCACCGACTTCGACCTGGTCGTGGTGGATGACGCGGCACCGGCCGGGGAGGTGCGCGGGCTGCGCGAGCGCGGCGTCGACGTGCGCGTCGTCCCTCGGTGATGGGTCGGACCACGACAGTGACGGTCAGGTACTTCAGTTTCCGTACGCATCGAGCGCACCATGGAGCGGCCGCCGTAAACACGGCGCCCGTCTTACTCGGTATCTGACGTTCACCACACCCGCCACATCCTCTCGCCCCACCCCACTCGCCGTGGTCGGGGCTTTCCCACAGCAGCCGCAGCGGCATTGCCATGCGCAGTCCATGCCCGCGTTCCGTGCTGCCACAACGGAGCAGGCCGCCCCGGCCGAGGAGGAGGTGGTGACGGTGCCGGTGGCCGCCCCGGGCACCGCCATCGCGGTGGACGAGGAGCCCGAGGCGCGGCGCCCGGCCGAGGTCGGGCGCCGCTCATGGTGGGGCGCGGCGTTCGCCGCCCCGAGTACCGCGAGATCGACCCGTCGGTCAAGGCGCAGAACACCGGCCTCGGCCGGCCAGCCGCCCGGCACCCTGACCCTGACCCTGCCGGTCGTCCGCCCCGAGGTGGCGGTACCGGTCGTGGAACTGTTCCTGCGCCAGGACACCTGACGCTGGATCGGGGCGCGCGCCCTGGCCTCCGGTGAGCTCAGAAGCGGCCGGCGCCCCGGTACAGGTCCAGTTCGCCGTCCAGCTCGACGGCGAGGACCGTCGCGTGTTCGTCCAGGTCCTCGGTGGCGGGCTGGTCGATCCACAGCACGCCGGGGACCTCGTGCAGGCCGCCGATCACCTGGTGGCCCAGCTCGGTGCCGGTGCCGAGGACGCTGACCCGCCGTACCGGGGTGCGCAGGCCGCGCACGCCGATGGGGCCGCGTGGGATGTCGAACACGGTGAGGTAGAGCGTGCGGCGGTCGGCGGAGAGCGTGCTGGGGCCGTAGTGGTGCCCGGCGGGCAGGCCGCGGACCGTGCCGTAGACGGCCTCGGGGTGCCGGGCGATCCACGCGCCCATGCCCTCGAGGCGTTCGACCTGTTCGGCCGGGATGGTGCCGTCCTCCTTGGGGCCCACGGACAGCAGCAGGTTTCCGCCGCCGCCGATGGTCTCCGTGAAGTACCGGATGAGCCGGCCGGTCGACTTGTAGTTGTGGTCGTGGTGGCGGTAGCCCCATGAGTCGTTGAGGGTCAGGCACAACTCCCAGGGACCGGCGGGCGGTTCGATCGGCACACCCTGTTCGGGGGTGGCGTAGTCGCCCTCGCTGAGCATGCGCGCGTTGAGCACACACCGCGGCACCTCGGAGCGGATCAGCCGGGCCAGGTCCTTGATCCGCCACTGCTCCTCGGTGCGCTCCCACTCACCGTCGAACCACAGCAGGTCGGGACGGAACCGGGTGGTCAGCTCCCGCACCTGGGCGTCGCGGTAGGCGAGGTAGCGGGCCCACGCCGCCAGATCCTCCGCTTCCTTCGGCACCTCGGCGTAGGGGTTGTCCTCCTGCTCGGGTGGGCGGCCCGCGTAGCGGGTGGAGGCGTAATCGGGGTGGTTCCAGTCGTTGTGGGCGTAGTAGAGGCCGACCTTGATGCCACGTTCCCGCATCGCCGCCGCGTACGGGCCGACCAGATCGCGTCCGGCGGGGGTGTGCCGCACCACGTCGAGGTCGCCCTCCGCGGTGTCCCACAGGGAGACGCCGTCGTGGTGGCGCGAGGTGAGCACGGCGTACCGGGCACCGGCCCGGGCGAAGAGGTCCGCCCAGTCCTCCGGGGCGTAGTGGCGGGCGGTGAAGCCGTGTCGCTGCGCCATGTACTGGTCGTGGGGGACATCGCCCTCGAAGAACGCCCAGGACTCCTGGACGCCGTCGACGGCGTAGATGCCCCAGTGGATGAAGATGCCGAACTTGGCGTCGGGGAACCAGGGTTGCATGGCCATGGTGCGGTGAACTCCCTTTTCCTGGAGGGGCCTGGAGGGGCCTGGAGGGTTCTAGAGGGCGGAAAGCGTCCAGGACCAGCGGTACGTGCCGGGGCCGACGCGGTGGCGGGCGAGGGTGTCCGGGCCGCACGAGGCGGTGCCGACACCGCGATGGGCGGCGTCGATGTGCACCACGCAGAGGTCGCGCGCGACCAGTTCGTCATGGTGCGCCGCGGCGGCCAGGTCGGCGGCGCGGTGGCGGGTGACGGAGACCTGGCACGGCGCGTCGAGGGCGACGTGCCACCGGGCGTCGAGCGTGAAGTGGCGCACCGCGTGCCGCCCGCCGCTCTCCTGCGGGCGCAGATACGGCGTGAACAGCTCGTCCACGGCGGCCTGGTGGTGGCCGACGGCCCCGCCCGCGCACCGGTCGGGGTAGGTCTCCCAGGGGCCCGGCCCGTACCAGGCGAGGCGGTCGTGCCGGGCGGCCGTCTCGAAGACCGTGCCCACGCGGGGCACATCGGTCAGTCCGCTCGGCAGCTCGGCCCTCTCCTCCACATGGATCCCGTCCGGCACCGGTCGCAGCACCTGCCGGTGGCGCACCGGACCAGCGGTGGTGTCGTACTCCGCGAGGACGGTGACCGCCCCGGCGGCGTCCCGCTCGACGGACACCAATCGACGGCGCGGGGCATCGAGCCCCCAGGCCCGCCACCGCTCGCCGAGCCCGCCCAGCTCGTCGTTGTCCGTGGGCGCCCGCCACAGCGAGAGCACCGGCGGCGCGGACAGCGCCGGATGCGCCAGCAGCCCGTCCTCGCCGACCTCCACCGGCGGCAGGCCGTGGCCGTCGACCGGTGTGGCGGGCGCGGTGGACGCGGCACGCTCCCGCAGCCGTACCCCCGGCGCGCACACCTCACCGCCGGCCGGCGCCCACGCCTCCTCCTTCGCCGTACGGACCCGCAGCGTCAGCCATGCCTCGCCCGGGGCGGACGACAGCCCGGCGAGCAGGTCCGGCGGCAGCTCGACCGGGGCGCTCGCACCCGGCGGGAGGTGCGGCAGCTCCGCCGGGACCGGCGGGTGGTCGGCGCCGTGCCCGTCGACGGACAGCACCCACTCGGCCGCCAGCCACGACAGATCGCGGAAGTGCTGGCGGTTGTGGACGCGCACCCCCTCCTCGTCGCGGGTCAGCCGCACCGGCGCGGCGATCTCCCGGTGCTCGTACATGACGGGCTTGGGCGTGCGGTCCGGGAAGACCACGCCGTCGGCGATGAACGCGCCGTCGTTCGGCGTGTCACCGAAGTCGCCGCCGTACGCCCAGCGCATCCCCGGCCCGGCGACCCCGCCGCCGTACCGGCCCGCGCCCGCGAGCCCCGCCGGGCGGCCGTCGGAGAGCCGCTGGAGGATGCCGTGGTCCCAGAACTCCCAGATGAATCCGCCCTGGAGACCGGGCGTGGCCTCGATGGCCGCCCAGTAGTCGGCGAGGCTGCCGTTGCTGTTGCCCATGGCGTGCGAGTACTCGCAGAGGATGAGCGGCTTGGTCTGCTCACCGGAGCGCGCGTGTGCGGTGATCTCGTCGATGGAGGCGTACATCGGGCAGACGATGTCGGTGACGGTGTCCGGGCGGGCCCAGCCGCGGTGCAGCGCCCCCTCGTACTGCACGGGGCGGCTCGGGTCGTGGCGGCGCACCCAGGCGGCCGCGGCGTCGTGATTGGCGCCGTAGTCGGACTCATTGCCCAGCGACCACACGATGACCGACGGATGGTTCTTGTCGCGCAGCACCATCCGCGAGACGCGATCGGTGAACGCGGCGAGGTAGCGCGGGTCGTCGGCGATCTCGTGGGCGTGGTCGTGCGCCTCGATGTCCGCCTCGTCGACGACGTACAGGCCCAGCTCGTCGCAGAGATCGAGGAAGGCCGGGTCGTTGGGGTAGTGGGAGGTGCGCACGGCGTTGAAGCCGAAGCGCTTCATGGTGGTGAGGTCGGCGCGCATGTCGTCGTACGACACCACGCGCCCGGTCAGCGGGTGGAAGTCGTGGCGGTTGACCCCGCGGATGAACACCCGCTCGCCGTTGACCAGCAGATCCCGGCCGCGCACCGCGATATCGCGGAAGCCGACGCGGTGGTACGAGGTGTCCGCGACCGAACCGTCCGCGCGGTGCAGCCGGATCACACAGTCGTAGAGGTGCGGGGTCTCCGCGGACCAGGTCCGCACCTCCGCCACGGTGGTGTGCAGCCGGGCCTCGCCGAGGAAGTCCGACACCCGCTCCTCGGCGGCGCACCGCGCGGCGTACTCCGCGTCGAACCGCAGCTCGCCGACGCCCTCCAGCGATCCGGTGACATACCACCCGGCGGGGAGGGCGCCGTGCGCCGAGCGGACCAGCGTCTCGGCCCGCAGCCGCCCGTCCGCCGGTGCGGTGATCCGCACGTCGGCCAGGTGCAGCGGGTCGACGGCGTACACATACACCGATCGCGTGATGCCACCGTGCCACCAGTGGTCCTGGTCCTCGATGTGCGAGGCGTCGGACCACTTGACCACCGTGAGCCGTACGGTCGCGCGCTCGCCCGGCCGCACGGCGTCGGTGATGTCGAACTCGCCGGCCAGGTGCGAGTCCTTGCCCATGCCCACGGGGCGGCCGCCGGCCTCGGCCAGCAGCACGCTCTCGAAGGCCCCGACATGGAGCACGATCCGCTTGCCCGCC
Organism: Streptomyces lacaronensis; assembly: GCF_047337785.1. Taxonomy (NCBI): domain Bacteria; kingdom Bacillati; phylum Actinomycetota; class Actinomycetes; order Kitasatosporales; family Streptomycetaceae; genus Streptomyces; species Streptomyces lacaronensis. Next base: position 10,175,045 of record NZ_JBLHDK010000003.1, read on the forward strand.
CACTCCGCGGGGATGTCGACCTCGCGCTCGTAGACGCCCGTCGGGTTCTTCGCCGGGGAGGCCGGGGGGAACTCCGGCCAGGGCATCGTGAAGTTGGTGTAGTGCGGGAGGTCGTCGGTGCCCTGCGTGGTCCAGCAGCCGGGCACCCGGGCGGTTCCCCACCGCTCGGCGAGGGGCTCGTCGGGCGAGGCCAGCAGCTGGAACCGCCAGTCGCCGTCGAGCGCCGTCCGGCCGGTGTCCGTGGCACCGCGGACCACCGCGTGCAGCGGCAGCCGGCGCCAGGACGTGAGCTCGGGCGTCTCCCAGGGGCGGGCGTACGGGGGCGGGTGGTGCATCAGCGGATGGCTCCCTTGGCCAGGTCGGCGATGAAGTGGCGGGCCGCGAAGACGAACATGATCAGCAGCGGGATCAGGGCCAGTAGCGCACCGGCCATGACCATGCCGTAGTCCGTCATGCTGTGCACGCTGTTGAGCTGGGACAGCGCCACCTGGAGGGTGACATGGTCCGGGTTGGTCAGGGCGATCAGCGGCCAGGCGTAGTCGTTCCACTGGCTCATGAAGGTGAAGATGCCGAGGAACGCCAGGCCCGGCCGGACCACGGGCAGCGCCACATGCCAGTACTGGCGCAGGAAGCTGCAGCCGTCGAGCCGCGAGGCGTCCATCAGCTCGTCGTGGATGGCGCCCGTCATGTACTGGCGCATCCAGAAGATGCCGAACGCGTTGGCCGCCGCCGGGACGATCAGCGCGGTGAGCGAGCCGATCCAGCCCAGCTTCGCCATGATGACGAACTGCGGGATGGCGGAGAGCTGCGCGGGCAGCATGAAGATGCCCATCATCAGCCCGAACAGCAGCTTGCGGCCCGGGAAGTCGAACTTGGCGAAGACGAACGCCGCGAGCGAGTCGAAGAAGAGCACGAGCACGGTGACGGTGCCCGCGACGATCAGCGAGTTCAGCATCGACCCGAAGAAGTCGATGTTGTCGAAGAGGTGGCCGACGTTCTCCCGGAAGTGCGAACCGGGCCAGAGCTTCGGCGGATACGAGAAGATCTCGTTGGAGGTCCGGGTGGCCATCACGACGGCCAGATAGAACGGGAAGATGGACAGCAGCACGCCCGCGATCAGCGCGGTGTGCAGCGAGACACCACGGGCCATGGCCCCTTTGGTCCTGCTCATGACGGCCTCCTAGCCCTTTTCCCGGCGGTTGACCAGACGCCAGTTGATGAGGGAGAAGACCACCACGATCATGAAGATCGCCCAGGCGATGGCCGCTCCGTAGCCGAAGTCGTTGTTGTCGAAGGTCTGCTGGAAGAAGTAGAGGACCACCGTCTGTCCGGCGTGTTCGGGCCCGCCCGCGAAGGTCGACAGGCCGTCGTTGCGGCCGAGCAGCACCTGGGACTCGGAGAACGACTGCAGGCCGGTGATCGTGGAGACCACCACCGTGAACAGGATGACCGGGCGCATCATCGGCATGGTGACCGAGAAGAAGGTCCGGATCGGCCCGGCCCCGTCGACCCTCGCCGCCTCGTAGAGCTCGGTCGGGATGGTCTGGAGACCGGCCAGGAAGATGATCGCGTTGTACCCGGTCCACTGCCACGTCATCAGCGCGGCGACGGCGACCTTGATGCCCCAGGGCTCGTTGAGCCAGGCCACCTCGCTGACGCCGACGGTCCTCAGCACGGCGTTCATCAGGCCGAAGCTGGTGGAGAAGATGGAGCCGAAGATGACGGCGACGGCGACGACCGAGGTGACGGACGGCACGAAGTAGGCGAAGCGGTACACCCCCTTGAAGCGCACCGCGGAGTTCAGCATGACGGCGCTGACCAGGGCGATGAACAGCATGGGCAGGGTGCCCATGGCCCAGATCTCCAACGTGTTGAGCACCGCGTCCCAGAACTGGGTGTCGGCGAGCAGATAGCGGAACTGCGAAAGCCCCGCGTACTCCATGTCCCCCAGACCGTCCCAGCGCTGGAAGGCGAGGAAGAGGGAGAAGCCGGCCGGGATCAGGCCGAAGCACAGGAACAGCAGATAGAACGGTGAGATCGCCGCGTACAGCCGCCAGTGGCGGCGGATGCCGCTTTCGCGGCCGGAGGGCACCTTGGCCGCCGTTCCCGCCGGGCTCGGCGCGGTCGCGACCGCCGCGGCCGGTGCGGTTTTCATGTCGGCCATGGCTCAGCTCACCCCCAGGTGGTCCGCGATGCGTCGGCATTCGCTCATGGCGTCCCGCCAGGCTCGCTCGGGGTTCTTGCCGGAGATGTGCACGGAGGTCAGCTCGTCCATGATCGGCTGCTTGAGGGCCACGTCGTAGGGGCTGTTGTAGGCGACCTGGATCCGCTGAGCGGCCCGGGCGAAGATGTCGTTGGTGACCTGACCGCCGAAGAAGGGGTCGGGCTTGCGCATCGCGGCCATCTCGTAGGACGCCGGGGTGGAGGGGAAGAGCGACGCCTCCACGAAGCCACGGGTCTGGTTCTTGGGGCCGAGCAGCCAGGTGATGATCTCGAAGGCCACCTCGGGTCTGCGGCAGTACTTGGTGATCCCGAGGAACGAGCCGCCGTCGTTGGCCGGCCGCTCGGGCATCGCGGCCACCCGCCACTTGCCGGCGGACTTCGTCAGCTGCGACTTGAAGTCACCGGACACCCACGAGGCGCCGAGCTGGCTGGGCAGCCTGCCGTCCTCCAGCGCCGCGGTCTGGTCGACCGTGCCGGACTTGAAGGGGGAGACGAGACCGCGCTTCTTGCACTCCAGCGCCAGATCCCAGGCGCGGACGATGTGCTCCTGGTCGCCGATGAAGTGGCGGTCCTTGTCGACGAAGCGCTTCGCCGACTGGCCGATGCCCATGTTGAGCACCGCCAGCAGGTCATTGACCAGGTACGCGCCCTTGACCCGCTTGACCAGCCGCTCGCCCGCGGCGAAGTAGTCGTCCCAGGTGCTCATGGCCGCGGCCACCTCGGCGGGTTCGGTCGGCAGGCCCGCCTTCCGGAAGACGTCGGGGCGGTAGTAGTGCACACAGGGGCCGGTGTCGATGGGAAAGCCGATCTGACGGCCGTCGTCGGCGGTGCCCTGGGCCCACTTCCAGTCCAGGTACTGGCTCTTGAGCCGGTTCGCGCCGAGCGTGTTGAGGTCGATGAACTGGTCGGCGTTGGACAGCAGCGAGGCGATGTCCTCGCCCTTCAGGCCGGTGATGTCGGGCGCGTAGGCGCGGGCGGTCAGTGTCGTCAGCAGCTTGGAGCGGAAGTATCCGCCGATCTGGGTGGCCTTGAGGTCGACCTGGGTGAAGTGCTTGGCGGCGTCCTCCACCAGCTTGTCGCTCAGTCCACCACCCCAGTACCAGAGTGTCATGTTCCGGCCGGTCGATCCGGCCGGGACCGCACAGCCCGCGGCCGCGCCGCCCAGCACGGCGGCCGAGGTGGTCGCCAGGCCCGCGCGAAGCAGTCCTCTGCGTGAGGGGTGCACTGCTTCACCGCCTTTCGGTGTCTCGTCGTTGAGGTGTCGGGGTGTTGCCGTGGGGGTCCTTGAGAAGGGGATTTCCGTGAAGAGGTGGCGCCGCGTCACCACGGCGTGGCCGTCATGACGGCGCGGCCGGTCACCACGGGGTGGCGGTTGTAACGGCGTGGCCGGTCACAGCGGTGTGGGTGGTGCCTCCGGCGGAGGCGGGCCGACGCCGGCGGGGATCCGGTCGGCGAGGAAGCCGTACGTCCGGCGGAGCTCCTCGGCGCCGGGGTCGGCCACGACCCCGCGCCACCACTCCGCGACGCCGCCCCAGCCGGGCGCCGCCAGTGCTCCGCCGTGGCGGCGGGTGGACAGCCCGGAGGCGAGCACCGCGAAGCGCAGCCGTTCGGCGAGCGGCCACCCGGCCAGGGTGGCGGCGACGAAGCTCGCGCCGAAGACATCGCCCGCGCCCGTCGCGTCCAGCACATCGATGTCGAGCGCGTCGGCGTCGGCGTACTCCCCGGTCTCCTGGTCCACCGCGATCGCCCCGTCCCGGCCGCGGGTGACCACGGCGACCGGCACCAGATCGGTGAGCGCGCGCAGCGCCGCCCGCGGGGTGGCGGTGCGGGTGTACGCCATGGCCTCGGTCTCGTTGGGCAGGAAGGCATGGCACAGGGAGAGCTGATCGAGCAGATCCGTGGACCACCGCTGGGAGGGGTCCCAGCCGACGTCGGCGAAGACCCGGGTGCCGGAGGCGGCGGCCTTGGCGATCCAGTCCTGTGGCTCGGGACCGATGTGCACGAGCGCGGAGCGGGCGGCCGGGGGGTCGCCGATCAGCTCGTCCTGGCCGTACGGGGGTTCCGCGCCGCCGGTGACCAGCGCCCGGTCCGCGCCCAGCGCCAGCGAGACGGTGACGGGCGTGTGCCAGCCGATGGGTGCCGTACGGGACGGCGAGAGGTCGATGCCCTCCTGCCCGGCGAGCACCTCACGGCAGTAGCGGCCGTAGAGGTCGTCGCCGAACACGGCGGCGAGCGAGGTGCGCAGTCCGAAGCGGGCGGCGGTCACCGCGAGGTTCGCGATGCCGCCGGGGCCACTGCCCATGCCCCTGGCCCAGACCTCCTCGCCCGGTACGGGTCCCCGGCCGAGGCCGGTGAAGACCAGGTCGTAGAAGAGCAGTCCGGTGAGCAGGACGTCGGGAGCGGTATCGCCCGGTGACCCGTCGGGGAGCGGCTCGCTCACGAGCGCGTCCTCTCGTCAAGGGTGTGCAAGTTCTGACGTGGATCGTGAGCCACCTGAGCAAACTTTTCAAGACCTAATCAAAAACAAGCATGGAGTTGATTGAAATTGCAGGGTAGTGTGCGCCGCATGCTGGCAGAGCGACGACACCAACTCATCCTGCGGGCGTTGCGCTCCGGTGGCCCCGCATCCGTGACCGACCTCTCCTCAGAGCTGGGAGTGAGCGCCGCCACCGTGCGCCGCGACCTGATCAGACTTGAGGAGGACGGCCTGCTCACCCGGGTCCACGGGGGTGCGGTGGCGGAGGACGGCGATCAGCCCTTCGCCGAGGTCGCCGAGGTCCGGGTCACCGACAAGGACGCCGTGGCGGAGCGCGCCGCATCGATGGTCGAGGACGGCCAGACGGTGCTGCTCGACATCGGCACCACCGCCTATCGCCTGGCCCGGCAGCTGCACGGCCGCCGCCTCACCGTGATCACCAGCAATCTGGTGGTGTACGAGGAGCTGGCGGAGGACACCGGGATAGAGCTGGTGCTGCCCGGGGGCGTGGTGCGCCGTGAGTACCGCTCGCTGGTGGGCTTCCTCACCGAGGACAGCCTGCGCCAATTGCACGCCGACTGGCTTTTCCTGGGCACCAGCGGCGTCCGGCCCGGCGGCCATGTGATGGACACGACCGTGGTCGAGGTCCCGGTGAAGCGGGCCATGATGGCCGCCGCGGAGAAGACGGTGCTGCTCGCGGACGCCGGGAAGTTCCCCGGCCGCGGGATGGCCAAGGTGTGCGGTCCGCAGGACATCGACACCGTGGTGACCAACGCGTCCGCGGATCAGGCCACATGTGCCGTCCTCGCCGAGGCCGGCGTCGAAGTGATCAAGGTCTGACCGCTCCCGGAGCGGACAGCGAGTCGGGACATCTCGGAGGTTCTTCAGTGAGACTGACCATTCTCGGCGGCGGGGGATTCCGGGTGCCGCTGGTGTACGGGGCGCTGCTCGGCGATCGCGGGGAGGGCCGGGTCACCGGCGTGACCCTGTACGACCTGGACGCCGGCCGGCTCTCCGCCATCGCCCGGGTGCTGGCCGAGCAGGCCGCGGACCATCCGGACGCGCCGACCGTGACCGTCACCACCGACCTGGACGAGGCGCTCATGGGCGCCGACTTCGTGTTCTCCGCGATCCGCGTCGGCGGCCTGGAGGGGCGGGCCGCCGATGAGCGGGTGGCGCTGGCCGAGGGTGTGCTGGGGCAGGAGACGGTCGGCGCCGGTGGCATCGCGTACGGGCTGCGCACACTGCCGGTGGTGGACCACATCGCCCGGCGGGTGGCGGCGCTGGCCCCGGACGCCTGGTTCATCAACTTCACCAACCCGGCCGGTCTCGTCACCGAGGCCATGTCCCGCCACCTGGGCGACCGGGTGATCGGCATCTGCGACTCGCCCGTGGGCCTGGGCCGCCGGGTGGCCCGCGCGCTCGGCGCCGAGCGCCCGCGGGACGCGTGGATCGACTACGTAGGGCTCAACCATCTCGGCTGGCTGCGCGGGCTGCACTTCGACGGCCGCGACCAGCTGCCGCGGCTGCTCGCCGACCAGGAGCTGCTGGGCTCCTTCGAAGAGGGCAAGCTCTTCGGCCCGGAGTGGATCCAGTCGCTCGGCGCCGTCCCCAACGAGTATCTGCACTACTACTACTTCAACCGTGAGGCGGTGACGGCGTACCGGGAGGCCCGGCAGACCCGCGGCGCCTTCCTGTGCCGGCAGCAGGCCCGGTTCTACGACGCCCTGCGCGACCCGGCCGCGCCCGCGCTGAGGACGTGGGACGACACCCGGGCCGAGCGCGAGGCCACGTACATGGCGGAGAACCGTGAGGCGGCGGGCGCGGGGGAGCGGGACGAGGAGTCCCTGACCGAGTCCGGCGGCTACGAGAAGGTGGCCCTGGCCCTGATGCGGGCCATCGCCCGCGACGAGCGCACGACGCTGATCCTCAACGTGCGCAACCGCACCACACTGTCCGCCCTGGACGAGGACGCGGTCATCGAGGTCCCCTGCCTGGTCGACGGCAACGGCGCCCATCCCGTGGCCGTCTCCCCGCTCCCCGCGCACGCCACCGGCCTGGTCTGCTCCGTCAAGGCGGTGGAGCGCGAGGCCCTCGCCGCGGCCGCCTCCGGCTCCCGCGCCGCCGCCGTCAAGGCGTTCGCCCTGCACCCCCTCGTCGATTCGGTCGAGGTGGCCCGCCGTCTGGTGGACGCCTACCGCCGGGCACATCCCGGGCTCGCGTACCTCACCTAGCCGCGGCCGACCCCACGCCGTCACCCCAACCCCGAAAAGAGTTCCCCGTGCACGACGAACGCCGCCGCATCGAGGAGCGCGTCGAGCGCGTCCACGACCAGCGCATCAAGCCCGCCGTCTACTCCGCCACCACCCCGCTGACCGTCGAAGCCTGGCAGGCCCCCGGCGAGCCGGTGCCCTTCGCCGAGGCCGAGCGGGCCCCGTACGAGCCGTTCGCGATGGACACGCCGTGGGGTCCGCCGTGGGGCACCACCTGGTTCCGCATGCGCGGACAGGTGCCCGCGGAGTGGGCGGGCAAGCGCGTCGAGACGGTGATCGACCTCGGCTTCGTCGGCGACTGGCCCGGCAACCAGGCCGAGGCCCTGGTCCATCTGCCGGACGGCCAACCCCTCAAGGCCGTCAACCCGCAGAACCAGTACGTGCCGGTGGCCCGCGCGGCCGTCGGCGGCGAGGAGATCCACTACCTGGTGGAGGCCGCCTCCAACCCGGACATCCTGGCCAATGAATTCATCGGCCCCACCCCGCTCGGCGACCGGCTCACCGCGGGCGACAAGCCGCTGTACACGTTCCGGCGCGCCGACCTCGCCATCCTCGACGAGGAGGTCTGGCACCTCTCCCTGGACGTACAGGTCCTGCGCGAGCTGATGCTGGAGCTGGACGCCCACGATCCGCGCCGGCACGAGATCATGACCTGTCTGGACCGGGCCCTGGACGCCCTGGACCTGGACGACATCTCCGGCACCGCCGCCGACGCCCGCGCCGTGCTGAGGACGGCGCTGGACCGTCCCGCGCACGCCAGCGCGCACATCATGTCGGCGGTCGGCCACGCGCACATCGACTCGGCGTGGCTGTGGCCGATCCGCGAGACCAAGCGCAAGACGTCCCGCACCTTCTCCAACGTCACCGCGCTCGCGGAGGAGTACGAGGAGTTCGTCTTCGCCTGCTCACAGGCCCAGCAGTACGCGTGGGTGCGCGACAACTACCCGCAGGTGTGGGCCCGTATCCAGCAGGCCGTCAGATGCGGCCAGTGGGCGCCGGTCGGTGGCATGTGGGTGGAGTCGGACGGCAACCTCCCCGGCGGTGAGGCGATAGCCCGGCAACTGGTCCACGGCAAGCGCTTCTTCATCGAGCACTTCGGCATCGAGACCAAGGGCGTGTGGCTGCCGGATTCCTTCGGGTACAACGCGGCCTACCCGCAGCTGGCGAAGCTCGCCGGGAACGAGTGGTTCCTCACCCAGAAGCTCTCGTGGAACCAGACCAACAAGCTTCCCCACCACTCCTTCTGGTGGGAGGGCATCGACGGCACCCGCGTCTTCACCCACTTCCCGCCGGTGGACACCTACAACGCCGAGTTCTCCGGCAAGGAGATGGCGCACGCGGTGCGCAACTACCAGGACAAGGGCGTGGGCACCCGCTCGCTCGCCCCGTTCGGGCACGGTGACGGCGGTGGCGGCCCCACCCGCGAGATGATGGAGCGCGCCCGACGCCTCGCCGATCTGGAGGGCTCGGCGCGGGTGCGAATCGAGCACCCGGACACCTTCTTCGCCGAGGCGAGCAAGGAGGTCCCCAAGGACCAGGTGTGGTCCGGGGAGTTGTATCTGGAGCTGCACCGCGCCACGTACACCTCGCAGGCCCGCACCAAGCAGGGCAACCGGCGCAGCGAACACCTACTGCGCGAGGCGGAGTTGTGGGCGACGACGGCCGCGCTGCACGCGCCGGGCTACCGCTATCCGCTGCCGGAGCTGGACCGGCTGTGGAAGACGGTGCTGCTGCACCAGTTCCACGACATCCTGCCCGGCTCGTCGATCGCCTGGGTGCACCGGGAGGCCGAGGCCGAGTACGCGCGGGTGGCGGCCGAGGTGCGGGAGCTCACCGAGCGGGCGCTGGACGCCCTCGCCACGACCGGTGACGGGTCGGCCGCCGTGTTCAACACCAGCCCGCGCGACCGTGCCGAGGTCGTCACGGTGCCGCCGGATCTCGCGGCAGAGGGTCAGCGGCTCGCGGACGGTTCGGTGGCCGTGTGGACGCGGGTCCCGGCGAACGGCAGCGCGCCGCTCGTCCCAAAGGGGGCGACCCCGCGGCCGGTCACCGTCGACGGCCGGGTGCTGGACAACGGCCTGGTGCGGGTGGAGCTCGCGGAGGACGGCACCATCGCGTCCGTACGCGACCTGGCGGCCGACCGCGAGGTGCTCGCGCCGGACGCGGCGGGCAACCTGCTCCGCCTCCACAGCGACCTGCCCAACTACTGGGACGCCTGGGACATCGACAAGCACTACCGGAACCGCTACACGGACCTCACCGACGCCGAGTCCATCACGGTGACCGAGGACGGCCCGCTGCTGGGGGCGGTGCGCGTGGAGCGCCACTTCGGCAAGGGCTCGCGGATCGCGCAGACCATCGTGGTGCGGGCGGGCAGCCGCCGTATCGACATCGAGACGGAGATCGACTGGCACGAGGCGGAGAAGATCCTCAAGGCCGCCTTCCCGGTCGATGTACGGGCCGACCACTCCCGCGCCGAGATCCAGTTCGGCCATGTGCAGCGCCCCACCCACACCAACACCAGCTGGGAGGCGGCCCGTTTCGAGGTGTACGGGCACCGCTGGGTGCACATCGGCGAGCCGGGCTACGGGGTCGCGGTGCTCAACGACGCCACCTACGGCCACGATGTCTCGCGCACCACACGGGAGTCGGACGGCGGCACGACCACGACGGTCCGCCTGAGCCTGGTGCGCGCGCCGCGCGTGCCCGACCCGGAGGCCGACCAGGGGAAGCACCGCTTCACCTACGCGCTGCTGCCCGGCGCGACGGTCGAGGACGCCATCGCGGAGGGGTACGCGCTGAACCTGCCGCTGCGCGTCGGCGCCGAGGCCCCGGCGGCCCCCGTGATCACCAGCGACAACCCGGCGGTCACGGTCGAGGCGGTCAAGCTGGCCGACGACGGATCGGGCGATGTGGTGGTGCGGCTCTACGAGTCGCTGGGCGGCCGGGCGCGGGCGGTGCTGCGCACGGGATTCCCGCTCGGCGGGGTCCAGGTCACGGACCTGTTGGAGCGCCCGCCGGCCGAGCGGCCCGCGGAGGTCTCGGCGGTCGGTGAGGACCAACTGGCCGTGGCGCTACGGCCGTTCCAGATCCTCACCGTGCGGCTGACCCCCGCGGCACATGGGTCATGACGTGGTGTCCGGGCCACCGGTCATGACGACCGGGCCGGGAACGGGAGCGCCTCGGCCTCCGTCACCTCGTCCCCGGCCCGTACGCCGTGCAGGAGGTGGGCCAGCACCTCGGCTCCGCGCACCACGCGCGGGCCGGGGCGGTTGAAGTAGGCCGGGCCGTCCAGCACCCAGACCCTTCCGGCCCGTACGGCGGGCAGGTCCGCCCAGCCCGGCAGGCGGGTGAGCAGGTCCGTCTCCCGCAGGGTGCGCTCGGGCGGGAAGCCGCACGGCAGGACCAGCACCACCTCCGGCCGGGCGGCGCGCACCGCCTCCCAGGTCATCGGGCTGGTGTGCGCCCCGGACGCGGCGAGCAGCGGTTCGCCTCCGGCGGTGGCGATCTGGTCGGGGACCCAGTGCCCGGCGGGCCACAGCGGGTCGAGCCATTCGATCGCCACGACCCGGGGCCGGGCCCGGCCCGCCACCGCCTGACGGATCCGTTCGAGGCGGTCGCGCAGATCGGCCCGGCGCCGCTCGGCGCGTTCGCGCACACCGAGCAGCTCGCCCACCGTCACCAGACAGTCCAGTACGTCGTCGAGCGTATGTGGCTCCAGGCTGAGGACGCGGGTATCGGCGTCCAGCAGCCGAACGGCCCGGCTGACCTTCCGGTACGACACGGCGCACACCTCGCACAGGTCCTGGGTGAGCACCACATCGGGGCGCAGGGCCGCCAGCGCCTCGGTGTCGAGGGTGTAGAGCGAGGACCCGGAGTGTGTCGCGCCGCCGACCGCGTCGGAGATCTCCCGGCTGGTGAGGGCGTCCTGGTCGAGACCGGTGGCGGTCACCACGGGGAGGTCCGCCACCGCTTCCGGCGGCCAGTCGCATTCGTGGGTCCGTCCGGCCAGGTGCTCGGCGAGCCCGAGTTCGGCGACGATGTCGGTCGCGGCGGGCAGCAGGGAGACGATGCGCATACCGCGACTGTAGGTGGGTTGTCGGGGACATCGGTGACAGGTGACGCGGTCGGCGGCGCGCCGGTGGTGTTGCCGCCGTCAGATGGCCGCGGCGCGTCGCGGGTCGGTGCGGTGACGTACCTCCTCCGAGGCCCCGGGGTCGTTCGGGCGGTCCAGGGAGCGCCACCACCGCGCCACCTCGGCGCCGGTGGCGAACCACACATCCCGGCGCCGCCGCATGTACGCCAGGAACTCCTCCAGCACCCCGATCCGGCCCGGCTTGCCGATACAGGACGGCTCCAGGGTGATCACACAGCACAGCCCGTAGCTGTGGTACGCGTCGAACTCGGCGCACCAGTCGTCCAGGGTCTGCCCGTATCCGGCGATCCGCACCTGACCGGCGGGGTAGGCCGGTCCGTAGTTGAACATGAAGCGGGGGAAGTCATTGAGCTCCCAGTGGGCCGGAACGTCCACCAGCGGGGTGGCGCCGGGGCCGCCGGCCGGGTGCAGCAGGGTCGGCCGGTCGTCGCCCCGGGCCAGGGAGGTCCAGGTGAAGCCCAGTTCGCCGAGCACCCCGGCGGTGTCGTCGCCGATCTCCGCGGAGGGCGGCCGGAAGCCGGTGGGCCGCCGCCCGGAGATGTCCTCCAGCACCCGCGCGGAACGCTCGATGGCGCGGCGCTGCCCTTCCGCGTCAAGGGTCGCGTAGTCCTCCAGGCCGTCGCCGCGGGAGGCGATCTCATGGCCGCGGGCGGCCACGTCCCGCACCGTCCCGGGGTAGCGCTCGGCCACCGTCGCCGGGATCATCCAGCTGGCGCGGACATCGGCCGCGTCGAGGGCGTCGAGCATCCGGGGAGCACCGCGCTTCGGGCCGTACTCGCCCATGGACAGGGTCTTGGGCCGCTCGTGGCAGGACTCGTCCAGCCGCAGCCAGAACAGCTCCGCGTCGAGGTTGACCGTCACCACGACCGCGCACCGGGCGCCGTCCGGCCAGGGCGGGTTCTCCTCCAGCCGGGGCCGCGCCTGCTCGCTCTTCACCGCGTTCTCCTTCCGTCTCGTCCCTGGCGCTCAGTGGTGGGTCCGCTCAGTGGTGGGTCCGCCACCACTGGGCGATCTGGCTTCCGGTGGCGAACCACACGTCGTCATGGGAGCGGATGTGCTCGATCAGCCGGCGCAGCAGCAGCGCCCGGCTCGGCTTGCCCATGACTTCCGGGTGCATCATCACGACGTAGCAGAGCCCGTAGCGGTAGTAGCCGTCGAACTCCCGCCGCCAGTTGTCCAGGGTGAGTTCGGTGCCGGCGATCCGGTCCTGGCTGCGCGGCTCCGCCGGGACGTCGTTGTAGGCGAACTGGGGGAAGTCGTCCAGCTCCCACTGCGCGGGGATCTCGATGAGGTCGGTGTCGCGCCCGTCGATCCGCCAGCGGTACGGGCGGTCGTCGCCGCGCATGGAGCTGGAGTAGGAGAAGCCGAGATCGCGCAGCAGCTGGGGGCTGTCGGCGCGGAAGTCACCGGAGGGGGTGCGGAACCCCACGGCCGTGGTGCCGGCCACCCGCTGGAAGATCTCCTGGCTGCGCTCGATGAGCGCGCGCTGCTCGGCGATGGACTTGGAGTAGTACAGCTCGTGCATATAGCCGTGATGGCCCAGCTCATGGCCGTGGTCCGCGATGGTCTTCAGCAGGTCGGGCCAGCTCTCGCCGGTCCAGCCGGGGACGAAGAAGGTGGCGGGGACGGGGAAGTCCGCCAGCAGGTCGAGAATCCGGGGGGTGCCCCGGTGCGGGCCGTAGGCGCCGAGCGAGAACAGCCGTGGCGAGCGCCAGATGTCGGGGGCGTGGCCGAGGTTGGCCAGCAGCGCCGGGCCGTCCACGTCGAAGCTCAGCATCACGGCGCAGCGGGCGCCGCCCGGCCACTGGGGGCGGTCGACCGCCCCAGGCCGGGGGCGGTAGCCGGGCGTCGGGGTGGCGGAAGTGGTCATGGAAGGCTCCGTAGTATCTGCTACGAACTTGTCGTGAATGCGACGCGAGGAAAGTAGGATGCGCTACGGACGCACGTCAAGAGAGGGCAACCCATGGAAATGGCGGAGATCCCGGAGGGTGCGCCGCTCCAGCAGCGGGTGGCGGCCGCCTGGCCGCGGCTCGCTCCCGCCGAGCAGAAGGTCGCGGCGTTCCTCAGAGAGCATCCGCAGGAGGTGGGCTTCTCCTCCGCCAGCGAACTCGGCGCGCTCACCGGCACCAGTGACGCCACGGTGGTCCGTACCGCCAAGGCCCTCGGCTACAGCGGCTTCACCGGTCTCAAGCACGCCGTGGCCCGGTCACTCGCCACCTTGATGCGGCCCTCCGCGCGACTGCGCAGCCGCGTCGAGCACATGGCCGGATCCACCGAGGAACTGCTGGACCGGGTCTTCGAGGACGCCGCCGAGGTCATCCACGAGACCCGGCGCAGTCTGCGCGCCGACGCCTTCGCCGCGGCCGTGGAGCGGCTGCTGCCCGCCAAGGAGGTCATGACCTTCGGCGCCGGCCCGTCCGGCATCATCGCCGAGTACCTCGCGCTGAGGCTCAACCGGCTGGGGCTCAAGGCCCGTCACACCGCGGACATGGGCTTCAGGCTGCCGGACGCGCTGGTGCCGCTCTCGGCGGACGACGTCGTGGTGATCTTCGCCCCGGCCCGGCTCTTCAAGGAGATCGAGGTCATCATCGACCACGCCGAGGAGGTGGGCGCCCCGGTCGTCCTGATCACCGACGCCCTCGGCCCGGCGCTCGGCGACCGCGTGGCCGTCACCCTCCTCGCCACCCTCTCCGCCTCCGGGGCCACCCGCGAGACGCTCGGCTCGCTGGCCGTGGTCGATGCCCTGGCCCTGGCCGTGGCCTCCCAGTTGGGCGAGCGCGCGATGGAGACCTCCGAGCTGCTGACCCGCCTCCGGGGCCGCTTCCTGCCGCCCAACAGCCCCCATTACGGCCGCGACGAGTGATGCGTGTGTGTCCTGCCGGGGCCGGCGGCCTGGTACCAGAGAGGCGTCTCACCGGGTGGCCGGTCTTGGCCAGGCATCCGACACGCGGTACCGTCGGTGCGATATCGACGATGGTCTGACGGAAGCCGGTGGGAATCCGGCACGGTCGCGCCACTGTGAACGGACGTATCCGAAGGGGACGTTCCGTGAGTCAGACCCGCAGCCATCGTCTTGTGCACCACCGAGATGGGACGCGAACTCCCTTAGGAGGCCACTGTCATGGCGCAGCATGTCGCGCAGCCGACAGCCACCACTCCCGCCCTCCCCACCACGCTGCCGCTGAAGGCGATAGCTCCCTGGGCCGTCTTCTTCGGCATCCTGATGCTGGTCCTGCTGTACTTCGTCGGCGCCGAGCAGGGCGCCACCGCGGTCGTCTCCGGCTCGGGTGTCCACGAGTGGGTGCATGACGCCCGCCATCTGCTCGGCTTCCCCTGCCACTGACGCGAGGGACGCCGCACCCCCATGAACTCCGCAACAGTGAGAAACCTGCTGGTGCGGGGCATGCTCGCCGGTCTTGGCGCCGGTGTGCTCGCCCTGATCGCCGCTTATTTCCTCGGTGAGCCGAACGTCGACCGCGCGATCGGCTTCGAGGAGGCCCACGCCCCCGCGCATGAGCACGAGGTCGAGATCGTCTCCCGTAGTCTGCAGTCCACCGCGGGCCTGGCCACCGGTGTGCTCATCTACGGGATCGCGTTCGGCGGCATCGCCGCCCTCGCCTACTGCGTCGCCCTCGGCCGCGTCGGCCGCTTCAGCCCGCGGGCCACCGCGCTGCTGCTGTCCGGCTGCGCGCTGCTCGCGGTCTATGTCGTGCCGTTCCTGAAGTACCCGGCCAGCCCGCCCGCCGTCGGCAACGGCGACACCATCGGCAAGCGGACGACGCTGTACTTCCTGATGATGGTGCTCAGCGTGCTCCTGGCGATCGCCGCCACCATCCTCGGCAAGCGGCTCGCCCCGAAGCTGGGCACCTGGTACGCCACCGTCGCCGCGGTGGCCGCCTTCGCTGTCGTCATCGGGCTGGCGTTCGCCTTCCTGCCCGTCATCAACGAGGTCCCGGCGGACTTCCCGGCCACCGTCCTGTGGCGGTTCCGGCTGTCCGCCCTCGCCATGCAGCTGATCCTCTGGGGTGGCTTCGGCCTCCTCTTCGGCGAACTCGCCGAGCGGATGCTGAACCCCAAGCCCGGGAAGGCCGAGGAGAGCCGGGCGATGGCGGCCGCCCCGAACTGACCACACCGAGACGCACGAGGGCCCGCGGAGAAATCCGGGGCCCTCTCGCGTTGTGAGGCCACCCGACGGCCTGAGCTGAGAGCCTGGCGCCCCGGAGGCACCCGTGCGGGGCGGCCCGGAGTCACTTCCGCGGGGGCAGGTGCCGCAGTCCGTTCTCCAGCAGCGCGAACGCGTGCTCCGCGTCGGCCACCGCACCCGGGTAGCGCTCGTCGGCCGGCTCCCCGTACGTCACGCGTGCGGTGTTGTCCTGTGCCAGCGACCACTGGACCGCGACGATTTGGACGGCGGCCAGCCGCGCGGTGAGTTCCGGGGTGTCCGCCGTCTCCCGCAGGGCTTCCGCGAGCGCGCGTTCGGCACCTGCCTTGAACCGCTCCATCCGGGCCACCAGCGAGGGTGTGTCGAGGATCATCCGGGTGAGCTCGAGGATCTGGGGATGGTCGTTGAGCCCGGTGATCGGGTCCCGTTCGCGCAGGCCCTTGAAGAAGTGCTCGCGCAGTGCGGTCAGCGGGGTGGTGCGGGGCGGGCGGGCCCGTACGACGCGGGCACTTTCGGTCTCGTGGTCGGCGAGGCGGTGCACCACGAGGTCCTCCTTCGCCGGGAAGTAGGCGAAGAGCGTGCGCTTGGACACCTCGGCCGCCTCGGCCACCTGGGCCACCGAGACCTGGTTGAAGCCGTGTTCGAGGAAGAGCGTGATCGCCGCCTCGGAGATCGCCGCGTGGGTCCGCTGCTTCTTCCGCTCCCGTAGCCCTGGCTTGCCGTCCACGACGACCACCGTAGCAGAGCAGTTGCCCTCAGGAGATTTCTGCACCTGGTATACATGTAGTCCGAGGCGAGAAATCGAGGAGGGGTGACCGTGCCGACGGAGAAGACGGAGAAGACGGAGATGGCGGGGACGATGGAGATGGCAGAGGGCGCGACCGACGTCGTCATCGCGGGCGCCGGCCCCACCGGGCTGATGCTGGCGTACGAGCTGGCGCTGGCCGGGGCCGAGACCCTGGTGCTGGAGAAGCTGGACCAGCGCATCGAGCAGGTGAAGGGCGGTGCCATCCAGCCCCGTACGGCCGAACTGCTGGAGTCGCGCGGGCTGTTGGAGCCGATGCTGCGGCGGGCCACCCCGCGTGGCCCGGTGGGCGGGAACTTCGCGCTGCTGCCCGTGCCCTTGGACTGCACCCCCTGGCAGACCAGGCACAACGGCGTGATCGGCATCCCTCAGTGGAAGATCGAGGAGGTGCTCGAGGAGCGGGCGATCGCCGCGGGCGCGCGGGTTCTGCGCTCCGCCGCCGTCTCGAAGGTCGAGTCGGACGAGGACGGCGTGGTCGTGACGGCGGACGGCCTGGAGGTGCGGGCGCGCTATCTGGTGGCGTGCGACGGTGGCCACAGCACGGTGCGCAAACTGCTTGAGCTGCCGTTTCCCGGGCGGGCCGGGACCCATCAGGCGGTGCTGACCGACATCCGGCTGACCGCGGTGTCCTCGCTGGTGCCGAAGCGGATGGGGCACATCAGCACCCTGACCCGTCAGGTGGGCGACTACTGGGCCATGCTGGTCCCGGTCGACGGTGACCTCTACCGCTTCACCTTCGGGCGCGCGGACCAGATGGACACCGCCCGCGACGCCCCCGTCACCCACGAGGAGATCGCCACCGCCCTGCGGGAGGTGTACGGCGAGGAGACCACCCTCGGGGCCGTGGACAACTCCTCGCGCTTCAGCGATGCGACACGCCAGTTGGAGCAGTACCGCGTGGGCCGCGTACTGTTCGCGGGCGACGCCGCCCACATCCATGCGCCGCTGGGCGGCCAGGGGCTCAACCTCGGCATACAGGACGCGATCAACCTGGGCTGGAAACTGGCCGCGGTCATCCAGGACCGGGCGCCGAGCGGCCTCCTGGACAGCTACCACACCGAACGGCACCCGGCCGCGGCCCGGGTCCTGCATCACACTTCGGCACAGCGCGTCCTGGCAAACACCGACCCGAGCGAGGACGTGGCCGCCCTGCGCGACATCTTCATCGACCTGCTGCGCCTGCCCGATGCCAACCGCCATCTCGCGGGGTTGATGTCCGGGCTCTCGCTGCGCTACGAACTGCCCGGCGAACATCCCCTCACCGGGCAGCGGGTGCCGGACGCCGACCTGGTCACCGAGGCCGGTGCCACCCGGCTGTCGGCGCTGTTCGGCTCGGGCCACGCCGTTCTGCTCGATCTGGCCGGAGCCGTCCCGGACGGCCTCAGGCTCCCGCCACGCGTCGACCTCGTCCGGGCCACCTGCGCCGACGACCTGGGCGCCGCCGCCCTGCTCATCCGCCCCGACGGCTATGTGTGCTGGGCGGCGGACACCTCGGCCGAGTGTGACGAGACCCTGCTCGCCACGATCGAAGGCGGGCTGACGAAGGTGCACTGAGCCGGGCGCGTCAGGCCCGTGTCAGCAGCGCCCCGGACATCAGGGCGACGGCACCCCCCCGGCACCCAGCAGGCCGTAGGTGCTCAGTCGTCCAGGGGGAGCAGGACGCGGAACGTGGCGCCCTCGTCCGGGGCCGTATGCACCTCCACCCGGCCGTGGTGGGCCGTCACCAGGGAGCTGACGATCGCGAGGCCGAGCCCCGCGCCGCCGCTCTTGGTACGGCCGCGGGCGTCATCCGCGCGATAGAAGCGGTCGAAGGCGCGGGCGGCCTGCTCCTCGGACATCCCCGGACCCTCGTCGTGCAGCTCCAGCACCGCCACACCGTCCTCGGTGCCGACGCCGATGCGGACCGGAGTGCCGGGCGGGGTGTGGGCCACCGCGTTGCCGACGAGGTTGGAGGTCACCTGGCGCAGTCTCGCCTCGTCGCCGAGCACGGGCGCGCCACCCGGCGGCCCGCCGCCGGGGCCGGTGAGGGTGACGGGGCGCCGTGGATCGAGCGCTCTCAGGTCGTGCAGGGCGTCGACGGCCAGGGTGCGCAGATCCATCGGGGTGGGATGGAGCGGGAGGTCCGCGGCGGCGGCGTACTCGTCGAGGCGGGCGAGCAGCAGCAGGTCCTCCACCAGCCGGACCAGCCGTGCCGCCTCCCGCTCGATACGGCCCATCGCGGCGTCGACATCGGCGCGCTCGGGCATGCCGCCCATCCGGTACAGCTCGGTGAACCCCTTGATACCGAAGAGTGGGGTACGCAGCTCATGGCTGGCGTCCGCGATGAAGCGGCGCATCCGCTCGGCGGCGGCCGCCCGCGCCGCGTCGCTCTCCTCGACCCGGTCCAGCATGCCGTTGAGCGCCATCGCCAGCCGGCCGAGTTCGGTACGGGAGGCGGCCAGCTCCGGGACGCGGCTGGACAGGTCGCCGTCCGCGATGGCCGCCGCGGTGGTCTCGATCCGGCGCAGCGGGCGCAGCCCGGCGCGTACGGCGAACCACCCGGCCCCGCCGAGCAGCGCCAGCACCAGGGAGTCGATGAGCAGCATCCGGGTGCCGAGCTGTCTGATCGTCGCGTCGACCTGGGTGAGGGAGGCCGCGAGGACGACACTGTGGACGCCCCCGGCCTGTTTGTGCTGTTCTTCCGGCGCGTTGAGCGGTACGGCGATCACCCGCCATGCCTCACCGCCGTCGGCGGCCGGGGCCTCGAAGACCCGACGGCCGCGCTCGCCGACGGCCGCCGTGTCGAGCGACGGCAGGGCGGGAGCGCTGTGTGCCGCGGGCCGGATGACCTGCCGCACCCGGCCGTCCGGGCCGAGGGAGGCCAGGTAGACATCGCCGGTCAGCTGCTGCTCCACGGTGTCGCGCACCCGCGATGTCCGATCACCCGCCATGTCGGACGGGTGGGTGAGGCGCGCGGTGACGGTGGCGGCGGTGCGGAGCCGGTTGTCCAGCTGATGCACCAGGTCGCGCTGGAGCAGGACGACGGCCAGGGCGTTGCTGCCGATCAGGGCGACAACGAGCAGCGTCAGGGCGATCGCCAGCAGCCGGCCACGCAGCGAGAGTCGGCCGCGCAGCGAGAGTCGGCCGCGCTCGGGGCTCTGGCTCACCGCGGCGGCCTCCGCAGCACATACCCGGTGCCGCGCACCGTATGGATCAGCTTCGGTTCGCCCAGGTCCACCTTGCGCCGCAGATAGCTGATGTAGGAGGCGACGATGCTGTCGTCGCCCCCGAAGTCGTACTGCCAGACCAGCTCCAGGAGTTGGGACTTCGACAGCACCTGCCCGGCGTTCTCCATCAGCACGCGCAGCAGGCCGAACTCGGTCGGGGACAGCCCCACCGGCTGCCCGCCCCGGATCACCTGATGGCTGTCGGGGTCCAGCTCCAGATCGCCGACGACCAGCCGGCCGTCCGACTGACGGCCGCTGACGCGGCGCAGAATGGCCCGGATGCGCAGGACCAGCTCCTCCAGGTTGAACGGCTTGGTGACGTAGTCGTCACCGCCCGCCCTGAGCCCGCTGATCCGGTCCTCGGGCGCATCGCGGGCGGTGAGGAACAGCACCGGGGGATGGCCCGCCGCGGCGAGCGGATGCCGCCCGCGCAGCCGGTGGACGACCTCGAAGCCATCGATGTCGGGCAGCATCACATCCAGCACGATCAGGTCGGGACGCCGCTCCCGCACCGCGGCCAGCGCCTCTTCGCCGGTCGCGACCGCGACCACGGCGAAGCCCGCCAGCCGAAGACTCGCGGAGAGCAACTCGCGCAGCGTCGGCTCGTCCTCCACCACCAGCAGCCGTTCCGATGCCGTCATCCGTCCCGTCCTCGCCCGATCGTCCGCTCTCCGGCTTCCCGGCCCGTTACGCGTCGCGCCGGCGGAAGACGATGAACGCCGCGGTCAGCAGGGCCCCGACACACCCTGCCATGACGGCGAGCCCGGACCAGGGGGCCAGCAGCGCCGGATCGCGGTGGCCGGTGATGATCTGTCCGCCCGCGATCGGCGGCCAGTACTTCGCCACCCGGTCGCCGAACGCCCCGGGCAACGCGGGTGCGAACGCCTGCACGATCAGCATCGCGCCGAACAGGGTCGTCACCGTCGCCGTCGTGCTGCGGATCACCGCGCCGATCGCGAGGCCGAACAGCGCGGCGAGCGTCAGATAGAGCCCGCCGCCCAGAATGCCGCGCAGCGCCTGAGGATCGGAGAGGCCGAGATGCGGGGCGTCCGCACCCGCCAGCGCCGCCTGCCCCACGAGAAAGCCGCTGAGGGACACCACCAGCCCGACCGGCAGCGCCACCGCGATCAGCACCGTGGCTTTGGCGGCCAGCACCCGGGCCCGGTGCGGTACGGCGGTCAGTGTGCTGACGATCGTGCGGGCGCCGTACTCGGAGGTGATCACCAGGCCACCCAGCAGCCCGAGGGCGATCTGCGCCAGCAGGTAGCCGCGCAGACTGGTGGCGAGCGGGTCGAAGGCGGCCCGGTCGGCGGCCGTCATGGTCGCGTAGTCGCCTCCGGCGGATGTGCCGTTGAGCGAGGCGAGACCCGTACAGAACGCCAGGGTGCCGAGGATGACATAGCCGGTGGACCGCATGGTGCGGATCTTGATCCACTCGGCGTGCAGAGAGTGGCGGAACGTCGCCCGGCCCGCCGGTGCCGGGAGTGTTCGGTGCGCCGGTGCGGGGCGTGTCCGGTGTGCTTGTGGCCGGTCCGGCGTCGGCTCGTGGCCCATCGCCGCGCGGGTGTCCGCGGTGCTTCCGCTCATGAGTCCGTCTCCTTCTCCGTGTGGTACTCGAGGGCATCGCGGGTCAGATCCATGAAGGCCCGCTCCAGCGACGGCTGCCGGGGCGTCAGCTCATGCAGCTCCACTCCGCCCGCCGCGGCCAGTGCGCCGATCCCGGCCGCGTCCATCCCGGTCACCACCAGGCCGTCCGCGCCGTCCGTGCGCACCTCCGCCGCCGGTGCCAGCATCCGCCGCAGCGATTCCACCCGCGGGCCGCGCACCAGGACCTCACGGCCGGAGTGCGCGTCGATGAACGCCGCCATGGCGGTGTCCGCGATCAGCCGTCCGCGGCCGATGACGATGAGGTGGTCGGCGGTGAGCTCCATCTCGCTCATCAGGTGGCTGGACATCAGCACCGCGCGCCCCTCGGCGGCCATCCGCCGCATCAGCCCGCGGATCCAGACGATCCCCTCCGGGTCGAGCCCGTTGAGCGGCTCGTCGAAAACGAGTACCGGGGGATCGCCCAGCAGCGCCGCCGCGATGCCGAGCCGCTGCCGCATGCCGAGCGAGTACGTCCCGGCCCTGCGGCGGGCCACGCCCTCAAGGCCCACCTCCGCCAGGACCGCCGCCACTCGGCCACGGGGGATACCGTTGCAGGCCGCGAGGGCCAGCAGGTGGTGGCGGGCCGTCCGGCTGGGCAGCACCGCGCCCGCGTCCAGCAGCGCGCCGACGGCTCTCAACGGCGCCGGTTGCGCGGAGTACGGGCGCCCGCCAACGGTGGCGGTCCCCGAACTGGCGGCGTCCAGGCCCAGGATCAACCGGAGCGTGGTCGACTTGCCCGCGCCGTTGGGACCGAGGAAGCCGGTCACTTCCCCCGGGCGGACGGCGAACGTCAGGTCGTCGACGGCCACCACCTTGCCGTAGCGCTTGGTCAGTCCGCGTACTTCGATCATCATGACTCCAGAACGGAGGTGCGTGCGCCGCGCCGCCGCGTGCGCAGGAGGATGACAACGACCACGGCGGCGGCGAGGAACGCGCTGGTGGCCATGGCGATGTAACTGTGCACACCCAGCGCCGAGTTCACGGTGTCCCCGTCCACGACCGTGTTGGTGGACTTGAGTACGGCAGAACCCACGAACTTCAGGATCACCGCCCCGGTCGCCACCATCACCATGACCATGCTGGACACCACGCCCTGTCGTTCCGGGGGTGCGAGTGTCGCCGCCATGTTGAAGCCGGATGTCACGAGCGTTCCCGCGGTGAGGCTCAGCAGGAAGGAGCAGACGACCGCGAGAGGGAGCACGGAGTCCCCGAGGAACATCCCGACGGTTCCCACCGTCCCGATCGCCACTCCGCCCGCCAGTGCCGCGGCCGGTCCGACGCGGGTGCTGAGCACCCCCGCCAGGGTGCCGCCGAGCACGATGCCGATCGCCGGTATGCCGTACAGCAGGCCCAGCGCTCCCGGGGCGGCGAGTCCGTACCCGAGGCCCTGATCCGCCGAGACCTTGGCGATCAGGCCGAAGAGGGTGAGCATGCTCTGGTACGCGCCGGTTCCGAAGACGACCACGAGCAGCGTGAGCACCAGCGGCCTGCCGAGGTTTCCGATGTCGATCACGGGCTCGGGAATCCGGCTCGCCACCAGGAACCACCGGGCCAGTGCCGCGGCGCCACCGACGAGGAGGGCGAGCGGGCCCACGGTGAACCAGCCGAACTCCGACCCGAGGCTCACATAGCTGAGCACCGCCGCCAGCCCGCCACCGAGGAGGAGGGCCCCGGCGATGTCGACCTTGCCCGGTGTCCTGATCGCGGACTGGGGAACGAGGCGGTGCACCAGGACCGCCGCGATGGCCGCGAAGATCGCCGACGCCACGAACACACTCCGCCAGCCGAACTCCGCGGCCGTCAACTCGAAGAGGGCGGGCATGACGATGCTGAGGAGCGCGGAGCCGGAGGTCACGACGCCCGTGACGACCATCGCCATGTCCGGTGCGCACATGTCACGGATGAGGGCGACCGTGAGGAACACGGCCCCCACGGCCGCTCCCTGGAGCAGACGGCCGAAGATGAACACCCAGAGGTTGGGGGCGACGAGACACACCAGGGCGCCCGCCAGGGCGGTGATCAACGTCGCCACCAGCACCCTGCGCTTGCCGTGGATATCGGCGCTCTTCCCGAGCAGCGGCGCCCACATCGCTCCCGCCAGCAGCGAGCTGGCGTCGATCCACGCCGACTGATCGGTGCCGAAGTGGTCGAGCATCTCGGGAAGGACGAGGAGCGGTGCGGTGACGACGGTGTCCACCATGGTGTTCACCAGAATCAGGATGGCCACCTGGCCGATGAGCCGTCTGTTCCACCTCGTGTGCTGTTCGCTGCCGAGCGGTCCGGTGTTGGTGCTCGTACTGATGCCGGTGCCGGTGCCGGTGCCGGTGCCGGTGCTCGTGCCGGTGCTCGTGCTGGCGCTGCCAATGCTGCCGTTGGACATGAAGCGCTCTTCCTTCTGTCCCTCTGGACCTGATTGCGGTCGCCCGACGTCGTCGTGGCGGGTGGCATCACAGTGATCCGCTGTTCTGGGACAGCTCTGCACGAGTCTGGGTGTGTGATGTGAACCGGGAGTCCGGCCATGGGGAAACCGGCAGGTCGCGCCAGTCGGTCGACCGGTGATTCACAGAAACTCACAGAATCGGTCGACCGGTCAGCCCTGGTCCGGTTCGGGCAGGCCCGGACCGGTGCGGTGCACCTCGGCCGCCGGAAGCCTCCCCTCGCCGGCCCAGCAGGTGCTGACCCCCCGGGCCACCCGTTCACGGCCGATCTGGCGCGCGCCTGGTCGGCCCTCACGTGAATACGCCGCACCCATGAGTGAGCTGATCGGGATCCCCGCCCCGGACGGGGTCGCGCCCGCCGCCCAGTACTCCCATGTCGTCCAGGGCACCGGGAACTTCGTGGCCCTCTCCGGCCAGATCGCCCTGGACGAGGCGGGCAATATCGTCGGCGAGGGCGACCCGGCGGCCCAGGCCCGCCAGGTCTTCGAGAATCTGCGGCGCTGCCTCGCCGCCGCCGGTGCCACCTTCGACGATGTGACCAAGCTGACGTACTTCGTCACGGACATGGCCCATATGCCGGCCATCCGCGAAGCCCGCGCCGCCCGCATACCCGAGGACGACACGCGGATCGCTTACGGGACGTCGTCGGCGATCCGGTGTCGCAGCTGGTCGTAGGCCCAGGCGGCGAGGGTGGTCGGGGTGGTGGTCCGGAGGGTGCGGGGCTGTTCGGGCACGAAGTCTTCGCGCAGTCCGGTCGACATGCCGAGCACGGCCTCGACCAGGCTCTCGGCCATCCCCGCCCGGCGGAGTCGCGCGCGCATGGCGTCGTCGGTGATCCGCTCGACGGCGATCCGGCGGCCGGTGGCGGCGGTGAGGATGTCGCCGACCTGTCGCCAGGTGAGGTCGGCGGGCCCGTGGACGGCCTGTACGCACCGGCCGGACCAGGCGGGCGCCAGCAGACGGGTGACGGCGACCTCGGCGATGTCGCGGGGCGCCACCCACCCCATGGGCTGGTCGAGCGGCAGGATCACCCGGAGGGTACCGGAACGCAGGGCATCGAGCTCGAATTCGAGATTGGTGAAGAAGTAGGCGCAGCGCAGATGGGTGACATCGACACCCGTGCCGTCCAGAGCGATCTCGGTCTGTGCCAGGCCGTCGATCTCACCGGCACCGTGACGCTTCTCCGCGCCGACGCTGCTCTGGAACACCACGCGGCCGATCCGGTTCTCGGTGACGGCGCGCACCACGCCGTCGGTGGCGCGGGCGTATTCGGCGAGGGGATCGCCGTGGCCGCTGGTCGGGTTCACCCAGAACAGGGCGTCCACATCGCGGGTGGCGGCCACCACCGCGTCGGCGTCGTACTGGTCGACCGGCACCGCGTCCACCTCGTCCCGGACCCCGGGCGCCAGCCGCCCGGGGTCGCGCAGCAGGACACGTGGCCGGACCCCGGCGCGGACGAGTGTGGCGACGACGTGGTGGCCGACGTTTCCGGTCGGGGTGGTGACGGCGATCCGCATGGTTGTTTCCTCTCATCGATGGCTCGACCGCACCCTAGGAACCAAGGCGGCCGGAAGCTGTCCTCCTCTCCTGGAAGGCTGAGGGCATGGAGCTCGATCCCACGATCAGGACCTTGGCCATGCTGACGCTGCTGCAGTCAGGTGGCGAGCGGACCGCCACCGAGCTGGCCGAACGGCTCGGCACGAGCGTCCGCACCGTGCGACGCGACGCCCAGCGGCTGCGCCGTCTCGGGTACACCGTCGAGGCCCGCCCGGGGCCGGGCAGCGCCTATCGGCTGAGCCCCGGAGCCAGGATTCCGCCGCTGCTGTTCACCGCCGACGAGATCACCGCGCTGGTGGCCGGGCTGCATCTGATCCGCGCCTTCCTCCCCGAGGAGGCGGTCGCGTCGAGCGCGCTGCTCAAACTGGACCAAGTGCTGCCCCGCCCGCTGCGGCGCCGCGCGGCCGCCACCGACCTGGCCACCGAGGTGCTCCAGCAGCCCGGCGCCGTGGTCTCGGCGGCGACCGTCGGGGTGATCGCCGACGCGGTGGCCGAGGACGGCAGACTCCGCTTCCACTACACCGACCAGCACGGCCGCGCCTCCACCCGGCTGGTCGAGCCGTACCGCCACTTCCTGCGCGCCGGACACTGGTACCTCGTGGCATTCGACGTCGACCGGGACGACTGGCGCACCTTCCGCCTCGACCGGATCACCGACATCTCACGGGTGGCGGGCACCTACCGGCCGCACACGTTCCCCGATGAGTCCATCGAGCACTGGCTGACCACCGACTTCGGCCGTGCCACTCACGGCGTGGCGTGACGTTCCGGGACGTCCGAGCCCCGCTGGAAGGTCCGCCGGTAGGCGGAGGGCGTGGTGCCGAGGGTGTCGCGGAAGCGGACACGGAGGTGCGCCTGGGCCAGGGCCGGCAGCCCGGCCGTGTCCGCGA
The DNA here is from genome assembly GCF_047337785.1 of Streptomyces lacaronensis. NCBI lineage: Bacteria > Bacillati > Actinomycetota > Actinomycetes > Kitasatosporales > Streptomycetaceae > Streptomyces > Streptomyces lacaronensis. The sequence continues at coordinate 10,200,878 of NZ_JBLHDK010000003.1, forward strand.
CCGTGAACCGATCGCCTCCCACATCGGCGCGTTCGCCGCCCGGCTCCAGGGCTCGGAGGCGGGGCGGTGACCGGCCGAAGACCGGGATCGCCCATGGGCTACATTCACACCTGTGCCCGAATCACCTCTCCACGCCGCCGCCGACGACGGCACCGTGCCCGGCTTCGGCATCGACGCCATCCATGCGGCCGCGCGGCGCCTGACCGGCCATGTGGTCCGGACGCCGCTGCTCAACTCCCCGATGCTGGACGACCTGGTGGGCGCCCGCGTCCTGGTCAAGGCCGAATGTCTCCAGCTGACCGGCTCGTTCAAGGTGCGCGGGGCGCTCAACGCGCTGCTCACCCTGGACGAGGAGGTCCGCCACGCCGGGATCGTGGCCTACTCGGCGGGTAACCACGGGCAGGGCGTGGCCGCCGCGGCGCGGCTCGCCGGGTGCCCCGCGGTCATCGTCATGCCGAACACGGCCCCCCGTATCAAGGTCGACAACTGCCGCTGGTGGGGCGCCGAGACGGTCCTGTACGACCCGCGGACCGAGGACCGGGAAGAGGCCGCCCGGAAGATCATCGAGGAGCGCGGGATGACGCTGATCCCGCCCTTCGACGACCCTCGCGTCATGGCCGGGCAGGGCACCGTTGGCCTGGAGATCGCCGAGCAGGCGCGCGAGTTGGGCCTGACCCCGGACACGGTCCTGGTGAACTGCAGTGGCGGCGGGCTGGCCGCCGGTGTGATCACCGCGCTCGACCACGCGTTCCCCGGCCTCGCGAACCACATCGTCGAACCCGCGGGCTTCGACAAGATGGCCCGGTCCCTCGCCGCCGGCCGCGTATGCGCCAACCCCCACCCGCCGGGCGGCCTCATGGACGCCATCTCCGGCCCGGTGGCCGGTGCCCGCCCCCTGGCCGTCCTCCGCCACTACGACGTCACCGGCCTGACCGCCACCGACGAGGAGGCCCTGGCCGCCATGGCCACGGCCCACCGCCTCCTCAAGCTCGTGGTCGAGCCGGGCGCCGCCGCGTCCCTGGCGGCCCTGCTGTCCGGGAAGGTGGACGTCCGGGGCAAGGTCGTGGCGCTCGTGGCGTCGGGCGGCAACGTCGATCCGGCGGTCTACCGCGAGGCCCTGGCGGGCTGAGACCGTTCCACCGAGGAGCACTGCGCCGACATCGCCCCGGCGGGGAAGGCGGCGGCCACCGGTGTGGGCCTCACCACGGTGCGCCGCGGACTGCACTCGCTGCTCCCGTCACGGATGAGCCTGCGCTGCGACCTCGCCCGCTCACCGTTCGGATGGCCGCGGTCCGCGGTCTGCTTCGCGTCCGTACCGGCCCAGCACCTGGAGGAGACCAGCCGTGTGCTGTCCGGCTGCTGCACCCGCACGGCCCGCGCCCGTCCGACACGAGCCTCGCCGCGGGCCCCGAAGCCCATACCGCCCAGGCCACGGACCGTTGACGGGCGTGGAGCGGGCCCCGGACACCGATGGCCGTCGATGTCCGGGGCGCGCGGGGACGCCCTGCCTCAGGCGCCGGGGACGAGGGAATCGTCCTCGGGGTGGGCGCCGGGGAGCTGGTGCCGGGCGGCGATCAGGGCGGCGTCGATGTCCCGGGTGCCGGTGACGACGCACAGCGTGTACGAGACGTCGGCGAGCCGCTGCCGCGCCTCGGGGCTGCCGTTCTCGGCGTGCAGCGTGCGGAGGGTCTCGTACTGCTGGACGAGGTCGGTCAGTACGGCGGGGTGGGCCATGAGCATGGCAGGCTCCCTTCTTCTCCTGGGACGGGACGGGACGGGGCGGGGCGTCGCTATGCGTGGACCGGGATCCGGCCGGGCTGGGACTCGGCCTCGACCTGGTTGCGGATCCGGGCGCAGCTGCGGGAGATGAGGCGGGAGACGTGCATCTGGGAGATGCCCAGCTCCTCCGCGATGCCGGCCTGGGTCATATCGCGGAAGAACCGCAGATACAGGATGTGCTGCTCCCGTTCCGGGAGCCGGTTCAGGCACGGCTTGACCGATTCCCGGGCGATGACGGTGTCGTAGCGGGTCTCGGACCGGCCGAGGGTGTCGGCCAGGGAATAGCCGTCGTCCGCGCCGGCGAGTTCGGCGTCCAGGGACAGGGACCGGAAGCTGTCAATGGCTTCCATCCCGGTCAGGACGTCCTCTTCGCTCATGTCGGCGGCCTCGGCGACCTGGGCCACGGTCGGGGAGCGGTCGGTGCCTCCGGCCGCGGCGAGGTCCTGAATGGTGGCGCGGACCCTGTTGCGCAGCTCCTGCACCCGCCGGGGGACATGGAGGTCCCAGGCGCAGTCGCGGAAGTACCGCTTGAGTTCCCCGACGATCGTGGGGATGGCGTAGGGCTGGAAGGCGCCTCCGCGTTGGGGGTCGTAACGGTCGACGGCCTTGACCAGACCCAGGGCGGCGACCTGCTCCAGATCCTCCAGATTCTCCCCGCGGTTGCGGTAGCGGCGGGCGAGGCGGTGGGCCATCGGCAGCCATGCCTCGACCAGCTTCTCGGCCAGGGCCTCCCGCTCGGGTCCCTTGGGCATGGCGGCCAGCCGCTCGAAGTCGGCCGCGGTGTCAGGGGTGTCGTCGTGGCGGCGGCGGGCGCCTGCACACATGGCGCTCATCAAGGTCCTCTTCTCTCCCTGCTTGGTTCGCTGTTCAGCGGAGCGGGAGGCCGGCACGGCACATCTGGGGCTCATAGCGCGCGGCGCGCGCCTCCCGCCAGGTGTGCCTGCCTTCCGAAGCACCTTGGTCACTCACTCTTCTAGCCAGGGCCATGGAACTCAAACCAATGGATTCATGAATTCTGGTTCGTGTTCGACTCTCTCGACGCCGCCGCTGGCACGGCGACGGGGGTGGAGTGACGTGGGCCACGCCGGGTCTACGGTCGCGTCAGTTGCCCATGACGCGACGCCAGATGGTGACGGTGGTCGCGGTCGCGGCGGAGAAGTCCTTCTCGGGGGAGCAGGCGGCGCGGTAGAAGGCCCGTTCCGTCAGCCAGCACAGTGCGTGGGCCAGCGCGGCGGCTCCGTCGGGGCCGCTCTCGTCGGGGATGCCCGCCCGCGTCAGCACCTGGGTCATGGTGCGGGCGAAGGCTTCGACCGTGTCGTTCCAGGCGGCTCCGATCACCGGATGCAGCGCGGAGTAGTCCACGGCCGCCCGCATGACGGTGCCGTGCTCGCGCCAGACCCGCTCCACGCCCTTGACGGCCCGTGCCATCGCCTCGACGGGTGGGGACGTCGCGTCCTGCGCCGTGCTGTCGGCCTCGGCCCGGATGGTGCGCAGGGTGCGCTCGACGAGGGCGGCGAGGACCTCGTGCTTGTTGCCGAAGTAGAAGTAGAGGGAGCCGCGTGAGATCCCGGCGCCTTTGGCGATCGCCTCGACCGTGAGCTCCTCCAGACCGGTGTGCTCGAGCAGCGCCTCGGCGGCGTCCAGGAGGGCCTGCTCGCGCAGGTCTCCCTTTCTCGGGGCGGCACTGCGCCTTCCCACGGTGATCTCCCCTGATCGGCTTTTCCGAGCACTGTACTTCCGCCGGACAAGGACTCAGGACTCGTCCGGCGGCGGGTTCACGCGCTGGTGATCTGCGCTCCGTCGGGGAAGTCCGTCGTCCGCGACAGCTTCTCCCAGCCGCGGATGTCGTCGTCCACCGCCTGCCGGGCCGCCGCGACCAGGCGCAGCGCGTCCGAGCCCAGCACCAGATGGGCGGGGGGCTCCGGGACGTCGAGGATGTGCAGCAGCGCCTCGGCGGCCTTCCGCGGGTCGCCGAGCTGATTGCCACTGGCCGCCATCCGCGCCTCGCGGATCGGCGTGAACAGCGCGTCGTAGTCGGCGATGGTGCGTTCCGCGCGGGTCATCGACCGGCCCGCCCAGTCCGTACGGAACGAGCCGGGCTCGATGGCCGTGACATGGATGCCGAACGCGGCGACCTCCTTACGGATGCTCTCGAGCATGCCCTCCAGCGCGAACTTGCTGCCGCAGTATGCCGACATCCCGGGCACCGCCATCAGGCCGCCCATGGAGGTCACCGCCATCAGGTGGCCCGCGCGGCGCCTGCGCATACGAGGGAGGACGGCCTGAAGTGTCGCCGCGGCCCCGAACACATTGGTCTCGAACTGCGCCCGGACCTCCGACAGCGGTGTCTCCTCGAAGATCCCCTCCAGGCCGTACCCGGCGTTGGCGATGGCCACATCGAGCGGACCGACGGCCGCCTCGACCTCGTCGACCACGGCACGTACGGCCACGTCATCGGTGACATCCAGCCGGCGCGCATGGGCCCGTCCCGGCGCCAGGGCCTCGAATGCCTCCCGGTCGGCTTCCCGGCGCACGGTGCCGACCACCGTGTGCCCCGCGTCGAGCGCTCCCTCGGCGAACGCCCGGCCGAGCCCACTGCTCACACCGGTGATCAGGAAGGTCTTCATCTCCGCTCACATCCCTTGGCCGCGGCAGTCACGCCGCGCATAGGCTCCGGCCTCTCTCCCCTTAAATCTACACCACGTCGATTTTTTTCGTCGTGACGTAGCCCGGGGCTGGCGGACCCTGACGGGAGCGGTCGCGCCGTGGGGGTCCCGAGGTCTGACCTCCACCCGCGCGCATGCGCCCCAAGACGGACGCCGTCGTGCGCCCAGGGCGGATATGGCCGGGTGCGGGTGGATGACAGCCTCCGGGTGTCGGAACAACCCCGCACACAGGAGCCGCCGCCATGTCCACCAGCGCAGCGCCACTCGCCCCTCCTCCCTCGCGACCGCGTTCCGCTGGGGCTCGCCGAGTGGGAGTACGACGCGATGCTCATCCCCGGCTGGGGGTATCTGGCCGTGCCGTTGCTGTCCGCGGCGCAGGAGGTCCTGGCCTTCCCCGGTAGCCGCCGAGCCTGCCCTTGTGGAAGACCAGGGGCTCCCCGGGGCCGGTGGCCATGCGCAGTACCCGGGCGATGACGATGAGGTGGTCGCCGCCGTCGAGCTCCTGCTCCGGTTCGCAGTCGATCCAGGCGACGGCGCCGTTGACGCGCGGGGCGCCGTCGGGGGAGGGGTGCCACGCCACATCGGCGAACTTGTCGCCGCTCTTGCGGGACAGCGACCGGCACACCGCGTCCTGTCCCTCGGCGAGGACGCTGGCGCTGAACCGGCCGCCGCGACGGACCCTGGGCCAGCTGCTGGAGGTGCGGGCGATGCTGAAGGCGACCAGCGGAGGTTCGAGGGAGAGCGATGCGAAGGAGCCGACGATCAGGCCGACGGGCTGCGCCGAGGCGGGTTCCACGCCGGTCACCGCCACCACACCGGTGGGCAGATGGGACATGACGTGCCGGAAGTCCAGCTGGTCGATCCGGAGGCCGGAGGCGGTGGTCGGGGCGGTGGCCATGGTGATGCTCCCTTCGATGTGGTGGAACGGCTGAGATCGCGCGCCGGTGCGCCGGCGGTCGGCCGGCGCACTGACGGTCAGGCCAACGCGCCAACGGCGCCCGGCAGTTGGTCGCCCTCACGCCGCGCGGCGCGGATCCTGGAGGCCGGGTGGTCGGGCAGGGTGCGGCGTCGGCCCGCGCCGTAGAAGCTCTCGCGCAGGGTGGTGGCCCGCTCGTCGTAGGCGTCGCGGGCCAGGCCCTGCCGCCGTAGCTCCGGGAGCGCCAGCTCGATGAAGTCCTCCCAGCCGCCGGGCTTGGTCGCGTAGCTGAGGTTGAATCCGTCGAGGTCCGCCTTGTCCCGCCAGGTGCGCAGCTCGGCGGCGACGGTCCGCGGGGAGCCGACGATGACCGCGCCGGTGCCGCCGATGCCGATGAACTCGGCGATCTGCCGGGCGGTCCAGGTCCGGGTGGGGTCCGCCTTGGAGAACATCTCCACGATCGAGCGGGAGCCGTCCACATCCGCGTACTGGAGCGGCATATCCGGGTCCAGCGTGCTCAGGTCGATGCCGGTCCAGCCCGCGTACCGGGCCAGCGCGCCCTCGTAGCTCACCTGCGCCAGGTGGCGCTCGTACTTCTCCCGCGCCTGTGCGTCGGTGGGCGCGACGATCACGGTGATCAGGGCGAGGATCCGCACGCTCCCGGGGTCGCGGCCCGCCTGCGCGACCGCGGTCCGGATCCGCTCGACACTGTGCCGGGTGAGCTCGGGCGTCATCGTGTTCACGAAGACCGCTTCGGCGTTACGCGCGGCGAAGAGCAGACCGCGCGAGGAGGCACCGGCCTGGAAGAGCATGGGCGTCCGCTGCGGGGACGGCTGGCACAGATGGACGCCGGGGACGTCGAAGTAGGTGCCCTTGTGGCCGATGGGGTGGATGCGCCGCGGATCGAGATAGGCACCGGCCTCCGCGTCGCGGATGACCGCGTCGTCCTGCCAGGAGCTCTCCCACAGCTTGTAGCAGACCTCCAGGTACTCGTCCGCCATGTCGTAGCGCTTGTCGTGCGGGATCTGCGTACCGAGCCCGAGGTTGCGCGCGGCCGATTCGCTGTAGGAGGTGACGATGTTCCAGCCGACCCGGCCGGCCGTCAGATGATCCAGCGTGCTGAACTTGCGGGCCAGCGCGTACGGCTGCTCGTACGTCAGGGACGCGGTGACGCCGAAGCCCAGGTGGCGGGTGACCGAAGCCATCGCCGGGACGATCAGGGCCGGGTCGTTGATCGGGAACTGGGCGGCGTCGCGCATCGCGGCGTCGGGGGACCCGCCGTAGACGTCGTGATATCCGACGGTGTCGGCGAAGAAGATGCCGTCGAAGCAGGCGTCCTCCAGCATCCGAGCCGTGTCGGTCCAGTAGTCCACGTCGGTGTAACGCCGGCCCTCGTCCTCCGGGTCACGCCAGGAACCCGCGGTCAGATGGGCGGGAGCGGCGACGTCGAAGGCGAAGAACTTCAGCGGCTGATTGCTCATGCTGCGCTCCAGGGCGAGAGGCGGGGCCTTCCTGCGGTGAGGGTTCCGCAGAGCACCTGAGGTGGGAGAGGAGGAACGCTTCGACGTTCAGTATGCGAACGTGGCGTCCATATTCAGCATGCTGGAGTCTCGCGAGGGCCGGTGTCAACAGGTGGGCCCGACGCGCCATGTGCCCACGGCGGGGCGGAGTCGATAAATCCCCTACGGGAGCCCGGGAGGGCATGCCGGGGCCGCGGGCCCCGGTGGGACCCCCGGATCGCCCGGGTCATCCGGATCGCCTGGCTCGCCCGGACCTAGGCGGACGGCGGGTCCTGCCAGAACGCCTCGGTCAGGCGGTCGACGATGGACCGCATCTCCTCGAGGGCCTCGGGGATCCGGTCCCGGCCGAACCGGTACCGGGGCCCGTCGAGGGCCAGGATCGCCACCAGGGTCCCGGACGAGTCGCGGATCGGGCGCGCCAGGGACAGCAGCTCTTCCTCGAGTTCGTTGTCGATGACGCCGAAGCCCTGCTCACGGACCTGTTCCAGATCCCTGAGCAGGGTCGCGCGATCGGTGATGGTGCGCGAGGCGTAGGGCTCCAGCCGCTCCGGCAGCAGCGCGAGCACCTGCTCCACGGGCATGTCCGCGAGCAGGACCTTGCCGGTTGAGCTGGCGTGCAGGGGGTAGTGCTCGCCGACCATGTTCCGCGGCACGATGCTGACCACGTGGGAGCCCGCGGCCTCGGCGATCAGCTCGACCCCGCCCCTGAGGTCCGGCACCGACAGGGTCACCGACTCGTTGAACCTGTCGGCCAGCTCCTGAAGCAGGGGCTGGGCGCGGGCGGCGAGGCCCGCGTGGGGGTCCGCGTAGCGGCCGAGCCGGGCCAGCTCCCAGCCCAGGATGTAGTTGTTGTCGACGCGGTCGACGAGCCCGCTCTGCTCCAGGCTGTACAGCAGGCGGAAGGCGGTGGGCCGGGAGATCCCCGCCGCCTTGGCGAGGGTGGTGACGGTGGCTCCGGACCGGGGCTGGGCGGCCAACTCGCGGAGCAGCCGGACGCCTTTGGTCAGGGACTTGTTGGTCATGTCCGCCGGTCCGGACGTGTCGCTCATGGGGCCCTTTCGTCGTGCCGATCGCCGTACGGAGTCGCTCCGCGCGCGACCTTTCCCCCACCGTACCGTCGGCCTGTTCGGGGAGTGAACGCCGTCACCGCGACGAGCCGGGAGTCGCGGCCGCGCGAGGTCTTGACAGTGGGGCGGGGTGTGCGGCCCACTATCGGTAGGCGTTTATATGAACGTCACGTTCAATATGTGGACGCGCCTCGGAGTCGAGCTCTACGAAGGAGGACTCACGTGCCCGGGCAGGCGGACGTCGTCGTCATCGGGGCCGGAGTCGCCGGCCTGATCACCGCTCGCGAACTCGGCCGGAAGGGAGCGCGGGTCGTCGTCCTCGAAGCGCGCGACCGGATCGGCGGCCGGACCTGGACCGATCACCGGCTGGGGCGGGACCTGGAGATGGGCGGCACCTGGGTGCACTGGGTCCAGCCGCACGTCTGGGCGGAGATCACCCGCTACGGCCTGGAGATCACCCGCGGTCCCCGCTCGGAGGAGACCTACTGGCTCGCCGGTGACCAGGTGCGCCGCGGGACCCTGGACGACTTCATGCGCCTCATCGACCCGGGCATGACCCGGCTGCTGGAAGACACCATGAAGTGGATCCCCCGCCCGAACGCACCGCTGACCGTCCCACGGCTGGCCGACGTCGACCAGTTCAACCTCCAGGAGATGCTCGACGACCTCGAGCTGTCCATCGACGAGAGGAACGCCAACGAGGCCGCGTGGGTCGGCCACTTCAACGCCCCGCTCGACCGGTGTGCCTACACCAGCGCCCTGCGCTGGACCGCCGCCACCGCCGGGTCCTGGCACCTCATGCACGAGGCATCCGCGATCTTCCGGCTCACCGGCTCCACCCGGAGCCTGGTGGAGGCCATCGCCGCCGACGCGGAAGCCGACATCCGCCTGTCCGCACCGGTCCGTTCCCTCACCCACGACGCCCGCGGCGCCGAGATCACCTACGGCGACGGACACACCATCACCGCCCGGCGTGTGGTGATCACCGTGCCGCAGAACGTCCTGCACCAGCTCGACATCGCCCCCGCGCTGCCGGACGGCAAGCTCCGCCCCAGCCTGGAGAAGACCGCCTCCCGTGGCGCCAAGGCGTGGATCCGGGTCCGCGGCCCCATCAAGCCCTTCTTCGCCTACTCCTCTCAAGCCCACCCCCTCGCCGTCGTGCGCACCGAGTTCATCGGGGAGGACGACGCCGTGCTGGTCGCCTTCGGCCCGGACGCGACCCGGATCGACGTCAACGATCCGCAGGCCATCGACGCGGCTCTGAAGGTCTGGCGCGACGACCTGGAGGTGGTCGAGGCCGGCGGCCACGACTGGATGGCCGATCCCTACTCCCAGGAGACCTGGCTGATCCAGCAGCCCCACCACCTCACCCGCTACCACCGCGCCCAGCAGGAGAACACCGGAGTCCTGCACTTCGCCAGCAGCGACTACGCGAACATCTGGGCCGGTTTCATCGACGGCGCCATCGAAAGCGGCACCCGAGTGGCCCGCCAGGTCCACCGGGACCTCCAGCGGCCCTCCGGCGGCTGACCGGCACGCCGTGGTCCCCCCCGAGGGTCCCTCATGTGGTGATCTCCCGGTGCATGGTCCGGAGCGCCGTAAAGGCGGCGCACCCGCTCATGCGGGTCCAGTTTCGCGACGAACTCATCGATGGTCTCCAGCAGTTCGGAGTATGGCGTGTCCGTCATACCCGCCTGGATGGCGCGAGGCACGGACATGCAGGTCGTCGAGGTTCCGCAGGATGAGACACCAAAAGGTGTCCATTGACAGCGGCTCCTGTGGTCAGGACGATATGGGATATGCATTCGACGCATCCGGGCGTGCTCTGCCGCTACGTGGACTATCTGCGCACCTCCAGCGCCCTCTGTCGCTGACCGGGCGGTCGCACCGCCCCCGGAGGCCCGGCACCCGTAGCTGACCACCTCCTGTCACCGGACCGGCCCGGAATTCCTCTCTAGGCACCGTGCGTTCCCCGCGCGCGTGCGCGGTGCTCGGGTATCCCGCTGTGCTTGCGACGGTCCGGTGTCCGCCCGCCCCTGCCGCGTACGACTCGCCCGCCCCGAAAGGCAATTGACCCATGCCCGCATCTGCCCCAACGCCCGCGTCGTCGGTCGAGTTCATCGGCATGATCGAGACCCAGGAGGTCTCCGAGACCCGGCCCGCCACCGGCCCGGCGATCGACCCGGAATACACCACTCGCTTCGCCCGTGCCCATGAGGACGCGGGCTTCGACCGGATCCTCATCGGCTACAGCTCCCGTCGCCCCGACGGAACCCAGGTGGCCGCACACGTGGCGGCCCGGACCGAACGGATCGGCCTGCTCATCGCCCACCGCCCCGGTTTCCTCGCCCCCACCCTCGCCGCGCGGGGCTTCGCCACCCTCGACCAGTTCACCGGCGGGCGCGTGGCCGTGCACACCATCACCGGTGGCAACGACGCGGAGCAGCGCAAGGACGGCGACTTCCTGGGCAAGGAGGAGCGCTACGAGCGCACCGACGAGTACCTGGGCATCCTGCGGCGCGCCTGGTCCTCCGCCGAACCGTTCAGCCACGAGGGCCGCCACTACCGGTTGGAGGACTACTCCTCCCAGGTCCTGCCGTACCGGGCCACCGGCATCCCGCTGTACTTCGGCGGCTCCTCCGAGGCCGCCTACCGGGTGGGCGGCAAGCACGCCGACACCTTCGCGCTGTGGGGCGAACCGCTCGCGGAGACCGCCGAGCAGATCGCCTCCGTACGCGCCGCCGCGGCAGCCGCCGGACGTGCCGAGGCGCCCGGGATCAGCGTGTCCTTCCGCCCGATCCTGGCGGCCACCGAGGAGCTGGCCTGGGAACGGGCCCACCGCGTCCTGGACACCATCAGGACCGGGACCGGACGCCCGTTCTTCCACCAGCAGAACGGCGAGCGCGCACCCCAGAACGCCGGATCACAGCGGCTCCTCGCGGCCGCCGCCAAGGCCGACCGCCACGACCGGGCGCTGTGGACCCCCACCGCCACCGCGACCGGCGCGGGCGGCAACACCACCGCCCTCGTCGGCACCCCGGAGACGGTCGCCCAGGCGCTGCTGGACTATGTGGACATCGGCGCCACCACCCTGCTCATCCGTGGCTACGACCCGCTCGACGACGCCATCGACTACGGCCGCCATCTGATCCCCCTCGTACGCCAGGAACTCGCCCACCGCGCCGCCACCGCGCTGTCCGCCTCGTCCGCCACCTCCAGGTGAACCGCTCCGCGACAATGGAACGGCAATGGTGTGCGGCGGAGTACGCCGCGGACGCTGGAGGAATCCTGTGCCGCTGACCTCGAAACCCCTGCGGAAGCTGGGCTTCTTGACCATTGGGTTGTTCGACGAGGCCGACCCCCGCCGTGGCCATGAGTCGACACTCGAGATCATCGAACGGGGCGAACGGCTGGGTTTCGACAGCGCCTGGGTGCGCCACCGCCATCTGCAATACGGCATCTCCTCTCCCATGGCGGTTCTGGCGGCGGTCTCGCAGCGCACCAGCCGCATCGAACTGGGCACGGCCGTCATCCCCATGGGATGGGAGAATCCGCTGCGGCTGGCCGAGGACCTGGCGACGGTCGACATCCTGTCCGGGGGCCGTCTCAACCCGGGGGTCAGCGCCGGTCCGCCGCACCACTACGACCAGGTCAAGGGCGCGCTCCACCCCGACACCGCCGACGCCGAGGACTTCAGCCACGAACGTGTGCGACGGCTGCTGGACTGCGTACGCGGCGAACCGGTCACCGACTTCAGCGGTGTCGAGGGCTTCGAGGTGTTCTCCGACCGCGTCCAGCCGCACGCCCCGGGGCTCGGCCGCCGCATGTGGTACGGCGGCGGCAGCCTGCGGTCGGCGCGGTGGGCCGGTGAGCACGGAATGAACCTGCTCACCAGCAGTGTGGTGAAGGCGGAGGAGTCCGAGGACTTCGCCGAGATCCAGCTCTCGCACATCCGGACCTTCCGCGCCCACCACCCCGACGGCGACCGTGCCCGTGTCTCCCAGGGGCTCGTCGTCATCCCCACCGACACCGCCTCACCGGAACAGCGCGCGAAGTACGAGCGATACGCCCGGCAGCGGCTGCCGCGTACCGCCACGCCCCAGGGGCCGGCGCGCATGATGTTCGCACCCGATCTCGTCGGCACCTCCGAGGACATCGCCGAACGGCTCACCTCGCACGCCGCGTTCCGGGAGGTCGAGGAGGTGGCGTTCGCACTGCCCTTCACCTTCGACCACGAGGACTATGTACAGATCCTCACCGACATCGCCACCAGGCTCGCCCCGGCACTGGGCTGGCAACCGGCCGTCCCGTAGCGCTTCACGAAGGCTTCGCGGGCCTTGTCGGCTTCAACTCGTGCCCGTGCCCGTGTCCGTGCGTGTGCGCGTGGCCGTGGCCGTGCCCGGCTCCCTCGGACGGCGCGGGCAACGGGTCCCCGGCGCGCAGCGGGGCCGCCTCGTATCTGCCCTCGTGGGCGACGATCGGCCGCCGGTCACCGGCGAGTTCGGGGTACCTCTCCTCCAGCTTCTGCCGGGACTCGGCCGTGCGCCGCATGGCGGTGACGTAGTCGCGGTCGCCGCGGTAGGTCCCCTTCCAGGTCTGTGGCATCCGCTCCGGCGGCGGTGGCACGGCGGCGGTGCCGCCGAGGGCGAAGCCGCTGGGGATCTTGCGGGTCGCGGTCCCGCAGTCCGGGCAGTTCGGCAGCGGGGCCGAGAACGACTGGATCACCTCGAAGCGGTGCCCGGTCTCGCAGGCGAGTTCATAGATGGCCATCGGTCCTCCTCACCAGAGCGACAGCGAGCGGTCGAAGATCCCGGCGAGGTCGTCCTCGGTGACCTCGCGCGGGGCGGTGGCCAGCAGCCGTTGCTGCTTCATGGCGCCGTCCACCAGTGCGGGGATGTCGCCCTTGTCGTAGCCGACACCGCCGATACCGTCGGGCATGCCGATGTCGCGCATCAACCGCTGGATCGCGGTGGGCAGATACTCGGCCGCGTCGGCGGGGCGCTCCATCCCCGGGGCGAGGAGCTCCGCGGCCCGCAGATGCCGCTCGGGCTGGGCGCTGAAGGTGAAGCGGAACGCCTCCGGAGCGGTGAGCGAGACGGCCATCCCGTGCGGCACCATCGGCTCGTGTGCGGGGTAGCCCGCCGGGTGGAAGTCCTTCACCCGCCCGGCGATCGGGTAGGCGTTGGCGTGCGGGATGTGCACCCCCGCGTTGCCGAAGCCGAGACCGGCGAAAGTGGCCGCCAGGGCCATCTCGGAGCGCGCCCCGGGGTCCTCCCCGTCGCGGACCGCGGTACGGAAGGACCGCGCGAGCAGGTGCAGCGCCCGCTCCGACCACACGTCGGAGATGGGATTGGCGCCGCAGTACGGCACTCGCTGCTCGGGGTGTTTGCGCGGATAGGTGTCGTACGGGCGGGCCGTGTAGCTCTCCAGCGCGTGGCACAGGATGTCCATGCCGCTGGCGGCGGTCACCCCCGCGGGCAGGGTGAGGGTCAGGTCCGGGTCGATGACCGCGAGCGTGGGCCGCAGCCGGGCGTGGCTGATGCCGGTCTTCACCTTCAGCTCCAGCACGTCGAGCACGCAGATGGTGGTGGACTCCGAGCCGGTGCCGGTGGTGGTGGGGACAGCGATCAGCGGTTTGAGCGGGTTCTCGGGCACCAGCGCCCTGCCCACGGGCGCGTTGACGTAGTCCATCAGCGTGCCGGGGTTGGTGCTCAGCAGGTTGACGGCCTTGGCGGTGTCGATGCTGGAGCCGCCGCCCACCGCGACGAAGGCGTCCCACGGGCCCGACGCCCGCGCGTGGTCGACCGCTTCCCGCAGGCTGACGTCGGTGGGCTCCACATGCGCACCGTCGAAGACATGGGCCTCGATGCCGAACGCGGTCATCCGTTCGGCGATGCGGTGTGGCGCGCCGGTGGCGGCCACCCCGGCGTCGGTGATCACCAGGACCCGGCGGACCCCGTGCCGGGAGAGGTCGAAGCCGATCTCGTCGGATGCTCCCGGCCCGAACTTCAGCGCCGGGGCGCCGTAGGTGAACACGGACTCGGGTCGGGCCGGAACGGTGCTGCTCATACGCGTCCCTCCTGGGGATCGGAGTAGGTCCCGGCGGCGCGGCGAGCCGGGCTCGGAGCGCCGGCCGGGTCCGGACGATCAAGCGTAGAAGCCATCGGGGGCGAGCCGCATCGAGCGCAGCTGCTCGGCGTCGTGGCCGAAGACGACGGTGGCGTCCGACCGCTCGGCGATGCCGCGGATCTTCTCCACCGACGCGTACCAGGCGGTCAGGTCGTTGACGATGGCGGCGGGGGTGGCCGGCGGGCCGTAGGAGTCACCCATGTAGACGGCGTCCGAGGTGAACAGCATCGTCCCGGTCTCCGGCAGGTCCACCTTCATCGACATGGTGCCGGGGGTGTGCCCCGGGGCCTCGATGAGGGTGACACCGGGCAGGATCTCGGTGTCGCCGCTGACGGTGTCGAAGTCACAGGCCGCGTAGTCCGTCTTGAGGTGGGCACCGTTGAAGGCGCCCTCGAAGCCGAAGGCGAACTCCTTCTCCTTCTCGTGGCACACCAGCCGCGCGCCGGTGCCGGTGAACATGCCGATGTTCCCGGCGTGGTCGAAGTGCAGATGGGACAGGACCAGATAGCCGATGTCCTGCGGCTGGACACCGAGCCGGCCGAGCCGCGCGTCGAGATACTCCTCCTCGCTCACCTGGTCGTAGGGGAAGTACTCCTGCAAACCGGTCGGGGCCCAGCGGGTCTCCCAGTCGCGGGGGCAGCTGGTGTCCCACAGCAGTGTCCCCTCGGGGGTCTCCACCAGTACGCAGTGGGTGGTGCAGGAGTACCACTCCGGGGGCCGCTGGTGCTCGGTGCGTGTGCGCATCGTACGGCCCGCCTTGAGCAGCAGCCACGTCAGATCGCAGCTCATCGCTCCGCAGCTCAGGACGTGGACCTTGTTCGCGGTCTTCGCGGTCATGGAGCTTCACCTCCGGTCGGGACGACATCTCTCAAGGGGACTTGGGCTGATCGGGCCGGAGGTCGCACCCGCGGGATTCGCGGACGATCAGCGCGCACACCAGCCCGACGAGTGCCGCGCCCGCCCAGATGGAGGCGATCGGCCAGGAGGCGCCGTCGGCCGCGCTGACCAGGGCGCCCGCCACGAGCGGCACGAACCCCGCCACCACGCCGCCGAGTTGATAGCCGATCGAGGTACCGGTGTAGCGGACCTCCGCGGGGAACAGCTCCGCGTACATCGCCGCCGTGGGCGCGTACATCCCCGCGTGTGCCACGGCGAGCGCGAGCAGCATGGCCAGCCAGGTGAGCCCGGTCTGCCCGGTGGCCAGCAGCCAGAAGAACGGGAAGGCGAGCACGGCCGCGAATCCGGCGGAGCCCAGGAACACGGGGCGCCGGCCCCAGCGGTCCGACAGCGCGCCGAAGCAGGGCACCGCCAGCCCCTCGGCCAACGCCGCGATGAGCATCCCGGTCAGCAGCACACCCCGCGACAGATCGAGATGGGAGGAGCCGTAGGCCAGCACGAAGACCGAGACGATGTAGAAGGGGACACCGGCCGAGATATACATGCCGACGGTGAGGGCGATCGCCTTCCAGTGGTGGCGGAACGCCTCCATGGCCGGCATCTTGCGCGCCTGCCCCGACGCCTTCACCTGGGCGAACGTCTGGGTCTCGGTGATACGCGAGCGGAGGAACAGCCCGACCCCGATCAGCACGACGCTGAGCAGGAAGGGGATGCGCCAGCCCCAGGCGAGGAGGTCGTCATCGGGCAGCGTGGAGACCACCGCGAACACGGTCGACGACAGCACCAGCCCCAGCGGCACCCCCATCTGCGGCAGGCTCCCGTAGAACCCCCGCCGGTCGCGCGGCGAGGACTCCACGACCATCGTCACCGCGCCGCCCCACTCGCCACCGACGGCGAACCCCTGGAGGAAGCGCAGCGTGACCAGCAGGATGGGCGCCCAGAGGCCGATGGTCTGGTAGCCCGGCAGCAGGCCGACGACGACGGTCGCCGCGCCCATCAGGAACAGCGTGAGCATGAGGGCGTGTCGGCGCCCCACGCGGTCCCCGAAGTGACCGAAGATCACTCCGCCGAGCGGGCGGGCGAGGAAGCCGACCGCGAAGGTGCCGAACGCGGCCAGGGTGCCGGCCGTCGGTGAGAAGTCGGGGAAGAACTCCGTGCCGAAGACCAGCGCCGCGGCGAGGCCGTAGACGTAGAAGTCGTACCACTCGATCGTGGTGCCGATCATTCCGGCCAGCGCCGTTCTGCGGATGGCCGCCCGGGATGCCTGGTGATGTCCTTCGGCTCTGGCGTCGGGTGCCGCGTCGGTGACGGGGATATGGCTCATGCGGGTGCGCTGCTCTCGTCTTGGGGAGTCGGGTGAACCCTCCGGCGGGGTCAGAGGCCTGGCACCTGGGGTCAGAGGGTTGGCACCATGCCGCCGTCACAGCGGAGGGCGGTGCCCGTGATGTACGCGGCCTGGGTGCTGCACAGAAACGCGGCGGCGGCGCCGAACTCATCGGGTTCGCCGTAGCGCCCGGCCGGGATCGTGGCCTTGGACGCGGCCTCGATCTCGTCCAGCGGTTGGCCGGTGCGCTGGGCGGCGGCCTCGTCGATCTGCCGGGCCCGTGGGGTGGCGATGCGTCCGGGCAGCAGGGAGTTGACCGTCACGCCCTGTGCGGCCACCTCGGTGGCGAGCGTTTTGAGGTACCCGGCGAGCGCCGCCCGTCCGAGGTTGGACAGCGAGAGGTTCGGTAGGGGCGCCTGCACACTCGTCGAGCTGATGCTCAGGATGCGGCCCCAGCCCTTCTCGACCATGGCCGGCAGGGCGCCCCGCACCAGGATCTCCTGGGGGGTGACCAGCGTGGCGATGGCCTGCGCGACCCCGGCGGTGTCGGTGGCGCGAGCCGGTCCGGGCGCGGGGCCCGGCCCGTTCAGTACGAGGATGTCGAGGTCGCCGACGGCCTCGCGGGCGGCCGTGAGAAGCCGCTCGGCGCCGCCGTCCGCGACCAGGTCACAGCCCACGCCGACCGCGCCCGGCAGCTCGCCCGCCACCTCCTTGGCGCGCTCGGCCGACCGGCCGGTGACCACGACGTTGACCCCTTCTTCCGCCAGGGCTCGGGCGGTCGCCCGGCCGAGGCCGGATGTGGATGCGCAGATGAGAGCGGCTTTGCCTGCCAGACCGAGTCGCATGGCACCTTTCCTTTTCGGCTTGCCCGTCTGAAATCTAAGACGCCGTCTTATATGCAAACCAGATGGTGCCCATGGGGGAGTGATGCGTCAAGGCTTGACGCATGCCGAAGTCGGGAGTCAGACTCCGATTTCTCGGACCGCGTCCAATATCTCGTCACTGTCGAACGGCCATTGACCCCCGTACATCGAGAGGCAGGACCGTGACCGTCACCCAGCCCCCAGTGCCGTCCGCAGCTCCGAAGCGGCCTCGCGTGGCGCGGCAGCGACCCCGGTGGTCCGAGCTCCGCGAGGTTCTGCGAGTACGCCGGCCGACCCTCAACCCGGTCGAGCGACGACTCGGGGCCGCGCTGAGCATCCGCGATCTCCGCAGGGTGGCGGTGCGTACGACTCCGCGCGCGGTGTTCGACTACGTGGACGGCGCGGCCGACGCGGAGCTGACCGCGCGGCGGAACAGGGCGGCCTTCGCGGCGGTCGAACTCGTGCCGGAGTATCTGTCGCCGGTCGACCATCCGGACCTGTCCACGCGGGTGTTCGACCGGCAGATCGCGATGCCGCTGATCTTCGCGCCGACCGGATACACCCGGATGATGCACCACGAGGGCGAGGCGGCGGTCGCGCGCGTGGCCGCCCGCCACGGCCTGCCGTACACGCTGTCCACCGTGGGCACCTCGACCGTCGAGGACGTCGCCGCGGCGGCTCCCGGCGGCGAACACTGGTTCCAGCTCTATCTGACCCGTAACGAGCGCCTCAACGC
Organism: Streptomyces lacaronensis; assembly: GCF_047337785.1. Classification (NCBI taxonomy): domain Bacteria; kingdom Bacillati; phylum Actinomycetota; class Actinomycetes; order Kitasatosporales; family Streptomycetaceae; genus Streptomyces; species Streptomyces lacaronensis. Next base: position 10,218,775 of record NZ_JBLHDK010000003.1, read on the forward strand.
GGAGCTCCTCGACCGCGCGCTCGCGGCCGGATTCACCACCGTGGTCCTCACCGTGGACACCCCCGTGGCCGGCCGCCGCCCCAAGGACATGCGCAACGGCCTCACGATCCCGCCGTCGCTCACCCTGCGGACGCTGTTCGGCATGGCCCGCTACCCGTCCTGGGTGCTCAACAAGCTGACCACGGCCCCGATCACGTTCGCGTCGCTGCGCAGCATGACCGGCGAGACCAATGTGATCGACGCCGTACGGGTGGCCGACGTGGTCTTCGAACCGACGCTGGACTACGACCATCTGGCGTGGCTGCGCGCCAACTGGCCGCATCGGCTGCTGGTCAAGGGCGTCCTCAGCCCGCGCGACGCACGCCGCGCCGTCGAGACGGGCGCGGACGGTGTGGTCGTTTCCAACCACGGCGGACGGCAGCTCGACCGCACCCCGGCCACCCTCACGGTGCTGCCCGGGATACGCGAGGAGCTCGGCCCCGACGCCACGGTGATCCTCGACAGCGGTGTCACCCACGGCCAGGACATCCTCGCCGCGCGGGCGCTCGGGGCGGACGCCGTCATGATCGGCCGCGCCTACCTGTACGGCCTGATGGCCGGTGGTGAGCGGGGCGTGGAGCGCGCGGTCACGATCCTGCGCGAGGAGTACTCACGCAGCCTCCAGCTGCTCGGGCTGAACGCGAGCGACGCCATCGCGCGGCACCACGTGCGGATGCCGTGAGCGGTCGTATGAGGTGAGCTGCCGTATGCCGTGAGCGGTGCGGGAACGGGAGAGGGCCCGCCGGGGGAGGCGGGCCCTCTGGCCGATCCCGGCTCAGGAGACCCGCTGGGGAACGCTCAGCGGGTTCGCGTCGCGCAGTGCGGGCTGCCGAGTTCACCGAAGAACGGAATGGGCTCCGGACGGCCGCTTGCGACGCGAACGGGAAGTTGCTCGCGGAGAAGACGACGACCGGGCCGAGCGGTTCGAGCACCCGGCGCAGATCGGGCCGCGGGCCCATCGGCCACGCGGGGTCGGCACGGACGATCGTCGCCCCGAGGTATTCGCCCCGCGTCACCGTCTCGGCGAAGAGCCGGAGCTGGAACACCGTGCGGACCATCTCGTTGCGCAGCCGGGTCTCCCCGAGGGATGTCTCCTCGTCCGCGATGGCCACGAGCTTCGGTGCGGCCTCTTCGAGGGCGGACGCGATGGCCTCGAGAAACGGGGCGCGGTCGGCCGGCTCGAGGCGGCTCCACTGCACGGTTGCATGCGTCGGCGCCTCGTTCAACGTGCTTGACGGCCGCCGAGACGGGCTCACATACTCAACCGGTAAGACAGCGTCTGAAGTTTCGTACACGGTGGACAGAGTGAGGCGTGGCTCCATGAAGGCAGCAGTACTGCACCGGCCCGGTGCGCCGTTGACCGTCGAGGACGTCGACCTCGACGCCCCCGGACCGGGCGAGGTCACCCTCCGTGTGCTCGCCGCCGGGGTGTGCCACAGCGATCTGCACTACATGAACGGCGACCTCGACGTCCGCCTGCCCGCGGTGCTCGGACACGAGGGGACGGGCGTCGTGGAGCGGGTGGGGGAGGGGGTGACCCGGGTCCGCCCCGGCGACACCGTCGTCACGTTGTGGCGCCCCCGGTGCGGCGACTGTGAGTTCTGCACCACCGGCCGCCCCGCCCTGTGCGCGCTGGGCCGGGTGCAGACGGCCTCCGGCGGTCTGCTCGACGGGACGTCACGGCTGAATCTGAACGGCGAGAAGCTGCACCACCTCATGGGAGTCTCCTGCTTCGCCGAGCGATGCGTCGTGTCCGAACGGTCGGTCCTCACGATCGATCCGGACGTTCCGCCGGAGATCGCGGCGATCACCGGATGTGCCGTGGTGACCGGGGCCGGCGCCGCGCTGAACGTCATGAAGGACGCCACCGGAGAGGGCGTCGTGGTCATCGGTGCCGGTGGCGTCGGGCTGAGCGCGGTGATGGGGCTGCGCCTCGTCGGCGCCGATCCGATCGTCGCGGTCGACACGGTGGACGCCAAGCTGGAGAAGGCACGTGAGCTGGGCGCCACCCACGCGGTCAACGTCCGCACGCACGGCCTCGTCGAAGAGCTCACCAGGATCTCGCCACGTCCGATGGCCTGGTCGCTGGACGCGGTCGGCAGGCCCGAGACGCTCGCCCGGGCGGTCGAGGTCGTGGGCGTCGGCGGGACCGCCGTCGCCGTCGGCCTCGGCAAGGTGGGCGCCACCGCGGCTGTGCCCGTCAACCCCCTGGTGCAGCAGGAGAAGCGGCTGATCGGCAGTCTCTACGGCTCGGCCAACACGCCGGTCGACATCCCCAAGCTGGTCGAGCTCTTCAAGACCGGCCGACTGCCGCTCGACAAGCTGCTCGGTGAGCGGTACGAGCTGTCGGCGGTCAACGAGGCGTACGCGGCGCTGGCTCAGGGGGCCACCGGCCGTGCGGTGATCGTTCCCGGACCTGAGCTGTGAGTGCGGACCGGCTCATGGACGGAACCGGTGGTAGGGGAGATCGATGAACGAGGAACCGGTCGCGGAACTGGGCCGACGGCTGTGGCACGCGGGCAACGGAGCCGCTGCCGTTGACTCGGCCGCGGTGGACCCGGCCGCGGTGGACCCGGCCCTGGCCGAACTCGCCGCCACGCTGACGATCGGCTCCCGCACGGTGCCGGGGAGCGCGGCCGCCGTCATGGGCGACCCCGCCGAGGCGGTGGCATGGCTCGCCCGGCATCTGCTGAGGGGTGGAAGGCGGCTGGAGGCCGGGGAAATCGTCCTGAGCGGCACCCTGTGTGCCCCGACGGCGATCAGCCCTGGCGATCGCCTGGTGGCCGACCTCGGTGAGCTGGGCCGGATCGCCCTCGACGTCAACTGACCGCCAGGGGCTGGGGCCGGGACGCACGCGGCCCCAGCCCCCGTCCGCGAGGGGCGTCAGCGCATCACACGGTCCGCGGTGAGGACGCGGGGCGTCTCGGCCAGCAGGGCGCGCAGCCGGTCCGCGGACAGCGGGGCGCCCGGGTCCGCGGGGGGCCGGGTCTCGAACGGGGCGCCGGACCTGATCTCCTCGCCCATCTTGGCCATGGCGGCCTTCAGCGCTTCGCTGTCGGCGAAGTAGGGCACCGCATAGGCGGCGGTCTCCGGCTCGAAGCGCCAGCTCTCGGCCAGGGGGCCGACGTCGACGGTGTCGAAGCCCAGCCGGTCGATCAGGGCGGCGGCGCTCGCCCTCGCCTCCGGGTCGTCGCCGGCGATCGGCAGGGCGGTGCGGTCGGGGGCTCCGGTGGAACGGGCGAGCGCCGGTATCTGCCCGTCGCCGATGTTGTTGAACGCCTTGACGAGCTTCGCGCCGGGCAGGTGCCGCTGGACGAGTTCGCTCGTCGTGGTCCTGCCCGAGTCGAGCTCCTCGAAGTCCCCGTCGCGGAACGGGTAGTAGTTGCTCGTGTCGAGCACGACCTTGCCCGCCAGCGCGGCGGCCGGGAGCTTGCGGTAGGCGGCCAGCGGGATGCTCACCACCACCCAGTCGCCCGCCCGGGCCGCCTCCTCCGGCGTCGCGGCCCGGGCGCGCTCCCCGAGCTCGGCGACCGTCTGAGCCAGGGTCTCGGGCCCGCGGGAATTGGACAGGACGACGTCGATGCCCGCCGCGATCGCGAGCCGGGCCAGTTTGGTGCCGATGTTGCCGCTGCCGATGAAGCCAAGCGTTGCCATGAAAGAGGTCTCCTCATCTGACGGACCTGTGGTCCGCGGGCGCTTCTGTCTCAGAGCCGGGCCCGGGTGGGAACGGGCATGCGGAGGCCGGGGCCTCGCGCACCACCGAACCGGAGTAACCGGAGTAACCGGAGTAACCGGAGCAGGTGCTCCTCTTGAAGGTAACACAACCGGAGCGCGTGCTCCGGAAACCCGCCTGTACGCTGAATCCCGTGACCAGCGCCGACCAGTCCACCCCCGAGCGGCCCCCCGCCAAGCGCGCCCGCCGCGCGGACGCCGAGCGCAACCGCGCCGCGATCCTCGAGGCGGCCGGTGCGGTCTTCGCCGAGCAGGGCTGCACCGTCGACGTCCGCGAGATCGCCCGGCGCAGCGGCGTCGGCATGGGCACGCTCTACCGCCACTTCCCGACCAAGGACGATCTGCTCGTCACCGTCCTGGAGCGGGAATTCACCTCCTGGCTCACCGCCGCCCACGAGGCGGCGGCCGCGACCGAGGACCCCTGGGAGGCCCTGACCGGCTTCTTCGAACAGGCCCTCGCCCACCAGGCCCGCAACCGGGCCCTCGTCGAGAGTCATACCGCCAGCGGCGCCCCCGCGCGCGTATGCGCCCGGCACCGCGACGCCTTCATCGACGAACTGCGCACCCGCTGTGCGGACGCCGGACTTCTGCGCGACGGGGTCACCACCGCCGACCTCGTCCTGCTCAGTGCCTCCCTGAGTCAGACCATCCAGGCGACCGGCGACAGCCATCCCGGCCAGTGGCGCCGCCTCCTGCGCATCTCCCTCGACGGCCTCCGCAGCCGCAACACCGAACCGCTGCCCGAGCCGGCGCCCGGCGCGGAGGCCGAGACATAGGCGTCTGATATTTTGGACGCCGTCCGCGGAAATGTCTTCCGCTGAAACGTGTGCTGGGAGGCCATCGTGGCGCGTGTCACCGCTCCGGCCCTTCGCCGGGGCCTGGACATCCTGGAACTGCTCATCGACCAGGATGAGGGGCTACGGGTTCCGGAGATCACCCAACACCTCGGCCTGCCCCGTGCCACCACGCACGAACTCGTCAACACACTGGCCGACCGGGGCTATGTGACGATCTCGAAGGAGACCGGACGCGTCGCGATGGGGCTCAGCGCCCTGCGTCTCGGCGCGGGCTACGAACGCGGGCTCGACCTCGCCACCGTGGGCCGGGAGTGCGCCGGCGAGGTGGCGCGGGCCTGTGGCGAAACGGTCCAGGTCGTCGTACGCGACGGCGGATTCGCCGTGTTCATCGTGCGCATCGACAGCAAGTACTCGGTCCGGCTGGTGTCCCAGGTGGGAAGCCGCCTGCCCGCCTCCTGCACCGCGGGTGGAAAGGCCCTGCTGAGCGCCCTCTCGGCCCGGGAACTCGATGAGCTGTTCCCGAATGACAAGGCGCTGCGGCAGATGACCTCCAACAGCATCTCCACCCGCAAGCGGCTCCTGTCCGAACTCGAAACGGCCCGCGAGCGCGGCTGGACCGAGGAGTACTGCGAGTCCAACGACCACGCGGCCTGCGTCGCCGCACCGGTGCACGACCGCCTGGGCAACTGCGTGGCGGCCATGAGCATCTCGGTGCCCACCCCGCGATGGGGTGACGCGGAAAAGGACCACTACGTCGAGCTGGTACTCAACGGAGCGAAGGCGATGGCACGACGCCTGGGAGCGAGCGTGCCGTCGTAACCACGCACCCGCGCACACGGTCACCGGACGGTCTGGTGGCGGCGGGTGCGGAAGTAGGCGCGGCTGCTGGGGGAGTGGAGGAGGGTTACGCCGGTGGCGGAGATGGCGATGGCGAGGATGGCGCGGACCGCGTAGTCCGGCTGGTAGACCCCGCCCGGGTCGGAGAGTCCGCGCATCGCGTGCGGGAGCAGATAGACGAGGAAGAGCGCGGCCGTCACCGTCGTGGTGACGCGGGCCGCGCGTCCGCCTTTGCGGAGGCGGAGGGCGGCGCCGATGGTGATGAAGAGGAGCAGGTACACGAACTGGGTCAGCTCCGGGTCGTTCACGGCGATGGTGGCACTGATGAATGCGGAGACGACCAGGAGCACGGCGGCCGCGGTGATGTGGCCGGGGCGCCGGCCCGGGGCCGGGTGCGGCCAGTGGTTCTCGTCCGGTGAGCCGGTCATCGTACCCTCCTTGTCCGCGGGTCCGGCGGCCGGGCGGCGGCCGTGCCGGGGTCGTGGCGGGCATCGTCCGTCCGGGGGTCCGGGACCCGTCCCGGCCCGGACGCGGCATTCAACTCGTACGCTTGTGGGGGCCGATGAGCCCCATGCGACGGGGTGTCCTCCCGCCACACGAGCCTGCTTCGGGACGGGTCCCGGAGGAGGGCGCGGACCCTGGTGGGTGTGCGTGTCCGCGCGCGTGCCGAGAATCGCCCGAACCGAGGAGACCGCCGATGCCCCTCTCCGCCAGCCTCGCGCGCGGAGTCGCGCCCAGCACCCCCGGCATGCTGCACGCCCGCACGGTGACCGGCGACCTCAGCGCCCCGCCCCGGCCGGGGCTGACGGTCCGCTTCGGGCGGGGTGAGAAACCGGATGTGGATCTGGGCGTCGGTGTGGACGACCTCCGGGTGAGCCGGCGCCACGGCGAGCTGACGTACCGCCAGGGGCAGTGGTGGCTGCGGAACACCGGGCGGCAGCTCGTCCGGCTGCCGCGCGGCACGATGATGCACCTCAGCACCGAGCCGATCCCGCTCGACACCGGCTACACCCCGCTGTTCGTCAAGGGCTCCGGCTACCGTGAGCACCTGGTCGAGCTGTATGTGGCGGGCCATGACGACCAGGGGCCGGTGTCACGGCGGCGCGCCGAGACGCTTCGGCCGGAGATCTGGCCGCTCGACGACGACGAACGGCTGCTGCTGGCCGTCCTGGGCCAGCGGTATCTGCTGTACGAGGAGGATCCGCGTCCCCTGACGTACGCCACGGCGGCCAAGCAGCTCATGTACCTCCGCCCGGGCGCGGGCTGGAACGAGCGCAAGATCGAGTACCGGGTCGAGGCCGTGCGCCGCCGTCTGCACGGCACCGGCTTCAGGTACCCGGTGATGCACGACAAGTCGCAGGGCCGCCCCGCCGACAACGGTCTGCTGCACAACCTGCTCAAGGGGCTGGTGGAGTCCACCACCCTCGTACCGCCCGATCTGGACCTCATCGAGGACGACGCCCTCTGGCCCGATCCCGCGCCGGAGTAGCCCGCGCCATTCGGCGCTGACTGCCCGTTTCCGGGACCCGTCCCGCGAACGGCGGCGAATCATGCCTGTCGCCGAACGAAGTCGCCGAACGAACAGGAAGGGACACACCCCCATGAGGTGCATGCGCATCGTCGTCCTCGCGGGCAGCACCGTGGCCGCCACGACGGCCGCCCTCGCGCTCCCGGCGCAGGCCGACATTCAAACCCGCCACCAGACCCCGGCCGCGCAGTGCCAGTACCCCGCCGACGTCCTCGATCTGACCAACTGGAAGCTGACCCTGCCCACCGGCGAGGACGAGGACCCGACCGAGATCACACAGCCCGATCTCGCCACCTTCTCCGCCAAGCCCTGGTTCCAGGTCACCGGGGACTGCGACGCGGTCCAGTTCCGGTCCTCCGTCAACGGCGTGACGACGGGCGGCTCCAGCTACCCGCGCGCCGAGCTGCGGGAGATGACCGACGAAGGGGAGGAGGAGGCGAGCTGGTCGACCAGCGAGGGAACCCACACCCTCGTGGTCAAGGAGGCGTTCACCGCGCTCCCCAAGGAGAAGCCGCACCTGGTCGGCGCCCAGATCCACGGCGGGGACGACGATGTCACGGTCTTCCGCCTCGAAGGCAGCAAGCTCTACATCACCGACGGCGACGACGCCCACCACCACCTCGTCACCGACGACTACAAGCTGGGCACCGAGTTCGAGGCCAAGTTCGTGGCGCGGAACGGGAAGATCGACGCTTATTACAACGGGGAGCGTGAGACTACGATCTCCTCCGACGGCGACACCAACTACTTCAAGGCGGGGGCCTACACCCAGGCCAACTGCGACAACTCGGACCCCTGCGACGACGACAACTACGGCGAGGTCCACATATCCAGCCTCAAGGTCACCCACTCCTGACCAGGGGGGACGCGGTGCCGGGTCCCACCCGTCGCGGGGAGGTCCGGCACCGGCGCGACACACAAACGCGCCGCGCCGATGGCATGTGACGGTGGCGCCTGCCCCCGTCGCATGTGCTCCCGCAACACCGCAACCTCCACAAAGGTGAAGATTTCTGGAGTGGCGGGTGAATTCCCTTCTCAACCGGCCAGGTCCCACGCGCCTCCGGCGTGAACCGAGCCCCGCGCCGCCCTCACGAACGCCGCAACCGGTACGTGTCTTTCCGTGTACGCAGTAAGTTCGATCCGCGTGCGGTAACGGCAGACAGCGGTTCTGGTCTCGTAGGAGGGGAGTGTCGTCGTGCGGCGGGGGGAGAAGGTCGGCAAGTACCGGCTCACCAAGGGGCCCGTCGAGGGAGGGAGAGGCGCGGTCTGGTTCGCCGTCGACACGGAGCTGGGCCGGTCCGTCGTCCTCAAGCGGGCCCTGCTCGAGGACAACAGCCAGGCCGACTTCGACGAGCTGTTGGCCGAAGCCCGCGCTCTGGCGAAGTTCAGCCACCCGAACGTGGTCACTCTCTACGACGCCGTCCGCGCGGGCAAGGGCAGGAACGCCACGTTCTGGCTGGTGATGGAGCATGTGACCGGCGGAAGCCTGGACGTCCCGGTGAAAATGGCCCCCGAGCTCGCGGCACATATCGGCGCACAGATCGCGGCCGCGCTGGCGGCCCTGCACGACAAGGGCATCGTGCACTGCGACGTCAAGCCCGGCAATATCGTGATCACCCCCGACAGGGTCGCCAAGCTGACCGACTTCGGCGCCGCGTACCGGGTGGACGGCAGTGAGACGATCACGCCCAACGGGCCGGTCAGCCTCACCCCGTTCTTCGCCGCCCCCGAGGCGTTCCGGGGCGCGCCCGAGCGTGCGTCCGACGTGTTCTCGCTCGGTGCCACGATGTACTGGCTGGTGACCGGGACCCCGCCGATGCGCGGCGCCGGGCGGGCGGTCCGGATGGAGGCCATCAGCCCCCAGGTCGGGCCGCTCGGAGCCATCCTCACCGCGATGCTCCAGCGCGACCCCGGGGCCCGGCCCACGGCCGCCCAGGCGCTCGCCGCCCTCGCGGACATCGCGGGGCCCCCGGACCAGTTCCCGGTCCTCCCGATGGCCCCGTCGACCACGCCGTACACGGACGTCCTGACGCGTAGCGAGGTCCCGGCGGGAGGGGTGCCGCGCCGCACGGCGACGCTGGTCCGGCGGCGCCCTTTTCTCCTGGCCGGCGCCGCCGCCTTCACGGCGCTCGCCATCGCCGTTCCGTTCATCGTGATGAGCCTGGGGGACGAAGACGGGGACAAGGCCACCCCGGCACCGGGCAAAACGGCCGCCGCGGGCTTCATCGGCGACCCCCGCACGGCCGATCCCTGTGCCTTGCTGAGGGCCGGCGTGTTCGATCGGTACGAAGTGGCCGAACTGAAGCGTGATGAGGGCAACTTCAATCGCTGCGACGTCAACCTGAAGGAGCGCGACGAGGAGGTCGTGGATGTCAGGGTGGAGCTCGACGCCGATTCGCTGCCCGAGGCCGTGACGAGGAAGACCAAGGGCAGGGTCACCGTTGTGGAGCACGCTGCCGAGGGCGACGAGTGCGTGCGGGCCATCGCGGTGAACGGTGCTCGCGACAACAGCCTTCGGATCACCGCGGTCGCGAGACGGCCTGCGGAGATCAAGGAGCCGCTGTGCGACACCGCGGATGTCGCCACACGATTCGCGGTCAATGTGCTCAACCGTGGTGAGATTCCCCGGCGTTCCCGGGGCTTCCCGTCCAATTCGCTGGCGCACCAGGACGCGTGCACGCTTCTGGGCGCCAAGACGCTGGAGAAGGTGCCCGGCATCGACGCCCGGGACCCGGACGTCGGATTCGGTCGCTGGGACTGCCAGTGGAAGAGCACCACCAGCGAGTACGAGGTGGACTTGCGCTTCGACCAAGGCGACCTGCCCAGCGACGAGAACACCCGGTCGACCAGGCTCGGCGATCACCAGGCCATTGTTATGCCGGAGGACGAGGGCCCGGGGAGCTGCCGTGTCGAGGTGGTCTACCGTGACTACACGGGCCTCGACCGGGTGAAGGGCACCGAGCGGGTGGTCCTCGTCCTCAAGGGGGCGGGCCGCAAGGGACGGCCCTGCGAACTGGCGACCGACCTTGCCGGGTCGGCCGCCGCCGCGCTGCCACCTGCCTGAACTGCCGCCGTGGGGCCGCCTGCCTGAGCCGCCGGCCCGTGTGAGTCCGCGGCGACGACGAGTCCGTTGTCGCTTTCGAGCCTGTGGAGTTCCGGTCAGTCCGTGGAGTCGGGCCCGGTCCGCTCGGTCGCGAGCAGATGAATGAGCAGCAGCACGATCCCGGAGATCAGGAAGACGCGGGTGGCGGCCTCCAGCCCGTTCCACTGCTTGGACTGCCACATGGCGAACCACTCGCCACCGATGGCGATGAACCCGGCGCCGAACAGCAGCATCAGCATCAACAGCCCCACGGTGCTGGCCTGGCGGGCGCGGCGGACGCTGCCTCCGCGCAGTCCCACGCCCCACATGGCCGTCGCGGCGAGGAGGACCAGGGCGGCGACGCTCTCCCAGACGATGATGGCGACGTAGGCGGTGTCCTGGAGCGCGGTGGACTTGATGGCCCGCCACATCAGGTCGTCGTCCTTGAACGTGGTGTCCATCGCCAGGACATGGCGGACGAATTGCTGATTGGAGTCGAAGTCGGTGATGTTGCCGAGGGCGACAAGCGCGATGTAGAGGGCGATCGTCCCGGTGAGCACCCCCGATACGGCGGAGTAGGTACGAGGGGAACGTATTCTGCCGGTGCGCTCGCTCACGATGACTCTGTCTCCCCGTTGTATTCGGTTGATCGGACCGAGCCGTAGCGTACAACTGTCTGGATCACAGCGGTCATGGACGCCGTAGGTGATGCGCTGTTGTGCCCTCCGGGCGGAGGTCCCGGAGGGCGCGACGTGGTCTTTGCCGGAGCGTCAGCCGGTGAAGGTCAGCGAGGCGAGGACGCTGTGAGGTCGGGGGTGGCGATCTCGCCGGACGGCGGGACCGCCACGCCCCGAACCCCAGCAACGCAAAATCGCAGGGCGGTGACAAGGAAAGCGAGAGAAGTCACCCGTTCGGCTCAGCGGGCCCGGTGGCGGGGAGACGCAGGTCACATCCGTCCATGTCACAGGGGACCGGGCTGCCTCGTCTCGGGGGTGTAGCCACTGACAACCACGGAGGAGCACACCATGGACGCGCGACTGAACTACTCCGCCAGCCCCACCGCGGGCAAGGTCCTCAAGCCCGTCATGGCGGCGGGCAAGGCGGTCAAGGACTCGCCGCTGCCGCCCGCCACGCAGGAGCTGGTGGCGCTGCGCGTGAGCCAGATCAACGGCTGCGCCGTCTGCCTCGACATGCACACCAAGGAGGCCGCCGCGGCCGGTGAGACCGCCGTGCGGCTCAACCTGGTGGCGGCGTGGCGGGAGGCCACTGTCTTCACCGACGCCGAGCGTGCCGCGCTGGAGCTGGCGGAAGAGGGGACCCGGGTCGCGGACGCGGCCGGTGGCGTCGGCGACGAGGTGTGGGCGAACGCCGCCAAGCACTACGACGCGGAGCAGCTCACCGCCCTGGTGATCCTGGTCTCCTTCATGAATATGGCGAACCGGTTGAATGTCATCACCCAGCAGCCGGCGGGCGACTACCGGGTCGGGCAGTTCCATTGATCGGTGCCAGTCCGGCCGGCCGGTCGTTGAGGGGGGGAATCGGCGTGAGCGAGGTCGAGGAGTTCGAGGAGCTGCGGCCACTGCTGTTCTCGATCGCCTACCGGATCCTGGGCAGTGTGAGCGAGGCCGAGGACGCGGTGCAGGACACATGGCTGCGCTTCGACGGCTCGGCCACCCGGCCCACGTCCACCAAGGCATATCTGTCGGCCACGGTGACCCGCGTCTCGATCGACGTGCTGCGCTCCGCGCGGGTGCGACGGGAGGAATACGTGGGCCCGTGGTTCCCCGAGCCGCTGCTCAGCGACCCGTACCAGGATCCGGCCCGGGCGGTGGAGCTGGCCGACTCGGTGTCGATGGCGGCGCTGCTGCTCCTGGAGCGGCTCAGCCCGCTGGAGCGGGCGGTGTTCGTACTGCGGGAGGTGTTCGGCTTCGGATTCGACGAGATCGCCACGGCGGTGGAACGGTCGGAGACGGCATGCCGGCAGCTGCTGGTGCGGGCGCGGCGCCACATGCGGGCCGGACGGCCCCGGTTCGCGGCGGACCGGCAGGAGCGGCAGGAGCTGGCCACCCGGTTCTTCGACGCGCTGAAGGACGGCGACGTGGGCGGGCTGCGGAAGCTGCTGGCCGCCGATGTGCGGCTGGTCGGGGACGGTGGCGGCAAGGCCCCGCAGCTGGCCAGGGCCGTCATGGGCGCGGAGAACGTGGCGCGGTTGCTGGGCGGTGTCTTCCCCTGGCTGCTGCGGATCGATGTGTCGTTGGAGCCGCACGAGGTCAACGGCCAGCCCGGCGCGATCGTCCGCGACCGGGACGGCAAGGTGCTCCACACCCTGGCCCTCGATGTGCTCGACGGGCAGATCCAGACCATCCGCACGGTGGTCAACCCCGACAAGCTCGGCCACCTCGGGCCGGTCGGCGACGCCTGGGCCGTGGACCGAGAGGTGAAGCGGGCCCGTCGGCGGCCGAACTGACCGTGGGACGTGGCGGCTCGACGCTCTTGGTAGTCTCGGGGAGCCAGTCGTGCCACATCCGAGGCCAGGGAATCCGGTGCGAATCCGGAACTGACGCGCAGCGGTGAGGGGGACGGGCGGGGCATGTGACACCACTGGGAGGAGTCCGCGGCGGCCGTGGGGCCGTCGCGAACGAGCACCGGGAAGGGGCCCCGTCCGGACGAGCCCGAGTCCGAAGACCTGCTGGCACCTCCGCGCCCGGTGTGCGGAGGACGTCCGTAGGCCAGGCTCCGCGTACGAGCCCCGACCACCGAGGCTGCCCGTGCTCCGCTCCGCCCGCCGTACCGCGGCGTTCCTGCTCGCCCCCGCTCTTCTGCTCACCGCGTGCGGTGGCTCCGGCCATGACGACGCCGGCGCCGGAAGGCCCGCCGGTGCGGGCTATCCGCGCACGATCGACAACTGCGGCCACAAGGTCACCTTGAAGTCCGCCCCGAAGCGGGCCCTGTCGCTCAACCAGGGCAGCACGGAGATCCTGCTCTCGCTCGGCCTCGCCGACCGCATGGCAGCCACCGCCACCTGGACCGACCCGGTGATGAAGGGCCTGGAGAAGGCCAATGCCACGGTGCCCCGTCTGGCCGACAACGCGCCGTCCTTCGAGAAGTCCCTGGACGCCGAACCCGACTTCGTCACCGCCTCGTTCGTCTCCACCCTCGGCAAGGGCGGCGTGGCCACCCGCGAGCAGTTCGAGAAGCTGGGCGTGCCCACGTATGTCTCGCCGTCCGACTGCGCGGCGGGCAGGGACGCCGACAGCGGTGGCGACGGCTCCCGCGGCAAGCCCCTCACGCTTGATGCGGTGTACGGCGAAATAAGCGACCTTGCCCACGCGTTCGGTGTCGACGAGCGCGGTGAGAGGCTCGTCGCGCGGCTGAAGGAGCGCGTCCGCAGGGCCACGGAGGGAGTGGACGCCTCCGGTGTCTCCCTCATGTACTGGTTCGCCAACTCCCAGTCGCCGTACCTCGCCGGCTGCTGTGGCGCGCCGGGTGCCATCACCCGGGCCGTCGGGGCGGAGAACGCCTTCTCCGACACCCACGACGAGTGGCCGCAGATCAACTGGGAGACCGTGGCCGACCGCGACCCGGACGTCATCGTCCTCGGCGACCTCACGCGCAGGCAGCAGACCGCGGAGACCGCCAGGGCCAAGACGCGCTTCCTCGAGACCAACGCCGCCACCCGCGATCTCACCGCCGTGCGGAAGAAGCGGTACATCCTGCTGAGCGGGCAGGCCATGAACCCGTCCCTCCGTACGGTCGAAGGGGTGGAGCAGGTCGCCGCCGGGCTGCGCGACTTCGGGCTCGCCAAGTGAGTACTCGAAAGGTGAGCACCCGCCGCGCGGGTACCCGCCTCCTGAGCACCCGCCTCCTGAGCACCCGCCTCCTGCTGCTGGTCGCGGGCGGGCCGGCCGCGCTGCTCGCGTCGGTCGCGTTCGCCGTGACCACCGGCCCGGCCGACATCTCCACCGCCGACGTATGGGCGGCGGTCACCGCCCATCTGGGCCTGGGGGAGAGCACCTTGCCGCCGCTTCGGGATGGCATCGTGTGGAACCTGCGCATGCCGCGCACACTGCTCGCCGCGGTGTGCGGGGCGGGTCTGGCCCTCTGCGGGGCCGTGATGCAGTCCCTGCTGCGCAATCCACTGGCCGATCCCTTCGTGCTCGGGGTGTCCTCGGGTGCCTCCACGGGCGCCGTCACCGTGGTCGTGCTCGGCGTGGGCGGCGGGGCCGTGTCCCTGTCGGCGGGCGCGTTCACCGGTGCGTTGCTGTCGTTCGGCCTGGTGCTGGTACTCAGCCACAGCCTCGGCGGCAGCACCGACCGCGTGGTGCTGTCCGGAGTGGCCGCCATGCAGCTGTTCTCCGCGCTGACCTCGTTCATCGTCCTCACCTCCGCGGACGCCGACACCACCCGGGCCGTGCTGTTCTGGCTCCTCGGCTCGCTCACCGGCGCCGGATGGGGCGATGTACTGCTGTGTGCCGGCGTCCTGGCCGCCGTCCTCGTGGTCTGTCTCGGCCACGCCCGCACCCTGGACGCGTTCGCCTTCGGGGAGGAGGCCGCGGCGGCGCTCGGTGTCCGGGTGGCCCGTACCCGGCTCGTCCTGCTGTGCGCGACCGCGCTGCTCACCGCGACCCTGGTCAGCTCCGCCGGGGCCATCGGCTTCGTCGGCCTGGTCCTCCCGCATGCCACCCGCGCCCTCACCGGCTCCGGCCACGCCCGTCTGCTGCCGGTCACCGCACTGGCCGGGGCCGTCTTCCTGGTGTGGGTGGACACCGCCGCCCGCACCGTCATCGACCCCCAGGAGGTCCCGGTGGGCGTGGTGACGTCCCTCATCGGCGTACCGGCCTTCGTCGCCGTGCTCTACCGCGGCCGGAGGAAGACATGACCGACTCCACAGCGGAAACCCCCGGCATGGAGTCCGCCGCCACTCCGGAAGCGGCGTCCGGGCTCCGCGCGGACCGCGTCAGCCGCCGCACCGACGGCCGGCTGATCGTCGACGGCGTCACCCTCACCCTGCGCCCCGGCGAGACGGTGGGCCTGCTCGGCCCCAACGGCTCCGGGAAGTCAACCCTGTTGCGGCTGCTCGCCGGGATCCTCGCGCCCTCCGCCGGAGTGGTCACCCTGGACGGCCGTGCCCTGCCACAAGTCGGCCGCCGTGCCACGGCCCGCCGTATCGCCACCGTCGAACAGCACGCCCACACCCAGACCGAACTGACCGTCCGCGAGGTGGTGGGCCTCGGCCGCATCCCGCACCGGCGCGCCTGGGCGTCGGCCTCCACCGCGGACACCCGGGCCGTCGACGCGGCCCTGGAGCGCAGCGGACTGACCGACCGGGCCGGTCAGTCGTGGCACACCCTCTCCGGTGGCGAGCGTCAGCGCACCCAGATCGCCCGGGCCCTCGCCCAGGAACCGCGTGAGCTGCTGCTCGACGAGCCGACCAACCACCTCGACATCCAGCACCAGCTCGATCTGCTCGACCTCGTCGTCGGCCTGCCGATCGCCACCGTGATCGCCCTCCACGACCTCAACCTCGCCGCGATGTACTGCGACCGCCTGCTGGTCCTCCGCGAGGGACATGTCGTGGCCGAAGGCACTCCCGGCGATGTGCTGACCCCGTCCTTGATCAAGCGGGTCTACGGCGTCCGGGCCGATGTCACCCACGATCCGGGCCACCCGGTCATCCGCTTCCTGCGCCGGACAGCGAAGCCGCCGATGGGCGATGGGCGAGCCGCCCCCGCCGCGTCACCCGGGCGAATCGGCCGGTCCTGGGGCCAGGTGTTGCGCGAGAGAGGCGACACCTGCTAATCATTTAAGACGTGTCGTCGTGGAGGAGGGCGGGCCATGGGTGCGCACCAGGGATCGGTCGTGCTTCGGCAGCCGCATCGCCCTCGGGCCATCGGCTTCCTGGGCCTGGAGACGGTCGGTGAATGGGCCGTGAAGGTGTACGGCATCAGCGCGTGGTCCGATGTGCCGCGCCCCGCGCTGGTGGCCGCGACCGTGGAGGCCGCGGCCTCGGCGCTGCCCGGCCCCGCCCGGTCGGACAGCCGCTATGGCATCGGCTTCGCCATCGCGCATGACGCGGCCGACCGCTGTTTCGCGCTGGTGGACTGGTGGCACGGGGAGAACGAGATCCATCAGCGGCTCTTCTCGGCGCCCCTGGAGCAGCCGGACGCGCTGACACCGCACCCCGGTGAGGCCATCGGCTGCGTCTGGGAGCTGGCCGTCACCGACTTCGAACGCCGGGCATGGCTGCGCCATGTGCTCGCCAACCCCGACGGCCCGAACACGGATGCCTATCTCACCGCTCGCTTCGCAGGAAGGGTCTAGTTCATGGGGATGACACTGGAACGGCTGGCGGGCTTCGGCGAGGCATGGCGGCGGAAGGATCTGGACCTGCTGATGGAGTTCATGACGGACGACTGTGTGTTCCGCGCGTCAGTCGGCCCGGAGCCGGGCCTGACCTTCCGCGGCCGGGCCGAAGTGCGCAAGGGCTTTGAGCTGATGCTCGCCTATGACGCGGGGCTCGAGTCGCGGCCCGGCGGAGTGGCCTTCATCGCCGGGGACCGGGGCGCTTGCCAGTGGTCCTACACCGGTACCGATGCCGATGGCCAGGCCCACGAGGTGCACGGCTGTGACATGTTTGAGTTCGACGGCGATCGGATCCGGGTGAAGGACGCCTACCGGCGCGTTCACGGAGACATCGGTCATGCTGCCACCGACTAGGGCCGAGGACGTCGAGGGCCTCCCGGCGGGCATCGCCCTGCTCCATCACTTCGCCAACACCGAGGACCGCCGGGGATTCGTCGCGCACGGGCGGCGCCTCACGGGGCGCGACGCGCTCGCCACGCCCGTCGATCTGGAGCGCTGGCTGCGGGAGCACGACCTGCTCGTGGGCGACGCCCCCGAGACCAAGGCCCATCAGGGCCACCTGACCAGAGCCCACGAACTGCGCACGGCGCTGCGGGCCGCGCTGCGCCAGGACGCGGACGGTGACGGCCAGGGTGGCGATGCCGCGGTCGGCTACTCCTTCCACGTCACACTGACCGCGGGCCACGGCGCCCACCTGACCATCGCCGCCGACCCCGTGGACACCGCCCTCGCGCACATCGTCATGTCCGCGCTGACCGCCACGGTGAATGGGACCTGGTATCGGCTCAGGATGTGTCCGGCCCCCGACTGCCAGTGGGTCTTCTACGACAACTCCCGCCCGGGCCGGGCCAAATGGTGCTCACCCCAGCTGTGCGGCAACCGCGTGAAGACGCAGGCGTATCGCCGCCGCCAATCGACCTGAATCGCCTCGCGGGCGAAGCCCGCTTGTAGGGTACGTGGCATGCCGGATGCCCCGCCCCGACCCGAGCCGTTCACCCCGCGGACCGACCCCGCCGCCCTCGATGACCTCCGCGCGCGGCTGCGCGCGACCCGCTGGCCGGATGCGCCCGAGGACGCCGGGTGGGCGCTCGGGACCGACCTCGCCTACCTCCGTGAGCTCGTCGCCTACTGGGCGGACGGGTTCGACTGGGCGGCGCAGGAGGCGGCGCTCGCCCGGCTGCCCAGGTTCCGGGTCCGGCTCGGCGGCCTCGGGATCCACTTCGCCCACATCAAGGCCGCCGCCCCGGCCGGGCCCGCCCTGCCGCTGGTGCTCAGCCACGGCTGGCCGGACTCGTTCTGGCGCTATACGAAGGTCATCCCGCACCTCACCGACCCCGGTGCGTACGGCGCCGACCCCGCCGACGCGTTCGACGTGGTCGTGCCCGACGCCCCGGGCTACGGGTACTCCGACCGGCCCACCGGCCCGCCGCCCGACTCCATCGCCGTCGCCGGGCTGTGGGCCGAGCTGATGGACATCCTCGGCTATGAGCGGTTCGGCGCGGCGGGCGGGGACATCGGCAGCCATGTGAGCCGCTACCTCGCGCTCGACCACCCCGACCGGGTGGCGGCCGTGCACCGCATGGACGGCGGCCTGCCCGTCTTCACCGGCGACCCGGCGGATCTCACGCCCGAGGAGCGCGCCTGGTTCGAGGGCGTCACGGGCTGGGGCGCGGCCGAGGGCGCGTACGCCGCCATGCACCGCACCAAGCCGCAGACCGCCGCGGTCGGGCTCACCGACTCACCGGCCGGGCTGGCCGCGTGGATCGTCGAGAAGCTCCGGGGGTGGAGCGACTGCGACGGTGACATCGAGCGGAGCTTCACCAAGGACGAGATCCTCACCAACGTCACGCTCTACTGGCTCACGGGCACGATCGGCTCCTCGATGCGCATGTACCACGCCAACGCCGCCATCCCGCCCGCGCAGCACGCCCGCCGGGTCGAGGTGCCGTCCGGCTTCTCGCTCTTCCGCGGCGATATCGTCCGCCCGCCGCGGGCGTGGCTGGAGCGCACCACGAATCTCGTACGGGTGACCGAGCCCGAGCGCGGCGGGCACTTCGCACCGTTCGAGGAGCCCGAGCTCTACGCGGAGGAGCTGCGCGCCTTCTTCCGTCCCTACCGGGCGGCGGCGACGGGCTGACACCCGGTTCCCGCTCCCACCCCTCAGGGCACGGGGGCCGGAGCACGCGTCGGGGTCCAGCGCAGATGAACGGCCTGGTCGGCGGGGTCGGGCCGGAGCAGTGACAGCCGGGGCCGTACGGCGTCGGTGCGCGCGGCGGGGGGCTTGCGGCCGCCCGCGCCGAACTGCACCGGCCATGCGGCGCCCGTGCCCCGGTACTCCTGCTCGGCCGCCGCGTGCAGGGTCCAGTGCGGGTCGTACAGATGGGTGCGGCCCACGGCGCACAGATCGGCGCGCCCCGCCAGCAGCAGCGAGTTGACGTCGTCGTACGAGGCGATCGCGCCCACCGCGATGACCGCGGCCCCGGTGGCGGCGGCCACCTCGTGGCGGATGCGGTCGGCGAACGGGGTCTGGTAGGAGCGGCCGAAGGCGGGGCGTTCTTCCCTGGTGACCTGGCCTGAGGAGACATCGATGGCGTCCGCGCCGTGGGCGATGAACGCGCGGGCGATCTCCACGGCGTCATGCTCGGTGTTGCCGTCCGGCACCCAGTCGGTGGCGGAGATGCGCACGATCACCGGCCGTTCCGCGGGCCATGCCTCCCGCACGGCGTCGAAGACCTCCAGCGGGAAGCGCAGCCGGTTCTCCAGCGGGCCGCCGTACGCGTCGGTGCGGTGGTTGGCGATCGGGGAGAGGAAAGAGGACAGCAAGTAGCCGTGTGCGCAGTGCAGTTCGAGCAGATCGAACCCCGCCTCCGCGCCCCGGCCGGCGGCGGCCACGAAGTCCGCGGCGATCCGGCCCATATCGGCGCGGGTGAGCTCGCGCGGCACGGCGGAGCCGGCGCCGTACGGCAGCGGGGACGGTCCGACGACCTCCCAGTTGCCTTGCGGCAGCGGGTCGTCCATGCCCTCCCACATCAGCCGGGTCGAGCCCTTGCGGCCCGAGTGGCCGAGCTGGAGTCCGATGCGGGCGGTGCTCCGCTCATGGACGAAGGAGACGATCCGCCGCCAGGAATCGCCCTGCTCGCCGTTCCACAGCCCGGTGCAGCCGGGGGTGATGCGACCCTCGGGCGAGACACACACCATCTCGGTCATCACCAGTCCGGCGCCACCCATGGCCTTGGAGCCGAGGTGGACGAGGTGGAAGTCGCCGGGCACGCCGTCGACGGCGGAGTACATGTCCATCGGGGATACGATCACGCGGTTCTTGAGCTCCAACTCGCCCAGCCGGTAGGGCTGGAACATCGCCGGTGCCACGTCGTCGAGGCCCTGCGCGGCGGCGAAGGCGATGTCGACCCGGTCGGCGAACTCCGGGTCGCGAGTGCGCAGGTTGTCATAGGTGATGCGGCGCGAGCGGGTCAGCAGATTGAAGCAGAACTGGGTCGGTTCCTGGTGGACGTACATCCCGATGTTCTCGAACCACTCGAGCGAGCCCTGCGCCGCCCGCTGGGTGGACTCCACGACCGGGCGCCGCTCGGTCTCGTACGCCGTCAACGCGCCTTCGATATGGGGGTGTTCATGCAGACAGGCGGCGAGGGCGAGTGCGTCCTCCATGGCCAGCTTGGTGCCCGAGCCGATGGAGAAGTGCGCGGTGTGGGCGGCGTCTCCGATGAGCACGAGGTTGCCGTGGTGCCAGCGCTCGTTGCGTACGGTCGTGAAGTTCAGCCACTTGGAGTTGTTGGCGAACACCTGGTGGCCGTCGAGTTCGTCGGCGAAGAGCTCGCGGACGCGGGCGACGGCGTGCTCGTCGGAGGCGCCCGGCGCGAAGTCGGCCCCCTCGGTGGCGTCGAAGCCCGCCCGTCGCCAGACGTCCTCGTGCATCTCGACGATGAAGGTGGATCCGGTGGCGGAGTAGGGGTAGCCGTGGACTTGTACGACGCCCCATTCCGTCTGCTTGACGAAGAACTGGAACGCCTCGAAGACGAGATCCGTGCCGAGCCACATGTACTTGCTGTGCCGACGGTCCAGGGAGGGGCGGAAGACCTCAGCGTGGGCGGCCCGTACGAGGGAGTTGACGCCATCGGCCCCCACCACCAGGTCGTACGACCCGCGCAGCCGCTCGGTGTCCGGGGCGGGGGTGGAGAAGTGCAGGGTGACGCCGAGGTCGTGGCAGCGCTCCTGGAGCAGGCGGAGCAGTTCCTTGCGGCTCATGGCGGCGAAGCCCTGGCCGCCGACGGTGTGGCTCTCGCCCCGGTAGTGGATGTCGATGTCGGTCCAGCGGGCGAAGCGCCTGGCCATGTCCTGGGCGATGGTGGTGTCGGCGTTCTCGATGCCGCCGAGCGTCTCGTCGGAGAAGACGACGCCGAAGCCGAAGGTGTCGTCGGGGGCGTTGCGCTCCCAGACGGTGATGTCGTGGGCGGGGTCGAGCTGTTTCATCAGGGCCGCGAAGTACAGCCCGCCGGGACCGCCGCCGATGATGGCGATTTTCAAGAGGGCTCCTCTCAACTCTCGGCGACGGCCTCGGCGGAGGCCTGCTCGTCTTCGATGATCCTGCGGAGTGCGAAGCGCTGCAGTTTTCCGCTGGTGTTGCGTGGCAGGGCGCCGTGGAAGCGGACCTCGCGCGGGTATTTGTAGGGCGCCAGGACCTGTTTGACGTGGTCCTGGATCTCCTTCGCCTTGGCCGCGTCGCCGGGCACGCCGTCCCGCAGCACCACGAAGGCGCACACGATCGAGCCGCGCTCGGCGTCGGGGCGGGCCACCACGGCGGATTCCACGACGTCCGGGTGGGTGTCGATGGCGGCCTCCACCTCGGGGCCGCCGATGTTGTATCCGGAGGAGACGATCATGCTGTCGCTGCGGGCGTGGTAGTGGAAGTAGCCGTCTTCGTCCCGGTGGAAGATGTCACCGGTGATGTTCCAGCCCTCCAGGACGTAGTCCCGCTGGCGTTCGCCGCCCAGATAGCGGCAGCCGACCGGGCCGATGACCCCGAGTCTGCCCGGCTCTCCGGGGCCGAGTTCCGTGCCGTCGGGGCCGAGTACGGTGGCGCGGTAGCCGGGGACCGCCTTGCCCGTGGCGCCGGGCCGGATGTCGTCTCCGGCGGCGGAGATGAAGATGTGCAGCAGCTCGGTGGCGCCTATGCCGTCGACGATCCTCAGGCCTGTGCGTGTCCGCAGCTCCTGCCGGGTGGCGCTGGGTATGTGCTCGCCCGCGGACACGCCGATGCGCAGCCCGGCCAGCCGCCGCTCGGCGCCCTCGCGCAGGATCGCCCGGTAGGCGGTGGGCGCGGTGGCCAGGGCGGTGACGCCGTGCCGCTCCACCAGCTCCGCGAGCTGCGGCGGAGCGGCGGACTCCGTCAGCAGGGCGCAGGCTCCGGCCCGCAGCGGGAAGACGACCAGCATGCCGAGGCCGAAGGTGAAGGCCAGGGGCGCGGTGCAGGCCACCAGGTCGTCCGGGACCAGGCCCAGGGTGTGGCGGCCGAAGGTGTTGTCGATCGACAGGATGTCCCGGTGGAAATGCATGGTGATCTTGGGCGCGCCGGTGGATCCGGAGGTGGGACCGAGCAGCGCCACATCGTCGGCCGCGGTGTCCACGCTGGTGAACTCACCGGACTTGGCCACGGCCCTGGCCACCAGATCCTCGGGGCCGGTGGAGCCGTGCTCCACCACCGTCAATCCGGGCAGCACGGTGTCCCGGACCGTGCGGACGTCATCGGCGAACCGGTGGTCCACCAGGGCGATCGACGGCAGGGTGCGCTCGGCTACCGGGGCGAGCTCCCGGGTGCGCAGGGCGGCCATCGTGGTCACCACCACGCCACCGGCCTTGAGGACGCCGAGCCAGGCCGCCACGGTCCAGGGGGTGTTGGGCGAGCGCAGCAGGACGCGCCGCCCCGGCACCAGGCCCAGGTCCTCGGTGAGCACCTGGGCCACCTGATTGGCGCGGACGCGCAGTTCGCCGTAGGTCCACACCTCACCGGACGGGGTGCGCAGGGCGGGGCGGCCGGGGCCGAACAGCGCGGTGGGCGTGTCGATGAGCTCGGTGGCCGCGTTGAGCCGGTCCGGGTAGCGCAGTTCCGGCGTGGTGAATTCAAGGGTCGGCCACAGATGTGCGGGCGGCAGCTGATCGCGGGTGAAGGTGTCGAGGTGCGCCGAGGGCGAGAGGGGGAGCGGAAGAGTCACGGAAGAGTCCTTCCGGGAGCCCGCCGGGGAGAGCGGCGGATCAGGTGGGGCGGATCAGGCCCTCCTGGACCACGGTGGCCAGGTGGCGGTGATCGCGCGTGAAGAAGCGCCCCGTGCCCAGGCCCCGGCCCGCGTCGGCGGCGACGGCCTCCTGGACGTAGAGCAGCCAGCCGTCCACCGGCCCCGGGCGGTGGAACCACATCGCGTGGTCGAGGCTCGCGGTGACCAGCCCGGGTCTGGCCCAGGGCAGGTCGAGCACCCGCAGCACGGGTTCGAGGATCGTGTAGTCGCACACATACGCCAGGGCGGCCAGGTCCCGCTGGGCGTCGGTCAGCCCGTCGACCGGGCGGAGGGGGTCGAAGGGCCTGAGCCAGACCGCCTGGTGCGGAAGGCGCTCTCCCTCGACGGTGAGATAGACCGGTCCGGGGACATGCCGCATGTCGAAGCCGCGGCCACCGGACCAGTACGCCTTGGACTCCTCGGTCATGGAGCCGCCGCCCCGCTCGGCGAGGTACTCCGCCGAACTCGGCAGGTCCTCCGGGTCGGGCACGTCCTCGCCGAATTCGGTGTGGAAGTCCGCACCGGCCTCGCCCGCCGCGAACCCGGCCAGGCATACGTACAGCGGCTTGCCGTTCTGGTAGCCGCGCACCTGCCGGGTGCTGTAGCCACGGCCGTCGCGCACCACCTCCACCTCGTAGCGCACCTCGGAGCCGATGTCGGCGGGGCGCAGGAAGTAACTGTGCATCGAGTGGAGCGACTTGCCGTCGGTCACCGAGCGCATGGCCGCCGCCGCGGCCTGGGCCACCAGATCGCCGCCGTACGCCTTGGGCCAGGGGCAGGGCTGGGTGGTGGCGGTGAAGGCGAGGTCGAAGTGTTCGGGCCGGTCGGGCTTCAGGGCGACGGCGGCGGTGAAGACGGCCGAGGTGGGGGGCGTCGGGGTCATCGGCGGTCCAGCCAGTCGCGCAGCTCGGTGTCGGCGATGTCGGGCAGGTTGACCACGATGTTCTCCGGCGTCCGGGTGGTCATCCAGGTCAGCGGCTTGGTGCGGGAGAGGTTGCACTCCACGTGCGGCATATACGGCGGCACGAAGACCCAGTCCCCCTCCTCCATGTCGACGTAGTCCCGGAGCTCCTCGCCGAAGTAGATGCGGGCCCGGCCGGACAGCACATAGCCACCGGTCTCGGCCTCGCCGTGGTGATGGGTCACCGAGCGATAGCCCGGTTCGTTGCTGACCTTGCCGAACCACAGACGGGTGGCGGGGGTGTGCTGGATGCTCACGCCCGAGACACGGACGGCACCGCCCGAGTCGGCGGTGTTCGCGTTCTCGAGGCCGCCACGTGTCACCACGGGGGCGACGATGCCGTTCGGCAGCCGGTACATCGAATTGTCGCCCTCGAGGCGGTACTTGCTCAGATCGGGCTCCATGGGGTCGGCTCCGTTCAGTCGGGGACCAGGATCCGATGTCTCGTGTTTCTCACGGTCGTCATCTAAAGTCAATACACCTGTCCGGCCGTGGGGCAGGACGGAACGCAACCGAGCCGGAGGCACCATGACCCCCGTCCCCGTGAACCCGCCCGAGCTGCCGAAGCCCAGCGGCTACTCGCACGGAACACTCGCCGGAAACACCCTCCACCTGGGAGGACAGACCGCCCTCGACGCGGACATGAAGATCGTTCCGGGGGGCATCGTCGAGCAGTTCCGGCAGGCGTTCGGCAATCTGCTCACCACGCTGCGCGAGGCCGGCGGGCGGCCCGAGGACCTGGTGAGCGTGACCATCTACCTCACCGACATCCCCGACTACCAGGCACACGGCAAGGAGATCGGCAAGGTCTGGCGCGAGCTCGCCGGGCCCGTCTACCCGGCCATGGCGGGCATCGGCTGCACCGCGCTGTGGCAGCCCGAAGCCATGATCGAGATCCTGGGTGTGGCGGTGATACCGGAGGAACGACTGGTGGTGCCGCGCGCGTAGGAGGGAGACCGCGCCCATAGGAGAGGCCGACGCGATCCGCGCATCCCTCCGCGACGCCCCGGCGAGAGCAGGTGATCACCATCGCCGCGCCAGACGTTAGGGTGCCGGGAATGACCGCGCAGACGACACCGGCCACCCCCGTGGCGGGCGAACGGGAGTCCCGCCACGCCCCGCTCATCCTCACCCTCTACGGCCTCTACGCCCGGGGCGAGCACAACTGGCTCTCGGTCGCCTCGCTGATCGGCCTCATGGCGGACCTCGGCGTGGAGAGCCGGGCCGTGCGGTCCTCGGTCTCCCGGATGAAACGCCGTGAGGTGCTGCGCGGCGAGCGCCGCGAGGGCGTCGCCGGGTACTCGCTCGCCGACTCGACCCTGCAGACGCTCGCCGAGGGGGACGTACGCATCTTCCGGCGGGCCAGGGCCTCCCGCGAGGACGGATGGGTGCTCGTGGTGTTCTCCGTGCCCGAGTCCGAGCGCGAGAAGCGGCACGCCCTGCGGACGGCCCTGACCCGGCTGGGCTTCGGCACCGCCGCGTCAGGCGTCTGGATCGCCCCGGGACACCTGGCGGACGAGGCGCGGCGAACCCTGGAACGCCGGGAGCTGTCCGCGTACGTCGACATCTTCACCGGCGACCACGTGGCCTTCGGGGACCCGCGGCAGAAGGTCCGCTCGTGGTGGGACCTGGACGAACTCACCGTCATGTACGCGGACTTCCTGCACCGGTACCGCCCCGTCCTGGACACGGTGACGGACCGCGAGCCGCAGCCACTGGAGGCGTTCCGGACGTACGTACCGATGCTGACCCAGTGGCGGCGCATGCCCTACCGCGACCCGGGGCTTCCCCTGGAGCTGCTTCCGCCGGAGTGGAACGGCGTGGCCGCGGGCGAACTGTTCGACCGGCTCCACACCTTGCTGAGCGCCCCCGCGTCGGCGCATGCAGCCGGGGTCTTCCGCGCGCGCTAGCGCGGGGATTTCATCGGATCTATTCGATGCATGATGTGGACACGTCATCTTCCGAGCGCTAGCTTCTGGGAAAAGTCCAGACCTGCATCATATCCCCCGAGAGGATTGATCGGATGTTAGCGAAACGGGTCTGTAAACGGATCCATCTGCTCTGCGTCACCGGCGCGCTGGTCGGCGGCCTCGCCCTCAGCGGTGGCACCGCGGGGGCCCACCCTGTGCGGGACGCGGGTGTCCAGGCGCTGCCCGCCGGGGTCTACTTCCAGGACGAGGGAACCGTCCAGGGGTGGTCCAACTACCCGCAGAAGCCCCAGAAGCAAGGCATCATCCGCAATGTCACCACCCCCGCCTACAAGGGCGGCAACGCCATCGAGGCCAAGCAGACGTACATCAACGAGGGCGGTGGCTACCACTCCGAGACCGTGCAGGCGTCCACCCAGGCCGTCGGCCAGGACCGCTACTACGGCCAGGCCGTCTATATCGCCCCCAACTGGCGGTTCCACAACCAGAACGTCACCTTCCAGCAGTGGTCGCCCGAGGATCCCGAGGGCCCCTGGGAGCTGATGTTCATCCAGAACGACGAACTGCGCATCGGCGGATCCGGCGGCTTCAGCGCGAACGTCGCCAAGGTGACCGATCTGCGCGGTAAGTGGATCCGGATCGTCACGCGCCTCAAGTTCCACGCGACCGACGGCGCCATCGAGATCTGGGTCAACGGTGTGAAGAAGTACAGCAAGACCGGGGTCACCGTGCTGCCCAAGACGTCGAAAACGGTCCGCTGGTCGTCCGGGATCTACTGCACCGGCTGGCGCGAGAACCCGCCCGCGGGCCCGTCGGAGCTCTCCGTCTTCCACGACCAGGCGCGCATCGCCAACTCCTACGGCCTCGCCGAGCCCGCCAACTGGTGACACGGCGGGTATGGGCTTCCCGCCCGACCGGCGGGAAGCCCATCCTCGGCTACCTGACCGCGGGGAGGACCGTCAGGAGCGCTACCGTCGCCGATCACGACCTGCGGTGTGCTGATGAGCGGGTCGTCGCTCACGTACCGGTACAGCAGGGCGCAGTACTCGCTGTTGAGCGAAAGCGTCGTCTCGCGCCACCTGATGATGTCCCTGGGGTTGGCGCGGAAGTTCAGCTCGGCCCCCGAGGTGCCGACCACGCGGTCCTGACGCGCCGTCATATAGATCAGGCTCTGGTCGACATACGTCGGCGCGTTGTAGTCCTTCGACGCGTCGGGATACTGCTTGGCGATCGAGTACGCGTCGAACGCGATCAGCACGTTGATGATTTCCGACATGCTCCTACTCCCCTTTCACTTTGTACGCCATCGCCCGCGGGTAGTCGTGCCGGTGCAGGCGGACCCGGACCAGCAGTGGTCCGGAGTTGACCGGGTCGGTCGGGTCGGTGAGGCGGGCCAGCAGCTCGTCCAGCTCGGCGGCGTGGGCCACGCTGACCCCGTGCGCCGGGGTCTTCCTGTCCGAGAAGACATCCGCCAGCCGCTCGTAGTGCCACGGGTGGAGGACGTTGTAGAAGTCCGCGCCCTCCGTGTCATCGGCGCCGTGGGAGCCCCGGTCCGCGTAGTAGGACGGGTGCACCAGCATCTGCTCGATGCCGTAGAAGTGCCCGTTGTCCATCACGAACACCACCGACCGCAGCCCGAGCCTGGTGTGGGTGGAGATCTCCTGGCAGGTCTCCTGGAAGGCGCCGTCGCCGACGAACACCACCGGGCGGGCGTGGCCGAGCTCGGGGGCGAGCGCTGCGTCGTGGCCCGCGTCCTTGAGCAGGCGGCCGGCCACCAGGCCGGTGATACCGGCGCCGATGATGAGGATCTTCTTGCGGGGGTGGCGGGTGACCCCGAGGCTGCCCGTGTCGATGAGGGTGTGCAGATAGCCGAGTTTGAGGTCGCTGTTGTCCGGTCCGATGAGGAGGAGTTCGCGGGCCAGCTTAAGACAGGTCTGCCAGCGCGCACGGGTGGCGGAGTTATCGCGCGGAGCGTCGGCTAACTCGGCGGCCATCACGACGACGGGCGCAACGGGGTCAAGTCGGCCATGCTCGCGATAAGGACGGACGTCGAACTCCTGCCCGCTGATGAAGAAAGGCGCGCCGCAGCGATACCTGTGGCCGCTCGCATGCCGTTCAGAAACCCATTCCGACGGGTCCGGCCGCCCATCCGAATTGATTTCAGGCCGTCAGGGACGTGGCGTACGGGAAATGAGATGAGCGGGTTCCCGGTCTCGGGAGCGACGGCCATCGTCGCCGTGGCGATGAGGGCACCCGCGGGCACCAGGGCCGTCATCACGACCGGGGCCAGACAGATCAGTACCGGTGACCGGGTGTCGACCATCAGGAAGAACGGTCCCGCGAAGGCGCCATGAAGAGCGCACCCCGGGACGGTGTTTTGGAACGTGGCCGCCCGGGTGCGGGTTGCTCCCGGGCGGGGGGCTCGTCGTATGCCCTGCGTGGCGGCCCGTCAGGCGGCTCGGTCCGCCAGGGTGTCGCGCAGGGCGGCGAGCCCGTCGGCATAGATGCCGTGGAAGAGCGCGACGGCTTCGTCGTCGCTGACGCCGGTGGGGGTGAACTCTCCGGACCACTCGACGCGCGACGCGCCGGACCGCCCGGGGACCTCGCGCACGCGCAGCGTGGAGAGGTAGTCGGTCACCGGGAACGGCGCCTCCAGGATGGCGTAGCTGTACGAGCGTGCCGCGTCGTCGAAGGCCACGAGCCGCTCGACGATCACGCCGCCTTCCTCGTTGCGCAGTCGGCGGACGCGGCCGCCCTCGGCGGCGACGCTCTCGGAGATGTACGGCAGCCAGTCGGGCAGCGCGTCGAAGCCGCCGATGAGCTGCCACACCCGATCCGGTGGTACGGGCAGGTCGAGGGTGACGGTGGTGGAGGCCATGGAGATGCTCCTGTCGGGGTGGGGGAGGGGAGGGGGATCGTCAGGCGGTGGGCAGGGGCGCGAGGGGGGAGACCAGCCCGGCCTCGCGGAGCTCGGTCCAGAACGCCGCGGGGACGACCTCGTCGAGGGCCGCGACGTCCTCGGCGATACGGCTGGGCCGGGTCGCGCCCGGGATCACGGCGGCGGCCGCCGGGTGGGCCAGGGGGAACCGCAGGGCGGCCGCCTTGACGCTGACGCCGTGCCGCTCGGCGAGTTCCTTGATGCGCGCCACCTTCTCGATGATGTGCGCGGGCGCGTCCTGGTATTCGAAGTGGGTGCCGCCCGCGAGGATGCCGGAGCTGTAGGGACCGCCGACGACGAGGCTGACGCCCTGGTCGGCCGCCGTGGGGAGCAGGCGCTGCAGGGCGCGGTCGTGGTCCAGCAGGGTGTAGCGCCCGGCCAGCAGGAAGGCGTCCGGCTTCGGCTCGTCCAGGTCGAGGGTGAGCTCGATGGGTTCGACGCGGTTGACGCCGAGCCCCCACGCCTTGATCACGCCCTCGTCGCGCAGCTGCTGCAGGACGCGGAAGGCGCCGGTGCGGGCACTCTCGTAGACGGCGAGCCACTCGTCACCGTGGAAGTCCTGGGCCACGTCATGGACCCAGACGATGTCGAGCCGGTCGGTGCGCAGGCGCCGCAGGCTGTCCTCGATGGATCGCTTGGTGGCGTCGGCCGTCCAGTCGTGCACGAGCTTGTTGGGACGGCCGTGCTCGAACAGGCCGCCCTTCTCGCCGAGTTCACGGGTGGCGGGGTCCTCGACCTCGTCGAGGATGACGCGCCCCACCTTGGTGCTGAGCACGTAACTGTCGCGGGGGCGCCCGGCGAGCGCGTCGCCGAGGCGTATCTCCGCCAGGCCCGCGCCGTAGAAGGGGGCGGTGTCGTAGTAGCGGATGCCGTGGTCCCAGGCGGCGTCGACGGTCGCGGCGGCCTCCTCGTCGGAGACGTCGCGGAACATGCTGCCCAGCGGGGCCGTGCCCAGTCCGAGGCGGCCCGGGAGCAGGGACGTGATGGTCATGAAGTGTCCTCGCGGAAAGGGGGGAAGGGGCGGACTCATGGCTCTCGGCCGGTCCGCCGTTCGTTCGCCTTCGACGTTAGGATCGGGACTTCAGACTGTCCAAGACTCTCTTGGATGCACTTGAGTCCTCTGAGGTCTTACATGCTTGACCTGCGACAACTGCGCTACTTCAGTGCCGTGGCCGAGACCGAACACGTCGGCCGCGCCGCCGAGCAACTCCACATCTCCCAGTCTCCTCTCAGCCGGCAGATCGCTCAGCTGGAGAAGAACCTCGGCCTGACCCTGTTCGAGCGCGGCCGGCAGCGCATCCGGCTCACCCGCGACGGTGCGATCTTCCTCAGCGAGGTCCGGGCGCTGCTGCGCCACGCCGACCGGCTGGAGAACCTGGGCCGTCGGCTGGGCAGGGGCGAGGAGGGCGGGCTGTGCATCGGCTACGTGGCCGACGCCATGCACACCGGTGTGCTGCCGGGCGCGCTGCGCCGGCTCCAGGAGGAGAGCCCCGGCATCCATGTCGCGCTGTACAGCATGGCCGCGGCCGAGCAGTTCGAGGGGCTGCGCCAGCGCAGCCTGGACATCGCCCTGGTGCGGGAGCCGCCGGACCGCGACGACCCCGTGCTGCGCGCCGCGCCGCTGCTGGAGGACCCGTTGCTGCTGGTCCTTCCGGCGGGTCACCCGCTGGCCGCTCGCGAGACGATCTCGGCGAAGGATCTGGACGGACAGCCGTGGATCGCGGTCGAGGAGCCGGGCGACCCGGCGTGGCGGGACACGTTCGTCGCCTCGTGCGTGGCCTCGGGCTTCACCCCCGACATCCGGCTCGACGCCGCGGATCCCCTGACGGCACTCGGCCTGGTGGCCTCCGGCCTCGGGCTGGCGCTGGTGCAGAAGAGCATGGTGCGCGGCGCCACGGAGGCCGTGGCCGTGCGCGCGCTGCCCTGGCATGAGGCGTCCGTCCATCTGTGGGCGGCCTGGCACCACGTCGATCTGCGGCCGGTCGTCGCCTCGTTCCGCGAGACGGTGCTGTCGGACGAGCGGGAGATGGGTGCGGCGCCGCCGGCCGGTGGTCTCGCCTCCGGGGTGTGAGGTCAGCCGGGGAGCTCACACCCCGGAATTCGGAGTGACGAGGCGTCAAGGGGCGACGCCTCCAACGAGGCCACGGCCGCGACCAGGGTGGTGAGCCTCGGGTCCCGCGCCGCCAGGTCGAGCGCCTCGCGCAGGGCGCCTTCGTACGTCGGCCGGGCCTGGCCGAGCAGGAGCAGCCCGGCCCCGGTGACATTGGTGTAGATCCCGCGCCGGTCGGTGGGGCACAGGTAGCGGGAGAGGAGTCCGCGGTCCTCGAGCCGGGCGACCAGGCGGGTGGTGGCGCTCTGGCTGAGGGCGACCGCGTCGGCCACCTGTTTCATCTGCAGATGGCCGTTGTCCCCGTCGTGCTGTCGGCTCAGGACGTCCAGGACCGCGTACTCGCGGGCGCTGAGCTCATGGCGGGTGTGGAGAGCCCCCTCCAGATGCGTCTCGATCCTGCTGTGCAGCAGTGACAGGGCGCACCAGCTCTGGGCGAGGGGAGTGGCGACGAGGTCCGGTGTGGTCATGGGCGGTGTGGTCATGGTGCCTCCTGATGCGGGGTGGGGCGGGGCCCGGTCGGGGGTCCGTGGTGGTGACGGTGACGTGATACACAGCACGAGCAATATAGCGCGCTTGCAATTAGTGTGTCTGCAAGTATTGTGGGTGCTCGTAAAGGGCGGTAGCAATCACTTGGAGTGAACTTTCATGCCCATCGCACTGCTGGCCCTCGCCATCGGGGCCTTTGGGATCGGAACCACCGAGTTCGTGATCATGGGGCTGCTGCCCGAGGTCGCCGGGGACTTCGATGTGTCCATCCCCACCGCCGGATTCCTGGTGACCGGCTACGCGCTCGGCGTCATGGTCGGCGCGCCGCTGATGACGGCGCTCGGTACGAAGATCTCCCGCAAGCGCATGCTGATGCTGCTGATGGGGCTGTTCGTGGTGGGCAATCTGCTCTCCGCGCTGGCCCCCGCCTTCGGCGTGATGGCCGTGGGACGAATCGTCGCCTCCTTCGCACACGGCGCGTTCTTCGGCATCGGATCCGTCGTCGCGGCCGACCTGGTCGCGCCCGAGAAGAAGGCCGGAGCCATCTCGATGATGTTCACCGGCCTGACCATCGCCAACGTCGTCGGCGTGCCGCTGGGCACCTCGATCGGCCAGTCGCTGGGGTGGCGGACCACCTTCTTCCTCGTCGCGGCGCTCGGCGTGATCGGCCTGGTGGGCATCGCCAAGCTCGTTCCCGACATCCCCAAGCCGGAGGGTGTGCACCTGATCCATGAGCTGGCGGCCTTCCGCAACGCACAGGTGCTGCTGGCCATGGCGATGACCGTGCTCGGCTTCGGCGGTGTCTTCGCCGCCATCACCTATATCGCGCCGATGATGACCGAGGTCGCGGGCTTCGCGGGCTCCTCCGTCACCTGGCTGCTGGTCCTCTTCGGCCTCGGCATGGTCGGCGGCAATCTCCTCGGCGGCCGGTTCGCCGACCGGGCGCTGATGCCGATGCTGTACGTGTCGCTGGGCGCCCTCGCGCTGGTCCTCGCCGCGTTCACCTTCACCGCCCACAACAAGATCGCGGCCGCCATCACCATCGCTCTGGTCGGCGCCCTGGGCTTCGCCACCGTGCCCCCGCTGCAGAAGCGGGTGCTGGACCACGCGGCGGGTGCCCCCACGCTCGCCTCCGCCGTCAACATCGGCGCCTTCAACCTGGGCAACGCGCTCTCGGCCTGGCTCGGCGGCCTGGTGATCTCGGCCGGACTCGGCTACACCGCGCCCAACTGGGTCGGCGCCATCCTCGCCGGATCCGCCCTGGTCCTCGCCGTCCTCTCGGCCGCCCTGGAGCGCCGCGACACCCGCCGTGGCCACGACGGCGCCACCACCGAACCGGCCCCCGCGTTCACCGGCCGGTACTGAGCCACCCCGTAACCAACACCGAACAGCACCACCACCCTCATCATCAAGGAGACCGACCCGCCATGAGCACCCCCGAGACCGCCGTCGCCCCGCTGACCACGAAGGACGCCGAGGCCCTCGTCCAGGCCGCCCGCGCCGCCGCCGAGGCGGCCGGGGTGGCGGCCGCGATCAGCGTCCTCGACGCCGGTGGCCATCCGCTGGCCTTCCGGCGCGACGACCGGGCCGTACTGATCGCGGGGGAGACCAGCACCCGCAAGGCGTTCACCGCGCTCCAGCTGGACGCCCCCACCGCGGGCCTGGTCGACGCGGTCCAGCCCGGAGGCGCCTTCCACACCCTGCCCACCGCCCTCGACCGCCCGCTGCTCTTCATCGCCGGTGGCGTCCCGGTCCACCGCGACGGCCGGCTGATCGGCGCGCTCGGCGTGGGCGGCGGCGCCCCCGAGCAGGACCACGAGATCGCCACCACGGCGGTCGCGACGCTCGGCTGAGACCCCCGGGCCACAGAGACCCCGAACCGCAGAACCGCACAGCACACCCACGACCCGACGAAGGACACCATGACCTCCGTACCCAACGTCACCCTCCACACCGGCCTCCAGATCCCGCAGCTGGGCTTCGGCGTCTTCCAGGTGGAGGACGAGCGGACCACCGGCGCGGTGCTCTCCGCCATCGAGGCCGGCTACCGCTCCATCGACACCGCGGCCATCTACGGCAACGAGGGCGGTGTCGGCCGTGCCCTGGCCGAGTCCGGCGTCCCCCGCGAGGAGCTGTTCCTCACCACCAAGCTGTGGAACGCCGACCAGGGGTACGACTCCACCCTCGCGGCCTTCGACGCCAGCCTGGCCAAGCTGGGCACCGACTACGTGGACCTCTACCTGATCCACTGGCCCACCCCGGCGCGTGACCTCTACCTGGACACCTGGCGCGCGCTGGAGAAGCTGCTGGCCGACGGCCGCACCCGCGCCATCGGCGTGTCCAACTTCCAGCCCGCCCATCTGGGGCGGCTGCTGGACCACAGCGGTGTGGTCCCGGTCATCAACCAGGTCGAGCTGCACCCCTACCTCCAGCAGGGGGAGCTGCGGGCCTTCCACGCCCAGCACGACATCGCCACCGAGGCGTGGAGCCCGCTGGCCCAGGGCGCCCTGCTCCAGGACCCCGCCCTCACCGCGATAGCGCGGCGGCACGGCAAGACGCCGGCCCAGGTGGTCCTGCGCTGGCACCTCCAGTTGGGGAACGTCGTGATCCCCAAGTCCGTGACCCCCGCCCGCATCCGGGAGAACATCGACGTCTTCGGCTTCACCCTCACCCCTGAGGACATGGAGGCGATCGGCGCTCTCGACCGCGGTCAGCGCACCGGGCCGGACCCCGACACCCTCAACTGACCCGGCCGCCGGGCCACTGGACCACCGCGCCCGACCGCCCCCACTCCACCGCGCCGCCGCGGCCGTGCTCATCGGCCGGCCGGGGCGGCGCGGCCCACCACCGCCGAGGACGGCCACCTTCACTCTGGACGGGGTCGGCAAGGTCTAACCGGGTGTCGTCGCCGTCTCCGATGTCACCCTGAGCGGCCACCCGGGCGAGGTGCTCGCCATCTACGACTCCGTCGCGCCGAGGCCACCTTCGCCACCCGGTCGGCCGCGGCCCGCCGGGACGAGGAGCTCGTCTACGAGGGCGTCCTCCGCGGCGACGAGCCCCCCGCCATCGTGGGCAAGATCGAGCGCAGCAGCCGCCAGGCGCTGGCCCGGACCGCCAAGCAGGTCAGCCTCGAAGTGGGGCCAGCTGCTGCTGATCTGACCACCGGGGCCGGTCATCTGGAGACGATGTGCAGGATCGCCGTGCCGTCCTTCCCGGCGGCCATCAGGATCACCACGGCGCCGGGCTGGGCGGCCGGCCGCGTGGTGCTCACCCTTCCGCACGAGTTGCTGCTGCCGTGGTCGCGCAGCACGGTGACGCACCCCTGGCCCGGTCCGCTCGCCCCGCCCTGGGAGCGGTTGTTGCCCGACTTCACCGTGTACGTGACCTTGTTCGGGCCGATCTCGTTCACGGTCAGCGTCGCCGGACCGGCCGGGCCCTTGAAGCTGACCGTCACTCGCCCGGACACCGCGATCCCGCAGTCGCCGTCCGCGCAGGCGCCGACGTCGCGCCCGTCCGCCGCCGACACCGACGGTTTCGCCGAGGCGCCGAGATCGCCGGAGGGGCTGCCCGAGGGCTGTGCGGAACGCGACGCCGACGGGTTCCCACTGTGCGAGGGCACCCCGTCGGTCGTGTCCGACCCGCCGCAACCGGCCACGGTCAGAGCGGTCAGCACCGCCAGCACCGCCGCCGTACGACCTGATCCCGGCTGTTGCGCTCGCGCCCCGCGCGTCCCACGTACCGATGTCATGGTGGTCATCATGACCCGTCCGCCCGGCGTGCCCGGGTGCGACATTCCGTCGCGGGACCGGTCAGGGGGCGAGTTGGCGGCTGATGATGAGCCGCTGGATCTGGTTGGTGCCCTCGAAGATCTGCATGATCTTCGCTTCGCGCATATAGCGCTCCACGGGGAAGTCGCGGGTGTAGCCGTAGCCGCCGAAGACCTGGACGGCGTCCGTGGTCACCTTCATCGCGGCGTCGGTCGCCGTCAGCTTGGCCACGCTGGCCTGACGGGTGTACGGGCGTCCGTGGTCGCGGCGGCGGGCCGCGTCCAGATAGGTGGCGCGCGCGGAGTCGACCGCGGCGGCCATGTCGGCCAGCAGGAAGCCGAGCCCCTGATGGTCGATGATCCTGCGGCCGAAGGCGGTGCGTTCATGGGCGTAGGCGACCGCCGCGTCCAGGGCGGCCTGGGCGAGCCCGGTGGCGCAGGCGGCGACGCCCAGCCGGCCGGAGTCCAGGGCGCTGAACGCGATGGGGAGCCCCTGGCCCTCGCCACCGATGAGCCGGTCGGTGGCGAGGAGGGCGCCGTCCCAGAAGGCGGAAGTGGTGGGGATGGCGTGCAGGCCCATCTTCTCCTCGGGCCGGCCGAAGCTGAGGCCTTCGGTGTGGCCGGGCGCGAAGAAGCAGGAGATGCCGTCGCTGCCGGGGCCGGTACGGGCGAACAGGGCGTAGAAATCCGCCTTGCCGCCATGGGTGATCCACGCCTTGGCGCCGTTGATCCGGTAGCCGTCGGGGGCCTTCTCGGCACGGCAGGTCAGGGCCGCCGCGTCGGACCCGGCCTGGGGCTCGGACAGGCTGTACCCACCGATGAGCCGGCCGCCGAGGATGTCCTCGGCCCAGCGTTCACGCTGTTCGGTGGTGCCGAAGGTGAGCAGGGGAAAGGCGGCGAGGGTGTGGACGCTGGTGGCGATGGCGACGGCGGCCCAGCGTGCGGCCAGTTCCTCCAGCACCTGGAGGTAGACCTCGTAGGGCTGGCCGCCCCCGCCGAACTCCTCCGGGTAGGGCAGGCCCAGCAGCCCGGCGTCGCCCAGCAGGCGGAACAGGCCCTCGGGGTAGGTCTCGGTGCGTTCGTGCTCGTCGACGCGGAGGGCGAGCTCCTTGTCGGCGATCTCGCGGGCGAGGTCGAGCAGATCCTCGGCCTCACGGGTGGGAAGCAGACGGTCGACGGGCATGAGGGGCGCTCCTGTGGTGCGGTGCGGGCTTAAGGGCCGGGGTCAGACGGAGACGGCCGCGGGGGCGTCGGCGGTGGCGGTCAGCTCGTCCAGAGCCGCGCGGGCGGTGGTGCGGAACTCCTCGACCCGGGCCAGCTTGAGGTCCTCGTAGCCGCGGACGGCCTCGACGAGCCGCACCAGTTCCTCCACGGTGGCGGCGTTGCCGGGCGTCAGACGGGCCAGGGCGTCGCGGACCAGGCGCGGGTACTCCTCGATCAGCGCCCGCTCCTGGCGGCGGACCTCGGCGTATCCGAAGAGGTCCAGCCGGGTGCCCCGCAGCCGCCGCAGGGCGCGGAGGAGCGAGAAGAGGGCGGGCGCCGTGCGGCGGAGCCGGATCTTGCGCTTCATGCCCAGCGCGCGCAGCGCCGGAGGGTGCAGCAGGACGGACACGTCGGCATCGGCACCGAACTCGTCCGCGACCCTGGCCCGTTCCACGGTGTCCAGATGGAGCCGGGCCACCTCGTACTCGTCCTTGTAGGCCATGAGCTTGTGCAGCCCCTCGGCGTAGGCGACGGCGATGCGCTCGCCCGCCTCGTCACCGGCCCGCCGCCGGGCCGTCGCGGCGACCTGCTCCACCTCGGTGGCGTACCGCTCGGCGTAGGCCCGGTCCTGATAGGCGATCAGGTCGGCGGCGCGCAGGGCGACGGTGTCCTGGAGCGTTCCGGGCCCGGCGGCGGTGGCCGCGACGGTGTGCGCCTCTGGTGTGATCTCCAGGACCGGCCGTTCCGGTGCGGTCAGGGAACGCCGTACGGCGTCGGGGTCGAGGGCGGCGGCGCGCCCCCAGCGGAAGGCCGCGAGGTTCTTCTCCACGGCGGTGCCCAGGCGGATCGCGCCCTCGATGGCGTCTTCGGTCAGCGGGACGCAGCCGTGCTGGAAGGCGGCTCCGACGAGGAGCATGTTGGTCGGCATGTGATCGCCGAACAGGGCCTCGGCCATGCTCTGCGCGTCGAGGTAGAGGTTGTCCCCGGGGCGGGTGGCCGACTCGACGCGCTCCAGGGCGTCGTCCGGGGAGCCGGGCACGACGACCCGGTTGGTCACCATGGCCGCGGTGGGGACGATGGCGGAGTTGACGACGGCGATGGTGTGGCCGGGGCGGGCGACGCGCAGATTGGCGTC
Organism: Streptomyces lacaronensis; assembly: GCF_047337785.1. Lineage (NCBI taxonomy): Bacteria > Bacillati > Actinomycetota > Actinomycetes > Kitasatosporales > Streptomycetaceae > Streptomyces > Streptomyces lacaronensis. Next base: position 10,255,967 of record NZ_JBLHDK010000003.1, read on the forward strand.
GGCGGCCGCACCGAGCAGATCGAAGCCGATGAGCACATCGGCGCTCGCGCGGGAGGCCCGCACGGCACCGGTGACCGGGGTGGCCGAGATTCGTACGTCGCTGACGACGGGCCCGCCCTTCTGGGCCAGCCCCGTCTGCTCGAGTCCGGCCGCGTAGCGGCCATCGAGGTGGGCGGCCCGCTGGAGCATCTGTGAGACGGTCACGACACCGGTGCCGCCGATGCCGGGCATCCGCAGCAGTGCGCTGTCCCCGGCCACCGCCGGGGTGGGCGCGGTCAGGGCCACGGGTGGCTGGGGGACGGCGCGGGGCCGCTTGCCCTTCGCCTGCCCGGTCGTCTTCGCCTTCGGCTCGACGAGGAGGAAGGAGGGGCAGTCGCCCTTCAGGCAGCTGAAGTCGGAGTTGCAGGACGCCTGGTGGATCCGGGTCTTACGGCCGAAGGCGGTGTCCACGGGCTGCACCGACAGACATGTGGAGACATCCCCGCAGTCGCCGCAGCCCTCGCAGACCCGCTCGTTGATGACGACCTTCTCGGCGGGGGTGGGCAGCTGACCGCGCTTGCGCAGCCGGCGTTCCTCCGCGGCGCAGCGGTCGTCATGGATGAGCACGGTCACGCCGTCGGTGGCGGCCAGCTGCTTCTCGGCCTCGGGCAGATCGTCGCGGTGGCGCACCGTGGCGATCGGGTCGAGGCGTACGCCGCGGTAGTCGGCCGGTGCCGCCGTGGTCACCACGACCTTCCGTACGCCCTCCAGGGCGAGCCAGCGGGTCAGCGCGGGGACGTCCAGCCGCCCCTCGGGCCGCTGGCCGCCGGTCATCGCGACGGCGTCGTTGTAGAGGAGCTTGTACGTCATGGTCACGCCCGCGGCCACCGCCGCGCGGATGGCGAGGGAGCCGGAGTGGTGGAAGGTGCCGTCACCGAGGTTCTGCACGAAGTGCCGGTCGTCGGTGAACGGGGCCAGGCCGATCCACTGGGCGCCTTCGCCGCCCATCTGGGTCAGCCCGATCTGGTGACCGCGGCCCGCGCCATCGATGGCGATCATGGCGTGGCAGCCGATGCCCGCGCCGACGAGGGTGTCATCGGCGGTGCGGGTGGAGATGTTGTGCGGGCAGCCGGAGCAGAAGTAGGGCGTGCGCGCCGACACGGTGGGCAGTGCGATCCGGGGCGCGGGCGGCGGTGCCAGCGAGGCCAGCCGGGCGGTCGCGGTCCGCGGCAGCCGGTCCTGGCCGATGCGCTGGGCCAGGGCCCTGGCCACGTCCTCGGCCCCGAGGGTGCCCCGGGCGGTGAGCAGCGGCCGGCCGTCCTCGCCGCGGCGGCCGACCACCACGGGCGCGTCGGCGCCGCCGTACAGGGCGGCCTTGAGGTGCCCTTCGAGGAAGGGCACCTTGTCCTCGACGACCAGGACCTGGTCCAGATCGCCGGTCATGGCCACCAGGTCGTCGTCGCAGAGGGGGAACGGCATCGCCAGCCGGATCAGCCGGACCCCGAGGGCCTCCATGTCCGCCTCGCCGATGCCGAGGTCGGCCAGGGCGCGCCGCACCACGGCGTAGGCGGTGCCGGAGGCCACCACGCCCAAGGTGGCGTGCGGGGCGCTGAAGGTGACGCGGTTCAGCCCGGCCTCGCGGGCGTAGGCGCGCGCCAGGTCCAGCCGGCGGGTGAGCATGTCGTGCTCGGCGTCCAGGGACGCGGGGCCCACGAGGGTGGGCGGCGCGCCGCGCGGGGCGGCGGGCGGGGCGGGGATGTCGGGCCGGAGCGCGTCCAGGTCGACGACCGCCGAGGCGTCCGCGATATCCGCGACGATCTTCAGCCCGGCCCAGAGGCCGGTGGCCCGGGACAGGGCCACGGCGTGCAGTCCGAATGCGAGGATCTCGGATACGGAGCCGGGCGCGAGCAGGGGCATGGCCAGGCTCTGGCACATCGGCTCGCAGGAGCTGGGCACGGTCGAGGACTTGGCTCCGGGGTCGTCGCCGATCCAGGCCACCGCGCCGCCCAGCGCCGCCGTACCGGCCACCGTCCCGTGCCGCATCGCGTCGGCCGCGCGGTCGAGACCGGGGTTCTTGCCGTACCAGAACCCGGTCACCGCCTCGTGGCGGCGCCCGGGCACCTGCCCCAGCAGCTGTGTCCCGGCCACGGCGGTGGCGGCCAGCTCCTCGTTGAGGCCCGGCCGGAACACCACACCGGCGGGGTCCAGGAAGCGGCGTGCCCGGTCCAGCTCCAGATCGACCCCGCCCAGCGGTGAGCCCGGATAGCCGGAGACGAACGCGCGGGTGTCCAGACCGCGCGCCTCGTCCAGCCGGCGCTGTTCGAGGGTGAGCCGGACCAGGGCCTGGATGCCGGAGATCAGCACACGGCCGCCGCGGGCCGTGTAGGGGTCATCGAGCGAAACCGCGGCGGGGTCGGTGCTCACGTGAGCCTCCTCGGCGTGACTGGGGTCCGGCCCAAGGACAGCAACACCCTCGGGAGGAGCACAAGTAACTTGCGGCCGATCCAGGAGAAGACGCAAACTTTCGAGAAAATTCGCGAGCTTGAATAAAATTGTTTGCGCGCGTCAGTGCGGGTTGCGCGGGTGCGCGCGGCGCCGAGTGGAGGGCCGATGCCCGAGTTCGACGAGGTGGACCGGCAGTTGCTGCGCATGCTGCGCGAGGACGGGCGGCGCACCTTCTCCGAGATGGCACCCGAGGTGGGATTGTCGGTGGCCGCGGTCAAGCGCCGGGTGGACCGGCTCAAGGACACCGGGGTGATCAAGGGCTTCACGGTGCAGATCGACCACACCAAGCTCGGCTGGGGCATCGAGGCGTTCGTGGAGCTGTCCTACACCGGTACGACACCGGTCGGGGAGATCGTCCGCACCTGCTACACGGTCCCCGAGGTGCAGGCCGTCTTCACCATCGCCGGTGACCCCGACGCCCTGGTGCACGTCCGGGTGCGGGACATCGAGCATCTGCAGCAGGTCATCGACGGTCTGCGGCGCGTCGGCCTGGTCACCGGCACCAAGACGCTGATGGTGCTGGGCTCGTGGACACGCCACGCCTGACCCGGGGGCGCGCGCCGCTCAGACCGGGTGCGTCACGGTGAACCGCTCCACGGCGTCCCACAGTTCGCGCTCGCGCCGCGGGTCGTAGGACTCCTCCGACGACCGCGCCACCCGGGCGCGGTCGACGTAGGAGCCGGTCGGGGCCGGGGTCGTGCCCAGCACGACATCGGCGAGGTAGCGGCCCGCCGCGCCGCGGCCGGTGGCGAACGGCGTGAGGGCCATCACCGGCAGGACGCGCCGCATGGCGAAGCGGGAGAGCGGTCCGGCGTTGCGGGCGAGACCGGTGCCGGGGACGAAACCGGGGTTGTACGCGATGGCGTCGATCCCGGCCGGAAGCCTCCGCGCGTACTCGTGCACGAGGTAGATGGCGGCCAGCTTGCTCGTCGAGTACGCGGTGCGCCCGCCCGCCGTGCCGGACGGCTTCGGGAAGGCCCCCGGGCGGGCCAGGACATCGGGGGAGTGCCAGGCGGGGCCGGGCACCATGCCCATGTTGTGCTCGAAGTCCCCGAAGTGGGTGTCGCTGACCGTGATCACGATCCGGGCGGGCACGGCGAAGTGGTCCTGGAGCACCCGGACGAAGACGTGGTTGGCCAGTACGTTGATGGCGAAGGTGGCCTCGAACCCGTCGGGGGACTCGGTCAGCGCGTTGGTGTACTGCATGCCCGCGTTGCCCACGAAGCCGCGCAGCGGGGGCAGCTCACCGCGCTCCAGCCGGTCATGGATCTCGGTGGCGGCGGCGCGGACGCTCTGGAGCGAGCCGAGGTCCGCCGGGACGTACGAGACCGTACGCCCGCCCGTGGCGAGCTCTTCGGCGAGCCGGGCGCCGGAGGACGCGCGGGCCACGACGAGGAGATGCGCGTCGGGCGACCGGCGCACGATGTGCTCCGCGGCGACCCGCCCGATCCCGCGGCTCGCGCCCGTCATCACGATGGTGTGGTTCGTAGCGGGCATGGAAGGCTCCTTCACTGGTCGGCCGATGGCGCCCGGTCCGGGGCGGCGGCTCCACGTTCGCCGCCCCGGGCCACGCCGGCCAGTGCCGTCCCCGTCACTAGGACTGGCAGTACCCAGGCTCATCCGGCGCCGCGCGGCGAGAATGAACCCATGGCTTCCTCCCGCTCCGACTTCGCCGCGCTCCTGCGCGCCTGGCGCGACCGCCTCGCCCCGGCCGACGCCGGATTCGCCCCGAAGGCGAGCCGCCGCGCGCCGGGGCTGCGCCGCGAGGAACTCGCCGAACTGGCCGGGCTCTCCGTCGACTACATCCTGCGGCTGGAGCAGGGGCGCGCGAAGCACCCCTCGGACCAGGTCGTCGGCGCCCTCGCCCGCGCCCTCCAGCTGTCCCGCGCCGAACGCGACCAGCTGTACCGGAGCGCCGGGCTGCTGCCACCGCGGGACGGGACGGTCAGTGCCCATGTGCCCCCGGGCGTCCAACGGCTCGCGGCGCGCCTGGGCGACGTCCCGATCGGGGTGTTCACCGCCGACTGGACCCTGGTGTGGTGGAACGCCATGTGGAGCGCCCTGCACGGCGACCCCACCGTCCTCCCGGCCGACGAACGCAACCTCGCCCGCGCCCTGTTCGGCACCGGTGCCGCCCGCGACTCGGTGCTCCGGGTCCGGCCCGAGCGCGGACCCGACAGCTTCGAGACCTCGATCGTGGCCGACCTCAAGGACGCCGTCTCCCGCTACCCCGCCGACACCCGGCTCGCCCGCCTGGTGCGGGAACTACGGGCGGAGTCCGAGGTCTTCGCCCACCACTGGGCCACCCGGGCGACCGCCGCCCAGCACACCTCCGACCGCAAGACGATCCGGCATCCGGAGATCGGCGACATCCTGCTCGACTGCGATGTGCTCATCGTCGCCGGCGCGGATCTGCGCATGGTCACCTACACGGCGGCGACCGGAAGCAGCGACGCGGGCAAGCTGGACCTGCTGCGCGTCACAGGTCCCACACGGCCGTACCGCGCCCGTGACCGGTCCTGTTAAGGCCGCATGGGGTCGGCGTGGAGGCCCGGAGCGTCGGCATGGGAGCCGGGCAGGATCCGCGGTTCGATGTCCCGCTCGGCCGTCGTGTCGAGCGGGACGTGCAGCAGCGAGCAGGAGACGACCACATCGACCCGGTGCGCCAGGCCCAGCAGGGTGTCGAGCGTGGCCAGGGACTTCTCCAGGTCGTTGACCCGGACGTCGCGGCCGTTGAGGCAGCCCCAGCACTGGCAGAAACCCCTCACCAGCACCAACCGCACCACCACCCGCCACGACGCAGCCGCCGTGGCGATCGGCAGGCGCGCCCTGGGACACCCGATCCGGCGACGGACGGCACCGCCCCCACACGACCAGAGCGATCGTGTGGGGCATCGGACCGTCCAGGCCCGACCGGGCGCCCCGAGGCGTGAGGAACCCCGCCCGCGCGTCCCCGGACCACGGACACGATCCATGCGCGCCGGACGCGGAGCGAACGCGGGAGACCAGGGGGTACCTCCCAGCGGTAGCTGGGGGAGTGCTACTGGCCGTCGCTTCCCAGGCCCTTCTCACCGGGCCCAGTGCGTATGACGGCGGTTGTTCCCGCTCACCGCTGCGGGGCAGTCCCGGATTCCCACCGGGTTCCCTCTTGCGACGCCTCCCGCCTGGCGGACGGGGCGAACCAGCTGCGCCGGCCGGCCTAGGGCATGGGAAACCCCCGGCCGCGTCGGCCGGGGGTTCCGCTCCTCATGGCCTCGCGGAGCGGGGGGTCAGCACGCTCCGGAGTCCGACTCGCCCACCAGGTTGACCGGGACGGTGACAAAGGAGAACTGGTTGCTGGCGCATACGCCGGGGAAGGTCGTGCTGGTGGTGTTGTTGACGGTGGTGTCGGGGCCGTCCTCCGCGACGGCACCGGTCGCGCCGACGGCGAGGGACGCGGCGGTGAGAGCGAGCGTGGACAGAGCGGTCCGCATACGCATGGGAACTCCTTGCTGGGGATGAGCGGCCGGAAATGACCGGCTTCGCATGCATGGTGCCCCTTTGCCGGGCCGATCGCGGCCCAACGTCCCCCCAATGGGGTAACAGCCATCCGGTGTTGCTGTTCGCGGAAGCGGACCGGTGCGGTGCCCACGCGGCGGGCGATGGCGGCCACCGGCAGTTCGGTACCGACGAGGAGTTCATGGACGGCGGCCGCCGTCTCGACCTCCAGGAATCGGCGTACGCGGCGGAACGGGTGGTGCCACCCGCCGGGTTGTAGTGGTAGAGCTTGGCCGGGTCGGTGGCCTCGCGCGGCTCCCAGGTCCGCCCGGACCTCCATCCGCTTCGACCGCAATATGCGCTCGGTGGCGCGGGCGGATGCGGTGGCACGGGCGTACGCGGTGCCACCGCCCGCGCCGATGGCCGTTCCGATTCCGGCCAGTGTGGTGGTGACCACGACCGCTCTGCGGCCGGGCCGCCACTCCTCCGGCCGCCCCTCCTCCGTTTGGGGCAACGCGCCGCTCCTCCCTCGCCGGGGAAACGGGATCAGCCCACCCCGCCGTCGAGCAGCCAGTTGTAGCGCAGCCGCAGTGCCCGCTCCGTGCTGGCCGCCACGGTGACGAGTCCGACCACGGTGTTGCTCCATGCCGATAGCTGGATGGGCGAGGTGAAGGTCCCGACGTACTGGGCGACGCCCTCCGGATTCCGGGTGATCTGTTCGGCGAGCTGAAGGATCAGCAGAACCACACCGACGACCAGCACGATCACCGAGAGGAAACCGATACAGCGGCTCAGCGCGGGGTGCGACCGGTCGAAGCGCGCGCGGCGCCCCTCGGCGGAGGCGGGGTCCGGGATGAGCCGGAACTCGGCTCCCTCGGTGGTGACGTAGTGGCAGCGCTTGAGCCCGAAGCCGCTCGCCCTCACTTCGACGGTGCCGCCCCGGACGGGGAAGACGGCAGGGACTCTGGACTCGGCGTGATGCCTGCCATCGAGGTACAGGTGGGCCTTGACATAGCCGTCCGAGGTGTTCTGATGCTTGATGTCGACGGTGTAGACCGTCTGCCGGCCGTCGTCGTTCATCAGCCGGAGATGGAACAGCGCGCGGGTAAGCATCTGCCACCAGCGGAAACGCTTCAGCGCTCGCCCGTCCCCGGGCTTGACCCGCTGCACGGCCCGACGATGCCGCCACTCCTTGAACATGCCTCTGCTCCTGTTGCTTGCTCGGCCTCGCCGCGCAGGCGGTGTTCGACTGTCCCGGCACGGACACGAGTCTGTCCGTGCGGCCCGGCAGGCACATCAGCCCGGCGGCTCGCAGCGCCTTCGACCGAAGGCGGGGCGGTGAATGCGACCCTGGTCGAGGGCGCCTCGGCCCCGGTCTGCTGACCCTGTGGCAGATACCAGGGGAGTTGGCGATTATCCCTCGCATATGCGCGATCTTCGGCCTATCGGCATGGCATGTGCGTTTGCCTGGGATGGGTGTTCGGGTAACGCTCCTCCAGGAGGTGGTAGGCCGTGAGTGACTCCCTCGCAGCTGCCAGTACGGCCGCCGGTCCGATGGCGGAAGTCGCCCTCACCGGCGATCTGACCCGCCCCGCCCGGCTGACGGTGTCCGAGCTGCTCTCCTGGCCCCAGCACCGGGCGCGGGTGAGCTTCGACTGCGCCACCAGCGGCGTCCAGCACCACCGCTTCACCGGGCCGTTCCTGCATGACGTCCTGGTCGCCGCCGGTCCCGGCTTCGACCCCGCCCGGCGCAAGGACCGGCTGCGCTTCCTGATCGCCGTACGCGGTGCGGACGGCCACCGCGCGCTGCTGTCCTGGGCCGAGATCGACCCGGACTTCGGCCGTGCCCCCGTGCTGCTCGCGGTCACCATCGACGACACCCCGCTCGACCGCGCGGGCCCCCAGCTCGTCCTGCCCCAGGACCGCTGCGGCGCCCGGTACATCAGCGGTATCGAGGCGATCCGGGTGGACGGCGGATACACCGTCTGGACGTGATGGCCCCTGGCGGAGCCCGGTGGCGGCCGGGGCCCGGTGTCAGACCAGCGGGCGGTACGCGGTGAGCGTGACGGAGAGCGTCACATCGCAGGGCTCGGGCAGCCGCGCGATGCGCTCCTCCAGCCGCTCGCTCTGCTGATGCCAGGCGTTGGGACCCATCCCGACCAGCTGCGGCAGTGCCTTGTGGTCCAGTGTCATGGTGCTCCGCGACCGCTCGCGGGCCACCTCGGTGAAGTGCGCCGAGAGCCGGTCCGCCAGGCGCTCGTCCTTCTGCTCGCCGACCCGCAGCAGCCCCAGCGCCGCCACCAGTTCCCGTAGATGATCCGGCCGGGGTGTGACCACCAGCAGTACACCCTCAGGACGCAGAATCCGCCGCAGCTCGGCCGGATTACGCGGTGCGAAGACATTGAGGACCACCGACGCGGCCCCGTCGGCGAGCGGCAGCCCGTCCCAGGCGTCGGCCACCACCGCGCTGATCCGGGGATGGGCCCGCGCGGCCCGGCGGGCGGCGAACTTGGAGATGTCGAGCAGGATTCCCTCGGAGTCCGGGAACTCCGACATCACCCGGGCCAGGTGATAGCCCGTGCCGCCGCCGATGTCCACGACACAGCCGAGGTCCCCGCCCGTGGCCTCCGGTGCCGTCTCGCGCGCCAGCGCGGCCAGTGCCCCGGCGATCGGTGCGTAGTGGCCGGCGGCCAGGAAGTCGGCGCGGGCCGCCACCATGGCGGCGGTGTCCGCGCTGAACTTGGCGGCGCCACGCAGCAGATTGACGTACCCCTGCTTCGCCACGTCGAAGCTGTGCCCCCGCGAGCACCGCAGCGTGCCGTCGGTCATCGTCATGGCGCCGGAACAGTACGGACAGTGAAGGTACCGAACCGCCTCTTTCCGCATCGTGTCCCCCGTTACCGCCGTTGTCCTGACAGGACTCCAGCCTATGCGGAGGGCCCGGGTGTGCCGCACTCCCATCCCCTGCCCCGGGCGGCAGGCGGGCTCGTTCCTTGAAATGGCACGAGCGGCCAGGATGGCGGTGGCAGCCTGAATTCGGCGCCCGAGCCCCTGGCCCACGACCGCTGGGCCCTGCTGCGGACAACCGACGGGAGCGTGCAGAGGCCGTGACACCGAAACCGACAGACACCGAACGCGACGAGCGGATGGGCGCCCCAGGCGCGGGCGCTGACCGGGAGGGGGCCACTGTGGGCGAGCCGCTGAGGATAGGGCTGGTCGGGGCGGGCAAGATCAGCCGGGCCTATCTGGACACGCTGCCACGCCTGCCGGGACTGCGTCTGACCGCCGTGACCGACCTCAACCGGGCCCGCGCGGAGGCCGCGGCCAAAACTGCCGAGGCAGCGGCCAAAACCGCCGAGGCCGCCGCCAAGAGCACGGAGGCCGCCGCCAAGAGCACCGGGGGCGTGGCCGTCGCCGCGTCGGTCGGCGAGCTGATGGCACGTGAGGACGTCGACGCCGTACTCAACCTGACCATCCCGGCGGCGCACGCCGAGGTGGCGCTGGCCGCGCTCGCCGCGGGCCGGCATGTGTACGGCGAGAAGCCGCTGTCCGGCACCCGCGAGGAGGCCGACGCCATCCTGGGCGCGGCTGAGGCGGCCGGGCTGCGGGTCGGCTGCGCGCCGGACACCGTGCTCGGCCCCGGCACCCAGACCGCGCGCAGGGCCGTGGACGACGGGCTCATCGGCACACCGGTCGCGGCCACCGCCTTCATGACCACCGCCGGGCACGAGGCGTGGCATCCGGACCCGGAGTTCTACTACCGGCCCGGCGGCGGGCCGCTGCTGGACATGGGCCCGTACTATCTGTCCGCCCTGGTGCACCTGCTGGGCCCGGTGGCCCGGGTCACCGGAGCGGCCTCCCGGCCGCGCGCCCAGCGGAGCATCGGCAGCGGTCCGCGCGCGGGCGAGCGCTTCGCGGTCGAGGTGGACACCCATGTCACGGGGGTCCTGGAGCATCGAGGCGGCGCGCTCACCACGCTGCTGATGAGCTTCGACGTGCACGCGGCCCGGCTGCCGCGCATCGAAGTGCACGGCAGTGAGGGCTCGCTGTCGGTGCCGGACCCCAACACCTTCGACGGCCCCGTGGAGCTCTGGCGCGGTGGCGCCTGGCAGCCGCTGGCGCCGTCGGCCGGATACGCGGGCTCCGCCCGGGGGTACGGCCTGGCCGACCTGGCACGGGCACTCGGCGCGGGCCGTCCGCACCGGGCGTCCGCCGAGCTCGCCCGGCATGTCCTGGACGTCATGCTCACCCTGCTCGACGCCGCCCGGGAACGGACCTCGCTGCCGGTCGGCAGCACATGCTCCCGTCCCGAACCCGTGCCTTTCGCCAACGAGCTTTTCATGTTGGCGGACCATGACCAGGGGGTGTCCGACAGATCTTGACGCCTGCGGCGGGCTGCTCCCCGGACCACGTCGGGGAAGTCCGGCCGGCTGTGCGCCGTCGCCCTGCCCACGAGGCGGTGAACGGACGACCGGGCACAGGATTTTGTCAACGGGCTTTGCAAAGTGGGGCCGACTCGGTACGGTCCCCTTACGCTCAACGGACGCGGCCCATCCCCTCACCGAGGGCCGTATCCGTGCGGCGCCCCCAGGCGCGACGGCGCGCGCTGTGCCCAACCCCCATTGAGAATCACACTTCTCCCCGGAGGTTCCCCGTGCACAGGAAACGTCCCGACCTGCCCACCCCCGGTCCCGCCCCGCGCCGCTCCGTGATGAAGGCCGCGGCCGGCGCCGTCCTGATCACCGCGGCGAACGCGCCCGCGTGGGCCGCGCCCGTCCGCAGGCGGCCGAAGGCGGGCCGGGTGCTGGTGTTCTCCAAGACGGCGGGCTTCCGTCACGACTCCATCCCCGACGGCATCGCCGCCATCCGGCAACTGGGCACCCAGGCCGGGTTCGCCGTCGACGCCACCGAGGACGCCACCGCCTTCACCCCCGGCAACCTCGCCCGCTACGCCGCCGTGGTCTTCCTGTCCACGACCGGCGACGTCCTCAGCGGTGGTCAGCAGACGGCCTTCGAGGGCTATATCGCGGCGGGCGGCGGCTACGCCGGGGTGCACGCCGCCGCCGACACCGAGTACGACTGGCCGTTCTACGGCGGGCTGTGCGGCGCGTGGTTCCAGTCCCACCCGGCGATCCAGCAGGCCACGGTGAGGGTCGAGGACCACGCCCACCCGGCGACGGCCCACCTCGGAAACACCTGGGTGCGCACCGACGAGTGGTACAACTACCGCACCAACCCCCGCGGTACGGCCACCGTGCACGTACTCGCCGCGCTGGACGAGTCCTCGTACAGCGGCGGCACCATGAACGGCGATCACCCCATCAGCTGGTACCAGGCGTACAAGGGCGGCCGGGCCTTCTACACCGGCCTCGGCCACACCAAGGAGTCCTACGCCGAGCCCGCCTTCCGGCAGCACCTCCTCGGTGGCATCACCTACGCCATGGGCGTGGCCAAGTGACCCCTGACGTCCCGCGCAGGCGGTTCATGGCCCTCGCCGCCACGACCACCACGGGCCTCGCCGCCACCGGCCTGCCCGCCGGGTCCGCCCACGCCGCGCAGCACGGCGGCCACCAGGCGGCGGACCGGCCGCTGGCGCTGTGGTACCGCGCGCCCGCGGCCGACTGGCTGAGCGCCCTGCCGCTGGGCAACGGGCGGCTCGGCGCGATGGTGTTCGGGGGCACCGAGACCGAGCGGCTTCAGCTCAACGCGGACACCCTCTGGGCGGGCGGGCCGCACGAATACGACAACCACAAGGGGCTGGCCGCCCTGCCCCGCATCCGGCAGCTCGTCTTCGACGGCAAGTGGCCCGAGGCCGAGACGCTGATCAACTCCGACTTCCTCGGTGTGCCCGGTGGCCAGGCCCAGTACCAGACCGTCGGCAACCTGCTCCTGAAGCTGCCGACGGGCGGCACGGTGTCCGGCTACCGGCGGGAGCTGGACCTGGACTCGGCGGTCGCCACCACCACCTACACCCGCGACGGTGTGACGTACACCCGCGAGGCGTTCGCCAGCGCTCCCGACCACGTCCTCGTCGTCCGGCTGTCCGCGTCCAGGAAAAGCGCCCTGTCCTTCGGCGCCACGTTCGACAGCCCGCTGCACACCTCCCTGTCCTCACCCGACCCGCTCACCGCCGCGCTCGACGGGACCGGCGACGCCACGGGCGGTGTGGACGGCGCGGTGGGATTCCGCGCGCTGGTGCGGGTGCTCGCCGAGGGCGGCACCACCACCAGCGCCGGCGGGACCGTCACCGTCCGGGGCGCCGACGCGGCCACCGTCCTGGTGGCCATCGGCACCACCTATGTGAACTGGGAGAACGCCCATGGCGACGCGGCGGGCCGGGCGGCGGGGGACCTCAACCCGGCGGCGAACCGCCCGTATGGCCAGCTGCGCGGTCGCCATGTCGAGGACCACCGCGCGCTGTTCCGCCGTACCGCGCTGGACGTGGGCACCAGCGACGCGGCGGCCCTGCCCACCGACGAGCGCGTCGCCCGCTTCGCCTCCGGCGGCGATCCGCAACTGGTCGAGCTGCACTTCCAGTACGGCCGCTATCTGCTCATCGCCGCGTCCCGCCCCGGCACCCAGCCGGCCAACCTCCAGGGCATCTGGAACGACCTGACGAGCCCGCCCTGGGGCTCGAAGTACACCATCAACATCAATACGGAGATGAACTACTGGCCGGCCGCCCCCGCCAACCTCCTGGAGTGCTGGGAGCCGGTCTTCGCGCTGCTCGACGAGCTTGCGGTGGCCGGGCAGTCGACAGCGCGCACCCAGTACGGCGCGAATGGCTGGGTCACCCACCACAACACCGACGCCTGGCGCGGCACGGCGCCCGTGGACGGCGCCTTCTGGGGCATGTGGCCGATGGGCGGCGCCTGGCTGTCCATGGCCATCTGGGAGCACTATCGCTACACCCGCGACACGGTGAAGCTGCGGACGCGCTACCCCGTCCTCAAGGGCGCCGCCCAGTTCTTCCTCGACGCGCTGGTCACCGACCCGACCACGGGCGCGCTGGTCACCTGCCCCTCCGTCTCCCCGGAGAACGCCCACCACGCCGGGGGCGGCGGCTCGCTGTGCGCCGGGCCCACGATGGACATGCAGCTGCTGCGCGACCTGTTCGGCGCGGTGGCCTCGGCCGCCGACCTCCTCGGCGTCGACGCCGCCTTCCGGGACCAGGTGCTCGCCGCGCGCGGACGGCTCGCCCCCATGAAGGTCGGCGCGCGGGGCCAGCTCCAGGAGTGGCAACAGGACTGGGACGCGGGCGCCCCCGAGCAGCAGCACCGCCATGTCTCCCATCTGTACGGGCTGCATCCGAGCAACCAGATCGGCCGGACGCGCACCCCGGACCTCTTCGCCGCCGCGCGCACCACCCTCGTACAGCGCGGTGACGCGGGGACCGGGTGGTCGCTCGCCTGGAAGATCAACTTCTGGGCGCGGCTCCAGGAGGGGGACCGCTCCTACAAGCTGCTCACCGATCTGCTCACCCCCGAGCGCACCGCCCCCAACCTCTTCGACCTGCATCCGCCGTTCCAGATCGACGGCAACTTCGGCGCCTGCGCCGGAGTGACCGAATGGCTGCTCCAGAGCCAGCACGACGAACTGCACCTGCTGCCCGCCCTCCCGCCGAACCTGCCGGACGGCAGTGTGCGGGGCCTGCTGGCGCGGGGCGGTTTCGAGGTGGACGTCAGCTGGCGGGGCGGAGCGCTGAGCGAGGCGCGGCTGAGGGCACGGGCCGGAGGTCCGACGCGGCTGCGTACGGCGAAGGCCGTGCGGGTGACCTCCGGGGACGCGCCCGTCACCACCACCCGGCCGGAGCCGGAGGTCACGGCCTTCACCGCCGACGCGGGCGCCACCTATGTGGTCCGTCCCGCCTGAGCGTGGGCTCAGCTGCCGGTGGCCGGCAACGGCCACCTGCGCCACGTGCTCGGCGGCCTTGGTCCGCAGGAACGCCGCCGGCACCATGTCCGGGTACGGCCCCCCGCGCCCGCCCGCGTCGGCGGGGCACAGGGTGAGCGGCACCAGGTCGCGCCAGCCGAGCGCGTCGAGGATGGCGTCCTGGGTGACACGGGCGAAGCCGGTGGTGAGCACGTCGCAGACGGGGCGGGCCCCGGCGGTGGCCGCCGTGGGCCCGGTTCCGCCCGGTGCCGCTACCGGGCCCCCGAGGTGCCTGACTCCAGCAGCCGGCCGCCGTCCCAGACCACGCCGACCTGGCGGTAGTACGCGGCGATCGGCTCACGGACCTCCAGCCGGGCCAGCTCCTCGGTGGGGGAGTCGAACAGCTCCAGCTCGGCGTCGCCGACCCACGGCTGACCGCCCTCGAAGGATGCGGCGCCGGTCTCGATCAGCTCGTCGAGGGCGAGGCCCCCGCCGTTCTCGATCGACGGCAGCCGGCGGTGGTGGGCCATCGGGTGGCCGTTGACGAAGCCGCCGGTCCCGGAGGGCTCGCGCAGGGTCACCACGGCCTGGGCGAGGCGCCGGTCGGCCGCTGCGAGCGTCGCGCCGAACCGGGCCCCGGTCTCGACGCGCGGGGCGGGCCCATACGGGTGGGGGCGGGTCTGGTGGATGGAGCCGAGCTTCTTCGGATAGCCCTGCTGCACCCCGCGGGCGATCGCGAAGTCCTTGTCGACCCAGATGTAGACACAGCGGGAGTACGTCCGGCCCCGGTACGTGCAGCGGACGACCGCGAAGGTCTCCTTGTACTGGGAGAGCACCGGATCCAGCAGCTCCCGTCCGCCGGCCGCGCAGGACTGCCAGTCGGCCCAGATCAGCGCGACCGCCCCCGGATCCTCCTCGGCGGGCTCCAGCGGCTCGGGCAGGAGTTCGCGCACCCGCGCGGGGTCGGTGCGGTACTCGATGGTGAGCAGATCGCCGGAGTAGTGCCACGGCGGGGCGGGGATGAGGGACGCGGCGCCGGTGGCGGTTCTGGGCGGGAAGTAGCCTCGGACGCTGGTCATGCCGTCACGCTCCTGATGTGGAGGGCCGCTGGGCCGCGGGTGGGCTGAGGGGCATGGGGCGGCCGTCACGCACGCGCGAGCCGTTCCAGACGCTCGTGGAGATGGTCGACATAGCCCTCGGACTCCGGCTTCATCAGCACACTCCGCAGGACGCGGGCCCCGTCGGCGTCCCGGACGAGCTTCGGATGGAGGGCCGTGAGCCGATCGGCGCCGACGCGGAGCGTGCTCACGAAGACGGGGTCGCTGTCCGCCATCCCCGCCTGGAGGACGCGGTTGCTGGCCGCGTCGATCTGCGACAGCGTCGCGGCCTCGGTCACCGGGAAGTAGCTGACGATGTCCAGTTCCGGGGCCTGGTACAGCTCCAGGTGCTCCGAGCCCTCGATCAGTTCGGCCCAGCGCAGCGCCGCCCGCCGGCCCGCCGCGAGCGACTGCCCCAGCCCCTCCCGCGTGGGCGGTATCAGCTGGAACGTGAGCCACAGGGCGGCGGCCGCCGCGCCGGCGCGGGAGCACTCCAGACTGATCTCCCCGAGGTGCAGCTCCTCCGAGGTGAAGTACGTGTACGGCGAGTCGTGCAGATAGAACCGGCCCACCGAGGGATCCCGGAACAGGACGGCGCCGCAGCCGTACGGCTGGAGGCCGTGCTTGTGCGGGTCCACGACGATGGAATCCGCCTCGGCGATGGCCCGCCACGGCTCCTCGGGCAGGCCCTCCGGGCCCGGCGCCCCGGCCAGCAGGGTGAAGAAGCCACCGTAGGCGGCGTCGACGTGGACGCGTACGCCGTAGCGCTCGCGCAGCGCCAACGCCTCGTGGATCGGTTCGACGGCTCCGAGCCCGGTGGTGCCCGCGGTGAACACCACAGTGCCGACGCGGCCGGTCCGCAGGACCCGCTCCAGCGCGTCGAGATCGATCCGGCCGAGGTCGTCCACCGGGACCGGATGGCCCTCCACCCCCAGCACACCGCACATCCGGCCGTGGGTGTAGTGGGCCTCGGTGCTGTAGGCGACGCCCTTGCCGGGGTGCAGTTCGCGGGCCACGAAGAGCGCCTCGAGGTTGGCGATGGTGCCGCTGGTGGTCAGGTGGCCGAGGTGGGTGTCGTAGCCGAACATCGTGGCGAGCTGCTGGACGGCCTCCCGCTCCATCTCGGCGGTGGCCGGGCCGCCGTCCAGAGCGTGGTTGTTGGGATTGATCAGCATCGCCGTGAGGTAGCCCACGACCGCCGCCGGATGCGGTGGCTTGAGCATCTGGCCCGCGTAACGGGGGTGGAAGAAGGGGTAGTTGTCCTTGAGCCGCTCGGTGAAGACCTCGAACGCGGCGGCGAACCGGGCGTCGTCGACCGCCGGCGCCGGATGGGCCTGATAGGGGCCGAAGCTCTTCACCCAGTCGGCGTTCGACGCCACGGCCGTGGCGAGCCAGGCTTTCAGATCCATGTGGGTCCACTCCTTGGTCGGGCCGGAGGTTTTGTTCGGGGCTGGTGGTGCGGTAAGGGCCGGTGGTGCGGTCAGGGCCGGTTGGGCGGCCGGACGCCGCGGAACTCCCAGTCTCCGCCCAGGGCGGTGGACAGGACTTCCTCCGACTCGGTGGGCTGCGCTCCGACATCGCCGCGGATCGGGGTCGGGCCGGTGACGATGTGGTTGGTGAGCCGCCCGAGGCCCTCCACCTCCACATCCACGACGTCGCCGGGCTGTACGGGGCGGGAGTTGGCCGGGGTCCCGGAGAGCAGCACATCCCCGGGGTGGAGGGTGATGGTTCGGGCGATGTCGGCGACGAGATAGTGCATGTCCCACTCCATCTCGTCGGTGGACCCGTCCTGCGCCGGTCGGCCGTTGACATAGGTGCGCAGGTATTTGCCGCGGAAGTCCCAGTCGGTGACCAGCCCCGGCCCCAGCGGGCACAGCGTGTCGGACCCCTTCACACGGAGCATCGAACCGGCGTCGGTGTCCCGGAAGTCATGCAGCCCGTAGTCGTTGGCGATCGTGTATCCGGCGATGTGCTCCGCCGCCTGCTGGGGGGCGATGTTCCGCGTGGTCTTCCCGATGACGATGGCCACCTCGCCCTCGTAGTTGAGCCACTTGCACCCCTCGGGGCGGACGACGGCGCCCCGGTGGGAGTTGAGGGCGGAGGTCGGCTTGTGGAAGTAGGTGGGGGCGGCGGGGAGCCGGACCTGGAACTCGGCGACGCGGCTGCGGTGGTTGAGGTGGACGGCGATCACCTTGGAGGGGACCACGGGAGGCAGGTGGTGTGCCTCGTGGATCGCGACGCGGCGGCCGTCGCCGGTGAGGAGTTCGTCGCCCTCGCGGACGGTCTCCACGACGGCGCCGTCGAGGAGGATGCGGCGGTACTCGGGCATGTCGGCTCTCCTCATGCGGGGTTGTGCGGGGTGGTGGCGGGCGTGGCCGAGCCGGTGCCGGTCCAGCCGTCGGCCGGGCGGTCGAACCAGAGATGGGCCTGGCCGGTGCCGACGGAGTTCTCGTACGCGCCGTACTGGCGGGCCGGGGCCACGCACCCCCGCTCGCCGAGGGCACCGGCCATCATCAGATAGTGGAAGAACTTCGCCTCGGGCTGGTGGGTCCGGAATTCGTCCATGGTGTCGAGGACCTTGTCGTGGCGCCCCTCCTTGAGCCAGGCGATGCGCTCCTCGTCGGCCGCCCTCGCCCGCGGGGTGAAGACATGGCGCGGGTCGCTGGCCTCGTGGTCCCGGATCTCGCGCAGCGGCCAGAAGGTGTGCGAGAGGGCGCCGGAGGCGATCAGGAGCACACGGCGGCCGGGCGTGGCGGCGATGCCGTCGGCGAGCGCCCGGCCCAGCCGGAAGTGGTCCTCCATGTCGCCGGTCTGGCACACCCCGATGGTCATCCACCGCTTGCCGGGCAGCCCCTCGCCCAGGAACTTCCAGAGGTTGACGGTGGCGTAGTGGATCGGCAGGAAGGGGTCGTCGATGGGGGTGATGAAGGTGCCGTGTGCCTCGGCGAACCGGGCGACGGCATGGGCGAGTTCGGGATCGCCGGGGAAGTCGTACGGCATCCGGCACATGCCCCGTGGCAGTTCGTCGGAGGTGAACAACCCCGCACGCCGCGAGTGGGCCGTCACGACGAACTCGACCGTGGTGGCCCAGTGGGAGTCCAGGACGACGACGGTGTCGTAGCCATCACCCCCGAAGACATCCCCGCGGAGCTGCCGGAGGCCGGTGACCAGGGTGATCTCCTTGCCCTCGTTGAGCTCGCGCCGGGTTTCCTCGGGGAGCACGATGGTGGGGACATGGGCGAGCAGACCCGCCCCGACGATCTCACCCATGGTCGCTGAATCCCTCCGGGGCGGTCACGCGGTTCTTCAGATCGCAGTAGAAGTCGAAGCTCCAGGTGCCGCCCTCGCGGCCGACGCCGGAGAGCCGGGAGCCGCCGAAGGGCGCCCGCAGATCGCGTACGAAGAAGCAGTTGACCCAGACCGTGCCCGCCACCAGCTGGGCGGTGACGCGTTCGGCACGCCGGTGGTCGCCGGTGGCCACGGTGGCGGCCAGCCCGTAGCGGGTGTCGTTGGCGAGGCGGATCGCCTCCGCCTCGCCCGCGAAGGTCTGTAGCGTCAGCACCGGGCCGAAGACCTCCTCCTGCGCGATCTCCGAGTCCTGGGCGACGTCGGTGAGGAGGGTGGGCCGGTAATACAGACCGCCGAGCCGGGCGTGGGAGCCGCCGCCGAAGACCACGCGGGCACCGGCCGCGATCGCCCGCCGTACGAAACCGTCGACCCTCTCGATCTGGCGGGGGTGGATGGTGGGTCCGATGTCGGTGGCCTCCTCACGCGGATCACCCTGCGTCAGCCGGGCGGCCTTCCGCAGGAAGCGGTCGGTGAACTCGTCCGCGATGGACTCCTCGACGAGAAGGCGGGTGGCGGCCAGACACACCTGCCCGGCGTTGTCGAACTGCTCCACGGCCAGCTCGACGGCCAGCTCCAGATCCGCGTCCGCGAAGACCAACAGCGGGGACTTGCCGCCGAGTTCGAGGCTGAGCGGGGTCAGGTTCCGAGCGGCCGAGGCGGCGACGCGCCGGGCGGTCGGCACCGAGCCGGTGAAACTGATCCGGCGGACGTCCGGGTGGGAGGCGAGGTCGTCGCCGATCTCGGAGCCATAGCCCTGGACCACATTGAGGACACCGGGCGGCAGCCCCGCCTCGGCGGCGATGTCCGCGAGCAGCGAGGCGGTCAGCGGGGACCACTCCGCGGGCTTGAGGATCACCGTGTTCCCGGCGGCCAGGGCCGGGCCGACCTTCCAGGTGGCCAGCATCAGCGGGGCGTTCCACGGCGTGATCAGCACACAGGGGCCTGCGGGGTCCCAGCTGATGTGATTGGTGTGGCCGGGGTCGCCGTCGCCGCCGGTGTGCGTCGTGAAGTCCTCGTGGCCCAGGGTGAGCAGCCAGTCCGCGAAGAAGCGGAAGTTGCGGGCGGCGCGCGGTATGACACCCCGGCGGTGCGAGCGCAGAAGCGCGCCGTTGTCGGTGGTCTCGACGATCGCCAGCTCCTCGAGACGCTCCTCAATGCCGTCGGCGATGGCGTGGAGGACGCGGGCGCGCTCGGCCGGGGGAGTGGCGGCCCAGCCGGGGAAGGCGGCCTTGGCGGCGGCCACGGCGGCCTCGGCCTCGTCGGCGCCGCCGCGGGCGATCCGGGCGAGGGTGCTGCCGTCGATCGGCGAGACATCGGGGAAGGTGTCAGCGGACGCCACGCGTCTGCCGCCGATCCAGTGCCGGGTGTCGACGGCGACACCGGCGATCCGTGCCTCGCTCGCAGCTGTGTCCGGCCGCTGGGACATGTCCCGGTCCTCCATTTTGTTTGACCCCAAACAAGCTAAGGGTGCTCCGGGGTCGGGTCAAGGTCGCCCCGGTGGCCGGTCCCCGGGTGGCCGCGCCGGGGAGGTGTCCGGGGTACGGTCACTGGCGCGAGCGGCGGCCCGAACGTCGCGGCGCGAGATCCCGTCCGTCGAGCAGCTGCCGGCGGCGCTCCTCGCCGTGCTCCTCCAGCTGCGCGACGATCGCGCGCAGCCCGTTGGCGAGCCGCAGGCACTCCTCGGCGCTCAGCGGCGTGGCGACGAACGCCTCTTCGGCGTTGAACGCGGGGAAGAGGCGCTCCATGAGCTCCTCGCCCTCGGGGGTGAGCGAGAGCAGCACGCGTCGCCCGTCCTCCGGGTGGGACGCGCGGGCCACGAGGTGACGCGACTCCAGGGTGCGCGCGATCCCGGTCAGCGTCCCCTTGGAGATGCCCGCCTCTTCCGCGACCGACCAGGTCTCGGCCTCGCCCCAGATCCACAGCACCCACAGCACCACGAAGCCGGTCCAGGTCAGATCGTGCGGGCGCAGCGCGGAGTTCTCCAGGTGCTGTCGGACGGCCGCGGCGGCGCGGTGGATATTGGCGACGGCGGCCATCTGTTCACGCTGCAACTCGAAGCCGCCCAGTCGTTCCTGGACGGCCTGTTCGGTCTCGGCGATGGATCGGCGGCGCCCGGGCACGGTGGATCCTCCTCGGCTTCGGGCGGCCTGGGCCGCCGGGGTGATTCGGTCGCGCTCAAATGTAGCCCCGGGCGCGCCGGGTGCCGGGCGACGGCGGTGCCCGGGGAGGGGTGACGGCCGCGCCCGGGGTCGGGTGGCGGCCGCGATCGGGCCGGGGCGGCCGCGTCCGGGCCGTATCGCGGGGGCCCTTGTGGACGGCCCGGCCGCCTCGTATTCTGTGCCCTCTCGTTTGGCATCAAATAATTTCGGCACCCTCGGGGCCAGAACAGAGCACGGGGCCAGAACGGAGCACTCCGTCCGGCCCACTTCCAGGGAGCGACCATTGAGCGCCGAGACACCCGACCGGGTCCACCGGAGGACCGAGGCGCTCGCGGCCGAGGGCATCGACGTCGTACGCGTCGCCTATCCCGACATGATGGGCTCCGACCGCGGCCGGGACATCCTGCTGCACCATCTGCCCCACGCGGTCGGCCACGGCCTCGCCTTCAGCCGGGCCGTGTACCACACCGCGGCGCTGGGCGATCACTCGTACATCCCCGGCGGCCTCGAAGCCGGTATGCCGGACTTCCTCGTCCGCCCCGACCTGACCACGCTCGTCGCCCTGCCGTGGGAGCCGGGCGTGGCCTGGTGCGTCGGCGACGTCCGGGACCCGGCCACCGGACTGCCCGTGCCCGAATCGCCACGGGACCTGCTGCGCCAGGTCATCGGCCGGCTGCTCGACGCGGATCTGACCGCGGTCGTGGGCCCGGAGCTGGAGTACGTCCTGCTCGACCCGGACCCGGACTCGCCCGTCGGCTGGCGGCGCCACGCCCCCGCCCCCGGCCATGTCTATACGACCGGCCGCAAGGGCGACCCGGACGGGCACCTCCTGCGCACCCTCCGGGCGTTGCACGCGCTCGGGCTCGACGTCAGCGGCGGCAACCGGGAGTTCGACAGCGGTCAGTTCGAGATCAACCTCAGCCACTCGGAGGCGCTGGACGCCGCCGACCGGGCCTTTCGCTTCAAGGCGGCGGTCAAGGAACTCGCCCATGCGGAGGGCAGGTTGGCCACGTTCATGGCCAAGCCGTTCAATGACGGAGGCGGCTCGGGGTTCCATGTCCATCTGTCCCTCGTGGACGCGGACGGGCGCAACGTCTTCGACGCGCCCCGGGAGCCGTACGGGCTGTCCGCCTCGGCGCGCCACGCCCTGGCGGGAGTGCTCGCCCACGCCCCCGCGCTCTCCGCGCTGCTCAACCCCACCGTCAACTCGTACAAGCGCTTCGGCCCGGACACCACGGCCCCCTGGCTGGTCAACTGGGGCCTGGACAACCGCAACGCCCTGGTGCGCGTCCCGCCCGAGCGCGGTGGCGCCGCCCGCCTGGAGGCGCGCCTCGGCGACGCCACCGCCAACCCCTACCTCGCCATCGCCGGTCTGCTGGCCGCTGCCCACCTGGGCATCGCCGCCGCCGAGGAGCCCCCGGCGCCGATGACCGGCGAGGGCCGGGACAGGGGCACCGCCACCCTGCTGCCGACCGACCTCGGCCGGGCCCTCGACGCCCTGGAAGGCGACGACCAGCTCACCGATGCGCTCGGCAAGCCCTTCGTCGACGCCTTCCTCACCTTCAAGCGGGATGAGCTCGCCAGGTTCCAGCGGTACGTCACCGACTGGGAGTTCCGCGAGTACGCGCGGCTCATCTGAGGCGGGCCCTCCCCGAGGTGCCGGAGGTCTCAGACGAGATGCCGGGCGAAGAACCTCAGCGTGCTGTCCAGCTCGAAGGCCGGGATCTCCGCGTGTGCGCCGGGGCTGGCGTGCAGTGTCTTCTCGGCCGAGGCCAGGGCGTCGAACAGCGCCAGGCTCTGGTCGCGCGGCACCCGCTCATCGTCCCACTGCACCAGGAACTCCACCGGGACGGTGATCCGGGCGGCTGCCTCGGCCGAGGCCGAGGCCCCGCCCAGGCCCAGCACCGCCGCACGGACCCGGGGTTCGGCGGCGACGAACGGAACGCCGAGGCCGCAGCCCAGCGAGATCCCCCAGTAGCCCACCGGACCGGTGCCGACGTGATCGAGTTGCCGCACCGCGTCCAGGACCGCCTGCCATTCCGGGACGGTCCGGCGGGCCACGAGCGCCTGGAACTCGGCGATGAGTGGGGCCAGTTCCGCTCCGGCCTCCACACGTGCCTGGTTCTCGGTGGCGATCCGGCTGTACTCCTCGTGCGGTGGCCGGTCGCCGTGTCCGGGCACATCGACCGCCACCGCCGCGAAACCGCACTCGGCCACGAAGCGGTGTGCACGGGCCAGGATGTCCGGGGCCTTCTTGTGCTGACCGCCGCCGTGCCCCAGCAGAATCAGGGGGCGGGCACTGGTGGCGCCCTCCGGCGTCCAGAGCACGCCGGGAATCTCACCGAGGGTGAAGAGCTGTTCGCGGACGCCGTCGGACGACGTCTCAGAGATGAAGCGCATTGCGTCACAAGCCTTTCGGGATGCCTTCCACGGGCACTCCCCAGGCCATGCGGGAGAAGGAGGCCCGACCTGTCACAGCGTTGATCGGTCTCACCTCCTCGGTTCGCGGCAGCGCACGGCGGCCCTGAAAGTACCACGACGGTGAGTGGCGCAACGGCGCCCCGCGCCCCGCGGTCAACGGTCCCGGACGGGGGGCTGGTTCCGCTGGTTCGGGGCGGACAGGGCCGGGATCTCGGGGTGGTCGCGCAGGGCCGCCACGACCGCGTTCACCGCGGCGCGCTGCGTCGTGCCGCGCCGCACCGCGATGGTGATGTTGCGGTGCACCGGTGTGCTGAGCTCGCGGGTGGCGACGGCGTGGTCCGGGGTGATGGCGAGCGCGGGCAGCAGGGTGATCGACCGGCCCGACTCGACGTGTCGCAGCAGCATCAGATAGTTGCTGAACCGGCAGGCCACCCGGGGTTCGAACCCCGACTCGCGGCACAGCCGTACGGTCAGATCCGCCATGTACGACCGCGGGCGGTCACACGCCCAGGTCTCCTCCGCGCACGCCGCGAGGTTCACCGTCGTACGGCTGGTGAGCGGGTGGTCACGCGGCAGCACCAGCACGATCGGGTCGGTTCCGAGCGGGATGATCTCGAGGTCCGCGCCCCAGGAGAGGCCGACGTAGTCGGTGGTGGTGACGATGACGTCCGCCTCGCCCGAGCGGAGGGCCGGTCCGCCCTCGTGCGGCTCCAGCTCGATCAGTTCGAGGTGCAGCCGCGGGTGGGTGGTGGCCAGGCGGGTCGCCGCCGGGACCGCGAAGGTGTAG
Source organism: Streptomyces lacaronensis (assembly GCF_047337785.1). Lineage (NCBI taxonomy): Bacteria > Bacillati > Actinomycetota > Actinomycetes > Kitasatosporales > Streptomycetaceae > Streptomyces > Streptomyces lacaronensis. Next base: position 10,279,612 of record NZ_JBLHDK010000003.1, read on the forward strand.
ATCGCGCTCTGGAACGCCCCGAGCCGTACGGTGCCGATGGGCTCGTCGTTCAGGGCGTGCAGTTCGGCCTCGGCCTCCGCCATCTGGTCCAGGATCTCCCGGCCCCGGCGGGCCAGCAGCAGTCCGGCGGGGGTCAGCCGCACCCTCCGGCCGGTCCGCTCGATCAGCCGGCACCGGGTCTCGGTCTCCAGGACCGCAAGTTGCTGGGACACCGTCGACGCGCTCAGGTGCAGCGTCTCGGCGACCGCGCGCACGGTGCCCAGGGTTTCCAGCAGGCTGAGCAGCCGTAGCCGACCCGAGTTGAGCATGGGCGCGATTCTACGGGCGCGCTGTCCGGTTCTCACGAACAGAGCGGTCGGATCTGTGCGATGGACGCGCGCAGTGGCGCATCCCTAACGTCGTTCGTATGGATCCCGAGACAGCCGGTGGCGCCGTGGAGCGCCACCTCATCCGCTATTCCGGCCGAGCCGCGTTCACCCCCGAGGTCATCGCCCGCGCCGCGGGCACCTCGGTGTTCACCGAGAGCGGCCGCGAGCTGCTCGACTTCACCTCCGGCCAGATGAGTGCGATCCTCGGCCACTCCCATCCGGAGATCGTCGCCACGGTGCGTGAGCAGGTCGCCCACCTCGATCATCTGCACAGCGGCATGCTCAGCCGTCCGGTCATCGACCTCACCCGGCGGCTCGCCGAGACCCTGCCCGACCCCCTCGAGAAGGCGTTGCTCCTCACCACCGGGGCGGAGGCGAACGAGGCCGCGGTGCGGATGGCGAAACTCGTCACCGGCCGCCATGAGATCGTCTCGTTCGCCCGGTCGTGGCACGGCATGACCCAGGCCGCCGCGAACGCCACCTACAGCGCCGGGCGCAAGGGCTACGGACCCGCCGCGCCGGGCAACTTCGCGCTCCCGGTACCGGACCGCTTCCACCCCGACATCGTCGACGCCGAGGGCGTGCTCGACTGGCGCCGCCAGCTCGACCTGGGCTTCGACCTCATCGACGCCCAGTCGGTCGGCAGTCTCGCCGCCTGCCTGGTCGAGCCGATCCTCAGCTCCGGGGGCGTCATCGAACTCCCGCCGGGCTATCTCGCCGCCCTGGCCCAGAAGTGCCGGGAGCGGGACATGCTGCTGATCCTCGACGAGGCCCAGACCGGGCTGTGCCGCACCGGCGACTGGTACGCCTTCCAGCACGAGGGCGTCATCCCGGACATCCTCACGCTGTCCAAGACGCTCGGCGCCGGGCTCCCGCTGGCCGCCGTGCTGACCAGCCCGGAGATCGAGCAACAGGCGTACGACCGGGGGTTCCTGTTCTTCACCACCCATGCCAGCGACCCGCTGCCGGCCGCCGTCGGCAACACCGTCCTCGACGTTCTGGTCCGTGACCACCTCGACAAGCGGGCGCGCGAACTCGGCACGGCACTGCGCGGTCAGCTCCATGAGCTCGCCACCCGCCACGATGTCGTCGGGGACGTCCGCGGCCGCGGGCTGCTGCTGGGGATGGAGCTGGTCGGCGACCAGGTGCTGGGCGCCGGTGGCGCCGACCGGCTCGGCGCGGCCGTCACCCGGCGCTGCTTCGAGCTCGGGCTGCACATGAACATCGTCCAGTTGCCCGGCATGGGCGGCACCTTCCGGATCGCGCCCCCGCTGACCGCGAGCGACGACGAGATCGCCCGCGGTGTCGCCATCCTCGACCAGGCGCTCACCGACGCCGTACGCGGCCTCTGACGCCATGCGGTGAGCCCGCCTGACGCCATCTCATGAGTCTGTTCATGAGTCCACATGACATCTGTCATGCGGACTCATGACATGCCGCACTCCTCCCGGCCCCGCCGTGCCGGAAGTCTGGAAGGCATGGACACCGTTATCGAAACCGCCGACTTGCGGCGGCACTACAGGGGATTCGAGGCCGTGCGCGGCGTCGATCTCACGGTCGCCCGTGGCGAGCTCTTCGCGCTCCTGGGGACCAACGGGGCCGGTAAGACCTCCACCCTCGAGGTCCTGGAGGGGCAGGCCACCCCCACCTCCGGGACCGTTCGGGTGCTCGGCGGCGACCCGTACCGCGACCGCGCCGCCGTCCGTCCCCGTATCGGGGTGATGCTCCAGGAGGGCGGCTTCCCGACCGAGCTCACGGTCACCGAGACCGCGCGCATGTGGGCGGGGTGCACCAGCGGCGCCCGCCCCGTGGCCGAGGCCCTGGAGCTGACCCGGCTGACCCAGCGGCGGGCGGTGCGGGTCAAGCAGCTCTCCGGTGGCGAGCGCCGCCGCCTCGATCTCGCCCTGGCCCTGCTGGGACGGCCGGAGGTGCTGTTCCTGGACGAGCCGACGACCGGCCTGGACGCGCAGTCCCGCCACGAGACCTGGGAGCTGATCCGGGAGCTCAAGGAGCAGGGCACGACGGTGCTGCTCACCACCCACTACCTGGAGGAGGCGGAGCAGCTGGCCGACCGGCTGGCGATCATGCACGCGGGGCGGATCGCCACCTCGGGGCGGGTCGCCGACGTGGTCGCCGAGCGGCCCTCGCGGATGAGCTTCGAACTGCCCCAGGACTACTTCATCGGCGATCTGCCACCGCTGGCACCGCTGGGGGTGACCAGGCAGGAGAACGCCGGGCGGACGATCCGGCTCGAGACCGCCGATCTCCAGCGCACGGCGACGGGGCTGCTGCTGTGGGCCCGGGACAAGGACGTGGCGCTGCACGGGTTCGACGCCCGGTCGGCCACGCTGGAGGAGGCGTTCATGGAGATCGCGAAGGGCCTGGAGAGCGAGGGGGCACGATGACGACGTCAGCAGCCCGTACGGGACGCACGCACGCGGCCACGCCCACCCGGGTCACCGCCATGGACCGGCTGGCCGCCCTCGGCCGCGCCGAGCTGACGCTGCTGCTGCGCAGCAAGGCGTCCCTGGTCACCGCCGTGATCCTGCCGAGCATCATGGCCTTCGCGATGCGCGGCGTGGTCAAGGAGCTGGACCTGGGCGGCACCGGCCTGTCGGTGGCCACCGTCATGCTGCCCGCCGCGCTGGCGATGGCGCTGTTCTTCTCCGTCTACACGAACCTGGTCGGCGTGTATGTGCTGCGCCGCGAGACCCTCGTACTGAAGCGGCTGCGCACCGGTGAGGTGCGCGACTGGGAGATCCTCGTCGGCAACGCCCTCCCGGCGTTCCTGCTGACGATCGTGCAGTCCGTGCTGCTGGCGATCGGTATGACGGTGTTCCTGGACGCGGACGCGCCGGCCGCCCCGCATCTGGCGGTGTTCGGCCTGCTCGTCGGCGTGGCGATGCTGGTGGCCGCGGGCGCGCTGACGGCCGCGTTCACCCGGACCGCGGAGAGCGCACAGCTGACGTTCCTGCCGTTCTTGCTGGTGACCATGGCCGCCTCCGGGGTCTACGCGCCGCGCGAGGTGATGCCGGACACGATGGCCGACATCGCCGCCTGGCTGCCGTTCTCGCCGGTGATGGACCTGCTGAGGGGCGGCTGGACGGGCGATCTGGACGGTGTGGACCAGCTCCGGGCGGCGCTCCTCGCGCTGGCCTGGACGGGCCTGGCAGTGTTCGGTGTACGCCGGTGGTTCCGCTGGGGACCGCGAGGTTGAGGACGGCGGAGCCGAAGGTGATGGAGACGATGAGCATGAGCGTGGATGACTGGGTGGAGCGGCTCGGGGGCCCGGACGGCCCCGAGCGCTACCGCCGCTACACCCTCGCCAGCGTCGTCTTCCTCGCCGCCACCGAGGCGGCGCTGTGGGCGTTCTGGATCGCGACGACGGAGGCCGGCACGCTCGGGTCGGCCCTGGTGGCGGGCGTGGGCACGGCGCACGTCGCCGTCCAGGGGCTGCTCTCCCGCGCCGCGCTGCTCCACTACCTCGGCGCCGGACCGCGCCCGGTCTGGCTGGTCGCGCTGTACGCCGCCGTCACCGTGGCCATGGCCGCCCTGGGGTGTGCGCTGCTGGCCGCCGGACGCATCCATGACGGGAACCTGGCGTCGTATCTGGTCTGGCTGCTGATGTACTACGCCGGCCCGCCGATGCTGGCGCTGCCGCGCCGCACCGGGGCGATGCTGGTGGGAGCGGTGCCGGTGGCGGCGCTCGGCGCGGCGGCGGCCGGCGGGCTGTCGGGCGAGCCGCTGGCCCTCGTGATCGGCGCCACTTTGCTCATGGTTCCGTTCATGGCCACCGCGCTGCGGGTCTCGGGGTGGAGCGTGCGGCTGATCGAGGAGCTGGCCAGGGCGCGGGCCGCGCAGGCCCGCCTCGCCGTGGCGGAGGAGCGGCTGCGCTTCGGCCGCGATCTGCACGATGTGCTGGGCCGCAACCTCGCGGTGGTGGCGCTGAAGAGCGAGCTCGCGGTGGAGCTGGCCCGGCGGGGACGGGAGGAGGCGGTGGCCCAGATGGAGGAGGTGCAGCGGATCGCGCAGGAGTCACAGCGGGAGATCCGCGCGGTGGTGCGCGGCTACCGCACCGCCGATCTGCACACCGAACTCGCCGGGGCCCGGTCCGTGCTCGAAGCGGCAGGAATCGACTGCCGGATCGAGAACGGCCCGGCGGCGCGGCTGCCCGCGCAGACGCAGACGGCGCTCGGCTGGGTGGTCCGCGAGGGAACGACGAACGTGCTCCGCCACGCACAGAGCGCGTCCCGCTGCGAGGTGTCGGTGCGCGCCACGGTCGCGGGCTCGGTGGCACTGCTGATGGAGAACGACGGGGCGGACACGGACCCCCGACCGGGCACCGGCAGCGGTCTGCCGGGGCTGCGGGAGCGCCTGGCCGAGGTGGACGGCACCCTGGCCACCGAACGGCGCCCGGAGGGGATCTTCCGCCTGACCGCGAGGATTCCGTGGGAGGCGGGCGAGTGATCAGGGTTCTGCTGGCGGACGACGAACACCTCATCCGGGGCGCGCTCGCCTCCCTCCTCGCGCTGGAGGACGACATCACCGTGGTGGCGGAGGCCGGAACGGGCGACGAGGCGCTGGCCATGGCCCGGGCACACCGCCCCGACGTGGCCGTGCTGGACATGCGGATGCCCGGACGTGACGGGGTGTCGGTGGCGGCGCGGCTGCGCGACGAGGTGCCGGAGTGCGCCTCGATGATCGTCACCAGCCACGCCGGGGCCGGGGCGCTGAAGCAGGCGCTGGCGGCGGGCGTGCGTGGCTTCGTGCCGAAGACGGTGTCCGCGCGCCGACTGGCCGAGATCATCCGTACGGTGCACACGGACGGCCGCTACGTGGACCACGAACTGGCGGCGGACGCGATCGCCGCGGGCGAGTCGCCCCTCACTCCCCGCGAGGCGGAGATGCTGTCGCTGGCCGAGGACGGGGCACCGGTGGCGGAGATCGCGTCCCGCGCCGCGCTGTCCCCCGGGACGGTGCGCAACTACCTGTCCGCCGCCGCGGCCAAACTCGGCGCGGAGAACCGCCACGTGGCGGCGCGGATCGCCCGCGAACGGGGATGGCTGTAGGGGGTTTCTGCCCCCGCCGGACGGTCATCGGCGGTCGGTCAGCGCGGGCGCCGGCGTCGGCGGCGGCCGACGAGGAGGGCGCCACCGCCCAGGAGCAGCGCCGCCGCGCCCGCGGTCACCCATGCGGCGGCCGTGTCGGCGGGCCGGGACTCCGCCCGGGCGCGGGAGCCGGAGGGATGGGCGGCGGGCGAAGGCCGGGCCGAACCGGTGGCCGTGGCGGCCTTGATGATGAGGTCGGTGACCGCCTGGGGGTGGGCGATCATGGCCACGTGGGAGGAGTTGATCTCCACGGTGTGCGAGTGGGCGCGCTTGGCCTCGAAGCGCTCCTGCCGGGGGTTGATGGTCTTGTCCTGCCGGGCGACGAGGAACCAGGACGGGATCTGCCGCCACGCCGCCACCTTGGCCTTCTCCGAGAACGTGGCCGTTGTGGCGGGCCGTTGCGTCACCGCCAGCAGCCTCGCCGTACTGGCCGGCAGGTCGGCGGCGAAGACCGGGTGGAGCCTGTCCCGCTTCAGGTACAGGTCCGTGCCGCGCACACCGCCACCGGCCCGGTAGGGCACCGCCTTGGTGGCGGTGGCGAGTTCGCTGGGGAACCGGGCGGCCAGCGACTGCCCGCTCTCCCCCTTGTCGGGCATCAGGGCGGACACGTACACCAGCGACTTCACCCGGGAGTTCCCCGCCGCGGCCGTGCTGATGACCGCGCCGCCGTAGGAGTGGCCCACCAGCACGATCGGGCCCTTGACGCCGTCCAGGACGGAGGCGATGTAGGCGGAGTCGGTGGCGAGGCCGCGCAGCGGGTTGGCGGGGGCGAAGACGGGGTAACCGCGGCGCTCCAGCCGTTCGATGACACCGTTCCAGCTGGAGCCGTCCGCGAACGCGCCGTGGATCAGGACCACCGTGGGTTGACGACGGGCGTTGTCGTCCTCCGCGGTGGCCGGGGCCGCCACGGCCGCGCACACCGCCACGGCGCACCCCGCCGCCGCGACACGTGCCCGGAGCCGTCCGTGTGCCCGGGTCCGTCCGCCTACGGAGCCGAGAGCCGGAGACGCCGCCATGGTGTCCTCGTTTCCCTTGAGGGTTGTGACCCCTCAACGTTCGCCGGACCCGTGGCGCGCGGCCGTGCGGCAGGGTCCGACCGGGTGAAGTAGGTGATCGACCAGGGTCATACCGCGCTGACAACGATTCCCACGACCTGCCCGCGCCGTCCTTGTACTGCCTTTGCCTCGAGTTCGCCGGGCATTGGCCTGAGCTTGTTTGCATGCGGGGATGGACCACATCACCTTCTTGGTGGCGGTCGTCATCGTCACGGCGCTCGCCTTCGACTTCACCAACGGATTCCATGACACGGCCAACGCGATGGCGACCTCCATCGCCACCGGCGCGCTCACCCCCAGAACCGCGGTTCTGGTGAGCGGGATCCTCAATATCGTCGGTGCCTTCCTGTCCACCGAGGTCGCCAAGACCATCTCCGGCGGCATCGTCGACGACTCCCTGGTCACCCCAGGCATGATCTTCGCGGGGCTGGTCGGGGCGATCCTCTGGAACCTGCTGACCTGGCTGGTCGGGCTGCCGTCGAGCTCGTCGCACGCCCTGTTCGGCGGGTTGATCGGGGCGGTGTGGGTCGGTGCGGGCTCTCACGGCGTGCACTTCGACAAGGTTGTCGAGAAGGTGCTGATACCGGCGGTGGCCTCGCCGGTCGTGGCCGGTATCGCCGCGCTGCTGGCCACCTACCTCGCGTACCGGCTCACCGACCGGGCCCGTAAGAAGTCCGTGACCAAGGGATTCCGGGCCGGTCAGATCGCCTCGGCCTCGCTCGTCTCGCTCGCCCACGGCACCAACGACGCGCAGAAGACCATGGGGGTCATCACGCTGACCCTGATCTCGACGGGTGCCCTCGGCCACGACGCCGGTCCGCCGCTGTGGGTGATCGCCTCCGCGGGCCTCGCCATCGGCCTCGGCACCTACCTGGGCGGCTGGCGGATCATCCGCACCATGGGCAAGGGCCTGACCGAGATCCAGTCCCCGCAGGGCTTCGCCGCCGAGACCGCCTCCACGACCGTCATCCTCACCTCCGCCCACCTCGGCTTCGCCCTGTCCACCACCCAGGTGGCCTCCGGCAGCATCCTCGGCGCGGGTCTCGGCCGGCGGCTGGCGGAGGTGCGCTGGGGCGTCGCGGGCCGCATGGTGATCGCCTGGATGGTCACCCTGCCCGCCGCCGCGCTGGTCGGCGGCGTCTCCGCGAGCGTGGTCACGAACGGCGGAAACCTCGGCGCGGCGGTCGTCGCGCTGATCGGCGCTGCCCTTGCCGCCGGCATCGTGCTCCTCTCCCGCCGCAACCCCGTGGACGCGAAGAACGTCAACGACGCCCACGAGGTCACCATCCGCAACGAGCCGCCGGCCAAGGTCGGCACGGCCGCATAAGTCCTCGATTTCCGGAGAGTCAAAACGATGCATCTCGACTGGACCGCACTCGGCCAGGTCACCGCGGTGAGCATCGGCGTCACCATTGCCGTGGTCACCGTCTTCGCCCTCGGCGTCCTGGGCGTCGCCCGCGTGGAGGCGGCCCGTGAGGAGAACGGCACCGGCTCGGCCCTGGGCCTCACCCAGGCCGGACTGTGCTTCGTGGCGTGCGCGGCGGTGGTGGCCTACGGGATCTACCTGATCGTGCCGCAGTTCCACTGAGAACGGAAAGGCAGGACCGCATGACAACGCCGCCCTTGCTGTCCGAGTTGGCCGACCTGACGGTCGACTACAGCGACCACGACGACCCCGTGCTCATCCGGCCGGACGGAAGCCCGGTCGACACCTGGCGGGAGAACTATCCCTACGCGCACCGCATGGAGCGCAAGGAGTACGAGTGGCACAAGCGGCTCCAGCAGATAGAGCTGCTGAAGCTGCAGAGCTGGATCAAGGAAACGGGACGCCGACTCGTCATCGTCTTCGAGGGCCGGGACGCGGCCGGCAAGGGTGGCACCATCAAGCGCTTCACCGAGCACCTCAACCCGCGTGGCGCGCGGGTCGTGGCGCTGGAGAAGCCGACCGAGCGCGAACGTGGCCAGTGGTACTTCCAGCGCTATGTGGAGCATCTGCCGACCGCGGGGGAGATCGTGCTCTTCGACCGGTCCTGGTACAACCGGGCCGGTGTCGAGCGGGTCATGGGCTTCTGCTCCAGGGACGAGTACCGGCGCTTCATGCGCCAGGCGCCGCTCTTCGAGCGGATGCTCGTGGACGACGGTGTGGACCTGGTGAAGTTCTGGTTCTCGGTGTCCCAGAGCGAGCAGCGCACCCGCTTCACGATCCGCCAGGTGGACCCCGTACGGCAGTGGAAGCTCAGCCCGATGGACCTCGCCTCGCTGGCCCGCTGGGACGACTACACCGCCGCCAAGGTCGCGATGTTCCGCGAGACGGACACGGAGTACGCGCCCTGGACGGTGGTCAAGAGCAACGACAAGAAGCGGGCGCGCGTGGAGGCCATGCGCAGTGTGCTCGCCCGTTTCGACTACTCCGACAAGGACGAGGAGATCGTCGGCACCCCGGACCCGCGCATCGTGGGCGCGGCGGCGGGCCTGCTGGAGGAGGGCGAGGACGACACGAACGACGCTGCCGACGACACCACGAGCGAAACCAACGACGGCGACGGGCGCTGACGAGCACACCGGAGCCGGACGCCGGGGCCGCGCCGGGTTGTCCGGTCAAGCCGGTACGCGCTGTCCACGGCGATCACCACCCTCGACCATCAGCGGGCGACGGCCCGCGGTGGTGGGGCACCTGCCGTATCAGCTGGACGTCAATCTGCGCTCGGCGACTCTGCTCGCCGCGCAAGGTGTACGCCTGACCAGGCGCCGGGAAGGGGCGGGCAGGGGAACAGCCCCGACATGCTGCCGGAGCTGACCGCCCGGCGCCCGTCGCCGGGCCCCTCCACCCGGGCGACGGGCCCGCCGTTCACCCTCGGCGGCGCCGGACGTACAGCCGACGGCCCTCCGGGCCGGTCCACTCCAGCCGGACGACACCGGGCACGGCGGCGTCGGCGATGCGCGACGGGTCGGACCAGTAGCCGAAGTTCGGATTGCGGAAGAACGTGGCCCACAGACCGCCGCCGTGGTCCACGAAGACGTTGTTGTGGCCGGCGCCGACCCCCGCGGTCCACCGCTTGGAGTACGGCCCCTCGAACCGGTCCGAGACGGCGATGACGGCGTCGTAGTGGTACTGCACACGGCCCGGACCGGGCGGGTCGTAGGCGTAGCGGGTGCCGCCGTCGGGATTGGCCGACGTTCGGTTCCACGCGGCCTGGAGGAGGTAGTACGAGCCCTCGTACGTGAACACGTACGCACCCTCGAGATACGGCTCGGGGGAATAGGGCCGCTGCCGGAACGTCGGGAGGTCGCTCGTCGGGACGATGTCCTCCATGTCGTCCCGGAACCTCGCGTACAGGTTGTTGTGCAGCACGAGCCACGCGTCGTCGCCCTCGGTGAAGAGGCTGCCGTCGATGTGGTGGTAGGCGCCGGGCTCGATGAAATCCGGCCCCCCGATGAACGGGTCGCCGAAGGGCTTGTCGACGTTGCCCTCGACGAGCCGGTACGGGCCCTCGATCCCGCCCTCGCTCACCAGCAGGAACGAACCGACCTTCCGGGAGTGGTCGCCCATGCACGCGACGATGTACCAGGTGCCGCGGAAACGGTGCAGCTCCGGGGCCCAGACCTCGCCACGCTTGCCGAACCGCTCGTCGTACCAGTACTCCTGCCACGGGGCGACGACGGTGCGTCCGGGCCGGTTCTCCCCGGCGAATTCGGGCGACCACACCTTGCCCCGCTCGGCGCCGGGCCGGATGCCGGTCGTGTCGACCAGCTTCCAGGGGCCGCGCAGGGACGGGGCCACCCACACGAAGATGCCGTCGTTCCACGGGCCCGCGGTGGTGAGCCCGGGCACGCGGGTGGTGCCCGTGGCCACGTAGACCGGACGGCCGTCCACGACGAAGCAGTTGACGTAGGTGTCCCGCATCCAGACCAGGCCGCGCTCCCGGTCGCGGGGGCGTGGCTCGAGCGGGAGGATGAAGGAGTTGTCCTCGCGCGGCCACAGGTCCGGGCGGGTGTCCGCGAGGCCGTAGGGGTTGAGTTCGGGCCAGTTCGACGGGTATCGCCGCGGCGCGGCGGCCTCCGGGGGCGATGCCTGGGCGGTGGCCGCGGGCAGTCCCGCCGCCATGCCCAGGGAACCCGCGACTCCGGCCAACAATGTGCGTCTGTGGATGGGCAACCTGTTCTCGGAGCTGGTTGGCATGGGCACAGCATGCGGACGCCCGCCGATTTTCGTCAAGAGCCAGGAAAAAAGATGACGCCGGCGTGAACCGGGTACCCGGTGCGGGGCGCCCGGAGGGTCCGGACGCTCCGCCCGGAAAGGCGGTGGCACATGAATCTGCCCCGTGCCCGTGCGCACGGCACCGTGACCCAGCGGCTCATCAGTGATCATCTGTTGTCCGGCCGGATGGAGCCGGGGGAGGAGATCGCGCTGCGGGTGGACCAGACGCTGACGCAGGACGCCACCGGCACGCTGGTGATGCAGGAGCTGGAAGCGCTGGCCCTGGACCGGGTCCGTACCGAGGCCAGCGTCCAGTACGTCGACCACAACATCCTCCAGGCCGACGAGCGCAACGCCGAGGACCACCTCTTCCTGCGCTCGGCCGCCCGCCGCTTCGGCCTGTGGTTCTCCAAACCCGGCAACGGCGTCTCGCACCCGACCCATATGCACCACTTCGGCGCCCCCGGCAAAACCCTGGCCGGTTCCGACTCACACACCTGCGCGGCCGGTTCCCTGGGCATGCTGGCGATCGGCACCGGCGGCCTGGAAGTGGCGCTCGCCATGGCCGGACGGCCACTCCACCTCACCATGCCGAAGATCTGGGGCATCCGGCTGACCGGGGAACCGCCCCCGTGGGTCAGCGCCAAGGACGTGATCCTGGAGCTGCTGCGCCGTCACGGGGTGCAGGGAGGCGTCCATCGTGTCCTGGAGTACCACGGGCCCGGCCTGGCCTCCCTCACCGCGATGGACCGCCACGTCATCGCCAACATGGGGGCGGAACTCGGCGCCACCACCACCGTCTTCCCCTCGGACGGGGCGGTGCGCGGCTTCCTCGACGGGGTGGGGCGCGGCGATGACTTCGTCGAGATCACCGCGGACGAGGACGCGTCCTACGACATCGACGAGGAGATCGACCTGTCGTCACTGGAGCCGCTCATCGCGCGGCCCACCTCTCCGGGAAACGTCGTGCCGGTCAGGGAGGCCGCCGGGGAGCCCATCGCCCAGGCCGTCATCGGCTCCTCCGCCAACCCCGGATTCCGCGACTTCGCCGTCCCGGCCGCCATGGTGGCCGGGCGCCAGGTCCCGGCCGGGGTGAGCTTCGACATCAACCCGACATCCCGCGAGATCCTCCAGGACCTGACGCGCTGCGGTGCGACATTCGACCTGATCGCCGCCGGTGCCCGTATCCATCAGTCGGGCTGTCTGGGCTGCATCGGCATGGGGCAGGCCCCGGCCACGGGAAGCAACTCCCTGCGCACCTTCCCGCGCAACTTCCCCGGTCGCTCCGGCACCGCGGACGACGCGGTGTGGCTGTGTTCACCGGAGACCGCCACGGCCTCCGCGCTGACCGGCGCCATCGCGGATCCGCGCGACTGGGCCGAGCGCGTCTCGGCGGCGGCCCCTCCCACACCGGAGGCGCCCGAGCCGCCGTCGAACAACGACGCCATGCTGGAACCACCGCTGCCACCGGACGAGGCCGCGCGCGTCCAGCTGGTACGCGGCCCCAACATCTCCGCGCTGCCGGAGCTGGATCCGCTGCCGGACAGCATTCACGGCCCCGTACTCCTCAAGGCCGGTGACGACGTCTCGACCGACGAGATCTCCCCGGCCGGGGCGGACGCCCTGCCCTATCGCTCCAACATCCCCAAGCTGGCGGGATTCACCCTCATCCGGCTGGACCCCGACTACCCGCGGCGCGCCGAGGCGGTCCGGGAGGACACCGGGCATCTCATCGTCGCCGGTGCGAACTACGGGCAGGGCTCGTCCCGCGAACACGCCGCCATCGCCCCGCGCTACCTCGGCCTGCGAGCCGTCATCGCCAAGTCCTACGCCCGCATCCACTGGCAGAACCTGGTCAACTTCGGTGTGCTGCCGCTCGAATTCGATGACCCCGCGGACTACGACCGCATCGGCCCCGACGACCGGCTGCATGTGTCCGGTCTGCGCGAGGCCCTCGCCCCGGGCGGCGAACCGACCCTCCGTGTCCGCAACGCGACCCGGGACGAGGAGTACACCGTCCGCCACCGCCTCTCGCCCCGGCAGCGGGAAGCGGTGCTCGCGGGCGGTATCATTCCGGCTCTCGCACACTGAGGTGAGTGCTATGACGCTGACGCTCGAGGCCACCCGGTGGTCCGGGGACGTGGTGGTTGTGGCCGACGCCCCCGAGCGGTCGTCGGTGAGCGTGACGATCGGGGCGGACTCCTGGGACGTCCGCGAGGGGACCGGCGGGCTGAGGCCACTCACCGACGGCGACCTCGGCGTCCTTCACGCAGTCCACCTGGGGCATCAAGCCGTACACCGCGTTCCTGGGCGCGCTGAAGCCGGCCGACGAGGTCCGGGTGGAGTTCATATGTCCCGGCGTGGCGGGCCGTTGAGGGTCCGCCACGCCGGGGGTGCCGCTAGCTGTCGCTGTTGCCCTCGGTCCGGGACGCGTCCAGGCAACTCTCCGCGCCCTTGCACCGCTGGAGCGCGGTGAGGGTGCGGTGCAGGGCGGCCCGTTGCTCGGCCGAGAGGGATGCCGCCCGGTTGTTCAGCTGCTCCGGGTCGGAGTCCAGATCGTAGAACTCGCGCTCCCCATCGGTGTATTCGACATAGAGGGAGTCATCGGTCCGCATCGCCGCGTAGGTCGGCGGATCGCCCGCGTTCGCGGGCGCCGCGTCGGGATCGCCCTTCTTGGACGCCGCGCGATGGTGCTCGACCAGGACGGTCTCGCGCCACTCCTTCTCCGTGCGTCCGTGCATCAGGTCGCCCAGGCTGCGCCCGTCCACGGTCGACGGCGGGTCCACGCCCGCGAGGTCCAGGAAGGTCGGGTTGAGGTCGACGTTCTCCGCGAGCTGCGACACCTTCTCACCGGCCGGAACATCGGGTCCGGTGACCATCAGCGGTACGTTGATATCGGTGTCGTAGGCGGTCTGCTTTCCGGTGCGGAGTCGGTGTTCGCCCATGTGGAAGCCGTTGTCCGACCCGAACACGATATAGGTGTTGTCCGCCAGGCCCTTGTCCTCGAGTGTCTTCTCCAGCTGACCGATCATGTCGTCGACCGCCTGGACCGAGCGCACTCGCTTGGCGAAATTCCGGTCGATCCTCTTCTTCTCCTTCGACGTCAGCGGTGACAACGATCGCTGCCATTCCGGCGCGTTAAGGGTCGCCTTGTCATAGGCATCGGTCTGCGGAGCCTTGAGCCCCGGGAACTTGCCCTTGTCGCGCGGCGCGGGTACGTAGGGGCCGTGCGGTGCGAACGTGGCCACCTCCAGCATGAACGGCTTCTTCTCTTCCGCCGAGGAGCCGATGAACGAGGTGGCCTTCCTGGACAGGACGTCCGTCAGATAGTCCTGGGGGGCCTTCCCATAGGGCACGACCTTGCCGTTCTCGTTCAGCTCGTAGTTGTACTCATTGTAGCCCTCCCCGGCGACGTCCCACTCGTCCCAGCCGGAGGGCACATAGGGCTTGTCGGTGCCGTTCTTGTCGCCCGGTTGGTATCCATTGAGGTACTTGCCCATGAACCCGGTGCGATAGCCGGCGCGTTGCAGCGCGGGCCCGAAGGTCTTCTTTTCGTTACCGTTCTTCAGAAACGCGCGATAGCCGCCGTCATCACCGCTGTTGGTGAAGACGCCGGTGTTGTGCGGGTATTGACCGGCGAGGATGGATGTACGCGATGGGCAGCACAGCGAGTCGGTGGCGAAGAAGTTACTGAAGGTCGTCCCCTTCTTCTGCATCTCCTGTACGTGCGGCATGTACTTCACGAGATTCCATGCCAGGTCGTCGGTGAGGACGTACACGATGTTGGGCTTCTTGCCGGAAGGCGAGGCGTCGGCGTCAGAGGTGGCACCTTCGGCCGTGTTCACCCCTCTGTCGCACGAGGCCGACATCGCGATGGCCAGGGCCGCACACAGGGCGGCGAGGACACGTGGACGGCGACTGCCGAACATGGCGCAACCTCCTACGAGTTGTGCGTCTTCGTCGCAGGGAACCGTAGGAGGCGGCTTTGTGTGATTCTTGTGAGTCGCCTACGGCATGGCGGCGTGCTGTTTGACGAGTTCGTAGGAGCGCAGGCGCGCGGTCAGCGCGTAGACCGGCGTGACCAGCATCAGCTCCTCCGCGCCGGTCGCCTTCGCCACCTCCGTCAGACGGCCGAGGACCGTCTCGGGAGTGCCGTACGCCTGATGGGCGCCGAACGCCGCGACCCCCGCCCGCTCCTCCGCGGTGAACGGATGCGCCGACGCCTCTTCGGGCGAGGGGAACGGGACCTCGCTGTGGCCCTTGAGGAGCCCGGCCTTGACGACGTTCATCGGGCCCGCCAGCCACGCGGCCTCGTCCTCGGTCTCGGCGCAGATGGTTTCCACGCACACCAGCACACGGGGGCTCCCGCACCACGGGGAAGGGGAGAAGTGCGCACGGTAGTGGTCGAGCGCGGCGAGGGTGTTGTCGGGGCGGATGTGATGGGCGAACGCCATGGGCAGGCCGAGCCGCGCGGCGAGCGCCGCACCGGCGTTGCTGGAGGCCAGCAGCCACGGCTCCGGGAGCGTGCCGAGCGCGACCTCCTCGACCAGGAACCGCAGCGTCGCCGCCACATCGTCCAGGTACTCGTCATCCGTCGTCGGACCGGCGCCGCGCCGCAGCGCCCGGGCCGTGGCCTCGTCGAAGGTGCCGGGGCCGCGGCCGATGCCCAGGTCGATCCGGTCGGGGTGCAGCGCGGCGAGGGTGCCGAACTGCTCCGCCAGCATGAGGGGGGCGTGGTTGGGCGCCAGTACACCTCCTGAGCCCAGGCGGATGGCCGAGGTCGACGCGGCCGCGTGGGCGGTCAGGACCACGGGTGGGAAGGCGCCGATGGCGGGGGAGTGGTGGTGCTCGGCGTACCAGAGTCGGCGGTAGCCGAGGGCGTCGAGACGCTGGGCGAAGGCGGTGGTGTCACGTAGCGTGTCCACGGCTCGCGTACCAGCTTGGACCATGGCGACTTCCAGCGCGGAGAGCGGCACATCGATCATGCTGTGAGCATACGGAGTGCCGGTGGGGTGCGGCAGCACTTCCCTGATCCCGGGTGTTCGGAACCCCGGTGCTCAGGGTATGCGTTGACGGTTTGGCCCACGAAAGAGGAGCGAGACCGCATGGCTGCCACGCTGGACGAGATCACACGCGCTTGGCTTCGGGAACCCCGGTTCTGGCAGGTGGCCACGCTGAACCCGGACGGTTCGCCGCAGTTGACGCCGATGTGGGCCGATCTGGAGGACGGCCTGGTGGTGATCAACACCTCGGCGGGCCGGGTCAAGGAGGAGAATCTGCGGCGTGATCCCCGCGTGTCGCTGTGCTGTATGGACACCGAGGACCCGTATCACCGGGTGGAGATCCGGGGCAGCGCCGTCCGCTTCGTCGAGGGCGATCCGGCCGTACGGGTGATGGACCGTCTCGCGCAGAAGTACCTGGGCACGGAGACGTTCCCCTGGCTGGCCCCCGGCGAGGTGCGGGTGGCGGTCTACATCGAGCCGCACCATGTCCACCGCGTGGTCGGCGTGGAGAAGTTCCGGCCGGGGGTGCTGCCGGAGGCGTGAGGGCGCGGTTCGTACACGGGGGAGGAGCTCGGGGTGGACGAGGAACGACGCCATGGCGACGACGGCGGCGGTGGCGGTGGCCACGTCCCCGAACCGCTGGCCGACGCCGTCCAGGGCGTGCTGCGCTGGGCCACGGACGACATACCGCGGTTCACGAAGCTCCTGATGTGGCTCTACCGGGCCGTGGACCACCCCACGAACTCCCCCGAGGCGGCCGACGCGGAAGTGGCGGCCCTGGGCCTGGACCGGCCGGGCCTCGCCCCGCTGCGCGAGCTGCTGACCGGGCTCGGGTCGGGCGAGGGCGACCCCCGGGGGCTGGCCCAGGACGTCCGGCGCGGCGCGGACGTGGCCCGGCGGGCTCTGCGGGAGCTGCCGGCGCACGCGCCCGAACGGCCCCGCGTCGCCAGGCTGCACGCCGCCCTGCTGGTGTGGGCCAACCTCCTGGTGCCCGGCACGATGGACTTCGACGAGCTGGACGAGGCCATGGCGGAGCCGGGGCCGGATCCCGCCGACCGTCCCAGCGGTCGGGGGTATGTCGGTGTGGAGAAGCGGCTGGCCACGCTGGTCGATGCCGTACGGGTGTCCCAGACCGGCGATCTGGCACACCTGGAGACCAGCGCCGCCCGGCTCCGGGAGATGATCGACACATTGTCCGGGGATGGCGAGAGGGTCGCGACCGCCCGCCGCTCCCTGGCCGCCGGCCTGGCCGGGCGGCTCCATGAGGTGGCGGTGCTCGGCGGCAGCCTCCGGGCCGCCGACGCCACGCTGACCATGGCCAGGGAGTTGCGCGCCCAATACGAGGACGAGGGCTCGACGCCGTCCCTGTCCACGCTGACCCCGGTGGTGTTCGCCGCCCAGCACGAGCTGGCTCTGGCCCGCCGCAGCGGGGACCCCACCGTGCTGCCGCGCCTGGTCGAGGAGTTGACCGGGCTGTACGCGATACTGCCGCCCGACCAGGAGAACCGCTTCGCCCTCGCCGGCGTCCTGGCCGAGGTCCATCAGGAGCAGGCCGCCTGTACCCAGGACCCGGAGGAACGCCGCGCCGCGGCCAGGTATTTCAGGGAGGTGGTGGAGACCGACCCGCGGGGGCTCGCCCCCATGCTCGCACCGTACTTCCCGGCCGTGCGCGCCGCCGCTCTGATCCAGCTGATCATGATCGAGCCCAGCCGGGACGCTGCCGATGAGGCCATCGCCGAGGTCCACCGGATCGTCGAGGGACCGCAGCCCTCGCCCCGCCAGGAACTCCGGTCGCGGTACCAGCTCGGCCGGGCCCTGCTGCACACGGCCCGCCACCTCGACGACCCGGATCTGCTCGACCTGTGCATCACCGAGCTGTCCCGGGTCCGTGAGCTGATCGCCCGGGGCGATGGCCCGCCGCACACCGCCGACGCCCTGACACAGCTGTCCGAGGCCCACTGGCTGCGCCGCGACCGCGGCGGCCCGCGCGCCACCGAGGACCGCGAGGCCGCCCTGGCCGCCCGGGGCGAGGCGCTGGTCAGGGTGTCCGCCGACGTTCTG
Organism: Streptomyces lacaronensis; assembly: GCF_047337785.1. Taxonomy (NCBI): domain Bacteria; kingdom Bacillati; phylum Actinomycetota; class Actinomycetes; order Kitasatosporales; family Streptomycetaceae; genus Streptomyces; species Streptomyces lacaronensis. The sequence continues at coordinate 10,297,405 of NZ_JBLHDK010000003.1, forward strand.
CTCCAACTCGGCTCCGAGGACGGCCTGTCCGTGGCCCGCTTCGGGTCGGCACAGGCGCTGTGGCTGGCCTACTGGACCACCGTGTGCGGCCGCCCGGCCGACGCGGTGAACGCGCTGGAACTGGGCCGGGCCCTGGTGCTGCGGGCCGCCGCCGCGTCCCGGGGCATTCCCGAACTCCTCGAAGCCCGGGGACACCCGGACCTGGCCCGGCAGTGGCGCGCCGAGATCGCCACGGACATGACCCAGTCCGACGCCACGGCCGCGCCGCCGGGCCGGGCCACCGGGCAGCGGATCCCGGGCACCCTGCGACGCAGGGCACTCGAGGCGCTGGGCGCGGGCACCGGCGCGGACGCCTGGCGGCTGCTCGGCCCCCCGGACCTGCCGGCGCTGAGGGCCGGTCTCACCGCCTCCGGCACCGACGCGCTCGTCTATCTCGTCCCCGGGCAGCGCCCCGGCCTGCCCGGCTTCGCCCTGGTCGTCCGCCCCGACACCGACACCGACAGCGCGCAGCCCGCCGTCCTGAAGCTGCCGCTGCTGACCCCTGGCAGCCCGCCACTGGAGCGCTACCTCGACGTCACCGCCCGGCGTTCCGGCCCAGCCGGCGCCACGGCCGGACCGGGCGGTCAGACGGAGTGGGACGGGCAGTGGGAAGCGGCGTTGCGCGAGCTGTGCGACTGGGCCTGGCCCGCCGCGATGGGCCCCGTCCTGGCCGCCGTGGGCCCGCTCCACCAGCCGCCCAGGATCGTGCTGGTGCCGTGCGGGCCACTCGGCGCGGTCGCCTGGCACGCGGCCCGCACCCCGTACGGGGCCAACGGGCGCGAGCACCGGTACGCCTGCGAGGAAGCGGTGCTCAGCTACGCCCCTTCCGGCGCCGAATTCCTGCGGGCCGCGCCCCGGGACCGGCTGCCCACCACCGCCGGGCAGGTCCTGGTCGCCGACCCCGAACTCAGCCTCGTATGGGCCGAGATCGAGGCGGAGGCGCTGCACACGGCCTGCTACCCGGACGGCCTCCGCTACGGCGAGTTCCCCACCGCCGAGGTCAGCGACGCGCCGGGAACGCCCGAGGACATCCTCGCCGCCCTGCCCGGTGGCGGCTCACCGGTGGCCGTTCTGCACATCTGCTGCCACGCCCTGGCCGGTCCGGACCCCACGCGCTCGGCACTCTGGCTCGCCGCCCCGCCGACCGGTCCCGAGGAGGCCGGACGCCTGACCGTGGCCCGCATCCTGGACGGCGCCGCCACCGAACAGCCGGGCGGGGCGGGCCCGTTGGTGGTGCTCAGCGCCTGCGAGACGGATCTGAGCACCCGCGACCACGACGAGGCCCTGACCCTGTCCACCGCCCTGGTCGCCCGTGGCGCGGCCGATGTCATCGGCTCCCGCTGGGCCGTGAACGACGCGCCGACGGCCCTGATGATGGCCGTCTTCCACGACTTCGCCACCGCACACGGCCTCGCCCCGGTGGACGCCCTGCGCGCCGCTCAGCTCTGGATGCTCAACCCGCGCCGCGAGCCCCCGCCCACCCTCCGCGGTGAACTCCGCGGCGAGGCCACCCGCACCGATCTCGACCAGATCCACTTCTGGGCCGCCTTCACCCACCAGGGCAACCCGGCGTCGCGGAACACACACTGATCCCGGCTCCGCGCCCTGCGCCCCGCCCCCTCCGGCCGGAGAACGCAGGGCTATCCGAGGACGAGCGGGAGCTTCGCGGCCAGGTCGTCCAGGTCGGCCCGCTCCTCGGCGGTCGGGGCCCGTCGCCCGGTGCCGACCAGCAGCGTGTCCTTGTCGGACCACGACGCGGGGAACGCCGCCCCGGCGATCCTCTCCAGCATCTCGCGCGCCCCGGCGAGGGTCTCGGCGGGAGGGTCCGCCGCGCCCGGGAGGTGGGCGATCAGGTCGAGATGGTGCAGGGTCCACTCCATGACGTACGCGGAGAGGTAGTCGCCCGCGGTGAGCACCACATCGCGGGTGCTGACCCGGAGGGCCGGGTCGGCGAGCCCGGCCGCGCGCCCGGCGGCGGAGCCCACGTCGTCGAGGTGGAACTTCAGCAGCCCCGGGTCCTCGTACGCGGCGGCCAGCCGGACGATCAGCGCGTCGAGCGGGTCGTCGCCGGTCGGTGGCGTGTCGGCCACCTCCCAGTAGGTCACCGCGTCGCGCGTCGGTTGCGCGTCGGTGGGGGTCACCAGGGTGATCAGGACGTCCTGAGCGTCGATGACCAGGTGGCACACCAGGTCCCGGACGAGCCAGCCGGCACAGCCGGAGGGCCGTGCGAAGTCCTCGTCCGGGAGCTCGGCGACCGCCGTGCGCAATGCCGTCCACGAGCGTGAGAAGAGATCCACGGCCGCAAGCTAGCAGCGCGCGGCCCGCCGGGCGACCGGTTTCCTCCCCGCCCCGCGAACGCCCACTCAACCCGGGCCCGGGAGTGGGGGATTGGTGGGGCCGGTGTCGTCAGTCCCGGCTCGTCATGTGTCGTAGTGGCGGACGTCGTCGAGGTATTCGCGCGCCCGCTCCTGGACCAGCGGGGGCAGTTCACCGGCGGCCAGGTCCGCGAAGGTGGTCTTCTCCAGCACCTGCCGCAGACTCGCCCGCACCGCGCGCCACACATCCGGGAGCACCGCCGCCGCTCCGGGGTACTCCAGACCGCTGAGGCCCACGTCCCGTACGTTGGCCAGCGGGCCGTCGATGGCGCGGATCGCGTCGGCGAGGGTGATCTCCTTCGCCGGGCGCGCCAGCAGATATCCGCCTTCCGGGCCCCGCACACTGCGCACCAGATGGGCCAGGCGCAGCTCGCGCAGGATGCCGAAGAGGAAACGCAGGGGAATGTCCTGCCGGGTCGCCACCTGCTCGGCGGTCAGGGGTGAGCCCTCCGCGGCCGCCAGTTCGGCCATCGCCCGGACGGCATAGTCCGACTTGGCTGTGATCCGCACCAGGGCAAGTTATCACGCACGTCCGTTTCATGGGGCCGGGCCCCATTCCACCGGCTTGGGCATCCACCCTGGTGGCGCCAAGGGTGCTTCGTTGTTCCGCCATGAGTTCACCAAGTTCATTGAATTGGTGAACTTAGATGGCTACGGTACCGGTTGCGTGAGCGGGGCATCGGTTCTGCTCCGCCGCCGGTTCCGGGGAAGCAGGAGGTATCACATGGCATCGCCAGAGCCGTGTAGCACGTCAGGGCCGGGTACGAGGGCCGTCGCCGTCGTGGGGGCGGGGGCCGCCGGCGCGCTGGTGGCCATCCAGCTCTGCGAGACGGCGGCACGCCGCCGTGTCCCGTTCCAACTCCTGCTGATCGACCCCGCCCCGGAGGCCGGTCGCGGCATCGCCTACTCCACCCTCGACCCGCGCCACCGGCTCAATGTCCCGGCGGGCAAAATGAGCTGCTACCCAGACGATCCCGGCCACTTCGTACGGTGGCTGTGCCACCACGGTGAACCGGGCGTGCGGAGCGGCGACTTCGCGGAGCGCTACCGCTACGGCGCCTATCTCGCCGACACCCTCGGCCGGGCCATCATGGCCGCCCAGGGCGTCGTCACCGTCCGCCGACTGCGCACCCGGGCCACCGGCTGCCACTGGACCACCGTCCCCGGCGGCGGGGACCCGCGGGCCCGGCTGGAGCTGGCCGACGGCCGTACCGTCGAGGCGCACCGCGTGGTGCTGGCCACCGGGCCGTCCCGCGCCACCCCCGACTGGGCCCCCGGGGACCTGCGTGGCAATGACCGCTTCATCGCCGACCCCTGGGCGCCGGGCGCCCTGGACGCCGCCCTCCAGGACGGGCAGAAGGAGGATGTACTCCTCGTCGGCACCGGGCTGACCTCGGTGGACATCGCCATGACGCTCGACCGTCCCGGCCGCACGGTGCACAGTGTGTCCCGTGGCGGAAGGCTGCCGCAGGCGCATGCGGTGGACCCGCTGCCCGCCGCCACGTGTGCGACCCCACTGCACGGTCTTTCCCTGGCCGCGCTGCGGGCCGCGGTGCGTCAGCACATCGGCCGCGTCATGCGCAGCCACGGCGACTGGCGGCCCGCGGTGGACGGGCTGCGCCCGGTCACGGCCGAGATCTGGGCGTCGATGTCCACCGCGGAACGGGCCGAGTTCGTGGAGCAGGACGGCTCGTTGTGGAACACCCACCGCCACCGCATGCCCCCGGCCACCGCCGAGGCGGTCGGGCGCATGCGCCGCACCCGGCGGATGCGGACGTACCAGGGGCGGCTCGCCTCCGCCTCGGCCCGGCCCGACGGCTCCCTGACGGTGTCCCTCACCACCGCCGATGGCCCCCGCACGCTGCCCGTGGGCTGGGTGGTGGACTGTACGGGGCCGGGCCTGCGGCTCTCCGACACGGCCGACCCGCTGTGGCGGAGCCTGCTCGAGCAGGGCGCCGCGATGCCCGGCCCGCTGAGCATGGGCGTCGCCACCGACCACGGACGGCTGCGTGGCGCGGACGGCGGCACCGCACGCCCCCTGTGGACCCTCGGCGCGCCCCGCCGTGGCGAGTTGTGGGAGACCACCGCCATCCCGGAGATCCGGGCACAGGCCGCCACCATCGCCGAGGCCGTCCTCGACCCGTGGACGGCCCCCGCACCCCCCGCCACCGGCGGCCCCGGCCGGCGCCGGACACGTCGGCCCACGGACACCTCGGGCTTCCCCCTCAGCACCCACGCGGGCGCCGCCACCGCCTACCGCCTCGGCGTGGACCGGCTGCTGAAGGTCCGGGCCGGGGCCGCGCAGGCGCTCCGCCGCTCGGTGGCGCTCGACCCCGGCTTCGCCCTCGGCCACGCCGCGCTCGCGCTCATCGGCCATGAGTGCGGGGCCGACGTGGATGTCTCCCGCGCCCTGGCCGACGCCCGGCGCGCGGTGCGCGAGCGCGCCGAGGACTACGAACGCTCCCTCGTGGACGTCGTCTCCCGCCGCGTCCTGCACGCACCCGCGGACGGTGACGCCGCCCTCCTGCGCCACCTGGAGGAGTACCCGGGCGACGCGCTGGCGCTCGCCGTCGCCGTTCCCACCATCGCCTTCTCCGGTCTGCGCGATCTCGACGGCACCACCGCGCTCCGCGTGGTCGAGCACACCGCCCCGGCGCACGGGGGAAGCTGGTTCCACACCTCCCTGCTCGCCTTCATGCGTCAGGAGCAGGGGCGTTACGACGAGGCCGGAGTCCTGGCCGAGCGTGCCCTGGCCGCCGAACCCGCCTCCGGCCACGCCATGCACGCCCTCGCCCATGTGCACTACGAGTCCGGCGACCACCGGGCGGGCCGTGAGCGACTTCAGCGATGGCTGGCCCACCGGGGCCGCGGCGGAACACACCGCGCCCACTTCTCCTGGCACGCCGCCCTGCACGAACTCGCCCTCGAGGACACCGCGGCGGTCCGCCGCCGGTGGGCGGAGCAGCTGTCGCCGGGGAAGGTGTACGGGGTCCGCGCCCTGGTCGACTCCGGCTCCCTGCTGTGGCGCGCCCGGCTGGCGGGTGCGTGGCAGGGCCCGTTCCCGATCGGCGACGTCCTGGACACGGCGCCCGCCGACGTCCTGGAGCGTCCGGCCACCGCGTTCGTCGCCCTGCACTCCGCCGTCGCCCTCACCGCCGCGGACGACCTGCCGGGACTGCGGCGGCTGCGGGTCCACGCCCTGCGCGCCGACGAGGTGCAGCGACGTGTCATCGCCCCGCTGTGCGCGGCGTTCGAGGACATCCTGGAAGAGCGCTGGACGGACGCGGCACGCGGATTGGAGCGCCTCCTGCCACGGCTCCCCGGCGTGGGCGGCAGCGCCGCGCAGCGCGAGATCGTGGAGGAGGCCCTGCTGTACGCGCTCGTGTCCGCGGGCCGGTGCGAGGCGGCCCGGGATCGCCTGGAGGAGCGGCTGGACCGCCGTTCCTCTCCCCACGACCGGCGACGGCTGGCGGCTCTCTCGGTCTGACTGCCCGTTGTACCGACTGTCGCGCGCCCCGGCCCGGATTCCCGGGCCGGGGCGGTGACATGTGCGGGGATGACAGTGGACCAGACCACTTCCGTCCCATCTCTTGACCGTGAACCAACAGACGGTATGGTCTAGACCTAGTGCGGCGCTGATTCACGGCCGCCCCTTGCGGCCTGTGAAGCGCTCCGTGCAGCCACCCCCCACATCCCCCCACATCCCCACCTTCGGCAAGGACTTCCCGTCTGGCGTGGGGCCTCGCCGTGAAGGAGTTGGCATGAACATGAAACGAAAGTTAGCGGTTGTCGTCGGCGCGGGGATAGCCCCCCTGATCGCTCTGAGCCTCCCCGCGAGCGAGGCGAGCGCGCACGGTTACATCTCCACCCCGCCGAGCCGCCAGGCCCAGTGTGCGGCCGGGACCGTGTCCTGCGGCGACATCAAGTACGAGCCGCAGAGCGTCGAAGGCCCCAAGGGGCTGACGAGCTGCAGCGGTGGCAATGCGAAGTTCGCCGAACTCGACGACGACAGCAAGGGCTGGGCGGTCACGCCCATCCCGTCCAAGGCCGACTTCACCTGGAAACTGACCGCGCGTCACGCGACCAACACCTGGCAGTACTTCGTCGGTGGCCAGAAGGTCGCGGAGGTCGACGACGGCGGGGCGCAGCCGGGCGAGACCGTCACCCACCAGGTGGACTTCGGCGGTCTGAAGGGCAAGCAGAAGGTGCTCGCGGTCTGGAACATCGCGGACACCGCCAACGCCTTCTACGCCTGCATCGATGTGAACATCGGCGGCTGAACGCAGGCGGTTTGAACATCGGCGGTTGAACCGAAGGCCGGTCGCCTCTGGGGCGGCCGGCCTTCGGCGTCCACCGTGTGCACGAGGCGCGAGGCGCCGGCTATCGGGGGCCGTACGTCAGCCTGCGCAGCAGCTTTTCGGCGGGCCCCGGAAGCGAACGGCGCTGGAGGAGGCAGGCCACGGCCACCGTGGCGAGCCAGACCAGGACGGCGCTCAGGAACGCGGTGAGCGTCGGGCTGCCGGTCCGCTCTCCGAGCGCGAGCGCGAAGGGGGAGAGCAGTACCACCCACGCGAGGGACTGGAACAGATAGCCGCTCAGCGACCGTTGGCCGAGCGCCGCCAGGGCCTCCACGGGGAGCTTGCGCCGCGACGCGGAGCGAGCCTTCGACAGGCGCAGGGCGAGGAGCCCGAAGAGCGCCACATATCCCGGGCCGCCGAACTGGCCGCTCACTTCGTACAGGCTCAGGAACGCGTCCGCGGTGGCGTCGTCGACATGCACGAATCCGCCGCTGACCAGGCCGATCGGCACCCCGCCCGCGAAGGCCGTACCGAGTGCGACCACGGCGGTGCGGACCAGCAGCCGCCGGTGGCGGGCCGGATCCTCCAGGATGCCGCGCCGCGCGGCCCACGCCCCCAGCCAGACGATCACGATGAATGGCAGCACGGTCAGCGTGTGGATCGGCCACTCGCCGAGCCGGTCGGCCACGGATGTGAGGTAGTCGGGGGCCGAGAGTGAGTCGACATCGTCCGTCGGTACGGCGGCGGACCCCGGGCCGCTGTGCGTGGCGCGGTACACGGCCACGGCCGCCAGGGCGGCGGCGTACACCACCGTGCATCCCCACAGCCACAGCACGACGCGGTGCACACGCTCGCCGCGGCGCAGGAGCAGCAGGGTGAAGACGATGCCGACGATGCCGTAAGCCCCGAGGAAATCACCGAAGTTGAGCAGTGCGGCATGGACGAGGCCGAAGGCGACGAGCCATGCGTTGCGCTTCAGCAACACCGAGCGGGCCGCGCCGGGCCCGGACCCCTCCGCGTCCTGTCTGCGGGCGAGCTGCACCAGTCCGTAGCCGAACATCACGGCGAACATCGGATAGGCGCGGGCGTGCACGAAGACGAACATGACGAGGTTGAACGGGCGTTCCCAGCCGTGTGGCGACGCCTCGGCGCCCGGCTGGTTACCGAAGGCGGCCACCGCGGCGTTCGCGAGCGCGATGAACAGCAGCATGGTGCCCCGCGCCAGATCGGGGGCCAGGGCCCGTTCGGTCCGGCGGACAGGGCCCCGTGCGGGGCCCGGGGCATGGGACTGCGTTATGGCTGTCACCTGGATCTCTCTCCGTCCTGACATGAGGGCCCAAGGGGCAAGGGGCATGGGCGAGCCCTCGGCACCCGGGCTTAGTATAAGCAATAATCTATATGGGAGATACTAAGTAGCGGTAGGCCATGATGTACCTGGTGAGCAACCGAGGTACGAGAAGGAGAAGCGCCATGTCGGCCGAGCAGGAGGAGGCGCCCGCCGAGCTGGCCCGGCTGTGGAGGCTCCCGGTCCCGGCCTCGGGCCTCGGCCGGCCCGCCGCGCTCGACACCGAGCGCGTGGTGCGGACGGGGGTGGAACTGGCGGACCGCGACGGGCTGGCGGGCGCGACTCTGCCGAAGATCGCGAAGGAGCTGGGCGTCTCGCCGATGTCCCTCTACCGCCACGTGGGATCCAAGGACGAGCTCCTCGTCCTCATGCGGGACCTGGCGCTCGGCTCTCCGCCCGAGGTCGAGACCGCGCCGGACCGGTGGCGCGAGGGGCTACGGCAGTGGACCGTCGCCCAGCGGCTGGTCCACCACGACCGCCCCTGGCTCCCCCGCCTCCCCATCGCGGGGCCGCCGATGGGGCCGCATGAGATCGCCTGGCTGGAAGCGGGCCTGAGCGCGCTGAGCGGCACGGAGCTGGACTGGGCCGCGAAGGTCGGCAGTCTGACCCTGCTCAGCGGCTATGTGCGCCACGCCTCCCTGCTGTCCCAGGAACACGCGCAGGGCAGGAGCGAAACGGGACTGAGTCAGGAGGAGACCGAGCGGGCCTACGGCAGGACCCTGGCGCGGCTCATCACCCCGGACCGCTTTCCGCAGGTGGCGCTGCTGTTCTCGTCGGGCCTGTTCGAGGCGGCTCCCGACGGGGCGTACGACGATCCGGCGACCGACCATGACTTCGTCTTCGGCCTCGAACGCGTCCTCGACGGGATCGCCGTGGCCGTCGACCGCGCACGGACGGGGACGGGCTAGAAGGGGACGGGGCAGGGGGCGATGACGTCACGCGAGGGCACGGAGAGGGTCAAGTCGGTGTCGGGGCGGTGGTGGCACGCCCCGGCACCCGTCCTCTCCGGGCGATGATCGCGGTCACGGTCTTGCCCCCGGGCTCCTCACGGACGGCCGTGGCCGTGGCCAGGCCGCTGATCATCGGCCAGCCGAATCCGCCGCCCTCGCCGCGCACATCCGGAGAGCGCCGGTGCGGCGGTACGCGGCTGGCATCGCCGACGGCGATGGTGATGGCGTCAGGGTCGGCCGACACGCGCAGCGAGCAGAACCGGCCGCCCGAATGCCGTACGGCATTGGTGACCAGCTCCGAGACGACCAGCATCACCGCGTCGGCGGCGCCCTGATCGGGCGCCGGACGCAGGGCTTCCAGAAAGCTGCTGGTGAGATGTCGTGCGTGCGCGGCGGCTTCGGGGCGGCATTCCAGGGTCTCCCGCACCGCGGACGGCGTGGTGGCCGTCCGCTGGGCCGTGGCGGTGTGCATGACGCTCACCTCGTTTCATCGGGTGTGTATCGCGCGGCTGACGGTTTCCACGCGCTTACCCGATGCGCCGCTCCCGAAAAGCGGCGTCCTCAGGATCCCTTTCCGTAGGTGCGCGGTGCGGAGGTGGAGGGCGGCAGATCGCCGTTGAAGCGGGTGTCGACATAGTCGGCGAACGAGAAGCGGCGCGGGGTGAGCTTCAGCTTCGCGAAGGTGTCCGCGATCTCCTGCTCCGAGGCGACGGCGGGCTTGTCGACGGCGACGTACACCCTGGTGCCGTTGGTCCGCTTCACCGAGTCCAGCGCCACCTGGTACGGCAGCCCGGTCTCCTTGCCCCACACCTTGGCCCACTCCTCGGGGTGCTGGTAGACCCAGTCCTGGGCCCGGCGCAGCCGCCCGAGATAGTCCTTGATGACCTTGACCTTCTTCTTGTCCTCGAGGGAGGAGGGGTTGGCCACCTGGAAGTTGAGGCCGTTGACCACCCCCTGGCCCGTGGTGAGGACCCGCGCGTCCGACTGGCGCAGCGCCTGGGAGGTGTACGGGTCCCAGACGGCCCAGGCGTCCACCTTGCCGCGGCTGAAGGCGGCCAGGGCATCGGCGGGCTGGAGGAAGCTGACCTTGACGTCCTTGATCGAGAGCCCGGCCTTGGCGAGCGAGGCGACCAGTTGGTAATGGGCCGAGCTGCCCTGTGCGACCGCCACCGACTTGCCCTTGAGGCCGGCCGTCTTCTTCACCGGCGACCCCTTCTTGACCAGGATCGCCTCCCCGCCGGACGTGCCGTGCTTGGCGGCCACGACCTTGATATGGGACTTGGCGGCCGCGGCGAAGACCGGTGGGGTGTTGCCGACCCCGCCGATGTCCACGGCCTTGGCGCTCACGGCCTCCAGGATCGGCGGGCCGGAGGTGAACGTCGACCACTTGATCTTGTAGGGGAGGTTCTTGAGCTGCCCGGCGGCGCGCAGTACCGCCTCGTCGTTGCCCTTCTGGTCACCGACGTTGAGGGTCACATCGCCCTTGCCGTCGGTATTGCCGGAGGAGCCGGAGTCGTTCTGCGCGTGCGAGCTGACGCAGGCGGACAGCAGCAGGGCGAGGGGGAGGGACAGGGCGGGGACGATACGCCGTCGCATGTCAGCAGGGTCCGTTCGGGAGGTACGGGAAGTTCTGGCGAGTTCGGGACGCACCTGGCGGTTGGGGAGGAACCAGGCGGCCTGGTGGTTCGTAGGGACCGGGCGGCCGTCAGGCGACCTTGTGGACGGCGGCCGGTTCGGGCGCCTTCACACCCAGCCGGTCCAGGAGCTCGGTGCGCAGCTCGGCGAGGAGCGGATCGCTGATGTCGCGCGGCCGGTCCCGGTCCACCCGGACCTGATGCGCGATCACGCCCCCGTCCATCACCAGGACGCGGTCGGCGAGCAGCAGCGCCTCCTCCACGTCATGCGTGACCAGCAGCACCGCACAGCCACGCCGCTGCCACAGCTCGGCCACCAGTTGCTGGGCGGTGATCCGGGTGAGCGCGTCCAGCGCGCCGAACGGCTCGTCCAGCAGCAGCAGATCGGGCTCGCGCACCAGCGCACGGGCGAGCGAGGCGCGCTGGGCCTCGCCGCCGGAGAGGGTCTTGGGCCAGGCGTCGATGCGATGGCCGAGCCCGACCTCCTTCAGCGCCCGCTCGGCCACGGCCCGCCCGGGGCGGCCGGGCAGCCCGAGCAGCACATTGCGCCAGACCCGCTTCCAGGGCATCAGCCGGGGCGCCTGGAAGGCGACGGCCTTGCGGCGCGGCACCAGCACCTCGCCCCCGATCTCCCGGTCCAGCCCGGCGAGCACCCGCAGCAGCGTGGACTTGCCGCAGCCACTGCGGCCGAGCAGGGCCACGAACTCGCCTGCCGGTACGTCCAGTTGGAGGTTGTCGATGACCGCGCGGCCGTCGAACGAGCGGGTCAGCGAGCGCACCCGCACCGCGGCACCGCCGCTCTCGCCCTCCTTCTCCTGCCCCAACTCCCTCTCCTCCAGGGAGTCCTTCTCCAGGGAGCTCACTTGCCGGTGAAGTTCGGTCGCCATTGCAGCAGCAGCCTCTCCAGAGTGCGGACGATGAAATCGGCGAGCAGGCCGAGTGCGGCGTAGACGATCAGGCAGACCACGATCACATCGGTCTGGAAGAACTCCCGTGCGCGGTTGAGCAGAAAGCCGATCCCGTCGTCGGCGTTGATGGTCTCGCCGAAGACCAGCGCCAGCCAGGCGGTGGCGAGGGAGTAGCGCAGCCCGGTCATCGCGCCGGGGAGCGCCCCGGGCAGCACCACATGGCGGATCAGCCCCCAGCGGCCGAGCCCGAGCGAGTTCCCGGCCTCGATGAGCTGGGCGTCCACGCCGCGGATGCCCGCGTAGACGTTCAGATAGAGATGGAAGGTGACGCCCAGCGCGATGAGCGCGATCTTCGGGGCCTCGCCGATGCCCATCCAGATGATGAACAGCGGGATCATGCCGACCCAGGGGATGCTGCGCAGCATCTGCACACTCGCGTCGACGAGATCCTCGCCGAGCCGGGACAGCCCGGAGACCAGCGCCAGCGCGACCCCGATGACACCGCCGAGCGCCAGCCCGATCAGCACCCGCTGTACGGACACCAGCATGGCGTGCGGGAGGGTGCCGTCCTTGAGCAGGTCGGAGGCGGTATCGGCGATGGTGCCGGGGGAGGCCAGGGTGTCGGAGGGCAGCACGCCGGTGGCGCTGGACACCTGCCAGAGCACCAGCAGCAGAAGGGGTCCGGTCGTACGGCGCAGCCATCGCGGCACGGTGCGGCGGCGCGCGGAGAGCGGCACGACCGGTTCGAGAACCGGGGACATGGGAGCTCCACAAAGGGGTACGCCTCGATGCCGGTACAGGCCCGTACACGCCGTACGACACGACGATCAGCACGGTACGGCGGAACGGGACCGAGGCGAGAGGGAGGAGGGGTGAGAGAGGGGGGAGAAGGTCAGCGGAGGCCGGGACACGCGGCGGACGCCACCCGCAGCAGGTCGATATGACCGCGCGTGGTGAGCAGGGCTGACGTAAACATGCCCTCGAAGCTAGCGAGGACGTCCAGAACCGGTCAACGGTGTCTTGCCCCTCGGACCTTTGTTGCGGGAGTTTTACGCGACGGCGTATCAGGATGGTTCCATGAGCACATTCCGTACCCACACCATCAGCGTCACCACCGGATCCACCGAGACCGTCGCCGACCTCACCGCCGACTGCGAGTCGTATCTGCGCGAGGTGGCCAACGGCGGCGACGGCCTGCTCAACGTCTTCGTCCCGCATGCCACGGCCGGGATCGCCATCCTGGAGACGGGCGCCGGCAGCGACACCGATCTGCTCTCCGCCCTCCGCGACCTCCTCCCCGCCGACGACCGCTGGCGCCACCGCCACGGCAGCCCCGGCCACGGACGCGACCACGTCCTGCCCGCCTTCGTACCCCCGCACGCCACCATCCCGGTCATCGGCGGCAGGCTGGCGCTGGGCACCTGGCAGTCGGTCTGCCTGGTCGACACCAACCGGGACAACCCCGACCGCCAGGTGCGGCTGAGCTTCCTGGGCTGACGGACGGGGCCTGGCATGAGCTGACGTGGGCTCAGATGGGCCGATCCGGGCCGACGTGGGCCGGATCTGGTCACTCCCGCAGGCCCGCCAGTGCCACCGCCCGGTGGCGCAGGGCGAACGCGGCGGGGACGACCGACGAGACCACGGCGAGTACCGCGCAGGCGGCCACGGCCGCGCCGATGGGCGTCCAGGGGACGTCGATCGTGGTCCGTACCGACAGCAGGGCCAGGGCGCTCCACATGCCCACCAGGTTGAGCCCGGTGACCAGGACACCCAGGGCCGCGCCGACCGTGACCACCGTCAGCGCCTCGGCGCCCACCAGCCGCAGCACCTGCCAGGTGGTGGCTCCGGCCAGGCGCAGCACGGCCAGGTCGCGGACGCGGTCGGCGGTCGCCATCACCAGGGTGTTGGCCACGGAGATGCCCGTGTAGAGGAGGGCGATGCCGAGGACCAGCAGGAAGCCGAGCCGGGTCGTGCGGTTGGTCTCGGGGTAACTCGCCTTCACCCATTGGTCCTTGGTGAGGACGTGGCCGCCGGTGGTGCGCACCGCCGCACGCAGCCCGGTGGCCACGGCGTCCGCGTCGGCGCCTGGGGCGAGGGCGATGTCGACCCGGTCCACGGTCGAGCCCGGGGCGTTGCGCGGGGTGATGTAGACACCGTTGTCGCCGGTGCCGGTGGCCATCACCGCCGCGATCCGCAGCGACCTCTCCGTGCCGTCGCCGAGCCACACCCGCACCCGTTCGCCCACGGTGTGCCGTTCCCACTCGCCATTGACGATGATCGAGTCGTCGTCGAGATCGCCCGCCTTCCCGGCCTCGATCGGCAGTCGGGACGTGGCGGCGAGCGGGCCCGGGTCGGCGGCGCGGGCGTCGGACTCGTGGAGCGACACACCGTCCTCCAGGACGTACACGGCGCTCGACGAGGTCGCGGACACCTCGACACCGGGCACATCGCGCAGCCCGCGCAGCGCCGCCGTATCGAAGCCCGCGTCCCCGGCCGGGGTGATGACGAAGTCGGCGGCCGTCCGCTGACGGGTCTCGGCGGCCCGTGCCCGGTTCAGCGTCGCGGTGGCGCCCAGGAGCGAACCGGCGAGGGCGACCGTGACCAGTACGGGCGCCGCGATCGCGGCCGTGCGGCGCACACCGGCGGCGGCGTTCTCCCGCACCAGCATGCCGCCGGCGCCGGGCAACCGGGCCGGGAGCCAGGCGATCAGCCGGGTCAGCGGGCGCACCGCCACCGGCGCGAGCAGCGCGACCGCGCTGATCAGCAGCATCGGCCGGCTCACATAGGTCTTCCGGTGCAGCAGGTCGCCGGGGTCCGTGAGCAGGGCCAGACACAGCGTCACGGCGGCGGTCACCAGCAGGGCCAGGCCGGACAGCCATCGGCCCCAGGTCATCGTCCCGCCCGTCGTGGTGTCCGCGGACGCCTCGCGCAGCGCTTGGGTGGGGGCGGTGCGGCCCGCTCGCCAGGACGCGGCCGCCGCACCGCACAGCGCGACGAGCAGCCCCGTCCAGAAGGCCAGGTGGTACGGCCAGCTGTCGTCGCCGATGGTGAACCAGCGCGGCGCGAGGCCACCGTCGACCACCAGGTCGGCCAGTCGTGGCGCACCGTACGCGCCGAGCAGACAGCCGGTGGCCGAGGCGAGCACACCGACCACGAGCGCTTCGGCGAAGACCATCCGGCGGATCTGGCCCGGGGTCGCCCCCGCCACGCGCAGCAGCCCGAACTCCCGGCGCCGCTGGGCGACCGTGAACGCGAAGGTGGAGGCCACCACGAACACCGACACGAAGGCGGCGACGCCCCCGGCCGTGCCGAACATCGCGTTCATCGCCGTGAGGGCCTCGCGGTCCCGGTCCGGGTCGGGGTCGGCCTGGCGGCGTCCTTGCCCGGTGAGGACCCGGACGCCGTCGCCGCCACTGTCGCGCACCGCTTCGCGCACAGCGGCCGGATCGGCGTCCACGACGAGCTGGACGCTCACCGGTGACAGCCGGGCGGCGCGTGCGTCGGTGTAGAAGACGGCGTTCTCGAAGCCGCGCCCCGCGACGGTTCCGACGACCCGCACGGTGCCGCGGTCGGTCCGTACGCGCTTCCCCGGCGTCGCCCAGTCCCCGCTGACCACGACCTCGTCGGCCGCGCGGGGCGGGCGTCCCGCGTCGATCCGGTACGGGGCGAAGGCGGCGGTGGACCAGGGGTGCCCCACCAGGTCGTCCGGTCCGCCCCGCGCCCGTACGGCGAACGACCGGTCCGCGACGACGCCGCCCAGCCTCCGCAGCTTCGCGACGGTCCCGGCGGGCACGGCGCGCGGATGTGCGAGCCGGCGGACCTGGACACCGGCCGAGGAGTCCACCCGCAGGGTGTCGGCTCCCCTGACCACGACCGGCGCGGCGGCGAACCGCTCCGGTCCACGGTCGGGCGCGTTCAGGGACGAGGCGAGCGCGAGGCCCATCACCGCGGTCAGCGCGACGCCCAGCGCGAGGGCGATGAAGCTGCCGGCGAAGCCGGCCCAGCGGGTGCGCAG
The DNA here is from genome assembly GCF_047337785.1 of Streptomyces lacaronensis. Classification (NCBI taxonomy): domain Bacteria; kingdom Bacillati; phylum Actinomycetota; class Actinomycetes; order Kitasatosporales; family Streptomycetaceae; genus Streptomyces; species Streptomyces lacaronensis. Next base: position 10,312,969 of record NZ_JBLHDK010000003.1, read on the forward strand.
GGTGCGCAGGGCGACGCTCAGCACGGCACGGCCTCCAACGTGGCCATGTGCGCGGCGATGGTGTCGGCCCCGGCCCCGGCCAACTCGCCGCTCACCCGTCCGTCGACGAGGAAGAGCACACGGTCGGCGCAGGAGGCGGCCACCGGGTCATGCGTGACCATGACGATCGTCTGGCCCCCGCCGTCGACCATGCCACGCAGCAACGTCAGCACCTCCCGCCCGGTCCGCGAGTCGAGGGCACCGGTCGGTTCGTCGCCGAAGAGCACATCGGGCCGGGTGATCAGGGCGCGGGCCAGGGCGACACGCTGCTGCTGGCCACCGGACAGCTCCGCCGGCCGGTGCCGCGCCCGCTCGCCGAGCCCGACCTGCTGGAGCACCTCACGCACCCGGGCCTTGGTGGGGCGGCGGCCGGCGAGGCGCAGGGGCAGCGTCACGTTCTGCTCCGCGGTCAGGGACGGCAGCAGGTTGAACGCCTGGAACACGAACCCGACGCGCTCGCGGCGCAGCAGGGTCAGCCTGGTCTCGCTCAGCTTCGTCAGCTCGGTCCCGGCCACGGTGACCGAACCCGACGTGGGGCGGTCCAGCCCCGCGGCGCACTGAAGCAGCGTCGACTTGCCGGATCCTGAGGGGCCCATGACGGCGGTGAACGATCCCCTGGGGAACGACAGCGAGACGTCGTCGAGCGCCGTCACCGCGCCATCGCCGGAACCATGGCGTCTGCTGACGGAACGCAACTGGATCACGTCGTTGTTCATCTGTCCCCACTCCGCCGGGTTGTCGTCCTCGATGACCTCACGAAACCGCGCGGGGGCACCGCGCCGCAGTACGGCAGGGGCGAGACCTGGGGTAGGGCCAGGCATACCCCCGAAGGACTCCCTGGCCCGATGGCACCGGCGGGGCGGGGCCTTCTACGGTGACCTCCATGCACTCGCGGAACGTGTGGCACGCCATGTCCGGACCGGGCTTCCTGCTGTCGTCGTGGCCGTGGCGCTCCGCCGGATATCTGCTCAGCGGAGCCGTGACCGGTGCCGTCGTGCTCGTGGTGATCGCGGCCACGGCGGCCGCCGGAGCCGTTCTCGCCCTCGTGCTGGTGGGGATCCCGCTGCTCGTCCTCGCGGCCCTCGCCGGAATCCCGGTGGCCTGGGTGGAGCGCCACCGGATGTGCCTGATCGACGCGGACCCCGCCGTCGACCCGCACCGGGCGCCCGACGCCCATGGCCTGTGGGCGTGGCTGACCACGCGCATGAGGGAGCAGGCGACGTGGCGGGAGCTGGGCCACGCCCTGCTGTTCGCGGTGCTGCTGTGGCCGGTCGACGCGCTCGTCGTCGCCGTTGCCCTGCTCTGCCCGCTGTCCATGGTCGCGACCCCGCTGTTGATGGCCACGGCCGGCGGCGGTCAGGAGACGAAGGTGCTCAAGCAGTGGACCGTCACCACCTGGCCGGTGGCCTTCGGTATCGCCGTCCTCGGTGTGGTGCTCCTGCTGCTGGGCGCCTACGCCCTGGGGGTGGTGGCGGGCGCCCGGGCCGGACTGACGCGTCTGCTGCTCGCTCCGCGCGAGGCCGAACTCGGCACGAGGGTCGTCGAGTTGACCCGTTCCCGCCTCAGGCTGGTGGACGCCTTCGAGGCGGAACGGCGGCGCATCGAGCGCGATCTGCACGACGGGGCGCAGCAGCGGCTGGTGGGACTGACGATGACGCTCGGTCTGGCCCGCCTGGAAGCACCTCCCGGACCGGTCGCCGATCAGCTCGCGAAGGCCCATGAGGAGGCGGACCAGGTGCTCGCGGAGCTGCGCGAACTCATCCGCGGCATCCACCCCAAGGTGCTCTCGGACCACGGCCTCCCCGCGGCCGTCGCCGACGCCGCGGACCGCTCCGCGATCCCCGTGGACGTGGATCTGGCCCTGTCCGGACGGCTGCCCCAAGCAGTCGAGGCCGCCGCGTACTTCGTCGTCCGCGAGGCCCTCACCAACGTCGCCAGGCACAGCGGGGCGAGCCGCGCGGAGGTGAGTGGGACACACCGGGACGGACGGCTGTTCCTCGAGGTGCGCGACAACGGCCGGGGCGGTGCGGACGCCGGTGCCGGAACCGGCCTGACCGGACTCGCGGACCGGGTCGCGGCGCTGGGTGGCAGAATCTCCCTGTCCAGTCCGCCGGGCGGACCGACCCTGTTGCGTGTGGAGATTCCTTGCGTACGGACCGACCGCTCCGCCTAGTACTGGCCGAGGACAGCGTGCTGCTGCGGGAAGGGCTCATCGGCCTGCTCGGCCGCTGCGGCCACGACGTCGTCGCGGCCGTCGGCGACGCTCCCGCGCTGCTCGCCGCGGTCGAGGAGCACGCTCCCGACATCGTCCTGACGGATGTGCGCATGCCCCCGGGGTTCCAGGACGAGGGCCTGCGCGCGGCCGTGCGGCTGCGCGAGAAGCGGCCCACACTGCCCGTCCTGGTCCTCAGCCAGTACGTACAGCGGACCTACGCCTCGGAACTGCTGGACTCCGGTGACGGCACGGGCGTCGGCTATCTGCTGAAGGACCGGGTCGGTCAGGTGGCGGACTTCGTGGCCGCCCTGTGCGAGGTCGCGGACGGTGGCACCGTCGTCGACCCCGAGGTGGTACGCCAGCTGCTGCGCCGACGCCGCGACCCGCTGGAGCGGCTCACCGCGCGGGAGCGGGAGGTGCTGGGGCTGATCGCGGAGGGCAAGTCGAACGGCGCCATCGCCCGTGCACTGGTCGTGTCCGAGGCGGCCGTGGGCAAGCACATCGGCAGCATCCTCACCAAGCTGGACCTCCCTCCGGCGGAGGAGACACATCGCAGAGTGCTGGCGGTCCTCGCCTATCTGCGGGCGTGACGCGGCGGATCCGGGCGGGTCGGCCCGGCTATCGCCGGTCCGTGAGGTTCTCCATCACCTCGTAGACCTGATCCGGGGTGCCTGCTCACCCCGGTGGAGGTGGTCCGCGCCGTGCTGCCGGAGTGGACCGAGCGCGGCGACGGCGCCTTCCTGCTGACACATGGCTATTCGGCGGCGCGGCCGATACCCCATCTCAGCGGCGTGGGCCCGGTGATGGCCGCCGCCCGCAACTACCTGTACTCGCTCAATGGTGAACTCGCCGACACCGGCGTCTACGCGGGCACCCTCGCCATCGGGGCCATGATCGAGCGCAGCGAGATGGCCGAGTCGGCCACCCTGGCCGCGGCCGACGCCGAAGCGCTCGTGAACTTCCCGGCTACGCCCAGCAGCCGTTGACCGTGGCGGCCAGGCCGTCGAGGGTGTCCTTGGTGGCGGCCGGGTCGGCGGAGGACTGGTTCTCGATGAAGGAGAACACCTTCCACCGGCCGTCCTCCGCCTTCGTCAGGCCGCTGAGCGCGATGGCGCCGGTCAGCGTGCCCGTCTTGGCCTTGACCTGGCCGACGGCGCACTGGGAGTCCGCGGTGTCGAAGCGGCCCCACTCGGGGCCCAGGGTGCTGCCCGCCTCGCCCGCCACCGGCAGGCCCTCGTCGACGGAGCGCAGCAGGCCGCGGTAGCGCGGGTCGGTGAGCAGGTCGAGGATGTCCGCCACGGTACGCGCCGGGACGCGGTCCGCGCGGGAGAGCCCACTGCCGTCGTGGATCTCGAAGTTGGTCATCGAGACCCCGTAGTGGCGGCTGAGGACGTCCCGCACCACGGCCGTGCCGTCCTCGTAGGTGGCGGGCCTGCCGGCGCCGAGCGCGGTCATGCGCAGCACCGTCTCGGCGATGTCGTTGTCGCTCTTCTTGAGCATCTTCTTGATTGTCTCGGCCAGGGTGGGGGAGAGGTGCTGCCCCACCGGGACGTCCGTCGCCGAGGCCGTGCCGCGGGTGACCTCGCCGTCGACGGTGACGCCCTGGTCGGCGAGTTGCTGGGCGAAGACCTTGCCCGCGTCGATGGAGGTGTCGGCGGACAGCTTGCCGTCCACCACCAGGGAGCGCACCGGCGACACCTGGTCGTCGTAGTAGGAGTCGTTCCAGCCGGTGGCGAGGGTCGGCTCGGGGAAGAGGCTGTCGTCGACGCGGACCTTGACCGAGTCCAGGCCCCCGAGCTTCACCCCGGCGGCGGCCGTCTTGGCGAGCTCGGTGAGATCGGCGGTGGTCAGCATGCGGTCGCCGCCGCCGATGAGGGTGAGCGTGCCGTCGCCGTAGACCACCTTGGTGGTGAACCGGTGCTCGGGGCCGAGCACGGTCAGCGCCGCCGTGGCGGTGGCCAGCTTGGCGTTGGACGCTGGCATCAGCGCGGTGTCGGCGTCATGCCCCCAGACGACCTTGTCGGACGCGGAGTCCAGCACGATGCCGCTGAAGGTGTCGCCGAGACTCGGGTTCTGCGCACGGGTGTTGAGGTTCTCCGCGATCCGCTGCTCGGCGGGGTCCAGCCCGTCGGCGGCCACGGACTGGGCCGTCGTGGTGGCCTTGGTGCTCTTGTCGGCGGCGAGCGCGGACGGAGCGGACAGCAGCGCGCCCGTGACCGGGACGGCCGCGACGATGAACGCGCGGCGCACGGCGAGGCTCATGGGCTTGGCTTTGCGATGACGCCCGGTGGACGAGGTCGCGCTGGACATGGGGGCTCCGGGGCGCGTGGAGGGACATGGGGGGTGAAACGAAGGGCTCACTTTAGCCGTAGCTGATCACCTTCGTCCCGTCGATCCGTGGACATGTGGTGAAGCCGATGCGGAGATACGTCACTGCACCGACTCCTCCGGCTATTTACGAGATGTTGCGACCACCGTTGAGAACGATCGCCCCGCCGTCCGTATCCATCGGCGTCGGGCTGTGCCGTCCACTCCGGGACGGGTGGGGGAAGCGCGCTCCGACGTGGCCGAGGGCAAGGCGTCCCCGGCGTATGAAGACTGCCGATGAGGGGCGAAGGATGAGGAACAAGAAGAGACACAAGCGATCCAGGGTCATCGGGCTGACCGTGGTCGGAGTGACCGCACTGGCCGTGGGTGGCGGGGCTCTCCTGATGACCGACAACGATGCTTCCGCCGCCCGACAGCCGGCCGGGCAGCAGGCGTCGGCGCGGACGGCGATGACCGTCAAGTGCCCGGATGCCGCGACCCGGCTGGCGAGTGTGCCGCAGCGGGCGCGGCCCACCGTGGACAAGGAACTGGCGACGATGGACAGCCAGGTGGCCGACGCCTACAAGCAGTTGGCCGCGCGCGGCCCCGGCGCCGACCGGGACTGGGTGCGCACCCGGGTGCTGGAGCCGCTGACCGCACAGCGGCGTGGCGCGCTGAACCGCATCGGGAACGAGATCGACCGGGTGGCGAGCCGCCCGTCCGGCCTGGACACGATGGCGTCCTGCACTGTGCGGGAAGCGCCCGCCCCCGCCGCCCCCGCCGCCGCGTCGGCGGGCGCCACCCCCGCCGCGGGAACGGCCGCCCCCGCCGCTCCGGCCGCGGGCGGCCAGGCGCAGTCCGGCCCGGTCCGGGCGGACTTCGTGGACATCCGCAAGGTGAAGCCGAACGTCAAGAACCCCCGCAACCGGGGCAACGCCTCCCGCGGCACCTTCTCATCGCGCTGCGGACGCAATGAGAACAAGCACTTCAACTCGGACAACGTGATCGTCGCCCCCGGTGTGTCCAACGGCGCCCACCACATGCACGACTACGTCGGCAACCGCGACACCGACGCCTTCTCCACCAACGACGGCCTCGCCGCCGCCGGGACCACCTGCACAAACGGCGACCGCTCCACCCACTACTGGCCGGTCCTGCGGCTCCAGGACGGGACGAAGGAGGTCGACGCCGACGCGCCCGGCGGCGGCACCGAGGGCAACATCGGGAAGATCCTGCGGCCGGCCACCGCGTCGATCACCTTCCGCGGCAGCGCGGTGTCCAAGGTCGTGGCGATGCCCAAGTTCCTGCGCATCATCACCGGCGACGCCAAGGCCTTCACCAACGGCACGGCCAACGCCAACGCCTCCTGGAGCTGCACCGGCTTCGAGAACCGGCAGCTGAAGGACAAGTACCCGCTCTGCCCGAAGGGCAGCAAGGTGGTCCGTACGTTCAAGTTCCAGAGCTGCTGGGACGGTAAGAACGCCGACAGCGCCAACCACCGCACCCATGTGGCGTTCGCGGACGCCAAGGGTGCGTGTGCCAAGGGGTTCAAGGCCATTCCGCAGCTGATCCAGCGGATCACCTACAAGGTCGCACCAGGCTCGCTCTTCGCGGTCGACAGCTTCCCCGAGCAGCTGCACAAGCCGGTGACCGACCACGGCGACTTCATCAACGTGATGTCCGACTCGCTGATGAAGAAGGCCGTGAAGTGCGTCAACACCGGGCGTAAGTGCGGCTGACGGCCGCTGCCCGCAAGGCCCGGTGCCCCGGCCGGACTTCAGATCCGGCCGGGGCACCGCCCACCTGTGGTTCAGTCCTGGGGCGTGCCCTTGGGCAGCTGCCGCCATGTCACCTCGGTGTTGGCCCGGAAGGCCCAGTCGAGCATCTTCTTCGCGTCCGGGTAGCGCTTGGGCGCGTTGAGGATCACTCCCACGACGGTGCGTCCGTCACGCTTGGCGGCGAAGACCAGACACCTGCCGGGCGCGGTGCCGGTGCCCGTCTTGATGCCGATCGCGCCGCTGTAGGAGCCCAGCAGCCGGTTGGTGTTGTTCCAGTAGTACGTCCTGGTCCTGCCGTTGGCGGCCGGGACCTTCTGGATTGTGTCGATGGACTTGACGACCGTGCCGAGGGTGGCGTTGCGCAGCGCGTGCCTGGCCAGCTTGGCCATGTCGCGCGGCGTGGTGTAGTTCTGTCCGCCCTCCGAGATGCCGTCGAAGGTGTCGTAGTGGGTCCGGGTCATCCCCAGCGCGGACGCCTTCTTGTTCATCTGCGCGATGAACGACTTGGTGCGCTTGGCGGTGGTGTCACCCGTGCCGAACGTGTCGGCGAGCGCCATGGCCGCGTCGCAGCCGGACGGCAGCAGCAGGCCGTACACCAGCTGCTTGACGGTGAGCTTGTCCCCCTTCCGCAGGTCCGCCTTGCTGCCACCGACGCGCGCGGTGTAGTCGATGTACGACTGCTTGACGGAGACCTTCTTGTTGAGATTCAGCCCCCGGCTGTCGAGCACCACCATCGCCGTCATCAGCTTCGTGGTGCTCGCCATCGGCCGCTTGGTGTCGGCGGCCTTGGCCCACAGCTGCTTGTTGGTGCCGTTGTCCAGCAGATACGCGCCCTTGGCGCTGACCCCCGACGGCCCGCGCGCGGCCTCGGTGGCCTGCGCGGAACTCGCCGGCACGGCGACCGCCAAGGCCGCCGCCGAGGCGATGACCGCCGTCCCCCAGCGGCGGATCGCCCTACCCCCACGTCTTTCCATACGCCCTCCGTCTCTCCTATGACATGCCGGTGAATGTCCGGGCATGCGCGCATCGTCTCACTGGAGAGATGGTGACCGCGGTCCGGGGTGCCGACCACAACCAGTCGCGGGGCCGTCAACTGCCGCTGGTGACCCACTCATAGGCCCGCCGGGCGTCGAACTCCGGCTGCCCGCCCCGGAAGAGCAGCCCCGCGGAGGCGAACAGCTCCCCATCCGGAGACGGCCCGCCCGCGTACGGAACCGCGACACACCGCATCCCGGCCCGCCGCGCCGCCTCCACCCCGGGACCGGCGTCCTCGATCACCACACACTGCCCCGGATCGACGGCCAGCAGCCGCGCCGCGGCCAGGAACACATCCGGCTCCGGCTTGCCACGGCCCACGTCCTCCGCGGACACATAGACGGGCAGCAGCGCGTCCAGCCCGGTGGCCTTGAGCGCGGTCTCGATCGCGGAACGGGACGAGCCGGAGGCCACGACCAGCGGATGCCCGGCGCCCCTCAGCCGCTCCACGAAGGCCCGCATCTCGGGAAAGATCTCGGTCGTGGCCGCCAGCTCCAGATAGTGCCGGTTCTTGACGGCGAGCAACTCCTCCACCGGCGCCTCGATGCCGTACCGCTCGCGCAGCGTCTCCAGCGTCTCGCGGGTCCCGATCCCGATGAACTGCGTGTGCTCCTCCCAACTGAAGCCGGCGACCCCATACCGTTCGAGGGTCCGCCTCCCCGCCTCGTAGTAGAGGGGCTCGCTGTCCACCAGCGTGCCGTCCAGGTCGAAGATCACGGCGGGCATGGTGCTCATGGGGACAGCATGCCAAGAGTTCGCTCGTGCCATCGCCGGAACCCCGCGTACGCCGTGCTCGGCGAGGGTTGGCATGACGGCGTGTTGGTCTAGACCGCTCTGTTAGCGTCGGCCCCGATCGGATACCGAACCGGAGTCGGCGGAAGGGTAGTGCGGTGGGTGTGACAGGGAGTGGGTGGCGGGCGTATATCGGGTCGTTCACCTCGGCGGGTGGTGCCGGGGTCACTGTCGCTGATGTCGATGACGAGACGGGGGCGCTGCGGATCCGGAACTCTACGGATGTGGTCGTCAACCCGTCCTATCTGGCGGTCGCGCCCGGTGGGCGGGTGCTGTACGCGGTGAGTGAGACCGATGACGGGGCGGCCGCCGCTCTGGACGTCGGGCAGGATCCGCCCTCGTTGGCCGGGGAGGCTGTGCCGGTGCTCGGTGCGGCGCCTACGCATCTGGCGCTTGCCGGGGGGCAGCTGCTGACGGCCAACTACGGGTCCGGCAGTGTCACCGCGCTGCCGGTGCTGGAGGACGGTCGGCTCGGGGAGTCGGTGGCGGTGCTGCGGCACGAGGGCAGTGGGCCGCATCCGGAGCGGCAGCGGGGGCCGCATGCTCATGCCGTGGTGGCCGATCCGTCGGGCGGCTGGCTGCTCGCCGTGGACCTGGGGATCGACGCGGTGCGGGTGTACGCGCTGCCCGGACCGCGTCCGCATCGTGAGGTCCGGCTGCGCGCGGGGAGCGGCCCGCGCCATCTGGCGTTCCATCCGCGGGGCGATCGCGTGTACGTCGTCAACGAGCTCGACCCGACGATCACCGCCTGCCGTTGGGACACGGCGTCCGGCGTTCTGGAACCGCTCGGTGAGACCCGTCTGGTGCCCGAGGGCACGGACGTCGAGACCTACCCCGCCGAGGTCGTGGTCTCCGGCGACGGCCGCTTCGTATGGGCCGCGAACCGCGGTCACGACAGCATCGCGACGCTCGCCCTCGACGCGTCGGGCGACCGCATGGAGCTGGTCACCACCACGCCCTGCGGCGGCCACTGGCCGCGCGATCTGACGCTCGGCCCGTCGGGACGACGGCTCTATGTGTCCAATGAACGCTCGGGCGATGTCACCTGGTTCGACATCGATCCGTCGAGCGGGGTGCCGCGGCGTGGGGGTTCGGTTCCGGCCCCGGCGGCGTCCTGTGTGGTCTTCGGGTGACATTCGCCGGGTTCAGGTGAGTGAGGGCGGTGACCTTGGTGGTCACCGCCCCACTTCGTCGTCCGTTGTTCCGTCGCCCGCCGCGTCAGCGCATCGCCGGGGACGCCTGCTGGAGCCTGATGCCCAGCGCCGCCGCGTACTTCGACAGCGCCAGCTTGCCCACGGCCGGGTAGTCGCCCAGCGCCTCGGCCGCCGAGCAGCCCGCCTCCTCGGCCGCCGCCGAGATCAGCTCGATGGAGACCTCCGGGCCGATGAGGTACGGCGCGAGGGCGAGCCGCGCGGAGCCCGCCGAGCGCAGCTGCTCGGCGACGCGGAGGACGGCCCCGTCCTCGTCCAGCGCGGCGGCCATCACCGGCACCGCGAGGCGCGCGGAGAGCAGCATGCCGGTGATGCCGCCGGCCTGGGCCGCCTCCTCGCCGCCCACCGTGGCGAGGATGATGCCGTCCGCCGCGGTCGCGACCGTGAAGAGCCGGGCGCGGTCGGCGCGGGCCAGGCCCGCCTCCGACAGGCGTACGTGCAGCGCCTCGGCGAGCAGCGGATGCGGGCCGAGGACGTCGGTGAGTTCGGCCGCCGAGCCGCTGCTCATGACGGCCTGGCGTATCCGGCGCAGCTGGCCGCTGTCCGGGCCCGCGAGCAGCGGGACCACGACGGCCGCCGGGCCGTCCGTGGGGACCGTGGGGACGGGCGGGACCTCGTCGACGACCTCGCCCGCGGCCTCGGCCGCGGCGATCGCCTCCGCCGCCTCGTCGGCGAGCGCCTTGGCGGCCTCGGCCGCCTGCCGCAGACGCTCGGGGTTCTCCTGGGCGGCGCGCGTGAGCACGGCCTCGAGCTGCGGGAACTCCTCGCCGTCGCCGTCCAGGAAACCGACCTGGGCGTCGAGCCCCGGCATCTCGGAGCGGGCGATGCTCAGGAGCTCCTCGGCCAGGCGCCGGGCACCGTCATTCGGCGCACCGGGGACGGCCAGCACCAGCGGAGGCGCGCCGAGAGGTACGGCGGCGGGCTCCGGTCGGCGGTGCCGTCCGGGCTGGCGGGGACGCGGCATTCGTACAGGCAGGCCGGACGCGGGCCCTGTGGGGGAGCTCATGGCGCCGCATGTTAGTCGCTCAATGGGCTCGGCTGTTCGGGAGGGGGTGACTGGGGGCATATGTCCCACTCTGTCGACTGGTGTTGTGTGTTGATGTGCGCTCAGCGGCCATACTTGGTCGAAGAATCAGTCATGTGTCCGGAATAGTCGGCCATGGTGTTCGATATGGGTCGCCGGGTATTGGGCACCCGTAAGGGACGCCCGTGCCGGGCGTCCCGCTCCGTGCCCGCGTCGTTTTCCGTACCGGGCGTGGGCTTAGGGCCTGTCTGGAGTTGTGATCTGGGCTCGCGGGGCGTGGCACGCACGCTCGCGGCGTTGCCGAAATGCCCTAGTAGCTCCGCTACGAGGGCCTTCCGGCGCCTTGCGATCGCACGCACCACGCCCCGCTCCCTTATCCAGATCACAACTCCAGACAGGCCCTAGACGACGCTGAGCAGCGCCGGGTCCCGCGGCAGCCGCAGCTCGTCCGCCGCCAGCGCCGCCGCGACGCACAGCGCCCCGTCCAGCGGATCCCCGGCCGCCTCGGTGACCCGGACCCCGGGCAGCCGCGCCGTCAGTTCCTCGCGCACGGGCGTCAGCAGCGGCGCGCCCATGCGGAACAGCCCGCCGGTGAGCGCCACCTCGCTCGGCTCCAGCCGGGGGCAGACCGCCTCGGCGGCCTCGGCGACATGGCGGGCGGCGGTCCGCAGGATCGCCTCCGCGACCGGGTCCTCGGCGGCGCACCGGGCCACCTCGGGGGCGAAGGAGGCCAGGACGGCGGGGCGGTCGGGGCGCGGATACAGCTTCCCCGGCAGTCCGGTCGCGGGGCCGAACACGGCTTCCAGACGGGTCAGCAGCGGCTTGGAACCGCCGTCGCGCCCGTCGTACGCGCGCATCGCCGCCTCCAGGCCCGCCCGGCCGATCCACGCCCCGCCGCCACAGTCGCCCAGCAGATGGCCCCATCCGTCGGCCCGCCGCCAGCCGGTGGCGGCCCCCGCCCCCAGCGCGATCAGCCCGGTCCCCGCCGCGACCACCGCACCGGGGCGCTGGCCCAGCGCCCCGGCGTACGCGGTCACCGCGTCGGCCGCCAGGGCGAGTCGCCGTACGCCCAGGGTGCCGGCGAGGGCGTCCGGGAGTCTGGCGCGCAGGTCGTCGCCGAGTGTGGCCATGCCCGCCGCGCCGACGCAGACCGCGCCGAGGCGCCGGGCCCCGGCGTCGCGCAGCAGTTCCCGGGCGGCGGGCAGGACCCGAGCCAGCAGGTCCTCCGCATCGATGCCCCGGTCGCCGACGACGACGGGCGTGGGCGAGGACCACGTCAGCGGCGGCGAGGACCACCTCAGCGGGGTTGATGACATGGGCGGCGGGGACCCGGTCGGTGGGTTCTCCGCGGCGGAGCCGCCGTAGGCGTCCGCGCGGGCCACCCCCACCCGTACGCCCGAGCCGCCCGAATCGATCCCGAGCACATGCGTCGCCGCGGCGTCGGGCACCGTGTCGGCCACCGGCTCAGCCGAATCCGCGCGAGTCCTGCTTGAGCGCCGTGTCCACGGTGAGGGCCGTGGCGATCACTAGGCTCAGCAGCGGATCGGGCAGCTGGCGGTGGATCTGGAGGACGTAGTTGTCCGCCGTCGTGAACATCGTCTTCGCCAGGCCCTCCCAGGTCTTGGTGATCCGGGCGACCTCGCTGTCCGTGTGGTCGACGATGGCGAAGTTCCAGGCCCGCCAGTTCTCCGCCTTGATGGCGCCGACCTGCTGGCCGTTGACGTGAATGCCGAAGTTGATCTTGCCGAAGACGTTCTGCTGGACGATCTCACCGACCGGCTGTCCGTCCGGACGGGTCACCAGCACCTTGGACTTCACGAACTTCGCGGGCCGGGTGAGCACCAGATGCGGCTGCCCGTTGGCGTCGCGGATCTCCAGCCGGTGCGTCATGAACTGGTCGAGGCTCGAGACGAACCGCGCGACCTTCTTCAGCGTGCTCTGGCCGACCTGGACCACCGAACCGATGGTGCGCCCGTGCTGGTCGAAGACGCTGTACTCATTGGTGAGCTCGATCAGCTTGGCCTTCTGGTTCACCACCAGCACCGGTTCGGTGAACAGCGTGCCGCCGCCGCCCGCCGAGGGTCCCACATGCGCCTGCTGCTGCACCTGGTGCTGGACCTTGCCGGGGTTGTGGTTGGGCGGGGCGGCCTGCTGTGGCGGGGGCTGTCCGGGCTGGCCCGCGTGCGTATGGGCGGTCCACTGGGCACCGTCCCACCAGCGCAGCTGGTTCGGCGTGCCCTGGGGGTCGGCGTACCAGCCCGGAGGGGTGTTCGTAGGTGATGTCATGGCGGGCAGACTACCCCTCGCCCACCTGGAACGATGAGGTCAGGGAAGGCGCCAGTCCACGGGCTGCGCGCCCTGCTGCGCCAGCAGCTCATTGGCGCGGCTGAAGGGGCGGGAGCCGAAGAACCCGCGGTCGGCGGACATGGGGGAGGGGTGCGCGGACTCGACCGCCGGAAGGCTGCCAAGCAGCGGCCGTACGTTACGGGCGTCGCGGCCCCACAGGATGGCCACCAGGGGGCGGCCGCGCCCGGCCAGCGCCCGGATGGCCTGCTCGGTGACCTCCTCCCAGCCCTTGCCGCGGTGGGCGGCGGGGCGGCGCGGGGCCGTGGTGAGCGCCTTGTTGAGCAGCAGCACGCCCTGCTGGGTCCAGGGCGTCAGATCGCCGTTGGACGGACGCGGCAGCCCGAGGTCGGTGTGCAGCTCGCGGTAGATGTTCTCCAGGCTGCCGGGCAGCGGCCGCACCTCGGGCGCCACCGAGAAGCTGAGCCCCACCGCGTGTCCGGGCGTGGGATACGGGTCCTGACCCACGATCAGCACCTTCACCTCGTCGAAGGGCTGCTGGAAGGCGCGCAGCACATTCGGCCCGGCGGGCAGATAGGTGCGGCCTGCCGCGATCTCGGACCGCAGGAAGTCGCCCATCGCCGCGATGCGTTCCTCGACGGGCTCAAGTGCCTTGGCCCAGCCCGCTTCCACAATCTCATTCAAGGGTCGTGCTGCCACACCGCGTCACTCTAGTGGCTCAGCGGATGGCCGCGTGCCACCTCACGATCACTCTCAGCCGATCACGGCGATCGCCCTCAGCCGACCACCGCGGCGCGGACACACAGCACATCGGGGAGGTGGTGGGCGATCTGCCGCCAGCTCTCGCCCTCGTCGGCGCTCGCGTACACCTCGCCGTTGCGATTGCCGAAGTAGACCCCGGCCGGATCGGCGTCATCGGTGCGCAGGGCGTCTCTCAGCACCACCCCGTAGTGCGGCTCGCCCGGCAGCCCGGCGCACCGCTCCTCCCAGCTGGCGCCCGCGTCCTCGGTGCGGAAGACCCGGCAGCGGTAGCCCGGGGGGTAGCGGTCCGAGCCGTCGGCGGCCGGGAAGACGTACGCGACGCCGCTCCGGCGCGGATGGACGGCGACGGCGAAGCCGAAGTCCGCCGGGAGGCCCTCGCTGATCTCGGCCCAGTGTGCCCCGCCGTCGTCGCTGCGGTACACCCCGCCGTGGTTCTGCAGATAGAGCCGGTCGGGGTCGACCGGATCCCGGGCGATCTTGTGGACGCACTGCCCGAACTCGGGATACTGATCCGGCAGGAATTCCGCCTTGAGTCCGCTGTTGGACGGTGCCCAGCTCTCCCCGCCGTCCGCCGAGCGGTACACCCCGCCGGAGGACACGGCGACCATGAGCGCCCGCGGGTCCCTCGGATCGGTGATGACCGTGTGCACGGCCTGTCCGCCGAAGCCCTCGCCCCACTCCGGCCGCTGCGGGTGGTCCCACAGGCTGCGGACGAACGCGAAGGTCTCCCCGCCGTCCTCGGAGCGGAACAGCGCGCCCGGCTGGGTGCCCGCGTAGACCACCTCCGGTTCGTCGGGCCCGGCCGGCTCCAGCTGCCACACCCGCTCCAGCGAGGTGCCGGTGCCCTCGGGGAACTTCACGGCGGGCCTGGCGGGCTCGTGCCAGCTCGCCCCGAGGTCGTCGGAGCGGAAGACCGAGGGGCCCCAGTGCGAGCTGTCCGCACCGGCCAGCAGCCGGGGGCGGTCGCCCCGGGTGTCGATGCCGACGGAGTACACCGCCTGCATGGGGAAGTGGGGGCCGGTGAAATCCCAGCCCCCGCTGCCGCCGGGGCGGCCGAGGAAGAGACCCTTGCGGGTGCCGACGGCGAGCAGGACATCGTTCATGACGGCTCACTCCTTGGAGTGCGGGACGGGACGGCGGAACGGATGGATGTGTCCGTCATCACAGAGTCTGCACCCACCCACTGACAACGGCCCGGAAGCAGCCGCGTCACCCGAGGCCACCCGCGCCACAGAAGGTCATGCGCGTCATACGAGAGGCTTCGTAATTTGACGATCGTCGTACTACGATGTTTACCGTACTAGGCGGCGGTCCGGCCGGACCCCACGAGGAGAAAACGGAGACGTTCATGAGTGCCCTCTTCGACCCCTTCACCCTGCGGTCGCTGACCATCCCCAACCGCCTCTGGATGTCGCCCATGTGCCAGTACAGCGCGGACCCGGACAAGGGCGCCGGGGTCCCGCACGACTGGCACTTCGTCCACTACGGCGCCCGCGCCACCGGCGGCACCGGACTGATCCTGGTCGAGGCGACGGCCGTGTCCCCCGAGGGCCGCATCAGCCCCGGAGACCTCGGCATCTGGAACGACACCCAGGTCGAGGCGTTCGTCAAGATCGTCCGCTTCCTCAAGGGGCAGGGCACCGTCCCGGGCATCCAGCTCGCCCATGCCGGCCGTAAGGCGTCCACCGACGCTCCCTGGCGGGGCGGCGCACCGCTCGGCGCCGACCAGTGGGGCTGGCAGCCGCTGGCGCCGAGCCCGGTCCCGTTCGACGAGGGCCATCCGGTGCCGGACGAGCTGTCCGAGGAGCGGATCGGCGAGATCACCCGCCAGTTCGCGGACGCCGCGCGGCGCGCGCTCGCGGCCGGTTTCGAGGTGGCCGAGATCCACGGCGCCCACGGCTACCTCATCGGCGAGTTCCTCTCCCCGCACAGCAACCACCGCACCGACGGCTACGGCGGCTCCTTCGAGAACCGCGTCCGCTTCGCTCTGGAGGTCGTCGACGCGGTCCGCGCGGTCTGGCCGGAGGAACTGCCGCTGTTCTTCCGCGTCTCGGCCACCGACTGGCTGAAGGAGAACGGCTGGACCCCGGAGGACACCGTCCGGCTCGCCGCCCTGCTGAAGGACCACGGCGTGGACCTCCTCGACGTCTCCAGCGGCGGCAACGCCGCCGGTGTGCGCATTCCGGTGGAACCGGGCTATCAGGTGCCGTTCGCCGCGCGGGTGCGCTGGGAGACCGGGCTGCCGGTGGCCGCGGTCGGGCTGATCACCGAGGCGGAGCAGGCCGAGAAGATCGTCACCAACGGTGAGGCGGACGCCGTCCTGCTGGGCCGCGAACTGCTCCGTGACCCCTACTTCGCCCGCCGTGCGGCGGCCGAACTGGGCGGTCAGGTGCACAACCCGGACCAGTACCACCGCGCGGTCCGGTAGACCGCGAACGTCGCCGTCGTCCCGTCCGGGGCCCCGAGTAGTTCGGAGCTGAAGTAGTACGGCGATCGTCAAACTACACTGGAGGTCTCGGAACGAGGCGATGAGGAGCAGCCGTGCAGACGCAGACCACGCCGACCGCGCCCCGGTCCCGGGCGTCGTCCCAGCCCCAGGCGCCCGGGCGCTCGCTGGAGCATCCACGGCGCGAGGCGATCCGCCTCGAGGATGTGCTGCACGCGCTCTCCGACCCCATGCGGATGCGGGTGGTGCGGACGCTCGAAGAGGAGAACTGTGAGCTGTCCTGTTCGGTCTTCGACCTGCCGGTCAGCAAGTCCACCACCACCCACCACTTCCGGGTGCTGCGCGAATGCGGTGTGATCCACCAGATCTACCGGGGCACCGCCAAGATGAGCGCGCTGCGCCGCGACGACCTAGACGCGCTGTTCCCCGGACTGCTCGACAGCGTCCTCGCCGCCGCGGCCCTCCAGGAGGGGCGCCTCGGCGGCGACCGGGGCTGAAGTCCGCCCGCCCGGCAGGTGGTTGAAGAGCAGATTCAGCGCGATCGCGGTGACGCACCCGGCGCTGATCCCGCTGTCCATCACCGTCTGGAACCAGTCCGGGAACTCCTTGTAGATCCCCGGCACGCCGACCGGCAGCAGCCCCACGGCGACCGACACCGCCACCACCGTCAGGTTGTGGTTGTCCCGGAAGTCCACCCCGGCCAGCGTGCGCAGCCCGCTCGCCGCGACCGTACCGAACATCACCAGACCCGCCCCGCCCAGCACCGGCGCCGGGATCGCCGCCACCACCGCGCCCAGCTTCGGGCCCAGCCCGAGCAGCACCAGCAGCCCGCCCGCGGCCGCGACCACCCAGCGGCTGCGCACCCGGGTCATCCCCACCAGGCCGACGTTCTGCGCGAAGGCGGTGTACGGGAAGGTGTTGAAGACCCCGCCGAGCACGGTCGCGGCGCCGTCCGCGCGCAGTCCGTCCGCCAGCCGCCGCCCGTCGACCGGACGCTCGGTCAGCTCGCCCACCGCGATGAAGTCACCCGTGGTCTCCGTCATCGTGACCAGCGCCACGACCAGCATGGACACCACGGCCGGGGTCTCGAACGTCGGGGTGCCGAAGTGGAACGGGGTGGAGACGCCGACCCAGTCGGCGTCGCCCACCCCGGAGAAGTCGGTGAAGCCCAGGGGTATCGCGGCCGCCGTTCCCGCCACGATCCCCACCAGCACCGCCACCCGGCCGAGGAATCCCGGCGCGAAGCGCTGCACGGCCAGGACGAGGACCAGCACCCCGGCGGCCAGGCCCAGGTTCTTCGGCGTGCCGAAGTCCGGCGCGCCCTGGCCGCCCGCCGCCCAGTTGCCCGCGACCGGCAGCAGCGAAAGGCCGATGACCAGTATCACCGTGCCGGTCACCAGCGGCGGGAAGAACCGCAGCAGCCGCCCGAAGACCGGCGCCAGTACGATCATCGCCACCCCGGCCACGATCACCGAGCCGTAGATCGCGCGCAGCCCGCCGCCCTCCGTGCCGATCAGCACCATGGGGGTGACCGCCGCGAAGGTGCAGCCCTGCATGATCGGCAGCCGGACGCCGAACCGCCACAGCCCCACGCACTGGAGGACCGTGGCGATACCGCACAGCAGCAGGTCGGCGTTGATGAGATACGCCAGGTCGGCGGCGGACAGCTTCATCGCCCCGCCGACGATCAGCGGCACGGCCACCGCACCCGCGTACATGGCCAGCACATGCTGGAGTCCGAAGGCGGCGAGCCGGCCGGGTGGCGGCACCTCGTCCACGGGATGGCGTACGGACGTCATGGCGGCTCCTCGCGCGGCGCAGGGGTGGGCGGCGGAATCAGGGTGAGGCGACCGTAGAAGGTTTAAACAATCTGTTGATTTCAGGGGTGTTGCCGCCCTGTGTCAACCCTTTGGGCCGCCTGGAGACCCGCGAGCCGCCGGTCCGACCGCATGGAGCCCGGGGCCGCCGCCGGGCCCCGGCAGCGGTTCACCCGGCCCGGTTCACTCCTGCCCGCGCGCCGCGCCCAGCAGCCCCGTCCAGTCCGGGATCTTCACCTTCGTACGCCCCAGCGCCTCGCCGAGCGCCGCCTCGGCCGCCTCGATCCGCAGCCAGCCGGTCCACTCCACCGGCTCCGTCCCGGCCTCGCGCAGCGCCCGCAGCGGATCCGCCACCACCGGGCGGGCGGCGAGCGCGTCCGCGTCGGCCAGCAGCGAGGCCACGGTCTCCTTGGCGCACGGGCGGTTGGTGCCGATCACGCCGGTCGGCCCGCGCTTGATCCAGCCCGCCACGTACTCCCCGGGCGAGGGCACGCCGCCGCGCAGCACCCGCCCCGCCGCGTTGGGGACCGTGCCGCGCTCCTCGTCGAACGGCAGCCCCGGCAGTGGCACCCCCCGGTATCCCACCGACCGCAGCACCAGCGGGGCCTCGATGTCCTCGAACACCCCGGTGCCCGCCACCCCGCCGCGCCCGTCCGGCGCGGTCCGCTCGAAGCGCACCGCCCGCACCGCCCCCTCGCCCAGCAGCGCCACCGGCTTGAGGAAGAACCGCAGATGGATCCGGCGCGGGCGGCCCGTGGGCGCGCGCCGCGCCCAGTCGCGCAGCACCTCGACATTGCGCCGGTTGATCCCCGGCAGCCCCGACGGGTCCGCGTACGCCGGGTCCAGCGCCAGCTCCTCCGGGCGCACCAGCACATCGGCGCCGGTCAGCGCGCCCAGCTCGCGCAGCTCCTTGGTGGTGAACTTCGCCTGCGACGGCCCGCGCCTGCCGACCATATGGATGTCCGAGACCCGGCTCTCGGACAGCGCCCCGAGGGCGGCGTGCGGCACATCGGTGGGCCTCAGCTCCTCCGCGCCACGGGCCAGAACGCGCGCCACGTCCACCGCCACATTGCCCACCCCGATGACGACGGCGGAGCCCGCCCCGAGCGCGAAGGAGTCGACGGTCGCGTCCGGATGGGCGCTGTACCAGGAGACGAACTCGGTCGCGGAGAAGCTGCCCGGCAGCTCCTCGCCCGGAACGCCGAGCCGCCGGTCGGTGGCCGCGCCCACGCAGTAGACCACCGCGTGGTAGAGCCCCAGCAGCCGCTCGGGCACCAGCGGGGGCGGGCCCACCTGCACATTGCCGAGGAAGCTGACCCGGGGGTGCTCCAGGACCGTGCGCAGCGTGTTCTGCAGCGACTTGATCTTCTCGTGGTCGGGCGCGACACCGTAGCGCACCAGCCCGTACGGACAGGGCAGCCGGTCCAGCACATGCACCGACACCTCGGGGACGGCCTGCTGCTGGACGAGCGCTTGGGCGGCGTACACCCCGCTCGGCCCGGAACCGATGACCGCGACGCGAAGCACGAGGAGCTCCTTCCGCAGGATGTCTCCAGCATCCCACCCGACGGGGCGCCCTGTCCGGCACTACGCGCCGAGGGACCGGCGCGGGTGACACCGCCCGGCCGCCGGTCCACGGGCCCGCGACCGCGCCGCGAGTCCGGCTCCGAACCGGTCCAGCGGTCCGCCAGGGCTCCGTGCGTCGCCCGCTACGACATCTGCCGCATCCGCCGGATCTCGCTGCTCTGCTGCGCGATCACGTCGTTCGCCATCTCCTCCACCCGGACGTTGTTGCCCTGGGCCAGCACATCCGTGGCCATGGAGACCGCGCCCCGGTGATGGGTGATCATCAGCTTGAGGAAGAGCGCGTCGAAGTCGGCTCCCTCGGCGGCGCGCAGCCGCGCGAGCTGGGCCCCGGTGGCCATCCCCGGCATCTTGGCGCCATGGCCCTCGTGGCCGTCCCCGTCGCCGCCCTTCGGCCCGCCGCCGGCTGTCTTCTGCCAGGCGCGCATCGCCTCGATCTCCGGCTTCTGCCCGGACGCGATGCGCTCCGCGAGCCGCTTGACCTGTCCCGACTTGGCGCGGTCGGCGGCGAGTCCGGTCATCACCAGGGCCTGCCGGTGGTGCTCGATCATCATGCGCACGTAGGAGCGGTCGGCCGTGTTGGGGGAGTCGTCGTCGCCCGCCTTCGCCGCCTCCTCGGCGGACAGCTTCTTCGCCGCCTCGCCGGGCTTGCCCGGCGCGATCACCGCGGGCTTTCCGTCCTTGCCCTTCCCCGCGTCGGCCCCACCGCCGCTCTCCGCGTCACAGCCGGTCAGGACGAGTGCCAGGGCGGCCGCCGCCGCGGCGGCCGCGAGGGATGCGGAGTGGAGCGTCGTACGGCGGTTCAACACCGTGGCCTCCTGGGGCGCTTGGGATCCGCAGACCGTCTTAGCACGTCAGCGGGCTCCCGATCCGGGCGCGTTGGGAAAATCTCTTTACGAATATGTTGCCACCTGTTGTGGTGTACATGGATAGAGCGATACTTCCTCCGGTCCGTCAACCGTTCAACTCCGAACGGAGACGGCGACAAAGGGAGGACGCAGTGAAGCCGTGGGAAAGACCTCCGCAGCGGCGCAGATACCTCGGCGCGGCCGCGGCCGCCTTCGGACTGGTGGCCACCTTGCTGGCCGCGGGCCCGGCGGCCGCGACGCCCGACCCCGGTGACGCTCCCCACAAGGAGCGGGTGACGCGGAGCCAGCAGTCGGAAGCCAAGGCTGCCATCGAGAACGGCGACATCCCCGGCGTGGACCAGATCGTCCACAGCGACAATGTCAGCCACCTCACCAACATCCCCAAGCAGGACCTCAAGGGCGTCAACTCCGACCTGGCCTTCCAGGGCAAGTACGCCTTCGCGGGCAACTACGACGGCTTCGTCATCTACGACATCAGCCGGCCGAAGAGCCCGAAGATCGTGAGCCAGGTGCTCTGCCCGGGCTCGCAGAACGATGTGTCGGTCTCAGGAGACCTGCTCTTCCTCTCCACCGACTCCTCGCGCAGCGACAACTCCTGCAACAGCACCACCCAGCCCGCGACCGAGAAGTCCTCGTGGGAGGGCATGAAGGTCTTCGACATCAGCGACAAGCGGAACCCGGAGTACGTCGCCGCCGTCGAGACCTCCTGCGGTTCGCACACCCACACCCTGGTGCCCGAGCGCAAGGACGTGTACATCTACGTCTCCTCGTACTCGCCCAGCGCCACCTTCCCGGACTGCCAGCCTCCGCACGACGGCATCTCCGTCATCAAGGTGCCCCGCGAGGCGCCCGAGAAGGCCGCGGTCATCGACTTCCCCGTGCTCTTCCCGGACGGCGGAAACCCCGGTGCGCCCACCAACCCCGGCGCCTCCCAGACCACCGGCTGCCATGACCTCACCACGTTCCCCGAGCTGAAGCTGGCGGCGGGCGCGTGCATGGGCGACGGCGTCCTGCTCGACATCGCCGATCCCGCGAAGCCGCGGGTCATCGACCGGGTCGAGGACAACGTGAACTTCGCCTTCTGGCACTCGGCCACCTTCAACGAGCGCGGCACCAAGGTCGTGTTCACCGATGAGCTGGGCGGCGGTGGGGCCGCCACCTGCAACACCGAGGTGGGCCAGGACCGCGGTGCCGACGGCATCTACGACATCGTCGGCAAGGGCGACAAGCGCAAGCTGGTCTTCCGGAGCTACTTCAAGATCCCGCGCCACCAGGCCGACACCGAGAACTGCGTCGCCCACAACGGCTCGCTGATCCCGGCCAAGGGCCGCGACATCATGGTCCAGGCGTGGTACCAGGGCGGCGTGTCCGTATGGGACTTCACCGACTCCGACCGGCCGAAGGAGATCGGCTACTTCGAGCGCGGGCCGCTCTCCAGCGACACGCTCGTCACCGGCGGCTCCTGGTCCGCGTACTACTACAACGGCTACATCTACTCCAATGACATCCAGAAGGGCTTCGACGTCCTGAAGATCCACGACCGGCGCACCGACAGCGCCGATTCGGTCCGGCTGCGCGAGCTCAACGCGCAGACGCAGCCCGACTACCGCTGAGCGCCGGCTCCCTAGCCCAGAGCGCTCATCCGGCTCCCGCCGGGCGGCTCATCGCCCGGCGGGAGCCCCAGCTCCCAGTCCAGTCCGTAGCGCTGGAACAGCTCCGCCCGCAGCCGCTCGGGCGCCATCGGCGCGCCCGGCAGCAGCACCGCGACCACGGCGCCCATCAGCAGGGCGCGCAGCAGCCGGTAGTCGGTCTCGGGGTCCTCGGAGCCGTAGCGCGTGACGGTGTCCCGCAGCAGGGCGGCCAGCCGCTGCTGCTCGGGGCACTGGATGAAGCCCTCGGCCGTGAGGATCCCCGCCATATGCGTCCGCATCAGCCGGGGCCGGTCCCGGGCCAGGCCCAGGATCGCGTCGATGGCCCGCGCCAGCAGCTCCCGCCCGGCCTCCTCGCCCTCCGGCCGCGGCTCCCGCTCGAGCCCCCGCGCCAGCTCCATGTGCATCAGCCGGTGCACGGCCGTCTGCAACAGCTGCCGCTTGCCCGGGAAGTAGTACGACACCAGACCGCGGGCCGCCCCGGCCCGGTCGGCGATATCGGCGAGGGTGGTCGCCTCGTAACCGTGCTCGCCGATCAGCTCGACCGCCGCCTCCAGCAGACGGGCCTGGGATCGGCGCCGCAACTCCTCATTGACCGACGGGCTTCGGGGGACCATGCTATAACTCCTGTGTTGGCTGGCTGTCAGCCAATATACTCAGGGGACGTGTGGTTGTCCGCCGTTCCCATGAGGGCGGCCGCATGTCTCCGCCGGTTCGGGCGACACGGGGGGATCGCCCGAACCGGTGGGTTCGCCCCGTTGGGGCGCCTGTGGAATCTCTTGCGGGGCCCGGTGCGGTCACAGTTGACGCCCCGTCACCGTCGATGTGGCCAGGGGTCGGGACTTCCGGCATCGTATGCGGTGGGTCCGGCCTCGTTCAGCCGCCCGGGGCATCCGCTTCGCAGAAAGCAGAGGTGCCTGCTACGCCATCAGACGCTGCTCCAGGTGGCAGGGGCGCTCGCCGTGCTCGGCCCCCGGGCTGATGCCCAACGCGGTGGACGAACTGCTCCGGTACATCACGATCGCGCCGCCTCGGAGTGCACCAGTGCGCTTCGCCCGTGTGCCCGTCGCCCGGTGACCGGTGACCGGTGACCGATGACCACGGACCGGAGGCCGGTGACCCTCTGCCCGGCCGTCGCCATCGCGGTAGAGGATTAGAGGATCAGCAAGCGCTCCACACCCGATCGCGGCCCCGGCGAGACGCTTCTCGGAGGGGCCGCGCAAGCGAGGGGAAGGCAGTCTTGACCACGTCGACTTCCGGTCCGGCCGCCAGTTCCGCGTCTGCCTCCCGGCAGGTCACCGTCGAGCTGGCCGAACGCTCGTACACCGTCCACATCGGACACGGTGTGCGGCGGCTGCTCCCGCAAGTGGTGGCCGCCCTGGGCGCGCGCAAGGCGGTGGTGGTCACCGCGCGGCCCCCCGAGCGGACCCCCGACCCGGGTGTGCCCTCGCTCGTCGTACAGGCGCGCGACGGGGAGGAGGTCAAGGATCTGGCCGCCGTGACGGACCTGTGCCGCCGGTTCGTCGGATTCGGGCTGACCCGCTCGGATGTGGTGGTGTCCTGCGGCGGCGGCACCACGACCGACACGGTGGGCCTGGCCGCCGCCCTCTACCACCGGGGCACACCGGTCGTCCATGTGCCGACCTCGCTGCTGGCCCAGGTGGACGCGAGCGTCGGCGGGAAGACCGCGGTCAATCTGCCCGAGGGCAAGAACCTCGTTGGCGCCTACTGGCAGCCCGCGGCCGTGCTCTGCGACCTCGACCACCTGGACACCCTGCCCGAACGGGAGTGGCGCAACGGCCTCGGTGAGATCGCCCGCTGCCACTTCATCGGCGCGCCCGATCTCGACCGGCTGCCGCTGCTCGACCAGATCGCGGCCAGTGTGACGCTCAAGGCGGGCGTCGTCGCCGCGGACGAACGCGACACAGGCCTGCGCCATCTCCTCAACTACGGCCACACCCTGGGGCATGCGCTGGAACGTGCCACCGGGTTCGCACTGCGGCACGGGGAGGGCGTGGCCATCGGCACGGTGTTCGCCGGGCGGCTCGCCGGCGCGCTGGGGCGCATCGGCCCGGAGCGGGTCGCCGAGCACCGTGAGGTGGTCGCCCGCTACGGTCTGCCGACCGGGCTGCCCCCGCATGTCGCCGTCTCCGAGTTGGTGGAGCTGATGCGGCTGGACAAGAAGGCTACCGATGGGCTGACGTTCGTCCTGGACGGTCCCGAGGGGCCCGGACTGGTGCGCGGGATCTCCGAGGAGACGGTCAGCGCCACCCTCGCGGAGATGCCCCGCGAGCCGGAGGGGTGATGTGGCGCGAGCCGGAGGCGCGATGCGCCCCAGCGCGCCGGAGTCGCCATACCGCTGATCTCCAACACCTCCTCCATCCCGATCGAGGAAGTGGCCGGTTTCATCACCGATCCGGCACGGCTGGTCGGCACCCACTTCATGAACCCGCCCTATCTGATCCCCACGGTGGAGGTGATCCGCGGCCCCCGCACCGGGGACGGGGCGATGACCGCCGTGACGGATCTGCCGCGGGCGCTGGAGCGCAAGCCGGTCGTCGTCGGCGACGGGCCTGTGTTCGTCACCAGCCGGGTGCTGCACCCGCCGCATACTCGCCGATCACCAGTTGGTGGCGCGGCGCCTCACCGAGCTGTATGCCGCGGAGCGGCACGCCACCCGGGCCCGCGAGCACGCCAGCGCCTCCTGGGACACCCGCTCGCCCGGCATGGCGGTGGACGCGGTGCACGCGAAATACGTGGCCTCGCGCGAGGCGGCCGAGGGCGCGGCCCGCGCCGTACAGCTCCTGGCGTCCGCCGAGCCTCCGACGGCCATGTGGTGGCCCGGGGGCCCAAGTCGGAAGCGGTGCGCGCCACCGCGGACCGGCTGGACTTCGCCCACCGCGGCCAGCGCGGTCAAGCGTCGTCGGCGCCGGACCACGCGGCGGGCAGGACTTCGTCGACGGGCCGCGCCGCACATAGCGGGCCCGCGTCGCACAGAGCGGCCGCGCGTCGCGCCGGATGCCGCCGAGGAGGTCGTGGCCCGGCGCGCGAGGGGACTCTACAAGCCTGTAGATTCTGTTTTCTCCCCACAATGGAGGTATTACTGAGAAGGAGATGCAGATGACGCTGTGGGACCGCCTCAGGGACTCGGTCCAGACGATGCAGGCTCAGCTCACGGCGAAGAAGCACGAGTTGCAGAGCGGGGCGTTCCGGGACGCGAGCATGGCCATGTGCGCCTTGGTGGCGGCGGCGGACGGCACGATCGATCCGTCCGAGCGGCAGCGTGTGGCCCAGCTCATCGCCACCAACGACGTGCTCCAGAACTTCCCCCCGGATGATCTGCACCGCCGCTTCGAGGACCACCTCGACGAACTCACCACGGACTTCGCCCTTGGCACGGCGAGCGCCATGCGGGAGATCGGCAAGGCGAAGCGGAGGCCGGCCGAGGCGCGGGCCGTCATCCAGATCGGCATCGTCATCGGCTGCGCCGACGGCTACTTCGACGAGAGCGAACGGGACGTCGTCCGTGAGGCGTGCTCGGCCCTGGACATCCCCCCGACCGAGTTCGACCTCCACCGCCCCCTCCGCGTCCCCCGCCCTTACCGGGCCCCGGACGAGCCCCCACGGGCGGTCGGCGACCGGGTGTCCGGGCGGGCGGACCCTGGTACGGGACGGGGGATACGCCCCGGGGCCGCCGTACCCGGCGACGACCTCCAGGTCTTCCTCAAGGCGCTGACCAGCGGAACCCGTCAGAAGCTCTTCGCGCACTTCGCCGATGGGGAGGAGCTGACCGTCGGCGAGGCCGCCGAGCGCGCCGGACTCGGCCCGTCGACCACCTCCGAGCACCTCGCGGTCCTACGACGCGGCGGCCTGCTCCAGTCGACCCGCAGCGGCAAGCTGGTCCGTTACCGCGCGGACAGGGAGGGCATCGCGGAACTGCTCGGGCAGCTCCATTCCTACCTCCTCGCCCCCTCCGAACCGCAGGACACCCCTCCCGCCCATGGCTAGTGCCGTGACCGCACGGGTTCGCCGGACCAGGCCATCACCGCGGCTCCGGCGCGCGGCACGGCAGTAGAGTGCGACGGTGACCACTCCGCCGGAAAACCCGCCGTCACTCGTCAGCGAGGACGACCGCGACACGGCCGTACGACGCTTACAGGACGCGTACGCCGAAGGGCACATCTCGCACGAGGAGATGGACCAGCGCCTCCACACGGTGCTCACCGCCACGACCCACGACGAGCTGGCGTCGGCCCTGGCCTCGCTCCCGGCGGAGCCCCCGGACACCACGTCCACGATCGCCGCCCACAGCGGACGGATCCGGCGGCGCGGCCCATGGCGGGTACCGCGAACCCTCAAGGTCGAGTCGGCGTTCGGCAGGGTGCACCTGGACCTGTCCCGGGCGGTCATCGAGCATCCGGTCATCGACATCGAGCTGCAGCTGGGCACCGGCAGAGCCAGGATCACGGTGCCGCGCGACGCGATCGTCGACGTCGAGGGCCTGCGCACCGGCTGGAAGGATCTGCGCTACAAGCCCCGGCCGCAACGTTCCCTCCCCGGCGGCCCGGGTGGCCCCGGTGACCCCGGCGGCCCCGGCGGCCCGAAGATCCGGATCTCCGGGGCCGTGGGGTTCGGGCGCTTGAAGATCCGCCACGCGCGGCGTTGACGCGGTCCCATCCGGCGCCGGAACCACCCGCCCGGCACTCCTCGGGTCCTCCGACTCGACGCCGACGCACGGATCGGCTCCAGGTGAGCGCGGCGGTCGCCGGTCACCGCATCCCCCTGGTCGTGGTCGGCATGCTGCAGAGCCTCCCGTGTGAGGCCATCAGGGAAACGCGGGCCTCATGGGTCAGCCGATACGCGCACGGCCCGGGTCACCGTCGTCCCCGTCCGCGACGGGATCCTGGCGCTCAGCCGACGTGCACATGCGGCCGACGGGCCCTGTCGGGCTCGGCCTCGCGGAGCACTTCCCTGGTGACCGGTGCGACCTCACCCTGGCCGAACAGGAAGAACCGCAGGAACTGGGCGAAGGGGCTGCCCTCGGTCCACTCGAAGTAGATGTGCGGCCGCTGCCCGGTCGCGTCCCGTATGTGGAGCAGCAGGGCGGCCAGCGAGTTGGGAATGCTGGAGCCGTCGAGGGTGAGCACCCGGTACCGGCCGTGCAGCACCTCGCCGCGCACCCGTACCGCCGTTTCGAAGTCGGACGGATCACGCACGCTGACCTCGACGAAAATGAGGTCCTCGTCGTCGGGGACGTCATTGTCGGTCCGGATCTGGTGGATCTTTTCGCGGTATTCGGCCGGATCGCGGTTGTCCGGCTCGTTGGCGATGAACCGTATGCGGCGGGTGGAGGTGTCCCTGATGAAGCGCTGGGCCATGTCGTCCAGCTCCATGTCCGTCACGCGCAGTTCGAAGGCGCGGGCGAGCCGGGAGAGCAGTGACACCAGGATGATGCCCGCGATGAAGCACGCGCCGATCTTCACGCCGTCGGGGCGTTCGACGACGTTGACGGCGGTGGTGTAGACGAAGACCACGGAGATCGCCCCGAAGCCGATGGTCCAGCCCCGCTGCCGGGCGCGGCGGGCGGCGATGGTGACCGCGACGGCGGCGGAGGTCATCAGGACCAGCACCCCGGTGGCGTAGGCACCGCCCTGGGCGTCCACGTCGGCGTCGAAGAGCCAGGTGACCAGGAAGCCGATCAGGGTGAAGACCAGCACCATGGGACGCACCGCGCGGGCCCAGTGCGGGGCCATGCCGTAGCGGGGCAGATAGCGCGGCATCAGGTTGAGCAGCCCGGCCATGGCCGAGGCGCCCGCGAACCACAGGATGCCGATGGTCGCGGCATCGTAGACGCTGCCGAAGACGGACCCCAGATAGTGGTGGGCGAGATATGCGAGGGCTCGTCCATTGGCCTCGCCGCCTGCCTTGAACTCGTCCTGCGGGATGAGCACGGTGGTGATGAAGCTCGTGGTGATCAGGAAGACGCTCATGATCACGGCCGCGGTGGTGAGCAGCTTCCTGGTGTCCCGGATCCGCCCGGTGGGACGCTCCTCGGTGTCGCCGGGGCCGCCGTCCACATGGGGCATGACGGCCACACCGGTCTCGAACCCGGACAGGCCCAGTGCGAGTTTGGGGAAGACCACCAGCGCCAGGCCGACCATGATCAGCGGGTTGCTGTGTTCGGCGGTCAGCGCCCGCGACCAGTCGGTGACCACGTGGGAGGCGGTGGCCACATGCCACAGTCCGACGATGACGACGACCGCGTTCAGTGCCAGGTAGCCGCCCACGAGCACCACCGCCACACCGATGGCCTCCATGAAGCCCTTGAGGAAGACGGCGCCGAGCAGGGCGATCAGCCCCAGCGTGATGGCCACCTCGTGGCCGTGCAGAACGCTGGTGAAGTGCGGGTTCTCCACCAGGTGGGTGGAGGCGTCGGCGGCCGAGAGGGTGATGGTGATCAGGAAGTCGGTGGCCGCGAAACCCAGCAACGCCAGCACGAAGAGCTTGCCCTGCCAGAAGGACAGCAGCCGCTCCAGCATCGCGATCGACCCCTCGCCATGCGGGCTCTCCTTGGCCACCCGCCGGTACACCGGCAACGCCCCGGCCAGGGTCACGGCCACCAGTACGACGGTGGCGATGGGGGACAGCAGCCCGGCGGCGAGGGCGGCGATGCCGGGCTGGTAGCCGAGCGTGGAGAAGTAGTCCACGCCGGTGAGGCACATCACCCGCCACCACCGCTGCCCCTTGTGCCCTTCCGGGGGCTGGGCGTGTGGCCCCGGCTGCTGTTTGGCCATGTCGGACAGGCCCTCCAGCAGCCAGCTCCGCAGCCGACCTCCCTTACGGGCCTCCTCCGGGTGGGGCTCCACGTCGGTGGAGGTGGCCATCGCGTACTCCTGGGTCACATAGCGCTTACCGGTCATGCCGTCCACGGACGAACGGTGAAATCAGGGTAAGCGGGACCTTCACGGGGCCTTCGCGGGGCCCCACAGGTCGTGCGATCCCTGCTCACGGGCGCACTCCAGGCCCTGTGCGGTGGAGTTGACCCCTGGTGACCGGCCTGAGAGACCTGCGCAATGAGCGGCTCGTACGGCCACGAAAGGCTGGACTGGACCGAGCACAGGACAAGGCTGACGGGCCCTACGCGTGGACCCGGGCGCTCCGCCAGGCCGCGTCGCGCAGCAGGCGCAGGCCGTTGAGGCCGACGATGACGGTGGAGCCCTCGTGCCCGGCGACGCCGAGCGGAAGCGGCAGGGTGCCGGCCAGGTCCCAGACGACCAGGCCGGTGATGAACACCCCGGCGATCACCAGGTTCTGCACGACCAGGCGGCGGGCGCGGCGGGAGAGGGAGACGGCGGTGGGGATGGTGGCCAGCTCGTCCCGGACGACGACGGCGTCGGCGGTCTCCAGGGCGAGGTCGGAGCCCGCTCGTCCCATGGCGACGGCCGTATGGGCGGCGGCCAGGGCGGGCGCGTCATTCACGCCGTCACCGACGACCAGCACCTTGCGGCCCGCGCCCGCCAGCTCCTTGACCGCGGTGACCTTGTCCTGGGGCAGCAGCCCGGCGCGGACATCGGTGATTCCGACCTCGGTTCCCAGCAGGCGGGCGGCGCGAGGGTTGTCCCCGGTGAGCAGCACCGGTGCGGTGCCCGTCAGCCTGGTGAGCGCGGCGACGGTGGCGGTGGCGTCCTCGCGCAGGCGGTCGGCGATGCCGAGCACGCCGACGGCCGAGCCGTCGACCTCCACCAGGACGGCGGTACGGCCGGCCGCTTCCAGCCGGGTCGCCAACGCGGCAGCGGATTGGTCGGGGTGCGGCTCCCGCAGGCGGTCGGGGCTGCCCACGGTGACGGTGTGTCCCCCGACCGTGGCGGTCACGCCGGTACCCGGGGCCGAGGTGAAGTCCTGGACCGCCGGAAGCTCCAGTCCATGCTTCCGGGCGGCATCGACGACGGCCCGGGCCAGCGGGTGCTCGCTGGGGTGCTCGGCCGCCGCCGCCAGGGTCAGCAGGGCCTCCTCGGTCAGGCCCGAGTGGTTGAGCGGGCACACGTCGGTGACTCGGGGGGTCCCCTCGGTCAGGGTGCCCGTCTTGTCGAGGGCCACGGCGTCGACCTGGCCGAGCCGCTCCATGACCACGGCGGACTTGATGAGCACACCGTGGCGCCCGGCGTTGGCGATGGCGGACAGCAGGGGCGGCATGGTCGCCAGCACCACGGCGCAAGGGGAGGCGACGATCATGAAGGTCATCGCCCGCAGCAGGGTCGGCTGGAGTGCCGCGCCGAAGAGCAGCGGCACCGCGAACAGCGCCAGGGTGGCGGCCACCATGCCCAGCGAATAGCGCTGTTCCACCTTCTCGATGAACAGCTGGGTGGGGGCCTTCGTCTCCGAGGCCTCCGCCACCATCCGCACGATCCGTGCGATCACCGAGTCCGACGGATCGCGCTCGACCCGTATGGTCAGCGCGCCCGTGCCGTTGAGCGTGCCGGCGAACACCTCGTCACCGGCCGCCTTGGCCACCGGCAGCGGTTCCCCGGTGATCGTGGCCTGGTCGACCTCGCTCGCCCCCTCCCGTACCCGGCCGTCCGCGCCGACCCGCTCCCCGGGACGTACGAGGATCACATCGCCCACCGTCAGCTGTTCGGTGGGCACCGTCTCCTCGGCGCCGTCCCCGGACAGCCGGGTGGCCGTGGCCGGGGCGAGGTCGAGCAGACCGCGCACCGAGTCCGCGGTCCGCGCGGTGGCGATGGCCTCCAGCGCCCCTGAGGTGGCGAAGATGACGATCAGCAGCGCCCCGTCCAGCACCTGCCCGAGCGCGGCCGCGCCGAGCGCGGCGACCACCATCAGCAGGTCGACGTCCAGGGTCCTGTCCCTGAGGGCCCGCAATCCGGCCCATCCCGGCTCCCAGCCGCCGGTGATGTAGGTGAGCGCGTAGAGCGGCCCCCAGGCCCATGCCGGTGCGCCGAGCAGCTGGAGCGGCAGCGCGATCAGGAACAGCGCCAGGGCGGCTACCGCCCAGCGGGCCTCCGTCAGGGCGAAGATCCGCGTCCGGCGCCCGGGCGCCACCGGATCACGGACCACCCCGGGCGGCGGGACCGGGCGGGTGAGGGTCGACGACATGGCAGGCGGCGTCCTTCAGGGGAGGGGGCGATGGGCTCGACCCCTCCACGTTACAGGACTGAATGAACAGCTCTTCATGTGTTCCTGAACGGGTCGGTAGGCTGGACGCATGGGCCATGGAGTCGCACCCGCCGCTGACAACGCCGTACCGCGCGCCCGCCTGGACGCCGGCAGCGCCCCGAGGGTCGCCGCGACACTGCAGGCGCTGGCGACGCCATCCCGTTTGCTGATCCTGGCCCGGCTGCGGGAGGGGCCCTTGCCGGCCACCGAACTGGCCGCCGCGGTCGGGATGGAGCAGTCGGCGTGCTCCCACCAGCTGAGGCTGCTACGCAACCTCGGCCTGGTCGTGGGCAACCGCGAGGGCCGCTCGGTGGTGTACTCGCTGTACGACAACCATGTCGCCGAACTGCTGGACCAGGCCCTCTACCACGTTGAACACCTGCGGCTGGGGCTGAGCGACGCGTCGGCCGAGTCGGCCGGGGACGTGGACGAGGTGTCAGCAGCCCTCTGATTCGCGGGTCAGCGCGCCCGGCCGCGTGGCTTCAGGGGTACGGGCGGGAGTTCCGGGGCGGGCAACGGGGCGCCGTCGTAGCCGTGGACCTCGCCGAAGCGGGAGCCGGACGTCCAGTCCTCGCGGGCCCGGGAGATCTCGTCGTGGGAGCGCCCGATGAAGTTCCACCACATCACGATCTTCTCCTCGAAGGGCTCCCCGCCCAGCAGCATGAGCGCGCTGTCCACGTCCGCCCGCAGCGGCAGTTCGGTGCGTCCGCAGCCGAGGTAGAGAAGGGAGCCGGGGGCGAGGCGTACCCCGTCGACCTCGGACTCGCCGGACATGGTGAGGGCCGCGTACTCGAAGTCGGGCCGCACCGGCAGCCGGGCGTCGGTGCCGGCCGCGAGGGCGATGTCCGCGCCCATCAGCGGGGTGAACGTGGTGCCGGGCGAGGCCGCGCCGTCCAGTTCGCCGAGGACGACCGACGCCCGCAGCCCGCCGCCGCCGGTCACCCGGGGCAGCTCGGCGTGGTGCTCCCACTTGGGGCGATATGGCGGTCGCCGTCGGGCAGCGCGACCCATAGCTGTGCGCCGTGCAGCAGCCGGGCGTGCTCGCGCGGGGACTCCTCGGAGTGTGAGATGGCCCGGCCCGAGGTCATCAGCCCCAACTCGCCGGGGCGAACCGTCTGCAGACTGCCGACGCTGTCGCGGTGCAACACCTCGCCGTCGTGCAGCCAGCTGACCGTCTGGAGCCCCATGTGCGGATGCGGCGGGACCTGCATGCCCGGCTCCTGGGCGATGTCGTCCGGGCCGTAGTGGTCGATGAAGCACCAGGCGCCGACCATGCGCCGCCCGAGGTTCGGCAGGAGCCGGCGCACCATGGTGGATTCGCCCAGCGGGACCTGCTTGGCGGCCAGCAGCACGCGGACCGGCTGGGCGGTGACGTCCTGGCGGCCGCCGCACACGGTCGGCGCGGGCCTCAGATCGAGATTGCTCATGACCGCACTCTCCCATCGCCCCGGGCGGCTCAGGGGGAGCCGGGGGGATGTTTAGGGGGCGGTCGGATCGCCGCCGGAAGAAGAATCTATCCGGTGACCGCACCGACCCTGAAGGAGATCGTCTGTCGTCCACACCGCACACCGAGCCCGTGGCGACCGTCCTGGACGGACTGCTGGAGGCCGAGCGCGAAGACGACGAGCACGCGTTGGCCGAGACCGGTGTGACCGACCCCAAGTCGGCCTGGGCCGAGCCGGACGCCAGAGCGTGGTTTCGGGGTTCATGACCGCACTCTCCCCTCGGGGGACGCCTCGCGCTCGCTCGTACGGCTCCGGACGTATCCGTACGAGCCGATCGCCCCGTACACCAGCGCCGCGCCCAGCAGCCAGCCGGCCAGGACGTCGCTGGGCCAGTGGACGCCCAGATAGAGGCGGGTGACGCCGACGCCCAGCACGGATACGGCCGCTACGGCGGCCATGAGCCGCAGCCACTTCGCCGGTGCCCCGTGCAGCGTCAGCAGCCACAGCAGCAGTCCGAAGGCGACGGTCGCGGTCAGGGCGTGACCGGAGGGGAAGGCCGCGTAGTGCGCCGAGTCCACCGGGTTCGACCACCGGGGGCGCTCCCGGCCGAGCGCGGCCTTCACCGCCTGTTGCAGCACCGTGCCCAGCGCCGCCGTGACGGCCACCCAGAGCGCGAGCAGCCACTCCCGGCGCCACAGCAGCCACCCCACGGCCACGGCCAGCAGCGCACGCATCGTCCAGGGGTCCCAGAACCAGTCCGTGAGCACTCTGTTGGCCCGGGTGAGGCCGTGGTGCCGCACGGCGGAGTGGTGCAGGGCGACGACGATGTCCCGGTCGACGGTCCACAGCGGTCCCCAATGGGCGGCCACCAGAGCGAGCAGCACCAGGAAGAGCGCGGTGAACACGGCCGCGGCGCGGGCGGCTCGGCTGTGGAGGTTTGCCGGCTGCATGGGTCGATGATCGCCGACGGGCGGGCCTCGGAGCCAGGAGGCCCGAGACCTCCCCGGGGGTCAGAAGCCGCCGTTGTACTGAAAACGTCGAGAACGTTGTACTGAGAACGCCGAGAACGTCTACCCCAGCACCCGCAGCGCCGGGACGAGCGTGACCAGCAGCGGGACGGCCGGGACGAGCGCCGCGGTGGCCGTAAGGCGCCAGCGGCGCGCCACGGGGAGGCGGGAGGCCGGGGCCAGCAGTCGGTCCACCCGCCGCGGCACCTGGGCGAGCGCGCTGGGGCAGGGGCCGAACACCCCGCGGTCCTCGTTGAGTTCGACCAGCGCGAGCGCGGTGGTCGTCCGCCCGAAGCGCCGTGACGCGGAGTCGTCGGCGGCCAGCTCGACCAGCCGGTGCACCTCGTCGCGGAACGCCGCGAACATGGTCACCTGCGGAAAGCCGCTGGCCAGCGCGCCCGAGCAGTGCAGCAGCCAGTGGTGGCGGGCGCGGGCGTGGCCCTGCTCGTGGGCGATGACGGCGTCCAGCCGACGGCCCTTGAGGCGGCGCAGCGCCGATGTGGTGATGACGAGCTGGGGCGTGGTACCCGGCAGCCACCAGGCGTCCGGCTTGTCGCTCTCCAGGACCACCAGACGCTCCTCGCTGGGCTCCTCACCGGGCAAGGCGGGGGAGCGGACGAGGAGTTCGGCGCGGTGCTGCCTGCGCCAGGCGCGGGCGCGGCCGATCTCGCGGGTGAGCATCACCGCGCTCCAGACGGCCCCGAAGGCGAGCACGAGGGCGACGGGCGCGGCCAACGGCCCGTAGCCGGACAGCGCGTACGCCTCCACCACGCCCTTGGGCGCGGGGGCGAAGACATTGCCGCGCACGGCATCCCAGGCGGCCGCCCCGGTGAGCGCCATGGTCAGCGCGCAGCACAACAGCACCCCGACGACCACGCACTGCCACACCCAGAGGGCGAGCACAGGTTCGCGGTCGATCCAGTCGGAGCGGGACAACAGGCGCGGCGCCATTGCCGCCGCCAGTGCGCCGAGGCCCATCAGCGCGAACGGGACCATCATGGCCGTCAGCCTATGATCGCGACGTGCGGGCCGGGTACGGTCACGGCGGGGAAGTGACGCATACCACGGTGCGGCTACGGATGCGGCTACAGATCGGGCCACGGCCCGGCCCGCCGCCCGTTCACAGGGTCAGAAGCATCGCGAACATCCCTATCCCCATCGACAGCCTGCACGCATGCCGCAGCTCGGGCCGCCGCGACCGCCCGGCGCCGGGCGGTCCCGCCCCCGCGCCGTCCACCGCGCCGTCCCCCGTCCCGTCCACGGCCCCGTCCGTCATCGGTACGAGCCGCAGCCCGGACCGTACGACGTAGACCGCGAAGTACCCGAGCAGCACCCCGGTCAGCAGCGGCACCCCGCCCGCCATCCGGCCCGGGGCCATCCCGCCGGTGTGGTGATGGCCGCCCGTGGCGCCCACCATCATCGCGAGCGCCATATAGACCATCGCCAGCGCTCCGACGGCGTGATGCAGACGGTGCCCCGGGAGCCCCACGCCGCGCGGGACCGGCAGCAGCTCCCTCACGGCGGCCACGGCGAAGACCGCCGCGAACGCGGGCGGACCCCAGGGCCGGGGATCCAGCACGGTGGACGGCACCGCCATCACGGCCATCCCCAACCCCATCAGCGCCTCGGCGCCCGCGACCCGCCGCCTCGGCCCGGGCGGCTCACCGGGCATCTGCAGCAGACAGTAACCACCCGTGGCCGCGCACAGCGCGACCAGCAGCCAGCCGATGAGCGGAGGTCCGTGCACGGCCACACCTCCCGAACGGGGACGTAATACCAGGAGACATCCCCTTCCGGGGAACCACCCACGGGAGCGCATGGGCGCAGTGGGGGAGCGCGAGGAGCGGTATGGCACGGTGAGAGGTGCGGCCCGTGGATGACGCAGGCCCCAGCCGCACCACGGGACGTGAACAGCTGTCCAAAGAGGAGGAGAGCCCGTGTCGAATCCACCGCTTCCCGAGGCCGCGGTCGCCATGCTCGAGAAGCCCAATCCGGCCGTGATCGCGACGATCCGGTCCGACGGTCAGCCGGTGTCCACGGCCACCTGGTACCTCTGGGACGACGGCCGGGTCCTGGTCAACATGGATGAGGGCCGCAAGCGACTCGACCACATCCGCAATGACCCCAGGGTCACGCTCACCGTGATCGACGAGGCGAACTGGTACAACCACATCACCCTCATCGGCCGGGTCGTCGAGCTCCAGGACGACAAGGACCTGGCCGGAATCGACCGGCTGGCCCAGCAGTACCTGGGCAAGGACTATCCGCGGCGGGACCGCGGCCGGATCAGCGCCTGGATCGAGATCGACCGCTGGCACGGCTGGGGCGAGCACAAGGAGAACAGCCAGCCCGGCTGAGTCCTCTCGGTGTCGCCCGCCCCGCCACCGCGAGCCGTGGCGGGGCCGACGGCACGGCATGAGGAGAAGGCATCAGGGGCGGTAGCGCAGCGGATGGTCCTCGGGGACCTCCACGACCGCGATCCGCACGCCGTCCGGATCGGCGATCCACATCTCCACCAGCCCCCACGGCTCCTTCTTCGGCGGCCGCAGCACCTCGACCCCCTGCGCGGTGAGCTCCTTGTGCGCCGCCGCCGCGTCCGACACCTGGAGCCACAGCTGGAGGCCCGGGGCGGGCGGGGTGTCCGAGCGGCCGGAGACCTCCAGGAAGCCCCCGCCGAGGAAGTAGACCGTGCCGCGCTCGGGGCCCGTTCCGAACTCCCGGTAGACCGCCAGGCCCAGGGCCTCGCCGTAGAACGCCCGGGAGCGCTCGGGATCCGTCGGCCGCAGCAGGACACGGCTGCTCAGTACGTGAACCATGCCCGCGACCCTACGCAACCTGACCCCTTCGGGGCAGGTTAAGGTCTATTCGCCGCCACCGGCCGCCACACCGGCCACCGGTTGCCACACCGGCCACCGGCCGCCCGGCCGTCACCGAAGGGAACCCCGCCGACGCCATGGACACCGCGGACGCCACCGTACGAGCCACCGACCCGCTCACCTTCCGCACCGCCACCGAGGCCGATGTGGAGGGGCTGGTGGCCCTGATCGAGTCGGCCTACCGCGGGGACGCCAGCCGCGCCGGATGGACCACGGAGGCGGACATCCTGGACGGGCAGCGCACCGACCCGGAGGACGTCGCGGGCGTGGTCGGGGCCGAGAACGGCCGGATGGTGATCGTCGAGCGGAACGGTGAGCTGATCGCCTGCTGTCAGCTCGAGCACCGTGGTGACCACGCCTACTTCGGCATGTTCGCGGTCCGGCCCGCGCTCCAGGGCGGGGGCCTGGGCAAGGTGATCATCGCCGAGGCCGAGCGGTTCGCGCGGGCGGAGTGGGGCGCCAAGGAGATGCATATGACGGTGATCTCCGCCCGCGAGGAGCTGATCGCCTGGTACGAGCGGCGCGGCTACGCCCGTACCGGCCGGATGACCCCGTTCCCGTACGGCGATGAGCGCTTCGGCGTGCCGCGCCGCGCCGGCCTCGAGTTCGAGCTGCTGATCAAGCCCCTCGGCTGAACCCTCTCCGAGGGCCCCCGAGGGGTCTCGCGCCGCTTACGCCCGTACGGTGAATGTGCGGGTGAATGTCGCCCGCGAGGGCGTCATGCCGTGAAGCGTGCCGCCCGCCGGATCTCCGGGAAGTCGGTCGTGGCGCCGTCCAGGCGGAGGCCGCGCGCCAGCTTCAGATGGTCGGGGGTGTTCACGGTCCAGCCGATGACCTTGAGGTCGTCGGCGTGTGCCTTCTCCACCAGCTCCAGCGTCAGCCTGCGGATGTTGAGCACCAGCATCCCGGCGCCGACGGCGTGCGCCCGGTCGATCACATCGAGGCCGTAGCGGCTGGCCACCAGGGCGGTGCGGGCGGTCGGGAGCAGGGTGCGGATCTCGGCGAGCGCCTCGTCGTGGAAGGACAGGATGTCCACCCGGTCCAGCAGATCGCGTCGGGTCAGCACCTCGGCCAGGGCCCGGGCGGCCGCCGTGTCCTTGATCTCGGCCTGGAGCGGCGCCTCCAGGGCGTCCACGACCTCCTCGAAGACCGGGATCCGCTCACCCTCCCCGGCGTCCAGCCCACGCAGCTCCGCGAGGGTGAAGTCGCTGATCGGGCCCTTGCCGTCGGTGGTGCGGTCGACGTCCGCGTCGTGCATCACCACGAGTGCGCCGTCCTTGCTGAGGTGCAGGTCCAGCTCGATGACGTCCATGCCCTCGTGCTCGGCGCGAACGAAGGACCGCAGGGTGTTCTCCGGCTCGACACCCATCACTCCGCGGTGTCCGATGGTGAGAAAAGTCAACGCTGTCTCGCTCTTCTGACGGCCCTCGACGGCCTTCGCCGGGTCGTCCACGTCGGGTCGGGGGAGGCAGTGGGGTGGCTGATTCATCGGCACGCGGCGGACGGGCCGCCCGGACCGGCGCACACCATACCGGCCGCTCATGACCGGACCGTTCAAGCGGGGCCGTGGCATGAGCCGAGCCGATGGGACAGGAAAAACTGCGGTGGTGCGGGTGTGGCGCAGGATGATTTCCCGTACCGTCGCTTGAGCGAGGGAGCGTCCATAGATACGGTGGTCATACGCGAGTTTCTTCGGTTAAGGAGTGGTCATGGCGGAAATCCTTTCGTCTGCGATAGCTGAAGGTGTCGTTCTGCCCGCAGAGCGTGTGGTCGATCATTCGGCTTGGCCAACCCTCAAGAACGCTGTCGAAACGTTTCGCCCGTGGCAGTCCAAGGACGGTTCCATCGACTTCGACGCCGAGGGCGCACCCACTCGGGAGACCGCCGCGGCGACCGTCGACCGGGTGATCGGGGCCATCGAAGAGCTCGCCCCGCTGCTTCCGCACGACGCCGACTACCACCGGGCGGTCGTCGCGGATCTGCGCCGCTGGACCGAGGAGGGATTCGGCGTCCCCGACTTCCTCGACTCGCTGCTCGCCTTCCAGCCCGCCCGCACGCGCGCCGACGGCCTCCAGCACCTCGTGGTCTTCCCCATGTACACGCAGAACGGCAACCCGGACCGCAACCTGGAAGCCGTGGTGCTGCGCATGGTCTGGCCGGAGTGGCTGGCCGAGCTGGAGCGCACCCGCTATGACAACCCGCTCTACTGCGGACTGGCCTTCGAGGACTTCACCTCCGGCTACGACACCAACTCCGCGGTGCTCTTCCCCGAGACCATCGCCGTCCGCGAGGCCCCCGAGCGGTTCAGCTGGGGCGGCATCTTCTGCGACCGTGAGGCGGCCCGGTTCCGCCGGGTCAGCGAGGCCGCCGTCCGGGCCCTGGGCATCCAACTCCCCGACGACATCCGGGACATGCTCGCCGACCAGCGCCGCTGCCAGGAGGCGTTCGCCCTGTGGGACATGGTCCACGACCGCACCCACAGCCATGGCGACCTGCCGTTCGACCCCTTCATGATCAAGCAGCGGCAGCCGTTCTGGATGTACGGGCTGGAGGAGCTGCGCTGCGACCTCACCGCCTTCAAGGAGGCCGTGAAGCTCGACGCCGAGGGCGTCGCCCAGGGCCGTGACGTCCAGTACGCCGTGATCTTCGACCGGATGTTCCGGTTCCCGGTCACCGGCGCGCGGGTCCGCAACTACGACGGGCTCGGCGGCCAGTTGCTCTTCGCCTACCTCCACCAGCACGACGTCGTACGCTGGACGGACAACACCCTGCATATCGACTGGTCCCGCGCCACGCAGGTCACCAACCAGCTGTGCGGCGAGATCGAGAAGCTCTACCGCGACGGCATCGACCGCCCCAAGCTCGTCCACTGGTTCAAGGCGTACGAGCTGGTGTCCACCTATCTCGCCCCGCACCCCGGCTCGGTCTGGGCCAAGGGCCCCGAAGCCCTGGACCTGAGCCAGCCGCCGCGCAAACTCGTCGACGACGTGCTCCCCGACGAGTTTCCGCTGAGCATGTTCTACGAGGCGCTCGGGAAGAAGCTGCGAGACGTGGTCGCCTCCACCAAGGGCATCACGGCCGACAGCGACCTGCCGGTGGCGGCATGAGCACCGCGGCGGCGCACAGCCCCCAGGCGGGGCAGGACGAGGAGGCAGCGAGCATGACCACACCGACGTCGAGCCCCAGCCCGAACGAGCCGGGCGAGCGGCCGCTGGACGGTGCGGTGGTCGCGGTGGCCGGCGCGGCCGGCCCCGCGGGCCGGGCCACGCTGCTCCGCCTCGCC
Organism: Streptomyces lacaronensis; assembly: GCF_047337785.1. Taxonomy (NCBI): domain Bacteria; kingdom Bacillati; phylum Actinomycetota; class Actinomycetes; order Kitasatosporales; family Streptomycetaceae; genus Streptomyces; species Streptomyces lacaronensis. The sequence continues at coordinate 10,352,583 of NZ_JBLHDK010000003.1, forward strand.
GAGGCGGGCGCCACCGTCGTCGCCTCCGACGCCGACCCGGCCCGGCTGGCCGAGGCCGTGGACGCGGCGCGCTACGCCCACGGCGGCGCCAGCGTCACCGGCGAGACGGTCGACCTGCTCGACCTGGGCGCCGCCCGAGCCTGGGCCGACCGCACCGAGAAGGAGTTCGGCCGGGTCGACGGGCTGATTCACCTGGTCGGCGGCTGGCGCGGCAGCAAGACCTTCGCCGACGCCCCGCTCGCCGACTGGGACACCCTGCACAATCTGCTGATCCGCACCGCCCAGCACACCTCCCTCGCCTTCCACGACGCCCTGCTGCGCAGTGGCAAGGGCCGCTATGTGCTGATCAGCGCGGCGGGCGCGTCCAAGCCCACCGCGGGCAACGCCGCGTACGCCGCCGCCAAGGCCGCCGCCGAGGCCTGGACGCTCGCGCTCGCCGACTCCTTCCGCAAACTGGGGGGCGAGAGCGGTCCGCCGGCGGCCGCTGCCATCCTGGTGGTCAAGGCGCTGGTGCACGACGCCATGCGGGCGGAGCGCCCCAACGCGAAGTTCGCGGGCTTCACGGACGTCAAGGAGCTGGCCGAGGCCATCACCGGACTCTGGGACCGGCCCGCCCAGGAAGTGAACGGAACCCGCCAGTGGCTGACCCCCAAGCAGTGAGGACCGACGCCCGCCGCCACCACGACCCCGAGGTGCGCGGCTTCGCCAGCGACAACTACGCCGGCACCCACCCGGAGATCCTCGCCGCGCTCGCCCTCGCGGACGGAGGCCATCAGGTCTCCTACGGCGAGGACGACTACACCGCGCATCTGCAGTTCGTCATGCGCAGCCACTTCGGCCCGCACGCACAGGCGTTCCCGGTCTTCAACGGCACCGGCTCCAACGTGGTCGCCCTCCAGGCCCTCACCGACCGCTGGGGCGCGGTCATCTGCGCCGAGTCCGCCCATATCAACGTGGACGAGTGCGGGGCGCCCGAGCGCGTCGGCGGGCTGAAGCTGCTCACCGTCCCCACCGAGGACGGCAAGCTCACCCCCGAGCTCATCGACCGCCAGGCGTGGGGCTGGGACGATGAGCACCGGGCGATGCCCCAGGTGGTCTCGATCGCCCAGAACACCGAGCTCGGCACCGTCTACACGGTGGACGAGATCCGCGCCATCTGCGACCACGCCCACGAGCGCGGGATGAAGGTTCACCTCGACGGCGCCCGGATAGCCAACGCGGCCGCGTCCCTGGACGTCCCGATGCGCGCGTTCACCAACGCGGCGGGCGTCGACATCCTGTCGTTCGGCGGCACCAAGAACGGGATGCTCTTCGGCGAGGCCGTCGTCGTCCTCGACCCGGACGCGGTGGGCGCCATGAAGCATCTGCGCAAGCTGTCCATGCAGCTGGCGTCCAAGATGCGGTTCATCTCCGTCCAGCTGGAGGCCCTGCTCGCCCGGGACCTGTGGCTGCGCAACGCCCGCCACGCCAACACCATGGCCCAGCGGCTGGCCGACGGCGTGCGCGCGGTGGACGGGGTGAAGATCCTCCACCCGGTCCAGGCCAACGCGGTCTTCGCCCGGCTCCCGCACGAGGTGAGCGAACGCCTCCAGAAGCGCTACCGCTTCTACTTCTGGGACGAGGCCGCGGGCGATGTGCGCTGGATGTGCTCCTTCGACACCACGGAGGAGGACGTGGACGGCTTCCTCACGGCCCTCAAGGAGGAGATGGGCCGGTAGGCCGTTTCCCGGAACGAGCGCGCGGGGCGGGCCGCACGGCCCGCCCCGCGGTCGTCCGTCCTCAGCAGATCGGCGGAAGTCGGCTGCGGTTCGCAGGCGCCCCGAAGGGGCGCGGGGAACTGCGCGACCGGCCACGACGGCGCCGCAGCCGATCGACGGCAGGTCAGGGCACTTCCAGCGGAGCGCTTAGCGGCCCCGGTCCAGGGCCAGCGCCTCGGCCGGGGTGGGAGCGGTGCCGCCCAGGTGGGCCGGGACCCACCAGGTGTCCTCCGGGCCCTTGGGCCGCACCGGATAGGCCCGCTGTGCCGCCTCCAGCAGCTCCTGCACCCGGCCGCGCAGCCGCTCGGTCAGGGTGTCCGAGGGCTCGGTCGGGTCGGCCTCCATCGGCTCGCCGACCCGCATCGTGATCGGGAAGTGATGGCGGCCCAGCGCCCGCTTCTGGCCCTTGGTCCACAGCCGCTGCGTGCCCCACAGCGCCATGGGCAGCAGCGGGACGCCCGCCTCCTGCGCCAGCCGGGCCGCGCCCGACTTGAAGTTCTTGAGCGTGAAGGACCGCGAGATCGTCGCCTCCGGGAAGACGCCGATGATCTCGCCGGAGCGCAGCGCCCGCAGGGCGTGCTTGTACGCGTCCATGCCCGCCGCGCGGTCCACCGGAATGTGCTTCATCGCGCGCATCAGCGGCCCGGAGACCTTGTGCCGGAAGACCGACTCCTTGGCCATGAACCGCACCAGCCGCTTGGCCGGACGGGCGGTCAGCCCGCAGAAGACGAAGTCGAGATAGCCGATGTGGTTGCTCACCAGAACCGCGCCGCCCGTCTGCGGGACATTCTCGGTGCCCTTGATGTCGAAGCGCAGATCGAGCGCCTTGAACATGGTGCGGGCGATGCCGATCACCGGCGGGTAGACGAGCTCTGCCATTGAGGACCCTTCGTCGATGCCTGGGGAGGGTTCTCCCGGCGGAAGTTACGCGGCCGTAGGTATCCGGCTTCTGGCAGATGGTGCCCGATGTCGTCTCTTTGTGCTACCACGCGATGCGGCCCGGCCGCGAGATCCTCATCACGTCGGCGAGCCGCCGGGGAATCCCCGGGCCGCCCAGGACGCTGCACCAGGGAGGCCCAACCGGGAGGAGACAGGTGCGAGACGGCGACGGAAGCCGGCGGCTGGGCGCCGCCGAGCTCGGCGCGGAGCTGGGGGAGCGGGCGACGCTGGTCCAGTTCTCCAGCGCCTTCTGCCAGCCCTGCCGGGCCACCCGGCGGACGCTGTCCGAGGTGGCCGCCATGGTGGACGGCGTGGCGCACATCGAGATCGACGCCGAGTCGCGGCTGGAGCTCGTCCGGGCGCTGGACATCGCCCGTACCCCCACCGTGCTGGTGCTCGACGCGGCCGGGCGGGTCGTACGGCGGGGCTCCGGGCTGCCGCGCCGGGCCGATGTCATCGCCGCTCTGGGTGATGCCGTGTGAGTCTCCGCGCCCCGGCCCCACTTGACGGTCCGCACCCGGCGTGGTCAGGGTGAACGGCATGCGGCCTGGACCCCTTCTTTACGGACGTGTGCACGTGGACCTGATGCGGACCGCCGGCGCACGGTGTCCGGGCGGGTGAGCGAACGAGGACAAGCGCAGCCCCCCGCCCGTACCTCCGGCAGAAGGACAACTCCATGACGGCAACGCACGACCTCGGCACGTCCCCGCTGACGACGTCCGACCTCTTCCGCTCCGTCTTCCGCCGGCACGCCTCAGGCGTCGCCGTGATCACCGCCCAGGGCACCCGCCCGGTCGGCTTCACCGCCACCTCCCTCGCCTCCGTGGCCGCCGAACCGCCGCTGCTCTCCTTCGGCGTGGGCACCGGCTCCTCGAGCTGGCCGGTGCTCTCCGAGGCCGAGTATGTCGGTGTCCACATTCTGGGCGAGCACCAGCGGGAGCTGGCCGCGACCTTCGCGCGCAGCGGTGCCGACCGCTTCGGACCGGCCACCGGCTGGCGCTCGGGACCGGAGGGCGTGCCGGTGCTCGACGGGGTACTGGCGTGGCTGGTGTGCCGGGTGGCGGCCCGGATACCCGCCGGGGACCACCGGGTGCTGATCGGCGAGGTCACCGCGGGTACGGCGGCCGGGACCGGCCGTCCGCTGCTGTACCACCAGGGGCGCTTCAACGCGCTCCGCGACTGACCTGCCGCGCGCTCCGCGGCCGGTCCGCGCCTCCCTGGTTGGCATGTACGCCTCGCGTTGATCACCGCCGTTGGCAAGGTCACAGTTCAAGCGGGTTGCGTATGGGGAACGAGCTGGGTGTACTGACGAGTAATATTTTGCTGCGGTGCATGGGCCGCCCGGCAGGAAACCGCCCGCGGTACCGCCCGGGTCCCGCCCCCGAAGGCGCCTATGCTGCCAGCAACAAGGCAGCTCGGTAGAGACGATGCAGTAGGAGAGCCGGCGTGAGCTTGAGGATCGTTGTCTGTGTGAAGTACGTGCCCGACGCCACCGGCGACCGGCATTTCGCCGAGGACCTGACCGTCGATCGTGACGACGTGGACGGGCTGCTCTCGGAGCTGGACGAGTACGCGGTCGAGCAGGCCCTGCAGATCGCCGACGAGGCGGATGAGGCGGAGATCACCGTACTGACCGTCGGTCCGGAGGACGCCAAGGACGCGTTGCGCAAGGCGCTGTCGATGGGTGCGGACAAGGCCGTGCATGTCGAGGACGACGATCTGCACGGCACCGATGCGCTGGGTACCTCGCTGGTGCTGGCCAAGGCGGTCGAGAAGACCGGCTTTGACCTGGTGGTGTGTGGGATGGCCTCCACGGACGGCTCGATGGGTGTGCTTCCGGCGATGCTGGCGGAGCGCCTGGGTGTGGCGCAGGTGTCGCTGTTGTCGGAGGTGTCGGTCGAGGACGGCGTCGTGAAGGGGCGCCGGGACGGGGATACCGCGACCGAGCAGCTTCAGGCGTCGCTTCCGGCGGTGGTGTCGGTGACCGACCAGTCGGGTGAGGCGCGTTACCCGTCGTTCAAGGGCATCATGGCGGCGAAGAAGAAGCCGGTGACGTCCTGGGACCTGGAGGACTTGGAGATCGAGTCGGACGAGGTCGGTCTCGAGGGTGCCTGGACGGCCGTGGACGGTGTCACCGAGCGTCCGGCCCGCACGGCGGGCACGATCGTCAAGGACGAGGGCGAGGGTGGCAAGCAGCTCGCCGCCTTTCTCGCGGAGCGCAAATTCGTCTGAAGCCGCCTGGCGGGTCAGAAGTTCGTCTGAGCCGCGCCGCCCCTTACCGTCCAGATCTTTCGCATTTCGCAGGAGAGCGATTCCCATGGCTGAAGTCCTTGTCTACGTCGATCACGTGGACGGTGCCGTCCGCAAGCCCACTCTGGAGCTGCTGACGCTGGCCCGCCGTATCGGCGAGCCCGTCGCGGTCTCCCTCGGTTCCGGTGCCGGGAACACCGCGTCCACTCTCGCCGGGCACGGCGCCGTGCGGGTGCTGACCGCGGATGCGCCCGAGTTCGCCGACTACCTCGTCGTCCCGAAGGTGGACGCGGTCCAGGCGGCGTATGAGGCCGTGTCGCCGTCGGCCGTGCTGTTCCCGTCCTCGGCGGAGGGCAAGGAGATCGCGGCGCGGCTGGCGGTCCGTATCGGTTCGGGCATCATCACCGACGCGGTGGACCTGGAGGCTGGTGAGGAGGGGCCGGTGGCTACGCAGTCGGTGTTCGCTGCCGCGTTCACCACCAAGTCCCGGGTCAGCAGGGGTACTCCGGTGATCACCGTGAAGCCGAACTCGGCCGCGCCGGAGGCGGCTCCGGCCGCGGGCGCGGTCGAGGTGCTCGAGGTGTCCTTCTCGGAGCGGGCGACCGGTACGAAGGTGGTGGCGCGTACGCCGCGTGAGTCGACGGGGCGTCCGGATCTGACGGAGGCCGCGATCGTGGTCTCGGGGGGCCGTGGTGTGGGTGGCGCGGAGAACTTCCCCGTCGTCGAGGCTCTCGCCGACTCCCTCGGCGCGGCCGTCGGTGCCTCGCGTGCGGCGGTGGACGCGGGCTGGTACCCGCACACCAACCAGGTGGGGCAGACCGGTAAGACCGTCTCGCCGCAGCTCTACATCGCGGCGGGTATCTCGGGTGCGATTCAGCACCGGGCGGGTATGCAGACCTCGAAGACCATTGTGGCGGTCAACAAGGACGCCGAGGCTCCGATCTTCGATCTGGTCGACTATGGCGTGGTCGGCGACCTCTTCGAGGTCGTCCCGCAGCTGACCGAGGAGGTCAAGTCCCGCAAGGGCTGACGCCCGCCGGACCTCCACGAGGCCCCGTACGCGATGCGCGTGCGGGGCCTCGCGGCTGCCGGGAGGGTGTTGACCCGCCGTTCCATGGCTGGCTAACTTCACCTCACGGATCATCGTTTCCGTACAGCGGAAATGACGGGAAGGGTGGCGAACGGACATGGAGCCTCAGGAGACGGTGCGGACCAGCCTGCCCGGTGCCGTACGGGCGTCCATCGCCGACTCCCTCGCCGCCGTCGACGCCGAGCTCGCCCGCCGCTACCCCGGCGACCCGGGCACCCGTCAGCCCGTCCACACCGTCTACGTCCCCGCCGACCTCTTCACCGCCGGTACGGTGCGCGACTGGGGCGACCAGGCGCTGGCGGCCCTCGACCGGCACGCCCCCGACGCCGCCTCCTTCGCCGCCGTCCTCGGCCTCCCCGGCGAACTCGCCGAGCCCGTCCACACCTGGGTGCGGGCCAAGCTGGAGCGCGAGCCCGTGGAGGATCTGCGGATCGACTTCGAGGACGGCTACGGACCCCGCCCCGACGCCGAGGAGGACGCCGCGGCCGCCCGCGCCGCCTCGCTCGTCGCGGCCGCCTGCGCCGAGGGCACCGCGCCGCCCTATGCCGGCATCCGCATGAAGTGCCTCGAGGCCGCCGTACGCGACCGCGGAATCCGCACCCTCGACATCTTCCTCACCGGGCTGATGGCGGCCGGAGGGCTGCCGGCCGGCCTGGTGCTCACCCTCCCCAAGGTGACGTACGCCGAGCAGGTCACCGCGATGGCCCGGCTGTGCGAGGAGTTCGAGAAGGCGCACGGACTCGCCCCGGGCCGCATCGGCTTCGAGATCCAGATCGAGACCACCCAGGCCATCCTCGGCCCCGACGGCCGCGCCACCGTCGCCCGGATGATCGACGCCGCCGAGGGGCGGGCCACCGGGCTGCACTACGGCACCTTCGACTACAGCGCCTCCTGTGGCGTCGGCGCCGCCCATCAGTCCATGGACCACCCCGTGGCCGACCACGCCAAGGCGGTGATGCAGGTCGCCGCCGCCGGAACCGGCGTACGGCTCTCCGACGGCTCCACCAACGTGCTGCCGGTCGGCCCCACCGAGCGGGTCCACGCCGCCTGGCGGCTCCACCACCGCCTGGTCCGGCGGTCGTTGGCGCGCGCGTACTACCAGGGCTGGGACATGCATCCCGGCCACCTCCCGACCCGCTACGCCGCCGTCTACGCGTTCTACCGCGAGGGCCTGGAGGCGGCCGCGGAACGGCTCGCCGCGTATGTGGACCGTACGGCCGGAGGCACCGGCATCGCCGACGAACCGGCCACCGCGAAGGCGCTCAGCGGCCATCTGGTGCGCGGGCTGGACTGTGGGGCACTCGACGGCGCCGAGGTCGAGCGGCTGACCGGGCTCGGCCGCGCCGAACTCGACGCGCTGGCGGGCCGCGCCGCCCCGGCCGCCTCCTGACCGACCCCGGAACACCGGATCCGCGGGAGTCCACAGATCGGGCCGTCCCGCCGGGCCCGCTGATCCGCTTGCCCACATCCGCTCACCCGCACGTGTCACCCGGGATGCGGCCCCGCCGGTGAAGGCGGGAGATGGGTGTCATGGCCAGAAGCGCCGTGTCGGCCCTGCTGATCCTGCTCGGTTGCCTCCTCGTACCGGTGTCCGTGCTGACGGTCTGGGTCCACGACATCGTCCTGGACACCGACCGCTATGTGGCGACCGTCGCCCCGCTGGCGAAGGACCCGGCGATCCAGGACGCCGCCGTGGAACAGGTCAGCCAGGCCGTCGACATCCGCCACAACAGCCAGGAGATCACCGCCGACATCGCCTCCTGGCTGCGCGCCCACGGCCTCCCGGAGCGGGCCGCCGACACCATCGAGGGGCTGGCCCCGCAGCTGGACTCGGCCCTGGACCAGGCGGTGCGGAAGGTGGCCGCCCACATCGTGCGCAGCGAGCAGTTCCCCGCCGTGTGGACCGGCGCCAACCGGGCCGCCCACACCGCCGTCGTGAGCGCCCTCACCGGCAAGGGCGGCGGGCCGGTCGGCGTCGAGGGCCACACCGTCACCCTCAACGTCGGCGCCGCCGTGGAGCGGGTCAGACAGCAGCTGGTGGACGCCGGGCTCCCCGCGGTGACCGGCGTCCCGGACATCCACCAGCGGCTCGTCCTCTTCCACTCCGACCGGCTCGACACTTTTCGACGGTCGGCGCGCCTGCTCGACCTGGCCGGGAACTGGCTGCCCGCGCTGACCGTGACCCTCGGCGGTACGGGAGTCCTGCTCGCCCGCCGACGCCGCCGGGCGCTCGCCCGCGCGGCCCTGGGCACCGCGCTCGCCTCCCTCGCCCTGGCCCTGGTCCTGGTGGTGGGGCGCCGCTACTACCTCGACCATGTGCCGACGAGCGTGCTGTCCAGGGAGGCCGCCTCGGTCCTCTTCGACACGGTGGTGCGCTTCCTGCGGGTCACCGTGCTCACCGTGCTGGTGCTCGGCCTCGTGGTCGCGCTCGGTGCCTATCTGACAGGGCCGGGGCGGCTGCCGAGCACCGTACGCGGCCGGGCCGAGATCCTCGCCGACAGCGCGGCCCGCTGGGGCGCGGCCCACGGGATGCGCACCGGCCGGGCCGGCACCTGGACCGCCGACCACCGGCGGGGTCTGACGACGACGGCCCTGCTGGTGCCGGTCGCGGTGTTCGCCCTGTGGAACCACCCCACCGTCCTGACGGTGCTCTTGCTGGTGCTGATCCTGCTGGCGGCCCTCGGGGTGATCGCCCTGCTGGCCGCCACGGGCCGCACGGGCGCCCACGGCCGGGGCCGTTAGGGCCGGTAGGGCTCGCCGGCGGACCGTCAGGGGTCCGCCCACGAGTCACGAGTCCAGGGCCCGCCCATCGGCCGTCAGGGGGCCAGGATGAGTGCGATGAAGATCAGGCACGCGGCGAAATTGACCACCCAGCTATGGGTGGTGAGCCACTCCCGGACCCGGGGCATCGCACGCCTCGCCCGGTCGCCGAGGAGGAGGTAGACCAGCAGCGGCAGCGCCGCGATCAGCACGGTGGCGGCGATGAACGGCAGCGCCGCCGTCCACCTCGCCTCGTGCTGCTCCAGATTCGCCCCCACGGTCAGCATGACGGCGATGTCGGACGGCATGAGCAGGATGATCAGAAAACCGGTCGTGAGCGCCTTACGGGGGCCTGCTTCCAAGAGCGAGCCCAGCCACTTCGGCGGCTCGACCGTCCGCCGCTTCACCATGTTCTTCGCGGCGACCAGCGCCAGCAGCCCCACCAGCACCAACTGGACGATGGTCGCGGCCGCACCCCGATCGGACGGGCTGCCCGGTGCGACCGACTGCCCCAACAGCATGAAGATCCACAGGGCGAGGGTGACTCCCACAGCGGTGGCGACCGCCACCCCGAGCAGAAACGCCAGACACACCCGTACCGGCCGTGCCGTGGTCACCAGGATGACGGCGGCCACGATCTGCGGCCCCGCCATCATGGTGATGGCCAGGGGGAGAACCTGGAGATCCATGGCCCGCCCGCCCTTCCGGTCGCCGCCGCGTGGTGACACCCCGCGTTCCCATTGGTACGCACCGCTCGCCACCATGGCATCCGCTGCTGCGCCGACCGGGGACCGCCGTAAACTGAAGACGTGGGCCCTGGCGGGGCCCTGGGCCTCGCCAGGGTGTGTCCGACGGGAGGCAGACGATGGACTACCCACTGCTGAATGTTTTTCTGACCACGATGTGGGTCTTTCTGTGGATCCTGTGGCTGTTTCTGCTGTTCCGCGTGTTCGCCGATCTCTTCCGCGACGACTCGCTGAACGGCTGGGCCAAGGCGGGCTGGACCGTCTTCGTCCTGGTACTGCCCTTCCTCGGCGTCTTCGTGTATCTGGTGGCACGTGGCCGGGAGATGGGCATGCGCGAGTTGAAGCGGGCCGAGAAGGCGGAGGCCGATTTCCGGGAGGCCATGCGGACGACCGCCACCACGGGCCAGGCCGAGGAGCTCGCACACCTCGTGGAGCTCAAGAACCACGGCGATCTCACGCCCGAGGAGTACGAACGCGCCAAGGCCAAGGTGCTCGCCGCCTGAGACATGAGGCGCAGCTCGGCCTTCGGCTTGTCGAACGTCAGTACCGCACCGCCGTGCCCACGTTCGCCGTGATGCGGCCGGTGAGCTCGCGGTGGCTGCGGGCGGTGGCCCGAGTGGGCTGGTTCGGGGGCACCTTGGACAGGCGCAGGACGACGGCGTCCACCAAGTCCCCGCTCGTGTTGCGGAAGTTGACCTCGATGGCGTAGCCGGCCGGGTGCTTGCTCCCGTTGGTCACGGTCAGCGGGGCCACGGCCCGTCCCGCGCCGTCGCGGCTCACCCGGCCGACCTTCACCTCGCGCTTGGCCTGGGAGCCGCCCTTGATCTTGTCCAGCTCGGCCTGGGCCGACGCCCTCGCGGACGCGATGGCGGCGGAGGCCCGGGACACCCCGGACGACGGGGTGCCCCCGCCGTCCGAACAGCCGACGGCCGCCGGCGCCAGCACGGCCATGAGGCTCACCGCGCAGATCGTCCGCGTTCGGCGCCCGCTCATCGCGTCTCCCTCGTTCCGTCGGACAGGCCCCGGGCCCTCCGCCTCCACCCTCGGGGGAGTGGCAGACCGAGGCAACCGGAGCGGGGCCGTTCAGGCGTTCGGGAAAGCGAGCCGTTCGGGAGGGCCGATCGGACGTTCGGGGATGGCGTGCCGTTGAGGGAGAGAGCGCTCAGGATGTCGCGGGCGGGGGCAGCTCGCCCGAGCCGCGCGGGATCAGCCGGGTCGGCAGGACGAGCCGCCGGGGGTCCCCGCCCGCGCCGTCGAGGCGGCGGAAGAGCAGATCGGCGGCGGTGCGGCCGAGCTGGGCGGAGTCCTGGGCTATGACGGTGATCCCGGGGGAGAGCAGATCGGCGAGCTCGAAGTCGTCGAAGCCGATGAGGGCCACCGGTGTGGCGGGCGCGGGGCGCTCGGCCAGGACCCGTACGACCGTGACGGTGACCCGGTTGTTGCCCGCGAAGAGCGCGGTGACCGGCTCGGTGGCGTTCAGCATCGCGGTGGCCGCGGTCCGGACCCGCTCCGGATCGGTGGGGCCGAGCGAGACCCAGGCGTCATGCACCGGCAACCCGGCCTCGCTCATCGCCGCGTGATAGCCGCGCAGCCGCTCGGCGGCGGTGTGGATGCCCGGCAGGTCGCCCAGGAAGCCGATCCGGCGGTGGCCGTGGGCGATCAGATGGGCGACGGCGTCGTGCGAACCGCCGAAGCTGTCGGCGAGCACGGCGTCGGCGTCGATGCGCCCCGCGGGCCGGTCGACGAAGACGGTGGCGATCCCGGCCGCCATCTCGGGCGCCAGATAGCGGTGGTCATGGGCGGCCGGGATGATGACGAGGCCGTCGACCCGGCGCGCGCACAGCGCGAGCACCAGCTCCTGCTCCCGCTCAGGGTCCTCCGCGCTCGACCCGTTGATCAGCAGCGCGCCATGGGCTCGGGCGACCTCCTCGACGGCGCGGCTCAGCGGACCGTAGAAGGGGTCGGCCAGATCCTCCAGGACCAGTCCGATGCTGGCCGTACGGCCCTTGCGCAGAATGCGGGCACTGTCGTTGCGGCGGAAGCCGAGCGCGGTAATGGCCTCCTGGACGCGGCGCTCGGTGTCGGGAGTGACGCCCGGCTCGCCGTTCACCACTCTGGAGACGGTCTTGAGGCCGACCCCGGCCCGTGCGGCGACGTCCTTCATCGTGGGCCGGGTGCCGTAACGGCGTGTGGGGGTGCGGCTGGCGGTGCCCGGGGCGGTGTCGGTCACAGTGCGCTCGTCCCGTCGCTGGTCGTCGTGGGGGAAGGAGTGACGAGCATAGCCCCTGGACAACGTTGTCAGCGCCGGGAAGACTATTGCCGCACACTGAACGCGTCCATGCCCATCAGCATGCCCACCAGGAGAGTCGACACCTATGCCACGTGACCTCATCGCCGCACTGGACATCGGCGGCACCAAGATCGCGGGCGCTCTGGTGGACGGGAGCGGAAAGCTGGCCGTACGGACCCGCCGCGCCACCCGTGCCCAGGAGGACGGCGCCACGGTGATGGGCCAGGTCACCGCCGTGCTCGAAGAGCTCGCGGCCACCGCGCACTGGTCGCGGGTCGCCGCCGTCGGCATCGGCAGCGCGGGCCCGGTGGACGCCTCCGTGGGCACCGTCAGCCCCGTCAACATCCCCGGCTGGCGTGACTTCCCGCTGGTCGCCGGGGTCCGGGAGACCACCGGCGCACTGCCGCTGTCACTGGTCGGCGACGGACCGGCGATGACGGCCGCCGAACACTGGCAGGGCGCGGCGCGCGGCCGTAAGAGCGCGCTGTGCATGGTGGTCTCCACCGGCGTGGGCGGCGGCCTGGTCCTGGGCGGCCGGCTGCACCCGGGCCCCACCGGAAACGCCGGGCACATCGGTCACATCAGCGTGGAGCTGAACGGCGACGCATGCCCCTGTGGCGGACGCGGCTGTGTGGAGCGGATCGCCAGCGGCCCCAACATCGCCCGCCGCGCCCTGGACGGCGGCTGGCGCCCGGGGCCGGACGGCGACACCAGCGCCGAGGCCGTCGCCGCCTCGGCGCGGGCCGGAGACCCCGTCGCGCGGGCCTCCTTCGAACGGGCCGCCCAGGCCCTGGCCGCCGGGATCGCCGCGACCGCCGCGCTCGTCGAGATCGAGGTGGCGGTCGTGGGCGGCGGCGTGGCGGGCGCCGGGGACGTGCTCTTCGCGCCCCTGCGGCGCGCCCTGCGCGACTACGCGACCCTGTCGTTCATCCAGGGGCTGGAGGTCGTCCCGGCGCAGATGGGCACCGACGCGGGCCTGGTGGGCGCGGCCGCCGCGGCGGCGCAGGAGGCGCGGCTGGAGGGGTTCGGCCCGGCGGCGGACACATCTCCCACCGGGGACTGAGCCCCTTCCACCGGGGACTGGGCCCCGCTCCTTCACCGTTTGACCATGAGCCGCTGTCACCGTCTGCCCCTAAGCTGTTCGCCCTGAGCCCGGCAGTGGCCGGGCGCGACCGAGGAGCGCGCGAGGGGAGGCGGAGCGGTGGCACCGGCGGACATGGGCGGCGATCTGTCCGGGCGGCTGCTGGGCGGGCGGTACCGGGTGACGGGCAGCCTCGGCCGGGGCGGCATGGGCGTGGTCTGCAGGGCGGTGGACGCGGTGCTCGGCCGGGAGGTCGCGGTCAAGGTGCTGCGTACCCACACCGACGCCTCCAGCGCCGAACTGGCCGATCTGCGCACCCGGATGCAGCGGGAGGCGCGGGCGGCGGCCCGGATCCGGCACTCCGGTGTGATCACGGTCCACGACGTGGCCGAGGAGGGCGGGCTGCCGCTCATCGTCATGGAGCTGATCGACGGGCCCTCGCTCGACGACGTGCTCGACGAGCGGGGCACCCTCGACCCCCGGGAGGCCGCGGGGATCGGCGCCGAGGTCGCGGACGCGCTCGGCGCTGCCCATGGTGCCGGGGTGCTGCACCGGGATGTGAAGCCCGGCAATGTGCTGCTGGACCGCGCGGGCCGTGTCATCCTCACGGACTTCGGCATCGCGAGCCTGGAGGCGCCCGAGGACGGCGCGACCACCAAGCTGACCCGCAGCGGCGAGCTGATCGGCTCGCTGGACTATCTCGCGCCCGAGCGCGCCCAGGGCCAGGACCCGAGCCCGGCCTCGGACGTCTGGGCGCTGGGGATGACGCTGTACGCGGCGGTGGAGGGCTCGTCGCCGTTCCGCCGTACCTCCGTATGGTCCACGCTCACCGCGATCGTCAATGAGCCGTTGCCCGAGCCTCGGCTGGCCGGGCCGCTGGCGCCCGTGCTGCGTGCGCTGATGGACAAGGATCCGCGAGGGCGGCCGTCCGCCGCCGAGGCGCGCCGGATGCTGGCGGAGGTGGCGGCGGGGGAGACGCCGCGCGACGCGGGGCCGCCGTCCGTTCCGCCGAGTGAGCCTGCCCTCTCCACCGCGCCTCCGGGCTTCGGCCCGCCGCCCGTGGTGGAGCCGCTGGTGAGCGGGGAGCCGGGCGCGGGGGACGGGGCCGGTGCGCGGAGCGCGGGGCGCAGGCGCCGCGGAGCGCTCATCGCGGCCGCGGCCGCCACCGTCGTGCTCATCGGCGGCGGGCTGACGTACGCGCTGGTCGGAGGCGATGACCACACCACCGAGTCGGGGCGCACGAAAGATCCGCCGAGCGAAACGGCGGGCCAGGGGAAGACCGCCGCGCCGGGCGGCGGTAAGGCGAGCGCCACGGCCGGGCAGGACAGCGCGCGGCCGGATGACACGGACGCACCCACTCCAGGCGGCGGCAACGGCGACCAGGGCGGCCCGTCGGCTTCTTCGGCGCCGCCCTCGGGCGCCGCGCCCGTCTGCCACGGCGGCGAGGGCGGGCGGTACGACTGCGAGGTGTGGCGCGACGCCACCTCGTACACCCACGGCGGTGAGCCGGTCGGCACCCTCAAGCACGGCGTGAACTACTTCTACTGCCAGGAGAACCTGGGCCGCCGGGAGACCTATGGCAAGTGGACGAACGTGTGGTGGGCCAGGACCGACGACGACAACGGCCATCGCGATGTCTATGTGAGCGTCGTCTACGTCAAGGGCGGCGACAATGACGCGCCCCTTCCCGGGCTGCCCGAGTGCTGAGCCCGGGACGGCCGCGGGAAGGGGCGGATCTCATCGATGGGTCCCAGCGGGGCGGAGACGTCTCAGCGCGGTGGTCTCAGCGGGGCCTCAGCAGGTGAAGGCCGCGTCGGCCCAGTCCCCGTGGTCGCTGGTGACCCCGTCCCCGCCGTCGGTGACGACGAGCCGGACCGTCTTCGCCCCGCCGATGGCGGCGTCGACGGCGGTGGCCGGATCGGCGTTGGTCAGCGTCTTCGACGATGCCACCTTGGCGTCGTCCGCCCAGACCTCGAAGCCGACCGTCCCGGCGGTGCCCTCCTCGTCGTCCACGCCGACCTGCGCGGTGAAGCGCGAGCACCGGCCGCCGGTGTAGTACGTGACCTCGCTCGGCGCGTGCACGCCCAGGCCCTTGTCGTACGTGGTGCCGCCGAGGGTGAGCGGATGGCCGTCACCCGTGTCGTTCTCGCCGACGCTGGTGTTCTTCTCCACCGGGCCCCAGCCGTTGAGCGCGCTCAGCCAGGGCAGATCGCTCGCGTAGGAGCTGCCGGAGGGCGGAGCGACCACCACATGGACCGCCGAGACCAGCCGCGCGGTGGCCTTGTCGCCCCCCGGTGAGCGGTAGTCGGCGCCGACCGTCAGGTCGTACGCACCGGGCGCGGCCCCGGCGGGCGCGGTCACCTGCCAGCGCGTGGCCAGCTTCGAGCCGGTGGGCAGCGAGGCGGCCCGGGTCGGGGAGGTGGCCTTGATCCGCCAGCCGTCGGGGCCGGTGAGCCGGACCGAGACCTGCTGGGCCGGGGTGCGGCCGAGGTCGGTGAGCGTGGTGTCGACCTGGACCGCGGCCCCGGCCTCGGTCAGCGCCGTGCCGTCGAGGCCGAGTTCGGCGGCGGGCGGGTAGGAGGCCCAGCGGGTGTCGGCCGAGGCCCGGTAGAGCACGGTGCCATGGGCCGGGACGGTGGCCGAGATGGCTCCGGCGGTGTTGTAGTCCTTGTGCGCCCACAGATCGCGCAGCCGGTACGCGGTCGCCCGGGGCAGCCCGACTCCGGTCGCCGTGGTGGCGATGTGCTGCGGCCGGTCGGTCTCGTTGAACAGCGCGACGGCGCGGCTGCCGTCCGCCATCTCCTTGGCGATGACCCAGCGCCCGCCCTCGGAGGAGACCACGGTGCCCTGCTTGCCCAGCGGGTCCTGATCGACGGCGATCACTTCGTGATTGCCGAGGATCTCGTAGGTCTCCGCGTTGGCCTTGCGCAGATCGGTACCGATCAGCAGCGGTGCGGCCATGATCGACCACAGCGAGAAGTGGCTGCGGTACTCGGTGGCCGTCATCCCGCCGTTGCCGACCTCCAGCATGTCGGGGTCGTTCCAGTGGCCGGGCCCGGCGTACTTCGCGAGTGGCAGGTTCTGCTTGGCGATCGACAGCATGCTGCCCCAGCTGTCGCTGATGTCGCCCGTGGTCCGCCACAGATGGCCGACTTCCCCGGCCCACTCCCAGGGCTTGTTCTCGCCCCATTCGCAGATGCTGTAGACGATGGGGCGGCCGGTGGTCTCGGTCGCGGCCTTCAGGGCGTCGCGCATGGTGCGGTAGCGCTGCTTGGCGTCGACACCCTGGTTATTGCAGTTGTCGTACTTGAGATAGTCGATGCCCCAGTCGGCGAACTGCTGGGCGTCGGACTTCTCATGGCCGAGCCCCCCGGGGAAGCCGGCGCTGTTGCAGGTCTTGGTGCCCGCGCTGGTGTAGATGCCGATCTTCAGTCCCTTGGAGTGGACATAGTCGGCGACGGCCTTGATGCCGTTCGGGAAGCGGACCGGGTCGGGCACCAGCTTGCCGTTGGCATCGCGCTGCGGCAGTGCCCAGCAGTCGTCGAGGTTGACGTACTGGTATCCGGCGTCCTTCAGTCCCTTGGCCACGAAGATGTCGGCGATGCCCTTGACCATCGCCTCGTTGAACTCCGCGCGGCAGTGGGTGGAATTCCAGTTGTTGAAGCCCATCGGAGGGGTGAGGGCGAGCCCGTCACCGGGCGCGGCGCCCGGGTCGGAGGCCGGTGTGGTGACCTCGGCGACACGCGCGGGCTGGGCGACGGCCGGGAGGGCCAGGCCGACCGTGGCCAGCAGACCGGCGCTCAGTGCTCCGATGACTCTTCGTCTCGCGGGTCGAAAACAGCGGTGGCGCACGATGCGGGTCCTCCGTTCTCAACGGGGGTAACGCAGTGTCATGGCTGCGTTACATGCGAGCGTTTACGGTAGACCCTGTTGGAGTCTGTTGGAAGAGATGCGATAACAGTTGTTCGATATCTCGTCAAAACCCTTGACGAGTCGCCTGACCGCCGGGTGAGATCCCCTCACTCGCGTTCGGTTGTGTTTGATTGAACCTCTGTGGAGGGGCACATGGCACCGTCATCGTCAGGACATCGGATCTCCCGCCGTGCGCTACTACGAGGCACCGCGGCCGGAGCCGGCGCGGTAGCCCTTCCGACGCTGCTGACCGCCTGCGGTGGTCCGGGCAACGAAGTGAAGATCGGCTCCAACGCCTCCGACGCCGTGCCCCGCAAGGCGTTCGCCGAGGTGTTCAACGCGTACGAGAAGAAGTCGGACAAGAAGGTCAAGGTCAATACCGTCAACCACGAGGCCTTCCAGGAGGGCATCAACCGCTATCTGAAGGGCACCCCCGACGACGTCTTCATGTGGTTCGCCGGGTACCGCATGCAGTTCTTCGCCGAACAGGGGCAGCTCGCCGAGATCAGCGACCTCTGGAAGGGTTTCGACGGGTTCTCCGACGCGCTCAAGGCGCAGTCCACCGGCAAGGACGGCAAGCAGTACCTCGTGCCGTACTACTACTACCCCTGGGCCGTCTTCTACCGGAAGAGCGTCTTCGCCCAGCACGGCTACGAGGTTCCGAAGACCTTCGACGAGTTCCGGGCGCTCGCCAAGCGGATGGACAAGGACGGCCTCGACGCCATCGCCTTCGGCGACAAGGACGGCTGGCCCGCCATGGGGACCTTCGACTATCTCAATATGCGGGCCAACGGCTACGACTTCCATATCTCCCTCATGGGCGGCAAGGAGTCCTGGACCGATCCCAAGGTCCGAAACGTCTTCGACCTGTGGCGCGGACTGATGCCGTACCACCAGAAGGGCGCCAACGGGCGGACCTGGCAGGAGGCCGCCCAGAGCCTGGCGCAGAAGAAGTCCGGTATGGCGGTCTTCGGGCTGCCCCACCCCGGGCAGCAGTTCTCCGCCGCCGACCGCGATGATCTGGACTTCTTCCCCTTCCCCGAGATCGACTCCGCCTACGGCCAGGACGCGGTGGAGGCGCCGATCGACGGCTTTCTGCTGGCGAAGAAGTCCAAGCGGCAGAAGGAGGGCAAGGAGCTGATGAAGTACCTCGCCACCCCCGACGCCGAGGAGATCTACCTGAAGCGGGACCCGAACAACATCGCCGTCAACGACAAGGCGTCCACCTCGTCGTACAACGCGCTCCAGAAGAAGGCCGTCGACCTCATCTCGAACGCCAAGCAGATATCGCAGTTCATGGACCGCGACACCCGGCCGGACTTCGCGTCCCAGGTGATGATCCGGGCCATTCAGCAGTTCATCAACAAGCCGAACGACATCGACTCCCTCACCAAGGACATCGAGTCCCAGAAGAAGACCATCTTCGCCAGCGACTAGGAGATTCGCGCCGTGCCGCTCACGACCGCGCGGCGTGCCAAACGGCGGGGTCCGCGGAGGTTCACCTCCCGCGACCTCGCCGTCATCGGCGTGCTGCTGGGCATACCCGTCCTGCTCGACCTGGCCCTGATCTGGGGCCCGACCCTCGCCTCCATCGCCCTGTCCTTCACCAGCTGGGACGGCATCGGCGATATCCACTGGGTGGGCATCGACAACTTCAAGACCCTCTTCACCGACTATCCGCCGTTCTGGCCCGCGGTCCGCAACAACCTGCTCTGGGTCGCCTTTCTCGGCTTGGTCGCGACCCCCTTCGGACTGCTGCTGGCCGTGCTGCTGGACAAGGGTGTCCGGTTCAGTCGCTTCTATCAGTCCACCCTCTATATGCCGGTGGTGCTCTCGCTCGCCATCGTCGGCTTCATCGCGCAGCTGGTCTTCTCCCGTGACCAGGGTGCGCTGAACGCGATCCTCGCCAACAAGAACGATCCGGTGGACTGGCTCGGAGACCCCGACCTCAATATCTGGATGGTGCTGCTTGCGGCCGCCTGGCGGCACACCGGGTATGTGATGATCCTCTATCTGGCCGGGCTGAAATCCGTCGATCCCTCGCTCAAGGAAGCGGCCGCGATCGACGGTGCCAGCGAGACCCAGACCTTCTTCCGGGTGGTGCTGCCCACCCTGCGGCCGGTCAATATCATCGTCGGCGTCATCACCGTGATCGAGGCATTGCGCGCCTTCGACATCGTCTATGCCATCAACCATGGCCGTAACGGGCTCGAACTGCTCTCGGTGCTGGTCACCGACAACATCATCGGCGAGGCCAGCCGGATCGGGTTCGGCTCCGCGATCGCCGTCGTCCTGCTGACCGTGTCCCTGGGATTCATCGTGACCTATCTGGTCCAGGAGCTGCGAGGGGGGAAGAAGGGATGACCGTCACCACTCCGCCCGCCCCCGTACGGACCGTGACCCCGGTGACCGGCACCGGTAAGCGCCGGGTGACCCGTGGCCGGCTCGGGCTGCACGCCTTTCTGATGGTCGTGTCGCTCGCCTTCCTCGCCCCGCTGCTGCTCGCCATCTACGCCTCGCTGCGGCCGTACGAGGAGACCGCGAAATACGGCTATTTCTCGCTGCCGCGCCATCTGTCGTTCGACTACTACGCCAAGGCGTTCAATGACTCCGGGATGGGCAAGTACTTCGTCAACTCGCTCATCATCGCGGTGCCCGGGGTCCTGCTGACGCTGTTTCTCGCCTCGTTCGTCGCCTTCTGCGTGACCCGGCTGAGAATACGCGGCGGGCTGGTGCTGCTGATGGTGTTCACGGCGGGCAATCTGCTGCCGCAGCAGGTCATCGTCACCCCGCTCTATGTGCTCTTCACCAAGATCAATCTACCCTATTGGATGTCGGACTCGATGACGATGTACGACTCCTACTGGGCCGTGCTCGCCGTTCAGGTCGCCTTCCAGGTGGGATTCTGCGTCTTCGTCCTCGCCAACTTCATGCGCACCATTCCCGATGAGATCGTGGAGGCGGCGCGGGTGGACGGGGCGGGGGTCTGGACGCAGTACTGGAACATCACGCTTCCGTTGTGCCGGCCCGCGCTGGCCGCGCTCGCCACCCTGCAATTCACCTGGATGTACAACGACTTCCTCTGGGCGCTCGTCTTCATCTCCGACGGCGACAAGCTGCCCATCACCTCCGCGCTCAACAATCTGCGCGGCCAGTTCTTCACCGACTACAACCTGCTCGCGGCGGGCTCGGTGATCGTGGCACTTCCCACGGTGCTGGTCTTCCTGCTGTTGCAGCGCCACTTCATCGCCGGACTCACCCTCGGCGCCAGCAAGGGCTGACACGACAGGGGTCACTGTGGCTCATATGGCCATGGTGACCCCTGTGGCACAAGGGCCACAAGATCCCCGACCACGCTCCGCCGCCCCGCCCCGCGTCCCCCGCCCAACCCGTCCGGAGCGACGTGATCCGTCACTCGGTCGTCTTCGCGCGTTTCCGTGACAGGGTGATGCGGGCAACTGTCAGGAGGCGATGGAATAGGGGGAAATGTGATCGTCTGGCTGAACGGTGCGTTCGGTGCGGGTAAGACCTCCGCGGCCCGCGAATTGGTGGACTTCATGCCCGGCAGTACGTTCTACGACCCGGAGCTGGTCGGTAACGGGCTGCGGATGATGCTCCCGCGGAAACGTCTTGAGCAGGTGTCCGACTACCAGGATCTGCCCTCCTGGCGCCGGCTGGTGGTGGACACCGGAGCGGCGCTGATCGCGGAGGTCGGCGGCCCGCTCGTGGTCCCGATGACGGTCCTCAGACAGGAGTACCGGGATGAGATCTTCGGCGGTTTCGCGGCCCGTCGCATCCCCGTGCGGCATGTTCTGCTGCACACCGATGAAACGATCCTTCGCGAGCGCATAGCCGAACGTGAGGAGATACCCGGGGACGCGGACGCGAGCGAGTCCGTACGCCGGTGGTGCCTGGCCCATCTCGCGCCCTACCAGGCGGCCCTGACCTGGCTGACCACCGACGCCCATGTCGTGGACACCACCGGGCTCACCCCGCGCCAGACCGCCCAGCACATCGCCGACGCGGTCCGCCAGGGCGCCGGGACCTGCGACATCGTGCAGACCCCGGAGCCGAAGGCGGAGACGCTGGCCGCCGGGGTCCTGCTCTTCGACGAGGAGGACCGGGTGCTGCTCGTCGACCCCACGTACAAGCCCGGCTGGGAGTTCCCCGGCGGCGTCGTCGAACCGGGCGAGCCCCCGATGTGCGCCGGGGTGCGCGAGGTCACCGAGGAGCTGGGGGTACGGCTGGACGAACCGCTGCGGCTGCTGGTGGCCGACTGGGAACGCCCCCAGCCGCCCGGCTACGGGGGCCTGCGGCTGCTCTTCGACGGCGGCAAGCTCTCCAGCGCGGCCGCCCAGGAGGTGCTGCTGCCCGGCTCCGAACTGCGCGGCTGGCGCTTCGTCACCGAGAGCGAGGCCGCCGCGCTGCTGCCACCGGTGCGGCTGAGCCGGCTGCGCTGGGCGCTGCGCGCCCGTGAGCAGGGCCGTCCGCTGTATCTCGAAGCGGGCGTCCCCACGGGCTGACCACGCCGGCCCGGTCCGTGGGCCGCCCGCCGACCGGGTGCGAGGTGTGGGGGATCAGCTCTTGCCCGCCGCGTACATCCCCAGGAACAGCGCCTCGGTGAGCGAGAGCTTCTCCAACTCCTCCGGTGAGACGCTCTCGTTGACCGCGTGGATCCGCGCCTCCGGCTCGCTCAGCCCGATCAGCAGGATCTCCGCCTCCGGGTAGAGCGAGGCCAGCGTGTTGCACAGCGGGATCGAGCCGCCCTGCCCGGCGATCGCCATCTCCTGGCCGTCGTACGCCAGGCGCATCGCCTCCCGCATCGCCGTGTACGCCGGGCTCGTGGTGTCCGCGCGGAACGGCTGGCCCTGGCCGAGCTGCTCCACCGAAAGCCGCGCGCTCCACGGCACCGAGGACCGGAGGTGCTCGGCGAGCAGCTTGTTGGCCTCGGCCGCGTCCACGCCCGGCGGCACCCGCAGGCTGATCAGCGCCCGCGCGCCCGCCTGCACGGACGGGGTGGCGCCGACCACCGGCGGGCAGTCGATGCCGAGCACGGTGACCGCCGGACGCGCCCAGAGGCGGTCGGCGACCGTACCGGAGCCGATCAGCCCGACCCCGTCGAGCACCTTGGCGTCCTTGCGGAACTCCTCGTCCGGGTACTGCAGCCCGTCCCACACCGCGTCCGCGTCGAGGCCCTTGACGGTGGTCGAGCCGTCCTCGGCGCGCAGCGAGTCCAGGACGCGGATCAGCGCGGCGAGCGCGTCCGGGGCCGCCCCGCCGAACTGGCCGGAGTGCAGATTGCCCTCCAGGGTCTCCACCGAGACCCGCAGCAGCGTCATCCCGCGCAGCGTGGCGGTGACCGTCGGCAGCCCGACCCGGAAGTTGCCCGCGTCGCCGATCACGATGGTGTCGGCGGTCAGCAGCTCCGGATGGGCCTCGGCGTAGCGCTCCAGACCGCCCGTGCCCTGCTCCTCCGAACCCTCCACGATCACCTTGACGTTGACCGGGACCCCACCGTTCGCCTTGAGCGCGCGCAGGGCGGTGAGATGCATGATCACGCCGCCCTTGCAGTCCGCGGCGCCCCGCCCGTACCAGCGGCCGTCGCGCTCGGTCAGCTCGAAGGGCGGGGTGTGCCAGGCGTCCTCGTCCAGCGGGGGCTGCACATCGTAGTGCGCGTAGAGCAGCACGGTCGGGGCGCCGGCCGGACCGGGCAGGAAGCCGTAGACGGACTGGGTGCCGTCGGGCGTGTCCAGCAGCGCCACGTCCTCGAACCCCTCGGCGCGCAGCGCGTCGGCGACCCAGCGGGCGGCCGCCTCGCATTCGCCGGGCGGAAACTGCGCCGGGTCCGCCACCGACTTGAAGGCCACCAGCTCGGCCAGCTCGGCCCTGGCGCGCGGCTGCAGGGCGGCGACGGTGGCGGCGAGAGGCGCCTTCTCCATGGGGGACCCTCCTGGGGTGCGACGGGC
The DNA here is from genome assembly GCF_047337785.1 of Streptomyces lacaronensis. Taxonomy (NCBI): domain Bacteria; kingdom Bacillati; phylum Actinomycetota; class Actinomycetes; order Kitasatosporales; family Streptomycetaceae; genus Streptomyces; species Streptomyces lacaronensis. The sequence continues at coordinate 10,375,374 of NZ_JBLHDK010000003.1, forward strand.
CGGCGGCGGGATGCGCGGCGATGGGCACGTATGTACGGCTTGATGCCGCGTGGCCGATCATCCCACAGCGGGGTCATCCACCGGGGAGCCGTAGGATGCCGGGTAGGCGCATCAGGTCGGTCGATTGGGAGCGGATCCACACGTGAGCAGCGACAACGCAGCCCCGGACAATGAGACGGTATGGGACGTCGTCGTGGTGGGCGCGGGCCCCGCGGGTGCCTCCGCGGCCCATGCCGCCGCCTGCGCCGGGCGCCGGGTGCTGTTGTTGGAGAAGGCCGAGCTGCCGCGCTACAAGACCTGCGGCGGTGGCATCATCGGCCCCTCACGCGACGCCCTTCCGCCGGGTTTCGAACTGCCGCTGCGGGAGCGGGTGCACGCGGTGACGTTCTCGCTGAACGGCAAGTTGTCCCGCACCCGCCGGTCCAAGCACGCGCTCTTCGGACTGATCAACCGGCCGGAGTTCGACGCGGCACTGGTCGACGCCGCCAGGGACGCGGGCGCCGAGGTCCGTACGGGCGTCGCGGTCACCCGCGTCGAGCAGCACGGCCCGGCCGTGCCGGACCGGCGCACGGTCGCCGTGGTGCTCTCCGACGGTGAGACGGTGCTGGCGCGGGCCGTGGTCGGCGCGGACGGCAGCGCGAGCCGCATAGGCGCGCACGTCGGCGTGAAACTGGACCAGGTGGATCTCGGCCTGGAGGCGGAGATCCCGGTTCCGGAGACCGTCGCGGAGGACTGGGCGGGCCGGGTGCTCATCGACTGGGGCCCGATGCCGGGAAGTTACGGCTGGGTCTTCCCCAAGGGCGACACCCTTACCGTCGGCGTCATCTCGGCGCGCGGCGAGGGCGCCGGGACCAAGCGCTACCTGGAGGACTTCATCGCCCGGCTCGGCCTCGCCGGATTCGAGCCGAGCATCTCCTCCGGCCATCTGACCCGCTGCCGCTCCGACGACTCGCCGCTGTCGCGCGGCCGGGTCCTGGTGTGCGGCGACGCGGCCGGGCTGCTGGAGCCGTGGACCCGCGAGGGCATCTCCTACGCGCTGCGCTCGGGCCGGCTCGCGGGGGAGTGGGCGGTGCGCGTCGCCGAGGCCCACGACGCGGTGGACGCCCGCCGGCAGGCCCTGAACTACGCCTTCGCGATCAAGGCGGGGCTGGGTGTGGAGATGGGTGTCGGCCGCCGTCTGCACACGGTCTTCGCCCGCCGCCCCGGGATGTTCCACGCGGCGATCACCGGCTTCCGCCCGGCGTGGCGCGCCTTCACGAAGATCACCCGTGGGACGACCACGCTGGGCGACCTCGTCCGCACCCACCCGGCCGCCCGCCGCGCCCTGGGGGCGATGGACCGGGGCTAGGGGGTCCGACGGATCTTGACGCCCGCGGCGGGCTGCTGACCTGCCCGCCCCTTCCCGGCACCTGACGATATGCGGCTCCGCCGTGTGGTCCGCCGTACACCGCGTGGGGCTTGGCTTCGGTCGCGTCGGGCTGATCTTCGCGGGTCTGCGACGGCCATGCCGGTGGCGCCCCGCCCGTACGGGAAGAGGCGGCGCTGCCGCAGGACGGGGGCGCGAGTGGCCCTGGCGGGCACGCCGGGCGACCCGCCTCCCGTGCGCGCGCTCGTACGGCTCGTCACTGGGCGCCGCAGGTGTTCGGTTCGAGCTTGCCCCGCGTCCGCCGCGCTGCGGCGGGGAGCCGGGCTCGGCTCGGCCCCGTCCCGCGATCTGCCCGGCAGGGCATGGGGGTCTACTCCGCCGGGAGTAGGCGCGGGCACCGCGCAGGGGGGACGCCGGGGGCGCCCGGCCGGTTTAGCGTTGCCCGTATGCATGGATTCACGGGGGAGCACGGCCCGGGACAGCGGCCGGGCGGATGGCGGCGCGGGGCGCCCTTCGACCCATCGCGTTCGGCCGTTCCCTGGCGCTCCTCGGTCGCCATCGCCGTCATCCAGATGGTGGGCACCGGGTTCGCCGCGCATGATCAGCCCGCCCGGGCGGGCCTCGGGTCCGGGAGCGCCGCGCTGCTGCTCGCCGGGCCCGCGCTGCTGCTCATGCGCCATCGCCGCCCCGGGGCGGTCGTAGTCGGCACGGCGGTGGTGACCGCCGTCTACCTCGCCGCCGGATATCCGTACGGACCCGTCTTCCTCAGCGTCGTCGTCGCCTGTGTGACGGCCATCGCGGCCGGGCGGCGGATCGCCGCGTGGAGCGCGCTCGGGCTGCTGTGGGGGAACCATCTGCTCATCGGCCACTGGCTCTACCGCTGGCTGCCGCCGGGTGACGACGGGCCCGTCGGATGGGGACAGGAGCTGGTGGTCACCGCCTGGGCGGTGGCGATCGTGGCCGCCTCCGAACTCGTCCGCGTACGCCGTGAGCAGTGGGCCCGGGAACGGGCCGAACGGGAGGCGGCGGCGCGCCGCCGGGCGGACGAGGAGCGGCTGCGGATCGCCCGCGAGCTGCATGACGTCCTGGCCCACAGCATCTCGGTCATCAACGTCCAGGCGGGCGTCGGGCTCGCCCTCCTCGACCAGGACCCCGAGCAGGCCCGCACCGCGCTGACCACCATCAAGGCGGCCAGCAAGGAGGCGCTGGGCGAGGTCCGCCAGGTCCTCGACACCCTGCGGACCTCCGGCTCCGGCACGCCCGGCGCCGCGCCGCGCTCACCCGCGCCCGGCCTGGACCGGCTGGCGGAGCTGACCGGGCAGGCGGCGGACGCGGGGCTCGCGGTGCGGGTGGAGGTGGAGGGCGTACGGACGGCCCTGCCGCCGGGCGCAGATCTCGCGGCGTTCCGTATCGTGCAGGAGGCCCTGACCAACATCGTCCGCCACTCCGGCTCCCGGAACGCCCGTGTGCTGCTGCACTATGCCCCCGGTGAGCTGGAGCTGCGGGTGGACGACGACGGCCCCGCGACCGGGGACGGGGCGACGGGTGGCGGCAACGGCCTGGTCGGCATGCGCGAGCGGGCCGCCGCGCTCGGCGGCACAGTGGAGGCGGGCCCGCGCCCGGACGGCGGCTTCCGCGTCCGGGCCAGGCTCCCGTTCAAGAGTGGGAGGGAAGACCCCATGAGGGACAAGGGTGGGAGGGAGGGGACCCCATGAGGGATGAGGACGGGCCCGAGACCGTGATCCGAGTCGCGCTCGCCGACGACCAGCTCCTCGTCCGCGCGGGATTCCGCGCCCTGCTGGCCGCGCAGCCGGATATCGAGGTGGTCGGCGAGGCGGCCGACGGGGAGCAGGCGCTGGCGCTCGTACGGGAGCGGCGCCCCGATGTCGTCCTCATGGACATCCGCATGCCGGTGCTCGACGGCCTCGCCGCCACCCGGGGGATCACCGGGGACCCGGCACTCGGCGAGGTGAAGGTGGTCATGCTGACCACCTTCGAACTCGATGAGTACGTCTTCGAGGCGATCCGCTCCGGCGCCTCCGGCTTCCTGGTCAAGGACACCGAACCGGATGAGCTGCTGCGGGCGGTGCGCGCGGTCGTCGGCGGCGACGCGCTGTTGTCGCCAGGGGTGACCCGCCGTCTCATCGCCGAGTTCGCGGCCCGGTCCCGGGAACCCGCGCCGGCGGCGGTGCTGGCGGAGCTGACCGAGCGGGAGCGGGAGGTGATGGCTCTGGTCGGGATGGGGCTGTCGAACCAGGAGATCGCCCGTCGGCTCGTGGTCAGCCCGCTCACCGCCAAGACCCATGTGAGCCGGACGATGGTCAAACTGGGCGCCCGGGACCGCGCCCAACTCGTCGTGCTCGCCTATGAGTCCGGTCTGGTCCGGCCGGGCTGGCTCGGCTGAGCGAGGCTCAGTGGTCCGGGCTTTGTGCACCGGGCTTCGCGCTGCGTTGTGCTCCGGGTCCCTCGCCCGGCACGGCCTTCAGCCCAGCGTGGCCCTCCGCTAGCCCAGTGTGGCCCTCCGCTCAGAACAAGCCCTCCGCTCAGAACAGCCCCTCCGGGGCCTCCGCCTCCCGCTCCCGCTGTGCCACCGGCGCCGTCATCGGGGCGTCCGGCGCGGCCGCCGCCAGTGGCCAGCCCGCCAGCTGCCGGGTGTCCAGCAGCAGGGCCCGGCCGTCCGTCGAGGTCAGATGGATGTCCGGGCCCGCCACGGCGTCGATATGACCGGCCACGGTGGCCTCGGGGACGAGCTGGATCAGTCCCGGCGCTGGGCGCACCCGGTCCAGATGGAACGCCACGTCATGGTGGACCGGCTCGAACGGGGCCGGGGCCAGCGACTCCGGCAGACCGCCCAGGCCGCGCGCACGCCGGTGGAGCGCGGCGAGGTCGGCGGCCCGTCGCTCGGGCGGCGGCGGGGCCTCGCGGGCGGTGCGCTTGGCGGCGTACGGAAAGCGGTCCGGGACGCCGAGCGCGGCGCCCAGCACGGCCTCGGCGCGGCGCGCGGCCATCAGCGGGCCACGGCCCAGCAGACAGTACGAGAGCGCGGCCTGCTCCAGCAGCCGTGCCCCCTCCCGCTCGGCCGCGGTGATCCCGACCTTGACCAACTCCGGGCCGAACCAGGCGAGATAGACGTCGTAAGGGCGCGGATCGTCCGTACGGGTGTCGGCGGCCACGGAGTACGAGCGGTCCAGCCGGGCGCAGTCCGGGCACTGCGCCGATACGGCGGGGGCCGGGACCTCGGCCCCGGCCGGGCACGGGGTGTGCCGGGCGCCCCTTCGGACGCCGACGCAGGCGCGCCGGGGCCCGGTGGTGAACGAGAGCGGGCGGTCCGGCGTCAGCGGGGAGAGTCGTTCCCCCTGGGCCGGATGGCGCCAGACCAGCGCGGGCCCGCCGTGGCCCCAGCGCGCCCCGGCGCACTGCCACCGTGCGGGCGGCGGGTCCTGGCTCTGGCCGTGACCCTGGCCCTGGGGCATCAGCGGTTCTGCCGGGAGAAGAGCCACAGCGTCCGCACCAGGCGGATGGCGAATCCGGCGATGGCCACCGCGAGGGCGGCTCCCTGCCAGGCCCGCTCATGGGCCCGGTCCAGGTCGCCGAAGAGGGCGGGGCTCGCGACCGCCACGTAGAGCACGGCCGCCAGCAGACCGGCCGTGACCAGGGCGAACACTATCTCGATGGTGAGCGCGTCGCGTTCGTCCCGGGTACGGGGTCCGGTCATCTCGTCTCAGCCCTTCGCCTGGTGTCCGGTGGCCGCCGCCGGGTCGGTCCTCCCCGGCCCCGGCCCGCGCTGCCCGTCATGGTGCTTCCGGCGCACATACAGCTGCTTCCGTACGCGTGCCACGACCGTACCGTCCGCCGCGACCACCTCGTTCTCGAACCACGGCAGCGCCTTGCCGCCGTCCGCCGTGGCCTCGCGGATCTCCTCCAGCCGCTGCTCGGCGAGCTCGAAGTCGGCGAACACGTCACCGCGGCCGGGCGAGACGAAGTCGATCTCGCCGGCCTTGTCCCAGACGATGTAGTCCCGGCCGAGCCGTCGCATCACCAGCAGCATCCAGAACGGGTCGCTCATCGAGAACAGCGAGCCGCCGAAATGGGTCCCCACGTAGTTGGAGTTGAAGCGGCGCAGCCGCAGCCTGACACGGGCGCTGCTCCAGTCCTCCGCGAGGTGGACCACCCGCACTCCGGCGAAGAGATAGGGCGGCCACCAGTTCATCGCGCGGCGCAGTCCGCGCGGCGACATCGATCGACGTGACATGACAGGAAGCTAACACGGGTTATTACTCACCGGTAACCCAAGCGGTTGGTCCACTCGGGCGGTTGCCTGCCCGAGCGGTTGGCCTGCCCGAGCGGTGTGGTCGCGCCCCGAGCGGCCGGGAGGTCAGATCCCCGAGTGCTCCCGCCACAGCTCGGCCAGCTTCTCGTCCCCCTCCGTGGTCAGCGCGGTGATCGGCAGCCGGTTCCAGAGCGCGAGATAGAGGTCGCGGGCCGGGCCGCTGAGCTCGCAGTCGGCCGCCCCCTCGCCGTGGCGCTCGGTGCGCGGAGCGTCCTGGGACAGCCGCATCGTCCAGACCGCGCCCTGGTCCGTGGTCCGCACCCGGAGCGTGCGCGGGGTGTCCGTGCGCACCCGGGACCGGTCCAGGCTGTGGAAACCGGCCAGCAGTTCATCGACCCCGTCGGCCGCGAACTCCGGGGTGAACGGGGAGAAGTCCCCGCCGCGCGCCGACTCCGCGTCGATCCGGTGGATGGCCGTCTCATGGGCCTGGCGCCGGGCCCAGAACTCCAGCGGGGCCTCCGAGGGCAGGAAGGTGAAGCACTTCACCTCGGGGTCGGCATGGGTGAGGGCGTCGACCAGCCGGCCATGGACCTCGCGGTACCACGACACCAGCTCGGCGTCGGCCGGTGCCGCCTCGACCGCCGGCCGGACCGGCTCGGTCAGGCCCTCGGCGACGAACCGGGCGGCCCAGCCGTGCACCCGGCCGATGTGCGACAGCAGATCACGGACGCGCCAGTCCGGGCAGGTGGGCACGGGGGCGTCGACCCCGGCCTCGGCCGCGGCGTCGGCCAGCAACCGGCCCTCGCGGTCCACGATTTCGATCAACTCGGCAGTCTCCATGGCGGAATCATGCCAGCCGCCTCCGACAACGCCCGGCCGGGTCGGCGGAATGTCAGCTTCCGGCCGTGCGCGCGGCGTTCCGCGTGCCGTACGCGACGACGGCCGCCACCGCCGCCAGCGCCGCGACCGTGGTGAGCGCGACCGGCAGCGAGTACCAGTCGGCGAGGAAGCCGATCGTCGGCGGGCCCAGCAGCATGCCGCCGTAGCCGAGCGTGGAGGCCGCGGCGACCCCGCCCGGCCCCGTCAGCGCGCCCGCCCGCGCGATGGCGACGGGGAAGAGGTTGGCCAGCCCCAGCCCGGTGACCGCGAAGCCGAGAAGGGCGAGCCAGATCGTGGGCGCGAGCGAGCCCAGCAGCATTCCGGCCGCGGCCGTGGCACCACCCGCGATCAGCGTCCTGGTCTGGCCGAGCCGTTCGAGCAGCGCGGTGCCGCTCAACCGCCCGACGGCCATCATCAGGGCGAAGACGGCGTAACCCGCCGCGGCGAGCCCGGCGGACGTGTCGAGATCCTGGTGCAGATGGAGCGCGGCCCAGTCGGCCATGGCGCCCTCGCCGTACGCCGTGCAGAGCGCGATCAGGCCGAACACGGCGACGAGCCACCGGGCGCGGCCCGGCCGCTGTGCGCCGGGGGCCGATTCGAGGTCGGTGGCCTGTCCGGACTCGGCCCCGGGCCCCGTGCCGACTCGCGGAGTGGGCACCGGCAGTGAGACCAGTGTCCGGCCCGCGACAGCCGTGAGCAGCAGCCCGAAGACCGCGAGCAGCGACAGATGGCGGATGGGGGAGAGATGGTCGGCGATCAGTCCGCCCAGCCCGGCCCCGGCCATCCCGCCCAGGCTGAACGCGGCGTGGAAGCCGGGCATGACCGGGCGGCGCAGGGCGGCGATGAGGTCGACGGCCGCGCTGTTCATGGCCACGTTGAGCGCGCCGAACCCGGTGCCGAAGACCAGCAGCACCAGTCCGAGGGCGAGCGCGGAGTGGGTCAGTGGCGGCAGCGCGACCGAGCCCGCGAACAGTACACCGGCGGCCACCGTCGTCGGATGGTTGCCGAAGCGGCGGCACAGGCGTCCGGTGGCCATCATCGTGGCCGTACCGCCCGCCGACACGCCGAGCAGCGCCAGCCCCAGCGCGCCCTCCGACGCGCTCGTCTGCTCCTTGATCGCGGGGATCCGGGCGACCCACCCGGCGAACACGAATCCGTCGAGGAAGAAGAACGCGGTGATGGCGGCGCGGAGGCGGGTGAGGTCGCGATCCGTGGAGACGGAACGGCGCGCGCCCGAAGTGGCCGTCCGTGTTTTGTTTGGAGTCGGCACAAAGTGAGAATAGAGGCGTGACCCAGACACGGACAAGGCTCGAGCGCGGCCGAAGCGCTCTTGGCCCGGCACTGGCACTCGTCCACACCGGCCGCGCCCCCACCCGCGCCGTGCTCACCGCCGAACTCGGGGTGACCCGCGCGACCGCGGGCGCCGTCGCCGCCGAGTTGGAGGCGCTCGGCCTGATCCAGGTCGACTCGCGGCCGCTCGGGGCCGCCGGGGCACAGGGCCGTCCCTCGCACCGGCTGTCGATCGCGCCCCACGGGCCGGTCGCGCTCGCCGCCCAGGTGCACGCCGACGGCTTCCGGGCGGCGCTGGTCGGGCTCGGCGGGCAGACCGTGGCCACCGCGCCCGGCTGTATGACCGTGCCCGCGGACCCGGCGCATGTGATCGACGCGGTCGTCGGGGCCGGTGCCCGGCTGCTGCGGGAGACCGGCCGCCGCTGCGTGGGCGCGGGGCTCGCCGTCCCGTCCGCGGTCGCCGAACCGGAGGGCACCGCCCTGAACCCGCTGCACATCGCCTGGCCCGCGGGCGCCCCCGTGCGCGAGCTGTTCAACCGCAGCCTGGCCGCGGCCGGGATCCGCGGCGACGACGGCGAGCCGGTCACCGGCTTCGCGGGCAATGACGTCAACCTGGCCGCGCTCGCCGAGCACCGCCACGGCGCGGGCGGCGGCGCCCAGCACCTGCTCTGCGTCGCCACCGGGCACCGAGGCGTCGGCGGCGCGCTGGTGCTCGACGGACGGCTGCACACGGGCAGCGCGGGGCTCGCCCTCGAGGTGGGCCATCTGACCGTCAACCCCGAGGGCCCGCCCTGCCACTGCGGCAGCCGTGGCTGTCTGGACATCGAGGCCGATCCGCTCGCCTTCCTCACGGCGGCCGGGCGTGAACCGGGCCCGGAGGTCTCCCTGCTGCAGCAGGCCCGCGATCTGCTGCGCGAGGAGTACGCCACGGCGCCGTCCGTAAGGGCGGCCACCGAGCAGCTCATCGACCGCCTCGGCCTCGGACTCGCCGGTCTGGTCAACATCCTCAACCCGGACCGCATCATCCTCGGCGGGCTGCACCGCGAGCTCCTGGAGGCCGATCCGGAGCGGCTGCGCGCGGTGGTGGCGGAGCGCAGCCTGTGGGGCCGGAGCGGGGGCGTACCCATTCTGCCGTGCACGCTGGAGCACAACAGCCTGGTCGGAGCGGCGGAGTTGGCGTGGCAGCCGGTGCTGGACGATCCGCTGGCGGCGCTGGGCGTGGGCTGACCGTCCGGTGGGTCACCAGTGCCGCCCCTGGGACAGCGCGTCCAGGCCCGGGGCCGACAGATGGAGCACCTGGTAGCGGTCGCCGGGCTCCGAGGGCGGTGCCGACTCCTCCCAGAGGGTGAAGTGGATCAGCTCCCAGCCGCGTGGGTCGATGCCGAGGGCCGTCGTGTGGACGCCGTCCTTACGGGCGCGCTCGGCCAGCCGCGCGAGCGCGCCCTCGACGGCGGAGGCGGGATCGGCGGCGGCCGGGACCGGCTCGGCGTGGCGGGTGGCCGCGCGCGGTACGGAGCCCGCGGCCGGTCCCCGCTCGAAGCCGAGCCCCTGCCAGTGCTCGACCGAGGGCCTGCCGAAGTCCCGGACGACGCCCTGGAATCCGGGGCCCCACAGAAAGCGGTTCATGGCCTCGGGCGCGGTCCACAGATAGAACGGGGCGTACTGATGGACCGGCGAGCCGTCCACACCGCGCTCCCGGATGCCGTACGCCTTGAGGCCCAGCCCTGGGAAGTCGTCGAGCAGTGGCCCCTTCGCCTCCACCCGGTGCCGGATGATCTTCATGTCGTAGTCGGCGGGCAGGGTGATCCGGTACTGCATGGCGAGCATCGGTGAACTCCTGTCGGCGGGGCGTGGGTTCGCGTGCGTGTTCGTCCTCGCTCTGATCGTACACACTAGTAGGTACAGAACGAGGTCGAGCGCCGAGCCGGTGTGCGTACTCCCCGGGAGGTACCGGAACTGTCGTCGGCCGTACGACGACCGGGGCACCGTAAGGGAGTGATCCTCGGGAGTGGCCACGAGATGAGGGCCATGAGAAACCCACTCCCGAGGAGCGCGATCATCATGAACACCCTGGCGCACGGCTTCGCCGACGGCGATGGCCCCGGACCGTGGATTCTGCTCGTCCCGCTGATGTGGGCACTGGTCGTCGGCGGCGCGGTCTTCGTGCTGCGGCGCGCCGGATGGCGCGGACGCGCCCCCTGGCGGCGCGGCCCCGGCCCCGTGGACTTCGGCGAGCGATCGCCGATCGCGGTGCTGGGCCGTCGCTTCGCGGCCGGTGAGATCGACGAGGACGAGTACTGGCGCCGACTGTCCGTTCTGGACGAGCAGTTCGGCCGCCATGCGACGAAGGGCGGGGCCCTCTGACGGCGGAGGCCGGGGCGGTAGGGGCCGCCGGGCGTATCCGGACCGTCCCGCCTCGCCGGAGGCGGGACGCTCGCATGCTCAGCGGGAGGCTGCCGACCGGGCGGCCGCGGGGGCCCGCTCGCGCACCGCGGGCGCCGGGGCGGCGGCAGCGGCCGGTGCCGGGGCCGGAGCGGCAGCAGCGGGGGCCGGTGCCGCGGCGACGGGTTCGGGTGCGACGGGCGCGGGCGTCGGCGTCGGCGCCGGGGCGACGGGTGCCGGGGCGACAGGCGCGGGCGCGGGCATCGGCGCCGGGGCGACGGGTGCCGGGGCGAGAGGCGCCGGAGCCGGGGCGGGGGCGGGCGCGGGGCCGGTGAGGGGCGCGGTGGGCGCCGGCGCCGGACGGGAGGCGTCCGTGCGAAGGGGCGGCGCGGTGCGGCCCGTTCCGGCGGTGCGGCCCGTTCCGTGCGAGGCGAAGGGCGGCTTGGCGGTGGCAGTGGGGCGCGGCACGGCCAGCGTGAACCAGACGACCTTCCCGCTGCCGTCGTCCCCAGCGTGCATCCCCCAGCTCTGGCTGACGGCCGCGACCAGCGCGAGCCCCCTGCCGTGGGTGGCGAAGGGATCGCACGCCTGAACGCGAGGCAGCCGCGGATCCTGGTCGCGGACCGAAACGGTCAGCCGGTCCAGCATGAGAGCTATCTCCACCGTGCACTGCTTGTCCGGCTCGGCGTGCCGATGGACATTGGTGAGCAGCTCGGTGACCCCGAGCGCCGCCGGGTCGATGAGCGGATCCAGATGCCAGTAGCGCAACTGCGCCGACACGATTCTGCGGACCTGTCCGATCCGCGACGGCAGGGCCTGCAGCTCCACCGTGCAATGCCTGCTAGGACGACTGATCACGGCTGCGACTCCCTGAAGACGTGGGGCTAGCCTGATTCAGATGCGGGCGACGAACACGTTCAGCAGTGGTGGCTGCTGGGCGCGACCGGTGGGACGGTTCTCAGCGTCACCGCTTGTTGACCCTCAGTGATACTGATACTCGTCCAGGGTCGGTCCCACCGCGCGCACGCGCAACTCGGCCGCGTCACCTCTTCGAGGCATGCCCCCGGGCGGACCGGACGGCGTCGAGGAAGCGGCTGGCGGCGCCCGAGCCGGACTTGGCCGAGGTGGACTTGGTGTCCTGCGAGCCGAGGGTGAGGCGGTAACGGGTGCCGTTCACGGTGGCCATGGCCTGGTCCCCGTCCACGAACCAGGGCTTGCTCGCACGCACCGACTGCACGGGCGCGCTGTCGATCTCGCTGCCGTAACTGGTCAGCAACTGCAGCCTGCCGTCCTTGATCATGACCTGTCCGGCGCGGGTGACCGAGCGCAGGAATCGCTCGATCCGCACTCCTCTGGCGTTGAACTCCGTATCGGCCATCACAACCGCCTCCCCGATGGCTCCGACTGGCACTGTGCCGCTGCCTCTCATTTTCCCTGTTGCGCAGTGTGCCCGTGACCGGCCCCGGACACCAGGGCGCACTGGGGGACAATGAGGATCGAAACGGCATGAGTATGCCACCTGGGCCGGGTATGAGGCACAAGCAGGAGGAGTGGGCGTTGGACGGCACGGCACGCGGGAGTACCGAGACGATCGACGTGGATCGCAGTGACCACGGCTACCGCGAGTGGCTGAAGGAAGCCGTCCGTAAGGTGCAGGCCGATGCCCAGCGGTCCGCGGACACCCATCTGCTGAGCTTCCCGCTGCCCGAGCGCTGGGGGATCGACCTCTACCTCAAGGACGAGTCCACCCACCCCACGGGAAGTCTCAAGCACCGCCTGGCACGCTCGCTGTTCCTCTACGGGCTGTGCAACGGCTGGATCCGGCCGGACAAGCCCGTGATCGAGGCGTCCAGCGGCTCAACCGCCGTATCCGAGGCGTACTTCGCCAAGCTGATCGGGGTGCCCTTCATCGCGGTGATGCCCCGCACGACCAGCCGGGAGAAGTGCCGCCTGATCGAATTCCATGGCGGCCAGTGCCATTTCGTGGACGACCCGCGGACGATGTACGAGGAGTCCGCCGCCCTCGCTGCGGAGTCCGGCGGTCACTACATGGACCAGTTCACCTACGCCGAGCGGGCCACGGACTGGCGCGGCAACAACAACATCGCCGAGTCGATCTATCAGCAGCTGCGTCTGGAGCGCTATCCCGAACCGGCATGGGTCGTGGCCACGGCGGGCACCGGCGGCACCTCGGCGACCATCGCCCGCTATGTCCACTACATGCAGTACGACACGCGGGTGTGCGTCGCCGACCCGGAGAACTCCTGCTTCTTCGACGGCTGGGTCCACCACGACGCCCACGCCTCCAGCGACCACGGCTCACGCATCGAGGGCATCGGCCGCCCCCGGATGGAGCCCAGCTTCGTACCGGGCGCGATCGACCGGATGATGAAGGTCCCGGACGCGGCGAGCGTCGCGGCCGTGCGCGCCCTGGAGCGGGCCATCGGCCGTAAGGCGGGCGGCTCCACCGGGACGGGGCTGTGGAGCGCGCTGCGGATCGTCGCGGAGATGGTCGCCGCGGGGCGGACCGGGAGCGTGGTGACGCTGCTGTGCGATCCGGGGGAGCGGTATCTGGACAAGTACTTCTCGGACGCGTGGCTCGAGGAGCAGGGGCTGGACATCGAGCCGTATGTGAAGACGCTCGACATCTTCCTCGCCACGGGCAACTGGACGGACTGACTGACCTCCGCCTTACGGCCACCGCCTCGCCCTTACGGCCGCCGTCACGTCCTTACGGCCGCCACTTCCCCGTACGGTCGACCCCTCGCCCGTACGGCCGTCGTCAGGCCGCCGCCACCATCCGGTCCAGGTTCCGCACCGCCTGGTGGAACGCGCGCCGCAGACCCGGCCGCATCGCCCGTACGGCACCGCGCAGCACCGCCGTGCCGTCCACCGCGAAGACATAGCGCACCATGGTCCCGCCGTCCGAGGGCCGCAGCGTCCACTCCTCCAGCAGCGCCCGCAGCCCCGGTGCGTTGGTCTCGTCGACACGATAGGCGTAGCGCTCATGCGGATCCGCCGCCATGACCGTCTCGCGGAAGAGGGTGCCGCCCATGAGGCGGATCTCCCTGCCCTTGCCACCGTCCGTGGAGCGGGCGTCCTTCACCTGCCGGAACCACCGCGGCCAGCCCTCGACATCGGTGAACGCCTCGAACACCGCCTCCGGAGCGGCCGAGACCTTGGCGACGAAGGCGAGCCGGACCGGGGCGGTCTCGGCGTACTCCAGCCCGACGGAACGCAACCGGTGTGTCATGGACACACGATAACTGTCGGCGTGTCAGATGTCTGCGGTGCGGACCGGCTCGCCCGCCACCACCAGCTCCGGCAGATACTCGGAGATCTCCGCCCGCGCCTCCTCCGGCAGCCCCGGGTCCGTGACCAGCGCGTCCACCTGGTCCAGCGAGGCGAAGGAACTCAGCCCCACCGTGCCCCACTTGGTGTGGTCCGCGACCACCACCACCCGCCGCGCGGCCCTGACGAAGTGGCGATTGGTCTCCGCCTCGGCGAGATTCGGCGTGGACAGACCCGCCTCCACCGATATCCCGTGCACCCCGAGGAAGAGCACATCGAAGTGGAGCGAGCGCACCGCCGCGTCCGCGACCGGTCCCACCAGCGTGTCCGACGGCGTCCGCACTCCGCCGGTGAGCACGACGGTGGCCGCGCCGGGGCGCGGGCCCACCCCGCCGAGCGCCGCCGACCGCTGGGCGTTGTAGAACACATCGGCCACCCGGACCGAGTTCGTGACCACCGTCAGATCGGGCACCTCCAGCAACTGCTGGGCCAGCGCGAAGGCCGTGGTGCCCCCGGCCAGGGCGATCGCGGTGCCCGGCGCGGCCATCGCGGCGGCCGCCTTGGCGATGTCCTCCTTGGCGCTCAGCTCGAGGCCCGACTTGGCCTCGAACCCGGGCTCGTACGTGCTCGCCTCGGCCACCGGCACGGCCCCGCCGTGCACCTTCTCCACCACGCCCAGCCTGGCCAGCGCGTCGAGATCGCGACGAACCGTCATGTCCGAGACATTGAGCTTGCGCGTCAGCTCGTTGACCCGCACCCCGCCGCGCCGCCTGACCTCATCGAGGATCAGGGCACGCCGCTGCTCCGCGAGCAGGTTCTGGTTGTCGCTCACCCTGCCACGTCTCCCTCCGGCCGGCCCTCGTCGCCCGCGCGCTCATCTTCGCATGAGGCGAGGACAGCCGAGTGCCGGTGCACCCAGGGTTACGATTTCGCCACGCCCGCCGTGTCAGGGTCGGGGAAGGTGGCCGATGGGCACAATCCTGGAGCCGGAACGACCGCACCACACCGGATCGGGGGACACGGTGCCATCGACCATGCGTACGGACACACCGGCCGACGCGTCGGAACAGGCGATGACGGCCCGCAAGGGCGGGGCGCCACCACCCGATCTGGAACTCCTCGTCCACGGAGTGGGCGGCACCACCCCCGAGGAGATGCTGGGCGATCCGCGCACCAGCCTGGTCACCGGCGACGAGACCGCGGCGGTCTACCGCAGGGCGGACGACATCGACGCCGAGCAGCGCCCGCCGGAGGACCGCGAGGGGCCGGACCGCGAGGGCCCGATCCGCGAGGCGTACGTCTGGTGCAACCTCACCTCGGGCAACAGCTCCCGCGCCCTGTGGCTGCTTTTACTGCCGTTCATGGTCGCCAACCTCGCCCACTGGATGCGGCCCCCGGCCGACCGGCGCGAGCGGACCGTGCGCACCTATGGCCTGCTCGTCCGGCTCGTGGCGCTCACCCTGACCGTGCTGCTGATCGCCGGGGCCTGTGAGGTGGCCCTGGACCTGGTCGCCTGGCAGTGCGCCGGTTCGGCCGACTGCGCCGGGGGCAAGTCCTGGCTCGGCTTCCTGTCCCCGGAGAACCACGGCTGGTGGAGCCGGCCCGGCCGCAGGCTCGCGCTCGCCGCGGTGCTGCCCGGCGCGCTCACCGGACTGCTGTGGTACCTGTCCAACCGCACCTGGAGCGCGTACGAGGCCTCCCCGCCGCTGGAGCGCCCCGTCGACGAGTCCGCCCCCGAGGCGGCCAACCGCCCCGCGCTCTGCCTGCCCGGCTTCTGGTACGGCCGCAGGATCGTCGCCCGGCTGCGCGCCGCGCACACCGCCGCGGGCTTCCTCACCATCGCGGCGGGCCTGACCCTGCCCACCACCACCTATGACCGCGAACCGGGCGGCAGCGGGCTTCTGGACACCGCGGGCTGGGCGCTGCTGACGCTGCTCTGCGCGGGCGCGGTCACGGTAGTGGCCGTGGTGTGCTACCGCGGCCGCAGCGAGTCCAAGGTCGACGGGGAGCTGGACCGCCTCACCATCACGGCGCTGCCCGGCGCCGCCCTCGCGGTGCTGGCCCTCTCCGTCCTGCACGCCGGCTGGTCCCGCCCGGGCTGGGTCTCCACCGGCCAGCTGCCGGGCAACGAGGCGTTCTGCGTCATCGCCATCGGGGAGGGCGCGCTGATCGTGACCATGGCGGTGTGCGCCCTGGTCCTGCACCGGGCCGCGCCCGGCCGCACCCCGCTGTACGGGCTCGCCGGGCCCGCCGTCGCCGTGCTCGCCTGCGGGCTCGGCGCGGTGCTGGCGGGCGGTGTCGCCCAGCGCTTCGCCGACTGGCTGGACGGCGGCGGCACCCCGGGTGAGGGGCCGGGGATAGCGCCTCCGGTGCTGCTGACCTGGCTGGCCACGGCCATCCCCGCGCTGCTGCTGGTCCTGGTCGTCCTGCTGGTGATCTTCACCGTAAGGGTGTGGCGGGTGCGCAACCGGCTGCTGCCGACCATCATGGACGGCTATCCGGGAGAACGGCCCGACGCCGTACGCACCCGGCGGATCGCGGCCACCATCGCCCGCGCGGGCCTCACCGACTCCGCCCCCTGGATCGTCGGCCCCGTCGCGCTGCTCACCCTGCTGTTCGGCGCCCTGGCCGTCACCGCGGCCTGGGTCACCAACGAGGTGCCGGGCCGGGCCGCCGACGGCGCGCCCGGGGCCGTGGACGCCGCGGCCCAGACCGCGCAGGCGCTGGGCTCCTGGCTGATGGGGCTGGCCTTCCTGATGCTGGTCACCTGGGCCCGCCGCGCCTACCGCAGCCCCTCCGCCCGCCGCACCATCGGCATCCTGTGGGACGTGGGCACCTTCTGGCCGCGCGCCGCCCACCCCTTCGCGCCGCCGTGCTACGCCGAGCGGGCGGTTCCCGATCTCACCTGGCGGATGGAGACCTGGACCCGCCGGCACGGCGGCCGGCTGGTCATCTCCGGCCACTCCCAGGGCAGTGTGCTGGCCGCCGCCGCGGTCTGGCAGGTGGACCACCGCACCCGCGGCCAGGTCGCGCTGCTCACCTACGGCTCACCACTGGAGCGGCTCTACGGGCGCTGGTTCCCCGCCTACTTCGGCCCCACCCAGCTACTCTCGCTCCACGGCGAGGTGCGCTGCTGGCGCAATCTGTGGCGCTATACCGACCCCATCGGCGGCCCCATCAAGCTGCCCGACGGCAGCGGGCCCGAGGTCGACTGCGGCGCGCTCAAGGACCCGCTGGCCTATGGCCGTACGACCGAACACCCGCTGCCCGCGCCGATCCTGGGGCACGGCGACTACCAGGCCGACCCCGTCTTCGACCGGGAGCGAGCCGGGCTGCTGGCCCGGCTCCCGGAGCAGACGCCGCCACCGGCGGAGGAGGAGGCCGTCGGTCAGATGAGCTCCGGCAGGTCCTCGGGGTAGAGCAGTGTGAGGTCGTCCGTGGTCGGGTCGCTCAGCTGGGCGACCCGGCCCGCGTGCCGCTCCACCATCGCCTCGAAGGTCTGCCGGGCGGTGCGGCCGTTGCCGAACGCCGGGCCCTTGGGGAGCGCCGTGAAGTACTTCAGCAGCCCCTCCGACGCCCCCTCGCCGATCCGGTACTCATGCTCCTCGGCCTGCTGCTCCACGATCCGCAGCAGCTCCTCCGGGCTGTAGTCGCCGAAGGTGATGGTGCGCGAGAAACGGGAGGCCACACCGGGGTTGACGGACAGGAACCGCTCCATCTCCGCCGTGTAACCCGCGACGATGACCACGACCGAGTCCCGGTGGTCCTCCATCAGCTTGACCAGCGTGTCTATGGCCTCGCGGCCGAAGTCCCGGCCGGAGTCCTCCGGCGAGAGGGCGTACGCCTCGTCGATGAACAGCACCCCGCCGCGCGCCCGGTCGAACGCCTCCTGGGTGCGGATGGCCGTGGAGCCGATGTGCTCACCGACCAGGTCCACCCGGGAGACCTCCACCAGATGGCCGCGCTCCAGCACGCCGAGGGAGGCCAGGATCTCCCCGTAGAGCCGGGCCACCGTCGTCTTACCGGTGCCGGGGGAGCCGGTGAAGACCAGATGGCGGCGGACGGAGGCGGCCTTGAGCCCGGCCTCCTGACGCCGCCGGCCCACCTCGATCATGTCGGTGAGGGCCCGCACCTCGCGCTTGACGCTCTCCAGCCCGACCAGCGCGTCCAGTTCGCCCAGCACCGCCGTGGACGGGCGGACGGCGACCGGGGGCTCGGCGGCGGGCGCGGAGGTCTGGGCGGCTCGCTGCGCCGGGACGCCGCCCAGCAGCCCGCCCGTCGAGGCGGTCTCCACGGCGGGCGCGGTGATCTGGGGCCGGGTGGGCGCGCCCGGGGAGCCCAAGGCCGTGGTGGCGCTCTCGTCGCTGGTGCAGTCCTCGGCGATCGGCCCCGCCTCGGAGAACTCGTAACCCCCGCGCGCACAGCGCTCCGTACGGCACCGGGTCAGGGTGGTGCGGCAGCCGTCGATGATGTGGAAGCCATAGCCCCCGCTGCCGGTCACCCGGCAGCCGGTGAAGGTGCCGCGGCCCTCGGCGGAGACATAGAACCCGGCCTCCGTCGGCCCGGAGACCGTGGTGCGCTCGACCGTCGGATCGGCGCCCTTGGTGACGATCACTCCGGTGGCCGCGCCGTCTATGGTGCAGTTGGCGAGCGTGCCGCCGCTGCCGTGATCGCGGAACCACGCCCCGGTGGCCGCCTCCCGGATGCGGCAGTCGTCAAGCTGGACGATGGCCCCGTCGCTGACCGAGACCGCGGTGGAGCGCACCTGGGACAGATCGCTGTCGACCACATCGACCCGCGACCCCCGGTCCAGGACGAACAGCGCGTCCGGCACCTCGCGCACCCGGCACGAGTCGAGCACCGCGGTCGCCCCGTCGCTGACCCACACCGCCGGATAGTCGCCGGTGCTCTCGTGCAGCTCGCACTGGTTGGCGTCCACCCGGGTGCCCGGGTCCCACACCGACAGGCCGTTGCGCCCGAACCGGCGCACCGTGGAGCGGGTCAGGGTCAGCACCGAACGCGACCTCAGGTCGATCGCGTTCTCGGGGATGTCATGGATCTCGCAGTCGGCGAGCGTGAGCACCGCGTCCGTGTCCAGGTTGACCCCGTCGGCCGTCGTACGGTGCACCCGGCAGTCGGTCAGATTCCCGGTCGCACGCCCGGAGACCTGCACCCCGGCGCCCCGGATCTCGTACACCTCACAGCCGACGGCCTCCAGCGAGGAGCCCTCGCCGGTCAGCGAGAAGCCCGCCCCGGACGCGTGGTGCACCCGGCAGCGGTCCAGGCGGGGACGGGCGCCGCCGCGCACCGCCACCCCGGACTGCCCCGCGGCCACCACCTCGCACTCCTCGAACACCCCGCCCGCGCCGTCCAGCACGCTGAGCCCGACGCCCGCGGGGTTGTCCACGGTGCAGCGCCGCACGGTCGGGCGGGCGCCGCCGCGCACCTCGATGCCGACCGCCGAGCGCGTGGCCACCCGTACGTCCGTCAGCTCCGGGGTGCCGTCCTCGATCAGCAGCGCGGGGGCGGCCGAGTCCTGGCCCTCGACATGCAGATCCTGGACCACGGCGGAGGCCCGTATCGTCAGCGCGACTCCGTCCACCGGCGCGATCCGCACCGAACCGCGTGCCGACCCCTCGGGCCCGCGCAGGGTGACGGCCCGGCCCACCACCAGATTCTCGCGGTAGGTGCCGGGCGAGATGGAGAGCACATCACCGTCCCCGGCGGCCTCCAGGGCCGCCGTGAGGGAGGCGTACTCTCCGGTGCGGCGCCGCCACCGAGACGTTCCGCTGTGCGTCACCTGGACGACCGAGCCCTGTGCCATGGTGCTGCTGTGCCCCCACCTCGTGCGTTGCCGGTGTGCGCGCCTGACCGCCGCTGCTGACTGCCGCTGCGCATATGGAATGCCCCACCGTAGCGTGCGCGAGGCGCCACGAGTTGACGTGGCTGTGGAGCACGGGGGGAGTTGTGTGTTCGTATGACAACTCCCGGCCGGGCGTTGCCCGCTCACACAGGTCAGCTGTCGGCGTCCGCCCGTCCCCAGTCCTGACCGGCTCGCTCCCAGGCGATGCCCCACTGCGCGTAGCGCCGGCGCATGAGCCGCCATACGACCAGCCGCCGGGCGCCGTCCACCAGGACCACCGTCACCCCGGCCGCTCCGATTCCGGCCAGTACGGCGTGGGTGGCGGCCGTCGCGGTGTCCAGCGGGCGGCCCACCGGGCGGCCGTGGTCGTCGGTCCAGATCCGGAACCGCTCACCGCGATCCGCGCCGGGGCGAGCCCCCAGCGTGCCCTCGTGGCTGCTGCCGTCCGGCCCCGTCCAGCGGGCGAGGACGCGGCGATGGGCGTCCCTCGCGGAAGCGGTCTCGGGATCGGAGTCGATGGGCGGATGCGGCAGCACCTTCACCACGGTGGCCGAGAGCGGATGACGCTCGGCGCGCTGCTTCTGCGCGGCCTTCACCAGCGCCCCGTGTGCCAGGGACCCCGACGTCCAGCCGACGGCGGGGGCGACGAGCAGAATGAGCACCGCGGCGACCAGCGCCGCGCACGCCTCCAGCACGTCCGTCTTACGGCGCAGCGGGTTGCGCCGCCAGCGCCACAGCCCCCAGATCATTCGCATGGATCACATACCCCCTTCCCCACTCGTGAGTACCGCATGGCGGGCCGGATATGCGCGTATTCGGCGGAGAGAGAGCAATATCACGGTGCCAGCCCTTTCGCCGTTCCGGCGGGCCGTCGGTGGTGCAGGGGGACGCACCAGATCAGCCGGGTGCCGCCCGCCTCGGGCGCCTCGATGTCCAAAGTGCCGCCCAGGAGTTCGGCCCGTGACCGCATATTGATCAGTCCTCCGCTGGGGGCGGCGCCCCCGGTGCCCACCCCGTTGTCCGTGACCTCCAGGGTGATGTCGGCGCCGACGGTCAGCCGCACCTCCACCCGCTGGGCATGGGCGTGCCGCACGGTGTTGCTGAGCGCCTCGGCCAGCACCGCCAGCACATGGTCGCCGGTCTCGTCCGGCACATCGATGTCCACCGGGCCGTCCATCAGCAGCGACGGGGCGAAGCCCAGGGTGTCCGAGGCCGAGCGGACGGCCTTGACCAGCCGGCGCCGCAGCGTCGCGGGTTCACCGCCGTCGTCCCCGACCGTGCGCAGGGCGAAGATCGTGGAGCGGATGATCTTGATGGTCTCGTCCAGGTCGTCGACCGCCCGACCCACCCGTTCGGCCGCCTCCGGACGCTCGATCAGCCGGCCCGCGCTCTGCAGGGTGAGCCCGGTCGCGAAGAGCCGCTGAATGGCCAGATCGTGAAGGTCCCGGGCGATCCGGTCCCGGTCCTGGAGCAGCGCCATGTGCTCGGACTCGGCGCGGTGCCGGGCCAGTTCCAGGGCCAGGGCCGCCTGCGCCGCGAACCCCGAGAGCAACTCCACCTCATGGTCGTCGAACGGCTGCCGCCCGGCCAGCCGGCACAGCCGCAGCGCACCGGAGGCCCGCTCGCCCGCGACCAGCGGTACGGCCACCACCGGGCCGAATTCGCTCTCCGGAGCCGGCAGCGGCCAGGACCGGGCCCGCGAGTCCACTCGTACGTCCGAGGCGACCGCGGGGCGCCCGGTGCGGGCCGCGAGTCCGGCCAGCGAGCCGTCGGACGGCACCACGAGCCCGCCGATGAGCTCGGCGTCATGCCCCTCGGCCACCTCGACCATCAGCGAGTCCGTGCCGGTGGCCGGCAGCAGGATCGCCGCCGAGTCGGCGAGGGCCACCTGGAGGGCGAGCCGGGCGATCAGGCTCAGCACCTCGCCCGCCGAGGTGCCCGCCAGCAGCGTACGGGTGATGACGCCGAGCGCTTCCAGCCACTGCTCGCGGCGCCGGCTCTCGTGGTACAGCCGGGCGTTGTCGATGGCCACCCCGGCGGCGACCGACAAGGTGGTCAGCACCGCCTCGTCATCGGCGTCGAACTGGGCGCCGCCGCGCTTCTCGGTCAGATAGAGGTTCCCGAAGACCTCGTCACGGACCCGGATCGGCACACCCAGGAACGAGCGCATCGGCGGATGGTGCTCCGGGAAGCCATAGCTGGCCGGATGCTCCGACAGATCGGTGAGCCGCAGCGGCTGGGGGTGGCGGATCAGCTCGCCGAGCAGCCCATGGCCACTGGGTAACGGGCCGATGCGGTACGCCTGTTCCTCGGACATGCCCACCGGCAGGAACTGCGAGAGCCGATGCCGGTCGACCACGCCCAGCGCGCCGTACTCGGCGTCGGCCAGTACCACCGCGGACTCCACGATCCGGCGCAGCACCTGCTCCAGGTCCAGCTCGCGGCCCACGCTGAGCACGGCCTCCAGGAGGCTGTGCATCCGGTCCTGGGTGGACCGGGCCGCGTCCAGTCGCGCCTGGAGCTCGTCGAGGAGCTGGTCGAGCCGGAGTTGTGGGAGGGCTGGATGGCGCCCCTGATCCGCACTGCCCGACACCTGGCCTCCATCCCCCCATGACCCTCTCACCAGCAGGGTAGCCGGGGTAGGGGCCGATGGTGGCGGGGATGGAAGGAACTCGGCCAGGGTCGGGGGTCGCCCGGGGACCGGCGCCTAGGAAACCGGCACCACGGCGACCGGGCACTTGGCGTGATGCAGCACGGCGTGGTTGACGAGCCCCAGTTGCATGCCGAAGTGCCCCTGCCGCCGCCGGGCCCCCACCACCAGCAGATCCGCGTGCGCGGAGGCGTCCAGCAGCGCCTTGCGCGCCGAGCCCTCGACCGGGCGGTGGGCCACCGGCACCGGCGGCAGCCCGGCCGCCGTGGCGCCGCCCAGCGTCTCGTCCAGGAGCGCGGCGGCGCGCCGCTCGTGCGCCTCACGCGCGCTTTGCGTCTCAGGTGCCCCATGTGTCGCACCGGCTTTCTGCGCCTCACCTGCCCCGTGGGCCGCCCAGGTCCCATGCGCCTCATGCGCCCCCTGCTCCTCGTGCGCGCCGTGGTCCCCGCGCCCGCCGTGGTCCCCGCGCCCGCCGTGATTCCCGGGCCTCGCGTGGTCCTCCGGGCCCGCGCAGCGCCAGGCGTGCACCGCCTCCAGCTCGCCGCCGCGCAGCCGCGCCTCGCGGAGGGCGAACGCGACGGCGGCGGAGGGCGGCGCGGGCTCCTGCTCACCCTGGCGCTCGCGCTCGGCGATCCCCACCACCACCCGGTTCATCCCGCCGCGCACGTTCTCCGGGCGGCCGCGCACCACGACCACCGGGCACTGGGCGCGGGCCGCGATGCCCAGTCCGACCGAGCCGAGCAGCAGCGAGGCGAACTCGCCGCGGCCGCGCGAGCCGACCACCAGCGCCTCGGCGCTCTTCCCGGCGCGCAGCAGGGCGGTCACCGCGTCGTCCGCCGCCAGGTCGGTCATCACCTTCAGGGCCGGCACCCGCCGCCCGGCCCGCTCGGCCGCGGTGGCCAGCACCGCCTCGCTGTGGAGCCGCTCGGCGGGGCGGTCGGCGGCCGTTCCGGGGATGTAGCCCTCGTACCGCTCCCACAGCGAGGCGTGGACGACCCGCAGCGGCAGCCCGCGGCGCCCGGCCATCTCGGCCGCCCAGTCCAGTGCGTCCGTGGCGGCGTCCGAACCGTCGACCCCGACGACCACGGGAAGCTCCACCGTGCCCACCGCCTCTCCTGCCGGCACCTGGAAATGTCCCTTCCCATTGTCCCGCCGAAGCGGTCGCCTAGGGAGCCCGGCGGCTCACTCAGCGCAGCCGCATGGCCAGCGTCACCACGGCGCCCACCGCCCCCGCGCTGATCACCAGCCGGTCGGTGACCAGCTGGGTCAGCCACAGCCCGCGGCCGCTGGTCGCGCCGTCCAGCCCCGGCAGGATCCGCGGGATGACGTCCTCGGAGAAGCCGGGCCCGGAGTCGCTGATCCGGCACTCCAGCTCGTCGCCGATCCGCCGCAGCAGCAGGGATCCGGTGCCGCCCGCGTGCTCGATGGCGTTGTTGGCGATCTCGTCCACGGCCAGCACGAAGTCCCCGCGGCGGGTCTCGCTGAGCCCGGCCCAGGCCGCGCACTCCTCGACCTGCACCCGAAGCCGGGGCAGCTCATCGGCGGTGAAATGACGGTGGAGCAGGTGTTCTCCGGCTCGATCGGCGGACCGACGACGAGGGTCGGCTAGCACCAGTGCCTCCCGTTTGGTGACGAGTACGAGCGACAACACAGGGTCGGTGAAGCAGCCGAGGGTACGGGGAGCGGCCTCTCATTGGTCACGACGACCACGAATGACGTGTCATATCGGAAACGTGACCGAAAATGGGTAAGGGTGAAGCGATACCCGATCGACGGTGTATCGCTTTGGATCGGCTGCCTCTCGTACGCACAGTGACCGCCGAGGGGCGAGGGGGGAGAGGAGACGGCAGAGTGAGGTCATGATGGGACTGCTGAGCGCGCTGAAGACCGAACACCGTGAGCGGCTGATGGCGCTCGCCCACGATGTTTCCTTCCCCTCGGGCGCCCGCATCTTCGAGGAAGGCCGTAAGGCCGACCGCTTCTGGATCATCCGCACCGGCGCGGTCACCCTCGATCTGCATGTCCCGGGGCGGCGGGCCGCGGTGATCGAGACCCTCGGCCCCGGAGAGCTCATCGGCTGGTCCTGGCTCTTCCCGCCGGACACCTGGCACCTGGGCGCGGAGGCGCTCAGCCCGGTGCGCGCACACGAGTTCAACGCCGAGGCGGTGCGTCGGCTGTGCGACGAGGACCCGGAGCTCGGCTACGCCCTCGCGCTGGCCTGTGCCCAGGTGATCGGGCGCCGGCTGCAGAGTGCCCGCACCCGGCTGCTGGACCTGTACGGGCCCTATGCGGGCGGAATCTCGCCATGACCGGGCCGGAGGTGCGGCGGGCGGCCCGAGGGCCGAATGGCCCCTTACGCTTCCCTGCGCCAGAACGTAAAGCTGGGCAGCCGGATCGCGACCGGCGACCCGCGCGCCATGGAGGAGAGGCCGTGCCCCAGACAGCCGACCCCGACGGCCCCATCGGGGTCTTTCTGCTCGACGACCACGAGGTGGTGCGGCGCGGACTGCGTGATCTGCTCGACGCCGAATCCGATCTGAAGGTGGTCGGCGAGGCGGCCAACGCCCGCGAGGCCATCGCCCGCGCCCCCGCCGTACGGCCACACGTCGCGGTACTCGACGTACGGCTCGGCTCCTCGGGCGAGGGCGGGGACCACGAAGGGATCGAGGTCTGCCGGGAGTTGCGGGCCCGGCTCCCCGACCTCGCCTGTCTGATGCTGACGTCCTTCGACGACGACGAGGCGCTGTTCGACGCCATCATGGCGGGGGCCGCGGGCTATGTGCTCAAGCAGATCAACGGGTCCGACCTGGTGTCGGCGGTGCGCACCGTGGCCGAAGGCCGCTCCATGCTCGACCCCGGTGCCACCTCCCGGGTGATGGCCCGGCTGCGCGGCCCCGCGCCGAGCGGGCCCGTGGAGCTGGAGAAGCTGTCCCCGCGGGAGCGGGAGATCCTCCAGCTCATCGGAGATGGGCTGACCAACCGGCAGATCGCCGAGCGGCTGTTCCTGGCCGAGAAGACCGTCAAGAACCGCATCTCCTCGATCCTGTCCAAGCTGGGCGTGGGACGGCGGATCCAGGCCGCGGTGATCGCCGAGCGGATCAAGGAGCGCGAGGCGGGTCAGTGAGCCCGTGGGCGATGCCCGGTGAGGGTGTCCGGATGACACCCTTACGGTGGCCGTCACGCTGGCCGCGTGCGTTTCGCGCGGAGCGCGAGACCGGTCCCCTTCCGGCCCCGCGCCCCACGCCGAACGGGGCGGGACCGGTCGACATGCTCATCACCGCAGTGGAGTGAGAGCCCGGCCCACCCCCGGTGGTGGAGATGGCTCGCGGAACTGCTCGGTCCAGCATCGCGGTGCGTCCCGCCGCCGGGGAGGGGCCGAACGGCCCTCATAAATCGGGCACGGACGGCCCTCACAACGAATCAGGGGCCGGACGGGGATACCCCATCCGGCCCGGACCTTCCCGCGACCGGGCCCGGCCCGGTCGCATCACCTCCCGACGTGTGTCAGTAGCCGCCTCCCGGCGGGGGCGGGTTCTGCTGACGCCCGTAAGGGTCGTCGTACGGAGAGGGCGCGGGCGCCGCCGGGCGAGGCGCGACCGGACGCGTCATGGCCGGGCGCATCGCCTCGTACCCCATCGGCGAGGCCGGCGCGGGGCGCTGCATCTGCGGCTGCTGGGCGCCCGGGTAGCCCCGCGGTCCCGTCGGCTGCGGCGGGATGTAGGGCGAGTGCGCCTGCTGCAGGCCGGTGGGCTGCGGCGCGTGCTGCTGGTACCCCTGGTGCATGGGTTGCGGGGAGGGGGCGGCCGGCAGCGCGGGGAGCGCCGAGGGCAGCGCCGGAAGATGACTTCCGGTGTCATAGGCCGACGGCACCCTGATGGGTGCGATCTGCGGTGTCCCCCGCTCGGCGACAAGACTGTCGTAGATGGGGGTGTCCGGGAAGGACGGCGAGGAGTAGTAGCCGCCACCGTAAGTGCTGCGGGGGGAGGTCATAGACCATAAGTTAAGCCCACCATGTGCTGATTGGGGAGTCCGGTAGGAGGGTTGTTTTCAGTGTTCGGAGTGGCCGTGGATCCCCAATCCGAGCGAACCCGGGAAAATCGGTCGTCAGGGTACGTTGAGATCGTGTAAAGAGCGCGTTTTCAGCGGGTAGCCACCTGTCGTGCGCGCTGTGCGACGGCCGAGCGGCCCGATCCGAGTGAACAGAAAGGCAGGGGGACGGAAATGGCGATGCGCAAGGGCGGTAACACGCCAGTACCGGCTGACGCGGTACGGATCGAGCTGGGCTGGCGCGCCGGACCGGGAGCGCCGGACGTGGACGCCTCGGCGCTGCTGCTGGTGTCCGGAAAGGTCAGGTCCGACGGGGACTTCGTGTTCTACAACCAGGCGGCGCACTCCTCCGGCGCGGTGCGCCACGAGGGGAAGCGGACCGCGGGTGACACCGTGACCGACACCCTCTCGGTGGACCTCGCCCGGGTCGAGCCCGCCGTCGACACCGTGGTCCTCGCGGCGTCGGCCGATGGCGGAACGTTCGGCCAGGTCCCCGGTCTGAACATCCGGGTGCTGAACGCGGCGGGCGGCGCGGAGATCGCCCGCTTCGACAGCGAGGACGCCACCGTCGAGACCGCCTTCGTCCTCGGCGAGCTGTACCGCAGGCAGGGCGCCTGGAAGTTCCGCGCGGTGGGCCAGGGGTACCAGAGCGGTCTCGCGGGGCTCGCCACGGACTTCGGCATCTCGGTCGACGAGCCGCAGCAGACGTCGGCTCAGCCCGCCGCCCCGGCTCCGGCTCCCGCCGCCCCGCCGAACGCCGGACAGAACCCGTACGCGGCGCAGAACCCTTACCCGTCCGCGCAGAACCCGTACGCCGCCCCGGCACCGCCCGCCGCCCCCGCGCCGCCGTCCGGCCCGCCCGCCGGGGCGTACCCGCCTCCGACGCCCACGGCCGTCTCCACGCCCCTGCCGCCGCCTCCGCCCACCGCTCCGGCGGCCCCGGCCCCCGCGCCCGCCTCGGCGCCGGTGAACCTCAGCAAGGTCACCCTGACGAAGGAGGCGCCCTCGGTCTCGCTGACCAAACAGGGCGGCACCTCCGGCACCATGCGGATCAACCTCAACTGGCAGGTGCACAAGCAGTTCTCGGGGTGGGCCTCCAAGCTGGGCCGGGCCATGGCCATGCACGGCGACCTCGATCTCGACCTGGGGGCGCTGTTCGAACTCGCCGACGGCAGCAAGGGCGTGGTCCAGGCGCTCGGCAACTCCTTCGGCTCGCTGCACCAACCGCCCTTCATCCACCTGGACGCCGACGACCGGACCGGTGCCCGGGCGACCGGTGAGAACCTCACCATCAACCTCGACCACCAGAAGCTGTTCCGCCGGATCCTGATCTTCGTGACCATCTACGAGGGCGCCCGCAGCTTCGCCAACCTCCACGCCACGGTCACCCTCCAACCGCAGTTCGGCGCCCCGATCGACTTCTCGCTCGACGAGTGCACCGTCCCGTCCCCGGTCTGCGCGCTCGCGCTCATCACCAACACCGGCGGCGAGCTCGTCGTGCAGCGCGAGGCCCGCTACCTGGTGCCGCAGCGCGGCACCAGCCCGCAGCGCACCCTCGACCACGCCTACGGCTGGGGCATGAACTGGACCCCCGGCCGCAAATGAAACCCCGGTGCACGGGGCGCGGCCGTCAGGGCGCGGCGCTGGGGCGGGCATAGGTGCGCCCCTTCCAGGCCGCGCCCTGCCCCAGGTGGTGCCGCACCGCCGAGTCCACCGTCATCAGCAGATAGAGAAGGGCCGTCAGGGGCAGCAGCGGCGCCAGCCACAGCGTCTGCCGGTAGTAGCGCAGCATCGGGATGTAGCTGCCCGCCATCAGCGCCCAGGCGGCGGCGCCCAGTGCCAGTGGCGTGGAACGCCCCGTCAGTACCCCGGCGACCACGGCCGCGGGCGGCACGAGATACACCGCCGCCAGCCCCGCGACCGTCACCAGCAACAGCAGCGGATTGTGGCGCAGCTGGGTGTACGCGCTGCGCGAGACCATCCGCCACAGCTCGCCCAGCCGCGGATACGGCCGCACACTGTCGACCCGGTCGGCCAGCCCCAGCCAGATCCGTCCGCCGGACCGTTTCACCGTGCGGGCGAGCGCCACGTCGTCGATGACCGCCTGCCGGATCGCCTCCGGGACCCCGGCCCGCTCGGCCGCCTCCCGGCGCAGCAGCACACAGCCGCCCGCGGCCGCCGCGGTGCGCCCCCGGGGCCGGTTGACCCATCGAAAGGGGTAGAGCTGCGCGAAGAAGTAGACAAAGGCGGGCACGATCAGCCGCTCCCAGTAGGTCACCACCCGCAGCCGCGCCATCTGGGAGACCAGATCCAGCCCGTTCGCCTCGGCCGCGCGCACCAACTCCCGCAGGGAGTCCGGCTCATGCGCGATATCCGCGTCCGTCAGCAGCAGATAGTCCACGCCGCCGTCGTCCTTACGGTCCGCGTCCCGGCCGTCCGCGTCCTTACGGTCCGCGCCGTCCGCGTTCCCACGGTCCGCGGCGAGGCGGGTCGTGGCGAGCGCCATGCCGTGCCGCACCGCCCACAGCTTGCCCGTCCAGCCGGGGCCGGGGTCGCCGGGGGAGTCGACGGTCAGCGGCAGCCCGCCGTGTTCGTCGGCCAGTTCACGGGCCAGCTTTCCGGTGCCGTCCGAGCTGCCGTCGTCGATCAGGAAGATCTCCGCCGGCCCCGGATAGTCCTGGGCGAGCAGCGAGGGCAGACTGGCCGGAAGCACCGCGGACTCGTCCCGGGCGGGCACCACGACGGCCACCGAGGGCCACCCCGCGGGCTCCGGCGGCCCGAACCCGTCCGGCTCCGGCGGCCCCGAGCCGTCCGGGCCGCTCCGGGGCAGCCGTACGTCCGTACGCCAGAAGAAGCCCTGGCCCAGCAGCAGCCACAGCCATGCGGCCAACGACCCGGCGGCGATCCACATCAGCGCGCTCACCCGCCGAAGTCTGCCCGAAGGTGTGCCCGGCCGCCGCGCGCACGGGACCGATCCATTAAAGTGACCGGGTGAAGATCGCGCTTATGGACTCCGGAATCGGGCTGTTGCCCGCCGCCGCCGCGATGCGTCGACTCCGACCGGACGCCGATCTCGTCCTCTCCTCCGACCCCGCCACCATGCCGTGGGGCCCGCGCATCCCCGAGGACGTCACCGGGCTCGCCCTGGGCTGCGCCCGGGCCGCCGCCGCGCACCGCCCCGCCGCGCTGATCGTCGCCTGCAACACCGCCTCCGTCCACGCACTGCCCGCGCTGCGCGCCGAGCTGGAGCCCGGGTTGCCGATCATCGGCACCGTGCCCGCCATCAAGCCCGCGGCGGCCGGGGGAGGGCCGATCGCGATCTGGGCCACCCCTGCCACCACCGGCAGCCCGTACCAGCGCGGACTGATCCGTGACTTCGCGGACGGCGTCGAGGTGACCGAGGTGCCGTGCCCGGGGCTCGCCGACGCGGTGCAGCACGCCGACAACGAGGGGATCGACGCCGCGGTGGCCGCCGCGGCGGCCCGCACCCCGCGCGATGTCACGACCGTCGTCCTGGGCTGCACCCATTACGAACTCGTCGCCGACCGGATCCGGGCCGCCGTACAGCAGCCGGACGCGCCGCCGATCGTCCTCCACGGCTCGGCCGGGGCCGTCGCCGCCCAGGCCCTGCGCCGGATCGGCGCCGACCCGTTCCCGCCGGACGGCCCGGTCACCCCGGGCGGTCTGACCGTCATCCTCAGCGGACGCGAGGCCGCCCTGCCGGAGGTCGCCCTGACCTACGCCGAAGGCGTGTTGCTGGCACCCGTCGCCCCGACGCGCGCTTGACAGCGGCGCCTCGTGCGGTGAGCTGACCGAAACGCTCCTCACCAGCGGATTCACCCGCCCCGCTGCCGTGGTGCCGGAAGGTGAGTACGCTGCCAACCATGAGGCACCACGACCACGGAGAGCCGAGCGCCCACGGGCAGCCGCCCGCGGTCTGGATCGGACGCGCCCACAATCGCGTGCAGTGGCTGCTGGCCGTGGCGGGCGCCGCGTGCCTGGCACTCGGTGTCGACCTCGCCGTCGACTCGCCCTGGGGCTCGGGCATCGCCCCGCTCCTGATGGCCGTCATCGGCTGTGTCGCCGCCGGGCTGCTGATGCTCTTCGGCACCCTCGCCTTCGTCCATGTGGCGGTACGGGTCGACGACGAGGTGCTGGAGATCCGCTGCGGCCATATGGGGCTCCCACGCCGCCGCATCCCGCTCAGCGACGTGGTCCACGCCGATGTGGCCCGTAAGGTCACCCCCTGCCAGTGGGGCGGCTGGGGCTACCGCTGGCGCCCCGAGAAGGGCACGGCGGTGGTCGTGCGCCGGGGCGAGGGCGTGGTGGTCCGCCTCGGGGACGGCCGGGTCTTCACGGTCACGGTGGACGACGCGGAGGCGGCGGTCCGGGTCATCCGCGACCGGCTGCGGCTGATCGCGGCCCGCACCTCCCAGATCTAGCCGATCCCCGTTCCCCTCCTTCGGGGGACGCGTGCCCCTTCGCGGCCTCCGGGGCTCGCTCATGGCACCGCTCCCGGGCCGCCGTCCAGGCGGCGGGCGGTCGCCAGTCCGGCGAGGAGGCCCGCCCCCGCGGTGATCTGGGAGAAGCTGAGGGCGTTGCCCAGACAGGACTCGACGGCCAGGGCCGTGAGGGTCGCGGCCGCCGTGAGGACCACCGGCGTGGGGCGCGGGGAGCGCCACAGGGCGTGGAGCATCCAGCCGAAGGCCGCGCCCAGCAGGGCCACCCCCGGCAGCCCCTGACCGGCCGCCTGCTGGAGCGGCGCGGAATGCGGCTTGGCCTCCGCGCCCAGCGGCTGGGCCGCCGCGGGACTCAGCTCGCCGAAGCGGTCCGGGCCCACGCCGCGCAGCGGATCCGTCTCCTCGATACGGGCGGCGTCCTGCCACAGCCGGATCCGGTGCTCGGTGAGATGGGCGCGCAGGGCGTGCGGCAGCCCGCCCGGGAGCGAGCCCTTGGCCACCGCCCAGGTGCCGCCGACCGCGACCGCGGCGATCAGCGCGCACGCGGCGAGCGCCGGCAGCCGCCGCCGTGGCCGGGCGGCGATCAGCGAGCACACCAGGACGGTGCCGCTCGCCACCGAACCGACCGTCGAGCCGCTCAGCACCGCCGTCAGCGTGATCGCCGCGGCCGGCAGCCACAGCGCCGGGCGGAGGACCCGAGGGGCGGCCCAGGCCGCGCAGCAGAGCGCGCCCGTGGCCAGGGTGAGCTGGGCCGCGCCCGGCCCCTCATGGCCGGTGAGTCCGTATGGCGAGGTGCAGGCCAGGCCGAACCCCGCGAGCCCGGCGGCCGCCGCCCCGGCGACCGGCAGCAGTGATCCGGCGATCCGGCCGCAGGCGTACCCGGCGGCCACCGCCAACACCGCCAGCAGGACCCCCTCGGGGCGGGCCGGTCGCCCCATGGCCGTTATCAGCGCCCATACGGCACAACCGGCCAGGATCAGAACCCCCGCGATATCGGACGCACCGGCGCAGCCGTCGGCCGGTCCGCCGTGGTCCTGCACGACAGGCTCCACCACTGATGACGTCATCCCGCCGACCCCCCGTCGTGACGGGCATCGCGCCGACGCCCTTACGGCCGTCGCGCGAGCCATGACACCCGAAACCGTAGCGCTTGTCGTAAGGAATGTGTATATGGTGCGCAGAAACGATGAGTCGGTCGTGAAACGCCCACCCTGGAGGGCGCCGTACGGCCGCCGCGCGCGCCCCCGTTTCCGCCCGATACCCTCGGCCCATGCCGACCCCCGACTTCATCCGTGACCTCAGGGCCTCCATCGGTCATGAACTGCTCTATCTGCCGGGCGTGAGCGCCGTGGTCTTCGACGACCAGGACCGGGTGCTGCTGGGCCGCCGGGCCGACAACGGCCGCTGGACCATCATCTGCGGTATCCCCGAACCCGGTGAGCAGCCGGCCACGGCGGTGGTCCGCGAGGTCGAGGAGGAGACCGCGGTGCGCTGCGTCCCCGAACGCGTCGTGCTCGTACGGACCCTGGAGCCGGTGACCTACCCCAACGACGACAAGTGCCAGTTCGTGGACGTCTGCTTCCGCTGCCGCGCGGTCGGCGGCGAGGCGCGGGTGAACGACGACGAGTCGCTGGACGTCGGCTGGTTCCCGCTCGACGCGCTGCCCGAGATGGAGGACTTCTCCCGGTCCCGGATCAAGCAGGCGCTCGAGGACGGCCCGACATGGTTCGAGCCCATCATCGGGGAGTGAAGTATGTGCCGCCCCCACATCGGCCCGGGCCCGACGGCTGCCTAATGTGCCCCTCATGAGCGCGTCCACCACACCAGGCCCGGACTCACGGGCGTCCGGCGGCCCCGACCTCTCCGGCCGTACCGCACTCGTCACGGGCGCCGCCGGGGGCATCGGCCGGGCCTGCACGCTGCGGCTGGCCACCGCCGGGGCGCGGGTGCGGGCCGTCGATCTGGACGCCGGGGGCCTCACCGACGTCGTCGCCTCGGCCACCGGACTGCCCGGCCCGGTCGAGGCCCACCCCATGGACCTCACCGACCTCGAGGCCGCCGAGCGGGCCGCCTCGGGCACCGACATCCTGGTCAACAACGCCGGGCTCCAACTGGTCCGGCCCATCGAGGACTTTCCGCCCGAGGTCTTCTCCCGGGTGCTCACCGTGATGCTCGAGGCCCCCTTCCGGCTGGTGCGCGGCGCGCTGCCGCACATGTACGCCCAGGGCTGGGGCCGGATCGTGAACATCTCCTCGGTGCACGGGCTGCGCGCCTCCCCGTACAAGTCGGCCTATGTGGCCGCCAAACACGGTCTGGAAGGGCTCTCCAAGGTCGCCGCCCTGGAGGGCGCGGAGCACGGGGTGACCTCCAACTGCGTCAGCCCCGGCTATGTGCGCACCCCGCTCGTCGAGCGGCAGATCGCCGACCAGGCCGAGGCCCACGGGATCTCGCCGGAGCGGGTGGTCTCCGAGGTCATGCTGGCCGACGCGGCGGTCAAGCGGCTGGTCGAGCCCGAGGAGGTCGCCGAGGCCGTCGCGTACCTCTGCGGTCCGCACACGTCCTTCATCACCGGGGCCTCGCTCAGCATGGACGGCGGATGGACCGCCCACTGAGCGGCCCGTCGGATCGGTCACCGGCCCTCGAAGGCCGATTGGCTCAGCCACTGGACCACGAAGGCGGATTGGCCGAGCCACCGGCGGACGGTGGCCGATTGGCTGAGCCACCTCCGGACGGTGGCCGATTGGCTCAGCCACCGAACCATCTGTTGCCCGGCCGCCCCGTCGACAAGGCACCGGGCCGCCTTACGGCTGGCGCCGCCGCGCCCGGCGGGAGTATGCCTGTGCCCATGCCCGACGACCGGCCGGAGAACCCCTACCTGGAACTGCTCGCACGCGGAGCGCCCGCCGAGGCGTACGAGCGTCCGGTGCTGCGCGCCCGCGCCGACAAGGCTCCGGCGGACCGGCTGGCGGCCCTGGAGGCCGCCAAGCTGCTCGCCCTGCGGGTACGCGGTGAGCTGGAGGGGCGACGGCGCCGCGAGGCCGAGCTGTCCGCGCTCTTCGAGACCGCCCACGACCTGGCGGGGCTGCGCGACCTGGACGCGGTGCTCCAGGCCATCGTGCAGCGTGCCCGCTCCCTGCTGGGCACCGAGGTGGCCTATCTGACGCTCAACGACCCGACGGCCGGTGACACCTATATGAGGGTCACCGACGGTTCGGTCTCGGCCCGCTTCCAGCAGCTGCGGCTCGGCATGGGGGAGGGACTGGGCGGTCTGGTGGCCCAGACAGCCCGCCCTTACGTGACCGAGAGCTATTTCCACGATCCGCGGTTCCAGCACACCCACGCCATCGACGCGGGCGTCAGGGACGAGGGGCTCGTCGCCATCCTCGGGGTGCCGCTGCTGCTCGGCAGCGGTGTCATCGGCGTGCTGTTCGCGGCCGACCGCCGGGCCCGGGTGTTCGAACGCGAGCAGATCGCTCTGGTCGGCTCGTTCGCCGCCCACGCGGCCGTGGCCATCGACACCGCCCATCTGCTCGCCGAGACCCGTACGGCGCTCGCCGAGCTGGAGGCCGCCAACGAGATCATCCGGGACCGCAGCCGGGTCATCGAGCGTGCCTCGGACGTCCACGACCGGCTCACCGAGCTGGTGCTCCGCGGCGGCGGGGTGCACGACGTGGCCGACGCCCTGGCCGAGGTGCTCAGCGGCTCGGTGGAGTTCCTCGAGGCCGACCAGGCGCCCGCGGCGGCCGTCGACCGGTCCCGGGCCGACGGCCACGCGGTGCGCGACGGCGAGGAGGACTGGGTCGCCGCGGTCTCGGCGGGCGGCGAACTGCTGGGCGCGCTCGTGCTGCGCGGCCACCCCCGGCTCGACCCCGTGGACCAGCGCACCCTGGAGCGGGCCGCGATGGTCACCTCGCTGCTGCAGCTCGCCCGCCGTTCGGCGGGCGAGGCCGAACAGCGGGTGCGCGGCGAGCTCCTGGACGACCTCCTCGACGCCCCCGACCGCGAGCCCCGGCTGCTGCGCGAGCGCGCCGCGCGGCTCCAGGCGGATCTGGACACGCCCCATGTGGTGCTCGCGGCGGGCATCGAGGCCCCGGGCATGGGCACACCCACCACCGGGTCCGGCAACGCACACGGCGCCACGCACGGCGCCACCCACACCACCACGCACTGCGCCACACACGGAAGCGGGCCCGGAAGCACGTCCAGCACGTCCAGCACGTCCGGTGGTGCGCCCGCCGAGGACGCCGCGGGCCGTCGGCGGCTGTGGTCCGCCGCGTCCCATCTGGCGGCCACCCGGCACGGTCTGGCCGCCGCCCGCGACGGCGGCACCGTCCTGCTGCTGCCGCTCGCCGACGGCGACACCGCCGACGTCCTCGCCCGCCGCACCGCCCGGCAGCTGGGCACCGCCGTGCACGCCGCGGTCACCGTGGGCGCCTCCGCGCCCGTTCCCGCGCCCGCCGCACGGCCCGGGGAGGTCGCCGCGGGCTACGCCGAGGCGCGGCGCTGTCTGGCCGCCCTGCGGGTGCTGGGCCGGGCCGGACAGGGCGCCGCCGCCGAGGACTTCGGCTTCCTCGGTCTGCTGCTGGCCGGGACCCGCGAGGGCGCCCCGGACGGCACCGGCGTCCAGGACTTCGTGCACCGCACCGTGGGCGCCGTCATCGACTACGACGAGCGGCGCGGCACCGAACTCATCCGCACGCTCGACGCGTACTTCGCCGGCGGGATGAGCCCGGCCCGTACGAAGGACGCCCTCCACGTGCACGTCAACACGGTGGCGCAGCGGCTGGAGCGGGTCGGGCGGCTGCTCGGCCCCGACTGGCAGTCGCCCGCCCGCTCCCTGGAGATCCAGCTGGCCCTGCGGCTGCACCGCCTGACCTCGGCCGTGGGTTACTGAGCCCCGGCCGTGGTGGGCTACCAGCCCCGGCCGTGGGCTACTGAGGCGAGGCCGAACGGGCCGTGCGCTTCGCCGTCTCCGTCGCCGACCCGGGGGACGGGGCCGAGGTCGGTTCGACGGCGGCCAGATCGCGGTCCCGGGTCTCCTTGGCGACGCCCACGGCCACCAGGGTGAGCAGGGCCGCCGCGATCACATAGAGGGCGATCGGCGTGGCGCTGTCGTAGTCGGCCAGCAGCGCGGTGGCGATGAGCGGGGCGGGCGCACCGGCCGCGACGGACGAGAACTGCGCGCCGATCGACGCTCCCGAATACCGCATCCGGGTCGCGAACATCTCGGAGAAGAAGGCCGCCTGGGGCGCGTACATCGCCCCGTGGAAGACCAGCCCGACCGTCACGGCGAGTACCAGGGCCGGGAAGCCCTCGGTGTCGATGAGGAGGAAGAACGGGAAGGCCCACGCGCCCACGCCCACCGCGCCCAGGAGATACACCGGGCGGCGCCCGACCCGGTCCGACAGCGCGCCCCACGCCGGGATGACCGCGAAGTGGACGGCCGAGGCGATCAGTACGGCGTTGAGCGCGGTCTGCTTGCCGAGGCCCACATGGTCGGAGGTCGCGTAGACGAGGACGAAGGCGGTGATGACGTAGTAGCTGATGTTCTCGGCCATCCGCGCGCCCATGGCGATCAGCACATCCCGCCAGTGGTCGCGCAGGACCGCCACCAGCGGCATCTTCTCGGCGGCGCCCTCGTCCCCGCCCGTGGCCGCCTTACGGGCCTCGGCTCGGGCCAGCGCCGCCTTGAACACCGGCGATTCATCGACAGAGAGACGAATCCACAAGCCGACCAGCACCAGCACCCCCGAGAGCAGGAACGGCACCCGCCAGCCCCATGACTCGAAGGCGTCGTCGGAGAGCGTGGCCGTCAGCGTGGAGAGCACCCCGGTGGCCAGCAGCTGCCCCGCGGGGGCGCCGGTCTGCGGCCAGGACGCCCAGAACCCGCGCCGCCGCGCGTCCCCGTGCTCCGACACCAGCAGCACCGCCCCGCCCCATTCGCCGCCCAGCGCGAACCCCTGGACCAGACGCAGCGCGGTGAGCAGTACGGGCGCCGCCGAGCCGACCGTGGCGTGGGTGGGCAGCAGCCCGATGGCGCAGGTCGCGCCGCCCATCATCAGCAGACTCAGGATCAGCAGCTTCTTACGGCCGAGCCGGTCGCCGTAGTGGCCGAATACCAGGGCACCGACCGGCCGGGCGGCGAAGCCGACCGCGTAGGTCAGGAACGACAGCAGCGTCCCGACGAGCGGGTCGGAGTCCGGGAAGAAGAGCTTGTTGAAGACGAGCGCGGCGGCCGAGCCGTAGAGGAAGAAGTCGTACCACTCGATGGTGGTGCCGATCAGGCTCGCGGCGACGATACGGCGCAGTGAGCCGGGTGGGGTCGGGGGAGCGGAGGCCGGAGAATCCGGGGTAGGCATGGGTCATCACTTCCGAGCGGGGTGCGGGGACGGCTTTGTGTTGCCACACCGTAGAAATGCGCAGTTCGGCTCGGATATGTAGGCGGGCGACACACTTCACCCGGCCACTGTGGTGACACGCCCCTCCCAGCACGCCCCTCCCAGGACGCCCCTCCCAGGACGTCCCACCCCGGACCCCCAGCCGGCTAGTCGGCGCGTCCCGCGCGCGGCCGCCGTACCTTGCCGAGCTGGAGCATGGCGGCGTTGAGCTGCTCCGGGGTGAGCGAGGGGGCGGGGAGCGGATGGGCCCCCTCGGGGCGCAGCCCGTCGAGCAGCAGGGCCAGATAGCGGCGCCAGGCCAGCGGCGCGGCCACGGTCGAGCCGGGGACCGCGCGGCCGAGCGCGGCCAGCATGAACTGCAGGTCCTCCGCGGTGGCGTCCGGCCGGACCTTGCCCTGCTCCTGGGCGCGGCCCAGAAGGTCGTCGAGCGTCTTGTGGTTCTCCTTACGGAGCGCGTCGAGCGAGGGGACGCCCTGGATGCCGGTGGTCATCAGGTCGTTGGTGCCCCGGTCGGAGGCGAGCAGCCCGAAGATGCGCTCCAGGTAGGCTGTGAGCCCGGCCCAGGCGTCGGTCGCGGAGCGTGCCTCCTCGGCGGCCCGCAGAATGTCCCGAAGGGAATCGCCGAATACCGCCTCGATGAGTTCCGCCCGGCCGGCGAACCGCCGGTAGAGGGTGGCGCTGCCGACTCCGGCCCGACGGGCGATGTCGTCGAGCGGGGCGTCCACTCCCTGATCCGTGTAGATCTCCCGGGCGGCAGCTATCAGCATCTCGCGGTTGCGCCGTGCGTCTCGGCGCAACGGTGTCTCTTTCTCCACACGGCTGCCCATGGCCCGCAACCCTAACACTAACCGGGGGAATCTCTCCGGTTAGTGTTAAGATCATCGCCAGGGCGGGGAACGATCCCCGGTTCTGGCTTCGGGGGAAGCCGCCAACCGACTGAGGGGATCGCATGCCCCAGGATCTGTCCGCGCTCGGCGCGGACTTCGTCGTCAACCCTTATCCGGTCTACGCACGGCTGCGGGAGCGGGGCCCGGTCCACCGGGTGCGCACCGACGCCTCCGGTGAGTTCTGGCTCGTCGTCGGCCATGAGGAGGCCCGCGCCGCGCTGACCGACCCCCGGCTGAGCAATGACGTCCGTCACTCGGCCGCGTGGCGGGACGACGGCGGCAACGCCATCGGGCGGAACATGGTGCAGACCGACCCGCCGCACCACACCCGGCTGCGGGGGCTGGTGGCCCGCGCCTTCACCCCGGCCCGGATCGAGGCCCTGCGGCCCCGCGTCCGGCAGATCGCGGACGAACTGCTGGACGTGATGGCCCCGCTGGGCCGGGCCGATCTCGTGGAGGATTACGCGCTGCCGCTGCCCCTGGCCGTCATCTGCGAGCTGCTGGGCGTGCCGGAGACGGATCGCAAGGCGTTCCACGACTGGTATCTCGAGAGCACCGACCTGACCCGCCCGGAGGCCGCCGGTGCCGCCGCGCAGGCCCTGACGGGCTACTTCGCGGAGCTCATCGAGGCCAAGCGCCGCAGCCCCGGCGACGATCTGCTCAGCGCCTTGGTCCGCACCATGGACGGGGACGGCGACGGGCTCTCCGACGAGGAGATGCTCGGCATGACGTTCGTGCTGCTGGTCGCCGGCTACGAGACCTCCGCCAACCTGATCTCCAGCGGCACCCTCGCCCTGCTCCGCCACCCCGAGCAGCTGGCCGCGCTGCGCGCCGACTGGTCGCTGCTGGACGGCGCGATCGAGGAGATGCTGCGCTACGACGGCCCGGTGGAGAGCGCCGCGTTCCGCTTCACCAGAGAGCCGATGGAGATCGCGGGCACGACCATTCCGGCCGGGGAGCCGGTGGGAGTCGTCCTGGCCGCCGGGTCGCGCGACCCCCGGCGCTTCGCCGAGCCGGACCGCTTCGACATCCGGCGCGCACCGCGCGGCCATCTCGCCTTCGGACATGGCGTCCACCACTGCCTGGGCGCCCCGCTGGCCCGGCTCGAAGCGGCCATCGCCTTCCGGACCCTGCTGGAGCGCTGCCCCGATCTGGCCCTGGACGCCGATCCGGCCGAGCTCGCCTGGCGGCCCAGCCTGATGCTGCGCGGGCTGCGGCGACTGCCGGTACGTTTCACCCCGGCTCCGGACGCCTGAGCCCCCGGCCGGGAACACCCGACGGACCGCGGTGGCCACCCACCGCGGTCCGCGAGGTCTGTGGGGCACGGCCTTCAGCGTGGTTCCGGAATCATCCGCAGCGGACCGGCCGTGAGGCTCATCTGCGGCCTCGGCCGGATCTTCGTCCCCGGGATCGGGCGCATCCGCCAGCGGCCCGCGATGGCGGCCAGGGCGAGCGTCGCCTCCGTCATGCCGAAGACGTCGCCGATGCACTTGCGGCTGCCACCACCGAACGGCAGATACGAGCCGCGGGTCACCTCCTTGGCCCGCTCGGGGAGCCAGCGGTCGGGGTCGAAGGACTCCGGGCGGGGGAAGAGAGCCGGATCGCGGTGCAGCACATACGGGCTGATCAGCACGTCCGACCCGGGGGGCAGCCGCCGCCCGCCGAGCTCGGTGGTCTCGGTGGTGGTCCGGGTGAACAGCCACGCGGGCGGGAAGAGCCGCAGCGCCTCGCTGAACACCCGCTGGGTGTAGGCGAGCCGGGGGACGTCGGCGTAGCGCGGGGCGCGCCCGCCCAGCACCTCGTCGACCTCGGCGTGCAGCGCGGCCTCGGCCAGGGGATTGCGGCCGAGCAGGAACCAGGCCCAGGTCAGCGCGGAGGCGGTGGTCTCGATCCCGGCCAGCAGCAGGGTCATGACCTGGTCGTGGATCTCCTGGTCCGACATCGTGCCGCCGGTTTCGTCGTCCTGTGCCGCGAAGAGCGCGGACAGCACATCGCCGCGGTCGCCGTCGTCCGACGCCTTGTAGTCGTCGATCATGCGGTCGATGAGCTGGTTGAGCCGGGCGAGCGCGTCGTCGAAGCGCCGGTTCGCCGCGAGCGGGAGCCTGGCCAGCAGCCCGGTGGGGTCGATCGCCTGCCGGTAGGCGCCCTCCACGACGATGGGCAGACAGTGCTGGATCTCGGCCACGGCATGCGGCGCCATATCGGTCGAGAAGAGCGCACGGGCCGTCACCCGCGCGGTGAGCGCGAGCATCTCATGGCTGACGTCGATGGGCCGGCGCGCCGTCCATGCCGTGGACTCGGCCTCGCACTCCCGCTCCATCACCTCGGCGTACTTGGCGATCCGGGCGGCGTGGAACGCGGGCTGCACCAGCCGGCGCTGCCGCCGGTGGTCCGCCCAGTCGGAGGTGATCAGGCCGTTGCCCAGGATGGGCTTGGCCTTCTCCTTGACCGGCCCGCCGGTGTCGTAGACCCGCGCGTTCACCAGCACCTGCTGGATCAGCTCCGGATGACAGGGCAGATAGACGGGCCGGGGCCCCAGCCGGAGCTCGACCAGATCGCCGTGGGCGGGCAGGGAGGCCAGGAACTGAAGCGGTTTGCGGCCCATGAGCAGGGCGTGGCCGGCCAGCGGAAGCCCGCCGGGGGCGACGGCGTGCCGCCAGTGGCGCGTCGCCGGTTGCTGCGCGGTCCTCATGCGGAAGATGTCCTTCACTCGCGAGGTGGGGTACGGAAGGTACGGGGCGTCCGGTCCGGGGCGGACCCCGGACCGGACGTCGTCAGCGCGGCTCGCACACCATGGGCAGCGGGCCGGGTTCGAGTGTCGCCTTCGGCTCGGGACGCAATGTCGTCCCGGGCACCGGGCGGAGACGCCACCGGCTCGCGATCGTGGCCACGATGAGGGCCGTCTCGGTCAGCGCCAGGACGTCCCCGATGCACTTGTGGCTGCCCGCGCCGAACGGGAGCAGCGCCCCGCGCTCCACCTCCTTGGCGCGGTCGCCGAGCCAGCGCTCGGGGTCGAACCGCTCGGGGTCGGGAAACAGTTCGGGGTTGTGGTGCAGCGCCTGGGCGCTGTAGAGGATCATCGTGCCCGCCGGGACGGTCCGGCCGCCGAGTTCGGCCTCGGCCGCCGTGACCCGCATCGCCATCCAGGACGGCGGATACAACCGCAGCGACTCGGTGATGACCCCGCGGGTGTACTCCAGGGACGGCAGGTCATCGAAGGTGGGACCGCGGCCCTCCAGGACCTCGTCGATCTCGGCGTGCACGCGCTTCTCCACCTCCGGGTGGGCGCCCAGGAGATGGAAGACGAAGGCGAGGGTCGAGGCGGTGGTCTCGCTCCCGGCCACCAGGAAGGTGACCACCTGGTCGAGGACCTCGCCGTCGTCAAGGCCCTTCCCGGTCTCGGGGTGTTCGGCGCGCAGCAGCGTGGAGAGCAGATCGCCGTGGTCGGCGCCGGAGCGCCGGCGTTCGCGGATCATCTCGTCCACGATCTGCCGCAGCCGGGTATTGGCCCGGTCATAGCGCCGGTTGCCCGGGGTGGGGAGCTTCTCCATGATCCCCAAAGGCGCCATCGTGCGCTTGTAGATGCCGTCCGAGACGATGCGCAGACAGTGGCGCGCCTCGTCGATCGTCGCCTCGTCGATCCCGGTGGAGAACAGCGTCCGCGCGGCCACCCGCATCAGCAGGGCGTGCATGGTGTCGCTGATGTCCAGGGTGCGCCCCGGCTCCCAGGAGCCGATCGCGGCGCGGGTGTCATCGGCGACCGCGGCGGTGTAGGCGGCGATCTTCGGGGTGTGGAACGCGGGCTGGATCATCCGACGCTGGTAGCGGTGGTCCTCGCCCCGGGAGACCGAGAGGCTGTTCCCGAGCAACTGCCGCGCCTTGTCGAAGACCCCGCCCTTGTCGAACACCCGGGGATTGAGCAGCACCTGACGGACCAGCTCGGGATGGCAGGCCAGATAGGCACGGCTGGGCCCCAGCCTGACCTCCACCAGATCGCCGTGGGCGGGCAGGGAGGCCAGGAACTGCAGCGGACGGCGCCAGAGCGCCAGGGTGTGCCCCAGCAGCGGCACGGAGCCGGGCGCCGTGCCGGTGGTCCAGGAGCGCTCCGGCTGTGCGGAGCTCTTCGCGGAAGTCACGGGTCCCCGTTCCCTCACTGGATGCGGGAGTTGACGTCGTTGACGGCCGTCTTGTAGCGCTTGTTGCTGGTGGTCCAGACGAAGTTGCCGTAGATCAGATCGAGGAAGACGTCCTGCGTCAGCTGGTCGAACGCCTTGATGCACTGGATGTCCTCGATCATGTCATCGAGGCGGGCCTGGAAGAACTCCTTGAACGCCGTCTCATCGCTCACATCGCAGAGCCGGAAACAGTTGGTGATCTGGCCCAGGGAGACCTCGCGGTCATAGGAGTAGAAGTCGTTGACGATGGTGAGTCCGCGGGTGGTCATGCGCGCGGCCAGGCTCGTCTTGGCGTGTTCGGTGAACTCCGGATGCCGGTAGATCGGATACGACATCTTCATCCAGAAGTCGACGCCGATGTCGGTGACCCGGAAACGGAAATACTGCTCCGGGGACGTGGTGCACAGCGCCGCCTTGATGGGCGAGTCGCGGAACATATGGTCGCTGGTGACGAAGGCGCGTGCCGCCTCGTACGCGACCTCCGCGTCCTCGGGGCTGTAGTACTTCTCGCAGATCTTGCGCAGCTGGGGCAGGAAGAGACCGAAGTCGTGGAGTGCGGGATCCATGTCGTCCCACACGAACGTCACGCAGTTCAGGACGCAGACGGCCTTGAACGCCTCCATGTCCTTGATATGACGGGGGCTCTGGGACCACAGCACCACCCCCACATAGGAGATCCAGCGCTCGTCGGAAACCGATTTGCCGAGCGGGGCCACCGCCGCGTTGCAGTCGTCGATGACCTCGCGCAGTTCGGCGTCGGTCAATTCGACCTTGGTGGGCCGGGTGACGACATGGCGGTCGAACATCTCCTGGAAGCGGCGGGTGCACTCCTCCAGGTACGGGCGGACGCTGTTCCGGCTGATGTCCTGGGCCCCGGCCGTGGAAAGTCCTGTCGTCATGAGTTCCTCACAGTGGCCATGCGGGCGATCTGCTTCAGCGCGTTGACCGCGTCCGCGGTGAATGGGGCGTCGTCGAGGGCCCGCAGGGCCTGCGTCCGGCGATCGTCGATCATCTGCTCGACGGCCTCCCGGGCGGTGGTGGCGGCGAAGATCTCCTGAATGGTCGCGGCGTCCCGCTCGTCCAGCAGCGGATTGCCGATGAGGCTGCGCAGCCGCGCCGCCTGGACGCTGTCGGAGCCGCGCAGGGCGAGCGCGATCAGGGTGGTGTTCTTCCCGGCCCGCAGATCGTCCAGTTGGGACTTGCCGGTCGACTCCGGATCGCCGTACACGCCCAGCAGATCGTCGCGGAGCTGGAACGCCTCGCCGAGCGGCAGGGCGTAGGCGGTGAACGCCTCCATGGCCTCCGGGCCGGCGCCCGCGACGGCGGCTCCGACGTGCAGCGGACGCTCGATGGTGTACTTGGCGGTCTTGTACCGGTTGACGGTGAGGGTGGCCTCGACGTCGTCCGTCAGCTCCCCGGTGGCCTGTAGATCGAGGTACTGGCCCAGCATCACCTCGGTGCGCATCTCCGACAGCAGCGGCAGTACGGCGTCGAACTGGGCGGGCGTCAGACCGGCCGAGTGCAGGAGCTCATCCGACCAGGTGAGGGCGAGGTCGCCGAGCAGCACCGCCCCGCTGACCCCGAACCGCTCGATCTGGTCCGGTCTGCGGTCGGTGGCGCACAGCGCGGCCAGGGTGCGATGGATCGTCGGCCGGCCGCGACGGGTGTCGCTGTCGTCCATGACGTCGTCGTGGATCAGCGCGAAGGCGTGGAACATCTCCAGGCAGGCGGCCACCCGGAACACCGTCTCGGTGTCCTCGCCGCCGCCGACGGCCTGCCAGCCGGTGACACACAACAGCGGCCGTATGCGCTTTCCGCCGGACAGGAAATCCTTCAGCAGCCCGGAGAGATACGGCAGATGGTGTTGCGGAGTGGTGCTGGCCTTGGCCGTCAGGAAATCTTCGAGTACGACGTCCACCGACTTACGGACGGTATCCGCATCCAAGCGGCCGGGGCTGAGCGTGGGTGTGGTCATGCGACTGACTCCTCCACGTCGAAATGTCGAAATCCGTTGATTAAGGAGAAGAAGACAGGCACGCGGAAACCCTTGCTTTCTATGGAAAAAGATGGATTGCCGTCCGTGCTCTGTACGGCACCATGAAGGCAGGCGCGAGTCATGACCGCCGCCCCATGGTCGATATATCGAACGCCCGTGACGGGCGCGAAGAT
Source organism: Streptomyces lacaronensis (assembly GCF_047337785.1). Classification (NCBI taxonomy): domain Bacteria; kingdom Bacillati; phylum Actinomycetota; class Actinomycetes; order Kitasatosporales; family Streptomycetaceae; genus Streptomyces; species Streptomyces lacaronensis. The sequence continues at coordinate 10,419,501 of NZ_JBLHDK010000003.1, forward strand.
CAGACGCTCAGGGAATCGTGCGGTCGGCGCGGTCGGGTCATTTCCGCGCGTGGAATCCGGGCCGGGCCACAAAGAGGCCACGGCCGGTGCGACACCCGCGTGGGCTTCATCGGTTCGATGGATGCCAGGTGTGCGCGGGCATACTCAATTGCGCCCATTTAATCCCCCTGAGTGCCGCCGGTCCCCCCACTCGGACATCAGCAGTCTAGACGCAAGATCGACGGATTCGGAAGCCCGTTCTGGTATCGTGCCTATCACTTGACGGCTGAAGGGGGCGGGGTGCTGTCACCGTGTCCGGAGCGGTCCGAAACCGGGCAACTCGCCCCGTACGCGCCGAGTATCAGCGGAATAAGTGGCGGTGCAAATATGTACGCGGGGTGTTCGTTGAAAAGTGAACAGACCATGGACGGAACAGGGGCACGGACGGAACAGGGGTCGGACGGATCAGGGGTCGGACGGAACGGGGGTCGGACGGAACGGGGCCCCGCCGTCACCGGCGGGACCCCGTCCAATAGCGTGTGGCGGTATCAGACCTTGCGGTAGTCGTACGCCTCCGAGGCCGCCTGGAGCACCGCCTCCACATCCGCCCCGGTGGAGGCCGTGACGAGCGCCGCGACCGCGCCCTCCACGAGCGGCGCGTCCACCAGCCGGGTGCCGCCGGGCAGTTCGTCGCCCTCGGCCAGCAGCGCCTTGACGGACAGGACCGCGCTGCCCAGGTCCACCAGGACCGCCACTCCGGCGCCCCGGTCGACCGCCTGGGCCGCCTCCGCTATCAGCTCCGGACTGGTGCCGAACCCGCCGTCCGCGGTGCCGCCCGCGGCGCGGACCGGTGCCGTGCCACCGCCGGACAGCGCCTTCGCCAGCTCGGCGACGGAGTCGGCCACCGCCGCGCTGTGCGACACCAGGACTATGCCGACCTTCCCGCTCTCGTCGGTCATCGGGCCGCCTCCGCCAGCGCGCCGATGATCAGCGCCGACGAGGTGGCGCCCGGGTCCTGGTGGCCGACGCTGCGCTCACCCAGATAGCTGGCCCTGCCCTTGCGGGCCAGCATCGGCACGGTGGCCAGCGCCCCCTTCTCGGCGGCCTCGCCCGCGGCCACGAACGACCCGGTGCCCCCGCCCAGCGCCTCGACGGCCGGGATCAGGGCGTCCAGCATCGTCTTGTCGCCGGGCGCGGCTCCGCCGAGCTGCGCCACCGCGTCCACCCCGGCCCGCAGCGCGTCCGCCAGCTGCTGCGGGGTGATCTGCTCGGCGTCGCCGAGCGCCTTTCCGGCGCGCCGCAGCAGCGTCCCGTACAGCGGTCCTGAGGCCCCGCCGACCTTGGAGATCAGCTGGCGCCCGGCCAGGATGAGGGCGGCCCCGGGCGAGCCCGGGGGCTCCTTCTCCAGCGCCTCGGACACGGCGGCGAAGCCGCGCTGCATATTGGTGCCGTGGTCGGCGTCGCCGATCGCGGAGTCCAGGTCGGTGAGACGGGCCGCCTCACGACCCACGGACGTGGCCGCGGCGGTGAGCCATCGGAGGAAGAAAGGGGTGTCGAGCACGTCGTCGACGGCGGGTTCACTGCTGGACACAGACGCCTCCTCGGGGTGTAGCCAACGGCGACAGCGTACGTATCGGGGGACGGCCGGCCTCAGGCGCCCCAGCGCAGCCCGGCGGTCCGCACGGGCGCGTCCCACAGCCGCAGGAGGTCCTCGTCGACCTGGCACAGCGTGATCGAAGCGCCCGCCATGTCGAGTGATGTGACGTAGTTGCCGACGAGCGTACGCGCCACCGCCACCCGGCGCTCGCCGAGCGCCCGGTGCACCTCGGCGGCGAAGCCGTACAGCTCCAGCTGCGGGGTCGCCCCCATGCCGTTGACGAGCAGCAGCACCGGGCTGTCCGGGCGCAGATCCTCGACCACCACCTCCACCGCGTAGTCGGCGATCTCGCGGGAGGTCATCATCGCCCGCCGCTCACGCCCCGGCTCGCCGTGGATGCCCACGCCCAACTCCAGCTCCCCGGCGGGCAGGTCGAAGGTGGGGCCGCCCTTGGCCGGGGTGGAGCAGGCGCTGAGCGCGACGCCGAAGCTCCGCGAGAGCTCGTTCACCCGCCGGGCGATCGACTCCACCCGCTCCAGCGGCGCGCCCTCGTCGGCCGCCGCGCCCGCGATCTTCTCCACGAACAGGGTGGCGCCGGTGCCGCGCCGGCCCGCCGTGTAGAGGCTGTCGGTGACCGCCGCGTCGTCGTTGACCAGCACCTTGGCGATCTGGATGCCCTCGTCCTCGGCGAGCTCGGCGGCCATGTCGAAGTTGAGTACGTCGCCCGTGTAGTTCTTGACGATGAACAGCACGCCCTTGCCGCTGTCCACCGCCGCCGCGGCGCGCACCATCTGATCCGGCACCGGGGAGGTGAACACCTCACCGGGGCAGGCGGCGTCGAGCATGCCGGGGCCCACGAAACCGCCGTGCAGCGGTTCGTGCCCCGAGCCGCCGCCGGAGACCAGCCCCACCTTGCCCTCGATCGGCGCGTCCCGCCGGACGATCACCCGGTTGTCGACGTCGACGATCAGCTCGGGGTGGCAGGCGGCCAGTCCGCGCAGGGCGTCGGCGACCACGGTCTCGGGGACGTTGATGAGCATTTTCATGGGTGTGTCCGTCCTCCGCCGGATGGGGGTGTGCACCGCTGCACCAGCGTACGGATCCGCCGCGTCCCTGGCACCCCTTGGACACTGAGCCGAATGGCCTAATAGGACGAAAAAGGTACATAGTCATCATATGGTGCGCGCATGGAGAATACTGCCGCACCGGCGGCCGCCGTCCTGCCCCCGCGCCCCCAGCCCCGCCCGCCGCAGCGGTATCGTCGTCCGGCCCCCTGGCTCGGCCTGGTCGCCATCGGATACGCCGTGGTCCAGCTCGCCATGGTGATCCCGCACACCGGCCACGCGCTGGGCTGGGACGAGTCCGTGTATGTCTCCCAGGTCGATCCGCGCACCCCGCCCGCGTACTTCAGCGCACCCCGCTCGCGCGGCGTCAGTCTCCTGGTCGCGCCCCTCGTGTCCGCCACCGACTCCATTCCGGCGCTGCGGGTCCTGCTGATGCTGCTGTCCGCGGGCGCGCTCTACGGCGCCTTCCGGGTCTGGACCCGGCTGCTGCCCGCGCCCCAGGTGGCCCTGGCCGCGCTGCTGTTCTCCGGGCTGTGGATCACCCAGATCAGCGGGCCCGCGGTGATGCCCAACCTCTGGGTGGCGATCGGCGCCGTCGCCGCCGTCGGCTGGTTCCTCCGGGTGCCGGACGAACCGAACGCCCGCTGGTGGCTGGCCGCCGTCCTCGCGGGCGTCACCCTGGTGCGCACCCCCGACGGGGGATGGCTCACCCTGCCGCTGCTGATCGGCGCGATCGGGGTGCGCGCCTGGCGCCCCGCCCTGCTTCCGCTGATCGGCGGACCGCTGCTCGGCGCCGCCCAGTGGATCGGCGAGGCGTACGACCGCTTCGGCGGCATCGGGGAACGGCTGAACGTCTCCAGCGACGTCGAGGGCGGCATGGGCCTGCACTTCAGCGTCGGCGCCGCGCTGCGCAGCCTCAACGGGCCCCAGCTGTGCCGCCCCTGTGAGGTGCCGCTGCGCCACCCGGAGCTGACCGTGTGGTGGCTGGCGCTGCCCGTGCTGACCCTCCTCGCCGTACACACCGCCCTGCGCGACCGCCAGGAGTCGCGCCGGGTGCGGGTGGGGCTCGGCCGCCCGGCCGTCCGGCCCCCGGCCGTACCGCTGACCGTGCTGCCCATCGCCTGCGCGGCCACCCTCGCTCTGCCCTATCTGCTGCTCATCGGCTACTCCGCACCGCGCTTCCTGATGCCCTCGTACGCGCTGCTGGCGCTGCCGATCGCCGGGCTGGTGTTCCGCGCCGTACGGGCCGCGCGGTCGCCGCAGCACCTGGCGGTCGCCCTCGGGGTGATCATCACGCTCCATCTGGCGAGCCAGTTCGTCATCCTCAACCACACCGCCGAGCAGTCCGACGCCACCACCGGCCGCTATCGCACCGCCGCGAAGGGGCTCCAGCGGCTGGGGCTGCGCCCGCCCTGCCTGGTGACCGGCGACCGCGCCCTGCCCGTCGCGTACCACGCGGGCTGCTCCTCCGCCCAGACCAGCGGGAACAACCGGTCCGCCACCCTGCCCTCGCTGCTGCGCCGCGCCGCCCGGGAACCGACCGCGCTGCTCCTGCGCCGGGGCAGGGCCCGGCCCCCGGCCTACGCCCGCACCTGGGTCGCCTATCCGCTGCCGGGCACCGAGTGGAACGCGTATCTGCCACCGGACCAGGCGCGCGAGTGGGAAGCCCGGAAATCCCGACAGGAGACGTCCGGAAACGGTCCGAGCATGGGCGCCATGACGATGACCTACCCGACCACCAGCTGGGCCGGATTCGCGGCGGCCGAGCCCGCCTTCGCCGACTACGCCCAGGACCGCTTCCGGCGCTACCGCCACCATGTGCTGGCCACCCTGCGCCAGGACGGATCCCCGCGGGTGACACCGCTCGAAGTGAACTTCCTCTCCGGTGAGTTGTGGCTCGGCATGATGCCGGAGTCGCGCAAGGCACTGGACCTGCGCCGCGATCCCCGGTTCTCGGTGCAGGCCAACCCCGGCCCGGGTGACGACCTGACCGAGGGCGACGTCCGGGTGAGCGGCCGGGCGGTCGAGGTGACCGACCCCGGGACGATCGCCCGCTTCGCCGAGGAGATCCGGCCGCCCGAGCCCTTCCACCTCTTCCGCGCGGAGGTGACCGAGGTGGTGCACACCGCGTCGGAGGGCGGCGAGATGGTGCTGCGCACCTGGCGTCCGGGCCAGCCGGTACGGGTCGTACGGCGCGGCACCGACGACAGCCCGCCCCGGGTGGAGGGCTGAGACCCGGGCCGTGGACCGGCCGACCGGCCGGTCCACGGCCCTTCCGTATTGTTGGAACACGTTCTACCGTGCCCCTCGATCCCAGGACGCTCCCAGCCCGCCGTCATGGCGCACGCGAGACTCCAGGAGGGGCCGTGGACCTCGAATACACCCCTGATCAGCGGCGGTTGCGCGATGAGCTGCGCGCGTACTTCGCCGAACTGGTCCCCGATGACGCCTACGCCCGCTACGCCGACTCAGCCGGGCAGAAGCGGTTCTACCGCGAGACCATCCGCCGGCTCGGCACCGACGGCTGGCTGGGGGTGGGCTGGCCCGAGGAGTACGGCGGGCGCGGGCTCGGCCCGGTCGAGCAGTTCATCTTCTTCGACGAGGCGGCCCAGGCCGGGGTGCCGCTGCCGCTGATGGCGCTCAACACCGTCGGGCCCACCATCATGCGGTTCGGCACCGAGGAGCAGAAGGCGTACTTCCTGCCCAGGGTCCTCTCCGGCGAGATCGACTTCGCGATCGGCTACAGCGAGCCCGACGCCGGTACCGACCTCGCCTCCCTCAAGACCCGCGCGGTGCGCGACGGCGACACCACCTCCGGCTACTACACCGTCAACGGCCAGAAGACCTGGACCACCAACGGCGACACCGCCGACTGGGTGTGGCTCGCGGTCCGCACCGACCCCGACGCCAAACCCCACAAGGGCATCAGCATCCTGCTGGTTCCGACCGACGACCCCGGCTATTCCGCCACCCTCATCAAGACCCTCGCCTCCCACGACACCACCGCCAGCTACTACGAGAACATCCGCGTTCCGGCCACCCGCCGCGTCGGTGCCGAGAACGAGGGCTGGCGCATGATCACCACCCAGCTCAACTACGAGCGGGTCACCCTCGCCGCCCATGGCACCATGGCCATCCGCGCCCTGCGCGGTGTCCGGCAGTGGGCCGCCGACACCAAGCTCCCCGACGGCCGCCGGGTGATCGACCTGGGCTGGGTGCGCGCCCGGCTGGCCCGCACCCACGCCCGGCTGGACGCCATGAAGCTGCTCAACTGGCAGATGGTGGAGGCCCTCGAGCGCGAGGCCCTCACCCCGCAGGACGCCTCCGCCGTCAAGGTCTACGGCTCCGAGGCGCGCCGTGACGCCTATGCCTGGCTGATGGAGATCGTCGGGGCCGCCGGTCCGCTCAAGGAGGGCTCGGCGGGCGAGGTCCTCCACGGCGAGCTGGAGCGCGGCTACCGCAGCAGCGTCGTCTTCACCTTCGGCGGCGGCAACAACGAGGTCCAGCGGGAGATCATCTCCTGGATCGGGCTGGGGATGCCACGGGTGCGCCGCTGAGCCGCCGCACGGCGGCGCCGCCCATAAGGATCCCGGTCAGCCGCCGACGTACTCCGCGAGGTGCTCACCGGTGAGGGTGGACCGGGCGGCCACCAGGTCGGCCGGGGTGCCCTCGAAGACGACGCGGCCACCGTCGTGACCGGCGCCGGGGCCGAGGTCGACGATCCAGTCGGCGTGCGCCATGACGGCCTGGTGGTGCTCGATGACGATGACCGACTTGCCGGAGTCCACGAGGCGGTCCAGCAGCCCGAGCAGCTGCTCGACGTCGGCGAGGTGCAGCCCGGTGGTCGGCTCGTCGAGGACGTAGACCCCGCCCTTGTCGGCCATGTGCACGGCCAGCTTGAGCCGCTGCCGCTCGCCACCGGACAGCGTGGTGAGCGGCTGGCCGAGGGTGAGGTAGCCGAGTCCGACGTCCGTCATCCGCTGAAGGATCTTGTGGGCCGCCGGGGTGCGCGCCTCCCCGCTGCCGAAGAACTCCTCGGCCTCGGTCACCGGCATCGCCAGCACCTCGCTGATGTCACGGCCGCCCAGGTGGTACTCGAGCACCGAGGCGCTGAACCGCTTGCCCTCGCAGTCCTCGCAGGCGGTGGCCACGCTCTGCATGATCGCCAGGTCCGTGTAGATGACACCGGCGCCGTTGCAGGTGGGGCAGGCGCCCTCGGAGTTGGCGCTGAACAGCGCCGGCTTGACGCCGTTGGCCTTCGCGAACGCCTTGCGGATCGGGTCCAGCAGCCCGGTGTACGTGGCCGGGTTGCTCCGGCGTGAGCCGCGGATCGGGGTCTGGTCCACCGAGACCACACCCTCCGGGGCCGGGATGGAGCCGTGGACGAGCGAGCTCTTGCCGGAGCCCGCGACGCCGGTGATGACGCAGAGCACCCCGAGCGGGATGTCGACGTCGACGTCGCGCAGGTTGTTCGCGGACGCGCCGCGGATCTCCAGTTGCCCCGTGGCCTTGCGGACCGTCTCCTTGAGCGTGGCCCGGTCGTCGAGATGGCGGCCGGTGACGCCGTCGCTCGCCCGCAGCCCCTCGACGGTGCCCTCGAAGCACACGGTGCCGCCCGCCGTGCCGGCGCCGGGGCCGAGGTCCACGACATGGTCGGCGATGGCGATCGTCTCCGGCTTGTGCTCCACCACGAGCACGGTGTTGCCCTTGTCCCGCAGCCGCAGCAGCAGGTTGTTCATCCGCTGGATGTCGTGCGGGTGCAGACCGATGGTGGGCTCGTCGAAGACGTAGGTGACATCGGTGAGCGAGGAGCCGAGGTGGCGGATCATCTTGGTGCGCTGCGCCTCGCCACCGGAGAGCGTGCCCGAGGCCCGGTCGAGCGAGAGATAGCCGAGGCCGATCTCCACGAACGAGTCCAGGGTGTGCTGGAGCTTGGTGAGCAGCGGCGTCACCGACGGCTCCGCCAGCCCGCGGACCCAGCCGGCCAGGTCACGGATCTCCATCGCGCACGCGTCGGCGATGTTGACCTTGCCGATCTTCGAGGATCGGGCCAGCTCGCTGAGCCGGGTGCCGTCGCACTCGGGACACTCGGCGAAGGTGACCGCCCGGTCCACGAAGGCCCGGATGTGCGGCTGCATCGACTCCCGGTCCTTGGACAGGAAGGTCTTCTGGAGCTTCGGGATCAGCCCCTCGTAGGTGAGGTTGACCCCGTTGATCTTCACCTTGGTCGGCTCGCGGTAGAGGAAGTCGTGCCGCTCCTTCTTGGTGTACTCGCGGATCGGCTTGCCCTTGTCGAAGAAGCCCGACTCGGAGATGACCCGCACCACCCAGCCGTCCCCGGTGTAGGTGGGAATGGTGAACGGGTCCTCGGAGAGCGACTTGGAGTCGTCGTACAGCTGGGTGAGGTCGATGTCGGAGACCGTGCCCCGGCCCTCGCAGTGGGTGCACATGCCGCCGGTGCGGCTGAAGCTCACCTTCTCGGTCTTCGTCTTCTCGGCCCCGCGGTCGACCGTGAAGCCACCGGTCGCCGAGACCGAGGCCACGTTGAAGGAGTACGCGGCGGGCGGGCCGATGTGCGGTGTGCCGAGCCGGCTGAAGAGGATGCGCAGCATCGCGTTGGCGTCGGTGGCGGTGCCCACGGTGGAGCGGGGGTCGGAGCCCATCCGCTGCTGGTCGACCGTGATGGCGGTGGTCAGCCCGTCGAGCACATCGACCTCGGGGCGCGCCAGGTTCGGCATGAAGCCCTGGAGGAAGGCGCTGTAGGTCTCGTTGATCAGCCGCTGTGACTCGGCGGCGATGGTGTCGAACACCAGCGAGCTCTTGCCCGAGCCCGACACGCCCGTGAACACCGTGAGCCGGCGCTTCGGGATCTCGATGCTGACGTCCTTGAGGTTGTTCTCACGCGCGCCGTGCACCCGGATCAGATCGTGGCTGTCGGCGGCGTGGGGTTCAGGCGACCCCGTGTCCGTGTCCGTGGCCCTGCTCATGGTGTCTCCATCTGTCTGTTCGGGCGGGGGTCGCCCGCGCGGCCCCCGCCGGTGTCGCCCGAATCGACCTGACCGGCTTCGAACAATACGTCCGATTCGCAGGTCATGGCTGTGTCCGCGGTACGGCTCAGGGCAGCTCGCCGATGCGGATCATGTTGCCCGCGGGGTCGCGGTCGGTGCCGCAGACGCTAGCCATGCCCCCGTGACCGGGGCTTCTTCGTTCCTGACCGGTTTCCCTCCTGACCGGTTTCCCTCCTGACCGGTTTCCCTCCTGATCGGTTTCCCTCCTGATCGGTTCCCGCTGTGGGAAACTGAGCCGGTGAAACGGCAGGATCTCGATGACCTGGTCCGGCTGCGGCGGGCCCGCGACCGGATGGACCGCGACTACGCCGAGCCGCTCGACGTCCCGGCGCTGGCGCGGGGCGCCCTGATGTCGCCGGGCCATTTCTCGCGCAGCTTCCGCGCCGCCTTCGGCGAGACCCCGTACGGCTATCTGATGACCCGCCGTATCGAGCGGGCCAAGGCGCTGCTGCGGCGCGGCGACCTCACGGTGACCGAGGTCTGCATCGCGGTCGGCTGTACCTCGCTGGGGTCGTTCAGCTCGCGCTTCACACAGCTGGTCGGCGAGAGCCCGAGCAGCTACCGGGCCCGCAGCCATGCCCACGGCGCCGCCATCCCGGCGTGCATGGCCAAGATCCACACGCGACCGGTCAGGAATGGAGAAGCGGGCCCCGCCGCCCGGCCGTAGCGTGAGCGGCATGGACATCACCCTTTCCACATGCTTCATCGCCGTCGACGACCACGACAAGGCGATCGCCTTCTACCGCGATGTGCTCGGCCTCGAGGTGCGCAACGACGTCGGGTTCGAGGGGATGCGCTGGGTGACGGTCGGGTCGCCCTCGCAGCCGGACGTGAGCATCGTCCTGGAGCCGCCCCTGGCCGACCCGAACGCCTCTCCGGCCGACAGACAGACCATGGCGGAGCTGTTGGCCAAGGGCCTGCTGCGCGGCGTCCTCTTCGCCACGGACGACTGCGACGCCACCTTCGAGCGCATCAGCACGGCGGGCGGCGAGGTGCTGCAGGAGCCCATGGACCAGCCCTACGGCGTCCGCGACTGCGCCTTCCGCGACCCCGCCGGCAATCTGCTGCGCTTCACCCAGCCGCTCAAGAAGTGACGCCAGGCGGTCCCGCCCCGGGCTGACGCCTGGGCCTGTCCGGGCGCATCTTGACGCCTGCGGCGGGCCACGCGGCGGAGCCGCATATCGGTGCTTCCCCCTACCCGCCCCTTCCCTCAACTGGGGCTCCGCCCCAGATCCCGCTCCGCAATCGCCGGAGGGGCTGGAAGACGCGGCTCCGCCGCGTGGTCCGCCGGACACTCCGTAGGCTGGCCGTCGGGAGGTGGTGGCCATGGCGGCGGCCATACGGCGGGGCGGATCGGACGGCGACCCGGGGCTCTACGGCCCGCGGTCGGTCACCTGGCAGATGCACGGCGACCCGGTGATGTGGATCGCGGGCGTGCGAGCCCTGTACCTCCAGGCGCTGCATCCGCTCGCGGTGCGCGGCGTCACCCAGAACTCCGACTTCCGCAAGGACGCCTGGGGACGGCTGCTGCGCACCGCGCGGTTCGTCGCCACCATCACCTACGGCACCACCGAGGCGGCCGAGCGGGCGGGCGCCAAGGTCCGGGGCATTCACCGCAGGCTCTCCCTGACCGACCCGGCCACCGGGGCCCGGCACGGCGTCGACGAGCCCGAGCTGCTGCTGTGGGTGCACTGCGCCGAGATCGACTCCTACCTCCATGTGATGCGGCGCTCCGGCTATCCGCTCACCGACGCCCAGGCCGACGCCTATGTCGCCGAGAACGTGGTGTCCGCCCGGCTGGTCGGCCTCGACCCCGCCGACGTACCGGCCGATACGGCGGCGCTCGCCGCGTACTTCGCGACGGTGCGCCCCGAACTCGCCGCCACCCCCGAGGCCCGCGAGGTGGACGCCTTTCTGCGGCGGCCCCCGGTCCATGCCCTGCTCGTCCCGGCGCGCGAGGTGATCTGGGGGCGCTTCGCCTCGCTCGCCTACGGGACCCTGCCCCCGTACGCCCACGCACTGTACGGGCGCCCCGCGCCCCCGCCACGGGTGGTCACCCGCAGGCTGCGGGCGATGGGCAGGGCGCTGCGCTGCATCCCGCCCAAGGCCCGCTGGCAGCTGCCGCCGAAGCACATCATGCGGGCGGTCGAACGGCTCGGCCCGGGCAGCCGCCCCTCGCCCTACAAACTGCGCAGAAACGCGGCCATACCGGACGGCGGGGATCCGACGGGGGCACGGCCGTTCGAGGCCGGTCTCCACGGGGGCGGCGGGAGCTGACTTCCGCCAAGGCGGGGGGAGCATGGCGGACACCAAGCTGATCCAGGGCCGGTACCGGCTGCTGGACCGGATCGGGCGCGGGGGATGGGCGAGGTGTGGCGGGCGCGGCACGAGTCGCTCGGCCGCCGCGTCGCCGTCACATGCCTCAAACCGCCGGGGTCGCGGCACGACCCCTCGTTCACCGGTGTGGTGCGCGAGCGCTTCCGCCGGGAGGCGCGGGTGGCCGCGGCGCCGCAGCACCGCGGGGTCACGGTGGTGCATGACTTCGGCGAGCACGAGGGCGTGCTGTACCTGGTCATGGAACTGCTGGAGGGCCGTGACCTCGGCCGGCTGCCGGGCGACGACGCGCGGGCCGCTGCCGGTCCCCGAGGTGCTGGACATCGCCGAGCAGGTGGCCGAGGCCCTCGCCTACACCCGATCCGGAGACCCTGCGCGCCCGGCACGGCCTCGGCGTCGGCGTGGGGCGGCTGGGCCGCGGGGAGGAGGCGCTCGCCGAGGCGCGGGAGGTCTGCGCCCTGCGCGAGCGCGTCCTGGGCCCGGACCACCCCGACACCCTGGTCAGCCGCGGCGACGAGGCGCACTGCCTGGAGCGGCTGGGCCGCCGCGAAGAGGCGGCCGGGACGGCTGAAACGGCCGGGACAAGTGAGACAACTGAGACAGCCGAGACGGCGGGGCGGCGGACACGGCCGAGCTGATCTCCGGCGGCGGAGGCGATCCCCTGGCGGCCGAGGTGGCCCCCGAGCGGCCTGGCCCCGGCGATCACCGCGTGCTAACCAGAGGGCATGTCTCACAGCGATGCGTACGACATCGTCATCGTCGGCGGTGGTCACAACGGTCTGGTCGCCGCCGCGTACCTCGCCCGCGCCGGGCGGAGCGTGCTGGTGCTCGAGCGCCTCGGCCACACCGGTGGCGCGGCCGTGTCCACCCGGCCCTATCCCGGGGTGGACGCACGGCTGTCCCGCTACTCCTACCTGGTCAGCCTGTTGCCGCGGCGGATCGTCGACGACCTCGGACTGCGCTTCGCGGTGCGCAAAAGGGCGGTGTCCTCGTACACGCCCGACGTCCGGGACGGGCGCCCCACCGGGCTGCTGGTGGACACCGCCGCCACGGGCCGGACGCGTGCCGCGTTCGAGCGGCTGACCGGGTCGGAGCGGGAGTACGAGTCCTGGGAGCGGTTCTACGGCATGACCCAGCGCGTCGCCGAGCGGGTCTTCCCCACGCTGACCGAGCCGCTGCCCACCCGGGAGGAGCTGCGGGCGCGGATCGGGGACGAGGCGGCGTGGCAGGCGCTGTTCGAGCGGCCGCTGGGGGAGGCGATCGAGGCCGCGTTCGACGACGATCTCGTCCGGGGTGTGGTCCTCACCGACGCGCTCATCGGCACTTTCACCCGGGCCCACGACCCGTCGCTGCGTCAGAACCGCTGCTTCCTGTACCACGTGATCGGCGGCGGCACCGGCGACTGGGACGTCCCCGTCGGCGGCATGGGCGCGCTCACCGACGCCCTCGCCGACGCCGCCCGCGCGGCGGGCGCGCGGATCGCGACCGGGCGCGAGGTCATGTCGATCGCCACCGACGGCACCTCGGCGGAGGTGCGGTACGAGGGCGAGGCGGGGGAGGGCACCGCGGCCGCCCGGTACGTACTCGTCGGGGCGGCGCCGCGCGAGCTGGCCCGGCTGCTGGGCGAGGAGCCGCCCGCCCCGCCCGCCGAAGGGGCACAGCTCAAGGTGAACATGCTGCTGCGCAGGCTGCCCGCGCTGCGCGACCGCGCGGTGGACCCGCGCGAGGCGTTCTCCGGGACGTTCCACATCGCCGAGGGCTACGGCGCGCTGGAGGAGGCGTACCGCCAGGCGGCCGCGGGGGAGCTGCCCCACCGGCCTCCGTCGGAGATCTACTGCCACTCGCTGACCGACCCGTCGATCCTCGGCCCGGAGCTCGCCCGCGAGGGCTATCAGACCCTGACCCTGTTCGGACTGCACACCCCCGCCCGGCTGTTCACCGAGGACAACGACGCGGCGCGCACCGCGCTGCTGCGCGCCACCCTCGCGGAGCTGGACGCCCATCTGGCCGAGCCGATCACCGACTGTCTGGCGCGGGACGCCGACGGCCGGCCCTGCGTCGAGGCCAGGACCCCGCTGGACCTGGACGCCGACCTGCGGCTGCCCGGCGGCAACATCTTCCATCGGGACCTGGCCTTCCCGTACGCCCAGGAGGGCACCGGCCGCTGGGGCGTGGAGACGCGCCACGCCAATGTGCTGCTCTGCGGCGCGGGCGCGGTGCGCGGCGGCGGGGTGAGCGGGATCCCCGGGCACAACGCGGCCATGGCGGTGCTGGAGAAGTGACCCCCGGGAGCCCTCCGGAGGCCCCGGGGGCGGTTTTCTCGCTCTGAATCTGACGTAGCGTCAGAAAAACTCTTCCTTCGTCCGGCGCCCTGCGGCATCCTGCCGACCATGCAGACGGAGCTGAGCACAAGGCTGGGTATCGAGCACGCCGTCTTCGGGTTCACGCCGTTCCCCGCCGTGGCCGCGGCGATCAGCCGGGCCGGCGGCTTCGGTGTGCTCGGCGCGGTCCGCTACGGCGCGGGCGAGGAGCTGGCCCGCGACCTCGACTGGATGGAGGCGCACACCGACGGCAGACCGTACGGCCTGGACGTCGTCATGCCCGCGAAGAAGGTGGAGGGCGTCACCGAGGCCGATATCGAGGCGATGATCCCCGAAGGCCACCGCGCCTTCGTCCGGGAGACCCTCGCCAAGCACGGCGTCCCCGAGCTGGCCGAGGGCGAGGCGTCCGGCTGGCGGATCACCGGCTGGCTCGAGCAGGTGGCCCGCAGCCAGCTCGACGTGGCCTTCGACTACCCCGTGAAACTCCTGGCCAACGCCCTGGGCTCACCTCCGGCCGATGTCGTGGCCCGCGCCCATGACCACGGCATCCTCGTGGCCGCCCTCGCGGGCAGCGCCCGCCACGCCCTCCACCACAAGGAGGCCGGGCTGGATGTCATCGTCGCCCAGGGCTATGAGGCGGGCGGCCACACCGGCGAGATCGCCTCCATGGTGCTCACCCCCGAGGTGGTGCGGGCCGTGGACCCGCTGCCGGTACTCGCAGCGGGCGGCATCGGCAGCGGTGAGCAGATCGCCGCCGGGCTGGCGCTGGGCGCCCAGGGCGTGTGGATCGGTTCCCTCTGGCTCACCACCGAGGAGGCCGAACTCCATTCGGCGGCCCTCACCCGCAAGCTGCTGGCGGCCGGATCCGGGGACACCGTGCGCTCCCGCGCCCTCACCGGCAAACCCGCCCGCCAGCTGCGCACCGAGTGGACCGACGCCTGGGAGGACCCGGACGGCCCGGGCCCGCTGCCCATGCCGCTCCAGGGGCTGCTGGTGGCCGAGGCCGTCTCGCGCATCCAGAAGTACGAGGTGGAACCGCTGCTCGGGACGCCGGTCGGCCAGATCGTCGGCCGGATGGACTCCGTCCGCCCGGTGCAGGCGGTCTTCGACGAGCTGACCCGCGGCTTCGAGCGCGCCATCGACCGCGTCAACCGCGTCGCCGGACGCGCCTGACCGCGCCCGCCCCCGCACACCACCGCCCACCCCCGTCCGTCAACCCCCGTTCGACATTCCCCCGACCCCGCCGTCAGAAGGAGGACCGGACCGCCATGTCCCCTACACCCAACGGCTTCTGGGCCCAGGCCGCGCTCGAGCCCGACCGCATCGTGCTCATCGCCCCGGACGGCGAGGAGTGGACCGCCGGGCGGCTGCACAGCGCGTGCAACCGGCTCGTCGCCGGGCTGCGTGCCGCCGGGCTGCGCCGCGGCGACGCCCTGGCGGTCGTCCTGCCCAACGGGGTGGAGTTCTTCGTCGCCGCGCTCGCCGCCACCCAGGCCGGGCTCTATCTGGTGCCGGTCAACCACCATCTGGTCGGCCCCGAGATCGCCTGGATCGTCTCCGACTCCGGCGCCAAGGTGCTGATCGCGCATGAGCGTTACGGCGGGCAGGCGGCAGCGGCCGCCGACGAGGCCGGGTTGCCCGCGACCCACCGCTACGCCGTCGGCGCCATCGACGGATTCCGCCCGTACGCCGAGCTCCTCGAGGGCCAGCCGGAGGAACCGCCCGCCGACCGCGAGCTGGGCTGGGTGATGAACTACACCTCCGGCACCACGGGCCGGCCGCGCGGAATCCGCCGTGCGCTGACCGGAAAGCTCCCCGAGGAGAGCCACCTCGGCGGCTTCCTGCGGTTCTTCGGCATCACCCCGCGCGCCGAGGAGCCGGACCACGTCCATCTGGTGTGCTCACCGCTGTACCACACCGCCGTCCTGCAGTTCGCGAGCTCCTCGCTGCACATCGGCCATCCCCTGGTGCTGATGGACAAGTGGACGCCCCAGGAGATGCTGCGCCTGATCGACACCTACCGCTGTACGCACACCCATATGGTGCCGACCCAGTTCCACCGGCTGCTCGCCCTCCCCGACGAGGTCAAGCGGTCCTACGACGTCTCGTCGATGCGCCACGCCATCCACGGCGCCGCGCCCTGCCCCGACCACGTCAAGCGCGGGATGATCGACTGGTGGGGCGGCTGTGTCGAGGAGTACTACGCGGCCAGCGAGGGCGGCGGCGCCTTCGCCACCGCCGAGGACTGGCTGAAGAAACCGGGAACCGTCGGCCGCCCCTGGCCCATCAGCGAGATCGCCATCTTCGACGACGAGGGCACCCGGCTCCCGGCCGGTGAACTCGGCACCGTCTACATGAAGATGAGCACCGGGGGCTTCGCCTACCACAAGGACAAGTCCAAGACCGAGAAGAACCGCATCGGCGACTTCTTCACCGTCGGCGACCTCGGTCTCCTGGACGAGGACGGCTATCTCTACCTCCGCGATCGCAAGATCGACCTGATCATCTCCGGCGGGGTCAACATCTATCCCGCCGAGATCGAGGCCGCGCTGCTCACCCATCCGGCCGTGGCCGACGCCGCCGCCTTCGGAATCCCCCACGAGGACTGGGGCGAGCAGGTCATCGCGGTCGTGGAGCCCGCCGAGGGGCATGCGCCGGGGCCCGGTCTGGCCGAGGAGATCCTCGCCCACTGCACCACCCGGCTCGCGGGCTACAAATGCCCCAAGTCGGTGGAGTTCATCGCCGAGATGCCACGCGACCCCAACGGCAAGCTCTACAAGCGGCGGCTGCGCGAGCCGTACTGGGAGGGTGCGGTCGACGCTGGTCAGACCCCACATTGAGCGTGGGGTTGTCAACTTAATGTCGGTCGCGCTATATAACTATGCATAGGGCATCGCACACAGCGCGAACGAAAAGGAGTGATCTGTGATGCTCATGCGCACCGACGCCTTCCGGGAACTCGACCGGCTGTCCCAGCAACTGCTCGGCACCGCCGTACGGCCGGCCGCCATGCCGATGGACGCCTACCGCGCGGACGACGAGTTCGTCGTCCACTTCGATCTCCCGGGCATCGATCCGGACACCATCGACCTCGATGTCGAGCGCAATGTGCTGACCGTCCGCGCCGAGCGGCGCTCCCCGGCCCCCGAGGGCGCCGAGATGATCGCCTCGGAGCGCCCCTCCGGCCTCCACACCCGTCAGCTCATCCTCGGGGACACCCTCGACACCGAGCGGATCGACGCCTCGTACGACGCCGGGGTCCTCACCCTGCGCCTGCCGGTCTCGGAGAAGGCCAAGCCGCGCAAGATCAAGGTCAGCGACGGGGCGGGCACCCCCCGCCAGCTGACCGCCTGACGCACCTCCCACCACCCCTTCACGAGAAAGGCGCCCTCACACCCATGTTCCAGCAGCGTCGCCCGGGGCGGCAGCAGCCCGGTATGACGTACGACGAGCTGATCGAGGCGGTGCGGTACGACGGCCTCTACCCCACCCGGGAAAGGGCCGAGGAGGTCACCCGCACCGTGCTGGCCGCCCTGGGACGCCAGCTCACCGGTGAGGAGCGGGTCGCCCTCGCCGCGGCGCTGCCCCGGAGGGCGGCGCGGGTGCTCGCCGCCGAGATCCCAGGCCCCGACCGGCTGACCGGCTGGGGATTCGTCAAGGACATCGCCGCTCACATCCCCGAATCGACCCCGGCGACCGCCCGTTGGGACGCCGGATCGGTGCTGGGGATCATCGGGCGGGCGGCGGGCCCGCAGCTGCTGCGCCGCATCCTCGGCCAGCTCCCCGAGGGCTATGCCCTGCTGTTCGGCCAGGCCGAGCTGGCCCGGCCGCCACAGCCCGCCTGATCCGGCCGACGCTCACGGTGCCGGTTCCGCTTCCCGCGGGACCGGCCCTGTGGCGCGCTCGCGGTGCGGCGCCCTATCGTTCCAGAACCCGCCGGACGCCACCGGGGCCGCCCGGACGACGCCGAGGTGCCGCCCGGACGGCGCCTCGGGTCACCCCGGGCCGTCCCGACGACGACGCGGGGCCGCCCGTACCGCCGAGAGAGGAACCTCGCCCCGTGCGACCGCATCCGTCCCCGCGTCATGCGCTGATCGCCGTGCTGGCCGCCGCCGTGCTGGCCACCGGGGCCACCGCCGCCGTCGCCGCACCGGCCGCACCGGCCGGCCCGGCCCGCGTCCAGCACGGCACTCTGTGGCCGCTGGTCGACCTGTCCGCGCAGCGGGTGCTGGTGGCCGACGAGGTCGCCGCCGCGAAGTGGGGCACGGACAGCCCGATCGACGATCCGGCGCGGGAGCGGGAGGTGCTGGAGGCGGTGGCGCGGCAGGCCGAGGAACTGGGCGCCGACCCGGTGGCCACATCGCGGATTTTCCGCGACCAGATCGAGGCCGGCAAGGCCGTCCAGCGCGGCCTCTACAGCCGCTGGGACGCCGACCCCTCACAGGTGCCCACCGAACGCCCCGACCTCGACCGGGTCCGGCTGGAGATCAACCGGATCAACGGCGAACTCGTGCGCGCCATCGCGGACTCGGCGGCCGTGCGCGAGTCCCGCTCCTGCGTGGGACACCTCACGGCGGGGACCGCCGCCGTGGTCCACGGGCGGCATCTGGACCCGCTGCACACCGTGGCGCTGGGCCGCTCGCTGCCCTCGGTGTGCGAGCGCGGAGCGCCGTAAGGCGGCGGTCAGGGCACGGGGCGGTCGTTGAGGACGCGCTGGAAGAGCAGATGGTCCCGCCAGGCCCCGGCGATGTGCAGATAGTCCGGCGCCATGCCGATCCGGGTGAATCCGCAGCCCAGCAGGGTGCGTTGGGACGGGACGTTCTCCACCAGTGTGCTGGCCTCGATCCGGTGCAGCCCGAGCCGCTCATCGGCCGTCCGGCAGACGGACCGGACGGCCAGGGTGGCCAGCCCGCGGCCGACGTGCCCGGCGTCGATCCAGTAGCCGAGATGGGCGTTGCGCCAGGGCCCGAGGACGATATGCGACAGCGTGACCGCGCCCAGGATCCGCTCGCCGCCGGCCAGCACCCAGGGCACCAGCCGGCCCGACTGCCACTGCTCCAGCTGGTCCCGCAGCCGGACGGCCTGGCCGTCGGCGGTGAAGAAGCTCTCGTCCCGCCGTGGACTGGAGGGGCGCAGATGCTCAAGGTTGCGCGTGAACGCGTCCGCGAGCGCCTCGGCGTCGTCCTCGACGGCGATCCGCATCGTGATCCCGTCGGCGAGAGGTACAGGAGGAAGGCTGTCCGTTACGGGAGTCGCAGGAGTCACAGGCGGAAGGGTCACCCGGTCAGCCTAGCCGCCGCGGCGGTTCATCCACCGTGTGCGGCGCCCTGGTCCGCTCCCTCCGCCACCGCCCGCGCCCAGCGGTAGTCCGCCTTGCCGCTGGGGGAGCGCTGGATGCGGTCGGTGAAGACGACCGTACGGGGGATCTTGTAGCCCGCGAGCCGCTCCCGGCAGTGGTCGCGGACGGCGTCGGCGGTGAGTCCGGACGCCTCCGTACGGGGCTGGACGACGGCCGCGACGCGATGGCCCCAGCGGGTGTCCGGCACGCCCGCCACCAGCGCGTCGTACACATCCGGATGGGCCTTCAGGGCCTGTTCGACCTCCTCCGGATAGACCTTCTCGCCCCCGGTGTTGATGCACTGGGAACCGCGCCCGAGGACGGTGATCACACCGTTCTCGTCGACGGTCGCCATGTCGCCGAGCAGCACCCAGCGCTCCCCGTGCGCCTCGAAGAACGTCTCGGCGGTCTTCTTGGGGTCGTTGTAGTAGCCGAGCGGCACATGGCCGCGCTGGGCGATCCGGCCGGGCTCACCGGGTGCCACCGGGGCGAGGGTCGCCGGATCCACCACCGTCGTACGGGCGTTGACGCGTAGCCGGAAGCCCTTCTCGGGGCCGGAGTCGTCGGTGGCCGTGCCGTTGAACCCGGACTCCGAGGAGCCGAAGTTGTTCAGCAGCAAAGTGTGCGGGGAGAGCTCGGCGAATTGGGCGCGTACGGTCTCCGAGAGGATCGCGCCCGAGCTGCTGACGCTGAGCAGCGAGGAGAGATCGGTGCCCTTGAGGGGGCCGGTCAGGGCGTCCACCAGGGGCCGCAGCATCGCGTCGCCGACCAGCGAGGCCGCGGTGACCTTCTCCTTCTCGATCGTCCTCAGTACAGCCTCCGGCATGAACTTACGGTGCAACACCACCTTCTGACCGAAGTTGAACGCGATGAAGGCCGTAAGCGTGGAGGTTCCGTGCATCAGCGGCGGGGTGGGGAAGAAGACCAGCCCCTCGCCTCCCGCGGCCACCCGCTCGGCCAGCTCCTCCGGGCGCTCGACGGGCTGGCCGGTCGGGGCGCCGCCGCCGAGACCGGAGAAGAAGAGGTCCTCCTGCCGCCAGACCACGCCCTTGGGCATCCCGGTGGTGCCGCCGGTGTAGATGATGAAGCGGTCGTCGGCGGACCGGGCCGGGAAGCCGCGCTCGGGCGACCCGGACGCCTCGGCGTCGGTGAACGCCACGGACGCACCGGGGCCGTCGCCGGTGCCGACCCGCACCAGATGGCGCAGGGTGCCGGTGTGGGGCAGCGCGGCGGCCACCCGTTCGCCGAACTCGGCGTCGTAGACCAGCGCGGCCAACTCCGCGTCCCGGTAGAGGTAGGCCAACTCGTCTTCGACGTAGCGGTAGTTGACGTTCACCGGCACCGCCCGGATCTTCAGGCAGGCCAGCGCGGTCTGGAGGTACTCCACGCCGTTGCACAGATGCAGTCCGACATGTTCGCCCGGGGCGATACCGCTGTCCATCAGATGGTGGCCGAGCCGGTTGGCGGCCGCGTCCAGCTGGGCGTAGCTGAGCCGTCGCTCGGCCCCGGTGCCGGGCTGGTCGAGGTACACCAGCGCCTCTCTGCCGGGCACCGTGTCGACGATCGACTCGAACAGGTCGGCAAGGTTGTACTCCACGACTCCTCCTGACCCCTCGATACCCCTCGTTCCGGCGGCTCGGCGCTCATTAGAGCCGCGCCGGGATGAGGTGGGAAGGGTTGCGGAACAAGAAATCTGACTGAGCATCAGATTTCTCTTGAAGTCGGCCCCCGGCTGCTGCAACCTGTTCTAGGTCTCGAGACGGGAGGACGTCGTGACAAGCGGGACCGAACACCTCATCGTCGAGCGCGTCGGCGCGACCCTGGTGCTCACCTTGAACCGGCCCGAGGCCAGGAACGCGCTCTCGCTGCCGATGCTGGTCGGGCTGTACGACGGCTGGACCGAGGCCGACGAGGACGACGCCGTGCGCTCCGTGGTGCTCACCGGCGCCGGCGGGGCCTTCTGCGCGGGAATGGACCTCAAGGCGCTCGCGGGCGGCGGCCGGATGGACGGACAGCATGTCCGCGACCGCCTCGCGGCCGACCCCGATCTGCACTGGAAAGCCATGCTCCGCCACCATCGGCCGCGCAAGCCGGTGATCGCCGCCGTCGAGGGCCCCTGTGTCGCGGGCGGCACCGAGATCCTCCAGGGCACCGACATCCGGGTCGCGGGCCGCGGCGCCACCTTCGGGCTCTTCGAGGTCCGGCGCGGGCTGTTCCCCATTGGCGGCTCCACCGTACGGCTGGCCCGCCAACTGCCCCGCACCCACGCCCTGGAGATGCTGCTCACCGGGCGCCCCTATCCGGCCGAGGAGGCGGCGCGGATCGGGCTGATCGGCCATGTCGTCCCGGACGGCACGGCGCTGGAGAAGGCCCTGGAGCTCGCCGAGCTCATCAACGCCAACGGTCCGCTGGCCGTCGAGGCGGTCAAGGCGTCGGTCTACGAGACCGCCGAGATGACCGAGACCGACGGCCTGAAGTCCGAACTGGAGCGCGGCTGGCCCATCTTCGACACCGCCGACGCCAAGGAGGGCTCGAAAGCCTTCGCGGAGAAACGGCCGCCGGTCTACCGCCGGGCGTGACCCCCACACCTCAGGCCCGCCGCACCCACCCCGCGGCCGCGCGGAAGGAGACGCACCCCCATGACCCCGGCCCCCTCACCCGAGGTGCTCCAGGCACCTCTGGTCGTCGAGTTCCCGTTCACCCGCTCCCTCGGCCCGGTGCAGAGCGCCTTCCTCACTGGACTGCGGACACGCACCGTGCTGGGGGTGCGCACCACCGACGGCCGGGTGCTGGTGCCGCCCGTCGAATACGACCCGGTCACCGCCGATGAGCTGTCCGACCTCGTCGAGGTCGCCCCCACCGGCACCGTCACCACCTGGGCCTGGAACCCCTCGCCGCGCCGCGGCCAGCCTCTGAGCGCCCCCTTCGCCTGGGTGCTGGTGCGGCTGGACGGCGCGGACACCGCCCTCCTCCACGCGCTCGACGCACCCGGCCCCGACGCCGTGCGCACCGGGATGCGGGTGCGGATCCGCTGGGCCGCGGAGCGCGAGGGCGCCATCACCGACATCGCCTGCTTCGAACCGTACGACGGCGCCGAGGGCGGCGAAGCCGTGCCGCACGGGGGTACGTTCACCGACCCCGTCAGCGGCATCGTGGCCCCCGCCCGCCTCGACTACACCTACGCGCCCGGCCGCGCCCAGTCGCGCTATCTGAAGGCCCTCGCGGGCCGCACCACCTACGGGGAGCGCTGCCCGTCCTGCCGCAAGGTGTACGTCCCGCCCCGGGGCGCCTGCCCCACCTGCGGCGTCGCCACCGAAGAGCAGGTGGAGGTCGGCCCGCGCGGCACGGTCACCACCTTCTGCATCGTCAACATCAAGGCCCGCAACCTCGATATCGAGGTGCCCTACGTCTACGCCCACATCGCCCTGGACGGCGCCGATCTGGCCCTCCACGCACGCATCGGCGGCATCCCCTACGACAAGGTGCGCATGGGGCTGCGCGTGGAGCCCGTATGGAGCGAGGACGGCCGCTACCCCGACCACTACCGCCCCACCGGCGAACCCGACGCCGACTACGACACCTACAAGGAGCTGTTGTAGATGCGAGAGGTGGCCATCGTCGCCTTCGGCCAGAGCGACCACCGGCGCGACACCGCGGAGATCTCCGAGGTCGAGATGCTGATGCCCGTCCTCCACCAGGTGCTCGGCGCCGTCGGACTCCGGGCGGGCGAGATCGACTTCA
Organism: Streptomyces lacaronensis; assembly: GCF_047337785.1. Taxonomy (NCBI): domain Bacteria; kingdom Bacillati; phylum Actinomycetota; class Actinomycetes; order Kitasatosporales; family Streptomycetaceae; genus Streptomyces; species Streptomyces lacaronensis. The sequence continues at coordinate 10,441,943 of NZ_JBLHDK010000003.1, forward strand.
CCTGCTCCGGCTCCTGTGACTATCTGGCGGGCCGCGCCTTCTCCTTCACCATGGCCCTCGACGGCGTCGGCGCCTGGCCGCCCATCTCGGAGTCCCATGTGGAGATGGACGGCGCCTGGGCGCTGTACGAGGCATGGACGCGGCTGCTGACCGGGGAGGCGGATACCGCGCTCGTCTACTCGTACGGCAAGTCCTCGCCCGGCGATCTGCGGGAGGTCCTCACCCGCCAGCTCGACCCGTACTACGTGGCGCCCCTGTGGCCGGACTCGGTCTCCCTCGCCGCCCTCCAGGCCCAGGCGCTGCTCGACGCGGAGGACACAGGGGACACCGTCGCCGACGAGCGGGCGCTGGCCGGGGTCGCGGCCCGCAGCCGGACCGCCGCCGAGGACAACCCCCATGCCCAGCTCGCCGGTTCACCCCCGCCCGACGCACTCCTGGACGAGCCGTATCTGGTGCGGCCGCTGCGCCGCCACGACTGCCCGCCGGTCGGCGACGGGGCGGCCGCCGTCGTGCTCGCCGCCGGGGACACCGCGCGCCGGCTCTGCCGCCGCCCCGCCTGGATCCGCGGCATGGACCACCGGATGGAGGCGCACGGCCTCGGCGTACGGGACCTCACCCGCTCCCCGTCCAGCCGGCTCGCCGCCGAGCGCGCGGGCGCCTTCGAGACCCCCGTCGACCTGGCCGAGCTGCATGCGCCGTTCACCTCACAGGAGCTGATCCTCCGCCGTGAGCTGCGGCTGGGGGAGGACGTACGCGTCAATCCGTCCGGCGGGGCGCTCGCCGCCAACCCCATGATGGCCGCCGGGCTGATCCGCCTCGGCGAGGCCGCCGCCGCCATCCACCGCGGCGCCGCCGACCGGGCCCTCGCCCACGCCACCTCGGGCCCTTGTCTCCAGCAGAACCTGGTGGCCGTCCTGGAAGGGGATGCCTCATGACGAAGGAGCCGGTGGCCGTCGTCGGGATCGGCCAGACCAAGCACACCGCCGCACGCCGGGACGTATCCATCGCCGGGCTGGTCCGGGAGGCCGCCGTGCGGGCCCTGGAGGACGCCCAGCTGACCTGGGCGGACATCGACGCCGTCGTCATCGGCAAGGCCCCCGACTTCTTCGAGGGCGTGATGATGCCCGAGCTGTACCTCGCCGACGCGCTCGGCGCGGTCGGCAAGCCGATGCTGCGCGTGCACACCGCGGGCTCGGTCGGCGGCTCCACCGCGCTGGTGGCCGCTGGCCTGGTCGCCGCCCGTGTCCACCGAACCGTCCTCACCCTCGCCTTCGAGAAGCAGTCGGAGTCCAACGCCATGTGGGGGCTGTCCCTGCCCATCCCCTTCCAGCAGCCGCTGCTGGCCGGGGCGGGCGGATTCTTCGCCCCGCACGTCCGGGCGTATATGCGGCGCACCGGCGCGCCCTCCGGCACCGGCGCCCTCGTGGCCTACAAGGACCGCCGCAACGCCCTGCGCAACCCTTACGCGCATCTCCACGAGCACGATCTGACGCTGGACCAGGTGCGGTCGTCCCCGATGCTGTGGGACCCCATCCGCTACTCCGAGACCTGCCCCTCCTCGGACGGCGCCTGCGCCATGGTGCTCACCGACCGCGCGGGCGCGGACCGCGCCCCGTATCCGCCCGCCTGGATGCACGGCGGCGCCATGCGCAGTGAGCCGACGCTCTTCGCGGGGAAGGACTTCGTCTCGCCGAGGGCCGGCCGGGACTGCGCGGCCGATGTCTACCGCCAGGCCGGGATCACCGATCCGCGCCGGGAGATCGACGCGGTGGAGATGTATGTGCCTTTCAGCTGGTACGAACCCATGTGGCTGGAGAACCTGGGCTTCGCGGACGAGGGGGAGGGCTGGAAGCTCACCGAGTCGGGGGTGACCGAGCTCGACGGCGAACTTCCGGTCAATCCGTCGGGCGGGGTGCTGTCCACCAACCCCATCGGGGCGTCCGGCATGCTGCGGTTCGCCGAGGCCGCGCTCCAGGTGCGCGGGCGGGCGGGCGAACACCAGGTCGACGGCGCCCGTAAGGCGCTCGGCCACGCCTATGGGGGAGGCTCGCAGTTCTTCTCGATGTGGGTGGTCGCGGACACTTCACCCGCCGGGTGAGTCTCCTGCTCACTCCTCCTTTCGTGGCCTGTGCGGCACCGGCCACGATCGCTAGGGTGGGGCGCGGACGACGATGCGGGAGGAATGAGCTGACGTGGCCGATACCACCACCACCGAACAGCCACTGACAGGAAGCGGCGAGAAGCCCGAACTCGACCTCTCGGGCGCCCAGTGGCAGTCGAGCAGCCAGGGCGTGGGCGATGTGGAGATCGCCTTCATCGAGGGATTCATCGCGATGCGCCACGGCCGCCGCCCCGAGGGCCCGGCGCTGATCTTCACCCCGGCCGAGTGGCGCGCCTTCGTCCTGGGCGCGCGCGAGGGCGAGTTCGACCTCACCTGAACCGGGGAGGCTGATCGGGGCGGGCGGATCCGGCCGGACCGGATGGCCCGCCCCGTAGTGTGTTATCGGCCAGGATCAGAACGCGCAGCGGCCTGATGGGGCCTCATATCGCGGGGCGGGGGTCTCCGGGCCCATTTCCCGTGAGTTCATCGTGGCTTCATGACCCCCTCACACCTCATCCCGAAATGTGATCGTGACTCACGGTAACACCGGCAGGTCGCGCCGGGTCTCCATGGGCGGGAACAGAATCGTCCACGCTCTATGCAGTCCCGGCCCCGGGAGGTAGTTTTCCCTCCCACTCCCCGTTGTGCGGGGCGGAAAGTCGGCTGAAAAAGGGGTGTCGTGCGCGAATTCAGTCTCCCTCAGATGGTGGAACCACTGCGCGCGGGCGGACTCGCGGACTCGGTGTACGAGCTGGCGGTCCGCGAACCGGACAGGATCCAGCTCGCCCGGCGCGACGCCACCGACCGCGGCCGGTGGACTCCGGTGACCGCCGCGGCCTTCCGGGACGAGGTCCTGGCGCTGGCGAAGGGCCTGCTGGCCGAGGGAGTGCGGTTCGGGGACCGGGTGGCTCTGATGGCCCGGACGCGCTACGAGTGGACGCTGTTCAGCTACGCCCTGTGGTCCGTCGGCGCCCAGGTGGTGACCGTCTACCCCACCTCCTCGGCCGAACAGGTGGGCTGGATCCTGGCCCAGACGCGGGCCGTGGCCGTGGTGGTCGAGGGCGAGGACGACGCCATGACCGTCGGCGCCGTCTGCGACGGCCTTCCCGCGCTGCGCTCCATCTGGCAGATGGACCAGGGGTGCGTAACGGAGCTGTGGCGGCGCGGCGCCGGGGTCCACGACGAACTGGTCACCGAGCGGCGCTGGCTCGTCGAACCGCGCTCCACGGCGGTCATCTGCTACACCTCGGGCACCACCGGACGGCCCCTGGGATGCATGATCACCCACGCCAATCTCGCCGCCGAGTGCGACACCCTGTTCGCGGGCTGGAGCGGGCTCTTCGCCGAGCCAGGGCAGCGGCCCGCCATCCTCGCCTTCCTCCCGCTGGCGCACATCTACGGACTGATGGTCCAAGTGCTCTGTGTGCGCAGCGGCATCCTCATGGGGCACGAGCCCGAGCTCAGCCCGTCCTCGCTGCTGCCGTCCTTCCAGTCCTTCCACCCGACCTGCGTCTTCGCGGTGCCCTACATCTTCGAGCGGATCCTCGGGGCCGCCCGGACCGCCGCCCAGGACGCGGGCAAGGGCTCCCTCTTCGAGCGGGCCATGGACACGGCGGTGCGCTACGCCGCCGCGGTCGAGCAGCAGACACAGGGCGCGGGGAAGGGGCCGGGCCCCGGGCTCAGGGCCGCCCACGCCGTCTTCGACCACATGGTCTACCGGCGGCTGAGAGCCGTCCTGGGCGGCCGGGTGCGCTACGCGGTCACCGGCGGATCACCGTTCAGCCGGGAGCTGGGGCTGATGTTCGCCGGCGCCGGGATCACCGTCTACAACGGCTACGGCCTTACCGAGACCACCGCCGCCGTCACCGCGCAGCCGCCCGGCCGCCCCCGGCACGGCACCGTGGGCCGCCCGATGCCGGGTACGGCGGTGCGCATCGCGCCGGACGGCGAGGTATGGGTGCGCGGCGGGACCGTCTTCGCGGGCTATGTGGACGATCCGAAGGCCACCGGTGCCGCGCTGGCGGACGGCTGGCTGCGCACCGGAGACGTCGGATTCCTCGACGGGGAGGGCTATCTGACCATCACCGGCCGTAAGAAGGACATCATCATCACCAGTGGCGGCAAGAGCGTCTCCCCGCTGCTGCTGGAGGAGCGCCTGCGGGCGCATCCGCTGATCTCGCAGTGCGTCCTGGTGGGCGACAACCGCCCCTTCGTCGGGGCGCTGATCACCCTGGACGCCGAGATGCTGAGGCGCTGGCACCAGGTGGTCGGCGCGCGGCTCCCGGTCGGCCGGGAGCACGCGTCGGCGAACACGGCGCTGCGCGCGGAGATCCAGCAGGCGGTCTCCACGGCGAACCTCTCGGTGTCCAGGGCGGAGTCGATCAGGGCCTTCCGCATCCTCCCGAAGGAATTCACCGCGGAGGACGGACTGTTGACGCCCTCGCTCAAACTGCGGCGCGACGCGGTCTACAAGCTCTGCGCCGCGCAGATCGAGCAGCTCTACGCGAACTGAGCGATCGAGCGGCGCCACGCCGGTTGAGCGGTCGAGCGGCCTACCCCGACTGAGCGCCGGTCAGCTGGGCCCAGGGCCGCTGCCGCCCCCCGCTGACCGCCTCGGTGCCCTGCTCGTCGTACCGGGCCGTACGCAGCGACCAGCCCAGATTGCCCGTCATCACATGCCGCATGCCGTCCACATAGCGCGCCACGGCGCGGTGGGTGTCCGGGTCGGCCCCCGCCTCGGCGAGCTGCGCGGGCAGCCCGGCCGCGGTCTCCTCGAACCAGCCGTACCGGGCATTGGCCAGGTCGGCGATATGGCGTACCGCGTCCTCCAGTTCACCACCCGCGCGCTCCCACTGGATGATGACGCTGTTGTGGACGTCACCGACGGCCAGCTCCTTGTCCAGGGAGGCGATGTCATTGGTGAAGACCACCACATCGTCCGTAGCCTCCCGCATCCGGGCCAGCGGGAAGCCGCCGTGCAGCGCGGGCGGCAGGGTGTAGCCGCCGAACGGCTCGTTCAGATCGAGACAGGGCTGTACGCCTATCGAGTGACGCCGCAGTGCCAGCACGTCCTCCACCGTGCGCGGCGCGTCCGCGCCGCAGGCCCCGGGCAGGGCGCCGGTCCGCTCCAGGGCCTCACGGTGGTAGGAGTGCAGGTACTCAAGCCAGTGGTGGCGGAAGCGGTCCCGCCACACCTGAGGCCGTCCGGAGTTGATGCGGCGCCACAGGTCGCGGAAGCTCTCCAGGAGCGGCCCGTCGCCGCCGCCCGCCCTGCCGTGCGCCAGGTCCTCGTCGCTGATCCGCACGACGTCCGCCACCAGCCGCGCCACCGCCTCCGGACGGCTGCCCAGCTCCCCGTCGAACTGATCGTCGAAGACGAAGTACCAGCCCACGAGGTCACTGCCCAGGTTCAGGTCGGCGCCGGTCGCCCGGGGGTAGAACAGCCCCGCCAGCACGTCGAAGCGGAGCGCGTCGTACTCCGCGACGGACGCGGGGTCCTGGAAGACGCCGAACCGCGAGAGCCATTGGATGGTGTGGTGCCTGGCCGCCTCGGTGCCGGGATTGAGGTCCGCGGAGGCCGGAAAGCCGAACAGGGCCGCCCGGCGCAGCAGTGCCGTCCGACGGGCGTGTGGTCGCGCGGCGTGCGTATGCATGAGTCGTGTCCGCCCCCTTCGTCGTTCGGGCAACCCGAGCCCGCATATACCACAGGCGAAAGCGGTATCTGGCCAACCCGTTGAATCCGGTCATCCTCGCGTGCGGAACGTGGCATCGATAGAGGAGGTGGTGAATTGGCGTGTGCCACTGGCAATGCCCGGCGGAAATCCCTCCATGGAGGAGCTACGCAGCGTGCCATTCGCGCTACGCTCGGCGTCACCTGCCGGAGGGGAAGCAACGTGGCGGAGTACATGAGCCAACAGAACCGGACGCGTCGGACACTGCTGGAGCGGGAGCGCGAGCTGCGCGCGGTGGACGCCGCGCTGACCGAACTGTGCGGCACGGATCCCGCCGACGGGGCCGGGACCCGCGGCGGTGGAGTGATCGCCTTCGAGGGGCCCGGCGGCGTCGGCAAGACCGCGCTGCTCGGCGAGGCGCGCCGGCGGGCCGCCGCGCGCGGCTGCACCGTGCTCCGGGCCCGCGGCGGCGAGCACGAACAGGGCGCGGCCTTCCATGTGGTGCGCCAGCTCTTCCAGCCGGTGCTCGCGGAGACCGACGAGGACGAGCACCGCAGGATCCTCGGCGGCTGGTACGAGATCGTCGCGCCCGCGGTCGGCCTGGTGGTCTCGGGTCATGGCGGCGCACCCGATCCGCAGGGCGTCCGCGACGGCCTCGACTGGCTGGTGACCCGCTTCGCCGTGGAGCACGCCCCGGTCGTCATGATCCTCGACGATGTCCACTGGGCCGACCCCGAATCGCTGGACTGGCTGACCCGGTTCGCACCGCGCGCCGCCGACCTGCCCCTGCTGCTCGCCGTCGGCTACCGCCCGGAGGATCTGACCGCCGACGTCGCCGCGATACGGACTCTGGCCGAGCGCCAGGGATCGCGGCCCCATGTGCTGGCGCCCCTCACCCCGGGCGGAGTCGGCAGGATCGTCCGTGAGGTCCTCGGGGACCACGCCGACGAGGCGTTCTGCCGCGAGTGCTGGGCGATGACCGGCGGCAACCCCTGGGAGGTCACCGAGCTCACCGCCAAGATCCGCGACCGCCGGCTGAAACCGCAGTCGGAGAACCTGCCCGCGCTGCGCGAGCTGGTCTCCTCGGCCAAGGACAGCGGGCTCAACGATCGGCTGACCCGCCTCGGCACCGCCGCCGTCCGCCTCGCCTGGGCCGTCGCCGTACTCGGCATCGAGGCCACCCCGGCGCTGACCGCCGATGTCGCCGGGCTCAGCGGGACCGAGGCCGCCGACATGGTGGCCCGGCTCGTCGACGCGCGGATCCTGGCCCCGCCGCGCCCCGGAAACGGCACCCGGCCCCTGGAGTACCTCCACCCGCTCATCGCCACCGCCGTCTACCAGGCCATCCCCGGTGCCCTGCGGGTGGCCATGCACGGTCAGGCCGCCACCGTGGTGCTCGGCGCGGGTCTGGGCTCCGCGGCCGCCGGCCGGCATCTGCTGGAGATGCACCCCGAGGGCGACCCCTGGGTGGTGCGCCATCTGCGGGCGGCCGCCCGGGAGTATCTGCGCGCCGGAGCCCCCGACGCCGGGCGCCGCTGTCTGGCCCGGGCCCTGCGCGAACCGCCCGCCCTGGAGGAGCGCGCCGCCGTGCTGTACGAGCTGGGCTGCGCCGCCCAGCTCACCGAGCCCGACGTCACCGTCAACCATCTGCGGGCCGCGCTCGAGGAGCCCGCGCTCGGCCCCGAGCTGCGCGAGGCGATCACCTATCGGCTCGCCCAGGCGTACGGCCACAGCGGCCGGATGGAGGAGGCCGCCCAGGTCTTCGCCGACGAGGTCGGGCGGGCCACCAGTGCCCGCACCCGGCTGCGGATGCAGACCGAGCAGCTGATGTGGAACATGTTCCGCGCCGACGAGAAGGAGTCGCCCGCCCGCTCCCGGCGGCTCGCCCGGCTCGCGGACCACCTCACCGGCCGCGGCATGGCCGAGCGCTATCTGATGGGGCTGCGCGCCTGGGACGCGATGACGCGCGGGGAACCGGTCGCCACCGCCCTGCACTACGCGGAAGAAGCCCTCGGCGACGGCCTCAGCTGGACCGATGACGACTGGGGCTTCGAGGTGCCCATCCTGTGTCGCCCTGGTCTTCCTCCACTGCGACCAGCCCGGACGCGCCGAGGAGCTGTTCAACAAGGGCATCGCCGAATGCGAGCGCAAGGGCTGGCGCGGCTCCCACCTGGCGTTCGGCTTCACCCTCCTCGGCTACGCCCGGTTGCGCCGCGGCGCCCTCGGCGAGGCGGAGGAGCTGGCCCGTGAGGGGATGCGGATCGCCGATCTGGTGGGCTCCTCGACACCCGCCCACTGGACCGCGGTCGGCACCCTCATCGGAACGCTGATCTGCCGGGGCCGGGTCCAGGAGGCTCAGGAGTTCGCGGCCCGCCACAGCGGCGAGACCCTGCCACAGGCCACGCTCTGCCCCGATGTCCCGTCGGTCCGCGGTGAGCTGCTGCTGGCCGCCAACCTCCACCGCGAGGCCCGGAGCCAGCTCACCGAGGTCGGCCGCCGCATGGACGGGCGCGGTATGCGCAACCCCGCCTGGTGCCCCTGGCAGCCCCATCTCGCCCAGGCCCTCGCGCTGACCGATCCCCGGCAGGCCGTCGAGGTCGCCGACGACGCGGTGCGCCGCGCCCGTCAGTTCGGCACCCACTCCGCCATCGGCAAGGCGCTGCACACCGCCGCCACCGTGACCCAGGGGCCGGACCGGATCAAGCTGCTGGCCGAGGCCGTCAGCCATCTGATGCGGTCACCTGCCGCCTACGACCTGGCCGTGGCGCTGGTCGACCACGGCGCCGCGCTGCGCCGCATCGGCCTGCCCCAGGAGGCCGGCGACCGGCTCTACCGCGGTCTGGAGGGAGCGGTGCGCTGCGGTGCCGACGCGCTCGCGGCCCGGGCCCGCGACGAGCTGTCCGCCGCCGGGCTGCGCCCCATGCAGCTGCGCGTCGATCACACCAGCCCGCTGACCTCGCAGGAGCAGGTCGTCGCCGAGCGGGCCGCCGAGGGCTGGTCGGACGCCCGGATCGGTGAGGTCACGGGGCTCAGGGAGCGCGAGGTCGCCCGGCTGCTCTCCGATGTCTACCGTAAGGTCGGCACCGACCGGGCCGGGCTGGCCAAGCGGCTCATCACCCCCACGGTCGGCCTTCCGCAGCGACCGGCGCCCGACCCCGAATGAGGGGTGCGGCCCGGCCGCTCCCCGGCACGGCAACCGGCGCGCGGCCACGTACCATGTCCGCATGTCCTTCCTCCGCCGCCGCAGCGCCGCCACGCCCACCGGGCCGGACTTCGACGTCCTCGCCATGGATCCGGGAGACTGGCCCGGCGACCTCGGGGCGGGGCTGCTGCCCGCCCCGGACGGCACCTGCCAGGGCGTCTTCCTGCGCTACGACCTGTTCGGCGGCCGCGGCCCGGCGATGATCATCGGCAATCTGCCCGAGGGCTCCCCGGCCCGGGAGGTTGCCGAGGGCCAGCCGCCGTTCGAGGTGACCCAGCTGCTGGCGGCGCTGGGGAACGATGAGCCGGTTCAGGTGGTGGACACCGAGGACAGCCCGGTCATGCACGAGGACAATCTGCTCATCGTCCGCCGGATCAAGTTCTCCGAGGGCCGGATCTCCTGCGCCCAGTTCGACCGCAGCGACGGTGTGCTCGTCACCATCGCCAGCTGGGACCGGCCGATCACCGACGATCTGTACCGGCTGCTCAAGCCGCTGCCCGCGGAGATGTTCCAGCAGCGCTGAAAGACCTTCGCCGGGGGAGACCTTCGCCCGGGGCCGTGAGACGCCCGTACGGTCGCTCACGGCCCCCGGCGGCCCGCTCTACGCGGCGGACTGACGGCCCATCAGACTCACTTCCCCGAGCGCCGGACCGTCACATCGGCGGCCCGGACGAACGCCACCCGGTGCCCGAACTGGATCTGGTAGTACACATCCTGGCCGCGCACCACCTTGTGACCGGCCGGATCGAAGGTGGTGGCCCACAGATACTCGCCCCGCACTCTGAGCCCCAGCGGATAGGACTGCCCGGCGAGCAGCTTGTACGGCAGCGGCGAGACCGCCTGCACCGGCACACCATCCGGATACGCCTCCTTCTCCGGATAGGCGCGGCCGTACACCGGAACCTCCGCGGCCCCGGCCTTGGGCGTCACCACGAGCCCCTCGGCGCCCACCGCCGTCGGCCGCCGCTTGGGGTTCTGGAACCAGGCCCGCTGGCCGAGGTACCAGATCGCCGTCCAGTCGCCCTCGTGCCCCGCGACCGCGAACCGCTGCCCGGTGGTGGCGCGGGCGCCGGTGTCGTTCACCCCGGTCGTGGAGTCCGAGCCGTCCGGGCGCAGCCCGATGTCCTTGACCAGCGGGGCGTCCGCGCTCGGCGCGGTGTGCAGCCGCACCGCGGACGAGCCGTGCGGGGCGCAGGCCTCGCCCGCCGTCTCGCAGTCGGTGTAGACGGGCCGGTTGGTGTCGTAGTCGGGGCGGATGGTGACCAGGCCGCCGGAGGAGCCCACGGTGCGCTGGAAGGGGGCGCCGAGCAGGGTGAAGTAGTGCGCCCAGTCCCAGTAGGGGCCGGGGTCGGTGTGCATGCCCTTGATGGTGGAGGTGGTGGTGCCCGGCACATTGTCATGGCCCAGGATGTGCTGGCGGTCCAGGGAGATGTCGAACCGCTTGGCGAGATAGCGCACCAGCCGTGCCGAGGATCGGTACATCGCCTCCGTGTACCAGGCGTCCGGGGCGGTCAGGAACCCCTCGTGCTCCAGGCCGATGGACTTGGCGTTGACGTACCAGTTGCCCGCGTGCCAGGCGACGTCCTTGAGCGGCACATGCTGGGCGATATGCCCGTCGGAGGAGCGCAGGGTGTATTGCCAGGACACATAGGTGGGGTCCTGGACCAGCTTGATGGTGGTGTCCCAGGAGCCCTCGGTGTCATGGATGACGATGTAGTCGACGGACTGCGAGGAGGGGCGGTCGCCCAGGTCGTGGTTGCCGTAGTCGCCGTCCCCGAACTCCTCGTAGGGCGCCGGGATCCACTCGCAGGACACGTCCTTGGGGGCCTCGACCCGCGGATCCCGCGCCCGGGACGGCAGACCGAGCGTACGCAGCTGCCGGGTGTCCGGGGCGACATCGGGGGCCGCGTCGAGGGAGACCCGCTCGCCGTCGGCGGTCGTCCGCGCGGCACCGCCGCGGATCACCCCGTACACCTCGTCGGCGAAGAAGGCCGCGGCCGCGGCGTCATCGGCACCGGAGTAGGCCGCCACCGCCGCGTACCAGTCGGCGGGATCCTCGCTCGGCGGCAGCCCCAGCCGCTTCTGCGCGGCGGCCAGCAGCGCCGCGCCACCGCGTACATTGGCGCTCTCGTCGCCGCGCAGCGCCTCCGCGGACAGCCCGGTGAGGTCCGCGGCGCGGCTGAGGGTGCGCAGCCGGGCGGGCAGCTGCCGGGGCTGGGGAACGGTGGCCTTGGGGACCCTCAGCGGCCGGGCCAGATCGCCACGCGCGTCCTCGGTGCCCTGGCTGTGGTGCGGGGCGGTGAGCAGGGCGGTGTGGGCGTCGGTGAGGTGCATGGGGCCGTAGCCGCCGGTGACGCTGGGCGCGCCACCATGGCCGTCCCAGCGCGACTGGAGATATGACACGCCAAGGAGCACGCTCAGCGGAACGCCGTACTCGGCGGCGGCGGCCGCGAAGGCGCGCTGCAGGGCCCCGCCGTCGGCACCAGGTGCATCGGCCCGGCGCTGGTCGGCCTGGGCGGCGGGGGTGGCGGAGACCAGCGGGAGCAGAACGGCGGCGGACGCCGCGGCTCCCGCGGTCCGCAGCGTGGTTCTCCGGGTGGGGCCGGACGGGTTTCTGTGCGCGTCGTGGGCGCTGTCCTGTGCGGATCCTGGCATTGCAGCCTCCTCAAGCGGGCCGGGCCGAGCCGAGCCACTTAGAGATATGCGCTGCCAGGCGTGGCGTCAATCGCCGTCACCCGGACGGGCGTTCGCATGTCCACCCGCCTGCGGCGCGTCACCGGTCCAGACCGGTGACGCGCCAGGTGGCCGCCACCCCGCCTCCGCTCAGCGGGTGCCGACCGCCGCCCGCACCGCGCGCCGGGCCAGCGCGCAGTCGTCGTGCAGCCGACGCAGCAGCAGCCGCTGCTCCTCACCGGCCGGCACCGCGCCCGGCACCACGGGGGCGGGATCGTGCATGGTGCGCTGCACCGCGGTCTCGTACTGCCGGATTTCCCGCGTCAGCACCAGCATCAGATTCACCAGGAAGGAGTCTCGCGCGGCCGGACCGGCGGCCTGCGCCAACTGGCTGATCTGGCGCCGGGTGACAGGGGCGTCGCCCAGCACCGTCCACAGCGTGGCCAGGTCATAGCCGGGCAGATACCAGCCCGCGTGGTCCCAGTCGAGGAGCACCGGACCCGAGGGGGACAGCAGGACGTTGTTCAACAGGGCGTCGCCATGGCAGAACTGCACCGGGGTCTGCCGCCCGCAGGCGTGTGAGACGCCGCGCAGCAGCTTCTGCAGATCGCCCATGTCCCGGTCGGTCAGCAGCCCGAGCTCGTGATAGCGGGCCAGCCGGGCGGCGTAGTCGATGGGGGCGTCGAACAGATCGGCGGGCGGCCGCCACTGGTTGATCCGGCGGATGGCGCCCAGCACCGCGCCCAGATCGGCACGCGGCGGGGGCTCGGTGGGGTGGCGCTGCGCGGCCGCGATCCGCCCGGGCATCCGCTCGATGACCAGCGCGCAGTTGTCCGGGTCCGCGGCGATCAGCCGGGGCACCCGCACCGGTGGGCGCTGGCGGACGAACGCCCGGTACATCGCTATTTCCCGGCGGAACCGCTCGGCCCACGCGGGGGAGTGGTCCAGCAGGCACTTGGCCACCGCGGTGCTGCGCCCGGTCGCCCCGATCAGGAGCACGGACCGGCCGCTGCGCCGCAGCACCTGCACCGGGTTGAACTCCGGACAGATGCGGTGGACCGAGGTGATCGCGGTGCGCAGCTGCGCACCCTGTGGACCGGACAAGTCGAGTCTCCCGCGGGGCGGCACGCTGCCGAGGGCGGCGGTCCGCCGGGCCCGGCCGCCGGGGGCGGGATCGAGGTACGGCCCATTGCCGGGCAGCTGCCGCCGGTACGGCCGGGGCGGGGCGGACACGGAGGACGATGCTGCGTACATGGGCGAGACAGATCCCTTCGTGTGCCGACGAATTGCGTACGCACCCGGCCCCGGGGCGGGACCGCACCCTGGGGAATGCGGTTCGGTCGAACTCGAGCCGCCACCGGGCCGGGTAACGCACTCCTACATCACACCCCTGTGCGGGTGGCACACCATCTGGCGGACCCTGGCGAACCCTGGCGAATAGTCGCACGGCTCGTGACGGGACCGTTACTGTCAAGTCAGCCGAGGAACCTGGGGGCTTGACGTGACGAGGGAACCCAACACCCGTCTTGCGGACCTGTTCGGCCTCGCCGGCTGGTCCAAGGGGGAGCTCGCGAGGCTCGTGAACCGGAAGGCGGCGGCCATGGGCCATCCGCAGCTGGCGACCGACACCTCGCGGGTGCGGCGTTGGATCGACACCGGCGAGACGCCGCGCGATCCCGTGCCCAAGGTGCTGGCGGCCCTGTTCACCGAGCGCCTCGGTCGAGTCGTGACCATCGAGGATCTCGGGTTCGGACGAGGGGGGCGCGCGGGAAAGGGGCAGTCCGGCGACGGGCTGCTCTGGCCGCCCGAGTCCACGGCCGCGGTCCTCACCGAATTCACGGGAATGGACCTTATGTTCAACCGACGCGGCTTGGTGGGTGCGGGTGCCGCGCTCGCCGCGGGATCCGCCATCACCGGTGCCATGAGCGACTTTCTGCTCTCCGACCCCACCCTCGCCACCGACGCGCCCCGTACCGACAATCCCCTCTCCGTCGAGCCCGTGGGCTTCGACCGCTACGAGGCCGCCCCCGTGGGCTCCCAGGAGATCGACGCCCTGGAGACCTCGGTCGAGGTCTTCCGCGCCTGGGACGCGGCCCGCGGCGGCGGGCTCCAGCGCAAGGCGGTGGTGGGCCAGCTCAACGAGGTGGGCGGCATGCTCGCCTATCGCCACCCCGAGCACCTGCAGCGCAGACTGTGGGGGGTGGCGGCCAATCTGGCCGTCCTCGCCGGCTGGATGTCCCATGACGTGGGCCTGGAGCCGACCGCCCAGAAGTACTTCGTCATCGCCGCCCACGCGGCCCGCGAGGGCGGCGACCGGCCCCGGGCGAGCGAGGCGCTCTCCCGGGCCGCCCGGCAGATGGTGCACCTCGGCCGACCGGACGACGCCCTGGAGCTGATGAGGCTGGCCAAGTCCGGTGCGGGCGAGGCGGCGCTGCCGCGCACCCGGTCCATGTTCTGCACCATCGAGGCATGGGCGCAGGCGTCCAAGGGCAATGGCCAGGCGGTGCGGCGTGCCCTGGGCGAGGCGGAGGAGCTGTTCGTCGCGGACCGGGACGACGGGCCGGCGCCGAGCTGGATGCAGTTGTTCAACGAGGCCGATCTGCACGGCATGCAGGGGCTGGTCTACCGCACCCTGGCGGAACATGAGCCGGGGGCGGCGGGGATCGCCCAGAGCCATGCCAAGAAGGCACTGCGGATGCGGGAGGGCGGGCGCCAGCGGTCCCAGATCTTCGACCACATCTCCATCGCCTCGGCCTGTTTCCTCGGCGGCGATCCCGAGCAGGCCGACCGCTATGCCCGGATGGCGCTGCTGACGATCGAGCAGAACTCCTCGCACCGCACCTGGGACCGGCTGCGCGAGATGTACCGGCTCACCGGGCGGTACGGCACGTCACCGGCCATCCGGGAGCTGCGCGAGGAGATCCAGCAGGTGATGCCGAAGGGAGGCGCGGGGAAGGGCGGCACGGGGCTGAAAGGGCCCGGCTCCATCGCCAAGAGCGCGGCCGTCTAGCGACCGGACCACGCCGTACGAAGGGCATGACGAGGGGCAGCACGCGGGGTCAACGCCTTACGCGGGGTCGACGCCGTACGAAGGGCCGACGTCCTACGCGGGGTCAGCGCCCTACGAGGGGCCGTTCATCGTGTCACGCCGACGCGGAGCGCCGCGTCATGCGCGGGCGCCGGTGACCCTGGCGATCAGCACACAGGCGTCGTTCTCGCGCGGCTCGTCGCCGAACGCCTCGGCCACCGTCCGTACGCACTCCTGCGCGCCATGGGCGGCGGTCAGCCGTGGCGCGAGCGCGAGCAGCCGCTCGGTGGCGCCCTCGGCGTCCCGGGCGAGCCGTCCGGTGTGCAGCACCAGCAGATCGCCCGGCTCCAGCCGCTCCTCGCACTGGGTGTACGCGGCGCCCGTCGTGGCGCCGAGCAGCACGCCGTCGGGAGAGCGGAGCGGGCGCCCCGTCCCGTCGCGGAACAGCAGCGGGGCGGGGTGTCCGGCCTGCGCCCACGCCAGGGTGCGGGTGCGCGGGTCGTACCGCGCGCAGACGGCGCCGACCAGCGCGGGCTGGGAGGAGACGGTGAGCAACTGGTTGAGCCGCCCCATCAGCGCGCCCGGCTCGATCCCGGCCACCGCCATGCCGCGCACGGCGCCCAGCAGCATGGCCATGCCGCAGGTCGCGGTCACCCCGTGGCCGGTGAGGCCGCCGACGCTCAGCAGGGTGTGGCCATCGGGGAGTTCGAGCGCGTCGTACCAGTCGCCGCCGATCTGGGCGCTGGACTCGGAGGGGAGGTAGTGGGCGGCGAGGTCGAGGGCGGCGCCGTCGGGCGCCGGACCGGTGCCCGGGAAGCCGTCGCGGGCCGGGAGCCTGAGGGAGCCGCGCCACGGCGGCAGCACGGCCTCCTGCACCTCCACCGCCAGCCGGCGCTCGGTCCGGGCGATCCGCCGCTGGTGGCGCAATGTGTCCCGGCTCTCGCGCACCGCACGCTCGCTGCGGCGCAGCTCGCTCACGTCCCGGAGCACGGCCCACATGGAGGCGGTGCTGCCGTCGGTGTCCAGCACCGGCTCGCCCGCCATATGGACGGTGCGCACCACCTCGTCCTGGCGCACGACACGGAACTCGCCGTCGATCGGCTTTCCGTCCACCAGACAGTCCGTGACCATCCCGGTCAGGATCGGCTGGTCCTCGGAGAAGACCCAGGAGGGCAGCTCGTCGAGGGTGAGCCCGCCGTCCCCGGGGTCGCGGCCGAAGATCCGGCAGAGCTCGTCGGACCAGGTCACCTCGTCGGTGAGGAGGTTCCATTCGGCGCTGCCGACCCGGCTCAGCAGCGAACCGCGGCCGGTGGGGGCACGACCGGTGGCCTCGCCCCCGGCCGGAGCCCCCGCCGTCGCTTCGTCGGCCTCAGGCTCCGCGGGATCGACGGGGGGCTCGGCGGGATCGACTTTCTCGGCGGGATCGACCGTATCGGCGGGGTCGGCGGTCTCGGAGGGATCGACCGTCTCGGGGGCATCGGCGGGCAGTCCCTCGCGCAGCTCGCCCAGATGCCGGCCAAGATCGTCCAGCTGGTGGACGGCGAGCTCGCACAGCGCGCGCTGCCAGCGCACCTGCGCGTCATCCGTACCGCCCAGGTCCGCGGCGGTGTCGCGGCGGACGGCGTCGAGCCCGCCGCGGAGCCGCTGGGTCTGCGAGATGAGGGCGTCCACCGTGTCACGCTGGGGAGGCGGTACGGCGGGATGGTCCGCGGAGCGGGGGGACGGCATGACGTTCTCCGATACGGGCGCGGCGCGGCCGGGTCTTGAGGGGAGGGACCGGTAACGACTCTTGCACAGGCTGCGACATCCCGTAAGCGGTTTGGCAATACCCGATCCGGTGGTGCTTGTGGCATATGCCGATGGCCTTCCGGGTGCATATCGGGCGGGAATCGGCGGAGGGCGCGATTCCGGGTAGGCTGCGGCGCTCGGGAGTCCCTCAGTCTCGCACCGTTCATCAGGCATACGGCGGCAGGACATCGGCAAGAATGCCGATCGACGGAAATCCCGTTGCCAGCGAACCCCCCGCACCGGATGCTGACCTCATGTTCGATCCAGACATAGCGCCCAGCGGCACCCTGCTCGGCCTCCTGCAGCGAGGCCGCGGCGACGGGACCCTGCACGCCCTCGCCGCGCCGCGGGCCGAGGCGCTCGCGGCACTGCACCACTGTGTGCTGCGCGACCCCCGCCGTGACTGGCAGGTCGAGAACCGCTCGCTCTATTACGCCAGGCTCTGCCTGGACCTCGACGCCGGGCTCGACGAGATCGAACAGCATCTGTTCCACCCCGACGACCTGGTCAACGACGACGAGGAGCGCACCGGGCTCGCCCTCTCCGTCCTCGGCCACCTCGCCGCCTACGGCAGGTCCGACGCTTTGCGGCTGCTGCGCCGCTACGCCGCGGCCGGCAGCAACTGGGAATGGGCCCTCGACGAGCTGGCCCTGCGCGACGACGACACCGGGCTGCGTGGCCTCGCCCCCGCGATCCTCGCCCACTTCCCCCGGACCCCCGACGGGGACGCCGAACTGGCCGCCGTGGTGCGCGGCGCCTATGAACCCCGGCCCTGGCGGCTGTGGGCCGACGATCCGGACCACGGGCCGCGGGTGCGCGCGGCGGCCGAGCGCGGCGCCTTCGACCGATGGCAGCGCCAGCTGCGGCCCTCGGGGCCGCGCCCCGGCTGGAGCGTCCACGACATCCTGCTGTGGGCCCAGCAGGAGCACGATCTGAAGCCGGACGCCCGCCGCCCCGACGCGGCCGCCCGCTGTCTGGCCGCCGTCGCCGGTCCCGAGGACCGGCCCGAGCTCCTCGCCGCCGCCGCGTCGGCCCCCGACGCCGCCCGCGCCGCGGCGCTGCGGCACCTCGCGGAGATCGGCGACCCCGAGGTGCTCGACCTGATCGAGGCCGCCGTGACCGAGCCGGACGCCTCACAGCTGGTCTCCCAGGCGGCCCTCTCCGCCTTCGAACGCATGCGCAGTATCGCCGCCCTCGACCGGGCCCGCGTCTGGGCCCACCGCCCCGACGCCCTCGGGGACGCGGCGGCCGCGATGCTCTCCTGCCGCGGCGGTCAGTACGACACCCCGCTCGTGCTCGCCGCACTCCGCCGTACGGTCCGGGCCGAGGGCCCGGACGCCCAGACCCTGTGGACGCTCGTCGACGGCGCCGGGCGCCTGACGATCTCCTGCGCCGCGCCCGTACTGCGCCATATCTACCGGGAGACGGCCTCCTCCCACCTCCGCGGCCGCGCCGCCCGCGCGCTGGCCGCCACCGATCCGTCCTTCGCGGCGGGCTTCGCGGTCGAGTGCCTCTGGGACTGCGAGGAGAGCACCCGCGAAGTCGCCGCCCGCCATGCCGCCACCGCCGACGCCCGCGTCGTCGAACAGCTCCGCCGACTGGCCGCCGATCCGGCGGAGGAGGCCGAGGTGCAGACGGCGGTCCGCAGCCGCATCGGACCCGAGACCCCGGGCTTCTGACCCCTCCCCGGCCGCCCCCGACGTATGCGCCGGGGGCAGGCAACCCCCAAGGCGTCGGGCGCAGGCAACCCCCAAGGCGTCGGGCGCGTCTTTCCGGGCACGGGTGAGAGGCTCATCACCCTCCGTATCTCAGCTCCACCTCGAACAGGGTGTTCGCGGCGAAACATTCACGCCGAGTGATCGGCCGCCGATTCCAGCGGGTTCATACGGGTTCGCGGCGATCCCTCCAGGGGCCCCGAGCGGACCCCTCGGGGTGCGAGGGCCAACGCTCATGGGACGTTCTACGGCGCGAAACGTTCACGATGCCGGGGCCACCCTTCGTACGCCGACAACACCGGTATGCGTGTCGCCATCGTGACTGAATCCTTCCCACCCGACATCAACGGCGTCGCTCACTGCACGCTGCAGACCGCGGACCACCTCCACCGCCGTGGTCATCACCCCTTGGTCATCGCACCGGCGGGTCCCCCCGGAGGCCCACCGCCCGCCGCGGCCGGCGGTCCACCCGAGAGCCAAGGGGAGATGGACCGGTCGCATCCGTACCCCGTCGTCCGTATCCCGTCCCTGCCCCTGCCCGGCTATCCGCAGGTGCGGGTCGCGCTGCCCAGCCGGAAGCTCGCGGCCGCCATCACCTCCCACGGCAGCGATGTCGTCCACCTCGCCAGCCCCTTCGTCCTGGGCGCGCGCGGGATGACGGCCGCGCTCCGGCTGCGGATACCCGCGGTGGCCGTCTACCAGACCGACCTGGGCTCCTACGCCCGCACCTACCTCGGCGCGGGCGAGAACGCGGCGTGGCGGCGCATCCGCGCCGTGCACACCGCCGCCGACCGCACCCTCGCCCCCTCCACCGCCGCGGCTCGCGACCTGGACGAGCACGGCGTGCCGCGGATCCGGCTGTGGCCGCGCGGGGTCGACACCGAGCGCTTCCACCCCTCGCGCCGCGACCCGGAGCTGCGCCGCTCGTTCGCCCCCGGCGGTGAGCTGATCGTCGGATACATCGGCCGCCTCGCCCCGGAGAAGAACGTCGAGCTGCTCGCGCCGCTGAGCGAGCTCCCCGGCATCCGGGTGGTCGTGGTCGGGGACGGGCCGAGCGAGCCCGCGCTGCGGGCGGCCATGCCGAGGGCCCGCTTCCTCGGCCGCCGCACCGGGAACGACCTGGCCCGCGTCTTCGCCTCGCTGGACGTCTTCGCCCACACCGGGCCCCAGGAGACCTTCTGTCAGACCGTCCAGGAGGCCCAGGCCAGCGGCGTCCCGGTGATCGCGCCCGCGGCGGGCGGCCCGCTGGACCTCATCGACCACGGGCGCACCGGACTGCTGGTGCCGCCCGGGGACGCGACCGAGGTGACCGACGCCCTCTCGCTGCTCGCGGCCGACGCGAAGCTGCGCGCGGCGCTGGGCCACGCCGGTCGGGAGGCGGTCGAGGGCCGCACCTGGGAGGCGATCGGCGACCAGCTCATCGATCACTACACCGAGGTCCTGGCGGCCCGCACGGCGGTCGCGGCATGAGCGCCGCACGCGCGGCCGCCGGGCCGCAGTGGATGGCGATACCCGCGCTTCTGCGCCGCGCGCGCGGAGAAGCGAATGAAGGGGGCGCAGCATGAGCGCCGCGGGAGGAGAGCAGAGCATGAGCGACGGCAAGGGGCTGCGCATCGTCCGGCTGGCCAACTTCGTCACCCCCGCCTCCGGCGGCCTCCGCACCGCGCTGCGCGAGCTCGGGGCCGGATACCAGGCGGCCGGGCACGAGGCCGTCCTGGTGGTGCCGGGCGAGCGGGTCTCGGACGAGCACACCCGGCAGGGGCGGGTGATCACGCTGCCCGGGCCGGCCATCCCCGGCACCGGCGGCTATCGCGTCCTGACCGACCGGCGGCGGCTGACCCGGCTGCTCGACGGCCTCGCACCGGACCGGCTCGAGGTGTCGGACCGCACCTCCCTCCGCTGGACGGGGGAGTGGGCACGGCGCGCCCGCGTACCGGCCGTGATGGTCTCCCACGAGAGCGCGGACGCCGTGCTGCGCACCTGGGGGGTGCCGGACGCGTTCGCCGAGGGAGCCGCGGACCGGCTCAACCTCCGTACCGCGCGGGCGTACTCGCGGATCGTCTGCACCACCGAATGGGCGGCGCGCGAGTTTGTACGGATCGGCGCGCGGAATGTCGTACGCGCCCCCCTGGGCGTGGATCTCGGCCACTTCCACCCCTCCCACCACGACGCGGCGCTGCGGGATCACCACCGCGGTGAGGCGGCCGTGCTCATCGCCATGTGTTCGCGGCTCTCGCCCGAGAAGCGGCCGGGCCGGGCGCTCGACGCGCTCGCCGAGCTACGGCGGCGGGGCGTCTCCGCGGCGCTCGTGGTCGCCGGGGACGGGCCGCTCCGGGCGCGCCTGGAGGCCCGCGCCCGCGCCGAGGGGCTTCCGGCCGTCTTCCTCGGCCATGTGGCGGAGCGGGCGGGGCTCGCCGCCATCCAGGCGAGCGCCGACGTGGTGCTGGCGCCGGGTCCGGCGGAGACCTTCGGCCTCGCGGCACTGGAGGCGCTGGCCTGCGGTTCGCCCGTCGTCGTCAGCGCGCTGTCCGCGCTGCCGGACATCGTCGGCGCGGCGGGCGAGACCGCGGCCGACAACGGAACGGCCTTCGCGGACGCCGTCGAGCGCGTCCTCGGCCGCTCGGAGCCCCTGCGCCGGGCGGCGGCCCGGGCCCGCGCCGAGCGCTACGGCTGGCCCGCGGCGGTCGCCTCCTTCCTGGCCGCCCATGACGCGTCCACCGAGGGCGTCCGGTGCGCCGACGGCGGCCGGCTACCGGCCGCCGCGCTCCCGGCCGCTCCGGCGGTCTCCGCGCCAGGGGCCGTCGGCGGTGTGCGGTGAGCGCAGCCGGCGCTCACACGGGGGACCGCGCTGGTACGGAACCGTCTCGTAAGGACGCCGTCCCTACGGAGATCGCCCTTACGGAGGCCGTCCTCGCGGAGGCCGGCCTTACGGAGACGGGGTGTGCGGGACAGGACGGGGCCGCTGTCCCGCACCGGGCGGCCACTGTCCCGCACCGGGCGGGCCGGACGCCGGGCACGACGCCGGGCGACGGGGAGGCCACAGGCGACGGCGAGGGCGCGGAGCCGCGCAGGCTGCGGTTCGCCGCCCTCGGCGACTCGCTCACCGAGGGGCTCGGCGACCCGGCGCCCGGCGGCGGATGGCGCGGCTGGGCCGCGCTGCTGGCGGCGGCGGCCGGGCCGCACCCCGACGAGCCCGTGGAGTTCGTCAATCTGTCCCGCAGCGGGGCGCTGGCCGCCGATGTCGCCGACGAACAGCTGCCCGCCGCCCGCCGCGCCCGCCCGCATCTGGTGTCGGTCGTGGTCGGCGGGAACGACACGCTGCGCGACTCGTTCGACATCCACCGAGTCGCCGAGGCCCTCGACCACACGATCGGCGCGCTGCGCGCCGACGGCGCCGTGGTGCTCACCGCCTGCCTGCCCGACCCCGGGCGGATGCTGGGACTGCCGTCCGCGCTGGCACGCCCGCTGGGGCGCCGGATGTGCGCGGTGAACACCGTGGTGCACGCGCTGTCCCAGCGCCACGAGGCGGTCCATGTGGAGCTGAGCGACCACACCTGGGTCGCCGACCGGCGGGCGTGGAGCGTGGACCGGCTGCATCCGAGCGAGCTCGGGCACCGGCTGCTGGCCAGGGAGTTCCACAGCGCCCTGCGCGCCCGGTCCGTCGCGACCGGCGCCCCGCCGTCCCTGGAGCTCGACGGCCCCGCGCCCTCGCGCGCCGCCTCCGCGTGGTGGATGGCGACCCGCGGCACCCGCTGGATCGCGGACCGCTGCACCGACCTCCTGCCCGGTCTGGTCGCGCTGGCGGCCCTGGAATGGCACCACCGCCTCAAGGGCACCGGACATCTGCTCGAGGACCGGGACCGGCGGGCGACGCTCGCCGCGCTCACCGCGGTGACCCGCGGCCCGGCCCCCGCCCACCTTCCTCAGCCGTCCACCAGCCCCGACCCGCTGCCCCACTCGTCCACCGATCCGCTCATCGCCGACACACCGCCGTCCGCTGCGACAATGGCGGGGTGACGGGTCGCTGGGAATTCTGGATCGACCGGGGCGGAACCTTCACGGACGTCGTCGGCAAGCGTCCGGACGGCCGCCTGGTCACCCGCAAGCTGCTGTCCCACCACCCCGAGCGCTATACGGACGCGGCCGTCGCCGGGATCCGGCAGACGCTGGGGGTCGGCCCCGGCGATCCGGTCCCGGCCGACCGGATCGACGTCGTCAAGATGGGCACCACCGTCGCCACCAACGCCCTCCTGGAGCGCAAGGGTGAGCCGACCGTCCTCGTCGTCACCGAAGGGTTCCGGGACGCGCTGCGCATCGCGTACCAGAACCGTCCCCGCCTCTTCGACCGCCGGATCCTGCTCCCCGAGGCGCTGTACGACCGGGTGGTGGAGATCCCCGAGCGGGTGGACGCCCACGGCGAGGTCGTCCGCCCCCTGGACCTCGACGCCGCCGCCGAGGCGCTGCGCACCGCCCACCGCGACGGCTTCCGCAGCGCCGCCGTCGTCCTGCTGCACGGCTATCGGCACGCCGCGCACGAACAGGCCGTCGCCGCGGTGGCGCGCGACCTCGGCTTCGCCCAGGTGAGCTGCTCCCACGAGGTCAGCCCGCTGATGAAGCTGGTGTCCCGCGGCGACACCACCGTGGTCGACGCGTATCTGTCGCCCATCCTGCGCCGTTATGTGGAGGACGTGGCCGCCGAACTGCGCGGTATCCGGCTGATGTTCATGCAGTCCAACGGAGGGCTGCGGGAGGCCGCGCACTTCCGGGGCAAGGACGCGGTGCTGTCCGGGCCCGCGGGCGGTGTGGTGGGCATGGCGCGCTCCTCCGGCGAGGCCGGACACGACCGCGTCATCGGCTTCGACATGGGTGGCACCTCGACCGATGTCTCGCACTACGCGGGCGAGTTCGAGCGGATCTTCGGCACCGAGGTCGCCGGGGTGCGGATGCGCGCCCCGATGATGAACATCCACACCGTGGCGGCGGGCGGCGGTTCGGTGCTCCACTTCGACGGCCGGCGCTACCGCGTGGGGCCGGACTCGGCCGGGGCCGTCCCCGGCCCCGCCTGCTACCGGCGCGGCGGCCCGCTGACCGTGACCGACGCCAATGTGATGCTCGGCCGGATCCAGCCGGACCACTTCCCCGCGGTCTTCGGCCCGCACGCCGACCAGCCGCTGGACGCGGCGACGGTCCGGGAGCGCTTCGCCGCGCTCGCCGAGGAGACCGCGGAGGCGACCGGCGACCGGCGTGGACCGGAGGAGGCCGCGGCGGGCTTCCTGGACATCGCCGTGCTCAACATGGCCAACGCGGTCAAGAAGATCTCCGTGCAGCGCGGCCGTGATGTCACCCGTTACGCGCTCACCAGCTTCGGCGGCGCGGGCGGCCAGCACGCCTGTGCGGTCGCCGACGCGCTCGGCATCGGCACGGTGATCGTGCCGCCGCTCGCGGGGGTGCTCTCCGCGTACGGCATCGGGGTGGCCGACGCCACCGCCATGCGCGAGCAGGCCGTCGAGGCGGAGCTGGGCGAGGAGACGCTGCCGCGGGTGCGCGAGCTGTGCGCGCGGCTGGCCGATCAGACCCGTGGCGAACTCCTCGCGGACGGGGTCCCGGAGGACACCCTCGACACCGTCGCCCGGGTCCATCTGCGGTACGCGGGCACCGACTCCTCCATCCCCGTCCCGCTCGGCCCCGCCCCCGCGATGACCGAGGACTTCGTCCGGGCGCACCGTACCCGCTACGCCTTCACCATGGACAAGCCGCTGGTCGTCGAGGCGGTGTCGGTCGAGGCGGTCGGCGCGGCGGGGCCCACCGGCGGCCATGCCGTGGAACGGCCGCCCAGGGAGGGCGAACTGGCTCCCGTGACGACCGTAAGGATGTTCACTGAAGGGCGCTGGCAGCGGACGGAGCTCTACGAACGCGACGGCATGCGCCCGTCGGACCGGGTCACCGGGCCCGCGGTCGTCGCCGAGGAGGACGCCACCACCGTGGTCGACCCCGGCTGGCAGGCCACCATGGGCGAGCGCGGCCATCTGCTGCTCACCCGGGTCCGGCCGCGCCCGAGCACCACCGCGGTCGGCACCGAGGTGGACCCCGTGATGCTGGAGGTCTTCAACAGCCTCTTCATGGCCATCGCCGAACAGATGGGCGTCCGCCTGGAGCACACCGCCCACTCCGTCAACATCAAGGAGCGGCTCGACTTCTCCTGCGCCCTCTTCGACGCCGGGGGCAACCTCATCGCCAACGCCCCGCACATCCCGGTGCACCTGGGCTCCATGGGCGAGTCCATCAAGGAGGTGCTGCGGCGCAACGGGGGCGCGATGCGGCCCGGCGATGTGTACGCGATCAACGACCCGTACCACGGAGGCACCCATCTGCCGGATGTCACCGTGGTCAGCCCGGTCTTCGACGAGCCGGGGGACCAACTGCTCTTCCTCGTCGCCTCGCGCGGCCACCACGCCGAGATCGGCGGCATCACCCCCGGCTCCATGCCCGCCTTCAGCCGCACCATCCAGGAGGAGGGCGTCCTCTTCGACAACTGGCTGCTGGTGCGGGACGGGGCACTGCGCGAGCGGGAGACCCGCGAGCTGCTGACCGGCGGGCCGTATCCGTCCCGTGCCCCGGACGCCAACCTCGCCGATCTGCGCGCCCAGATCGCCGCCAACGAGAAGGGCATCCAGGAACTGCGCCGGATGATCGGGCAGTTCGGCCTCGACGTCGTGCACGCCTATATGGGCCACGTCCAGGACAACGCCGAGGAGTCGGTGCGCCGTATCGTCACCGGGCTGCGTGACGGCTCGTACCGCTACGAGACCGACGGCGGGGCGGTCATCCGCGTCAGCCTTACGGTGGACCGCGACGCGCGCGGCGCCGTCCTGGACTTCACCGGCACCTCGCCCCAGCGGCCGGGCAACGACAACGCGCCCAGCTCGGTGGTGATGGCGGCCGTGCTCTATGTCTTCCGCACGCTGGTCGCCGAGGACATCCCGCTCAACAGCGGCTGTCTGAAGCCCCTGGAGGTGCGCATCCCCGAGGGCTCCATGCTGGCGCCCGTCTTCCCGGCCGCCACGGTCGCCGGGAACGTCGAGACATCCCAGGCCGTCACGGGCGCCCTGTACGCGGCCCTGGGCGTCCAGGCCGAGGGCTCCGGCACGATGAACAACGTCACCTTCGGCAATGACCGCGTCCAGTACTACGAGACGGTCGCCAGCGGCTCCGGCGCGGGGGACGGTTTCGACGGCGCCGACGCCGTACAGACCCATATGACCAACTCCCGGCTGACCGACCCCGAGGTGCTGGAGTGGCGCTATCCGGTGCGGGTGGAGAACTTCGCGATCCGCCGGGGCAGCGGCGGCCGCGGCCGTTGGCGCGGCGGCCACGGCGTCACCCGCCGCATCCGCTTCCTGGAGCCGATGACCGTCGCCCTCCTCACCGGCCACCGCCGGGTGGCCCCGTACGGCATGGCGGGCGGCGAACCGGGCACGCCGGGCGCGAACCTGATCGAGCGCGCCGACGGTTCGGTGGACCGCCTGGACGGCCGTGACGCGGCGGACGTCGGGGTGGGGGACGTCCTGGTCGTCCACACCCCGGGCGGCGGCGGTTACGGCCCGCCGGAGGAGGCCGGAGACGGATTGTCGGTGGCGGATGCCAGATTGGACGCATGACCGACTGGCAGGACATCCACGACTGGACGGATCTGAGGGCCGTGCGCGCCGCGCTCGCCGCGAGGGCCGACCCCGACCGCATCGTCGGCGGCCATATGGCGCCGCTGCACTCCGCGGCCTGCTCGGGAAGCGCCGAGGTGCTGGCCGAACTGCTCACGGTGGCACGGGAGGTGGACCGGCCGGACGCGGCGGGCCGCACCCCGCTGTGGCACGCGGTGCGCAACTGGGACCGGGAGAAGGCGTCGGCGCTCATCGCGGCCGGGGCCGACCCCTGGCGGCCCCGGGAGGCCGACGGACGGTGCCCGGGCGAGCTGGCGTGGTGGACGCCGCTGGCCGACCTGGTGGCCGGGGTGCCCGGCGCCCGGGAGCCGTCCCCCGAGGAGCGGGCCGCGCAGCGGGCGGCCGATGAGCTGATCGCCGCCTTCGACGGCGAGGGCGGGGAGTACCAGGACTGGGGCTGTGTGGCGTTCGTGGCCGGGCGGAGCGTGCCGGAGGTCGTGGCCGCGCTGGGCGGAGACATCGTCGCCACCATCGGCGAGGACGAGGACGAGGACCGCGAGGAAGGCGAGGACGGGGAGGAAGGCGGCGAGGCCGACTACGCGGACGTCCTGTTGGAGGAGGAGGGGCGGCTGCTGGTCGGCGCGGCGCCCGGCGGCGTGGTGCTCCAGCAGTTCGACGGGATCGCCATCCATGGCGAGGAGGTGCTGGCGCCGCTCTCCCGGGGCACCGTGGCCGTCTCGGTCTTCGACCACCCCGACGCGTTCATCCGTCCCTCCATAGCCCGTGGCGGGGCGATGTGCTCCTGCGAGGAGGTCATGCTCGATCCGGAGCAGGGCGATCCGGAGGAGGCGTGGCGGTATCGGTTCGGGGACGGCGGGCATCCGTCCGGCTGGACGGCGCGGGCGCTGGCGATGGCCGCCGCGGTCACCGGGGTCGCGGTCGACGGCGGTCCGCGGTGGATCGGCCGGCCGGGCAGCACCGTCATCCTGCTGCCCGAGCGGCTGCGGGACTGACGACTGACGCATCCGGGAGGGGCCCCAAGCCGCCCCGGGCTCACCCAGGCAGCCCGAAATGAGGCATGGCGTGTTCGGATCCGTTTGCCGCCGCCACGATCGGAAACCCGCACCTTGTCAAAGCCCGCCCGGACGCGCCCGAATGACCCACGGGGCGCCCGCCCCGCGCACACCGCGCGTGAGCCCGACGGCGGGTGCTTTCAGCAACTCGTTCAGGGAAGGGGCAGCCATGGCCTGGTGGCATGACTCCGAATGCACGCACGAGGATCCGGAGCTGTTCTTCCCCGTGGGGGTGGCGGGCCCGGCCGCCCGGCGGCAGGAGACGCTGGCCAAGGAGGTCTGCCGGCGCTGTCCGGTGATCCAGGAATGCCTGGACTACGCACTGGAGAGCGGAATGACCCACGGGGTCTGGGGCGGTACCGGTGAGGAGGAGCGCCGCGCGCTGCGCCGCAAGGCACAGCGCAGGGAGCGAGTCGGCGCACGGCGCGCCCGCTGAGCGCTCCGCGGGAAGTGCCGCGAGGTGCGGTCGTTCATCCGCGGCCGCGTCGTGGCCGTTCGCGCCCACGCGGCGGAGCCGCACATCGAGACGGCCCCGCGCCCCTGCGGGGCGCACCCGAACCGCACTGGACTTCAGCGAGACCGCTCAGGCGCCGTCCGGGACGGTCCGCCGGGCGGTCGGCCCCCAGGAGACCCGGCCCAGCGGGGTGAACCGCACCGGAGTGCCGGGGACGGCCTGCGCCGCGGCGGCCAGATACCGCTCCGGCACGACGCCCACGACCGGGTAGCCGCCGGTCGTCGGATGGTCGGCGAGGAAGAGCACCGGCCGTCCGTCCGGCGGGACTTGGAGCGCGCCGAGCGCCATGCCCTCACTGGCCAGCTCACCGTCCCGCGCCCGCCGCAGTGAGGGACCCTCGGTCCGCAGGCCGATCCGGTTGCTCGCGGCCGAGACGCGGAAGTCCCCGGTGGAGAGCGTGCGCAGCCCCGCGGGGGTGAACCAGTCGTCACGGGGACCGAGCACCACGGGGAGCACCAGCTCCGGTGCGACGCCCCGGTGCGGCACCCCGTCCACGGCGGGCGCCGGCCCGCGCGGCCGCCCGAGCCGCAGCACCGCGCCGTCCGCGAGCGGCGCCGGGCCCAGCCCGGAGAGCACATCCGTGGCCCGGCTGCCCAGCACCCGCTCGGCCTCGACACCGCCGTCGAACGCCACATAGCTGCGCACCCCGTGGGCGGCGGCCCCGGCCTCCAGGAGCGCGCCCGACGGCACCCGTACGGCCGCGCCCCACGCGACGGGGCGGCCGTCGACCGTCACCGGACAGGGCGCGCCGGTGACCGCGACCGTCGCCGGGCGGCGCAGCCGCACCGCACAGCCGGTCAGCGTGGTCTCCAGGGTCGCGGCCCCTTCGGCGTTGCCCACCAGGCGGTTGGCGAGCCGGTGGGCCGGCTGGTCGAGCGCCCCCGAGCGGGGCACCCCGAGATGGGCATGGCCGACGCGGCCGAGATCCTGGACGGTGGTCAGAGCCCCCGGCCGTACGACGACGAAGGCGCTGTCGGTCATGGCGCCGCCCCTTCCGGGACCGCGCTGTCCGACACCGGGATGAAGCGGACGCGAGTGCCGGGGGTGAACAGCGCCGCCGGTTCCCGCGCGGTGTCCCACAGCACGGTGTCCGTGGTGCCGATGAGCTGCCAGCCGCCGGGGGACGAGCGCGGATAGACGCCCGTGTACCCGCCCGCGAGGGCCACCGAGCCGACCGGCACCCGCGTCCTGGGCGTGGCGTGGCGCGGCACGTGGAATCGCTCGGGCAGCCCCGTCAGATAGCCGAAGCCGGGCGCGAAGCCGCAGAAGGCCACCCGGAACTCGGCGCCGGAGTGGATCCGTACGGCCTCCTCGGGCGTCACCCCCCACCGCCGCGCGACCTCGTCCAGATCGGGCCCGTCGTAGCGCACGGGCACCTCGACGATCTCGCTGTCGCCCCGGTCCAGGGGCGGTATCCGCCAGCGGGGCAGCTCGGCCGCGAGCCGCCCGGGGTCGGCGAGCCCGTCGAGGAACACGGTGCGGGCGGCGGGCACGATCTCGCGCACGGCGGGCAGCCGCCGCTCGGCGGCGCGGCGCAGCAGCTCGGCGTGGAGCGCCTCGGCCGCCTCGCCGCTGTCGAGCTCGATGAGCAGCCCGTGCTCACCGACGGGCAGGGTCCGCACCGTCATATGAACGCCGCCACACGCACCCCCGCGGTGGCCAGTTCGGACCGCACCCGGCGGGCGAGGTCGGCGGCGCCGGGGGTGTCGCCGTGGACGCACAGCGAGCGCACGTCCACCTCGACGCGCCGTCCGTCGATCGAGGTCACCGCGCGGTCGCGGGCGAAGCCCAGGGCGCGCTCGACCACCGTGTCCGGGTCGTGGACCACGGCGCCGGGTTCGACGCGCGGCACGAGCGTCCCGGCGGCGGTGTAGGCGCGGTCCGCGAACGCCTCGGCGATCACCGGCAGCCCGGCCGCGCGGGCCGCCTCGTGCAGCCGGGACCCGGGCAGCCCCAGCACCGGCAGCGGACCGCCGGCGGCCAGCCTGACGCCCTCGACCACGGCGGCGGCCTGCGCCTCGTCGTGCACGCTGCGGTTGTAGAGCGCGCCATGGGGCTTGACGTAGTGCACCCGCGTTCCGGCGGCGCGGGCGAAGATCTCCAACGCGCCGATCTGATAGGCGATCTCGTCGGCCAGCTCCCGGGGCGGGACGTCCATGCTGCGCCGGCCGAAACCGGCCAGGTCCCGGTAGGAGACCTGGGCCCCGACGCGCACTCCGCGCTCGGCGGCCAGCTCGCACACCCGGCGCATGGTCGAGGGGTCCCCGGCGTGGAAGCCGCAGGCGACATTGGCGCTGGTGACGATGGACAGCAGGGCCTCGTCGTCGGTGAGCTGCCAGCGGCCGAACCCCTCGCCGAGGTCGGCATTGAGATCGATGGACAGGTTCGCCAAGGATGCGGTCATATCCGTCCGTTCGGGCGTGGGGGATACGTGAGGGGATGCGGATGGCACCACAAGGTAAGCGATCGTTGAACGATCCGACAAGATAGTTGTTGTCCGGCGACGATTTCTGGGCTTGACTTCTCGCTATACGGGACGAACGAGTCACCGAACAGGGGCTGATGTGGCGAACGGGACAAAGGGAGCAAACCGCCGCTCCGGCGAGTCGCCGGACGAGGTGCCGGAGATGTCGGAGGTGCCGGAGACGGCGGAAGCCGCGGAGCCGGTGGAACCGGTGGAGCCGACCGGATACGCCCCGGTCCCCGGTCTCGCCGCCGGACTCGAGGCCGACCGGGCGCTGCTGGGGCGCACCAGCACGGCGGAGCGCGTCGCGGACATCCTGCGCGACCGCATCGCCGAGGGGTTCTTCCCGCCCGGCACCCGGCTGTCCGAGGACAGCGTGGGCGGCGCGCTCGGCGTCTCGCGCAACACTCTCCGGGAGGCCTTCCGCCTGCTGACCCACGAGCGGCTGCTGGTGCACGAACTGAACCGCGGCGTCTTCGTCCGCGTCGTCACGGTGGACGACCTCAACGACATCTACCGCGTGCGCCGGCTCGTCGAATGCGCGGCGGTGCGCGGCCTGGGCGAGCCGCCGTACGAGCTGCGGGCGGTCGAGGCGGCGGTCCTGGCGGGCGAGCGGGCCGCGCGGGACCGGGCCTGGGAGGACCTGTCCACCGCCAATATCCGCTTCCATCAGGCGATCGTCTCCCTCGCCGGAAGTCCCCGCGCCGACGAACTCATGCGCGCGGTGCTGGCCGAGCTCCGGCTGGTCTTCCACGTCATGGCCGACCCCCGCCGCTTTTACGCCCCCTATCTGGTGCGCAACCGCCAGATCCTGGAGGTGCTCCAGGGTGGTGACGCGGTGGAGGCCGAGCGGCTGCTCGCCTCCTATCTGGACGATTCCCAGGGACAGTTGGCCGACGCCTACGCGCGGAAGATGTCCCGTCGATAGAGGTTTCCCAGCGGTAAACGATCCGGCGGGGCCGGAACAAGTTCGTTTCAGGCTCTTGTCGGATCGTTGAACGAACGCCTAGCCTCCGGTGCACCCTCCTCACGCCCCCGTGAGGTCCTTGTGCGCGGAAGGCGGGACGCATGATCGTTCTCCTTGGCGTCCTCGTGGTGATCCTCGGATTCGCCACACGACGCAACCCGTTGCTGGTGGTGGGGGTTGCCGGCATCGCCACCGGACTGCTGGCCAAGCTCTCGCCCCAGGAGATCCTGGCGGCCTTCGGCAACGGCTTCGCCTCCAGCCGCTCGGTGACGATCTTCGTCATCACCCTGCCCGTGATCGGCCTCCTGGAGCGCCACGGCCTCCAGGAACAGGCCCGTACCCTCATCGGCCGGCTCGGCAAGCTCACCACCGGCCGGTTCCTCGCCCTCTATCTGTTGCTGCGCCAGCTCACCGCCGCCCTCGGCCTCACCAGCATCGGCGGCCCGGCCCAGAGCGTGCGGCCCATGGTCGCGCCGATGGCCGAGGGCGCCGCGGAGCGCCGCCACGGCCCGCTGCCCGAGCGGGTCCGCGAGCGCGTCCGCTCGTACTCCGCCAGCGCCGACACGGTCGGGCTGTTCTTCGGCGAGGACTGCTTCCTGGCCATCGGCTCGATCCTGCTGATCACCGGGTTCGTCAACACCACCTACCACACCCATCTGGAGCCCCTTCAGCTGGCGCTGTGGGCCATCCCCACCGCCGTCTGCGCGTTCCTCATCCACGGCTTCCGGCTACTGCGCCTGGACCGCTCGCTGGACCACGACCTCGCCGCCTCCGGCGGCCGATCCGCTGCCGAGGGCAGCCGCACCGCGGAGGAAGCCAAGTGATCAAGGCGGAGTGGTTCTTCTGGCTCGTCGGCGCCGTCTTCCTCGCCATGGCCGCCCAGATGGTCGTCGACCGCACCAACCCCAAGCGCCTCGGCTCGGCCGCGTTCTGGGGGCTGCTCGGGGGCTGCTTCTTCTACAGCAGCTGGGTGGTGGAGAAGAAGGCCCCGGCCGAACCGCTGGGCGTCGCCGTCCTCGCCATGGTCTGCCTGGGCGGCTTCCCGCTCACCGGGCGCGGTGTGCCGCGCACCACCACGCCCGAGCAGCGCGCCGCATCCGCCGCCCGGCTCGGCAGCAGGCTGTTCGTCCCGGCGCTCACCATCCCGCTGGTCGCCGTCGTCTGCGCCTCGGCCGTCAAGCACTGGCACATCGGGGGCGAACCGGTCCTGGAGGCCGGCAGCGAGACCATCCTGGGCCTCGGCTTCGGCGCGATCGTCGGGCTGCTGGTCGGCATGGTCGTGGTGCGCGAGCGGCGGCCCGCGGTGCCGCTGCACGCGGGCCGGAGCCTGCTGGAGTCCATGGGCTGGGCGCTGCTGCTGCCGCAGCTGCTCGCCGTGCTCGGCTCCATCTTCCAGGAGGCGGGGGTCGGCACCCAGGTTGGCAAGATCACCGAACAGGTGCTGCCGGAGGGCCAGAAGTACGTGGCCGTGGCCGTCTACTGCGTGGGAATGGCCCTGTTCACCGTCATCATGGGCAACGCCTTCGCCGCCTTCCCGGTGATGACCGCCGCCATCGGCTGGCCCGTGCTCATCCAGCAGATGCACGGGGACGCGCCCGTCGTCCTCGCCGTCGGCATGCTGGCCGGTTTCTGCGGCACGCTCGTGACACCCATGGCCGCCAACTTCAATCTGGTGCCCGCCGCCCTGCTGGAACTCAAGGACCAGTACGGGCCCATCAAGGCGCAGATCCCGACCGCCGGGGCGCTGTTGGTCTGCAACATCGCCATCATCTCGCTGTTCGCCTTCTGAAGGGGGCCGCTGCTGTGACCCGCGTGCTTCTCACCGGCTTCGAACCCTTCGCGGGCTCGGCCGTCAACCCGTCGTGGCAGGCCGTCACCCTCGTGGCCGCCGATCCGCCGCCCGGCACCGAGGTCACGGCCGTACAACTCGCCTGCGTCTTCGGCACCGCCCTCGAGGAGCTGTCCGCCGCCGTGGCGGAGGCCGACCCCGACCTGGTGCTGTGCGTGGGCCAGGCGGGCGGCCGTCCCGGTGTCACCGTCGAGCGGATCGCGATCAACGTGGACGACGCCCGGATACCCGACAACGCCGGACGGCAGCCCATCGACGAACCGGTGGTCGAGGGCGGCCCCGCCGCCTACTTCGCGTCCCTGCCGGTCAAGGCGTGTGTCGCGGCCGTTCGCGAGGCCGGGATTCCGGCCGCCGTCTCACAGACCGCCGGAACGTTTGTGTGCAACCACGTCTTCTACGGTCTGGCCCATCTCATCGCCACCGAGCGGCCCGCCCTGCGCGGTGGCTTCGTCCACCTCCCGTACGCGCCCGAACAGGTCGTGGACGGCGCCGAACCCGCACTGCCCGCCGCCATGGCCGCCGACGCGCTGCGGGCGATCATCGGGGCGGCCGTGAGCACCCGGACCGATCTGCGCGTCGCCGAGGGGGCAACGCATTGAACGCTTACGAGCCGAACACGGCGGACGAGCCGGACGAGATGGATGAGCCGGACGGGACGGGGAGCGAACTCGGCCGGTACGCGGCCCGGTTCGCGGCCCTCGCCACCGCCAACGTCACCCGGGCCTATCCCAACGCCCCCGCGTATCTGCTGCGCGGACCCGAGGACCTGGTCGAGCCACGCCGGCACCACCCCGCCTTCTACGGCTCCTACGACTGGCACTCCGCGGTCCATATGCACTGGCTGCTGGTCCGGCTGCTGCGCCGCTGCCCCGACCGCGTCCGCGCCGACGAGGTCACCGCCGTACTGGACGGGCACCTTACGGCCGACGCCCTCGCCGCCGAGGCCGACTATCTGCGCGCCCATCCCTCCTTCGAGCGCCCTTACGGATGGGCCTGGCTGCTCGCGCTGACCGCCGAGTGCCGGAGCCTGCCGGGGCCCGCGGGCGAGCGCTGGGCCGAGGCCCTGGAACCGGCCGCCGACGCCGTCTGCGCACTGCTGAGCGGATGGCTGGAACGCGCCACCTACCCGGTGCGGCACGGCGTCCACACCAACAGCGCCTTCGCCCTCGGCCTGGTCCTGGACAGCGCGGCCGCCGCGGGCGCCAAGGGGATCGTCGAACCGGTCACCGAGGCCGTCCTCGACTGGTTCGCCGACGACCGCGACGCCCCCGTCCACTGGGAGCCCTCCGGACAGGATTTCCTCTCGCCCGCGCTCACCGAGGCCGAGACGGTCTGCCGGGTGCTGCCGGAGGAGGAGTTCGCGCGTTGGCTGGAACGCTTTCTCCCCGGCGTCGAATGGGGCGCGCCCGTCACCGTGCTCACCCCGCCCATCGTCTCCGACCCCGCCGATCCGCAGATCGGCCATCTGCTGGGCCTCATCCTCAGCCGCGCCGCCGCGCTCCGCCGCCTGGCCGCCGCCCTGCCGCACGGCGATCCGCGCGCGGACGTGCTGCGGACGGCGGCCCGTGACCATCTGGCCGCCGGGCTCCCGGCCACCGTCTCCGGGGACTTCACCGGCGACCACTGGCTCGCCACCTTCGCGGCGCTCGCCCTGGACGGACCACCGGCCGGTGAGCCGTAGACTGACGGATCGGTGAGGTGCGGGGGGCGCGCCGGTGTACGCGCGTGCACGCGCGGGGGACCTGGTATGTCATAGCGGGATCTCCGTGCCGTTTCGTACGTTGTCGGTGCGACCGCCTACTCTGTGCGACGTGACATCTCCACCCCCGGGGGCCGCCGCGCCCCAGCTCAACACCGCTGAAGGGGCCGCCAGGCCGGCCCCGGGCCCGGCCGCCGACGAGGGCCTGGCCCGGCGGCTGCGCGCGCTCGCCTGCACCGCGCCGCTGCACGACCTGGACGCGCGCAAGGCCAACCTCGCGGGGGAGTACGGGGTGTACGCGATGGCGGAAGTCGCCCTCGCCGCCATCGACCTCGTCACGCTCCACATGGACTTCGACACCGGCGCCGACCACGAGCAGATAGTGGCCAGACTGCTGCCCCGGGTGGCGGCCCAGGCCCCCGGGCGTCCCGCCGCCGAGCACGACCGGGTCGCCCGCTGGGTGCTGGAGAACCTGATCAACGTCGGCAGTGTGGACCGCGGCTTCCGCGCCGTTTACGGCACCTTCGGGCCCGATGGGGTGTATGTCCGCAGGGACTACGACTTCAAGCTGATCGAGGAGGTGCCGGGCCCCGGCGGCAGCGTCTATCTGCGCACCACCGACGAGGCGGTCAACGTCCTGGTCGGCGCCCTCGACACGGATGTCACCAGCGCTCAGATCGCCGCCGAGGTCAAGCTGGAGGTCCTGATCAGCCGGGGCCGCCTCGCCGATGCCCAACTCGCCGCCGAGCAGGCCCGCTACCGCACCGTGCAGTACTCGGAGACGCTGCGCCGCACCCTCGACGCCACCCGGCGCAACGTCCGCGCCGTCGACTGGCTGAGCACCGTACCCGAGCTGATCAGCGAGGCGCTCGACCACGTCGCCGACCGCTACCGCCACGAGAACGCGATCCTCACCAACATCCGCAAGGCGCGCGACGAGGCCGAGAGCGCCGAGCACAAGCGGCGCGCCGCCGAGCTCGTCGACATCGTCAAGGACTGCATCCGGCGCCATACCCAGCTGCAGTCCCGGCTGCTGGAGGCCGGTCCGCTGTTCCGCGCCGAGCAGGACCGCCAGTCCTTCGCGCCCCCCGCCCCGCGCTCCGGATACGACCTGTACGGACAGCTGCTGGCCCCCGTCCTCCCGCTGCCCCTCGAGCGCGCGGGCCGGGTCACCGACGCGTTCTTCGCCCGTGGCACGGGGCTGCGCACCCCGACCTCGGTGCGGA
This sequence comes from Streptomyces lacaronensis, assembly GCF_047337785.1. NCBI lineage: Bacteria > Bacillati > Actinomycetota > Actinomycetes > Kitasatosporales > Streptomycetaceae > Streptomyces > Streptomyces lacaronensis. The sequence goes on from NZ_JBLHDK010000003.1 coordinate 10,477,571, forward strand.
TGAGCGACCTGGTCGAGATGCTGCTCACCCCGCCCGTGGAGCGGGAGCACCTCGGCGCCGAGATGCCCGAGCCCGATCTCATCGCCACCCCCGACGACAGCCGCTTCAGCGAGGAGCAGCTGGCGGTGGCCATGGAACTGCTCGAACTGCCCGCGGACGCCCCGCGACGGCTGTCCGGGCTGCTCGCCGACGCCCGCCGCCGCGATCCCGATCTGCCCTATTTGATCGCCCTCCTCGCCGTCCACGCCGCGAGCCCCCCGGTCGGCACCGCCTATCGCCAGGGCGAGCAGCGGCTGCTGTTCGCCGTGGACGACGGCACCGAACTGGACGACCCCGAATTCGGCGGCGCCGACCTGATAGTGGGCACCGCCCTGCTGGACGCGGCCGGTATGGCGGCCGACCGCGCGGAGGTGGCGTGATGGCCGCGATCCATGAGTACGCCCCGCGCGAGGAGGTTCAGCCGTGACCGAGTACGACATCGACGAGATGACACCGCCGGACGCGGCCCCCGCCCCGGCGGCCGCCGGGCTGACACCCGCCGACGCGGCCGACGCCGCGCGGCTGGTGGCCTTCGGGCTCCAGCCCAAGCTGCTGCCCGCGCGGGACGTCGAATACGCCGAGCTGCTGCGCCGCCACCGCGACGAACCGGCGTTCGCGCGCCTCACCGACGCCATCGCCGCCGGTCTCGGGCTCATCGTGCTGGAGGTGTCGACCCGCGCCGGAATGGCGGTGACCGCCGCCGAGGACTCCGTCTTCGCCGTCCGCATGGGCGACTACGCCCGCCGCGCCGCCACCGACTCCGCCGACCGCTTTCTGCACGGCCTCGCCCATCTCGCCGTCGCCGCCCTGGCGTTCCCCCGTCCCGAGGACCTCGCCGACGACGGCTATATCGGCCGCGTCACCGTCAACGGGGTCGACGCCTTCGTCCGCCAGGCGTGCCGGCGGCTGGAGGAGCGCGCCGAGGAGCAGGGGGAGAACACCGACCCCGCCACCGGTGCACCCGGGCTGGAGTCCGCCTGGCGGGTCTACGCCCGGCGCAGCGCGACCGGCGCCACCAAGGACGCGCGCAGGCTCGCCGGTTCCACCACCGGCATCGTCGGCAAGGCCGTCGCCTTCCTGGTCGACTCCGGCTTCCTCCAGCGCACCGGCGACGAATCCGGCGGCACCTACCGCACGACCGCCCGCTATCAGCTCCAGGTGCGCGACATGGCGGCCTCCGCCGCCATGGCCGAGCTGCTGGAGCTCGGCGTCGTCCCCGTCAGCGACGGCGGCGCCACTCTGCTGCCCCCCGACCAGGGCGACGACCTCGACCTGGTGGCCGACGCCGGTCTCCCCTTCCACTCCTGAACCCCGACGCCCGGCCCCCACCCGCCCGACACCACCACACCTTCCGACAACGAGAGTCCGCCGCCATGTACGAGCTGTCCCGGATCCGCCTCTACTCCATCGGGCCGGCCGGTGCGCGTTACGCCGACACCGTGCTGGACCTGCGCGGAGTCGGCGAGCCGGTGCCCAGCCCCGCGCCCACCCAGGCGGAGTTCTTCGAGGAGGAGCCGGTCGGCCCGCCGCGCCGCCCCGCCCCCGCCGGGGTGCTCTTCCTGGAGAACGGCGGCGGCAAGTCCGTCCTGCTCAAGCTGATCTTCTCGGTGATGCTGCCCGGCCATCGCAACACCTTGGGCGGCGCCAGCTCCGGTGTGCTGCGCAAGTTCCTGCTCGCCGACGACTGCGGGCATGTCGCGCTGGAGTGGCAGCACACCGTCACCGGTGAGACCGTCGTCGTCGGCAAGGTCAGCGAATGGCGCGGCCGTCAGGTCTCCAGCGACCCGCGGAAGTTCGCCGAGGCGTGGTACTCCTTCCGGCCCGGCCCCGGGATGAGCCTGGACTCGCTGCCGGTCGCCGAGTCCGCGGCGGTGCGGCCCGTCGTCGAGGGCGCCTCCACCGCCCGCGGCCGCCGCCGCACCATGAAGGGCTTCCGTGACGCCCTTACGGAGGCCGCCAAGTCGTATCCGCATCTGGACGTGGTCTGGGTGGAGATCCACGAGCGCTGGAACGAACACCTCGGCGAGCTCGGCCTCGACCCCGAACTCTTCCGCTACCAGCGGGAGATGAACGCCGACGAGGGCGAGGCCGCCGGGCTCTTCGCGGTCAAGAACGACTCCGACTTCACCGACCTGCTGCTGCGCGCCGTCACCGACACCCGCGACACCGACGGGCTCGCCGACCTCGTCCACGGCTTCGCCCACAAGCTGGGCCGCCGCGCCGAGCTGACCGCCGAGCGTGACTTCACCGCCGGTTCGCTCGATCTGCTCCAGCGCATCGCGGACGCCGCGGAGCGGCGTGAGCAGGCGCGCGGTGTGCACGCGGGCGCCGAGCGCCGCACCCGTACGCTCGCGCGGCGGCTGTCCGCGCGCGGCGCGGAGGAGCGGGCGCGTGTCGCCGAGCTCGCCGGGCGGGTCGCCTCCGCCGCCGAGGCCGTCACCGCCGCCGAGGGGGCGCGCGGCCGCAGCGACCTTGTCGCCGCCGAACTCGCCTACCGGCACGCCTCCTTGGCGCTCGCCGCCGCCGAGAAGGGCGCCGCCGCGCAGCGCCGCGAGCTCAACGACGCCCGCACCCTGCACTCCGCCTGGCAGGCCGCCGAGACCGTGCTGCGCCACCGCGCCGCCGCCGACCGCTCCGCGCGCGTGGCCGCCGCCATCCGTGAGGCCGAGCGGGACGCGGCCCCCGCGCTCGCCGCCCGCGCCAAGGCCGCCGCCGAACTCATCCGTGCCCTGCACGCGGCCGCGGAGGACGGCGAGCGGGTCGCCAACGAGGAGGAGGAGCGCTCCGCCGGCCTCCAGGAGGCGGGCGAGGCCGCCCACCGCGACGCCACCTCCGCCGCAACGGCGGCCCAGCGCGCCCGCAGCGACGCCGAGCATCTGCGCCAGCGGCTCGCCGAGGTCGAGCAGGAGACCGCCGAGGCCGTCCGCGCCGGATGGCTCGACGACTCCGCCCCCGACGCCGACCCGGCCCGCGCCGCGCTCGCCGCGAGCGACGCCGAGAAGACCACGGTCGCCGCCTTCGACGAGGCCCGCGAGACCGCCCGGCGCACCGCCGACCACGCGAAGTCGGCCGCCGCCGAGGAGGCCCGCACCGAGCTGGCCGCGGCGCGAGCGGTGGACGCGGCGCGGGCCGCGGAATCCGCGTACGACGCGGAGCGGCGCGCCGCGGAGGCGCTGGGCGCGGAGCAGCGCCTGGTCGAACTGCTGGGCCTGCCGCAGCCGTCCGCCGCCGTCCCCGCCCCGCGCGGCGCCGCCACCCGCCCGTCACCGGCGGACGCGTGCGCGGCGCGCGGGGTGACGGTTCGCGTTCCGGACGCGGATGGCGCGGGCCGCCGAGGCGCCCGAGCCCTGCCGACCGAGTCCGACCGGGCCGGGTGGATCACGGTCCACGTGGACGAGGAGGACGCGGACGACGTCGGCCTCTCCCAACTCCCCGCCGCCTTCCGCGCGGGCCCCTCCGCCCACACGATCCCCGTGGACGGCGAGCCCGCGCCCCATGACCACGCCTACGCCCCCGAGGAGCCCCCCACCGGCATCCGCGAACGCCACGCGGCAGCGGACCACGCCGGGCCGGGCCCCGCCTCCGGCCCGGCGCCCGGTGACGGCGTTGCCGCCTCGTGCGCGCTCGGTGAGCCGTGCCCGGTGGGCGAGGCGCCGGGGCCCGTCGAGGAGGCAGGGGACGGCTCCGCCCCGGTCGGAGGTCGACGGACGGATGCCGGGCCGGTGGGTGAGGCGGAAGAGACGCGTCCCACTCCCCATGGAGCGGCATCTGTTGAGGACGCGGAGGCGGGCCCCGGGGAGGCCCCCGGGCGTCGTCCACTCGCGGCGGAGTCGCGGCCCGCGGGCCGGGTGACGGTGCGGATCGACGAGGTCGAGGACGATCCGCCGGGCGATGACGGCCCGCGCCCTGAGGGCCCCCGTGGCGGTGCCCCGGCCGTGGCGGCCGATTCCCCCGGCGACGGCGGTCAGGCCGGGACGCGGGTCGCGAAGGACTCCGCCGACGTCAGCCCCGCGGCCCCGTCGGGCGCCCCGCGCGGGGGCGCCCGGGTTGTGGCGGCTGAGTCCCGGCCGCCTGGGGAGGTGTCGGCTCGGGTCGGCGACGGCGACGGCGGTGAGGCCGAAGGGGAGGCCGCCGCCACCGACACCCGGCCCGGCCCCGACGACGCCGACTCGGCCACCGCCACCGACGACTCCGACTGCTGGAGCCCCGAGCCCGGCGGCGAACCCGAACCCGATCCCGAAAGCGACCGCGACCGCAGTCGCCACCCTCAGCCCGCCCCGCGGCCCCTCGCGGAAGGCCCGCTCACCGCCGAGGAGTTGGACCGGAACGCCGAGGCGTTGCGGGAGCTGCTCGAGGAGAGTGTGAGCTCAGCCGAGCGGCAGTTGTTCGAGTTGCGGACCGCCGCCGCCGAGGACGCGCGGATCCTGGGGGCGCTCGGTGACGGAGGGCTGTTGCCGCCCAGTGCCGATGTGCTGGCGGCCGTCGAGTTCCTCGGCGAGCACGGTATCCCCGCGCTCCCGGGCTGGCGCTATCTCGCCCAGGCCGTGGACCCCGTCGACCACGCCGCCGTGCTCGCGGCCCGGCCCGAGCTGGTGGACGGCGTCGTCATCACCGATCCCGGCACCCACGCCCGCGCCCGCGAGGTACTGGGCCAGGCGTCGCTGCTGCCGCGGTCCGCCGTGGCCGTCGGGACGTCGGCCGCGCTGCTCGCGCCGACGCCCGCGCCCGACGCCGAGGACAGCGGGGTCTTCCTCGTGCCGCCGAACCCGGCGATGCACGACGAGCGCGCCGCCGACGACGAACGGCGCGAGCTGCGGTCCCGCGCCACCGCGCGGGACGAGGAGATCAGGGCGCTCGCCGCGCGGCTGGCCGGGGACCGGGCGCTCTCCGCGCGGCTCGCCTCCTGGCGCACCGGCTGCCCGCCCGGGCGGCTCGCGGAGCTCGCGGCCGCGGCCGAGACCGCACGGGAGACCGCGGACACCGCGCAGAGCGATCTCGTGGAGGCGCGTACGGCACGGGCCGAGGCCGACGAGGCCGCCACCGAGGCCGCCCGCGTCCGGGACGAGCGCCAGGAGGCGGCGCAGCGGGCCCGCCGGGTGGCGGACGCGCTGGCCGGTCTGGCGTACCGGCTGCGGGAGCGCGCCACCTGGCAGACCCGGCTGCGCGAACTGGCCGAGGAGGCCGTTGAGTACGAGGAGCGCGCCGCGGGCTGTGTGGACCGGGCCCGCGCCGCCGACGAGGACCGGCGCGCCGCCCAGCGCGCGGCCGACGACGCGCGCCGTACCGCCCGCGCCCTGCGCGCCGAGCGCGCGGAGATCGCGGGCGCCCCCGACGACCTCGGCGAGGCCACCGAGCCGCCGTCCGCCTCGCTGCCCGCGCTCCGCGAGGCGTACCGCGCCGCCTCCCAGGTCTACGAGAAGGTCGGCGTCGGCGCCGACCTCCGCGCCGAACAGGCCCGCGCCGAGAGCGACGAGAGCGCGGCCCTCGCCACCCTCGACCGGCTCACCAACAAGGTCCGCACCCGCGCCGCCCAGCTCCTGGAGGGCACCGACGGCGCCGACGGCCCCTCCCGACAGGCCGCCGCCGCGCGCGCCGAATCGCTGGTCCAGATGCTGGAGAGCCGCGCGTCGGCGGCGAGCGAGCAGCTGGGCCGGCTGCGCGGCGAGGCCGAGCGGCTCGCCCCCGCCGACGGCGACGCCCACACCGAGCTGCCGGAGGAGACGGTCCCGGCCGACGCCGAGCAGGCGAAGGAGCTGCTGCGCACCGCCAATGGCGAACTGGCCGCCCGAACGGACGCCCTGGACACCGCCCGCACCGCCCACGCGGACCTGGTGCGCGCCCACCGCGCCGCGGAGGACGCCGCGGGCGGCTTCGACGAGACCGCCGCCCTGCTGCGGGATCTGCTGCGGGACGGCCCCGGTGCGGAGGACGACGGCGAGCGGCCCGAGCCGTACGCCGGGGATCTCGCCGAGGCCCGTCAGGCCGCCGCCGAGACCCGCCGCTCACTGCGCGGCTGCGCCGCCGATCTGTCGGCGGCCGAGTCCTCGGTGCGGGAGGCGAGCGACGTCCTCGTACGGCACGCCAACTCCACCCGCTACGAGCAGGTGCGCACCCCCGCCCGCCAGCAGATCCGCGAACTCCCCGCGGCCGCGCTGCCCGAGCACGCCGCCGCCTGGGCCGGGGCGTTCGCGCCCCGGCTGCGTGTGCTCACCGACGAGCTGGAGCAGCTGGAGCGCAACCGCGACTCGATCGTGGACCGGCTGCGCGGCCTCGTCGAGTCCTGCCTGGCCACCCTGCGTTCGGCGCAGCGGCTCTCCCGGCTCCCGGAGGGGCTCGGCGAGTGGTCGGGCCAGGAGTTTCTGCGGATCCGCTTCGAGGACCCCGACCAGGCCACGCTCACCGAGCGGCTCGGCGAGGTCATCGACGAGGCCACCCGCTCCGCCGTCCGGAAGAACTCCGATCTGCGCCGGGACGGCATGTCACTGCTGCTGCGCGGGGTCCATGCCGCGCTCCAGCCGCGCGGGGTGGCCGTGGAGATCCTCAAGCCGGACGCGGTGCTGCGGGCCGAGCGGGTCCCGGTGGGGCAGATGGGCGATGTGTTCTCCGGCGGCCAGCTGCTGACCGCCGCGATCGCGCTGTACTGCACGATGGCGGCCCTGCGCAGCAACGACCGGGGCCGGGACAAGCACCGCCACGCGGGCACCCTCTTCCTCGACAACCCCATCGGCCGCGCCAACGCCACCTATCTGCTGGAGCTCCAGCGGGCGGTGGCGGACGCGCTGGGGGTGCAGCTGCTCTATACGACGGGGCTGTTCGACACCACGGCGCTGGCCGAGTTCCCGCTGGTGATCCGGTTGCGCAATGACGCGGATCTGCGGGCCGGGCTGAAGTACATCAGCGTCGAGGAGCATCTGCGGCCGGGTCTGCCGGTCCGCGAGCCGGAGGAGGAACAGCAGGTCCACGGCCAGATCACCGCCACCCGGATGTACCGCCGCCCCGAGGCGGACGCGGAGGCGCCCGACGGGGCGGTGGACCGGACATGAGCCCGGCGGGCTAACCCGAGCCGGTGTTCACCGTCTGGGTGATGGACGCCGAGGAGGCCGCGTAGCTGACGTCGCCGTTGTAGTTGGCGGTGACGGTGTGAATCCCCTTTTGCAGCGGGTTGAACGTCGCGGAGGCGGTGCCGTTCACCAGCGTCACCACCAGAGGGGTGCGCTCGGTGATGGCCAGGGTGACGGTCCCGGTGGGCGTCCCCGCGCCGGGGGCGACGGGGGAGACGGTCGCGGTGACCGTCACCGGATCGCTCACCGAAGAGGGGTTCGGCGAGGAGACCACGGCAGTGGTGGTGGCCGCCTTGTTCACGGTCTGGGTGTCCGTGCCGCTGGACGTGGCGAAGTCCTCGGTCCCGTTGTAGGTGGCCGTGATGGTGAACGGGCTCCCGGTGGTGGTCGTGTAGGTGTGGGTGACCGTCGCGATGCCGCCGGAGATGGTGCCCACGGCGGTGTTGGTACCGTCGCCGAAGGAGAAGGTGACCGCTCCGACCGGGGTGCCGGACACGGACGAGACCGTCGCCCTGATGGTCACCGGCTGACCCACCACCGAGGGGTCGGGGGTCGAGGTCACCGTGGTGGTGGTCGCGGCCCTGGCGTTGATGGTCTGGGTGTCGGTGCCGCTGGACGCGCTGAAGTTGGTGTCCCCGTTGTAGGTGGCCGTGATGGGGAAGGGGCTGCCGGTCCTGGTGGTGTAGGTGTGGTTGACGGTCGCGACGCCGCCGGAGAGGGCCACGGTGCTGTTGCCCGTACCGTCGCCGAAGCTGAAGGTCACCGTGCCGGTGGGGGTTCCGGCGCCGGGGGAGAGGGGTCCCACGGTGGCGGTGAGGGTCACCGACTGCCCGGTCGCCGAGGGGTCCGGCGCGGAGACCACCGCCGTGGTGGTGGCCGCACGGCCCACGGTCTGGCTGTCGGTGCCGGTGGAGGTCGCGTAGTTGGTGTCGCCGTTGTAGGTGGCGGTGACCGGGTAGGGGCTGCCGGTCCTGGTGGTGTAGGCGTGAGTGGTGGTGGCCGTGCCGCCGGACAGAGGCGCGGTGACCGTCGGTGCGCCGTCCCCGAAGGAGAAGGTGACCGTCCCCGTCGGGATTCCGGCGCCGGGGAGGACCGATGCCACGGTGGCGGTGAGCGTGACGGTCTGGCCGGTGACGCTGGGGTCGGGCGCGGAGGCGATGGTGGTCGTCGTGGCCGCCTTGTTGACCGTCTGGGTGTCGGTGCCGGTGGACGAGGTGTAGCCGTTGTCCCCGTTGTAGGTGGCGGTGACGGCGTACGGGCTGCCCGAGGTCCCCGCGTAGGCGTGGGTCATGGTGGCCATGCCCCCTGCGACCGGCGCCGTGGCGGCCGGGGTGCCGTCTCCGAAGGAGAAGGTGACGGTGCCGGTGGGGGTTCCGGCGCCCGGCCCCACCGCCGTGACAGTGGCGGTGAGAGTCACGGTCTGGCCGGTGACGGTGGGGTCGGGGGAGGAGGTGACGGTCGTGGTGGTGGCCGCCTTGTTGACGGTCTGGGTGTTGGTGCCGGTGGAGGGCGCGAAGCCGGTGTCGCCGTTGTAGGCGGCGGTGACGGTGAAGGGGCTGCCCGCGGCGGTGCTGTACGCGTGGGTGGCGGTGGCCGTGCCATCGGACAGTGGCGCGGTGATGGCCGGGGTGCCGTCGCCGGGGTCGAAGGTGACGGTGCCGGTGGGCGTTCCGGTGCCCGGGGCGGAGACCTCGGCGGTGAGGGTGACGGTCTGCCCGGTGACACCCGGGCCGGGCGAGGAGGACACCGCCGTCGTGGTGGCCGCCCTGTTGACCGTGTGCACATCGGTGCCGGTGGACGCCGTGTAGTCGGCGTCCCCGCTGTAGGTGGCGGTCACGGTGTACGGGCTGCCGGAGGTACCCGCGTAGAAGTGGGTGACGGACGTGAGGCCGTCGGTGAGCGGAGCGGTGGTGGTCGGCGTGCCGTCGCCGAAGTCGAAGGTGACCGTCCCGGTCGGCACCCCTGCCCCCGGGGCGGTCGGCACCACCGTCGCGGTGAGGGTGACGGACTGAGCGCTGACCGTGGGATCCGGAGCGGAGACCACCGCCGTCGCGGTCGCCGCCTGGTTCACGGTCTGGGCGTCGGTGCCGCTGGACGAGAGGAAGCTGGGGCCGCCGTCGTAGGTGGCGGTCACGGTGAAGCCGTCGGCGCTCGTATAGGTGTGGCCGATGCTGGCCGCCCCGCCGGCCAGCGACGCCGACGCGACCGGGGTGCCGTCGCCGAAGTCGAAGGTGACGGTGCCGGTCGGCACCCCCGCCCCCGGGGCGACGGGAGCCACGGTCGCCGTGAGGGCCACCGGCCGCCCGACCACGGAAGGGTCGGGCGCGGAGGCCACCGCCGTGGTCGTGGACGCCGGGGCGACCGTCTGGGTGTCGGTGCCCGCGGACGAGCTGAAGTTGACGTCCCCGCTGTAGGCGGCGGTGACCGAGTACGGGCCGCCCACCGCGGTCGTGTAGGCGTGGACCACGGTCGCCACCCCGGCGGAGAGCGACGCGGTGGCGGTCGGCGTGCCGTCGCCGAAGTCGAAGGTCACCGTGCCCGTGGGCACCCCGGCACCGGGCGGGGTCGGCGCCACGGTCGCGGTGAAGGTCACCGCCCGGCCGGTCACCGAGGGATCCGGCGCGGAGGTCACGGTGGTCGACGTGGTGGCGGCGCTCACCAGCACCGTATGCGTCCCGGTGGCGGTGGACGGCGCGAAGTCGGCATCGCCGCCGTAGGAGGTGGTGACCGTGAAGGGGCTGCCGACCGAGGTCGCGTAGGGGTGGGTCACGGTCGCCACCCCGCCGCTGACCGGTGCGGTGGCGGTCGGCGAGCCGTCGCCGAAGTCGAAGGTGACCGTGCCCGTCGGGCTGCCCGCCCCCGGGGCCGCGGCGGAGACCCTGGCGGTGAAGGTGACCTGCTCGCCCGCCACGGACGGGTCCGGAGAGGTGACCAGGGCGGTGGTGGTGTCCGCCTGACCGACCGTCTGGGTGTCCGTGCCGGTGGAGGCGGTGAAGTCGGCGTCGCCGCTGTAGGAGCCGGTGATGGTGTACGGGCTGCCGGAGGTGCTGGTGTAGGTGTGGGTGATGCTCGCCGCCCCCTCGACGAGCGGCGCGGTGATGGCCGGGGTGCCGTCGCCGGGGTCGAAGGTGACGCTGCCGGTGGGAATTCCGTCCCCCGGTACGGCCGGTGAGACGGTGGCGCCGATGGTCACCGCCTGGCCGGGCACCGAGGGATCGGAGGTCGAGGTCACCGTGGTATCGGTCGCGGCCGGGTTCACGGTCTGGGTGGCGGTGCTGGTGGACGGGGTGAAGTCGGCGTCGCCGCCGTAGTCCGCCGTGATGGTGTACGGACTGTCGAAGGCGATCGGATAGGCGTGGGTGATGGTCGCCACCCCGCCGGTGACCGGCGCCGTGACGGCCCCGGTCCTGTCGCCGAAGTCGAAGGTGACCGTGCCGGTGGGGGTTCCGGCTCCGGGCGCGATGGCCGCGATGGTGGCGGTGACGGTCACCGGCCGGCCGGTGACCGACGGATTCGGCGACGAGTCGACCGTCGTCGTCGACGACGCCCGCTCGACGAGGTGCGTCTCCGTGTTCACCGAGCCGATGAAGTGGTCGTCCCCGCCGTAGGTGGCGGTGACCGTGTACGGGCTGCCCGCCGCGGTGGCGTACGTGTGCGCGGCCGTCGCCACACCGTCCGCCACCGGGACGTCGACCGCCTGCGTGCCGTCGCCGAAGTCGTAGGTCACCGTGCCCGTGGGCGCGCCCCCGCCCGGGGCGATCGGCGCCACCCTCGCGAGGAACGTCACCGGCCGGCCCGTGACCGACGGCTCCGGCAGATCGCTGATGGCGACGGTGGTCGAGGCGCGGCCCACGGTCTGGGTGTCGGTGCCGAGGGACGTCAGGAAGTCCGCGTCGCCGTCGTAGGTGGCGGTGATGGTGTACGGGCTGCCGGCGCCGTCGGTGTAGGCGTGGGTGACGGTGGCCACGCCCGCGGTCAGGGGCGTGGTGACGGCCGGGCCGCCGTCGCCGGGGTCGAAGGTGACGGTGCCGGTGGGGGTTCCGGCTCCCGGGGCGACGGCCGAGACGGTGGCGGTGATGGCCACCGGCTCGCCCGTCACCGAGGGGTCGGGCGAGGAGGCCACATCGGTATGGGTGGCGGCCTGGGCGACCGTGTGGGTGCCGATGCCGGTGGAGGCGGTGAAGTCGGCGTCGCCGCCGTAGTCCGCCGTGATGGTGTAGGGGCTGCCCGAGGTGTTGGCCCAGTCGTGGGTGACCGTGGCCACCCCGGACGTGACCGGCGCGGTGGCGGGGGCCGTGCCGTCCCCGAAGCCGAAGGTGACGGTGCCGGTGGGGGTTCCGGCTCCCGGGGCGACGGCCGAGACGGTCGCGGTGACGGTCACCGGCCGGCCCGCCACCGACGGATCCGGTGTCGAGACCACCGCCGTCGTGGTCGGGGCCCGGCCGACGGAGTGGGTGACGAGGTCGCCGGAGCCGGCGAAGTCGGGGCTGCCGCCGTAGGTGACGGTGACGGGATACGGGCTGCCCGCCGCGGTCGTATAGGCGTGCACGGCCGTCGCCAGACCGTCGACGACCGGGGCCGCGGCCGGGGTGCCGCCGTCGCCGAAGTCGAACGTCACCGTGCCCGTGGGCGAGCCACCGCCCGGTGCCACCGGCGCCACGGTCGCCGTGCAGGTGACCGGCCGGCCCACGACGGACGGCTCCGGCGCGGAGCTCACCGTGGTGGTCGTCGCGGACTGCGGGACGGTTTGCGGCTCGGTGTCCACCGAGGACCGGAAGTCGTCGCTGCCGCCGTACGTCGCGGTGATCGTGTACGGGCTGCCGAGGCTGCTCGCGTACGTGTGCGCAAGGATGGCGGCCCCTCCGGCGAGGGGCACGTCGACCGCCTGCGTGCCGTCGCCGAAGTCGAAGGTGACCGTGCCGGACGGCACCCCGGCCCCCGGCGGCACCGGCGCGACCGTCGCCGTGACGGTCATCTCCTCGCCCACCACCGACGGATCGGGATCGGCGGTCACCGTGATGGTGGTCGAGGACGGATGGACGGTGTGGACGTCGGTGCCGGTGGACGGCGCGAAGTCGCCGTCGTCGCCGTAGGTGGCGCTGATGGTGTACGGGCTGCCGGACGTCTCCGTGTAGGCGTGGGTCACCGCCGCCACTCCCGCCACGCTGGGGACGGTGACCGCCTGCGTGCCGTCGCCGAAGTCGAAGGTGACGGTGCCGTTGGTGGTGCCCGAACCCGGGGCGACGACCGCCACGTCGGCGGTGACGGTCACGGGCTGGCCGACCTGGGTCGGGTCCGGCGAGGAGAAGACGGTGGTGGAGGTGGCCGCCGGGTTCACGGTCTGGGTGAGGGTGTCCGCGGATCCGGTGAAACTCACGTCCCCGTCGTAGGTGGCGGTGACGGTGTACGGGCTGCCCGTGGTGTCCGGGTAGGCGTGGACGGCGATCGCCGTCCCGTCGGTGAGGGGCGCCCGGACCGTCGGCTCGCCGTCGCCGAAGTCGAAGGTCACCGTGCCGGGCGGGGTCCCCGCGCCCGCCTGCCCCGACGCCACGGTCGCGGTGAAGGTGACCGGCTGGCCGACGACGGACGGATTCGGCGCCGCGCTCAGCGTCGTGGACGACGGGGCCGGGGTGACCGTCTGGATGTCCAGCCCGGTCGACCCGGTGAAGTCGTCGTCACCGCTGTAGGTGGCGGTGATGGTGTACGGGCTGCCCGCCGTCGAGGCGTATGCATGGCTGGTCGTCGCCGTGTCGCCGCTGAGCGGGACGGTGACGGTCGGAGTGCCGTCGCCGAGGTCGAACGTCACGGTCCCGGTGGCGGTACCCGCGGCGGGCGGCAGGACCGTCACGGTCGCGGAGACGGTCACCGTCTCGCCGACGGCGGACGGGTCCGGGGTGGTGCTCACCGTCGTCGCGGTGGCGGAGACGCTCACCTCCACCGGCTGGACGGCGGTGCCGGTGGAGGTGGCGAAGTCGTCGTCACCGCTGTAGGTGGCGGTGGTGGTGTAGGGGCTGCCCGCGGTGGAGATGTAGGCGTGCGTCGTCGTGGCCACACCGTTCGCGACCGGAACGGTGGCCGTCGTGGTGCCGTCGCCGAAGTCGAAGGTCACGGTGCCGGTCGGCGCGCCCGCGCCCGGCGGCACCGGCGCCACCCGCGCGATAAGCGTCACGGTCCGGCCCACCGCCGACGGAGTCGGCGACGAGGTCACGACGGTGGTGGTGGCGGCCGATTCGACGGCGTGGACGAGGGTGTTCTCGGACGGGGCGAAGTCGCCGTCGCCGCCGTACTCGGCCGCGATGGTGTACGGGCTGCCCGCCGTCGAGGCGTAGGCATGGGTGACCGTGGCCGAGCCGTTCACCAACTCGGCGGTGACCACCGGGGCGCCGTCCCCGAAGTCGATGGTGACCGGCCCGGTCGGGGTGCCCGCGCCGGGCCCGGTGGGGACCACGGTGACCGTGACCAGCTCCCCCGTGACGGTCGGGTCGGGCGTGGCGGTGATCGTGGTGGAGGTCGCGGCCGGGTCGACGGTGTGGAGGCGGGTGCCGACGGACGCCACGAAGTTGGCGTCGCCGTCGTAGCCGGCGGTGACCGTGTACGGACTGCCGACCGCGGTGGTGTAGGCGTGATCGGTGGTCGCCGAACCGCCGGTGAGGGGGAGGGCGATGGGCGCGGTTCCGTCGCCGAAGTCGAAGGTGACCGTGCCGGTCGGCGTGCCGGAGGCGGGGGGCACGGCCGCGACGGCCGCGGTGAAGGTCACCGTCTCGCCGGTCACCGAGGGGGACGGCGAGGTGGTCAGCACCGTGGTCGACACGCCCTGGACGACCTGATGGGTGTCCGCCGCCGAGGACGTCAGGAAGTTGGTGTCGCCGCTGTAGGCGGCCGCGACCGTGTACGAGGTCGCCGACTCCGGGTTGGTGTGGGCGACCGTGGCCGTGCCGCCGGTCACGGGCGTCGTGACGGGTGGCGTGCTGTCGCTGAACTCGAACGTCACCGTGCCCGTGGGCGAACCGGCTCCCGGGGTGTCGGGGGTGACCTTCGCGATGAACGTCGTGGACTGCCCCACGCTGGACGGGTCGGGTACGGAGGCCAGGGCGGTGGCGGTGGCGGCCGGTTCGACGGTCTGGGTGTCGGTGCCGCTGGACGCGGTGTAGTCGGTGTCGCCGTTGTAGGCGGCGGTGACCGTGTAGGGGCTGCCCGCGATGTCGGTGTAGGTGTACGTGGCGGTCGCGGTGTCGCCGGAGAGGGGCGAGGTGAGGGGCGGGGTGCCGTCCCCGGGGTCGAAGGTGACCGTCCCGGTGGGGGTGCCCGCGCCGGGCGGCACCGCCGTGACCGTGGCGGTGAAGGTCACGGGGTCGCCCACCGCCGAGGGGTCGGGTGCGGTGGTCACCGCGGTCGCGGTGGCGGCCGGCTGAACGGTCTGCGAGCCGGTGCCGGGGGACGTCAGGAAGTTCGTGTCGCCGTTGTAGGTGGCCGTGATGGCGTACGGGCTGCCGGAGGCGCCGGTGTAGGCATGGCTGGTAGCCGCCGTGTCGTCGGTGAGCGGGACGGTGACGGTCGGGGTGCCGTCGCCGAAGTCGAAGGTGACCGTGCCCGTCGGCGTTCCCGCGCCCGGGGAGACCGCCGTGACGGTGGCGGTGACGGTCACCGGCTCGCCCACCGCCGAAGGATCGGGTGTGGAGGACACGGCGGTCGCGGTCGAGGACTGCCCCACCGACTGGAGGTCCGTCCCCGTGGAGGTGGTGAAGTCCGTGTCGCCGTCGTAGGTGGCGGTGATGGTGTACGGGCTGCCGCTGGTGTCGGTGTAGGTGTGGCCGGTGGTCGCGGTGCCGTCGGCGAGGGGTGCCGTCACGGTCGGGGTGCCGTCGCCGAAGTCGAAGGTCACCGTTCCGCTGGGGGTGCCCACACCGGGCGGTACGGCCGTGACCGTGGCGGTGACGGTCACCGGCCGGCCGACGACGGACGGACCCGGTGCGGCGGTCACCGCGGTGGCCGTCCCCGCCTGCTCGACGGTCTGGGTGTCGGTGCCGCTGGACGTGGTGAAGTTGGTGTCGCCGTTGTAGGTGGCGGTGACCGGGTACGGGCTCCCGGAGACGTCCGGGTAGGCATGGGTCACCGTCGCCGCACCGTTCGTCAGCGGCTGGGTGACGGCGGGGGTGCCGTCGCCGAAGTCGAACGTCACCGTGCCGGTGGGCGCACCGGCCCCCGGCGGCGCGGGGGCCACATGGGCGACGAAGGTGACGGGCTGTCCGGGCACGGACGGATCGGGGGTGGAGTTCACCGTGGTGGTGGTCGGCGCCTGGCCGACGGTCTGGGTGTCCGTGCCCGTCGAGGCCGTGAAGTACAGATCGCCGCCGTACTCGGCGGTGACGGCGTACGGGGCGATCGACGGCGCGGCGTAGGCGTGGCCGACCGTGGCCGTACCACCCGTGAGGGAGACGGCCACGGCCGGGGTTCCGTCGCCGAAGTCGATGGTGACGGCGCCGGTGGGGGTGCCCACACCGGGCGGTACGGCCGTGACCGTGGCGGTGAAGGCCACCGGCCGGCCGACGACGGAGGGGTCGGGCACGGAGGTGACTTCCGTGGTGGACGGCGCCACGTAGCCGAAGCCGTCCGGAACCGTCACGCTGCCCCCGGCGGTGGTGACGGTGATGTCGGCGGGGCCGGGGACGTTCGGGGGCGTCACCACGACGAGCAGGGTGTCGGAGATCGACCCGAAGGACGTGGCGGGGACGCCGCCGATGGTGACGGCGGTGACATGCCTGAGCCCGGTGCCGGTCAGGACGACGGGCTCGCCGCCCGCGGTGGGCCCCGTGGCCGGGCTGACGCCGGTGACGACCGGCACGGCGGCGTAGGTGTAGAGCAGCAGGTCGCTCACCCCGCCCACGGTGATGACGTACACCGGAACGGTGCCGGGCCCCGAGGCCGGGGGAGCGGTCACGAGGAGGTGCTGGTCGGAGAGGGCCGTGGGGTGGGCGACGGAGTCGCCGAAGTGCACCAGCCGCGCGGTGCTCAGATTGACGCCGGTGAGCTCGACGACGTCGCCCCCGCCGATCGGTCCGGCGGCGGGCGCGATGCCGGTCAGGGTGGGCCAGGGGAGGTAGAAGAACGAGCCGATGGGGGCCGTGCCGCCCGGGGTGGTCACGTACACCGGGACCGAGCCGGTCCCCGAGGGGCTCACCGCGACGATGGTCTGGTCGTCGAGGACGGAGAAGCTCGCCGCCCGGCGGGTGCCGAAGAACACGTCCGTGGCGCCCGAGAGGTGGCTGCCGATGACGGTCACCAGCGTCCCGCCGCTGTACGGGCCCTGGTCGGGGAAGATCCCGGCGAACTGGTTGAAGAGCTCGTATGTGCCCAGCGGGCGAACGGCATCTGGGCCCGACCGCGCCCCGGGGAGCACCGGGCGGTCCGGATCGCCGGGGAGGGGGTCCATCAGGGTGCCGCGGCGGAGGGCGGCCAGCGCGTCGAGGCGGTCGAGCGCGGTGCGCACCACCAGCCGGTCGGGCATGCTCCGCGCCGGGAGCGGGATCGGCGCGTTGAGCGTCGGAACGAGCCTGTGGGATTCCGGATCGACGACGGCGATGCAGTTCTCATCGGGATCGGTGACGAGGATGAGTCCCAACGGGCGACAGGGCATGACGACTCCGATCTGGCAAGGCGTCTTCCACTCCGCCGGAAAGGATGGGCAGCCCACCGGAATCGGATGAATTCAGTAACCCATTCCGGTGGGACCCGGGCAATATCCTCGTCCGCGGCTCACCCGAATGGCGCAGCGCGCGCCGCGCCGCCCCGCCGTCCCGGCGCCCCGCCCCGCCGTCCCGGCGCCCCGCCCCGCCGTCCCGGACCCGGACCCGGACGGACTCCCCGGTCAGGCGAACCAGCCCTGCGGACGCGGACGCGTATTGCGCCAGATGTGCTTGGCCTCCCGGTACTCCGCGAGCCCGCTGGGCCCCAACTCCCGCCCGGTCCCGGACTGTTTGAACCCGCCCCACTCCGCCTGCGGGAGACAGGGGTGGTAGTCGTTGATCCAGACGGTGCCCAGCCGCAGCCGCGAGGCCACCCGCTGTGCCCGTTCCTCGTCGCCGGACCATACGGCCCCGGCGAGCCCGTACACGGTGTCGTTGGCCAGCCGCACCGCCTCGTCCTCACCGGCGAAACGTTCCACCGTGAGCACCGGCCCGAAGGACTCGTCGGCCAGCACCGACATCCCGCTGTGGCAGCGGTCGAGGACGGTCGGCAGGAAGTAGTAGCCGTCGGCCAGGGCCGGATCGTCGGGGCGGGCGCCACCGCAGCGCAGCCGGGCGCCCTCCGCGAGCCCGGCCGCCACATACGCCTCGACCTTGGCCCGGTGCGCGGCCGAGATCAGCGGGCCGGTCTGGGCCCGCTCGTCGAACGGCCCGCCGAGCCGGATCCCGCGGGCCCGGCGCACGACCTCCTCGACGAAGTCGTCGTGCACCGGGTCCTCCACCAGCAGCCGGGCCCCGGCCGAGCAGACCTGCCCGGAGTGGAGGAAGACCGCGGTGAGCGCGTAGTCCACGGCCGTGTCGAAGTCCGCGTCGGCGAAGACCACATTCGGGTTCTTGCCGCCCAGCTCCAGCGAGGTCCGCTTGACCGTGCCCGCGGCCGCGGCCATGATCCGGCGTCCGGTCCGCAGGCCACCGGTGAAGGACACCATGTCCACATCGGGGTTGTCGGTGAGCGGGGCCCCGGCCTCGGCGCCCGGACCGAGCACCAGATTGGCCACCCCGTCCGGCAGTCCGGCCTCCGCCAGCAGCCGCATCAGGGCGATCGCGGTGCTGGGGGTAAGCTCACTGGGTTTCAGAACGAAGGTGTTGCCCGCGGCGAGCGCGGGCGCCACCTTCCACGCGGTCTGCAGCAGCGGATAGTTCCACGGGGTGATCAGCGCGCAGACCCCGACCGGTTCATAGACCACCCGGCTGACGGCGTGCTCGCTGCCGGTGTCCACGACCCGGTCCGCCTCGGTGCGCACCAGCTGACCGTAGTAGCGGAAGCAGGCCACCACACCGTCGATGTCGACGTCGCTCTCGGCCAGGCGCTTCCCGGTGTCCAGGGACTCGGCGCGGGCGAGCGCGGTCTTGTCGCGCTCGACCAGGGCGGCGACGCGCAGCAGCAGATCACCGCGCGCCCCGGCCGGGGTACGGGGCCAGGGCCCCTGGTCGAATGCCTGCCGGGCGGCGGCCACCGCCTCGGCCGCGTCCTTGCCGCCGCCCTCGTCGACGACCGCCACCAGCGATCCGTCGGCCGGGCAGCGGATCTCCCGGGTGCGCTCGTCGATCGCGCCGGTCCACTGGCCACCGATGAAGAGGTCCGTCACGGGCATTCCTCCGCTTCCGGGGTCGGGACATGGTCGGTCACCCATCGGTGGAAGGCGCCGATGTGGTGTTCGCTGGGGACGAGCACCCCGCCGTCGCGGTAGGCGCGGGAGCCCATGGCGGGCTGGGTGCGCTCACAGGCGTCGAAGTCCTGGGTGTTGACCCGGTGGAACAGCTCCACCGACTTCGACAGATCCCGATCGGACGCCACCACTTCGGGTGCGTAGAGCCAATCGCATTCGACCAGCGTGCGATCGGGAGCGAGCGGGAACATCCGGTGCATGATCACGTGGTCGGGGACCAGATTGAGGAAGACCTGCGGCCGTACCGTGATCGCGTAGTAGCGGCGGTCCTGCTCGTCGGCGATCCCCGCGAAGCGGTCGAACCCCTCGCTGCCGTCCACCGTGAACCCCCGGGCCTCCTCGGCGAACTCGGCGCCGTGTCCGACGAAGTACTGCGCCGCCAGCCCGTCGGCGAACTCCGGGAGCACCTCGGTCAGTTCGGGGTGGATCGTCGCGCAGTGGTAGCACTCCATGAAGTTCTCGACGATCAGTTTCCAGTTGGCCTTGACGTCGTAGGAGATCCGGCGGCCCAGCGCCAGCCCCGCCACGCCGTAGCGCTCCACGGAGTCCGTGTCGCCGAGCCGCTCGGCCACCTCCCCGATCACCGTCTCCTCGAACGACGGTGGATCCTCGGCCAGGCAGACCCAGACATAGCCGAGCCATTCGCGAAGCCGTACCGGCACCAGCCCGCGCTCGACCCGGTCGACATCGGGCATCTTCGATAGGTTGGGGGCGGCGGTGAGCCGGCCGTCCAAGTCGTAGGTCCAGGCGTGGTACGGGCACTGCAGCGAGCGCCGCACCGTACCGGACTCCTCGGTGCACAGCCGGGCGCCGCGGTGGCGGCAGATATTGAGGAACGCCCGCGCCTCACCCCGCCGGTTGCGGGTGATCAGCACGCTCTCCCGGCCGACCTGCACGGTGCGGAAGGCACCCGGCCGGTCCAGGTCGGCCCCGCGCACCGCGCAGAACCACATGGCCTCGAACAGGTGCTCCTGCTCCCGGCGGAAGACCCCGGGAGCGGTGTACCAGTGGCCGGGGAGAGTGGCGAGCAGACTGGGGGGCGTGATGGCGGGGGACTCGGGAGCCACAGTCATGGGTTCTCCTCAGGCGGTCGCGGCGATCGGCCGGCGGGGGTCGAAGAGCTCGATGGGGTGGGCGGGTGTCACCGGTGAGCGCCAAGGGGGCCGCCAAGCGGTCGCTTCCCGCTCCCGCGGCGCTCGGTGTCAGCGGCGGATGCGCTCCATGCGCGGGTCGAAGAGGGGCTCGGCGGCGACGGTCGCGGGCACCTTCTCGCCGAAGTACTCGATGTGGACGGCGGTGCCGGGCACCGCGGCCGCGGCGGGCAGCCAGGCGTAGGCGACGGTACGGCCGATGGTGTAGCCGTAAGACGCGCTGGTCACATAGCCCGCCGGGACGCCATCGGCGTACACCGGCTCCTTGCCCATGACGACCGCGGCCGGGTCGTCCAGGGTGAGACAGGTCAGCCGGCGCGCCGCCGTCGCCTCGGAGCGGCTTTCGAGCGCCGCGCGCCCGACGAAGTCGCCCTTGTCCATCCGGACGGCGAAGCCGACCCCGGCCTCGTAGGGATCGTGCTCGGTGGTCATGTCATGGCCCCAGGCGCGATAGCCCTTCTCCAGCCGCAGGCTGTTGAAGGCCGAGCGCCCGGCGGCGATCACCCCGTGGCGCTGTCCGGCCTCCCACAGGGTGTCCCACAGCCGCAGTCCCATGTCGGCGGTGGTGTACAGCTCCCAGCCGAGCTCGCCGACGTAGCTCAGCCGCATCGCGGTCACCGGGACATGGCCGATACAGGTCTGCCTGGCCTTGAAGTAGCCGAACGCCTCGTGCGAGAAGTCGTCGCGGGTCAGCGGCTGGACCAGCTCCCGGGCGAGCGGGCCCCAGACGCCGACGCAGCAGGTGCCCGGGGTGACGTCGCTGACATGGACGTCATCGGGCGCGTGGCGGAGCAGCCAGTCCATGTCCAGCCCGCCATTGGCGCCCACCTGGAAGTGGTGCTCGGAGAGCCGGGCGACGGTGAGGTCGCTGCGGATGCCCCCGGCCTCGTCCAGCAGCAGGGTGTAGGTGACCGCGCCGGGCTTCTTCGCCAGCTGATTGGTGGTCATGCGCTGGAGGAACTCCAGCGCCCCGGGCCCGGTGACCGCCAGCCGCTTGAGCGGGGTCATGTCGTACAGCGCGACCCGCTCCCGGGTGGCCCTGGCCTCGGCGGCGGCGATGGGCGACCAGTAGCGGGCCGACCAGGCGTCGCGCGGGGGCAGCTCGACGGACTCGGCGAGCGGGGCGTTCGCCTCGTACCAGTGCGGCCGCTCCCAGCCCGCCGCCTCCAGGAAGTACCCGCCCAGCTCCCGCTGCCGGACGTGGAAGGGGCTGACCCGCAGCGGACGGGGCTGCTCCACCGGCTGGAGCGGATGGATGACGTCGTAGACCTCGACGAAGTTCTGCTGACCCCGCTCGGTGACGTAGGCGGGGGAGCGCTGGGCGTCCTCGAAGCGGTACAGATCGCATTCATGGACGTCCATGCCCGGCCGCCCGTCCGTCATCCACTCGGCCACGGCCCGGGCGACGCCCGCTGAGTGGGTCACCCACACCGCCTCGGCCAGCCAGAAGCCGCGCACCTCGCGGGACTCGCCGATCAACGGCATACCGTCGGGGGTGAAGGAGAAGACGCCGTTGAAGCCCTCCTCGACCCGGCTCGCGCCGAGCGCGGGGAGCAACTGGACGCTGTCCTCCCAGCTGGGGGCGAAGTCCTCCGGGGTGAACGGCAGCGAGGACGGCATCACCGGGGCGTCGTCGTACGCGGGCAGCCGCGCCGGGTCCACGGGGAGCGGGCGGTGGGCGTAGCTGCCGATGCCGATGCGGTCGGTGTGCTCGCGGTAGTACAGGTCGCGGTCCTGGAACCGCAGGATCGGCTTGCTCGCCTCCGTACGGGGGTCGTTCACCCCCGCGAGCTCGGGCAGCGGCCCGGTCTTGGCGTACTGGTGGGCCAGCGGCTGCAGCGGGACGGGGACCCCCGCCATGTCGCCGATCAGCGGGCCCCAGAAGCCGGCGGCGGAGACCACGATGTCGGCGGGGAAGGTGCCCCGGTCGGTGACGACGGCGGTCACCCGGCCGCCCTCCCGCTCGATGGCGGTCACGGTGTGCCGGTCCAGGAACCGGGCACCGTGCGCGGTGGCCCGCTCCATCTGGGCGCGGGAGGCGAGCAGCGCCCGGGCCAGCCCGTCGTCCGGGGTGTGGAGGCCGCCGAGGATCCGCTCCGGGTCCAGCATCGGCCACATCTCGGCGCACCGGGCCGGGCCGAGCAGCTCGGCCCGTACGCCCCAGGAGGCCGCGAGACCGGCCTTGCGGTGCAGATCGGCCCAGCGCTCCTCGCTGGTGGCGATCTCCAGGCCGCCCAGCGGGTTGAAGCAGGGCAGCCCGTCGACCTCGAGGGAGGAGAACTTCTCCACGGTGTACCGGGCGAGGTCGGTCAGGGTCTTGGAGGGGCTGGTCTGGAAGACCAGGCCGGGAGCGTGCGAGGTCGAGCCGCCGGGGGCGAGCAGCGGTCCCTGCTCCAGGACGGTGACGTCCCGCCAGCCACGGGCGGTCAGCTCATCGGCGAGGGAGCAGCCGACGATCCCGGCCCCGACGATCACGACTCGGGCATCCACGGTATTCACAGGACCACCACCGACCGCAGCACCTCGCCGCGCTGCATCTTCGCGAACGCGGTCTCGACCTCGTCCAGCGTGATCGTCTCGCTGACGAACGCCTCCAGATCCAGCTTGCGGCTGAGGTGGAGGTCGACCAGGACCGGGAAGTCCCGGCTGGGAAGGCAGTCGCCGTACCAGGACGACTTGAGCGCACCGCCCCGCGAGAACAGATCGATCAGCGGCAGATCGATGCGCATCTCCGGGTCCGGCACCCCGACCTGCACCAGCACCCCGGCCAGATCGCGCATATAGAAGCCCTGGGTGTAGGTCTCGGGGCGGCCCACCGCGTCGATGACCACATTCGCGCCGAAGCCCCCGGTCAGCTCGCGCACCGCCTCGACCGGGTCCGTGCCACGGGAGTTGACGGTGTCGGTGGCGCCGAAGCGGGTCGCCGCGTCCAGCTTGGCGTCGTCGATGTCCACGGCGATCACCCGGCGGGCCCCGGACAGCGAGGCCCCGGCGATCGCCGCGTTGCCGACGCCGCCGCAGCCGATGACCGCGACCGTGTCGCCGTTGGACACCCCGCCGGTGTGCACGGCCGCGCCGTACCCGGCCATCACCCCGCAGCCGATCAGGCCCGCCGCCTCGGGGCGTGCCGAGGGGTCGATCTTCACCGCCTGCCCGGCCGCGACCAGCGTCTTCTCGGCGAACGCGCCGATGCCCAGCGCCGGGCTGAGCGGGGTGCCGTCGGTCAGGGTCATCGGCTGGGCGGCATTGCGGCTGTCGAAGCAGTACCAGGGGCGGCCCCGGCGGCAGGAGCGGCAGCCGCCGCACGGCGCCCGCCAGGCCAGGACCACATAGTCGCCGGGGGCGAGTGCGGTGACGCCGGGACCTACGGCCTCGACCATTCCGGCCGCCTCATGCCCGAGCAGATACGGGAATTCGTCACCGATCGCGCCGTCCCGGTAGTGCAGGTCGGTGTGGCACACCCCGCACGCCTGCACTCCCACCAGCACCTCACCGGGGCCGGGCTCGGGCACGAGAACGGGCACCACTTCCACCGGGGCGCCCTTTTTGACCGCGACGACGGCGCGGGCTTCTTGCGGCATGGCTCACTCCTCTGTTCTCCTGCGATCACAGGGACCGGTGCACGGGAGCTGGCATGACTGCCTCGAAGGAGGATGAGACCGAGGCCGTTCAACGGCCGTCGGTTACCCCCCAGTTGCGTATAGCGCGGCGTGTTGCGCGATGGGAGACATCCTGAAAGTCGCCGCCCCGTGCGGTCAAGGGGTGCGCGTAAACCGTCTGTGAACCGGCGCTGACGGGAAAATCGGCGTAGCTCGCACGCCTCACGGAATGCCTGGGCACAGACGCGACGAGGGGGCCGGAGTCGTCCGGCCCCCTCGTCGGGTGGGTGGGGTGGTGGGTTGGCTCAGCCGGGGAAGCCCATCCGCCGGGACAGCTCCTCGGCGGTCTTCACGGCGTACTCGGCCAGATCGGGCAACCGGCTCTGCGCCATCCGGTACGCCGGTCCCGAGACGCCGATCGCCCCCATGACCGCGCCGTCGTGGCCGCGCACCGGCGCCGCCACCGCGTTCAGCCCGATCTCCAGCTCCTCGCAGGAGTAGGCGAACCCGCGCTCGGCCGCCGTCTCCAGCTGCTGCCGCAGCTCGGCGGAGGTGGTGATGGTGTGCTCGGTGAACCGCGGCAGCTTCCGCGTCACCAGCCGCTCCCGGCGCTCGCCCGACAGATGCGCGAGCAGCACCTTGCCGCTCGCGGTCGCGTGCAGCGCGGTGCGCCGCCCCAGCCAGTTGAAGGCGGTCACCGCGGCGGCGCCGCGCGCCTGCATGATGTTGACCGCCGCGTCCCCGTCCAGGACGGCGATATTGGCCGTCTCGCCGGTCTCGTCGGCCAGCGCCCGGCACACCGGGGCGCCCTCCTGCGAGATGTCCAGGCGGATGGCGGCGGCGCCCGCGAGTCTGAGCACCCCGGCGCCCAGGTAGTACTTCCCCCGGTCCCGCTCCTGCCCGACGAGTCCGCGGTTCTCGAGTACGCCGAGCAGCCGGAAGGCGGTCGACTTGTGGACCCCCAGCTCGTCGGCGATCTCGGTCACTCCGGCCTCGCCGAGTCTGGCAAGGATCTCCAGGACGCTGACCGCCCTGTCCACCGACTGCACTGCCCCGGCGGCCCCCCGCTTCTCCTCGGCCCGATCCTCGGTCGTGTTCGTCATGGTTCTGATCTCACCATCCGACGGCTCTGCGTGGGGCCCCTGGGGGCGGGGAACTCTTGACGGCTGCCTTCCCGATCTGGATTCTGTTGCGCATCGCGCTTTTCAGTGCACTATCCACAACGCATGATACCGATCAACGTGAGGGGGGCCAATGATTCCCGTCTGCCGTATCGAGGACCTGCCGGAGGGTGAGTCGGTGCGTATCGAGGCCGGCGATGCCACCGCGCCGATCGCGGTGTTCCACACCGACGGTGCGTTCTACGCCATCGATGACACTTGCAGCCACCAGGACGCCTCCCTCTCCGACGGGTGGCTGGAAGGCTGCTACGTGGAATGCCCGCTGCACGCCGCGCTGTTCGATCTGCGATCCGGCGAGCCGACCTGTCTGCCCGCCCGTAAGCCCGTACGGACCCACGCTGTCACGGTCGTGGACGGAATGCTGTATGTCCACCCCGCGGTGCAGACCGTTCCCGGCCAGCCCGTGCACGCGGCGCCCGAAGAAGCCGTGGCATGACGGCGGTCAGGACGGTCACCGTGGTCGGGGCCTCGCTCGCGGGTCTGCACGCGGCGCGGGGCCTGCGCTCCCAGGGGTACGACGGGCGGTTGGTCGTCGTCGGCGAGGAGCACCACCGCCCCTACGACCGCCCGCCGCTGTCCAAGGAGTTCCTGACCGGGGACGGCGACCCGGGCGAGGGTCTGGGACCCCTGGCCCTCACCGACCTCGAGGAGGAGGCCGAGCTGAACGCCGAGTGGCTGCTCGGCGTCCGGGCCGAGGCGCTGGACACCGCGGCCGGGGAGATCCGTCTCACCGGCGGCCGCGCCCTGCGCACCGACGGCGTCGTCATCGCCACCGGCGCCACGCCCAGGACGCTGCCCCTCCCGCCGCTGGACGGAGTGCACACCCTGCGCACCCTCGACGACGCGCTCCGGCTCCGCGCCGAGCTGCGCGCGGGCGCCGAGCGGGCGGTGGTGATCGGCGCGGGCTTCATCGGCGCCGAGGTGGCCTCCTCCTGCGCCGCTCTCGGGCTCGACGTCACCGTCGTGGAGGCCGCGCCGCTGCCGCTGGTGCCCCAACTGGGCGAGGAGATGGCCCGGGTGTGCGCCGGGCTGCACGCGCGGGGCGGGGTCACGCTGCTGTGCGGCACCGGTGTGGCCGGTCTGCGCGGAGCCGGCCGGGTAACCGGTGTGGAGCTCTCCGACGGGCGGGTGCTGCCCGCCGATGTGGTGGTCGTCGGCGTCGGGGTGCGTCCGGTCACCGGGTGGCTGGAAGGCTCCGGTCTGGCCCTGGACGACGGGGTGCGGTGCGACGAGGGCTGTGTCACCGCGCTGCCCAATGTCGTGGCCGTCGGGGACGTGGCCCGGCTGGACCGGCCGGGCACCGCCCGCACCGTCAGGGCCGAGCACTGGACCAGCGGCATGCTCCAGGGCGACGTGGCCGCCCGCAATCTGCTCGCCGGGTCCACCGTCGAACGCTTCGACGCGCTCCCCTACTTCTGGTCCGACCAGTACGGCGCGCGCATCCAGTACGCCGGGCGGCGCGAATCCGGGGACGCGGTCCGGATCCTCGAGGGGGACCCGGCCGACGGCGGCGGCTTCCTCGCCGTCTACGAACGTGACGGGATTCCCACCGCCGCCCTCGGCGTGGACCGGCCCCGGCCCTTCATGCGGCTGCGCCGCGAGCTGGCCCGCGCTCCGCAGCCGGCCGGGAGGTGACCGTCGGGTCCGCCTCACGGGCCCGTTCCCGGCGGCGCAGGCGGCGCATCTCGCGGGCCGTGCTGCTGGGCCGGGACACCACTCCGTAGCGCTGGCGCCAGACCTGCCGGGTCACCCACACGTCCAGCACCCCCCAGGTCGCCACCACCGTGCTCGCCACCGTGGCGAGCACGACGGGGAAGGCGGACCACGAGCCCGCCAGGGTGCACAGCAGGGCCACCATCACCTCCACCAGGGTCACGGCGATGATGATGACCGCCCGCACCGCCGCCGTGCGGACGGGATCGGGCAGCCGCCGCCCGCGCGCCGGCTCCTCGGTCCACAACGGCCGGACCCCGTACGCCGGGATGTCGCGATCCTTGTCCATCGCGTCCATGACGCTCCCACCCCTTTCCGTGCTCTGCCCCGGTGCGGCCGAGTCAGATAGCGGGACTTGGGTCGTATGCCCCCCTAGTGTGCCCCGTTGGATCACGAATGGCACCGACCACGGGTTCCCCTGAGGAGGGGAAAACAAGCCAAGCGCGGCCGAATGGCCGCATGCGGGGTCCGGGGGAGGGGCGCCGAGCGGCGGGGGGTAAGTCGGGGAATCGCCCGACAACTCCCGATCACGGACTGTAAGGGACTCCCTGCATCAAGTGGACATGCCTTCGAACTGTCCAACCGGCAGTAGTAGGCTCGCGCCCGCTCGATGTCGGAACTCGGAACCCCGCCCCTGGAATTCGGGGTTGACGTTAGGGAGGCCATGCGCTTTCGCGGTAAGTCCATCCGCAGGAAGATCGTGGCGCTGTTGCTG
The DNA here is from genome assembly GCF_047337785.1 of Streptomyces lacaronensis. Lineage (NCBI taxonomy): Bacteria > Bacillati > Actinomycetota > Actinomycetes > Kitasatosporales > Streptomycetaceae > Streptomyces > Streptomyces lacaronensis. The sequence continues at coordinate 10,504,443 of NZ_JBLHDK010000003.1, forward strand.
GTGCCGCTCGTGTCACTGACGGCGATATGGGCGTTCGCCACGGTGATCACCGGTCGCGAGGCAATGCAACTGCTGGACGCGTCCGACATCATCGACAAGGCGGGCCAGCCGGCCGAGGACGCGGTGCACGCCGTCCAGAAGGAGCGCCGGCAGACGCTCATCCTGCTGGCCGATCCGCGCCAGTCGGACGCCCTGCCCGTGCTCCACTCCCTGCAGCGCAAGACCGACCAGGCGATCGACATGCTGCGGGCCGCCGAGTCGGACGGCGATGTGCACGGCAAGATGAACGACGACTCCGAGGAACAGCTCGACAACATCCTCAAGGCCGCGGACGGACTGGACAGTCTGCGCCGCAAGGTCGAGGACGACGGCATCTCCTCGACCCAGGCGTATGAGTATTACAACAAGCTCGTCGACCTCTGCTACACCTTCCGCAGCTCCCTCCACGCGGTGCCCGACACCGACCTCGACAAACAGGGCCGCGCGCTGGTCGCCATGATCCGCGCCCGGGAGGCGCTCTCCCGCGAGGACGCGCTGTACGTCTCGGCGCTGACGGCGCGCAAGATGACGCTGGCGGACCTTCAGGCGATGTCCGACCTCATCGCCGAGCGCACCCTGCTCTACGAGATCAACCTCCCGATCCTCCCCGACTCCGAGCAGAAGGTCTTCGCCGACTACCGGCGCACCAACGCCGCCCCCGCCGCCCTGCGGGTGGCCGAGGGCAAGATCCTCTCCTCGATGGACCCCGCCACGGCCATCAAATCGCTGGACCAGGAGCACTGGGAGGCCGCGGCCCAGCCCGTCCTCAACGACTACGACCGGCTGGGCGACGAGGCCACCGACCGGCTCCAGAAGCGCATCGACCCGGTGGCCAGCAGCGTGATGCTCAAGGCGGGCATCGCCGGCATCCTCGGCCTGGTCGCCCTCATCGTCTCCGTCTTCGTCTCGTTCCGGATCGGCCGCAGCCTGGTCCGCGATCTGTCCCGGCTGCGCAGGGACGCCCAGGAGGTCGCCAGCGTCCGGCTGCCGAGCGTGATGCGCCGCCTCGGCGCGGGCGAGCAGATCGACGTGGAGACCGAGGCGCCCCGGCTGGACTACGGCCCCGATGAGATGGGCCAGGTCGGCCAGGCCCTCAACACCCTCCAGCGGGCCGCCGTCGAGGCCGCCGTCAAACAGGCCGAACTCCGCCAGGGCGTCTCCGAGGTCTTCGTCAACCTCGCCCGCCGCAGCCAGGTGCTGCTGCACCGTCAGCTCACCCTCCTGGACACCATGGAGCGGCGCACCGAGGACACCGACGAGTTGTCCGACCTGTTCCGCCTGGACCACATGACCACCCGTATGCGGCGGCACGCCGAGGGGCTGGTCATCCTCTCCGGCGCGGCCCCCTCCCGGCAGTGGCGCAAGCCGATCCAGCTGATGGACGTCGTGCGCGCCGCCGTCGCCGAGGTGGAGGACTACGAGCGGATCGAGATCCGCCGGCTGCCCCGGATCGCGGTCGTCGGCCCGGCCGTCGGCGACCTCACCCACCTCGTCGCCGAACTCCTGGAGAACGCCACCGTCTTCTCGCCGCCGCACACCGCCGTCCAGGTGCACGGCGAGCGGGTCGCCAAGGGCTTCACCCTGGAGATCCACGACCGCGGTCTCGGCATGACGCCCGACGCGCTGCTGGAGGCCAACCTCCGGCTGGCCGAGACCCCCGAGTTCGAGCTGTCCGACACCGACCGGCTCGGGCTGTTCGTGGTCAGCCGGCTCGCCCAGCGGCAGGGGGTGCGGGTCTCGCTCCAGCCCTCCCCGTACGGCGGCACCACGGCCATCGTGCTCATCCCCTCCAGCCTCCTCACCGACGACGGCGCCCGGGGGGACACCGACGACCGCGACACCGGCGGCCGTCACACCGACACCGCGCGGCGCGGAGTGGGCGACGTCCGGCTCGGGCCCGCCGACGAGGCCGAGTCGGCCTCCCAGCTCGCCTCGCTGACCGCGTCCCTGACGCACGAGTCCCACCACGACGACGCCGACGAGGACGACGAAGTGGGCGGCATCTTCCGCGCCCGTGGCCTCAAGACACGCCAGTCCGCGCGCACCGGACCCGTTCCGTCCACCGTGGAGCAGCATCAGCAGGCTCCGGACGGCCCGCAACCCGAACCGGGCGGCGGCCCCGCGCCGCTGCCCCGCCGTGTCCCGCCGGTCCTGGTCGCCGACCACGGCCGGCCGGTCGAGGACACGTCCGGCGGACGGCAGAGCCGTATCCAGGGCCCGGGGCAGCCGTCCTGGGCCGAGCGCTCCGAGCGCCAGGGCCAGGACCAGGCCCAGGGCCGTGACCAGGGCCCGCGGCGCACGGGGCCGGAGCGGCGGGGACCGGAGCAGAGTCCGGTGCCCACCCAGCGGGCGGCCTCCGGCCTCCCCAAGCGGGTTCGGCAGGCGAGCCTGGCCCCGCAGCTGAAGAACGACCCCGCACCCCCGACCGACGACCGAACCCCTGCCGAGAACGATCCCGAGCGCGAAGCCGAGCAGGCGAGGGCCACCATGGCCTCGCTCCAACGGGGTTGGCAGCGCGGTCGGCGGCAGTCGGCCACCGGATCCGGAGGCGCGGACGTAAGTCCGGGAACGACACAAGAGGGGGACGGTCGATGACCGCATCGAACGCCGCAGCGCCCAACGGATCGCCCAACGCGTCGGGCGAGCTGAACTGGCTGCTGGACGAACTGGTCGGAAGAGTGGGCAGCATCCGCAAGGCGCTGGTGCTGTCCGGGGACGGGCTCCTCACGGGCGGCTCACGCGATCTGTCCCGGGAGGACGGTGAACACCTGGCCGCCGTGGCCTCGGGCTTCCACAGCCTCGCCAAGGGCGTCGGCCGCCACTTCGACGTCGGCCGGGTGCGGCAGACCATCGTCGAGCTCGACGACGCCTTCCTGTTCGTGACCGCGGCCGGCGACGGCAGCTGTCTCGCCGTCCTGGCCGACGCCGACTCCGATGTGGGCCAGATCGCGTACGAGATGACGCTGCTGGTCAAGCGGGTGGGCGTGCATCTGGGCTCGGCCCCGCGCTCCACCGGGTGACGGAGGCCGGGGGAAATGAGCGGAGACCCGGAGCGGGCCGCCCGGTGGTTCGACGACGCGGCGGGACCGGTGGTCAGGCCCTATGCGATGACGCGGGGACGCACCCGCAGCGCCGCCGAGGAGAAGCTGGATCTGATCGCTGTCGTCGTCGCCGACGGCGCGACCCACCGGACCGTCGCCGACCAGACGCTGTCCCCGGAACACATCGACATCGTCGAACTGAGCCGGGACAGCCCGCAGTCCGTCGCCGAACTGGCGGCCGAGCTCGACCTTCCGATCGGCGTGATCCGTGTGCTCATCGGCGATCTGCTCCACGCCGCACTCGTCCGAGTGTCCCGGCCCGTACCTCCGGCGGAACTGCCGGACGAGAGGATTCTGCGCGAGGTGATCAATGGGCTACGGGCACTCTGAGCTGGGCCGCCCTCATATCGTCGAACCGGTCACGCTGAAGATACTGGTGGCCGGCGGCTTCGGGGTGGGCAAGACGACCCTGGTGGGCGCGGTCAGTGAGATCAGACCGCTGCGCACCGAGGAGATCCTCACCGAGGCGGGCCGGCCGGTCGACGACATCGCGGGGGTGGAGTCCAAGACGACCACCACCGTCGCCATGGACTTCGGGCGCATCACGCTCCGCGAGGACCTGGTGCTCTATCTCTTCGGCACACCGGGCCAGGACCGGTTCTGGTTCCTGTGGGACGAGCTGGCCACCGGCGCGCTGGGCGCGGTGGTGCTGGCCGACACCCGCCGGCTCGAGGACTGCTTCGCCGCCATCGACTACTTCGAGCGGCGGGACATCGCCTTCACCGTGGCGGTCAACTGCTTCGAGGGGGCCGACCGCTATCCGGAGGACTCGGTGCGGGACGCCCTGGACCTCGACCCGGGCACCCCGGTCGTCCTGTGCGACGCCCGGGAGCGCGAGTCGGCCAAGCATGTGCTGATCTCGGTGGTGGAGCACGCGATGCTGGCTTCCGCGCGGGGCTGAACGGCACGGCCCGCACCCCGCCATCCGGGGTACGGGCCGCCGTTCGCGTCGGCCGTACAAGGCCGCCGTTCGCCGGTGCCGGGTGCGGCTCAGGAGCCCTCGGCCCGCTGCCCCTCCCGGTGCCAGCCGAAGCTGCGCTCCACCGCCATGCGCCAGTTGCCGTACTCGCGCGCCCGCTCCTCCTCGGTCATCCGCGGGGTCCACTCGGCATCCCGCTTCCAGTGCGCCCGCAGCTCGTCCAGGTCCTGCCAGGCGCCGGTGGCGAGCCCGGCCGCGTACGCCGCGCCCAGACAGGTGGTCTCGGCGACCACCGGACGGATCACCGGGACGCCCAGCACATCGGCCTGATGCTGCATCAGCAGGTCGTTGGCGGTCATACCGCCGTCGACCTTGAGCGTGCTGATCCGCACCCCGGAGTCCTGGTACATCGCGTCGACCACCTCGCGCGTCTGCCAGCTGGTGGCCTCCAGGACGGCACGGGCCAGATGCGCCTTGGTGACATAGCGGGTGAGGCCGGTGATCACACCGCGGGCGTCCGAGCGCCAGTAGGGGGCGAACAGCCCCGAGAAGGCCGGGACGATGTACGCCCCGCCGTTGTCGTCCACGCTCGCCGCGAGCGGTTCGATCTCGTCGGCGGAGCGGATGATGCCCAGCTGGTCACGGAACCACTGCACCAGCGCGCCGGTGATCGCGATCGATCCCTCCAGGCAGTAGACGGGCCGCTCGCCGCCGAGCCGGTAGCCCATCGTGGTCAGCAGTCCGCTCTTGGAGGGCACCGGGCGTTCGCCGGTGTTCAGCAGCAGGAAGCTGCCGGTGCCATAGGTGTTCTTGGCCTCGCCGACGCCGTAGCAGGTCTGGCCGAAGACGGCGGCCTGCTGATCGCCGAGCGCGGAGGCCACCGGCACCCCGGCCAGCTGCCCGACCGCCGTGCCGTACACCTCGGCGGAGGAGCGGATCTCCGGCAGCATCGCCTCCGGGAGGCCCATCGTGGAGAGGATCGAGGTGTCCCACTGGAGGGTCCGCAGATCCATCAGCAGGGTGCGTCCGGCGTTGGTCACATCGGTGACGTGCACCCCGCCGTCGGTGCCGCCGGTGAGGTTCCAGATCAGCCAGGAGTCGATGGTGCCGAAGGCGATCTCGCCCATCTCGGCGCGGCGGCGCAGCCCCGGCACATGGTCCAGCAGCCAGGCGGCCTTGGGCCCGGAGAAGTAGCTGGCCAGCGGCAGCCCGGTGGTGTCCCGGAAGCGGTCCTGCCCCACCTCGCCGCCGAGTTCCTCGCACAGGCCGGAGGTGCGGGTGTCCTGCCAGACGATCGCGTTGTGCACCGGTTTGCCGGTACGGCGGTCCCACAGGACCGTCGTCTCGCGCTGGTTGGTGATGCCCAGCGCGGTCAGCTCGTCGGCCCGCAGCCCCGCCTTGGCCAGCGCACCGGCCACCACGGCCTGCACCTTGGACCAGATCTCGGTGGCGTCGTGCTCCACCCAGCCGGGCTTGGGGAAGATCTGGCGGTGCTCGCGCTGGTCGACGGCGACGATCGCGCCGTTCCGGTCGAAGATGATGCAGCGGCTGGAAGTGGTGCCCTGGTCGATCGCGGCGACGTACGTGTCCGTCGGATGCGGCATGGCGTCTCCTTCGGTCAGAAGGCTGCGTTGAAGACGAGCCCCGCCAGCACGGCCCCGATCAGCGGGCCCACCACCGGTATCCAGGCGTAACCCCAGTCCGAGGTGCCCTTGTTGGGGATGGGCAGCAGGGCGTGGGCGAGGCGCGGCCCGAGGTCGCGCGCCGGGTTGATGGCGTAGCCGGTGGGCCCGCCCAGGGAGAGGCCGATGCCGACCACCAGGAAGGCGACGAGCAGGACGGAGATGCCCGAGCCGAGGACCACGGTACCGCCGGCCTCGGTGACCGGGCCGATTCCGATGCCGTCGACCTGGCCGAACGCGAGCAGCGGCAGCACCAGCGCGGCCGTCGCGATGATCTCGGTCACGAGGTTGGCCACCGGGTTCCGGATCTCCGGGACGGTGGAGAAGACCCCGAGCGTGGGCAGGGCGGTCTTCTCATCGGCGTTGGCGGCGAACTGCGCGTAGTACAGCGCCCAGGTCAGCACCGCGCCGATCACGGCGCCCACCAGCTGACCGAGGATGTAGAGCGGCACCTTGTCCCAGTCTCCGGTGTCCACGGCGACGCCCACGGTCACCGCCGGGTTGAGATGGGCGCCGGACAGCGGGGCCGCGGTGTACGCGCCGGCCATGACGCCGAAGCCCCAGCCGAAGGCGACCACGATCCACCCGGCCGACTTGGCCTTGGAGTGGTTCAGCGTGACGGCGGCGCACACACCGGCGCCGAAGAGAATCAGTATCGCGGTGCCGATGACCTCACCGGTGAAGATGTCCCCATTGCTCATGGCGGCTCCTAGGACCTCGCCCGGGGCGGTCGGCCCCGGTCCTCCGTGCTGGGTCGTTTCGAGCGTGCGGGTGCATCGGAATCGCCCATGGGGGTGGCCGTGGAGAGAGTCTGCGCGCGGCGACGCCGACTGACACCGCAGCAGTGTTCACCGGGGGTCAGAGGGCGTCAAGGTGATGGACGGCAACGGTGTTCGTGACAACCGTAAGGGCGTTGCCCTGGTATCGCCGCGCATCGGGGCACCACTTGGACACCGGGCAGCCACTGAACAGCCACCTGGTGGCCACCGGGCGGTTGCCGCTCGGGCGCCGCTCAGCGGACCGCGACGACCGACGAACCGTGTCCGAACAGCCCCTGGTTGACGGTGATTCCGGCGCGCGCGCCCGGCACCTGCCGCTCGCCCGCCTGCTCGCGCAGCTGCCAGGTCAGCTCGCACACCTGGGCGATGGCCTGCGCCGGGACCGCCTCCCCGAAGGACGCCAGCCCCCCGCTCGGATTGACCGGAATCCGCCCGCCCGGCGCCGTCGCCCCCTCGCGGAGCAGCTTCGCGCCCTCCCCGGGCGCGCACAGCCCCAAGTCCTCGTACCACTCCAGCTCCAGGGCCGTGGACAGGTCGTACACCTCGGCCAGTGACAGATCCTCCGGTCCGAGACCCGCCTCCTCGTACGCCGCGCGCGCGATGGACGGCCGGAACGGATCGGGCGCGGGGGAGCCCGGCGGGGCGGAGTCGGTGGCGATGTCCGGCAGGTCCAGCGCGGTGCGCGGATGGGTGGGGGAGACCGACGAGACGGCGCGGATGCGGACCGGGCGCGCCATCCCGAGCCGCCGCGCCGTCTCCACGCTGCCGAGCACCAGCGCCGCCGCCCCGTCGGAGGTCGCGCAGATGTCCAGCAGCCGCAGCGGATCGGCGACCACCGGCGACGCGGCGACCTCCTCGGCGGTGACGGTGGAGCGGTAGCGGGCGTACGGATTGGCGGCGCCCGCGGCCGCGTTCTTCACCTTCACCCGCGCGAAGTCCTCGGCCGTGTCGCCGTACAGCGCCATCCGGCGGCGTGCCCAGAGCGCGAAATAGGCGGGGTTGGTGGCGCCCAGCACCCGGAAGCGCAGCCAGTCCGGATCGTCCGGCCGCTCACCGCCCGCGGGGGCGAAGAACCCCTTGGGCGCCGCGTCGGAGCCCACCACCAGCACGGTGTCCGCCATGCCCGACAGGATCTGGGCGCGGGCGGTGTCGATGGCCCGCGCGCCGGACGCGCAGGCCGCGTACACGCTGGTGACACGGGCGCCCTGCCAGCCCAGCGCCTTGGCGAAGGTCGCGCCCGCGACCTGCCCCGGATAGCCGCAGCGCACGGTGTTGGCGCCGACCACGGACTGGATCGCGGACCATTCGAGCCCGGCGTCCGCGAGCGCGGCCCGCGCCGCCTTCGTGCCGTACTCCACGAAGCCGCGGCCCCACTTCCCCCAGGGGTGCATCCCGGCGCCGAGCACCGCCACCTCACGGGTCATGACGCCTCCCCGGGAACGGGCCGCCCGTCGGGAACGGGCCGCCAATGCCAGGTGGTGAGGGTGCGTCCGTCCTCCTCGGCCAGGACCCCCGGCACCACCTCGACCTCCATGCCGATGGCCAGATCGGCCAGGGCCACCCCGGGGGCGCCCTGCCCCAGCACCACCATCCGCTCGGCGGCCAGCTCCACGGCGATCAGTGTGCAGGGCCGCCATGTGCGCTCGGGGTCGGACGGGTAGGGGGCGGGTGGCCGGTAGCGGCCGTCGGTGTAGGACCACACCCGCCCGCGGCGGGACAGCGGAACCTCCGCCAGCTCGGTGCCGGAGCAGCCCGGGGCACGGCAGAAGGCGTCCTCCCGGGGGAAGTACACCGCCCCGCAGTCCCGGCAGCACGTCCCCAGCAGGCGGAACTCCCCGCCCTCGGCGGTGAACCACCCGTCGACCACGGGCACATGTGTGGGGGACACGGTCCCTCCCGATACCTGGTAACTGACGATGCGTCAGAAGTGTGGCACGGGGACCGCGGCGCGCGTAACCCCGGTACAGTGACCGCGGTCACGGGCCGCGATCACGGCCCTGATCAGCCGACGGGCGAGGGGAGCGGTCGATGGCGGAGACGGAGACCAGGACGCGGACCGGGACCACGACGACGCGCACGGCCGTCCGGCTCGATGCCGTCACCAAGGACTTCGGGACGGTGCGCGCGGTGGACGCCGTCGATCTCACCGTCCGCGAGGGCGAGTTCTTCTCGCTGCTCGGCCCCTCCGGCTCGGGGAAGACCACCCTGCTGCGGCTGATCGCGGGGTTCGAACAGCCCACCGCGGGGCGTATCGAACTCGCCGGGGAGGACGTCACCGCGAGGCCTCCCAATCGCCGCGACGCACACACCGTCTTCCAGGACTACGCGCTCTTCCCGCATATGAGCGTCGAGCAGAACGTGGCCTACGCCCTGACCGTGCGCGGCGTCCGCAAGGCCGAGCGGCTCGCCCGCGCACGCGAGGCGCTGACCACCGTACGGCTGGGCGGCTTCGCCGCCCGCCGCCCCGCCGAGCTCTCCGGCGGCCAGCGCCAGCGTGTCGCACTCGCCCGCGCCCTCGTCGACCGGCCCGCCGTGCTGCTGCTCGACGAACCGCTCGGCGCGCTCGACCTGGCGCTGCGGCAGGAGATGCAGACCGAGCTCAAGGAGCTCCAGCGCACCACCGGCATCACCTTCCTCCTGGTCACCCACGACCAGGACGAGGCGCTGACCATGAGCGACCGCATCGCCGTGGTCCGCGACGGCCGCGTCGAGCAGACCGGCCCGCCGGTCGAGGTGTACGAACGCCCCGCCACCGCCTTTGTCGCGGGCTTCGTCGGCACCACCAACCTGCTGCGCGGCGAGGCGGCGGTGCGTGTCGTGGGCCGCCCCGGAACGTACTCCATCCGGCCCGAGCGGATCCTGCTCACGGACCCCGCGGAGCCGCCCGACGAAGCCGCGGCATCCGCTGACGGCCGACGGACCGTCACGGGGCGCATCACCGACATCGTGCACGCCGGGGCGCACACCCGCTTCACCATCGCGCTTCCGCACGGCGACCGGCTCACCGTGCTCCGCCAGAACCTCACCGGACTCCCTCAATCCGCCCGCCAGGACGGCGAGATCGGGCTGTCCTGGGAGGAGAAGGACGCCTTCCCGGTCCCGAGTTGACCTTGTCATTGCCGACGGCACCCTGGCGAGGGCCCACCACCGGCCCGATACTGGCCGGGCCTCAAGTGCCTAGTGGGACGAGGAGGACCGGATGCGGAAACGGAAGACGTCTGCGTGGAGGTCCGCGGCCGCCGTCTGCGCGCTGCTGCTGACCGCGGCCGGGTGCGGCTCGGGCGGCGACGGCGACAAGGGCGGTCACGCACCCGACAAGCTCGGCAAGGGCGAGGGCAAGGTCAACATCATCGCCTGGGCCGGCTACGCCGAGGACGGCTCCAACGACCCCAAGGTGGACTGGGTTCACCCGTTCGAGAAGAAGACCGGCTGCCAGGTGAACACCAAGACGGCCGGCACCTCCGACGAGATGGTCTCGCTGATGAAGACCGGGCAGTACGACACGGTCTCCGCATCCGGCGACGCCACCCTGCGCCTCATCGCCTCCGGCGACGCGGCCCCGGTCAACACCAAGCTGGTCCCCAACTACAAGGACATTTTCCCGGCCCTCAAGAACCAGCCGTTCAACTCCAAGGACGGCCGGATGTACGGCATTCCGCACGGCCGGGGCGCCAACCTCCTCATGTACCGCACCGACAAGGTGAAGCCCGCGCCCGACTCCTGGCGCGCCGTCTTCGACGACTCCGCGCGGTACGGGGGGCACGTCACCGCCTACGACTCGCCCATCTACATCGCCGACGCCGCGCTCTATCTGATGCGCGCCAAGCCCTCGCTCGGCATCAAGAACCCCTACGCGCTCGACCAGAAGCAGCTCGACGCGGCCGTATCCCTGCTGAAGAAGCAGCACAAGGCGGTGGGGGAGTACTGGAGCGACTACCAGAAGGAGATCACCGCCTTCAAGGGCGGCGACAGCGTCATCGGCACCACCTGGCAGGTCATCGCCAACCTCACCAGGGCCGAGAAGACCCCGGTCAAGGCGGTGCTCCCCAAGGAGGGCGCCACCGGCTGGTCCGACACCTGGATGGTGTCCGCCGAGGCCGAGCACCCCAACTGCGCCTACAAGTGGCTCGACTGGATCGTTTCGCCCAAGGTCAACGCCCAGGTCGCGGAGTACTTCGGCGAGGCTCCGTCCAACCGTAAGGCGTGCGCCGAGACCTCCGACCCGAACCACTGCGCGATCTTCCACGCGGACGACGAGAAGTACTTCCAGCGCGTCCACTTCTGGACCACGCCCATCAAGGAGTGCCTCGACGGCCGCAAGGACGCCACCTGCACCGACTACGCCCAGTGGACCCGGGCCTGGACGGAGGTCAAGGGCTGAGATGCCCGCCGCGCCCACCTCAGGCTCGCGGCTGCGCCTCACCGCGCTCCTCGCCCCGCCCCTGCTCTGGCTGACCCTGGCCTATCTGGGCTCGCTCGCCATCCTGCTGCTTTCGGCCTTCTGGGCCACCGACTCCTTCACCTCCGACGTCGTCCACACCTGGAACACCGACAACTTCCATGAGCTGCTGACCACCCCCGTCTACCGCACCATCGCCCTGCGCACCCTGTCCATCGCGGTCGCCGTCACCGTCATCGACGCGCTCCTCGCCCTGCCCATGGCCTTCTGCATGGCGCGGGTCGCGGGGCGGCGGTGGCGGCGGCCGCTGCTGGTCGCCGTGCTCACCCCGCTGTGGGCCGGCTATCTGGTCAAGGCGTACGCCTGGCGGGTCATGCTCGGCGAGGACGGCGTCGTGGGCGCCGCCCTCGCCCCGTTCGGGCTGCACGGGCCCGGCTACGGCACCACCGCCGTCGTCATCGTGCTCGCCTACCTCTGGCTGCCGTACATGATCCTGCCGGTGTACGCGGCCCTCGAACGGCTCCCCGAGCGGATGCTGGAGGCCTCGGCCGACCTCGGCGCCGGGGCCTGGCGGACGCTGCGCTCCGTCGTCCTGCCCGCCGTACGCCCCGCCGTGTTCGCCGGATCCGTCTTCACCTTCTCGCTCAGCCTGGGCGACTACCTCACCGTGCAGATCGTCGGCGGGAAGACCCAGCTGCTGGGCAATGTCATCGCCTCACAGGTCACCCTGGACCTGCCGATGGCCGCCGCGCTCTCCGCCGTACCCGTGGTCCTCATCGTCTGCTACCTGGCCGCCGTACGCCGTGCGGGCGCCCTCGACTCGCTCTAGCCGCTCCATGTGCTCCATGTGCCCCATATGCCCCAGTCGCCCCAGGAGGTGGGCCCATGCGTCTCTCACGCACCGCCCGAGTGGTCCTCGGCTGTGTCACCGCGGCCGGCCTCGCGATCGTCTACGTCCCCCTGCTGCTGGTGCTGCTCAACTCCTTCAACGCCGACCGCTCCTTCGGCTGGCCGCCCAGCGGGCTCACCGGCCGCTGGTGGCGGGCCGCCCTGCACAGCGACGGCGCTCGCGAGGCCCTGCTCACCTCCCTCAAGGCCGGACTCGCCGCCACCGCCATCGCACTGGGCCTGGGCACCCTCGCCGCGTACGCCGTCCACCGCCACCGCTTCTTCGGGCGGCGGACCGTGTCCTTCCTGCTCGTCCTTCCGATCGCGCTGCCCGGCATCGTCAGCGGCATCGCCCTCAACGCCGCCTTCCGCACCGTCCTCGACCCGATCGGCATCGGCTTCGGCCTGTTCACGGTGGTCGTCGGGCACGCCACGTTCTGCGTCGTCATCGTCTTCAACAACATCGGCGCCCGGCTGCGCCGTATCGCGCCCTCCCTGGCCGAGGCATCCGCCGACCTCGGGGCGCGCTCCTGGCAGACCTTCCGGTACGTCACCTTCCCCGCCATGCGCTCTGCCCTCTTCGCGGGCGGGCTGCTGGCCTTCGCGCTCTCCTTCGACGAGATCGTGGTCACGACCTTCACCGCCGGGCCCGGCACCCGCACCCTGCCCATCTGGATCTACGAGAACCTGGCCCGCCCTCACCAGGCCCCCGTCGTCAACGTCGTCGCCGCGCTGCTCATCCTGGTATCCGTGGTGCCCGTGTACATCGCCCAGCGGCTGTCCTCGGACACGGCGGGCGGGCGGCTGTGACGCCCGCTCAGCCGGTCAGCGAGCGGCGCGAGACGGGAAAGTCGAAGTAGGTGTCCGGGAACAGCTCCGGCTTGAAGGTGTAGTGCCACCACTCCTCGGCCAGATTGACGAACCCGAGCTTCTCCAACGTGCCCTTGAGCAGCAGCCGGTTGGCCCGCTGCACCCCCTTGATCCGCGGATCGAGCGTATGCGAGCGCGTGTCGAAGCAGTCGTAACCGGTGCCCATGTCCACCGAGTTGTCCGGGAAGCGGTCCTTCTTGGCGGCGTAGCACGGCACCAGCTTCTCGCCCGGCACATACGGGCGCGTGGGCAGCGCGGGCAGCCGCGCGATCGTCAGATCCACCGTGCTGCCCCGGCTGTGCCCCGACTTCTCGGCGATATAGCCGTCCTCGAACAGCCGCGTCTTGTCGACCTCCGGATAGAACTCGCCCTTCATCCGCTGATCGCCCAGATCCTTGGCCCACTCCACGAAGTCGTTCACCGCGCGCTGCGGCCGATAGCAGTCGTACACCTTCAAGGTGTAGCCGCGCCGGAGCAGTTGACGCTGCGCCCGATGCAGCGCCTCGGCGGCCGGGCGGGTCAGGACGCACATCGGCCGGCGATATCCGTCCACCGGATCTCCGGTGAAGTTGTGCGGCGTGAAGTAGCGGATCTCCTGCCGGATCGTCGGATCGACGTCCCGGAGAGCCACGAACTCCTTCGGAGCCTTGGGCTCCGCCTTCGCCTGCGCCGGGGTGTACGGCGCGACGGCCAGCAGAGCGGCAACGGGCAGAGCGAGCGCACGCAGCGCGACGGCGAGTCTTGGCATGCCCATCACTTATCCCACCCCGAGAAGCGAAAACAAGCCCGCGACCGCGAGCCCGCGTCCGCGGGGGCCTCGGCTTGCCGTGCCGCGACCGGGCGTCGCCCTGACGTCCCGGCACCCTGCCCGTCCGGGCACGGCTTGCCGCCTCCGCCGCGATCTGCTTCCGCCGACGGCCCCTCGCCGAGCCGTCAGGACTCCCGCTGCCGACCATCGCCGCACGGTGGGCCAGGGCGGACAGCTTCGGCCGGGGCCGTTTCCGCCGGGGCGCGCTTCGGTCCTCGCCCGCTTCCGCCGAGGCGTCGGGAGGCGGCATCCGGTGGGCTCGGGGGAGCGGGGCAGTCCGCCCCGCGTGCCGCTCGGGGCGCGGCGGGCCGCGCGTCGCGGTCAGCTCGCCCGGGGGCCGCGGCGGTCCTCGGAGGGCGGGGCCTCGCCTCGTACGCGTATCGGGTAGCCCACCTCGCCGCCGCCCTCGCGCTCGATCGTCACCTCGCCGTCCCGTAGTCGGGTGGTGAAGCGCAGCAGTTCCGGTTTCTCCCAGCCGTCGCCCGTGTCCACGGCCAGCGTGCCCGTGCCCGCGCCCTTGCGGCCCTGGCACGGGGTCCACACCTCCAGCTCCACCCCGCCGCCGGGTGCCGCCACCGGCACCACCGAACCGGCCCGGGCCAGGACCGGGATGCCCGACAGGGGAGCGTCCAGCACCACCTGCCCGGGGCCGTGGTACGCCCGGCCGGTCACCGTGTCGTACCAGCGGCCGCGCGGCAGCCGGACCGGGCGGCGGCGGGCGCCCTCCTCCAGCACCGGCGCCACCAGCAGCGCGTCCCCCAGCAGAAAGGCGTCCTCGCAGTCGCGCAGCGCCCGGTCCTTGGGCGTCCGCCACCACACGGGCCGCACATACGGGGCGCCGGTGCGCGCGGCCAGCTGTGCCAGCGTGGTGAAGTACGGCAGCAGCCGCTGCCGCTCGCGCAGCGCCGCCGCCGCGTGCTCCAGCACCCGTGAGCCGAACTCCCACGGCTCCCGCCGCCCCGCCGAGATCGCCGAATGGGTGCGGAACAGCGGCAGATACGCGCCCAGCTGGAACCACCGCAGATACAGCTCCGGCGAGGGAGAACCGGTGAAGCCACCGATGTCGGGCCCCGAATACGGCACCCCGGACAGGCCCAGCCCGATCACCAGCGACAGCGACGCCCGCAGCCCCGCCCAGCCCGTGGCCACATCGCCGGACCAGCTGCCCCCGTACCGCTGGAGCCCCGCCCACCCCGAGCGGGAGAAGAGAAACGGCCGCTCGTCGGGGCGCAGCTCGCACAGTCCCTCGTAGCCCGCCCGCGCCATCGCCAGCGCGTAGACGTTGTGCGCCTCGCGGTGGTCGCCGCCCCGGCCCTCGAGGGCGTGCCGGGCCGAGCGCGGCAGCGTGGTCTCGCCGAAGGCGGCGAACGACACCGGCTCGTTCATGTCGTGCCACACCCCGGAGAAGCCCTGTGCCAGCCGCTCCGCGTACAGCCCGCCCCACCACTTGCGCACCCGGGGATCGGTGAAGTCGGGGAACGCCGACTCGCCCGCCCACACCACTCCGCGCACCTCACGCCCCCGGGCGTCGCGGACGAAGACGTCGTCCGCCGCCCCGCTCTCGTACACCGCGTTGCCCGGCTCCGCCCTCACCGCGGGGTCGACGATCGACACCAGCCGCACCCCGTCCTCGAGCAGCTCGGCGGCGAGCCCCGGGAGATCGGGGAAGCGCGCGCCGTCCACCGTGAACACCCGGTGGCCGATGAGGTGGTCGATGTCCAGATGCAGCGCGGACAGCGGCAGATCCCGCTCCCGGTAGCCCGCCACCACCCGCCGGACCTCCTCCGCGTCGCGGAACCCCCAGCGCGCGTGGTGATGGCCGAGTGCCCACCGCGGCGGCACCGCCGGGGCACCGGTCAGCGCCGTCCAGCCGTGCAGCACCCGCGCCGGAGTGGTGCCCACGATCACCCAGTAGCGCAGCGGGCCGCCCTCCATCCGCGTCCGGCAGCGGCCGGGCCGGTCATGGCCGGAGCCCGCGCCCTCCTCGCCCTCCCGCAGGGTGACCGTGCCGTCCCAGGAGTTGTCGTGGAACACCAGATGGGTGCCCGCGTCGGCCACCACCAGCTGCACCGGCATGGTCAGATACAGCGGATCGTCCCCCGGCTCGAAGCTGCCGCCGGGATCGGTGTTCCACAGCCGGTACACCCCGTCCCGCAGCCGGGGCCCGGAGGCCCGCCCGCCGAGCCCGAAGAAGCGCGCGTCCGCGGCCACTTCGGACAGCTGGAGCCAGCGGGCACCCTCCCCGCCCAGCCCCGGCCCGAACCCTGGGTCCACGGGCCCGGGCGCCGCCCCCGGCGCGGCGGATCCCGTCCCCGCCTCCGGCTCCGCGAGCCGTGGCGCGGCGGATCCCGTCTCCAGCCCCGGCCCCGCCTCGGCGAGTCTCGCCCCCGGCCCCGGCTCGGCGACCCCTATCCCCGGCCCCGGCTCGGCGACCCCTGTCCCCGGTCCCGGCGCGGCGGATCCCGCCCCCGGCCGCGGCGCGGCGGATCCCGCCCCGAGTCCTGACCCCGCCACCGCTTCCATGGGCCCCCGCGCCCCGGCAGGCTCCCACCACCGCGGCGGCAGATCCCGCCGCAGCACCACCCCGCCCGGGGTCCGCACCTCCACCGTCCCGGTCCGCCCCACCATCACCGTGACCCGCTCGGACACCACCCGCCAGCCGCCACCGGTGTCCGGCTCCAGCTCCGCCCGCTCGTCCGCCTCCGGGCAGGGCCCGTCCAGCGCGTACGACGGCTCCGGCTCGGCCCCGTCCCAGCCGCAGAACACCGCGCCGCCCGTGGTCACCCGCACCCGCAACGAGGACCGCGCGAACCGCACCACCCCGCCCCCCGGCTCCGGATCGGCCCCCTGCACCGCACCCGGCACCCGGGCCAGCTCGGTGCCCCGGCGGGGCAGCGCGGCCGCGTCGGAACGCCGACGCCGCCACGCCGAGCGCAGTGACCGCAGCCCCTGCGCGGTGCAGAGCACCCTCACCGACCGCACCAGCTTCTCCGACCGCACCAGGCCACGCGCATCCATACTGATCAGCCTGCCATTGCCGACGCCCGGCAGGGACATGGTTCAACTGCCGTTCACCTGTGGTCCTCGCACATGATCCCGCCCTGTGATGTGGAGTGGCGCCCCTGGTGCGGGAGTCGATCACATGGCATCGTCCTGACCGGACGCATACGAGGCGGATGTGCGACCCACGGACACCCACGGACACATCCGACGCGGACAGCCGGGAGCCGAAACCCATGACCACCGCAGCCCACTCCGACCACCGGCCGCACCCCCTGTGGCAGCCCGGCGCGGACCGGATCGCCCGGTCCCGGCTGACCGCCTTCCACGCCTGGGCGGCCGAGCGTCACGGCGCCCCCGCGCCCGGCCTCGACGACCCGACCGCGAGCTACGCCGCGCTGCACCGCTGGTCGGTGGCGGAGCTGGAGACCTTCTGGCGGGCGGTCGCCGAATGGTTCGAGGTGCGCTTCGCCACCCCGTACGAGCGGGTGCTCGCCGACGCCACCATGCCCGGCGCCCAGTGGTTCCCCGGAGCCACCCTCAACTACGCCGAGCACGCCCTGCGCGCCGCCGAGGACCCCGCCCGCGCCGACGACCCCGCGCTGCTCCACGTCGACGAGGTCCACGACCCGCGCCCGGTCAGCTGGGCCGAGCTGCGCGGCCAGGTCGGCGCGGTCGCCGCCGAGCTGCGCCGCCTCGGCGTCCGCCCGGGCGACCGGGTCAGCGGCTATGTCCCGAACATCCCTCAGGCCACCGTGGCCCTCCTGGCCGCCGCCGCGGTCGGCGCCGTATGGACCTCCTGTGCCCCCGACTTCGGCGCCCGCAGCGTCCTGGACCGCTTCCAGCAGGTCGAACCGGTGGTCCTCTTCACCGTCGACGGCTACCACTACGGCGGAAAGACCCACGACCGCACCGCCACCGTGACCGAGCTGCGCGCCGAGCTGCCCAGCCTGCGCGCCGTCGTCCACATCCCGCTGCTGGGCACCCCCGCCCCCGAGTCCACGCTGGTGTGGGACGACATCGTCCGCGAACCGGCGGAACCGGTCTTCGAACAACTCCCCTTCGACCACCCCCTGTGGGTGCTCTACTCCTCCGGCACCACCGGCCTGCCCAAGGCGATCGTCCAGTCCCAGGGCGGCATCCTGCTCGAACACCTCAAGCAGCTCGGCCTCCACTGCGACCTCGGCCCCGACGACCGGTTCTTCTGGTACACCTCCACCGGCTGGATGATGTGGAACTTCCTGGTGTCCGGGCTGCTGGTGGGCGCCACCGTCGTCCTCTACGACGGCAGCCCCGGCTACCCGGACACCGCCGCCCAGTGGCGCGTCGCCGAACGCACCGGCACCACGCTCTACGGCACCTCCGCCGCGTACGTCATGGCCTGCCGCAAGGCCGATGTCCACCCGGGCCGCGACTTCGACCTCTCCGCCGTGAAATGCGTCGCCACCACCGGCTCCCCCCTGCCGCCCGACGGCTTCCGGTGGATCCACGACGAGGTGGCCGAGGACATGTGGATCGCCTCCGTCAGCGGCGGTACCGACGTGTGCAGCTGCTTCGCGGGCGCCGTGCCCACCCTCCCCGTCTACATCGGCGAACTCCAGGCCCCCGGCCTGGGCACCGACCTTCAGGCGTGGGACCCGCAGGGCGAACCGGTGGTCGACGAGGTCGGCGAGCTGATCGTGGCCCGCCCCATGCCGTCGATGCCCGTCCGCTTCTGGAACGACCCCGACGGCATCCGCTACCGCGACAGCTACTTCGAGATGTTCCCCGGCGCCTGGCGCCACGGCGACTGGATCACCCTGACCTCCCGGGGCACCGTGATCATCCACGGCCGCTCCGACTCCACCCTCAACCGCCAGGGCGTCCGAATGGGCTCCGCCGACATCTACGAGGCCGTCGAACGCCTCCCCGAGATCCGTGAATCCCTCGTCATCGGCGTCGAACAACCCGACGGCGGCTACTGGATGCCCCTCTTCGTCCACCTGGCCCCCGGCGCCACCCTGAACGAAGAACTCCTGACCCGCATCAAAACCACCATCCGCACCCAACTCTCCCCCCGCCACGTCCCCGACGAAGTCATCGAGGTCCCCGGCGTTCCCCACACCCTCACCGGCAAACGCATCGAGGTCCCGGTCAAGCGCCTCCTCCAGGGCACCTCCCTGGACAAGGCGGTCAACCTGGGTTCGGTGGACGATGTGGAACTGCTCCGGTACTACGAGCGCCTGGCCCAGGGGAGGGGCGGGGCAGGAGCCTGAGGAGCCCGGGGGCGGAGCTGGACCCTCCGGCCCCCTGCCGCACACCCAGCCCCTCCGGCTTTGAGGGGGTCGTTGGGTGGGGCCGCACACCGAGGCCCTCTGGCGTTTGAGGGGGTCCCTGGGTGGGGCCGCACACCCAGCCCCTCCGGCGTTTGAGGAGCGGGGTCCAGGGGCGGAGCCCCGGCGGGGGTGCGGGGGCGGAGCCCCCGGAACGGGGTCTGGGGCGGAGCCCCGGCGGGGGCCGGGGCTCCGCCCCGGTTCGGGAAGGGGCGGGGTGGGGAAGAAGCCCCGCCTACCCCCCATACGTCGCCTGCGCCTCCCCCAACACCCCCGCCAAATCCCCCGCCAACACCCCAGCATCCGCCTCCCCCAACCCCGCCGTCGTAATCCGCACCCCCGCCCCGCCAGCCAGCCGAAACCTCGCACCGGCCGCCACCCACCACCCCCGCGTCCGCAACCCGTTGACCACCGCCGCCTCGTCCCGCACGGGCACCCACACATTCATCCCGCTCGCTCCGTGCGCGGCGATCCCCCGGGCCGCGAGCGCGGCCAGCAGGGCCTCACGCCGCCGGGCGTAGGCGGACCGGGCCGCGGCCACCAGGGTCTGGGTCTCCGGGTCGGTCATCAGCCGGGCGACCGTCTCCTGCAGCACATGGCTGACCCAGCCGGAGGTCAGCAGCATCCGGCCGTCATGGCGCGCCAGCGTCGTACGGTCGCAGGCGAGCGCGCCCCACCGCAGGTCGGTCCCCAGGTGCTTGGAGACGGTGCGCACATGCGCCCACCGCGCCGGACCACCCGCACCACCACCCCCACCGCCAGCATCGTCACCCGCATCACCCGCACCGCCACCCCCACCGCCCGCACCGCCACCCCCACCACTCCCAGCGAGGCTGTACAACGGCACCCCCGCGACATCCGCCGCATGGTCATCCTCGATCACCAGCATCTCACCCGGCGCCTCAGCCAAGACCCCCAGCAGCGCATCCCGCCGACCCGCCGAGAACCAGCCGCCGTAAGGGTTCTGCCCACGCGGGCTGCAGATCAGCGCACGCGCCCCGGCCCGCAGCGCAGCCCGCAGCGCGTCCGGCCGGATCCCCTCGTCGTCCACGGCCACCGGCACGCTCCGCAACCCCAGCGCCGGGACGAGGTCCAGCAGATGGTGGTAGCCGGGGTCCTCCATCGCCACCGCGTCACCCGGCCTGAGCTCGACCGACAGCAGCCGGGCCACGCAGTCCAGCGCGCCATGGGCGAAGGTCAGGTGCTCGGCGGGCACGCCGTCGCGCTCGTACCAGGCGCGGGTCAGCTCCTCCAGAACGGCCAGCCGGGGCTGGGCGCGGTGCGACCGCACTCCGGGGGAGAGCCGGGCGGTCGGCAGCAGAGCGGGCAGGAAGGCCGGATCGGGGTGACCGCTCGCCAGATCGCGCACCCCCTCCGGCACCGGCGGCGGGCGGCGCGAGGCGACGGCGGGCGTCGACGCGACCACCGTGCCGCCCCGCCCCTGGGTCACCACGATCCCGCGCCGCCGCAGCTCCTTGTAGGCGGTCGCGACGGTGCCGGGACTCACGCCCAGCCGCTCCGCCAGCCGGCGCACCGGAGGCAGCGCGATACCGGGCGCCAACGCCCCCTCCACCACGCCCTGTTCGACGGATGCGGCAATCCCCTTGGCCGACTCACCGGTGATCTCATATTGTGTCGCCACAGAAAATACTCTGTATCAATACAAAAGAGAATGTCAAGGGGGACCAGGGTGGGCAAGCCAACGCGCCGCACCGCGCTCAGCGACCGCGTCCCGGGCGGCCGGGACGGCCGACGCATGCTGATCGTCACCTTCGTCGACCGGATCGGTTCGGGCCTGTGGGGCGCGACCGCGACGCTCTACTTCACCTTCGCCGCCGGGCTCAGCACCGCCGAAATCGGCGTTCTGCTCGCCGTATCCGGAGCGATCGGGATCGCGGGCCCGCCCCTCGGCGGCCTCCTTGCCGACCGCGTCCGGCTGCGCCCGCTCCTGATCACCGTCCAACTGGTGCGCGCCGCCGCCTCATCGGCCCTCCTCACCACGACCGACCTGCGGCTGCTGCTCGCCATCGCCTCGGTGGGCAGCCTCGGCGACCGCGGGGCCGCCGTCCTGACGAAGCTGTACGCGACCCGGGTCGCGGGCCCCGAGCGCGTCCGTTACCAGGCCATCAGCCGCACCGCCATGAACGTCGGCTGGGCCGTCGGCGGCCTCGCGGCGGCCGCGGCACTCAGCGGCGGCACGGTGACCGTCTACCGCTGGCTGCTGATCGGCGACGCGCTCTCCTTCGTCGCCGCCGCGCTGTTCACGCTCGGCTGTGCCGAACCGCCCTCGGCCTCCCGAATCGCGGCGAAATGCGCATCCGTATCCGCTCCCGCGGAACCCCGCGAATCAAACCCCGCGGAACCCGCATCCGCATCCGCAGAACCCGCACCCGCGTCAGGGAAGACCACCGCCCCCAACCCCTGGCGCGACCGCCGCTATCTCGCCTACACCGCCAGCGAGGCCGTCCTCTTCCTCGATGACTCGGTCTTCAGGGTCGGCCTGCCGCTGTGGGCCGTGACGGCCACCAGCACACCGCATCAACTCGTCCCCCTGCTCCTCGTCCTCAACAACGTGCTCGTGGTGCTCTTCCAGGTCCCGTTCGCCCGCTTCGGCGCCACCCCGCACACCGCCCGCACCTCGTTGTGGCCGCTGGCCGGTGCCTTCCTCGTCGGCGGGGCCGCGCTGGCCGCCTCGACCGTCGGCGCGCCCTGGTTCGCGGCCGTCACGCTGGTGCTGGCCGCCACCGCCTTCACCGTGGCGGAGATGCTGCACGCCACGATCTCCTGGGAGCTGTCCGTGGTCCTCGCCCCGCCCACCGCACAGGGCGCCTACCTCGGCGTGCACGGCCTGGCCCAGGCCGTGCAGCGCAGCGCGGGCCCCCTCGCGGTGACGGCGGCGATCGCGGCGGGCCCCCTCGGCTGGCTCGGCCTCGGCGCAGGGCTCGCCGCGATCTGCGGCGTCCAGCGCCACCTGGTACGGGACCGCGGTGACGGAGCGTTGTCAGTGGTCCCGGTTACGGTGAGTGAGCACTGAACATCCGCGCTGAGGGGGAGTCATGGCGCACACCGGACGCAGGAGCCACCGGAACCGCCCGGGCGAGCACAGGAAGCCGAAGACACAGAAGCCGGGCACCCGGCAGCGTACGAGGAGGCAGACCACCCGGCGCGCCCTCCGCAGAGAGGTGCCCAGCACCGTGGCCCTGCTCGCCGACGAGCGGGACTTCGCCGCCATGCGGCACTACGCGTCGTTCGCCTTCGACGACCACGGAGCGTATCTACGGGAGATGGAGGGGCTGCTGAAGGCGCTCGCGGCCAAGGGCGTCCACACCACCGTCGCCCTCTTCGATCCCGTCGCCTACGAGGAGTTCTGCGCGGACACCCGGCTCGACCCGGACACCGCCGCGAGCCGCACGCGCTATACGGCGGAGCTGGCCGTCGCGGGCGGCACCGTCACGTACGAGGGCCAGCCGATCGCCCGCCTGGTGCCGCGGCTCATCGGCGTGGCCGAGGAGCAGGCCACCTGGGAGTACGCCACGGCGCTGCTCTCCCGCGCCGGCCATCACGGGGAGTGCCGAGACGACACCACCGCCCGCACCGCGTTCGACCGCGCCGGGGCCGCGCTGCGCGCTGTCGTCGAGGCGGTCGGGCCGGGCGTCCACCATCTGGTCTGCAGCGTTCCGGCGGACGGCACTTCACTGGTCGCCGTGCTCCACGCCGATACGCGGGAAGCGGGCCCCCCGAAGCTGGCCGAGCCCTCGGGCCTGGTCTTCCGCACCGTCCTGGCCTGCGGTTTCGCCCTGCGCAGCCCCGGCGGCCTGGTGCTGCGCACCATCGTGGCGGACTCCCCGGAGACGGTCCGCGGCTGGGCGCTGCAGGACGGCTGGCTGCGCCCGCTGAGCGAGGCGGAGGTGTTCACGGCGTACTGCACCGACGCCGAGACCGGTGAACCCATCCCTCCGGAGCACGGCGTCGAATACCGGGCCGGCATCCCGGTCAGCCGCCCGGAATGACCGAAGGCGTCCCGCCACCCGGCGGGACGCCTTCATCGACAGCCCAAAGCCCAAAGCCCAAAGCCCCAAGCCCAAAGCTCACATCTCACAGCTCACCGGCTCATTCGCCGGACAGCACCGCCTGAGCCGCCCGGCGGGCATCCTCCGCGGTATCCGCCGCGCGCGCAGCGGAGGCCGCCCGCTCGCACTGCGCCAGCGTGTGCTTGGCCAGCGTCGCGCGCACATACGGAATGGAGGCCGCACCCATGGAGAGGCTGGTGACACCCAGACCGGCCAGCACACACGCCAGCAGGGGATCGGAGGCGGCCTCACCGCAGACACCACAGCTCTTGCCCTCGGCCTGCGCGGCCTCCGCCGACGCCGCCACCAGGTCGAGCAGCGCGGGCTGCCACGGGTCCTGGAGCCGCGACACGGCACCGACCTGACGGTCGGCCGCGAAGGTGTACTGCGCCAGGTCGTTGGTGCCCAGCGAGAGGAACTCGACCTCCTGGAGGATCGAGCGCGCCCGCAGCGCGGCGGACGGAATCTCCACCATCGCGCCGAACTTGGCCCGCAGCCCCGCTTCGCGGCACGCGTCGGCGAACGCCTTGGCGTCCAGCCGGTCGGCCACCATCGGGGCCATCACCTCGAGATAGACCGGCAGCCCCTCCGACGCCTTGGCCAGCGCCGTGAGCTGCGTCCGGAGCACCTCGGGGTGGTCCAGCAGGGTGCGCAGACCGCGCACGCCCAGCGCCGGGTTGGGCTCATCGGCCGGGGTGAGGAAGTCCAGCGGCTTGTCCGCGCCCGCGTCCAGGACCCGGACCACGACCCGGCCCTCGGGGAACGCCTCCAGCACCTGCCGGTACGCCACGACCTGCTTCTCCTCCGACGGCGCCTGAGTGCTGTCGTCGAGGAAGAGGAACTCGGTGCGGAACAGCCCCACACCCTCGGCGCCCGCTTCCACCGCCGCCGGTACATCGGCCGGTCCGCCGACGTTCGCCAGCAGCGGCACCTTGTGCCCGTCCGACGTCGCACCCGGACCGGAGGAGGCGGCCAGCGCGGCCCGGCGCTCCTCGGCGGCGCGCGTCAGCTCGGCCCGCTTCTCCTCGCTCGGGGACACGAAGATCTCACCCGTGCTGCCGTCGACGGCGATCAGGGTTCCCTCGACCAGATCCCCGGCACCGGGCAGCGCGACCACGGCCGGCACCCCCAGGGCACGGGCGAGGATCGCGCTGTGGCTGGTCGGCCCGCCCTCCTCGGTCACGAACCCCAGTACCAGCGTCGGGTCGAGCAGCGCGGTGTCGGCGGGGGCGAGGTCCCGCGCGATCAGCACATACGGCTCATCGCTGTCCGGCACACCCGGCATCGGCACACCGAGCAGCCGCGCCACGATCCGGTTCCGCACATCGTCGAGGTCGGCCACCCGGCCCGCCAGGTAGTCACCGGCCCCCGCCAGCAGCGCCCGGTAGGCGGCGAAGGCGTCGTACACCGCGCGCTCGGCGGTGCTGCCCACGGCGATCCGCCGCTCGACATCCGCGATCAGCTCCGGGTCCTGCGCCATCATGGCCTGCGCCTCGAGCACGGCCTGGGCCTCGCCGCCCGCCAGATTGCCGCGCGCGACCAGGTCGGCCGCCACGGCCTCCACCGCCTGACGCGCCCGCCCCTGCTCACGCGGCGCCTCATCGGCCGGAATCTGCTTGGCCGGCGGCTCCAGGACCGCCGTCCCCATATGGCGCACCTCGCCGATGGCCACCCCGTGGCTCACGCCGACGCCTCGCAGCGTTGTCTCCATGTCACCCGTCCCCGGTCGATACGGCGGAACCCCGCCATGGTGGATGTCGTACCCGCAGTGCGCCGCCCGGCCCGGTCCCCATCGGCCGCCGGGCGTACGCCCGGCTCACCAGTTGAAGAGTGTGTCGCCCGTCTTCACATCGACGTCGTCCTTGACGTCGGACAGGTCATCGGCCGTGGCCTCGAGTGCCACGATCGGGCAGATCGGCGACTTGCCCGCGGCCACGGCGGTGGCCGGGTCCCAGCGCACGATCGCGTCACCGCGCTTGACGGTGTCCCCCTTGTTGATGAGGACCTCGAAGCCCTCACCGTTCAGCTGCACGGTGTCGATGCCGAGGTGGGTGAGCACACCGTGCCCCTCCCCGTCCACGACGACGAACGCGTGCGGGTGGAGGGAGACGACGATGCCGTCGACCGGAGCCACGGCCACGAAGGGCTCAAGGATTGGGTCGATCGCCGTACCCGGACCGACCATGGCGCCGGAGAACACCGGATCGGGTACCGCTTCGAGTCCGATCACGCGGCCGGCGACCGGTGAGGTCACGCTGGTCATGGGAGCCTCCCGGGGGGTGAAGATTCATCACGCGCCGTCACCACCTGTCCCGGACAGCGCACTGCCCAGAAGAGTAAGTCATAGGAACTACGGATTCCGCACACGTGGCGCAGGCAGGAGAGGGTGCCCGGGCCGGGAATCGATTTGCCACGGCCGCGCGGGGCGCTGTACTGTCGTATCCCTGCCCACCGGATGAAGCACTGCGAACATCTGCGTGTACATCCAGGTTCAGGGCGGCGCCATCAGCTACTTGATCCAAATCTCGGATCCGTTTTCGCGTGCCTTGCGAGAGACACGGGTGCGGAGGGACCGGAAATAGTCTGATAGCGTGTGAAACACCGAAGGGAAGCGCCCGGAGAAACCGGTGAAATGGTTTCGAAGGAAGCGTCCGTTCCTTGAGAACTCAACAGCGTGCTAAAAGTCAACGCCAGATATGTTGATACCCCGTCCATTTTGGACGAGGTTCCTTTGAAGAAAAAACACAGCGAGGACGCTGTGAACCATCGGACTATTCCTCCGGTGGTTCCGCTCTCGTGATGTGTTGCCGGGATAGCCCGGAAGCATTCACGGAGAGTTTGATCCTGGCTCAGGACGAACGCTGGCGGCGTGCTTAACACATGCAAGTCGAACGATGAACCGGTTTCGGCCGGGGATTAGTGGCGAACGGGTGAGTAACACGTGGGCAATCTGCCCTGCACTCTGGGACAAGCCCTGGAAACGGGGTCTAATACCGGATATGACTGCCGACCGCATGGTCTGGTGGTGGAAAGCTCCGGCGGTGCAGGATGAGCCCGCGGCCTATCAGCTTGTTGGTGGGGTGATGGCCTACCAAGGCGACGACGGGTAGCCGGCCTGAGAGGGCGACCGGCCACACTGGGACTGAGACACGGCCCAGACTCCTACGGGAGGCAGCAGTGGGGAATATTGCACAATGGGCGCAAGCCTGATGCAGCGACGCCGCGTGAGGGATGACGGCCTTCGGGTTGTAAACCTCTTTCAGCAGGGAAGAAGCGCAAGTGACGGTACCTGCAGAAGAAGCGCCGGCTAACTACGTGCCAGCAGCCGCGGTAATACGTAGGGCGCAAGCGTTGTCCGGAATTATTGGGCGTAAAGAGCTCGTAGGCGGCTTGTCGCGTCGGATGTGAAAGCCCGGGGCTTAACCCCGGGTCTGCATTCGATACGGGCAGGCTAGAGTTCGGTAGGGGAGATCGGAATTCCTGGTGTAGCGGTGAAATGCGCAGATATCAGGAGGAACACCGGTGGCGAAGGCGGATCTCTGGGCCGATACTGACGCTGAGGAGCGAAAGCGTGGGGAGCGAACAGGATTAGATACCCTGGTAGTCCACGCCGTAAACGTTGGGAACTAGGTGTGGGCGACATTCCACGTTGTCCGTGCCGCAGCTAACGCATTAAGTTCCCCGCCTGGGGAGTACGGCCGCAAGGCTAAAACTCAAAGGAATTGACGGGGGCCCGCACAAGCGGCGGAGCATGTGGCTTAATTCGACGCAACGCGAAGAACCTTACCAAGGCTTGACATACGCCGGAAAACCCTGGAGACAGGGTCCCCCTTGTGGTCGGTGTACAGGTGGTGCATGGCTGTCGTCAGCTCGTGTCGTGAGATGTTGGGTTAAGTCCCGCAACGAGCGCAACCCTTGTTCTGTGTTGCCAGCATGCCTTTCGGGGTGATGGGGACTCACAGGAGACTGCCGGGGTCAACTCGGAGGAAGGTGGGGACGACGTCAAGTCATCATGCCCCTTATGTCTTGGGCTGCACACGTGCTACAATGGCCGGTACAATGAGCTGCGAAGCCGTGAGGTGGAGCGAATCTCAAAAAGCCGGTCTCAGTTCGGATTGGGGTCTGCAACTCGACCCCATGAAGTCGGAGTCGCTAGTAATCGCAGATCAGCATTGCTGCGGTGAATACGTTCCCGGGCCTTGTACACACCGCCCGTCACGTCACGAAAGTCGGTAACACCCGAAGCCGGTGGCCCAACCCTTGTGGAGGGAGCCGTCGAAGGTGGGACTGGCGATTGGGACGAAGTCGTAACAAGGTAGCCGTACCGGAAGGTGCGGCTGGATCACCTCCTTTCTAAGGAGCGCATAGCCGACTGCAGGCAAGTGTCCTGCACGGTTGCTCATGGGTGGAACGTTGACTATTCGGCACACTTGGCCTGCTCTGGTCGCTAGTACTGCTTCGGCGTGGAACGTGATAGGGGGAGGTGAGGGTGTCGGGCACGCTGTTGGGTGTCTGAAGGTACGGGCAGGAATGCTTGTGTCTTCGGCCGGTCCCGGTGTACCGCGCTTTCGGGTGTGGGTGACGGGGTACGGGTCGTTGTTTGAGAACTGCACAGTGGACGCGAGCATCTGTGGCCAAGTTTTTAAGGGCGCACGGTGGATGCCTTGGCACCAGGAACCGATGAAGGACGTGGGAGGCCGCGATAGGCCCCGGGGAGCTGTCAACCGAGCTTTGATCCGGGGGTGTCCGAATGGGGAAACCCGGCAGTCGTCATGGGCTGTCACCCATACC
This sequence comes from Streptomyces lacaronensis, assembly GCF_047337785.1. Lineage (NCBI taxonomy): Bacteria > Bacillati > Actinomycetota > Actinomycetes > Kitasatosporales > Streptomycetaceae > Streptomyces > Streptomyces lacaronensis. The sequence goes on from NZ_JBLHDK010000003.1 coordinate 10,532,101, forward strand.
TGAACACATAGGGTATGTGGAGGGAACGCGGGGAAGTGAAACATCTCAGTACCCGCAGGAAGAGAAAACAACCGTGATTCCGGGAGTAGTGGCGAGCGAAACTGGATGAGGCTAAACCGTATGTGTGTGATACCCGGCAGGGGTTGCGCGTACGGGGTTGTGGGTTCGTACTTCAGTCGTCTGCCGGCGGCTGGGTGAGTCAGAAATTGTTGATGTAGGCGAAGGGCATGCGAAAGGCCCGGCGTAGAGGGTAAGACCCCCGTAGCTGAAATGTCAGCAACTTGCTTGTGCGATACCCAAGTAGCACGGGGCCCGAGAAATCCCGTGTGAATCTGGCGGGACCACCCGCTAAGCCTAAATATTCCCTGGTGACCGATAGCGGATAGTACCGTGAGGGAATGGTGAAAAGTACCGCGGGAGCGGAGTGAAATAGTACCTGAAACCGTGTGCCTACAAGCCGTGGGAGCGTCGCGCAGGGATTTGTCCCTGCGTCGTGACTGCGTGCCTTTTGAAGAATGAGCCTGCGAGTTTGCGGTGTGTTGCGAGGTTAACCCGTGTGGGGAAGCCGTAGCGAAAGCGAGTCCGAATAGGGCGGTTTAGTAGCGCGCTCAAGACCCGAAGCGGAGTGATCTAGCCATGGGCAGGTTGAAGCGGAGGTAAGACTTCGTGGAGGACCGAACCCACCAGGGTTGAAAACCTGGGGGATGACCTGTGGTTAGGGGTGAAAGGCCAATCAAACTCCGTGATAGCTGGTTCTCCCCGAAATGCATTTAGGTGCAGCGTCGTGTGTTTCTTGCCGGAGGTAGAGCACTGGATAGGCGATGGGCCCTACCGGGTTACTGACCTTAGCCAAACTCCGAATGCCGGTAAGTGAGAGCGCGGCAGTGAGACTGTGGGGGATAAGCTCCATGGTCGAGAGGGAAACAGCCCAGAGCATCGACTAAGGCCCCTAAGCGTACGCTAAGTGGGAAAGGATGTGGAGTCGCAGAGACAACCAGGAGGTTGGCTTAGAAGCAGCCATCCTTGAAAGAGTGCGTAATAGCTCACTGGTCAAGTGATTCCGCGCCGACAATGTAGCGGGGCTCAAGCGTACCGCCGAAGTCGTGTCATTGCAGCATGTGGTCCAACGACCGTTGTGATGGGTAGGGGAGCGTCGTGTGCCGGGTGAAGCAGCCGTGTAAGCGAGTTGTGGATGGTTCACGAGTGAGAATGCAGGCATGAGTAGCGATACACACGTGGGAAACGTGTGCGCCGATTGACTAAGGGTTCCTGGGTCAAGCTGATCTGCCCAGGGTAAGTCGGGACCTAAGGCGAGGCCGACAGGCGTAGTCGATGGACAACCGGTTGATATTCCGGTACCCGCTTTGAAGCGTCAACGCTGAATCAGGCGATGCTAAGTCCGTGAAGCCGTCCTGGATCCTTCGGGTGAAGGGGAGTGGTGGAGCCGACGAACCAGACTTGTAGTAGGTGAGTGATGGGGTGACGCAGGAAGGTAGTCCAGCCCGGGCGGTGGTTGTCCCGGGGTAAGGGTGTAGGACGCAAGGTAGGTAAATCCGCCTTGCATGTGTCTGAGACCTGATGCCGAGCCGATTGTGGTGAAGTGGATGATCCTATGCTGTCGAGAAAAGCCTCTAGCGAGTTTCATGGCGGCCCGTACCCTAAACCGACTCAGGTGGTCAGGTAGAGAATACCGAGGCGTTCGGGTGAACTATGGTTAAGGAACTCGGCAAAATGCCCCCGTAACTTCGGGAGAAGGGGGGCCATTGCTGGTGATGGGACTTTGCTCCTTGAGCTGGTGGTGGCCGCAGAGACCAGCGAGAAGCGACTGTTTACTAAAAACACAGGTCCGTGCGAAGCCGTAAGGCGATGTATACGGACTGACGCCTGCCCGGTGCTGGAACGTTAAGGGGACCGGTTAGTGGGGTTTTGGCTCCGCGAAGCTGAGAACTTAAGCGCCAGTAAACGGCGGTGGTAACTATAACCATCCTAAGGTAGCGAAATTCCTTGTCGGGTAAGTTCCGACCTGCACGAATGGCGTAACGACTTCTCGACTGTCTCAACCATAGGCCCGGTGAAATTGCATTACGAGTAAAGATGCTCGTTTCGCGCAGCAGGACGGAAAGACCCCGGGACCTTTACTATAGCTTGATATTGGTGTTCGGTTCGGCTTGTGTAGGATAGGTGGGAGACTGTGAAGCATTGACGCCAGTTAGTGTGGAGTCGTTGTTGAAATACCACTCTGGTCGTGCTGGATGTCTAACCTGGGTCCGTGATCCGGATCAGGGACAGTGTCTGGTGGGTAGTTTAACTGGGGCGGTTGCCTCCTAAAGGGTAACGGAGGCGCCCAAAGGTTCCCTCAGCCTGGTTGGCAATCAGGTGTTGAGTGTAAGTGCACAAGGGAGCTTGACTGTGAGACCGACGGGTCGAGCAGGGACGAAAGTCGGGACTAGTGATCCGGCGGTGGCTTGTGGAAGCGCCGTCGCTCAACGGATAAAAGGTACCCCGGGGATAACAGGCTGATCTTCCCCAAGAGTCCATATCGACGGGATGGTTTGGCACCTCGATGTCGGCTCGTCGCATCCTGGGGCTGGAGTCGGTCCCAAGGGTTGGGCTGTTCGCCCATTAAAGCGGTACGCGAGCTGGGTTTAGAACGTCGTGAGACAGTTCGGTCCCTATCCGCTGTGCGCGTAGGAGTCTTGAGAAGGGCTGTCCCTAGTACGAGAGGACCGGGACGGACGAACCTCTGGTGTGCCAGTTGTTCTGCCAAGGGCATGGCTGGTTGGCTACGTTCGGGAGGGATAACCGCTGAAAGCATCTAAGCGGGAAGCCTGCTTCGAGATGAGGGCTCCCACCCACTTGATGGGTTAAGGCTCCCAGTAGACGACTGGGTTGATAGGCCAGATATGGAAGCCGGGTGACCGGTGGAGTTGACTGGTACTAATAGGCCGAGGGCTTGTCCTCAGGTGCTCGCGTCCACTGTGTTGGTTCTGAAGCAACGAACCGTCCGACCCCCATATGCGTATGGGTGTATATGGGTCCGGTTTGGTGTTTCATAGTGTTTCGGTGGTCATTGCGTTAGGGAAACGCCCGGTTACATTCCGAACCCGGAAGCTAAGCCTTTCAGCGCCGATGGTACTGCAGGGGGGACCCTGTGGGAGAGTAGGACGCCGCCGAACAATTCTTCAAAAAGACCCCGATGGGAAATTGACTCCCCTCGGGGTCTTTTTTGTGCCCATGTCCACTACGCCCCGGTGCGGGGCCTGTGCGGGCCTACCGGTAGAGTCATGGAGCATCATCGGCCTGTTTCTCACGGGAGGCTCCCGGGTGGAGGTACAGGAGACACGCGTTCAGACGGACCGTGTGCTCACCATCCCGAACATCCTCAGCGCTGCGCGCCTCGTCGGCGTGCCGCTTTTCCTGTGGCTGATCCTCCGGCCCGAGTTCGGCGGGCCCAACAGCGACGGCTGGGCGCTGCTGGTACTGGCGCTGAGCGGTATCAGCGACTATCTCGACGGGAAGCTGGCCCGTCGCTGGAACCAGATCAGCAAGCTCGGCCGGCTTCTCGACCCGGCGGCCGACCGCCTCTACATACTGTCGACTCTTGTCGGCCTCACCTGGCGCGAGATCCTGCCCCTCTGGCTCACCGCGGCCCTTCTCGCGCGAGAGCTGGTCCTGCTGGTGATGGTGGGCATCCTCCGGCGCCATGGCTATCCGCCGCCCCAGGTGAACTTCCTCGGCAAGGCGGCCACCTTCAACCTGATGTACGCCTTCCCGTTGCTCCTTCTGAGTGAGGGAAGTGGCTTGCTTCACACGACCGCCGCTATTTTCGGATGGGCGTTCGCCGGATGGGGTACAACACTCTATTGGTGGGCAGGAGTCCTCTACGTGGTTCAGGTCCGCCGACTCGTCAGGGTGGACACCGCGGCCGACTGAGCGCGCCGTAGCGGCGTCCATAGAGGCCGGGGCCCGTAGCGACTTCAGGTGTAAGGGCCATCGGGCGTGCGCGGTCGGCATGACCGTCGTCTCTTCAAGGAGGACGCTTCCGATATGAAGGCCGTCGTGATGGCAGGGGGCGAGGGGACTCGTCTGCGCCCGATGACCTCGACCATGCCCAAACCGCTGCTGCCCGTGGCCAACCGGCCGATCATGGAACATGTGCTGCGGCTGCTCAAGCGGCATGGTCTCAGCGAGACCGTGGTGACAGTCCAGTTCCTCGCCTCCCTCGTCAAGAACTACTTCGGTGACGGCGAGGAGCTCGACATGGAGCTCACGTACGCGAATGAGGAGAAGCCACTCGGCACTGCCGGAAGCGTCAAGAACGCGGAGGAAGCACTCAAGGACGACACCTTCCTTGTGATCTCGGGTGATGCCCTGACGGATTTCGACCTCACGGATCTGATCAATTTCCATAAGGAAAAGGGCGCCCTTGTCACCGTCTGCTTGACTCGCGTTCCCAATCCGCTCGAGTTCGGTATCACCATCGTCGACGAGGGTGGAAAGGTCGAGCGCTTCCTGGAGAAGCCCACCTGGGGCCAGGTCTTCTCGGATACCGTCAACACCGGCATCTATGTCATGGAGCCGGAGGTCTTCGACTATGTCGATCCCGATGTCCCGGTCGACTGGTCCGGAGATGTCTTCCCCCAGCTGATGAAGGAAGGCAAGCCCATCTTCGGCTATATCGCCGAGGGCTACTGGGAGGACGTCGGCACCCATGAGAGCTATGTGAAGGCCCAGGCGGACGTTCTCGAGGGCAAGGTCGATGTCGAGCTCGACGGATTCGAGATCTCGCCCGGCGTATGGGTCGCCGAAGGGGCGGATGTGCATCCGGAGGCCGTGCTCCGCGGTCCGCTCTACATCGGCGACTACGCCAAGGTGGAGGCCGGTGCCGAGATCCGTGAGCACACCGTCGTCGGCTCCAATGTCGTGGTGAAGAGCGGCGCCTTCCTCCACAAGGCGGTGGTGCACGACAACGTGTACGTCGGCCAGCAGAGCAATCTGCGCGGCTGTGTCATCGGCAAGAACACCGACATCATGCGTGCCGCCCGGATCGAGGACGGGGCCGTCATCGGCGATGAGTGCCTGATCGGTGAGGAATCGATCGTCCAGGGCAATGTCCGCGTCTATCCGTTCAAGACCATCGAGGCGGGCGCGTTCGTCAACACCTCGGTGATCTGGGAGTCCCGGGGGCAGGCCCATCTGTTCGGTGCCCGTGGCGTCTCCGGCATCCTCAACGTGGAGATCACTCCGGAGCTCGCGGTGCGGCTCGCCGGGGCGTACGCCACGACCCTCAAGAAGGGCTCCACGGTCACCACCGCACGTGACCACTCCAGGGGCGCGCGGGCGCTCAAGCGGGCGATGATCTCCGCCCTCCAGACCAGCGCCATCGACGTACGGGACCTGGAGAACGTGCCGCTGCCGGTGGCCCGGCAGCAGACCGCGCGCGGCAGCGCCGGCGGCTTCATGATCCGGACCTCGCCCGGGGTGCCCGACTCGGTCGACATCATGTTCTTCGACGAGCGGGGCGCCGATCTGTCCGCGGGCGGTCAGCGGAAGCTGGACCGGGTGTACGCGCGCCAGGAGTACCGCAGGGCGTTCCCGGGCGAGATCGGTGACCTCAGCTTCCCGTCGAGCGTCTTCGACTCGTACACGGGCTCGCTGCTGCGCGCCGTGGACATCAGCGGCATCGCCGAGTCCGGGCTGAAGGTCGTCGTGGACGCCGCCAACGGCAGCGCCGGGCTGGTGCTGCCCAGCCTGCTGGGCCGGCTCGGGGTGGACGCGCTGACCATCAACCCCGGCCTGGACGAGTCGCGTCCGACGGAGACCGCCGACGCCCGGCGGTCGGGGCTGGCCCGGCTCGGTGAGATCGTCGCCTCCGCGCGTGCCGCGTTCGGAGTGCGGTTCGACCCGGTCGGTGAGCGGTTCTCGCTCGTCGACGAGCGGGGCCGGATCGTGGAGGACGACCGGGCGCTGCTGGTGATGCTGGACCTGGTGGCCGCGGAGCGGCGGAGCGGGCGGGTGGCGCTTCCGGTGACCACGACCCGTATCGCCGAGCAGGTGGCGGCGTACCACGGCACCCAGGTGGAGTGGACGACCACCGCGGCGGACGATCTGACCCGGGTCGCCCGGTCGGAGTCCACCATCTTCGGAGGCGATGGGCGCGGCGGGTTCATCATTCCCGAGTTCAGCAGCGTCTTCGACGGCACGGCCGCCTTCGTCCGGCTGATCGGCCTGGTGGCGCGCACTCAGCTGACGCTGAGTCAGATCGATGCGCGCATTCCGCGGGCGCATGTCCAGCGGCGTGATCTGGCCACCCCCTGGGCGGTCAAGGGTCTGGTCATGCGGCATGTGGTGGAGGCCGCGGGGGACCGTTCCGTGGACACCACCGACGGGGTGCGGGTCGTGGAGACCGACGGGCGGTGGGTCATGGTGCTGCCCGACCCGGCCGAGGCGGTCACCCATCTGTGGGCGGAGGGCCCGGACGACGCGTCCGCGCAGGCCCTGCTGGACGAGTGGTCGAGCGTCGTGGACAGCGCGGGGCGCTGATCGCGGGGCCGCCCGAGCACGTCTGAGCGCGTGGGGCCGCCGTTCCCGAGGTCCCCGATCCGGCACGCCGGAGGGGCCATTCGGTGGCGGCGGCCCCCACGTGCGACGATGTGCGGCATGTCGCAGCAGCCCCCCGTTCGGAGCACAGCATCGCCGCGCCCGCGCCCGCGCCTCGACGCGTCCATGTCGCTGCTGACCAATGTGATGGACCACAGCCTTGACGACGGCTACGCCGAGGCCGCGGCGCGGCGCGGGGAGACCGGTCGCTCGGGCCTGCCGCGCACCGTGCGGGCCAAATTGGGGCTGGCCTTCGGTCTCGTCCTGGTCGCGGTCGTCATCACCATCGGGGCCGCCGAGGCGCGGATATCGGCGCCGACGCTGGCCAAGGAGCGGGGAGAGCTGATCGACCGCATCGAGACGGGGAACTCGAACGCGGACAAGCTCGCCCGGAGCGTGGACAAGCTCCGTGGCGAGGTCGGGGAGAAGCAGCGGCAGGCGCTGGAGAAGCACGGCGGGGCCAAGGCCGACCTGGTGGCGCTGCTCTCGGGGGCCAACGAGGTGACGGGCCCCGGGGTGAAGCTGGTGGTCGACGACGCCAAGGGCGCGGCGGGCAGCGGCGGGGGACCACGGGAGAGCGCCGACTTCTCCGACACCGGCCGGGTGCGCGACCACGACATGCAGCGTGTCGTCAACGGCCTGTGGGAGTCGGGCGCGGAGGCCGTCTCGATCAACGGGCAGCGGCTGACGGCGCTCTCGGCGATCAGGGCCGCGGGAGACGCCATACTGGTCGACAACAAGCCGCTGGCGCCGCCGTATACGGTGCTCGCGGTGGGGGACGGGCAGCGGCTGAGCACTGCTTTCCAGAACAGTGCGGACGGACAGTACCTGCATGTGCTGCAGCAGAACTATGACATCCGTACGAGCATTTCCGCCCAGGACTCGCTCCGGCTTCCGGCCGCGCCGAGCCTGATCGTACGCACCGCGGAACCGATAGCCGGTGGCTCCGGCAAGGGTGACGCCGACACAGGGAAGGGCACATCGTGATCGCCGTATTGGGGCTCATCGTGGGAGTCGTGGTGGGACTTGTGGTCCGACCGGTGGTGCCGACGGTGGTCGAGCCCTATCTGCCGATCGCCGTCGTGGCGGCACTCGACGCGGTCTTCGGGGGCTTCCGGGCGATGCTGGACGGGATCTTCGACGACAAGGTCTTCGTCGTATCGTTCCTGTCCAATGTGGTGGTGGCCGCACTGATCGTCTTCCTCGGTGACAAGCTGGGCGTCGGTGCCCAGCTGTCGACGGGGGTCGTGGTCGTGCTCGGTATCCGGATCTTCTCCAACGCGGCCGCGATCCGCCGCCATGTGTTCCGGGCGTGAGGCCGATGACGACCGACGACACCCCGGAGAAGCCCGAGAGCGCGCAGTCGGCCGAGAACCGACGGCAGTCCGACACGCCGCAGCAGCCTGCCGACACGCCGCAGCAGCCTGCCGACACGTCGCGGCAGCCTGCTGAAACGCCACGCCAGGCTGCCGACACGCCGCGACAGCGGTCGGCCGACACGCCGCACCAGTCGGCCGACACGCCGCCTCCGGCCGAGAGGGACGCGAAGGCCGAGCAGCCGCCGAAGGCCGGACAAGCGGCGAAGGCCGAAACGCCCGAGAAGGCCGCTGAGCCGCCCCGGCGGTCGCCCGAGCCGCCGCGTCGGCCGGAGACGCCCGAGCAGCCCGCGCGGCCCGGGGAGCCCCGCGAGCGGGCCACGCCGAAGCGGGCCGAGCCCAAGCGGGCGTCGGCGGCCGGACCGCCGCGCGCGGGCACCCCGTCGCCCGCCCGGAAGCCCGAGCGCCGTGACGCGCCCGGGGAGCGGCCGGGCAGGCCCGCCGCGCCCCCGCCGGGCGGCTTCAAGGACCTGGCGCTGAGGACGCCCCTGCCCAAGGCCGTGCTGCCCGAGGCCCTGCCGCCGCAGGCCCAGGGCCGGTCCGTCGCGGCGGACACGCCCGGGGCACGCGCCGAGGGCCCCAGGCCCGGCGACGGGTCCCGGAGCGGCCCCGGAGAGCGTGTGGGCCCCGCCTCCGGCCCCGGGGGCTCCGGGGGCAATCGGAGGCCGGACGACGCCCTGACCGGCCGCCAGCGGCTGGTGAAGGGCGTATGGCCGCCGCGGCTCACCCGCGCACAGCTGATCGTGGCCCTGCTGCTCTTCGGCCTCGGCCTTGGGCTCGCCATCCAGGTGCGCTCGACCAACGAGAGCAGTGTGCTGCGCGGTGCCCGGCAGGAGGACCTGGTCCGGATCCTCGACGAGCTGGACTCCCGCACCCAGCGGCTCCAGGACGAGAAGCGCCGCCTCGAGAACCAGCGCACCGAGCTGGAGAACAGCTCGGACCAGGCCGAGGAGGCCCGGAAGCAGACGCTCCAGAAGGAGCAGCAGCTGGGCGTGCTCGCGGGTACGGTGGCAGCACAGGGTCCTGGTATCACGATCACCATCGACGACTCCCGGGGCTCCGTGGAGTCGGACATGCTGCTCGACACGGTCCAGGAGCTGCGCGCGGCGGGCGCCGAGGCGATCCAGATCGGCAAGGTGCGCGTGGTCGCCGGCACCTACTTCTCGGACAGCGGTGGCGCGATCCGGATCGATGGACGGAAAGTGACGCGACCGTATGTTGTGAAGGTGATCGGCAAGCCGGAGGATCTGGAGCCGGCCCTGAACATCCCGGGCGGGGTGGTGCAGAGCCTGGAGAAGGAGCAGGCCACAGTGTCCGTCCAGCGGGAGAAGAAGATCGTTGTGGATGCCTTGCGATCGGCGAAGCGGCCTGACTACGCTCGGTCGTCATCACGGTGAGGCGGTTCGAAATGAGGGTCTCTCGGGGAGACCATGTGGACGCGGGGGGTCAACGCACCAGAAGATCCGCGCGTGATGGAAACTGTCTGGTGGTCACGGACGTTGTGAGGATGTCCGGACCGTCTGGTGTGTGCATCGAGGGTTTGTCCTGCCCCACGGGCGGGTCTGTTTCAGTCAAGGGGAATCGCCCGTGAAGTTGTTCGGGAAGTTGTTCGGTAAGAGTGCCCGCCAGGATGGCGGCAGCAGCACCGCTCGCCACCGTGCCTCGCGTGCCGCGGAGGAGAGCGGAGGGGGGACCGAGGAGCGCCCGCTCTTCCGCGACCAGGTCGGCGGGCAGGGCGCGTCTGTTGACCCCTCCGCGGCCGGGCCCATAGGTTTCGAGGACCCATCGGCCTCTCGGAGTGGTGGAGGGTTTGGCTTGCCCGTCTGTCAGCGGTGTGGCCACCGGAACGCGGAGGCCAGCCGGTTCTGCTCCAATTGCGGCGCTCCGCTGCGGGGCGGCGCGCCCTCCGAGCGTGCCTCGGAGACCACCTCCACCATCTCAATCTCGGGTCTCGAGGCGTACGACTCCGAGGTGACCGGGCAGACGCCGCTGCCGTCGCTCAGCCCGGAGGCACAGGCCGCCGTCGAGGCGCTGCCCCTGGGGTCGGCCCTGCTGGTGGTCCGCCGCGGGCCGAACTCCGGCAGCCGCTTCCTGCTGGACAGTGATGTCACCACGGCGGGCCGTCACCCGCAGAGCGACATCTTCCTGGACGATGTGACGGTCTCCCGCCGCCATGTGGAGTTCCGGCGCGGCCAGGACGGCAGCTTCACCGTCTCGGACGTCGGCAGCCTCAACGGGACGTATGTCAACCGGGAGCAGATCGACGCGCCGGTGGTCCTGACCAGTGGGGACGAGGTGCAGATCGGTAAGTACCGGCTGATCTTCTACCCGAGCCAGCGGGGCGTCGGCATCTGACCCGTCAGGGGAGGTCCATGCTTCAGACACCGTCGGGCGGTGCCGATACCGGCACCGCCCCCACGGGCGGCCGGTCGATGAGCATCGGCACCGTGCTGAATCTGTTGCGGGACGAGTTCCCCGAGGTCACCATCTCCAAGATCCGCTTCTTGGAGTCGGAGGGGCTGGTGGAGCCGCGGCGGACGCCGTCCGGCTACCGCAAATTCAGCCAGCAGGATGTGGAGCGGCTCGGCCATATCCTCCGGATGCAGCGTGACCACTACCTGCCGCTCAAGGTCATCCGGGAGCATCTGGACGCCCTGGAGCGGGGCGAACCGTTGCAGCTTCCTGCCGTTTCGCAGGGAGCGCAGCGGTCCGGGCCGCTCGACGGCGGCCCCGGCGCGGCTCCGGACGGCCCCACGGCCGCCCGGGTCGGCCGTGCCGATCTGCTGGCAACGGCCGAGGTCAGCGAGGCGGAGCTGGCCGAATGGGAGTCGTACGGGCTGCTCGCGCCGACCGCGGACGGCGGCGGGTACGACATCGAGGCGGTGACCGTCGCCCGGCTCATCGCCGAACTCGGTCGTTTCGGCCTGGAACCACGTCATCTGCGAATCATGAAAGCCTCCGCCGAGCGCGAGGCCGGAATGGTCGAGCAGGTGGTCGCCCCGCTGCGGTTGCATAGGAATCCGCAGACCAGAGCGCATGCGGAGGCCAGTGTGCGGGAGCTCGCCACGCTCTCCGCACGGCTGCACGAGGCCCTGGTGCGGTCGGCTCTGAGGGTCCAGGAGCGGTGACCGACCGGGCCCCGACTATCCAAACCGGCCGGGCACGTCCTAGGGTTGCTGTGTGAACGAGCTCGACGTCGTGGGTGTCCGGGTGGAAATGCCCTCCAACCAACCGATCGTGCTCCTGCGTGAAGTGGGAGGCGACCGCTACCTCCCCATCTGGATCGGACCAGGTGAGGCGACCGCGATCGCCTTCGCTCAGCAGGGCATGGCTCCGGCACGCCCGCTGACCCATGACCTTTTCAAAGACGTACTCGAAGCGGTCGGCCAGCAGCTCACGGAGGTCCGGATCACGGATCTGCGCGAGGGGGTCTTCTACGCGGAGCTGGTCTTCGCCAGCGGTGTGGAGGTCAGCGCTCGGCCGTCCGACGCCATAGCGCTCGCGCTGCGCACCGGAACGCCGATCTACGGCAGCGACGGCGTGCTGGACGACGCCGGTATCGCGATCCCGGACGAGCAGGAGGACGAGGTGGAGAAGTTCCGCGAGTTCCTCGACCAGATCTCGCCAGAGGACTTCGGAACCAGCAGCCAGTGAACCGTATGCCGGTCCTCGCTCGCGCATTCGAGTAGCCTTTCCCGGACGAGGGACACGGGAAACCACTCTCAGGGTGATTATCACTCGGCGTGCCGAGTGTGGCGATCGTTGACGCACCCCGGGTGACTGCCTACCTTCAAGATGGCAGGTCGAGGACGGAGGTCGGCGTGAGAAGCACCGGCGACGGCACGGCGGCCGGAGGTCCGTATGCGCTCCAGGGGAGCGCATCGGCCGATCCGGCATTGAAGGCTCGGGTCGCGGCACAGGCCGCACCGCCGCGTGAGCCCGCCGCGGGGGGGACGGAGCGGATCGGTTACCGCGGGCCCACCGCGTGTGCGGCCGCGGGCATCACCTACCGCCAGCTGGACTACTGGGCCCGTACCGGGCTGGTGGAGCCGAGCGTCCGGCCGGCGTACGGCTCGGGCAGTCAGCGGCTCTACAGCTTCCGGGACGTGGTCGTCCTCAAGATCGTGAAGCGGCTGCTGGACACCGGTGTGTCGCTCCAGAACATCCGGGCGGCGGTGGTGCACCTGCGCGCCCGGGAGCTCGACGACCTGGCTCAGATGACGCTCATGAGCGACGGCGCGACCGTCTACGAGTGCACCTCGCCCGATGAGGTCGTGGACCTCCTCCAGGGCGGCCAGGGCGTCTTCGGGATCGCCGTGGGCGTCGTCTGGCGGGACGTGGAGAGCGCGCTGTCCCAGCTGCACGGCGAGCGGGTGGACACCGGCGAGACGCTGGTCCGGCACAACCCGACCGATGAGCTCGCGGCGCGCCGCAACCGGGCGGGTTAGCGACGCCCTTCCGCCCGGCGCCCCGGCGGTGAACCGAGTGGCGCCCCCGGGCCCGCCCCCGGCCGTTGTGCCGCCCCATTGTCAGTGGTGTGCGGCAGCATCGGAGGTGTGAGGGGTGCGCCGACGATTCTCCATCTGGATATGGACGCCTTCTACGCCTCGGCGGAGCAGGCGGCCAAGCCCAGCCTGCGCGGAAAGCCGGTGATCGTAGGGGGCCTGGGGCCGCGTGGCGTGGTGGCCACGGCCTCCTACGAGGCCCGGGTGTTCGGGGTGCACTCCGCCATGGCGATGGCCCAGGCCCGCCGCCTGTGTCCGAACGCGGCGTTCCTCATCCCTCGCTTCGCCCTCTACCGCAAGGTGAGCGACGCGGTCATGGCACTGTTGCACACGCTGTCACCCCTGGTGGAGCCGCTGAGCCTGGACGAGGCGTTCGTCGATCTGGAGGCGGGCGGCACCGAGCCCACCGTGGAGGCGGCGCGCGCCGTGGCGGAGCGACTGCGAGCCGACATCAAGGCGGTCACCGGGCTGACCGGATCGGTGGGGCTCGCCGGATCCAAGATGCTCGCCAAGATCGGTTCGGAGCAGGCCAAGCCGGATGGTCTGGTGGTCATCGAGCCCGGGACGGAGCGCGATCTGCTCGGACCGATGTCGGTGCGGACGCTCCCGGGCGTCGGTCCCGCCACGGCGGAGGCGCTGCGCCGGGCCGGGATCCACACCGTGGCCGAGACGCGGGAGGCGGGCGAGGCGGAGCTGGTGCGGCTGCTGGGGCGGGCCCACGGCGCGTCGCTTTTCCTGATGGCCGAGGGCCGGGACGAGCGGCCCGTCGTCGCCGAGCGGGACGCCAAGTCCATTTCGGTCGAGGACACCTTCGATGTCGACCTCACCGACCGCACCCGGGTGCAGCTGGAGATCGCGCGGCTCGCCGACCGCTGTGTGGGGCGGCTGCGCGAGGCGGGCCGCTCGGGGCGGACGGTCGTGATCAAGGTGCGGCGGTACGACTTCTCCACGCTCACCCGTTCGGAGACCCTGCGCGGTCCGACCGACGACCCGGCGGTGGTGCGCGAGGCAGCGGCACGGCTGATCGACGGGGTGGACACCACGGCGGGTGTGCGGCTGCTGGGGGTCGGCGTCAGCGGTCTGGCGGACTACACGCAGGAGGATCTCTTCGCGCAGGCCGCGCAGGCCGCGCAGGCCGCGCAGGCCGCTCAAGCCGCTCAAGTCGCCCAAGCCGCCCAAGCGGCTCAGGCCGCTCAGACCGCTCACGAGGCCGTGGGGGACGCCGGGCGCCCGCCGGGGCCGGAGAGACCGGAGTCCATGGGAGAGGGCGCGGAAGAGGCTTCTGAGGACGCTGAGAAGCCGCGGCGCTGGCTCCCGGGCTCGGATGTACGGCACGCCGAGTACGGGGCGGGCTGGGTGCAGGGGAGCGGGGTGGGCCGGGTGACCGTGCGCTTCGAGGAACCTTGGTCGTCACCGGGCCGGGTACGGACGTTCCCCGTGGACGACCCGGCGCTACAGCCTGCCGACCCGCTGCCGCTGCTGCGCCCCGACCCGGATGCGGAAGCGGACGCGGAGGAGGCCGGAGGCCGGGACGGGCAGGTCCCCGAGCCCGGTGGTGGGCCCGAGCCCGGCCCGTGCCCGGGTCAGCCCGTGACGTCCAGGCCGTAGTGGTGGTAGAGCTGAAGCTCCTGCTCGGGGGAGAGGTGGCGGCCTACCCCGAAGTCCGGGGCGTCCTTGATCAGGGACCGGTCGTACGGCACCCGCAGGGTGTCGCCGACGACCTCGCTCGGTTCGAGCGGTACGAAGACGTCCCGGCTGAACAGCCCCGTGCGTACCGCCGCCCATTCGGGCTCGCCGGTCGCGTCGTCGAGATAGACCTCGTCCACGGTGCCGATCTTGGCGCCCTCGCGGTCGAATGCCTTGCGGCCGATCAGGGTCCGCGGGTCGATATCGGTCTGCACGCTCTCTCCCACAGGTGGCAAACAGATGACAAGCAAGTGGCAAGTGCCCGTTGCTCCCTACAAAAAGCCACATCGCCGCACTCGGCCACTCGAACGCCCGCGACCGTCCCCCGCGGCAGAACCGCTGGTACGCTGACTGTGGCTGCAGACCCCGTGCGGGAGAGTCCTCCGCCGACGCTGTCGGAGGCGCCGAAGGAGCAAACCCTCCCCGGAATCTCTCAGGCACACGTACCGTGCGGGTGAGGTCACTCTGGAAAGCAGGGTGGGCCACGGGCGAGCAGAGCTCCGGAACCCCTCCTCACCGACGGTGAAAACCGGTCAGGCGGTATGTGGGCCGGTGAAGCTCTCAGGTTGAGATGACAGAGGGGGAGGCCGTCCGGGCACCCGAGTCGCGGTGCCCCTCGTAGGTCGTCACAGACCAGGAGGCCCCCGCAGATGACCGCCAAACGCATCGCACTCTCCGACTTGGAATCCGGTACTCCGTTCGAGCGGCGCCACATCGGCCCGGACGGCGAGGCGCAGGCCAAGATGCTCGCCCAGGTCGGCTTCGGCTCGCTGGACGAGCTCACCGAGGCCGCCGTACCGGACGTCATCAAGAGCACCGAGGCGCTGGACGCCCTGCCGCCGGCCCGCAGCGAGCCGGAGGTCCTCGCCGAGCTGCGCGCGCTCGCCGACCGCAACCAGGTGCTGCCGTCGATGATC
Source organism: Streptomyces lacaronensis (assembly GCF_047337785.1). Lineage (NCBI taxonomy): Bacteria > Bacillati > Actinomycetota > Actinomycetes > Kitasatosporales > Streptomycetaceae > Streptomyces > Streptomyces lacaronensis. The sequence goes on from NZ_JBLHDK010000003.1 coordinate 10,547,185, forward strand.
GGCCTCGGCTACTACGGCACCCACACCCCGCCGGTGATCCTGCGCAATGTGCTGGAGAACCCCGCCTGGTACACCGCGTACACGCCCTACCAGCCGGAGATCTCCCAGGGCCGGCTCGAGGCGCTGCTGAACTTCCAGACCGTCGTCGCCGACCTGACCGGGCTGCCCACGGCCGGTTCCTCGCTGCTGGACGAGGCCACCGCGGCCGCCGAGGCGATGGCGCTGTCGCGGCGCGTCGGCAAGGTCAAGGAGGGCGTCTTCCTGATCGACGCCGACTGTCTGCCGCAGACCATCGCGGTCATACGGACCCGCGCCGAGCCGACCGGTGTCGAGGTCGTCGTCGCCGACCTGGCCGAGGGCATCCCGGACGAGATCGCCGAGCGCGGGATCTTCGGCGTGCTGCTCCAGTACCCGGGCGCCTCCGGTGTGGTGCGCGATCCGCGCCCGGTCATCGAGCGGGCCCATGAACTGGGCGCGGTCGTCACCGTCGCCGCCGACCTCCTCGCGCTCACCCTGCTCGCCCCGCCCGGCGAACTGGGCGCGGACATCGCGGTGGGCAGCAGCCAGCGGTTCGGCGTCCCGATGGGCTTCGGCGGACCGCACGCCGGTTTCATGGCGGTGCGCGACGCCTACGCCCGCAACCTCCCCGGCCGTCTGGTCGGGGTCTCGGTGGACGCCGACGGCGACAAGGCGTACCGGCTGGCGTTGCAGACCCGTGAGCAGCACATCCGCCGGGAGAAGGCCACCAGCAACATCTGCACCGCTCAGGTGCTGCTGGCCGTGATGGCCGGGATGTACGCCGTCTATCACGGTCCGGACGGGCTCGCGGCGATCGCCCGCCGCACCCACCGCTACGCCTCCGTGCTCGCCGAGGGGCTGCGGTCCGGTGGTGTCGAGGTGGTGTACGGCGCGTTCTTCGACACCCTCACCGCACGGGTGCCGGGCCGGGCCGCCGAGGTCGTCGCCGCGGCCCGCGAGGCCGGGGTCAACCTCCGGCTGACCGACGCCGACCACGTCGGCATCGCCTGTGACGAGACCACCGGCCGCGCGCAGCTCGCCGCCGTGTGGTCCGCCTTCGGGGTGGACGGCGGCAACGGCGACGCCTCCGGGATCCCCGGGCTCGAGGAGCTGGACGCCTCGGCGCCGGACGCGCTGCCCGCGGCCCTGCTGCGCCAGGACGGCTATCTGACCCATCCGGTCTTCCACCAGCACCGCTCCGAGACCGCGATGCTGCGCTATCTGCGGCGCCTGGCCGACCGGGACTACGCCCTGGACCGGGGCATGATCCCGCTCGGCTCCTGCACCATGAAGCTCAACGCGACCACCGAGATGGAGCCGGTCACCTGGCCGGAGTTCGGCGCGCTGCACCCCTTCGCACCGGCCGAGCAGGCCCAGGGCTATCTGACCCTGATCCGTGAGCTGGAGGAGCGGCTGGCCGAGGTCACCGGCTATGACAAGGTCTCGCTGCAGCCGAACGCCGGGTCCCAGGGCGAGCTCGCCGGGCTGCTGGCGGTGCGCGCCTACCACCGGGCCAACGGCGACACCCAGCGCACCGTCTGCCTCATCCCGTCCTCCGCGCACGGCACCAACGCGGCCAGCGCCGTGATGGCCGGTATGAAGGTCGTCGTGGTCAAGACCGGCCAGGACGGCGAGGTGGACACCGACGACCTGCGCGCCAAGATCGAGCAGTACGGGGACCAGCTCGCCGTCCTGATGGTCACCTACCCCTCCACCCACGGCGTGTTCGAGGAGCACATCACCGAGATCTGCGCGACCGTGCACGACGCGGGCGGCCAGGTCTACGTGGACGGCGCCAACCTCAACGCGCTGGTCGGGCTCGCCGAGCCGGGCCGGTTCGGTGGCGATGTCTCGCATCTGAACCTGCACAAGACCTTCTGCATCCCGCACGGCGGCGGGGGCCCCGGCGTCGGCCCGATCGCGGTGCGCGAGCATCTGGCGCCCTACCTCCCCAACCATCCGCTGCAGCCCGCCGCCGGTCCGGCCACGGGCGTCGGCCCGGTCTCGGCCGCGCCGTGGGGCTCCGCGGGGATCCTGCCGATCTCGTGGGCGTACATCCGGCTGATGGGCGCCGAGGGGCTGCGCCGCGCGACCCAGGTCGCGGTGCTCGGCGCCAACTACGTCGCCAAGCGCCTCGAACCGCACTACCCGGTGCTCTACACCGGCCCCGGCGGCCTGGTGGCGCATGAGTGCATCGTGGATCTGCGTCCGCTGACGAAGGCCACCGGCGTGACCGTGGACGATGTGGCCAAGCGCCTGATCGACTACGGCTTCCACGCGCCGACGATGTCGTTCCCGGTCGCCGGAACGCTGATGATCGAGCCGACCGAGAGCGAGGATCTGGCGGAGCTGGACCGGTTCTGCCAGGCGATGATCGCCATCCGGGCCGAGATCGAGAAGGTCGGCTCCGGCGAGTGGGCCAAGGAGGACAATCCCCTGCGGAACGCCCCGCATACGGCGGCGTCGCTGACCGCGGAGTGGGACCACCCGTACTCCCGGGAGGAGGCGGTCTTCCCGGCCGGGGTCTCGGCGGCCGACAAGTACTGGCCGCCGGTGCGGCGGATCGACGGGGCCTACGGGGACCGTAACCTCGTCTGCTCCTGCCCGCCGCTGGAATCCTACGAGGGCTGAGGGTCTTAAGCCCTGCGATGCGTCAGTGGGGCCGGTTCGGCGAACGCGCCGGGCCGGCCCCTGATATGTACGTGCCGTCGACGGCGGAGGTCAGGCCGCGGTGACTACGTGCTCGGAACCCAGCGGTCGGCATGGTGCGATCACGCGCCCGTCCGGCAGCAGCTCACCGGTGTCCTCGAAGAGCAGGACGCCGTTGCACAGCAGGCTCCATCCCTGCTCCGGGTGGTGCGCCACGAGATGGGCGGCCTCCCGGTCGGCTGAGTCGGCTGACGGGCAGGGCGGTTGATGCTGGCACATGACAGGGTTCTTTCGCTGCGGAGTGGTGAAGGTCCTGCGGCTCGCTGCGGCGTTCATGGCCGCCCCCCGTGGTTGAGTCGGTCGATTGCTCCAGTGTTGCCCTGCGGCCTGGAATCCGCAGGGATTTCGCGGTACCGGTCTCGCTAGATAATGACGCATCACCCGTCCGGAGGGTTCATCGCGGCCGGACTGTTACGAGGATGCTGCGGAGCGCCCTGTGACCCGGCGGTCACGGGGCGCTCCCGGCCTGATGAAGGCCCAGGTCAGGCGGGTGAGCCAAGCAAGGGGGCCCGGGTCAGCCGGTGGGTGAGGACGGGCAGCAGATCGGTTGCGCGGTGCGCCCGGTGCGCCGCGATACCGGGCGGGGCCGGGGCGAGCGGCACCAGCAGGTCCCCGGCGCCGAGGCCGCCTTCGGCGCCGTCCGCGGTCAGGTCGCCGTGCAGCCAGAGCGTGACCATGTAGAGCTCGGGGATGGACAGCAGCCGCGGCTGGTACGCCGAGGGCAGCGACTCGGCCTCGCTCAGGGCGAGTTCGGCCGAGCTGACGTAGGGGCCCTCGGAGAAGTGCGAGAAGGTCCAGCCGTCGGCGGTGAGCCTCGCCTCGGCGGCGGCCACCGTACGGTCGCCGTCGCGGATCAGGAATCGCCAGCCGGTGAGCCGGGTGCGCGGCGGGCCGTCGGGGGCGGTGATGTCGTCCAGGACATGGACGGGGAGCGGGAGTTCGGGTTCGAAGGGGCCGGTGAGCGTGGAGAGCACGGGGGTGCGGGCCTCGCGGACGGCGGTGGGGGAATCAAGGGCCGTGAGGACGCTGCGCAGGGCGGGCGCGGGGGCCTGGGGCACATGCAGCGGCATAGTGGGTCGCCTCTCGCTTTGAAGACACGGTGAAGCGATAGCGGGCCGGGTTTGGGCGGCGCTGTCGGTGGAACACGGGTCAGAGGGGAGCCGGGAACAGACCGTTCGGGCGTTATCTCTCTGCCTCGTTAGCCGAGTTTATACGACAAGTGTTCCCGTTGTGTTTCGTCTAGCCGCTGCCGATATCGCCGACAAGAGGATATCCAGTCCCCGGGATGGCGGGGATTTTCCCCGATTCAGTGCCAGATGAACGGATATGACCTGGCATTTTGGGCCCCGCGCGGTAGGCTGGAACTCGCTGGTTCATTTCCCCAGCGCAATGCGCAGTTCCACAGAGCCTACCGGCTGGGTGGGGATCGCGGGGCGTTATCGATCACATTGGTGGGCATCATCGAGCGTGGTGTGCACACGCCCGGCGCCGATGATCCACTCGAGGAGGGACGCTTCGATGGGGGAGAAGCTCATAGCCGGTGAGTTCGACCCGTCCGGCCGGCGACGGCAGCGCGTCCGGTTGCGGCAGTGCCTCGACGGGCTGGGCCGGCTCCTGGCCGACAAGCGATTCGACCGCCCGAAGAATCTGATGGGGCTGGAGATCGAGCTGAATCTCGCCGGGTCCGACGGGCTGCCGAGGATGATGAACGCGGAGGTTCTGGAGCGCATCGGGAGTCATGATTTCCAGACCGAACTCGGGCAGTGCAATCTTGAAGTAAACATCGTGCCCCACCGTTTGCACGGACGCGTTCTCGATCAGCTCTCCGAGGAGCTCCGAACCGGTTTGTCATATGCCGATCGCAAGGCGAGGGAAGTGTCTTCCGAGATCGTGATGATCGGAATTCTGCCAACCCTCGCAGCGGACGATCTGGGATCCACGAACCTCTCCTATGACGACCGTTACAAACTTCTCAATGAGCAGATGCTGGCCGCCCGCGGTGAGGATTTCCTCATCGACATCGAGGGCCGGGAGCGTTTCACCTACGCCAGCTCCTCCATCGCCCCCGAGGCCGCCTGCACCTCCGTCCAGCTCCATCTCCAGGTCACCCCGGGCCGCTTCGCGGCCGCGTGGAACGCGGCGCAGGCGGCGGCCGCCGCGCAGATCGCGGTGGGCGCCAACTCCCCCTTCGTCTTCGGCCACGAGGTGTGGCGCGAATCCCGGCCGCCGCTGTTCCTCCAGGCCACCGATGTGCGCCCGCCGGAGATCGCCGCCCAGGGGGCGCGCCCGCGCACCTGGTTCGGCGAGCGCTGGATCGACTCCGCGTACGAGCTGTTCGAGGAGAATCTGCGCTACTTCCCGCCGCTGCTCTCCACCGGCGAGGACGAGGACCCGCTGCGGGCGCTGGCCGAGGGCGGGGTGCCCGAGCTCCAGGAACTGGCGCTGCACAACGGCACGATCTACCGCTGGAACCGGCCCGTCTACGACGTCGTGGACGGTGTGCCGCATCTGCGCGTGGAGAACCGCGTGCTCCCGGCCGGGCCCACCGTCACCGATGTCATCGCCAACGCGGCCTTCTACTACGGGCTGGTCAGGGCGCTCGCCGAGGAGTCCCGCCCGGTGTGGACCCGGCTGCCGTTCGCGGCCGCCGCGGCCAACTTCGAGGCGGCCTGCCGGCATGGCATCGACGCGGTACTCCAATGGCCCAAATCCGGCCGTTCGGCGTCCCTGACCCGCACCTCCGCCGTACGGCTGGTCCGCGAGGAACTGCTGCCGCTCGCCGCGTCCGGCCTCGACTCCTGGGGCGTGGAGCCCGCCGACCGCGACCGCTACCTCGGCGTGATCGAGGAGCGCTGCAAGCTGGGGGTCAACGGCGCGTCCTGGCAGGCGGCCACCTACCATCGGGCGCTGGGCGGCGGACTGGACCGGGACGCCGCCCTCGCGGCCATGACCCGCCGCTACTGCGCCCTGATGCGGACCGACGCACCGGTGCACACCTGGCCCACCGATCTCTCCGGGTGACGCCCCCACCGTGGACCACGACCCCGTATTGTCCGGTGAGCGGGGCGGGTGCACCGATGAGGCGGAGAGACGGAAGTGGGGACAGGAGTGTGGTCACAGGCGCGGGGCGCGGAGTTGCCCGTGGTCGAGGACGGGCTCTCGCGGCGGACGCTGCGCAATGAGACGCTGCTCGTGCTGGCGCTGTCCCTGGGCGCGAGCGGGCTGTCCGCGCTGATCAGCTTTATCGGCTCGGTGACCAAACCGGGCGGGCTCAAGGACCAGGCCGCCAATCTCAACTCCTCCGCGGCGCCGGGACGGCCCTGGCTGGATCTCGCCTGGCAGCTGTTCGGCATCACCACCGCGCTGGTGCCGGTCGCGCTCGTGGCCCATCTGCTGCTGCGTGAGGGCGCCGGGCTGCGGGTGATCGGCTTCGACCGCGACCGGCCCCGGTTCGACCTGGCGTGGGGCGCCGCGATCGCGGCCGCGATCGGCGGCACCGGGCTGCTGCTGTACCTCGGGGCGCGGGCGGCCGGGGGCAATCTGACGGTGGTACCCGAGTCGCTGCCCGACGTCTGGTGGAAGATCCCCGTACTGATCGCCTCCGCCGTGCAGAACGCGGTGCTGGAGGAGGTGGTCGTGGTCGGCTATCTGCTGCGCAGGCTCGGGCAGTTGGGCTGGACCCCGATGGCCGCCCTGCTGGCCAGCTCGGTGCTGCGCGGCTCGTACCACCTCTACCAGGGGATCGGCGGCTTCTTCGGCAATATGGCGATGGGCGTGGTCTTTGTGCTGCTCTACCGCCGCTGGGGGCGGGTCGGGCCGCTGGTCGCCGCCCATGCGCTGATCGACATCGTCGCCTTCGTCGGATACGCCGTGCTGGCGGGCCGGGTGGACTGGCTGCCCACGGCCTGACCCGCCGTCCGGCGTTGTATGGCGGGCCTCAGGTCAGCAGCTCGCCGTCGATGACGGTGACGGCGCCGCCCGTCAGCAGCGTACGGTCGCCGCGCAGCGCGGTGCGGACCAGGCCGGTGCGGGCGGACGCCTGGAGCCCGGTCAGCTCGTCGCGGCCGAACCGGGCCGACCAGTAGGGCGCGAGCGCGGTGTGCGCGCTGCCGGTGACCGGGTCCTCGTCGATGCCGACGCCCGGGGCGAACATCCGCGAGACGAAGTCATAGCCGCGCCCCGGGTCCTCGGCGGCCGCCGTCACGATGACGCCCCGGTGGCTGATCCGCTTGAGCGCGGCGAGGTCGGGGGCCAGGGCGCGCACGGTCTTCTCGTCGGCCACCTCGATCAGGAGGTCGTCGATGAACGGGCCGGCGTGATGGGCGGCCACGATCCGGGCGCCGAGCGCCGCGCCGACCTCGGCGGTCTTCTCGGGCACTCGCAGCTCGCCGAGTGAGGCCGTGGGGAAGTCCAGTGTGATCGAGCCGCCGTCGTCGGCCGTCGCCGACAGCACCCCACTGAGGGTGGCGAAGCGGACCGTGCCGGTCGCGGCACCCGTGGCCTTGAGGACATGGGTGGTGGCGAGCGTGGCATGGCCGCACATGGGCGCCTCGGTGACCGGGGTGAACCAGCGCAGCGCCCAGTCGGCCTCCGCGGCCCGGGGGAGGGGGTGGGCGAAGGCGGTCTCGGCGAGGTTGACCTCGGCGGCGACCTGCTGGAGCCAGTGGTCGTCCGGGAAGGCGTCGGTGTCGAGGAGGACGACCCCGGCCGGGTTGCCGGCGAAGGGGCGGTCGGTGAACGCGTCGACGATTCGTATCCGCATAAGCCGACCGTAGGCGGCGGGCGGCGGGTGAGCCATGGCCAATCACCTGGATGTGGCTCCTTCTGAGGGCGGATGAGGCCGCCGTTGAGGGAGCCGCGGTGCGGGGATCGGCTCTCAAGATGCCTCGGGGGACTCGGTTGTCCTGTCTCAACGAAGTTAGTCGTCCACCCCTGGGCTGAACTGCGTGGACTGGATTGAGTGAGACGCGAGGACTTGATTCGTTGAGACAGGCCTCGGGGGTCAGGTCCGAACGGGCTGAGTGTCGTCGCGTCTCAGGTCGGGCTGCCGCTTTACTGCTCGGGCCTTCACTTTCTGGCGCTGGCGACGCCCAAGCCGTCCATGTAGTCGCGGACTCGCGTGATCAGTCCGTTGCGGACGTGGAGTATCAGGAGGCCGGGGACGGTGAACGTGGTGGCCTTGGTCGGTAGCGTTCCCACCACGACATGCTCGGCGATGATCACTTCGGGATCGGCGGTCTCGTAGGCCGCGACACTCCTGACCTCCTTCACCTGGACGGCGCTGCCGCCCCAGGCTGCCCGGTATCCGGCGCGCACGGCCTCACGCCCTTCGAAGCTCGGAGGGAAGCCGGGTGAGGAGAACGGGAACTCGTGCACCGCATCGACGGTGTAGAGATCGGCGAGATCGTCTGGGGACTTGTCGAGCATGGCTTGGTAGTAGCAGGTCAGCACCTCGTGAGGGGTGCGAGCAGCAGGTGTATCCATATGCGACACCGGGGGTAATTCCATTCGCTCAACACTTGTTGACCCATTCAACGTAGAGTCGGCCGGACGTTCGGTCAACGGCTGTAGAGTGAATCGGTGTCCACTCCTCGCCAGTCCCGCGCCGACCGACGCCGAGCGACCGAGGTGCGCATCCTCGACAGCGCCCGGGAGTTGTTCGCCGAGAAGGGATTCGAGCGCACCACCATTCGCGCCGTGGCGGCCGAGGCGGGCGTCGATCCGGCTCTGGTCATGCAGTACTTCGGCTCGAAGCGGGAGTTGTTCAGCCAAGCCGTGCGGGTGGTCCCCGCCGCGCTGACGGCCGCTGATACGGACGAGCTCGTCGATCAGTTGCTGGCCTCGCTCGGCCTCAAGCTCGGCGGGCTTCCCGAAGGCACGATGGCGATGATCCGGTCCATGCTCACCGACCAGGCTGCGGCCGATCACGTCCGTGCCGCTCTCGGCCGGCAGATCGACAGTATCGGTGCCGCCCTTCCTGCTGCCGAGGATCCCGAGCTGCGTGCCGCACTGGTTGTCACCGCGTTGCTGGGCGTGACCATCGGCCACCAGTTCCTCGGCCTGGCCGCGCTCCGTGAGGTTCCTGCGGATCACATCGCCGCGTTGCTCCGCCCGGCCGTCAAGGCCCTGACAGGACCGCCGGGGTGAACCCGATGCCCCGTGGCTCGGAGTGTGAGCAGGAGCCCAGGGTCTTTTCGATCGTGCCCTTGTCGGTCGGCGTCGCCTTGTGCGCAGGCTGCAGGTTGATGCCCGGGTAACGGCAGGACGACCTGAACGCGTGCGAAATGAACACGCTTCCGTGGTCGCAGACGATCGTCTCGGGCACGATCACCGGGCGGGCGGCCGCGTGCTCCAGGCGCTCGTCGATGCTCAGCAGTCGCCGGTGCGGCAACGCTGACCGGGACATCCGCAGGGCTTCCGCCCAGCCCGGACGCATCGCCTCGGGGCAACACTGCGAGCCAGCAGGGCTGAGGCGTCCGCGGCCTTCGTGGAGGGCCGCGGCACCGCCGCGGTGATCGACCTGGTGGCAATGTCGACCATGGCCGTCAGCTCGACCTTCTCGGCGACGCCGTCATCCAGCCGCACCAGCACGTCCATCGGCGTGGAATCGATCTGCATCAGCTCACCGGGCGCACTGGCCGGGACTTCGCCGAACGGCCCGGACGGACGTGCCCCGACCGAGCGGCGGGTGCGGGCCGACCCGGTGGCGTGGGTGCCGACGGCGAGTTTGTCGAACAGCCGGTAGAGCGTGGCCCGAGACGGCAGCTCAACTTCGGCGGTCTCCTCTCTGCCGGACAGAATCTGTTGGGTCCGCCAGAGAACGAAGCCGATGGCCTTGACGACGCGTCGGCGGTCTCGGCGATCGTCTGTCGCATCGCCTCCACCACAACCGGGTCGACCTGGCCGAAGGCCTGCATCCGCTTGGCCGACCGGCCGTCCGCCAACCCGACCAGCCCGTCCCGCTGGTAACGCTGGCGCCGTTGCCTGATGCCGCTGGCCGACACCTGATACCCGACCGCCGTCAGTTCGGCAACCTTGGCCCGCTCGCGCTGGGCCAGCGACTGCCGTTTCGGGTCGAACTCCGGCCGCGGCTTGGTCCCTTCCGGAGCATCCGGCGGCAAACTGTGCACAACTTCCAGGATGTGCCTCTCCCACCAGCGGGCCTGCTCGGCGGCAGCCTCGGGGAACTCCGCGATCCGGGAGGCAGGCGGCACCCGCCTCTTGCCGGTCACCGGTCAACTCCACTGGCCAAGCGCACGACCGTGCGAGGTCCCAGCAACTCGACCGTCATGTCCGCAGCAGTCAGCACCTGAAGCCAGAGGAGGTGGAACAGCACCGGCAGCGTCGACAGCCGGTCCCCTGCCGCATCCGCCCCCGCCATCAGCGGCCCCGGGATGGAGAAGACCTCGCGGAGCCGGGCCGCGGCCGAGTCGTGCAGACACCGCGGGTGCCGGTAGCGCGACAGCCACCGGACATTCGCCAGCAGCACCGCGTCCGGTATCCCCAGCCGCTCGAACCCCCACCCGGCGCGACCACCGGAACGTACGCACCGGATCGACACCCTCGAACCGGCCCGTCACACAGTCCCGCAGCGGACGCCGTCGGCGTCCGTGTACCGCGTCGACGTACGACAACTCGATGCATGGCCCTGCCTGATCCACCCCAGCCGGTACAGCCATCCAGCACCCCCAGCGCCCTCAGCGGGTTGGCATCCGATCGGTTCCGATATATCGTTGAAGTGTCGTGATGGATCGACGATAGAAAGGAGCGTCACGATGCGTTCTCAGGGACATGGACATGGACGTGAGCACTGCGGACCCGGCCACCGTGGCTGGGGTGAAGGTGAGGGGCGTGAGGGGCGGCGCGCGGCGTTCGGCCCGTTCGGCCCCGGTTTCGATGGTCCGCCCTTCGGCGGCCCCCCGTTCGGCGGCCGTGGCCGCGGCGGACCGGGTGGCCGGGGGGTGCGCGGTCGGGCGCGGCGCGGCGATGTGCGCGCCTCGATCCTGGCCCTGCTGAAGGACCGCCCGATGCACGGCTACGAGATGATCCAGGAGATCACCGAGCGCAGCGGCGGAGCCTGGCGGCCCAGCCCCGGCTCGGTGTACCCCACCCTTCAGCTGCTCGAGGACGAGGGGCTGATCGGCAGCGAGAGCGAGGGCGGCAAGAAGCTGTTCGCGCTCACCGACGCCGGCCGCACCGAGGCCGAGGCGGTGCCCGCCGCCCCGTGGGAGGAGGCCGGGCGCGGTATCGACTGGGAGGCCATGCAGGAGGTCCGCCAGGCGGGCTTCGGGCTGATGGAGGCGTTCGCCCAGGTCTGGCGGACCGGCAGCGCGAGCCAGCGGCAGAAGGCCGTCTCCGTCATCAATGAGTCGCGCAAGCGGCTGTATCTCATCCTCGCCGAACAGGAGGAGGCGAACGGCGGCGCCGGGCGCGGCGGCGAGAGCTGAGCCGCGTCGGACGGGGGTGCGGCCGCACGGGGGCGGCGGAGCGGGCCTCGGGATCGAGGGGAATGTCGAGGGGAATTCAGACGACCAGTGCGCTCAGCTTGCGCAGCGATTCATTGAGTGCGGTGGAAGCCGAGTCCTTCAGCTTCCCGGCCATCAACGAGACCGCCGCCCCCGTGAACTCCCCGTCGACGCGCACCGTCGTGGCATCGCCGTCCGGGGTCAGCGAGTACCGCATGGCGAGGTTCACGCCCATCGGGCCCTTGCCCCGGGTGGTCAGCAGCCGGGCCGGTTCGCACTCCTCGACGGTCCAGGTCACCTCGGCCGGAAAGCCCATCAGCTTCATGTTCTCCTGATAGGTGGCCCCCACCTCCAGCGTGGCCGGGCCGCCCCGGGGGAAGCTGGTGTGGGTGGCGTTCCAGTCGCCGTACGTGGAGAAGTCCGTCAGCCGGGCCCAGACCTTCTCGGCCGGTGCCTCGATGTGTGTCTGCGCGCTGACCTCGGCCATGGGGGAGTCCCTTCGGCGCGTTGCTGCGGGGTGTGGTGCGACGGTGCCGGGCAACGTAGCCCCGGGCCGCGGAACATTCAATACTGACGGGTCATCAGTTCCCGTCCATCGGGGTCGCCCTCCGCCCCTCTCCTCCCCGAGGAGGAGAACCGGTCATCCACGCACAACCAGGGTGGGATGCGCACATGCTTCCCGGCGAGGATGCTCCGGCCTGAAGGGACTGATGGGGTGAGCGTGTGCGAAGTCCTACCCTTTCCGCCGGCCCGGACGACACCGGATGCGAGGACCGGGTGAGCGACGTGGTGGCCGCCGTGATCGCGGGAGCCCGTCGGCGCGCCGTACGCGACGGCGACGCGCAGATCGACACCGCCCATCTGCTGCACGGCCTCCTGGAGTCCGACCCGGACGTACGGGACGCGTTCCCCGGTGGCTCGACCCAGGTGATCCGGGTGCTGGGGTATCTGGTGCAGCGCACCATCGGCTACGGGCTCCGGTGGAGCGGCGGCGTCGAGGACTCGGGGGCGCCGGGGAGCGGGATGGCCGGATGGTCGCCCGCCGCGGCGGCCGCCCTCGATGCGGCGGTCCGCCGCGCCGTCTCCCGTGGCGTGTGCCGCGCCGACGGCCTCGATCTGCTCACCGCGTTCCTCCGGGACCGGGAGTGTCGTGCCATGGAGGTACTGCGGCGCGCGGGTGTCGCCGTGACGCCACTGGTCACCGCGTTGGAGGGGGGAATCTGACAGTAGTCACAGGGGTGACGGTGCTGACGCGAGCTGACATGATGGCCCGGTGCGCGTATCCGGAGATCACTCACAGCAAAGGAATGTCGGCCTGGGGCTCGCCCTGCTGTCGGCGTTCGCGTTCGGCGGATCGGGTGTCGCCGCCAAACCGCTGATCGAGGCGGGGCTCGCGCCGCTCGAGGTCACCTGGCTGCGGGTGACCGGCGCGGCCCTGGTGCTGCTGCCCCTGGCCTGGCGCCATCGCGGGATGCTGACCCGCCGCCCCGGGCTGCTGGTGGGCTTCGGTCTGCTGGCCGTCGCGGGGGTGCAGGCGTGTTATTTCGCGGCGCTCTCCCGGATCCCCGTCGGCGTGGCGCTGCTCGTCGAGTACTTCGCGCCCGCGCTGGTGCTGGGGTGGGTGCGGTTCGTCCAGCGCCGGCCGGTGAGCCGGGCCGCGGCGGTCGGGGTCGTCCTTGCCGTCGGCGGCCTCACGTGTGTGGTGGAGGTCTGGTCCGGGCTGAGCTTCAACCCCCTCGGAGTGCTGCTCGCCTTCGGCGCGGCGTTCTGTCAGGTGGGCTATTTCGTCCTCTCCGACCACGGCAGCGACGGCCGGGACCCGGCGGATCCGCTCGGTGTCATCGCCCATGGACTGCTGATCGGGGCAGTGGCGCTGACCGTGGTCAGCCGCCCCTGGGGCATGGACTGGACGGTACTCGCCGGGCACGTCGGCCTGGCGGGCGCCCGCGTCCCCGCGCCGGCGCTGCTCGCCTGGATCGTGCTGGTGGCGACGGTGCTCGCGTATCTCACCGGGGTGGTGTCGGTGCGCCGGCTCTCGCCGCAGGTGGCCGGGGTTGTCGCCTGTCTGGAGGCGGTCATCGCGACCGTTCTGGCATGGGTGCTGCTGGATGAGCACCTGGGCGTGGCGCAGGTCGTCGGCGGTGCGGTGGTGCTGACGGGCGCCCTGATCGCTCAGACCTCCACTCCGAAGGCCGCCGCGGCCGAGCCGGTGGCTGCCTCGGCGCCGGTGGAGGGGGAGCGGGAGTTCACGGCGGGGGAATGACCGGCCCCGCCGCCCAGCGTGCGAGGACATGAGCGAAGCCCGCGGAGGGCGGCGGGGCGGGCCGGTCAGAACCGGGTGAGGTAGCCGGGCACCGGCGTGTCGGGCGCGAGGTCGTCGGCGGGGACCGGCGCGCCGTAGGTGTGGGTCACCGGCACCACGCCGCTCCAGTGGGGGAGCCCCAGGTCCTCGTCGTCGTCGTTGGGCCCGCCGGTGCGGACCTTCGCGGAGACCTCTTCGAGGTCCAGGCGGAGCACCGCGGTGGCGGCCAGCTCCTTGGCGTTGGCGGGCCGGGAGTCGGCGGCGCGGCCCGGCACCACATGGTCCACCAGCGCGTCCAGGGCCGCGGTGCGCTCGGCCGGATCGGTCACCGGGCGGGCGGTGCCGTGCACCACCACCGAGCGGTAGTTGAGGGAGTGGTGGAACGCCGAGCGGGCCAGGACCAGCCCGTCCACATGGGTCACGGTGAGGCACACCGGCAGCCCCGGCTCCCCGGCCCCCGACGCGCCCGCCATGCGCAGCGGCCGCGCCCCTGTCGAGCCATGGACGTACAGCCGCTCCCCGACCCGGCCGTAGAGGGTCGGCAGGACGACGGGGGCGCCTTCGCGTATGAAGCCCAGATGGCAGACGTAGCCCTCGTCGAGGATCGCGTGCACCACCTCCCGGTCGTACGAGGCGCGCTCGCGGGAGCGGGTGGGCACGGTGCGGTCGGTCGGCGGGTAGGCGTTGTCGGGCGCGTTGGTCGCGGCGGTGGCGTCCGGGGCGGGCATTTGCGTCCTCCATTGCACTAGTGCAAAATAGCGTTTGTGCTAGGAGAATATCCGATCGCAGGTCGTCGCGCAGCCGAGATCGCGGCCAGTGTGGAGCGCGCGGTCGGCGCCGGTGAGCTGCCGCCGGGTCAACTGCTGCCGCCTCTGAGGGAGTTGGCCCAGCGGCTGGGCGTGAATCCCAATACGGTCGCGGCCGCCTATCGCGTGCTGCGCGAACGGGGCGTGATCGAGACGGCCGGGCGCCGGGGCAGCCGGGTGCGCTCCCGGCCGTCCAGCACGCCCCGCGAGTGGATCGGCGTCGACGCCGCCGGCGCCCGCGACCTGTCGAGCGGCAACCCCGACCCCGCGCTGCTGCCCCCGCTCGGCGCGCCGCTCGCGGCGGCCGCGGCGCGCGCGGCGGAGCGCCCCACGCTGTACGGCGCGCCGGACGTCGTTCCCGAGGTGGCCGAACTCGCCCGGGCGGCCCTCGACGCGGACGGGGTGCCACCCGGGCCGGTCGCCGTCACCTCCGGCTCGCTCGACGCGATCGAGCGGGTGCTGGCCGCGCATCTGCGGCCCGGTGACGCGGTGGCGGTCGAGGACCCCGGCTGGGGCAGTCTGCTGGACCTGATCCCGGCGCTCGGACTGCGCGCCGTCCCGGTCGGGGTCGACGACGACGGACCGCTGCCCGAGCGGGTGGAGCACGCGCTGGCCCAGGGCGCCCGGGCGCTGGTGGTCACCGACCGGGCGCAGAACCCGACGGGTGCGGCGGTGAGCCCGACACGCGCACATGAGCTGCGGGGCGTGCTCGCCGCCCACCCCGATGTGCTGCTGATCGAGGACGACCACGGGCACGGCATCGTGGACGTCCCCCTGCGCCCCCTGGCCGGGGGCGCCGGCCACTGGGCGCTGGTCCGCTCCACCGCCAAGGCGTACGGCCCCGATCTGCGGCTCGCCGTGCTCACCGGCGACTCCGTCACCCTGGACCGGGTGCGCGGCCGCCAGCGGCTGGGGCCTGGCTGGGTCAGCCACCTGCTGCAGGACGCGGTCGCCTGGCTGTGGCGGACGGGCGCGGTCGACCCGGTGGCGGTGGCGGCGTCGTACGACACGCGGCGCGCGGCGCTGGTGCGGGCGCTGCGCGAGCGGGGGATCGCCGCGTACGGACGCGGCGGGATGAATGTGTGGGTGCCGGTCCCGGACGAGACCGGCGCGGTCGCCCGGCTGCTGGCCGCGGGCTGGGCCGTGGCCCCCGGGGCGCGCTTCCGCGTGGCCTCGCCACCGGGGGTGCGGCTGACCGTCTCGCCGCTGGCCGCCGACGAGATCGGGACGGTCGCCGACGCGGTGGCCGCGGCGGCGGGGGCGACGGTGTCGGGACGGCTGGGCTAGGAGCCTGTGCGATGGACTCGTATGGTTCGGGAACGCGTCCCGGACGGGGTCCGGGAGGCGCCGGAGCGCCGCTGGGTCAGGGCCGCGCCAATGAGGACGATCACCGCGCCCACCGGCGTGTTCCAGGTGAGGTGCTCCCCGAGGATCGCCACGCCCGCGGTGGTGGCGATCACCGGGACGAAGTACGTGACCATCATCGCCGTCGTCGGGCCGACCTCGTCGACGAGCCCGTACTGGACCAGGAACGCCACCCCGGTGCCCAGCGCGCCCAGGGCGAGCACCGAGAGCAGGGGCAGGACCGGGAAGGAGGTGGGCGTCGTTGCGAACACCGGTGCCACGAGGGCGAGTTGCACCGTGCCGAGCAGCAGCTGCCCGCCGGACATCGACAGATGGGAGTGGCCCGTGTCACTCAGCGTGCGCCGGACGTACTGCCAGCCGACCGCGTAGCTGGCCGAGGCGATCAGCGCCAGCGCCGTGCCCAGCGGATCCTGGCCGGAGAAGCCCTGCCAGGCGCCCAGCACGATCAACACGCCGATGAAGCCGAGCCCGAGACCCGCGACACGCTGACGGGTCGGCCGGTCGTCGGAGACCACGACCACCGCGAGCAGCATCCCCCACAGCGGCGAGGTGGCGTTGCAGATCCCGGCCAGGGTGGAGGGGATGGTCAGCTCGGCGTAGGCGAACAGCGAGAACGGCAGTGCGTTCAGGAAGAAGGCGGCCACCGCCAGATGGCCCCAGACCCGCGCCCCGCGCGGCAGCCGCTCCCGCTTCACCACCAGCGTCACCAGCAGCACGGCGGTGCCGAACAGCATCCGCCCGAGCGTGACGTACAAGGGGGCGAACGCCTCGTTGCCCACCTTGATGAAGAGAAAGCTGAAGCCCCAGACCAGGGAGAGCGCGCCGAAGCGGATGCGCCAGTCGAGGAGCGGTCGGCGGACGGGTTCGGAGGAGGGCTCCGCGGTGGAGGCGGCGGCAGGGGGCGCCGAGGCGGCAGCTGAGGTCATGCCTTTACGATGTGGGCTGCAACCTCTTAGGACAAGCGAGAATTCATTCGCGATATCGCGTAGTATTGCTTACATGAACCTGGATCGCCTCCGCACGCTGCACGCCGTGGCCCGCCATGGATCCGTGAGCGGGGCGGCCGAGGGGCTGCATGTCACCACCTCCGCCGTCTCGCAGCAACTCGCCAAGCTGGAGCGGGAGACCGGTCAGCAATTGCTCGCCAAGAACGGGCGCGGGATCCGGCTCACCGACGCCGGGCGGCTGCTCTCCGACCACGCGGCGCGCATCCTCTCCCAGGTGGAGCTGGCCCAGGCGGATCTGGAGGCGCAGCGCGGCCACGCCGTCGGCGAGCTGCTGCTGGGCGCGTTCCCGACCGCCGTCCGCGGTCTCTTCCCGGACGCGCTGAGCCGGCTGCGCACCGAACATCCGCAGTTGAACGTGCGGCTCCAGGAGATGGAGCCCGATGAGTCGGTGCCCTCGGTGGTGCGCGGCGACATCGATCTGGCCGTGGTCCTGGACTGGTACAACAAACCGCTGCCGATGCCCGGCGGGCTGGTGAAGGCCGCCCTGCTGGACGATCCGGTGGATGTCGCGATGCCCGCCGACCACCCTCTCGCCGACCGCCGCGCGGTCGAGCCGGAGGACTTCGTGGACGACGAGTGGATCTCCTGGCCCAAGGGCGGGTTCTGCTACGACTGGCTGATGGTGACCCTGCGCGGCAAGGGCATCGAGCCGAGGATCCGGCACACCGCGCATGAGCACCACACCCAGCTCTCGCTGATCGCCGCCGGGCTGGGGATCGCCGTGGTGCCCCGGCTGGGCCGCGGCCCGGTGCCCGAGGGGGTGCGGATGGTGCCCGTCAGCCAGCCCACGATGCGGCGGCACATCTACGCGATCTGGCGCGCCGACGCCGATCGCAGGCCGTCGATCCGGGCGGCGGTCGAGGTGCTGCGGTCGGTCGGCGAGAAGATCATCGACTGACCGTCCCCTGACCCGGCCGCTCAGCCCTGCGGCATCTTCCGGAAGTCCCAGGAGCGGATCGCCTCGGGGGCCAGGCGCAGCCAGGCGTGGCGACCGTCGTGGGGCATGGCGTCCAGGCCGAAGTACTTCGCCGCGAACATCCGCTCCGGCGTGTCGAGTTCGGGGCACGACACGCCGGTGCGCGGCTCCTCACCGACCGGGACCGCCTCGCCGGAGAGCTCCACTCCGCGCAGTTCGCCGTAGTCGTGCCCGTCGTCGACCACCACCGCGATCCGCGGATCGCGGCGCAGCTCGGCCCAGCGGCGGCTGCGGGTCAGGGAGTACAGCCACAGGGCGGTGCCGTCCCAGCAGAACCACAGCGGGCTGATATGCGGCCGCCCGTCCGCGGACACGGTCGCCACCCGGCAGGTGCGCTGTTCGGCGAGGAAGGCGTCCAGCTCGTCCCGGCTCATCATGATGCGGCGTCCCCGCCGCTGGGTGACGGTCATCCGAACCTGTACCTCCCGGTAACCCGTTGTGCGGCACAGGATGATGGCTCTTCCTTGATGACGCAAGGGACGCTACTCTCCCGCGCCGTGACCCCGAGCCCCCACGAAGACGCCACGCCCCCGCGTCAAGGCGCCGCGTCCCCGCGTGAAGACGTCGCGTCCCCGCGTGAAGACGCCGCGTCCCCGCGTCAAGGTGCCGCGTCCCCGCGTGAAGACGCCGTGCCCCCGCGCTCCCGCGAAGACCTCGTGGAACTGCTCCGGCCGGAAGGCTGCGCCCTGCTCACCGTCGAATGCCAGCGCGGCGTGGTGGGGCCGGACAGCGCGCTGCCTGAACTGGCCGCCATGGCCCGGGAGTCCGGTACGCTCGGCCGTGTCGCCAAGTTGGTGGCGGCCGCCCACGACACGGGCGTCCAGGTGCTGCACGCGGTGGCCGAGCGACGCGCCGACGGACGCGGCGCGAGCCGCAACGCACCGCTGTTCCGGGCCGTCGAACGGCTGCCGGTCCGGCAGCTCACCGGAAGCGCGGCGGTGGAGATCGCCGAACCGGTTCCGGTGGCGGCCGAGGACCTGGTCGTACGGCGGCTGCACGGTCTCTCACCGATCGCCGGGACCGAGGTGGACGCGCTGCTGCGCAATCTGGGCCGCCGCACACTGGTCATCACCGGTGTGTCGGCCAATGTGGCGATCCCGGCCGCCGTCTTCGACGCCGTCAACCTCGGCTATGCCGCCGTGGTGCCCGAGGACGCGATCGCCGGGGTGCCCGCCTCGTACACCCCGGCGATGGTCCGTCACACCCTCGCCCTCGTGGCCGCCGTCACCACGGCCGACGAGGTGGCCGCCTGCTGGCGGCGGACGGCCGTCACGCCATCCAGATCGAGCTTCCCTGCACCTTGATCTGCGCGCCCGGCAGTGGCTTCTGCGCCGGGCCGCCCTTCACACTGCCGTCGGTGATGTCGAACTTGCTCTGGTGGCAGGGGCAGTTGATGGTGCCGCCGCTCACATCGCCGACCGAGCACCCCTGGTGCGTACAGATCGACGAGAACGCCTTGAAATCACCCGCCTTGGGCTGGGTCACCACGACCTTGTGGTCCTTGAAGACCATGCCGCCGCCCTCGGGTATCTGGGAGGTCTTGGCGAGTTCCATGCCGTCCCCGCCGCCGCCCGACTGGCCGCCCTCCGCGCCCTGCGACGCGCTCTGTGACGGCTGCGAGCCCCCGGCGTCCTGGGCGCTGTTCGCGCTGCCGCCGCCCGAACCGCCGTCGTCGTCCTTGCCGCATGCGGCAAGCGTGGCGGCCAGCCCGGCCGCTCCGGCCGCGGTGACGACGGCACGGCGGGTGGTGCCCTGCCCGGGGATTGCCGACTGCGTCATGGTGGTGCCTCCTGCTCGGGGGACGTTTCACCGTTCCATACGGACGGCGGGGCCGCCGCGTTCAGCCGCACCCGGGCATCCTCGCGCCCCGGGCCGGAAAATCGCTTTGCCGACCGCCCGGCCGAGCCATGAGAATGCCGGTCCATGGGACATCTGGAGGCCGCGCACCTCGCCTACTTCCTGCCCGACGGCCGGCTGCTGCTCGGCGATGTGTCGTTCCGCGTCGCCGAGGGCACGGTGGCCGCCCTCGTCGGGCCCAACGGGGCGGGCAAGACCACACTGCTGCGGCTGGTCTCCGGCGAGGTGGAGCCGCACGGCGGCACGGTCACGGTCAGCGGCTCCCTGGGGGTGATGCCGCAGTTCATCGGCTCGGTGCGCGATGAGCGGACGGTGCGCGACCTGCTGGTGTCGGTGGCCCAGCCCCGGATCCGCGAGGCCGCCCGCGCGGTGGACGAGGCCGAGCTGGCGATCATGGAGCGGGACGACGAGGCCGCTCAGCTGGCCTACGCCCAGAGCCTGAGCGACTGGGCCGAGGCACGCGGCTACGAGGCCGAGACGGTGTGGGACATGTGCACCACCGCGGCGCTCGGAGTGCCGTACGAACGGGCCCAGTGGCGCGAGGTGCGCACGCTCAGCGGCGGCGAGCAGAAGCGGCTGGTGCTGGAGGCGCTGCTGCGCGGGCCCGACGATGTGCTGCTGCTGGACGAGCCGGACAACTACCTGGACGTACCGGGCAAGCAGTGGCTGGAGGAGCGGCTGCGCGAGACCCGCAAGACCGTGCTCTTCATCAGCCACGACCGGGAGCTGCTGGCCCGCGCGGCCGCCCGGATCGTCAGCGTCGAGCCGAGCCCGGCGGGCAGCGATGTGTGGGTGCACGGCGGCGGCTTCGCCACCTACCACGAGGCCCGCGAGGAGCGGTTCGAGCGCTTCGAGGAGCTCCGGCGGCGCTGGGACGAGAAGCACGCCCAGCTCAAACGGCTGGTGCTGGACATGCAGCGGTACGCCGCCCGCAGCGACGAGATGGCCTCCCGCTACCAGGCCGCCAAGACCCGGCTGCGGAAGTTCGAGGAGGCCGGGCCGCCACCGGAGCCGCCGCGCAAACAGGACATCACCATGCGGCTCGCGGGCGGACGCACCGGGGTACGGGCGCTGACCTGCCGGGCGCTGGAGCTCGAGGGGCTGATGCGCCCCTTCGACCTGGAGGTCTTCTACGGCGAGCGGGTGGCCGTACTGGGCTCCAACGGCTCGGGCAAGTCCCACTTCCTGCGGCTCCTGGCGGGCCAGGACGTCGCCCACCGGGGGGAGTGGAAGCTGGGCGCGCGGGTCGTGCCCGGCCACTTCGCCCAGACCCACGCCCATCCGGAGCTCTTCGGCCGCACGCTGGTGGACATCCTGTGGACCGAACACGCCCGGGACCGGGGACGCGCGATGAGCGCGCTGCGCCGCTATGAGCTCGGCCGCCAGGGCGACCAGACCTTCGACCGGCTCTCGGGCGGCCAGCAGGCCCGGTTCCAGATCCTGCTGCTCGAACTGGCCGGGACGACGGCGCTGCTGCTGGACGAGCCCACGGACAACCTGGACCTGGAGTCGGCCGAGGCGCTCCAGGACGGGCTCGGAGCGTACGAGGGCACGGTGCTCGCGGTCACCCACGACCGCTGGTTCGCGCGGTCCTTCGACCGCTTCCTGGTCTTCGGGTCGGACGGCGTCGTCCGCGAGACGGCGGAGCCGGTCTGGGACGAGCGCCGCGTCGACCGGGTCCGCTGAGCGCTCCGCGGGAAGGGGCGCGAGGTGCGGTCGTTCATCCGCCGCTGCGTCGTGGCCGATCGCGCCCACGCGGCGGAGCCGCACATCGACACGGCCCCCGCGCCCCTTCGGGCGGGATAAGCGCTGGGCGTTGTCGACCGGCACCATCCTCCTCAACCGCTGGACCGGGTGGAGCGCGGGCGAGCACTGGGGAGCCGCACCACTGCGCGACCCGCTGGGCCGGCGGACAGAAGGAACCGTCGGGGCGCGGGCCTCGACCACCCCGTCCGTGTAGAGCAGCAGCGTGTCGCCGTCCTCGAAGGGCACGGTCCCGGGCGTGCCGGGGTCGCCCGAACTACCTGGCGGTTGACATCGAAGCCGCCGCGCAGCGCCGCGACGAGTATCTGGGCGGCCACCGCCAGCGCGCCGATCAGCCCGGTGGTCCCTGCCGGCCGGCCCGGACCCGGCCGATCGCCGCCGGAAGCACCGGGACGGCGGCTTCCTGGTCCTCCAGGCGCCGCAGCTCCTGGGCCGCCGCGCGTTCGATCTCCGACGCCTCCGCCTCCGCCCGCTCCCGGGCGTAGGCGGAGACCAGGCCGTGCAGCCAGAACCGGGGCACGGCGCCGGGGGCGCCCGTGTGGACGACCTTCAGCAGCCGGGCGTCCGCCAGCCGTTCCAGCGCTTCCGCCACGTCGGGCACGGCGAGGCTCGGCAGCTCGGTCCCCGGGGGCGCGGACAGCACCCGGACCCCGGACAGTCCGAGCATGCGGAACAGCCGGCGATCGTCCTCGGCCAGGCGCTGGTAGGCCGGGGCGAAGCAGGAACGCACGCTCAGCGGGCCATGGGTGAGTTCGTCCAGCGGCCCGGACCGGTGCGTCAGCCGGTGGGCGAGGTCACCGAAACTCCAGTGGGGCCGGGCCGCGAGCCTGGCCGCGGCGATGCGCAGGGCGAGCGGCAGACAGCCGCACAGCCGGGCCAGCTCGCGCGCCGCCGCGAGGTCCCGGTCCACCCTCGAGGTGCCCAGGACCCGCCGGAAGAGCATCAGGGCCTGGTGCAGGCTCATGTCGGCGTGCTCGACCCGGGAGGTGAAGGGGAGGCTGGTCAGCCGCGCCCGGCTGGTGATGATGACCGCGCTCTCCACGTTGCCCGGCAGCAGATGCCGGACCTGCTCCTCGTCGGCCGCGTCGTCGAGCACGGTGAGGACGCGCCGGCCGCGGAGGCTGTCACGGAAGCAGGCGGCCTGGGCACCGATCCCCTCGGGCAGCGCCGACATCGGGTGGTCCAGCGCGAGGAGCATCTGGGCGAGCGCCGCCGCGGGGTCGGTGGGGTGCCCGGTGCTGCCCCCGAGGTCGACGTAGAGCTGACCGTCCGGGAACCAGGGGCGCAGCCGGTGCGCCAGATGGACGGCGGTGGCCGTCTTGCCCGCTCCGCCCTGGCCGGTGATGGCGGTGACGGCCGTGGCGGTCCGGTCACTCGCGGTCAAGGCGGGCGCCAGCACGTCCGTGGTCTCACAGGGCACGAAGTCGGCGATGTCGCCGGGGAGTTGGGAGGGCGCCCGGCGGCTCGCCAATACCGCGAACGGCGGCCACACACCGGTCGATCCGTGGTCCTTCGGCTGCGGTGACAGCAGGGCCCGGTACAGGCGCTGCACATCGGGGGTCGGCTCGGTGCCGAGCTCCTCGGCGAGCTTGGCCCGCAGATCGGCGTAGACGGCCAGGGCCTCGGCCGGACGGCCCGACTGGTGGAGGGCCGACATCAGGTGGCGGTACAGGGTCTCGCGCAGCGGATACCGCTCGATGAGCGGCTTGAGCCTGCTCACCACCTGGGCGTGGGCACCCATGGCCAGCATCACATCGGTCTGCTCCTCCAGGGCGACCAGCCGCAGTTCGGCCAGCCGGTCGGCCTCCGCCGCGACGCAGTCGCCGGTGTCGGCGTCGCTGAACGCGTCCCCTTCCCAGAGGGACAGTGCGCGCTCGAGCCTGACCGCCGCCCCGTCGAGATAGCCCTTGTCCCGTTCCCGCATGGCGGCGGCGAGCAGCTTCTCGAACTGCTCGGAGTCGACTTCGGCGGGCACCAGCCGATATCCACCCGGCTGGGTCGATATCACGGACGTGACGGTGTCCGGTCCGGCCAGGGACCGGAAAAGCGACCTGAGCCGGGACACCCTGACATGCACCGCGTTGAGCCGTTTGGTCGGAGGTGGATCCGGCGTTGTCGCCTCGACAATGTGATCGGTCGACACCGATTGTCCGGCATGGGCTAAGAGTTCGGCCAAGAACGCCCTGTCTCGCCTCCCGACCAGGGTTATCGGCGGGCCTTCCCCGTCGGAGACTCGCAAGGATCCCAGAACGTAGAACTTCACGTCGCGATCGTTGCACGGCACTCGCCCGAAAACCATCCTTGCTGATGGGGGAGTTGATACGGGAACCAGCTCGGGAAGTCGACCGGGTAACTCGGCCGAGGAAGTCGACCAGGGAAGTCGACCCGGGAAATGGCCCGCGCCCGGCCCGCGCGGCGATACCCGGCGCGCGCGGCGATTGACGCTACGTCACGCCCAATTGCCCAGCAAGCCCCGTGGACACTACCGGTCACGTTGATCGCCGCGCTCGTGATCCCCGCACCGCCGGTGCTAATTTCGGCCGTATGACATCCGCGACTCGCAAGGAACACGTGCCCGCGGGGCAAGGGGCGATCTCCGGGTAAAGCCAACCGGCCTGTTCACTCTTGTCGCCGTTCGCGGTTCGGTGTTCGTCGGTCGTCGGCGCCGCTGCAATTCCCATGGCCGCGCGCCGTTGTCTCCCAGGGTTCCCGGAAGCGGAGAGCGCGGGCTCATATCGCGAGGAACCGTCTTGCTGTCTTCTTTCGGAGTGCTACTGTGAGCCGTTCTGGAATGACCCCGGACGAACTGCGGGAACGTCTGGTTCCGCTGCCGCGGCACGAGCGGCTGGAGATTCTCCTCGGGGTCGTGTGCGGCAAGGTCGCCGAACAACGGGAAACCGGCGACGCGCGGTCCATCGACGCCCACACCCCCTTCCGCGCGCTCGGGCTCGTCCGTGACAAGGCGGCGGCCCTGCTGCGGAGTCTCACCGCGGCCACCGGTGTTCCGCTCTCCTCCGTCGCCGTCTTCGACCACCCCGATCCCGCCGCGCTCGCCGCTCATCTGCTCACCCGGCTCACCGGCCCGGAACAGGAACTGGCGGAAGAGGAACTGGCGGAAGAGGCCAGGGCGGAAGACGAGACGACGGACGACGAGAGGGCGGAGCGGCGACCGGTGGCGCGCGACCATACCGGCGGCCGGGCCGAAGACCCCATCGCCATCGTGGGAATGGGCTGCCGCTTCCCCGCCGGGATCAACTCCCCCGAAGAACTGTGGGAGTTCCTCGAGCAGGGTGGCGACGCCGTCACCGGCTTCCCGGTGGACCGTGAATGGGACGTGGCGGGCATCTATCACCCCGACCCGGAGCACATGGGCACCTCCTACACTCGTTCCGGAGCCTTCATCAGCGATGTCGCCGACTTCGACGCCGATTTCTTCGGCATTTCACCCCGCGAGGCCGTGGCGATGGACCCGCAGCAGCGGCTGCTGCTGGAAGTGGCCTGGGAAGCGGTGGAGCGGACCGGAATAGCACCCCACACCCTGCGCGGGAGTTCCACCGGGGTCTTCATCGGCACCAATGAGCAGGACTATCTGTCGCGCTTCTTCCAGCCCCCCGAGGAGAGCGAGGGATTCCTCATCTCCGGCAACGCGGCGAGCGTCCTGTCCGGCCGCGTCTCCTATGTGCTGGGCCTCCAGGGCCCGTCGGTGAGCGTGGACACCGCGTGCTCCTCCTCCCTCGTGGCCCTGCACCAGGCGTGCCGGTCGCTGCGCGACGGGGAGTGCGACCTGGCGCTCGGCGGGGGAGTGGCGCTGATGTCCTCACCCGGCGCCTTCATCGACTTCGCCCGCAAACGGGTGCACGCCGCCGACGGCAGGTGCAAGGCGTACGCGGACACCGCCGACGGCACCGGCTGGGGCGAGGGAGCGGGAGTCCTCGTACTGGAGCGGCTGTCCGACGCCCGCCGCGCCGGACACCGTGTCCTCGCCCTGATCCGCGGCACCGCGGTGAACCAGGACGGCGCCTCCAACGGGCTCTCGGCGCCCAACGGGCCCTCCCAGGAACGGGTCATACGGCAGGCGCTCGCCGACGGCGGGCTGGAGCCGGGCCAGGTGGACGCGGTCGACGGCCACGGCACCGGCACGCCCCTCGGCGACACCATCGAGGCGCAGGCGCTGCTGGCCACCTACGGCCGGGGCCGGGACGAGGACCGGCCGCTGTGGCTGGGGTCGATCAAGTCCAACATCGGGCACACGCAGGCGGCCTCCGGCGTCGCCGGCCTCATCAAGATGGTCAAGGCCATGGAGCACCGGTGGCTGCCGAAGACCCTGCATGTCGACGCCCCCTCCCGGCGGGTCCCGTGGGACTCGGGCGCGGTGCGGGTGCTGGACAGCGGCCGCGCCTGGCCCGAAGGCGAGGAGCCGATGCGGGCCGGCGTGTCGTCCTTCGGCGTCTCCGGGACCAACGCCCACCTCGTCGTCGAGCAGCCACCCGCGGTGACCGCCACGCAGCCCACCACCGACCCCGCGTCCGCCGGCGCGGTGCCGTGGGTGCTGTCCGCCCGGTCCGCCGACGCCCTGCGGGAACAGGCCGGGCGGCTGCGGACCACGGTGGCGCGGAATTCCGCGGCCTCCGTCACCGACATCGGAGCGGCCCTGGCCACCACCCGCTCGCCCTTCACTCACCGGGCGGTGCTCGTCGGATCGGACCGGGAGACCTTCGAGGATCTCCTCGCCGCCGTCGAGCGGGGCGAAACGGCCGAGAACGCGGTGACCGGCGCCGCCCGCCCCGGCCTCGGCCGCCCCGTGTTCGTCTTCCCCGGACAGGGCGCCCAGTGGCCCGGGATGGGCGCCGACCTCCTCGACTGGTCGCCCGCCTTCGCCCGCGCCCTCCGCGCGGTCGACGCCGCCTTCGCGCCCCTGGTGACCTGGTCGGTGGAGGACATCCTGCGGCGGCGCCCCGGCGCGCCGTCGCTGGACGAGCCCGAAGTGCTCCAGCCGGTGTCGTTCGCGGTGTCGGTCGCCCTGGCCGAGCTGTGGCGGGCCCATGGTGTGCAACCGGCCGCCGTCGTCGGCCACTCCCAGGGCGAGGTGGCCGCCGCGGTGGTCGCCGGAGCCCTCGGCCTGGACGACGCCGCCCTGATCATGGTCGTCCGCACCCGGGCCCTGATGCGGCTGCTCGGCAACGGAGCCATGGCGGCGGTGGACCTGCCCCTGGAGGAGGTGGAGCGCCGGCTCGGCGGCTACGACGGCGAGATCTCCGTCGCGGCCGTCAACGGCCCCACCCAGATCACCGTCTCCGGCACCCCCGGGGCCGTCGACGCCCTGTTGGAGGAGGTGCGCGCGGAAGGCGTCCGGGTGCGCAAGATTCGCGGCGCCGCCGCCGCGGGCCACTCCGCGCAGGTCGAGGCGTTGCGCGAGGAACTGGTCTCGGGACTGGCCGCCGTGACGCCGCGTACGACGCATATCCCGTTCTACTCCTCGGTGACCGGGGAGCCGGCGGACACCGCGCGGCTGGACGCCGATTACTGGTACGACAACGCCCGCCGGACCGTGCGCTTCGACCTGGCCGTACGGGCCGCGATGGCCGAGGGGCACACGGCCTTCCTGGAGGCCGGTCCGCATCCGCTCCTCACCGCGGCCGTCCAGGATCTGGCGTTCGACGCCCAGGTCCCGGCGGTGGCCGGCGGCTCGCTGCGCCGGAACGAGGACGGCCCCATATGCTTCCGGCGCGCCGCGGCCGAGTTCTACGCGGCCGGGGTCGACATCGACTGGACCACGGCCTTCCCCGACCCGCCCCGCATCCGCGTGGACCTGCCCACCTACCCCTTCCAGCGGCGGCGCTTCTGGCTCAAGGCCGCGGCTGCCGGCCCGGCACCGGCGGCAGGCCCGCCGCCCGCCGCCGCGGACCCGGCACGGGATTCCTTCTGGCGCGCCGTCGAGGACGAGGACCTCACCGCGCTCACCGGTGTCCTCGGCATGGCCGGCGACGGCCGGGCCGTCGCCCTCGCGGACGCCCTCCCGGCCATGGCCACCTGGCACCGGCGGCACCGTACCGACCACTGGCGCTACCGGATCGCCTGGGAACCCCTCGGGCCGGCGCGCCCGGACCCCGCGGGCGACCGCGGCCCCTGGCTCGTGGCCGTACCGGCGGAACACGCCGAACACGCCGTCACCCGGGCCGTGGTGGACGCGGTGCGCGGGCACACCGAGACGGTGCTGACCCTGGCGGTCGAGGCCAAGGACGACCGGGAGTCCCTCACGGACCGGATCCTTGACCTCCTCCCCGGCCAGCCGCTCTCCGGGGTGGTGTCCCTCCTCGCGCTGGACGACGACACGCCGTCCGAGGCCGCCCCCGGCGTACCGGCGGGCACCGCGCACACCGCCGCGCTGATGCAGGCGCTCGGGGACGCGGAGACGGACGTGCCCCTGTGGCTGATCACACGGGGCGCCGTCGCCACCGGCGACGGCGATCCGGTGAGCCACCCCGTCCAGGCGCAGACCTGGGCCCTGGGCCGAGTGCTCGCCCTGGAACACCCCGACCGGTGGGGCGGTGTGATCGACCTGCCCGCCGAGCCGGGCCCGGCCGCGGTGCGCACCCTCACCGCCCTGCTGGCCGGCGGCGACGACGATCAGCTCGCCGTCCGGGACGCCGGTGTGTTCACCCGCCGCCTGACACGCGCGGCGGACGCCGCACCGGGCACCGCCGGATGGCGGCCGGACCCCGACGGCACGGTCCTCATCACCGGTGGCACCGGTGCGCTGGCCGGTCATGTCGCCACCTGGCTGGCCGACCAGGGCGCCGGGCACCTGATGCTCGCCGGCCGGCGCGGCCCCGAGGCCCCGGGCGTGGCCGAACGCGTGGCCGAGCTCAGGGCGCGCGGCGCCGAGGTCACCGTGGTCGCCTGCGACGTGCGCGACCGGGAGTCGGTACGCGACCTGCTCGCCGCCGTCCCCGGGCGCCACCCGCTCACCGCCGTCGTGCACTGCGCGGGGATCGGCCGCCTTCAGGCCCTGGCCGACACCACACCACAGGACTTCTCCGACGTCTTCGCCGCGAAGGCCGAGGGCGCGCGCCATCTGCACGAACTCACCGAGGAGAGGGGCATCCGCCTGGACGCCTTCATCCTCTTCTCGGCCGTCTCCGCGGTGTGGGGCGTCGGCCGCCAGGGCCACTACGGGGCGGCCAACGCCTATCTGCTCGCGCTCGCGGAGCACCGCCGGAGCCGGGGCCTCGCCGCCACCGCGCTCGCCTGGACCGGCTGGACCGGGGGCGGTATGGCCGTGGAGGACGCCTCGCAGGAGACCCTGCGGCGGCACGGCCTGCCCGACGGCGCCTTCGACCGCCTCGGCATGACCAAGGAGGAGGCCGCCGCCGAGACCGGAGAGCTCTGGGGGCTGCGCGGCATCGACCCGCGGACCCAGCTGGAGGTCCTGCGCACGGCTCTGGACCGCGGCGACGCGGTCACCATGGTGGCCGACGTGGACTGGGAACGGTTCACCACCGGATACGCGTCCGCGCGCCGCCGGCCGCTGCTGGCCGGGATCCCGGAGGCGCGGGCACTGATGGAGCGCCTCGACGCCCCGGCCACCGAGCCGGCCGGCGAGCCCGACGGCTCCGGCGCGCCGCAGACGCCCGAGGACTGGCAGCGCGGCCTGGCCTCCGTCACCCCGGAGGAGCAGCGGGCCCGGGTCCTGGAGCTGGTCCGCGACCGGCTCGCCGAGGTCTTGGGGCATGGCTCGCCCGAGGACGTCGACCCCGACCGCCCGTTCCTCGAGATGGGCCTCGACTCCGTCTCGGCGGTCCAACTGCGCAACCGACTCGGCACCGCGGTGGGGCTGCGGCTTCCCGCGACCATCGCCTTCAACCACCCGACCCCGCGCGAACTCGCCGGATACGTATGGTCCAACGTGGCGCCGCCCGCCGCCGAGGCCGACGGCGCCGCGACGGAGGACACCCCCGTCGAAGCCCCGGCCGCCGCCCCCACCACGGCGTCCGACGACACCCTGGTCCAGCTCTACAACTACGCCTGCGCCCACGGCCACGTGGACGAGGCGGTGAAGATGCTGCATGTCGCGGGACAGCTGCGCCCCACCTACTCCGCCCCGGACGGGCCGGCCTCCCGCCCCGTACCGGTGCGTCTGGCGGAGGGCCCGGACCGGCCCTCGCTCATCTGCCTCACCCCCTACGTCGCACCCGCGGGCGCCCACCAGTACGCGCGCTTCGCCGCGCCCTTCCGGGGCGTCCGGGACCTGTGGGCGCTCTCCCACCCGGGTTTCGCCAAGGGCGAGCCGCTCCCCGCCGACCTCGACACGCTCTTCGCCACCCAGGCGCGGACGGTGCTCGACACCGCCGGGGACGCGCCGTTCGTCCTGCTCGGCTACTCCTCCGGTGGCTGGGTCGCCCACGGCACCGCGGCACGGCTCGAGGAACTCGGCCGCCCGCCCGCCGCGGTGGTGATGCTGGACAGCTTCAGCCTGCGCCACCGCGAGGACAGCCGGGTCTTCTCCACGATGATGAACCAGCACCACGAGCGGGAGGGAGACCTGGAGGTCCCGCCCGAGGAGCTCACGGCCATGGGCCGCTACCTGCCGATGTTCCACCAGTGGAGCGACATCCCCGCCCTCTCCGTGCCCACCCTGCTGGTACGGGCCGAGGAGCAGGCCGTGCTCAACCCCGGGACCGGGGCCGTCACACCGCCGCCGGAGCACGTGGACATCACGGTTCCGACCCCCGGCAACCACTACTCGATGATGCAGGAACACGCCCCGCGCACCGCCGAGGCCGTCCGGACATGGCTGGCGGACACCTTCGTCACCCGATGAGCCCGCACCCGGTCCGCGCCCTGTTTCCCGCGGTCCGCGCCCCGCGTCCGCAGCACGTGAACGCAGCACCTGAACGCAGCATGTGAATGAGGAGCCTCTTTCATGGTCAAATCCCTCTACGAGCTCGGTGAACTGCCCCCGCTGGGCGAGGTCCCCCAGCAGATGTACGCCTCCCTCATCCGCCAGGATCGCTTCGGGGAGCCGGTCAAGGCGTTCCGCACCGAGGTGGTCGACGTCCCCGCCGTCGGGCCCGGCCAGGTGCTGGTCTATGTGATGGCCGCGGGCATCAACTACAACAATGTCTGGGCCGCCAGCGGCCAGCCCGTCGACGTCATCGCCGCACGGCAGAAGTTCGGTCTCCCCGAGGACTTCCACATCGGCGGTTCGGAGGGCTCCGGGGTGGTGTGGGCGGTCGGCCCCGGCGTCCGCCACGTCCGGCCCGGAGACCAGGTGGTCCTCTCCGGAGGGCAGTGGGACGAGACGGCCGAGGACATCCGCCTCAGTGGCGAGCCCCCGTTCTCCAGCTCCGCCCTCGCCTGGGGGTATGAGACCAACTACGGCTCCTTCGCCCAGTTCTGCCTGGTCAACGAGGTCCAGTGCCACCCCAAGCCGGAGAACCTCTCCTGGGAGGCGGCGGCCTGCTTCATGCTCTCGGCGCCCACCGCGTACCGCCAGCTCTTCGGCTGGCCGGGCAATACGGTGCGCCCCGGCGACCCGGTGCTCATCTGGGGCGGCGCGGGCGGCCTCGGCTCCAGCGCCATCCAGCTGACCCGGATGGTCGGCGGCATCCCCATCGCCGTGGTGTCCGACGACCGGCGTGCCGAGTTCTGCCTCGAACTCGGCGCCCGGGGAGTCATCAACCGCAATGACTTCGACCACTGGGGCCGGCTCCCCGACGCGGACGACGAGGAGGGCATGGCCCGCTTCCTGCGCGGCGCGCGGGCCTTCGGCAAGAGGATCTGGGAGATCCTCGGCGAGCGCGCCGCACCGAGGATCGTCTTCGAGCACAGCGGCCAGGCGACCCTGCCCACCTCCGTCTATCTGTGCGCCACCGGCGGCATGGTGGTGATCTGCGGCGGCACCTCCGGCTACAACGGCGACATCGACCTGCGACACCTGTGGATGCGGTCCAAGCGGCTCCAGGGCTCGCACGGCGCCAACACCCGGGAGTTCCGCGAGGTGACCAAGCTGGTGAGCGAGGGCGTCCTCGACCCCTGCCTCACCCGCTGCGACGACTTCGAGGGAGTCGGCCGGCTGCACCAGCTGATGCACGACAACACCCACCCGGGCGGCAACATGTCCGTCCTCGTCAACGCCCCCGAGCGCGGCATGAACACCCTGCCTGCCTGATCGGGCCACCCATACGCCCAGGAGAACACCGTGCACCAACCCCCTCATGCCGCCGAGCGGCCGGCATCGGAGCCGGGGGCGGCGCCCGCCCCCCGCACCGTCCATCCGCTCGAGATGGCGAACGGCACCAGACTGTGGCTCGTCACCGGATACGCGCCGGTGCGCCAGGCGCTGTCGGACCCCCGGTTCGCCAAGGACTCCTGGCAGATCATGCGGATCCTGCGGGAGCGCCGGATCCAGGCCCACCAGGAGATCTTCAGCCAGGCCCTCAGTCACCACATGCTCAACACCGACCCTCCCGAGCACCACCGGCTGCGGCACATGGTGAACAAGGGCTTCACCCAGCGCCGGGTGCGGCGGCTGCGGCCCCGCATCGAGCAGATCACCGATCAACTGCTGGACGCCGTCCAGGGGCAGGACTCGGTCGACC
This sequence comes from Streptomyces lacaronensis, assembly GCF_047337785.1. NCBI lineage: Bacteria > Bacillati > Actinomycetota > Actinomycetes > Kitasatosporales > Streptomycetaceae > Streptomyces > Streptomyces lacaronensis. Next base: position 10,579,055 of record NZ_JBLHDK010000003.1, read on the forward strand.
TCATCGACGCCCTGGCGTTCCCGCTGCCCATCACCGTGATGTGCGAACTGCTCGGCGTGCCCGAGGAGGACCGGCACACCTTCAGGTCCTGGACCAACGCCTTCGTCCTGGCGGTCGAGCCCGAGGTCTTCAGGGACGCGAGCGTCTCCATGGACGCGTACATCCGTGAGCTGGTGGCCGCCAAACGCGCGGCGCCCGGGGACGACATGATCTCCGCCCTCGCCACCGAGGACAGCGAGTCGGCGCTGGACGACGAGGAAATAGCGGCGATGGCCGTGCTGTTGCTCGCGGCCGGCCACGAGACCACCGTGAACCTCATCGGCAACGGCGCACTGGCCCTGGTGACCCACCCCGACCAGTTCGCCGCCCTGCGCGCCGACCGCTCCCTGCTGCCCGGGGCCATCGAGGAGTTCCTGCGCTACGAGAGCCCGGTCAACCAGGCGACCATGCGCTTCACCAAGGAACCGGTCGAGATAGGCGGCGTGCTCATCCCCGGGGACGAGTTCGTGATGGTGAACGTCGACTCCGCCAACCACGACCCCGAGCGGTTCCCCCAGCCCGGCCGGCTGGATCTGAAGCGGGACGCCCGGGGCCATGTCTCCTTCGGACACGGCATCCACTTCTGCCTCGGCGCGCCGCTGGCCCGGCTGGAGGCCGAAGTCGTCTTCACCAAGCTGCTCGACCGCTTCGAGACGATCGAACTCGCCACTCCGGTGGCACAGCTGGAATGGCGCAGCAGCACTCTGATGCGCGGGCTGGAAAGCCTGCCGCTGCGCATGGCATAAGCCGGAACATGGACAACTCACCATTGTCGATGGGGCGTTGTTGGCAGCATGTGTCCGCAACTCTTGAATCCCATGCTCGGCCGAACGTAATGTCCTGAAGCGTCGGCCCCAACAAATGCGAAGAAGGCAGAGGAAGAGCATATGAGCGCACTTGTGCAGGAGCGCCGCGATGACATCAAGGAAATCGTCTGCGACATCCTTGAAATCGATCCGGAGGAATTGACGGACAGCAGCCTTCTGAAGGAGGACCACGACGCGGACTCCCTGCGGGCCATCGAGATCCTGGCCGCCCTGGAGAAGACGTTCGGAATCTCCATCGACCAGGCGGAGATGTCGCGCATGGTGAATCTCGACGGCATTTACGCGGTCGTCTCCGAGGCGGGCGAAAAGTAAGAGCGGAATGGGACTTCGATCGGCCGGCCGGGAGTTGAGGAGAGAGCGGGATCATGCGGAGTGAGGCCCCTCACCGAGTCGTCGTCACCGGTATGGGAGCGATATCCAGTATCGGCATCGGAACGGCTGACTTCCTCACCGGGCTGCGCTCCGGGCGCAGCGCGGTGCGGCCCATCACGGCGTTCGACACCGAGGGATTCGCCCACGCCATGGGGTGCGAGGTGACGGGCTTCGCCCCCGAGGACCACATCCGCAACGTCCCCCCGCACACGCTGGGCCGGGCGGGCCAGTTCTCGGTGTCGGCCGCCCGGATGGCCGTCGAGGACGCCGGGCTGGACGAGGCGGACCTGCGGGCCCGCCGGGGCCTGACCGCGATCGGCACCACCGACGGCGAGGCCAGGGACATGGACCGGCTGGTCGAGACCGAGGTGTCGAAGGGGCCCGGGGCGATGGACCCGGTGGTGGCCGAACGGGTCACCGCGGGCCGGCTGTCGTCGGCGGTGGCGCGCGAGTTGGGCCTGCGCTCGGTGGAGGCGGTCACACTGCCCACCGCCTGCGCCGCCGGGAACTACGCCATCGGCTACGGGTACGACGCGATCAGCTCCGGGGACGTGGACTACGCGCTGTGCGGCGGCGCCGACGCGCTCTGCCGCAAGACGTTCACCGGCTTCTACCGGATCGGCACCATCGCGCCCGAGAAGTGCCGGCCCTTCGACAAGGACCGCCAGGGAATACTCACCGGCGAGGGCGCCGGCGTTCTGGTCCTGGAGAATCTGGAGTCCGCCCGCGCGCGGGGCGCGCGCATCCACGCCGAAGTGCTCGGGTTCGCCTTGAACTGCGATGCGCATCACCCGGTCGCACCCGATGAGGACAGCGTGGCCGACTGTATGCGGCTCGCGCTGGAGAATGCCGGAGTGGGGCCCGGAGATGTCGATTTCATCTCCGCCCACGGCACCGGGACCCGGGCCAACGACGTGACCGAGGCCGCCGCCGTGCGCCGCGTGTTCGGGGCGGACACGGCCCCGCGCACGATTTCCATGAAATCGATGCTCGGCCACAGCATGGGAGCCGCGAGCGCGCTGGCCTCGATCGGCTGTGTGCTTGCCATCGTCGAAGGGTTCATCCCGCCCACGATCAACCATGTCGAGACCGACCCCGAATGCGGCCTCGACTGTGTGCCCAATGAGGCCGTCGCCGCCAAACCGAGAGTCGTGCAGAACAACGGCCTCGCCTTCGGAGGAAACAACGCTGTGCTGATCTTGGGCAAATACGAGGAGGAACAGACGTGGCACGGGTGAACGACCGCACGCGACGGTCCCGATGAACTGGGCGATAACCGGCACCGGTGCGGTGGCCAGCATCGGACAGGACGCCGACGAGGTCTTCGACGCCCTCTGCGCGGGGCGCACTGGACGCGCCCCGCTGCGCGGCTTCGACAGCCGCGCCTACCGGGCCGCACACGCCTATGAGATCGACGACCGCCCCGCGGACGGCGCCGATGTGCCGTCCCGCGCGACCGCCTGGCTGCTGCGGGCGGTGGCCGAGGCACTGCGCGACGCCGGGCTGGACGAGGATCTCTCCGGGACCCCGGTGATCGTCGGCACCGGACTGCGGGAGCTGCGGTCCGTCGAGCTCAAGTGGTGCGAGGGCGCCGACTTCGACCTCGGCGGACTCCACTTCGGGACCGCGCTCCGCGAGCGCTTCGGGGCCACCTGGACCTACACGATCTCCAACGCGTGTTCGGCCTCCCTGCACGCCCTGGCCATGGGGAGCGACCTGCTCACCGCGGGCACCGCCGAGGCGGTGGTGGTGGCCGGCGTGGACACCATCACCGCGAGCATGTTCGGGCTGCTGGACCGGGTGCAGCTGGACCCCCCGGACCGGGTGCGGCCCTTCGACCAGAACCGCCGGGGCACCCTCATGGGCGACGGCGCCGCGGCCGTGGTGCTCACCCGGGAGGACCACCCCGCGGCCCGCCTGGCCAGGGGCCGGCTCCGGGCCGCGAGCATGAACTGCGACGCCTCCCACCCGACGGCACCCGACCCGGCCGGTATCGCCCAGGCCATCCGGCTGGCGCATGAGCAGGCCGGCATCAAGGCCGACGACGTCGACCTGATCCTGCTGCACGGCACCGGAACCACCCTCAACGACGAGGCGGAGGCCACGGCCCTGTGCGATGTCTTCGGCAGCGGGATCGGCCGGCCGCTGATGACCGCGGTGAAGTCCATGACCGGGCACACCTCGGGCGGATCGGGGCTGCTCGGCCTGATCGTCGCCGCCCGGGCCCTGGCCGCGGGCCGGGTCCCGCCGACCATCGCCCTGGACACCCCGGCCGGGGTCGCCGGGCGGTTCCGCTTCGCGACCGGACCCACCCCGCCGGAGGAGGCGGAGCGGCTGCGGATCGCGCAGGTCGACGCGTTCGGCTTCGGCGGGGTCAACGCGGTCGCCATCGTGGAAGGAGCGGCCGCGTGACATCCGCAACTGATGCCGTCGTGGCAGCGTCCGACGCCGTCGTGCCCGCACCTGACGCCGTCGTGACCGGCGTCGGCCTGGCGCTGCCTGGCGCCCGCCACGCCGCGGACCTGCTGCGCACCACCCGGGAACCCACCGAGCCGGTCGACCCCGGCACCCTGATCGGCCGCCGGGGCCTGCGCTACAAGGACCGGGCCACCCAGCTCGCCCTGTGCGCCGCACAGGACGTCCTGCGCTCATCCGGGCTGCTGCCGGCCGACGGCGAGGGCGGACTCACCGTTCCCGGGGACTCGGTCGGCGTCGCCGTCAGCTCCAACCTCGGCAACCTGGACACCGTCTGCGAGGTGGCCTCGGCCATCGCGGCGGAGACGACCTCGCGCATCAGCCCCATGGCGCTGCCCAACGCGTCGAGCAATGTGATCGCCTCCTCGGTGGCGATGCAGCACGGGCTGCGCGGCCCCAATCTGATGTTCTGCAACGGGCCGACCTCGGGGCTCGACGCGGTGTACTGGGCGGCGGCCCTGGTGTCCGCCGGCCGGTGCGACCGGACGGTCGTCATCGGCGTGGAGACCGCCAACCCCGTGGTGGAAGGGCTGCTCGGCGAGCCGGCGGAGCGACTGCTGGACGGCGCCGTCGCCCTGGTCGTCGAGAGCGGGCCGGCCGCCCGCGCCCGCGGCGCGCGGCCGATGGCCGCCCTGGGGCCGTACACCCGGCAGGGAAGTGTCCGGGCCGTGGTGGAGCGGGTGCTCCCCGAGGGACGCCCCGCCCCCGGTATCTGGTTCACCTCCCAGGAGAAGCCCCCGGCCCTCTCCACGCCCGGCTTCCCCGACGCGCCACGCCATGACCCGACCGGCGTGTTCGGACGGGCCGACGGCGCCCTGGGTGTGCTCCAGTGCGCCGCCGCCGTCGGCCGGTTCGGCTCCCACCCCACCGGAACGGCGCTGATCACCACGGGTGACGACACCGATGACGCGGTCGCGGGCCTGCTGCTGCGCTCCGCGCGGGAGGAACGCCCGTGAGCGTGGACCCCGGGCGGTACGCCACCCCGGTACGCCGGTCCGGCGACGAGGCGGAGCAGCAGCCGGTGATCGTGCGGTGCGCCCGGCGGGCACTGGCCCCCGACCCGCTGCGGGTGCTGTTGCTGCACGGGCTGTGCAGCAACGCCGGTGTCTGGGACCCCTTCCTGCCGCTGGCCGACCCGCGGTGCGAGCTGTGGACCGCCGACCTGCCGTGGCGGGGCACCGGGGTGCACGGCTGGACCGGCCTCCCCGTCGAGACCTGGGCCGATCAGGCGGTGGCCGCCGTACCGGGCGGGCCGGACGTCGTCATCGCGCACTCCTTCGGCACCAGCGCCGCGCTGACCTGGCTGGACCGGTGGGGCACCGGCGGCGCGGACACCCGGGGGCCGGGCGCCGTGGTGCTCGTCTCCCCGCTGTACCGGGCCACGGCCGAGGAGTTCGACTGGAACTCGCTCGCCTACTACGTCAACAACTTCGACCGGATCCTCATCGAGGGCATGCACATGGGGCCCAGCAGGCGTCTCCCCGAGGAGCGCCGGCACACCATCGCCATGAAGATCCGCGATCTGGTCAGCCCCTACGGGTGGTTCCAGTTCTTCGGCACGTATCTGCGGATGCCGCAGATGCGCACCGAACGGATGACGATGCCGTTCCTCCTCGTCAGCGGCGGCGAGGACATGGTGGCCGCCCCCTCCGACGCGGAAGGGCTCGCCAAGTCGCTTCCCGACGCCTCCGTGCACGTCCTGCCGTGCCACGGACACTTCCCGATGGTCACGGCGGCCGAAGAGTTCGCCGACCTCACCAACACGTTCCTGCGGACCCGGCTGCCGGGTCCGCCGTCAGGATCCCCTCACCTCACCATGGAGCACAACCGATGACCACCGACACCGAGCCCGTGCTGGAACCGCTGCTCGCCAAGAGCACGCAGGTGGCCCTGCGGCCCCGGTACGAAGGCTCGAACATCTGCACCTGGATCGGGTTCAAGCACGTCAACTACCTGATCGAGGAAGCGGTTCTCGAGCACTTCCGCAGCGCGGGGATGCCCGCCCGGGCCCTGTTCGAGGACTACGGCCTGGGTCTGGACCTCGTCGGCCTGGACACCCGCATCCTGCACGCCCTGCACATGGACGACCTCGTGGAGACCCGGGTCGAACCGGCGACCAGGGACACCGACGACGTCCTGCGCTTCCGGGTCACACTGACCCTGGAGCGGGGCGGGCAGCGGCTCAAGGCGGCCACCTCCAAGGTCGCGGTCTCCCTGCGGCGCGGCGACTTCCTGCCCCCCGAGGGGGAGCCGCCGGCCGAACTGGCCCGGTTCGTGGTGTCCAGGCTGGGCACCGGGCAGGCGCAGTCACCCCCCGCCGCCGTGCCCGCCGACGACCGCGCGCTCTCCCTCGGCCGGGGCACGGCCGGCGCCGACCCGGTGCTGGACCAGCTCACCGCCGGGGAGAACGCCTTCGGCTGGAAGTGGCGCATCCCGTACCCGTACTGCCACTTCAGCGAGCGCATCCAGATGTCCGGCTATCTGCGCCAGATGGAGGAGGTGGTCGACCTCTTCCTGGCCGACCGCGGCATCTCCATCAAGCAGCTGCTCGAGGACCGCAAGTGGATACCCGTCGTCCCGCACTCCTCCATCCATGTCCTCGACGAGGCGCTGATGGAGGAGGACCTCTACACCGTCTACACGGTCGAGGACGTGTTCAAGGACTTCACCTACACCTCCCGCATGGACTGCTATGTGGTGCGTGACGGCCGGCTCGTGCGGACCGCCACCGGCACCATCACCCATGGCTACGCGGAGATCGAGAGCCGCCACGACTGGTCCCTGGTCACCTTCGACGACCGCGTCCTGCGCGCCCTCGGCGGCGAACCGGCCGCCGGCTGACGGCCGGGGCACGGACGGACGCTGACGGACCGGACGCCGACGGACCCCGGAGACATCTGAAGCCATGAACGAATACCTGCTGATCGAAAGCGGAGGGCCGCCGGCCGGTCCGGGCAGTCACCGGTTCGCCGACGACGCCGCCCAACTGGTGCGGCAGGGCGAGGACGTCGTGCTGTTCCTGGTCGAGAACGGCGTGGCCGGGGCGGTGCGGGGAGCCATGCCCGAACTCGACGCCCTGCTGGGAGACGGCGGCGAGCTGTGGGTGGACGCGTTCTCCCTGCGTCAGCGGGCCGTTGACGCCGAGGATCTGGTGCCCGGCGCCCGACTGGTGGAGATGCGAGACGTGGCGCGGAAGCTGCTGAGTCCCACGGTGCGAATGGTGTGGCACTGACATGGTCTTCGCCGTCCGACACACCGATGTGATGCTGAAACTGCTGGGCGCGCCCCACCAGACCGATCTGGTGACCAGCGCGCTCAGGCTGGCGCAGGCCCTGCTGGACGAGGGCGCCGCCGTACAGGTCTGGGCCTGCGGCGACGCCACCGCGCTCACCTGCGCCGCCTTCGGCGACAGCAAACCCGTCAACATCGCCGAGCGCACGGTGGACCACCCCTCCACCGGCACGGTGATACGGGAACTGCTCACCGCCTACCCCGAGCGCCTGGACTGGTACGTCTGCCGCTTCTGCTGTGCGGAGCGCGGCAGGTCCGAGCAGATCGCCGAGGTGCTCAAGCGCCCGCCGAGCCAGTTCTGGCAGCACGTACGGGCCACCGACAAGGTCGTGGCGATGGGGGTCTGCTGAACCGTGGCCACGAACGACAACACTCTGCTGATCATCGAGCGCGCCCATCGGGGCGCGGTCGAGACCCAGTTCGCCGACACCCTGTTCTTCGTCCGTGAGCTGCACCGGCAGAGCGGAGGCCTCCATGTGGTGCTGCGCGGGCTCGCGGCCTCGTACGCGGTGGACACCACGTACGAGGCGGCCCTGCGCATCGCCGGGCGGACGCTCGACACGCTCCCCGACCCGCGCCGGCTGCTCCGGCGACTCCTCGACGACGGTGCCACCGTGTTCGTGGAGGAGGCCGATCTGACCGCGCTGGGCGCCCGCGCGCGGGAGCGGTTGCTCCCCGGAGTGCGCCGCGTGGCCGGGGCCGAGCTGGTGAGCCGCTGGTCCGACTACGCACGGGTGTGGTTCTTCTGACCCCCGACCGCGCCCACCCTCATCCGCCTCCCGCCCGCGCCCGAAGGAAACAACCGTCCATGGCCTCCACCGACACGGCCGGCAGCCCGGTCATCTCCGCCTGGTCCGCGATCTCCCCGCTCGGGCTGGGCAGCGCCGAGTTCTCCCGGGGGCTGGGCTCCGGCCGCCGGGCCGCGGTCCGGCTGGACCGCGAGGAGTGGCAGGTGCCGTATCAGGAGGCGTGCCTGGTCCCCGGCTTCGACATCCGGGGACTGCTGGGCCGCAAGGGCACCCGTTCGATGGACCGGATCACCGGCCTGGCCGTGGTCGCCCTCGGCTGGCTGCTCGCCGCCGGAGACGCCGGGCGGCTGCCGGGGATCGACGAGGGCACCGGCCTGGTGCTGGGCACCAGCACCGGAAGCGCCCAGAGCATGATGGACTTCACCCGGGACTCCCTGGTGGGGGACCGCCCCTATCTGGTCGACCCGGCGCGCTTCCCCAACACCGTGATGAACTGCGCCGCCGGGCAGTCGGCCATCTGGCACCGCCTCAAGGGCCCCAACACCACGATCGCCGGTGGCAGGGCCACCGGACTGCTGGCCCTGCGGTACGCGCTGCGGCTGCACCGGGCGGGCCGCGCGCGGACCCTGCTGTGCGGCGCGGTCGAGGAGTTCTCGGCGGCCCGCGCCTGGCTCGCCTGGCACGCGAGGGGAGTCACCGGCGACGACGGGCGGCGCGACGCGGTCCTCGGCGAGGGCGCCGCGGTGTGGCTGCTCGAGGACGCCGAGGACGCCCGGACCCACGGCCGGCGCGGTATCGCGGAGGTCATGGGGCTGGAGTTCGGCTTCGCCGAGGACCACTCGGCGGTCCGGCCGGTGCTGGTGGACTGTCTGCGCCGGCTGCTGGACCGGTCGGGCCTCGCCGCGGACGGCATCGACGCCCTCGCCGACACCCAGTTGGCCGGGCCCGACGGCGACGCGGAGCGCGCCGCCGTCGCCGAGGTGCTCGGCACCCGCCTTCCGCCCCGGGTGGCCTGCGCCGATTCCATCGGCGACACGTTCGCGGCCTCCGCCGCCTTCCAGATTGCCGCGGTGCTCGCCCGCGCCGGGTCCGGGGAGGCCGACGCCGGGGCCCGGACCGTCCTGATCACTTCCGCCGAGGCGAACGGCATGGTCGGAGCCGCCCTGCTGAGGCTCGCAGGTTCATGACCCCCGTGCGCCATGTCCGATGGCGAACCGCAACCGATGGCGAACCGCGATTCGATGGCGCACCTCAACCGATGGAGAGGCGAGGCACGATGCCCGACACCCAACCGACCCCCCTCGACCTGGAGGATCTGCGGCGCACCATCGCCGAGGTGTTCTGCGTGGACCCGGGCGAGGTGACCGACGAAACCCGCTTCGTGGAGGATCTGGGCGGCGATTCGCTGCTGGCGCTCGAGGTGATCGTCGCCCTGGAGAAGAGGTACGCCGTGCGGTTCGCGGAGTCGGACGTGCGCGGGCTGACCACGCTGCCACGGACCTACGACGTGCTCGCGGACAAGCTCGGAGCCCGGGGATGAGCCCGGTGTGCACTCCGGTGGCGGGCCGGATCGAGCACGGCACGGCCCCGGACGGGACCACGCGCGTATCGATGACGGTCGGGCCCGAGGAGCCGGTGTTCCCCGGCCACTACCCCGGATTCCCGATCTTCCCCGGCGTCTGCGTCATCGAGTTCCTGCACCGCGGAGCGCTGGCCGCCAGTCCCGAACCGGACCGCGGCTGGGCGCTGTCCGGCATCGAGAGCGCGCGGTTCATGAACCCCGTCCTCCCGGGCGACACGCTCACCGCCGATCTGACCTGGCGCCGTGACGGCGCGGGCGGGCGCTGCTCCGCCTCGGTCACCGGCCCGCGCGGCACCGTCGCCCGGATCGCCCTCCGCTTCGAGGACGAGGGGGCGCGGTGACCGGGATGTCCGCCGGTGTCGCCGAACTCAGGCGACGGCTTCCGCACCGCCACCCGATGCTGCTGCTCGACCGGGTCGTCCACGTGGAGCCCGGCGCGCGGCTCATCGCCCGGAAGGCCGTCACCTGCAACGAGCCCTGGTACGAGCGCCTCGCCGACGACGCGGCCGAACGGGACCACGACTACCCGGCGGTGCTGCTCGTCGAGTCCTGCTGCCAGGCCGCCGGCCTCCTCGCCACCTGGGACGCCCCGGTGCCCGACGCGCGGGGCGATCGCGTGATGCTGTTCGGCGGCATCTCCGGGGTCCGGATCAGCGGGCGGGTGCGCCCGGGCGACGTGGTGGAACACCAGGTGCGGCTGACCCGGAGCTTCGCGGACACGTTGATCTTCGAGGGGCGGAGCACGGTCGGGGACGGGACCGTCATGGAGATCGAACAGCTGGTCATCGCGTTCCGGCCGGGATCCGGGCTGGCCACGGCCACCCCGGCCACGGCGGACCGGGCTTGAGGGGAGGCGGACGACATGACCGGCACCGACGACCGGGTGGCCGTGGTCACCGGTGGTACGCGCGGCATCGGACGGGCCACGGTGCTGCGCCTGGCGCGCGAGGGGTACGACGTGGCCTTCTGCCACGCCTCACCCGATCCGGAGCCCGGCGCACTGCTGGCGAAGGAGGTCGAGGAGCTGGGCCGGCGGGCGATGGCCCTGCGGACCGATGTCTCGGACGCGGACGAGGTGCGCCGGTTCATGGTCGCCGTCCAGGAGGAGTTCGGCCCCATCGACGTCACGGTCACCTCCGCGGGCATCGTCCGCGACAATCCGCTGCTGCTCATGAAGGACGAGGAGTGGCACCAGGTCCTGGACACCAACCTCGACGGCACCTACCACGTGTGCCGCGCGGCCGTCTTCGAGATGATGAAGCGCCGACGGGGCTGCATCGTGAACATCTCCTCGGTCGCCGGAGTGCACGGACACCCCACCCAGACCAATTACTCGGCCTCCAAGGCCGGGATCATCGGGTTCACCAAGGCGCTGGCCAAGGAGGTCGGCAGGTACGGCATCCGCGCCAACGTGGTGGCACCCGGATTCATCGAGACCGACATGACCGCCGCGCTGGCCGACAGCGCCCGCGCGGACGCCGCGAAGAAGATCCCGCTGCAGCGCTTCGGACGCCCCGAAGAGGTCGCGGACATGGTCGCGTACCTGGCCTCGGCCGAGTACGTGACCGGAAGCGTGCTGCAGATCGACGGCGGCATCGTCATCTGAGGAAAGGCCGGCCATGCCCCGGAGGGACCGTACGCCCCGCTTCTACTTCTCCCTGCGCAGCCCGTACTCCTGGCTCGCCTACCGCCAACTGCGCGATGAACACCCGGAGGTGGCCGACGCCATCACCTGGCGGCCCTTCTGGGAGCCGGACGCCCGCAGCCTGCTGATGCTGGAAAAGGCGGGCGGCGGCTTCCCGTACGTCGGCATGTCCCGGGCCAAGCACCTCTACATCCTCCAGGACGTGCGCCGGCTGTGCTCCGAGCGCGGGCTCCAGCCCGCGTGGCCGGTCGACCGGGACCCGGTGTGGGAGGTCCCGCATCTGGCCCATCTCGCCGCGGTGGACGAGGGGAAGGGCCCGGAGTTCGTCGAACGCGTCTACCGGGCCCGCTGGGAGGAGGGCAGGGACATCTGCGCGCCCGCCACCATCGCGGAGGTGGCCGCCGAACTGGGGCTGCCCGAGGACCGCCTGGCGGGCGCCGCGGACGACGACGAACTGCGCGAACGCGGGGTCGAGGCGCTGCTGCGGGTCGACGCGGACGGCGTGTTCGGCGTGCCGTTCTTCATCCACGGCTTCCACAAGTTCTGGGGTGTGGACCGGCTCGCCCCGTTCATCGCGTCGGTGACGGGCGCCGCGCCGGGGCGGCCGGCCACCGGACTGCCCGACGCCGGACCGTCGGACACCGCACCGTCCGCCGCGGCGCCGGGCCGGGGCGGAGACCAGGGGCACGCGGGCGGCTGCGGCTGACCGCGACCCGACGATCGGCGAAGAGGAACCGATGAAGGAACAGAACCTTGGCTCGGCGGCGGCGGTCCACTACTGGGCCCGGACCACCAGGGACACCACCGCCATCGTGTACGAGTCCACCCGGATCAGCTACGGGACGCTGTCCGCCCGGGTGCGATCGCTGGCGGCGGCCCTGTCCGACGGCGGGGTGCGCACGGGCGACCGGATCGCCTTCCTGGGGCGCAACGGCCCGGTGCTGCTGGAGGCGGCGCTGGCCGCGGCCCACCTCGGAGCGGTCTTCGTGCCGCTCAACGTCCGGCTGGCCGGAAGCGAGGTGGCGTACCTCCTCGGCGACTGCCGCCCCCACACCCTCATCGCCGAGGACGCCAACCGGCCCCTGATCGACGGCATCGCGGACACCGTGCCCGTCCAGCGGTTCCTGCTCGCCGGCAGTGGCCCGGCCGCTTCCGGGGCGCACCCTCGCTGGGAACCACTGCCGATGCCGGAGGTGGCGGAGGCTGTGGAGCCGCCGGAAACCGCGGACGCCGCGCCCCCGGTCGCGGTCCGGCCCACCGACCCCGCGGTCATCATGTACACCTCCGGCACCACAGGGCGGCCCAAGGGCGCGGTGCTCACTCACGGAAACCTGTGGTGGAACCACCTCAACACCGCCGCCGTGATCCGCACCCGGCTGGGCGACCCCACCCTGGTGCTCGCGCCCATGTTCCACATCGCCGGGCTCAGTGGCTTCACCCTGGGCTCCCTCTGTCACGGCGGCACCCTGGTGATCCGGCGTTCCTTCTCTCCCGAGCAGTGCCTGGAGGATCTGGTCGAGCACCGGGTGGCCAATCTCATCGCGGTGCCGACGATGTTCGCGGCCATCGCCGCGACGGCCGGTTTCCCGCGCGCCGACCTCTCCGCGCTGCGCGCCGCGATCGTCGGCGGGGCCCCGGTGCCCCCCACTCTGGTCCGCGACTACCTTGCCCATGGCATCCCCCTGCACCAGGCGTGGGGGATGACCGAGACCGCGCCGCTGGCCAGCCATCTGCCGACCGAGCTGGTGGCCGCCCACCCCGACGCGGCCGGATTCCCGCTGCCCCACACCGAGATACGGCTGGTGGATCCGGCCACCGGCGGTGTGGTCACCGAACCGGAGGCGGCCGCGGAGGTCTGCGTCCGGGGGCCCAATGTCTTCGCGGGCTACTGGAACAACCCGGAGGCGACCGGGCGGGTACTGGACGACGCCGGATGGTTCCGGTCCGGGGACATCGGCCGCGTCGACAAGAACGGTCTGCTGTTCATCGTGGACCGGCTCAAGGACGTCATCATCAGCGGCGGGGAGAACATCTACCCCGCCGAACTGGAGCGGCATCTGGCCGAATACCCGGGCGTGCGCGAGGCGGCCGTGGTGGGGGTGGAGCATCCGCGGTGGGGCGAGAGCCCGGTGGCGGTGCTGTGTCAGGAAGGGGACGGCCGGGCCACCCTGGAGGAGATCCGGGCGTTCATCGGGCAACGGCTGGCCCGGTACAAGCTCCCCACGGCCGTTCACCATCTCGACGTACTGCCCCGGAATGGCAGCGGAAAGGTGGACAAAGCAGCCTTGCGCGCACGGGTCATCGATGGCCGGCGGTCATGACACCCCCCTGACGCGCCGCTGGAACCCCACTCTGCCCGAACACGCGTAAAACACCCCTGGCCACGTAGGTGAATCGGCCCGTGTGGCGTGCATGTAAGCAAAGTGAAAGCGCGTGAAAAGTACCGAGACGTAGACTCCTCGGCACGTGCCCGGAGTTGCCTGAGTCCGGGTGTAAGAGATGTTGGCACGGGGGTTCCACATTGATAGGAAATACGGGCGGAGTTCCGCCCTTGGCGGACACGTTGACGATCGATCCGCTGGAAACGGGGACGCGGCGGGCCGCCGCGATCCAGCGGCTGGACACCGAACTTCTGGTAGCAGCCGCCACGGCCTTGGCCGACCAGGCCACAAGTAGTGTGAACGTCACGATTCCCAGCGATCGACGAGGTTTGTCGGAATTCGGTCCGGCGCTCCACGTCATGGCGAGGGCCGTGCGCCCGGAGGTCGAATTCCGGGTTCTCTTCTCCTCTCGCACTTTCGACGTCGAGGTCCTGCACCGGCTGACCATGGAGCGGGAGAACGTCGCTGTCCGAATTGCCGAGAGTCCACTGCAGGGCGTGGCGATGGCCGACTTCCGCGGCGCGTTGCTGTGGTCGCCGATCGCCCTCAAGGACGGAAGTGTGGCGCTTTTCGACAAATCCGCGGAGATCGGCGCACTGGGATCTCTCTTCCTCGGTGCGTGGGGAAGTGCGATACCGCTCGCCGAATTCCTGAAGCGGCGGGAGCTGGTCCGGCACGAGGACCAGCGGCAAGTCCTGGGGCATCTGCGGGACGGGCACACGGACCGGGTCGCGGCGCAGAAGATGGGCATCTCCTACCGCACCTATCGCCGCCGGGTCGCGGAGATCCTGGAGGGGCTGGGTGCGGAGTCCCGCTTCCAGGCCGGGGTACGGGCCAGCGAGCTCGGGCTGCTGTCGCCCCTGGAGGACGCCCAATGACGGCTCTTCCTCTTCCCGCCGCCCCGATTCCCATCGGCTCTCCTCCGCGGCCGCCCGCCTCATCGCTGAGCCGGGGCCCCGGCCCGGCCGAGGACGCCCGGGCGATCGTGCGCGAGGCCGGGCAGCATGTGTCCATCATCCTCGCGTTGCCCCGAGGGACGCAGCGCGAGGTGCTGCGGTCCCTCCTCCCGGTCCTCCTGGACCAGGCGAAACCGGACGTTCGGGTGCGGATCCTGTGCACCCGCCACACCTATGACCGTCATCTGCTGCACACCATCGGCGGCGACGGCGGCGGGCCGGAGGTGAGACTGGCCCGTCTCGATCCGATCGAGGCGGTCATGGCGGACGGCCGTACGGCCCTGGCCAATCCGCGGGCGGAAACCGGCTCGCAGATCTTCACCACCCAGGAGGTGCTGCCCGTCCAGGCGTTGCACACGCTGTTCAACTCCATCTGGAAGAAGTCGGCCCCGCTCTCGGCGCGGCCCGACTTCAGCGACCGCCGCCGCACCCGGCTGGTCGCCGAGATCCTCGGGATGCTGCGCGTCGGAGCCACCGACGAGGTCGCCGCCCGGGCACTGTCCATCTCCGTGCGGACCTACCGCAGACATGTCGCGGACATCATGGAACGGCTCGACGCGCGGTCGCGCTTCGAGGCCGGGCTGCTCGCCGCCGAGCTGGACATGCTTCCGCCTCCGGTGGAGGGACACTGACGGACCGCACCCGGCCGGTACCACCGGCCGGGTGCGCCATGGCCCCGGGCGTTCGGTGACGCGGCGCTCGGTGCCCGCCTCGACGCTCACCCGGACCGGCACGACGCGCACCGCCTCGAAGGCGTAGGCGGGTCCCGCCCGTCGCTCGCGGAAACGGGCCGTGCCGCCCGGATGGCGCGCGGTCCGCCGGGCGTGTCGTGACGCCGGTACGGGGCACTGAGAGACGATGGGCGTTCCCCGGGCGGCCACGGGAGCGGGCGGCCACGGGAGCGGGCGGAAGGGAGGGCCGCATGGGCCAGCGGGGCAGCATCACGGACGTACGACGGCGGATTCCCCGCACCGACGCGGTCCTGGGTGACCCACGCCTGATCGAGGCGGCACACCGGCTGGGATCCGGGGCGGTGAAGGCGGCCGTGCGGCAGGCCCAGGAGCGGGCGCGGGCCGGTGCCGTCGCGCCGGACGAGGTGGCGGACACGGCGGTGGCCCTGCTGCCCCGCACGGCCGGTGGACTGCGGCCGGTCATCAACGCCACCGGGGTGGTGCTGCACACCAACCTCGGCCGGGCGCCGCTGTCGGCGGCGGCCCGGCGGGCGGTGCACGAGGCCGCAGGGCCCACGGACGTCGAGCTGGATCTGCGCACCGGGGTCCGGGCCCGCCGCGGGCGGACCGCGCTGGCCGCGCTGCGCGAGCGGGTGCCGTCGGCCGCCGCCGCACATGTGGTGAACAACGGCGCGGCGGCGCTGGCCCTGGTGGCGACGGCGCTCGCCGCCGGGAAGGAGATCGTCATCAGCCGGGGCGAAATGGTGGAGATCGGGGACGGCTTCCGCCTGCCGGACCTGCTGGTGTCCACCGGAGCCCGGCTGCGCGAGGTGGGAACCACCAACCGCACCTCCGTCGCCGACTACGCCGCCGCGATCGGCCCGGAGACGGCCTTCGTACTGAAGGTGCACCCCTCCAACTTCCGCGTCACGGGCTTCACCCGAGCCGCCGGGACCGGGGAACTGGCGGCCCTCGGCGTTCCGGTGGTCGTCGACATCGGTTCCGGGCTGCTCGCCCCCCACCCTCTGCTGCCCGACGAGCCCGATGCCGAGACCCGGCTCCGGGCCGGAGCGTCCCTGGTCACCGCCAGCGGCGACAAGCTGCTCGGCGGACCGCAGTGCGGACTGCTGCTCGGACAGGAGGAGCTGGTGCGCACCGTGTCCCGGCATCCGCTCGCCCGTGCGCTGCGCGTGGACAAGCTGACGCTGGCCGCGTTGGAGGCGACGCTGACCGGGCCCGAGACCCCGACCGCCGTGGCGCTGGCCGCCGACCCGGCGGGGCTCCGCCACCGTGCCGAGCGGCTCGCCTCCGCCCTGGGCGTCGACGGCATCGATGTGCGGGCCGTCGAGAGCGTCGCGTCGGTGGGCGGTGGCGGCGCGCCCGGGGTGCCGCTGGCCAGCGCCGCGCTGTCGCTGCCCGAGCGGTACGCCGCGGCCCTGCGGACCGGTCCGGTCCCCGTGGTGGGGCGGCTCGAGGCGGGCCGGTGCCTGCTCGACCTGCGCGCGGTACCGCGGGAGGACGACGAGCGGCTGGCCGATGCCGTGCGGTCGGTCAGCGGTCCGGCCGCCATGGATCCGGCCACGGAGAGGTAGGGCCATGCGGGTACTGGCCACCGCCGGGCACGTCGACCACGGCAAGTCGGCGCTGGTACGGGCGCTGACCGGGATGGAGCCCGACCGTTTCGAGGAGGAGCGGCGCCGCGGCCTGACCCTCGACCTCGGGTTCGTCTGGACCCGCCTGGACCCGGACGGAAACCCGGACGGCGAAGGCCCGGAGGGAGACCCGGCTGGAAGCCCGGACGGAGACGGCGGCTCCGGCGGCGAGCACCTCGCCTTCGTGGACGTACCAGGACACGAGCGCTTCGTCGCCACCATGCTGGCCGGTGTCGGGCCCGTGCCCGCCGTTCTGTTCGTGGTCGCCGCGGACCAGGGCTGGCAGCCGCAGTCGCAGGAGCACCTGGAGATCCTGGACGCGCTCGGGGTGCGGCACGCCGTGCTCGCGGTGAGCCGCGGTGACCTGGCCGACCCCGAGCCGGTGCGGGCGGACGCCGTCGAGCGCATGGCGGCCACGTCCCTGGGCACCGTGCCGTCCGTCGCGGTGAGCGCGGTGACCGGCGCGGGGCTTGCCGAACTGCGCCGGGAACTGGCCCGGTTGGGCCGCTCGCTGCCCGTTCCGCCCGCCGGTGCGGACGTACGGCTGTGGCTGGACCGCGCCTTCACCGTGCGCGGTCAGGGCACGGTCGTCACCGGCACCCTGGCGGCGGGCACCCTGCGCGCCGGTGACCGGCTGGTGGCGGGGGACGGCGAAACCGCGCTGCGGGTGCGCGGGCTCCAGTGCCTGCGGGAGGACCGGTCCGAGGTCAGCGGGGTGGCGCGGGTGGCGGTCAATGTGCACGGCGCGCCCGACGGCGTGCTGGGCCGGGGGCAGGTACTGCTGACGCCCGACCGCTGGCTGCTCACCGGCCTGATCGACGTCCGGGTCCGCGGAGTACCGGCGCGGGACCTGCCCCGGACGGTCACCCTGCACATCGGCACCGCCGCCGTGCCCGTGACCATCCGCCCGCTGGGCGAGGACACGGCCAGGCTCACCCTGCCCCGGGAGCTGCCGCTGCGGGTGGGCGACCGGGCGGTCCTGCGGGAACCGGGCGGGCGGCGCCCGCCGTGCGCGGTGACCGTCCTGGACGTACGGCCGCCCCGGCTCACCCGGCGAGGCGCGGCCCGGGCGAGGGCGGCCGAGCTGGCGGACATGACCGGCGCGCCCGACGCCGCGGCGGAACTGCGGCGGCGCGGGCTCGTCCGCCGCTCGGAGCTGGCGGCCATGGGGCTGCCCGCCCCCACCGCGCCGGTGGCCGGGGACTGGCTGGCCGACGCGGCCCACTGGGCCGCGCTGCGGGACCGCCTGGAGGCCGAGGTCGAACGCCATGCGGCGCGCCACCCGCTGGAGCCCGGTCTGCCCCCGGAGGCGGCTCGCCGCCTGCTCGGCCTGCCCGACCGGTCGCTGGTCGACGCCCTCGCCGCGGCCTCGGAGAAGGTGCGCGGCCGTCAGGGGCGGCTGTACGGCGGCGCGGACGTCCGGCCCACCCTGCCGCCACGCGTCCAGGCGGCCGTGGACGACGTACGTCGAGATCTGTTGCGGACACCGTTCCGCGCCCCCGAGGCCGACCGGCTGACCGAACTGGGGCTGACGCGCCGGACGGTCGCCGCCGCCGTCGCGGCGGGCGCGCTGCTGCGGGTCGGCGACGGCATCCTGCTGCTTCCGGGCGCGGACATCCGGGCCGCGGCCGTGCTCCGCGGCCTTCCGCAGCCGTTCACGCTCAGCCAGGCGCGCCGGGCCCTCGACACGACACGCCGGGTGGCCGTACCGCTGCTGGAGTACCTCGACGCCCAGGGGCTCACCGAACGCGTGGACGACCGGCACCGGCGCTGCCGGGCCGGTACGGAGAGCGGAGGCGGACGGGAATCGAACCCGCCTGCCCGAGATCCTCGGGCACCTCGGTTTTGAAGACCGGGAGGGCCACCAGGCACCCACACGCCTCCCTCGCCCGCTCAAGGCTACCCGCCGCCGACCACCGACGACCGAGAGGACCGGCATGACCGCGACCCGCGAAACACCCGTACGGCTCACCCAGTTCGCCCACGGCGGCGGCTGCGCCTGCAAGATTCCGCCCGGTGAACTGGAGGACGTGCTCAGCGGACTGGCCGGGCCGACGCCGGCCGCGAGCGACAGCCCGCTGCTCGTCGGGCTGGCCACCGGCGACGACGCCGCGGTGGTCGCCCTGCCCGCCCCGGCCGGCGGCCCGGCCCAGGCGGTGGTGTCCACCGCGGACTTCTTCACCCCCGTCGTGGACGACCCGTACGACTGGGGGCGCATCGCCGCGGCCAACGCCCTGTCGGACGTGTACGCGATGGGCGGCCGACCGGTGCTCGCCGTCAACCTCCTGGCCTGGCCGCGCGATGTCCTGCCGTTCGACCTGGCCCGCGAGGTGCTGCGCGGCGGGCTCGACATCGCCGCCGAGGCGGGCTGCCACGTGGGCGGTGGGCACAGCGTGGACGATCCCGAGCCCAAGTACGGCATGGCCGTCACCGGCCTCGCCGATCCGGCGCGCCTGCTGCGCAACGACGCGGGACGGCCGGGCATGCCGCTGTCGCTGACCAAGCCCCTCGGCCTGGGGGTGCTGAACAACCGCCACAAGGCCACCGGCGAACGGTTCGAGCAGGCGGTGGCCACGATGGTGGCGCTCAACCGGGACGCGTCGGCCGCGGCCCTGGAGGTCGGTGCCACCTGCGCCACCGACATCACCGGCTTCGGCCTCCTCGGCCATCTGCACAAGCTGGCGCGGGCCTCGGACGTGACCGCGGTGGTCGACACCGCCGCCGTGCCGTACCTCGACGGGGCACGGGAGGCGGTCCGGGACGGGTACGTCAGCGGCGGCACCCGGCGGAACCTGGAGTGGGTGGCGCCGTTCACCGACTTCGGGGACACCGCCACCGGCACCAGGCTGCTCCTGGCCGACGCCCAGACCTCCGGCGGGCTGCTCGTGGCGGGCGAGGTGCCCGGAGCGCCGGTGGTGGGAGAACTGGTCCCGAAGCGGGAGCACTCCCTCGTCCTGAGGTGAGACGTCCTCGGGCGAGACTGTCCTCAGGCGATCTCCGTGGTGGCTCAGAGTTCCGTGCCGGTGTGTTCGTCGATGCCCGCCCGCGTCCGGTACGCCCGCACCAGCTCCACGGCGGCCGGACCCCTCGGCCGGCGGCCCGGCCGGATGTCGACGGCGAACGCCTTCGTCTCCTGGATGTGGGTGTTGGGGTCGAGGGACATGTGCAGCAGCTCGTTCGCCGCGTCTCCCGTGCTGTAGCCGTTCGGCCCCCAGTGGTAGGGCAGGCCGACCTGGTGCAGGGTGCGCCCGTGCACCGTCAGGGGCGCTACGCGCTCGGTGACCAGGACCCGCGCCTCGATCACCCCGCGGGCGCTGACGACCGTCGCCCAGCCGGTGTGCTCGAGGCCGCGTTCGGCGGCGAGTTCGGGGGAGACCTCGCAGAAGAACTCCGGCTGGAGCTCCGCCAGGTAGGGCTGCCAGCGGGACATGCCGCCCGCGGTGTGGTGTTCGGTGAGCCGGTAGGTGGTGGCGACGAACGGGAACACCTCCGAGCCGGGCTCGCCGCCGCCCGGCTGGTAGCGGTTGTCCGGGCGTGACGGCATCAGGTGCCGTACCGGATTGCGCCATTGGGCGTACAGCAGGTTGGGGAAGGGCGAGTCCTGCGGCTCGTAGTGGGTGGGCAAGGGGCCGTCGGTGAGGCCCGACGGCACGTACAGCCACGCCTTGCCGTCGGCCTGCATGATGAACGGGTCCGTCCCCGACAGCGCCGCTCCGGCCGTCGCGTCCGGCGGCGGCCGGTGGGAGGGCGCCTTGTCGGGGACGAAGTCGGGCACGTCATGGCCGGTCCACCGGGCCCGCTCCTCGTCCCACCACACCAGGGCCTTGCGTTCGCTCCACGGCCTGCCGTCCGGGTCGGCCGAGGCCCGGTTGTAGAGGATGCGGCGGTTGGCGGGCCAGGCCCAGCCCCACTCGGCCGCCACCCAGTTCTGCCGTGTCCCGGGCTTGCGGCGGGCGGCCTGGTTGACGCCGTCGGCGTGGACGCCGCAGTAGATCCAGCAGCCGCAGGACGTGGAGCCGTCCCCGGCCAGCTGCTCGTAGGACGAGAGCGGGTGGCCCTCGGCGTCATGGCCGTTGATCTCGGCGAGGACCGCCTCCGCCTCCGGTTCGGCGTGCTCGCCCCTGGTGGGGTAGTCCCAGGTCAGATCGAGCACCGGCCGGTCCATCGGATCGGCCGACCCGGCCAGCTTCGCCCGGATCCTCCGGCCCAGGTGGTACATGAACCACAGATCGCTGCGCGCCTCGCCGGGCGGTTCGACGGCTTGGTGGTGCCACTGCAACAGCCGCTGGGTGTTGGTGAAGCTGCCGTCCTTCTCGGTGTGCGCGGCGGCCGGCAGGAAGAACACCTCGGTGGCGATGTCCTCGGTGCGCAGCTCGCCGGTCTCGATCTCCGGGCCGTCCTTCCACCAGGTGGCGGACTCGATGAGGGAGAAGTCACGGACCACCAGCCAGTCCAGGTTGGCCATGCCCAGCCGCTGCATCTTGGTGTTGGCCGAGCCCACGGCGGGGTTCTCGCCCATCAGGAAGTAGCCCTTGCAGACCCCGTCCACCTGGGCCATGACCGTCTCGTAGGTGGAGTGGGAGCCGGTCAGCCGCGGCAGGTAGTCGAAGCAGAAGTCGTTCTCCGGCCGCGCGGCCTCGCCCCAGTAGGACTTGAGCAGGCTGACCAGGTAGGACCGCATGTTCCCCCAGTAGCCCTTGCGGGCCGCTTCGACCTGCACGAAGGTGTCGAGATCCTGCATCTGGTGGGCGTGCGGCATCGGGATGTAGCCGGGCAGCAGGTTGAACAGGGTGGGGATGTCCGTCGAGCCCTGGATGGAGGCGTGCCCCCGCAGGGCGAGGATGCCGCCGCCGGGCCGGCCGATGTTGCCGAGCAGGCTCTGCAGGACGGAGGCCGCGCGGATGTACTGCACGCCGACCGTGTGCTGGGTCCAGCCGACGGCGTAGGCGAAGGCGGTGGTGCGGTCGCGTCCGGAGTTCTCCGTGACGAGCTCGCACACCTCGCGGAAGAGTTCCTGCGGGACGCCGCAGATCTTCTCCACCATCTCGGGCGTGTAGCGGGCGTAGTGCCGCTTGAGCACCTGGAAGACGCAGCGGGGATGGCTGAGCGTCTCGTCCCGCTCGGGCTCGCCCTCGCCGACCTCGGCGCCACCGGCACCGTGCGCCTCACCGCGCGCGGCCTCCGTCACCGACCGTCCGCCGCCGGTGCGCTTGTCGTACTCCGCGTCGCGCTCACCGGAGGCCGCCTGCACCTCCATGCCCTCGTACTGCCAGCTGCCGTTGTCGTAGGCGCGGGTTTCGGGGTCGAGGCCGGAGAAGACGCCGTCGAGGTCCTCGGTGTCCCGGAAGTCCTCGCGCAGCACGACGGGGCCGTTGGTGTACGCCACCACATAGTCGCGGAAGTACGCGTCGTTCCGCAGGACGTGGTTGATGATCCCGCCGAGGAAGGCGATGTCCGAGCCCGCGCGCAGCGGCACGTGCAGATCGGCGAGCGCGCTGGTGCGGGTGAAGCGCGGGTCGACGTGGATCACCTTCGCGCCACGGGCCTTGGCCTCCATCACCCACTGGAACCCGACCGGATGGCACTCGGCCATGTTCGAGCCCTGGATGACGACGCAGTCGGAGTTCTGGAGGTCCTGCTGGAAGGTGGTCGCGCCGCCGCGGCCGAACGAGGTTCCCAGACCGGGAACGGTGGAGGAGTGTCAAACCCGCGCCTGGTTCTCGATCTGCACGGCGCCCAGGGCGGTGAACAACTTCTTGATCAGGTAGTTCTCTTCGTTGTCGAGCGTGGCCCCGCCCAGACTGGCGAAGCCGAGCGTGCGCCGGGTGCGGGTCTCGTCGACCTCCCACTGCCAGCCCGCCCGGCGCGCCTCGATCACCCGATCGGCGATCATGTCCATGGCCGTGTCGAGGTCCAGGCGCTCCCACGCGGTGCCGTGCGGGCGCCGGTAGAGCACGTGGTGCTCGCGGGCGCCGCCGGTGGTGAGCTGGAGACTGGCCGAGCCCTTGGGGCACAGCCGGCCGCGGGAGACGGGGGAGTCGGGGTCGCCCTCGATCTGGGTGACGCGGCCGTCCTCCACATAGACGTTCTGGCCACACCCCACCGCGCAGTACGGACAGATCGACTTCACCACCCGCTCCGCCGAGGCGGTCCTGGCGGTGGGCCGCGCACCGGCGCTCATGGCGGCGGACCCGCGGCCCAGCGGGTCCGTCCCCGTGAGCTGGCGGTAGACCGGCCAGGAGGCGATCCATGTGCGTACGCCCATGTCGTCTGCCCTTCCGTGCCCTTGCGGTGGCGCTCGGCGCCCTGTCGGGTACCCGGTTTTCCCTCTCCCTCACCCGGGCATTCCTACCGGCGGTGTGCCCGCTCGCGGACCGCTGGGTCTGCCCGTAATGTCCACTTGGCCTCGGTCTGGATAGTACGACGGGAGTGATCGGATGGCTATCGGGAGCGGTGATCCCCATGGCCGCTGACGGCCGCCCGGGTGTCCTCGTCTTCGACGTCAACGAGACACTCACCGACATGACCCCGCTCGCCGCGCGCCTGGAGGACATCGGTCTGCCCGGCCATCTGCTGCCGGTGTGGTTCGCCGGTGTCCTGCGCGACGGCATCGCCCTGTCCCTCGCGGGCGGTCGCGCGACGTTCGCCGAGGTCGCCGGGGACGTCCTGCGCACACTCATCGCCCGGCACGAGCCCGGGGGAGCGGACCCGGCGGCGGCCGTGGACCACGTGCTCAGCGGCCTGCCGGAGCTGCCCGTCCAGCCGGATGTCCCCGAGGGCGTACGGGCGCTGCACGCGGCCGGACACCGCCTGGTCACCCTGACGAACGGCTCGGCGGACACCACGCGTGCGGTACTGGACCGGGCCGGGTGCGCCGACTGCTTCGAGGCCCACCTGGATGTCCAGGGCGCCGGCGGCCAGTGGAAGCCCGCTCCCGCCGCGTACGCGTACGCGCTGCGTGCGGTCGGCGTGCCGGCCGGCGCGGCGACGATGGTGGCGGTGCACCCGTGGGACATCGACGGCGCCGCCCGTGCCGGTCTCTCCACCGTCTGGCTGCGGCGCGCTCCGGTCCCCTACCCGTCGGCGGCGCGGCCCGCCGACCGGCAGGCGACCGGGGTCGCGGATCTGGCCCGGCGCCTGGGAACCGCCCCGCCCGGCTGACCCGCGAAAGGGCGTTGCGGGAGCCGGACAGCGGGTACGGCGGGGAGTGGCGCTCCCCGGGTGCTCGCCGCCAGGGTTCTGCGGACCAGCCGGCCGCGCAGGTCGGCCGGTTCCGGCCCCTCTTCCGGATCTCGTGGATACGATTTCGGGAAGGCCGAGTTGGGGGAGTGCTGGATGGAACCGTTGACGGGCATGGTGCTCTCAACCGTCGGTACGGTCGCTTCGGGCGCGCTGTCCGGGGCAGGCGGCGAGATGGGCAGACGGACCTCCGAAAGGCTCTACGGACTGCTGAGGCGAGCGCGTGCCGAGGACGCGGGGCCCACCGCCGACCCGGATGGGTGCGACGGGCACCACCTCACCCTGCCCATGAGCGAGTCGGAGCAGACCGCGGCCGCGCAGCGCCTTCTGGACGTCGCCCGCAGGTCACCCGAGTTCGCCCGCGAGGTGAGGGAGTGGGTGCGGGAGGCATCGTGGCTGGCCCCCCGCGCCGTGCCTGCCGTGGCGGACGACGCCTCCCGCCCCCAGATGCTGCCACCGGCCACCGCGGCGTTCACGGACCGGGAGGACGTGATCGCCGAGATCACGGCCCTGCTGGACGAGGCGGGCCGCCCGCCGGGTGCTCCAACGGTGGTCGCCCTCACCGGGCCCGGCGGCATGGGCAAGACCGCCACCGCCGTCCGGTGCGCCTACGAGCTGCGCGATCGATTCCCCGATGGGGTCCTCTTCGTCGATCTGGCCGGTGCGTCCGCCGGCACGGCGCTGTCGCCTTCCGATGTGCTGGCCCGGTTCCTGGAGCGGCTCGGGGTGCCACCGGCCATGGTGCCGGGTGATGAAGCACGCCAACGGGACCTGTATCGCGACTGCACGGCCGACCGGCGCCTGATCATCGTGCTGGACAACGTCCATGACGACGCACAGGCCATCGCGCTGCTGCCGGCCGCCCCGGAATGCCTCGTGATCGTGACGAGCCGGCACCGGCCGGGCCGGCTGGTGGCCGACCATGGGGCTCACCCGCTCACCTTGCGGCCGCTGTCCACCGTCGACTCCGTCCGTTTGCTGCGGCGCCTTGCCGAGCGCGGCCGGTCGGCGGCCGCCGACGCGGTCGTGCAGACGGTGGCGGAGGCCACCGGCGGGGTCCCGCTCGCGCTGTGCACCACGGGCGCCAGTCTCGCCGTCCGCGAACATCTGACCTGGGAACGCGCGGCGCGGCAACTATCCGACCGGATCCACGGCCCCGACCAGGGACACGCCGCCATGCATGACGCGGAGCACCATGCCTCGGGCGCACCCGTCGACCCTGTCCGGCTGGTGCAGGAGGTCACGTACGGTGAACTGACGCCCGAGTGCGCCGCGTTCTACCGCGCGATCGCCGTGTGGGCCTGGCCGACCGTGACCGTCCTGTGTGCCGCGCACTGTGCCGATGTCCCGGTGGACCGGGCGCGGGAGATGCTGGAGGAGCTCGCCCGGGTCCACCTGCTGGAGGAAGTCGACGAGGAACGCTACCGCTTCCACGACCTGACGCGGGCCCACGCGCGTGGGCGGGCGATCGAGGAAGACGGGCACGGCCGCATGGCCGCCGCCGTGCGACGGACGACCGTCGCGCACCTACGGTTCGCGGCGGAGGCCGACTTCCGGGTGATGCCGCTGCGTTGGCGGCTCGGCCCTGCCTATCGGGGGCTCCGTCTGCCGGAAGAGCGCGATCCGGCGGACGGCAAACGCGCGCTGGCAAGCCTGCGCCGCGAGCGTGAGAATCTCGCGGCCGTCATCCATGCCGCCGCGCACCACGGCTTCGACGACCTCGTCTGGCAACTGTGCGAGGCGATGTGGGGGCTGCATCTGCTCCTTGGATTCCACGCGCAGTGGATCGACACACACCTGCTCGGGGTCGACGCGGCCCGGCGCAGCGCGGCGGACTTCGGTGACCCGCGCGCCCAGGGTCGGATGCTGACGCAACTCGCCTTCGGCTACATGGGCCTCGGCCGGGGCGACGATGCCGCGACGGCGCTCGCACGGGCCGCGGCGGCGGACCGCGACTGCGGGCACCACCGCGGACAGGCGACCGCCGTCGAGGCGCTGGGGCTCCTCCACCGCAAGCAGTGGGAGTACGCGGAGGCCCAGGAGTGCTTCGAGGAGGCACAGCGGATTCTCGGGCGCATCCCGGAGGGCGGCGACGGCTGGAAGGACGTGCCCCGCGCCACGGCCATCCTCGAACACCACATAGGCCGCACCCAGGCCCTGCAGCGAGACGTCGCCCCCGCCTTCGCCCGGCTGAACAACGCGCTGGCACTGTTCCGCCGACTACCCGGCGGCGACCCGTACAACGAGGGCCGCGTCTACATGAGTCCGGGCGAGGCGCACCTGGACGCGGGAGACACGGATCTGGCGCTCGTCTGCCTGGACCAGGCCGTCAAGGTCATGGAGACGGCGGGGGCGGGGCTGCAACTGGCCGACGCCACCGAACTGCGGGCCCGCTGTCATCGCCTCGCCGGCCGTCCCGGCCAGGAGGCGGAGGAATTGCGCACCGCCGCTGCGTACTACGAGGACAACGGCGACCGGGCCGGTCAGGACAGGGTCCGGGCGCGGCTGGGCGAACTCGGGGCATGACGTCCCGGAATACGGCGCGGGGACGGGTCACGCCGAAGGCGTCCTGACGCGTTCGATGGTGACCCGGTGTGCCGTGGAGCCGGTGCGTACGGTGAGCACAGGAGCGGCCTGCTCCAGCGTCCGCCCGCTCACGATCCAGGCGTAGAGAGCCGAGGCGTAGGCGGCCGGATCGCACAGGTCGGGTCGTCCGTCCGGACCGGCGGCGGCGGACAGCCGCACCAGTTCCCCGGTGCGGGTGCCCACGACGCAGCGGTCCGGGCCGTCGATGTAGGCGGCGAGCCCGCAGTGCGGATACCACGCGAGCGCTTCCGAGGTCCAGGCGCCGGCCGGTCCGAGCCGAGGGTCGTCGTGGGCCGCGTGCCGGACGACGATGTCCGCGATCCGCAGCCGCCCGCTCTCCCGTGTCTCCTCGTCGACCACCGTATGGACGCTGTCGTCCTCGTGCGTCAGGCTCTCGTACGGGTCGGGCTCGTCGCCGGCGACGCAGTGGCGCACCACTCCGACCTCCGGTGGATCGGTCGTGACCGTCCGCGTGAGCACGCGGACCGGCACGGTCCGGTGGGCGGGCAGGTAGGGCGGCAGCGGCAGTGGGTCCAGCAGGGCAGAGCGGCCTTCGGGCTCCGAGGCGCCCATGAGGTCGTAGAACAGGCGCCGAAGGAGCGCGGCCGACTCTCCCGGCGACGAACTGGCCTGCTCCGCCAGCTCCTTGTACCGGTTCCGTTCGTGGCACTGGATGGCCCGGTCGATCTGTGCGCGCAGGCTTTCGCCGCGTACCAGGAGCGGGGCGGTCCGCCCGAGGGCGGCGACCGGGGAGAGCGGGTCCAGATCCTCCTGGGGAAACGCGCCGAGGAGGACGGGTCTGCCGATGGACGCCGCGTAGTACGTGACGCTGGAATGATCGCCCAGGACGCAGTCGGCCGCGATCAGCGCCTGTCTCCATCCGTCGAGTGGCGGGATCGCCTCCAGACCGGCCCGGCGAGCGGTGTCGAGCCAGGCGCGGACCTGTCCGGGACCATGGCCGTGCCAGATGTTCGGATGCAGGACGGCGGTGATCCGGTACTCGTCGGCCGGCAGTTCCGTGGCCAGGCTGGACAACAGCCAAGGCAGCACATCGTCCGTGTCCGCCCCGCCGGCCGCCGCCCCTCCGGTTCCTCCGGCCTCGGCACCGCCACCGAACAGCGAACGCGTCGCCCAGGTCGAGCTGACGACGATCAGCCGCTGCCCCGGTCCCACGCCCAGGGCCCGGCGGAAGCGGTCACGCTGAGGAAGAGCGGCGAGGATGCGGTCGAAACACGGATCCCCCGCGAGCACGGCGGTGGGAACGACCTCCGGGCAGGAGGTACGCAGCCGCTCCACCTGCTCGGGGTGCGACAGGACGGTGGCGGTTGCCAGCGGACTCCCGTCCTCCAGCAGCCATTCCGGCGACAGCCCGAAGACCGGCGTTGGGCGTTGGGCGTTGGGCGTTCGGCGTTCGGCGTTCGGCGTTCGGCGTTCGGCGTTCGGCGTTGCCAACCTCTTATTGTAGCCGATCCCGTGCGACAATACGGCCAATTTCGCCTGTATTTGACTCAGTTCACCGCCATAGCTCGCGGCCACCGCCAAGTCGAACGTCGTGTCCTTGGCCTGCGTCCAGGGGAGTATCGGCAGCCCTGCCCCCGCCAAGAGCTCGGGCACCCCGGCCAGGAACGGGGAAGACCCGGTGCATGTGGCGAACAGCTGCACACGGATATCGTCGTGGAACAGGGGAAGCACATCCAACAGGCGTGTCGCAGACGTCACGTTGTGTACGACGAGCAAGACCCGTCGGCAGCCCGCACGAGTGACCCACCGCCCGGCGTCCTCGCCCACTGGTACCCGCACCCGTGCCGCCGCCCCACCCGTCACCACCGTTGGCCCGTTTCCCCTTGACTGGATCGAATCCGCCTCACCTGGCGTTTGGCCAGATGCTATCCAGACGTCACAGGGCTCGAACACAGTGCATAGCGATCGGAGGGCAGGCTCGCTCTCTCACTTCCGCCCGCGGTTCAGTTCCCTGCGCGCCGTACGGCCAGTGCGCATGCGACGGCCCCGGCGGCCGCTCCGGCGGCCGCCAGCAGCCCGTGGTGCTGGGAGGCCCACAGCTGGACGCTGTGGGTCGTTGCCTGGTCGTCGAAGGCCCCGTGCGTTCCGTGGTCGCGGCCGTCGGTGTCGTCGGCGGGGGCCCAGAGGTTCGTCGGCTGGTCCGGGTCGCGCGGCCGGTCCGTCTGCTGGGAGGAGTAGCCGGTGCGGGCGAGGTACCGGTCGAGCAGCCCCGCGGCGAACTTGTTCCCGATCAGTGTCGCGGCGGTCGAGCCACTCACCCAGTACTCACGTCGTCTCGGGTGATCGGCTGCGTACAGGATCCCCTTCGCGGCGACGTCCGGCTGGTAGATCGGCGGCATGGGCTGGGGGTGCCGGGGCAGCCGGGAGAGCACCCAGCTGAACTGGGGCGTGTTGACGCCGGGCAGGTGCACCATGGTGACCCGTACCCGGCTGTGATCGTGCAGGAGCTCGCAGCGCAGGGATTCGTGGAAGCCCTGGATGGCGTGTTTGGCCGCGCAGTAGGCGGCCTGCAGGGGGATGCCGCGATGAGCGAGGGCGGAGCCGACCTGCACGATGGTGCCGCGGTCCCTGGGCACCATGCGGCGCAGGGCCGCCTGGGTGCCATGGACGAATCCCAGGTACGTCACGCGGGTGACCCGCTCGAACTCTTCCGCCTCGATCTCCTGGACGGGTGCGAAGACCGTGGTGAAGGCGGCGTTCACCCAGACGTCGATCGGCCCCAGTTCCTGTTCCACCCGAGTGGCCGCGGCGTCGACGGCCGCGGCGTCGGAGACGTCGACGCTGATGGGCAGCGCATGGCCACCGGCCGACCGCACCTCGTCCGCGGCCGCTTCCAGCCCGCGAGCGCCCCGTGCCAGCAGGGCGACCGCGGCGCCCCGGGCGGCGAAGGCGTGAGCGGTCGCGCGGCCGATGCCGGCACTGGCACCGGTCACGACGACGATCTGACGCCCGTGAGCCCCCGGCCGTTCGCCCGATTCGTTCACCGTGCCCGTGCCCGTGCCCGTGCCCCGGCCCTGCCCTCCGTCATCCCGGGAGAAACGGCCAGGTACAGCCCGGCCAGGAGGGTCGGCACCGCCACGGCCCGGGCCTGTGGAGCCGTGGCCGCCCGCTCGTAGCGGGCCCTGAGGTCCATCAGCTCAGGGAGTTCTTCGACGCGGGAGCCATGAGTGGTCATGGTGACGAACCTCCTTTCGACGACACCTGCACCGGGTTGCCCACGGCGAGGGGGCTCAATCATCGTGGCTGTGCCCAAAGCGGGAAGAGGAGGTGATCGCCCGGCCGGGACCGCCCCCGTACGGCATGCTCGCCGGGCTTCTCCTGCTGATCGCGGCGCCGCCCTGGTGGGGCCGCGCGGCGAGATGGTGTGGCTGTGCGCACCCCGTTGGAACAGCGACGCGGTGTTCTCGACCCTGATCGGCGGACCGGGGGAGTACCTCCTGGGTCCCGAGGACCACCGGAACGTCTGGCCCCGGAGCCCACTGGGCCCGGCCGGAACTGGTCGCCGAGATCGCTTTCACGGAGTGGACCCGCGACGGACGCCTGCGCCATCCCCGCTGCAAGGGTGCCCGCCGCACGGCTGTCCCGCTCCGCGGTGAGGGCCGGTGCTCCCCCAGATGGTGCGACCACGGCGGGAGTGGCTGCCACTCTGCTGCGTGGGACAGATCGTGGATTGCAAGGTCAGTAAGTCGGATAGCCTGAGAAAATGTTGACCGAAGTCACCGCGATCCGGTACGTCACGCCCTTGCGTGAGGGCGGATCGCTGCCGGGCATCGTCGAGGCCGACGATTTGGGCACCTACGTCATGAAGTTCACCGGCGCCGGGCAGGGCCGCAAGACCCTCGTCGCCGAGGTCGTCTGTGGTCAGCTGGGCCGCCGGCTGGGGCTGCGGGTGCCGGATCTGGTGCGGATCCAGCTGGACCCGGTGATCGGTCTGAGCGAACCGGACCAGGAGGTGCAGGAGCTGCTCAAGGCCAGTGGCGGGCTCAACCTGGGCATGGACTACCTCCCCGGGTCGCTCGGCTTCGATCCGCTCGCCTTCGAGGTGGGCGCGGAGGAGGCCGGGCGGGTCGTGTGGTTCGACGCGCTCATCGGCAATGTGGACCGCTCCTGGCGCAACCCCAACATGCTGGTGTGGCACGGGCGGTTGTGGCTCATCGACCACGGCGCCACGATGATCTGGCACCACGGCTGGCGCGGGCTGGACAAGGCCGCCACCAAGCCGTACGACGCCTCCGACCACGTCCTCGCGCCGTTCGCACCGGACGTCGCCGCGGCCGGCCGGGCCCTGGCGCCGCGGATCACCGAGGAGCTGCTCACCGAGGTGGTGGCGGACGTCCCCGACGAATGGCTGACCGACGAGCCGGGCTTCGACGGCCCGGACGCGGTGCGCCGCGCCTATGTCGAGGTGCTGCTGGAGCGGGCGGCCACGGTGGGGCAGAGGATCACGCTCGGGGAGCGCGCCGGTGAGGGGCCGTCCAAGGCCCCCGAGTGGCTGCGGGTGTGGGTCGACGGAAAGGCGTCGCAGTGAGCGGGTTCCACAACGGCCGGGATGTCTTCGAATACGCCGTGCTGCGGGTCGTGCCCCGGGTCGAGCGGGGTGAGCAGATCAACGCGGGTGTGGTCGTCTACTGCCGCGCCACCTCCTTCGTGGCGGCCCGGATCCATCTGGACGAGGACCGGCTGCGCGCCCTGGACCCCTCGGCGGACGTGCCCGCGGTACGGGCCGCGCTGCGCGCGGTCGAGTGTGTCTGCTGTGGGGGAGAACGGGCCGGTCAGGCGGCCGGGGAGGACGCGGGACGGCGCTTCCGCTGGCTCGTGGCGCCGCGCTCCACGGTCGTCCAGCCGGGGCCGGTGCACACGGGTCTGACGGCGGACGCGGAGGCGGAGGTCGAGCGGTTGCTCGACCTGCTGGTGCGGTGACGCATCGGCTCAAAGCGCGCGGAGGTGAGCGAGCACATACGGGTGGTCGTTGACAGGCGGTGGCGGGCCTCATAGCGTCTCGTGCGCAGGAGAGACTAAGCGGTTGCTCACTCCCGGGGCCGGGACGGTGAGCCGCCATCGATGCGAGGAGAACCCGCATGTCCACCACCGAGCAGCGCGTTGCCATCGTGACCGGCGCGGCCCGCGGCATCGGCGCGGCGACCGCCGTGCGCCTGGCCGAGGAGGGCCGCGTCGTCGCCGTGCTCGACCTCGACGAGGGGGCCTGTGCGGCCACCGTGGAGAAGATCACCGAGGCGGGCGGCAAGGCCATCGCCGTGGGCTGCGATGTGTCGGACGCCGAGCAGGTCGAGGCCGCCGTCGCGCGTGTCGCCGAGGAGCTCGGCGCGCCGACGATCCTCGTCAACAACGCGGGTGTGCTCCGCGACAATCTGCTGTTCAAGATGAGCGAGTCCGACTGGGACACCGTGCTGAACGTGCATCTGCGGGGCGCGTTCCTGATGTCGCGCGCCTGCCAGAAGCACATGGTGGACGCGGGCTTCGGCCGGATCGTCAACCTCTCCAGCAGCTCGGCGCTGGGCAACCGCGGCCAGGTCAACTACTCCGCGGCCAAGGCCGGAATGCAGGGCTTCACCAAGACCCTCGCCATCGAGCTCGGCAAGTTCGGCGTCACCGCCAACGCCGTGGCGCCCGGCTTCATCGCCACCGACATGACCGCCGCGACCGCCGAGCGCGTCGGCATGGGCTTCGAGGACTTCCAGAAGGCGGCCGCGAGCCAGATCCCGGTGCAGCGCGTCGGGGAGCCCGCCGACATCGCCAACGCGATCGCCTTCTTCACCGGCGAGGCGGCCGGTTTCGTCTCCGGCCAGGTCATGTACGTGGCCGGCGGCCCGCTCAACTGATCAGGAGTCACGCACCACATGACCGCGCAGATAGAGGAGAGCGGCAAGGCCGCGCTCATCACCGGGGCGAGCCGGGGGATCGGCTACGCCATAGCCGAGGCGATGGTGGCCCGTGGCGACAAGGTGTGCATCACCGGGCGCAACGAGGACGCGCTCAAGGAGGCCGTGGAGCGGCTCGGGGCCGACCGTGCGATCTACGTCGCCGGGAAGGCCCATGACCAGGCGCACCAGGCGGCCGCCGTCGAGCGGACGATGGAGGCGTTCGGCCGGGTCGACCACCTGGTGAACAACGCCGGCACCAACCCGGTCTACTCGCCCATCGCCGATCTCGACCTCGATGTGCTCCGTAAGGTCTTCGAGACCAATGTCGTCTCGGCACTGGGTTTCGCCCAGCGGACCTGGAAGGCCTGGCAGCAGGAGAACGGCGGCACCATCGTCAACATCGCCTCGCTCGCCGGGATGTCGTCCTCGCCGTTCATCGCGGCGTACGGCGTCAGCAAGGCCGCCATGATCAACCTCACGGTGCAGCTCGCCCAGGAGTTCGCCCCGCGGGTGCGGGTCAACGCCATCTCCCCGGCGGTGGTGAAGACCAAGTTCGCCACCGCCCTGTACGAGGGGCGGGAGGACGAGGCCGCGGCGGCCTACCCGCTGAAGCGGCTCGGCGTGCCGGAGGACATCGGGGGCGCGGCCGCGTTCCTCACCTCCGACCAGTCGGCGTGGGTCACCGGCCAGACGCTCGTGGTGGACGGCGGCATCCTCCTGGGCGCCGGGCTCGGCTGACCAGCGCCCGGTCCGGGGCCGCGCCGCCCTGGTCCGGCCCGCGCCGCTGGGGCGGCCCGGGCGCGTGTGAGGCGTTGTCAGTGGCCGCCGGTAGGTTCTGTGCCCGTAAGACGGAAACACCGACCGGAGGTTGAAGACGTGCCCTATGTGCTGCCCGAGTCCTGGCGCGGGGTCCTCGGCGAGGAGCTGGAGAAGCCCTATTTCAAGGAGCTCACCGAGTTCGTCGAGGAGGAGCGGGCCAAGGGGCCGGTGTACCCACCGCGCGAGGAGGTGTTCGCCGCTCTGGAGGCCACGCCGTTCGACCAGGTGAAGGTGCTCGTCCTCGGGCAGGACCCGTACCACGGCGAGGGCCAGGGCCACGGTCTGTGCTTCTCGGTGCGGCCGGGCGTCAAAACCCCGCCGTCGCTGCGGAACATCTTCAAGGAGATGAAGGACGAGCTCGGCCACCCGGTGCCCGACAACGGCTATCTGATGCCCTGGGCCGAGCAGGGTGTGCTGCTGCTCAACGCGGTACTGACGGTCCGGGGCGGCGAGGCCAACTCCCACAAGAGCAAGGGGTGGGAGAAGTTCACCGACGCGGTGATCCGCGCGGTGGCCTCGCGCCCCGATCCGGCCGTCTTCGTGCTCTGGGGGAACTACGCCCAGAAGAAGCTGCCGCTCATCGACGCGTCGCGGCACGCGGTGGTGAAGGGGGCGCACCCGTCCCCGCTGTCGGCGAAGAAGTTCTTCGGGTCGCGCCCCTTCACCCAGATCGACGAGGCGGTCAAGGCCCAGGGCCACACCCCGATCGACTGGCGGATCCCGGACCTCGGCGCCTGACCGGACCCTAGAGCGTGTAGTCGAAGCTGTAGGGGATCTCGGACTCCCCCTGGACGGCGGAGAAGGTGCCCGATCCGGTGAGCCCGGTCAGCTCGCCGGTGCCGGATCCGGGCACCACCTCGAAGGTGCAGCGGACGGTGGCGTCCGCGCCCCAGCTGCCGTGCTGCACCACGACGAAGCTGCCCGCACGCCCGTCCAGGGTGCCGGTCAGCAGCTCGTAGCCGCAGCAGACGCCGGTCTTGTCGGACAGATAGGTGATGGCGTACTGACAGCTGGTCCGCGGTGCCTCGATGCCGCCCGAGAAGGCGTTCGTGACCACGGCCCGGGCCAGCTTGGCGCCGCCCTCGGCGCCCTCGGTCTCATCCAGGGCGCTCTCCTGCCAGTCGGCGTAGGTGAAGTGGCCGGTGGTGTGCGTGGTCATGAGGGGTCCTTTCCGGGGCCGGGATCGGCTGCGAACGCCACTCTGGCCGCCGTACCTGACATCTTCTGTCAGGTACGGCGCCCACAATGGACCGCATGCGCGCCGACCGCCTTCTCTCACTGCTCCTGCTGCTGCAGAACCGGGGCCGGATGACCGCGCCCGAGCTCGCCGCCGAGCTGGAGGTCTCGGTGCGCACCGTCTACCGCGATGTGGAGGCGCTGAGCGCCTCCGGGGTGCCGGTCTACGCCGACCGGGGCCCGGCCGGGGGCTTTCGGCTGCTCGACGGCTACCGCACCCGGCTGACCGGGTTCACCGGCGACGAGGCCGACTCGCTCTTCCTCGCCGGGATGCCGGGCCCGGCCGCCGAGCTGGGGCTGGGCGCCGACCTCACCACGGCCCAGCTCAAGCTGCGGGCCGCGCTCCCGGCCGAGCTGGGGGAGCGGTCCCGGCGGATCCAGGAGCGCTTCCACCTCGACGCGCCGGGCTGGTTCCGGGACGCCGAGCCGGTGCCCCATCTGGCGGCGGCCGCCGAGGCCGTATGGGAGCGGCGCGTCCTGCGGGTGCACTACCGCCGCTGGCGCGGCGAGGTGCGGCGCGAGCTGTGCCCGCTGGGCCTCGTCCTCAAGGGCGGCATCTGGTACCTGGTGGCGAGGGTCGAGGATTCCGTACGCAGCTACCGGGTGTCGCGGATCCTCGACGCCGAGGTGCTGGAGGAGGTCTTCGAGCGGCCCGCCGGATTCGACCTCGCCGCCTCCTGGGCGGAGTCGTCCCGTCGGCTGGAGTCCATGCGCTTCCAGGGCGAGGCCGAACTTCTGCTCTCCGAGCGCGGGGCGAAGCTGCTCCCGATGCAGTTCGGGGCGGTGGGCGCGGAGGCGGTGGCCACGGCGGGCCCGCCCGACGACCAGGGGCGACGGCGTGTCGTCCTCCCCGTGGAGTCGCTCCCGGTCGCGGTCCACGACATGCTGCGGCTGGGCACCGACGCCGAGGTGCTGGGCCCGCCCGAGCTGCGGGCGGCCGTCGCCCGCGCCGTCGCCGAACTGGTCCGCCGCTACGGCGCGCCGGGCGATACCCCAGATGCCCCGCCGCGCCACGACACGCCGGGCGGCGCCGGTGCGAGCGGCTAGGGTCTGTCGTCAAAGGGGCGCCCGGCCGCGAGCAGGGGGCACCTCCCAGCGGTAGCTGGGGGAGTCTGGTGCCGGTCGATCGCAAGGCGGAGCGTCGCCCTCGTACCGGGCGTACTCGGGTGATGCGACAACGCGGCGAGCGGCCGTGCCAGGCGTCGGGAGCAGGGCGCCCCCTTTGACGACAGACCCTGGCGTCGTCCGAAAGACGGGAGGCGGCGATGGCGGAAGCGCGGCAGCAGGCGCCGGAGGGCGATGTCGTACTGACCCGGATCGGGCAGGCGGTCATGCTGCACCGGGGCGGCGACCGGGAGGAGGCGCGCAATCGCCTCGCCGCGCTGTGGCGGGAGATCGAACGGGACGGCGCCCCGTTCCACCGCTGCGCCCTCGCCCACTATCTGGCCGACACCCAGGACGACCCGCTCGACGAGCTGATCTGGGACCTGCGGGCGCTCGCCGCCGCCGACGGACTCACCGGAGCCCTGGCGCCGCGGGCGTTCCTGCCCTCCCTCCACCTCAATGTGGCCGCGGGGCATCTGAAGCTGGGCCAGGAGGAGGCGGCCCGGGGTCAGCTGGCACTGGCACGCGAGGCCGCCGGCGCACTCGGCGAGGATCCGTACGGCGACGGGGTGCGGGCGGCCATCCTGCGGCTGACGCTGGTCCTGGAGGGCGCCGTCGAGGACTGAAGGTCCGGCTAAGCCGCCTCCGCCAGCTCCTCCCAGCGGTCGGCGAGCGCCTTCAGCTCGACGACGAACCGTTCACGTTCCGCCTCGTCGAAGGACTCCAGGAGGATCTTGTCGAGCCTGCGCGCCCGGTGGTTCGCCTCCTGAAGGGCCTCTTTGCCCGCGTCCGTCAGATAGAGCAGTTTGCGGCGGCCGTCGGCGGCCGCGGTCTTCCGGGCGAGCAGACCACGGTTCTCCAGCCGGCGAGCCACATCGGCCATGGTGGAGGTGTCCAGGGCGACGGCGGCGGCCATGGAACGCTGGTCCTGGCCGGGATGGGCTTCCACGGTCTGCAGCACCGCGAACTGAGGGCCGGTGAGGACTGGGTCCACCTCCCGTGCCCACACGGCGAGATACGCCTGGTAGAGACGGCGGACCTGATAGCCGGGCGCGGCTGTCAGGGCAGTGGGGGCCTCCGGCCCGGTTTGGGCGGGCGGGGTGGGATCAGTCATAGAACCTACTTAAGCACGCACGGTTGACGCCGAGGGACATCGGGGGCGGACGCCGGCGCCGCTCCCGGCAGGGCGGAAGACCTGGCCGCCGAGCAGACTTCCGGCGTCGGGCACGACGGGCGGCAGCCCGAGCTCCGTCAGGATGCGGAACGCGGTGGAGGTGGCCGCCGACAGCACGGGCAGCCCCGCCTCGTCTTCTACGGGCTGGATCGACGCCAGCGACGGCATCTGCACGCAGGCCGACAGCACCAGCGCGTCGGCCCGGCTCAGGTTCAGGCGGCGCCAGTGGTGGCGTAGATCGGCGGGGTCCAGACGGGCCACCGCCAGATTGTCCGGGACTTCGAGGCTGAGCGCGTCGACCACCTCGATCCCGGCGTCCTCGATGTAGTCGACCACCTTGGCGGTGAGCTCCTTCATATACGGCGTGATGATCGCGACCCGGCGGGCGCCGAGCGCCTCGACGCCGCTGAGCAGGGCGCCGGCGCTGGAGACCACGGGCGCCCGGGATCCCTCGGCCCGCAGCGCGGAGGTGATGCCGGCCTCCGCCACACAGTGGTGTCCCGGCCCCTGCGCCATGATGGCGACCAGGCAGGCGGTGGCGACGACGTCGGGCCGCGCGTCGGCCAGTTCCAGGGCGGCCCGCTGGGTCTGCGCGTTCATATCGCGCAGCTCGTCCGGGGTGACGTGCTTCATCCGCATCCGGCTGCTGTGGAAGACGAAGCGGTCGTCGGCCGCGATGGAGTGCCGCGCGTTGAGCATCCGGGGAAGCTCGGTCTCCATCGTCAGATTGGAGCTGGGCACGATCAGCCCGATGTGATGGTCTGCCATGGGGGTGTTCCTCCGAAACGGGGCAGCGGGCACCGGTCAGGCGGCCGGGGAGAGGATGGTCCGCAGCGCCTCGCGGAGCGTCGCGGTGGCGATTGCCGGGGCGTCCCAGAAGATCATGTGGCCGGCGCCGGGAATCTTGTGCAGTGGCGCCGGCGGGTTGCTCTCGGCGGCCTCCCGCGCTCCCTCCGCCGTCACGACGGGACTGTCGGCTCCGTAGAGCAGGTGGGCCGGTCCGGACACCCGGGGCCACCAGTCGAAGAAGTCCTCGTGTTCGAAGCCGTGGTGCGTGGCCACGATGGCCTCCTCGGCGCAACTGGACAGCCAGCGGGCCCGCAGTTCCTGTTCCCGCCGCGGCCAGGTGGGCCAGGAGACGGCCACCTCGTCGGCGTCCGTTCCGCGCCGGGCCTCGGAGAGTTGCCGCAGGAACACCTCCCGGGGGGTGGGGTAGGGGCCGCGATCCGGGCCGCTCATCGGCGGATCGGCCAGCACGGTGCCGCGCAGGGGCACCTTGGCGCGCACCGCGACGGCCGTCGCGATCCGCGCGCCCATCGAGTGGCCCAGGAGCAGCGGATGGTCGAGGCCGAGGTGGGTGATGAGGGCTTCGGTGTCCTCGGCGTACTCCTCGAGCCCGTAGCCGTCGCCCTCGTCGGACAGACCCCGGCCGCGTACGTCCAGTACCACCGGCCTGACCAGGTCGGTCAGTTCGCGGGCCACGAAGTCCATGGTGACCGCGGGACTGGTGATACCGGGCAGGACGACCAGCGGCGGCAGGTCGCCGCCGTAGTCGAGGGCGTGCAGCCGCACCCCTCCGGAGCGCGCCCACCGGCTCGTGGCCGGCACATCGGCCAGATCGGCGAGCGCGCTCTGCAGGACCGAACGCGGTGTCATGTGCTGTCTCCTCGTCGATGGGAACGCCGGGCCGCTCGGGGCGCCGCCGGGGCGGGAACGGAGGTGATGTAGCCGACGGCGTCCTCGAGGGTGACGACGTCGCCGTACTTGGCCTGGATGTCGAAGAGCGCCGCGTCCGCCGGCCCCTCGGCCCGGTCGCCCACGCAGGCACGGGGCACCAGCACCGGGAAGCCCGACTGGACGGCGTCGACCGCGGTGGCCCGCACACAGCCGCTCGTGGTGGCGCCGCACACCACGACAGTGTCGCGGCCCAGGCCGGTCAGGGTCGCGGCGAGGCTCGTGCCGAAGAAGGCCGAGGCCCCCTTCTTCACCACCAGCTGATCGTGTCCCGGCCGCATGGGCAGCCGCGGGTCGATGGCCACGGCATCGCTGCCCTCGACCAAGGCGCGCAGACCGGGAGCCTTGCGCAGCCAGGCGACCGCGTCACCGGACGCCTCGGCCTCGGTGTAGGCGATCGCGGTGAAGATCACCGGCACATCCGCGGGCCGGGCCGCCTCGATCAGGCGCGTGGTGGCGGCCACGACCTCGGAGAGATCGGCACCCGAGGGATACGAGTCCTCGGTGAAACCCCGGGTCAGGTCCACCACGACGATCGCCGGACGGCTGCCGCGCCGCACCGCGGCACCGAAGCCGGCCCGCTGGTAGGTGCGGTTGGTGGTGAGGCCGTACAGTCCGCCGCTCATCGGCGCCTCCCCAGCAGCCAGCCCTGAGAGAGCCCGAACAGGAACGCGGCCGCGACCGGGCCGTACTTCTTCAGCAGCGGGCCCGCGATCAGCACCATTCCGTTGAGCTCACCGGGCACCTCGGCGGGCGCGCCTGCCGCGGGACTGGACGCGGCGGGCGCCGCGCCGGAGGCGGGGGACGCCTCCGCGCCGTCCTGCTGAAGGAGGAGGTTGCCGAGGTTCTGGGCGAACTGCTGGAGGATCCTGTCGGACACGGCCCCGATGGCTCCCTTGCCGAACTGGGCGATCTTGCCCCGGATCACCAGGTCGGTGGAGAGGTTCAGCTGGGCGCCGTCCTCGGCCGGGACGACCTCCAGGGAGACCTCGGCCTCGGCGTCGCCGCTGCCGTGGGTGTCGGCGCCGCTGGCGTGGACACGCAGCCTCCGCTTCTCGGCGTCGACCTCCAGGAAGCGCACGGTGCCGGCGTAGGCGGCCGAGATCGGGCCCACCTTGATCTTCACCGCGCCACGCCAGGCGTCGCCGTCACGGCCTTCGAGAGCGGCGCCGGGCATACAGGACGCCACCCTTTGGACGTCGCCGAGCAGCGCGAACACCGCGTCGGGCCCGGCTTGGACGGAGACGGTATTGATCAGTTGCATGAGTCCTCCTCGGCGCCCATGGCCCGCTGGGAGCGCCGGGCGGTCGCGCAGGCGTCGATCGCCTCGACGATGGTCTGGTAGCCGGTGCACCGGCACAGGTTCGCGGCGACGACCTCCCGGATGTCCTCCTTGGTCGCCTCCGGCCGCTCCGCGAGGAAGCCCTGGGCCAGCATCAGGAAGCCGGGGGTGCAGAAGCCGCACTGCAGGCCGTGGTGGGCGGTGAAGGCCCGCTGGAGATCGCTGAGCTCGCCGGTGCCGGAGTCGGCGAGGGATTCGACGGTGGTGATCCGCGCTCCCTCCGCCTGGGCGGCGAACATCAGACAGGCCCGGACCGGGAGCCCGTCGACGAGCACGGTGCAGGCGCCGCAGATCCCGTGCTCGCAGCCGACGTGGGTGCCGGTCAGCCGCAGATCGTGGCGGAGCACATCCACCAGGGTGCGGCGCGGCGCCGTGATCACCTCGTAGGACGTGCCGTTGACGTCGAGCGTGATGAGCTGGACGTCGTCGCCGAGGCCGGTGGTGTCGTTCATGGTGTCTGCTCCGGTGTGCGGGGGGTCAGGGCACGGTGGACCGTCTCCGGGGTGATGGGCGTGTTGTCCAGTTCGACGCCGGTGGGCCGCAGTGCGTCGTTGACGGCGTTGAGTACGGCGGCGGGGGCCCCGATGGTGCCGCCCTCGCCGGCGCCCTTGGCTCCCGTCGCGGTGAAGGCGCAAGGGGTCTCCAGATGGTGGATCACCACCTCCGGGATCTCATGGGCGGTGGGCACCTTGTAGTCCATGAAGCTGGTGGCCGACGGTTCGCCCTGGGCGTCGTAGGTGATCTGCTCGAAGAGCGCCCCCGAGATGCCCTGCGCGATGCCGCCCCGGCACTGCCCCTCCACCACCTGCGGATTGACGGCGACGCCGCAGTCCTCGACGCAGAAGTAGGCGAGGATTTCCACCTGCCCGGTCCCCCCGTGCAGTTCCACCACCACCCCGTGGGTGGCATTGGAGAAGGTGCCGTCGTTGTGGACGTCGAAGACGGCGGTGGCGGTGAGGCCCGGGTCGATGTCCTTGGGCAGCAGATGTGCCTTGAGATAGGCGGTGTCGGCCAGGTGCTCGTAGGTGAGTGCGACATCCGGGTCGTCGCGTCGGCGGACCCGGCCCCGGTCCAGTTCGGTCTCCTCCGGGGGGATGCCCCACTCGTCGGCGGCGATGGCGCGAAGCTTGTCGCCGAGCTTGCCCGCCGCCAGACGTACGGCACTGCCGCCGACCGCGATCGAGCGGCTGGCGAAGGTGCCCCAGCCGTAGGTGATGCGGTCGGTGTCGCCCTGGTGAAGTTTGACCTTGGCGATGTCGAGGCCGAGCGTATCCGCGACGATCTGCGCCATGGTCGTCTCATGGCTCTGCCCGTGGCTGATGGTGCCGGTGGTGGCGGTGACCGCGCCGCTGGTGTCCATGCGGACCTCGGCGAGGTCGAACCCGGGCACGACCTCCATCTTGCGTTGGGCGAAGGCGGCGGAGCCGTAGCCGGTGCGCTCGCTGAAGCAGCTGTAGCCGATCCCGATGTGCCGGCCCTCGGCCGTGGCCGCGGCCTGCCGGTCGTACCAGCCCGCCTCGTGCACTGCCCGCTCGCACAGGTCGAGGGATTCCAGATAGGAGCCGGGGTCGTAGGTGATGTTGTTGACGCCGGTGTACGGGAAGTCGGTGATGACGTTGCGGCGCCGGATCTCCACCGGGTCCAGGCGCAGTTCGCGGGCGGCGCGCTCCATGAGCCGCTCGATGGCCATGACGTAACTCGGGCGGCTCACGCCCCGGTAGGGGGCGGTGGGCGCCTTGTTGGTGGTGATCGCCCGGCCGCGCACCCGGTAGGCGGGGACCTTGTAGACGCCGGGCATCTCGGCGGAGGCCATCAGCGGCTCGATACCGGCGGTGAACGGATAGCAGGAGTAGGCGCCCATGTCGCACACCACGTCCGCGTCGAGGCCGAGGATCCGGCCGTCGGTGTCGAAGGCGGCGCGTGCGGTGTAGTGCTGTTCCCGGGCGAGGAACGAGGCGGACAGGGCGTCCTTGCGGTCCTCGATCCACTTGACGGGCCGGCCGAGCCGCAGCGCGGCCGCCGCGGTGGCGATCTCCTCGCGGCCGACCACGCACTTGAGGCCGAAACCGCCACCCATGTCCGGGACGATCACGCGCACCGCGCGCTCGTCCAGCCGCAGGCAGCGGGAGGCCACGGTCCGCACCTGATGCGGGGTCTGGGTGCAGGTGTGCAGCACGAGCTGCTCCTCCCGGGCGTCCCACTGCGCCACCGCGCCACGCGTCTCCAGCGGCAGGGCGTTCTGCCGGCCGGTTCGCACATCGACGTGGACCACGCAGGGAGCCTGGTCGAAGGTCTCGTCGATCCCCTCGGTGGCGAACAGGCCGACGTCGACCAGGGTGTTGTCGGCGGCCTCCGCATGCACCCGCGGAGCGCCTGGGGCAAGGGCCTGTTCCTCGCGGGTGATGGGCGGGAGGGGCGCGTACGTCACCTTGGCGGCCTCCAGGCCGTCCTCGGCGAGGTAGGGGTCGCGGGCGACGACCACGGCGACGGGCTCGCCGACATAGCGGACCCGGTCGCGGGCGAGGACGGGCATGGCGGTCGGTACGAACTCCGAGAGCGGGCGGTCGAGTTGGGCGGTGATGTCACCCAGCTCCAGGTCGGCGGCGGTGAACGCGGCGACGACACCCGGGAGCTGACGCACTCGCGCCAGATCGATCTCGGTGATCGTCCCATGAGCGACCGTGCTGCGGACGAACTGCGCGTGCAGCATGCCGGGCAGCTCGATGTCGTCGACGAAACGGCCACGTCCGGACAGCAGCCGGGGATCCTCCCGGCGCGCCACCGACCTGCCGACCAGCCGGTCGTCCCTGGCGGACGTCATCGTGACATCGCCTCCTCACAGGCTCGCTCGATCAGATCGCGGATGAGGTGCTTGCGGTAGTCGCCGCTGCCGTGTCCGTCACTCGGCGGATCCACGGCGGAGGCCGCCGCCTCCGCGCAGTCCCGGAACGAGCCGCCGGCCGCCAGCACGGCCTCCGCCTCGGGCACGCGTACCGGCATCGCGGCGACACCGCCCAGAGCCACCCGGCCGCCGCGGACGTCCTCGCCGTCGGCCGCCAGATCGACCGCGGCGGAGACGATGGCGAAGTCCCCACGACGCTCGGCGAACTCGGTGAGCGCCGCGTGCGGCGCGGGGCGGGGGAAGACGATCTCCACGAGGATCTCGTCGGGGTCCAGGGCGGTGGTGTAGTAGCCGAAGAAGAACTCACCGGCCGGGATGCGACGCCGCCCGCGCGGGCCGTGGGCCACGAATGCGGCGTCGAGCAGCACGGCCAGCAGACACCACTCGGCGGTCGAGTCGGCGTGCGCGATACTGCCGCCCACGGTGCCGCGGGTCCGGATCGGCAGATGGCCGATCCATCGCATGGCGTCGCGGATGACCTCGAAACCCGCCCCGAGCCGGTCCGCGGGCGCGGTCTCCACCGTGTGATGGGTGGTGAGCGCCCCGATGTGCAGCCCGCCGTCGGCCTCGACCCCGAGGTGGTCGAGTTCGCGCAGGCCGGCGATGTCGACCAGGTGCCCCGGGCGGGCCAGCCGGAAGTTCATCATCGCGACCAGGCTCTGGCCGCCGGCGATGACCTTGGCTTCGTCGGACAGTTCGGCCAGGAGTGCCGTGGCGCCCTCGACGTCGCGCGCTCGGTGGTACTGGAAGGGAGCGGGCTTCATGTTTCTCCTGTCGTTTTCGAAGGCCGGTCCGGGCGGTCCGGTTCCGCCCGGGCGGTCCGGTCGGGCGGGCTATCCCTCAGCGCACCGGCTGACCGACGGCCGGCTCCGGGGACGCGGGGGCGGGCACCGCGGTCGGGTCGTCCTCGTCGAGGTCGCGTCCCTTTGTCTCGGGCGCAGCGAACGCCGTCCAGACGACGGCCCCCAGGACGGCCGCGGCCAGCACCCCGAAGGTCAGCGGCAGCCCCAGCAGCGGCCACATCACCGAGCCGAACAGCATCGGGGCGAAGCCGGTGAGCGCCCGGCTGAACGAGGACGCCCAGCCGAAACCGCTGGCCCGCAGCGTTGTCGGGTAGAGCTCGGA
This sequence comes from Streptomyces lacaronensis, assembly GCF_047337785.1. Taxonomy (NCBI): domain Bacteria; kingdom Bacillati; phylum Actinomycetota; class Actinomycetes; order Kitasatosporales; family Streptomycetaceae; genus Streptomyces; species Streptomyces lacaronensis. The sequence continues at coordinate 10,622,859 of NZ_JBLHDK010000003.1, forward strand.
GGCGTAGGCGTACATGGCGGGGATGGTCAGCTGCATCAGGAAGCCGAAGACGCCGATGGCCACGATGGAACCCGTCGGCATGCGCATCACCAGCGCGAACACCACCAGTGCGAGCGAGGCGACCGGGGCCGAGACCCCTATGAGCCACTTCCGGCCGACCGCGTCCACCAGCACCGTGGAGGTCAGGACGCCGACGATGCCGACCGCGCTCATCAGCGTGGTGCTCATGAAGGCGGCCGTGTCGCCGAGGCCCTCCTCCTTGAGGATGGACGGCAGCCAGCTCAGGGCCGCGTAGTACACCAGCATGACGGTGGCGAACAGCAGCCAGGCGGCGGAGGTGATGCGCGGGCTGAACTTCCTGACCGCGCGCAGCTGTTCGAGCGCGGCGCGGGGGCCGTACCCGCCGGCCTCGGGCACCGGGGCGGGAATGACGTACGGCTCGACGGGCGCACCCGTGCGGGCGACCAGATCGTCGATGACGGCCCGCGCCTCGGCCTCCCTGCCCTTCTTGCTGAGGTAGACGGGCGACTCCGGCACACCCCTCCGCACCCAGAACAGCAGCAGCGCCGGAACGCTCATCACGCTGAGCATCCACCGCCAGTTGCCTTCGAGGGACAGCATGGCCGTCGAGACCAGACCGCACAGGGTCACGCCGATCGGCCACCAGGCGTCCAGCGCGGTCAGTACGCGTCCGCGGTACTTCGTCGGGGAGAACTCCGCCACCAGGGCGTAGTCGACGGGAACACAACCGCCCAGTCCGACACCCGCGATGAAGCGCAGGGCGAGGAAGATCCCGTAGTTCGGGGCCAGGGCACCGGCCACCGAGAACACCGCGAAGATCAGCAAGGTGACGCTGAAGGACTTCTTGCGTCCGATGCGGTCGGCGATCGCGCCCCAGGTCACCGCGCCCACGGCCATGCCCACCAGGTTGGCGGTGGCCACCAGACCTCGCTGGGAGAGGGAGAGGTGGAAGTGGTCGCCCAACAGCGGCATCAGGAAGCCGTTGAGGGCGATGTCATAGGCGTCGAAGAGGTAGCCGAGGCCGCCGATGATGAAGATCCTGCCCTGGACCCCCCATCTCCATGGGAGGTCCTGGACGATGTGGTCGCCTGTTTTCACTGTCGCTCCACGGGGTGTTCGGGGATGTGCCCGCGCGGGGCGACACCGAGGTGGATGAGCGGGAAGCGGCCCCGAAGGGGGCGGGTGATGAGCGGGAGAGGGAGGGGAGGGTCCGGTCAGCGGGCGAAGCGGTAGTCGAAGGCGCCCAGGTCCGGGTCGTCGAGCGGGCTGCCGCTCCACAGCCAGTGGTAGGAGACGTCGGATTCGCCGTCGAAGCCGCGCCGCAGCAGGGCGTCCCTGGCCTCCTGCTGCGGGCCGTCGGGATAGTGGTAGAAGGTCTTGTTCTGCAGTGAGGCGTCCTGGACCATGCCGGCGTGCTTGGCTCGCCGGTCCACGTAGCGTCGTAGCGCGCCCTCGACGCCGTCGGCGTTGACACGGCCCAGTTCCTCGGCCAGTACGGCGGCGTCCTCCATGGCCTGGGAGGCGCCCTGGGCCTGGTAGGGCAGCATGGCGTGGCAGGCGTCGCCCAGGAGGGCCATCCGGCCGTCCATCCAGACCGGGTCGCGCCGGCGGTGGTAGAGGGCGAAGGAGAGCACGTCCTCCTTGGCCTTGGACAGCATCGCCGCCACCCGATCGTCCCAGCCCTCGTAGGCGTTCACCAGGTCTTCCGCGGTGGCCGAGCCGGTCCATTTCTCGGCGATCTCGTCCGTGCACGGGACGCAGCCGACGACGTTGAGGTACTCGCCGCCACGGATCATGTAGTGGACCAGGTGCCGGTCGGGGCCGTACCAGATGGTGCTCTGGAAGCGGTCCATCAAGAAGCGCGTGGCCGGGTCGGCGGCGATGAGGTCGCCGGGGACGAGGGCCCGGAAGGCCATCTCGCCGGAGAACAGCAGGGTGTCCGGGAGGCCCATGAGGTCACGGACCCGGGAACGGATGCCGTCGGCGCCGATCAGCACGTCGGCCTCGAAGCGCCGGCCGTCATCGGTCACGGCCGCGGGGCGGCGGGGGTCGCTACGGTCCAGTGCGCCGACCCGGCTGGAGGTGTGCAGTGCGACCACCGGGCCTGGGCCGGTCGGATCGACGCAGGCATCGGTGAGGACACCGTGCAGATCGGCCCGGTGGTAGTGCCAGTACGGCGCGTTGTACTGCTGCTTGCAGTGGTCACCGAGCTGGGTCAGCCCGATGACGCTGCCGTCCTTCCACCGGCGCCGCACCTGGTCCTGGGGCTCGGTGCGGATGGCCTCCAGTTGCCTGCGCAGCCCCAGCCCGAGCAGGACCCGGCTCGCGTTGGGCGCTGTTTGGATACCCGCGCCGATCTCGCCGAACCGCGGTGCCTGCTCCAGCACGGTCACGTGATGCCCGCGCTGCCGCAGCGACAGCGCGGCGGTCATTCCGCCGAGCCCGCCGCCGACGATGACGACGTCGAGGGATTGGGTGGATGCCATCTTCTCTCCAGATGCAGGTGCGGCGGCGGGATCAGTAGTCGACGAGCCGGCCCGCGGTGACGACGTCCTGGTCGTCGACGGAGACGGTGCAGCCGCGCATGGCGATGTCGACGTGCGCGTACGATTCGCGCTCGAGTACGGGGTGAGGTCCGGTGGACCACAGGAAGTTCCCGGCGAACGCCCGCGCGTCCATGCCCATCAGCTCTTCCTTGCCGTACAGGGCGGTGGCGAACCAGTCGGCGGTGCGCATCAGGCCCCAGCCCATATGGGACAGGCTGCGTCCCCATTCGTCGTCCGCGTCGTCGAAGAAGGTGTTCAGCAGGTGGGCCTCGGCGCCACCGGACACCTTCTCGATGTTTCCGCCCGCGATCTCCAGAGTGACCGGCTGACGTACGTACTCCTTGAACGGCAGCAGGATGTCGCCCTCGGAGAGCACGATCCGGCCCTCGGAGAACCGCGGCCAGCACAGGACCATGGTGCTCGGCCAGTGGTCCCAGCGGCCCGGGTCGTCGGCGAAGCCCACCTGGAACTCCGGCTTGGCGCCCGGCAGTTCGACGGTCAGGTCGGTGCCGGCCTCGGAGGTCACCCGCATGACGGACGCGCTCTTCAGCAGGTTGACGCCCTTGACCACTTCCGCCTTGTCCTCCGGCTTGGGCAGATTGCGGACGAGTACGTCGGGGGCGTCGCACACGAAGAGGATGCGGGTGCCCGTCCGCATGATCTCCTGCTGGAGCGGGGCGTGGATGAAGCCCTCCCGGGTGAGGTCCACGACGAGGTCGGCGGCCTTGAGCAGGTCCTGCGCGGCGGTGTCGCCGAGCACCGCGCTCAGGCCGGGTCCGGCACCGGTGCGGGTGCTGTCCGAAGGCGACGGATTGCCGCCGGGGACGGTGGCGGCGATGACATGCGCGCCGCAGGCTTTGGCCGCGCCGAAGGCGGCCGCCACGTAGTCGCCTCGGCTGGTGGGCTCGGACAGGACGACGACGTGCTCATCGGGCTTGAGCTTGCACAGCTTCAGCTCCTGGGTGAACGCGTCGAGCAGGTCAACGGAGGTGAGGTCGAGCATGTCTCGCTCCTGGGGAGGGGGAAGGTGGCAGACGGCGATCGCACGGTCCGGGCAGGCGTAGGGGTATAGATCCAGCCATGCGGCCAGGTGGCTTCATGGGGAGACGCGGGTCTCACGGACGCCGCCGACGCAATTAATCCGAACGCGTACGATCTGGGTCTGGCAAGGGGTTCGGCCGAACTTTTTTGTGATCAACCCGCCTCCCGGGGTGGCTGCGGAGGGCGGAACAACGCTGCTGACCTTGTATTTTCCCCAGGTGTCGGCCGTCTTTCCCGGCTTCACGAAGATGAACGAAAGATGGTTGCGGCTGACGCGATGCCTTGCGCCGAGAGTTCGTACGTGCTCGGATGGTTTCTGTTCACATCCGGATTGCGCGCCCCGGGCTGCCTGGCGATGGCTGGTTCTCGGCGGCGCGCCGCCTCCAAGGAGGGCTCCGATGGTCATCCCCCGCGTCCCTCGGCGCACCGTCGTCGCGATGTATGTCGCCCAGTCGCGCTACCGCACCTGCCCGGCGTCCTCGCGGGAACACATGAGGGCCGGCCGCAGGGCATCGGCCCTGCGGCCCCGTCTGAAACAGCGCCACTAGTCGCCGGTGACGCCGTCGATCCGCTCGCGGATGAGGTCGGCGTGGCCGTTGTGGCGGGCGTACTCCTCGATCATGTGGAGGTAGATCCAGCGCAGGTTGTAGTCCCCGCGGGCGGGACGGCTGACCACGTCGTCCAGGGAGCGGCCCGCGGCGGCCTCCTTGGCCTTGGCGATCTCCTCCCGCCAGATGGCGAAGGCGGCGTCCGGGGTGTCCTCGTCGGTGAGGTGGAAGTCCCCGTCCGGGTCCTCCTCGCTGTACCAGATCGGCGCTATGTCCTGCTGGGCGAGCACCCGGCGGAACCAGCTCCGCTCGACCTCGGCCATGTGCCGTACGAGGCCGAGCAGGGTCAGCCCGGACGGCGGCGCCGACGCCTCGCGCAGCTGCTTGTCGTCCAGCCCCTCGCACTTGAGGGCGAGGGTCGCGCGGTGGAAGTCCAGCCACCCCTCCAGGCTGGTACGTTCATCGGCGGTCCGGGGCGGATCGGGACGTTCTGTTGTTGTCATGGCGGTCATGATGGCGGCGCCGTCGCCCGGCCCGCCACGCGTTATTCGTCCAGCATCCCGCGCAGCAGCTCCCCGAACCCGGTGCGCAGCGCCGCGCGGTCGGGTACGGCGTCGTGGTCGGCGCCCGCGGCGCAGCTGAACATCAGCCCCTCGCACCAGGCCACCAGCGACCGCGCGTGCCGCCGGGGCTCGGTGGAGCCCAGCGCCGTCATCATCGCCTCGAGCGGCTCCCGGAAGCCGCGCCCCGTGGCGTCGTAGAACTCCCGCAGCTCGGGGCGGCGGGTCGCCTCCAGCGCGAGCTCGTAGCGGGCGATCAGCAGATCGCGCTGGGTGGTGAGCGAGCGGTGCAGGGCGAGCGCGAGCGCGTCGGCCAGCGCCGCGACCGGATCGGTTCCGTCCGGTGCCGCGCCGGCGGGGCCCGGCATCTCGTCGGGCGCCAGCACCTCCGCCTCCCGCTGGGCCAGCCGCCGGACCGCCGCCTTGAGCAGGGCGGCGCGGGTCCGGGCGTGGTTGGAGGTCGAGCCGAGCGGCAGCCCGGCCGCCTCGTCCACCGCGCGGTGCGTCAGCCCCCGCATCCCGCGCTCGGCCAGCAGCGCCAGCGCGGTGTCGGCGATCAGCTCGGCGCGGGACGCTCCGGACGCGGAGGCGGACGGGGCGGCGCCGGAAGCGGAGGCGGACGGGGCGGCACCGGAAGCGGAGGCGGGTCGATCAGCGGTCATGGGGTCAACCTAAGCCCATCCGCCACTCGCACTACGGATGTAGTAACGTAAAGGAGTACTACACCTGTAGTGTCCTTGGAGGAGTCATGCGGCAGCCCCGTGCCGTCGTCATCGGTGCCGGAGTCGGCGGGCTCACCGCCGCCGCGGCCCTGCACCGCCGCGGCTGGTCCATCACCGTCCTGGAGCGGGCCGCCCGCCTCGAGCCGGTCGGCGCCGGAATCTCGCTCGCCCCCAACTCCCAGCGCGCCCTGGACGCCATCGACCTCGGCGACGACGTGCGCGCGCTCGCCGCCTGGCAGGGCGGCGGCGGACTGCGCACCCCCGGCGGCCGCTGGCTCTCCCGGATGGACAGCGCCACGACGGCCGAGCGCTTCGGCGGCCCGCTGGTCCTCCTCCACCGGGCCACCCTCGTCGACCTGCTCGTCTCCCGGCTGCCCCAGGGCGTGGTCCGCACCGGGACCGCCGCCCGGCTGGCCGACCCCGGCGCCGCCGGCCGCCCGGCCCGGGTCACCACCGAGGACGGCGACCACGAAGCGGACCTCGTCATCGGCGCCGACGGCATCGACTCGGCCGTCCGCCGCACGCTCTTCCCGGACCACCCCGGGCCCCGCTACGCCGGATTCACCACCTGGCGTGTCGTCATCCCCGCCCCCGACCGGCCGTTCGAGCCCCATGAGACCTGGGGGAGGGGCCGGATCTGGGGCACCCAGCCGCTGAGGGACGGCCGGGTCTACGCCTACGCGGCGGCCGTCGCCCCGCCCGGCGGCCGGGCCCCGGACGACGAGCGGTCCGAACTGCTGCGGCTCTACGGCGAGTGGCACAGCCCCATTCCCGACGTCCTCGCCGCCGTCGCGCCCCAGGACGTGCTGCGCCATGACATCCGGTACATGGCCGAGCCCCTGCCCGCCTACCACCGGGGCCGGGTCGCCCTCCTCGGCGACGCCGCCCACGCGATGGCCCCCACCATGGGGCAGGGCGGCAACCAGGCCATCGAGGACGCCGTCGTCCTCGCCCACCATCTGGCCGCCGAGATCATCGACCCCTCCGCCGCGCTGGCCGCCTACACCCGAGACCGGCTGCCCCGCACGATGGACGTGGTGCGCCGCTCGGCGCGCACCGCCCGCATGATCACCCTCACCAGTGCCCCCGCCGTCGCCCTCCGCGACGCCGCGATCGCCGCCGTCGGCCGCCTCGCCCCCGGTCTTGCCCTCCGCTCCTTCGACGGCATCGCCGACTGGCGTCCGCCCACCCCCACGTATCCTGCGGGGGCACAGCGGAAGGCATGATCGGAAGAGACCGGGGAGAACACATGAGGGTCGGCTGTGTCGGGCTCGGCGACATCGCGCAGAAGGCGTATCTGCCCGTGCTGATGGCCCGCCCCGGCCTGGAGCCGCATCTCCACACCCGTACCCCCGCCACCCTCCGGCGGGTCGCCGACACCTATCGGGTCCCGGACGCCCAGCGCCACGCCGACCTGGACTCGCTGCTCGCGGCCGGGCTCGACGCGGCCTTCGTGCACGCCCCGACCGACACCCACGCCGACCTCGTCACCCGGCTGATCGAGGCCGGGGTGCCCACGTACGTGGACAAGCCGCTCGCGTACCACCTCGCCGACAGCGAGCGGCTCGCGCGGCTCGCCGAGGAGCGCGGGGTGAGCCTCATGGTCGGCTTCAACCGGCGTTACGCACCCGGCTACGCCCAGTGCCTGGACCATCCGCGCGATCTGATCCTGCTCCAGAAGAACCGCGTCGGCCTCGCCGAGGACCCGCGCACCCTGGTCCTGGACGACTTCATCCACGTGGTGGACACGCTGCGCTTCCTCGCGCCCGGGCCGGTGGACCACATCGATGTGCGCGCCAGGGTCCGCGGCGGGCTGATACACCATGTGCTGCTGCAGCTGTCCGGGGACGGGTTCACCGCGCTCGGCGTGATGAACCGGATGAGCGGCTCCGCCGAGGAGGTCCTGGAGGTCTCCGGCCAGGACACCAAGCGGCAGGTGCTCAACCTCGCCGAGGTGGTCGACCACAAGGGTCAGCCGAGCGTGCGCCGCCGGGGCGACTGGGTGCCGGTGGCGCGTCAGCGCGGGATCGAGCAGATCACCGACGCCTTCCTGGACGCGGTGCGCTCCGGGCGGCGGATCGGCGCCGAGGACGCGCTGCGCACCCATGAGCTGTGCGAACGGGTCGTCAGGGACGCCCTGGAGTCGGCTGGTCCGTCCGCTGGTCTGCCGGTCGCCCCGGCCTCCGGTCCGACGGGCGGTCCGTCCGCCGTCTGAGCGCCCGGCCCCCCTCGGCCGCGCAGAAGACGGCGAGCGCCGTCATCCCCCCGTACACCGGCCAGGGCCCGATCCGCACATACGGGCTGGTGCCCTGCCCCAGCGGCACCGTGTAGACGGTGGCCGCGCTGGTGCCGGTGGACATCCGGGGGCCCACCGGCTCGCCGCGCGGCCCGAACACCGCGCTCTCCCCGGTCAGCGTGGCGTGCACCATCGGCCGCCAGGTCTCGGCGGCCCGCAACGCGGCCAGCGAGGCGTGCTGCTCGGGCGCCCAGCTCCCCTGGAAGGTCGAGGTCGAGGACTGGACGACGAGCATCCGCGCCCCCTCCCGCGCCAGGGTCCGGCTCATGTCCGGGAACGCCGACTCGAAGCACACCAGCGGCCCGATCCGCAGGGAACCGGGGAGGTTCATCACCACCGGCTCGGTGCCCCGGTGGCGGTCCTCACCGGCCGCCTTGCCCACCGAGGTGGCCCAGCCCAGCAGCGGCCGGGCCGGGATGTACTCCCCGAAGGGGACCAGCCGCATCTTGTCGTAGCGCTGCCCCACAGGACCGTTCGGCCCGATCAGCACCGAGCTCTTGTAGATGCCGGGCATATCGCCGCGCCGCGCGTCCACGTTGACCAGCAGATCCGCGCCGACCGTCCGGGACAGCGCGGCCAGCCGCCCGCGCAGCTCCGGATGGGTGGTCAGATCCTGGGCGACGCTGCTCTCGCCCCACACCACCAGGTCGACATCGCGGCCGGCCAGCTGCCGGGTCAGCTCCGCGCTGCGCTCGAAGCGCGGCCCCGGCCCCTGGATGACCCCCGGCTGCACCACCGCGATCCGCGCCGTCCCGGGCTCCTTGGCCTGGGGCACCCAGGCCCATGCCCCGGCCGCCGCGGCGCCGCACGCGGCGAGCCCGGCCAGCGCCACCGTACGGGCCCGGGCCACCGCGATCAGCACGGTCACCGCCACATTCACCAGGACCAGCAGAAATCCGAGCAGCCAGACCCCGCCCACCGAGGCCAGCCGCAGCGCGGGCGCCACCTGCCACTGGCTCGCGCCCAGCAGCCCCCAGGGCCCGCCGAGATACTCCCAGGACCGGGCCAGCTCGGCCATCAGCCAGACGGATGGCAGCAGTACCAGCGCCGCCGCCACCCGCCCGGACCCCGGGTGGCCGTGCAGCAGCCGGTGCGTCAGCCACCCCCAGGGCACCCACAACAGCCCCAGCAGCAGTGCCAGAAGCACGATGAACACATGCAGGCTCGGCATCAGCCAGTGGTGTACCGCGAGCAGGAACCCGGCGCCGCCCAGCCACCCGTCCCGCATCGCCCGGCGGCCGGTGGGCGCCGAGCGCATCAGCAGCAACCAGGGCACCAGGGCCACATACGCCCACCACCACAGCGAGGGCGCCGGAAAGGCCAGTGCGGGCAGCGCGCCCGCCGGCAGCGCCATCGCGCCCCGCCACCACGGGGAGGCCAGCCGCCGCCCCCACAGATCCTCGCCGCCGACCGGCCTCCGCACCTCGGATGCCCCCCTCCTGTTGGCACAGGGCCAGTGTGCGGGAGTCAGCCGATCATGAACAGGGCGGGGGCGTACCGGAGCGTGCTTCATGCCGATTCCGGGAGATCGTGTTCCGGGAGGTCTCGTTCGGGGAGGTCTTGTTCGGCCCAGATGAGCTTGCCGCCCTCGGTGTAGCGGGTGCCCCAGCGGCGGGTCAGCTGGGCGACGAGGAACAGCCCCCGGCCGCCCTCGTCGGTGGTGCGGGCATGGCGCAGCCGCGGCGAGGTGCTGCTGGTGTCGGTGACCTCGCAGATCAGCACGTCGTGCCGGATCAGCCGCAGCCGGATCGGGCCGGTTCCGTGGCGGATGGCGTTGGTGACCAGCTCGCTGACGATCAGTTCCGTGGTGGTCATCAGCTCGTCAAGACCCCACTCGGCGAGCTGGCGTATCGCCAGCGAGCGTGCGCTGGCCACGACGGCCGGATCGGAGGGCAGGTCCCAGGAGACGACGTGGCCGGTGCCCAGACCGTGGGTACGGGCCAGCAGCAGGGCCACGTCGTCGGTCTGCGGGGAGGTCAGCAGGGTGTCGACGACCGTGCGGCAGAGCTCCTCCAGCGGCATTACGGCCTGGCCGAGGGCGTTGCTCAGCCGGCTGAGACCGACGTCGATGTCCTGGTCGCAGGTCTCGATGAGCCCGTCGGTGTAGAGGGCGATCAGGCTTCCGGCGGGCAGCTCCAGCTCCGCCGACTCGAACGGCAGCGACCCCAGGCCCAGCGGGGGACCGGCGGGCAGCGCGGGGAAGGTGACCTCGCCCGAGGGGTCCACGATCGCGGGGGTCGGGTGGCCCGCCCGCGCCATCGTGCACCGTCGGGTGACCGGGTCGTAGATCGCGTACAGACAGGTGGCGCCCATCACAGCGGCCGCCACGCCCTCCTGCCCGGCCTCCTCCTCGGTGAGCCGGATGACCAGGTCGTCGAGGTGGGCCAGCAGCTCCTCGGGCGGCAGGTCCATGTCGGCGAGCGTGTGCACGGCCGTCCGCAGCCGCCCCATGGTGGCCGCGGCGTTGATGCCGTGACCGACCACATCGCCGACCACCAGCGCCACCCGGGCGCCGGACAGCGGGATCACATCGAACCAGTCGCCGCCGACCCCGTTGCGCGCGTCCGTGGGCAGGTAGCGCGAGGCCACCTCGACGGCCTGGCCGCCGCTCAGGGCGTGCGGCAGCAGACTCCGCTGGAGGGCCAGCGCGGTGGCGCGCTCACGGCTGTAGCGGCTGGCGTTGTCGATGTTCACGGCGGCCCGCGCGACCAGCTCCTCGGCGAGCAGCAGATCGTCCTCCTCGAACGGATCCGGATGGTCGGAGCGGACGAACGAGGCCACGCCCAGGACGGCGCCGCGGGCGCAGATCGGGACCACGATCAACGAGCGCATCCCGAATTCGCGCACCTTCCGCGTCCGGTCCGGGTCCTCGCCGCTCCACGCTTCCAGGGCGACGTCCAGCTCCGGATCCAGCACCGCCTCTCCCTCGAGGAAGCTGCAGGCGAAGGGCGACGCCGGGGAGATGGTGATCGGATCACCGCGCGCCGCGATGGACTCGGGGCAGCCCTGGTGGATGGACGCCTGGCCGGCGCGCCGGAAGGGTGGGATGGCCCGGGGATGCCGCGCCGAGGGCTCCTCGCCGCGCAGGACGGACTCCAGCAGATCCACGGTGACGAAGTCGGCGAGCCTGGGCACCGCGAAGTCGGCCACCTCCTGCGCGGTGCGCATGACGTCCAGCGTGCTGCCGATCTGCTCGCTGGCCTCGTTGAGCAGCGCCAGCCGCTCCCGGGCCCGCCAGCGGTCGGTGACGTCGATGACCATGTGGCACACGGCCACCGGGCGGCCCTCGGCGTTGTCCAGCCGGAAGAACGAGGTCGAGTACGCGTGCTCGCGGTGGGGCTCGGCCATCGTCCAGCCCCGGTACTCGTAGTCGATCACCGGCTCGCCGGTCTTCAGCACCTCCCGCAGCTGCGCCTCGAGCGCCTCGGTGTCCAGCCCCGGCAGGCACTCCGCCATCCGGCGCCCTATCCGCTGCTCACGGGGCAGCCCGCCGTAGCGCTCCAGCGTGTCGTTGAGCCACACATACCGCAGATCCGGGCTGAGCACGGCGATCCCGACCGGCGACCGGGTGAGGAACGCCTGGAGCAGTGAGCCGCTGAGCACCCAGGTCGGGATGGAGCCCACATCGATCCCGGAGACCAGCCAGGAGACCTCGCCGTCCGGGTCGCGCATGGCGGAGATCCGCAGCCCCACCTCGATCCGGCGGCCGTCCCGGTGCCGGAGCCGGCCCAGACCGCCCCAGCCGTCGTGCTCCTGGCACCACGAGCCGATCGCCTCGGCCTCCGCCGCGTCCTCCGGCGCCGCCAGCAGCATCCTGGCCGACTGCTTCATCGCATCCGCCGCCGGATAGCCGAGAAGTCTCTCCGCCGCCGGGGTCCAGCCGATGATGGTCCCCGTGGCGTCGATCAGCGCCGAGGCCGCATCCGCCATGTCGAACGGGACATGCGTCTCGGTCGGCGCGATTCCCTGGGGGATGGCCATCGCACCCGTCCTATCCGCGGATACATTTCCCTTAATACTATGACTCCTGCGGCTCCCTGATGGTGAGCCGTGCGACCACGAGCGCGGCGCCCCGCCGATCGCGTACACCGCGCGGCCGTGCCGGTGGTGGCGCGGCAGGAACCCGGCGGGCGCGAAGCACAGCGCCGTCAGCCACACCGAGATCGGCACCCCCAGCCAGTCCAGGGTCGCGTTAAGAAGTCCGGCAAGTCCGCCGAGTACGCCTCCAGCGCGTTCCGGTTCCGGGCAGGGGAAGCTGACCCCCGGGCACGAGCGGCACGATCGCGCCCGCGCCCAGCGCAACCTCGAGGTGAGGAAGTCAAACCCTGTTGCCCCACAGGGAGCGGTCGTCGACATTGGCCCGGGTCACCAGCGGGGCGGGCAGCTGGTCCTCCAGATTGCCGCCGGGCAGCCGGACGATGGTGCTGCCGTGGCCGGTCGGCCCGGCCCTGAAGGGCTTCTTGGGGGCATGGGGTCTCCGGCATTCAGGGCGAATACCCCATATCAACACAGAACGGTCGACAAGGAGGGGAAGGCCGACCCTTGACAACCCTCCGGTGTACGCCTGAGGATCACCGCGTGAACTTGTCAGACAGCCAGACAGGTGGTTCCGGATTCGCCGCCCCGCGTCGCGTCAGCGCGATGGAAGCGGTTCTCCACCACCTCCGGGAAGCGATCGAGCGCGGCGATTACGCGGTGGGGGACAAACTCCCCTCCGAGGCCGAGCTCTGCCGACGCCTGGAGGTGAGCCGGCCGGTGCTCCGCGAGGCCCTCAGGGCCTTGCAGACCATGGGGCTGACCGCCTCACGCACCGGCAAGGGCACCTTCGTCATCTCCAGCGGTCCGGTGGAGGACCCCACCTTCGGCGACTACGCCGCGAGCGACCTGCTGGAGGTGCGCCGGCACATCGAGATCCCGGTGGCGGGCTACGCGGCCCAGCGCCGCTCCGCCGAGGACCTCGACCACCTGTCCCATCTGCTGGAGCGGATGGAGCGGGAGACCGACACCACCGCGTGGGTGGCGATGGACACGCTGTTCCATCTCGCCGTGGCCCAGGCGGCCCGGAACCCGGTCTTCCGGCGGGTCATCGAGGAGATCCGCGATGCCCTGGCCCGGCAGTCGGCATTTCTCAACGAACTCGGCGGCCGCCGCGAGCAGTCGAACCGGGAACACCGGGCGATCGTCGAGGCGCTCGCCGACGGGTCCGAACACGACGCGGTGGAGGCCATGTCCCACCACCTCGAACGCGTGGAGACCACCCTGACCTCCATCGTGCGGCCCGCTGCGGCGGACAGCCGGACGACAGCACCGACGGAAGGCGGACAGCAGGCGTGAGCGAGCAGTCCCTCCGGCAAGAAGACCGCCAACAGCACCAGGCCGGGACCCCCGCGCATGTGGACGCGGGCGACGCCGGTTACAGCAAGTCCCTCAAGGCCCGGCACGTCAACATGATCGCCATCGGCGGCGCCATCGGCACCGGCCTCTTCCTCGGCGCCGGCGGGCGGCTCAAGGACGCCGGGCCGTCGCTGGCCCTGGCGTACGCGGTCTGCGGCGTCTTCGCCTTCCTGGTCGTGCGGGCCCTGGGCGAGCTGGTGCTGCACCGGCCCTCCTCCGGCGCGTTCGTCTCCTACGCCCGTGAGTTCCTCGGCGAGAAGGGCGCCTTCGTCGCGGGCTGGATGTACTTCCTGAACTGGGCCACCACCGGGATCGCCGACATCACGGCCGTGGCGACGTACACCCACTACTGGGGGATGTTCACCGAGATTCCGCAGTGGGTGATCGCCCTGATCGCGCTCGCCGTCGTGCTCACGGTCAATCTGATCTCGGTGAAGATCTTCGGTGAGCTGGAGTTCTGGTTCGCGATCATCAAGGTCGGCGCGCTCGTCGTCTTCATGGCGATCGGCATCTTCCTGCTGGTCACCCGCGAGCAGGTGGCCGGTGGCAGCACCGGGCCCAGCCTGATCACCGAGCACGGCGGCGTCTTCCCGCATGGTGTGCTGCCGATGCTGCTGGTCATCCAGGGCGTCGTCTTCGCCTACGCCTCCGTGGAACTGGTCGGCGTGGCCGCGGGCGAGACCGAGAACCCCGAGAAGATCATGCCCAAGGCGATCAACTCCATCATGTGGCGTGTGGGCCTGTTCTACGTCGGCTCCGTGGTGCTGCTCTCGATGCTGCTGCCCTCCGGCTCCTACTCGGGCGACGAGAGCCCGTTCGTCACCGTGCTGTCCAAGATCGGCGTGCCGGCGGCCGGTGGCGTGATGAACCTCGTCGTGCTCACCGCCGCGATGTCCAGCCTCAACTCCGGGCTGTACTCCACCGGCCGGATCCTGCGCTCGATGGCGATGTCCGGCTCCGCGCCCAGGTTCACCGGCGCCATGAGCCGCACCCATGTGCCCTACGGAGGCATCCTGCTCACCTCCTTCTTCTGTGTGCTGGGCGTGGGCCTGAACTATGTGATGCCGAGCAAGGCGTTCGAGATCGTGCTCAACTTCGCCGCCATCGGCATCCTCTCGACCTGGGCCATGATCATGCTCTGTCATCTGCTGTTCTGGCGGCGCGCCCAGGCCGGCCAGATCAGCCGCCCCGGCTACCGGCTCCCCGGCTCTCCGTACACCGAGATCGTCACCCTGGGCTTCCTCGCCTCCGTACTCGTCCTGATGTGGGCGGACGGCGGCGCCAGCCGACTGACCGTCATGGCGCTTCCGGCGATCCTGGCGGTGCTGGTCATCGGCTGGTACGCGGCCCGCAGCCGGATGAAGGACCCCTCGTGAGCCCATATTGAGGAATCGTTTCTCCACGCGGCCGTACCACCCCCGGACGCCCTCTCCCTCCACCACCACCCGGAGGAATCCCACCCCGTGAACACCCCCGACCACGAGAGCACCACCATGAACACCCCCCTCGGACGGACCGACGACGCGACCCGCCGCACCCCGGCCGAGCCCCCCGCCATCCGTGAACCCCGCCATGTGCCGCTCGCCCATGTGGTGCGCGGCGGGGCCATCGAGGGCGTCCACCACGGCTCGGTCGTCGTCCTGGCCGCCGACGGCCGGGTCGCCTTCCGGGCCGGCGACATCGACGTGGCCTTCTACCCGCGCTCCGCGCTCAAGCCCGTCCAGGCCGTCGCCCTGCTGCGGGCCGGGCTGCCGCTGGACGGGGAGCTGCTGTCGCTCACCGCCGCCAGCCACTCCGGCCAGCCGCGCCATCTGGACGGCGCCCGCCGCATCCTCGACCGGGCCGGGCTCACCGAGGCCGACCTGCGCAACACCCCGGACCTGCCGTACGGCGCCGCCGAGCGCGAAGCCTGGCTGCGCGACGGCGGCGAGCCCACCCGGCTCGCCCAGAACTGCTCCGGCAAGCACGCCGCGATGCTGCTCACCGCCCAGCTGCGCGGCTGGCCGCTGAAGGACTACCTCGACCCGGCCCATCCGCTGCAACGGATGATCGCCGAGACCGTGGCGGACCTCACCGGGCAGGGCATCGCCCGGGTCTCGGTCGACGGCTGCGGCGCGCCGCTGTTCTCCGTCTCCCTGCGCGGGCTCGCGACGGCCGCCGCCCGGATCGCCTCCGGCGCCATGGACACCCCCGAGGGGCGGGTGGCGGCCGCCCTGCGCGCCCACCCGGACATGGCGTCCGGCACCGACCGGGACGTGGCCCGGCTGATGCGCGCCGTACCGGGCCTGATCGCCAAGGACGGTTTCGAGGGCGTGCAGATCGCGGCGCTGCCCGACGGCCGGGCCGTCGCCGTGAAGATCGCCGACGGCGCGGACCGCGCCCGGATGCCGGTGACCGCCGCGGCGCTGGCCCACTGCGGGATCGACCCCGGTGCCCTCGCCGAGTTCGCCACCACACCCGTGTACGGCGGCGGGGCCGCCGTCGGCGGTGTGCACCCCACCGACGTCCTGGCCCCGCCCACCGCCTGACCCCGCCCACCCTCACGATTGAACCGAGGAAGACCGCACACCATGAGCGCCACCGGCCAACGCCGCGAACACGACCTGCTCGGCGACCGCGACGTCCCCGCCGACGCCTACTGGGGCATCCACACCCTGCGCGCCGGCGAGAACTTCCCCATCACCGGCACCTCCATCTCCGCCTATCCGCACCTGATCAGCGCCCTGGCCGCCGTCAAGGAGGCCGCCGCCCGCGCCAACGAGGATCTCGGGCTGCTCACCTCGAAGAAGGCCGACGCCATCGCGGCCGCCTGCCAGGAGATACGCCGGGGCGCCCTGCACGACCAGTTCACCGTCGATGTGATCCAGGGCGGCGCCGGGACCTCGACCAACATGAACGCCAACGAGGTGATCGCCAACCGGGCGCTGGAACTCCTCGGCCACGAGAAGGGTGACTACGCCCACCTCCACCCCAACGAGGACGTCAACCTCAGCCAGTCCACCAACGACGTCTACCCGACCGCCGTCAACGTCTCCACGATCATCGCCGTCCGGGAGCTCCACACGGCCATGGAGACGCTGCGCCAGGCGTTCGCCGCCAAGGCCGAGGAGTTCCGCGACGTCCTGAAGATGGGGCGCACCCAGCTCCAGGACGCGGTGCCCATGACGCTGGGCCAGGAGTTCTCGGCGTACGCCGTGATGCTGGAGGAGGACCAGAGCCGGCTGCTGGAGGCCGCCACCCTGGTGCACGAGATCAACCTCGGCGCGACCGCCATCGGCACCGGCCTCAACGCCCCCAAGGGCTACGCCGAGGCCGCCCGCCGCCATCTCGAGGCCATCACCGGACTGCCGCTGGTCACCGCCGCCAACCTGGTGGAGGCCACACAGGACTGCGGCGCGTTCGTCCATCTGTCGGGCGTCCTCAAGCGCATCGCCGTCAAGCTCTCCAAGAGCTGCAACGACCTGCGGCTGCTCTCCTCGGGCCCGCGGGCCGGGCTCAACGAGATCAACCTGCCCCCGGTGCAGGCCGGTTCCAGCATCATGCCCGGCAAGGTCAACCCGGTGATCCCCGAGGTGGTCAACCAGGTCGCCTTCGAGGTGATCGGCAACGACGTCGCCATCACGATGGCCGCCGAGGCCGGACAGCTCCAGCTCAACGCCTTCGAGCCGATCATCCTGCACTCCCTCTCGGAGAGCGTCACCCATCTGCGCGCCGCCTGTCTGGTGCTGGCCGAGCGGTGCGTCGCGGGCATCACCGCCAACACCGAGCGGCTGCGCACCTCAGTGGAGAACTCCATCGGCCTGGTCACCGCGCTCAACCCGTACATCGGCTACGGCGCGGCCACCAGCATCGCCAAGGAGGCCCTCGCCACGGGCCGCGGCGTGGCCGAACTCGTCCTGGAGAAGGGCTTGCTGCCCGCCGACCGCCTGGCCGAGGTGCTCCGGCCGGAGGAGGTGGCCGGTCAGCCCTCAGGGCTCCGTTCGTAGTCGGACGACCCCCGGGGCCGAGCTGTGGGGGAGCAGTTCGGTGGGGTGGTCCGGGCCCGCCACGTCGATGCGGACGCTGTCGGCGATGCGGTAGGGGCGGTGTGCCAGCACCGCCCCTACGCGTCCGCGCAGCCGGGACATCGCGGCCCGTACGGTCACCGTCCGCGTGGGGTCCCCGAACAGGTCATGGGCCAGCTGGGCCGCCGTGCGCCCCTCGGGGTGCATGGCGAGCACCAGCAGCACCTCGGCCTGGCGGGCGCTGAGTTCATGGGTCCAGGTGCCCGAGGGGCCCGAGAACGTCAGGGTCCAGCGGTGCGGATGGCGCACGTCCAGCAGCAGATCGCCGCAGCCGGCCGGACCGCCCCCTTCGGAGGTGTCGCCGTCCAGCACCCGCAGCAGATGGCCGCCGGGCAGCGGCTCCACCGCGCACGCGCCGAGCGCCGGGAGCCACACCGGCCCATCGCACGGCGCCTTCGGCAGCGACAGCCGGCGCTCGCGCGGGGTCACCCCGGTGACCGCGGCGATCCAGCCGTGCTGATCGACCACCACGGCCTTGCCGTGGATCCGTGCCAGCAGCGGCGCGGCGACCGCGCGCAGGCCCTCCAGCTCCCGGCTGTGGGCGAGGCGCAGCTCGCCCTCGGCCCACCGGGCGGTCGCGGTGACCAGGGAGAGCACCGTCGGATGAGCGGTCCCAGCGGGGCCGCTGACGTCGATGACGCCCAGCAGCCGTCCGTCGCGCGGGTCGTGGACCGGGGCGGCGGCGCAGCTCCAGGTGTGGAAGGCGCTCACGAAGTGCTCCGCCGAATGCACCCGTACGGGGGACTTGACGGCGAGCGCGGTGCCGATTCCGCTGGTCCCGACGACGTCCTCGGCCCAGTGCGAACCCTCCACGAGCGCGATGCCGTCGGCCTGCCGACGCACCCCCCGATGGCCGTCGATCCACAGGATCCGGCCCTCCGCATCGGCGATGATCATGATGTGCGCGGCCGCCTCCGCCGCCTCCAGCAGCCCGTCCCGCAGGGTGGGCAGCACCTCGGCCAGCCGGGTCTGCCGCCTCCGGCGCTCCAGTTCGTCCAGGCCCAGCGGCCGTGGCGCGCGGCCGTGATCGGGGTCGAGGCCCAGGCGCAGCATCCGGTCCCAGGAGGCGCCGATCACCGGGCGGGCGGGCAGCGGAAGCCGTCCCCGGCTCAGCGCCGCCTCGCGGATCACCGCCATGAGACGGGCCGATTCGGCGGGGCTCAGCGCGGCCAGGGGACTGGCGTCGCGTGGGTGCTGGGTAGACATGGATGGCAGCCTTCAGCCTCTGCTGGGCGGGGCTTCGTTGCTCCGCGATTGTAGTGAAGAGGTGCGGCGGGGGCTGCGGTCGTGAAGCCGGGAGAGACGGCGGCGACGATATGCGAAGCCCACGGGGGCATGGCTCCTACAGGGCGGGCACGGCCAGTTCGGCCCGGATGGTCTTGCCCGTGGCGGTCTGCCGGGTGCCCCAGCTCTCGGTGAGCCGGGCCATCAGCAGCAGTCCGCGGCCGCCCTCGTCGAAGGCGCGGGCCCGGCGCGGATGCGGCGCGGTGGCGCTGCCGTCGGAGACCTCGCAGATCAGGGCCCGGTCATGGATCAGACGCGGCCTGATGGGCGGGGGCCAGCGAGCAGCGGCGGGAGACCGGGTCGTAGACCGCGTACAGACAGGTGGCGCCGACCTGCGCGTTGGTCACCCCCACGGCCTCCGCCGCGTCCACGGCCTCCCCGAGTCCGCACCCTCGTTGTCGTTCTCGCTCTCGTCCGACGGATGGTTGATCAGATCGTCCAGATGGGTGAGCAGCTCATCGGGGGCGAGATCGACGTCGGCGAGGGTGCGTACCGCCGTCCGCAGCCGCCCCATGGCCCCCGACGCCGGTACGCCATGGCCCACCACATCGCCGACGACCAGGGCGACCCGCGCGCCCGACAGCCGGATGACGTCGAACCAGTCGCCGCCCACCCCGGACCGTGAGTCGGCCGGCCGATAGCTGGAGGCGACCTTCACGGCGGCGCTCGGCGGGAGGGTGCGCGGCAGCAGACTGCGCCGGAGGGCCAGCGCGGTGTGCCGCTCGTGGGTGTACCGCCGGGCGTTGTCGACGCAGACGGCGGCCCTGGCCGTCATCTCCTCGGCGAGCAGCAGATCGTCCTGCTCGAACGGCTGGGGGCGGCGATGCCGGGAGAAGGTGGCCACGCCGAGGGTGGTGCC
Organism: Streptomyces lacaronensis; assembly: GCF_047337785.1. Taxonomy (NCBI): domain Bacteria; kingdom Bacillati; phylum Actinomycetota; class Actinomycetes; order Kitasatosporales; family Streptomycetaceae; genus Streptomyces; species Streptomyces lacaronensis. The sequence continues at coordinate 10,642,194 of NZ_JBLHDK010000003.1, forward strand.
GCGGGCCCGCATCGGGACGGCCATCGTCGAATGGAGCCCGAACCGGCGGATCGAGCGCGGTGCGGACACCCATGTACGGGTGTCCTGGGACGAGGCGATCGCCCTCCTGGTCCTCGGCCAGGACGGCTCCGCTCCCAAGACCCCGCGGTGGGCCGAGGCGATCTGCGGCATCCCCGCCGCCCGGATCGCCGAACTCGCCCGTGAGCCGACCCGGCACCGGACCATGATCTCCCTCAGCTGGTCCCCGCAACGCGCCCACCGCGGTGAGCAGCCCCTGTGGGCGGGGATCGCCCTGGCCTGCCTGCTCGGCCAGATCGGGCTGCCCGGCGGCGGCTTCGGCCATGGGCACGGAGTCACCGCCGGCGTCGGCGCCGGCACCCGCCCGTACCGGCTGCCCACCCTCGACCAGGGCACCAACCCCGTCCCGGTGGCAACCCCTTCCACCACCACCAGGACCTGGCTCGGCTGCGCCGCGCCTTCGGCCGCCCGGACACGGTCGTCGTCCATGAGCCGTACGGGACGGCCACCGCCCGCCACGCCGATGTGGTGCTGCCCGCCACCACCACCCTGGAACGCGACGACATCGGCGGCGCGAGCCAGGACGCGGCGCTCATCGCCATGCACCGCGTCGCCGACCCGGTCGGCGAGGCCCGCGACGACAACACCACACCCTCTGCGCCGGTTTCCGCGCCGACCCCGGCGCCCGTCCGCTGGCCACCCCGAGCGGCCGCATCGAGCTGGCCTCGGCGACCATCGCCTCGTACGGCGCCGTGAGCCGGTCCGGCTGCATCCGCGGGACGCCGGGACGCCGGGGCGCTGGGACGCCGGGGTGCTGGGGCTGGGCGACGGCGATGTGGTGCGGATCCGCGGCGCCGTCGGAAGCTGCCTGGCCGGAGTGCGGATCAGCGACGCGGTACGCCCCGGGGTGGCCCAACTCGCCACCGGCGCCTGGTGGGACCCCTCGGCCCCCGAGGTGGCCACCTGCGTCCACGGCAACCCCAACGCCGTCACCCACGACATCGGCACCTCGCGGCTGACCCAGGGCTGCACCGGACAGCTCACCCGCGTCGCCCTCGAACGCCACGACGGCCCCCTGCCCCCGGTCCGCGCCCACGGGTAGCTGTCGGCGTCTGCTGGTACTCTCCCGGATCACGGCGAAACGAACAGAAGTTCTGCAAGGGGTGGGGTTTATGGCCATGGTCGTACATGGGGGACATGGCAGGGGTGCCCGTGCGGCCGGTGCCGTGCTCACCGCCGTACTGCTCTGCGGCGGCGCGGTCGGCTGCGGATCGTCCGGGGCGGACGGGAAGCCCGAGGGCAAGGCGGGGGAGAAGTCCTCGGAGCGGGTGCGGCCGGCCCCGGCGGCGGCCGTGCGCGCGGCCGCCGAGAAGAGCGAGAAGCTCACCTCGTTCCGCTACCGGATGAGCGGCCGCACCCCCGCGGACGGGCGGATCGAGGGCGAGGCGGCGATGAGCACCAAGCCGGTCGCCGTCAGCATGAAGATGCGCGCGGTCGGCCAGGGCGCCGACGCGGCGGTGGAGATCCGGATGGTCGACGGGGCGATGTACCTCGACGGGGGCAAGGAGGCCGCCGCCGGGCTGGACGGCAAGACCTGGCTCAAGCTGGACCTCGGGGCGCTGGGCGAGAAGGCCGCCGGCGCGCTCGCCGGCGGTTCGCTCTCCCGCCAGGCCGACAAGAACCCGGCCGACGAGTCGGCCTTCCTCTCCGGCGCCGACGATGTGAAGCGGGTCGGCGAGGAGACCGTCGACGGAGTGCGCACGACGCACTACCGGGGTGCCATCAGCCTCCGCCAGATGCGCGCGAGCCTGAAGGACGAGGACGCGGCGACCCGCGAGCGCCGGGAGAAGAACCTCAAGGCGTACGAGGGAATGGGGATCGACCGGCTGTCCATGGACATGTGGATCGACCCGGACGGCCACACCAAGCGGTTCCGCGTCCGAGGCGAGGGGGACAAGGGCCCGCTCGACATGACCATCACCTTCTCGGCCCTCAACGAGCCGGTCACGGTGAAGGCGCCGCCGGCGAACCAGACCATGGACCTCTCCGAGCTGGCGCGGGGGGCCGAGGGCTGACCCGGCGGGGCGGCCTCACCTGTGGGCGGCGCGGCGGGCTCAGGCACCCGGTGTGCCCGCCCCGGCCGTGAGGGCCGAGTCGTCCTCCACCCGTGCGCCGGGCAGCCGGTGCCGGGCGGCGATGAGGGCCGCGTCCACATCCCGCGTCCCGGTGGAGACGCACAGGGTGTAGGCGAGGTCGTCCATCCGCTGCCGTACCTCGGCGCCGCCCGATTCGGCGTGCAGCGTCCGCAGCGTCTCGTACTGCTCGATGAGGTTCTGAAGTACGACCGGGTGGGCCATCAGCACGGCAAGTGGTCCTTTCTCAGCCGACGGGTTGACGCCAGGCGTGTACCCCCGTGGCCGGGCGCCATGTACGTGTTCCACGTAACAGACCGCAGGGGGGATCGGACGCCGCGGGTCAGAGGTCGCGCCGCTCCAGGGGCTGGTTGGCCGGGCCCTGGAGCACCCGGCCGTCAGTGCCGAAGCGGGAGCCGTGGCAGGGGCACTCCCAGGCCCGCTCGGCGGCGTTGAACGCCACGAGACAGCCCAGATGGGTGCACCGGGCCGAGACCGCGTGAGCTGTGCCGTCCCCGTCCCGGTAGACGGCGCAGCGCCGCCCCTCCAGGCGGACCACGGCCCCGGTGCCCGGGGCGATCCGGTCGACCGAGGCGGCGCCCGGGGTGCTCAGCCGGTCGCCGACGAAATGCTTCCCGACGTGGAACTGGTGGCCGAGCAGCGCCGGGGCCTCGCGCAGCGCGGTCCCCAGCCGCCGGGGGTCGTACAGCCCGGCCCACTCCGGCCGCTCACCGCCGATGAGCGCGGTGAGCAGCCGGCCCGCCATGATGCCGCCGCTCAGGCCCCAGCCCGCGAAGCCCGTCGCGACATAGGTGTGGCGCGCGCCGGGGTGGAAGGGGCCGACCAGCGGCACGGTGTCGGTCGGGTCGTTGTCCTGGGCGGCCCAGCGGTGGGTGATCTCCACGCCGGGGAAGCGCTCCCGGGTCCAGTCCGCCAGCCGCTCGAACCGCTCGGCGGTGTCCCCGGTGCCGGGGGTGAAGCTCTCTCCGGTCACGATCAGCAGCCGCTGCCCGTCGCCGTACGGCGCGGTGCGCACCGACCGGGTGCGCTGGTCCGGGGTGATGTACGCGCCCCGCGGATCCCGGTCGGCGGGAAGGGGACCGGCCACCACGAGTTCGCGGCGCGGCGAGAGCCGGGCGAACAGCAGCGCCCGGTCGAACACCGGGTAGTGGGTGGCGATCACCACGTCCCCCGCCGTCACCACCGCCCCGCCCTCCGTGGTGACCCGGCAGGGGGCGCCCTCCTCCAGGCCGGTGGCGCGGGTGTGCTCATGGATCCGCCCGCCGCGGGCGCGCAGATCCTCGGCGAGCCCGAGGAGGTAGGTACGCGGATGGAACTGCGCCCCTCCCTCGACCCGGACCGCGCCCGCGACCGGGAAGGGCAGCCCGGTCTCCGTCACATACGAGGCGGCCAGCCCCGCCTCGCTCGCGGCGTCCGCCTCGGCGCGCATGGTGTCCGCGCGCGCCGGGTCCTCGGTGTAGGTGAAGGCCGGGACGCGCTCCAGATCGCAGTCGATACCGAGCTCGGCGGCGATCGCCACCGCCCGCTCGACGGCCTCGGACTGCGACCGCGCGTACATCCGCGCGCCCTCCGGCCCGCGGGTGTGCCGCAGCCGGTCGTAGATGAGCGAATGCAGCGCCGTGAGCTTGGCCGTGGTGTGGCCGGTGACGCCCGCGGCGATCCGGTCCGCCTCCAGCACCGCCACCCGGTGCCCGGCGCGGGCCAGCTCCCACGCGGTGCTCAGGCCCGCGATCCCGGCGCCGATCACGGCGACATCGACCTCCAGGTCCTCGGTGAGGGCCGGGTGGGCGGTGCCGGGCGGGGCGGTGTCCATCCAGTACGACTCGGGGGCGCCGGGAAGTTTCGTCATCGTCCCCGAGTGCCCACCGGCGCCCGCCTGAAGCGGATGGGGCGGGTGCGGCGGGCGAACCGGCCGCCGGCTACACCGGGCCCTCGGCCGCGATCAGCGCCGAGGCGGCCCGGGAGTGCAGCGAGTCCAGGGTGGTGAGCTGCTGCCCGGCCCGCTCCAGCAGCTCCGCGAGGCGGCCCGTCTGCAGCCGGGTGTCATGGACGGCCACCGCGAGCAGTGAGCGCCACAGCAGCGCCTTGCCCCCCACACCCATCCGGAGCGCCTCCAGCCCCACCAGCGTGTTCACCCCGGTGCGCCGCCGCGGCCGGCTGCCCGGCGTCAGCCGCGCCGTGCGCTCGGCCGCCCGCGAAGCGCGGAGCTTGCCGCGGCGGACGGGGACGTCGAGCGAGGCCATGCACCACAGCAGCGACCTGCGGTCCTGGACGAACTCCGCGGTGAGCCCCGCCAGCTCGCCGCCGTAGGCCGAGCGCCGGTGTCTGCGATGCATCCGGCGGGCCAGCCCGACCGCTGCCGTGGCGGCCACCAGATGGTCGTTGAGGTAGATCCCGAGCCACGGCGGCGCGTGGATGCCGCCGGAGCGGGTCGCGGCCGGTACAGCCATGGTCGTCCTCCCGACGCCGGGCCCCGAGCAGCGCTGTCAGGACCCCGACGGGTACCCGCCGGAAGGACTCCGAAGAGACGGCCGCCGCGGAGCCGCTGCGCGGACCGCGATCCGCCGCGAGGGGGCCCGGCCCGGGGGTGCCCCGGACCGGGCCACACCTTGGCCGGACGGGCGGAACGAGTCAACGCGGCCCCGGCGCGCGCATGGCGTGCAGCGGTCCGCGGTGCAGCGGCGTCGTGCGCCACCGCGCGGTGAAGACGCGTTCCGCGAGGGAGCAGGTGACCACCAGGTGGTGCGGGGTCTCCAGGAACGCGATGTCCACGGTCAGCGTGTCCAGGTCCGTCCAGCCCCCGCTCACCGCCGTCGGAACCGGCGCCTCCGGCCCGGCGTGCACCCGCCACCCCGCGCCGTCGAAGCCCAGGTCCAGCCGGCCCGCCCGCTCGGCCAGCGAGACGGCCCAGCCGCCGGAGCCGTCCTCGGCCACGGTGACCCCGGTCAGGGTCGGCTGGTCCGCGCAGACGCCGCCTTCGGGGGCGAACTCCGCACCCGACCAGGCGTCTGGGTCCGTGAGCGGCGCGGGCTTCGCCGCCAGCGGCGGCAGGGCGAGCCGGGACAGCCGCCGCTCCAGCGCGGCGTCCTCGTCCTCGCGGCCGGTGAGCGGCGCGTCGCCGAACGCGGGCAGCAGATGCTCCCAGACCGCGTCCAGGACGGCCTGCATCCGCTCGGTGTCCGCCGTGGTCGCGATCACCACATCGTGCTCGGGCAGCACCAGGCAGAACTGCCCGTACGCCCCGTCGCCCCGGTATCCGTGCCGGGACATCCAGAACTGGAGCCCGTACCCCCGCCGCCAGTCCGGCCCCGAGCCGCCTGCCATGGGCTCCTCGGTCGGGATCCACAGCCGGGTCGCGTCCTCGACCCAGGAGGCCGGAAGCAGCCGTTCGCCCTCCCACTCACCGCCCCCCAGATACAGCAGCCCCAGCCGGGCGATCGCGTCGGTGGCCGCGAACAGCCCGCTGAAGCCGAGGTCGCGCCCGGCCGGCACCTGGAGCCAGGCCGTCTCGCCGATGCCCAGCGGATCGAACAGACGCGGCCGCAGATACTCCGTCAGCGACTGCCCGGTCACCCGCTGGACGATCGCGGCGAGCGTGTACGTGGCGGGCTGGTTGTACGCGAAGACGGTGCCCGGCGCGCGATCCGGCGGCACCCGCAGGAAGCCGCGCACGGGCTCCTCCGGGTCCAGCCCGAACGCCCGCTCCAGCGTCTCCCCGAGGTGTCCGCTGGCCATGGACGCGACATGGCGTACGAGCATGGCGCGGCTGCCCGGGTCGGTGATCTCCGCCTCGAATTCGGGGAAGTACGAGATCACGGGAGCGTCGAGGTCCAGCAGCCCCTCGGCGGCGGCCAGCCCCGCCGCCGTGGAGGTGAAGCTCTTGCTGAGGGAGTAGAGCAGATGCGGCCGCTCGGCGGTGTACGGCGCCCACCAGCCGGAGGCGATCAGCCGGCCGTGGCGCAGGATCATCAGACTGTGCGGCTCGATGTCCGGCGCGCCCTCGATGGCGTCGAGGAAGGCGTGGACGCCCCGCGCGTCCACACCCTCGGCGGCGGGGGTGCTGGTGGGCAGCGGATGAGCACTCATCAGACGGGTCCTCGTGGGGTCAGGGATGGGCTGCGCCAACCCTCCCCGGCGCGGCGGCGGGTGTCCAGAGGGTTTTGTGCCGCTTGGCCGGGCGGAGGGCGCGGCTGTGGCGGGCAGAGGGCTCGTTGAGAGGATCGGCGGTGACGGATCGCCGGTGATCCGCGAACGCACCAGACTCCGGAAGGAACGAACACCTCGTGACCGACTCCGTGACCGATCGCGTGACCGACGACGACGCCGTGCTGACGCGCGTCGAGGGCCGCGCCGGACATCTCACCCTCAACCGGCCCCGCGCCCTCAACGCCCTCACCCATCCGATGGTGACCCGGATCGCCGAGGCCCTCACCGCCTGGGAGCGGGACCCGGCCGTAGCGGTCGTGGTGATCGACGGGGCGGGGGAGCGCGGGCTGTGCGCGGGCGGCGACATCCGCCTGATCCACCAGGACGTGACCTCGGGCGGTGGCGCGGTCTCGCGGGCGTTCTGGCGCGACGAGTACACGCTCAACCTCCGGATCGCCCGCTACCCCAAGCCCTATGTGGCCCTGATGGACGGCATCGTGATGGGCGGCGGCGTCGGGATCTCGGCCCACGGCGGTGTGCGGATCGTCACCGAGCGCTCCCGGGTGGCCATGCCCGAGACCACGATCGGCTTCGTACCGGACGTCGGCGGCACCCATCTGCTGGCCCGCGCACCGGGCGAACTGGGCACGCATCTGGCGCTCACGGGAGCGTCGGTGGGCGCCGCCGACGCCCTGCGCTGCGGGCTGGCCGACCATGTCGTCCCCTCCGGGCAGCTGCCCGCGCTGACCCGGGACCTGGCCGCGGAGCCGGTGGCGGACGTCCTGCCCCGGTATGCCGTCCAGGCTCCGGCCGGGACCCTGGACGGCCACCGGGAGTGGATCGACCAGTGCTATGCGGCGGATACCGTCGAGGAGATCGTGGACCGGCTGATGGCCGTCGGCGAACCGGCCGCCAAGGAGACCGCCGAGGCCCTCCTCGCCAAGTCGCCCACCGCGCTGAAGGTCACGCTGGCCGCCGTCCGCGGGGCCCGGGCGCTCGGCTCGCTGGAGCGGGTCATGGAGCAGGAGTACCGCGTCTCCTGCGCGGCGCTGTCCCGCCCGGACCTCATCGAGGGCATCCGCGCCCAGGTGATCGACAAGGACCGCCGCCCCCGCTGGACCCCGGCGGCCCTCGCCGAGGTCACGGACGCGGAGGTGGCCGGTTTCTTCGTGCCGCCCGCCGACGGTGATCTTCGCCTCGGCGACGCACCGTAGCCGGAGGCTCCGTCGGCGTCGATGGGCGCACCCTTCGGCGTCGACGGTTGAAATAGTGTGCCAAGCGGCACGCCCGTCGATGTCGAGGGTCTCCTCGGCGAGCCACCCCTCCTACACCGGCAACCAGCACGTGGTGGTCGCCGGGCCGGACGCCTGGAGCCGGCTGCCGCACGCCTTCGACGAACTGCTCGACCCGGTCGCCTGACCGGAACGCGGCAGCAGCGCCAACTGGCCCGTGCGATCACGAACGCGCGGGGGATGGCGCTGCTGCCCCACGTCCCGGGCTACGGGATGTCCGCCGCGTGGCAGGGGCTTCGCTTCCGGACCCGGGGTTAAGGGGCGGAGCCCCGCACCGGCTCGGTGGCGTCGGCCGCGGTGTTCAGATCGCGGTCGAGGGTTTCCGGGGACATCCGGGTGGCGACGAGGCTGACCGCCGTGACCAGCGACATATAGATGGCGACCGGTATCCAGGAGCCGGAGAACGCGGTGAGGAGCGCGCTGCAGATCAGCGGTGCGACCCCGCCGCCGATCAGCGAGGAGAACTCCCGGCCCAGCGTGACGCCCGCGTAGCGGTAGCGCTTGCCGAACAGTTCGGGGAAGTAGCTCATCTGGACGCCGACCGAGCCGTGGCAGGCCAGGATGAAGCCGATGACGATGGCCACGATGATCGCCACGTGTGAGCCGGTGTTCAGCGCGATGAAGGTCGGGGCCGGCAGCAGCACCAGCGCGGCGGCGATGGTGGAGTACACCGGGCGCCGTCCGAGGCGGTCGGAGAGCGTGCCGAAGCAGATGGCCGCGAGACCGCCGCACAGGGCCCCGATCAGCAGCACCTGGGGGACGAAGTCCTTGTCGACGCCGACGCTGGACACCAGGTAGGAGGCCATGAACACCTGGTACGTGTAGGACTGGGTGCTGACGCCGAAGTTCATGAACAGCGCCAGCAGCATGGGCTTCCGGCCGTGCTGGAAGACCTCCTTCACCGGTGAGGCGGGCCGTTCCCGCTGCTCCTTGAGTTCGGTGAAGACCGGGCTCTCGTTGAGCTTGCGGCGCAGCACCAGGGCGATCACGGTCACGAGGAGGCTGCTGCCGAAGATCAGCCGCCAGCCCCAGCTCATCAGGGCGTCGTCGGGCAGTCGTTGGGCGAGGATCCAGGCCACCGCGCCCAGGGCGGTGCCCAGCGCGGCGCCGGTCATGACGAGGGAGGACAGTCTGCCGCGGCGCCCTGGGGCCGCGGTCTCGGTGAGCAGGGTGGCGCCGCCTGACTGCTCGGCCCCGGCCCCGAACCCCTGCCCCATGCGGCAGATGAGCAGCAGGATCGGGGCGAGCAGTCCCACCTCGTTGTAGGTGGGCAGCAGTCCGATGGCGAGGGTGGAGCCGCCCATCAGGAGCAGGGTCGCCACCAGTACCCACTTGCGGCCGAGGCGGTCGCCGTAGCGGGAGAAGAAGAGCCCGCCGAGCGGGCGGGCGGCGAAGCCCACGGCGTAGGTGCTGAAGCTGGCCAGGATGCCCACGGACGGTGAGGCGTTGGGGAAGAACAGATCGCTGAAGATCAGCGCCGAGGCGGTGCCGTAGATGACGAAGTCGTACTGCTCGAGCGCGGTGCCGATGAGACCGGCCAGGGCGGCGCGGCGCACCGCGCTGGGGTCGGCGGGTGGTTCGGCGGGGGTGGAAGGGTCGGAGGGGGAGGTGGCCGGTGACGGGGGACGCGCGGTGGCGGGGGTGGGATTGCTGTCCATGATCCATGCCTCCTTGAACGGATCGACGCAGCGGAGCGGTGAAGGGGAGCAGGGGAAAGGGGACGGGGGAAGTGGAGAGATGGGGAGGTGGGGAAGGTAGGGGACGGGGTCAGCGGTGGGCGGGGGTCCGGAGGGCCCCGGCGGCGTCGGCTGCCGCGGCGGCGGGGCCGTGGCGGACGATGAGGTCGATCAGCTCGGATACCCGGGCGGCGAAGTCCGGGTGGTCTCTCAGTCCGTCGCCGAGCAGCCCGCTGTCCAGGACGGCCTCGACGAAGGACGGCCCGGAGGCGGTGGCGCTCCGCGCGGCGATGGTGGCGAGCGTCTCCCGGGCGGGGTCCGCCATCGCGGTGGCGTGGGGGCCGGGGGAGAAGCCGGGGCGCGGTGCCACGCAGCACAGGTACGCGGCGACGGTGAGCGCGAGATGGTGGGGCATGCGTCCGGCGCGCAGGTGGAACAGGGCGGGTTCGGGGACCCGTTGGCGTAGTTTGACCGAGCCGTCGGAGCCGACCTGCCGGGTGCGGTGGCCCAGGGCGGTGTTGGCCCAGCGGTCGAAGAGCTGTCCGATGTAGTGGTCGAGGTCGATGTCGGTGGGCACGGTGAGGGTCGGCAGATAGTCGTCGTGGAGCGCCGCGCGGGCGGCTTCGGCGATGAACGGCCGGGCGGTGGCGTCCGGGATGGTCTCCCGTCCGTCCAGCGCGCCGAGGTAGGCGATGAGGGAGTGGGTGCCGTTGAGCAGGCGCAGCTTCAGCAGTTCGTAGGGTTCGACGTCGTCGGTGAAGAGCGCCCCGCCGGTTTCCCAGCGCGGGCGTCCGGCGGCGAAGCGGTCCTCCATGACCCACATGCTGAAGGGTTCGGCCGGTACCGGGACGGTGTCGCGTACGCCGAGGTGGGTGGCGACGGCGTCGCGGTAGGTGTCGGTGGTGGCGGGGACGATCCGGTCGACCATGGAGCTGGGGAAGGTCACCGCGGATTCCAGCCAGGGCGTGAGGTCGTCGCGTTCGGCCGCCGGGAGGGCCTGGGTGAACTCGTGGACGAGCCGCCTGGTCTGGGTTCCGTTGCCGACGAGGTTGTCGCAGCTGAGCACGGTGACGGGCGGGCCTCCGGTGCGCATGCGGCGCTGGAGGCCGCAGACGATCTGGCCGATGGTGGTCTGTGGTGGCGTATGGCCGCGCAGGTCGGCCTGGACGGCGGGGGCGTCGAGGTCGAGGCCGCCGGTGCGGGGGGAGAAGGTGTAGCCGTGTTCGGTGACGGTCAGGGTGATGACGGCCGTGGTGGGGGCCGCGAGGGCGTGGAGGAGGTCGTCGGGCTGCTCGGTGGCCACCAGGGCGCCGGTGTGCACGGCGGGGACGGTGACGCGGGTGTCGTCGGGGGAGATCTCCACGACGGCGTAGGTCATCTCCTGGTCGCGCATGGCCCGCGCCACGGTGGCGGAGTGGCTGGCCACGCCGAGGATGCCCCAGGGGCCGTCGGTGTGGCGCAGGGCGGCGGCGGTGTGGACGGCCTGGTGGGCGCGGTGGAAGTTGCCGAGGCCCAGGTGGACGATGCCGGTTTCGGCGGGCGGGTGGGGGCGGGTGAGGGCGGCCGCGGGGGCGGTGGCGCGGCGGAGGCGGGGGAGGGTGTGGGGCATCGGTGTCACCAGTCCGTCATCGAGCCGTCGAGCCGTCGCGCGACCGGCAGATAGGCGGGTTCGTAGGGGTGGCGGGCGGCGAGTTCCTCGTCGATCTCGACGCCGATGCCGGGTGCTTCGCCGGGGTGGAGGTGGCCGTCGGTGTAGGACCAGGCGTGCCGGAACACCTCGTGGACCAGGGGTTCGTAGCCCATGTACTCCTGGATGGCGAAGTTGGGGGTGGCCAGGCCGAGGTGGAGTGAGGCGCCGAGGGCGACGGGTGAGATGTCCGAGGGGCCGTGCGGTCCGAGCCGCACCTGCCAGAGGTCGGCGAGGGTGGCGATGCGCCGCAGATGGCTGATGCCGCCCGCGTGGCTCACACAGGTGCGGATGAAGTCGATCAGCTGCTCGGTGATCAGCGTCTGGCACTCCCAGACGGTGTTGAACACCTCGCCGATGGCCAGCGGGACGGTGGTGTGGTGGCGGATGTGCCGCAGCACCTCCTGGTTCTCGGCGGGGGTGACGTCCTCCAGCCAGAAGAGGTCCGCCGGTTCCAGGGCGCGGCCGAGCCGGGCGGCCTCGCCGGGGGTGAGCCGGTGGTGGGAGTCGTGGAGCAGTTTCAGCTCGGGGCCCACGTGTTCGCGTATCCGGGTGAGGACGCGGGGGATGTGGCGGAGGTAGGCGTCGGTGTCCCAGGTCTCCTCGACGGGGGCGGCGCCCCGGCCGGCCGGTTCGTATCCGGTGCCGCTCCTGCTGACGCCGTAGACCATCTCCAGGCCGGGGACGCCGCTTTGGGCCCGTACGGCGCGGAAGCCGCGGTCCCGCCGCACCTCGATGGACTCCAGCAGTTGGGGGAGGTCCCAGCCGGTGGCGTGGGTGTAGGCGAGGATCCGGTCGCGGACCGCGCCGCCCAGCAGCTGGTAGACGGGCTGTCCGGTGGTCTTGCCCTTGATGTCCCACAGCGCGATGTCCACCGCGCCGATGGCGGTCATGGTCACCGGTCCGCGCCGCCAGTAGGCCCCGCGGTAGAGGTACTGCCAGGTGTCCTCGATGCGGGCCGGGTCGCGGCCGATCAGGAGGGGTGCGAGGTGGTCGCGGAGATAGGAGGCGACGGCGAGTTCGCGGCCGTTGAGGGTGGCGTCGCCCCAGCCGGTGACGCCGTCCGCGGTGGTGATTTTGAGGAGGACGAAGTTGCGGCCAGGGCTGGTGACGAGGACGTCGACGGCGGTGATGGTGTCGTTCGTCGTCACGAGGCCACCGCCACCACGTTGTGGAGCGGTTCGCCCGCGGCGAGCCGGCGGATGTTGGCGGTGATGTCGGCGGTGCGGTGGACGAAGGTCTGGCGGGTGAGGCCCGAGGAGTGTGGGGTCATCAGCACGTTGTCCAGCGTGTCGAAGGGGTGCTTGCCGGGGGCGGCGGTGTGCCCGTCGGCCGGGTAGCGGTACCAGACGTCGATCGCGGCGCCGCCGATGGTGCGGTCGCTCAGCGCCTCGTACAGCGCGTCCTCGTCCACGACGGGGCCACGGCCGACGTTGACCAGGACCGCGTCCGGGCGCATCCGGGACAGCTCGGCCGCGCCGATCAGCCCGGTGGTGTCCTCGGTGAGCGGCACGGAGATCACCACGGCGTCGCAGCTCTCCAGCAGGGCGTCGAGCTCCTTGACGGCCCCGGTCCACAGCAGTCCGTGGGCCGCCGCGTCCACGTCCCCGCTCCGGGTGACGGCGGCGCCCCGCGCGCCGAACGCCTGGAACAGCCGCCAGCAGCGGGCCCCGATGTGGCCGAAGCCGACGAACCCGACGGTGGCGGCGGTCAGATCCTCCGCCCAGGGGGCCCGTGGGTCATGGGCGGGGGTGTCCCAGTGTGCTTCCCGGCGCAGCGCGGTGTGCTGGCGCAGAAAGCCACGGCGCATCAGGATCGTGGCGGACACGGTGTATTCGGCGATGGCGTTCTCGTGGTGGAAGGTGTTCGCCACCTGGGTGCCCGGCGCCAGCGCGGCGATGTCGATGTTGTCCGTCCCGGCGCCGGCGGCGTGGACCAGCCGGAGCCGGGTGGCGGCCGCGGCCATGGCGGCGGTGCACCGGCCCGAGACGAGGACGTCGGCGTCCGCCATGGCGGTTTCGACCGCCTCGGTGTGCCGGGGGTCGGGCCAGTGGACGACCGTGCCGTGGGGGAGGGCGGCCTCGAACTCGGTGCGCAGCGGGGCGAGATTGGGGTCGGCGACCACCACGGTCAGGGGGTCGGCGGTCATGGGGCGTCCTTGGTGGCGGGGACGGTGGGAACGGCGGGCGTGCCGGGTGCGGTGGTCGTGGCGGGGCCGGTGGAGTCGCGCACGATGAGCTGCGTGGGCAGCCGGTGCGTACGCGGGATCTGCCGCTCGCCCGCGAGGATCTGCCCCAGCGTCTGCAGGCTGAGCGCCCCGGCACGGGCCATCGGCACGGCGACGCTGGTCAGGGACGGCTGGGAGACCTCGGCGAAGGGGATGTCGTCGAATCCGATGACGCTGAGGTCCCCGGGCACGTTCAGCCCCAGCGCCCGGGCGCCGGTCAGCACGCCGAACGCCATCAGGTCGTTGTGGGCGATGACGGCGGAGGCGCCCGAGGCCATGACGCTCGCGGCGGCGGCGGTACCGCCCGCCACCGTCTCGGACTGCCAGCCCAGCAACTCCAGGTCCAGCCCGGCGCGTTCGGTCTCGGCGCGGATGAGGTCCACGCGGTGGGCGTTGGACCAGGAGCGCCGCATGCCCTGGACGTAGGCGATCCGCCGGTGTCCGAGGGCGGCGAGGTACTCCACGGCCTGGCGCATGCCGTGGGCGGCGTCGGCGAGCACACAGTCGGTGCCGGACGTTTCGCGGTTGACCAGCACGGCGGGGGTGCGGCCGCAGATGTCGAGCACGTCGTCCGCGTCGAGCCGGGGAGAGCACACGACCAGGCCGTCCGCCCGCTCCTTCAGGTGTGCGAGGACCTCGCGCTCACGGTCCGGGTCGAGGTCGGTGTCGGCGAGGACGACGGTCTGCCTGCGGTGTCGGCACTCGCCCTGTGCGGCCTTGACGAAGGCCCCGAAGACGGGGTTGGCGATATCGGGGACGACGAGCGCGACGGTGGCGGTCTCGGCTCGGGCCGCGGTGGCGCTCTCGGCGGTGCGCGCCACGGGTGGTTCGTACCCCAGCTCCTGCGCGACGGTCAGCACCTTGCGCAGGGTCTGGGGGCCGAGCCGGCCGGGGTCGCTGAACGCCCGGGACGCCGTGGACAGCGCCACGTTGGCGCCCTTGGCGACATCGGTCAGGGTGGGGGCCATGGCAGCCCGTTACCGGTGTGACGAGGTGGGGTGGATGAACGGCATGTGGCATGGTCTTCACCGTTGCGCAACCTTGTCAATGCTTGCCAAAACATTGGCAAGGCCGGTCGGCGCCGAGGTCTTCCGTGGTCCGGCGGAGTCCTCCCCGGCTCAACGGGTGCATGCGTGCGCGTGTATGCACATAATGGCGGCATGGAGTCGCATCACCACGGACACCGGCGCCACCACCGCCGGCACCAGCTCGCGCATCTGCTGACACCGCACTCCCACGAGTCGGCGCGGAAGGTCGACTCCGCGCTGGAGTCCTCGGCCGAGGGCATGCGCGCCCTGTGGCTCTCCCTCGCCGTCCTGGGCGCCACCGCGGTCCTCCAGGCCGCGGTCGTCGTGCTGTCCGGCTCGGTGGCGCTGCTGGGCGACACCGTCCACAACGCCGCCGACGCGCTGACCGCGCTGCCGCTCGGCGTGGCGTTCGTCCTGGGGCGCCGCGCGGCGAACCGCCGGTTCACCTACGGCTACGGCCGGGCCGAGGATCTGGCCGGGATCGTCATCGTCCTGACCATCGCCGCCTCGGCGGCCCTGGCCGCGTACGAGGCCGTGGAGCGGCTGCTGGACCCGCGCGCCATGTCCCACCCGGGCGTCGTCGCGGTCGCCGCGGTCCTCGGCTTCATCGGCAACGAATGGGTGGCCCGGCACCGGATCCGGGTCGGGCGGCGGATCGGCTCGGCGGCCCTGGTCGCCGACGGGCTGCACGCACGTACCGACGGCTTCACCTCCCTGGCGGTGCTGGTGGGCGCGGGCGGCGCGGCGCTCGGCTGGCAGCGCGCGGACCCGATCGTCGGCCTGGCCATCACCGCCGCCATCCTGCTCGTCCTCAAGGACGCGGCCCGCGAGGTGTTCCGGCGGCTGATGGACTCCGTCGACCCTGCGGTGATCGACGCGGGCGAGGCCGCCCTGCGCGAGGTCCACGGAGTGCTCGGTGTGACCGAGCTCCGGATGCGCTGGATCGGCCACCGGTTGCGCGCCGAGGTCACGGTCGAGGTGGACGGCGGCCTGGACCTGCGGGCGGCGCACGATGTGGCGGTCGGGGCCGAACACGCCCTCCGCCACGCGGTGCCCCGGCTGACCGCCGCCCTGGTGCACACCGATCCGGCCCCCGGGCCGGGCGCGGAGGATCCGCATCGGCTGCTGGCCCACCACGCCGGGTGAGGAGATCCCGCCGGCGTCCTCTGCCGAGGCTCAGTCGTGCGGCGGGGCCCCGGTGACCATGTGGTCCGCGTGGTTGACGGCCTCGGTGACCAGCCGGCGCAGATGGCCGTCGTGGAGGGAGTACACCGAGCGGCGGCCCTCCTTGCGCACCTGGACCAGCCCGGCCAGCCGGAGCTTGGCCAGATGCTGGCTCACCGCCGGGCGCGCCGCCCCGCTGGCCTCGGTGAGGGTGTTGACATCGGCCTCGCCCCGGGCCAGGGACCACACCAGATGCAGCCGGGTCGGGTCGGACAGCAGCGAGAAGACATTGGCGGCCGTGGCGAACTGCGCCGCGCCGCTGGGATGCGCATGCGACCGGGTCGCAGTTGAGGAGGGTTCGCTGACCGGCATGTCCCCATCGTAGAGCGGCGGGCGAAGGGCGGACCCCGCCCGGCCCGCACGGTGTCGAGCGGGAAGACCGGCACGGTGCCGAGCGGGAAGACCGGCCGAAGCGCGGCCGGTGGCCGAAACCCGGCACCATACTGGAGCACATGCGCTACGCCGTCCCCCGCCAACTCCCGCTGGCGCGCGCCCTCGGGCCGGTCACCGGCTCACACCCGCGCCGCCGGACCGAGTACGGTCACGACACAGGCCGGGGCTGAGCGATGGGGGACACGGTGAACACTCCTGCCGGGCCGGGGGAGTTGCGGCGGCGTCTGGGGGTCTTCGACGCGGTCGTGGTCGGCCTGGGGTCGATGATCGGCGCGGGCGTCTTCGGGGCGCTGGGGCCCGCGGCGCGGGAGGCGGGGACGGGGCTGCTGCTCGGCCTGGTGGCCGCCGGGGTGGTGGCGTACTGCAACGCCACCTCCTCCGCGCGGCTGGCCGCCCGCTATCCGCGGTCCGGTGGCACCTATGTCTACGGCCGTGAGCGGCTGGGCGACTTCTGGGGGTATCTGGCCGGCTGGGGGTTCGTGGTCGGCAAGACCGCCTCCTGCGCGGCGATGGCCCTGACCGTCGGCTCCTATGTCTGGCCCGCCCAGGCACACGCGGTGGCGGTGGCGGCCGTGGTGGCGCTGACGGCGGTCGACTACGTGGGGGTGCACAAGGCCGCCTGGCTGACCCGGGCGATCGTGGCCGTCGTGCTCGCGGTCCTGGCCGCCGTGGTCGTCGCCCTCCTCACCTCCGGGGAGGCGGACGCCGCACGGCTGGAGATCGGCGGCGACGCCACCCTCGGCGGGGTGCTGCGCGCGGGCGGCCTGCTGTTCTTCGCCTTCGCCGGATACGCCCGGATCGCCACCCTCGGCGAGGAGGTCCGCGACCCGGCGCGCACCATCCCCCGCGCCATCCCCCTCGCGCTCGGCATCACCCTGGCCGTCTACGCGGCGGTCGCGATCGCCACGCTGACCGTGCTGGGCAGCGGCGGGCTGGGCGCGGCGGGCGCCCCACTGGCCGACGCCGTGCGCGCCGCCGGGCTCCCGGGGCTGTCGCCGGTGGTGCGGGCGGGCGCCGCGGTGGCCGCGCTGGGGTCGCTGCTCGCGCTCATCCTGGGTGTCTCCCGGACCACTCTGGCCATGGCCCGCGACCGGCACCTGCCGCCCGCGCTGGCCGCCGTGCACCCACGATTCGCGGTGCCGCACCGCGCCGAGCTGGCCGTGGGCGCGGTGGTGGCGGTCCTGGCGGCGACGGCGGATCTGCGCGGCGCGATCGGGTTCTCCTCGTTCGGGGTGCTGGCCTACTACGCCGTCGCCAACGCCTCCGCCTGGACCCTCACCCCCGCCGAGGGCCGCCCACCGCGGATCGTGCCGGGGCTCGGCCTGGCCGGCTGTCTGCTGCTGGCCTTCGCCCTGCCGGTCTCCTCGGTGGTCTCCGGCGCGGCGGTGCTGGCCCTGGGCGCCGCGGCCTACGGTGTGCGGCGCGCGGTGGCCGCGTAGGCGATCCGGCGCCGGTGCCGTGCGCCTGGCCCGGGAGGCGTCCCTTGCCGCCGCTCTGAGCAGGGCATATGCCGGTTTGTGAGGAAACCCACCCCGGTTGGATTCCACGTCCGGGAGATCCGTCTGTGAGCATGGGGCGTCGCTGACGTACGGCAATCCGTGTCAGCCGGGCCCCGGATACGGGCCCTCTCCGCTTCTGCCCCGTACCCGGAAACCCGCCTGCCCTTGCCATGACCACCTCCTTGCCGCCCCTCATACCCACCCCCCGCTCCCCGGAGCGGGGCACACGCACGCCGTGGCGCAGTCTGCGCCACCGCGCCATGCGGTGGTGGTCGGCGGCGAACCTGGTGTCCAATGTCGGCACCTGGATGCAGCTGACCGTGCAGAACCTGCTGGTGCTGCACATCACCGGCTCCGCCGCCACCACCGGGCTCTCCCTCTCCGTGCAGGCCGCCCCCGGGCTGCTCATGGGGCTGCTCGGCGGAGCGGCGGTGGACGCCTGGCCGCGCAAGCTCACCGCGGCCGTCAGCCAGGCGGTGCTGGGCCTCGTCGCCTTCGTCACGGCCGCCCTGGTCGCGTTTGACCTGCTCAACGTGGTCTCGCTGATGGTCCTCGCCGCGGTGACCGGTCTCGTCGCCACCGTGGACGCGCCCGCCTGCGCCCTGCTCGGCAACGATCTGGTGCCGCCCGACGACGTCCCCTCGGCGATCGCCCTGGGCTCCGTCGTCAGCAGCGCCGGCCGGCTCATCGGCGTGGCCTGCGCGGGGGTCGCGGTGGGGACGCTCGGCACCGCGTCCGCCTACGCCGCCAACGGGCTGTCGTTCCTGTGCGTCGCGGCCGTCATCCCCTTCCTGCGCCCCCACCCGGGCGCGGCCACCATCGCGGAACCGCCCGCCGCGCGCCGGGACCGGCTCTCCGGCGCCGGTGCCCGCGACGGGCTGGCCTTCTTCGTCAAGCGGCCGCGTCTGGTCGCCCTCACCGTGATCACGGCGGTGAGCGCCGTCTTCGGCCGGAACTACGGACTGACCCTGGCGGTCCTGGTCACCGGCCCGCTGGCCGGCAGCTCCGAGGACTTCGGGACCGTGGCCACCGTCCTGGCCGTGGGCGGGATCGCGGGCGCGGTCCTCGCCGGGCGGATGCAGCGGCCGTCGGTGCGGATGGTGGGCGCGCTCGCCGCCGCCGGGGCGCTGCTCCAGGCGCTGGCCGGGCTGTCGCCGGGGCTGATTCCGCTGCTGGTGCTGGTGGCCCCGATGGCGGTGGCCGAGTCGGTCTCCGACACGGCCGGTACCACGGTGCTCCAGACCGATCCGCCGGCCGGGATGCGCGGCCGGGTGCTCGGCGTGTGGCGCACCGTGCAGACGGGCTGGGGCCTGGCCGGTCCGCCCCTGCTGGGCCTGCTCATGGAGTGGGCGGGGCCGCGCGGCGCCCTGGTGGCCGGTGGGCTGATCATCGCGGCGGTCATCGGCGCGGGCACGCTGGTGCACGCCCGCCGCACCGCTTCCCGCCGCGTGCCGGCCACCGTCGTTGCCGCCGAGCCCGCCGCGGCGGAACGCGCTGCCGCGCCCGTGTCGCACGAGGACCTTTCCCCCATCGGTTGACCTGGTCGGGGAGGGGACGGGGGATGTGCCCTGGTTGCTTCCTTTCGCCGCGGGTACTGGGGTGGGGCCCCAACGCGAAGGAAGGGAGGGGCCATGGAGCGATCCGATGCCGTCGTCCCCGTCCGTACCTGGGCGCACTCCGTGGTCACCGGTGGAGCCGGATTCGTCGGTTCGCATCTGTGCGCGGCGCTTCTCGACCAGGGCACGGCCGTGACCTGTGTTGACGATTTCTGCACCGGAAACCCGGACAACGTCGCCCACCTGATGGACCGGCCCGGCTTCACCCTCCAGCACGCCGATGTCACCGAGCCGTTCGAGGTGAAGCGGCCCGCCGATCTCGTCCTGCACTTCGCTTCCCCCGCCTCCCCGGCCGACTATCTGCGGCTGCCACTGCACACCCTGGAGACCGGCAGCCTCGGCACCCGCAACGCCCTGGCCCTGGCCCGCCACCACGAGGCGCGCTTCATCCTGGCCTCCACCTCCGAGGCGTACGGCGACCCGCAGCAGCATCCGCAGAACGAGCGGTACTGGGGCAATGTCAACCCGGTCGGACCGCGCAGCGTCTACGACGAGGCCAAACGCTTCGGCGAGGCCTTGACCTGCGCCGAGGCCGGGACGAACGGCACGGACACCGGCATCGTGCGGCTGTTCAACACCTACGGACCGCGGATGCGCGGACACGACGGGCGGGCCGTGCCCACCTTCATCCGGCAGGCGCTGGCCGATGAGCCCCTCACGGTCACCGGCGACGGCAGCCAGACGCGCTCGCTCGCCTACATCGACGACACCGTGCGCGGCATCCTCGCCATGGCCGGCTCCGACCTCCTCGGACCGGTCAACATCGGCAACGCGGACGAGATCACCATGCTGGACCTCGCCCACAAGATCATCGAACTGGCCGGTTCGCGCTCCACCGTCGAGTTCATCGGCCGTCCCACCGACGACCCCGCCGTCCGCTGCCCGGACATCACCCTCGCCCGCGGCAAGCTCCAGTGGGCGCCGGTCGTCCCCGCCGACGAGGGGCTGGCCCGCACCATCGACTGGTTCCGGCGCCAGGCCGCCTGACCCGCTCCCCCAACCGTCCGCACACCCCCTTCCGCAGCGGCCCCGGGCCGCCGAAAGGTCACGCCCATGCGCATCCTCGGCATCAACGCCCTCTTCCACGACCCGGCCGCCGCCCTGGTCGTCGACGGCCGTACCGTCGCCGCCGCCGAGGAGGAGCGGTTCTCCCGGCGCAAACACGGCAAGCGACCGGTGCCGTTCTCCGCCTGGGAGCTCCCGGAGAAGGCGGCGGCCTGGTGCCTGGAGCAGGCGGGGCTGCGCCCTGAGGACCTGGACGCCGTCGCCTACTCCTTCGACCCCGCCCTCGCCCGCCCCGCCGCGTCCATGGGCCTGGACGACCCCTGGGACCACCTGCGGCTCACCTACGCCCGCGAGGCGCCCGGCTTCCTGCGCACCGCCCTGCCCGGACTGGACCCGGACGCGGTGCGGTTCGTGCCCCACCACATGGCGCACGCCGCCTCCAGCGCGCTCGCCGCGCCCGGCGCCGACACCAGCTCGGTCCTCGTCCTCGACGGACGCGGGGAGGCCACCTCCCATCTCGCGGCGCGCCGCGTCGGCGACCGGCTGGAGCCGCTCCACGGCCAGGAACTGCCCCACTCCCTGGGGCTGGTCTACGAGGAACTCACCGAGCACCTGGGCTTCCTGCGCTCCAGCGACGAGTACAAGGTGATGGCCCTCGCCTCCTACGGCACCCCGCGGATGCTGGACGAGCTGCGGCGGTATGTGTACGCCACCGGCGACGGCGGTTTCCACGCCACCGGAGTGCCCTGGGCCGAGCTGTGCCCCGCGCTGCGCCCCGGCGAGGCGTGGTCGCAGCCGCACGCCGATCTCGCGGCGAGCGCCCAGGCGTGTCTGGAGGAGACGCTGCTGGACCTGGTGCGCTGGCTGCACGGGCGCACCCATGACCGGGTGCTGACCCTGGCCGGGGGAGTGGCGCTGAACTGCGTGGCCAACTCCCGTATCGCCCGCGAGGGGCCTTATCGCCGGGTCTGGGTCCAGCCCGCCGCCGGGGACGCGGGCACCGCGCTCGGCGGCGCCCTGCACCTGTGCGCGCGGGGCGGCGACCGGCCCGAGCCGATGGCCGGGGCCGACCTCGGGCGCCGCTGGTCGGACGCCGAGCTGGAGGCGTGGCTGAAGACGGCCGCGGTGCCCTACGAACGCCCGGCCGATGTGGCCGAGACGGTGGCCGAGGCGCTCGCGGACGACGCGATCGTCGCCTGGTTCCAGGGGCGCTCCGAGTACGGGCCCCGGGCGCTCGGCCACCGCTCGCTGCTCGCCCACCCCGGCCGCTCGGGAAACCTCGAGCGGCTCAATGACGTCAAGGGGCGGGAGCAGTTCCGGCCGGTCGCCCCGATGGTGCGCGCCGAGCGCGCGGCCGAGATCTTCGACGGCCCGCTGCCCAGCCCGTACATGCTCTTCGTGCACGAGGTCGCGCCGGAGTGGCGGGACCGTATCCCGGCCGTGGTGCACGTGGACGGCACGGCCCGCATCCAGACCGTCGACTCCGCCGGCGAACCGCTGGTGGCTCGCCTGCTGAGCGCGTTCGAACGGCGCACCGGGCTGCCGGTGGTGGTCAACACCAGCCTCAACACCTCGGGCCGGCCGATGGTCGACGATCCGCGCGACGCCCTGGAGTGCTTCGGCTCGGCCCCCGTCGACCTGCTGGCGATCGGGCCGTTCGTGATCCGCCGGGGCGCCTTCTTCGCGGGCGGCCGTCCGGACACGGCCGCGCCCGAGGGGATCTGACGCGGGGTGCCGTACCGCACACGAGCCGCACCTACCCGCGCCCATCGCACACGAGCCGCACCGACCCCCGCCATGGGAGGAGCCAGGTATGACGGACACCGGAGAGCGGACCGACGGACCCGAGTACGCCGTGGTCATCCCGACGCTGGGCCGCCCCAGTCTCTCCGTGACCCTGCGGGCGCTCGCCAACGCCAAGGGTCCCGTGCCCCGGCGGGTCGTCCTCGTGGACGACCGGCCGCTGGAGGACTGCACCCCGCTGCCGGCCGACATCCCCACCGAGCTCGCACCCCTGGTGGAGATCGCGTCCGGCTGCGCCGCCGGGCCCGCCGCCGCGCGCAACATCGGCTGGCGGGCCGCCCCCGAGCCCTGGACGGTCTTTCTCGACGACGATGTGGTGCCCGGTCCCACCTGGGCGGATGACCTCGCCGCCGATCTGGCGGCGGCCGTTCCCGGCACCGGCGGGGTCCAGGCGCGGATCACCGTTCCGCTGCCCGAGGACCGCAGGCCCACCGACTGGGAGCGCAACACCGCGGGGCTGGCCTCCGCCCGCTGGATCACCGCCGACATGGCGTACCGGAGGGCCGCGCTGGCCGCGGTCGGGGGCTTCGACGAGCGGTTTCCGCGCGCCTTCCGCGAGGACGCCGACCTGGCGCTGCGGGTCATGGCAGCCGGGTGGCGGCTGGAGCGGGGATCGCGGGCCACGGTCCATCCGGTGCGCCCGGCGGACCGCTGGGTGTCGGTGCGCACCCAGGCGGGGAACGCGGACGACGTGCTGATGGCCAAGGTCCACGGCCGCGGCTGGTGGGCCCGGGCCGGCGCCCCGCGCGGCCGGCTGCCGCGCCATCTGGCCATCGCGGCGGCCGGTGCCGCCGCCCTGACCGGCGCCCTGGCGGGGCGGCGGCGGGCGGCCGCGGCGGGCGCGGCCCTGTGGCTGGCCGGGACCGCCGAATTCGCCCTGGCCCGGATCAGGCCCGGCCCGCGCACCCCGGACGAACTCGCCACGATGGCCGTGACCAGCGCCGTCATCCCGCCCGCGGCCACCGCGCACTGGCTGGCGGGGCTGGTGCGGCACCGCTCGGCCGCCGCGTTCTGGCGGTCGGCGGCCAGGCGGACCAGGACCCTCGGGCATGGGTAGCGCTTTGTCGCGTTTGGTGATTGACCGTCCGGGCTACTCGGTGCCCGTGTTCGCTACACCTGCACCAAAGGCCCCATCCGTACCGGGAGGGGTGCCGTGGCTGTTCACCCCGGGTGACCGGCCCGGCCGACCCCGCGTACCCGTCCGGCGGGGACTTCCGGGCGCGGTGCTCTTCGACCGGGACGGCACACTGATCCAGGACGTCCCCTACAACGGCGACCCCGCCCGGGTGCGGCTCATGCCGCACGCCAGGGCCGCGGTCGAGGCGGTACGGGAGTGGGGCGTCCCGGTCGGGGTGGTCAGCAACCAGTCGGGCGTGGCCCGCGGTCTGCTCACCCTCGGCGCGGTGGAGGCCGTTCGGCGGCGGGTCGAGGAACTGCTCGGACCCTTCGACATCTGGGCCGTGTGCCCCCACGGCCCCGCCGACCGCTGTGGGTGCCGCAAGCCCGCCCCCGGGCTGATCCACGCCGCGTGCGCGGCGCTGGGCACCGATCCGCGCCGGGCCGTCGTCCTCGGCGACATCGGCGCGGACCTGGCGGCGGCCCGCGCGGCGGGCGCCCGAGGCGTCCTCGTCCCCAACGCGGTGACCCGCCCGGAGGAGATCGCGGACGCCGCGCGGACCGCACCGGACCTCCTGACGGCCGTACGGGGGCTGCCCGCCGGGGCGGGAGACGCCCCATGAGCGCCCGCCACACCGGTCCGCGCACCCTCGTCGTGCGGCTCGACAGCGCGGGAGACGTGCTGCTGGCCGGGCCCGCCGTACGGGCGGTGGCCGCCGGGTCGGCGTACACCGCGATGCTGTGCGGCCCGCTCGGCGAGCCCGCCGCCCGGATGCTGCCCGGCGTCGACGAGGTGCTGGTCCATGACGCGCCCTGGGTGGGCTTCGAGGCCCCGCCGGTGCGCCGCGAGCTCATCGACGCCCTCGTGGACTGCCTGGCCGCCCGCCGCTTCGACCGCGCGCTGATCCTCTCCTCGTACCACCAGAGCCCGCTGCCCGCCGCACTGCTGCTGAAGCTGGCCGGAATCCCCTGGACCGCCGCCGACAGCGAGCACTACCCCGGCACCCTGCTGGACCTGCGCCACCGGCGCGCACCCCACCGCCACGAGGCGCGGGCCGCGCTCGACCTGGCCGAGGCGTCCGGCTTCGCCCTCCCGCCCGGCGACGGGGGCGCGCTGGCCCTGACCGCGCTGCCCGACACCGCCCCGCTCACCGGCACCGACCCCTATGTGGTGGTCCACCCCGGCGCCGCCGTGCCCGCCCGCGCCTGGAGCCCCGCGCGGGCCGCCCGGGCGGTGGCCGCGCTGGAGGAGGCGGGCCACCGCGTGGTGGTCACCGGCGGCCCGGCCGAGAAGGAGCTGACGGCCGACATCGCCGACGGCATCGCCCTCGACCTCGGCGGTCGCACCTCCTTCCCCGAACTGGCCGGAGTGCTCGCGGGCGCCGACGTGGTGGTCACCGGCAACACCGGGCCCTCCCACCTGGCCGCCGCCGTCGGCACCCCGGTCGTCTGCCTCTTCGCGCCCGTCGTACCCGCCGAGCGCTGGGCCCCCTACCGGGTGCCGCACCGGCTGCTGGGCCGCCAGGACGCGGCGTGCGCGGGCAGCCGCGCCCGGGTCTGCCCCGTGCCGGGCCACCCCTGCCTGGACTCCGTCACCGACGCCCAGGTGCTCGCCGCCGTGGCCGCGCTGCTGGCGCCGGACGGAGCCGACATGGCCGCGCCGGGTGCCGGGCGGAGCCGACGTGGCCGCGCCGGCGGTGCCGGGCGGAGCCGACGTGGCCGCGCCGGCGGCGCCGGGCGGAGCCGACGACGACCGTAAGGAGCTCGAATGAACGTCCTCCTGTGGCATGTGCACGGCTCCTGGACCACGGCCTTCGTCCAGGGCCCGCACCGCTACCTGGTCCCCGTCCTCCCCGGCCGGGGCCCGGACGGGCGCGGCCGGGCCCGCACCTACACCTGGCCCGACACGGTCACCGAGGTCACCCCGGAGGAGCTGCGGGACGCCCCCGTGGACCTGATCGTCCTCCAGCGGCCCCACGAGGCCGAGCTGGCGAGGCGCTGGCTCGGCGGCCGCCGCCCCGGGCGCGATGTGCCCGCCGTCTACCTGGAGCACAACGCGCCGGAGGGAGACGTCCCCGGCACCCGCCACCCCTGCGCCGACCGCGACGACCTCACCCTCGTCCACGTCACCCACTTCAACCGGCTCTTCTGGGACAGCGGCCGCGCCCCCACCACCGTCATCGAGCACGGCATCGTCGACCCCGGCCACCGCTACACCGGGGAGCTGACCCGCGCCGCCGTCGTCGTCAACGAACCGATCCGGCGCGGCCGCCACACCGGCACCGATCTGCTGCCCGCCCTCAGCGAGGCCGCCCCGCTGGACGTCTTCGGCATGGCGACCGAAGGCCTCGCCGACCACCTCGGCCTGCCCCCCGACCGCTGCCGCGCCCACGACCTCCCCCAGGCCGAGCTGCACACCGCCATGGCGCGCCGCCGGGTGTATCTGCACCCCGTGCGCTGGACCTCGCTCGGGCTCTCCCTCCTGGAAGCCATGCACTTGGGGCTGCCCGTCGTCGCCCTGGCCACCACCGAGGCCGTCGAGGCGGTGCCGGCCGGGGCCGGGGTGATCTCCACCCGCCCCGACGTCCTCGCCCGCGCGGCCCGCCGCTATCTGCGGGACCCCGACGCCGCCGCCGAGGACGGGGCACGGGCCCGCCGGGCGGCACTCGACGCCTACGGACTCAAACGCTTCCTCGACGACTGGGAGCGGCTGATGGAGGAGGTGACCCGATGATTCCGCGCCACGGACCGCCCGAGCACCTGGACATCGCACTCGTCTCGGAGCACGCGAGCCCGCTCGCCGTGCTCGGCGGGGTGGACGCCGGCGGCCAGAACGTCCATGTCGCCCGGCTCGCCGCGGCCCTCGCCGACCGCGGCCACCGCGTCCGCGTCTACACCCGCCGCGACGCCCCCCACCTGCCCGTGACCGTCCGCCCGCACCCGGGCGTCGAGGTGCGGCACGTCCCCGCGGGCCCCGCCCGGCGGCTGCCCAAGGACGACCTCCTGCCCTACATGCGGCGGTTCGGCGCCTATCTGGAAAGCGAATGGCGTGGCGCGCCACCCGATCTGGTGCACTCCCACTTCTGGATGTCCGGCGTCGCCTCGCTCCAGGCCACCCGCGCCCTCGGACTGCCGCTCGCGCACACCTACCACGCACTGGGCACCGTCAAGCGGCGCCACCAGAAGGACGCCGACACCAGCCCCGCCGACCGCGTCCCCTGGGAGACCGCCATCGGGGAGGGCTGCGACCGGATCGTGGCCACCTGCCGCGACGAACTCGGCGAACTGGCCGCCATGGGGCTGGACCCCGGGCGGATCACCGTCGTGCCCTGCGGAGTCGACCCGCGGCTGTTCACCCCCGCCGGGCCGACGGCGCCCCGCCCGGCCCGCCGGGCCCTGCTCGCCCAGATCGGGCGGCTCGTACCGCGCAAGGGGGCCGCCGTCTCCATCGCGGCGCTCACCCTGCTGCCGGACGCCGAACTCGTCATCGCAGGAGGACCGCCGTCCGCCCAGCTGAGCGACGACCCCGAGGCACGGCGGCTGCGTCGGCTCGCCGACCGCCTCGGCGTCGCCGACCGGGTCCGGCTCACCGGCGGACTGCCGCCGGAGCGGATGCCCGAACTGCTGCGCGCCGCCGACCTCGTGCTGTGCCCCGCCGACTACGAACCCTTCGGGATCGTCCCCCTGGAGGCCATGAGCTGCGGAACGCCCGTCGTCGCCTCCGCCGTCGGCGGACAGCGCGACACCGTCGCCGATCCCGGCACCGGCCGGCTGGTCCCGCCCCGCGACCCGGCCGCCCTCGCCGAGGCCGCCGCCGCGCTCCTCGCCCGCCCGGCGACGCGCGCGGCCTGCGGCGAGGCGGGGCGCCGGCGGGTGCTGACCCGCTACAGCTGGAACCGCGTGGCCGCCGCCACGGAGGCCGCCTACCAGGACGTCCTCACCCCGCACCCGGCACCCGTTACGGAGGCGGCATGAGCACCCGCGATCGTCCCCAGTCCCGACCCCTGCCCCGGGAAGCGGGGGTAGCGGGCACCGGCTCCCGCGCCCGTCGTCCGTCCCCAACCGGGTACGGGCCCGCGGGGACGGCCACGGCCGACCCGCTGCGCGCCGCCCACGCCCACTGCCAGTCGCTCCAGGACGCGCTGGTGGCCCTGCGCGACCAGGGTCTGGAACAGGTGGCCGAGTGGGGGCGCCACCTCGCCGCCACCCTCCCCGTCGGCGGCCGGCTGCTGGCCGCGGGCAACGGCGGCAGCGCCGCCCAGGCCCAGCACCTCACCGCCGAACTCGTCGGGCGCTATCAGCGGGAGCGGTCGGCGTACTCGGCCATCGCCCTGCACGCCGACACCTCCGCCGTCACCGCCATCGGCAACGACTACGGCTTCGAGGAGCTGTACGCCCGTCAGGTGGCCGCGCACGGCAGGCCCGGCGATGTGCTGATGCTGATGTCCACCTCCGGACGCAGCCCCAATCTGCTGGCCGCCGCCGACACCGGCCGGGCCGCCGGACTGTCTGTGTGGGCCATGACCGGCCCCCGGCCCAACCCGCTGGCCTTCCGCGCCGACGATGCCCTGTGCATCGGCTCCGGCTCCACCGCGACCGTCCAGGAGGCGCATCTGGTCGCCCTGCATCTGCTGTGCGACACCTTCGACCACGAGATCGGGGTGGTGGACGGGGCCGCGTCCGTGGACGGGGTGGTGAGGCCGTATCCGTCCTTGTGAGGGCCATGAGGGCTCCGAGGGCCACGAGGGGCCCGTGCCATGGACATCCATCCCCCGATCGGAGGTGAGAGCATGACCGCCGCCCCGCGACCGCTCGTCGTCGTCGGAGACGTCCTGCTGGACCAGGACATCGACGGCGAGGCCACCCGCCTGGCGCCGGACGCACCGGCACCCGTCGTCGATGTGGACGTGGACCGAAGCCGCCCCGGAGGAGCGGGACTCGCCGCCATGCTCGCCGCGCGCCAGGGGCGCGAGGTCGTCCTGGTCACGGCGCTGGGCGACGACACCGCGAGCCAGACCGTACGGAACGCGCTGACCCCGGGCGTGAAGCTGGTGGAGCTGCCGCTGGACGGCACTCTTCCGGTCAAGACCCGCATCCGCGCCGGGGGCCGCCCGCTGGTCCGGGTCGACCGCGGCGGCGGCACCCCCGGGAACCCCGGCCCGGACGCCCTGGCCGCGCTCCGGGACGCCCTCGCCGTGCTGGTGGCCGACTACGGCCGCGGTACGGCCGCCGCGCTGCGGCAGCAACTCGGTGCCGCCGCCCGCCGGGTGCCCCTGGTCTGGGATCCGCATCCGCGCGGTGAGCAGCCCGTGCCCGGCGCACGGCTCGCCACGCCCAGCGCCGCCGAGGCACGCGCCCTGCTCGGGTCGGCCCGCCACGCCCTGTCCGGCGACGCCGACTCGCTGCACGCGCACGGTGGCAGGGGCGCCCGCCTCGCCGAGCGCTGG
This sequence comes from Streptomyces lacaronensis, assembly GCF_047337785.1. Lineage (NCBI taxonomy): Bacteria > Bacillati > Actinomycetota > Actinomycetes > Kitasatosporales > Streptomycetaceae > Streptomyces > Streptomyces lacaronensis. The sequence goes on from NZ_JBLHDK010000003.1 coordinate 10,670,524, forward strand.
CGGGCCGCGGCGGTCGCCGTGACCCTCGGCGAACGCGGCGCCGTGCTGGCCCTCCCGCACAGCGAGAACCCCATGTACATGCCCGCGCCCCACCGGGCCCAGGGCGACCCCTGCGGCGCCGGGGACTGCTTCGCCGCCACCGTGGCCGGGGCGCTGGCCGACGGGGCGCTCCCGGAGGAGGCGGTGCAGCTCGCCGTCGCCGAGGCGGCCGAGTTCGTCACGGCGGGCGGCGCCGGGAACCCCGCGCTGTGGGATCTCCCCGGCGGCCCCGGGACCCACCCCACCGAGCCCCGCCGCCCCGCCGACGCCCACGCACTGGCCGAGGCCGTCCGCGCCCGCGGCGGCACGGTCGTCGCCACCGGCGGCTGCTTCGACCTGCTGCACGCCGGACACGTCGGGCTGCTACAGAACGCCCGCCGGATCGGCGACTGCCTCATCGTCTGCGTCAACTCCGACGCCTCCGTGGGCCGCCTCAAGGGGCCCGGCAGGCCCATCAACCCGGTGGCCGACCGGATCCGCGTCCTGTCCGGACTCGGCTGTGTGGACGCCGTCGCCGTCTTCGACGAGGACACCCCCGAAACGCTGCTACGGCAGCTGCGCCCCGATGTGTGGGTCAAGGGCGGCGACTACAGCGCGGACGCCCTGCCCGAGACCGCCGTACTGCGCGACTGGGGCGGCCAGGCCCTCGTCCTGCCCTACCTGGCCGGCCGCTCCACCACCGAACTGGCCCTCCGAGCCGCCCTCGGCCCCCACACTTCCACCCAGCCCGCCACGTCACCCCTCCACCCCCGCCAATGACCGGCCGCTCTGCCGCCGACGGCCCCGGCAGGCCTGACCGCCCCGCGTTCGGGGGTTCCGGCCGCCTTGCCGGTGGCAGTCCCCGCAGTTCTGCCGCCGGTAGCCCTGCCGTCGGCAGTGCCGGGTGCTCTGCCGCCGGTAGCTCGGGCCGCCCTGCCGGTGGCAGCTCCGGTCGCCCTGCTGCCGACGGCCCTGGCAGCCCCACCGCCGACCGCCCGCGGCTGCTGGTCCTGCGGGCCCTCGGGCTCGGCGATCTGCTGACCGCCGTCCCCGCCCTGCGCGCGCTGCGGCGGGCCCATCCCGGCCACGAACTGCTGCTCGCCGCGCCCGCCCGGCAGGCCCACGCCGCGGCCGCCGCGGGAGCCGTCGACCGGGTGATCCCCACCTCGGCCCCTGGCCGGGCCGTCCCCGGCCGGATCGACTGGAGCGGGCCGCCGCCCGATGTCGCGGTGGACCTCCACGGCAACGGCCCGGCCAGCCACCGCCCGCTGTCCCGGCTGCGCCCCGCCCGGCTGCTGGCCTACGCCCATCCCCCGGAGCGGACCGCCGGGCCTCCGTGGCGCGAGGACGAGCACGAGCGGGACCGCTGGTGCCGTCTGCTCTCCTGGTACGGCATCCCTGCCGACCCCCAGGACCTGCGCATCCCCGGACCCGAGCGCCCCTCGCCCGCGCCGGGCGCCGTGGTGGTCCACCCCGGCGCGGACGCGGCGGCGCGTCGGTGGCCCGGCGCGCGGTTCGCCGCCGTGGGCGCCGCGCTGCGCGCCGCCGGCCACCGGATCGTCATCACCGCAGGCGCCGGGGAGGCCGGGCTGGCCCATGACGTGGCGCGGCGCGCCGGGCTGCCCGGGTCGGCCGTGCTGGGCGGCGACACCGACCCGCCGTTCGCCGAACTTGCGGCGCTGGTGGCGCAGGCGCGAGCGGTGATCGTCGGCGACACCGGACTGGCGCACCTGGCGACCGCCGTGGGCACACCGTCCGTCGTCCTCTTCGGCCCGGTGGCCCCCCGGCTGTGGGGCCCGCCGCCCGGCCCGCTTCACCGGACGCTCTGGCACCCGGACAACGACGCCGCCCGCCCCGGTGACGCCCACGGAAACGTCCCGGACGAGCGGCTGTTGCGGATCACGGTGCCGGAGGTCCTGGAGGCCCTCACCCGGCTCCCCGACCCCGCTCTCCGCCCCGCGCGGCCCACACTCACCGGCGCCGGAGGCTGACCTCGCACCCAACCACTGGCTGGCCCGGCGGGGCGATGTCGATCATTGACCACGGCCGCACGAAGCCGAGCGCCGTACTGCCGCCGTCACAGATGCGGCCGCGTGAGCAGACCACCGGCCCGGCCGGGGCGGGCGGGGAGCAGCTGCTGCCGCGATGTGGTCACGGCCGCCGTGGTCGCTCCGCGTCGGCGCCGGCATCGTCGGGGCCGAGCTGCGGGCCAGGGGGCCCAGCACCGGCTCCCTGCACGCACCCGTAAGGCGTTCACCGAGCGGCGGGCGACGCTCTCGGCCGGGTGCCCGCGCTCGTGACACCGCTACGGTCCCGCTGCCGTCACCGGCGCGGGCGCGGGCCTCTCGGGGTGTCCTTACGGGGGCATCCGATGGGTCTCGTCCCGTAGCCGCAGCCCGTGCTCGACCCGGGCGGGGACCACGGCCCGGTGGCGGGGGCCGAAACCGGACCACCGGTCTCGAGCCGACCATCGGCTCCGGCTCCGACTCCGGCTCCGACTCCGGCCCCGGCCCCGGCTCCGGCTCCGTCGCCGGGAACATCCGTGCCGCCGCCGTCACCGACGCGGGCGCGGGCGTCGAAGGGCCGGGCCCTTACTGGTGCCGACCCTGCTCCGCCACCGTCACTCGCGCGCGCCCAGGGCCCCCACGGTCACCCCACATAGCGCCGGGCCGTCGACACCCGCTGGGTCTCGTCCAGCAGGCGCAGCCCTCGTTCGACCCGGGCCGGGACCACGGACCGGTGGGCGAGTGTGCCGGGCAGGCCCGCCAGGGCCTGGGTGAAGGCTCGTAGGCTCGCCCGGTCGCGGGGGACCGTGCGGGCCAGGAAGAGGGTGCGGCGGGCGGCGGAGGTGAGGGGGCGGCGCTGCCAGGTGAACCACAGGGTGTTGCGCAGACCGCGCACCCGCCGGGCCGTGGCGTCGCGGGCGTTCGACGGCGCGTGGTGGATGACCGACTCGGGCGCGAACACCAGCCACCAGCCGAGGTCCGCGAGGTCGGCGGCGAGCAGCTCCTCCTCGCCGCCGAGCCACAGCCGGGGCGAGAACCCGCCCACCGAACGGAAGGCGGCGGTGCGCATGCAGGTCGCGGCGGCGAGGATGGAGCCCAGCGCGGGGCCCGGCAGCCACCGCGGGCCCGGCACCGGCGAGGAGCGCAGCTCCGCCACGATGGGGTCCTCGGTGCCCTCGGGCTCGACGAGGATCCGGGCCGTCACCGACGCCAGCCCCGGATAGCGGTCCAGCAGGTCCGCGGCCGCCGCCAGCGACCCCGGCGCCCACCAGGAGTCGTCGTCGCAGAAGGCGACGTAGGGCGTCCGCACCTGCCGTACGGCCACGTTCCGGCCCACGGCGCCGAGGTTGCGGCCCGGGCGCAACAGTGTCACCTGCGGATGGAGCCGGGCCACCGCCTCGGCGGTGCCGTCCGTGGAGCCGTTGTCGGTGACGATCACGGGCGGCCGCTCGGGCAGTTCGGCCAGCCGGTCCAGGGTGTGCAGCAGCTCGTCCCGCCGGTCGCGGGTGATGACGACGACCGTCGTACGGCCGTCGGCGGTTCCTGCGTCCTGGGCTTGGTCCCGGTCATTGGTCATGGGTGGCGGCCTGCCTCTCCTCCCGCCGGGGTTCGTCGTCCGTCTGCTGCCCGTCCACGCGCCGGGCGGCCTCCTCGACCCACGGCGGCAGCGGTCGGCGCTGCCACAGCGCGGCCGGCAGCCGGGCGAGCAGACCGCTCAGCGCGGTCCGCGCCACTGGGTCCCGCGCTGCCTCGGTGAGCAGCCCGGCGGTGCGCCGGGCGGCGAGCGGCAGCGGGCGGCGCAGCCAGCAGCAGATCAGCTCGTTGCGCCGCATCACGGCGGCGCGGTCCTTGCGTGGCGAGGGGGCCGGATGGTGGTGGGCGACCACCTCGGGGCAGTACGAGACACCCCAGCCCATCGCGGCGAGGTCATACGCGAGCAGCGTCTCCTCGCCGCCGAAGAAGATCAGCGGATGGAACCCGCCCGCCTCCAGGAAGGCGCCACGGCGCACCACGGCCCCGCAGGCGAGGAAGCCGAACACCTCGGGGCCGGGAAGGTCCCCGGCCCGGCCGGCGGGGGAGGCGGCCAGCATCGCGTTGAGCGGATCGGGCCGCTCCTCCGGGCCGACCCGCACCTGGGCCGCCAGCAGCCCCAGCCGCGGATGGCCGTTCAGCAGGGTGGCGGCCCGCGCCAGGGACCCCGGTGCCCACCAGGAGTCGTCGTCGCTGAAGGCCACGTAGGGTGTGCCGATGGCGCGTACGCCGTCGTTGCGGGCGAGCGCGCCGCGGTTGGTCCCGTGTGCCAGGACCCGCACCTGGGGAAAGCGCTCGGCGACCATGGCCCTGGTGTGATCCGTCGAGCCGTTGTCCACGACCACGACCGGTGGCCGCTCCGGCAGGGCTGTGAGGTGTTCCAGGGCGGTGGCGAGTCTCTCGGCGCGGTCGCGGGTGGCGAGGACCACACCGACGGCGGGGCCTGGCGCGTTCATGGCCACCAGGTACCCGGCGCCCCGGCCGTTAAGCGGTACGCCGACCCGCCGGGCCTTTATGCGATGCTCGACCGGGCGTCCATACCGGCGCGCCGCCGTTGAGAGTGATCTATGTCATGTTCGACACCGCCGTCCCGCGGGTACGGTGCTGACAGCTATCGCGCAAGAGGAGCGGCTCGTTTGTCCCTGGACCTGTCATCCGTCATAGCGGCGACCACGCAGTGGCTGATCAGGGCCTATCCGGCGGCCGACGGCGCGATGAACGCCGCGCTCGCAGAGGCGCAGGCGCGACAGGCCGTGACCGTCGCCGCCTGGCTGCGCTACCCGACCACCACCGACGCCGCCCTGGTGACCATGGCCGGACCGGGCGGCTCCTACCGGCTGGACTGGCTCGTGGACGCCGAGCCGTACGAGATCCGCGGCCCCGACGGCGTCTGGCGCACCTGGGTGGACGAGGTCGTGGCGAGCTGGGCGGCGGCCCTGCTCACCTGCTCCACCCTCGCGGCCGAGGCGGTGGCGGCGCTCGCCGACTGTGAGCACGCCGCCGGGTCGCCCAGGGAGTTCCGGCGGCTCACCGAGCCCGACGCCCACGACTGGCAGGCCGCGCCGCTGATGCGCCATCCGGACCTGATGGCGTGCGTCGTGGACCTGCACCGTCCCCAGCTGCTGGAACGCCTGCGGCTGCTGCGCAGCGACGACCAGACGCCCACCAGCGCGGCCTGACGGCGTCGGCACGCTACGGGCCGGCCTCACAGCGTCTGGAGCACGCCTTGCGCGTTCACGGTGACGCGCTCGCCGCGGGGGCAGTGGACCACCTCGGACGGGAAGTCCGGCTGCCGGGTCTCCTCCAGGAACGCGGAGAGCGGGGAGCTGAAGGCGGCGTAGTCGTCGTAGTGCACCGGCAGCACCCGCTCCGGCCGTACGGCCTTGACCAGACCGGCCCCCTGGAGCGCGTCCATGGTCACGATCAGCCCGCCAGGAAGCCGGGTGCCGCCCAGGTGGACCACGGCCAGATGCACATCCGGGTAGCGCCGGGCGATCTCGTGGATGCCCGGGAACAACAGCGTGTCGCCGGTGATGTACACCCGCAGCCGTGGAGCCGCCCCCGGCGCGCCGAAGTCCAGCAGGCTCCCCATCACCGGTGGCAGCAGCCGCTGCCACCGGCCCGGGGCGTGCCTGCCGGGCAGCGCGGTGATCCGGACCTGGCTGCGGTCGTTCACCAGGACATGATCGTGCCAGGTGGGCAGCCCGGTCGCCCGGCTGAACCCATGGACGCCCTGAAGCCGCCGGGAGGCGTGCGGGGTGGTGATGATGGGCAGTGAGCGGTCCAGCCGTCGGCGCGCCACCCGGTCCCAGTGGTCGCCGTGCAGATGCGAGAGCACCACGGCGTCCAGGTCGGACGGGATCTCCGAGACGGTCAGGGCGGGTTCGGACAGCCGCCGGGACATCAGCCCCTTGCCCAGATAGGCGTACTGGCCCCGGTGCAGGAAGTTGGGGTCGGTGAGCAGTGTCAGCGCGCCGTAGCGGATGAGGAGCGTGGCGTTGCCGACGAAGAGGAACTCGGCGGCGCCGTCCGGGGGAGGAGCGGGAGGAATGCGGGGAGGGGGAGGAGTCATGTTCCGGCCACCGCCTCCCGCGGCTCCGTCCGGCCGGGGCTGAACATCGTGGCGGCCGCGGCCTCGTGCGGCGACTTCAGCGTCACGCGCTGCCGCCGCGCCCGGTTCAGCAGCTCGGTCAGCCGATCGGGGGCCAGCCGGGGTTCCTCGCCGGCCGCGGCCGGCAGCGCGTGCCACACCAGCGCCCTGCCCTCCACCCCGATCCGCAGCGACTCCAGCTCGAGGACCGTGCTGAGCCCCGAGCGACGCCGCGGCCGGCCGTTGGCCTTCAGCCGCCCGGCCTTCTCGCCCGGCCGGCCCCCGCAGACCTTGTAGCGGCGGACGGGCACCTCGAGGTCGGCCATGACGGTCAGGAGCGCCTCGCGGTCCTCCACGATCTGCGCGGCGACGTCCTCCAGACCGCCGCCGAAGGGCGACTCCCGGTGCTCGCGCGCCGTCCGGCGGGCCAGTTGCATTCCGGCGGTCGCCCCGGCCAGGTGGTCGTCGAGGTAGATGCCGGGCATGCGGGGGGATGTCGATGTCCTGGGCTCGCTCATGATCGTCCTTTGGGATCCGGCACGGTCGTATCGGGCCACGCGCTCCATGGAGTGCCCAGCTCCGGCCGCCTCAACCAGCCCCGCGGCCCGTCGCCATCGCCCGCCCGCCCGCCCGGCGGGCGGACGGCGGCGCGGCCTCAGCCCTCCGGAGTCACCCGCCGCCGGTAGTGCGGGCACCGGGTGAGGTCGTCGTGCTCACAGCCGAGGACGCATTCGACGAGCGCCGGCGAGTCCCGCGCGGTGGCGATGCGGGAGCGGAGCGCCTCCGCCTCACGCCGCAGGATGTCCCGGCGGACGGCCGGCTCGGTGGCGGCGGTAAGGGCGCGGATGGCGTCCAGGCCGAGCCCGGCTTCCTTGGCGCGCACGATGACGGCCACCCTGACGAGGTCGGCCTCGTCGTAGCGCCGCCGCCCAGCGGTGTCACGCGCTGGGCGCAGCAGACCCATGGTCTCCCGGTGCCGCAGCACATGAGTGGCCGGCCCGAACCGCTGCGCGACCTGGCCGATGGCCATGGCCGCCATGGCGCCGCTTGACTTCATGTCGACATCACGTCGCGGTCTCGCGGTCAAGTCCAAGGAGAAGCACAGCGAGCGGGGCGTACGGAAAGGGGCCACCGGTGCCCTCATCGCGCGGCTGGACCGCGCCGAGCGGTCGTCCGAGGCCGAACGGTTGCGCGCCAGGACCTGCGAGCCCCTGGCGATCGAGCCGGGCGCCCGGGCCGGAGGCCGATAGCTCAGGCCCCCACGACCCCGTCCACGCCCTCGCGCAGGAAGTCCGCGTGCCCATTGTGGCGGCCGTACTCCAGCAGCACATGCACCAGCACCATCCGCAGTGACACCTCCTCGCCCCACCGGGGCTGATGGCCCGCCAGGTCGAGTGAGTCCGCCTCCCGCTCGATCCGGCGGGAGGTCTCGACCTCCGCCTCCCAGGCCGCGAACGCCTCGGCTCCGGTCGCCTCGCTCACGTCGTACGCCGCCTGGAAGTCGATCACCGGGGACCAGACCATCGGCGCGTCGTTGTCCTCGAAGACCCGCCGGAACCAGGCCCGTTCCACCTCGGCCATGTGTCGCACCAGGCCCAGCAGCGTCAGCGTCGAGGGCGGCATCGACCGCTGCCGCAACTCCTCGTCCGTCAGCCCCTCGCACTTCATGGCGAGTGTCGCCCGCTGGTAGTCGAGGAAGGTGCGCAGGGTTTCGCGCTCGTCGCCGAAGTGGGGTGGTTCCGGGCGGCTGTCGGCGGTCATGGTCGTTCGTCCTCCTCGACGGCTGGGCGGCGGGTCCTTGAGCGGCGCTGCTCGGCCTCATAGGACCACGGCCGTCGGGACCCGGCCGCACCGGGGCATGGCCGAAACGCCGGGAAGGCTCCCCGGCCCGGGGCCGTACCGGGCCGGGGAAGGCGGTCAGTCCTCGTCCTCGAAGGCGTCGCCGATCTCGTCGACCACCTCCGCGGCGACCATCCCGCCGACGACGCCGACCGCGACACCCGCCGCGACGCCTCCGACGATCGTCGCGGTGCTCGGGCCGGAGCGCCGCCCGCCGTCGTGGTGCCCATCGTGGTGGTGGTCCGCGGGCCCGTAGCCGTGACCGTGCCCGTCATGCTCACCGTGGCCGTAAGAGCCGTGGGCGCCGTACGAGCCATGCGAGCCGTAAGAGCCATAGGTGGCGCGCCGCTCGACGAGCCGGCGGATCCAGGCGTCGACCTCGGCGTTCCAGTCGCGGTGCTCGACGCCCTCATGGCCGACGGGGAAGAGCGTGAGGGCGTCCTCCCCCGAGGAGAAGAGCCCGCCGCGCTTGTCGGCCTCCAGGACGACGTCCATGCCGCCCGGGTTCGCCAGGAACGTCACCTCCAGCTCCTTGATGGCGTGGGCGTACTGGGGAGCCGGGGTGAGCTCGATCTCCTGGTAGAACGGCAGCCGCTGCCCGGTGCCGCCCACATGGCCCAGCTCCAGATCGGCGGACTTGAACCCGAACCCGAGCTGCCCCAGCGCTTCCAAAATGGCTTCCTGGACCGGCAGCGGGGCCACGGTCAGCTGGTCGAGGTCGCCCTTGTCCTTCGCGCCCGCGACCTCCAGCCCGGTGCGGACGCCGAGGATGATGCCCAGCGGCTGCCCGTACAGCTCGGTGATCGGCGTCTCCCAGGGGAGGTGGGCGGTGAACGGGAGGCTGCGGTGCTCGCCCTCGGCGAGCCGGAAGCCGCCGCCGACGGTGAAGCGGTCGAAGAAGACGACCCCCTCCCGCTCCTCGTCGCCGTGCTCGTCCTCCACCCGGGCCACGAGCTCCAGCGTGATCTGCTCGATCTCGAAGTCCGCCGTCCCGCCCCGGAGATGGACCTGACCGGTCAGCGGGCCGCCGGGGCGTACCGGGCCGGGGTCCAGCACCGTGTCCACGGTGGGCCCGCCGACACCGAGCGAGCCGAGCAGTCGTTTGAACACCATGGGGGCGTCCACTCCTTCAATGTGCGTACTGTCGCGTGTGCGTAGGGGGTTACGGATGCGTGGGGGGTTACGGGTGTGAATGGGGCTACGGGTGCGAATGGGGTTACGTGCTTCTACATGCGTGTAGAAGCATAGGGGGTGCGTGCCATGTCGAGACGGCCCATCCCGGCGCGTTGGCGGCGGAAGTCCGAAAATGATCACTCGTGGTGCCGTGCCGAGTGCCCTTCGGGCGAGGCGTCGACGCGCAAGGTGTCGGCCACCGTGTCGGCGAAGGCCCTGGCCAGCGGCGGGAGCGCGTCCCAGCGGCGTGCCGCCCAGCCGACCGGCAGCGGCGGCAGCGCGGGGATCGGGAGGAGCCGCAGCGGCCCGTCGCCCCCGGGCACCGGCAGCCCCGGCAGGGCGGGCACCACGGCACGTCCCAGGCCGAGTTCGGCCAGCAGCAGGGCCGTGTCCCAGTCGGCGACGCCGGTGTCGGAACCGGCCCGTACGCCCAGCTCGGCCAGGGCCGCGTGGAGTTGCCCGCCGGAGGTGGAGTTCGGCGGCAGCCGTACCAGGGGGATCTCGGCGAGGTCGGATGCCTCCACCCGCGACCTGGCCGCGAGCGGATCCCCGGCCCGCAGGGCGAGCACCCATGGGAGTTCGGCCACCGGCCGCTGCTCGACACCGCGCACCGGCCCGCCGAGAGTGATCCAGGCCAGATCCAGGTTGCCGGCGATGAGGGCGCCGAGACAGCCACGGCTGGAACTCTCGGTCTGGAACTCCAGGTTGACCTTCGGATAGCGACGGCGGAAGGAGACGATCGCCTCGGCCATGAAGTGCCGCACGGTGGTGCTGCCGGTGGTGATCCGCACCGAACCGCTCTCCCCGTGCACCAGGTCCCCCAGGCGGCGCAGCGCCAGATCGAGCCCGGCGATCCCGTCGGCGGCGGCCTCGCACAGAATGCGTCCCGCCGGGGTGGGCACGACCCCGCGCGCCTGGCGCTCCAGCAGGCTGACGCCGGTCTCGCGCTCCAGCCGCTTCACCCGCTGGCTCACCGCCGACTGTGTGCAGGTCAGCTCCCGGGCCACGGCGCTGAGGCTGCCGGCCCGGCACACGGCCACGAACACTCGCAGATCGTCCAGAGTCATAACCCCCAAGGTAGAGCTTGGAGTTGGCGAGCAATTCCCAGGATTGACTGGGGTGGCCGGTGGTCGCGACGATCGTCGCAGGGCTCAGGCGGCAACCCGTACGGCGCTCGCACGAGGATCCGGACCGGGTGGGGGCGCGGTGCGGGTGCCGACCTGCCAAGCACCGAAAGGACACGACCTGTGCCTGCCGCTCCCCCTCCCGCCGCCGACCGGGCCGTCACTCTCCTGCGCCGCCTCGGCGCCGCGCGCATCGCCCACCCCGGCGGCAGCACCCTCCTCGCCCACCTCCAGCGCGTACGCGCCCGGCTCGCCGCCTGGGGAGCCCGCCCCGAGCTCCAACTCGCCGGGCTGTGCCACGCGTTCTACGGCACCGACGGCTTCCCCGTCACCCTGCTGCCCCTCGGCCGCCGCGGCGAACTCGTGGCGGTGATCGGCGCGGAGGCCGAAGCCATCGTGTACCTCTACGCGAGCTGCGACCGAAAGGCCACCTGCCCGGCGCTCGGCGACACCGACGCGGTCTTCCACGACCGCTTCACCGGCCGTGCGCACACCCCCGAACCCCGGCTGCTCCGGGACTTCGCCGAGCTTTCGGCCGCCAATGAGCTCGACCGCGCCCGCCTCGACCCCGCCCTGCGGGAGCGGCGCGGCCCCGAACTCCTCGCCCTGTTCACCCGCTGCCGCCCGCTGCTCAGCCGCCCGGCCTGGCTGGACGGCCATGCGACCCTCGCGCCGTCCCCGCTCGCGCGCGACTGAAGTCCCTCGCGGCTGAAGTGCCTCGCGACTGAAGTCCCTCGCGACTGAAGTGCCTGCTCAGCGGGCGCGGCCCGCGGGCGCGGGCGTGATATCGCCGGGAGCACCGGACCGCAAAACGGCGCGCCGAACCGTTCACCTTTTCGGCTCGTTCTCGTCGTCGGCGCGCACCGGACGGGATTTTGTGATCACGAATTGCCGGAAGCGTTCGCGCACGGTAATGGCTTGGTCAACTTTGTGGAGAGGGTGAAACGATCTAGGAATTCCCCGTGAAGGAGATGACCGGATCAATGTCTTGACCGGAATCACGCCGAGCGCGGAAACTCAAACCGCACTCACGCATCAGGAGCCGCAAGCGACGTTCCGAATCCTGCGATACCGGTTTCGCGGGGGCGTGCGACCGGGGGAAGTACAAGGAGAAAATGTGTGCGCGGCGGGAAATCGGCGCGCGCGATCTTCACTTCCCCTCCTCATCTCTTGATGCGCTGAAGAGAATGGAGGGGGAATGCCGACGCCCGCGGGCTATCCCGGTGTCTACATCGAAGAGCTTCCCAGCAGTGTCCGTACCATCGCCTCGGTCACCACCTCGGTGACCGCCTTCGTGGGCCACACCCGGCGGGGCCCGCTGAACACCCCGGTCCGCGTCACCAGCTTCGCCGACTTCGAGCGCCGTTTCGGGGGCCTCACCTCGCAGAGCGCGGTCGGCTACGCGGTGCACCAGTTCTTCGGCAACGGCGGCACCGTGGCGGTCGTCGTCCGCGTGACCAAGGCCGGGACCGGCAAGGCCGCTTGCGTCACCCTCGAATCCACCGAGGGCCACAGCGAATGCCCCGTGCTGGAGGTGCACGCCAAGGAGCCCGGCCACTGGGGCTCGGGCCTGCGGCTGGCCGTCGACTACGACACCCCGTGCCCGGAGGAGACCTTCAACCTCCATGTGCTCGACGCCCGGGGCGCCTCCCGCGAGTCCTTCACCAACCTGTCCATGGACCCCGGCCACGGTCGCCACGCCGAGACCGTGATCAACGCCGGGTCCGCACTGATCCGGGTCAAGGCGGTCGGCGAGGGCCGGCCGGACCCCTCCGGTACGGTCTCCAAGCCGTTCGCGGAGGAACTCCCCGACCTCGAGGTCGAGCTGACGGTCAAGATCGGCGAGGTGGAGCGCGCGTTCACCCTCTACGACCCGGGCTGCGACGGCGAGGCCCCGTGCGACGTCACCGAGCTGGCCCTGCTCCTGGAGCGCAAGCTGCGCGCACTGCCCGACGCCCCCGGCAAGCACGCCTTCGCGGGCACCGAGGTCACCGCGTTCGGCCGCCGCCTCCAGGTCGTCGCCGGTTCCATCGACCCCGACGACGTGGTGCGCTTCCTGGGCGAATGCGCCAATGACCTGGGCCTGGAGGCATCGGTCAACCCGCCCGTCTTCCCGCTGTCCGGCGGCCAGGACGGCGCCCCGCCCGGCCCCCGCGACCTCATCGGCAGCGAGGCGGACAAGACCGGCCTCCAGGCGCTGCGCGACATCGAGGACGTCAACCTGCTGTCGCTGCCCGAGCTCGCCGGATACGAGTCCGTGGGCGACATGGTCACCGTGCTGTCGGCGGCCGACCGGCTGTGCCGGGAGCGGCGGGTCTTCCTGCTGGTCGACGCGCCCTCCGCCTGGGGCAGCGTGGACGCGGCCCGCGCCGGGATCGGCGCCTTCGAGCCGGTCCGCAGCGACCACGCCGCGCTGTACTTCCCGCAGCTGCGGCTCACCGACCCGCTCACCGGGCGGCTGCGCGCCTTCCCGCCCTCCGGGGCGCTCGCGGGCGTCATGGCCCGTACGGACGCCGAGCGCGGAGTGTGGAAGGCACCGGCCGGGACCGAGGCCCGGCTGGCCGGGGTGTACTCGCTCGCCGTCCAGCTGACCGACCGCGAGAACGGGCTGCTCAACCCGCTGGGCATCAACTGCCTGCGCACCTTCCCGGTGGTGGGCCCGCTGGTCTGGGGCGCCCGCACGCTGCGCGGCGCCGACGCGCAGAACAGCGAATGGAAGTACGTACCGGTACGGCGGCTGGCGCTGCATATCGAGGAGAGCCTGCGCCGCGGACTGCAATGGGTCGTTTTCGAACCCAATACGGAGCAGTTGTGGCAGCAGATCCGGCTGAACGCTTCCGGCTATCTCCACACGCTGTTCGAGAAGGGCGCGTTCAAGGGCGGCACTCCGCGACAGGCGTACTTCGTCAAGTGCGACAAGGACACCACGACGGACGAGGACATCGCCAACGGCATGGTGAATGTCGTGGTCGGTATTGCGCCGGTCAAGCCCGCGGAGTTCGTGATCGTCAAGATCCAGCAGATGGCCGGACAGTTCGAGATTTAGGAATGTGATGGCTGAGTTCCAGGTCAACGCCCATCGCTTCGACCCGTACAAGAACTTCAAGTTTCTGGTCCTCTGGGACGGTCGTACGGTCGCGGGCATCAGCAAGATCAGTCCGCTCAAGCGCACCACCGAGGTCGTCAAACACCGCAACGGCGGCGACCCCAGCTCACCCCGCAAGTCCCCGGGCCGGTCCGAGTTCGAGGGGATCACCCTGGAGCGCGGCGTCACCCACGACCCCGAGTTCGACCGCTGGGCCAACAAGGTCTGGCAGGTCGGCGCGGGGCTCGGCTCCGAGGTCTCGCTCGCCGACTTCCGCAAGGACATCGTCATCCAGGTCCTCAACGAGGCGGGCCAGGTGGCCGTCTCGCACAAGCTCTACCGGACCTGGCCGAGCGAGTACCAGGTGCTCGGCGAGCTGGACGCCAACGCCAACGCGGTCGCGATCCAGAGCCTGAAGCTGGAGTGCGAGGGCTGGGAGCGGGACTACGAGGTGCCGGAGCCGGAAGAGCCCTCGTTCACGCATCCCGCGTAGGCGGGGGACGACGGCGGCCATCGGGACGCGACGGCGGGCAGGTCACGGGTACGGGGAACGGCACGGTACGGGGAGCGGCACGGTACGGGGAGCGGACGGCCTGAGAGATGGGGAACACGGGGCCCGCGGAACTGCTGGCCATCTGGGAGGCGGGGCTGGCGCACCACGGCCCTGGCCGCGCCCTGCTGCTGCACCGGGCGGCCCGCCCGGAGACCGCGGCGGACGAACTGCTGGCGCTGCCGGTGGGCGAGCGCGAGGCGGATCTGTACGCCCTGCGGCGCGCGCTCTTCGGCGAGCGGATGCAGATCCGGGCCGAGTGCGGTGCGTGCGGCGAGGCCATGGAGTTCGACCTCGACGCACGCGACCTGGGCGTGCGCCCGGGGGAGCAGGACGGCCCGCTCCGGGTGGAGGAGGGCGAGTGGGCGGTCGAGCTCCGGCTGCCCACCGTCGCCGACGTGGAGGCCGCCGCGCAGGCGGCGGCCGAAGCGGGCGGGCCCTTGGGCGCGAACGGGAACCTGGACGCGGCCTCGGACTCGTACGGGAACGTGGACGCGGTCTCGGACGCGTACGGGAGCCTGGGCGCGGCGTCGGACTCGTGCGGCGGCGAGGCCGAACAGGAGCCCGCCGCCGCCCGCGCCCGCCGAGCCCTGCTCGCCCGCTGCATCGTCTCCGTGCACCGTTCGGGGCGGCCCATGACCGCCGACCGCCTCCCCGCGGCCGAACTGCCGGAGCCGGTGCAGCGTCGCCTCGCCGAGGCCGCCGAACGCGCCGACCCGGCGGCCGATGTGACGCTCAACGTCGCCTGCCCCGAATGCGGCGAGGCCACCCGGGCCGAGCTGGATATCGCCTCCTACCTCTGGGCCGAACTCGACCACTGGGCCCGGGACCTGCTCCTCGACGTCCACCTGCTCGCCACCGCATATGGCTGGAGCGAGCCTCAGATCCTGGCGCTCAGCCCACTGCGGCGCCGTTACTACCTGGAGCTCTGCGCAGATGGCTGACTACTTCGACCGGCTGCTCGCGCGGCACGCCCCCGTCCCCGTGCCCGTGTCCGGGCCGGCTGCGGGCGGCGGCGTGGGCGACCGCCCGGTCCGGGTACGGCCGCGGCTGCCCGGCCCGTACGAGCGGATCGAGGCGCTGCGGGGGGAATCGCCGCTGCCGGAGGAGCCCGCGCCCGTACGGATGTCCCCGCCCCCGGCAGCCGACCGCTACCAGGAGGTGGTCCGGCACGACCGCGAGGTAAGGACCGACCGGCACACTGTCGTACGCGCCGAGCCCACACCGTACGAGGACGTGGAGCGGCACGCCGAACTCCCGGCACAGGCACCGCTGTTGCTCCCCAGCGCACAGATCACCGCCAGCCCGCAACCGGACGCCCCCGACGCCCCTGCCGCCCGGCGGGGCGCCACGGCATCCCCGGCCCCCCACGCCACACCGGCTGCCGCCGGGCACTCGCCCGGCTTGCCGTCCGCGGGCATGCGGTCCGCGGTGGCCGCCGCGCCGCCGCCCCGCGTGGCCGACCCCGCCCTGGGCCGCGAGGCCGCACGGCTCCCCGCCGGACGGCGCCGCGCCCGGTCCGCCCAGCGCACGGTGCACGTCCAGATCGGGCGGCTGGAGGTCACCGCCGCCCCGCCCGCCGCCGACCGCACCACGGGCGCCCGCGCCGGAGCGACGGGACGGCGCGCGCCCGCGCTGAGCCTGGAGGACTACCTGGCACGCGGCGAGAGGAGGGACTGACACCATGAGCAACGGACTCGCCTTCGCGACCGTCACCCAGGCCCTCGCGCTGCTAATCGCGAACAATCTGCGGCCCGAGATCGACATCGCGGTCACGGTGGACACCCGGAGACCCCCGGCGGAGCCGCCCACCGAACCGACCATCAACATCTTCCTCTACCAGGTCACCCCGAACGCCTCGCTGCGCGCCACCGACCTGCCCACCCGCGCCTCGGACGGCACCCTGCTCAAGCGACCGGCCGCGGCCATGGATCTGCACTACCTGATCAGTGCGTACGGCGAGGAGTCCGAACTGGTCGGGCAACGCCTGATCGGCACGGTGGTGCGTATCCTGCACGAGCTCCCGATGCTGCCGAAGGACGTGATCGAGGAGGCCGCCCGGCGCTCGTACCTGACGGGCAGCGATCTGGTGGAGGCGGTGCAGCGGGTGCGCTTCACCCCGACACAGATGGACGTGGACGAGACCTCCAAGCTCTGGGGGATGCTCTACCAGACGCCGTATGTGCTGTCGGTCTGCTACCAGGGCTCGTTGGTCCTGATCGAGGGACGCGAGCGCCCGGTCCCGGCGAAGCCGGTGGAACGGCCCACGGTGCGGGTGCTGCCCTTCGGCGCCCCGGGAGCGCCGGAGCCACCCACCCTGCCGGGGGCGGAGAGCCCCGAGGAACCCGCAGAGACGGAGGCGCCGTCGGAGGCGTCGACGGAGAACGAGACTCCCTCGCCCGTCCAGCGCGCCAAGAAGCGCCCCGCCGCCGCGAAGACGGCCGCGGCCAAGACCGCTGAAGCCGCCACGACCGCCAAGGCGGCCGCCACCAAATCGGCCGCGACCAAGACCACGAAGTCCGCCGCCGCCAAGTCCGCCGCCTCGCCCGCCCGTACACGTAAAGCCACGCCCCGGCGCCGCGGCGGCCGCTCCGAGGACACGGAGAGCTGAGGCCCACGGTGGGGGAGAAGGGGGCGGACGACACCATGGGCACGAGAAACGGCCGCGCGTCGGCGGCCGACGAGGCCAGTGCGAGCGCGGACGCCATCGCGGACGCCATCGCGGCCGAGGACGGACAGGCCCTGGCCGCCGCCGTCCAGGCCGTACTGGCCCGCGTCGACGCCCACGCCCGCCGCGCCACCGCCAACGGCTCCCGCCCCGGCGCCACCCGGCCGGGCGCCACCCGCCACGATGTCGCCCGGCCCGGCGCCGCCACCACCGACGAGCCCATCGCTCCGGCCGACGACGGCCAAGGCCACGACCGCCATACGTGCCAAGGACCCACGTCCCGGACAACGACCGTGGCCGACGCCACACCGGGCCCGCCGGGCGAGCCCGAGACCGCGACCTCGGGCGGCCTCTCAGCCACCGCCGCCCGACCGCCCCACTCGCCCCGCACGGAGGACCACGAGCAAGCGATTCCCGGCCCCGCCACGCTCGACGCGCTCGTGGCCTGTTTCGGCCTCAGCGCCTTCGAGCGCCAGCTCGTCGTGCTGACGGCGGCCGCCGAGCTGGACCCCACCGCCGCCGCGCGATGTGCCGCCGCAAGCGGCGATCCGGCCCGTGCGTACCCCACCTTCTCGCTCGCCCTCGCCGCGCTCGACGAGCCGCACTGGAGCGCGCTCACCCCCGTGTCCCCGCTCCGCCGCTGGCGGCTCATAGACCTCGACGACGAGACCCGGCTCACCACCTCCCGCCTCCGGATCGACGAGCGCATCCTGCACTTCCTGGCCGGATCGCCCTACCTCGACGCCCGGCTGCACGGACTGCTGCGCCGTGCGCGACCCCCGCGGACCCTGCCCCCCTCGTACGAACGGGCGGCGGACCAGGTGGCCGCGGGCTGGAACGAGTCGCGTCCGGCGGCCCCGCTGCGGGTGGAGCTCGTCGGCGGCGACCTGACCACCCGTACCGACATCGCCGCCGAGGCCGCCCGCCGTACCGGGCTCGCGCTGTACGTCATGGCCTCGGACGACGTCCCCACCGACGCGACCGAACGCGACCGCCTCGCCCGGCTCTGGCAGCGCGAGGCCGTGCTGCTGCCCGCGGCGCTCCTGCTGGAGGTCGACGAGATGGACCGGGAACAGACCGCCGCCACGGACGCGTTCATCGACGCCGCCGCCGTGCCCCTCGTCGTCTCCAGCGAGGACCCGCGCCGGACCGGCCGCCCGCGCGGCGAGCGCGTCGCCGTGCCCGGGCTGGACGACAGCGAACAACTCGCCCTCTGGGCGGACGCCTTCGCCGACATCCCGCGGATCGAGAAGGCCCATCTGCGGTCGCTGGTCGCACAGTTCCAGCTGCCGCCGCACATCATCCGCTCCGCGGCCGCCGCCGTACGCCGTGACCTCCCCGGCACGGACACGGGCACGGACACGGGCACGGGCACGGGCACGGACTCGGGCACGGACGCACTCGACCCCGCCGAACTCGCCTGGCGCGCAGGGCTCATCGAGGCCCGCATCGGCCTGGACGAGCTGGGCCGGCGGATCGAACCCGAGGCCGCCTGGGACGACCTGGTGCTCGCCGATCACCAGGCGCGGATCCTGCGCGAGATCGTCGCCCACGTACGGCAGCGCGCCACCGTCCACCAGGAGTGGGGCTTCGCCGCGACACTCCGCCGCGGCCTGGGCGTCACCGCCCTCTTCGCGGGCGGCTCCGGCACCGGCAAGACCCTCGCAGCCGAGGTGATGGCCAAGGAGCTGGGCCTGGACCTGTTCGTCATCGACCTCTCCCAGGTGGTCAGCAAATACATCGGCGAGACCGAGAAGAACCTGCGCAAGGTCTTCGACGCCGCCGAGCGCGGAGGCGCACTGCTGCTCTTCGACGAGGCGGACGCGCTGTTCGGCAAGCGCAGCGAGGTCAAGGACAGCCACGACCGGTACGCCAACCTGGAGGTCAGCTATCTGCTGATGCGCATGGAGGCGTACCGGGGCCTGGCCATCCTCACCACCAACATGAAGAAGGCCCTCGACCCGGCCTTCATGCGCCGGATCCGTTTCGTCGTGGACTTCCCCTTCCCCGGCGAGGGCGAGCGCGCCGAGATCTGGCGCCGAGTGCTCCCCGCCCGGGCGCCGATGAAGGACATCGACCCCGAACGCCTCGCCCAACTCACCGTGGCGGGCGGCTCGATTCGCAATATCGCGCTCTCCGGGGCCTTCCTCGCCGCCGAGGAGGGCGACCGCCTCCAGATGCGCCACATGCTGGCGGCGGCGCGCACCGAGTACCAGAAGCTGGACCGTTCGCTCACACCCTCGGAGGTCACCGGATGGGTCTGAACGACCGGATGGGTCCGAACGAGCAGCCGAGCGCCATCCAGGTGGACATCGCCGAACTGGCGCTGACCGGCTTCGGCGCCGGTATCGACCCGGACCGGGTCTCGGCGGCGTTCCAGGCCGAGCTGGCCCGGCTGGTGCGGGAGCGCGGCGTACCGCTGGCGGCGACCGGGGAGGGCACGGCGATCGAGGCCCTGTCCGGCCTGCCCCCGCTCCCCGCCACCACCTCCCCGGCCCGGCTGGGCGAGGCCCTGGCCCGGGCCGTGCACGCGGGCCTGTCCGGAAGGGGGCGGGAGGCGACATGAGCAACGCACCGTCCACCACCCAGGACGACCGCGCGTCCCAGTCCGCCAAGCGCCGCAAGCGCAAGGAACGGACCGGCAAGGCCCGTGCGCCCGAACCCAAGGACATCGTCAGCGGCGCCGGACAGCCCCTCGACCCGAGCGTCCGGCGCGACCTCGAAGAACAGCTCGGCCACGACCTCGGCCAGGTCCGCCTGCACACCGACCGCGACGCGGGCCACCTCACCGAACTGCTGGGCGCGGACGCGGTGGCGGTCGGCCAGGACATCTTCTTCCGCGAGAACACCTACCGCCCCGGTACGACGGAGGGCCGCCGCCTCCTCGCCCACGAACTGCTCCACACCGTCCAGAACCCCCACGGCCTCGGCACCCTGCGCGCGGGCCGCGACCTGGGCGCGGTGAGCCTGCCCCAGGACGCGATGGAGCGCGAGGCGGAGGGCACGGCGCGGGACCTGACGCGCGGCGGGCAGCCGGACACCGAGACGGAGCCGCAGACGTCCGCGACCCCGGGCTGGCTCCGTTACGCCACGGTCGACGCCGACCGCAACCGCATGGAGAAGCTCGACCCGGCGACCCTGGTCGACCGCCTCGCGGGCAGCGTCGTCCGCTCCCTGCGCGGCGACCCCGAGGACCGCTCCAAGCGCACCCGTATGCAACTGGCGCGGATGCCGGACGAGGTGCAGGACGCCGTCCTCGACCGGCTGGAGACCAGGCTCCTGAGCTCGGAGCACGAGCGGGTGCTCGACTTCGTCGACGAGATCGAGGCGGACGACAACCTGGAGCGGGAGTCGCTGGCCGCCCCGGACGTCGAGCCGGACCCGGTCGAGGAGTTGCTGTTCGAGCGCGAGACCCAGCGGCGGGGGGCGGCGGAGCGCCGCGAGGAGGAGCAGCGCCCGGCGCCCGCGCCGGGTCCGGAGAAGGACGAGCCCGCGGGGGAGGGCGCGCCGGGCAGTACACCGCGGAACGGCGGAGGCGCGCCCGGGAAGGAGGGCCGGGGAGGGAGCCCGGAGCAGCGGCCGGGCGCCGACGCGGGACGCGAGGGCGGAAGCCCTTCGTCGGGTGGGAAGTCCGGCGGTTCGGCGTCAGCGACTGCCCCGCGGTCCCAGCAGCCGTCGTCGTCCTCGGCCTCGGGCGGGAAGTCCGGAGGCGGGCAGCAGGATGGCGAGAAGAAGGCCGAGAGCCCCGGGAAGGGCAAGGAGGGGGAGGGGAAGGAAGGGCAGGAGCAGCAGGGCGTCGCGACGCCGAGCAAGGAGGAGTCGGCGGCCAAGAACCGTCCGGGCGCGGTCGATTCGCTCGTGGCGGGTCAGCAGCTGAAGCAGCAGGACAAGCGGGGCGCGGACAAGCCCACCGGTTCGCCGACGGCTTCGGGTGCGGACACCCAGTCGCCCGGCGTGTTCTCCACGCTCGACGGCGTACGCGCCCAGGATCTCGACGGTCCGGAGGAGCGGGCCGAGGAGGACCCGTTCGGCTCCGGCAGTGAGTCGGAGGTCGAGGTCGGGGGCGCGGAGAAGAGCGCCTGGGACATCAAGCTCCAGCCGGAGGACTTCCTGCCGGAGCAGGATCTCGACGTGTCCGGCGTATCGACCGCGGATACGCTCGACCCCGCATCGTCCGCCGACGCCCCTGTCCCGTCCTTCCCCGCCCCTCCGCTGACCAAGGCCGACAAGGTGCAGGCCGAGCGGGACGCGGAGGACGCCGAGGACGAGGCGGAGGAGGCCGAACCCGAGGAGGACGCCGCCGACTCGGCCGCCGACGCCGAGCCCTCGGCGGAGGCGGACGACGGCGCCGCGGCCACGGGCGACGGGCCTGACGGTCTCGCGGTGGAGCAGGCCGCCGAGAGCCGACCGGGACCGGCCGGGACACGCGATCCGAAGAGCGGCGCCGACCCCAAGGACGGGCCCGTCGTCGCCCAGACGACGGTGCAGGAGGCCGCGGGCAGGTCCGAGGACGGCGGCGAAGCCACGGAACAGGCCGCGAAGGAGGAGAAGGGCACCTCAGCGGCGGGTGACGCGTCCGGCGGTGCGCAGGACAAGGCGTCCCAGCAGGCGGTGGGCGGTCAGGCGGCGCAGGAGCCCGCGGCCAAGGAGGAGCGGAAGAAGGCGGACGCGGCGCCCGCGGCCAAGAGCGAACCCACGGCGGACGCCAAGTCCCCCTCACCCGCGCGGGACACCCAGGTCACGGGCGGATCCAACGCTGATACGCCCGGCGGGGCGAGCAGCGGGGCGCAGAGCGAGCAGGGCGCGCCGACGGAGCGTACCGAGGCCCCGGCGGCGGAGCCGGCACCGCCCGCACCGGAAGAGAAGAAGTCCGCCGAGCCCGACCAGGCCCCTGAGCCTGCGGCCGCGCCTGCGACTGCGACCGCGAAGGAGGCCCCGGCGCCCAAGGCCGCACCGGGCGCCAAGGCCGCGGCGCCCAAGTCGGCACCGTCCGCCAAGGCGCCGCGCGGTGGCGGTGGCGGTGGATCCCGAGCCGGTGGCGGGGGAGGCGGTGGCGGCGGCAGGGCGTCCGCCTCCGCCAAGGGCAAGAAGAAGGACTCCGGACCGGCCCCGAACCTCTCCCAAGTGTCCCCGGAAGCGGGCCTGTCCACCGCCGCGAGGCTCAAGCCCCATGTGGCGTTGCAGGCCATGACGGGCGTGAGCGGATCGGTCAACCGCACCGTCGGCGACGAACACAAGGCGCTCGCCGCCGCCCCGCCCTCGATGCAGCGCCCGGCGGGCGCCCCGCAGACCCTCCAGGGCAAGCCGAAAACCGACGCCCCGGCCCAGTACTCGCAGGATCCGGCCCAGAAGTCCGAGGCGCCGGAGAAGGAAGACGCCAAGGTCACGGGCGCCAAGGAGCCCGAGGGCCAGATCGAGGCGGAGAAGGCCGAGGAGCCCGGCGGCTGGGACACCTTCAAGATGGCCCTGGGCTTCATCGGCGGCAAGATCGTGAACGGGGTCGCGAGCCTCTTCGGCGCCGACAAGCCCGTGGTGGACCCGCAGGCGCTGGCTGCCAAGTTCGCGGGGCTGCCGACCAAGGACGAAGCGCTCAAGCAGGCCCAGGCGGGCAACGCGCCGGGCGTGCGGATGCGGGGTTCCGCCGACCAGACGGCCGGTGAGCAGGGTTCGGCCGTCGACACCAAGGGCCAGGAGACCGTCGCGACGGGCCGCGACGACGCGGGCCGGGGGATGGGCGAGGATCAGGTCTACCCCAACGCTCCCAAGGAGCAGATGTCGGCCAAGGTCCCAGGGCAGCGGGGCGGCGGGGGCGGCGGTGCGCCCGGGGGCGGCGCGACGACGGGCGCCGTGCCTCCCGAGGCCGCGTCGGAAGTGGCCGAGCACGAACGTGGACCGCAGTTCCAGGCGGCGTTCACCGACGGCCAGAAGAGCATGTCCGAGGGGCGGCAGACCAAGGACCGCGACTTCCGGGACGGTCAGCAGCAGCACAAGCGGCAGGTCGACGCCGAGGTCGCGGCCAATACGAAGAGCCAGGCGAGCGAGCGCGAGAAGGCGATGACCGAGGTCACCGCCAAGCGTCAGGACTGGCGCACGGAGCAGGACAAGGAGCTTCAGTCACTCGGCGACAAGAAGACCGACCGCCACGAGAAGATCCGCAAGGACGTCAAGGACAAGGAAGAGCAGACCGACAAGGACGTCGACAAGGAGAAGGACGACAGCGACAAGAAGATCCAGGACAAGGGCGACCAGGCCGAACACGACGCCGAGAAGAAGCGCGACGACAGCGTCGAGGAATCGGGCAACTGGGTCAGCAAGGCCTTTGACTGGATCAAGGACAAGGTCATCGAGATCAAGAACGCGATCGTCCGCGTCATCAGGGAGGCGCGGGACGCGGTCATCGGGTTCATCAAGAACTTCAAGGAGACCGTCGAGCGCTGGATCAACGACGCCCGTAAGGCGATCGTCGACGCGATCAAGAACTTCATCAATGACCTGATCGAGTTCGCCAAGGCGATGGTGCGGGCCGTCATCGACCTGGCCAAGCGCATCCGCAACTTCATCACCGGCCTGATCAACGCCGCGATCGCCCTCGTCAACAAGCTCGCCACCATGCTCAAGCAGGCCATCACCGACCTGCTGAACGCCCTCGGCAAGCTGCTGAGCAGCATCCTTGACGTCCTGAAGAAGATGCTGCTGGACGTGGTCAAGGCCGTCGTGGACGCGGTGAAGGCGGTCCTGGACTTCGCCTCCAAGCTGCTGGGCGCGCTCGGGGAGTTCATGCTCATCGCGGTCGACTTCCTCTCCGACCCCGGCGGCTGGCTGAGCGGTGCGAAGAACTCGGCGGTGGACGGTGCGAAGAACCACCTCTTCCGCGAGGTCAAGTCGGCCGTCAAGGACTGGTTCCAGTCCAAGATCCAGGAAATCATCGGCGTCCCCAAGGCCATCCTGGACAAGCTGCTCAAGGGCGGCTTCACACTGGAGCAGATCGTCAAGGAGACGTGGGACGCGATCGTCCCCCAACTCCCCCTGATCATCGGCGAGATCGTCATCACCAAGGTCGTCGCCAAGCTGATCCCGGGAGCGGGCTGGGTGATGGCCGTCATCGACGCCATCCGCACGGCCATCGGCGCGCTCGGCGCGATCCTGCGCGCGGTGGGCGCGGTCCTCGACTGGCTGAAGCTCGTCCGGATGGGCGGCGCGGGCATCCTCTTCGCGAAGGCCGTCGCGGCGGGCATCGTGGCGCTCCTCGAATTGGCCTACCAGGCGCTGCTGTCGGGGATCGGCAAGTACGTCGCGAAGGTGGGCCGGCGCTTCAAGAACATCGCGGCGAAGCTGGGCCAGGGGAAGGGCGGCAAGGGCGGAGCGGGCGGGAAGGGCGGGGCGGACGAGGGGGGCTCGGACGGTCGGGGCGGCAAGCCGAAGCCCGACGAAAGGCCGCAAGAGCCGACCCCACCCAGGGCAAGCGCCCCCACAACGCGCCCGACAACGACAACGTCCCCGAAGCCGAAGCCCACAACGCCATCGCACCCGCAAACCAAACCCACCAGGCCGGGAACCCCCGGCAAACCCAAGCCGACACCCACCGACACCAAGACCCCAGCCCCCACCACGAAGGATAAAAACGGCAAGCCCAAGCCCGAGGAAGACCGCCCGGACACCCGCCCGACCCCATCCCCGAAACCCAGGCCCAAGCCGGAACCCCCGGCCAAGCCGAAGCCCGAGCCGCAGACAAAGCCCAATCCCAAGGACGACAAAACCCCGGGCAGCCCCAAGGACGACATGGGCCCCGAGAACAGGCCGAAGAACGACGACAAGCCCTCGACCAAGGACCCCAAGGACCAGGACCCCACCAAGCCCAAGCACGACAAGGACGACCCGAAGAAACCCAAGCCGGACAAGGACGGCGACAAGCCCACCAGGCCGAAGGAAGGCGACGGCAAGAAGCCCAAGCCGGACAAGGACGGCGACAAGCCAGGTCCCCGAAAGACCAGACCCGACAAGGACGGCCCCGGCAGGCGGCCCAACAAGAAGGGCCCCAACAAGCGCAAGCCCCATCCCGACAAGAGCGGCCCGGGCAGGCCCAAGTCCAAGCCGGACAAGGACAAGCAGAAGAAGGAAGAGGAAGAGTCCAAAGAGGAGAGGCTGGACGAGATTGTCAGGCGTATCCGCCGAATCCTGAGGAAGCGCCTTGAGCCAGGAATGCCGCAGACGGCTCATCTGCAGATGCTTGCCGCCCTTCGTCAGTATTACCGGCTTACGAGCCTAACCAAGGAAGGGAAGCCCAGGTTCAAGATCAGGGCAACGCTCAACCCTGAAGAGGACGTACTCAATGGATTCTCAGAGGAGATGAAGGATTACCTGAACGAACACAGCCTGCCGGACCCGCAAATCACTCCTCAGCCGAGGATGGGTACACGTCCTGGTGACGAAACCGAGGCAGTATATGTGAACGCAAAATGGGCCGGTAGGAACGGGCAGGCGCCCAGCGGGCAGTACACCGAAGGCTGGACATACGTGGATGACCATGGCCTCAACAGCCCGGGAAAGCCCCAGTGGGACCGGATGCACCTCATTCCCAGGCAGCTTGGAGGGCCTGCCAAGACATCGAACTTCGTGCCAGCGCTCAACGCGATCAATGGACCCTTCTATGACAGCTTCGAGAAGTTTGCGGCCATGACGTTCGGGTCAATAAACAAAAACCCAGAGAATGTGGGTTGGTATAAGGTGCACTTGGCGCGCTGGGAAGGAAGCTCCCCGTACAGTTATCCGGGGAGAAGGGTCGCCCCGGAGAAATATGCTGCGGGAGAGTATCCGCCCGGGTTCCCCAAGACCATTACGGCATCGTGGGGTCTATATGGCAGAAAGCCGGATGCAAGTGGAAGAAATCCTTCCGACTGGGACAAGTTCGATGCGATCGCCAGTGCAACCCTACCTATTCCCGCACCGCCCGTGCCCGGTAGTAGACCGGCTCCGGTCAACATCAACACCGCGAGTGAGCGTGAGCTCAAAACGGCCCTGCGGGAGACGCCCAACTTCATCGACGCAGTCCAGGAAGTGAGGGACACGGAATACGCTAAAGGGCTCCCGCATCGTTCGCAACCCTTTAGCGACATCGCAGATATGCACAATAAGCTGAAAGCGTGGAGATCGTCCAAGGGTATGTCCTTGTATACGCTCGACGAGGCGATGAAGCGGGTCGAAGAGCGCCACAGGGCCGGACACTTCACGTTTTCTTAGACGGCGATACGTGGAGGAGATCAATGTCATCGCTTACGCGGAACGAGCAGTTGCACTTGGATTCTCTCAAGGAAATCGAAAATTGCCGCCTCCTGGAATCACGGTGCAGTGGCGCAGATCTGGATAGGCCGCTCGGCGGCATCTTGCCAGAGGAGTACGATGAAGCATGGGAGGGAGTACGCTTCAGCGAGAGCATGTTGGACTGTTATCTACGTTTCTACGAGCTCGGCGCCGCATGGAGAGCCGTAGGCGATCTACCGGATGTCAAGGGCGAGTTCAGTCTCATCAACTTTCACGACGCACTTCAGGCAAGCGATCCCGGAGTGGGTAGCGCAAAAACAGACTTTCATCGCGAATTCTTGTCACAGCTCTGCCCCATCGATCGAACTCCCAGGTTCGGTGCGGGAATCCAGACCTACATCCGTCTGCAGGCGGATGTCGATGCGCTTGAACTCTGGTACAGCGACATCGCATACATCGAGCAGCCGCCTTACCCGTCGGGATTCATTAAACTTGACATCGGGTATTGCGAATACCTCGAAATGCTGCTCCTTACCAAGGGTGCATATGGCTGGCAGTATCTGTTCGCGGATATCTCGCTGAGCAGGGGGGATTTTTCGGAGAACGCAAACAATCTCAAGAACATGCTCCAGGTATTTCCGGAGCTCTTTCCGGACCGCGACTATTCTTCCCTTCGTGCCCGCCTGGAGGCCCGCCTGTGACCCGCTACCCCGATATCCCCAAACCCATCCGATCCGGGATCGTCCTCGTCGACCCCGAGCGGGGGACGCCGCAGAGGATCATCGTGCTGCAGTTCAATCCGGACACACTGGAGCGGTCGTTGGCCCCGCAATCCGCCGGAGACCAAGCCGACAGCGGCGGAGGCGGCAGCGGAAGCGGGGACAAAAATGAGGCGCTTCGCCTCAAAGGCCCCGCCCAGGAGACGTGGAAGTTCACCGCGGAGATCGACGCGACCGATCAGTTCGAGGTGGCCGCGCCCGACGGGATACACCCGCAGCTCGCGACGCTCGAAATGCTCGTGCAGCCGACCACGGCCAAACTGCGGGAGGCCATGCGGCTGTCCAAGAAGGGGACCATCGAGATCAGCCCGATCGAGATGCCACTGACCCTCTTCACCTGGGGGAGTAAGCGGGTCATGCCCGTGCGGATCACGGAACTCTCGATCAACGAATCGGCGTTCGACGTCAACCTCAACCCCATCCGCGCATCCCTCAGCATCGGGCTGAAGGTGCTCACCGTCAGCGATCTGCCCGCCGGCCACCGTGGTGCCGAGCTCTATCTGGCGCATCTCGCGCAGAAGGAGCGGCTCGCGGCGGCGGCGCGTGGTGGGGCGTTGAGCGCGTTGGGGTTGAACAGTGGGGACATCGGGCTGGGGAGGGTGTAGAAGCGGATGACCGGGTCACAGCCACAGCCGTACGAGAGTGCGCTCGACGCGATTCCGGGGTCGCACCCCTATCCCCGCTCCAGCCGCTACCACGACGCCGAGATCGGGATCCACGTCCAACCCGACGGCACGCCCGTACGCTACGTCAGGCGACGGCTGCTGCCGCCCCTCGGCGAGGTGGGCGAGGACACCGCCACTCACACCGTCAGCAGCGGCGAGCGCCCCGACCACCTCGGTCAGCGCTATTTCGGCGACCCCGCCGCCTGGTGGCGGATCGCCGACGCCAACCCCGTGCTCGACCCCCGCGAGCTGACCGCCGAGCCGGGCGAGGAGATAGAGGTCCCGAACGGGTTCCCGGGCGGAGGCGGTGGGCGCCATGGCTGATGAGCCCGTCGGGCAGGGGCCCATCCACCTCGAATTACGGATGGGGCCCAGGCTCACCCGGCCCGTGCCCCCCGAGGTCACCGAGGCGCTGCTGTCCGCGCAGATCACCACGACCGCGGGTGAACGCAGCGGTTTCCAGATGGCGTTCGACCTCACCAAGAAGGGCGCGATCATCGATCGGCTGCTTCCCGAGGGGTTCTTCGACCCGCGCACCCGCGTCATCGTCACGGCCGCGGTCAAGGGCACGCCGATCGTCCTCCTCGACGGGCTCATCGTGCGCCATGAGGTGGGGGCCAGCAATCAGCCCGGCCAGACCACCCTCACCGTCACCGGCGAGGATCTCACCCTCCTCATGGACCTCGAGGAGCGGACCGACCGCTATCCCAACCTCCCGCCCTTCAAGCGCGTCGGCCGCATCCTGGCGAAGTACACCGATTACGGGATCGAGGCGGACGTCATCGAGGAGAAGATCCTCCAACCGCCCAACGCGCAGCGCCGCGTGGACTACCAGACCGGCACCGACCTCCAGTACGTCACCGGTCTCGCCCAGGCGAACGGCTATGTCTTCTACCTCATCCCGGGGCCCGTCGCCGGGGTCTCCACCGCCTACTGGGGGCCCGAGAAGCGCGTCGGCACAGCCCAGCACGCCCTCACCGTCAACATGGACGTCAACTCCACCGTCGACCAGCTGACGTTCGCCTACGACGGGACCGCCCGCGAGGAGCCCCAGGCCCGCTGGCAGGACCCCACCACCCGTACCTCCACCCTCCTCGCCCAGCCCGACATCAGCCCCCTCCGGCCGCCCCTCGGCAAACGGGCCACCCCGGCCCTCAAGCGCAAGACGCTCTCCGGCACCGCCAAGAAGGACCGGGCGCAGGCCGAGGCCGAGGCCCTGGCGAGGGCCGCCACCACCGCCGACGCCATCTCCGGTTCCGGCTCGCTCGACGTCAACCGGCACGGGTACATCCTCCAGCCACGCCAGCTCGTCGGCGTCCGGGGCGCCGGGGTCACCTACGACGGGGAGTACTACGTCAAGACCGTCACCCACCATCTGCGGCCCGGCTCGTTCCAGCAGAACTTCACCCTCACCCGCGAAGGGCTCATCGCCCGCAGCGGCGTCGTCCGGCCCTAGACCGCAGAGGCAGAGGCAGAGGCAGACAACGACAGAGCAGGAGCCCCTATGGCGGCAACGCCCAACAACCGCTTCCTCGGCAAGTTCCGGGGCCGGGTGCGGGACAACCAGGACCCGCTCGGAATCGGCCGGATCACCGTCGAGGTGCCCGATGTCCTCGGCGATGAGCCGTCGACCTGGGCCATGCCCTGCTTCCCCTTCACCGGGGACCAGCAGCGGCCCGCCGGGAGTTACGTCGTGCCGTCGGTCGGGGCCGGGGTGTGGGTGGAGTTCGAGCAGGGGGACCCCAGCTTCCCCATCTGGACGGGGTGCTGGTTCGGGGCCAGGGAACAGCTCCCGGAGGACGCGCGGACCGATCCGGCGACCGCGCACCCCGTGGTGATCCAGACCCCGGGGAAGCACAAGATCGTGATGTCCGACGTTCCGGCCGAGGGCATTTTGCTGCAGGCGCCCGGCGGCGCGTCCATACGGATCGACGCGACCGGAGTGCACATCAACAACGGCCAGGGGGCTTCCGTTTCCCTGGTCGGTGACCAAGTCGACCTGAATCAGGGCCGGTTGACCGTGCCCAAGAAGCGATAGCCAGCAGCGAACGGGGAGGGACAAGCGACGTGTCCGGGAATTCCGGGAACCTCGTCAGCCATACCGCCGTGATCAGTTGCCCGCACGGCGGACGCGTACGGGCGGCGTCCGTTCCGTCGTCCGGTGTACGGCTCGACGGGCAGCCCGTGCCGACCGCCGACGACGTCTTCACGGTCGTGGGCTGCCCGTACACCGTCGACCGCGTCCCGCTGCCGTGCACCACCGTCCGGTGGACTCCGGACCGCGACACGGTGCTGATCGACGGCGTGCCCGTCCTGCTCGACACCTCCTCGGCACAGTGCTTCAGCGCGGGGCTCGTGCCGCAGGGGCCACCCGTCGTCTCCGCCGCGCGGCAAGGAGTCATGTGCGGATGAGGACACGGACCGGCAGGACACACACCGTACGGACCGATATCGCCTTCCCGTTCCGGATCGACCGGCGCGGGCGCACCGCGCACGCCGGCCACGACGACCACATACGCGATCTCATCGAGCAGTTGCTCTTCACCAGCCCCGGCGAACGCGTGATGCGGCCCGACTTCGGCTGCGGTCTGCTCGACCTCGTCTTCACGCCCAACAGCCCCGAACTGGCCTCCGCCGTCGAGCTGTCCGTCCAGGCGTCGCTGCAGCGCTGGCTCGGCGAGCTGATCGAGGTGGAGTCCCTGGACGTGGTCAGCGAGGAGAACGCCGTACGCGTCCATCTGCGGTATGTGGTGCGCGCCACCGCCGGCCTGCGCGACGAGGTGTTCGAGGGGAGGGGCGCCGCATGAGCGTGTCTTGGCGCGCTGCGCGGGCTGGACTGAGGAGCCGCGCAGCGACGAAGGAGCGAGCAGTGTCGAAGGAAGCCCGCGCATGGAAGCGCGCCAGGACTGAGCGGGAGGGAGGGGCATGAGCACCGCGTCACGGCGCGATCGCGTCAGGGCCGCCCACCTCAACGGGGTGGACGCCGTCGAGGTCGGCGACGACGGCACCACCCTCACCGTCACCTTCCTCGGCAAGGCCCCGCACGGCCTGTGCGCGGAGAACGTACGCGTCGACGGCGGCCGCCGGATCACCGGCATCGAGGTCCTGGAGATCTCCGTCGAGCGCGAGGAGGACCCCGAGCTCGACGACAAGCTGTACGTCACCGTGGACCGGGCCGGGGACACGTCCGCCTACCGGCTCTCCATCGTCGACACCGACCCCTACGGGCGGCCCGGCACCGAGCCCTTCCCCGGCTTCGACCAGCGGTACTTCCACTCCGTATTCCACTTCCGGCCCGACTGCCCCACCCCCTTCGACTGCGAGGACCAGGAAGAGCGCGACCTCCCCGCCACCTTCCGGCCCGTGCACGCCCCCGCTCCCGCCCCCGTCATCGACTACACCGCCCGCGACTACGACACCCTCCGCCAGGTCGTCCTGGACCGGCTCCGCCTCACCACCCCCGACTGGGTCGAGCGCAGCGCCGCCGACCTCGGCACCACCCTGGTCGAGCTGCTCGCCTACGCCGCCGACCAGATCAGCTACCAGCAGGACGCGGTGGCCACCGAGGCGTATCTCGACACCGCCCGCCGCCGGGTGTCCGTACGCCGCCACGTACGGCTCATCGACTATCCGATGCACGACGGCTGCAACGCCCGCGCCTTCGTCACCGTGGAGACGGTCGAGCCGCTGACGCTGAACCCGGGGGAGTACCGCTTCGCCGCCGTGGACATCCGTACGCTCGGCCCGCTGGACCGGCCGGACATCGGGGCCGTGCTGGACGACCGGGAGCTGGCCGTGCTCGATGAGCGCGGATCGGTGGAGGTGTTCGAGCCCGTCGTCACCGACCGACCCCTTCACCTGCGGCCGGAGCACCACCGCATCCGTCTGTGGACCTGGGGCGGCGAGATGTGCTCGCTGCCCGTGGGCGCCACTTCCGCGACGCTGCGCGACGCGTGGGCCGACGAGGAGTGCCAGGCCCGCGCGCTCGATCTGCGCCCCGGTGATCTGCTGCTCTTCGAGGAGGTGCGGGGGCCGCGCTCCGGGACGCCCGGCGACGCCGATCCGTCGCACCGGCAGGCCGTGCGGCTGCTCTCCGTCACCCCCGCCGTCGACCGGCTCGCCGAACAGCCGGTGCTGGAGGTGACCTGGGCGCGGGAGGACGCGCTGGCCTTCCCGCTGTGCCTGGCCACCCGGGGCGGCACGGACTGCGCGCCCATCGAGGACGTCAGCGTGGCGCGCGGCAATGTGGTGCTGGTCGACCACGGCCGCTCGCTGACCTTCTGCTGCGGCACACCGGAGACCCTCACCGTGCCGCCCGTCCCCGCCGTCGCCGGGTCCTGTGACCCACCCGCCTTCGGCTGCTTCGACAAGGACGCCGGAAACGCGCCCGCGCGGCTCATCGACTCCCTGCTGGACCGGGCCCGCCACGGGCGGCAACTGGCCCCCGACGACGTACGGGAGCTGTTCACCACCGTCGGCCCGGAGGCCACCGGCCGGGCCGGGATCGGCCTGGAGTCGGCCGGGCAGCGGCGCGAGAAGGTCGTGCCCGGCACCGCGTACGCCCAGGCCGAGGCGTTGCGGACGCTTCTCGCCCAGTCCGTCTACCCCGGGATCGTGCCGCGCTTCCGGCCCGTACTGCACCAGGCCCCCGTCACCCAGGCCGTGCCCTTCCCCGATCCGCGCCATATCGCGGCCGGGCAGGCCGAGCATCTGGCCGCCATCCCGGGGCGGGTGCGGCAGCGGCTGACGGAGCTGTGGCGCAGCGCCCGCGACCGCGACGGGCTCTCGGACGAGGAAATCGCCGAGCTGGCCGTCCTGTTCGGACCGCGCGTCCTGGAGCGCCTCGAACTCGCCCGCCACCCCGTCCGCGCGCTGCGCGAGCTGCTGCACCGCTGCGACCGGCTGCTCGACGCCAAGCTGGGGCGCCTGGCCGCACTGACCGCCAGAGCACGGGCGGGCACCGTCCTGGACGGGCGCATCGCCTGGGAGATCGCGCACAGTTGGGGCCGGGCGTACGCCGCCGGGCTGCGCCCCGAGGATCCGGTGCTGCACGGTCCGGCCGCCGCGCTCGTCCAGGACCCACGGGCCGCCCTCCCCGCCGTAACGATCGAGGACGGCGACGAGACCTGGACACCGCGCCGCGATCTGCTCACCTCCCGCCCCCGGGACCGCCACTTCGTCGGCGAGCTGGAGGACGACGGCCGTATCGCGCTGCGCTTCGGCGACGGCCGGTACGGCGCCGTGCCGAGGCCCGGGGCGCGCCTCGCGGTCCACTACCGGACCGGAGGTGGCACGGCGGGCAACGTCGGCCCCGAGGCCATCAACCACCTGGTGCTGTGCCGGGATCCGGAAGCGGCGGACACCGGAGCGCCCCTGCCCGTGGCCGGGGTGCGCAATCCGCTGCCCGCCGTCGGTGGCGCCGAGCCCGAGCCGGTCGAACAGGTACGCCGGCTCGCCCCGCTCGATCTGAAGCGCACCCGGCACCGGGCCATCACCGCCGAGGACTACGCGGCGCTCGCCTCCGAACTGCCCGGGGTGCGGCGCGCGGCGGCCGAGATCCGCTGGACCGGCAGTGTGCGGGAGGCGCATATCGCCATCGACGCGTACGGGACCGGGGCACCGCCCCCCGCCCTCCTCGACTCGGTCGCGCACGCCCTGGAGGGCTACCGCCGGATCGGACACGACCTGGTGGTCGGCCCGGCCCGCGCCGTGCCACTGGACATCGCGATCGAGGTGTGCGCCGCGCCCGGACACCAGCACGGGCAGATCCTCGCCGAGCTGTACCGGGCGCTGGGCAGCCGCCGGTTCTCCGGCGGGCGGCTCGGCTTCTTCCACCCCGACGCGCTGACCTTCGGCGAACCGGTGCGGCTCAGCCGCCTGGTGGCCGTCGCGGCGGCGGTGCCGGGGGTGCGACGCGCCGATGTCACCCGGCTGCGACGGCTGTGGCACGAGGGGCTGGAGGGGCCGAAGGAGCCCGATGACGGCACCTCGTACGAGACGTCACACGGCGAGGCGCTGGAGGAGGGCATCCTGCGCATCGGCCCCCTGGAGATCGCCCAATGCGACAACGACCCCGACCGGCCCGAGAACGGCCGCCTGGTCATCGAGCTGAAGGGGACCCGATGAGCGACCACCCCGACCACGTCCACCCCGGCGGCTGTGGCCGCGGTTGCGGCGGCCACGACGAGCGCCGGGCCGCCCCCGGCACCCCGCACAACCCGCCCGGCCGCACCGCCCTGGACTATCGCGTCGGCGACTACGGCTCGTTCCTGGCCGCCATGCTCGACCGGCTCGCCTCGCCCGCCTATCCCGCGCTGCGCGGCCTGACCGTACGCACTCCGGACGACCCGGCCATCGGGTTGCTGGACGCCTGGGCGGTCTTGGGCGACCTGCTGACCTTCCACTCCGAGCGGATCGCCGACGAGGGCTATCTGCGCACCGCCCACGACCCCCGCTCGCTCGCCCTCCTGGGGCGGCTGGTGGGGCATGTGCCACGGCCGGGTGTGGCCGCCGACACCCATCTCGCGTACACCCTGGACCGGGATCCGCGCGCCGAGGACGTCGTGGTGACCATTCCGCGCGGGGCCATCAGCCACAGCGTACCGGCGGCCTCCGACGAGGAGTCGCAGACCTTTGAGACGAGCGAGGACCTGGCGGCCCGCTGGGCGTGGAACGAACTGGCGGTGCGCCGCCGCCGGCCCGCCCTGATCGGCCCCGACGACCTGCGGCGCCGCTCGGAACTGCTGGTGTCCGGAACCTCGCTCGGACTGACCGTCGGCGACAAGCTGCTCTTCGTCTTCGGCGGGACGGCGGAGTCCGGGGGCGGCGGCCCGAGGCCGCTGCTGCCGGTGGCACGGGTGACCGTCGACCGCGACGAGGACGTGACGGCGATCGGGCTGCCGGAGTCCGCCCCGCCGTCGCTCAAGGAGCTGGTGGACGAGGTACGGCGGTGGATCACCGACCCGGAGGCGGACGAGGACCCGGACGACCGGGGGGACGCCGAGCCCACGCCGGACCATCCCGATCCGCGTCCCGTCAGCCGTCTGATCGAGGAGTTCGACGCGCAGGTCCTGGCGCCGCTGCGGGGCGATCTGGACGGGATCACCACACCAGGGCAGCTCGCCCGGCGGCTCGCCGAACCGCATGACCGGCTGGCGGAGGCGCAGGTGCTGGCCGCCCCGTACGAGGAGGTCGCCGCCTGGTTCGAGCGGCTGGAGGCGGTGATCGGCGAACTGCGCGAGCGGGCGGGGGAGTTGGACGCCGACGGGTCCGGTGAGGTGCGGCTGCGGTCCCAGCTCGCCGAGGACCGGCCACCCGCGACCGACGGCACCACCGAAACCGACGCCCCCGTCACCGGGGCCCACGGCCTCGCCACCGGGCCCGCCCACGGCGCCGCCGCCGTGCGCGCGCTCGGCGCCGTCCTGCCCGCCCTGCGCACCCGCGTCGTACGGCCCCCGTCCGGCGCCCACGCCGCGGCGGCGCACGATCCACGGCGGCTCTTCGGGCCGGGGTCCGACCTGGCCGCCGGGCTGCTGTCGGCCCTCGACCCGAGGGTGGAGAGCGGGATGTACGCGGCGTGGCGCCGCGCCGCCCCGGCCGCCACCGCCCCGCCGGGGACCGTCCCGCTGCTGCGCGAGCTGCTGGCGATGCGGGTGACGGCCGCGCCCTTCGGGGCGATGGCGCCGCTCAAGCCGGTGCAGGACGACCGGGGCCGGGTCATCCGGCAGACCGACTGGCCGCTGACCGGCGGTGAGCTGACCGCCGTACGGATCGTGTACGACACGGCGGTCAAGGCGCCGGTGAAGGCGGAGTTCCAGCACATCGAGACCGGGACGTCATGGCAGCGCAGCGAGAACCTGCCGCAGACCGCCGAGTTCGAGCTCGGTCCGGGACGGGTGCAGCTGTCCACCCGGGTAGGCCAGGACCACGACCTGGGCTGGCTCCGGGGCCGTCCCACCGACTCGCAGGAGCCCGGTGTCACCGCCACCCTGCTGCCCGGACTGCCCACGCTCACCCTGTTCGTCTCCCGGCCCGCCGAGGACGGGCGGGTACATGTGGTCGTGGACAACGGAGAGACCAAGCAGTGGATGCTCAGCCGCGGCGAACCCCCGAAACAGATCGGCTACGGCGCCTATGAACTGACGCTGCGCTTCACCCCCGGCAGTGAGCCCCCGGCCGTCGAGATCGGCATCGCCACCGTGCCCGAGCCCGCCAACCGCTATGTGCTGCCGCTGGATTCGGTGCAGAACTCCGTCACGGTCGGCAGCTGGGTGGCCATCGAGCGCCCCCGCAAGGGGTCCGGCGAGCCGGACGGCATCCCGGGCGACAACAAGCTCGCCTCCGTCACCACCCGCGTCGTCGCCGTGCGCACCGCCGCGTACACCAACTACGGCATCACCGGCCGCGGCACCCAGCTGACCCTCGCCGACCCGTGGCTCGACGAACACGATGTGCTGCTCTCCGCGATCCGCGACACCACCGTGCACGCGGGCGGTGAGCCGCTGCGCCCGGCGGACGAGCCGCTGGGCGAGGACGTCCACGGCAACGAGATCGAGCTCGCCGAGCTGTACGACGGGCTGCGGCCCGGCCGCCGGATCGTCGTCTCCGGCGAGCGCACCGACATCCCGGGTCCGGCCGGTCCGGGCGGCCCGACCGGGGTCCGGGGCACGGAGCTCGCGGTGATCGCCGCCGTGGACCAGCGCGTCGACCCGGACCTGCCCGGCGACCATGTGCACACCACCCTCACCCTCACCGCCGATCTGGCCTACCGCTACCGCCGTGAGACGGTCCGCGTCCAGGGCAATGTCGTGCCCGCCACGCACGGCGAGAGTCGTGACGAGGCCATCGGCAGCGGCGACCCGGCCGTGGCCGGCCAGACCTTCACGCTGTGGCAGTCGCCGCTGACCTGGCTCCCCGCGGACAACCCCCTGGGCGCCATCCCCGCCCTCGAGATCCGCGTCGACGGGCTGCTGTGGCACCGGGTGGACAGCCTCGCCGGACGCGGGCCGCGCGAGCGCGTCTATGTCACCGGGACCACCGGCGACGGGCGGACCACGGTGACCTTCGGCGACGGGGTGCACGGCGCCCGGCTGCCCGGTGGCCACGAGAACGTACGGGCCCGCTACCGCTTCGGCACCGGCGAGGCCGCCAACGTGCCCGCGGACCGGATCACCCAGGCCCTGACCCGGCCCCTCGGCGTCACCGCGGTCACCAATCCGCAGCCCGCCACCGGCGGTGCGGACGGCGACGGTCCTGGCCTGACCCGCCGCACCATCCCGCTCGCGGTCTCCGCGCTCGACCGGCTGGTCTCCCTCCAGGACTACGAGGACTTCGCCCGCTCCCGCGCGGGCATCGGCCGGGCCGCCGCCCGCGAACTCTTCGACGGGCGGCGCAGGGTGCTCCATGTGACCGTGGCCGGGGTGGACGACGCGCCGATCGGCGCGGACGCCGAGGTGCTGCGCGCCCTGCGCACCTCGCTGGCCGCCTACGGGGACACCCGGCTGCCGGTCCGGGTGGATGTGCGGGAGCTGGTGCTGCTGGTGCTGGTGGCACGGGTGAAGGTGGCGCCGGACCACTCCTGGGGGCTGGTCGAACCCCGGCTGCGCCAGGCCCTGCTGCGCGAACTGGGCTATCCGGGGCGTGAGTTGGGGCAACCGGCCGCGCTCTCCGAGGTGCTGGCCACCGCCCAGTCGGTGCCCGGTGTGGACTATGTGGACGTGGACGCCTTCACCGGTGTCCCGGCCTCCAGCACCCCGGGGGAACTGGCCGACCTGGCCGCCCGGCTCACCGAGCCCGGCGCCGTGGTCCCCGCCCGGTCCGCCGAGTACGCCGAGGACACCTACCGGGTCACCGCCACGGACGGCGAGACACTCACCGACATCGCCGGACGCCATGGCATCCCGCTCGCCGAACTGCTGCGCCTCAACCCCGACATCACCGACACCCGCCGCCTCTCCAGGGGCCGTTCGGTGTCCGTCTTCCGCGGTATCCGCCCGGCGCGGCTCGCGATGTTCTCACCCGATGTCCCGGACACGCTGATCCTCACGGAGGTCACCTCATGAGCAGGGAGCCGGACGGGCTCGCCGAACTGCTTCCGCAGTGGCATCGCCTCAGGGACACCGAGGCGGGCGAGCCCCTGCGCGCCCTGCTCGCCGTGATCGCCGAGCAGGTCGATCGCGTACGCGACGGGGTGCAGCACCAGTACGACGACTGGTTCGTGGAGACCGCCACCGCATGGGTGCTGCCGTATCTCGGCGATCTGGTGGGCTACCGCCCGCTGCCCGGTTACGAGCGGGTGCCGGCCACCGGACTGCGCGACGGCGGGCCGCCGGACGCGTCCCTGGCGCGGCTGGCCGAGGCGCTGGCGCCGCGCCGGGACGTGGCCGCCACCGTGGCCCACCGGCGGCGCAAGGGCACGCTCGCGCTGCTGGAGGAGCTCTCCGCGTCGGTGGCCGGATGGCCCGCCCGCGCCGTGGAGCTCTCCCGGCTCACCGCGCACCAGCAGCCGGTCAAGCTCTACGGCGGGACCGGCGGCGCGGCGGCGGACCTGCGCAGGCTCTCCCGGGGCCGGCTCGCCGATCTGCGGGACGGGGCGGCGCTGGACCTGGCGGGCGGGCCGTTCGGGACGGTGGCGCTCTCGGTGGACGTACGGCGCGCGGGCTCCCGCCGCAGACAGGGCGGCCACACCCCGGCGGGGGTCGGGCTGTTCGTGTGGCGGCTGAAGCCGTACCACGTGACCAGGGCGCCCGCGTACTGCGTCGACCGGGCCCGCAACCTCTACACGTTCTCGATCCTCGGCAATGACACCCCGCTGGTGACCCGCCCCGAACCCGAGCCGTCCGCCGCGCGCCCCCTGCCTTCGGCGGGGGGACCCCCGGCATCCATCGACAACGTGCCCGCGTACATCCGCCGCCGTCAGCTCGCGGACCACCTTCTCGACTATTACGGTCCGGGCAAGAGCTTCACCGTCTGGCGGGACGGCCACGACGAGCCCGTGCAGCCGTCGGACATCGTGGTGGCCGATCTGACGGACTGGCGCTACCGCGCGGGGCGCGGCCAGGTGGTCATCGACCCCGAACTCGGCCGGATCGCCTTCGGCTCGCGCACCGCGCCCCGCCACGGCGTCTGGGTCACCTACCACTACGCGTCCCCCGACGACATGGGCGGCGGGGAGTACGACCGGGACGACCGCGAGACCTCCCCGGCCGCTGAGGTCTACCGGGTCGGGCCGGGGTGTGCGTACCAGCGGATCATGGACGCGTACCGGCAGTGGCAGCACGACCGGCGGAGTGGGCGATGCGGCCCCGAGGGCATCATCGAGATCACCCACAGCGGCGCCTACCAGGAGCAGCTGGACTTCGACCTGGACCCGGACGACCGGCTCGAACTGCGCGCCGCCGAGGGCACCCGGCCGGTGATCCGGCTGCTGGACTGGTACAGCAACCGCCCCGACGCGCTCAACATCCGGGCGCGGGAGGAGCACGGGAACACCGGTGGCGAGGCGCCGCGCATCGTGCTGGACGGGCTGCTGATCGCGGGGCGCGGCCTCAACGTCACCGGGCCGGTCGGCGCCGTGGTGCTGCGCCACTGCACCCTCGTCCCCGGCTGGTCCCTGGAGCCGGAGTGCGAGCCGCGCTCGCCCGACGAGCCCAGCCTGGTCCTGGAGCGCACCACCGCCTGCGTCCAGATCGAGCGCAGCGTCCTCGGCACCATCGAGGTGATCGGCGAGGAGGTGCACACCGACCCGCTCGCCCTCCATATCCGCGACTCCATCTTGGACGCCACCGGACACGACCGCCCGGCGCTGTCCGCCCCGGACTGCCGCCACGCCCACGCCGTACTGCACGCCCACCGCACCACCGTCATCGGCGAAGTGCACACCCACGCCGTGCTGATCGGCGAGAACAGCCTCTTCACCGGGCGGATGCACGTGGCCAGGCGCGGTGTCGGATGTCTGCGGTTCAGCTATGTGCCGCCGGGCTCGCGCACCCCGCGCCGCCACCGCTGCCAGCCGGACCTGGTGGGGGCCGAGGAGGCGTGGCGGGTGCGGCCGCTGTTCAGCGGCGAGCGCTACGGCACCCCGGTGTACGGGCAGTTGGCGGCCGGATGCGCGGAGGAGATCCGCCGGGGCGCCGAGGACGGTGCCGAGATGGGCGCCTTCCACGACCTGTACCAGCCGCAGCGCGAGGACAGCCTGCGGGCGCGGCTCGCGGAGTACGCGCCGGCGGGCACGGACGCGGGAGTCATCGCCGTGACGTGAGCCGATGTGACACCGACACCGATGCCTCAGCCCGCTCGTGCGAGCCGCGCCCGCCAGACTTCCGAACCTTCCGAGGGGGACCCCTTCCATGCACGCCGATCTCTCCCGACTCACCTTCCGGCCCGACCGGCGCTACTCCGCCGTCGTCGCCCAGCAGGGCCGCGTACAGCTCGACGCCGACGCCAACGAGCAGACCGCGATCCAGCTCCACCAGGCCCGTACGCTCGCCGCCGACCTGATCGGGCAGCACGGCGGCCCGTCCGGGGAGGCCGGTTTCCACATCCGGTTCAAGGGCGGCAGCCGCGATCTGGACGACCTGATCATCGAGGGCGGCCGCTACTACGTGGACGGCATCCTGTGCGACGCGACCCGGCCGCTGCCCGGGGTGGCGGCCGACGACGAGGCGGTGGACCAGCCATCCGGCGAGGAGGGCGAGGCCGACGCGCCCGAGCCGGACGAGCCGCCCGCCACCTGGACCTACTGGGATCAGCCGGACGCCTACCGGGATCCGGAGCGGCCGGGCGACCGGCTGCCGGAGCAGCGCCCGTTCCTGGTCGCCCTGAAGGTGTGGGAGCGGTCGGTGACCGCCGCCGAGGACCCGGCGCTGCGCGAAGTGGCCCTCGGCTCGGCGATGCCGGACACGGCGGCCCGGGTCAAGGTGGTCTGGCAGGTGCTGCCGGTGGAGAGCTCGGCCCTGGAGCTGGAGAACCCGGGAGGGGCGAGCAAGGAGCAGGTCGGCAAGGCGTTCGAGGCGTGGGCGCGGAAGGCCACGGCGCCCGGGTCCCGGCTGGCGGCGCGCGCCGAGCGGCCGGAACACGCGGACCAGGACCCCTGCCTGGTCCGCCCGGACGCCCGCTACCGGGGACCGGAGAACCAGCTGTACCGCGTGGAGATCCACGAGGGCGGCACGGCGAAGGAGGCCACCTTCAAATGGTCCCGGGAGAACGGCTCGGTGGTCTTCCCGGTGGATGAACTCGACGGCACCTGGGTGGAGTTGGCGTCGCTGGGCAGCGACGACAAGCTGGATCTGGGCGTCGGGGACCTGGTGGAGTTCGTGGACACCGCCTACACCAGCCGGGGCGAACCGCTGCCGCTGCTGCGGGTGGAGGAGGCCGACCTGCCGGGGCGGCGGGTGCGGCTGTCCGGTGAGCCCGAGCCGGGTGTCGGACGCCGCCCCGAGCTGCGGCCGTTCCTGCGCCGCTGGGACCACCGGGAGACCACGCGGCGCCCCCGCAAGGGCGCGGCGGCGCGGCTGAAGCGCGGTGCGCTGGGGGTCGAGGAGGGCCGCTGGCTGCCCCTGGAGGACGGAGTCGAGGTGTACTTCGCCCCCGACGGCGCCTACCGCTCCGGGGACCACTGGCTGATCCCGGCCCGTACCGCCACGGGCAGCGTGGAGTGGCCGGTGAACGCGGCCCGCAAACCGCTCCTCCAGTCCCCGGCCGGGATCCAGGCGCACTACGCGCCCCTGGCGTGGGTGACCGCCGAGCAGGCGGAGCTCGATCTGCGGATGGTGTTCGGGCCGCTGGCGGTGCCCGCCCCGGCCGCGGACGCGTCGGCGCTCGCGGCGGAGGCCGAAGCGGCGGCGCAGACCAGGGCCGGGGAGGACGCCGAACCGGAAGCGTAGTCCCGGTCCGGAGCCGATTGAGTTCCGGACCCGTGGCATCCGTACATCACCATGCCTCATCCCTAAGGAGCACATCACCATGGCCACGCCGCTCACCGCCGACCGTCTGCTCAAGGCGCTTCGCGACGAGGGACTGGAAGTCCATGAGTACCGCGACTGGCGGACTCACAACCGCAACAGCAAGGGCCCCTGGGGGCCGGTCAACGGAGTGATGATCCATCACACCGTCACCAAGGGCACGGACTCCTCCGTGGAGCTGTGTTACGAGGGGCACTCCTCGCTGCCGGGGCCGCTGTGCCACGGCGTCATCGACAAGTCGGGCGCGGTCCACCTGGTCGGCAACGGCCGTGCCAACCACGCGGGCCTGGGCGACGGCGACGTGCTCAGAGCCGTCGTCAACGAATCCGCGCTGCCCTCCGACAACGAGGCCGACACCGACGGCAACCGCCACTTCTACGGCTTCGAGTGCGTCAACCTCGGCGACGGCGAGGACCCCTGGCCGGAGGCGCAGAAGCTGGCGATCGAGAAGGTGTCCGCGGCCATCTGCCGTGCCCACGGCTGGACCCAGCGCTCGGTGATCGGTCATCTGGAGTGGCAGCCGGGCAAGGTCGACCCGCGTGGCTTCACGATGGACAGCATGCGCAGCCGCGTCGCCAAGCGGCTCGGCGCCAAGCCGGACGGCCCGGCCCCCGAGCCACCGGCGTCCTACGAGCCGTTCCCGGGCGCCGACTTCTTCCGGAACGGCCGCGAGAGCAAGGTCATCACGGCGATGGGCAAGCGGCTGGTGGCCGAGGGCTGCGGACGCTACGAGGAGGGCCCGAGCCCGGAGTGGACCGAGGCGGACCGCAAGTCCTACGCGGCCTGGCAGCGCAAGCTGGGCTACTCCGGCGATGACGCGGACGGCGTCCCCGGCAAGACCAGCTGGGACAAGCTGCGCGTGCCGAACGTCTAGTGGCTCGTCGCGCGGCGTTGGGTGGGTAATCGACGTCCCGTCTGGTGATCAGGAGACTGCCTCCAGGACCTGATCTTGGAGGTGGTCGTGGGACGTCGACCGAGTGTGTTCGTCCGCGTGGCTGAAGGTTGAGAGGGCCGAACTCGTCGACGCATATCACCCGGCCGTCGGCCGGCGGGGTGTCGTACAGGGCCAGCAAGGGCAGGGCTTGGCGTCCAGTAGGCAAGCCCCGCCGGCTGCGGGCCACCTACAACCGGTACGGCGGCGTGATGCACATGCTTGCCGCCCTCGACCTGGCCACTGGCAAGATCTACTACAGGATCCGGCAGCGCAAACGGTGGCGAGAGTTCCTCGGCCTGCTCAAGACCCTGCGCTCTCGCTGGCCTGGGGAGAAGCTGTACGTCGTCTTGGACAGCTTCTCCCCCCACAAGCACGCCGAGGTCCGCAGCTGGGCCGCTGACAGCGACGTCGAGCTGGTCTTCCTGCCGACCTACGGATCCTGGCTGAACTGGATC
The DNA here is from genome assembly GCF_047337785.1 of Streptomyces lacaronensis. Classification (NCBI taxonomy): domain Bacteria; kingdom Bacillati; phylum Actinomycetota; class Actinomycetes; order Kitasatosporales; family Streptomycetaceae; genus Streptomyces; species Streptomyces lacaronensis. The sequence continues at coordinate 10,713,159 of NZ_JBLHDK010000003.1, forward strand.
GAATCGGAGTTCGCGGCCCTGCGCTACTTCGCCCTCAACGGCACCGACCACCGCACCCACGAGGAGCAGAACGCCGCCATCGCCGCCTACATCCGCTGGCGCAACGCCCGCGCCGAGCCCAAGACCCACTTCGCCCCTGACTCGCCAATCCGCCTGTGGACCGCATACCCGTCCAAGGCTGCATGACAAGTGGTCCGGTCAGTTCTCGATCAACGCCCTGCGGGGAATGCTGCGCGCCGGCCGAAGCCGACCATGACGAGCGCCATGAGCGTGAGAGCGATCATCCCGGCTGGAAGAACCGGTGCGCCCACGCCATCAACGACCACAGCCCCCACAGCACCACCCGCAAAGATCGCCATGTTGAAGGATGTCGTCAGCATCGCGTTCGCCGCATCGGCGTTCTCGCCCGCGGCCTCCCCCATGGCCGTCTGCAACTGCGTCGCCGAGCCGCCGAACGCGAGGCCCCACAGGACGATCGCAAGCAGCACGAGCACAGTGGACTGCTGCGCGGCGGCAAGAAACGCTGGGGCGACTATGAACAGGGTCACGCTCGCCAGGGTGAGCCTGCGAAGTGCGCGGTCGACGAACACGCCGGTGATCCAGATACCTCCGAGTGCAGCGACGCCGAAGACGAGAAGTGTGACGTCGGGCCGGAGCGCGAGACGCATCTGCTGCAGATAGGAAGCGATGTAGGTGTAGAGCAGGTTGTGCGCGAGCATCCAGACGAATACGACGGCGAGGATGGTCGCCACGCCGGGAATGCCCAGCACTCGGCTGAGCGGAGCGCGTGTCTGTGTCGACTGCCCCGGGGCGTCGGGCACGAGGAACTTCGCGAAGATCATGACGATGACGCTGAGCAGTGACATCGCGGCGAAGGACCAGCGCCACCCGACCGTCGAGCCCAGCCAGGCGCCAAGGGGGGTTCCGACGCAGAGTGCGACCGGGGTTCCGGTCATGGCGATGGCAAGGGCGCGCCCGGCGTGCTCAGGTGCGGCGATACGCCGGGCGTATCCGGCAAGCATGCCCCATAGCAGACCAGAGAAGGCTCCCCCGACGAACCGGGCGACGAGAGCGACGGTGAACGACGGCGATACCGCGGTGACGGCGTTCGCGACAAGGAACCCGAGCAGGCCCGCAAGGAGGAGCGGCTTCCGCCGTGCCCCGCGCGTCAGCGCGATCGCGGGTATCGCCGAGAGGACCGTTCCGATCGCGTAGGCGCTCACGAGCTGGCCGGCGCCGCCTTCGGAGACGTCGATTCCGGCAGCGAGCTGCGGGAGCAGCCCCGCCGGCAGCGTCTCGGTCATGATCACGACGAATCCGGTACACGCCATCACCACCAGCGCCGGAACGGGGAACGACTCGTGCGCTCGCTCGCGGACCGGCGTGGAACACGTTGTGGTCATCGGGGCGGACCTCCACTAGTTATGGATTAAACGATCCGATATTGACAGGGGGTGCTGTGCGCGTCAAACTGGATCAGTCAGTCCGTAATAGAGGAGGTTCGCCGTGCCCCCCGTCGGCCGTCCCCGCACCTTCGACATGGAAGCCGTCCTGGAGGCCGCGATGCTGCTGTTCTGGGAACAGGGCTACGAAGCGACATCGCTGGCCCAGCTCCGCGAGACCACAGGGCTGTCCTCCGCGAGTCTGTACGGCGCCTTCGGCTCGAAGGAGGGACTGTTCGAGAAGGCCGTTGAGCACTACATCGCCGGACCGGGCAGCGTCACCGATGTCGTGGCCGACGAGGCGGTAAGTCCCCACGAGGCCATCGCCCGGCTCCTCCACGGGTCGATCAACATGCAGACCGACACGTCCCACCCTCGCGGATGCCTCGTCGCCCTCTCGGGGACGGTCCGGGCGCCGGGAGCGGGCGAAGCCGGAGCGCGAAAGGTCGTAGCGGCGCGCCGCGCAGCGGACCGAGCACGCATCAGGGCGTGCATCGTACGCGGCATCGCCTCAGGAGAACTCGCCGAAGACACCGACGTGGACGGCGTCACGTCAATGATCCACGGCTTCTTGCTCGGTATTTCGACACAGGTATGTGACGGCACATCAGCACGGCACCTGCACGCCGCGGCCGACGCCGTGCTCGCGAACTGGGACACGCGGGGAAGCTGACGCTCACGCGCACCACACCTCGACATCGGTCCACGCACAGCCCCCGGAACCGCACGACTTCAGGCGAAATGAATCGCGTGCACAACCGGCGGCGCCCTGGCCTGCTGACTGCCGGGCAACCCGTCGATTACCCGGCCAACGATGCGAGCCGAGCCACTGGCCACAACGGCTTTTCGAGGCCACAACGGCTTCGCCAAGCCGCCGTATCGCGTTCCCCGCCCCGGGGCGGAGCGAGGAGAGGTCAGCCGTCCTCGCTCCTGGCCCCGGGGCAGCCCGCGTCCAGCAGCGGGTCGATACCCGCCCGGAGGAAGCGCAGCAGGGTGTCGTCCGGTGTGGCGGCCAGCGCCGGTGAGCGGATGGCCAGGCGCAGCAGGGTGATGCCCATCAGCCACGCCGCCATCAACTCGGCCCGCAGCTCGGCGTCCTCGCCCTCCAGACGCCGCGCGAACCCCTCCGAGAACACCTCGGTGATCTCCTCGCGGAACCGCCCGAGGGTCTCCTCCCGGCTGGAGGAGCGCAGCTTGGTCAGCAGCGGATGCGGGGCCTCCTCCTCGGTGGGCCCCGTGGAGACCACATCGCAGATCCACGCCGACACCTCGTCCAGCGGCAGATGGCGCAGCGGCTCGAACATTCCGGTGCTGGTCGACACGGCGTCGAACAGCGCCTCCTTTGAGCCGAAATAGCGGTAGACCAGGGCGGCGTCCACCCCCGCGTCCTTGGCGATGTCGCGCACGCTGCAGCCGTCGTAGCCGTATCTGGCGAACCGCAGCGCGGCGGCTCCCAGCAGGGCGCTGCGCGTGCCCGCCGCGTCGTATCTGCGGGCACGGCGGGGGTGGCCGTCGCACTCTCGTGAGTCGCTTGCCCGGTTCACCTGTCGTACCTCCGCCTGGACCGTGCCGTACATGCTGCCGGTTCAGCCTCGCATGTCCAGAAGTCATCCACTGTTGTCATCAGTTGTTGACCAAGCTGTGGACCGGCGCGTTATGTTTTGTCAACGCGTGGTGACTTTGGTCGCCGAATCGCGCGGTCCAGGCCGGACGACGGTGTCCGGCCTGCTCGTATCCCGACCGGGTGGCCCTGCGCCGCCCTCGCCACGCACCCGCATCTGACCCCCAGCAGAAGTGGTGATCCCCTGTGCAGATACGACGCGTCGCGGTGGTGGGCACCGGCTATGTCGGACTGACCACCGGCGCCTGTCTGGCCAGCCTCGGCCATCGAGTGGTGTGCGCGGACACCGACCACCAGAAGGTCGAACGGCTCCGGCGCGGACAGGTCGACATCCTCGAGCCCCGGCTGCCCGAACTCGTCCGGGAGGGACTGGACTCCGGGCGGCTCGCGTTCGTCCGCGACACCCGGGCCGCGGTCGCCGACGCCGATGTGGTGTTCCTGTGCCTGCCGACCCCGATGGGCGTCGGTGGCGCCGCCGACCTCGCCGCCGTCGAGGCCGTGGCGGACCAGATCCGCGACGCGCTGCCGCGCGGCAGCGTGGTGGTCAACAAGTCCACCGTGCCCGTGGGCACCGCCGATCGCGTCGCCGCGCTGCTGGACCGCCCCGACGTGGCCGTGGTCAGCAACCCGGAGTTCCTCCGCGAGGGGTACGCGGTGCGCGACTTCCTCCACCCCGACCGCATCGTGGTCGGCGCCGCGGACCGGGACGCGGCGCGACGGGTGGCGGACCTGTACGCCGGGCTGGACGCCCCGCTGGTGCTCACCGACGCCGCGGGCGCCGAACTCGCCAAGTACGCGGCCAACTTCTTCCTGGCCATGAAGCTCTCCTTCGCCAACAACCTCGCCACGCTGTGCGAGCGCTTCGGCGCCGATGTGGACGATGTGCTCACGGGCATCGGCCACGACCCCCGCATCGGCTCGGCGTTCCTCAAACCGGGCCCCGGCTGGGGCGGCTCCTGCCTGCCCAAGGACACCCACGCCCTACTGACGATCTGCCAGGAATCGGGCGTGGACTTCCCGTTGCTGGGCGCCACCATCGAGACCAACGTCGAACACCAGCGGCGGCTCGTCGAGCGCGTGGTGGCCGGATGCACCCCGGGCGACGGCTCGCTGCGCGGCGTACGGCTGGGCGTGCTGGGCCTCGCCTTCAAGGCGGGCACCTCCGATCTGCGCGACTCACCGGCACTGGCCATCGCCCGGCTGCTCAAGGAGCGGGGCGCCGAACTCCACGCCTACGACCCCGCGCTCAGCGAGACCCGCCCCGACCTCAGCGATCTGCTCACCCTCGCGGACACCCCCGAGGAGGCCCTCCAAGGAGCGCGCGCCTGTCTCGTCCTGACCGAGTGGCCGGAGTTCCGAGACCTCGACTGGGAGCACATCGCCGGACTGCTCGGATCCCCGCACGTCTACGACTTCCGCAACCTCCTGGACCCGGACCGGCTCCGCCGCGCCGGACTCACCTGCCAGGGCATCGGCCGCACGCCCGCGATGGCGAGCTGACCGCCCCGCCCGCCCCTTCCTCGCCGTACGAGACCCTTCCCACAGAAAGGCCCCTGCGTTGCGGGTACTGTTCACTACGCTCGGCAGCCCCTCCCACGGCCGCGCCCAGCTTCCCCTGGCCCGGGCCCTCGCGGCGGCCGGCCATGAGGTGCTGGTGGCCACCACCCCGGTCCTCGCCCCCGTCTTCGCATCGGACGATGTGCGGGTGACCACGTGCCTCGACGACCTCTCCCCGGCGACCTTCCTCGGCCCCGCGATGGCCGAGGAGGCCGGCCCGGCCGGTCCGCCGGACATGGCCCGGATGGACGATGCGGAGCGGCAGGCTTTCCTGCTGCGCGTCGTCACCAAGGTCCTGTCCGGCCCGATGGCCACAACGCTCTTCGACGCCCTGCTCCCCGTGGCACGCGACTTCCGGCCCGGCCTCATCCTGCGGGACGGCATGGACCTCGGCTCCTGCCTCATCGCCGAAACCCTCGGCATACCGCAGCTGCCCACCCCTTCCGGGAGCAGCAACACCTTCAACCCGGACAAGGTGCTGCCGCACCTCAACGCCCTGCGGCAGCAGCACGGGCTGTCCACCTCGGAAGACCCGCTGTCGGTGGTCCCGCACGGGCGGATCGACTACGTACCCCCGGCCTTCTCCTTCGCCCAGCACCTGCCGACGTCCTGGGCCTACCGGCAGACGGTGGACGTGGACCGCGGCGCCGTGCTGCCGCGCTGGGTCGCCGAACTGCCCACCGACCGCCCGCTGGTGTTTGCCGCCATCGGCACCGCGATCCCCATGCTCCGCGACAAGGCGCGCGAGGCGGACGCCTCCGCGCCGGCCATGCCGATGCCGGATCCGGTGCAGACGCTGCGGACCATGATCCAGGGGGTGTCGCGGCTGGAGGAGTGCAGTGTCGTCCTCGCCACGTCCGGCATCCCCGTGGACACCGACGGGGTGCCGCCGCATGTGCACATCACCGAGCGGCTGCCCCAGCCACTGCTGCTGGAATCCGTGGACCTCTTCCTCACCCACGGCGGCTTCAACAGCATCCGCGAATCGATGCGCACGGCGACACCGATGGCGGTGCTGCCCCAGTTCGGCGATCAGCCCGGCAACGCACAGCGGGTCGAGGAACTCCGGCTCGGCAAGCACATCACCGACACCACCGCGGACGGTATCGCCGCCGGCTGCCGTGAGGTGCTGGCCGACGAAGGCTGCCGCGCCGTGGCCCGCCGGGCGCGGTTGGAGATGCTGGCGCTGCCGGAGATCGACAGCGCCGTCCCCGACCTGGAGAAGCTCGCCCGATAACACCCCGACGCCGGAGCCCGGGCCCCCGGCGCCCGGGCTCCGGGCCCGCTCCTCCCCACGGGTTTCCAGCCCCCCGCTACGTCCCCCACGCGCGGCAGAGAAGGTTCGCAGGTACGTATGTCGTCCTCATCCACCACCACCGAGCCCACCGAGCCCCAGACCCCCGCCCGGCTGACCCACCGCCAGGTCGTCACCGTGCTGTCCGGGCTGGTGCTCGGCATGTTCCTCGCCGCGCTGGACCAGACCGTGGTCTCCTCGGCGCTGCGCACCATCGCCGACGATCTGCACGGACTCACCGCCCAGGCGTGGGTGACCACCGCCTATCTCGTCACCGGCACCATCGTCACCCCGCTGTACGGAAAGCTCTCCGACATCTACGGCCGCCGACCGGTCTATCTGGCCGCGATCGTGCTGTTCACCTTCGGGTCGCTGCTGTGCGGATTCGCCACGTCCATCCATCAGCTCGCGGCCTTCCGGGCGGTGCAGGGCCTCGGCGGTGGCGGGCTGATGTCCCTCGCCATGACGATCATCGCCGACATCACCTCGCCACGGGAGCGCGGCCGCTACCAGGGCTACATCACGGCGGTGTTCGCCGGGTCCAGTGTTATCGGCCCCCTGGTGGGCGGGGTGTTCGCCGGGCGCGCCACTCTGCTGGGGATCGACGGATGGCGCTGGATCTTCCTGGTCAACGTGCCGCTGGCGGCCCTCGCCATCGTGGTGATCCTGCGGGTGTTGCACATACCCCACCAGCCCGTACGGCACCGGCTGGACTACGGCGGGGCGCTGACGCTGGCGGTCGGCATCGTGCCGCTGCTCGTCGTGGCCGAACAGGGGCGGAGCTGGGGCTGGGCCTCGCCCCGGGCGCTGGCGATGTACGCGGTGGGCGTGGTCGGGCTGATCTGCTTCGTACTGTTGGAGCGGCGGATGGCGGATGCCGCGCTGCTGCCGGTCAGGCTGTTCCGCATCCGCGCGTTCCGACTGGGCACCGTGCTGCACTTCACCGTGGGCATCACCATGTTCGGCGCCATGACGACACTTCCGCTCTATCTCCAGCTGGCCAAGGGCATGAGCCCGATGGGGGCGGGCCTGGCCACGCTGCCCACCATGGCGGCGAATGTCACGGTGACCCTGGTGGTGGGCCGGCTGATGTCACGGACGGGCCGGTTCAAGGTCCATCTGGTGGCGGGCGTCGGCTCCCTCACCGTCGCCATGCTGGTGTTCGCCACGCTGAGGGACGACAGCCCGCTGTGGTACGTGGCCATCGGCATGGTGTTCATGGGGGCGGGTCTCGGTGCGGCGATGCAGACGATCACCACGCTCGCCCAGTCCGAGGTGCCCCGGCAGGACATGGGGGCGGCCACCGCGTCGGTGAACTTCTTCCGGTCCAACGGCGGCACGGTGGGCGCCGCCGCCTTCCTGTCCATCCTCTTCTCCCTGGCCGGTACGCGGATCAGCGACCGCCTGGCGGTGGCCTCCCAGGACGCGTCGTTCCGCGGGCTCGCCGGGGAACCGGCGAACGCGGAGGCGCTGAAGGGCGTCGTACGGCCCGACGGCGTGGTGAACCTGGAGGACTCGGCCTTCCTCCACCGCCTCGACCCGGCCGTGGCGCAGCCGTTCCTGGAGGGCTATGTCAGCGCCCTGCGCGTGGTCTTCCTCACCGGGGCCGCGGTGGGCCTGATCGCCTTCGTGATCGCCGCCTGGCGGGTTCCGAACACCCAGCTCTCCGCCGACTGACTGACGCGGTCGGCGGGAGCGGGCGGGACACCGAGGCGACGGCGAGCGGACCACCGCACGGCCCGGGTGAAGCCGGGGACTACCAGGGCGCCGGAGTGCCGTCCCAGGAGAAGAACCCGCCGGTGGGCCCGGTGTCCGGGAGGAGGGCGAGCCGGACCGCGCCCGCCGCGCCCTCGGCCGGATCCCCGTCGCTCCCGGCGGCGCGGGCGTTCAGATCTGTCCTGCGCAGCCCGGGGGCCAGTGCGTTGACCTTGAAGCCTTCGGAAGCCAGGGCCTGTGCGGTATAGAGGGTCAGGGCGTTCAGAGCCGTCTTGGAGGAGCGATAGGCCGCGCCCGACCCGGCGGACACGGCGAACTGGTGCTCCGGGTCCGCGCTCCAGGTCAGCGAGCCGGTGCCGCTGGAGACATTGACGATCCGGGGCGCGTCCGAGCGGCGCAGGGCCGGGAGGAAGGCGTTGGTGACGGCGAGGACGCCGAAGACGTTGGTCTCATAGGTCCGGCGGAAGTCCTCGAGATCGGCCTCGGGCGCCGTGCTGCCGCCCACCATGATCCCCGCGTTGTTGACCAGGATGTCCAGCCGTTCCAGCCGGGCCGCGGCCGTGGCGACGCTGTCGGCGTCGGTCACGTCGAGCACCATCAGCCGGGCGTCGCCGCCGATCTCCTCGACGGCCCGCCGCCCCCGCTCGGCGTCGCGCGAGCCCACGTACACCGTGAGCCCCTCGGCGGCGAGCTGGCGTGCGATTTCCTTGCCGATGCCCTTGTTGGCACCGGTGACCAGTGCTGTGCGATCGTTCATGGCACCAAGGGTTCCCCGGCCACGTTCACCCTGCCAGGGACAACCTGTCCCAGGCAGTATCCGTCAGCCGAAGGAGGCAGCATGGCGAGGCACGAGCTGGCCCGCTTCCTGCGGGACCGCCGCGAGGGGCTGCGCCCCCAGGACATCGGCCTGCCCGCCGACCCCCACCGCCGTACCCCAGGGCTGCGGCGGGAGGAGGTGGCGGAGCTGGCCCATATGTCGGTGGACTACTACACCCGCCTGGAGCAGGCCCGTGGTCCCCGGCCCTCGCCGCGCATCCTGGACGGGCTGGCGGGGGCGCTGCGGCTGGCGCCCGCGGAGCGCAGCCATCTGTTCCGGCTCGCGGGGACGAGCGCGCCCCCGGGCGCGCGGGCGGTGCGGCGGGTCCGCCCGCATGTGGCCCAGATGCTGCGGCGGCTGCCGGACACCGCGGCGATCGTCACCGACGCCGCCTACGACGTGATCGCCTGGAACCCGCTGGCGCAGGCCCTGCTGGGCGACGACCTCGGCCGGGACAGCAACCTCGCCCGCCGTCGCTTCCTCGGCCGGGGCCACGTGTACGACAGCTCCAGCGCCGAGGAGTTCGGTCACATCGTGGTCGCCCGGCTGCGCCGGGCCGCCGACCGCTACCCCCGGGACGCGGCGCTCACCGCGCTGCTGGGCGAACTGCGCACCGGCAGCGAGGAGTTCCGGCGGATCTGGGAGGAGCGTCCGGTCCACGCCCCCGGACACCGGACCAAGACCGTCGACCACCCCACGGCCGGAACACTCCGGCTGAACTGCGACGTCCTGCTCGTCCCCGAGGACGACCAGGAGGTGGTCCTGATCACGGCCGACCCCGGATCCCCCTCCGCCCGTACGATCCGCGGCCTCGCGGCCGCCGTGGGACCGTGATGGCGCGGCGTGCGGCCGCCCGCGTCTAGCTCCAGCTCGGCGACTGCGCGTTCCGCTCGCCGAACGGCACCGGCCGGCCGGTGAGCGCGTCGAGGAGCACACGGTCGCCGACCGGCCGCTTCAGCTTCACCGTCACCTCCTCGCTCAACAGCTCGGAGGTGCAGGGACCGTCCTCGGCCCCCACGACGGAACCGGACAGCACCACGCTGCCGCCAGTCTCCAGCACGTCCACGGCCGCGCCGTCGTCACAGGATCCGTGGCCGGCCCGTACGGTGATGGACCGGCCGTCCCCGGCCACCTTGACCAGCTTCAGCGGCGCGGGCCCATGAGGAGACCCCGCGCGGGTGGGCCCGATCGGCGGCTGGGGGAGCTTCGACGGGCCGAGCGCGGCCCGCTTGAGCGGGGTGTCGTAGCCCTCGAGGGAGAACAGCCAGGCCGGGACGGTCGCCGGGCCCCGGCTGGTGGCCACGGTCATCTCGCCCATCCTCGCGCCGGTCACGGTGAGGTGTGGGCCGTCGTCGCGGCCGCGGCCCACGCTCTCGTACGCCGTTCGCGCCCCCATCAGCGGGAGTATCAGCGAGCCCCCGCTCCGCCACCGCACCTGCCCGCCCTCGTGCGGGGTGGCGGGGAGTTCGCCACGCAGAACGACGTTCCGGGTGGTGTAGGCCCGCCGGTCGGCTTGGGTGCGGAAGCCGTTCGCGGGGAGCTGGACCGCGTCCCCCATCGGGTGGTAGCCCGTGCGCCACGCCTCGGCGGCGCGGGAGCCGTCCCAGGCGTCGGCCACCATCCGCGCCCGGGATTCCGGTTCCTTGTCCTTGGCCTTCACCGTCTCGCCGCCGCAGCCGGTGAGGGCACCGGCCGCGGCGGCGGACAGGATGAGCGCGATGGATGCGTCGAGCGTGCGCGTGCGCGTGTGGTTCGTGTGCATGGTTCCCCCAGGAACGGACGGCGACGGTGAAGCGGCGCGGTGTGTGTGGGGGGAGTCGGTACCGCTCTGTGACGCGCCGGCGCCGGGCTGGGTTCCGTGCCGTCCGCGCGCTTCGCGCCGTCCGTGCCGTCAGTTCCGTGAATTGCCGAACAACAGCCGGTACACGACGAGGAGAACGAAGGCGCCACCGATCGCCGCGCCCCAGGTGGCGGGGTCGAAGAACTCCTTCTGGACCGGGCGGTCGAAGAACTTCGCGGAGATCCAGCCGCCCACGAAAGCCCCCGCGATGCCGATGGCCGTGGTGCCGACCAGCCCGCCCGGGTCGCGCCCGGGGAGGAGGATCTTGGCGATGACTCCGGCCAGCAGGCCGAGGATGATCCAGCTCACGATACCCACGTTGTTCGTCCCCTTCGTCGTGCTGTTGTGCTGTCGTGCCGTGTGCCGGGGTGAGTGAGCCCGGTCGATGACGTGTTCAGCCGGTTGCGCAGGTGTACGGGCGTCAACGAAGACGCGGCCCGCTCGGCGGTGGTTGCGAGCGGCTTGATCTTCCGGATGCCCGGGGAGCGGTGCGCCATGCCTGGGCCGGATGTGAGGGCCGTGCGGGGATCCGGTCAGCCGTAGGACAGGTTGGAGCAGGGGTCGTCGTCGGCGGAGCGGGCATCGTCGGCCACGTGGGAGGACGGCGTGGACGGTGCGGAGGGCGTGGGGGGCGTGGAGGCGTCGGGGGAGGGCGCGGTGAGGTATGTGCGTCCCAGGGTGAGGCTGATGCCCGGGGTGGTGGCGGGGCGCAGCCCGGCGCCGGGGAAGAGCCGGGCCACGGTCTGTGCCCGGTCCCGCTCACCGGGGCCGTAGCCGACCACGGTGGTGGCGTGGTCCTGGGTGTCGGCGTTCGTGGCGCCGGTCACGGTGAAGCCATGCGTCCTGAGCGTGTCCGCGGCGCGTGCGGCGAGGCCCGGGGTGGTGGTGCCGTTGTAGACGGTGACGCTGATGCCCGCGCCCGACACGGCGGACGTGGCGCTTGGCGTGGCGGGGTCCCGGGGCTCGTCCTTCTTTCCGCCGGCCGCCTTCCCGTCGATGGTGCGGTCGGCCCTGATGTCCGCCCAGAGCCCGTCGGCGTCGGGCTGGACGACGGCGACGCGTTCGCCCTGGTAGCGCCAGGGGATGGTGACGAACTTGGTGTTGTGCAGATCGATGTCCTTCATCGACATGGCGAAGGACATCAGCTTCTTCGCGGAGCCGAGCCCCGGATCCACGGTCATGGACTTGGTGGCCGCGTCCGCCAGCGGATACAGCGTGGTGGGGTCGATTCCCTGGCTCTTCACCTTCTTGAGCAGGGCGGAGATGAACGCCTGCTGCCGCCGTATGCGCCCGATGTCGGAGCCGTCGCCGATCCCGTGGCGGATGCGCACGTAGTCCAGCGCCTTCTGCCCGGAGACCGTCTGGACCCCCTTGCTGAAGATGCGCTTGCCGCGGGTGGACCGGCTGGGGCTCAGATCGCGTTCGTAGACGTCCTGGGGCACGCACACCTGGACCCCGCCGACCGCGGAGGTCATCCGGGAGAAGCCCTCGAAGTCGATGACGACGGTGTGGTCCATGCGCAGCCCGGTCAGCTTCTCGACGGTGTTCTGGGTGCAGGCCGGATTGCCCCGGGCGGTCTCGCCCACGGAGAACGCCGAGTTGAACATGGCGTTCCGTTGCGTCCTGGTCCATGAGCCGTCGGGCAGCCGGCACGGCGGGATGTCGACCAGCGTGTCGCGCGGTATCGACACCCCGACCGCGTGCTTGCCATCGGCGTAGACGTGCAGCAGCAAGGCGGTGTCCGAACGGCCCACGTCTCCGGTGCCGCCGCCCAGCTTGCTGTTGTCGCCCGACCGGGTGTCCGAGCCGATGACCAGCACGTTCCGACCGGCGGCGTTTCCCTCCGGCCGGCTGTCGGAGAGGCCGTCCGACCCGAAGGTGGTGATGTTCCCGTTCAGCTTGAAGTAGAGCCAGCCCACTCCGCCGCCGAGCAGCACGAGGAACGACACCACGATCACCAGAGCGATCCGCAGCGGGCGGCGCCCCTTGCGCTGCCGCTCCGCGTCCGTCCGTTCCGCGGCAGCGCTCCCCGTCGTCTCCCCGTCTCTGCCTGTCATGCGCGTCCTTCGTCCGGCGGCTGTTCGGAAGAGAAGACGATCGATGCTGGCCTCAGGTTCTATCAATGCGCAAGGGCATGTTCCCTGGCGTGTGGTAGAACACGTCCCCGCGGTGCCGGAGGGGCGGGGCGGTCAGCGGGCCAGGGAGACGGCGAACGGCCGGAATCCATGGCGGCGCAGCACATGGGGGACCAGCAGTACGAGGGCCTCGGTGGCACGGGCGGTGGTGATGTCACCCAGATCCTCGATCCACTCGGGCTTCCAGCCGAGGTCGCCGAGGAGGCCCGCGGTGATGGCCTTGGCGTCCGCGTCGTCGCCGGAGAGATAGACGCTGGGCGGGGTGGACAGCTCGGCGGGGGCGGTCATGACCGGGAAGAGCATGGTGTTGAGGGTCTTGACCACCCGGGTCGCGGGCAGGGCTCCCTGGAGCCGCTGGGCCAGGCTGCTGCCGGGATAGCACAGGTCCGAGGGGAGCCCGTCGGGCGTGTGCCGGGTGGCGTTGGAGACGTCGATGAGGACCTTGCCCGCCAGTTCGGTGTGCAGGGCGGAGAGGCGTTCCAGGGCGGTGTCGCCCGGGGTGGCGTTGATGACGATGTCGGTGGTGGCGGCGGTGGTGCGCTGGTCGGCGTGGCGCATCTCCGGAACGGCGCCGGTCTCGTCGGCCGGGGTCTCCCGGGGCCGGTGCCGGTGGCCGAGGGTGATCTGGTGGCCGGCGGCGGCGAGTGCGCGGGCGAGGCCGCTGCCGACGCGTCCGGTGCCGAGGATGCCGATGCTGGTCATACGGGTGAACTCCTTGCCGGGGGCGGGTGGTCAGGCGATGGGCGACAGGACGGAGACGGCCTCGGCGTGGATGCCGGGGGCGGTGGCCAGGAAGTCGGCGCCGGCCAGGTCCCAGGGGTTGCCCCGGGTGTCGGTGACGGTGCCACCGGCCTCGGCGACCAGCAGCGCGCCGGCCACCAGACCGGAGCGCACATCGGAGAACTGCCAGAACGCGTCCATGCGCCCGGCGGCCACATGGATCAGCTGGAGGGTGGCGGGCACGGAGACCCGGACGACGAGGCCGTGGACCAGCATCCGGGTGACCGACGCGCCGATCCGGTGGAAGGTGTGCTCGTCCTCGCCCGGCCGGGCCTGGCCGGTGCCGACCAGGGCCGCGGCCAGGTCCGTCTTGGCCGACACCCGCAGGGGCGCGCCGTTCAACGTCGCGCCGCACCCGGTCACCGCCGTGTAGAAGTCGCCGGTCAGCGGCAGATGGACGACGGTGAGCACCGGGTGGTTGTCGCGGACGAGGGTGGCGGTCACGGCCCAGTCGGACATGCCGTGCACATGGTTGATGTTGCCCTCGGCCGGGTCGACGATCCACCACTCGCCCGGCGGCAGCGCACCGCCCTCCAACTCGTCCTCGGCCCAGCGCGCGCCCGGCCTGGCGGCCATCAGCGGCCCCCTCAGGACGTCGAGCACCGCGTCGTCGTTGGCGTGGATCTCCGCGACGATCTCGTCGAGCTCCACCCCGCGGGCGTGTGGGGTATGGCGCTTCCGCAGCAGGTCACCGGCGGTGCGGACGGCCGCGGTGACCCGGGCGAGCAAGGCGGCGTCGAGGCCGGTTTCGGATGTGGTGGTGCCGGTGGGCATGGACATGAGTGCTCCCGCGATGGTGAAGGAGGGGGAGGCTTGGCGCGCGCTTCGCCGTCTGTGCCTCGACCGTAGGCACCCTCGACGATGACGGCAATTGCACATATGGCACTGCTGGGTTTACCCGGGCGCAACGGAAGACGGCGGGCCGGCAAACGACGCCCGGGCCGAAGCGTTCGCTTCGGCCCGGGCGGTTCGCCAGGTGGCGGCGTGGTCAGCCGATGGCGGGGACGGGTTGGCGGGGCGATCCCGCCGGCTCCTCGGGAACGAGGTCGTCGGTGGCCGTGTCATCGGGGTTGAAGGGCAGGTCGCCACGGAGCACCGCCCGGGTCCGGGCCTCGTCCAGCTGCCCCTCCCAGCGGGCCACGGCCAGAGTGGCGACACCATTGCCCACCAGGCTGGTCAGGGCCCGCGCCTCGGACATGAACCGGTCGATGCCGAAGATCAGCGCGAGGGCCGCCACCGGAACATGGGGGACGGCGCTGAGCGTGGCGGCCAGGGCGACGAAGCCCGAACCGGTCACCCCCGCCGCGCCCTTGGAGGTGAGCAGCATGACGGCGAGCATGGTCAGCTGCTGGGTGAGGCTGAGGTCGATCCCCACGGCCTGGGCGAGGAACACCGAACCCATGGTGAGGTAGATGGCGGTTCCGTCGAGGTTGAAGGAGTACCCGGCGGGCAGGGTGATGCCCACGACCGGTTTCGAGGCGCCGGCGTGCTCCAGCTTGGCCATCATGCGCGGCAGCACCGGTTCGGTGGACGAGGTGCCGAGTACGATCAGCAGCTCCTCCTTGATGTAGCGGAGGAACGGCAGCAGGCGCAGTCCGCCCAGGCGCATCACCGTGCCGAGGACCACCAGGACGAAGAAGAGCGCGGTCAGCCAGAACGAGCCGACCAGCAGGGCAAGATGGCGCAGGGTGCTCAGGCCGTAGTTGCCGATGGTGAAGGCCATCGAGCCGAAGGCGCCGATCGGTGCCAGCCGCATGATCCAGCGGATGAGCCGGAACAGCACCGTGGAGAGCTTCTCCACGCCCGCGGCGATGCTCGCCCCGGCCTCGCCACTGGCCTGCAGACCGAAGCCGAACAGGACCGCCACCAACAGCACCGGCAGGATCTCCTCGCCGGTCAGCGCGCTCACGAGGGTGTCCGGGATGGTGCTGAGGACGAAGTCCGTGAAGCTCTCATGGCCCTGGGTCGCCTCGGCCGGGAGGCTGTCGGTGCTGAGGGTGGAGACATCGACGTGCAGTCCGCTGCCGGGCCGTACGACGTTGACCACGACCAGCCCGATGACCAGGGCGATGGTGGTCAGGATCTCGAAGTAGACCAGGGCCTTGAGGCTCACCCGGCCGACCGTTCTGCGGTCGCTCATGGCGGCGATGCCGTGGACGACCGTACAGAAGATGATCGGCGCGATCATCATCCTCACCAGCGCGACGAAACCGTCTCCCAGCGGTTTCAGCTCCGCCCCGAAGGAGGGCCACAGCGAACCGACGACGACCCCGGCGAGGACCGCGAGCAGGCACTGGACATAGAGGCGGGACAGCAGCAGGCGGATGCGGCCGGGCCGGTCGGGGGCGGCGACGGTGCCCGGCGCTGCGGCGTTGCGGCTCATACGGGGCGTCCTTCCGGGACGGGAACGAGAAGTTCGGCTCGGGCGATGCGCCGGGCGGCGCGGTGCAGGAGCACCGTGGGGGACGCGCCGTCCGGTGCGGGGACGGCTCGGGCGGTGATGACGCCCGCGGGGGTGCCCAGCCGCAGCGTGCCATCGGCGGTCTGCCGCGTGACGCGGTGGGCGAGGGTGCCGGGGGTCGCGGCGGCCGTCGCCAGGGCGACGGCGGAGGTGAGGCCGATCGCCGGATGCGGGGCGTGCATGGAGACCATGCGCACCGCCATGTCGTACCGGTCCTGAGTGACCAGGTGACCGTGGGTGGTGCGGTATGTTACGGGGCCGCCGACGACACCGACCTTGGGCACCGCATGGCTGACCGGGGCGTCCTCGCGGACCAGCCCCATCGCGAGCGCCGCCTTGCGGCGCAGCACGGTGAGCGCGGGCACCACGGTGGCGAACGCGGCCAGGGATTCGGAGCCGTCGAGGCCGAACGCCTTGGCGTCGAAGAGCGCGGCGGGCGCGCCCGCGTCCACGAGCGAGGCTTCGACGGGGCCGTCCGGCCCGGTCAGGGTGTCCAGGGGGCGGCCGGTGGGCAGGGCGCGGCCGGTGGTGGACCCGGCCGGGTCCTGGAACCCCAGCAGGACCGGCACCCCGAGCGCGTCGGTGCCGGGCACCACGGCGGTGCCCTCGTCGGGCGCGGTCAGGCCGGGGGTGGGGATGGTGCCGGTGAGGCGGGCCCCGGTGTTCACATTGAGCATGCGGACGGTGGTGGTGTCCGAGGTGACCGGCACCAGACCGCGGTGGACGGCGTACAGCGCGACCGCGGTGGCGCAGTTGCCGCAGTTGCTGGTCCACTCCACCCGCTCATCGCCGATGCCCACCTGCGCGAACGCGTAGCAGACATCCACGCCCGCCACGTCCGACAGCTGGACGATCGCGGCCTTGGAGGTGGTGGACGAGGCGCCGCCCACCCCGTCGATCTGGCGGGGGTCGGCCGCGTTGAAGGCGGCGAGCAGCAGGGTGTCGGCATCCACTCCGGTGGCTACCACGTCGTGGTGGTCGAAGATCCAGCACTTGCTGGTACCCCCGCGGATCATCTCGCCCTGCAGACGCAACACAACGGACTCCCCATGGCCGTGGAATCGACACCCCGCCGACGGCTCCTCCGTGGGCGGTGGCATCTACGGTGTGTTACCGCAGCGTGAAGTACAATCTCGGAAATCTGCAGGGGTATTAAGCAGAACTGAAGGCTTGAGGTGATGTCGTGCTGGACGTCCGGCGCATTCTGCTCTTCGCCGAGGTGGCCCGGCGCGGCTCCGTGACGGCCACCGCCCGCGCCCTGAACTACACGCCATCAGCGGTGTCCCAGCAGGTCAGCCGACTGGAGACGGAGGCCGGCCAGCCGCTGCTGGACCGCCACGCACGGGGCGTCACCCTCACCGACGCCGGGCGCGCCCTGGCCGACCGCGGGGAGCGGATCGCCCGTGAGCTGAAGGCCGCGGAGAGTGAGCTCGCCGACTTCGCGGGGCTCCGCGCGGGCACTCTGCGCATCGGCACCTTCCCCACCGTCGGCGCCTCGCTGCTGCCGCCCGCCGTCATCGCCTTCCGTGAAACCCACCCGGACGTACGGCTGACCGTGCGCAGCGCCCGTATCGCGGGCCTGTGGTCGATGCTGGAGAGCCGGGAGATCGAGATGTCGCTGATGTGGGACTACGACTGGTGCCGCATCGACCGCGAGGACGTGGACATCACCCCGCTCCTCGACGATCCGCCCGCCCTCCTCGTCGGCGACCGCCACCCGCTGGCCACCCGTACCGACGCCACCCTCGCCGATCTCGCCGACGATTCGTGGATCACCCGTGCCGACCGCCATCCGGTGGCCGAGGCCCTGGTGCGCAGCTGCCGGGCGGTCGGCTTCGAACCGCAGATCGCCTATGAGGCACACGACTACCAGGAGGCGCAAGGCCTGGTGGCCGCCGGTCTGGGCGTGGCGCTGGCCCCGACCCTGGCCCTGGAGGGCATCCGCCCCGGCGTCAGCGTGCTGCCGCTGCGCCCGCCCGCGCCGGTGCGCCGGATCCTGCTCGTGCGCATGGCCGACCACGCCCTCACCCCCGCCGCCGGGGCGTTCCTCGGCTCGCTGCGGGAGAGCGCCGCGGCCCGGCGGACCGACGCGCCGGACGCGGGCGGGCGAGCGGTGGTGCCGGATCCGCGCTCCGGCTCATGACGGGCTCTCTCATGACGGGTTCTCACAGCGAGGAGATCACCCGCCTGCGGTCCTCCATGGCCCGGCGGGCGAGCCGGGAGGCGGGGGCGAGACGGTCGTACTCATGGATGGCCCCGCTGTGCAGATGCAGTTCGGTGGGGATGTCGGCGTCGGCGAGCCGCTGGGCGTAGGTGACGGCCTCGGCGCGGAAGATGTCGAGCTCTCCCACCTCGACATAGGCCGGTGCCAGACCCTCGACGGTGGCGACGCGCGCGGGCGCCACCTGCGGCGGGACGTCGTCGGTGCCGAACGCCGCGCCCAGCAGGGCATGCCAGCCGGTCCAGTTGTCGTTCCAGGTCCAGGCCACATAGGGGGTCAGCCGTGGATCCGGGGTGAGAGTGCGGTCGTCCAGCATGGGATACAGCAGGGCCTGGCGGGCGAGCGGAACGCCCCGGTCACGGGCGAGGATCGCCACGCCCGCGGCGAGCCCGCCCCCGGCGCTGTCGCCCATGACGGCGATGCGGCGGGGATCGACCCTCAGTTCGGGCGCCTGCTCGCCCAGCCAGCTCAGCGCGGCGAACACATCCTCAACGGGGCCGGTACCGGTGGCCGCGTCGGGGGCCAGACGGTAGTCCACGGACAGGAACGGCACCCCGGTGGCCTGGACATACCCGGCGACCACGGAGTCATAGAGATCGACACTTCCGGCGATCATCCCGCCGCCATGGGCGTAGACGACCGCGGAACCCGGCGCGGATTCGGCCTTCTCGTACCAGCGGACGAGGATCTCCGCCCCGTCCGCGGACCGCACCTTGTGCGAGGACGCCTTCACCAGCGGATAGCCGGACGGGTACGCCGGGAGCAGTGAGGCCATCCACCGCATCGAGGCCGTGCCCCTGGCGCGCAGCGTCCGCCAGTCGTCGCGCTCGGGCGGAGGAGCGGGGTCGCTCTGCTCTGCGAGGGCCTGGAGAACCGCGGCGAGCTCAGGGTCGAGGGTGAAGGCCATGGTCGACTCCGTTCCAGGACGGCGGGGCCGCTGCCCCAACTGTCCTCACAGACTGCCGAGTTGCACTCGAGGCCCGGTACAGAGACTGGTGACGGCCTGCGGACCGCTACGGGGTGTCCGGCGGATCTTTGCCCCTCGGTCGTCCGCGAGTGCTGAGGAGGTTCGAGGGGGCCGGGCTCGAGGGGCTCGGCCCCGAGCACCGGTGTCCCGGCCGGAACGAGTCCGGCCGGGACACCGCGCTGTCGCCTCACGGGGCTTGTGGATCAGTCCCGCTGAGCGTCCTTGGGAAGCTGGCGCCACTTCACCTCGGTGGTGGTGTCGTACGTCCAGTCGAGCATCTTCTTCGCGTCCGGATAGCGGTCCGCGTCGTTGAGGATGACTCCCACGACCGTCTTGTCGCCGCGCTCGGCGGCGAACACCAGGCAGGGACCGGCAGGAGTGGTGGTCCCGGTCTTGACGCCGATCGCGCCCTGGTAGGAACCCAGCAACGTGTTGGTGTTGTCCCAGGAGTAGTACCGGGTGCGGCCGTTGGCCGCCGGTGCCTCCTGCTTGGTGGACACCGACTTGACAACCGTGTCGAACGTCGCGTTCTCCATGGCGCGCCGGGTCAGCTGCGCCAGGTCATGGGGCGTCGAGTAGTTGTCGGCGTCGGCCGAGACACCGTCGAAGGAGTCGTACTTGGTGTTGGTCAGCCCCAAGTCCTGCGCCTTCGCGTTCATCTTGGAGATGAACGACTTGGTCCGCTCGGCGGTGGTGTCGCCGGTGCCGAACGTGTCGGCCAGCGCCATCGCCGCGTCGCAGCCCGACGGCAGCATCAACCCGTACAGCAGCTGGTTGACGGTGAGTTTGTCACCGGTCTGCAGGTCCGCCGTGCTGGCACCGGACTTGGTCACATAGTCGCGGTACTCCTGCTTGATGGTGACCTGCTTGTTGAGGTCCAGGCCTCGGGTCTCGAGCACCACGAGGGCAGTCATGATCTTCGTGGTGCTCGCCATCGGACGCCTGGTGTCGGCGTCCTTGGCCATCAGCTCCTTGTTGGAACCGGTGTCGAGCAGGTACGCGCCCTTGGCGCTGACCTCCGGTGGCGGTTCGGCCGAAGCCTGGGCCATTGCCACCGGGACCGCGATCGCTACGGCCACCGTGGACGCGACCGCCGCGACTCTCCAGCGGCGGGTCACGGTTCCACGACGTTTATGCATTCGCCCTCCGTTTCGCTTGTTGAGGTGTGTTTCGGGCGAGCGCATCGTCTCACCAGGTGAAAATCGGCCATGCTTCGGGGTGGCGGACACGCGGTGTCCTTGGGGAAACAACTAGTGTCCGGACCAGCGCTGTTGGCCCGATGGCGGGTTCGGGGCGGCCACCTGCGGCCCTGAGCGCGCGCCCGCTGATCCGCGGTCTGCCACACTCATGGTGCTCACCTGATCACCTCGCACCACCTGTTGCCACTGCTGATCGGCAAGCCGGGTGGGCTGCTCGTGGAGATGGCCGACGGCACCGCCGTGTACAGCGCCGACCGGTACCGCATCTCGGGCTTCTACGACCTGGTGAAGACCGCGGTGAACCGGCCGGCCTTCTCCCGGGGCCATGAGCTCGCGCCGCACGGGGCGACGGCGGTCGCCATCACACCGGGCCGGCTGCGCTCGGAGATGACGCTGGACGCGTACGGGTCGGCGAGGGCAACTGGCGCGACGCGTTGCTCCCGGACCGTGGCGAGGGCCGCCCGACCGCCCCCGGAGCCTTCGCGTCCTCCGAGTCGCCGCGCTACATCGGCCGCGCCATCGCGGCCCTGGCGGCCGACCCCGGCCGGGCGAGGGGGAACCAGCGATCGGTGAGCTCCGCCGAGCTCGCCCGGGAGTACGGATTCACCGACACCGACGGCCCGCAGCCCGACAGCTGGTCCGCGACCTGAAACGGCCGAGGCCGGGGCGCGGCCTCCCTCGACCGAGGGCGGCCGCCCAGCAAGCGCCCCTCCGCCCGGCGCTCAGCCGCTCAGCGGGGGTGGGCGGTCGCGCAGCGTACGCAGGTGGTCGCCGAGGGGCGCGCCTCCAGGCGCTCCGCCGGGATCGGCTCGCCGCACACTTCGCACCGCCCGTAGTCGCCGTGGTCCAGCCGTTCCAGCGCCTCGTCCAGGGCGGTCAGATGATCGCGGGCCTGGGCCAGCAAGGCGGCGACATGGGCTCGCTCGAAGGCGGTGCTCGACCCCTCCGGGTCGTGCTCGTCATCTACCGCCACCAGGGCGTTCGACGCGACGATCGCGTCGAATTCACGGTTCAGGGCAGCGATCCGGCCGCTGGTCTCGGCACGCTCGGCCGCCAGTCGTGCGCGGATGGCTTCGCGCCCGGCCGGAGGGGAAGCGGCAGCACCGGATGAATCGCTCATGCCCGGCATAACCTCGGCGCGCCCGGTCCGCATTCCGGCTGCCATCCCTCCCGGAGGTCTTGACGTCTCCCGGGCCCGATGCAATGGATGGGAGCGCTCCCAATCGACCGTGCGTCCCCGTACGGACGCCATCGCGCGCTCACTCCTTGGAGTCATGATGAGACGGACGAGATCCTTGGCCGCCTTGCTGGCCTTATTGGTCAGCCTCTTCGGGATCGCGGGTCTCGGCCGGACCGCCCACGCCGAGCCGGCCCGCCCGCAGCCCCCCGTGGCCGCCGGCCTGCACATCGGCGACGGCCGCCTGCTGGAGGGCAACGGCAACGACTTCGTCATGCGCGGTGTCAACCACGCCCACACCTGGTATCCGGGCGAGACGCGGTCGCTGGCCGACATCAAGGCCCTGGGCGCCAACACCGTCCGGGTCGTCCTCTCCAACGGACACCGCTGGACCAGGAACGGCCCCGAGGACGTGGCCGCCATCGTCGCCCAGTGCAAGGCCAACCGGCTCATCTGCGTACTGGAAGTGCACGACACCACCGGCTACGGCGAGGACGCCGCGGCCGCCACGCTCGACCAGGCGGCCGACTACTGGATCGGCCTCAAGAGCGTGCTCACCGGCGAGGAGAACTACGTCATCATCAACATCGGCAACGAACCGTGGGGCAACACCGACCCGGCCGGCTGGACCGCACCCACCGTCGCCGCCGTCCAGAAGCTGCGCAACGCCGGGTTCCAGCACACCATCATGGTGGACGCCCCCAACTGGGGGCAGGACCTGCAGAACGTGATGCGCACCAACGCGCGGACCGTCTACGAGGCCGACTCCACCGGCAACCTGATCTTCTCGATCCATATGTACAGCGTCTATGACACGGCGCAGGAGATCACCGACTATCTGAACGCCTTCGTGAGCGCCAGGCTGCCCATCCTCATCGGCGAGTTCGGCGGCCCCGCCGACCAGTGGGGCGATCCGGACGAGAACACCATGATGGCCACCGCCCAGCGGCTGAAGCTGGGCTATCTGGCCTGGTCCTGGAGCGGCAACACCGATCCCATCCTGGACCTGGCCACCGACTTCGACCCGGCCAGGCTCACCGACTGGGGCAAGCGCGTCTTCAACGGCCCCGACGGCATCGCCGAGACCTCCCGCGAGGCCACCGTCTACGGCGGCGGCTCCGGCACCGGCTAGCACCGGGAACAGCACCGGGAACGCGGGGCGATGGTGAAATGTTAAACTAACTCGCGCACCCCGTGCCCGGCGCCGGCCAGATCCCCCCGTGCTGGCCGGCGCCGTTCCCGTCGGTGCGGGGATCGGCGCGAGGCTCAGTGCAGGGTCTCCATCGCGTCCCGGCTGAACGGGGCGAGCTCGCTCACCCGGCCGGTCAGGACCTTGTCGGCCCACTCGGGGTCGGCGAGCAGCGCGCGGCCGACCGCGACGAGGTCGAATTCGTCCCGCTCCAGAGGCTCCAGGAGCCGGTCGATGGAGTCCACGGCCGCGTTGGATCCGGAGAGGGAGCCGGGGTGGAAGACGCTGTCCAAGCCGACCGAGCCGACGGTGATCACCGGCTTGCCGGTGACCTTCTTCGTCCATCCGGCGATGTTCAGATCCGATCCCGTGTCGGGGAACTCGGGCTGCCAGTAGCGCCGCCCGGAGGCGTGGAACGCGTCGACCCCGGCCTCCGCGAGCGGTGTGAGCACGGTTTCCAGCTCCTTGGGGTTCTCGGCGAGCCGGACGTCGTAGTTGTCGGACTTCCACTGGGAGAACCGGAGGACGACGGGGAAGTCGGGCGCGACCCGCTCGCGGATGGCGGTCACGAGGTCGGCGGCGAACGTGGTCCGGGAGACCGGATCGCCGCCGTAGGTGTCGGTGCGCCGGTTGGTGCGCTCCCAGAGGAACTGGTCGATGAGATAGCCGTGCGCGCCGTGCAGCTCCACGCCGTCGAAGCCGATCTCCTCGGCCGCCCGCGCGGCCTTCGCGAAGGCGCCGATGACGTCGTCGATGTCGGCGAGGGTCATCGTCTGACCCGCTCCGGGCGTGCCGTCCAGTGCGATCCCGGACGGGCCGACGGACGGGGCGTCGGGGAACGGCGGCGCTCCCGCGGTGCGCTGTATGCCCACGTGCCAGAGCTGGGGCATGATCGCGCCACCGTGGGTGTGCACGGCGTCGACGACCTTTTGCCATCCGGCCAGTTGCTCCCCGCCGTGGAACCGGGGGACGCCGTCGATGTAACCGGCGGACCGGTGGTCGACGGTGGTGCCCTCGGTGATGATCAGGCCGGTCCCCGCCGCCGCCCGTCGCGCGTAGTACGCGGCGACATCCTCACCGGGGATGCCGTCGGGGGAGTGCCCACGGGTCATGGGCGCCATGGCGATCCGGTTCGGCAGCTTGGCCGAACCCAGTGTGAACGGGCGGGACAGTGCCGTGGCCAGGCGGGTGTTCACTGTGTCGCTCTCCAGACGTGTCGTGCCGAGGAGGCTTCCCCCGGAGCCTCGAAAGTGTGAGTCTGAAAGGTACAGTTTTCGCGGCGTAAACTGCAACCGTGTCGATTGCTTTTTAGGGGAGGGCGGAACGGCACCGTCGAGTAGGCTGTGCCCCGATCCGCGGGCGGAGGTGGAGAAGGTGTTGGACATCCGGTTCTCCCGTGCGCTCCAGGTGATGCTGTTCCTCGCCATGGCCGCCGACAACGGGTCCGGGCCGCAGAGCTCCGCCGAACTGGCCCACAAACTCAACGCCAACCCGAGCCTGGTCCGGAAACTCCTCGTCCCGCTGACGGACGAGGGGCTGGTCGTCTGCGTCAAGGGCCGTACCGGTGGGGCGCGGCTGGGGCGGCCGGCCGACCGGATCACCCTGGCCGAGATCTACCGCTGTGCCGTCGGCGACAAGCCCCTGTTCGCCACCTCGCCGGGGGCGGAGCCCGTGTGCCCGGTGACCGCGCACGCCGGTGAGTACTTCGCCACGCTCACCGCCGAGGCCGAGGAAGCGGTCCTCGAATCGCTGGGCGACCGCACGCTCGCGGACGGCGTGGGTGAACTGCGCCGCCTCTGCACGGGCCATGCCCGGCAGGGCTGAGTGGATGAGCGACCCTACCGGTCCGGAAGGCCATCGCCCCCGTCCGGCTCGGACATGGCCGCGCGGCGCAGATGTTCGGCGAGTGCCGCGGTGGCGGTGGACGACGCCCGGGCCTTCGTGCCCCAGGCCAGCAGATGGTGGCGGCGTGCCCAGGGATCGCGGAGGTCGCACACGTCGAGCGGGTGGTTCGGGGCGATGGCACGGCGTGGCACCACGGCGAGTCCGACACCGGCGGCCGCGAGGGAGACCAGGGTGTTGAGGTGGGCGACGGTGGTGCGGTAGCGCACCGCCGGAGCGTGCGGACCGAGGTTCTTCTCGATCGAGCGTCGCAGCGAGGACCCGGCGTCGAGCCCCACGAGCGGATGCTCGGCCACCTCGCTGTAGGTCACCTCGGTGCGTCCCGCGAGGATCCCGCCGCACTGGCCGATCACCACCAGCGAGTCGTCGCCGAGGGGTTCCATGGTGAGACCGCAGTCGCGGGCCTCGCGGTCGAGGACGACGCCCAGGTCCGCCTCCCCGTCGGCCAGCATCCGCACGGTCCGTGGGGTGCGGCTCTCGGACACCTCGACGTCGACGTCCGGGTGTGCGCGGAGGAACGAGACCAGGGCCCGTGGCACCAGGCGGTGCATCGCGGAGCCACCGCCCAGCAGGGTCAGCGGGGCGGTCGGCGGCCGGGCGTAGCTCGCCACGGCGCTTTCCAGGCGCGCCGTCCGGTCGAGCACGTCCCGTGCGTGGCGGGCCAGTGCCGTCCCCGCCGGAGTGGGGCGCACGCCCCGCCGGCCGCGGATCAGCAGGTCCACGCCCGCGTGGTGCTCGAGCGAGCGCACCCGCGCACTGGCCGACGGGAGGCTCAGATGCATCCGACGAGCGCCCGCCGTGATCGAGCCCTCCGCCACGATGTGAAGGAAGAGCCGCAGGTCGTCCAGGTCATACCGCACCCTGATGAGCCTAAGGCAGAGCCTTGGGCCGGCTACGCGGATCACGCATTGTGGGGCCACGGGCCATGGGGCGATGCTCTGCGGGTGTCCGAGACAGTGCTTGTTCTGCTGGCGGGTGTGGCCGCCGGGGCGTTGAACGCCATCGGGGGCGGGGGCACCTTCGTGGCGCTCCCCGCCCTGGTGGCGGCCGGTCTGTCCCCCGTGACGGCGAACGCGTCCTCGACCGTGGCCCTCGTTCCCGGGAGCGTGGCGAGCGCGTGGGTGTACCGGCGCGATCTGGCCCCGGTCGGGGACACGTCCACGCGGGCCCTGACGGCGGTCAGTGTGATCGGTGGCGGGCTCGGTGCCGGTCTGCTGCTGGCGCTGCCCGCGGTGTCGTTCGACGCCGCGGTGCCCTGGCTGCTCGCGTTCGCCACGGTGGTCCTCGCCTTCGGGCGCCGCGTCTCCCGCGCGGTGAGCGAGGCGAGGGGCCACGCGGTCGGCATGAGCCCCCGGGCCGTCCTGGCCGGCCAGTTCCTCCTCGCCGTGTACGGCGGATACTTCGGCGGTGCCGTGGGCATCATGATGCTGGCCGTGTGGAGCATCGGCCTCGGTCTCGACACCTCGACCGGCAACCCGATGCGGGTCGCCCAGATCACGGCCATCTACCTCAGCGCGACCGGGCTGTTCCTCATCGCCTCGGACGCGCTGGGCGCACCGCGTCTGCTCGCCGCCATGCTGGCCGGGGCGGTGGCCGGTGGTGTGGCCGGGGCGCGGATCGCCCGCCGTCTGCCCGCGTGGCTGCTGCGGGGCGTCATCCTGACCACCGCCGTGACCATGACCGTCCTGTATTTTCTGCGCGGCTGAGGACGCGGCCCGTTACGACATCGTGTCCGCCGCCCGTTACGACATCGTGTCGGCCACCACGGACGCCGCGTCCGCGATCAGCTTGTTGTCGAACGGGGTGTCCTTGTCACCGCGGTACGACATGATCGCCATGACGAGGGGAGCGGCGTCGGGCCGCCACACCACGGCGATGTCGTTGCGGGCGCCGTAGTAGCTGCCGCTTCCGGTCTTGTCGCCGACCTGCCAGCCCTTGGGCATTCCGGCCCTGATGAGCTCGTCCCCGGTGGTGTTGGTCCGCAGCCACTTCGTGAGCTGGGCGCGCTCTCCCTTGTCGAGGACATCGCCGAGGACGAACGCCCGGAGGTCCTTGGCCATCGCCCGCGGGGTGCTGGTGTCATGCGCCTCGCCCGGCACCCATCGGCTCAACTCCGGCTCGATGCGCTCCATTTGGATGACGTCGTCGCCCAACTTCTCAAGGGTGGCGTCGAGGCCCTTGGGCCCGCCGAGCTCGTCGAAGAGCAGATTGGCCGCGGTGTTGTCGCTGTAGCGGACGGCGGCGTCGCACAGCGCGCCCAGGCTCATCCCGGTGTCCACGTGCTTCTCGGTCACGGGGGAGTTGTCGACCAGATCGTCCTTGGAGTACCGGATCACCCGGTCCAGCCCGCTCAGCTTGTACTTCCGCAGCACGGCGCCGGCGGCCAGCGCCTTGAACGTGGAGGCGAAGGCGAACCGCTCGCCATCTCGGTACGCCACCTCGTGTCCGGTGCCGGTGTCGATCGCGTAGACCCCCAGATGCGCGTCGTAGGAGCGCTCCAGCTTCTTGAACTCGCCGGTGACCGCCTTGGCGTCCGCGCCCGTACTCGCCGTACTGGCCCTCTCGGCGGAGGTGGACGAGGAGCTCGACGGCCCTGACGCGTCCGCGGAATCCCCTTCGCTGCAGGCAGTCAGCGGGACGAGCAGCGCGAGCGTGGCAAGCGCGCTGACAGCGGTGTGCCGGGCACGGGTGAATCGCATGGTCCGAACCTCCGGTTGGGTCCCCGTCACGCGGGGCGCACACGGGATGGGATGACCGGGGCCCCTCTTCCGGGGCGTGGTCATGGCGTTGGGAACACCCTCGCCGTCGGGTGGCTATGCGGTCCAATACGTTCATGCGCTTCTTCATGCTGATCTGGCATAGAGTGCGGGGGTGGATCTGGTGGGAGTGTGCCGGGCGTTCGTCAGCGTGAGCGAGCGGGGAAGTTTCACCGTCGGGGCGGCCGCCGCCCGGATGTCACAGTCGGTGGCCAGCCGTCGCGTGGCCGCGCTGGAGGAGCGCTTCGGGGAGCAGCTCTTCGAGCGCACCTCGCGGCGGGCCGTCCTCACCCCGTTCGGGCGGGAGATGCTGCCGGTGGCCAGACAGCTCGTACAGGCGGCCGATGTGCTGCTGCACGAGGCGGAGGCGGCCAAGCGCAAGCCGTGGCGGCTCGCGGTGCCCGGCATCTGCTCCACGGCGGGTCTCGCCCACCTCGTCGCCGAGGCGCGAGGGCATGGGGTCACCCTGGATCTCCGCGTGGCGGCGCCCGCGCGGCGCCTGGAGCTCATCCACGCACAGCAGGTGCGGGCCGCCCTGCTCGCGGTGCCCGCGGACGAGGCCACGTGGTCGGTGCCGCTCGGGCTCGCCGGAGTGCGGGATCCCGGTGTGCGGCGGGTCTATCTCGAGACGTTGCGGGTCGGCCGGTCCGCTCGGGGTCCGGCCCGCCGGATATGGATCCAGCCGGAGGACGATGTGCCGCACATCCGCGACCCGCTCACCCGGCTGCGCGACGCGGTCGGTCTGCGGCCCGCGCAACTCGTGTCCGCCACCGACCTGACGACCGCCGCCGCCGAAGTCCTCTGCACCCGCGACCTGTTGCTGTGTTCGCCCGCCCAGGCCGAGGAACTCGCCCTGAAGTGGCGGCCCATCGGTGAGCTCCCGCTCAGCCGGGGGTTCGCCCTCGCCGCCGCGGCGGACGGCAATCCCCAGCACCTCGAAGGGCGTCTGGGTGGCGCCATCGCCCGCTGCCTCAACGCGGGCACCGGGGTATCGCGTACCCAGGCGGACACCGCGGAAGGAGCCGGGGCATGAGCACCGAGGCGCTGCTGAGCGATCTGCGCGGGCAGTTGCGCGACGGCGGTCTGCACGGCTGTCTGCTCGTACGGGACCTCCACACCGGGGACGAGCTGGGGATCGACCCGGACACCCAACTGCCCTCCGCCTCCCTGGTCAAGGTCCCGCTCGCACTGGCCACGCTGGAGCGCATCCGGCGTGGCGAGCTCGACGGCGCCACGATGCTCGATGTGCCACCCGGGCGGATCACCACGCCCGGCCCCACCGGGCTGAGCCGGTTCCGCCACCCCGTCCGGATCGCGATCGACGATCTGCTCTATCTGAGCACCTGTGTGAGCGATGGAACGGCGGCCGACGCGCTGTTCGACCTCACCCCGCACGCCCAGGTGGCCGAGATCCTCCATGAGCTCGGGCTGCGTGGCATCACCGTCCGGCACGGTATGCGCGAACTGAGCGAAACCCCCGTGGAGCGCTTCGACGCCGCACAGGTGCATCTCGCCCACGCCTTGGCCATCGACGCGGGCACCAGTGGCCGCGGCCATCGGGTGCCGCAACTCGACACCACCCGCGCCAACACCGGCAGCGCACGCGCCTGGGTGGAGCTGCTCCAGGCACTGTGGACACCGTCGAAGATCCACCCCGAAGTGGCACTGCGCGTACGCGACCTCATGGCCCACAACGTGCTGCGGCACCGGCTCGCCCCGGACTTCAGCTCCGACGCCACCACCTGGTCCTCCAAGACCGGCACCCTCCTCAACCTCCGTCATGAGATCGGGATCGTCGAGCACTCCGACGGCCAGGTGTTCGCCGTCGCCGTGCTCACCGAGTCGCTGGTGCCCGCCAATGTCCAGCCCGGCGCCGAGGCCCTGATGGCGCAGGTGGCCCGCACCCTGCGGGACCACCTCCGGCAGCTCTAGACCGGGGGTGGTGACCAGCCCCCGGCGGCCGGTCACCAGCCCTGGCCGACCACGGTCAGAGCGTGCGGCCGAAGAGGTCGAGCAGGGCCTCCCAGTGGCGTTCTGCGGCCTGGGCGTCGTAGGCGGAGGTGTCGGCCTGGGTGTAGCCGTGCTGAGCGCCCGTGTAGACCTCGGTGCGGTGGCGGACCCCGGCCTCGTTGAGGGCCTTGTCCAGGCGCTCGATCTGCTCGGGAGGAAGGGCTTGATCCTGGTCGGCGTGTCCGAAGTACAGCTCGGCGGTGACCTGCCCGGCCACCGTGTGCGGGCTGTCCGGCGCCTCCGTGGCCAAGTAGGCACCGTGGAAACCGGCCGCCGCGGCGACCCGGCCGGGGTGCGCTCCGGCGGTCCGCAGGGCGAGCCCGGCGCCCAAGCAGTAGCCGGTGAGGCCCACGGGCCCGTCGGTGGCTTGCGCGCAGGAGGCCAGCCAGTCGAGATAGGTACCGGCGTCGCGCATGGCACGCTCGGGAGTGAGCTCCTGCGCGATCGAGGCGATGTGCTCGAAGACCGCCGAACGCGCCGTCGGGTCGAGGAAGTCGGGCAGCTCCACCACGGGAGCTCGCCCGTGGCGGTAGAACACGTTGGGCACCAGCACGGTGTAACCGGCCGCGGCCAGACGGTCGGCCATCCCGCGCAGATGGGGCCGGAGGCCGAACGCGTCCATGTACAGCAGAACGGCCGGGTGGCGGTCGGTGTCGTCGGGATGGGCCAGATAGGCATCGGCGATGCCGTCCTGGGTGGGGATGTCCACGGCTGTTCCGCGTACTGCGGCCATGTGGGGGTTCCTTTCCTCGATGCGTACCGGACGGCGCGCGAGCACCGCCGAGCAAGATCTCCGGCCTCCGCGGCCCATCGTGCCATTCGCTGTCGGCGCGTCGGACGCCACGCTCGCCGATGGCCGATTCGCTCCCTCCCCGGAGGCACCCCTCGGGCAGGGCGGGCCCCGGAGGCACCCCTCGGGCAGCTAGGGACTGTCTCCAGTTGTGATCATTGGGCTTTCAGGATGCTGCTGATCCAGATGGTCGCTGCGCGGAGATGGAGTCCGGCGAGGTAGCTCTCGGGCGTCTTGTCGTAGCGGGTCGCGATGCCTCGCCAGTCCTTCATCCTGTTGATGGCCCGCTCGACCGTGTTGCGGTCGCGGTAGAGATCGGCATTGTGGGTGACGGGCCTGCCGCCCCGGCTGCCTTTCTTCCTGCGGTTGGCGGCCTGGTCCCTCTTCTCCGGGATGACTGCCTTGATGCGGCGTTTGCGCAGATGGGCTCGGTTGGCGCGGGAGGAGTAGGCCTTATCACCGGCCACGGCAGCCGGCCGGGTGCGGGGACGGCCGACCGGCAGACGGACCCGTACCTTGCTCAGAACCGGGATGAACTGCGGGCTGTCGGCGGCCTGTCCGGCGGTCAGAAGGAGCGCCATCGGCCGGCACCGCCGGTCGGCAGCCAGGTGGATCTTGCTGGTCAGCCCGCCGCGCGACCGTCCGAGCAGGGCGGCCTTCAGCCGGGCCCGCCGTCGCAAGCGGATGCGCCGGCGTTCGGCCCGGACCGGATCGCTTTCGCCGTCCTGCCCGCCTTGTCCCTGCGATGCTCCCCCTTTTGCGAGGCTGCCTCCTCGAGTGCGGCCAGAGTCTGTTCGCTGACCCGCATGCCGGCGGCGTCGTGATGGGCCCGCGCGGTGGTGGAGTCCACGCTGACCAGGGACATGTCGATCTCGTCCCTGCGGGCGGCCTCGGCGATCGCTTCGTCCAGCAGGGTCTGGAAGACGCCCGCGTCCCGCCATCGCATGAAGCGGTTGTAGACGGTCTGCCAGGCGCCGAACCGCTCGGGCATCTCTCTCCACTGGCTGCCGGTGCGGAACCGCCAGATCACCCCCTCGAACTGCTCACGCAGCCGCTCGGGGTACGGGCCGAACCTGCCGACCGGCAGGAACGGCTCGATGAACTCCCACTCAAGGTCGGTGAGTTGCGCACGCGTCACAGCACAGTCTTATCGGACCGGCCCCCACCCCGGGGCTTGATCACAACCGGAGACAGTCCCTAGAGGCACCCCTCGGGCAGGGCGGCCCCACCGGCGCGGAGGTGTCCGATCGCCGCGGCGATCGAAAAGCAGTCGAAGAGCGCCGAATGCTCCTTGCCGGCCGCGGGTTTGGGCAGGCCGAGCGCTTCCCACAGCCGACCGGAATTGGTCGAGGCCGTTACCGGCGCGATGGTGTTCAGCCATGGCCGGATGTTCAGGAAGGGGGTGGTGAGAAAGCCGTTCTTGACCTCCTCGCCGCGGGCGCGGGCCCACCCCACGTTCTCCCCGAGGACGACCATGTCATTGCCGTAGGAGAGGACGGACTGCCCCCGGCAGAAGGCCAGGAAGTCGCCGATCGCCTCGGCGGGGGCGACTCCCTCGCGGTCCACGGTCTGCTGGTCGATGCCGGTGAGGCCGGTGAAGAACGGGGACAGCCGAGGATTGACCACCGGTCTGACCAGCGCCTCGTATTCCTCGACAACGGAGTAGGCGTCAGCGGAAGAGTCGGTGCTGATGCGCAGCGCGCCGATCTGGACGATTTCGCGAAGCTGCCCCGGTTCCGACCAGTCCTGCTCGAGCGCTCCCGACCATGTGGTGAACTCAAGGTCGAACACGACAAACGTCGACAAACGGTCTCTCCTCGATATGCGGTGGGGGCGAATGAACCGTACGAGTCGCCGCGCAGGAGGCTACTCCTCCGCGCACGGCCATTGACGCCGAAGGTCGCCAGTCCTACCGTCAGGTTCGATTTCACGGTCAACGTACGAGATATCGAACACATACGCAATGGCATGGCCCTGACATTCACACGAGGAAGGGCACCACCATGAAAATTCCTTCGGGTCTCACCAGAATGAGAAGAGCGCTGCTGTCGGTGGGTGCGACGGCGACCCTCGTCCTCGGGCTCCTGGCCGGCGGTACGGGCACGTCCCAGGCCGCGGCCTCCCTGCCGTGCGACATCTATGCCGCGGCCGGTACGCCCTGCGTGGCCGCGCACAGCACCACCCGGGCCCTCTACGCCTCCTTCAACGGCCCGCTCTACCAGCTGAAACGCGCCTCCGACAACGCCGTGACCGACGTGGGAACGCTGGCGGCGGGCGGCTACGCCGACGCCGCCCGGCAGGACTCCTTCTGCGCCGGAACCACATGCGTCATCAACGTCATCTACGACCAGTCACCGCGCCACAACCACCTGCCCATCGAACCGGCCGGCACCGCGGGCCCCGCCAACTCCGGTGTCCCCGCCGACGCGTTACCCGTGACCGCGGGCGGCCACCAGGTCTACGGCGCGTCGTTCTCCGGCCGCATGGGCTACCGCCACACCGCGGCCTCCGGTGTCGCCGTCAACGGTCAGCCCGAGGGGATGTACATGGTCACCTCCGGCACCCATGTCAATGGCCTGTGCTGCTTCGACTACGGCAACGCCGAGGTGCGGATCGCCGACACCGGCAACGGCCACATGGACGCCATCAACTTCGGCACGGAGTGCTGGTTCCCGCCGTGCGGCGGATCCGGGCCCTGGGTACAGGCGGACCTGGAGAACGGCCTGTTCCAGTCGGACAGCGGCTACAGCGAGAACCCCTCGAACACCGGCAACTCCGCGCCCTTCGTCACCGCCCTGCTGAAGAACAACGGACAGAACTACTTCGCCCTCAAGGACGGCAGTGCCCAGTCCGGCAGGCTCACCACCCAGTACGCGGGTCCTGAGCCGTCCAGGCCGGGCTACTCACCAATGCACCAGGAGGGCTCGATCGTCCTCGGCACCGGCGGCGACAACAGCAACGGGTCCATCGGCTCGTTCTTCGAGGGGGTGATGACCAGCGGCCTCCCGACCGACGCGGCCGACGACGCGGTGCAGGCCAACGTCGTCTCCGTGGGCTACGGCGCGCCCAGCCCGGTGGCGGGCGGCACTCTCAACGCCGGCTCGACGACGTCCCTGCGCGCCACCACCCCCGGCTACACCGACCGCTACGTCCGTCACCAGGCCAACAGCGCCGTCACCTCCGTGGTGTCCTCCGGCAGCTCAGCGCTCGACAAGGGCGACGCGTCCTGGATCGTGCGCCGTGGCCTCGCCAACGCCTCCTGCGTGTCGTTCGAGTCGCGCAACTACCCCGGAGACTTCCTGCGCCACTACGACTACCAGCTGCTACGGCAGCCGATGGACGGCACCGCCGTCTTCCGGGCCGACGCCACCTTCTGCCCCCAGGCCGGCAAGAACGGCCAGGGCACCTCGTTCGCGTCCTACAACTACCCCGACCGGTTCATCCGCCACTACGAGAACAAGGTCTACATCGCCTCCAACGGAGGGTCCAACCCCTTCGACAGCGCCACGTCCTGGGCCGACGACGTGAGTTGGCGGGTGTCCACGCCCTGGACGCCGTAGCAGGCCGCAGGACGACCCGGTCCGCCGTAAGGACGGTCCCGGGGAGCCCTCAGTCGCGCAGGCTCATGCCGCCACAGACGGACCACACCTGGCCGTTGACCCACTCGGCGTCGTCCGAGAGGAGAAAAGCCACGGTGCCCGCCACGTCCGCGGGCTCGCCCAGCCGCGGACTGCGGGCGATCTTCAGCGCCATGGCCTGCAGCCGCTGGTCGTCCCGCTGCTTCTGGGTGTCGCCCATGACCAGTCCGGGCGCCACGGCGTTGCAGCGGATGCCCTCCTTGCCCCAGCGGGAGGCGATATGGCGGGTCAGCGCGTTGATCCCGGCTTTGGAGGCGGCATACGCGGGACGCCGGGGCTCCCCTCCCCAGGCCGCGCCGGAGGAGGTGTTCACGATCACGCCACCGCCCTGGGCCAGCAGCCGCGGGATGACCGCCCGGCAGGTGAGGGCGTAGCCCAGCAGATTCACCTCATGGGTGCGCCGCCACACGGCCGGGTCCATCTCCAGCAGATCGGCGTCCCGGCCCAGGTGCTCGTCCGAGAGGTCGGCGCCGACGTTGTAGAGCCCGTCGACCCCGCCGAGTTCGGCGGCGGCCCGGTCGATCAGCGCGCCGATCGACTCCTCGTCGGCGAGGTCGAACGGGACGGCGACCGCGGTGCCGCCGGCCTCGGCGACGCGCTGGGCGGTGGCCTTCGCGCCCGTGAGGTCGATGTCGCCGACGACGACCGAGGCACCTTCCTCCGCGAGCCGCTCGGCCGTGGCGGCGCCGATACCGGTGGCGCCACCCGCGATGACGATCCTCTTGCCCTGAAGTCCCCTCATGCCTCTCTCCCACCGACAGAGGTCCGGAACCGACAAAAGCACGCGTCATCATTCCACGACGAAGCTCGATAGTCTCCTGCCCGGACGGCCGTGTGCGGGATCCGTGTGCGGGATCCGTGTGCGGGGTGGCCGGTGGCCGCCCCGCACCGGTGTCTCAGGAGAAAGTGCCGAGCTCGACCCGGTCGGGGTCGGGTCCGCCGCGCGCCCCGGTGTCGAGCGCGTCGACGGCGGCGACCTCATGGGGTGTCAGGGAGAAGTCGAAGATCCCGATGTTCTCCGCGATGCGATGGGGGTTGACCGACTTCGGGATGGCGCACAGGTCGTGCTCGACCTGCCAGCGCAGGATGATCTGGGCCGGGCTCTTGCC
The DNA here is from genome assembly GCF_047337785.1 of Streptomyces lacaronensis. Lineage (NCBI taxonomy): Bacteria > Bacillati > Actinomycetota > Actinomycetes > Kitasatosporales > Streptomycetaceae > Streptomyces > Streptomyces lacaronensis. The sequence goes on from NZ_JBLHDK010000003.1 coordinate 10,747,780, forward strand.
GTACTTCTCGGCGAGTCCGGTGATGGTGGGCTCCCGGAGCGGATCCCTGACCTTGTCCGCGCCCTCGCCCCCGTAGCGGTTCACCCCGCCGATGGGCGACCAGGACTGGGTGAGGATGCCATGGCGGACGTCGAACGCGCGCAGTTCGGGCTGGCTGAAGTTCGGGTGCAGCTCGACCTGGTTCACGGCGGGCACCACCTCGGTGCGTGCCATGAGATGGGTCAGCTGTCCGGGGGTGTGGTTGCATACGCCGATGGCCCGCACCCGGCCGTCGGCCAGCAGCTTCTCGGCCGCCTTGTACGAGGCCACCGTGGTGTCGTACGCGGACGGGACCGGCCAGTGCAGCAGATACAGGTCGAGGTGGTCCAGGCCCAGCTTGGTGAGGCTGGTGTCGAAGGCCCGGAGGGTGGAGTCGTAGCCGTAGTCCGTCAGCCACAGCTTGGTGATGACGAAGATGTCCTCGCGGCCGATGCCCGAGCGGGCGATGCCCTCACCGACCTCCTTCTCGTTGCCGTAGGCGGCCGCGGTGTCGATCAGGCGGTAGCCGCATGCGATCGCGGTCGTCACCGCGGGGACGGTCTCGTCGGGCGGGCTCTGGTAGACACCGAGGCCGAGGGCGGGCATCCGCACGCCGTTGTTCAGGGTCAGAAGCGGGGCTGGTCCATTCATACGGGATCCTTGGGTGAGTCGGAGACCGGCGGGCCCACCGCCGGTGCCGTCCCCGGCACCGGGCAGAGCCCGCTCGTACTGCGACAGGGGTTCCCAAAGACGGGCCGCTCGCTCGCTCCGCACCCCGAACGTCACCACGTTGGCGCGATCAGGGAGCCGTGCCCGGCCTCCGAGGCCGCCACTCCATCCTCGTAGTGCGGGGGATCACGGTGACGAGCTGTTCTCGCCGGCCGTCATGTCCTGTGTGCCGATCACCGACAGAAGCTCCAGCTGGGCGGCGCCCTCGGTACCGGGCGGGGCGCTGAACCACAGCAGCCGCTGGTGGCCGTCCTCGCTGAAAAGGGAGTGGCAGTCCAGTTCGATGACGCCCAGCGAGGGGTGGACGACGCGCTTGTGGTCGGTCCGCCGGAGGGCCACGTCATGGGTGTCCCAGAGGGCGGCGAACTCCTCGCTGCGGCGGCGGAGCGCCGCCACCATCCGCCGTACCTCGGAGTCGCCGCCGCGCCGGGCGGCGACGGCCTGGAGATCGGCCACGAAGACCCGGGAGTGGTGGGCGTGGTCCTCGGGCGGGTAGAGCCCACGGGCGTCCGGATCGGTGAACCAGCGGTAGACGAGGCTCGCCGCGGGGCCGCGCACCGCCGGGGGACGGCCGATCAGCGCCGCGGCCAGCTCGTTCTGCACCAGCGTCTGGTGCAGATCGGTGATGACCTGGGCGGGGGTGGTGGTGAGCCGGTCCAGCAGGCCGAGCAGGGCCGGCTGGACCTGCGCGGCCGGGCCGTGCGTCGCCGGGGGAACGGGCCGGTCGGCGAGATGGAACAGATGGTCGCGCTCGTCGCCGTTCAGCCGCAGCGCGCGGGCGAGCGCGGTCAGCACCTGGGCGGAGGGCTGGGCGCCGCGACCGCGCTCCAGCTCGGTGTAGTAGTCCGCGGACAGCCCGGCCAGCTGGGCGACCTCCTCGCGCCGCAGACCGGGCACCCGGCGCCGCGGACCCGCGGGCAGACCGACGTCGGCCGGGCGGATGCGGTCGCGCCGGGACTTCAGGAACGCGGCGAATTCGGAGTGGTTCACGCCCCCCATGGTCGCTTGTACCGGTGAGCTGAGCCAGGGGCTGACAACCCCTGGGTGGAGAGAGCCGTGGCTGCCCCGGCGATTCCGGCCCAAGCTGGAAACACCGAAGGGGCACGGCGGCGAACGACGCCGGCGCCCCCGGGACACGGCCCGTACGCCGTGGCATCCGCCCGCCGGCACATGCCCCAGGAGTCTCCATGCCGCCCCAGGAAACCGCGCCCCAGCACCCCGCCGACCGGCCCCGCGTCGCCATCGTCACCGGAGGCTCCCGCGGCATCGGCCACGAGGCGGTGAAGCGGCTGGCCGCCGACGGATACGCCGTCGTGATCGGCTACGCGGGTCACCGCGAACCGGCCGAGGCCGCCGCGAAGGACATCACCGCCACCGGTGGCCGGGCCGTCGCCGTCCAGGCCGACGTCGCCGACGAACAGCAGGTGGCCGCGCTCTTCGACACCGCGGAGTCCGAGTTCGGCGGTGTCGACGTCGTCGTCCACGCGGCCGGCCGGATGTATCTGGCCCCCATCGCCGAGCTGGACCTCGCCGAGCTGGACACGCTGCACCGCACCAACATCCGCGGCACCTTCGTCGTCGCCCAGCAGGCCGCCCGCAGGATCCGCGGCGGCGGGGCGCTCATCACCTTCTCCACGTCCATCGTGGGCCTGGCCCTCCCCGCCTACGGCGCGTACAGCGCCAGCAAGGGAGCGGTCGAGGCGCTCACCATGATCCTGGCGCGCGAGTTGCGCGGGCGGGACATCACCGTCAACACCGTGGCCCCCGGCCCCACCGCCACCGATCTGTTCCTCGACGGCAAGGACGAGGAGACCATCGCCCGGATGGCGGCCCAGCCCCCGCTGGAGCGCCTGGGCACCCCCGCCGACATCGCCGAGGTCGTGGCCTTCCTCGCCTCCCCGGCCGGCCACTGGGTCAACGGTCAGCGCGTCCGCGCCAACGGCGGCATCATCTGACCGCCGCCGCACACCCCCTTCCCTCCCCCCTGCTCTCGCCGTAAGGACCCCATGCCCTCCGACACACCCACGACCATCCTGGTCACCGGCGCCTCCAGTGGCTTCGGGGCGCTGACCGCACGCGCCCTGGCCCGCGCCGGCCACACGGTCTACGCCGGGATCCGGCAGCCGGACACCCGCAACGCCTCCGCGGTGGCCGAGCTGACCCGCTACGCCACCGACCACGACGTCGACCTGCGAGCCGTGGAGCTCGACGTCACCTCGCAGGACTCCGCCGACGCCGCCATCGCCCGCGTTCTGGCCGGCCGGAACCGGCTGGACGTGATCGTCCACAACGCCGGACACATGGCCACCGGCCCGGCGGAGGCCTTCACCCCCGAGCAACTGGCCCATCTGTACGACGTCAACGTCCTGGGCACCCAGCGCGTCAACCGTGCGGCGCTGCCGCATCTGCGGGCCCGGGGCGAGGGGTTGCTGGTGTGGATCGGCAGCTCCAGCACCCGCGGCGGCTGCCCGCCCTTCATCGGGCCCTACTTCGCCGCGAAGGCCGCCATGGACGCCCTGGCCGTCAGCTACGCCGCCGAGGTGGTTCGCTTCGGCATCGACACCGCGATCGTCGTCCCCGGCGCCTTCACCTCGGGCACCAACCACTTCCGCCACGCGGGCGCGCCCGCCGACCCCGACCGCGCCGCCGCCTACGACGAGCGCTACGGCACCCTGCTGGCCGATCTGGACCAGCGGCTGGCCGCGCTGATTCCGCCGGACGCGGACGCCGCGCACGTCGCCGACGCCGTCGTACGCCTGGTGGCCCTGCCGGCCGGCGCCCGCCCGCTGCGCACCCACATAGACCCCAGCCGCGACGGCAGCGAAGTCGTCTCCGCGGTCGCCGACCGCGTCCGCGCCGAGTTCTTCCGCCGGGCGGGGCTGGACGATCTGCTCACCACGGGCAGCTCACTGTAATCACACCCGAATCGCACCCACGAACACACCGAAACCCCACAGACGAAAGAGAACGACCGTGCCCTTCGCGAACTTCAAGGTCCCTGCCGGATCCCTCGACGAGAAGCAGAAGGAGGAGATCGTCACCCGTGCCACCGAGCTGTACGTCGACATCTACGGTGAGCGCGCCCGCGCCACCACCCTGGTCCTGGTCGAGGAGGTCACCGACGGCGGCTGGGGCATCGGCGGCAATGTCCTGACCCTCGCCATGCTCCAGCAGCCACCCGGCAACTGACACCACCGGACCCCTCTCCCCCGGGAGGATGCCGGGTCAGGGCGGGTTGGTGGCTTCGCGCGCTAGCCCGCCGTGGCCGGGGCGGGACTGAACGTGACGGGCAGCGAATCCAGGCAGCGGTACCAGAACGAGTCCACCCATCTCAGCTCGTCGGGCGCGACCGCCAGCGTCAGGTCCGGAACCCGGTCCAGCAGCACCTCGATCGCCGTCTCCGCGATGATCCTGGCCGTCTCGGCACCGCCCGCCGGGCAGCCGTAGTCGCCGCCGCTGAAGGCGACATGGGAGTGGTTCCCGGCGTGGCCGACGGGGGTGTCGGGCCACAGCAGCGGATCGGCGTTGGCGGCGGCCAGGCCGAGGACGACGAGGTCGCCGGCGTGGACGCGCCGACCGCCGAGGTCGGTGTCGCGGGTGGCGTACCGACCGATGAGGTTCTGCAGCGGGGAGTCCGCCCACAGCACCTCGTTCATGGCCTCGCCGATGCTGCGGCGGTTGCCCGAGAGGGTCATGGCGAAGCGCTCGTCGGTGAGCATCAGCCGGAGGGTGTTGCCGATCCAGTACGAGGTCAGCGGCAGCGCCGCCGCCATCAGCACCATGACGTCCGCGGTGTGCTGCTCCTCGGTGAGGTCCGGGGTGTTCAGGATGAACTGCGAGGTGAGGTCGGGGCCCGGTTCCTCACGCTTGGCCCGCACCAGCTCGGTCACGTACGCGGCGACCCGCTGCTGACCGGCGATGGCCTCCTCGTTGGAGAGGAACGACACGGTCAGCCCCGCCGCCAGGGCCTCCAGCCCGGCCTCGTCCGCGGACAGGCCGAACAACTCGGCCGTGGCGAGGGTGGGCACCGAGTAGATGTAGTCGTACACCAGATCCGCCCTGCCGCTCGCGACGAACTTGTCAATCAGCTGATCTGCGAACCGCTCGCAGTGGCCGCGCAGCACGAAGGGGTCGATCGTGGCGAGGGCCTCGCCGACCGCCGTCGCGCGCCGCTGGTGCTCCTCGCCCTCCGTGAAGGTCATCATCGGGCTGTACGCCACCCACGGCATCAGCGGCCAGTCCGGCGGCACGCTGTCCCAGCCGTTCCAGCGGCGCGGGTCCCGGCCGAACGTCTCGGTGTCGGACAGCACCTGACGGGTCTCGCGGTAACCGAGTACGAACCAGGCGTCGATGTCGCCTTCGAGGAGGACCGGGGCGACCGGTCCGCCGTCCTGCCGTATCCGCTGGTAGGTCTCGTCCGGGCGGCGCCGGAAGTCCGGACCGTACAGCCGCGCGGCGTGGGCGGGGCAGCCCGGGGGCGGCGCGTCAGGCGTGTCAGGCACCTCAGGCACGTGTTGCGGGGCCGGTGTGTCCTGGCTGTCCTGGTCGTCCTGGAGGTTCGTCACCAATGGTCTTCCTCGGAGCGGCGGGCCTACGGAGATGCCGGGAGGCTAACAGCATCCGCTGCGGCAGGCGGGCCCGTCGCGCAGTGCGGGGCTGCCGTGAATGCGTGAATACTTCCGTGAATCCGACGAGAGAAATGCGATTGCGGGTTCCGGACACTGTCGGGGATCGGGTGGCCGTCGCCGCACCGGAGAGGGTGGCCGTTGACGCGCGTTGACGCGTCGGAATTCCTCGTTCAATGCGGCACACGACCCATTCCGTTTTTATCGAAAAGGGCAGTCCAGCAGTCGCGAGGCGATTTTCCGTACCGGGTCGGAGGTGTCATGCCTAGCCGGATACCGTTCTGACCAGCTGCGGGATCTTGGCGTGCGCACTTCATCACGCGATACGGTGCGCCCGGGATTTCACCGGGGGCATCCGCTCCCCGTCCCGGTCAAAAATTGGGGGGACTGGTGCAGATACGCAAGGTCGTTTTAGCGGCGAGCGGCGCGGTTTTCGCGTTCGCCCTGACGATTCCGGCGGCCGCGTCCGCCGATACGCACAGCACCGTCACACGCAGCGTGGACACCGCGGTGTCCACGCACAAGAGTGCCGCGTCCCGCTCATCCGCGGAGTCCGCCGAGAAATACTGGACCCCGCAGCGTATGCGCAGAGCCGTCGAGGCCGACACGCCCGCCGACGCCAAGGCGTCGCGGGAGGCGGCCGTCGACGCGGCGGCCGAACCCGCTCAGCTCGCGAAACCGCGGAAGGCCACATCGAAGAAGGCCCGCGGGGTGCGGATCGCCACCTCGATCGTGCAGGGCAAGGTCTTCTTCCACAATCCGACCAACGGCGGCGACTACGCCTGCTCCGCCGCGGCGGTCAACAATCCCACGAAGAACATGGTGTTCACCGCTGGGCACTGCGTCCACGGTGGCGCGGGTGGCACCTGGGCCACCAACTGAGTGTTCGTACCGGCGTACTACAACGGCTCGCGACCGTACGGAACCTGGTCCGCCAAGACGCTGACCACGTTCAACGGCTGGATCAACAACAGCGACCTGAACTACGACATCGGCGCGGTCAACGTCTGGGACAACGGCGCCGGCAAGCTGGTCAACACCGTCGGCGGCATGGGGCTCGGCTACAACTACGGGTACTCCAACACCGTGACCGTCTGGGGCTATCCGGCCGCCTTCGGCTACGACGGCGAGCTGCCCTACGCGTGCCAGAACATCCCCACGTGGCAGGACGGCTCCCGGGTGCAGAACGGCTGCACCATGGTCGAGGGCGCGAGCGGCGGCCCCTGGCTGCGGGACTACAACGAGACCACCGGCCTGGGAACCGAGATCGGCGTCACCAGCACCCGGACCGATCCGCCCGCCTACATCGACAGCCCCTACTTCGACAACAAGATCCAGACGATCTACGACAACACCGCCAACGGCTGAGCACCACACACACGGCAGTCGGCCGGGGTCCCGCGCTCAGGGGCCCCGGCCTCCGGCGTCCGCAGCGCCCCATCGTCCGCAGCGCCCCATCGGACCCCTCGTACGGCAGGCGGGCGGCAATCGCCGCCGTAGGTGCGTAGGGTGGCGCGGGTGCGAATAGCTGTGTCCTCCGGCCGGCGCGCCGGTTATCGACGTTGGCCGGGGCGGATCGTGATTGCCGCGCTGGCGCTGTGGTTCCTCTTCTCCGTCTCCCAGGACGTGTGGGAACGGCTGGTCCTCGACCCGGACCTCGACACGCAGGCGTTCGCCGGGGACTGGGTGCCGATCGGTTCCGGAGCCCTGGCCGGGGCGATGGCCGTGCTGGCCGTCGTGCGCGATGTCCGATGGGTCCCGCGGGCCGCGCTGGTGGCCTGTGCCGGAACCTTCGCGGCCACGGTGGCCTACCACCTGCTGCCGGTGAACATGGTGACCAGCGAGTCCAGCGGCACCGAACTCATTGGCCTGCTGTTCCTCCTCGCCGTGGCGGTGCGCCGCTGCACGCCCTGGTGGGCCCTGGTGTCCGTGGCGGCGATGAGCGTCAGCGTGTTCTCCATCCCGCTCCTGCGGGACTCCGATCCCGGTGACTTCTCCGAGAACACCGCGCTGTTGCTGGCGCTGGCCTTCGTCTGCGGACTGGTGCTGCGGCTCCACGACGTCCAGCAGGAGCGCACCGGACAGCTGGTACGGCAGGAGGAACGGCTCGCGCTGGCCCGGGACCTGCATGACACCGTGGCCCACCAGGTGACCGCGATCGTGGTGCAGCTCCAGGCCGTGCGCCATGTCACCGGGCGGGGCACCCCCGACCCGCGGGCGCTGAACGAGATGCTCGAGGCCGTCGAGAACGCGGGCGGCGAGGCGCTGACATCGATGCGGCGCCTGGTGGGTTCGATGCGCGGTGACGAGACCCCGCGGCATCCGGAGAACCTGGGCGAGGTCCTGACCCGCATCGTGGACGAAGCACGGGGGACGGGGCTGCCGGTCCGGCTGGACCTCGGGCGGGATCTGCCGGAGGACGTACCGGCCGAGGTCATCGGAGGGCTGAGCCGCGTCCTTCAGGAGGCCCTGACCAACGCCCGGCGCTATGCGCGCGGAGTGCGGTCGGTGGATGTGTCCGCCCGGGTGGCGGCACGCCATGCCGAACTGGTCGTGGAGGACGACGGACACGGCTCACCGTCCGGACACCGCGGCAGCCTCGGCCGGCTCGGCGGCGGCTTCGGCATCATGGGCATGCGGGAGCGGATCGAACTGCTCGGCGGCGCCTTCGAGGCGGGCCACCGCGCCGAAGGCGGATGGCGGGTCCGCGCCTCCGTACCGCTGCGTCCCGACGAGGCCGCGCGCACCCCGCGGGCGCGCGGGCGGCACGCCGTACGAACCGGGTTGCGGCTACGGGAGGGCAGGACGGCATGACCATACGCATCCTGGTCGCGGACGATCAGCATCTGGTGCGGGCCGGGTTCCGCATGGTGCTTTCGGCCGAGCCCGACATGGAGGTGGTGGCCGAGGCCGCAGACGGGGCCGCGGCCCTGTCCCTGGCCCGCGAGACCCAGCCGGACGTGTGCCTCGTGGACATCCGGATGCCCCCGCCCGACGGTCTGGAGGTCACCCGCCGGCTGGCCGGCGGCGGTCGGCCCGGAGCCCCGAAGGTGGTCGTGGTCACCACCTTCGACCTCGATGAGTATGTGTACACGGCGCTGTCGAACGGAGCGTCCGGGTTCCTCCTGAAGGACGCCGGTCCGGCGCTGCTGACCGAGGCCGTGCGGGCGGCCGTCCGCGGCGACGCGATGGTCGCCCCGCAGATCACCCTCCGGCTGCTCCAGCACTTCACCAAGAGCCGGCGGCGCGCCGCACATGAGCCGGCCGAGCCGCTGACCGACCGCGAGGAGGAGGTCATCCAGGGCATCGCCCGCGGACTGACCAACCCGGAGATCGCCGCCGAGCTGTACATCGCGCCCAGCACGGTCAAGACGCATCTCGGCTCGGTCCAGGCGAAGCTGGGCCTGCGCAACAGGGTCGAGATCGCGGCCTGGGCCTTCCGCACGGGGCGCGCGGAGTAGCGGCCCCGCGACGATCTCCCCCGATCGGGGGATGCCGCTCCGGATGGTCGGGGGATCCGCGCGGGGGTGGCCGGGCGGGAGGCTCATGGGTGTCGCCATCAGCGGCGGCGCCCTCCGCCACGAGGGCCGTCCACCGAGCGCTCACCGAGGATCGGCATGCACGCACACCAGCCCCCTTCCGCCCCGGAGTCCTACGCGGCCCACGCCACCGACCTGACGAAGGTGTACGGCACGGGGGACACCCGTGTGGTGGCCCTCGACGCGGTCACGGTCGGCTTCGGCAAGGGGCGGTTCACCGCGATCATGGGTCCGTCCGGGTCGGGGAAGTCCACCCTGATGCACTGCATGGCCGGGCTCGACTCGCCGTCCTTCGGCTCGGTCCGCCTCGGTGACACGGAGATCGCCTCCCTGAACGACCGTCAGCTCACCCGGCTGCGCCGCGACCGTATCGGCTTCGTCTTCCAGGCGTTCAACCTGCTGCCCACCCTGAGCGCCCTGGAGAACATCACCCTCCCCATGGACATCGCGGGCCGCAAACCGGAGCGGGCCTGGCTGGAGAGCATCATCCAGACCGTCGGCCTGGCCGACCGGCTCGGCCACCGGCCCGCCCAGCTCTCCGGCGGCCAGCAGCAGCGCGTCGCGGTCGCCCGCGCGCTGGCCGGGCGGCCCGACATCGTCTTCGCCGACGAGCCCACCGGCAACCTCGACTCCCGCAGCGGCGCCGAGATCCTCGACTTCCTGCGCGGCTCCGCGAGCGCGCTGGGCCAGACCGTCGTGATGGTCACTCATGACCCCGTCGCCGCCTCCTACGCGGACCGCGTGGTGTTCCTCGCGGACGGCCGCATCGTCGACGAACTCCACGCGCCGACGGCCGAGGCCGTCCTGGAGCGCATGGGCAGCCTGACCCCGGCGCACGCCTGACGCCCGCGCACGCCTGACCCCCGCGTACGCCCGTACGCCCGTACGTCCGACGCCCGCGCCACGTACGCCCGGCGCCCGCCCCGCTCCCCGAGCACTTCACACCCGGCACCCTCCCGGAAGGCCGCCCCGTGTTCCGTACCGCCCTGCGCAACGTCCTCGCGCACAAGGCCCGCCTGCTGATGACCATGCTCGCCGTCCTGCTCGGCGTCGCGTTCGTCGTGGGCACCCTCGTCTTCACCGACACCGTCGGCAACGCCTACAAGGAGCGCTTCCTCACCACCCTGCGCGATGTCTCGGTCCAGGCCACACCGCCCTACGACGAGAAGGCCGGCGAGCGCGGAACGGTGGATGAGGACACCCTGCGGCGCCTCCAGCGGCTGCCCGGCGTGGCCTCCGTCACCGGCTCCGTCGAGGGGGTCGCCGCCGTGGCCGCGAAGGACGGCCACCCCCTCGGCGAGGACCATGTGACCGCGGGGGGCAACTACTTCCCCCAGGCCGACGGCAAGGACACCCGCCACCCCCTGACCGCCGGGCGCGCCCCCACCGGGCCCGACGAGGTGCTGCTGGACACCGCCACCGCGGACCAGGGCGGCTACCGGGTCGGCGACACCGTCCGGCTGGCCGTCGACGGACCGGTGCTGCACAAGAAGCTCGTCGGCATCGTCCGCACCGACGACACCCACGGCTCCGGCGGCACCCTGGCGCTCTTCGACGACGCCACCGCCCAGAAGCTGTTCCTGAAGTCCGGCCGGTACGACGGACTCACCCTCGAGGCCGGCCGCGGCACCTCCGAGGCGAAGCTCGCGGCCGAAGTCCGCCCTCTGCTGCCCGAGGACTCCGACATCAGCACCGGGGCGCAGTTGCGCGAGCGGCAGCGGACCGAGGCCGCCGAGGGGACGAAGGGGCTCAGCCAGGTGCTGCTCGTCTTCGCGGCCATCGCCCTGTTCGTCGGCATCTTCGTCATCGGCAACACCTTCACCATGCTCGTCACCCAGCGTTCGCGGGAGATGGCCCTGATGCGGGCCGTCGGCGCCGAGCGCCGTCAGGTGACCCGCTCCGTGCTCATCGAGGCCGGTCTGCTGGGGCTGTGCGCGGGCGCCGCGGGGTTCCTCCTCGGCATCGGCGTGGCCATGGGCATCCGGCAGTTGTTCGCGTCCACCGGATCCGGCTTCCCGGACGGGCCGCTGGTCGTGTCGCCCAGTACCGTACTGATCTCGTTCCTGGTGGGCGTGGTCGTCACCATGCTCGCCGCCTATGTGCCCGCCCGCCGCGCCGCCGCCGTGCCTCCCGTGGCCGCCATGTCCGCGATGCACATACCCCCGCCTGCCCGCGGCCTCCGCAGGCGCAACGCGATCGGCGTGGCCCTGATCGCGATCGGTGTGCTCGGCGTGGTGTTCACGGCGTCCAGCGGCGAGCAGGGGAGGACCATCGTGCTCCTCCCGGCCGCCCTGCTGCTCATCGGCATCATCGTGGTGACGCCGGCGCTCTCCGGCCCGGCCGTCGACCTGGCCGGACCCCTGCTGCGCCGCTTCGGCGTCCCGGGCACGCTCGCGCCGCGCAACGCCCGGCGGAATCCCCGGCGCACCGCCTCCACGGCCTCGGCGCTGATGATCGGGCTGTCCCTGGTCACCGGGCTCACGGTGGTCGCGGTGTCCGCCACGACATCGCTGCACGAGCGGGCCGAGAACTCCGTCGTCGCCGACTTCGAGATCTCGTCGAAGAACAGCGGCCACCTGCCCGCGTCGGTCCACGACACCCTGGCGAAGTCCTCGGCCGTGACCTCCTCCAGTCCGCGGCGCCAGGGCGCCGTGCGGATCGGCGGCGACGAGGTGACCCTGACCGGTGTGAACCCCCGGACCATCGGCGACCTCCTCGACCCGAGCTTCGTCTCGGGCTCGTTCGCGGCCCTGGGCTCGGGCGGAGGCAGGAGCCTGCTGATCGACACCTCCATCGCCGACATCTACGGATGGACCACGGGACAGCGGGTTCCGGTGGTCTACGACGACGGCAGCCGGGGCTCACTGGAGATCGGTGGCGTCTACCACGACGACGAATACCTCCCGTCCACCATGATGCCGCTGGCCACGCTGCAGCCCCATCTGAAGGAGATCGAGGACGCCTCGGTCCTGGTGCGCACCAAGGCCGGTGACGGCGACGCCGCACGGCGATCCCTCCAGCGCACGCTCGACCAGAACCCCGTGATCCAGGTGCGGAACACCGACGACCTGGCCGAGGCGGCCGGTGGCGAGGCCATCACACTGCTCCTCAACGTCCTCTACGGGCTGCTGGCCATGGCGGTGGTGATCGCGGTCCTGGGAGTCGTCAACACCCTCGCGATGTCCGTGTTCGAGCGCACCCGTGAGATCGGGATGCTGCGCGCGGTGGGGCTCCAGCCCGAGCAGACGAAGCGGATGATCCGTCTGGAGTCCGTCCTCATCTCGCTGTTCGGTGCCCTTCTGGGCATCGGCGCGGGCATCTTCCTCGGCTGGGCCGCGGGCAAGCTCGTCTCCGACAGCATCCAGGGGTACGAGATGGTCGTCCCCTGGGGCCGTATCGCCGTGGCCCTCGCGGGCGCCGCGCTCGTCGGAGTGGTCGCCGGACTCTGGCCCGCCCGCCGGGCGGCCCGGCTGAACATCCTCACGGCCCTCAAGGCGGACTGAGGCGCGGCTCAGGGGGTGCCGTAGGCCGCCACCATGATGGCCCGCACCACCGTGTTCATCTCCTGGCCCTTGGCGTCGGTGGAGTTGACGCTGTAGACGAGGGTGCGCGAGCCGTCGCGGGTGGAGACGATGCCGGTGTTGTAGCCCCAGCGGCTGCCCGACTTCCCCCACACCTCACGGCCGCCCAGCTTCTTCATCGAGAGGCCGACCGAGTAGGCGGCCGGGTCGCCGGTGGTGAAGTCGGCCACCTTCGGCAGCGTGAACATCTCCCGCAGCAGCGGGCCGCGCACGACCCGCCCCTGGAACAGGGCCCTGGTGAACCGCTCCAGGTCCGCCGTGGTCGAGATGAGGTCCCCGGCCGCCCAGCCGTCCGTCGGCCCCCACACCGACACATCGCGCAGCCCGGTCGTGCCGTCGTCCAGCCGCATCGTCTGGTAGCCGTGGTTGTGCTCCCCGGCGATGTGCGGATCCGTCCCCGGGAGGTAGGTGTCGCGCAGCCCCAGGGGCTTCAGGATCCGGTGGGTCACCTGGTGTTCGTATGTGTCGCCCGTGATCCGCTCGATGACCAGGGCGGCGACGGTGTAGCCGATGTTCAGATAGTGCTGCTTCTCTCCGGGCGCGAACTCGCGCTTCTTCGCGGTCGCCGAGCGGACCATCTCCTCGGGGTCATGGATCCGGAAGCGGTCGGCGTACCGCTCCTCGACCGTGTCCCCGGGGAGATCGGCGGCCGGGATGCCGTGCGTGTGATTGAGCAGCTGCCGTACGGTGACCTTCCCGTACGACGCCGGGATCAGCTCCGGCAGATACGAGCGAGCGGTGCGGTCCAGGTCGAGTCTGCCCTCGGCGGCCAGCTGGAGGGCGACCGCGGCCGTGAAGACCTTGGTCACCGAACCGGCGCGGAAGCGGCCGGCCGGATCGGCCGGCCGGTTGGTCGTCAGGTCGTGCACGCCCGAACTGCCTCTCCAGACGCCCTCGGTGCCCCCGACGCGTACCAGCGCGGCCGTGGCATCGCTCGTCGGCAGATTCGCGATGGCGGCCTCCAGCTCGGGAATCCCGGTCCGCTCGGAGGCCGTGGGCGACGAGGTGTCCGCGGGCGACGAGGTGGCCGCCAGGGCCGGCGGCACCGCCGGGCCCGCCACGACGCCCAGGACGAGCGCCGCGGCCAGCAGGGTGTGACTGGTGCTCTTCATGGTCAACTCCGGTGAGATGAGCCGTTGTTCTCGGTGGCTCCATCCTGGTGACCGGCGGCCTCGCGCGGATCGCCCGCCCGAGCGGTGTTCCGGGGGTCAGTTCCTCGCCGACGCGGGGGAGGAGCCGGGCCGGGACGCTCCCCCGGGCGGGGGATCCCCGGCCGTGATCAGGCCCGTCTCGTAGGCGCAGATCACCGCCTGGATCCGGTCCCGCAGCCCCAGCTTGGCGAGCACGTTGCCCACATGGGTCTTGACCGTGTGATCGCTGACGACCAGCTGCGCGGCGATCTCGGCGTTCGACAGCCCCCGCGCGAGCAGCAGCAGCGTCTCCCGCTCCCGTCCGGTCAGCGCGTCCAGCCGGGGGTCGGGCCGCCGTGGCCGGGCGGTGGCCCGGGTGTACTGTTCCACCAGACGCCGGGCCACCGACGGCGCGAGCAGCGAGTCGCCCCGCGCCACCACCCGTACCGCGTGCACCAGATCGTCCCTGCGCACATCCTTGAGCAGGAAGCCGCTCGCGCCCGCGTGCAGCGCCTCATAGACATACTCGTCGGAGTCGAAGGTCGTCAGCATCACCGTCCGGCAGGCGCCGGAGGCGGCGATCCCGCGGCATGCCTCGATACCGTCCACACGTGGCATCCGGATGTCCAGCAGGGCCACATCGGGCGTGTGCCGCCGCACCGCCTCGACGGCCTCGGCCCCGTCGCCCGCCTCCGCGACCACCTCGATGTCCGGCTGGGCGTCGAGGATCATGGCGAAGCCGCTGCGCACCAGCTCCTGGTCGTCGGCCACCACCACACGGATCGTCAACGCGCCACCTCCGCCGCGGAGGGTACGGGGAGATGGACCCGTACCTCGAAGCCCCGGCCGTCCGGGCCCTGCCCGGTGACCGCCGTACCGCCGTGCGCCGCCGCCCGCTCGCGGACCCCGATCAGACCGTGGCCGCCACCGGAACCGGGCCGCGGTCCGCGTCCGTCGTCCAGCACCCGGATGTCCACCGCGCCTTCGCCATAGCTGAGTTGGACGGAAACACCGCGGGCCGCCGCGTGCTTGACCACGTTGGTCAGGGCCTCCTGGACGATCCGGAAGACGCTCGCCCCGGTGGCCTCCGGCAGCGGCCGCACGGCCCCCGTCGACTCGTACGTCACCTCGAGGCCACTCGCCCGTATCCGGTCGAGCAGCTCGGGCAGACCGGCCGGGCCCGGCTGCGGCTCACGCGGGGCGCGGCCCGGCTCGGCGCCCTCGCGCAGCACACCCAGCATCCGGCGCAGCTGGGCCATGGCGTCCCGGCCCGTGGCGGAGATGGCGTCGAAGGCGGCCTCGGCCCGCTCCGGGGCCGTCCGCACCGCCACCGGACCGGCCTCCGCCTGCACGATCATCAGGCTCACCGCATGGGAGAGGATGTCGTGCATCTCCCGTGCGATCCGCGCCCGTTCGCGCGCGGCGGCCCGCTCCGCCTCGATCCGGTGCTCCCGCTGCCGGGCATCGGTCAGCCGGCCGAAGACATAGGCCGCCGCGAACACGAAGAGGGAGAAGGTCAGCTCACGCGCGGTCCGGGTGTTCAGCCACACCGACACCGGTACGGCGACCGTCAGCAGACCCCCGGCGACCAGGCGCTTCCACGGCGGTGAGACGGCGGCGATCGTGTAGATGATGACGAGCCCGGTGTACGGCAGCGGCTGCCCGGGCCCCTCCACCGCCAGCTTGTACAGCGCGCTGGTCGCGATGATCGCGGTCAGCACGGCGAGGGGAGCGCGGCGGCGCCAGATCAGGGGGACGACGGTGAGCGTGGTCAGCCCGTAGGCGGGCAAGGTCGCAGGCTCCAGATCGGGCGGGCGTGGCACCACGAACGGCATCGTCATGGCCGCCTGGACCAGGAGCGCGATCCCGATGTCCACGGCCTGGGGATGGGCTGCTCCCAGCGCCCGGCCCCGCTCCCACCACCCCCGCATGAGAGTGGATGGTAACGGCTATGCCCTTGATCGTGACGGCGACGCCCTTGACGGTGAGGGCTATGCCGCCTCCAGCAGGACGCGTGCGGCCGCTTTCGCCTGATGCGCGGGTTCGGCGCTGCCGGTGATCGCCGCGGTGGTGATGGCGCCTTCGGCCAGCAGGGCCAAGTGGTCGCCCAGCGCGGCCGGTTTGCCCGCGGCCGCCGTCAGCTCGGCGAGGTACCGGAAGAAGGCCTCCTTGTGCGCCCGGGCCGTCTCGGCGACGGCCGAGGAGGTGGCGCCGAGTTCCCCGAAGGAGTTGCTGAAGGCGCAGCCGCGGAAGTCCGGCTCGCCGAACCACTCGTGGAGCCAGTCGAAGACCGCGAGGACGCTCTCCTCGGGGGTGGCCCGAGAGTCGGCGTACGCGGCCAGCTTCTGGCGCCAGCGGACGTCGCGCCGCCGCAGATACGCCTGTATGAGCTCCCCCTTGGACGGGAAGAGCTGGTACAGCCGCTTGAGGGAGACGCCTGACGCGGAGCGGATCTCGTCCATGCCCACCGCCTGGATGCCCCGTCCGTAGAACAGGGTCTCGGCCGCGTCGAGGATCCGGAGCTCCGCGGTCTCGGGACTGATCATGTCATCGCTCTCCTGGTGTCCGGGGCCTGTCGGCGGCCGAGGTCTCAGAGGCCGAGGTCGCTCAGCCCGGGGTGGTCGTCGGGGCGGCGCCCGAGCGGCCAGTGGTACAGGCGCTCCGACTCCTCGATGGGGAGGTCGTTGATGCAGGCGTAGCGCAGGCGCATCAGACCGTTGTCGTCGAACTCCCAGTTCTCGTTGCCGTAGGAGCGGAACCAGTTGCCGGAGTCGTCGTGGGATTCGTAGGCGAAGCGTACGGCGATGCGGTTGCCGTCGAAGGCCCACAGCTCCTTGATGAGCCGGTAGTCCAGCTCCCTCGCCCACTTGCGGGTGAGGAAGGCGACGATCTCCTCGCGCCCGGTGGCGAACTCCGCGCGGTTCCGCCAGCGCGAGTCGACGGTGTAGGCCAGGGCGACCTTCTCCGGGTCACGGGAGTTCCAGCCGTCCTCCGCCAGCCGGACCTTCTCGATGGCGGTCTCGTGGGTGAACGGGGGGAACGGAGGACGTGCGGCGTCGGTCATGTCGACTCCTCGAGTCGTGGAGGGAGAGGGGAGAACGAGCATTCTCCCCGTCGGGCACGACACTAGGAGAACGATGGTTCTCGCACAAGTGCCGCCCCTCCGCCGACCCGCCGCGGACCCGGTCACAGGGGGTGGTGATCACGCTTTCCGATGGCGGTGGGTACCGTGCGAGCGGGAACTACCGTGCTCGACGACAAGGCAGGGGACCGGCGTGTTGATCGACGATCTGCGGCAGGAGCTGCCGGACGGCCGGATGGTCGAGGACCCCGGTGTCGCCGCCGGGTTCGTCCACGACGAGGCGGAGTGGGCGCCGTACGGCACACCCCGCGTGGTGGTGCGGCCACGTACGGCGCCGGAGGTGCGCTCCGTGGTGCGGGCCTGCGTACGGCACGGCGTTCCACTGGTCACCCGGGGCGCCGGCACCGGTCTCTCCGGCGGTGCCAACGCCGTCGAGGGCTGTGTGGTGCTCTCCACCGAGGCCATGGACACCATCCACGAGATCGACCCCGTGGAGCGCCTCGCGGTCGTCGGACCCGGGGTGGTCAACGACCATCTGCGGGCCGCCTGCGCCGAGCGGGGGCTGTGGTACCCACCGGACCCCGCGAGCGCGCCCTGGTCCACCATCGGCGGCAATGTGGCCACCAACGCGGGCGGGCTGTGCTGTGTGAAGTACGGCGTCACCCGCGACTATGTGCTCGGCCTGGAAGTGGTGACCGGCACCGGTGAGCTGGTGCGGCTCGGCCGCAGGACCGCCAAGGGCGTCGCCGGGTACGACCTGGCGGGGCTGATGGTCGGCTCCGAGGGCACCCTGGGAGTGATCACCGAGGTCACGGTGCGGCTGCGGCCGCGGCGCGAGGCGGAGCGCACGGTCGCCGGATACTTCTCCTCCGTCGTGGCGGCGGGACGCGCGGTCGCCGCGATCGGGGCCGCGGGGCTCACCCCGTCCGCGCTGGAGCTCATCGACCGGCACTGCCTGGCGGCCGTCGACAAGTGGAAGAACATGGGCCTGTCCGTCGACGCGGACGTGGTGCTCCTCGGGCGTACGGACGCCCCGGGCCCGGCGGGCGCGCAGGAGGCCGAGCGGATGCTCGCCTGTTTCGAGGAGGCGGGGGCGACCTGGGCCGCGCAGTCCACGGACCAGGAGGAGGCCGACGCGCTGTTCGCGGCCAGGCGGCTCGCCTACCCGGCGCTGGAGCGGCTGGGCCCGGTGCTCACCGAGGACGTGTGCGTGCCCAAGGCGGCCGTACCGGAGATGCTGGCGCGCATCGAGCGCGCCGCCACCCGCCATGACACGCTCATCGCCAACATCGCCCACGCCGGTGACGGCAACCTCCATCCGCTGCTCATCACCCAGCCCGGCGACACGGCGGCCCGGGAGCGGGCCCAGGCCGCGTTCCACGAGATCATCGCGGACGCCATCGACCTCGGCGGCACGGTCACCGGTGAACACGGTGTGGGCCTGCTGAAGCGGGACGGTCTGGAGCGGGAGCTCGCCCCGGCCGTTCTGGACATGCACCGCGCGGTCAAGACGGCCCTCGACCCGCACGGCATCCTCAACCCGGGCAAGGTCATCGCCCGCGGCTGAGCGCGTGGCGAGGGACGTCGCGGACCGCGCACACCGACGACACCCGTAAACCCCGAGAGACAAGAGACACCCATGCCACACACCGACGTTCCACAGCAGGCCGGCGGCCACGCCCGCGCACTGGACGGCACCCTCCTCGCCTACCAGCGCCAAGGCACCGGGGCACCGCTGGTACTCCTGGCGGGCCAGGCCAACAACCACCACTGGTGGGACGGCATACGGACGGACTTCCACGCCACGCACTCCACCCTCACCATGGACTGGCGCGGTACGGGGGAGAGCGGAAAGCCCGACCACCCCTACGCGACACGGGACTTCGCCGACGATGTGATCGCCGTCCTCGACCATCTGGGCATCGAGTCCGCCGATCTGTACGGGACCTCCATGGGAGGACGGGTCGCCCAGTGGACCGCCGCCCGCCACCCGGACCGGATCCGGCGGCTCGTCCTCGGCTGCACCTCACCCGGCGGGCCACGGGCGACGGAGCGCGACATGGCGGTACGGCGCTCCCTGGCCCAGACCGACGCGCGGGCGGCGAGGGAGGCGCTGATCGACCTCATGTACACCCCGGCCTGGCGGTCCGGGCACCCCGGGCCGTATACGACCCTCGGCGACCCCGGCATGCCCCCGCACGCCCGGCGGCACCATCTGGTGGCGAGCAATGAACACGACGCCTGGGACGTCCTCCCGCTGATCGCCGCGCCCACGCTGATCCTGCACGGCGCGGACGACCGGCTCACCCCGGCGGCCAACGCACCGCTGCTCGCCTCCCGCATCCCCCGGGCGCGGACGCACATTTTCGAGGGTGCAAGGCACGGCTACTTCGAGGAGTGCCGCCCGGAAGCGGGGGCGATCGTGTCGTCGTTCCTCACCGACTGACATGCGGAGTGGGGGTCGGCGGTGCGCTGGTCCTGGCGTATCGCCGTGGTGGTGCCGCGCGGTGCGATGTGGGCGCGCAGGGACACCACCGTCAGCAGGGCCAGGGCCGTGCCCACGAGCGGCACCGTGAAGGCGGCGCTCGCGCCGAAGCCGTCCGCCACCTGT
Source organism: Streptomyces lacaronensis (assembly GCF_047337785.1). Lineage (NCBI taxonomy): Bacteria > Bacillati > Actinomycetota > Actinomycetes > Kitasatosporales > Streptomycetaceae > Streptomyces > Streptomyces lacaronensis. The sequence goes on from NZ_JBLHDK010000003.1 coordinate 10,767,095, forward strand.
CCGCCCGCGGTCACCGCGGCGGCCTGCCCCAGCGCGACCGAACCGGTCAGCCAGGTGAACGCCTCCGTCCGGGCGGCGGCCGGGACCAGCGCGTCCACCAGGGTGTACCCGGTGATCAGAGCCGGTGCGACGCACAGGCCCGCCAGCAGTCCCAGCCCGCCCAGTGGCAGTGGCGCGGACACCGCCCACAGCGTCGAGCAGATCAGCGTCAGCGCGGCGTAGGCGGTCAGCAGCCGCCGTCGGGGGGAGGTGCGCCAGGCGATGGCGCCGCAGGCCACGCCCGCGAGCATGTTGCCCGCCGCGAACACGCCGTACAGCACACCGTTCAGGCCCGGTTGACCCTGCTCCTGGGTGAGGGCGGTCAGGGCGACCTGCATCCCGCCGAAGACCGAGCCGATGCCCAGGAAGGCCACGGCCAGGACCCGTACGCCCGGCACGGACAGGGCCGAGGCGTGCGGCTCCCGTGTGTCCGCCCGCGCCGGGCTCGGCGGTGGCTCGGTACGGCGTCGGGCCGCGAAGAGCAGCCCGCCCACCAGCGTCAGCGCGGCCTCCGCGATCAGGCCGGAGGCCGGGTGCACGGCGGTGCTCAAGGCGGTGGCGAGGACGGGGCCGATGACGAACGTGAGCTCGTCCGTCACGGACTCGAACGCGGCCGCGGTCGCCAGCAGCGGATGGCGTCCCGGGCGCGGCCCGGTTCCGCCCGGCGCGCCGTTCCCGAGGGCGGCCGCCCAGCGGGCCCGCACCATGGGCCCGACCTGCGGGACGGAGGCGCCCGTGGGCACCGCGGCGGCGATCAGCGCCCACAGCGGCGCGTGGGCCAGTGCGAGCGCCGTCAGCAGGGCCGCGGCCGCCGCGTGGAGCAGCACACCCGGCACCAGGACCGCGTGCTGCCCGTGGCGGTCGGCCAGTTTGCCGCTCTGGGGCGCGAACAGCGCCATGGAGACGCCGGTGACGGCCGCGACCGCACCGGCGACACCGTACGACCCGGTGGTGTGGCGCAGCAGGAGCACGATGCCGATCGTCAGCATCGCGAACGGCTGCCGGGCGGCGAACCCGGGCAGCAGGAAGGTCCACGCCCCCGGGGTGCGCAGCAGTTGCCGGTAGCCGACGCGCTGTACGGGGGGAGGGGTGTCGCTGGAGACCGCGGATGCCACGGCCGACGCCTTTCCGCCGCCTGGTAGCGCACCCGGGCCGGCGTGGCGGAGTGCGCCGAGAACTGTCCTCTCGCGCTGGACCGGGGTAGATACCGGGTCCGCGCCGATCAGGGGGCTTGAAGGACCGCGGCCGCCGAGCGGTCGCGCCAGCTCTGCGTCAGGCAGAGTGGTTCGTTGCTTGCCGGCTCATCGTACAGGGGGAGCCGCCACCTCGCCGGTGGCGGCCTGTCCCGTCCGCGGTCAGGTGCCGGGCAGCGGCCGGACGGTGAGGATCTGCTGGGCGTGGCCGACCGGGCCGCGCAGATCGTGCAGCACGGTGCTGGTGATGCCCTGGCCGGTACCGCCGAAGGTGACCGTGGTGTCCAGCCCGGTCCAGCGGCCCTCGGGCTGCCGGTGGAGGTGGATGGTCAGGTCGACGTTGGGGAACATCCAGGCCGTGGGCGACTGCCGTACGGCGATGCCGTTGGCGGTGTCCACGAGCGCGATGTACGAGGCCAGCGGGGTGCTGGTCTGTCCGGCCACCAGGTCGAGCGGGGTGGAGACCCAGAGGGTCGCACGACCCGGCTCGCGCGGTGCGAGCGGACGGGAGTCCAGGGAGGCGATGTACCCGCCGGGCCACAGCGAGGCCATCGCCCAGGGGTCGAGCTTCTCGGGAGGGGTGAGCCGGTCCCCGGCGCCACCGGCCACGGACGCGGTGTCCACGGCGGCGAGGAGCCAGGCGCGGGCCCGGACCACGGGACGGTCGGCGATGAGCACCACGGCCTCGAGGAGTTCGATGGTGCGGCCGGGGCGGATGGTCTCCACCCGGATCTCGCACTCGTCGAGGGCGAGGCGCCCGAGGATGTCGAAGCTGATCCGGCTGAGCAGCAGCCCGGTGTGCGGACGGGTGGCGAGGTGGCGGTCGATGGCGTGGACGATGAGCCCGCCGAGCGGGCTGAAGTGCTGTTCGTCGGTGCTCCAGGCGCCACTGACATGGGAGGTGGGCTTGTAGCGGTACTCGTCGATCGGCTCGTAGTAACTGTCGGTCGTCAACGGGGGCTTCTCCTCGAGGGGAACATCGCAGACACTTACTCAAGATCCTTGAGTATCTGCCCTTGATCAAGGGTTGCGTCATCCCGTAAGTTGAAATAACAACGGGTGGCATGAACCTGTTCAGCCGCAGTACCGCCCGCCGCGCGATCACCAGCGCCGCACCGGCGGCCCCCACTACGCGGGCGACATCCGGCGCCGTCGCTCTGCCGGATCCCGGCCTCGCGGCTCTCACCGGAGAGTGGATCGTCGACCCGGCGCACAGCCGGATCGGTTTCTCCGTCCGGCACGCCATGGTGAGCACGGTGCGTGGTGCCTTCACCGAGTTCGAGAGCCGACTCTACTTCGACGGCCGTGACCCGCGCCGTTCCCGGGCCGAGGTCCTGCTGTCCACGGCCAGTGTCCAGACCGGTGTCGAGCAGCGCGACGACCACTTGATGGGCCGGGATTTCCTGGACGCCAGAAATTTCCCACACATCCGGTTCATCAGCACCGCCGTGGAGGTCGCGGGCCCGGACGTCTACCGCATGGCCGGGGACCTCACGATCAGAGACGTCACCCGCCCCGTCGTCCTGGAGCTCACCTACATCGGACATGTCACGGACCCCTTCGGCTACCAGCGGGCGGGCTTCGACGGCACGACCACCATCAACCGCTCCGAATGGGGGCTGACCTACAACGCCAGGCTGGCCGAGGGCGGCGCCCTGGTGAGTGAGAAGGTCCGCCTCCAGTTCGACATCGCCGCCATCCGCACCGCCCCCACCGCCTGACCGGGCCCGGACCAGGGCGCCCTCTCGTTCTGCGAGGAGGTTGCCGAGGGGGGACCGGGCGGCGACCGGCAGGGGAACCGGCGCCGTCACATCGGCTTCGCGGCCGTGGTGGTGAGATCCAGATTGTCCTCCACCCACAGACGCAGATTCCTGAGCGGGACGGACGCGCTGTGGCCCAGAGAGGAGAGCTCGTACTCCACATGGAGCGGAACGGCCGGGTAGACGGTCCGCTCCACCAGCCCGGCGTCCTCGAGACGCCGCAGTGTCTGGGTGAGCACCTTGGGGCTGACCCCCTGAAGTCGGCGCTGCAGCGCGCCGAATCGGAGGGGGCCGTCCTCCAGGGCGCCGATGGCCAGCGCCGACCATTTGTTCGCCAGCAGATCCAGCATGGCGCGGCACGGGCACTGGGCCTCGTACACATCATGATGGGCGTGCTGGCCTGTGTGGCATCGCGTACTCATGGAGGAAGCCTTCCGGGCCGCTTCGTACTACCCAAAAGGTAGCAGTGTCCCTTGTGGGTAACCAGGTCCCAGAGGTTAGCGTGCGAGCGCGTCCGGAGAGCGGGCGTGAGAGATACGGATGAGCTCAGGAGGTACACGTGTCCAGGTCCATGATGCGTGCGGTGGTACAGGACGCGCCCGGCGGCCCGGAGGTGCTGCGCGTCGCGGAGGTCGCGCGGCCGGAGCCGCTGCCCACCGAGGTGCTGGTGCGGGTGCATGCCGCCGGCGTCAACCCCGTCGACTGGAAGACCCGTCAGGGCGGCGGTATGGCGGGCGTGCTGGGCGAGCCGCCGTTCACCCTGGGCTGGGACGTCTCCGGTGTGGTCGAGGAAGTCGGGTTCGGGGTGACCACGCTGGCCCCCGGCGACGAGGTGTACGGGATGCCGTGGTTCCCCCGTCAGGCGGGCGGCTACGCGGAGTTCGTGACGGCCCCCTCCCGCCAATTCGCCCGTAAGCCCGCCACGTTGGGCCATGAGGCGGCGGCCGCCGTGCCGCTGGCGGCGCTGACGGCCTGGCAGATCCTGGTGGACACCGCCGAGGTGGAGGCCGGTCAGCGGGTGCTGGTGCATGCCGCCGCCGGTGGTGTCGGCCACTTCGCCGTCCAGTTCGCACGGCATCTGGGGGCGACGGTCGTGGGGACCGCCCGGGCGAGCCGCCACGAGTGGCTCGGCCGGCTCGGGGCGGCGGAGCTGATCGACTACACCGAGCAGCGCTTCGAGGACACGGTCGAGAACATCGATGTGGTGATCGATCTGCTGGGAGAGGAGCACGACGCCACCAGCACCCGTTCCCTGGAGGTGCTCAAGAAGGGGGGACTGCTGGTCGCCGTCCCCGGTGGCGTCAGCCCCGAGCTGCGGGAGGCCGCGGACGCCCGCGCCGTGCGCACCAGCCCCTTCCTCGTCGAGCCGGACGGCGCCGCCCTGACCACCATCGCCGGGCTGATCGACCGGGGCGCGGTGGAGGTCGAGGTCGAGGACGTCTTCCCGCTGGAGGAGGCCGCCCGCGCCCACCGCCAGGGGGAGGACGGCCACACCCGCGGCAAGCTGGTGCTCCGCACCGGTGCCTGACCGTCCCCGGCCGACGGCCGACGCCCGAGGCCACGTCGCACCACCCATCACACCAGCCCGAGGAGACGCGCATGTTCTATGAGATCCGCCGCTACCAGACCAGGCCCGGCCGCCGGGAGGAATGGGTCATCTTCATGGAGGAGGTGGTGATCCCCTTCCAGACGTCGCAGGGGATGAACGTCATCGCCTCGTTCATCGACGAGGAGGACCCCGACGGCTATGTGTGGATGCGGCGCTTCGCCGACGAGGCGGAGCGGGTGCGGCTCTACGAGGCCGTCTACCAGAGCGAGCGGTGGCAGCAGGAGATCGGCCCCCGGGTCGACGAACTGCTCTTCCGGGAGAAGATCCAGGTCACGCGGGCCGTGCCCACGCCCGCGTCCGGGCTCCGCTGACCGCGCCGGGAGTCACCCGGAGACGGTCCGGGCGGGGGTGGGCGCTGCGGCCTCCGCTCCGCCACGGCCGCTGCCCCGGCGGATGAAGTAGACGCCGGCGGTGGCGAGCAGCGAGGCCGCGGAGAGTGCGTAGAGGCCGCCGTTGGTGCTGCCCGTCGTCTCCTCCAGATAGCCGAAGAGGGTGGGGGAGACGAAGCCGCCGAGGTTGCCGAGGGAGTTGACGACGGCGAGCCCCGCGGCCGTGACCTTGAGGTCGAGCGTGGACTGGGCCAGCGGCCAGAAGAGGTTGGCGGCGCATTTGCTGCCGACGGCGGCCAGGGTGACGGCCGCGAGCCCGAACCACGGGGAGCCCAGGGTGGCGAGGAAGGTGCCGATGGCGGACAGCACCAGCACGACGGCGAGGTAGGGCCGACGGTCCGGCACCCGGTCGGTGTGGCGGCTCATCGTGTACATCGCGATGACCGCGCAGATCCACGGAACGGCCGTGAGCAGCCCGATCTGGAAGGACGAGAGCCCGCCGATGTCGTCCACCAGGCTCGGCAGCCAGAAGGTGATCGCGTATCCGGTGAGCGCCATGGCGAAGAACACCCCGGTCAGCAGCGCCACCTGGGGGTGGATCACCAGCCGCAGCCTGGACACCTGGGGCTCGCGGCTGCGCGCCTCGCGGTCCCGCTCGACCGCCGCGCTGAGGGCGTCCTTCTCCTCGCTGCTCAGCCAGCGGGCGTCCCTGATCCGCGAGACGAGGAAGAAGGCGGCGACGAGGCCCACGGTGATGGAGAGGGCGCCTTCCAGCGCGAACATCCAGCGCCAGCCGGCGAATCCGCCCAGGCCGTGCATTTCCAGCAGCGCGCCGCTGATGGGGCCGGTGACGATGTAGGCGGTGGCCGAGCCGCCGAGGAAGATGGCGCTGGCCCGGCCGCGGGCGGAGTCCGGCAGCCAGGTGGTCAGGTAGTACATCACGCCGGGGAAGAACCCCGCCTCCGCGATGCCCAGCAGGAACCGCAGGACGTAGAAGGAGGTGGCACCCGTCATGAAGCACATGAGGACGGTCACCGCGCCCCAGCTGATCATGATCCGGGTGAGCCAGACGCGGGCGCCGAAGCGCTCCATCAGCATATTGCTGGGGACTTCGAGCAGGGCGTAGCCGATGAAGAACAGCCCGGCGCCGAGCCCGTAGGCCGCGCTTCCGATGCCGATGTCGGCCTTGAGGTCGTCCTGGACGAAGCCGACGTTGGTGCGGTCCATCTGGTTGACCACGAGCATGATGACCAGGATGGGCATCACACGTCGCAGAAACTTGGTCACGGACCGTTGGACGAGCTCCGAGGAGGCGGCCGGGTCGCGGTCGGGGGCGGGGGGATTCACCATGGCGGCTCTCCTCGCTTCGTTCATGCACATGAACCCACTGGCGGTGGGGTGCAGACCTTACGATCGCCCGTTCGCTCGGTCAATGACTCCGGAAGCAACAATTCCACGCGGAATCACGTGGGTTGTTACGGGTGTTTTGGCTGCTCGTCGGCGGGGCAGCCCCTTGATAGGGTTCACACACCTACCCTCGGTTCACCTATATGAATGGACGTCGATGTCTGACGGAGTGCCCCTGCGCATCACGGATGTCACCATCACCCCCGTCGCCTTCCGCGACCCGGCCCTGCTCAACTCCGTCGGCGTCCACGAGCCCTTCGCGCTCCGCTCGATCGTGCAGATCCACACCGACGCGGGCCTGACCGGGCTCGGCGAGACCTACGCGGACGAGCTCCACCTGGAGCGCCTGGCGGCCGTCGGGCAGGAGATCGTCGGCCTGGACGCCTTCGCCACCGAGGAGCTGCACCAGCGCGTCCAGCGGGTCATCGCCCGCGTGGGCGGCTCCGGCGGCTCCGGGCTCACCGGCATGATCACCACCAGCAGCACCGTCGACCGCGTCGTCTCCCCGTTCGAGGTGGCGTTCCTGGACATCCAGGGCAAGGCCATCGGCCGCCCGGTCAGCGACCTGCTCGGCGGCGCCGTGCGGTCCGCCGTCCCGTTCAGCGCGTACCTCTTCTACAAGTGGGCCGCCCACCCCGGCCAGGAGCCCGACGAGTGGGGCGAGGCCCTCGACCCCGACGCCATCGTGGCGCAGGCCCGCCGGATGGTGGACGACTACGGCTTCACCGCGATCAAGCTGAAGGGCGGCGTCCGGCCCCCCGAGGAGGAGATCGAGGCGATCCGGGCGCTGCGCCGCGCCTTCCCCGACCATCCGCTGCGCCTGGACCCCAATGCCGTCTGGACGACGGAGACCTCGGTGAAGGTCGGGCGCGCGCTCGAGGGCGTGCTGGAGTACCTGGAGGACCCCACCCCCGGGATCGGCGGCATGGCCGCGGTCGCCCGTGAGGTCCCCATGCCGCTGGCCACCAACATGTGCGTGGTCGCCTTCGACGAGCTGGCCCCCGCGGTGGCCGCCGACGCCGTCCAGGTCGTCCTCTCCGACCACCACTACTGGGGCGGGCTGCGCCGCTCCAAGCTGCTCTCCGGCATCTGCGACACCTTCGGCATGGGCCTGTCCATGCACTCCAACTCGCACCTGGGCATCAGCCTGGCCGCGATGACCCACCTGGCCGCGGCCACCCCGAACCTCACCTACGCCTGTGACACCCACTGGCCGTGGAAGAGCGAGGACGTGATCGTGGACGGCGCGCTGACCTTCGTGGACGGCGCGGTGCCCGTGCCGGGCGCCCCCGGCCTCGGCGTGGAGCTGGACCCCGACGCCCTGGCGCGCCTGCATGAGCAATACGTACGGTGCGGGCTGCGCAACCGCGATGACACCGGGTACATGCGGCGCTTCGACCCGTCCTTCCAGGCGGACCTCGCCCGCTGGTAGACCGCGGCCACCGTGGCTCACCTCGCGCGATACCTCGATTGAAGGAGGCCGACCTCGGTCACCTGAAGTACCCGGATTTCGGCTAAGCGTACGAAGCTGCAGGCCAGGACCGCTTCTTAGCCTCTGAGGGACGGAAAAGACGCCGAACCCCCGGAAGTGCCGAGTCTTGTCTGCTACTGCTCCTCGCGTACGGATCACCCCTGACCGGACCGACCGCCGCCGCCGGCGCATGGTGGGCGCGGCGGTCGCGGCCGGACTGACCCTGGGCGCCCTGGCCGCACCCGCGGCGAGCGCCGCGGACCACCACGCGCGGCACGGCGCCGGGACGGCCGCTCCCAAGGCCGACACCGGCTCGCCGGTGCGGGTGAACCAGGTCGGCTATCTGACCCACGGCCCCAAGAAGGGCACCGTGGTCACCCCCGCCACCAAGCCGCTGACCTGGACACTCCGGGCCGCCGACGGCACCGAGCGGGCGAGCGGCACCACCACCCCCGCGGGCGTGGACCCCAGCTCCCGGCAAAACGTCCAGACCTTCGACCTCAGCAAGGTCACGGACGCGGGCGAGGGGTACACCGTCACCATCGACGGGAAGAAGAGCGAGCCGTTCGTCATCGGTGACCACCTCTACGGCTCGCTGCGGAGCGACGCGCTCGCGTACTTCTACCACAACCGCAGCGGCATCAAGATCGACGCGGACCTCGTGGGTTCCAAGTACGCTCGTCCCGCCGGCCATGACAAGGCGGCCCCGCACCGGGGCGACACCGACGTCCCGTGCGTCAAGGGGGTGTGCGACTACCGCCGGAATGTCGCCGGTGGCTGGTACGACGCCGGTGACCAGGGCAAGTACGTCGTCAACGGCGGTATCTCGGTGGCCCAGCTGATGTCCGCGTACGAGCGCACCCGCACCACCAAGGGCGTCGACGCCGCGTCGCTGGGCGACGGTCGGCTCCGGGTGCCCGAGCGCGGCAACGGCGTCCCGGACATCCTGGACGAGGCCCGCTGGGAGATGGAATTCCTCCTGCGCATGCAGGTGCCGAAGGGCGAGCCGCTCGCCGGTATGGCGTTCCATAAGGTGCACGACAAGCAGTGGACCGGTTTCCCGACCCGGCCGGACCAGGACCGGCTCCAGCGCGAGCTGCACAAGCCGTCCACCGCGGCCACGCTCAACCTGGCGGCGTCCGCCGCGCAGAGCGCCCGGCTGTTCAAGTCCTACGACCCGGAGTTCGCCGCCCGCTGTCTGCACGCGGCCCTGGCCGCGTGGGACGCGGCCAAGGCACATCCGAAGATCTACGCCGGCGACAAGGACTCCACGGGCGGCGGTGCCTACGGCGACCGGTACGTCGGCGACGAGTTCTACTGGGCGGCCGCCGAGCTGTTCATCACCACCGGCGACCACGGCTACGCCAAGGCGGTGCTCGACTCGCCGCTGCACCGCGACGCGGGCGCGCTCTTCCCGCGCGGCGGCGGCATGTCGTGGGCCTCGACCGCGGGCCTCGGAGCGCTCGACCTGGCCACCGTCCCCAACAAGCTCACCGAGCCGCAGCGCGCCGAGGTGCGTGCGATGGTGACGAAGGCCGCCGACCGCTACGCCGCGGACTCCGCCAGGTCGGCCTACGGCGTGCCGTACGCGCCGAAGGACGGCAAGTACGAGTGGGGCTCCAACAGCCAGGTGCTCAACAACATGATCGTGCTCGCCACCGCCCACGACCTGACAGGCAAGGACCGCTACCTCGACGCGGTGCTCCGCGGCATGGACTATCTGCTGGGCGGCAACCCGCTCAACCAGTCCTATGTCACCGGCCACGGCGAACGGGACTCGCACAACCAGCACCACCGCTTCTGGGCCCACCAGCGCGACCACCGGCTGCCGCATCCGGCGCCCGGCTCGCTGGCGGGCGGCCCGAACTCCGGGCTCCAGGACCCGGTGGCCAAGAAGAAGCTGAAGGGCTGCGCCCCGGCGATGTGCTACACCGACAGCCTGATGGCGTTCTCCACCAACGAGATCACCATCAACTGGAACGCCCCGCTGGCCTGGATCGCCTCGTACGTCGACGGTCTGGGCGGCGGACACCCCTAGGGTGCCCTGGAACACGCCGCCGCCCACCCGCGCTCGGGCGCGGGTGGGCGGCGGACCAGGGGAGCGGGGAGGTCAGTCGGCGCCGAACTCCATCGCGGCGCGGTCGAGCAGCTTGTCCTGCCCGGACACCTGCCCGTCCGAGGCGATCGCCTCGGAGGCGCCCTGCGGCATCGCGCCGATCAGGCCGGTGGAGGCCGCCTGCGCGGCGCCGATCAGCGCCGGATGCGAGCTGCCGACCATGCCGAGACCGGCGTACTGCTCCAGCTTGGCGCGCGAGTCGGCGATGTCGAGGTTGCGCATGGTCAGCTGGCCGATGCGGTCCACGGGACCGAAGGCGGAGTCCTCGGTCCGCTCCATGGAGAGCTTCTCCGGGTGGTAGCTGAACGCCGGTCCGGAGGTGTCCAGGATGGAGTAGTCCTCACCGCGCCGCAGCCGCAGGGTCACCTCGCCGGTGATCGCCGCGCCGACCCAGCGCTGCAGCGACTCGCGCACCATCAGCGCCTGCGGGTCCAGCCAGCGGCCCTCGTACATCAGCCGGCCGAGGCGGCGCCCCTCGGTGTGGTAGGTGGCGACCGTGTCCTCGTTGTGGATCGCGTTGACCAGCCGCTCGTACGCCGCGTGCAGCAGCGCCATGCCGGGTGCCTCGTAGATGCCCCGGCTCTTGGCCTCGATCACGCGGTTCTCGATCTGGTCGGACATGCCCATGCCGTGCCGGCCGCCGATGGCGTTGGCCTCCAGCACCAGATCGACGGCGGAGGCGAACTCCTTGCCGTTGATCGTCACCGGGCGGCCCTGCTCGAAGCCGATCGTGACGTCCTCGGCCGCTATCTCGACCGACGGGTCCCAGAACCGCACGCCCATGATCGGCTGGACGATCTCGATACCGGTGTCGAGGTGCTCGAGCGACTTGGCCTCGTGGGTGGCGCCCCAGATGTTGGCGTCGGTGGAGTACGCCTTCTCCGTGCTGTCCCGGTAGGGCAGGTCATGGGCGAGCAGCCACTCCGACATCTCCTTGCGGCCGCCGAGCTCGCTGACGAAGTCGGCGTCCAGCCACGGCTTGTAGATCCGCAGCGAGGGGTTGGCCAGCAGGCCGTAGCGGTAGAACCGCTCGATGTCATTGCCCTTGAAGGTGGAGCCGTCGCCCCAGATCTGCACATCGTCCTCGAGCATGGCGCGCACCAGCAGGGTGCCGGTGACCGCACGCCCGAGCGGGGTGGTGTTGAAGTAGCTGCGGCCGCCGGAGCGGATGTGGAACGCCCCGCAGGCGAGGGCCGCGAGCCCCTCCTCCACCAGGGCCGCCCGGCAGTCCACCAGACGGGCGACCTCCGCGCCGTACGTCGTGGCGCGCCCGGGGACCGAGGCGATGTCGGGCTCGTCGTACTGGCCGATGTCGGCGGTGTAGGTGCAGGGCACCGCGCCCTTGTCGCGCATCCACGCGACCGCTACCGAGGTGTCGAGGCCGCCGGAGAAGGCGATCCCGACGCGTTCGCCGACAGGGAGGGAGGTGAGAACTTTGGACACAGCAGGAGTATGCAGTCTTACGCATGATCATGCAAGGCCTCCTGGTGATGGCCTTGATCCACACCTCGCTCCCCGGCGCGAAGATGGGGTCACGAGGAGGTCAGATACGCCTCCACCTCACTGACCTGGGCCGCCGGCCAGCCGGTGTTGCCGGTGACGTCGAGCCTCAGGTACCGCACATTCGTGCTGTCGGGCAGGGCGACGGTGACCTTGTTGCCGGACGCCGGGTCGAAGCGGTAGCCCTGCGAGCCCACCAGAGTCGAGTACGCGGAGCCGTCGGTGCTGCCCAGCACGGACAGGGTCTGGGTGCGGGCGCCCCACGCCGACGAGGGCGGCAGCTTCAGCACCAGCCGGCGGACCGCCTGACCGGAGCCGAGGTCCACGGTCAGGGCCTGCGGAAAGGCGTTGTTGGCCGACTCCCAGTAGGTGTCCGCGTCGCCGTCGACCGCCTTGCCGGGGGTGTAGACGTCCCAAGAGCCGGTCGCGGTGGCCGGGCGGCCCTTGGCGAGGTTGCGGCCCGGCTCCGGATCCGGGTTGCCCTGGCCGGGCCGGGGCCAGCTGGAGCAGTCCGACCAGGTGCTGCTCCAGCCGGAGTTGCCGCCGCCGTCGGTGAGGCTGAAGGTGCCGGAGCCGGACGGGAAGGGGCAGTTGTAGACGCCCGCCGCGCCCACGCTGGACGCCGTGACATCGCTGAACTTCGCCGCCCCCTGCGCCTCGGCCTGGACGACGACCGTTCCGGGGTTGGTCACGGTCGCGCCGGACACATTGACGTTCTTGACCGGGTAGCCCCTGCCGCCGCCGGACACGAACTCGAAGGCGCTGTACGGGCTGTCGGTGATGGTCGTGTTGGTGATGTTGACGGTGGCCTCGATCGCGCTGTCGTAGGAGTCGACGCGCAGGGCGCCCATCGGGTGGTTCCAGTTGGGGTTCATGGCGCCCGCGCGGACCAGCGTGTTGCCGTCGACCGTGATCGTGCCCGCCAGCGGGTGGAACGGGTCCATGAACTTCTGGTTGGAGATGGCGATACCGCTGCCGAGGGCGTTGGTGTCGGAGATGAGGTTGTTCTTGACCGTGATGTCCGTACCGCCGTAGATCGCGATGCCATTGGCGAGGTTCGGCTGCGAGATGGTGTTGCCCTCGAAGCTGCTGTTGGTGTCCGGCGAGTTCAGCGACCACATGGCGAGCGCGTCATCGCCCTGGTTGCGCAGGAAGTTGTTCCGCACGCGTACGTTCTTGGCGGTGCCGTTGAGGTTGAGGCCGTCGGCCGTCATGTCCAGGAAGCGGTTGTTCTCGACCACCAGGTCGTCGTTGTCGCCCATCAGCCACAGACCGACCTTCAGGTGCTGCAGCCACATGCCGGACACGCTGGAGCCCGGGCCGAGCGAGCCGTTGACGAAGTTGTCGGGGTTGGAGTCGACGCGCTCGGTGACCTCACCGAGGACCGCGAAGTCCTTGATGTGCACGTTGCCGGAGGAGCTGGACTGGTCGATGAACCGCGAGGTGTGCACCACCGAGTGCCAGCCGCCGGCGCCCTGGAGGGTGACGTTCTGGACGCCGTTCAGCGAGGAGGTGAGTTTGTAGTCACCCGGCGGGATCCAGACCACTCCGCCCCGGGCGGCGGCGATGGCGTCCCGGAACGCCTGGGTGGAGTCGCCCTGCCCGCTGGGGTCGGCACCCTTGGAGGTGACGGACACCGATCCGGCGGGCTGGGAGGTGGCCGCCGCGACCTGCTCGAAGTCGGCCACGTCCACGGTGACCTGGGTGTTCGCCGCCTCGAAGGCGATCTTGTCACCGGCCTGGACGTTCTGGCCGAGCAGCAGCCGGGCGTTGTCGTAGAGGTGGTGGGTCTTCGACCCCGCGATCCAGCCGGTGTCCACGTACGAGTACATGGAGGTGACCGCGATGGTCTTGGCCAGCTTGGTGCCGTTGACATAGATGTTCAGCGTGCCCGACTGGCCGTCGGGCACGCTGTAGGCCACGTTCACCGCGTTGGCCGCGCGCGGCGCGGTGAACTCCACGCGCTGCCCGGAGGCGAGGCGGACGGCCTGGCGCCCGGACGCCTCGGAGGCGAGGGTGCCCTGGGTGAAGTCGGGGCCGATCTTCGTCCCCGTGGTGGTGGCCGACTCGGCCTCGGCCGAGGTGAACGGCAGGGAGGCGCCCGCCGCCGCGTGCGCGGCCGTGGGGGTCAGCGTGACGAGCGTGCCGGCCGCGAGGGCGACGGCCACGCCGATCGCCGACAGGCGTTTGGTGGATGCCGATGCGGTACTGCTGCGGTGCATGTGCTGATCCCTTCGTGGTGGGGGTGGTGGGATAGCGCGGTGCGGGGGTGGCCGCTCAGCGGAGCAGCCAGGCCGCCGTGTCCTGCGGAAGCCGGCCCCGGTGGTCCAGCGGGCCGCTGCTGAGCAGAAGCCGGGAGGTGCCCTCCAGCTCGGCGGGGGTGTCCGCGAGGTTGACCACGCAGACCAGGCCGTCCGTACGGGCGAAGGCCAGGACACCGTCGGCCGACGGGAGCCAGGTCAGCGGCCCGTCGCCGAAACCGGGGGTGGCGCGGCGGATGCGGATCGCCGCGCGGTAGAGGCCGAGCATCGAGCCCGGGTCCGCCGTCTGCAGATCGGCCGCGTACGCCGACCAGTGCGCGGGCTGCGGCAGCCACGGCTCCTCGCGCGAGCCGAAACCGGCGTACGGCGCCTCCGCCACCCACGGCAGCGGCACCCGGCAGCCGTCGCGGCCCGGGTCGGTGCCACCGGAGCGGAAGTGCATCGGGTCCTGGATGCGGTCGCGGGGGATGTCGGCCTCGGGCAGGCCCAGTTCCTCGCCCTGGTAGACATAGACCGCGCCGGGCAGGGCCAGCGACAGCAGGGCGGCGGCCCGCGCCCGCCGGTTGCCGAGGGCCAGGTCGGTGGGGGTGCCGAAGACCTTGGTGGCGAAGTCGAAACCGGTGTCCTCGCGCCCGTAGCGGGTGACCGTGCGGGTCACATCGTGGTTGCACAGCACCCAGGTGGCCGGGGCGCCCACCGGAGCGTGTTCGGCGAGCGTCTCGTCGATCGACGTCCGCAGCCGCCGGGCGTCCCAGGGGCAGGTCAGAAAGGAGAAGTTGAAGGCGGTGTGCAGCTCGTCGGGGCGCAGATAGCGGGCGAAGCGCTCGCTGTCGGGCAGCCACACCTCGCCGACGAAGAGACCGCCGTACTCGTCGGCCACGCCGCGCCAGGAGCGGTAGATGTCATGGAGCTCGTCGAGGTCGACGTACGGATGGGGATCGCGGCCCTCGACGAAGTCGGGCAGCCGGGGATCCTTGGCCAGCAGGGCGGCCGAGTCGATGCGCACCCCCGCGACACCCCGCTCGAACCAGAAGCGCAGGATGTCCTCGTGTTCCTGGCGTACGGCCGGGTGGGCCCAGTTGAGGTCCGGCTGCTCGGGGGCGAACAGATGCAGATACCAGTGGCCGTCGGGCAGCCGGGTCCACGCCGGGCCGCCGAACTCCGACGTCCAGTCGTTGGGCGGCAGTTCACCATGGTCGCCGCGGCCGGGGCGGACATGGAAGAGCTCGCGTTCGGCGCCGCCGGCGAGGGCTCCACGCCACCAGGGATGCTGGTCGGAGACGTGGTTCGGCACGATGTCGACGATGGTGCGGATGCCCAGCTCGCGGGCCTCGGCGATGAGCTTCTCCGCCTCGGCCAGGGTGCCGAAGGCCGGGTCGACGGCGCGGTAGTCGGCGACGTCATAGCCGCCGTCCTTCATGGGTGACTGGTACCAGGGGCTGAACCACAGCGCGTCGACGCCGAGTTCGGCGAGGTACGGCAGCCTGGCGCGGACGCCGGCGAGGTCGCCGGTGCCATCGCCGTCCCCGTCGGCGAAGCTGCGTACGTACACCTGGTAGATGACGGCGGAGCGCCACCAGTCGTTCGGTGTCCGGGCAGGGGTGGGCTGGGCCACGGTGGGAGCCTTTCTGTCGAGGGGGCGGTGTCAGCCCTTCGTGCTGCCCGCGCTGATCCCGGCGATGATGTGCCGCTGGAAGACGAGGAACAGCGCGACCATCGGGATGCTGGCGATGACCATCGCGGCGATGAGCACGGTCAGCTGGATGTTCTGCGACAGCTGGACGAGTGCCACGCTGATCGGCTGCTTGCCGGTGTCGGAGAAGACCATCAGCGGCCACAGGAAGTCCTGCCACACCGCCACCAGCGCGAAGATCGACACAACGCCGAGCACCGGACGCGACATGGGCAGCACGATCGACCACAGGGTGCGCAGCCTTCCGGCGCCGTCGATCTCGGCGGCCTCCAGGACGTCGCGCGGGATCTGGTCGAAGAACCGCTTGAGGAGATAGAGGTTGAAGGCGTTGGCGACGGCCGGCAGCCAGATCGCGAGCGGGTCGTTGAGCAGACTGGTGTGGATCAGCGGCAGGTCGGCGACGGTCAGGTACTTCGGCACGACCAGCGCCTGGGCCGGGACCATCAGCGTGGCCAGGATGCCACCGAGGATCACCTTGCCGAAGGCGGGCTTCAGCCTGGACAGGGCGTAGGCGGCGGCCGTGCAGAGGACCAGCTGGAACAGCCAGGCGCCGGCCGCCTGGACCACCGTGTTCCACAGGTGCTGCGGAAGCTGCATCAGGTCCCAGGCGTCGCTGTAGCCGCTGAGGTGCCACTGCTTCGGGGCGATGGTGGGCGGGGTCCGCGCCACCTCGTCCGGCGACTTCATCGCACCGGTCACCATCCAGTAGACGGGGAAGAGGAAGGCGATGGCGAAGAGCACCACCACGGCGGTGAAGACCGTCCAGTAGACGGCCCGGCCACGGGGGCGGGCCAGGGCGGCGGGGGAGACGAGGGTCCGGGTGCTCATGCGTCGTCCTCCCCGGAGCGGGTGAGCCGCAGATAGAGGGCGGAGAAGGCGCCGAGCAGCACGAGCAGCATCACGCTCAGCGCGCAGGCGCCACCGAAGTCGTTGTAGAGGAAGGCGTACTTGTAGATCAGGTAGAGGACGGTGACCGTGGCGTTCTCCGGGCCACCGCCGGTGATCACGAACGGCTCGGTGAAGACCTGCATGGTCGCGATGATCTGCAGCAGCATCAGCATGAGGATCACGAACCGCGTCTGGGGGATCGTGACGTGGCGGACGCGCTGGAGCAGGGTCGCACCGTCCAGTTCCGCCGCCTCGTACAGCTCACCAGGGATGGACTGCAGCGCCGCCAGGTAGATCAGGACGGTGCCGCCCATATTGGCCCAGGTGGCCACGATGACGAGAGAGACCAGGGCGGTGTCGGCGCCGTTGGACCAGTTCGAGGTGGGCAGGTGCAAAAAGCGCAGCGCCTCGTTGGCCAGCCCGGCGCCCGGGTCGTAGAACCACTTCCACAGCAGGGCGCTGACCACCGGTGGAATCATCACCGGCAGATAGACCACGACTCTGAAGAACGCCTTGGCGTGCCGGAGTTCATTGAGCACGAGGGCGAGCAGGAACGGGATCGCGAAGCCGATGAGCAGCGCCAGCAGGGTGAAGGTGAGGGTGTTCCGCCAGGCCGCGGTGAACTCCGGATCGTGCAGGACACGGGTGAAGTTGGCGGTGCCTACCCATTCGGGGGACGAGCCGGGCGTGTACTTCTGGAAGGCGATCACGACCGCACGGATCGCCGGATACCAGGAGAACAGCGCGAAGCAGATCAGGCCGCCGAGGAGGAAGCCATACGCCCGGACCTGATCGGCGAGACGGCGCCGCCCCCGGCCCCCCGCCGGGGGCGGCACCTGCACGGGGTGGACGGCGATCGCCTCGGCGGGCGGCCGCGCAGCGGTCTCGGTCATCGGGTCAGCCCCGGGCCAGAATGTTGTCGATCTTTCCGGAGGCTTCCTTCAGAAGCTGGTCGACATCGGCGTCCTTCTTGGTGAGGACGGCGGAGACGGCCCCGTCGAGCACGGAGTAGATCTGCTGGGCGTGCGGCGGCTCGATCTTCATCCGCAGCTTCTGGTTGCCGTCGAGAAAGGTCTGGTAGTTGCCCACGGGGACATTGGCGTTGGCCTTCTTGATCCGCTGGTCCCTGGCGTCGGCGGCGCCGGTGAACAGCCGCGGCTCGGGCAGGCCCACCGGGGCGTCTCGCTTCTTGGCGCGGACGTAGTCGCCGAGGAAGCCCGTGCCCGGGGTGAGGAACATGTGGTCGAGCCACTTGAGGCCGGCCCGGATCTGGGCGGGTGTGTCCTTCTTCTGGAACATATAGCCGTCGCCGCCGATGAGCGTGCCCTGGCCACCGGGCATGGGGGCGATGGCGAGGTCCTTGTAGTCGCCGCCCTTCTCCTTCACCAGGATCGGGAGGTTGTCGGGCGCGGCCAGGTACATGCCGAGCTTGCCGGAGCCCATCAGCTGCTGGGCGTCGTTGATGACCAGGAGCTGCTTGCTGCCCATCGAGTCGTCCACCCAGCGCATGTCGTGCAGGTTCCGCAGGACGGCCCGCGCCTCGGGGGTGTCGATGGTGGCCTTCTTACCGTCCGCGCTGACGACGTCGCCGCCCTGTGAGTACAGCTCGGCCGTGAAGTGCCAGCCGCCCTGGTTCTGTGCGCTGTAGTCCGCGTAGCCGATCGTGCCACCGCCCAGCTTGGCGATCCTCTTGGCGTCGGCGCGGACCTCCTCCCAGGTCATCGGCGGTTTGTCGGGGTCGAGTCCGGCCTTCTCGAAGAGCTTGCGGTTGTAGATCAGACCCATCGAGTAGCCGGTGCGGGGGATGCCGTAGATCTTGCCGTCGACCGTGTAGATGTCGCGCAGCTGCTTCTGGAGGGTCGGGTAGCTCTTCAACTCCTTGACGTACGGAGTGAGATCGGCCGCCTGGTTGACGTCGACGACATGTCCGGCGTCGGTGAAGTACGTGTAGAAGACGTTCTCCATCTGGCCCCCGGCCAGCTTGGCGTCGAACGTCTTCGGGTCCTGGCAGGGGAACGCGTCGTGCGCGACGACGTCGATGTCCGGGTTCTGCTTCTCGAAGGAGGCGATGTCCTCCTCGAAGAACCTGCGGTCGACCTTGGCGCTCTTGGGCGGCATGCAGTTGACCGTGATACGGGTCTTTCCGCCCGCCGATCCGTCGCCCGACCCGCCGCAGGCGGTGAGGGCGAGGGAGAACGTGCTGAGCGCGATGAGAGTACGACGGAACCCGGTGCTTCTCATGGGTGGACCCCTCTGTACAGGAGCAGGGAAGCACCACGGCCGCGAGCGGGGCGCACACAACCGTGAGTGCGCCGCACACTCAAGCACCGACGACATCGGCCCGCAAGATGTCGCGTAGATTCTGTAATTATTCAACTGCACTGCGAATCCAGTGGATTGAGCCGGTCGATCGCCTGCCGACCACCCCTTTGATCACCCTTCGACGGTCCTCCGCTTTCTCACTCCCGTGGCGCCTGGGCGGTGGAGCCGCGCACCACCAGCTCCGGTTCGAACAGCAGCTCCTCGGCGGGCACGGCCACCCCGCCGATCCGCGCGTTCAGCACCTCCACCGCCGCCCTGCCCATGGCCTCGATGGGCTGGCGGACGGTGGTCAGCGGAGGCTCGGTGCAGTTCATGAACGCGGAGTCGTCGTAGCCGACCACGGACACCTGCGACGGCACGCCGAACCCCTTGCGGCGCGCCGCTCGTATCGCGCCCAGGGCCAGCGGGTCGCTGGCGCAGATGATGCCCGTGACGCCCTGGTCGATCAGCCGGGAGGCCGCGGCGTGGCCGCCCTCGATCGAGAAGATCGCCCGGGCCACGAACTCATCCGGAAGGTGACCGGCGATCGCCCGCGCGGCGGCCAGCTTGCGCGCCGACGGCATGTGGTCACCGGGCCCGAGCACCAGCCCGATCCGCTCGTGGCCGAGGGAGGCCAGGTGCCGCCACGCCTGCTCCACGGCCACGGCGTCGTCGCAGGAGACGGCCGGGAAGCCGAGGTGCTCGATGGCCGCGTTGACCAGCACCACGGGGATGTTGCGCTCGGCGAGCTGCCGGTAGTGGTCATGCGGCGCGTCGGCTTGCGCGTACAGCCCGCCCGCGAACACCACCCCGGAGACCTGCTGTTGTAGCAGCAGGGCCACGTAATCGGCCTCCGAGACCCCGCCCTTGGTCTGGGTGCACAGCACCGGAGTCAGTCCCAGCTGGGCCAGCGCCCCGCCGATGACCTCGGCGAACGCCGGGAAGATGGGGTTCTGCAACTCGGGCAGCACCAGCCCCACCAGCCGGGCCCGGTCGCCCCGCAGCTGCGTGGGCCGCTCATAGCCGAGGACGTCCAGCGCGGACAGCACCGCCTGCCGGGTGGCTTCGGAGACCCCGGGCTTGCCGTTGAGGACCCGGCTGACCGTGGCCTCGCTGACACCGACCTTCTTCGCCACTTCAGCAAGTCGTCGCGTCATGCGCGCAAGCGTAGCGCAAGAATTGCAAGCCGCTTGCGTAAGGGGGGCGTAGAGGGTGCGATATCAGGAGCCGAGCCGGCCGCCGGTCAGCCGCGCCAGCGGGCGGCGACGACGAGCCGTGCGCCTGCGCAGGACGACCGCGGTGGTGGCGGCCGCCGCGGCGGCACCGGCGACGGCTGCCAGGACCTTTCGTGCCTTGACCACCATCCAGGCCGAACCCGCCGCCGCGGCGGCCTTCTTGGGCGCCTCAGCGGCCACGGCACGACCGGTGGTCACGGCCTTCCCGGCGGCCACTTGAGCCTTGTCGGCGGCGACATGAGCCTTGTCAGCGGCGACATGAGCGGTGTGCGCCGCGGTCGTCGCCGCGCCGGACGCGGCGGTCTTCGCGGTGGTCTCAGCCTTGCCCGCGGTGTGCTTGGCCTTTTCCGCCGTGCCCTTGGCCTTGGTGGCGGTGGCCTTCGCGTTCAGGCTGGTGCTCTGGGTAGGGTGTGCGTTGTTCTTCTCGGTCATGTTCACCGCGTTACCACTCGACCCGACAGCAAACCCGCGCTCTGCTCGGGGTGGCGAGGACCCCGATGGCCCTCGGATCATTCGGTGTCCGTCCCGCCCAAGCCGCGCCGCTGCTGGAACAGCACAAACCCTCCGGCCAGGGCGAACAGACAGACGCCGATGATGATGCCCACGGCGGGCCACGCGGATCCGCCGTCGGAGGTCGCGGCCTTCGACGGCTCCTCGCCGTCCGAACTCGGCGCCTCGCGCTCCGGTTTCGGGGAGGGCGAGGCCGGGGGCGAGGCGTCCGGCGCCACCCCGGACGCCTCGCCCTCGGCCTCCGACTCGAACGTCAGCGTGACGTTCTTCGCCAGGGCGCGGGAGTCGGAGGCGCTCACCTCGGTGTGGGCCAGGGCGGGGGCCGCCGTGGCGAGGACGAGTGCCGAGGTGGCGACGGCCAGGGCGCCGATCCGCCGCGGGCGGCACGGCAGACGATGTGCTTTCACGGTATCTCTCCTCATCCAAGGGGCGGACACCCAAGCCCTCCTCACCGGTCACCCGGCGCGCTCACCAGGTGCGTTCCACATTCCCCGTACGTACGGCCCGGGCGCGATGTTCATCGTCGCCCAGGCCCGAGGCCCGCTTGCCACGCGTCGCCCGGCGGTCAGGTGGTGGGCATGTCGAGGGCCGTTCCGTACATACGGGACACCCGGATCCTGATCACGACCCGCCGGTCGGCCACCAACTGCTCCAGGAAGGCCGTCTCGTCGTGTGGATCGGCGAAACCGGGCGTCATGGACAGCAGTTCCCGCCCGACCGCGTCCCCGGGGACGGCCGTCACTTCCGACACCTCCGCTTCGCCCTCGGCGACAGCGAACGACCATCCGTCCGGGGCGCCCACATGCACGGCGGCACGAGGGTCGCGGCGCAGCTGACGCACCTTGAGCCGGTCGGCGGTCGAGGAGATGCGCAGCACGCGCTCCTCGGGGCTCCACTGGTGGATCACGGTCGAAAGATGGGGGTGGCCGCTGCGCTTGACGGTGGCGAGCACACTGAACCGATGGTCCCGCAGTGTCCGCGACAGCTCCTCCTCGGTGAGCACCCGGGGCGCGGGCCCGGCACCGGGCTTCGTCTCGGCGCCGTTCGCCGGGCTCTTGTTCTCGGTCGTCGTCATGAGAGTGAACCTTTCGCTGGTGGTGGTGGCGGAGGAGGGGATCAGGCGGTGGTGACCGGTGTGGCGGGTGGATTGGCGTTCCGCGGCATGGCGGGGGGCTTCCGCGCAGGTTCTCGCAGTACGGTGAACGCCACCGCGAAGGCCGCCACGATGAGCCCCGTTCCGATGGCGAAGGCCAGGTGGTAGCCGCCGGTCAGCGCCTCGGCCCGACCCTCGCCCCGGGCGAGCAGAGCGTCCGTGCGGGAGGCGGCCAGGGTGGACAGCACCGCGACGCCCAGTGCCATGCCGATCTGCTGGGTGGTGTTGAACAGCCCGGAGACAAGCCCGGCGTCGTCCTCCTTGGCGCCGGACATTCCAAGGCTGGTCAGCGCCGGGAGCGCCAGCCCGAAACCGGCGGCGAGCAGCATCACCGGGAGGAGGTCGGGGACGTACCGGGCGTGCACGGGGACGCGGACGAGCAGACCGAGAACACTGGTCAGGAGGGCCAGCCCGGTCAGCAGCACCGCGCGGTCGCCGAAGCGGGCGCTGAGCCGCGCGGAGACGCCGAGGGACACCGCGCCGATGGCGATGGCGGCCGGGAGCATGGCCAGACCGGTTCTGGTGGCGTCGTACCCCAGCACATTGCGCAGATAGAGGGCGACGAGGATCTGGAACGAGAAGAGCGCGGCCACCATCAGGAGCTGGACCAGATTGGCCCCCGCCACCCCGCGCGACCGCAGGATCCGCGGGGGCGTCAGCGGGGTGCGGGCGGTGGCCTGGCGGACCAGGAACAGGGCGATCAGGAGGATCGAGACGGCGCCGAGGACGAGTGTGTGCGCCGCCGTCCAGCCGTAGTCCGCCACTTTGACCACGGTGTAGATGCCCAGCATCAGCCCGGCCGTGACGAGCAGGGCGCCGAGGACATCGGCGCCGGCCGCGAGGCCCGGCCCGCGGTCGGCGGGCAGGACGGGTAGGGCGACCGCGAGCGTCAGCAGCCCGATCGGCAGATTGATCAGGAAGATCCAGTGCCAGCTGAGCGCGTCGGTGAGGAGGCCGCCGAGCACCTGGCCGATCGAGGCTCCGGCGGCGCCGGTGAAGCTGAACACGGCGATCGCCTTTGACCGTTCGGCGGGTTCGCTGAACAGCGTGACGAGGATGCCCAGGCTGACCGCCGAGGCCATCGCGCTGCCGACCCCCTGGAGGAAACGTGCGGCGATCAGCGTCGCGGGGGCGGTGGCCACGGCCGCGAGCAGTGAGGCCGCGGTGAACACCGCGGTGCCGGCCAGGAATACGCGCTTGCGGCCGATGAGATCGCCGATGCGGCCGCCGAGCAGCAGCAGGCCGCCGAACGCGATCAGGTAGGCGTTGACGACCCAGCTGAGCCCGGCGGGGGAGAACCGCAGATCGCTCTGGATGGCGGGCATGGCCACGGTCACGATGCTGCCGTCGAGGGTCACCATCAGCATGCCGGTGGCGATGACCCCGAGGGCCAGTTGGCGTGAAGGGGGAACGTGGGGAGACGCCGGGTCGGAAGAGATGGCGGACATGCGGGCACTCCTGTCAGTAGGCGCGACAGGAGTGACCGTAGCAGATGGTTTTGTTGCAGACTATTTGTTTCGGCCCTGCTTGAGCGGCCGCGTGACGGGCCGTGCGGATGTCTCCGTTCTACTTCTCGCGCTGCCGCGCCCTCCGGGCCGGGCGGGGGCTCTCCGCGGGCGTGGCCAGATGCCCCTCGGACAGCCTGGTCAACGCCCTTACCAGAGCGGCGCGTTGGGTCTCGGGGAGTGCTGTCAGCGCCTCGCGGTGGACGCGGTCCACGATCTCCTGGCTCCGCTTCGCGATCCGCGCACCCTCCTCGGTGACCGCGATGATCCGCGCCCGGCGATCGTGGGTGGAGGCACGCCGCTCCGCGAGGCCCGCCCTCTCCAGGGCGTCCACCGTCACCACCATCGTGGTCTTGTCCATATCGCCGAGCTCGGCGAGCTGCGCCTGAGTGCGCTCCTGCTCCAGGGCGTGGACCAGCACACAGTGCATCCGCGACGTCAGCCCGATCTCGGCGAGCGCGGCCGACATCTGGGTGCGGAGGACGTGGCTGGTGTGGTCGAGGAGGAACGACAGGTCGGGTTCGGTCCTGGTGGGCGCCATGGCGGTCATGCGGCCCAGGGTAACAATTCGATCCGTACTGGATTATCCGGAACAGTCCATCTGGAGAGCCGGATGGCCAGGGGCCCGGAGGACCGGGGCGGGTCAGCCGTTGCGGTAGAGAGTGGTGAGCAGCTCGACCGCGGTCTGGGTGGCGGGGTGCGGGTCGTCCCGCCACCAGGCGAGGCGTACCGCGATCGGCTCGGCGTCGCGGACCGGCCGGTAGGCGATTCCGGGCCTCGGATACTGGTTGGCGGTGGACTCCGCCGTCATGCCGACGCAGCGGCCCGCGGAGATCACGGTGAGCCAGTCCTCCACGTCGTGGGTCTCCTCCGTGGCCGGCCGGGAGTCGGGCGGCCACAGCTCCGCGGTGGTGGTGCCGGTCCTGCGGTCGACCAGCAGGGTGCGCCCGCTGAGGTCGGCCAGCCGGACCGAGCGGCGCCTGGCGAGCGGGTCGTCGGCGGCCACGGCGCACAGCCGCCGCTCCAGCCCGACGATGGCGGAGTCGAAGCGGCGCTCGTCGAGCGGTCTGCGCACCACGGCCAGGTCACAGGCGCCCTCCGTCAGGCCCGCGGTGGCGGAATTGACGCGGACGAGGTGCAGCTCCGTCTCGGGATACGCCTGGGCCCAGCGGCGCTGGAAGGCGGGGGTGTGGCGGCCGAGCGCGGACCAGGCGTAGCCGATCCGCAGATGGGCGTGGCCCGATACGGCCTCCCGGATCAGCCCGTCCACCTCGGCCAGCACCCGCCGGGCGTGTGCCACCACGCGCAGTCCGGTGCCCGTCGGGGTCACCTCGCGGGAAGTGCGCCGCAACAGCCGTGCGCCCAGGGCGCGTTCGAGCGCGGCCACGGCCCGGGACACGGCGGCCTGGGAGACGCCGAGCGCGATGGCGGCGTCGGTGAAGGTGCCCTCGTCGACGATCGTGACGAGGCAGCGCAGTTGCCGCAGCTCCATATCCATACGTCCAGCGTATAGATGGAGCGCCGAACGCATTTTGCGCATGCATGGGCCGGGCGCACGATCGACGCATGCGACTCGCCCCCGCGTCACGCACCCCGGCCCCACGAGCGACGGAGATCGCGCACCGGACCGCTCCGACCCCTGCCGACTCCGACCCGGGGCCAGGCCTGGATCCGAGCCTGGAGCGGGGCCCCGCCCCCGACCTTGATCAGCGGCCGACCGGACGGCGGTTCGCCGGGGTGGCCACGATGATCGGCAGTGGGCTGTCCAACCAGACCGGCGCCGCGATCGGATCCCAGGCCTTCCCCGTCATGGGCCCGGTCGGGGTCGTCGCCGTCCGTCAGTACGTGGCCGCGATCGTCCTGCTGGCCGTCGGCAGGCCCCGGCTGCGGAGCTTCACCTGGTGGCAGTGGCGGCCGGTGGTGGGGCTCGCCGTGGTGTTCGGCACCATGAATCTGTCCCTGTACAGCGCCATCGACCGCATCGGCCTCGGCCTGGCGGTGACCCTGGAGTTCCTCGGCCCGCTGTGCATCGCGCTCGCCGGCTCACGGCGCCGCGTGGACGCCTGCTGTGCGCTCGTCGCGGCGGCCGCCGTGGTGACCCTCATGCGCCCGCGCCCCTCGGCCGACTATCCGGGCATGGGGCTTGGGTTGCTGGCCGCCGTGTGCTGGGCGTCGTACATCCTGCTCAACCGCACCGTGGGGCGGCGGGTCCCCGGCGCCCAGGGGTCTGCGGCGGCCGCGGGGATCTCCGCGCTGATGTTCCTGCCGGTCGGGATCGCTGTCGCCGTCCACCAGCCGCCGACCGTGAGCGCCGCGGCGTACGCCATCATCGCGGGCGCCCTCTCCTCGGCCGTGCCGTACCTCGCGGACCTGTTCACCTTGCGCCGTGTGCCCGCCCAGGCGTTCGGGCTCTTCATGAGCGTCAACCCCGTCCTGGCCGCACTGGTCGGCTGGGTCGGCCTGGGGCAGGACCTGGGGTGGACGGAGTGGATCAGTGTGGGCGCCATCGTCGCGGCCAACGCGCTGAGCATCCTCACCCGGCGCGGGTGACCAGCGGGGGGTGGCCCGGCGCCTCGGATGGCCTGGACCCGGGGGCGGAGGCGCGCTCCGCCCCCAGGTCGCCGCTCAGGTCGCCCCGGGGCGCCGCTCAGGTCGCCGCTGCGGTCGCCCCAGGGCGCCGCTGCGGTCGCCCAGTTCGCCGCTCAGGCCGTGGCCTCGAACAGCGCCTCCGCGGCGGCGATCGCCTCGGCCAGGGCGGTGGGCTCCGGCCGCAGCCCCGCCACGATCGTGTCGATGGCACGCAGATCGGCCCGCTGGAGGAGCCGCTTCTCGTTGGTCACCCACTCACCGCGCGCCGCCAGCACCGCGTGCGCCGTCTGGAGGGCGGCGGTCGCCACCGCCCCCGCGACCTCGGTGGCCTGGCCACGTGCCACGTACGCGGCCGAGGCGTACCGCAGGGTCAAGGCCGCGCGCCCGTGCCACACCGGGGGCGCCGCCTCACGCAGCGCCCCCGGGTAGTCGGGCCGGGGCAGAGTGCCCCGCAGCACCTGGTTGAGGGCCAGTTCGGCCACCACCAGATAGCTGGGGATGCCCGCGAGGTGGAACATCAGCGGCTCCCAGTGGAAGCGGCCCTGCCGCGACTCGGCGAGTTCGTGTTCCACCACATCGAGGTCGCGGTAATGGATGTCCACGCGCCGTCCGTCGATCGTCAGCCAGGCGCCCCCGTTGAAGACACCGCCGCCCCACTCGCCGAGCTCGGAGACCTCGCCCTCCCAGCCGACGGCCCGCAGCGTGGCCGGGTCGAAGCCGCCCCGGTAGTACAGGGCCAGGTCCCAGTCGCTCT
The DNA here is from genome assembly GCF_047337785.1 of Streptomyces lacaronensis. Taxonomy (NCBI): domain Bacteria; kingdom Bacillati; phylum Actinomycetota; class Actinomycetes; order Kitasatosporales; family Streptomycetaceae; genus Streptomyces; species Streptomyces lacaronensis. The sequence goes on from NZ_JBLHDK010000003.1 coordinate 10,793,408, forward strand.
CCGGGGTGTGGGTGCCCTCCGCACGCGAGCCCCCGAGGGTGACGGCGCGCACGGCGGGCAGGGCGGCGAGTCGCTCGGCGACATCGTCGAGGAACATGTCGTCGGTCATGAGGAACGTGTCGTCGGTCATACGGATCCGATCGTGTGAAGTGGATGACGGGTGCCGCGGGCACACCGAACACACGCCGGAGCACGGGCTCTGACGGCGGTGTTCATACGGATCGGTGTGCCGGGTCATCACTCCATGCCGCCGACCTTACCGCCCCCGCCAGGGAACCCATGGCGGTGGAACACCGATGGACGTCGGGGCGGCACGGGCTCGGCCGGCACCCGGGCGATCCACAGGAAGCTGATGGTCCGGTCGCCTGCTGGACGGTCATCGGGAGCCCCGGACCTCTGTCCTCGTCGCTGTCATAGGACGAGCATCCGATACGTGAAGCGCTTGAGGTCAAGCGCGCCGATCGGCCTTCGCGGGGACGGCGGACGCGGGAGTGGGCGCGCCGGGGCGCTTCCCGGCCGTGGCGATGGGGATGTCCCGCATGAGGAGCAGCGCCCCGAGGGCGAGGAGCCCGGCCGCGCCGCCGCTCCAGGCGACGGTGGAGCCGATGGCCGTGGCGGTGGGCGCGGCCGCGCCGGAGTGGCCGATCAGGGACTGGGCGCCGGCCAGGCCGACCGCGCCACCGAGCTGCTTGGTGAGCGCGGAGCCCGCTGTAGCGGTGCCCATGTCGGCACGCGGAACGGCGTTCTGGGTGGCGATGGTGAGCCCGCCCATGGCCGGTCCGGCGCCGAGTCCGACGAGCAGCAGCAGGACGGACGTCAGCGCGAGGGGCGTCGTGGCCCGCAGGGCGACGAAGGCGGCGGTACCGGCGGTGAGCAGCCCCGCGCCGATCAGGAGGATCGGTTTGACGTGCCCGCTGTGCAGCACGGTGGCGGCGGTGAGCCGGTTGCCCAGGGTCATGCCGATGAGCAGGGGGAGCAGCAGCAGACCGGAGGCGGTGGCCGAGTGGCCGCGGATGTGCTGGAAGTACAGCGGCAGGAAGATCCCCACCGGCAGCGCGGCGACCTGGAAGAAGAAGCCGGCGGTCAGCAGGGCGGTGTAGGTGCGGTGCCGGAACAGCCGCAGGGGCAGGACGGGGACGGCGGCCCGCCGCTCGACCGGTATGAGCGTGGCGAGCAGCGCCAGACCGCCGAGCAGACAGCCCAGCACGGCCGGGTCCGTCCAGGAGGGCGCGTGTCCGGCGGTCGCGTTCCCCTTGAGGCTGAGGCCGGTCAGCGCGAGGGAGAGCCCGGCAGCGAGCAGGAGGATCCCCGCCACGTCGAGCCGGCCGGACGGCGGGGTGGCGGGACGGCGGTCGGGCAGGGCCAGGGCGATGACGGCGCCCGCGGCCAGCCCGAGCGGGAGGTTGAGCCAGAACGCCCAGCGCCAGCCGATGTGGTCGGCGATCAACCCGCCGAGGAGCGGGCCGCCCACCATGCCCAGGATCATCATGGCGGCCATCGCCGTCTGCATCCGGATCAGCCCTTGGGGGCGGGACGGCGGATGGAGGTCGCGGACCAGTGCCATGCCGAGGGTCAGCAGGGATCCCGCGCCCAGGCCCTGGAGCGCGCGGGAGAGGATCAGGGCGGGCATCGAGGCGGACAGGGCGCAGGCGATGGAGCCGGCCAGGAAGACGGCGAGCCCGCCGATCAGCAGCCGGCGGCGGCCGTGGAGGTCGGAGAACCGGCCGTAGACCGGCACGCTGACCGATGAGGTCAGCAGATAGGCGGTGACGAGCCAGACGTACCAGGTGTCCCCTCCGCCGATCTGCTCGACGATGCGGGGCAGCGCGGTGCCGACCACGGTGCCGTCCAGCATGGCCAGGAAGGCACAGCCCAGCAGGGCGAGGGTGACCAGGGTCCGGCGGCGTGGCGGGAGCGCTTCGTACGCGTCGGGTCCGGTCACCGGGCCTCCCCGGGCGCCGCGAGCGCGCCGTGCAGGAACAGGTCCACGACTTCCTCGGTGGTCAGCGGGTCGGGGGCGCCGAGGCGCCCGGCCGACATCAGCGTCAGCTGGAAGGCGTCGGCGAGCCGTTCCGGGGCGAGCCGCAGGCGGTCCCGGTCGGGTTCGAACAGCGCGGCCAGCGCCGCGCGCGGCCGGACCAGGCTCGCCTCGCGGTCCGGGAGGCGGCCGTCCTTGCCGGGCTTGGGCGCCATGCGCTCAAGCCGCCCGGCCGCCGCGAGCGCTCCGGCGACCGCGCCGATGCGGCCCATGTGCCCACGCACCACATCGGCCGCCTCGGCGAGCCGGTCCGCCAGCGGCTGGTCCAGGGCGATCGACTCCAGATGGGCCACGGTGTCATCGGGCCGTACGGCCTCGGCCATACAGGCCGCGAGCAGGGCGTCCTTGTCCTCGAAGACCCGGAAGATCGTGCCTTCGCCGATGCCCGCGGCCCGGGCGATCTTCGCGGTCGTCACGGAGGCGCCGTATTCGACGACGAGGGGGAGCGCCGCGGCGACGATCATCGCGCGGCGCTGATCGGGATCCATGGCCGGTGCGCGGCGGCGGGGCGGGGTGGAGGGGTTCTCTGCCTTCTCTGTCATGTGGGACACGGTACGGAGTGAGTACTCACTCCGTCAATGCGCGGCATGCGGCCACAACGGGAGCGACGGTGAGACCTTCGGCTGCGACGCCGCGGTCAGCGCGCGGCGAGCAGGGTCCGGCGCAGGGCGCGGCCCGCTTCGGACGCGGGATGGTTGCGCGAGGCGGTGAGGCCGAGACCGTGGAGCGGCGGCGGATCGGCGAGATCGACCTGGGTGAGGCCGGGCTGCGAGGCGATGGTCTCCTCGGCCACGAAGGCGAGCCCGAGACGCCGCCGGACCATGGTCAGGGCGGTGGTGGTGTCCACGACCTCCAGTGCCACGGTGCGCTGGACCCCCGCGGTGCCGAAGAGGCTGTCGACGATGGTGCGGTCGCCCCACCCCGTGGGGAAGTCGATGAAGCGGCGGTCGGCGAGGTCGGCGTAGGTCACGCCGTGGGTCTCGGCGAGGGGGTCGTCGGCGCGGCAGGCCAGCCCGAGGCGTATCCGCGCCACATCATCGATGATCAGATCCGGGCCGAGGACGGCGGGGCCGTGCGGGGGTACGGGCAGCAGCATGAGGTCGAACCTGCCCTCGCGCAGGGCGGTGGCGTGCCCGGCCAGCGGACCGGTCGAGTGGCGCAGCCGCACCACGACATCGGGATGCTCGGCCTGAAACGCGCTCAGCGCCCCGATCAGGTCGAACGAGCCGGTGGACAGGACCGTCCCGAGCGTGACCGTACCGCTGAGCCCCCCGGTGAGACGGCCCATGTCATCGCGCGCCCGCTGCGCCTCCGCGAGCAGGACCCGGGCCCGCGCCAGCAGTGTGCGCCCCGCGGCGGTCAGTTCCAGGGTGCGGTGCGAGCGGTCGAAGAGCGCGGTCCGGAACTCCTGCTCGAGCCGGGCCACGGCGGCGGAGGCCGCCGACTGGACGACGTGTTCCCGCTGGGCGCCGCGGGTGAAGCTGCGCTCCTCGGCCACCGCGACGAAGTACGCCAGCTGCCGGAGCTCCACTGCCATCTCCACTCGCGATGCCGCACAGCACACATCATCGTTGGACACGATACCTATGGGCCCGCCACCGTGGAGGGGAAGCGGAACGCCCCGGCCGGACGGCCCGGTTCGGCGCCGCAGCCCCAACTTCCCCCTGCGCCGACGCACTTCACCACGGAAGGCATCCATCGCCATGAGCGTCTCAGCCATCCAGATCGGGCTCCACCCCGATGCCATCGACTACGAGGCGCCGGAGTTCGCCGCCTTCGAGGGTCTGACTCGGGAGAGGTTGCGCGCCGCCAACGACGACAACCTCGCCCTGCTGCGCGACGCCGGATACGAGGCGGACGGATGTCAGATCGACTTCGGGGAGACCGCTCTCGACACCCTCCGCGCCACGCTCGGCCGCAAGCGCTACGACGCGGTTCTCATCGGCGCCGGGGTGCGGCTCACCGCGGCAACACGCTGCTCTTCGAATCCATCGTCAACCTCGTCCACACCGCGCTGCCCCAGGCGCGGTTCATCTTCAACCACTCCGCCGCGGCCACCCCCGACGACATCCGTCGCCACTACCCCGACCCGGCTTCCGCCGTGCCCCTCGACATCCCCCGCGACCTCGAGGAGACCGCGGTGAAGAACCCCGGGAACGCCGCCCGCCCCGAAGCCGCCCACGGCCCGAGGGAGACGCGGTGACGGCCCCGGCCCGGCCCGACGAGGAGGCGAACCCGGACCTCCACCCCACGGATGTGCTCGTCGTCGGCGGTGGGCCGACCGGAATGACCCTGGCCGGGGATCTGGCGCGGGCCGGACGCGCGGTCACCGTGCTGGAACGCCGGCCGGCGATCCATCCGTCCAGCCGTGCCTTCGTCACCATGCCCCGCACCCTGGAAGTCCTCGACAGCCGCGGTCTGGCCGACGGTCTCCTGGCCGAGGCGAACACCACCGAAGCCGTCCACCTGTTCGCGGGCGCCACGCTCGACCTGACACATCTGCCCTCCCGCCACCGATACGGGATGATCAGGCCGCAGACCAACGTGGACCAGGCGCTCGAACGCTACGCCCGCGACCAGGGCGCCCAGGTGCTGCGCGGCATCGAGGTCACCGGCCTCGTACAGGACGCCGACGCGGTCACCGTCACCGCCCGCCCCAACGGCGGCGGACCCGCCTCCACGTGGCGAGCCCAATACGTCGTGGGGGCGGACGGGGCACACAGCACCGTCCGCGACCTCCTCGGCGCCGACTTCCCCGGCAAGACGGTCCTGACCTCCGTGGTGCTGGCCGATGTCCGCCTCACCGACGGCCCGGCGGGAAACGGGCTCACCCTGGGCAACACCCCCGAGGTCTTCGGCTTCCTCGTGCCGTACGGGAAGGCGCGCCCCGGCTGGTACCGGTCGATGACCTGGGACCGCCGCCACCAACTGCCCGACAGCGCAGCCGTGGAGGAGGCGGAGGTCACCCGGGTACTGGCCGAGGCCATGGGGCGCGACGTCGGGGTCCGTGAGATCGGCTGGCACTCCCGGTTCCACTGCGAGGAACGCCAGGTCCGCTCCTACCGGCACGGCCGGGTCTTCCTCGCCGGGGACGCCGCCCACGTGCACTCCCCGATGGGCGGCCAGGGCATGAACACCGGTATCCAGGACGCGGCCAACCTCGCCTGGAAACTCGACCTCGCCCTCGGCGGCGCCGACCCGGCCATCCTGGACACCTACCACCGGGAGCGCCACCCCGTCGGCCGCCGTGTCCTGTTCCAGAGCGGTGCCATGATGCGAGCCGTCACCCTCGGGCCGCGCCCGGCGCGGTGGCTGCGCGACCATCTGGCCCCGGCCCTGCTGGGCGTCGGCCGGGTGCGCGACACCATCGCCGGAAGCTTCACCGGCGTCACCCTGCGCTATCCGCGCGGACGGCGCCGAAACGCGCTGGTGGGCACCCGCGCTACCGAAGTCCCCCTCGCTGAAGGCCGGTTGACCGAACAGCAGCGGTCCGGTGGCTTTCTGCTGATCCGCGAGAGGGGCGGGTCACGTGTCGACACCACGGTGGCCCAGGCCGAGCGCACCGACTCCGGCCCCGCCCTGCTGGTCCGCCCCGACGGCTATATCGCCTGGGCGGGACCCGGTGTCCGTGGGGACGGCCCCGACGGCTGGCACACCATATGGCGGGCCTGGACCGGCCCGGCCGCCGAACCGGTCCGCGCCGGGGGCTGAACAGGAGATGGAGGGATGGCGCCGGGCGGGTGGCCCGGCGCCGATGCCCTCATCCGTTCCCCGCCGCCCGCCCGGCGGACAGGGCGTCGGGCAGGGCAGGGGCGGCCGGTTCCTCGGGCTGTCCCTTGCGGAAGAACCGGAGCAGCGACGGGCCGCCCCGGAAGCACCACAGCGCGATGACCGGATCGCAGATCGCACAGCCCAGCGACGAGCCATGGGCGAAGGGGACGATGGGGTTGCCCTTGATGTGGTGCACGATGTCCCACGCGGTGTGCAGCAGCCAGCCGACGCCGATGAAGGTCCACGACTCCAGGCCACGGTAGGCCACATAGGTGGCGACCACGGTGAAGGCGAACTCCCAGCCGTCCAGGCCGCCGCCGCTGAGGTAGGCGGCGCCCGCTCCGCCCACCATGATCGCGTTGAAGCGCCGGCGGTGGGGTTCGCGGATCAGGGACATCAGGAGCGCGTAGAGGACACCGATGAAGACGGGAGCGATGTATTGGATCATGCGGAAGAACTTCCTGGGGTGACGGAACGCTGGCCGCCCGGCGCGGCGACGGTTCATCACGCTAGATCCGCCCCCGGCCGCCCCACAGGGCCATTCCTGACACGTTCCAACGGATAATCGCCGGGGCCGGATCACCGCCGGGTCCGATTCATCGTGGTGGCCACGGCCTCCGCCCGGCCCGCTCAGGCCCCGATCACATCAGCCGCCACAGATGGTCACTGCCACAGATGGTCATCGGTTCCGTTGTCGTCGTACTGCACCACCTGGGCGCTGTTGGCCGTGGAGGACGAGGTCGAGGAGGAACGCCTCGCCGGTGCGGCGGTGGTGCCACATCGCGACGTCGGTCGAGGGGCATCGTGCGGCTCCTGTCGGTGGGGTGCCGAGGAAGACGGGTGGTGCCTGACGTCGTTGTCGCGCATCACGGCACGCCACCGCCGCGCTGTCCACAAGTTCGACAGGCCGACTGCCCCGGTGGGCTCTATGCTGAGCGCGATGTCCGCACCTCAGGGCCAGGGCCCCACCTTCCGTGCACTCGTCGTCCAGGCGCTGTCCTCCGTCGAGCGCGGCTACGATCTGCTGTCCCCGAAGTTCGACCACACCGGGTACCGGACATCGGCCTCGGTGCTGGACTCCGTGACCGGCGTCCTGCGCCCGCTCGGGCCCTTCGGCAGTGGCCTCGACGTGTGCTGCGGAACCGGTGCGGGCATGGGTGTGCTGCGCCAGGTGTGCCGGGAGCGGATCACCGGCGTCGACTTCAGCGCGGGCATGCTGGCCGTGGGCCGGGCTCGGGCGCGGGCGGTGCCGGACACCCCGCGCACGGACTGGGTACGCGCCGACGCGCGCAGCCTCCCGTTCGGGCCGGTCTTCGACCTGGCGGTGAGCTTCGGGGCGTTCGGCCATTTCCTGCCGCGCGAGCGGCCCGGGCTCTTCGCCCAGGTCCACTCCGTACTCCGCCCGGGCGGCCGGTTCGCCTTCCCGATCGTGGCACCGGCCCGCCCGGGGTCCCGGCCCTACTGGTCGCTCCTGGCGTTCGACACCGCGATGCGGGTGCGCAACGCGGTGTGGCGGCCGCCCTTTGTGATGTACTACCGGACCTTTCGGCTCGGGGATGTGTGGAAGGAGCTGATCGGGGCCGGGTTCGAGGTCGAACTGCGCCCGCTGGAGGACCTCGGCCGCCGGGCGGACGGCAGCCCGCGCTGCCGGTTGGTGGTGGCCACCCGGCCGGTGTGAGCGGGCCGCACGCCACGGAGCCGTCGCCCGACATGACGTCCCCGCCGTGCGGGAGCCGTCGTCCGGCGCGACGTCCCCGCCGTGCGGGAGCCGTTGCCCGGCGCGACGTCCATGCCCTGCGCGGCGCGCGGGAACGCCTCGGTGGCCATGTGCTCCTCGGCCACTCCTATGCCCGCCGCCCGCCGTCGACCGACAGCGCGATCCCGGTGACGTAGGACGCGGCGTCCGAGCAGAGCCAGACCGCCGCGGCCGCGGCCTCCTGAGGGGTGGCCAGTCGGCCGAGCGGTGTGATCGCCTCCTGCATGGCGAGCATGTCGGTGCCCTCCGCCACCCTCTCGAGCCCGGGAGTGCGGGTCGGGCCGGGGCACACGGCGTTGACCCGGATGTCGCGCGGCGCGTAGTCGACCGCGGCGACCTTGGTGAGCCCGACGATGCCGTGCTTGGCGGCCACGTAGGCGGGAGCGGACGGGATCGCGTACAGGCCGCCGTTGGAGGCGATGTTGACGATCGCGCCGCCGCCTTCGAGCAGTGGCAGCTCGTACTTCATGCACAGGAAGGTGCCGGCCAGGTTGACGTGGACCACGCGCTCGAACTCGTCCAGGGGCATCCGGTCGAGCTGCCGGTGGTGCGAGGCCAGACCGGCGTTGTTCACGGCGAAATCGAGTCCACCGTAGGCCGCGACCGTGCGCTCGACGGCCGCCCGCACGGAGTGTTCGTCGGCGATGTCGACGGCGCCGGACAGCGCTTCCCCGCCGTCCTTCCTGATCATTTCGGTGGTCTCGGCCGCCGTGCTCTCGTCGATGTCGAGCACGGCGACCGCGGCGCCGGACCGGGCGAACTCCAGCGCCGTCGCGCGGCCGATCCCACTGCCGGCGCCGGTGACCAGACCCACCTTCCGGGTCATGTCGCTCATACCAGCGGCTCGTGGTTCGCCCAGGCGACCTTGTACGGGTGCCGCGACTGCCAGTGCTCGATGACCTCGTGCATACCGGGCGCGGTGAACGCCTTTGCCAGCGCCTCGGTGTCGGCCACGGCCACCTGCACGATCGCGGTCGCGATCAGCGCCGGAATGGCCTCCTCGCCGGGGATGGGAAGGTGGCGCCGGGTCACCACCGACCGTACAAGACCGGAGTCGAGCATGACTCGTTCGATGTCCGTAAGGTATTGGTCGAGTTCGGTCTCGTGAGGCGGCTGATCGAAGGAGACGATCATCGTGTGGTAGATCATGCCTCGATTCTTGGGGTCGTACGCCGCCGGTGTCCAAGACCGGTTCGGAATCCGGCGATAACCTGGAGGCATGATCGAACTGGAGACCCGCGAGCTCGAGTACTTCCTGGCGGTCGCCGACGAACTGCACTTCGGCCGGGCCGCCGTCCGGCTCTCGATCGCCCAGCCGGCGCTGTCGAAGGCGATCCGGCGGATCGAGACCCGGCTCGGTGTCCCGCTGTTCCTCCGCTCCAGCCGGCGCGTCGAGCTCACCCCGGCCGGGGAAGCGTTGCGGGAACACGGGCGGCATGCGCTCAACGCGGTCGGCGCCGCCGTCCGGAACGCCCGGCGCGCCGGGGACACCCAGGCCCATCTGCGGCTCGTGATCAAGCCCGGTGGCGACGCCGGTCTGCTGTCCGGGATCCTGGCCGGGTACGCCCACCAGCCCGACGCCCGCCGGGTGGACATCCTGTTCAGCGGCCCCGCCGACCGCTCCGACTTCCTGCGCGACGGCCGGGCCGATGTCGGCCTGCTCTACGCGCCGTTCGACGATCTCGACGGCCTGGCCCACGAGACGCTGCACACCGAGGACCGCGTGGTCATCGTCCCGTCAGGGCACCGACTGGCCGGGCGCGCCGCGGTACACCTGTCCGATCTGGAGGGCGAGACGCTGCCGCGCTGGAAAGGGGTCCCCGGAGGCGACGGCACCGGGCCCGAGGTCGCCGACGTGGTCCAGATGCTCCACATGATCACGGTGAGCCGGATGATCGGGGTGCTGCCCCGCTCGTTGGTCGAACCGGCCCCGGACGGCCTGGTCTGCGTCCCGGTGACCGACGCGCCGCCCAGCCGCCTCGTGCTCGCCTGGAACGAGCAGGACCGCCGGCCGCTGGTCGCGTCGTTCGTGGCCGCCGCGCTCACCGCTCAGGTCCGTTCCGATGCTCCCCGAGGGTCACACACGACGGCAACCGATGCGGTGGTGGCGGCGACCTGAGGCTGACAACCTGTCAGCTATCCAAGGGAGTTCACAGTGCGCTCATTCCTCGCGCGCCTGGCCACCGTGCTGGCCGCCTTGGCCGCGCTGGTCGCCGCGCCCGGTGTCGCGACGGCCGCCCCGTCGCGGGTCGCCGACGACTGGAACCCGCCCGCGAACCTCGTACAGCCGCTGGGCGAGGTGTGGAACCATGTCGAGTCGACCTATCCGGATCTCTACGGCTTCCGCAACTACGGCTGGGACCAGGTCATGGCCAACAGGGGAAGCGTCAACTACTGCGTCCGCTGGGAGTCCGACGCCCCGGTCAGCGCCGCACTGCGTGACCAGATCCACGCCGCGCTGAAGAAGCAGTTCGCCAAGTGGACGGCGGCGATGGTGGAGAACGGCAAGGGTCACAACGCCTGGCCGTACACCAACGTCCCGGTCAACATCGTCGGCTGGGCGGTGAAGAACCGCTCGACGCTCCAGTGGACCGACAATTCGGTCGACATCTACGCCGGAAACCTCGACGGCGACGGCGCCCCGCAGTGTTCCCCCCACTGCGGCCGCTTCTTCCACCAGGACGGCGACTACTCGCGCTGCCCCGGCGGTGCGGCCCGCCACTATGACCAGTCGCTGTGGCTGACCAAGGGGTTCCAGGGCGGGGCCGGTGGCGACTGGGGCCAGCGCGTGGGACAGGAGTACTTCACCGGTGCGCTGAATCAGGAGAACATCCACATCTATCTGCATGAAGTCGGCCACACCTTCGGCCTCGACGACTTCTACGACTGGACCCCGACCGGCCAGTGCTGCTTCCTCATGAATGCGGGCAGCGCCACGCAGATCACGGAGTTCGACAAGTGGATGCTCCGTGACTTCTGGCGCCATCTGAAGAGCCGCTACGGCCTCTGAGCGCTTCCCCTGCCCGGCTGGGCAGGGGAAGTCGGCCCGCTCAGAGATCGCATTCGCCGCGCCAGGTGAGGCTGGTGATGGTGGCGTGGTCACCGATGGTCAACTTGTAGTCACCGGGGCCGGGGTTGAAGTGGAGGCACCTGTCGTACGTCCGTCCGTTGAAGACCCAGGTGGCCTGGATGTGATCGTGGCCCGGCTGACGGGTGCCGTTGTTGAAGATCGTGCTGCCGACGATGCTGGTCTGGTGGGAGCCCCTCCAGTCGCCGGTCGTCTTGATCACGGCCGGACCGTCGGTGCCCGTGTTGCTGTCGAACACGCAGACGTTCCCTGAAGGGCAGTCCTACGAGGAAATCGGACCCACCCGGAACCAGCCGAACTCCGCCGCACCGCCCGTGCCACTGGCCCCCATGCCACCTGTGCCACTGGCCGCCACGCCACCCGCGCCGCCCGTCGCCGGACCGGTGGCGAAGAGCCCCAGCGTCGCCCCGATCCACTTGCCCGCCGTCGCCGGGAACGGCGCCCCGAGCGGTGTGAACCCCCGTCCGTCCACGTCGGCCGCGAACTGGCACACCGCACCCGGCCGCACACTCACCCGGAGCCGTACGGCCGGACGCCCCCTCCGCAGTGGCACCGGCGTGACGGCGTCCACCTCGGTGGCGTCCTGCGCCGCGGTGCGGCATACGAGGACGATCCGGTCACCGTCGTGGCGCAGGCCCACCCAGGCGTAGGTCTCGCCCAGGACCACCAGCCCGGCCCGGGACCCCGCCGTCGCGGTGGACAGTTTCATCGAAGTCGTCGCGGTGAACGACTCGGCGGGCAGCCGCTGTCCCAGCACATTGGGCAGCAGCCGGAGGTCATGGGCGACCGGGCTCGGACGGCAGACCAGCGCGAGCCGACTCGGGAGGCGGCGCAGTGACCACCACGCCGGATCGGCGTTCGCCTGCCACATCCACTGCTTCCCCAACTCCGCCCCGGTGAAGTCGTCGCTGGTGGCCGGTGCGGTCACCTCCGTCCGCCCGTTGACCCGCGGCTTGGTGTGCACCAGTACCGGCGCGCCCCGGCCGCTGCCGTCGTCGGTGCCCATCACCGGCCAGCCGTCCGCGCGCCACCGCATCGGCTGGAGGTGTACCACCCGTCCGTAGGCCCCGCGGTCCTGGAAGTGCAGGAACCAGTCCTCGCCGCCCTCGGTGGTCACCCATGCGCCCTGGTGCGGCCCGTTGACGGGGGTGTCGCCCTGGGCGAGCACGATGCGGTCCTCGTACGGGCCCCAGATGGAGCGGGAGCGGAACGCCGACTGCCAGCCGTTGGTGACGCCTCCGGCCGGGGCGAAGATCCAGTACCAGCCGTCCCGCTTGTAGAGCTTCGGGCCCTCCAGTGTGGTGTAGCCGGGGAGGTCATCGCCGTTGATCACGATCCGGCCCTCGTCGAGCAGAGCGGTCCCGTCCGGGCTCATACGGTGCAGGGTGAGCCGGTTGTTGACGCCGCTGCGGCTCTTCGCCCACGCGTGGACCAGATACGCCTGCCCGTCGTCGTCCCACAGCGGACACGGGTCGATCAGCCCCTTGCCCGGCTTGACCGGACGCGGTGTGCTCCACGGTCCTCGCGGGTCGGTGGCGGTCACCACGAAGATCCCGAAGTCGGGATCGGGATAGAAGATCCAGAACTTGCCGTCGTGATGGCGCAGCGCCGGGGCCCACACCCCTTCGCCATGCCTGGGCTCGCTGAAGTGGTCCTTGGGCGGCAACTCGGTCAGGGCGTGTCCGATGACGGTCCAGTTGACCAGGTCGGCCGACCGCAGCACGGGCAGTCCTGGAACGCGGTTGAAGGTGGAGGCCACCAGATAGAAATACGGGCCCACCCGGATCGCGTCGGGGTCGGACCAGTCGGCGTTGAGCACCGGGTTCTGATACCGGCCGTCGCCCAGGTCGGCCACCCACGGCAGGTCCGCCCGGGTCGACTCCGGCTCGCCTCGCGTCACCGCGCCACCTGCCCCAAGTGGCCCGTCGGGCCGTGGTGTTGCCGAGGCCGGGGTGGCGCCGCCGATGGCGCCGAGCACCGTCGATCCGGCGACCGCGCCGAGGCCGGTCCGTAGCACCTGCCTGCGACCGTGTTCGCTCACTGTTCCCTCCGGGGCGGCTCATGGGTGTGGTGCGTCCGTCGGTAAGCGCTTGCTGGCGGAGTCTGTCAGCGCGTCGTGGCGTGGGCAAGACGGTGAGAATCCGCCACCGGACGTTTGGCCCGCCCCGGCAACCTCCTGGTGCGCGGTGGCGACAGTCGCACGGCAGGAGTCGTCGAGCAGTGGGAGTGAGGGACCATGGAAGCCGAACGTCGAGGGGTGGGGCGCGGTGGGCGCCGTGTGCTCGGGGCGGCCGTCGGGGCTCTGGCCTTGGCCGGGGCGGTCGCCCTGCCGGGGCAGGGGGCGTTCGCCGAGGGCGGGCGGGGAATGGCCGCCGCGTCCTGGAAAGCCGATGTCGCCGACGGTTTCGCGTCGGTGGACGCGCTGGGGCAGAACGGTACGTACGGGGGCCGGGACGGCCGTACGGTCACCGTGCGCACGCTCGCCGATCTCGAGAAGTACGCGACCGCGCCCGAGCCGTACGTCATCGTCGTGGCCGCGGCGATCACCATGGACCCCAAGGGCAAGGAGATCAAGGTCGCCTCGGACAAGACGATCGTGGGCTCGGGCACGTCGGGCCAGATCGTGGGCGGTGGGTTCTTCCTGGGCCAGGGCGTGCACAACGTCATCCTCAGGAATCTGACGATCCGCGACTCCTACGAGGGCACCTGGAACGACAAGGAGCACGACTGGGACGCCATCCAGATGGACGGCGCCCACCATGTGTGGATCGATCACAACGATCTGCGGCATATGGCCGACGGGCTGATCGACAGCCGTAAGGACACCACTTACCTCACGGTGTCCTGGAACCGGCTCCAGCAGAACAACAAGAGCTTCGGAATCGGCTGGACGGAGAACACCACGGCCGACATCACGATCCACCACAACTGGTTCCGCGAGAGCGAGCAGCGCAACCCGTCCGCCGACAACATCGCCCACGCACATCTCTACAACAACTACCTGCAAGACGACCCCGGCACGGACATCAACTCCTCCTACGGCAACTACGCCCGGGGGAATACCAGAATGGTGCTGGAGAACAGCTACTTCCAGGGCTTCGAGAACCCCGTCATCAAGGACGCCACCGCCACCCTGGTCCAGCGCGGCAACGTCTTCGTCAACACCTCCGGCCGCAACGAGAGCGGTGGCACCGCGTTCGACCCGAAGGCGTACTACTCCTACTCCCTCGACCCCGCCGACCGGGTGCCGTCCATCGTGAGCTCCGGCTCGGGCCCCACCTCGGCCATCGGCGCCACCGGCTGACGCGGCGCCGTCCTCACGGGGTGTCGGAGCCGTCGTAGCCGGGGAGGGCCAGCGCCGAATGCACGTCCCGGCCGGAGCTGGCGCTGCCGAGCACGGCGGACGGCTCGCGCAGCGCCTCGTTGCGCCGGGCCAGGTCCTCGGCGGTGCGAGGGGAAATGCCGGCGCTTCCTTCACCGGCGAGGGCCTGGTTCCGCTCGGCGAACGACCGCAGGGTGCGCTCGTACCCCTCGAAGGCGTCGTCGTGGTGGGCGTGTGCGGCCAGTTCACCGGCGAGGACGTACGCGCCGACCAGCGCCAGACTCGAGCCCTGGCCGGAGAAGAACGACGGCGCGTAGGCGGCGTCGCCGACCAGGGCGACCCGGCCCGTGGACCACCGTGGCATATGGATCTGGCTGACCACGTCGAAGAAGAGGTCGTCGCTGTCGCGCATGGCGGCGACCATGCGCGGGACCTCCCATCCGTATCCGGAGAACACCTCGGCCACGAGGCCGCGCTGGGCGGTGGGGTCGCGGAAGGCGTCGAAGGGCGGTTCGGGGCGCAGGAAGCTGAGGAAGGCGTGGACCCGGTCGTCGTCGCGGGGCGCGTAGAGGACGGCGGTCCGGCCCGGGACGTTCCAGGTGAGCCCCTCGTGCGCGAGCCCCAGGTGGTTGGGCATGGTGAACCCGGCGAAGCAGTGGTCGAGGTAGCGGTGGTAACCCTCCTCGGGGCCGAAGGCCAGGCTCCTGGTGTGCGAGTGGATGCCATCGGCGCCGATGACCAGGTCGAAGGTGCGCCGGGCGCCGCCGCGGAAGGCCACGTCCACCCCGCCGTCGTGGTCGTGGAGGGTGGCGATGGAGTCGTTGAAGAGGATCTCTACGTCGTCGCGGATGGCGCCGTAGAGGATCTCGGCCAGCTCTCCGCGCGGGATTTCGAGGTCATGGCCCTCCTCGCCGCCGGAGATGGCCTCGGGCCGGAGTGCGGCTATCGGATCGCCTCGCTCGTCGAGGAAGGCGATCCGGCGGATGCCGACGTGGGCGTCCCGGAGCCGGGGGAGCACCCCCATCCGCCGGACGACCTCGACCGCGGTGCCGCGGATGTCGATGGGGTAGCCGCCACCGCGCAGCGCGGCCGCCTTCTCGACGAGGGTGACCGCGAAGCCGTACCGGCGGAGCCAGTAGGCCAGCGCGGGACCGGCGATGCTGGCGCCGGAGACCAGGACCGTACGCCGCGGCGTGATGTTCATGGCGCCCATGGGCGCTCCTCTCCGGCCCTCCCACGGGGAGGGCCCGGTCGCATACCTAACTCAGGTATCCTTTTTCATGGCGTGAAAAGCCCCGGAAGTGCGGGGTCGATGAGAAGACTATATACCTAACTTAGGTAGATGTGGAGGCCGGTCATGACCGCCGAGGGACCGGAGGCCGGGCAGGGCGGCGACGGTGAACACGACCTGCTGGCCATGCTGCCCCGTCTGACGCAGTTCAGCAGTGCCGTGAGCCGGGGCCGGGTGACCGAGCGCGCCATGGAGGCCGCCGGCGTATCCGTGGACCGCCCCGCGATGTCGGTGCTGGTCGCCCTGCATGTGGCGGGCACCCCACTGCGCGTGGGGGAGATCGCCGCGCGGATGCAGGTCGTCGGGCCCCATGTGACCCGGCAAATCAACGAGTTGGCGCGGCGGGGGCTGGTCCACCGGGTCACCGATCCGGACGACCAGCGCGCCCGGCTCATCGAGCCGACCGCCGAGGGAGCGGCCGCGACCGACCGCTATATGCGGACCGTCCTCGGATGGTTCAGCGACGCCCTCGCCGCCTGGAGCCCCCACGACCGCGAGGTCTTCGGCCGCCTGCTCGCGCGCTTCGTCGACGACCTCACCGCCCACCTGGACTCCTTCGACGACGATCGGGCCGTCTGAGCTGACCGGGGCGGTCTGCGCTGCCCGCACGGTCTGGGGTCCTTCTGACGGATCTCCGCGGCGTCGCGACGCGCGGTACGCCCTCTCGCCCCACCGCGCGAAAACCCAAGTAGCTCCGCTACGAGGGTTCCGCGCGGCACGCCGAGAGCACGCTCCCCCAGCTACCGCTGGGAGGTGCCCCCTGACGCCGCTCCTTCTTCCACGGAGATCCGTCAGAAGGACCCTGGGCGAAAGGAGGCAGGGCAGGGCGCAGGTAGGCGTCGATGGCCGCCTGATCGTGAGTGCGGAGGGCGATGTGCCCGTCGGGGCGGACCAGGACGCACTCGCCCTCGGTGGCGGCGTACGCCCGCCGGGCGAGGCCGCCGGTGTCGGTGATCTCGCCGCCGACCTCGCCGTCGATGGTCACGGCGCGGACCGCGGGGTGCGGTGGCCGGGGCCGTACCCCGAATCCGTAGAGGGTCCGGTGCCCGCCGCGCCGCAGGTCGAACAGCCGCACCCGCCGCCCGTCGGCCCGGTGGCAGGGAGCGTCGGGTGCGCGGTCCCCGGCGGTCGGCCCCTCCGCCCCGGCGGGCCCGGCGGGGGCGAGCGGCCCACCACGGTAGGTGTGGCCCATCCGCAGCATCCGCTCGGTGTCCTCTCGCCGTGCTCGCCGATGCCCTGTCCCATGAGGCGGGAGGACAGCCCGAGTACGGCCGCCGCCACCGGAAGCCGCTCGGCCTGGTAGGTGTCCAGGAGGGACTCGTCGGCGCCGTGGAGCACGGCGGCCGGCTTCCAGCCGATGTTGACGGCGTCCTGGACACCGGTGTTCATGCCCTGGCCGCCGGCGGGGGAGCGGACGTGTGCGGCGTCCCCGGCGAGGAAGACCCGGCCCACGCGGTAGCGGTCGACCATACGGACGTTCAGCCGCCGGCGCGAGAGTCATGTCGCCTCGCGCAGCCGCACCGCGTCCGGCCCGATCAACGTGTCCACGAGTCGCTGGAAGGTCTCCAGGGTCGGGGCGCCGGTGTCGCCGGGGGCGACGGGTGCCTGGATCTGGAAGGTGTCGATGGCCGGCAGCGGGCACAGCGCGACCGAACCGCCCTGAGGGCCCTGCCAGATGTGCCAGTGGTCGCGGTCCAGGCCGTCCAGCCGGACATCGCCGAGCAGCATCCGCTCGTCCTCGTCGGTCTCGCCGAGGAACGCGACACCCAGCAGACGCCGGACCGCCCCGGAGCCGCCGTCGGCGCCGATCACATAACGGGCCGTGGCGCGCCCACCGTCGGCGGACACCACCTCGACATGGCCGGTGTGCCGCACCAGATCGGCGACCGGGCTGTTCCACTCCACCGTGGTGCCCAACTGCTCCAGGCGCTCGCGCAGGGTCTCCTCCACTCGCCACTGCGGGATCAGCAGGGTGCGCGCGTACGGACTGTCGGGCGTCGGCTCGGCGCCGCCACTGAGGTCCACGTCCCGGAAGGTGCCGTCGGCGTCGTGGAATCGGACCGGCATGCGGAACCGGCCGAGGGTGATCAGGCGCCCCGCCACCCCGAGGCTGTCCAGGACTTCCAGGCTGCGTGGTTGGAGACCCTTTCCGCGCGAGCCGGTGAAGGGGGCCGCCGCCCTGTTGACGACGCGGACTCTGACGCGGCGTCGGGCGAGTTCGCAGGCGGCGGTGAGCCCGGTCGGACCGGCGCCGACGACCAGCACATCACAGTCGGCGGCGGGGACGGTGGTGTCCATGGTGGCGCTCCAGATGTGGGGACGGCGCGGGGGCGCGGAGGCCGACCTCTCACCGAAGCGGCCCACCGGATCCGCCAGGTGACCCTGCGCCACCCCTGGCTGGCCCGACACGCTCTCGACGCCGAGGACTTCGGGCCGGGCACGCTGGCGATGACGGAGTCCACCCTGGCCCTTCTGGACGGCCACGGACTGGACACCGGCGACATGCTCGACGCCTGGCGGACCCTCCTCGCGTTCGTCCAGGGGCATGCCTTCGCCGAGGCCCGCCGGCACGAGGCCCGCCGGCACGAGGCCCGCCGGGCCGGCACGAGGCCCGACAGCGCCGAGCCGACGAGAGCGGGACCGGCGCGCCCAGGCCGTCGTTCCTGGACAAGGCCGCCGAGAGCGGCGAGTACCCGCTCTCCACGCGCGCCCTGCGGGAGGCCCCCCGGCCCACCGATCCGCGGGACGCCTTCGACCGCCGCCTGGGCCATGTGCTCGACGGCCTGGCCCAGGCGTTCTTCGAGCGCGACCGGCGGTAGCCCCGGGTCCTCTTACCGAGGCGCCCCGCCCGTCTCGACGAGCTCGGCCAGCTTGTCCAGGGCCATGCGCTGCCCCAGCTCGTTGTCGGAGGCCGGAACCGCGTCGGGGATCCCCTCGTGCAGGAGGTGGACGTCGGTACCGCCGCCCTCCGCGTCGGCGAGCGTGGTCGTCATCGTCATCGTGGAGCGCAGGGCGGGGTCCGCGGTCTCGAACTCGAGCACCTCGACCACCTGCTCATCCGGCACCAGCCGGGTGAAGCGGCCGTGGTACGTGTCCGTATGGCCGCCCGACTTGCCGGTGCTCGCCGGGTCGTCGTAGACGAGGGAGACACGGAAGGTGCCCCCTTCGCGGGGGTCGAACTCATGCACCCGGCTGGTCATGCCCTCGGGCACCCGCCAGGCCGCGATGGCGCTCGCGTCGAGGAGCGCCCGGTAGACGGCGGAGCGCGGAGCGTTCACCCGCCGGGAGAGTCGCATGGTGTACATGGGCTCAACCTAGCGGCCCGGTGGCGGGTATGTGATCCGATGGCACCGGAGCCACCGCACGGATGTACGGGCGGCGGCGGAGGTCTAGCGTCCGGAAAGACCTCCGCCGCCGGGACACCCCATCCACGGAGCGTTGTCGAGGGGTGCCGTTCTGGGGGAGCGGGGTCAGCGCTTGACCTTGCGGGTCGCCCGCAGCCACTCCTTGTTCATCGCGGTGATGGAGAACAGCGGGATGCCCTTGGGGCAGGCCGTGGCGCACTCACCGGTGAGGGTGCAGCCGCCGAAGCCCTCGGCGTCCATCTGGGCCACCATGTCCAGCACCCGGGTCTCCCGCTCCGGGGAGCCCTGGGGCAGCACATTGAGATGGTTGACCTTGGCCGAGGTGAACAGCATCGCCGCGCCGTTGGGGCAGGCCGCCACGCAGGCGCCGCAGCCGATGCACTCGGCGTGCTCGAACGCGTAGTCCGCGTCCGCCTTGGGCACCGGAGTGGCGTGTGCCTCGGGCGCGGATCCGGTCGGGGCGGTGATGTAGCCACCGGCCTGGATCACCCGGTCGAACGCGGAGCGGTCCACCACCAGGTCCTTGATGACCGGGAAGGCGGAGGCGCGCCACGGCTCGATGTCGATGGTGTCGCCGTCCTGGAAGGACCGCATGTGGAGCTGGCAGGTGGTGGTGCGCTCCGGACCGTGGGCGTCACCGTTGATCACCAGGCTGCAGGCACCGCAGATGCCCTCACGGCAGTCGTGGTCGAAGGCCACCGGCTCATCGCCCTTGACGATGAGCTCCTCGTTGAGGACGTCGAGCATCTCCAGGAAGGACATGTCCTGGGAGACGCCGTCGAGCTCGTAGGTGGCCATGGCACCGGGGGTGTCGGGGTTCTTCTGGCGCCAGACGCGCAGGGTGAGCTTCATGCGTAGCTCCGCTGAGTGGGATGGACGTACTCGAAGGTCAGCTGCTCCTTGTGGAGCACGGGGGCGGCGCCGGTGTCGGTGAACTCCCAGGCCGCGGCGTAGGAGAACTCCTCGTCCACGCGGGCCGCCTCACCGTCGGGGGTCTGGGACTCCTCGCGGAAGTGGCCACCGCAGGACTCGGCCCGGTGCAGGGCGTCCAGGCACATCAGCTCGGCCAGCTCCAGATAGTCCACGATCCGGTTGGCCTTCTCCAGCGACTGGTTGAACTCCTCACCGGTGCCCGGCACCTTGAGCCGCCGCCAGAACTCCTCACGGATCTGCGGGATGCGGTCCAGCGCCTTGCGCAGCCCCTCGTCGGTGCGGGCCATACCGCAGAACTCCCAGACCAGCTCGCCGATCTCACGGTGGAAGGAGTCGGGGGTGCGGTCGCCGTCCACGGCCAGCAGCCTGGCCAGCCGGTCCTCGGTCTCCCGCACGGCCTCGACGGCCGCCGGGTGCGAGGCGTCGACCTCGTCCTTGTGCGGGTTCCGGGCCAGATAGTCGTTGATGGTCGAGGGCAGGACGAAGTAGCCGTCGGCCAGGCCCTGCATCAGCGCGGAGGCGCCGAGCCGGTTGGCGCCGTGGTCGGAGAAGTTGGCCTCGCCGATCGCGAACAGCCCCGGCACGGTGGTCTGCAGGTCGTAGTCGACCCACAGCCCGCCCATCGTGTAGTGGATCGCGGGGTAGATGCGCATCGGCACCTCGTACGGGTTCTCCGCCGTGATCCGCTCGTACATGTCGAAGAGGTTGCCGTACTTCTCCTCGACCGCCTTGCGCCCCATCCGGGCGATGGCGTCGGCGAAGTCCAGATAGACGCCCTGGCCACCGGGGCCGACGCCACGGCCCTCGTCGCAGACGTTCTTCGCGGCGCGGGAGGCGATGTCGCGCGGCACCAGATTGCCGAACGACGGATAGATCCGCTCCAGATAGTAGTCGCGCTCGTCCTCGGGGATCTCGGCGGGCGGACGGGTGTCGCCCTTCGCCTTGGGCACCCAGATCCGGCCGTCGTTGCGCAGCGACTCGCTCATCAGGGTCAGCTTGGACTGGTGGTCCCCGGAGCGCGGAATGCAGGTCGGGTGGATCTGGGTGAAGCAGGGGTTGGCGAAGTACGCGCCGCGCCGGTGCGCCCGCCAGATGGCGGTCGCGTTGGAGTTCATGGCGTTCGTCGACAGATAGAACACGTTGCCGTAGCCGCCGCTGGCCAGCACCACCGCGTCGGCGAAGTATGTGGAGATCCGGCCGGTCACCAGGTCGCGGGCGACGATGCCACGCGCCCGCCCGTCGACCACGATCAGATCCAGCATCTCGGTGCGGGCGTGCATCTCCACATTGCCCGCCGCGATCTGGCGGGACAGCGCCTGGTAGGCGCCGAGCAGCAACTGCTGGCCCGTCTGGCCGCGGGCGTAGAAGGTGCGGGAGACCTGCACACCGCCGAAGGAGCGGGTGTCCAGCAGACCGCCGTACTCGCGGGCGAAGGGCACGCCCTGGGCCACACACTGGTCGATGATCTCCACCGAGATCTGCGCCAGGCGGTGGACATTGGACTCGCGGGCGCGGAAGTCGCCGCCCTTGACGGTGTCGTAGAACAGCCGGTGGATCGAGTCGCCGTCGTTGCGGTAGTTCTTCGCCGCGTTGATCCCGCCCTGGGCGGCGATGGAGTGGGCCCGGCGCGGCGAGTCCTGGTAGCAGAACTGGACCACGTGGTAGCCCTGCTCGGCCAGGGTGGCGCCGGCGGCGCCACCGGCCAGCCCGGTGCCCACCACGATGATGGTGTGCTTGCGGCGGTTGGCGGGGTTGACCAGCTTGGCCTCGAAGCGGCGGGTGTCCCAGCGCTCGTTGACCGGCCCGGAGGGGGCCTGCTCGTCCTGGATCGGCTCGCCGACGGTGTAGTCGGTGTATTCGCTGTACTCGCTGTACGAGGTCATGGTCAGCTCACCACTCCGGTCATGACACCGACGGGTATGGAGATGAACCCGGCGGTGAGAACGATGGCCAGGGCGTTGGCGATGGCCTTGAGGGCGCGGTCACGGCTGTGGTTGCCCGCGCCGAGGGTCTGCGCGGCGCTCCAGAAGCCGTGCCGGACGTGCATGCCCATGGCCAGCATCGCCACGATGTAGATGACGTTCCCGTACCAGGTGGAGAAGGTGTCCACCACGTTCTGGTACGGATGGCCCTCCTGGAACCCGCCGGAGTGCGTGGTGCCGGTGGTGAGGTCCAGAACGTGCCAGACGATGAACAGGCCCAGGATCACCCCGCCCCAGCGCATGGTCCGGGTGGCATAGCTCATCCGTGGCTTGGTGTGGACGTACTTCTGCGGGCGGGCCTTGATGTCCCGTCGGCTCAGCTGGTAGGCCGACACGGCGTGCAGGACCACCGCGGCCAGAAGGACGATCCGGGCGATCCACAGACCCCACTCATGGTGCAGAACGGGGGCTCCCATGACACGCAGCCAGTGTCCGTACGCGTTGAACTCCCCGGGGCCGAAGAAGATCTTCATGTTCCCGAGCAGGTGGACGCAGAGGTAGCCGATCATGATCAGACCGGTCGCGCCCATGACGATCTTCTTGCCGAGGGTCGATTGCCAGAAATTGAGCGCCATGGACGGCCGCCGCTCCGCCCGCGTCGGACGCTGCTCCGGCCGCGTTGTCAATGCCATGAACACGACGGTAGAACCCGGCGGGTCAAAAGAGCCAAGATATGATTCTGATCATCTCGATAGGCGATGCCTATCGAGGGCCGCTCAGATCCGGCCACGCTTGACATTGTCGTCCACGCGGCCGGGGAAAACCGGTCAGCGGAAGCCCTCGCGGGTGATGGCGAGCGCCTGCCGGAGGAGGTCCACGACGTCGCGCTCGCGGCGTTCGAGAGCCGTCTGTCCGACGACGCGGAAGGCGGCGAGGAGGGTCGCGGCGAGGATCTGGGCCCGCAGGGGCGTGTCCGGTCCGGCGGGCAGGCGCTCCTCGACGGCCACGGAGAGATCGCGTTCGGCGGCGGCGTAGGTGGCGACCAGCTCGGGCAGCAGCGCCGGGTGCAGACGCAGGGTCCGGTAGCGCTCCTCCTGCTCCGGGTCGGCCGCGAACTCGGTGGAGTGCTGCTCGGCGGCGCCGATGACCGCCGCCGTCAGGGATTCCCGCGCCGGGCGGGCGCGGATGAGCTCGACCAGCCGGACCGTACGTGCCCGGTCGTGGTGCAGCAGCGCCTGCTCCTTGCTGGCGAAGTAGTTGGAGAAGGTGCGCCGGGAGACGGCGGCGGCATCGGCGATGGCCTCCACCGTGAGGCTCTCGACGCCGTGCTCGGCGGCGAGGAGTACGGCGGCGTCGTGCAGTGACTGGCGGGTCGCCGCCTTCTTGCGCTCACGCAGGCCGGTAGTCATCGCCGATGAGCATACGGGAGAAGGCTGATTCTTTCCCATTGGGAAATCTTGCACAGTGGGAATGTTTCTGTGAGGCTGAGCCCGCGCCGCCGATCAGTCGCCGGCCGGTCGGCCGCGGCTGGTCAGGCGCCGACCGATCAGCCACCGGTCAACGCCACCCGGATGGCATCCGAGCCCCGCACACCTTCCGACGCCAGAGGCCCGAGGACCCCCTATGCCCACCCCCCAACGCCCGCCCACCGCCACCACCTCCATGGACACCGAGGAGCTGGGATTCGACCCGGACGCCCTGCGGGCGAAGTACCGGGCCGAGCGCGACCGCCGGATCCGCCCCGACGGCAACAAGCAATACCGGCGCATCGCCGGGGAGTTCGGCTCGTACGCCCAGGACCCTTATGTGGAGCCGGGGTTCACCCGGGAGCCGCTGCACGACCGGGTCGAGGTGCTGATCATCGGGGGCGGGTTCGGCGGTCTGCTCGCCGGAGCGCGGCTGCGGCAGGCCGGTGTGCGCGAGATCCGCGTGATCGAGCAGGGCGGCGACTTCGGCGGTACCTGGTACTGGAACCGCTACCCGGGTGTCCAGTGCGATATCGAGTCCTACGTCTATATGCCCCTGCTCGAGGAGGTCGGTTACGTACCACGGTGGCGCTACGCACCCGGTGAGGAGATCAGACAGCACGCACGGGCGATCGGGCGCCACTTCGACCTCTACCGCGATGTCTGCTTCCAGACCCAGGTGACCGAACTCCACTGGGACGACACCGAGTTGGAGTGGACCGTGCACACCGACCGGGACGACCGCATCCGGGCGCGCTATGTGATCATCTCCAGTGGAACACTCAGCCGGGCGAAACTCCCCGGCATCCCCGGGATCGAGACCTTCCAGGGGCATACGTTCCACACGAGCCGCTGGGACTACGACTACACCGGCGGTGACGCGAGCGGCGGTCTGCACAAACTGGCCGACAAGCGCGTGGCCCTCATCGGCACCGGCGCGACCGCCATCCAGGCCGTGCCACATCTGGGGCGCGACGCCGAGCAGCTGTATGTGTTCCAGCGCACTCCGTCCTCGGTCGATGTGCGCGGCAACCGCCCCACCGACGAGGGCTGGGCCGCGTCGCTCACGCCCGGCTGGCAGCGCCGCCGCAGGGACAACTTCCTCGCCGTCGTCACCGGTGGTCAGGCGGACGAGGACCTGGTGGACGACGGCTGGACGAGCACCGCCCGGCTACAGCAGAAGCTCATCCCGACCGACAGCTACGCGGCCCTCCCGCCCCAGGAGCGCGAACGCCTCTACGAACTCGCCGACTTCCAGAAGATGAACGGAATCCGCGACCGAGTGGACTCCATCGTCGAGAACACGGCGACGGCCGAGGCCCTCAAGCCCTGGTACCGCTATATGTGCAAACGCCCCACGTTCAGCGACACCTATCTGGACACCTTCAACCGGCCCAATGTCACACTGGTGGACACGGCCGACCACGGGGGAGTCGAGCGCATCACCGAGAAGGCGGTCGTGGTCGGCGGGGTCGAGTACGAGGTCGACTGTGTCATCTTCGCCACCGGCTTCGAGGTCGGCGTCTCCGGAATCACCTCCGGACTCCTCCCGGTGCACGGACGGGGCGGTATCACCCTGACCGAAGCCTGGAGCGGTGGCCCGAAGACACTGCACGGCTTCTACAGCCACGGCTTCCCCAACCTCTTCCAGCTCGGCCCGCTGCAGAACGCCAGCTCCGTCAACTATGTGCACATCCTCGATGAGCAGGCCATTCATGTCGCCGAGGTGCTCGCCGAGGCGCGCAAGCGCGGGGCCCGGTATGTCGAGCCGACCGCCGAGGCCGAGGCGGCGTGGCGTGCCACGATCCGTGAGAAGGCGGCGGACCTGTACGCCTTCCATGCCGAGTGCACCCCCGGCTACTACAACAACGAGGGCATGCCGAGGGAGCGCAGCGAGTCCTTCGGCGACGGTCCGATCGCCTTCCACGAACTGCTCAGGCGCTGGCGCGCGGACGGCGGCATGGACGACGTCCTGGTCCCCTGACACCGATGTGTGCCACTTATACGGAAGGAGAGGCGATGCACCCCAGCCGGTTCGACAACACCGGCCGTACGCAGGTCACGAGCGATCGCATGGAGGTGCGGCGACTCACCCGGGCGAATCGGCTGTGGGGTTCCAACGGCGTCACCTTCGGCCCCGACGGGCGGCTGTACGTGGCGCAGTTCCTCGCCGGACAGATCAGCGCCGTGGACCCGGCCTCGGGTGACATCGAGGTGGTGGTGCCGCTCGACGGCCCGGTGGAGGCGCCGGACGACCTGGCCTTCGGGGCGGACGGCTCGATGTACATCGCCGATCTGACCCCCGGCCGGGTGTGGCGGCGCGGCTCCGAGGGCGAGTACACGCTCGTCTCCGACCAGGTGTCGGTGCCCAACGGCATCACCTGTGTCGGCGACCGCCTCTTCGTCAACGAGATGAAGATGAACGGCCGCCTGATGGAGCTGTTCCCGGACGGTGGCGACCCGGCGGTGCTGACCGACGGACTGGCCCTGGGCAACGCGATGCAACTCGGCCCGGACGGCTGTCTGTACTACCCGCAGATGATGCGCAACCAGGTCTGGCGGATCCCGCTTGACGGCGGGGTGCCCGAGCTGGTGGCCGAGGAGGTGGACGACCCGGTCGCGGTGCGGTTCGACCGTGGCGGCGTCCTCGTCGTCCTGTCCCGTGGCAGGGCCGGGGTGGTGACCCGTATCGATCAGAACACCGGGGCCCGGTCGGTCGTCGCCACCGGCGTCGTGGGACTGGACAACGCCGCGTTCGACCATGAGAACCGGATGTTCGTGTCCAGCTTCGCCAGTGGCGGGATCGCGGAGGTGCACACGGACGGCCGGACCCGGGTGGTGGTCCCGCAGGGGTTCGACGGGCCCTTCGGCATCACGGTCGACCTCGGTGGCACGGTGTACGCGGCCGATCACTTCCGGCTGGCGAGCCCGGATGCCACCGGCCACGACGGGCAGGAGCCCGGTGTCGTCACCCATGAGCTGATGTACGCCGTGCACAACGTCACCGCCGACGACGGCCTGCTGCACCTCACCTCACAACTCGGCGATGTGCGCACCCACGACCCCGTGGACAGGACCACCCGGGTGCGCGCGACCGGGCTGGACCAGCCCACCGGGATCGCCGTCGCACCGGACGGCTCCCTCGCGGTCGCCGAGACCGGTGCCGGCCGCATCCTGCGCATCGATGACACCGACACGGTCAGCGTGCTCGCCGAGGGGCTCGACCACCCTTTGGACATCGCCTTCGACGGCCGAGGGCGCTGCTATGTCAGCGACGACCGGCGCGGCGCGGTGCTCCGGCTGGAGGACGGCGGGGCGGTGGTCGTCGCGGACGGGCTCGGCGAACCGCAGGGGCTGGCCGTGCGCGGCGACGAGCTGTTCACGGTGGAGGTCGCGCACCGGCGGCTGCGGGCGATCTCGCTCGCCACGGGCGAGAGCAGGACCGACGCGGAGGACCTGGCGGTCGGCCTGCCGCCCGGGATCACTCGCACCGAACCCGAGCCGATTCCCGGAGTCCCCGGCCGCCCGCGCCAGTTCGCCGGGCTCGCCGTCGCACCGGACGGGGCCCTCCTCGTATCGGCCAACGGGGAGGGGAGTGTGCTGCGTCTGGACGCGCGTACCGAGTGAGCCCCCGCGGCTCCAGGATCCCATCCGGGGTGATTTTCCCTCCTTCGTGTGATCTTCCAGGTGCATGCCCCCATGTACTGGTCTGTTCCTGAACACTGGACGGACAGGGGAGGCACGCCGAGGAGGGGGAGATGGTGGGCGACACGGTTCTGTTCGCGGTGCGGGAGCACCCCGGGGACGACACGGTCGGAGCCGAGCAGCTGCGCAGGATCCGCAAGGAGTTGGAAGCCGGCGGGTTCGCGGTGCGATGGGCCGACACCGGCGCCGACGCCCGGACGGTGTTGCGCACCGAGGCCGGTCTTGCCGCCGCGCTGGTCGACTGGGGACTCGACCCGTGCGGCGGCGCGCATGGTGAACCGGGCGGCCCACCGCGCGACGAACCAGACGGCGAGTTGGGTGGCGCCGCGGTGCTGCGCCAGGTCGGCAGGCGGTTCCAGAATCTGCCGGTCTTCCTGATCGCGGCCGATGAGAGCCTTGAAGAACTGCCGCTGTGGGTGTCGGAGACCGTGGTCGGCTATGTCTGGCCCACGGAGGACACCGCCGCCTTCATCGCGGGACGGATCTCCAGCGCCGCCCGCGCCTACCGCGAGGCCGTTCTGCCGCCGTTCTTCAAGGCGCTGCGCCGCTTCGACGATACGCATGAGTACTCATGGCACACCCCCGCCCACTCCGGCGGTGTCGCCTTTCTGAAGTCACCGGTGGGCCGGGCCTTCCACGACTACTTCGGGGAGCGGCTCTTCCGCAGCGATCTGTCGATCTCGGTCGAGGCCCTCGGTTCGCTGTTCGAGCACACGGGCCCGATCGGCGACGCGGAGCGGAACGCCGCCCGGGTCTTCGGCGCGGACCTCACCTACTTCGTCCTCCACGGCGACTCCACCTGTGACCGCCTGGTCGGCCACTTCAGCGTCACCCGGGACGAGATCGCGCTGGTGGACCGGAACTGTCACAAGTCGGTGCTGCACGGCCTGGTCGTCTCCGGCGCCCGGCCGGTCTACCTGATCCCCACCCGCAATGGCTACGGACTGTCCGGGCCGCTGCCCCCGGATGAGATCCGGGCGGCCACGGTGGCCGCGCGGATCGCGGGAAACCCGCTGACGCGCGGCGCGCTCTCCGCCGAGGCCCAGTACGCGGTCTTCACCAACTCCACCTACGACGGGCTGTGTTACGACGCCGTGCAGGCCGCCCGAGGGCTCGCGGCCAGCACCCCACGCGTCCACTTCGACGAGGCATGGTTCGCCTACGCCCGTTTCCACCCCCTCTACGCCGGGCGCTACGGCATGTCGGTGGGGCCCGACACCTTCCCCGGGCCCGACCGGCCCACCGTCTTCGCCACCCAGTCCACCCATAAGCTGCTGGCCGCGCTCTCGCAGAGCGCCATGGTGCATATCAGGCCCGCGCCCCGGGCCCCGGTGGAGCACGACCGGTTCAACGAGGCGTTGATGATGCACGGCACCACCTCGCCGCTGTATCCGATGATCGCCTCCTTGGATGTGGCCACCGCGATGATGGACGGGCCACAGGGCCGCTGGCTGATCGACGAGGCGCTGGCCGAGGCGGTCCGCTTCCGTCAGTCGGTGGTGCGGATCGGGCGCCGTATCAAGGCCGCTGGGGACCGCCCCAGCTGGTTCTTCGGGATCTGGCAGCCGGAGACCGTGACCGACCCGGCCGGCGGCGAGCGGCTGCCCTTCGACGAGGCCCCGGCCGAACTGCTGCGCACGGACCCCTCGTGCTGGGAGCTGGAACCGGACGCCGAGTGGCACGGTTTCCCGGGGCTCAGCCATGGCTACTGCATGCTCGATCCGCTCAAGGTCACCGTGACCTGCCCGGGGATCGACGCAAGTGGCCGGATGGCCGATTGGGGCATCCCCGCCCGGGTCCTCACCTCCTATCTGGCGACGCGGCACGTGGTGGTCGAGAAGACGGACAGCTACACCACCCTGGTCCTGTTCTCCATGGGCATCACCAAGGGCAAATGGGGGACCCTGCTGGACGCCCTGATGGACTTCAAAGCCCTCTACGACGAGGACGCACCACTGGACCGCGTCCTGCCCGAACTGGTCGCCGCGTACCCCGGCCGCTACACCGGCCGGACTCTGCGTGAGCTGTGCCAGGAGATGCACGACCAGCTGCGTGAGGCGAGCCTGGTCCGGCTGCTGGACACCGCCTTTCAGGAGCTGCCGGAGCCGGTCGTCCCGCCACAGCTCTGCTACCAGCGACTCATCCGCGGCGGCACCGAGCGGGTGCGGCTTTCCGAGGCGGCGGGGCGGGTGGCCGCGGCCATGGTCACCGTCACACCACCCGGTATCCCGGTGCTGATGCCCGGCGAGGGCATCGGCACGCCCGACGGTCCACTGCTGCGCTATCTGACCGCGTTGGAGACGTTCGACCGGCGCTTTCCCGGATTCCGCAGCGAGACCCATGGCGTGACCCTCGACCCGGAAACTGGCGACTACCTGATCGAGTGTCTGTCCCAGGGCGAGGAGGCTCCCAGAGCGGCCCTGGGCGATGCGCGCGGGCTCACTGTCCCGGCTCCGGCCACGGCTCCGGTCGCAGCTCCGGCGGAGCGCCCCTGAGCCCGTCGGCGGCGCCCGCCACCAGGGCGGTCGCCCCTCCGACGCCTCAGGACAGGTCGACCCACACCTTCCCCGACGCGGTGTACGCCGCGGTGAACGCCTCCTGGACGTCGTCCAGGAGGTAACCGTCGCTGACCACCGCGCCGAGCCGGGGTGGGGTCTGGGACTCCAGGGCACTGACGGTCTGTGCGAAGTCCACCGGATGGTCGTAGATCATGCTGCCGATGAGGGTGATCTGGCCCGCCACCAGATCGCGCGGCGAGATCCCGAGCGGGGCGGTGTTCATCCCGATCAGCACGGCGGTGCCGTGTTTGGCGAGTCGTCGCAGCCCCTGCTCGACCACGCCGGGGGCTCCGGAGGTCTCGAAGAGACAGGGGAGCCCTGCCACGTCCGCCGGCAGGGGCGTCGCGCCGAGGGAGCACGCACGGTCGAGCCGGGCCTCGTTGGGCTCCTGGACGAACACCGTCACTCCGTGGTCGACCAGCGCCTGGCACAGCAGCAGACCCTGGGAGCCGGCCCCGATAACCAGGCAGCTCTGCCCCGGTGCGATCCCCGAGCGCCGCATCGCCGCCCGTGCCACCGTCGCGGGTTCCACACAGACCAGATCCTCAAGGGGCAGACGCGGGGCGACCGGCCATACGAACGCGGCCGGAGCGACCACGTAGTCACTCAGCAGACCGGGGACGGTCAGTCCTACGGCGGCCCGTCCTTCACAGGCCGATGTGCGCCCGGCGAGGCAGGGATCGCACATCAGACAGCAGTAGTCCGGTTCGATGACCACGTCCTGGCCGATGCGCAGACCGCTGACCTCATGGCCCAGCTCAACGATCCGCCCCGTCCCCTCGTGGCCCAGGACCCAGGGCAGGCTCGGTGGCCGCCGGCGTCCCGCGTGCACCGCGAGATCGGAGCCGCACAGCCCCGTGCCCCGCATACGGATCAGCACATCCCCCGGGCCGCAGGACGGCTCCGGCACGGACACCACGGACAGCGCGCCGGGCTCGGTCAGCACGGCGGCCCTCACGGGAACGCCTGCTTTCCGATGGGACGCGCCGTCGGCATCATGCCAAGAGCGTGCCACACATGATCCGCGCGGCGGTAGACCACGCCGCCTGACCAACACCACATACCCATGCCACCAGCCCACCTGAGCGAGTCCCCGGCCACCGCACACCTCGTACGCGTACGCTGTGGGCGCAATCGACTTATCTGAGTTAGGAGTTGGAACGGCCATGACGGACAGCACCCTGGCCCCCGATATCGATCAGGCCCTGTACGCACTCTCACCCGAGGGCCGGAAACTTCTCTTCACCGAGGCCAAGACGGCCTATGACTTCAGCGACAAGCCGGTGGGCGACGACCGTCTGCGGGCCATCTACGAACTGTTCAAATGGGCCCCGACATCGGCGAATATCAATCCGCTGCGCATTCTGTACGTACGGACCGAGGAAGGAAAGCAGCGGCTGCTGCCCGGGGTGGCGCAGCCCAATCAGGAGCAGACCGCCTCGGCCCCGGTCACCGCGGTGCTGGCCGCGGACACCCGTTACCCGGAGTATGTGCCGTTCCTCGCTCCGTCCAACCCGCAGTTACAGCAGATGCTGGAGGCCAACCAGGAACTGCGCGAGACCCACATGGACTTCAACGCGGTACTCCAGGCAGGCTACTTCGTGCTGGCCGTCCGCGCGGCGGGGCTCGCCGCCGGGCCGATGAAGGGATTCAACGCCGAGGCGGTGGACAAGGAGTTCTTCCCCGATGGCCGGTGGCGCTCGCTCCTGCTGGTCAACATCGGCTACCCGAGCCCCGAAGCTTTCCGGGACCGGCTTCCTCGGCCCTCGTACGAGCAGGCGGTACAGCTGGTCTGACCTCAGCGGAGTGATGTGAGGCGCCCACCTCCATGGGGTCAGGCCACTCTAGCCGCGGTGGCCTGATCCCCCTTCGCGCCGGTCTTCGCCGGGGTCTCCACCTGGCTTTCGCGCCGGGCGGCGCGACCCTCGGGCGTGTCCGTCCCGCCCGACAGCGGCACGCCGAGCCCCTACGAGGAACCCATCAAGCACCGTCGATTTTCGGCCCAATCGCCGAACCCACCCCCTCGCCCACACCGCCCGTACGGTGCCTTCCCACGGCGACGAGGGCCACGTAGCATCGGCCGAAAAGTGCGGCGTGATCGTTTCGTGATATATGACTCATTCGCTTGACAGCGCGGTGCGCCGGGACCTACGCATAGGACCCGAGAGTGCCCCCTACCCGGTGCATGTCGCCCCCTACTCGGTGCATGTCACAGCCGCCACACGCTGTTTGCATGCTGTTGAAACACAAGACTCCGGCCGGCTCGCGTCTTTCCCTCATCCATTTCCCTCCCCCTGGCGGTAGGCCACGGGCATCAAGGGTGGACAACGCACCTGTGCCGCTGAGGAGTTCTGCCTGCTCGTCATGCGCTTTCGCGCGGGCACGCCCCATGAGGGCCGCGCGGATGGAGAAATGTCAGAAAGCGGGGTGCCTGTGAGCTTGTTGGAATGCCACGATTCCACGGTTGGCGCCGGTCGGTCGGCGATCGGTTTCCGGAAGGACCAGGAGGACCGGGGAGACGAGGGGGGCCGCGCGCCCGGCGGGGCGCTCCCCGACCTGGTCGACCGCGATGACGTCCTGGCCGGCCTGGGCCGGCTGCTCGCCGATGCCACGAGGGGCAAGGGGCAGCTGGCCGTCGTGGACGGGCCGCTGGGAAGTGGCAAGAGCAGGCTGGTGCACGAGTTCCTCGAATCCCTCGAACCGGGCGGCGCCCGCGTGCTGAGGGCCACCGCCTCGCTCCGCGAGCACCTTCTGCCGTTCGGCGTGGTGACCCAGCTCTTCCACGGCATGACGATTCCGCCGCCCAGCCGGGACCGGGTGCGCGGGCTGCTCGCCTCGGCGGTCGAACACACCGTCACCGATGGGCGGTTAGCCGGCGGCGGCTGGGAGACGCAGGTCGTCGACGTCTTCCAGAAGCTCACCATGGAGCTGGCCCATCTGGCCGAGGCCACCCCCTTGGTGATCTGCGTCGACAACGCCCACTACCTGGACCCGCCCTCGCTGCACTTCCTCGCCGGTATCGTCCCCTGGCTGCATTCCGCCCGCATTCTGGTGCTCCTCACCGATGACCACACTCTGCGGTGGCCGCGTTCGCCCCTGCTGGCCGGGCTGCTCTCGCAGAGCCCCAACGCCCACCGGATCGCCGTGCGGCCCCTGAGCCGCAGCGGAGTCGACGCCCTGGCCATCCGGCTGCTCGGCCCGCACACCGCGTCCCCCCGGCTCACCGCGGAGTTCCACCGCATCAGCGGCGGCAACCCCTTGGCCGTGCAGGCCCTGATCATCGATCAGCAGGCGGGTGGCGCCTGCTACCCCGAGGGCTACGGACGGGCGCTGCTCGAGCTCGTGGCGCACTCCCGGCCGTCGATGCTGTCCGTGGTGCGCGCCCTCGCCGTGCTCGGCGGTGCGGCACCGGTGGCGGACGTGGCCCGGCTGGCCGGGGTGGACGCCACGGTGACCGGCTGGGCCCTGCACGCCCTGGCCAGCGCCGGACTGCTCACCAAGGGCCAGGCGTTCCGCCATCCGGTGGCCGCCACCGCCGTGCTGGACGACATGCCCGCCGACAGCCGGGCCGCACTGCACCGCGCGGCCGCCGAGCTGCTGCACGAGGCCGGGGCACCCGCGCTGACGGTGGCCGGGCAGTTGCTGAGCGCCGGGAGCCCCGGTGCCGACTGCGCCACCGAGGTGCTGGTCACGGCCTCCGACGAGGCGCTGGCGACCGGCGATGTGGGCACCGCGCTCAGCTGCTTGGACCTCGCCCAGCACACCCGGGCCGACGACCCCACCGCGGCTCGCATCCGCGCCCGGCTCAGCAGGCTGGAGTGGCAGCTGAAACCGCAGGTCGCCGTCCGTCATCTCCGCCCCCAGCTACGCGACTTCACTGCGGGCCACCTGGACCGCCGGGAGGTCTCCGAACTGGTGCTGGGCCTGGCCCAGGCCGGTGCGCTCGATGAGCTGACCGCCCTGCTGGACGCCCTGCGCACCCGCGCCCACCGGGGCGCCGGCCCCGGAACCGAGGACATCCGCCCCCTGACGGACTGGGCGGCGATGGCGTACCCCCTCCACACCGGACTGCGGAAACTGGCCCACTCGGTGGCCGCCGCCACCCCGGAGGCCGCTCCCTGCCACGACCCATGGCTGCCCTCGGCGGTCACCCTGGCCGACGATCTGGTCCGCGGACGCAACGACCAGCTGACGCACCGCGCCGAACTGCTGCTGCGCACCTTCCACCTCGACCACGGCTCGCTGTGGAGCGCCGAGTCCGGAGCGCTCGCCCTGCGCGCGCTGCTCCACGCGGGCCGCCCGGACGAAGTCGTGGTCTGGTGCGAAAAGCTCGAGACCGAGGCAGCCGCCCACCAGGCCGTCGCCTGGCAGGGGAAGTTCCTCGCCCTCCGCGCCGAGGCCCATCTGCGGCAGGGACACCTGATCTCCGCCCACGACCTGGCGGCCCGCGCCATGGTCCTCGTACCGCCCCAGGGCTGGGGCATCGACCTGGCCGGGGTCCTGGGCTGCGCCATCCTGGCCGCCACCCGCTCCGGCAGGCTGGAGCAGGCGGAGAAGTATGTGGCCCAGCCGATCCCCGAGCAGGCCCTGTACAGCCGCCACGGCGCGCACTATCTGCACGCCCGGGGCCACTACCGGCTGGCCACCCACCACCCTCAGGCCGCGCTCGCGGACTTCCTGGCCTGCGGCAGATTCGCCGAGACCTGGCAGGCGCCCGGCGCCGACGTGGTCCCGTGGCGCACCAGCGCGGCCGAGGCATGGCTGGCACAGGACGACCAGGAGCAGGCCAAACGTCTGGTACGGGAGCAGATGGCCCGGCTGCTCCCGGGCCCCTCCCGGACCCGCGGGTTGTCTCTGCGCACCCTGGCGGCGGTCAGCCGGGTCACCCGCCGCCCGCAACTGCTCACCGAGGCCGTCGACATGCTCAAGGACAGCGGTGACGACTACGAGCTGGCCCGTGCGCTGATCGACCTCAGCATCGCCTTCAAGGACACCGGGGACCAGCGCAACGCGCGCCGGGTGGCCCATCGCGCCTGGCACCTGGCGAAGCAGACGGGGGCCGAGCACCTGTGCCGGGAGGCCGCGCTCGATCCCATCGACCCCGAGGCCGCGATGTCCGCGCACCACCGCCAGGACGGGCTGTCCGCGCTCACCACACAGGAGCGGAGGATCGCGCTACTGGCTGCCAAGGGTTACACCAATCGCGAGATCGCCGCCAAACTCTACATCACCGCCAGCACGGTCGAGCAGCACCTCACCCGGGTGTTCCGTAAAGTCAACGTCAAGCGGCGGCAGGATCTGCCGCACTTCCTCTAGCCTCCTTCTCGGTCCGGTCACTTCAACAGCCCGGACCTGAACTGACCGACCAGTCCGGTCAGTTCACGTGAGGTGCGGGCCGCGCCGTAGATGTGGTGATCCGGGCGCACCAGCAGGAACCGTGCCCGTGCCGCCCGCAGAACCGGCAGATACACCTCGTCGACGTCGATGACGGCGCCCGGTGCCGCCTCGGCGCCCGCCGCCACCATGTGCACCACACGCGTACCGAGCCCGGTGAGGAAGGTGAGCTCGGACTCCTCCAGCGCCACGGCCGGATCCGCCGACCCCAGCAGCACCGGACCGGTGCCCACCACCTCGTCGAACAGACCGGTCACGCCCTCGTACCGCACCCGGCCCTGGGGCATCACCTCCCCGGCCGGTGGCACCGGCGCCGTGCCGATGCCGGTGTACAGCAGGCCGGTCCGCAGTGGCGGACCCGCGACGCCGTGCTGCCCGCCCCGGCCGGTGTCGGTGCCGCCCGCGAGCAGCGAGGCGTCCCGGCTCGCGGCGGTGGCGGCGTCGGTCACACACAGCACTCTGCCCAGCCGCACCGCCGTGTCGATGGCCTCCCGCACATGATCGACGCGCTCTCGCGGATAGGTGTCCAGCAGCCCCTCACCGCCGGCGCCCCGCAGCACCAGATCCAGCTTCCAGGACAGATTGAGCACATCCCGGATGCCCGCACACATGCCCTGACCGGTGAACGGCGGCATCAGATGGGCGGCGTCCCCGGCCAGCAGCACTCGCCCCCGCCGCCACTCGTCCGCCCAGGCGGCCTGGAAGCTGTAGACGGTGTGCCGGTGCAGGGTGGCGTTCTCCGGGCTGACATCGAAGCGCTCCAGCAGCCGCCAGGCCGTCTCGGCCCGGTTCAGCTCGGCCACGCTCTCCCCGGGCAGCCGCATGAACTCCCAGCGCCTGCGCCCCGGTCCGCTGCCCACCGCCGTCGTGGGCCGGGCCGGATCGCAGTGCTGCACATTGAGCGGGGAGAACACCCGCGGTTCGTGGAGCACCACATCGCACAGCAGCCAGTCGAAGGAGAAGCCGAGATCCGTCCGGCGCACCCCGATGTGGTCGCGGACGAAGCTGTTCGCCCCGTCGCACCCGACCACCCACGAGGCGCCGCACCGCAGCAGCTCGCCCGCCGTGTCCATCGCGGTGAGCTCCACCCCGGTGCCGTCGTCCACCAGGTCCGTCGCCTCGTAACCGCGCAGTACCCGCAGATTGGGCAGCCCCTCGGCACGGGCGCACAGCACCGCCTCCAGCGCGGGCTGGTGCATCGTGGTCGTCTCCGGCCAGCCGTGCACACCGCGCTCGGCGAGCTCGACCCGTAGCAGGGACCTGCCCTCGGCGTTGCGCCAGTCGTAGGCGTCGGCCGACAGACCGATCTCCGGATACGAACCGGCCACCCCCAGGGACGCCAGGGTCCGGGCCGTCTCACCGTCGAAGCTGGTCGCCCGCGGCAGTGTGTACGGCTTCTCCCACCGCTCCACGACCAGCACCCGCCACCCCTGGGTGGCCAGCAGGATGGACAGCACCTGACCGATGGGTCCATAGCCGACGATGAGCACATCCGCATCCGGCGTTTCCGGCTCCCTGCCAGAGCCCGCAGAGCACATCCGCGCCTCCCTCCTCCGGTGCCGCGAAGCTATCAGCGGAGGCCGAACGGACCGGGACAAAGGGGGCTTGACGATCACGAAGTAAGGGGGGATGAGGGGGGTGAATCAGGGGATTCTCCTAGTTTTCCGGTGTGAAGCTGGAGTGGGTGAAGCCGCTGACGCGTCACCTGGAACCCTGACCGCAGGGAGGGTAGAGGTGGCATGCTGCGCACCGAACTGATCCGCCCGATCCAGGACCTCCTCACCGAACAGAGTCGCCGTTTCGGCGCCAAGACCGCTTACGCCGACGCCCGGCGCGCCATCAGCTACGCCGAACTGGAGGCGCGCACCCGCCGGCTCGCCGGCCATCTGGCCGGACTGGGCCTGCTGCCGGGCGACCGCGTGGCCATGTACCTCGGCAACCGCGTCGAGATGGCGGAGAGCTACTTCGCCGTCGTCCGCGCCGGGGGGATCGGCGTCCCGGTCAATCCGCATGTCTCCCAGGCCGAACTGGAGCATCTGCTCACCGTCAGCGGCAGTCAGGTCGTCATCACGGACTCCGCCCACCTGCCGCTGCTGCGCCGGCCCGACCCCGCAGCGAGTCCCCTGACCGTGCTGGTGGTGGGGGAGGACCAGGTCCCCGCGGGCTGCCTGTCCTACGAGCGGTTCGCCACCACCGAGCCGGACACACCGGCCCGCGACGACCACGGCCTCGACGACATCGCCTGGATGCTCTTCACCTCCGGCACCACCAGCAAGCCCAAGGGCGTGCTCGCCACCCAGCGCAACTG
Organism: Streptomyces lacaronensis; assembly: GCF_047337785.1. Classification (NCBI taxonomy): domain Bacteria; kingdom Bacillati; phylum Actinomycetota; class Actinomycetes; order Kitasatosporales; family Streptomycetaceae; genus Streptomyces; species Streptomyces lacaronensis. The sequence continues at coordinate 10,830,325 of NZ_JBLHDK010000003.1, forward strand.
CCTCTGGTCGGTCGCCGCGTCGTACGTACCCGCGCTCGGCCTCACCGCCGAGGACCGTGTGCTCTGGCCGCTGCCCCTGTTCCACAGCCTCTCCCACATCGTGTGCGTGCTGGCCGTGACCGCCGTCGGAGCGACCGCCCGGATCACCGACGGACACTCCGCCGAGGACGTGCTGGAGCAGTGGGGCCAGGAGCGCTCCACGGTCATCGCCGGAGTCCCCACGCTGTACCACTACCTCGTCCGCGCCTCCAAGGCGCCCGGGTTCACCGCCCCGGAGCTACGGGTGGGTCTGGTCGGTGGTGCCGTGACCACGGCGGCGCTGCGGCGCTCGGTCGAGGACGCCTTCGGGGCCCCGCTCATCGACGCGTACGGCAGCACCGAGACCTCCGGCTCGATCGCCATCAACTGGCCGACCGGGCCCAGGGTCGAGGGCTCCTGCGGACTCCCCGTCCCCGGCCTCGCCCTGCGGGTGGTCGACCACCGCACCGGCCTTGACGTGCCCGACGGGACCGAGGGCGAGGTGTGGGTCCGCGGCCCGAACATCATGGCGGGCTACCACGACCAGCCCGAAGCCACCGCCGAGGCGCTGCGGGACGGCTGGTTCCACACTGGCGACCTCGCCCGCCGCGACCGGGACGGCTATCTGACGGTCACCGGGCGGCTCAAGGAACTCATCATTCGCGCCGGGGAGAACATCCACCCCGTCGAGGTGGAGGACGTCCTGCGGATGGCGCCCGGCGTGGCCGACGCCGCCGTGGTCGGCAAGCCGCACGACGTCTTCGGTGAAGTCCCGGTCGCCTTCATCGTCCCCGCACCCGGCGGATTCGACCCGGCCCGGGCGCTCGCCCTGTGCCGGGAGCGGCTCTCGTACTTCAAGGTGCCCGAGGAGCTGTACGAGATCGAGCGGATCCCGCGCACCGCGACCGGCAAGGTCACCCGGCACCGGCTGCTGGACGGCCCGGCACGGCTGCGCGCGGTGGGCAACGCCTACCATGACGCGCTCTTCCGTACGAGGTGGATCCCACAGCCGTCTGCCTCACAGCCGTCGGCCTCTCAGCTGTCTGCCTCACGGCCTCGGCCTGACCGTTGGATCCTGCTCGGACGGCATGCCCCCGGGTTCGTCGGCCTGCTGCGGGCCTCGGGCGGTGCCGAGTTGGGCGAGCACATCGACGCGGCCGACCTGAGAGCGGCGGTGGCCGCCGGAAGTCCCCCGCCCGCCGTAGCTCTGCTTTCGGCCCCCGTGGACACCACCGAGGGTGTCCTGAGGGACGTCGAGACGTGGCTGGACTCGGCAGAGCTGTCCGATGCGCTGCTGGTGGTGGTCACGCAAGGCGCCGTGGCGACGACCGCGGGCGAGGATGTGCCGAACCCGGAACAGGCCGCGCTGTGGGGGCTGGTGCGCTCACTGCAGACCGCTCATCCCGGCCGTATCGCCATCGCCGACCTCGACGCGCCCGATGACGAGAGGTGTGTGGGTGGGCTGTTGGCGGCGGTGGCGTCGGGCGAGCCCCAGAGCGCGGTGCGCTCGGGCGTCGTGCTGCTGCCACGGCTTGAACGGGTGGCCCTGGACGTGGGTCTGGGCATGGGTCCGGATGCCGAGCGGGATGCGTCCGTGGCCTTCGACCCCCATGGCACCGCGGTCGTCACGGGAGTGGACACCAGGCGCGGCGCCGCGATCGCCCGGCATCTGGTGACCGGTTACGGCGTCCGCCAACTGTTGCTGATCGCTCCACCGGGGCAGGGCGGCCGGGCCAACGAGCTCTGTACCCGGCTCACCGATGCCGGAGCCGATGTCCGACTGGCCGAATGCGACCTGGACAACCGCACCAAACTCAGGCGGGCACTGGCCAAGGCCACCAGCCCCTTGAGCGTGGTCGTCCACGCATGGGAGGCCGTGGACGAGCCGTCGGACGGTCGGGTGGCCGCCGAGGCCAGGACGCTGTACGAGCTCACCCGGAACGCCGATCTCACCGCGTTCGTGCTGTCCTCCTCGACCAAGGGGTTGCTGGGCGCGGCAGGGGAGACCACCGAGGCCGCCTCCGCCGCCTTCCTCGATGCCTATGCCCAGCATCTGCGCGTGCGAGGGGTACCGGCTCAGTCCATCGCGTGGGGGCCGTGGGAGGGGGAGACCGGCGAGACGACCGGTGCTCTGAGCGCCAGGGAGGCGCTCGCCGCGCTGGACGCCGCCCTGGGCGTGGACCATGCCCAACTCGTCGCCATGAAGCTCGACCCGACCGCCGTGCCGACCGGAACGACCTCCCCGCTGCTCCAGGACCTGATCGACGTTCCGGCCCGTACCGCCACCGTGGACGAGGCCGTCACGGTCGCCCTGCGGGAGCGGCTGTTGGAAAGGCACGAGGCCGACCGGGACCGGCTGCTCACCGATCTCGTCCGCGAACACCTGGCCGACCTGCTGGGACTGGCCGACAAGCAGACCGTCGAGCCCGAGCGGGCCTTCACCGACCTGGGCCTGACCTCGGTCACGGTGGTGGAACTGCGCAACCGGCTGAGTGAGGCCACCGGGCTTCGCCTGCCCGCCACCTCCGCCTTCGACCACCCCACACCACTGGCGTTGGGGAGCCTGCTGCGGCGGGAACTGCTCGGCGGTACGGGAGTGCCGACCGTCCCGGACTTGGCTCCGGCTTCGGACCCGGCTTCGACTGTGGTCGCGGGGGCGGGTCTGGTCGATGACCCGATCGCGATCGTGGGGATGGCCTGCCGGTTGCCGGGCGGGGTGGGGTCGCCGGAGGAGTTGTGGGAGCTGGTTCTGGCGGGTGGTGAGGGTATCGGGGAGTTCCCGGCGGATCGGGGGTGGGATCTGGAGCACCTGTTCGATCCGGATCCGGATCACGCGGGTACGAGCTATGCGCGTCGGGGCGGGTTTCTGTATGACGCGGGCGAGTTCGACGCCGGTTTCTTCGGGATCTCGCCACGTGAGGCGCTGGCGATGGATCCGCAGCAGCGGTTGCTGTTGGAGACGTCATGGGAGGCGTTGGAGCGGGCCGGAATCGATCCGGTCTCGTTGCGGGGCCAGGACGTGGGCGTCTTCGCCGGGATGATGCATCAGGACTACGGAATCGGCTCCACCGGCGGAGCAGATGCCCCCGCCGGTCTGGAAGGCCATCTGATGACCGGCACCTCGGCGAGCGTGGTGTCGGGTCGGGTGTCGTATGTGCTGGGGTTCGAGGGTCCCGCGGTGACGGTGGACACGGCGTGTTCGTCGTCGTTGGTGGCGTTGCATCTGGCGGGTCAGGCGTTGCGGGCGGGGGAGTGCTCGATGGCGCTGGCCGGTGGGGTGACGGTGATGGCCGGGCCGGACGCCTTCGTGGAGTTCTCCCGTCAGCGCGGGCTCGCCGCCGATGGGCGGTGCAAGTCGTTCGCGGCGTCGGCGGATGGTACGGGGTGGGCTGAGGGTGTGGGTGTGGTGGTTTTGGAGCGGTTGTCGGTTGCGGAGCGGAACGGTCATCGGGTGTTGGCGGTGGTGCGGGGTAGTGCGGTGAATCAGGATGGTGCGTCGAATGGGTTGACGGCGCCGAATGGTCCGTCGCAGCAGCGGGTGATCCGGCGGGCGTTGGCGGGTGCGGGCCTGGTGGCGGGTGATGTGGATGTGGTGGAGGCGCATGGGACGGGGACGGCGCTGGGTGATCCGATTGAGGCGCAGGCGGTGCTGGCTACGTATGGCCAGGATCGGCCTGAGGGGCGTCCGTTGTGGTTGGGGTCGTTGAAGTCGAATATTGGTCATGCGCAGGCGGCTGCGGGTGTGGCTGGTGTGATCAAGATGGTGTTGGCGTTGCGGTGTGGGGTGTTGCCGAGGACGTTGCATGTGGATGAGCCGTCGCCGCGGGTGGATTGGTCGGCGGGTGCGGTGGAGCTGCTGACTGAGCAGCGGGTGTGGCCTGAGGTGGGGCGTCCGCGCCGGGCGGGGGTGTCGGGGTTCGGGGTGAGTGGGACGAACGCGCATGTGATTTTGGAGCAGGCGCCGGGGACGGCGGTTGATGTGGCGCCGGCGGTGGTGTCGGAGGCTCCGGGTGGTGTGGTGCCGTTGGTCGTTTCGGGCTCTGATGGTGCGGGGTTGCGGGGGCAGGCGCGGAGGTTGCTGGACTTCGTTGAGGGTCATCCGGGTGTGGGTTTGGTGGAGCTGGGGGTGGCGTTGGCTTGTGGTCGGGCTGGATTGTCGGATCGTGCGGTGGTGGTGGCGGGGGGTCGGGAGGAGGCGTTGGCGGGGCTGGCGGTGGTGGCGGAGGGTGGTGGTGCGGGGAGGGCTGATGTTCGGGGTCGGGTGGTGTTGGTGTTTCCTGGTCAGGGGGCGCAGTGGGTGGGGATGGGTGCGGAGTTGTTGGGAGAGTCGGAGGTGTTTGCGGAGTGTTTGGTTGAGTGTGCGGGGGTGTTGGATCCGTTGACGGGGTGGTCGTTGGTGGATGTGGTGCGGGGTGTGGGGGGTGCGGGGTTGTTGGAGCGGGTGGATGTGGTGCAGCCGGTGTCGTTTGCGGTGATGGTGGGGTTGGCGCGGGTGTGGTTGGCGGCTGGTGTGGTGCCGTCGGCGGTGGTGGGTCATTCGCAGGGGGAGATTGCGGCGGCGTGTGTGGCGGGTGGGTTGTCGTTGGAGGATGCGGCGCGGGTGGTGGTGTTGCGTAGTCGGGCGATCGCGGCGGGGCTCTCGGGCGGTGGCGGGATGGTGTCGCTGGCTGTGGGGGTGGGCGAGGCGGAGTTGCTGGTGTCTCCTTGGGCGGGTCGGGTTGAGGTGGCGGCGGTGAATGGGCCGTTGTCGGTGGTGGTGGCTGGTGAGGTGGAGGCGTTGCGGGAGTTGGTGGGTGAGTGTGAGGGGTCGGGGGTGCGGGCGCGGTGGGTCGATGTGGATTACGCCTCGCATACGGCGCAGGTGGCGGCGATTGAGGAGGAGTTGGTCGGGTCGTTGTCGTGCATCCGGCCGGTGTCCTCGCGTATCCCGTTCTTCTCCACGGTGGAGGGGGAGTGGGTGGATACGGCAGAGTTGGACGCGGGGTACTGGTATCGCAATCTGCGGAGCACCGTCCGGTTCGCTCCGTCCATCGAGCGCCTGCTGGAGGAGGACTTCCGGGCGTTCGTTGAGGTGAGCGCGCATCCGGTGCTGACGATGAGCATCGAGGCGGCGGCGGAGCAAGGGGACGCCGGGCCGGTCGTGGTGACCGGGACACTCCGCCGGGACGAGGGCGGTATGCGTCGCATGCTCACCTCCCTGGCCGAGGCGTACGTACGCGGTGTCCCCGTCGACTGGTCCGCCCTGCTCGGCAACGTCCCCGCGCACGTGGCGATGGATCTGCCGACCTACGCCTTCCAACACCAGCACTACTGGCTCAAGAGCGGCCCCCGGACCGGTGAGGTGACCGCCATCGGCCTCGCCGGTGCTCAGCATCCTCTGCTGGGCGCTTGGGTGGAACTGCCGGACACGGACGGGGTGTTGTTCACCTCCCGACTGTCGCTGAGCACCCACCCGTGGCTGGCCGATCACACGGTGGCCGGTACGCCCGTCCTCCCCGGATCGGCCTTTGTGGAGCTGGCGGTGCGTGCCGGTGACGAGGTCGGCTGCGGCACTGTCGACGAGTTGCGGATCGAGGCCCCGCTCGTGCTGACGACGGGCATGAGTGCGCAGCTCCAGGTCGTCGTCGGTGGGGCGGATGACTCCGGCCGACGGCGCCTCACCGTCCACTCCCGCCCGCAAGGCAACGGGTCGGGGTCGCGCAGCACGGACTGGACCCGACACGCCACGGGCACGCTCGTCCAGCCCACCACCGCGCCCGACATCGACCTCACGACGTGGCCGACACCCGGAGCCACCCCCATCGATGTGGACCAGGTGTACGACGCTCTGACACGGGCCGGACGTGGCATCGGCCCGGCGTTCCGTGTGCTGCACTCGGCGTGGGCCCGTGGCACCGACGTGTTCGCCGAGGTCGAACTGGCCGACGACCAGCAGGCCGAAGCCGCACGTTACACACTGCACCCCGCCCTGCTGGAAGCCGTATGCCACGCCGACACGCACGCCGAGACATCGGCGCTGCCCGTTGCCTACCGCGCGGTGTCCTTGTCCGCGACCGGCGCGACCGCGCTGCGCGCGCGCATCAGCCCGGACGGTCAGGGCGGCGTGACGCTGCAACTGGCGGACGCCGCCGGGAGAGCAATCGGGTCCGTGGGATCGGTGACGTCGCGGCCGCTTCCGGCCGACGTATTGGTGTCGGCAGCCGGGACGGATCCGCAGGACGCGCTGTTCGAGGTGGAGTGGTTCCCCCTCCCTGTTCTCCCGGTCACCTCGGATCCGGCGATAGTGACGGTGACGAGTCCGGCCGAGTTGACAACGTTGGCCGACCACGGCGACGAACCGCCCCTCGTACGTGTGGACCTGACGGACACCACACATGGCCTTCGGGCGCTCACCTCGCAGGCGCTGGAGTGGGTCCAGGCGTGGCTGGCCGCACCGGAGACGGATGCGCGGCTGGTCATCGTCACGCGTGAGGTCACCGACCCGATTTGCGCGGCCGTCTGGGGACTGGTGCGTTCGGCACAGTCCGAGGCCCCGGACCGGCTGGCCCTGGTGGCGATGGACGAGGACGACGCCTCCGGCGCGTTGCTCCCCGCCGCCCTGGCCACCGGCGAACCGCAGATCGCCATCACCGCCGGGATGGCATCCGTACCGAGGCTGGTGCGCGTCGCGCCGAATGAGGAAGAGCCACGACGGCCGCTGGACCCGACCGGCACGGTGCTCATCACCGGTGGCACCGGTGCGCTGGGCCGGCTGTTCGCCCGGCACCTCGCTGCCGAGCACGGCGTACGTAACCTCCTGCTGGTCAGCCGCCGTGGCGGCGCGGCCGAAGGCGCGGCGGAGCTGGAGTCCGAACTCGGTGCGCTGGGCGCGTCCGTACGCACCGTTGCCTGCGACATCGCGGATCGGACCGCGGTGGCGGACCTGTTGGCCTCGCTCCCCGCCGAAGCGCCCCTCACGGCGGTCGTCCACACTGCAGGGGTCCTGGACGACGGCGTGGTCACCGCCATGACACCCGAACGGCTCGACTCCGTCCTCCGTCCCAAGGCGGACGCGGCCCTCATCCTGCACGAGCTCACGCGCGACATGGAGCTCGCCGCCTTCGTGATGTTCTCCTCGGCCGCGGGCGTCTTCGGCAACCCCGGACAAGCCAACTATGCCGCGGCCAACGCCTTCCTGGACGCCTTCGCCCAGCGGCGCAGGGCGCAAGGGCTCCAGGCCACCTCCCTCGCCTGGGGCCACTGGGCGCTCAGCAGCGAGATGACCGCACATCTCACCGCGGCCGACCTGCGTCAGCACACCCGGCGCTTCGGCATGACCGCCCTGTCGGAGGAGACCGGCCTTGCGCTGTTCGACGCCGGTTTGCGCAGCGCCACGCCCGCGCTGGTGGCGGCCCGCCTGGACCTCGCGGGACTCCGCGCCGGCGCGGCGGCCGCCACTCCGGTCGTCCCTCTGCTGCACAAGCTGGTGCCACCGGGCCGCCGGGTCGTGAGCCGTACGGCAGCGTCGCGGACCGACCTCGTACGGCGGCTGGAGTCGGCGGACCCCGCCGAGCGGGAGCAGACGCTGCTGGACCTGGTCACACACCATGCCGCCCAGGTGCTCGGACACTCATCGACGGACGGCGTCGCCGCCGAACGGGCCTTCCGGGAGCTAGGGTTCGACTCCCTGACGTCCGTGGAACTGCGCAACCGACTCAACACGGCCACCGGCCTCCGGCTGCCTTCGACCCTGCTCTACGACCACCCCAGCCCACGGGCGCTCACCCGGCATCTGCACACCGAGCTGCTGGGGGCGCCGAGCGCCCCCGCCACCCCGGTGCCCGCAAGCAAGCCCCCGGAGGACGGCATCGCCATTGTGGCGATGAGCTGCCGGTTCCCGGGCGGGGCGAACAGCCCCGAGGACTTCTGGCGGCTGATCAGCGAAGGTGGTGACGCCGTCGGCGACTTCCCGGACGACCGTGGCTGGGATCTGTCCGCGCTCTACGACCGCGACCCGGACCACCCCGGCACCTCCTACGTACGGCACGGCGCCTTCCTGGCCGACGCCGCCGGGTTCGACGCCGAGTTCTTCGGCATCTCGCCGCGTGAGGCCCTGGCGATGGATCCGCAACAGCGGCTGCTGCTGGAGACCTCATGGGAGGTGTTCGAGCGGGCCGGGATCGACCCGACCACGTTGGGCGGCAGCGGCATCGGGGTGTTCACCGGAATGAACACCCAGGACTACGCGATCCGTCTGCGCCACGTTCCGGACGAGGTCGAGGGACACCGGATCACCGGCGTCTCCGCGGCCGTCCTGTCCGGGCGCGTGGCCTACACCCTGGGCTTGGAGGGGCCCGCGGTCACGGTGGACACGGCGTGTTCGTCGTCGTTGGTGGCACTGCATCTGGCCGCACAGGCGCTGCGGGCGGGGGAGTGCTCGATGGCGCTGGCCGGAGGGGTGACGGTGATGGCCGGTCCCGATGCCTTCGTGGACTTCTCCCGCCAGCGCGGACTGTCGGTCGATGGCCGGTGCAAGCCCTTCGCCGCCTCGGCCGATGGCACGGGGTGGGCCGAAGGTGTCGGTGTGCTGCTCCTGGAGCGGCTGTCGGACGCGGTGCGGAACGGCCACCAGGTGCTGGCGGTGGTGCGGGGCAGTGCGGTGAACCAGGACGGCGCGTCCAACGGTCTGACGGCGCCGAATGGCCCGTCGCAGCAGAGTGTCATCCGGCAGGCGCTGGCCGGCGCGGGTGTGTCGGCCGCCGAGGTGGACGTGGTCGAGGCGCATGGCACGGGTACGGCACTGGGCGATCCCATCGAGGCGCAGGCCATCCTCGCCACCTACGGCCAGGACCGCGACCGGCCGCTGTGGCTGGGCTCGGTGAAGTCCAACATCGGCCATGCCCAGGCCGCCGCGGGCGTGGCCGGTGTGATCAAGATGGTCATGGCGATGCGGCACGGTGTCCTGCCGCGGACGCTGCACATCGACGTCCCCACCCCGGAGGTGGACTGGTCGGCGGGCTCGGTGGAACTGCTGACCGAGGAGCGTGCGTGGCCGGAGACGGGGCGTCCGCGCCGGGCCGGGGTGTCCGCGTTCGGCGTCAGCGGCACCAACGCCCATGTGATCGTGGAGCAGGCACCGGTGATCGTGGGGCAGGCACCGGTGATCGTGGGGAAGGCACCGGCCACCGCCGCCGAGCCCGCCGCACCGGACCCGGAAGCGCTCCCCGCCATACCGTGGGTGATCTCGGCCAGGAGCGCCGACGCGCTGTACGGCCAGGCGGCCCGGCTCGCGGAATTCGCCCGCGCCCACCCGGAGTTCGACCCGAGCGACATCGCACACTCCCTGATCACCGCACGGGCCACATTCGACCACCGGGCCGTGGTCGTGGGCACGGGGCGTGCGGAGTTGCCGAGCGGACTGGATGCCATCGCCGGGCCGAGCGATGGTCCCGTGGTACGAGGTGTGGCGAACCCCGGCAGGCTCGCGGTGCTGTTCACCGGGCAGGGCAGCCAACACCCAGGGATGGGCCGGGAACTGCACGCACGCTATCCCGTGTTCCGCGGTGCCTTCGACGCGGCCTGCGCGCGACTGGACCGCCATCTGGTCGACGCCGGGCATGCCGCGCGCCCCGTCCGGGACGTCGTGTTCGCCCGGCCCGGGACCCCTGAGGCGGAGTCGCTCGACCACACCCTGTTCGCTCAGGCGGGGCTGTTCGCGCTGGAGACCGCGCTGTTCAGGCTGTACGAGTCCTGGGGAGTGCGCCCCGACTTCCTCGCCGGCCACTCCGTGGGTGAGCTGACCGCGGCGCATGCGGCGGGCGTGCTGTCCCTCGAGGACGCGGCCGCGTTGCTGGCCGCGCGGGGGCGGCTGATGCAGGCCCTGCCCGGTGGTGCGATGGTCGCGCTCAACGTCCCCGAGCCGGTGGTTCGCCCTCTGATGGCCGACGTGCCGGGCGCCGTGGACATCGCCGCCGTCAACGGGCCCGCTTCCGTCGTCGTCTCCGGTGACCAGGACGCCGTGGTGGCCATCGAGCGGATATGCGCGGGCGAGGGGTACCGGACCAAGCGGCTGCGGGTCAGCCATGCCTTTCACTCCGCGCATATGGACGGCATGCTCGACGAGTTCCGCGCCGTCGCCGCCGGGCTGTCGTACGCGCCTCCGGCGGTGCCGATCGTCTCCAACGTCACGGGCGAGCTGGCCACCCCCGACCAGCTGTGCTCCCCGGAGTACTGGGTCGGGCACGCACGCGGGACCGTCCGTTTCCTCGACGGCGTCACCACACTCCACGCCCAAAACGTCACCACCTTCCTCGAACTCGGCCCCGGTGGCGTCCTCACCGCCATGGCGCAGGAAGCGCTGGGCGACGGCGCCGACCCGGCCATGTTCGTCCCCACGCTGCACGGGGGCGAACAGCCCGATCCGGTCGCCGCTGTGGCCGCGCTCGCTCGGCTGCATGTCCGTGGTCTCCCGGTCGACTGGACCGCGCTGCTCCCGGGAACCTCGCGACGCGGGGTCGACTTGCCGACGTACGCCTTCCAGCACCGGCGGTACTGGCCGGACGCTCCCGTATCGGACGCCTCCGCGGTGGGTGAGCCGGGTCCTCGGTCGCTGCCGGAGACCGCGACGCCCAAGGGCGGCGCCACGGCCTTCGCCGAGCGGCTGAGGTCCGGCACCGGGGCCGAGCAGCACCGGCTGGTCCTCGACCTGGTGCTGAGCAGTGTGGCCGCCGTGCTGGGGCACGACGACGCGTCGGCGATCGACGGCGAACGGGCCTTCCAGGATCTCGGCTTCGACTCCCTGAACGTGGTCCGGCTCCGCAACCGCCTGCGAGACCTGACCGGTGCCGAGCTGCCCACCACGCTCGCCTTCGACCATCCGACACCGGCCGCGCTCGCGTCATTCCTGCATACCCGGCTGCTCGGACAGCACACCGGACGGACCGAATCGGTGTGGACGGCGGGCGATCCCACGGAGCCGATCGCGATCGTGGGGATGGCCTGCCGGTTGCCGGGTGGCGTGGCCTCGCCGGAGGAGTTGTGGGAACTGGTCCTGGCGGGGGCCGAGGGCATCGGGGAGTTCCCGGTGGACCGAGGCTGGGATCTGGAGACCCTGTTCGACCCGGACCCGGACCACGCGGGGACCAGCTATGCGCGACAAGGTGGTTTCCTCTACGACGCGGGGGAGTTCGACGCGGACTTCTTCGGGATCTCGCCGCGCGAGGCGCTGGCGATGGATCCGCAGCAGCGGTTGCTGCTGGAGACGTCATGGGAGGCGTTGGAGCGCGCCGGGCTCGACCCGGTCTCGCTCCGTGGCCAGGACATCGGTGTCTTCGCCGGAATGGTCAACTACGACTACACCAGCCGCCTCGACACGGCCCCCGACGGTTCCGAGGGCTACCTCATGACCGGCGGCGCGGGCAGCGTCCTGTCGGGTCGGGTGTCGTATGTGCTGGGGTTCGAGGGTCCCGCGGTGACGGTGGACACGGCGTGTTCGTCGTCGTTGGTGGCGTTGCATCTGGCGGGTCAGGCGTTGCGGGCGGGGGAGTGCTCGATGGCGCTGGCCGGCGGGGTGACGGTGATGGCCGGGCCGGACGCCTTCGTGGAGTTCTCCCGTCAGCGCGGGCTCGCCGCCGATGGGCGGTGCAAGTCGTTCGCGGCGTCGGCGGACGGCACGGGATGGGCCGAGGGCGCGGGTGTGCTGCTGGTGGAGCGGTTGTCGGACGCCCAGCGGCGTGGCCATCGGGTGTGGGCGGTGGTGCGGGGCAGTGCGGTGAACCAGGACGGTGCGTCGAATGGGTTGACGGCGCCGAATGGCCCGTCGCAGCAGCGGGTGATCCGGCGGGCATTGGCCGGTGCGGGGCTGGTGGCGGAGGACGTGGACGCGGTCGAGGCCCATGGCACGGGCACACCGCTGGGCGATCCGATCGAGGCGCAGGCGGTGCTGGCCACGTATGGCCAGGATCGTGACCGGCCTCTGCTGATGGGGTCGTTGAAGTCCAACATCGGTCATGCGCAGGCGGCCGCGGGTGTGGCTGGTGTGATCAAGATGGTGTTGGCGTTGCGGCATGGCGTGTTGCCGAGGACGTTGCATGTGGATGAGCCTTCGCCCGAGGTGGATTGGTCGGCGGGTGCGGTGGAGCTGCTGACGGAACAGCGTGCGTGGCCGGAGGTGGGGCGTCCGCGCAGGGCTGGTGTGTCCGCGTTCGGCGTCAGCGGCACCAACGCCCACGTCATCCTGGAACAGCCCTCGGACGTCCCCGACTTGGCTCCGCCCCCACCGCGGACGCCGGGCGGCCTGGCTCTTCTTCCGGTGTCCGCGCGAGGCGAGGGCGCCCTGCGGGCTCAGGCGCAGCGGCTGTTGTCCTTCCTGGATCATCGACCTGACCTGGATCTGGGCGAGTTCGCCCGTGCGCTGGGTTGTGGTCGGGCGCAGTTGCCGGATCGTGCGGTGGTGGTGGCGGGGGATCGCGAGGAGGCACTGGCGGGGCTGGCGGCGGTGGCGCGGGGCGAGTCGGCCGCGGGGGTGGCGTCCGGTTCGGTGGTGCGTGGTCGGTTGGGGGTGTTGTTCGCTGGTCAGGGGTGTCAGCGGGTGGGGATGGGGCGTGGGTTGTATGAGGCGTTCCCGGTGTTCCGGGAGGTCTTCGATGCGGTGTGTGAGGCGCTGGACCGGGAGTTGGGTGCGGGCGAGGTGTCGGGTTCGGTGCGGGAGGTGGTCTTCGGGGACGGTGAGCTGCTGGAGCGGACGGTGTTCGCTCAGGCCGGGCTGTTCGCCCTGGAGACCGCGTTGTTCCGGCTGGTGGAGTCCTGGGGCGTCGCGCCGGATGTCGTCGGTGGGCATTCGGTCGGTGAGGTGACGGCGGCGCATGTGGCGGGTGTGTTGACGCTGGAGGACGCGGCCGTACTGGTGGCGGCGCGGGGGCGGTTGATGGAGGCGTTGCCGGAGGGCGGCGCGATGGTGGCGGTGGGCGCGGGTGAGGAGCGGGTGCGTCCGCTGCTGGTGCCAGGAGTGGATCTCGCGGCGGTGAACGGCCCTGCGGCGGTGGTGCTCTCCGGTGATGAGGAGCCGGTGCTGCGGGTGGCGCGGGAGATGTCGGAGCAGGGGTGCCGGACACGGCGTCTGGCCGTCTCGCACGCGTTCCACTCCACCCGGATGGAACTCATGCTTCAGGAGTTCCGGGAGGCGATCGCCGGTCTGTCCTTCACCGCACCGCTGATCCCCCTGGTCTCCAACGTGACGGGCCGACTGGCGGGGGAGGCGGTGTGTTCGCCCGAGTACTGGGTGGAGCATGTGCGTGCCGCCGTGCGCTTCGCGGACGGAGTGCGGGCGCTTGCCGACCATGGTGTGAGTACCTATCTCGAACTGGCGCCGGACGCCGTGCTGTCCGCGATGGTCGGGGACTGTCTGCCGGAAGAGGCGGCCGAACGGCCCGTGGTGGTCCCGTCGCTACGGCGTGATGGCGACGAGCCCCGGGCGCTGATGTCCGCCGTCGCTCACCTGCATGTGGCAGGCGTACGCATCGACTTCAGCGCTCTGTTCGGCGGCGCCGTGCCGCCCGTTCACCTCCCCGATCTGCCCACGTACGCCTTCCAGCGCGCCCACTACTGGCTCCATGACACCCGGCCCGCCTCTGCCCCCCAGAGCCCCGCCGGTGCCTCCGACGGCACCGACGCCATCGACGCCCGGTTCTGGGCCGCGGTCGAACGCGGCGACCTCGGCTCGGTGGCCGAAGCGCTTGACCTCGCCGACGCCGACGAGAACCGTGCCGCTCTGGACGCCATGGGCGGTGCGCTGGGCGTGCTGTCGGACTGGCGGCGCAAGCGCGGTGAGAGGTCCGCGGCGGACCGGCTGCGCTACCAGGTCACCTGGAAGCCACTCCCCGGCGCCACCTCCGGCGTACCCACCGGCACCTGGCTGGTCGTCCTGCCGTACGGCTGCCAGGGCGAGGAGTACGCGGCCCAGGTGGCCCCGGTGCTGAATCGCCAGGGTCTGCGCACCACGACCCTGCGGCCCGACGGACCGGAATCACCCGACCGCGCGGCCTTCTCCGAGATGCTGCGCGGCGCGCTGGCGGACCAGGACGACATCGCCGGTGTGCTGTCCCTGCTCGCTCTCGACCAGCGCGTACGTCCCGGCTCCGCGACGCTCACCGAGGGGGCCGCGGCCACGTTGGCGCTGGTACAGGCCCTCGGCGACCTGGGCCCGGCAGGTTCAGCGGGCTCGGGGCATCGTCTCTACTGCGCCACCCGAGGCGCGGTGACCGTCGGCGCGACGGACCGGCTCATCGCCCCGGAACAGGCGGCGGTGTGGGGGCTCGGCCTGGCCGTGGCGCTGGAGCAGCCGGACCGATGGGGGGCGCTGGTGGACCTCCCGGACGTGTTCGACGACCGGGCCGCCCGGACCCTGCTCGCCGCGCTGGCCGATCCGGGCGATGAGGATCAGCTCGCGATCCGCGCCACGGGCGCGTTCGTACGCAGGCTGCGGAGCCATCCCCTGCCCACCGGCGCGACGAAGCCGGAGTGGCGGCCGCGTGGCACCGTCCTGGTCACCGGCGGTACGGAGGGTCTCGGCAGGCATGCCGCGCGCTGGCTGGCCGGTGCCGGTGCCGAGCACCTGGTGCTGACCGTCGGCTCGGATCCGGAGGCGCCGCATGAAGCACCACACGTGGTGGCGCTGCGCGACGAGCTGAGCGGTATGGGCGCGAAGGTGACGGTGTGCCCGACGGACCTCACCGACCGGGACGCGGTGGAACGGCTGCTCACCGGCCCCGCCGCGTATCCCGAGCTCTCCGGTGTCGTCCACACCGCCGACCTGGCGCGGATCGCCCAGACCGACGCCACCGGCGCCGATGAACTGGCGGAGACGTTGGCGGCCAAGGTCGACGGTCTGCTGCATCTCGACACCCTCCTCGACGATCGGGAGCTGGATCTGTTCGTGGTCTTCTCGTCGGTCGCCGGCGTCTGGGGCGGTGGCGGCCAGGGGCTGATCGGCGCGGCCAACGCCCAGCTCGACGCCCTGATCGAGCGGCGCCGTGCCAGGGGCCTGGTGGCCACCTCGGTGGCCTGGGGTGTGATCGACGGCTTCGGCGTGGCCGCCGACGCCACGGCCCAGGAGCAACTGCGCCGCCGTGGTGTGCTGCCCATGGCACCCGAGGCGGCCATGGCGGCCCTGACGCACGCCGTCCGCCACGACGACACGCTCGTGGCCGTGGTGGACATCGACTGGTCGGCGTTCGTTCCGGCCTTCACCTCACTGCGGCCCAGTCCGCTGATCGGTGATCTGCCGGGCGTTCAGGAGATCGTCGACAGCCTTCGTACGGACGACGCCACCGACGAATCCGCCTCGGAATTCCTGCGCGAACTGGCCGCGGGCTCCGACGCCGAGCGGGAACGCGCCCTGATGAAGGTGGTGCGCGAGAACGCGGCCATCGCGCTGGGCCACAGCGGTGTCGAGGCCGTCAAACCGCAACGGGCCTTCCAGGAGATGGGTTTCGACTCCCTCGCGGCCGTGAACCTGCGCAACACCCTCGGCGCCGCACTGGGCACCCGGCTCCCGGCCACTCTCGTCTTCGACTACCCCACGCCCACCGCGCTGGTGGAGTACCTGCGCACCGAGCTCCTGGCAGACCAGGGCGACGACGAGGCCACCGAGGCCGATGAGGAGGAGATCCGCCGCGTACTGGCCGCCGTGCCGTTCAGTCGGTTCCGCGAGGCCGGAGTGCTCGATGCGCTGCGGTCGCTGGCCAGGACCGAAGCGGCCGCACGGGACGGCAGCCGGCCGTCCGCTGATGAGGAACTCGACCTGATCGATGGAATGGATATCGCCGGACTGGTCCAACGGGCGTTCGACGGAACCCAGTTGTGAGCGCAGCCGACTCGGTGGGAGGCAGTCATGAGCAGCAGCCAGAGCGAACAGATCGTCGACGCCCTGCGCGCCTCGCTGAAGGACAACGCCCGGCTGAAGCACGAGTACGACAAGGCGGTCGCGGCCACCTCCGCCCCCATCGCCATCATCGGGATGGCCTGCCGGCTGCCGGGCGGGCTGAGCACACCGGAAGACCTGTGGGAGCTGGTGTCCACCGGCGGTGACGGCATCTCCGGCTTTCCGGTGAACCGCGGCTGGGACCTGGACAACCTCTTCCACCCCGATCCGGACCACCCCGGCACCAGCTATGCCACGGAAGGGGGATTCCTGCACGACGCCGGTGAGTTCGACGCGGGCTTCTTCGGCATCTCGCCCCGGGAGGCCGTGGCGATGGACCCCCAGCAGCGGATCATGCTGGAGCTGTCCTGGGAGGTGTTCGAGCGCGCCGGGATCGACCCGACCAGCAAACGGGGCAAGGACGTCGGCGTCTACTCCGGTATCGCGTTCCACGACTACGGCTCCGGTCTCGCCGAGGTCCCCGAAGGGCTGGAGGGCTTCATCCTCACCGGTGGCGCGGGAAGTGTGCTGTCCGGACGGGTCTCCTACGCACTCGGCCTCGAAGGCCCCGCCGTGACGATCGACACGGCGTGCTCCTCGTCGCTGGTGGCGCTGCATCTGGCGGCGCAGGCGCTGCGGGCGGGTGAGTGCTCGATGGCGCTGGCCGGTGGCGTCACCGTGATGGCGGCCTCCGACGCCTTCGTGGGCTTCTCCCGCCAGCGCGGACTGGCCCCCGACGGCCGGTGCAAGGCATTCGCGGCCTCGGCGGACGGCACCGGATTCTCCGAGGGCGCCGGTGTGCTGCTGCTGGAGCGCCTGTCCGACGCCGTCGACGCGGGGCACCCGGTACTGGCGGTGGTGCGCGGCTCGGCGGTGAACCAGGACGGCGCCTCCAACGGCCTCACCGCGCCCAACGGCCCCTCACAGCGACGTGTCATCCGCCGGGCGCTGAGCAGCGCACGGCTGACGGGCGCCGATGTGGACGTGGTGGAGGCACACGGCACGGGTACGGCGCTGGGCGACCCCATCGAGGCGCAGGCCCTGCTGGCCACGTACGGCCGGGACCGCGACCGCCCGCTGTGGCTGGGGTCGGTGAAGTCCAACATCGGCCACACCCAGGCCGCCGCCGGTGCGGCCGGTGTGATCAAGATGGTGATGGCGCTGCGGCATGGCGTACTGCCCAAGACGCTGCATGTGGACGCGCCCACGCCCCAGGTGGACTGGTCGGCCGGTGCCGTGGAACTGCTGACCGGCGAACAGCCGTGGCCGGAGACGGGACGGCCGCGACGGGCCGCCGTATCGGGCTTCGGCATCAGCGGCACCAACGCCCATGTGATTCTCGAAGAGGCCCCGGCCCTCCAGCCCGGCGAACCCGGCCCCGCGACCGGTGCCACCGCGGAAACCAGCACCGCCGCCACCGAAGCGGCGCCGTCGTCACCACCGGGCCTGGACGGCGCCCCGGTGCTCAACGACGCCCCGGTGCCGCTTCTGGTGTCCGGACGGGGCGAGTCGGGGCTGCGCGCTCAGGCCCAGCGCCTGCTGTCGTACCTGGACGAACGCCCCGACGTGGCCCTGCCGGACCTCGGCTGGTCACTGGCCTCCGGACGCGCCGCGCTGGAGCAACGCGGTGTGGTGCTGGCCACCGACCGGGACGCGGCGCTGCGCGGCCTGGCCGCACTGGCCCGGAACGCACCCGCACCCGAGGTGATCCGCGGCACCGGCCCGGCCACCGGGCACATCGCCTTCGTCTTCCCCGGCCAGGGCTCGCAGTGGCAGGGCATGGCGGCCGAACTGCTCGCCTCCTCACCGGCGTTCGCCGCCCGGTTCGCCGAATGCGACGACGCGCTGGGCCGCCTCCTGGACTGGTCCGTCACCGAGGTGATCCAGGGGGCCGAGGGCGCGCCTTCCCTGGACCGGATCGAGATCCTGCAACCCGCGCTGTTCGCGGTGCACGTGTCCTTGGCGGCGGTGTGGGCGGCGGCCGGGGTCGAACCCGCGGCGGTGGTCGGCCACAGCCAAGGGGAGATCGCGGCGGCGTACGTGGCCGGGGCGCTGTCGCTGGAGGAGGCGGCCAGGATCGTGGTCCTGCGCAGCGCCCTGTTCGCCGAGGAACTGGTGGGCAAGGGCGCGGTGGCCTCGGTGGCGGTGTCGCCCGACGCGGTGGAGAAGCGGCTGGCGGACTGGGGCGAGCGACTGGTGATCGCCGGACGCAACGGCCCCTCGGCGGTGACCGTCGCGGGCGAGGTGGCCGCGCTGGAGGAGTTCGTGGCCGGCTGCAAGGCCGACGGGATCCGGGCGCAGCTGGTGGGCTCGACGGTGGCCTCGCACTGCGCCCAGGTCGATCCGTTGCGGGACCGCATCCTCGCGATGTTCGCCGACATCACCCCGCGCCGCGGCCACATCCCGTTCTACTCGACGGTCACCGGCGGTGTGCTGGACACCGGAGAACTGGACGCCGAGTACTGGTTCCGCAACGCGCGCCACCCGGTCGACTTCGAGGGCGCCGTCCATGAACTGCTCACCGACGGATTCGGCTTCTTCGTCGAGTCCAGCGCCCATCCCGTGCTGGTGACGGCCATGCAGCAGATGTTCGAGGAGGCCGGGGCCGACGCGGTGGCCGTGGGTTCCCTGCGGCGCGAAGAGGGCGGTGCGCGGCGGTTCCTGGCCTCCCTCGCCGAGGGCCATGTGGGCGGGCTGCCGGTGGACTGGGCCACGGTGTTCGCCGGTTCGGACCCGCGCCGGATCGATCTGCCCACGTACGCCTTCCAACGGCACCATTACTGGCTGGAGTCGAACGACACCTTCGGCGACGCGTCCGGGCTCGGCCTCGAACCGGCCCAGCACCCCCTGCTGGGCGCCGTCGCCGAAGTCCCCGAGTCCGGCGGGGTGTTGTTCACCTCCCGGCTGTCGCTGCGTACGCATCCGTGGCTGGCCGACCACGCGGCGGGGGGCACGGTGCTGCTGCCCGGGGCGGCGTTCGTGGAGCTGGCGGTGCGCGCCGGTGACGAGGTGGGCTGTGGTGTCGTCGAAGAGCTCGTCATCGAGGCACCGCTCACCCTGGCCGAGGGCGACGGCGCGCGCCTTCAGGTGTTCGTGGGCGAGGCGGGCGACTCCGGGCGGCGCCCGCTCTCCGTGCGCTCCCGCGCGGAGGGAAGTGGCCCGGGGGCGGCCTGGACACGGCACGCCACCGGTGTCCTGGCCCCGGCCGCCGTCGCCACCCCACCCGACACCGGCCTCACCCAGTGGCCACCGGCCGGGGCGGTCGCGGTGGACACCGAGCGGGTGTCCGAGGCGTACGAGGACATGGCGGCCGCCGGTTACGGCTACGGACCGGCCTTCCGGGGGCTGCGCGCGGTGTGGACCCGGGGCGAGGAGGTGTTCGCCGAGGTCACCCTGGCCGACGACCAGGGGCTCTCGGCGGATGGCTTCGGACTGCACCCGGTGCTGCTCGACTCCGCCATGCACGCGATCGCCTTCCGCGACCTCGGCGCCACCCAGGCCACGCTGGCGCTGCCGTTCGCCTACCGCGATGTCGCCCTGCACGCCGCCGGGGCCTCCGCGCTACGCGTCCACATCGCACCGAACGGCCCCGAGGAGGTGGCGCTCCAACTGGCGGACACCGGCGGCGCGGCCGTCGCCACCGTCGGATCGGTGGTGTCCCGGCCGGTGGCCACCGAACTGCTGCACACCGGCGCCGGCCCCACCCGGGAGTGGATGTTCCGCGTCGGCTGGGACGAGCTCCCGGCACCTTCGGCCGACACCCCGCCGGACACTCTCCACCCCGTACCGGTGGCGACCGCCGAGGACATCCGCGAACTGGCCGAGACGGCAGACCTGGGTGTGCCCGACGCGCTGCTCCTGGACCTGGCCGCCGACGGCCAGGAGCCGAGCGCGAGCGGCGTACGGGAGGTGACCGGCCGGGTACTGGAACTGCTCCAGACCTGGCTGGCCGCACCCGAACTCGAGGACACCCGGCTGCTCGTACTCACCCACGGCGCGGTGGCCGTGCACCACGACCGCGAGCTCACCGACCCCACCTCCGCCGCCGTATGCGGTCTGCTCCGGTCCGCCCAGGCCGAGAACCCCGGACGGATCACCCTGGTGGACACCGACCGGGCCCAGGCTTCCCTGGCCCTGCTGCCCGGCGTGTTCACCGGCGGAGAGCCGCAACTCGCCCTCCGCGACGGCATCCGCTACGCCCGCCGCCTCACCCGCGCGGACACCACGGGCGCGCTGGTCCCACCCGCGGGCGCGACGGCCTGGCGGCTCGAGCCCGGCACCGACGGCACCCTCGAAGGCCTGGCGCTGCGCCCCGCACCCGCCGCGCTGGAACCGCTGGCGGCCGGTCAGGTCCGGATCGAGGTCCGGGCCGCGGGACTGAACTTCCTGGACGTCCTGGTGGCGCTGGACATGAACCGGGTCGACGCCACCATCGGCAATGAGGGCTCCGGAGTGGTCACCGAGATCGGCCCCGGAGTGGCCGGGCTCACCGTGGGCGACCGGGTGATGGGGCTGTTCCCCGACGCCGTCGGCCCGCTGGCCGTGGCCGACCACCGCACCGTGGTCAGGATCCCGCACGACTGGTCCTTCCAGCAGGCCGCCACCGTGCCCATGGCGTTCCTCACCGCCTACTACGGGCTGCGCGACCTCGCCGGTCTGCGATCCGGTGAGTCCGTACTGATCCACGCCGCCGCCGGCGGCGTCGGCATGGCCGCCGCGCAGCTCGCCCGCCACTGGGGCGCCGAGGTGTTCGCCACCGCCGCCCCCGCCAAATGGGAAGCCGTACGCGCCACCGGGATCAGCGCGGAACGGCTCGGCAACTCGCGCACCGTGGACTTCGAATCCCGCTTCCTGGACGCCACTAAGGGCCGGGGCGTCGATGTGGTACTTGACAGCCTCGCCGGGGAGTTCGTGGACGCATCACTGCGGCTGCTGCCCCGAGGAGGCCGGTTCCTGGAGATGGGCAAGGCCGACCTGCGGAGCCCCGAGGAGGTCGCAGCCACCCATCCCGGCGTCTCCTACCAGGCGTTCTCCCTCTACGAGGCGGGCAACGACCGCATCGGGGAGATGCTGAGCGAACTGGTCGACCTGTTCGGCCGAGGAGCGTTGCACCCGCTGCCGCTGAACACCTGGGACGTACGCCACGCCCCGGCCGCCTTCCGCCACATGAGCCAGGGACGGCACATCGGCAAGAACGTGTTCACCCTGCCCCGCTTCCCCGACGCCACCGGCACCCTCCTGGTCACCGGCGGCACCGGGTCGCTGGGCCGCCTGGTGGCCCGGCGCATGGTCATCGAACACGGAATGCGCCACGTCGTCCTGGCGGGGCGGCGTGGCAGGGACGCCACGGGGATCCCCGAACTGGAGGACGAGCTCAGCGCGCTGGGCGCCACCGTGCGCACGGTGGCCTGTGACCTCGCCGACCGCGAGGCGGTGGCCGCACTGCTCGGCTCGATCCCCCAGGACACCCCGCTGACCGCCGTGGTGCACGCCGCCGGACTGCTGGACGACGGTGTGATCACCACCCTGACCCCGGAACGTCTGGACACGGTGTTCCGCCCCAAGGTGGACGCGGTGCTCAACCTGCACGAGCTGACCCGCGACCTCGACCTCGCCGCGTTCGTCCTCTTCTCCTCCGGGGCGGGCACCTTCGACTCCCCGGGCCAGGGCAACTACTCCGCCGCCAACGCCTTCCTCGACGCGCTCGCCCGCTACCGCCACGCCAACGGGCTGCCCGCCACCTCCCTCGCCTGGGGCCTGTGGGGGCAGGTAACCGACATGAGCGCGCACCTGGACGACTCCGACCAGCGGCGCATGGCCCAGGGCGGCATGCTCGCACTCTCCGTACCCGAGGGCATGGAGCTGTTCGACACCGCGTTGCGCGGCCCCGACACCGTACTGGTCCCCGCACACATGGACTTCGCCGCCCTGCGCACCCTGGCCGCCTCCGGCTCGCTGCCCGCACTGCTGCGCGCCCTCGTCCGCACCCCGCGCCGGGCCGTCGACAACGCGGCGGCGGACACGGACGACCTGGTGAGCAGGCTGGTCAGGGCAACCGCCGGCCAGCAGGAGAAGATTCTGCTCGACCTGGTCCAGCAGGAGGCCGCCGCCGTCCTCGGCCACGCCTCGGCCGACCTGATCGAACCCGACCAGCCCTTCAAGGAGATCGGCTTCGACTCACTCACCGCCGTGGAGCTGCGCAACCGGCTCTCCCGCCGGGCCGGGGTACGGCTGCCCGCCACGCTCATCTTCGACCACCCCGCCCCCGCGTCCCTCGCCCGCTACCTCCTGGCCGAACTGGGCCAGGAGGTCGACACCTCGGAGGTGCTGATGGCCGAGCTCGACACCGTGGCCACCACTCTGGCCGAGGTGACCCCCGACGCCACGACCCACGCCACGGTGCTGGCCCGCCTCCACCTGCTGGTCGAGCAGTGGGAGACCACGGCAGGCGCCACAGCCGCGGACCAGGACGAGGAGTTCGACGTGGACACCGCGACCGACGAGGCCATGTTCGAGCTCATCGACCGGGAGTTCGGCACCTCGTGACCGACCGGCCCCGCGCGACGACACCCCACATGCCGCCGACCCTCCAGCAGACGCCACCGTTTCCTTCGGGAGTGAACACTCATGGCAGATGACGGGAAGCTGCGCGACTACCTCAAGCGCGTGCTGGCGGACGCCCGCCG
The DNA here is from genome assembly GCF_047337785.1 of Streptomyces lacaronensis. Taxonomy (NCBI): domain Bacteria; kingdom Bacillati; phylum Actinomycetota; class Actinomycetes; order Kitasatosporales; family Streptomycetaceae; genus Streptomyces; species Streptomyces lacaronensis. The sequence goes on from NZ_JBLHDK010000003.1 coordinate 10,852,927, forward strand.
CTCCCAGAAGCGGGTCCGCGAGCTGGAGGCCGAGAAGACGGAGCCGATCGCGATCGTCGCGATGGCCTGCCGGCTTCCGGGCGGGGTGTCGTCCCCGGAGCAGCTGTGGGAGCTGGTGGTGCACGGGCGGGACGGGATCACCGGCTTCCCCGTGAACCGTGGTTGGGACTTGGGAGATCTGTTTCATCCGGACCCCGACCACCGGGGCACCAGCTATGTCCGTGAGGGCGGATTTCTGCATGACGCCGGGGAGTTCGACGCGGGCTTCTTCGGGATCTCCCCGCGCGAGGCGGTCACGATGGACCCGCAGCAGCGCATCATGCTCGAGCTCTCCTGGGAGGCGTTCGAAAGGGCGGGGATCGACCCGACCGCGTGGCGCGGCAAGGACGTCGGTGTCTTCTCCGGGTTCGCGGGCAGCGACTACGGAGCCGGGCTGCCGGAGCTGCCCGAGGCCCTGGAGAGCTATCTGATGACCTCCGACGCCGGAAGTGTGCTCTCCGGCCGGATCTCCTACACCTTCGGATTCGAGGGCCCCGCCGTCACGGTCGACACCGCGTGTTCCGCGTCCCTGGTGGCACTCCATCTGGCGGCGCGCGCCCTCCGGGCGGGGGACTGCTCGATGGCGCTGGCCGGTGGCGTCACCGTCCTGGGCACGCCCCGGGCGTTCATCGGCTTCTCGCGTCAGCGCGGACTCGCCGCCGACGCCCGCTGCAAGGCATTCGCCGCGGCGGCGGACGGCACCGGCTTCTCCGAGGGCGCGGGAGTGCTGCTGCTGGAGCGGCTGTCGGACGCGGAGCGGCTTGGCCATCGGGTGTTGGCGGTGGTGCGGGGCAGTGCGGTGAACCAGGACGGCGCGTCGAATGGGTTGACCGCCCCGAACGGTCCGTCGCAGCAGCGTGTCATCCGGCAGGCACTGGCCCATGCGCGCCTTGGTCCATCCGAAGTGGACGTGGTGGAGGCCCATGGGACCGGCACGGCGCTGGGCGACCCGATCGAGGCGCAGGCGCTGCTGGCCACGTACGGCCAGGGGCGACCGGAGGACCGCCCGCTGTGGCTGGGCTCGCTCAAGTCCAACATCGGCCATACCCAGGGCGCGGCGGGCGTGGCCGGGGTCATCAAGATGGTGATGGCGCTGCGGCATGAGGTATTGCCCAGGACGTTGCATGTGGATGAGCCTTCGCCACAGGTGGATTGGTCCTCGGGTGCGGTGGAACTGCTGACCGAGCGGCGGACGTGGCCTGAGGTGGGGCGTCCGCGCCGGGCGGGGGTGTCGGGCTTCGGGGTGAGCGGGACGAACGCCCACGTGATCCTGGAGCAGGCTCCGGAAGCGGCGGCTGAAGCGGCGCCGGTGGCGAAGGCTCCGGGGGGTGTGGTGCCGTTGGTGGTGTCGGGGCGAGGTGATGCGGGGTTGCGGGCCCAGGCGCGTCGGCTGCTGGACTTCGTCGAGGGCCACCCGGAGGTGGGGGTGCCGGAGCTGGGTGTCGCGTTGGGTTGTGGTCGGGCGGGGTTGTCGGATCGTGTGGTGGTGGTGGCGGGGGGCCGGGAGGAGGCGTTGGCGGGGTTGGGTGCGGTGGTGCGGGGTGAGTCGGGTGTGGGTGTGGTGTCGGGTTCGGTGGTGCGTGGTCGGTTGGGGGTGTTGTTCGCTGGTCAGGGGTGTCAGCGGGTGGGGATGGGGCGTGGGTTGTATGAGGCGTTTCCGGTGTTCCGGGAGGTCTTCGATGTGGTGTGTGAGGCGCTGGGCCGGGAGTTGGGTGCGGGTGGGGTGTCGGGTTCGGTGCGGGAGGTGGTGTTCGGGGACGGTGAGTTGTTGGAGCGGACGGTGTTTGCTCAGGCGGGGTTGTTCGCGGTGGAGACGGCGTTGTTCCGGTTGGTGGAGTCGTGGGGTGTGGTGCCGGATGTGGTGGGTGGGCATTCGGTGGGTGAGGTGGTGGCGGCGCATGTGGCGGGTGTGTTGTCGTTGGAGGATGCGGCGGTGTTGGTGGCGGCGCGGGGTCGGTTGATGGAGGGGTTGCCGGAGGGTGGGGCGATGGTGGCGGTGGGTGCGGGTGAGGAGCGGGTGCGTCCGTTGCTGGGGGAGGGGGTGGGTATCGCGGCGGTGAATGGTTCTGCGGCGGTGGTGCTTTCCGGTGATGAGGAGCCGGTGTTGCGGGTGGCGGAGGAGTTGTCGGGGCAGGGGTGTCGGACGAGGCGTCTGGCGGTTTCGCATGCGTTCCACTCCGCCCGTATGGAACCGATGCTGGAGGAGTTCCGGCGGGTGGTTGAGGGCCTCTCGTTCGCGGCCCCCGAGATTCCTCTGATGTCGAACGCGACCGGGGAGTTGGTGGATGCGGAGGTGGTGTGTTCGCCGGAGTACTGGGTGGAGCATGTGCGTTCGGCGGTGCGGTTCGCGGATGGTGTGCGGGCGCTTGCCGAGTACGGGGTGAGTACGTATCTGGAACTGGGCCCCGATGGCACGCTGTCCGCGATGGGCCGCGAGTGCCTGGACGACGGGCACGCCGCCTTCGTACCGGCCCTCCGTCGGGAGGGTGACGAGACCCGCGCCCTTGTCACGGCTCTGGCCACCTGCCATACGCGTGGCGTGCATGTGGACTGGGCGACCGTGCTGGGCGGAACGCATACCGGTTCGGTCGATCTGCCGACGTACGCCTTCCAGCGGGAGCACTACTGGCTGATGGGGGAGCGGCGAGCGGTGGGTGATGTGGCGTCCGCGGGCTTGGTGGGCGTCGGGCATCCGTTGTTGGGTGCGGTGATGGAGGTGCCGGGGTCGGGTGAGGTGTTGTTCACCTCGCGGTTGTCGTTGGGGTCTCATCCGTGGCTGGCTGATCATGTGGCCGCGGGTGTGGTGTTGTTGCCGGGGGCGGCGTTTGTGGAGTTGGTGGTGCGGGCCGGTGATGAGGTCGGGTGCGGTGGGGTGGAGGAGCTGGTGATGGAGGCTCCGCTGGTGTTGGCGGAGAGCGGGGCGGTACAGGTGCGGGTGAGTGTGGCGGAGGCCGATGAGGGCGGTCGGCGTGTGGTGCGGGTGTATTCGCGGGCGGAGGAAGCGGGCGTGGGCACTGCGTGGGTGCGGCATGCGAGCGGGACGTTGCGGCCTGCGGAGGGGGTCTCCGCTCCTGATGTGGGGCTGTCGGTGTGGCCTCCGGCGGGTGCGGTGGCGGTGGATCCGGGGGAAGTGGAGGGCTTGTATGACGGTCTGGAGCGGGCCGGGTATCGGTATGGGCCGGTGTTCCAGGGGGTGCGGGCGGCCTGGCGGCTGGATGGCGCGGTGTACGCGGAAGTGGCCCTGCCGGAGGAACATCGGGCCCAGGCGGCGGGGTTCGGGCTGCATCCGGCACTCCTCGACGCGGCCCTGCACGCCGCCGCGTTCCAGCACCGTGCGGAGCGTGCCGACCAGCGGACGGCGTTGCCCTTCGTCTGGCGCGATGTGGCGCTGTACGCCACAGGTGCCATGGCCTTACGGGTACGGGTGCTGCCCGCCGGAGGGGACACCCTGACGCTGGAGTTGGCCGATGAGACCGGCGCCCCGGTGGCCTCGGTGGGTTCGATGGTGTCCCGCCCGGTCGAGCCCGGGCAGTTCAAGACCCCATCGACGCATGACCGTCTGCTCCGCCCCGGATGGGAGGAGACGGCGCCGGCGCCGGACGGCACCCCACTGGGCGCGGTGCGGGTGGCCACGGCCGAGGATGTGCGCGCGCTGGCCGAGCGAGGTGACCGGTTCGACGCCGTGACGGTCGAGGTGGCCGAGACCGGAAGTGTGCGCGAGCTGACCAGCCGGGTACTGGAAGTCGTCCAGGCGTGGTCGACCGAACCCGTGCTGGACGGCACGCGGATGGTCGTGCTGACCACGGGCGCGGTCGCCGTCGATCCGGGCGAGCCGGTCGACCCCGCGATTGCCGCCGTATGGGGGCTGGTCGGCACCGCGCAGTCGGAGAACACCGGCCGGATCCTGCTGCTGGACGTCGACAACGAGCCGTCCTCGTACGCGACGCTGAGCACCCTCGTCCCCGCCCTGTTCGCCGCCGACGAGACCCAGGCCGCGGTCCGCGCCGGAGCGTGCTTCCTACGGCGGCTCACCCGGGTGGTGGAACCGCCCGAGGCCGGAGTGGGCGGTGTGGACGTGGGTGGGACGGTGTTGGTCACGGGCGGCACGGGGGCGTTGGGCGCGGTGGTGGCGCGGCATCTGGTGGCGGTGCATGGAGTGCGGAGTCTGGTGTTGGCGAGTCGGAGCGGGCCTGGGGCGCCCGGTGCCGCGGAGTTGGAGGCGGAGCTGGTGGGAGCGGGGGCGCGGGTGCGGATCGTCGCGTGTGATGTGGCGGAGCGGGGTGCGGTGGCCGGGCTGCTGGATGCCGTTCCCGGGGATGTTCCGTTGTCGGCGGTGGTGCATACGGCCGGTGTTCTGGATGACGGTGTGCTGACGGCGTTGACTCCGGAGCGTATGGACGCGGTGTTCCGGCCGAAGGTGGACGGGGCGTTCCATCTGCATGAGCTGACCCGGGACCTGGACCTCTCCGCCTTCGTCCTCTTCTCCTCCGCCGCCGGCACCTTCGGCAGCTCCGGCCAGGGCAACTACGCCGCCGCCAATGCCTACCTCGACGCGCTGGCACAGCACCGCGTCGCCCAAGGGCTTCCCGCGCTCTCCCTCGGCTGGGGCATGTGGTCCCAGGACACGGGGATGACCGCGCAGCTCGGCGACACCGACCACCGCCGACTGGCGCGCGACGGACTCGCGGCGCTGACCTCGGCCGAGGGCATGGAGCTCTTCGACACCGCGCTGCGCACGCGCGAACCCACGGTCCTCCCCATCAAACTGGACCTCGGCGCACTGCGGGCCCAGGCCGCCACCGGTGCGGTGCCGCCACTGTTGCGCGGGCTGGTCCCCCAGCCCCGGCGGAGCCGGCAGAAGGCACAGTCGGCGCATGCGCACGACGCCAAGGCGCTCACTGTGCGACTGGCCGGGGCGGGCCCCGCGGACCGGCAGGCGATCCTGCTCGACCTGGTCCGGGGGGAGGCGGCGTATGTGCTCGGTTACGCCTCGGTCGGCCGTATCGGCGCCGAGGCGGCCTTCACCGACGTCGGCTTCGACTCGCTCACGGCGATCGAGCTACGGGACCGGCTCCTCGCCCGTACCGGGCTGCGACTCCCCGCCACGTTCGCCTTCGACTTCCCCACGCCCCTCGCCCTGGCGGACCACCTGGACACCCGCCTGGGCGCCGAGGCCACGCAGGACCCGGTGCTGGCCGAAGTGGCGAGGCTCGAAGAACTGGTGGCCGGCCGGCCACCGGACGGTGCCAAGAACACGGGCGCCGCCGCCCGGCTCCGGGCGCTGGCGGCCAAACTCAGCACCGATGCCCCCGGGCCGGCCGGAGGCGCCGACATCGAAGCGACGCTCGAGGCGGCGTCGGTCGACGACGTACTGGCCTTCATCGACGACGAGTTCGGAATCGTGGACCCGGCGGATTCCGACCGCGCCTACGAGTGAAGGGAAAGGTGACCTTCGGTGGAGAACGACGAGAAGCTGGTCCGGTACCTCAAGCGGGTGACCGCCGACCTGCACCAGGCGCGGCAGCGGCTCACCGAGATCGAGGCCGCGCAGTCGGAGCCGATCGCGATCGTGGGGATGGCGTGCCGGTTGCCGGGTGGGGTGACCACGCCGGAGGAGCTGTGGGACCTGGTGGTGTCCGGCGGTGACGCGGTCGGTGGGTTTCCGGAGGACCGTGGCTGGGATCTGGAGAACCTCTTCGACCCGGATCCGGACCACCCGGGCACCAGCTATGTCCGCGAGGGTGGCTTTCTGCGCGACGCGGGGGAGTTCGACGCGGGCTTCTTCGGGATCTCGCCGCGCGAGGCGCTGGCGATGGATCCGCAGCAGCGGCTGTTACTGGAGACGTCATGGGAGGCGTTGGAGCGCGCCGGAATCGACCCAACTGGTCTGCGTGGTAAGGACATTGGTGTCTACTTCGGCACTCTCAACCAGGACTACGCCACGGGCGTGGACACGGTCCCCGAGGGCGTCGAGGGCTATCTGATGACGGGCAGCTCGGCGAGCGTGCTCACCGGTCGGGTCGCCTATGAGCTGGGGTTCGAGGGTCCGGCGATGACGATCGACACGGCATGCTCCTCCTCACTGGTGGGCCTCCACCTGGCCGCGCAGGCGCTGCGCTCCGGCGAGTGCTCGATGGCCCTGGCCGGAGGGGCCACCGTCATGTCCACCCCCAGCGCCTTCGTCGGCTTCTCGCGGCAGCGCGGCATGGCCGAAGACGGCCGCTGTAAGTCGTTCGCGGCCTCGGCGGATGGCACGGGGTGGGCTGAGGGTGTGGGTGTGGTGGTTTTGGAGCGGTTGTCGGTTGCGGAGCGGAACGGTCATCGGGTGTGGGCGGTGGTGCGGGGCAGTGCGGTGAACCAGGATGGTGCGTCGAATGGGTTGACGGCGCCGAATGGTCCGTCGCAGCAGCGGGTGATTCAGCAGGCGTTGGCGGGTGCGGGCCTGGTGGCGGGCGATGTGGACGCCGTGGAGGGCCACGGCACCGGCACCACGCTGGGTGATCCGATCGAGGTCCAGGCGTTGATGGCGACCTACGGCCAGGATCGGCCTGAGGGGCGTCCGTTGTGGTTGGGGTCGTTGAAGTCGAATATTGGTCATGCGCAGGCGGCTGCGGGTGTGGCTGGTGTGATCAAGATGGTGTTGGCGTTGCGGTGTGGGGTGTTGCCGAGGACGTTGCATGTGGATGAGCCTTCGCCTCAGGTGGATTGGTCGGCGGGTGCGGTGGAGCTGCTGACTGAGCAGCGGGTGTGGCCGGAGGTGGGGCGTCCGCGTCGGGCGGGGGTGTCGGGGTTCGGGGTGAGTGGGACGAATGCGCATGTGATTTTGGAGCAGGCGCCGGAGGCGGCGATTGATGTGGCGCCGGTGGTGGTGTCGGAGGCTCCGGGTGGTGTGGTGCCGTTGGTCGTTTCGGGCTCCGATGGGGCGGGGCTCCGGGGGCAGGCGCGGCGGCTGGTGGACTTTGTGGAGCGACGGCCGGACGTGGAACTGGGCCATCTGGCCCGCTCCTTGGCGGCGTCGCGGGCGGGGTTGTCGGAACGTGCGGTGGTGCTGGCGGGGGACCGGAGTGAGGCGCTGGCGGGGCTGGAGGCGGTGGCGGGGGGTGAGGTGGCCGGTAGCGATGTGGTGGGACGCGCGGACGCTCGGGGTCGGGTGGTGTTGGTGTTTCCTGGTCAGGGGGCGCAGTGGGTGGGGATGGGTGCGGAGTTGTTGGAGTCGAGTGTGGTGTTTGCGGAGTGTTTGGTTGAGTGTGCGGGGGTGTTGGATCCGTTGACGGGGTGGTCGTTGGTGGATGTGGTGCGGGGTGTGGGGGGTGCGGGGTTGTTGGAGCGGGTGGATGTGGTGCAGCCGGTGTCGTTTGCGGTGATGGTGGGGTTGGCGCGGGTGTGGTTGGCGGCTGGTGTGGTGCCGTCGGCTGTGGTGGGTCATTCGCAGGGGGAGATTGCGGCGGCGTGTGTGGCGGGTGGGTTGTCGTTGGAGGATGCGGCGCGGGTGGTGGTGTTGCGTAGTCGGGTGATTGCTGCGGGGCTCTCGGGCGGTGGTGGGATGGTGTCGCTGGCTGTGGGGGTGGGTGAGGCGGAGTTGCTGGTGTCTCCTTGGGCGGGTCGGGTTGAGGTGGCGGCGGTGAATGGGCCGTTGTCGGTGGTGGTGGCTGGTGAGCTGGAGGCGTTGCGGGAGTTGGTGGGGGAGTGTGAGGGGTCGGGGGTGCGGGCGCGGTGGGTCGATGTGGATTACGCCTCGCATACGGCGCAGGTGGCGGCGATTGAGGAGGAGTTGGTCGGGTCGTTGTCGTGCATCCGGCCGGTGTCCTCGCGTATCCCGTTCTTCTCCACGGTGGAGGGGGAGTGGGTGGATACGGTCGAGTTGGACGCGGGGTACTGGTATCGCAATCTGCGGAGCACGGTGCGCTTCGCCCCGTCGATCGACCGGTTGATCGGGGAAGGCTTTGCGGCCTTCGTTGAGGTGAGCGCGCATCCGGTGCTGACGATGAGCATCGAGGCGGCGGCGGAGCAAGGGGACGCCGGGCCGGTCGTGGTGACCGGGACACTCCGCCGGGACGAGGGTGGCATGCGTCGCGTGCTCACCTCCCTGGCCGAGGCGTACGTACGCGGTGTCCCCGTCGACTGGTCCGCCCTGCTCGGCAACGTCCCCGCGCACGCCGCGATGGATCTGCCCACCTACGCCTTCCAGCGTCAGCACTACTGGCTGGGACGGCGAGGCGGATCGGTGGACGCGACCGCGCTGGGGCTTGTGGGGGCCGAGCACCCACTGCTGGGCGCCGTGACCGAACTGCCCGAGTCGGGGGGCTTGCTGTTCACCTCCCGGCTGTCGTTGCGTACGCATCCGTGGCTGGGCGACCACACGGCCGCGGGCACGGTGTTGCTGCCCGGGGCGGCCTTCGTGGAGCTGGCGGTGCGCGCCGGTGACGAGGTCGGCTGTGGTGCCGTCGAAGAGCTTGTTGTCGAAGCACCGCTCAGGCTGCCCGAGCGCGACGGTGTTCAGCTGCGGGTGAGCGTCGGCGCGGCGGACGATTCCGGCCGACGCCCGGTGGCAGTGCACTCACGCGGCCAGGACGGTGACACGGACACCCCCTGGACCCGCCACATCAGTGGCACGCTTGCCCAGGACACCCCCGATGACCTGGACGCGGACCTGACGCAGTGGCCCCCCACCGGGGCGGTGGCGGTCCCGGAGGAGCGGGTGCGCGGCATTTACGAGGAGCTGGAGGCGAGCGGTTACGGATACGGCCCCGCGTTTCGTGGTCTGCGGGCCGTGTGGACGCGGGGCGACGAGATCTACGCCGAGGTGGCCCTGCCCGAGGAGCTGTCGGCCGAAGCCACCGCGTTCGGGCTGCACCCCGCACTGCTCGACGCGGCCCTGCACGCCACCGCGGTCCGCGACCGTACCGATGACCAGACAGGGCCCACCCTGCCGTTCGCCTATCGGGGAGTGTCCCTGCACGCCTCCGGCGCTTCGGCACTGCGCGTACGTATCACACCCAACGGCAAGGAAGGGGTGGGCCTTCGGCTGGCCGATCCGAGCGGGGCGGCGGTGGCGGTGGTCGAGTCGTTGGTGTCGCGGCCGATGCCGGCGGCGCTGCTGGACGCCGCCGCACGGACCTCGACCGACCGGATGTTCCTCGTGGGCTGGGAGGAGCTGCGGGTCGACACCGCCGATGTACCACTGGACACCGTCTCCGTACACACCGCGCAGGACGTACGGCAGTTGGCCACCCGAGCCGACGCGCCGGTCGCGGCGCCACCGGTGTTGCGGTACGAGATCGGCACCGACGATGCCGTAGCCGACGACATCAGCGCGGCCCGTGCGCATGAGCTGCCGGGCCAAGTGCTGGACGTGCTGCGGACGTGGCTGACCGAGCCCACGCTGGAGGACTCACGTCTGCTGGTGCTGACACGGCGCGCGGTACGAGTCCGGGACAGCGATCCGATCGATCCGGCGGTCGCCGCGGCCTGGGGGCTGGTCGGCACCGCACAGTCGGAGAACCCCGGGCGAATCCTGCTCCTCGACCTGGACTACGCACCGGCCTCCACGGAGGCCCTGCCCACCCTTCTGCCCGCCCTGCTCGCCGGAGACGAACCACAGCTCGCACTACGAGCGGGCGTCTGCCACCAACGCCGTCTGACCCGGGCGACGGCCGACGAGGCACTGGTGGCGCCCGAGGGAGAACCCGCGTGGCAGCTGGGCACCCGCGGCCCGGGAACATTCGATGGCCTGGCGCTGCTGCCGTCGCCGAAGGCACTGGCGCCACTGCCCCCGGGCCATGTCCGGATCGAGACACGTGCCGCGGGGCTCAACTTCCGCGATGTGCTGATGGCGCTGGGCATGTACCCCGGCGAGATCAGCATCGGCAACGAGGGCGCGGGTGTGGTCACGGAGGTCGGCCCCGGCGTCACCCGCTTCGCTCCGGGCGACCGCGTCATGGGGCTCTTCGAGGGCGCGGGCGGCCCCATCGCCGTCGCCGACTGCCTCACTCTCGTCCACATGCCCGAGCGGTGGTCCTTCGAGCAGGCGGCCGCGGTCCCCTGCGTATTCCTCACCGCCTACTACGGGCTGCGGGACCTGGCACGGCTGGAGCGCGGGGAGTCGGTCCTCATCCACGCCGCCGCCGGTGGCGTCGGCATGGCCGCGGTGCAACTGGCACGGCATTGGGGCGCCGAGGTCTACGGCACCGCCGGCCCGGCCAAGTGGGACGCGGCACGTACCGCCGGTGTCCCGGACGGACGGCTGGCCAACTCCCGGACCATGGAGTTCGAGCAGCGGTTCCTCAAGATGACCGGCGGCCGTGGCTTCGATGTGGTGCTGGACGCCCTCGCCGGAGACTTCGTGGACGCCTCACTCCGATTGCTGCCCAGGGGCGGCCGGTTCATCGAAATGGGCAAGAGCGATATACGGGACGCCGAAGAGGTGGGCAATCAGCACCCCGGCGTGGCCTATCGGGCGTTTGACCTGGCCGAGGCCGGTGGCGAGCGCATCCAGCGGATGCTGACCGAGCTGGTCGACCTCTTCGAGAAGGGGGTGCTGACCCCGCCACCGATGACCGTATGGGACGTCCGGCGCGCTCCGGCCGCCTTCCGCTTCATGAGCCGGGCGCAGCACATCGGCAAAAACGTGTTCACCCTGCCGCGCCGACTTGACCCGGACGGCACCGTGCTCATCACGGGGGGTACCGGATCGCTGGGCAAGGTGGCCGCCCGGCGTCTGGTGACCGAGCACGGCGTACGGAATCTGGTGCTGACCAGCCGGAGCGGACCCCAGGCCGCCGGCGCCACCGAGCTGGAGCGGGAACTGACCTCACTCGGCGCGCGGGTACGGATTGCCGCATGCGATGTGGCAGACCGCGACGCCCTGGCCGGATTGCTGTCCTCGCTGCCCGAAGACGCACCGCTGACCGCCGTGGTGCACAGCGCGGGAGCGCTGGACGACGGTGTGATCACCGCATTGACCAGGGAGCGGCTGGACATGGTCTTCGCCCCGAAGGTGGACGCCGCACTCCATCTGCACGAGCTGACCCGGCACCTGGATCTGGCGGCCTTCGTCCTGTTCTCCTCGGCCGCGGGGACGCTCGGCAGTTCGGGGCAGGGGAGCTATGTGGCGGCCAACGCCTTCCTGGACGCCTTGGCACATCGGCGCCGCGCCGAGGGGCTCCCGGGCATCTCCCTGGGGTGGGGGCTGTGGGCACAGGGCGCGGGGGTCGGGCTGACCGGCCACCTCACCGACGCCGACCAGCGGCGCATGGCGCGCGGGGGAGTGGCCGGGCTGTCGGAGGACGAAGGCGGAGCACTGTTCGACACCGCACTGCGCATGCCTCAGCCGGTGGTGCTTCCGATGAAACTGGACCTGGGCGCACTGCGGGCCCAGGGCGCCACCACCGGACCAGTGCCACCGTTGCTCCGTGGCCTCGTCCGGCAGGGTCGGCGCATCGCGCGGACGGCCGCCGATCTGGACGCCTTCACCCAGCGCCTGACCAGGGCCACGCCCGAGGAGCAGGAGCAGATCTTGCTCGGCCTGGTCTGCCGGGAGGCGGCTCGGGTACTGGGCCACGCATCAGCCCACGCCATCGGGCCGGACCTGGCGTTCAACGAAATCGGCTTCGACTCCCTCACAGCGGTGGAACTGCGCAACCGGCTGGCCAACCACACCGGGACACGGCTCCCGGCCACGCTGGTCTTCGACTATCCGACGCCCACCGCCCTGATGCGCCACTTGCGGACGAAGCTCTGCCCGGATGCCCCACCTGAGCGGGGTCTCGCTGGGAGGGAGGAGGACCTGCGCCGCGCGTTGGCCAGCACACCGCTGAGCCGCTTCCAGGAGCTGGGCATCCTCGACACCCTCATGGCGCTGGTCCGGGAACCCGAAGCGGAGCAGCAGGTGGACGGGCAGTCGGCGGAGGAGCGACCGGCTGCCGCGATCGCCGATATGGATGTCGCCAGTCTGGTGCAACGAGCCATGAGCAAGGCCGGGAAGTAATGTCGGTTCGAAATGCGGAGGCCGGGATGACCACTCCCGAAGCGAAGGTCGTCGAAGCGCTGCGTGTCACGCTCATGGAGAACGAGCGGCTCGAGCGGGAGAACGCCGACATACGTCGCGGCCTGTCGGAACCGATCGCGATCGTGGGGATGGCGTGCCGGTTGCCGGGTGGGGTGACCACGCCGGAGGAGCTGTGGGACCTGGTGGTGTCCGGCGGTGACGCGATCGGCGGGTTTCCGGAGGACCGTGGCTGGGATCTGGAGAACCTCTTCGACCCGGATCCGGACCACCCGGGCACCAGCTATGTCCGCGAGGGTGGCTTTCTGCACGACGCGGGGGAGTTCGACGCGGGCTTCTTCGGGATCTCGCCACGTGAGGCGCTGGCGATGGATCCGCAACAGCGCATCATGCTCGAGACCTCCTGGGAGGCTTTCGAACGCGCCGGTATCGACCCGACCGCTTTGCGGGGCAAGGACATCGGCGTCTTCTCCGGGGTGACGTACCACAGCTACGGCTCCGGTGCGCGGATCCCCGAGGAGCTCGAGGCGGTCATGGGAACGGGCACATCGGCGAGCGTCCTGTCGGGGCGGGTGTCTTATGCCCTCGGTTTCGAGGGTCCCTCTGTCGCGGTGGATACGGCGTGTTCCTCGTCGCTGGTGGCGTTGCATCTGGCCGTACAGGCGCTGCGATTGGGCGAGTGCTCGATGGCGTTGGCCGGAGGCGTGACCGTCATGGCCAACCCGGGCATCTTCGTCGGCTTCTCGCGGCAGCGCGGGATGTCCAAGGACGGCCGTTGCAGGGCGTTCGCGGCGTCGGCGGACGGCACCGGCTTCTCCGAGGGCGCGGGGGTGCTGCTGGTGGAGCGGTTGTCGGACGCCCAGCGGAACGGTCATCGGGTGTTGGCGGTGGTGCGGGGTAGTGCGGTGAATCAGGATGGTGCGTCGAATGGGTTGACGGCGCCGAATGGTCCGTCGCAGCAGCGGGTGATCCGGCGGGCGTTGGCGAGTGCGGGGCTGGTGGCGGGTGATGTGGATGTGGTGGAGGCGCATGGGACGGGGACGGCGCTGGGTGATCCGATTGAGGCGCAGGCGGTGCTGGCTACGTATGGCCAGGATCGGCCTGAGGGGCGTCCGTTGTGGTTGGGGTCGTTGAAGTCGAATATTGGTCATGCGCAGGCGGCTGCGGGTGTGGCTGGTGTGATCAAGATGGTGTTGGCGTTGCGGTGTGGGGTGTTGCCGAGGACGTTGCATGTGGATGAGCCGTCGCCGCGGGTGGATTGGTCGGCGGGTGCGGTGGAGTTGTTGACTGAGCAGCGGGTGTGGCCTGAGGTGGGGCGTCCGCGTCGGGCGGGGGTGTCGGGGTTCGGGGTGAGTGGGACGAATGCGCATGTGATTTTGGAGCAGGCGCCGGAGCAGGCGCCGGAGGTGGCTGTCGGGGTGGTGTCGGGGGTTTCGGGTGGTGGTGTGGTGCCGTTGGTGGTGTCGGGGCGTGGTGGTGCGGGGTTGCGGGGGCAGGCGCGGAGGTTGCTGGACTTCGTTGAGGGTCATCCGGGTGTGGGTTTGGTGGAGCTGGGGGTGGCGTTGGCTTGTGGTCGGGCTGGATTGTCGGATCGTGCGGTGGTGGTGGCGGGGGGTCGGGAGGAGGCGTTGGCGGGGCTGGCGGTGGTGGCGGAGGGTGGTGGTGCGGGGAGGGCTGATGTTCGGGGTCGGGTGGTGTTGGTGTTTCCTGGTCAGGGGGCGCAGTGGGTGGGGATGGGTGCGGAGTTGTTGGGAGAGTCGGAGGTGTTTGCGGAGTGTTTGGTTGAGTGTGCGGGGGTGTTGGATCCGTTGACGGGGTGGTCGTTGGTGGATGTGGTGCGGGGTGTGGGGGGTGCGGGGTTGTTGGAGCGGGTGGATGTGGTGCAGCCGGTGTCGTTTGCGGTGATGGTGGGGTTGGCGCGGGTGTGGTTGGCGGCTGGTGTGGTGCCGTCGGCGGTGGTGGGTCATTCGCAGGGGGAGATTGCGGCGGCGTGTGTGGCGGGTGGGTTGTCGTTGGAGGATGCGGCGCGGGTGGTGGTGTTGCGTAGTCGGGCGATCGCGGCGGGGCTCTCGGGCGGTGGCGGGATGGTGTCGCTGGCTGTGGGGGTGGGCGAGGCGGAGTTGCTGGTGTCTCCTTGGGCGGGTCGGGTTGAGGTGGCGGCGGTGAATGGGCCGTTGTCGGTGGTGGTGGCTGGTGAGCTGGAGGCGTTGCGGGAGTTGGTGGGTGAGTGTGAGGGGTCGGGGGTGCGGGCGCGGTGGGTCGATGTGGATTACGCCTCGCATACGGCGCAGGTGGCGGCGATTGAGGAGGAGTTGGTCGGGTCGCTGTCGCGCATCCGGCCGGTGTCCTCGCGTATCCCGTTCTTCTCCACGGTGGAGGCGGAGTGGGTGGATACGGCAGAGTTGGACGCGGGGTACTGGTACCGGAACCTGCGGAGCACCGTCCGGTTCGCCCCGTCCATCGAGCGCCTGCTGGAGGAGGACTTCCGGGCGTTCGTTGAGGTGAGCGCGCATCCGGTGCTGACGATGAGCATCGAGGCGGCGGCGGAGCAAGCGGACGCCGCGCCGGTCGTGGTGACCGGGACACTCCGCAGGGACGAGGGCGGTATGCGTCGCATGCTCACCTCCCTGGCCGAGGCGTACGTACGCGGTGTCCCCGTCGACTGGTCCGCCCTGCTCGGCAACGTCCCCGCGCACGTGGCGATGGATCTGCCGACCTACGCCTTTCAACACCAGCACTACTGGCTCAAGAGCGCGGCCCCCGCCGACGCGGCATCCGCAGACGATCAGCTTCCGGGCATGGCCGAACTGTCCGAGGAGACCGGCGCGTTGACCGCTCGCCTTCGTGGGGAGTCAGCGCAGGAGCAGGAACGCATCCTGCTGGAGACCGTTCGCCAGGAGACGGCAGGCGTCTTGGGCCATCCCTCGCTGGATGCCATTGAACCGGACATGGTGTTCAACCAGATCGGGTTCGACTCGGCCACCGCCGTGCAGTTGCGCAACCGTCTGAACGCACTCACCGACCGGACTCTGCCGACCACCCTGCTCTTTGACTACCCCACGCCCCTGATTCTCGCCGACTTTCTACGTGACGAGCTCATCGGGGACACGGCAGCGGCGCAGGCCCTGGAGAAAGCAGCGAAGCCGACATCGGCGTCTGTAGCTGTGTCGACCGAGCCGGTGGCGATCGTGGGCATGGCGTGTCGACTGCCGGGAGGAGTCTCCACGCCGGAAGAGCTATGGGAGCTGGTGCTTCAGGGCCGGGATGGGATCAGCGACTTCCCGGTGAACCGTGGCTGGGATCTGGAGAACCTTTTCCATCCGGACCCGGACCACCCCGGCACCAGCTATGCGCACCAAGGTGGGTTTCTGCACGATGCCGGGGAGTTCGACGCGGGCTTCTTCGGTATCTCGCCACGTGAGGCGCTGGCCGTGGACCCGCAACAGCGTCTGATGCTGGAAACATCGTGGGAAGCGCTGGAGCGGGCCGGAATCGACCCGACCACCCTGCGGGGCAAGGACGTGGGCGTCTTCTCCGGTGTGACCTACCACAACTATGGGTCGGGTGTGGAGTCGGTGCCGGCCGAGCTCGAGGGCATGCTGGGCCTCGGCGCCTCGGCCAGCGTGCTGTCGGGACGGGTGTCCTATGCGCTTGGCTTCGAGGGCCCGTCCGTCGCGGTGGACACGGCATGCTCCTCGTCCCTGGTGGCGTTGCATCTGGCGGCTCAGGCGTTGCGAGCCGGTGAGTGTTCGATCGCCTTGGCCGGTGGTGTCACGGTGATGCCCACGCCCGGCATCTTCATCGCCTTCTCGCGGCAGCGCGGCATGTCGGTCGATGGCCGGTGCAAGTCCTTCGCCGCCTCGGCTGACGGTACGGGGTGGGCCGAGGGCGTGGGTGTGTTGGCGCTGGAGCGGTTGTCGGACGCGGAGCGGCTTGGCCATCGGGTGTTGGCGGTGGTGCGGGGCAGTGCGGTGAACCAGGACGGTGCGTCGAACGGTCTGACGGCGCCGAATGGTCCGTCGCAGCAGCGTGTTATTCGGCAGGCACTGGCCAGTGCGGGTGTGTCGGCCGCCGAGGTGGATGTGGTCGAGGCGCATGGCACGGGTACGGCGCTGGGCGATCCCATCGAGGCGCAGGCGGTGCTGGCCACATACGGGCAGGACCGCGATCGGCCGCTGTTGATGGGGTCCTTGAAGTCGAACATCGGCCATGCGCAGGCGGCTGCGGGGGTGGCCGGTGTGATCAAGATGGTGTTGGCGCTGCGGCATGGCATCGCACCTCGGACACTTCACGTGGAGGAGCCTACGTCGCAGGTGGATTGGTCGGCGGGTGCGGTGGAACTGCTGACCGAGGAGCGCGTGTGGCCGGAGGTGGGGCGTCCGCGCAGGGCTGGTGTGTCCGCGTTCGGGGTCAGCGGCACCAACGCCCACGTCATCCTGGAACAGGCGGCGCCGCCGGGGACCGAGCCGACCGGCCCGGCGATGTCTTGGCCGAAGGGCGTCCCTGTGCCGCTGGTGGTGTCGGGGCGTGGTGACACGGCCTTGCGGGCCCAGGCGCGACGCCTGCGGTCCTTCCTCGCGGACGAGCCGCAGCTCGATCTGAGCGAGCTGGGTGTCGCGTTGGGTTGTGGTCGGGCGGGGTTGTCGGATCGTGTGGTGGTGGTGGCGGGGGGTCGGGAGGAGGCGTTGGCGGGGTTGGGTGCGGTGGTGCGGGGTGAGTCGGGTGTGGGTGTGGTGTCGGGTTCGGTGGTGCGTGGTCGGTTGGGGGTGTTGTTCGCTGGTCAGGGGTGTCAGCGGGTGGGGATGGGGCGTGGGTTGTATGAGGCGTTTCCGGTGTTCCGGGAGGTCTTCGATGTGGTGTGTGAGGCGCTGGGCCGGGAGTTGGGTGCGGGTGGGGTGTCGGGTTCGGTGCGGGAGGTGGTGTTCGGGGACGGTGAGTTGTTGGAGCGGACGGTGTTTGCTCAGGCGGGGTTGTTCGCGGTGGAGACGGCGTTGTTCCGGTTGGTGGAGTCGTGGGGTGTGGTGCCGGATGTGGTGGGTGGGCATTCGGTGGGTGAGGTGGTGGCGGCGCATGTGGCGGGTGTGTTGTCGTTGGAGGATGCGGCGGTGTTGGTGGCGGCGCGGGGGCGGTTGATGGAGGGGTTGCCGGAGGGTGGGGCGATGGTGGCGGTGGGTGCGGGTGAGGAGCGGGTGCGTCCGTTGCTGGGGGAGGGGGTGGGTATCGCGGCGGTGAATGGTTCTGCGGCGGTGGTGCTTTCCGGTGATGAGGAGCCGGTGTTGCGGGTGGCGGAGGAGTTGTCGGGGCAGGGGTGCCGGACGAGGCGTCTGGCGGTTTCGCATGCGTTCCACTCCGCCCGTATGGAACCGATGCTGGAGGAGTTCCGGGAGGCGATCGCCGACGTGTCGTTCGCTGCCCCGGCGATCCCCCTGGTGTCCAACGTGACCGGGCGGCTAGCAGACCCGGAGACGGTGCGTTCCCCCGAGTACTGGGTGGAGCATGTGCGTTCGGCGGTGCGGTTCGCGGATGGTGTGCGGGCGCTTGCCGACTATGGCGTCAGCACGTACCTGGAGTTGGCGCCGGATGCGGTGCTGTCCGCGATGGTCGGGGACTGTCTTCCTGAGGGGTTGGCCGGAGAGTCCGTGGTGGTGCCGTCGTTGCGGCGGGAGGGCGATGAGCCCCGGGCGCTGATGTCTGCCGTCGCTCATCTGCATGTGGCAGGCGTACGCCTGGATTTCGGTGCCCTGTTCGGCAACACGGTTCTGCCTGCCCATGTCTCGGATCTGCCGACGTATGCGTTCCAACGGGAGCATTACTGGTTGGTGGGGAACGGGGGTGGGGCCAGTGATGTGATGTCTGCCGGGCTGGCGGGGGTGGAGCATCCGTTGTTGGGTGCGGTGATGGAGGTGCCGGGGTCGGGTGAGGTGTTGTTCACCTCGCGGTTGTCGTTGGGGTCTCATCCGTGGCTGGCTGATCATGTGGCTGCGGGTGTGGTGTTGTTGCCGGGGGCGGCGTTTGTGGAGTTGGTGGTGCGGGCCGGTGATGAGGTCGGTTGCGGTGGGGTGGAGGAGCTGGTGATGGAGGCTCCGCTGGTGTTGGCGGAGGGCGGGGCGGTACAGGTGCGGGTGAGTGTGGCGGAGGCCGATGAGGGCGGTCGGCGCGGCGTACGGGTGTATTCGCGGGCGGAGGATGCCGGTCTGGGTGCTGCGTGGGTGCGGCACGCCACAGGGACGTTGTGCCGTGCGGAGGGGGTCTCCGCTCCTGATGTGGGGCTGTCGGTGTGGCCTCCGGCGGGTGCCGTGGCGGTGGATCCGGGAGAAGTGGAGGGCCTGTATGACGGTCTGGAACAGGTCGGCTATCGGTATGGGCCGGTGTTCCAGGGGGTGCGGGCGGCCTGGCGGCTGGATGGCGCGGTGTACGCGGAAGTGGCCCTGCCGGAGGAACATCGGGCCCAGGCGGCGGGGTTCGGGCTCCACCCGGCAATCCTCGATGCCGCCATGCACACCATCGCCTTCCACGATCGCGATGAAGCCGATGCGGAGCTCGTGCTGCCGTTCGCCTATCGCGAGGTGGCGTTGTATGCCTCCGGCGCCTCAGCGCTGCGGGTATGTGTGACACCGTCCGGTCCGAACACCATGTCCCTGGAACTGGCCGATGAGAGCGGTGCCCCCGTGGCTTCGGTGGGCTCGGTGGTGTCCCGACCGGTCAGCGCCGAGCAGTTCGGGACGGCGGCGACGGCGGACCGGATGTTCCGCATCGCCTGGGAGGAACTGCCGGTTCGGCCGGACGGTACGACCGTGGAACCCGTATCGGTGGGCGACACCGAGGACGTACACCACCTGGCCACGACCCCGGAGGCTTTCCAGCCGGACGTGCTGCTGCTGGACCTCGGCGGCGGTAGAGCCGATGCGCGGGAGCTGACCGGGAGGGTGCTGCGGGTCGTACAGGCGTGGCTGGCCGAGCCCTCGTTGGCGTCCAGCCGGCTGGTCGTGGTGACGCGGGGGGCTGTCGCCGTCCGGGAGGCCGATCCGGTCGATCCAGCAGCGGCCGCCGTATGGGGCCTGGTGGGGTCCGCACAAGCGGAGAACCCTGGGCGGATTCTCCTCCTCGACATCGACGAAGCGCCGATACCAACCGCGTTGCTACCCGAACTGCTCGCCGGTGACCAGCGCCAACTGGCCCTGCGCGAGGCCGGCTGCTTCGCCCGACACCTCACTCGTATCGCGGATGTGCCCCAAGCCAGTCCGGGTGGTTTGGGTTCCGGTGGGACGGTGTTGGTCACGGGCGGTACGGGGGCGTTGGGCGCGGTGGTGGCGCGGCATCTGGTGGCGGTGCATGGGGTGCGGAGTCTGGTGTTGGCGAGTCGGAGCGGGTCTGGGGCGCCCGGTGCCGCGGAGTTGGAGGCGGAGCTGGTGGGGGCGGGGGCGCGGGTGCGGATCGTCGCGTGTGATGTGGCGGAGCGGGATGCGGTGGCCGGGCTGCTGGATGCCGTTCCCGGGGATGTTCCGTTGTCGGCGGTGGTGCATACGGCCGGTGTTCTGGATGACGGTGTGCTGACGGCGTTGGCTCCGGAGCGTATGGACGCGGTGTTCCGGCCGAAGGTGGACGGGGCGTTCCATCTGCATGAGCTGACCCGGGGCCTGGACCTCTCCGCCTTCGTCCTCTTCTCCTCCGCCGCCGGCACCCTGGGCAACGCGGGCCAGGGCAACTACGCCGCCGCCAACGCCTACCTCGACGCGCTGGCCCATCAGCGCCAGGCCCAGGGGCTGCCCGCCGTGTCCCTGGCCTGGGGTATGTGGCAGCAGGCCGCCGGAACGGGGATGACCGGCCGCCTCGGCGACGCCGACCAGCGCCGTATGGCACGCGGCGGTGTCGCCCCGTTGTCCCCGGCCGAGGGCATGGAACTGTTCGATACCGCGCTGCGCACGCGCGAACCCACGGTCCTTCCCCTCAAACTGGACCTCGGCGCGCTCCGTGCCCAAGCCGCCAGCGGGGCGGTCCACCCGCTGCTGCACAGGCTCGCCCCGGCGGCTCGCCGAGCCACTGCTCCTCGGGCCACGGCCGATCAGAGCCTGGTGACCGGCCGACTGGCCGGGGCCACCCCCGAGGAGCGGGAGCGGATTCTCCTGGACATGGTGCAGCAGGAGGCCGCTCGGGTTCTGGGACACTCGGCGGCCGCCACCCTCGACCCCGAAGTTCTGTTCACCGAGATCGGTCTGGACTCACTGATGGCGGTGGAACTACGCGATCGCCTGGCCAAGCGCACCGCGCTGCGGCTGCCTCCCAGCTTTGTCTTCGACCACCCGACTCTCCGGATGCTGGCCTGGCAACTGCGGGACGAACTGGAGAAAGCCGATCCGGATGATCCTCCCGGAGCCGTGCCGGCCCCCGGAGCCGCCCGGGAGTGACTCGGCCCAGCACACCCGGTTCAGCGGACCGGCACCGACCGAAGCGGCAAGAAAGGGATCGCACATGTTCAGCACGGACACATACCTGGCGCATCTGGGGTTCTCCCAGCCGCCCGCCCCCACCCTGCCGAACCTGCGGCAGTTGCACCGCAGCCATCTGATGACGGTCCCCTACGACACCAACCACACCCACCGCCTCAGCGCGGAGAACATGGCCGACATAGATATCGACAAGGCGTTCGAGGCCATCGTGCCGACCGGCGACGGTGGCATGTGTCTGGAGCTGAACACCTTGTTCGCCCGGTTGCTCCGCGAATTGGGCTATGACCTGGACGTCATCAGCGGAGGCACGTATCTGCCCGGTGACACCTTCGCCCCCGACCCCGAACACATGCTGATGCTCGTCCGTATCGAGGGGCAGGAGTGGCTGGCCGACGTAGGACATGCCGGTCTGTGCTTCACCGAGCCGCTGCGTCTGTCCGAGGAGGAGGTGCAGTGGCAGTACGGCTGTGCGTTCCGGCTGATCCGGCGGGACGGCTATCTCGTGCTGCAGGCCAAGACTCTGGACCACGACTGGCGCACCACCTACCGCTTCACCACCCGGCCCAGGACCTATGACGCCTGGGCCGGTGTCGGTGAGGGCAATGGCCCGGCCATCCTGGCCGCGATGCGTCGGCGCAGGCGCGCCATCGACAAGGGGCAGGTCTTCCTCACCAACAACATGTTCACGATCGTGGAGGACGGCCATGAGAAGGTCACGCTCCTCGTCGATCCGGAACAGCGCGCGAAGGTGCTCGACACGTACTGGGACGGTCGCGACTGACCGAACCGGTGCCGCCATCCCCGTCCCGGCCCATGGCCCGTCCCAGCCCGCCGCCGACGACCAGCACATGAGAGTGATGATGCGCCATGAAATTCGGCTTGCTGTACGGGGCCCAGCTGCCCCGCCCCTGGACCCAGGACTCCGAACACCGCCTGTTCAAGGAGACGTTGGAGGAGATCGAGCTGGCCGACCGGCTGGGCTTCGACCATGTGTGGTGCCCTGAGCACCACTTCCTGGAGGAGTACTCGCACATGTCGGCGCCGGAGGTGTTCCTCGGCGCGGTCAGCCAGCGCACCAGCCGCATCCGCATCGGCCACGCGGTCGCCCTGATGCCCCCGGGGTTCAATCCGACGGCACGGGTCGCCGAGCGGATCGCCACGCTGGATCTGCTCTCCGACGGGCGCGTGGACTTCGGCACGGGTGAGTCCACCACCCCCACCGAGCTGGGCGGCTTCGGCGTGGAGCGCTCCGTCAAACGGGACCAGTGGGCGGAGGCGGTGGACGCCGTCTCCCGTATGTTCGTCGAGGAACCCTTCGCCGGGTGCGAGGGCACGTATGTGTCCGCTCCCATCCGAAATGTGCTGCCCAAGCCGCGGCAGAAACCACATCCGCCGATGTGGATGGCCTGCGGAAACCGGGACGCGATCCGCATCGCGGCCACCAAGGGCCTCGGGGCGCTGAACTTCTCCTTCTTCGGACCGGCGGAGACCAAGAAGTGGGTCGACGCCTACTACTCGGGCATCGAGTCGGCGGACTGCGTGCCCGCCGGGTTCGCGGTCAATGCCCAAATCGCCGCGACCATTCCGATGTTCTGCCACGAGGACGAGACCACGGCGGTGGAACGCGCCGTCGACGGCGTCCAGTTCTTCAACTTCGGCCTCGGCTTCTACGCGGGTTTCGGCACCGCCGCACCGGGCCGCACCCGGCTGTGGGAGGAGTTCCAGCGCGACCGCGGCAAGCACGGCATGGGCCGCTCCTCCTTCGGCAAGCCCGGTATGCCACTGGGCAATCCGGCCCGGGGCGCGGTGGGCACTCCGCGCCAGATACGCGACTTCCTGCGGCTGCACGAGGAGGCCGGGCTGGACCAGGCGATCTTCCTCGTCCAGGGCGGCGGTACCCGGCACGAGCACATCTGCGCATCGCTGGAGCTCTTCGCCAACGAGGTGATGCCCGAGTTCAAGGAGCGCGACGAGACCGCCGAACGGCTGAAGGCGGCCCGGCTCCGGCCCGCGATCGACGCCGCCATGGCCCGGCGCGAGCCGCCACGGACGGCCGACCCCGACTACATCATCCCCGCCCGGAGCCAGAGCTGACACCGGAGCCGGAGCTGACACCACAGCTGACACCGGCATCGGCATCACCCAAGCAGAAGGAGAACGTGGTACCGCCATGGCTGACACCCCCGAAGAAGAACTTCGCATCCTCGACCCACAGACCGTCGCCGAGGAGCTGCGCAAACACGGCCCGCCCCGGCAGATCACGATGAACGGCACCACGGCGTGGCTCGTCTCCCGCTACGAAGACGTCCGGGACTGTCTCGGACACCCCGGCATGAGCCCGGCCGCCGCCTACGCCGCCTCCCAGGGCCAGACCACTCCGGTCAGCGGGCTGTTCGAGGACACGCTGCCCGGCACCAATCCGCCCCAGCACACCCGGCTGCGCAGGCTGCTCGCCAAGGCGTTCACGACCCGCAGGGTGGAGAGCCTGCGGCCGCGGGTGCAGGAGATCACCGACACACTGCTGGACCGGATCGCCGTCGACGGCCGGGCCGATCTCGTCACCGCGCTGGCCATCCCGCTGCCCATGCAGGTGATCTGTGAACTCCTCGGCGTGCCCATCGCCGACCGCACCGAATTCCACCAGTGGGCCGATCTGATGCTCATGCCCCCGCTGGACCCGGACACCGCCGCGCGTTCCCAGGACGCCTCCGCCAAGCTGTGGGCGTACATGGAGGATCTCGCCGAGGCCCGGCGAAAGGCCCCCGAGGACGACCTGATCAGCGATCTGATGTCCGCACACGAGGACGACCGGCTCAGCCACCGCGAGGTGGTCGCCACCGCACGGATGATGCTGATCGCCGGGTACGAGCTGACCGGCAGCTTCATCAGCAACGCGGTGTTCTCGCTGCTGTCCCAGCCGGACCAGATGGAGCTGCTGCGCAAGGACCCCGAGCTGGCCGGGCGCGGCCTGGAGGAGCTGCTCCGGCACGCCGGGCCGGGCATCCTCGTCGTGCGTTTCGCCAACGAGGACGTGGAGGTCGGCTCCGTACCCATCCGCGCCGGCGACCAGGTGCTCCTGGACATGGACGCCGCACACTCCGACCCGGCACACTTCACCGGCGGCGAGCGGCTGGACCTGACGAGGGACTCCGCCGTGCATCTCCAGTTCGGCCACGGCATCCACTACTGCATCGGTGCGCCACTGGCCAGGGTGGAGGGGCAGATCGCCCTGGAGAGCCTGGTCCGGCGGTTCCCCGGCCTTCGGCTGGGCGTTCCCGCCTCCGAGATCGGCCACAGCAAGAACCCGTTCATCCGCTCGCTGACCACGCTCCCCGTCGAATTCGAGGCTCAGCGGCCCGCGGGCGCTGGGTGATCGCGGGACGGCGTCGGATCGGCCAGGCCGGTGACCCGCATGGTGATGTTCAGCCGTCCGGACTTCAGTCCGGTGGCCGGGTCGCCGGTTCCCGGAAGGATCTTGGGGACGGCGTGGTACGCGTAGCGGGAGGGGCCGCCGAAGACGAACAGATCGCCGGAGGCGAGTTCGAGGTCGGTGTACGGCTTGGTACGGGTCTCGGTGTTGCCGAAGCGGAAAACGCAGCTGTCGCCGATGGTGAGCGAGACCACCGGGGCGGATGACCGCTCGTCCTTGTCCTGGTGCATGCCGAGTCTGGCCTGGGCGTCGTAGAAGTTGATGAGTGCGGTGTCGGGGGTGTAATCCTCACCGGCCGTCTCGTCGTCGTACGCGTCGGCCAGGGCACGACGGCCCAACTCGACCAGCCAGTCCGGGAATTCGGCGACCCGCGCGCCGTTCACATCGTCCGCGGTGCGGGTGTACGCATAGGGTTGCCAGTGCCAGCCGATGCACACCGTCCGCACCGACATGACGCCCCCGCGCGGCAGCTTGGTGTGCCGGATCGGGACCGGGCCGGTGGCCCAGCCCCGGCAGGCGATGACCAGCTCCCGCTGCTGCTCGAGGCTGAGCCAGCCCGGCACATGGACGGCGCCGGGGGCCACTTCGAGACGTGGGCGGGGGATCAGGGCGTTCATACGGGGATTCTCCGCGGACGAGGACTGGCAGGAGACATCAGGCGGCGTCGTGGAAGACCAGCCCCAGCGCGTGGCGCCGCCCGGACCGCACCGTGCTGACCCCGTGCCGCATGACCCCGGCCGACCAGCCGCGCTTGGTGGCCACAGGACGGTCCCGGGTGGTGAAGATCAGACCGTGGCCCTGTTGGAGGACGGTCGTGGTGCCCCGGGACTGGGCCCGGGGCCGCTGCTCGACCAGCAGGAACTCCCCGCCCGTGTAGTCCGTGCCGTACGCGTCCAGCCCGATCACCACCTGGAGCGGGAAGAGCATGTCGCCGAACACATCCCGGTGCAGGGCGTTCCAGTCGCCGGGTCCGTAGCGCAGCAGGATCTGCGCCGAGCGGCCCTGTCCGGCCTCATGGCACATCGCCAGCCACTTCTCGAGGCTGTCCGGCCAGGGCGCCGGGCGGCCGAGCCGCTCCGCCCAGTCACGGGCGATGGTCAGCAGCCGCGGATAGAGCGCCGCGCGCAGCTCGGCGACCGGTTCGGGCAGGTCATGGGTGAAGTAGCGGTACTGGCCGGAGCCGAAGCGGTGCCGGGCCATGTCGATCGTGCTCCGGAACTGCTCGTCCCGCTCATAGAGCCCGGCGACGCGGGCGCACTGCGCGGGGGTCAGCAGCCGTGGTGTGAGCGCGCACCCGTAGGTGTCCAGCTCCTCTGCCAGCTGTGTCCAGTCGGCCGCGGCCACGCGCTGGTGGAGGCGTGCGGTGTCGGTCGTGGTGCTCATCGGTGTGCTCCGGGTTCTCCGGGATCCGGGAAGCGCGGTACGAGCCCCGGTGGTGGGTGCGAGGCCCGCGCTCAGGTCGTCTGCAGGGCGCCTTCGTGGACGAGGAGCCGCTCCTTGCGCTCCAGCCCGCCCGCATAGCCGGTCAGCGCGCCAGTGGCGCCGATGACGCGGTGGCAGGGCCGGACGACCAGCAGCGGATTGCGGCCGATCGCGGTGCCCACGGAGCGGACCGCGGTGCGCGGGGCGCCGATCTGCCGGGCGATGTCGCCGTAGCTGACCGTGGTGCCGTACGGAATGGACTCCAGCGCCTCCCAGACCCTGCGCTGGAACTCCGTACCGCCCTCGACGCACTCGATGTCGAAACGGGTGAGCTTGCCGTCGAAGTAGGAGCGCAGCTGGGCGGCGATCTCGGTGAACGCGTCGGCGTCCTCGCTCCAGCCGTCCTGGACGACGGCCCCGCCCTTCTGCCCGGGCACGGACAGGGAAACGAGCGCGGTACCCCCCGTCGCGGTGGCGGACCTCTCGCCCACCAGCAGCAGCTCGCCGAGCGGGCTGTCGATCGTCGTGTGGACCGTCATGGCTGTGGTCCCTCTCTTCTTCTCGCCGTTCTGTCTTGCGCTGCTCCCAGCATGGGTCCTTCGGACACGGAAAGCTGGCGGGATTCGGACATGGCGTTTCGGGAGCCTCTTCCCGTCGCCGCGCTCAGTGGCCGTCCAGGGGTGTCTCGGCCCAGATGACCTTGCCGTGTGGGGTGTAGCGGGTGCCCCAGCGCCGGGCGAACTGGACGACGAGGAACAGCCCGCGCCCGCCCTCGTCGGTCGTCGCGGCGCGGCGCATATGGGGCGCGGTGCTGCTGCCGTCGGAGACCTCGCAGATCAGACCGCGGTCGCGCAGCAGTCGTAGGTGTACGGGAGGGGCGCCGTACCGCAGGGCGTTGGTGATCAGTTCGCTGATGATCAGCTCGGCGGTGCACACGGCGTCCTCCAGGCCCCACGCCCGTAGCCGGTGGGCACAGGCGGCGCGCAGCGGGGCGAGCGCCGCCGGGTCGGGCGGCATATCCCACTCGGCCACGTTCTCCGGGTCGAGCAGACGGGTGCGGGCCACCAGGAGGGCGACATCGTCGCTCGGGCGGGGCGGAAGGACGGTCTGGAACAGGCTCCGGCAGGTCTCGTCCGGGTCGAGGTGCGGCTCGGCCGCGAGGGCGCGGCCCAGCAGGTCCAGGCCGGTGCCGGTGGTTCGGTCGTGGCCTTCGAGGAGACCATTGGTGTAGAGCACCAGACGGCTTGCGGCGGGCAGTGAGAGGTCGACCGCCTCGAAGGGCTCCCCGCCCAGGCCCAGGGGCGGGGAGACCGGCACCGCGGGGATGTCCACGGTGCCGTCGGGACGGGCCAGGACGAGGCCCGGATCGCCGGCCCGGGCCACGGTGCAATGGCCCGACACCGAGTCGTGGATCGCGTACAGACAGCCGGCGCCCGCGATGCGGGTGCCGTGCGCGTCGGCGTCATGCTCCAGGTCGAGACGGGTGACCAGCTCGTCCATATGGGAGAGGAGCTCATCCGGGGGCACGTCCCGGGCCGAGAAGTTCTGCACCGCCGTGCGCAACCGGCCCATCGTGGCCGCGGCGTGCAGGCCCTGCCCGGTCACCTTCCCGACGACCAGTGCGACCCGGGCGCCGGGGAGAGGGATCACATCGAACCAGCTTCCGCCCGTCCCGCCCGGCGCGGGCAGATAGCGGGCCGCCACCTGCGCGGCGTCCTGGTCGGGCAGACCGCCGGGGAGGAGGGTGCGCTGGAGTGCGGTGACCATGGCGTGTTCGCGGGCGTAGCGGCGGGCGTTGTCGACACATACGGCGGTGCGCACGGCGAGCTCCCCGGCGATCGCCAGATCCGTTTCGTCGAACGGCGCACGGTGCCGGGCCCGCCAGAAGGTGGCCAGCCCCAGGGTGACACCGCGAAACCGCAGCGGGACGGTGATCAATGAGTGGATCCCGTGGTCGAGGAGGCGCCGGGCCTCCCCGGCCGGCCACTTGCCGGTACTGGTCGGATCGGCCTGGAGGAGGACGGCGGCTCCGGTCCGCACGGCCCGGCTCTGCGGGGTGGAGGGGGCGTGGACGACCCGTTCGCCCACGCGGAAGAGGGGGGCTTCGGCGGGTGCCCCGCCGACGGCGGTCCGGTGTGGTGCCAGGGGCTCGTGCGGCGGCTCGGGCTCCTCGCCGCGCAGTACGGGGTCCAGCAGCTCGACGGCGACGATATCGGCGAACCGGGGGACGGCCACGTCCACCAGCTTCTCGGCGATACCCGTCAGCTCCAGGGTGGAACTGATCCGCACACCGGCGTCGGACAGCAGCTTCAGCCGCTCGCCCGTCTCCACCGCCCGGTCGGAGAGCACCCGCAGCGCGGTGGTGTCCCGCAGTGTCACCACGCTTCCGGCGGGGGCGTCCGCACGGCTCGTGGACCGCAGGCTGACCGAAAGTAGCCGCTCCCCGCAGGGGTGCACCTCGTCCGTGACGCGCCGTCCCGACATCAGTAGCTCTGTCAGATGGGGTTCGAGGCCGAGCGCGCCGACGTGGCACCCCTCAGCGTCCGGAGCCAGCCGGAGCAGCTCCCGGGCCTCGTCGTTGAGGAGCAGCAGCCGCTTGTCCGCCGTCAGGACCAGCACCCCTTCGCGGACCGAGTGCAACACCGCGTCATGGTGTTCGTACATCCGCGTCATCTGCGCGGCGCCCAGGCCGTGGGTCTGCCGCCGCACCCGCCTGTTCAGCAGCGCCGCCCCGCCCGTGGCCAGGGCCAGCGCCCCGGCGCCGCTGCCGAGCAGCATCGGCAGCCGGCGGTCCATCGTGCTGTGCACGTTCTGGATCTTGACCCCGACCGACACTCCGCCGAGGAAGGTGCCATCGGCCCCGGTGACGGGGACCGCCGAGACGACGGACGGGCCCTGGCTGGCCCGGAAGGTCTGCGAGATCGTCTTTCCGCGCAGCTCGTCCCGCACCAGCCCGGCGGGGCCGACGATCCGTTTGCCGATCAAGAGCCTCTCGGGATGGGTGAGGCGGATGCCACGAGGGTCGAACACGACGACGCTGTCGACGCCGGAGCGCTTCCGTGCCGCCTCCGCATGCGACTCCAGCGCCGATGTCGGTTTGTCGCCGCTCATGGCCCGGGCCGTGCCGGGAGCGTGAGCGAAGGTCTCGGCGACCGCGAGCGATCGCCGACGGGCGTCGACCGTGCCGTGAGCCCGGGCGTCCGCGGCGACGGCCACCACCGCGGCGGCCACCAGAACCAGGATCAGCAGAAGCTGCAGGATGAACGCCTGCCCGGCGACGCTGCGCAGATGCGGCAGGGGCCCCAGCCGCCTCCGGGCCGGACGAGCATGTCTGCTCATATCGGCATTTATAACATCCTCGTCGTCGTAGTCGGCGGGGAGTCCGACGGCACGTACGCGGCATCGCTTGATCGATCAATGTGCTGATCAAGGGTGGTCCGTGATGGCGCGGGGAGGTGGGTTACGCGTCCGCCCGGCCACGGGCACAATGAGGCGCTGGACCAACTACCGCCCCTTTCAAGGAGGTTCGGGTGAGAACAGCACGCCGTACCAGAAGACGTGGTCGGTTCCGGCTGATCGCCGCGGTGTCCGGTCTGTTCGTCACGGCCACCCTCGCGACAGTCGGCACGAGTGCGGCCGCTTCCTCCGGGCCCACGGCCGCGTCCACCGCCGCGTCCCCGTCCGCGTCAACGTCCGTGTCCGGTGCCGCCTCGGCCGTGGCGTCCCTGGATGTCCCGGGCACCGCCTGGACCGTGGACGAGCGCACCGGAACGCTGCGTGTCCTCGTCGGCTCCACGGTCCGGGGCGCGGACCTGGCCAGGGTCGACCGCGCCGCTGAGCGCTTCGGCGGTGCCGTCACCGTCGAGCGGGTCGACGGCCCGCTGCGGACCCTCCTCTCCGGTGGCGACGGGATCTACTCCTCCACGGGGGTGCGCTGCTCCGCGGGGGTCAATGTGCAGAGCGGCGCCACGTACTACTTCGTCACCGCCGGCCACTGCGCCGATGGCAACGCCACCTGGTACACCGGCTCCGGTACGACCACGGTCGGCCCGACGACCGGGACCAGCTTCCCGGGCAACGACTACGGCGTCGTCCGGTACACCAACACGGCCGTTCCGCACCCCGGGACCGTGGGGACCGTCGACATCACCGGGACCGCCACCGCCCACGTCGGCCAGCAGGTCTGCCGCCGAGGCGCCACGACCGGTGTCCGGTGCGGTGTGGTCACCGCGCTCAACGCGACCGTCAACTACGGCGGCGGTGACATCGTCTACGGCCTGATCCAGACCAATATCTGCGCCGAGCCGGGCGACAGTGGTGGCCCGCTCTACGCGGGCGACAAGATCATCGGCATTCTCTCGGGCGGCTCCGGGGACTGCACCTCCGGAGGCACCACCTACTACCAGCCGATCCAGGAGGTGCTGAGCGCCTACGGCCTCACCGTCTACTGAGCGTGAGCCGTCGCGGGCCGACGAAGGACTCCACATGTGCACCGCACGTCACAGGCCGTGGCGGTGGTCGCCCAACACCGCTTCGCAGACCCGCGATTCCACCTCCCCGGAGAACGCCACCTCGCCGTGGGCCCGGGCCGCGGCGACCGCCTCTCGGGTCTCCTCGGCGATCAGATCCGCGTTGATATGGGCCGCCGCGGTCGCGCCCGCCGCCGCGGCGGCACCCACCTGGGCGGACAGATCGGTGACATTGCCCGCGACCCATACCCCGGGCACATCGGTACGGCCGGTCGCGTCGGACGGGATGTGCTCACCGGCGCCACTCGGATGTTCCACCGGCCGCAGCCCGAGCGCCGCCAGGAAGCCGGTGTGCGCCACCATCCGGGGCGCGACGGCCAGTGCCTCGCGCTTGACCACGTTGCCATCGCGCAGACGCACGCCGACGAGGCGGTCCTCGACGATCTCCACGGACGCCACCTCGCCGTTCACCACGCGGATGCCACGGGCGGCCAGCTGCTCCGCCTCCTCGCCGGTCGGTATCGGCAAGGTATGGGCGAAGAAGGTGACATCCTCGCTCCACTGCCGGAAGAGCATCGCCTGGTGCACCGACAGCGGCCCGCTCCCCAGTACGCCGATGGCCTGGTCGCGGACCTCCCAGCCGTGGCAGTACGGACAGTGCACCACATCCCGGCCCCACCGGGACCGCAGCCCGGGGACGTCCGGCAACTCGTCGACCAGCCCGGTGGCCAGCAGCAGCCGGAGTGCGCGGACGCTCCGGCCGTCGGCCAGGGTCACCCGGAACCCGGTCTCCTCCCGGGCCACGGCGCTCACCTCGCCGGACACCACCTGACCGCCGTAGCCGCGGACCTCGGCCCGGCCCCGCTCCACCAGCTCGGCCGGGGGGATCCCGTCCCGGGCCAGCAGCCCGTGCACCCCCGAGGCCGGGGCGTTGCGCGGGGAGCCCGCGTCGATCACCACCACCGAGCGCCGCGCCCGAGCCAGCATCAGCGCCCCGCTCAGCCCCGCGGCGCCACCGCCGATCACCATCACCTCGTAGGCGTTCCTCAGCTCATCGGTCACCTTGACCACCTCCACGGCCCACCATGCGAGCCTGCCTGGCGGCTTGGCAAATCACCTTGCCGAGATGGCAAACAGCTCCGTGACTCGGGGCAGTTCGCGGTCGCCGCCGCGGGGCGGCCCAGACGGACCCGCCCGGCCCGGTGCCGCCGGGCCCGGTGCGGGAGTGTTGCTCCTTGCCGGTGGCATCGTCCGGGGAGTCGCCCGTGGCCGGGGCGAGGGGTTCAGCGGTTCGGGGGCAACGGCGGTACGCGGACGCATTGCCGGCCGCGCCGGTTGAGTCGTCGGATGAGTACGTGGATGAGTTCCGGGTTCTTCTGCGAGCTGACTCACGGGTGTCGGGCGCGGGCGATTCACGGGCCACGCTTGTCACCCGCGTGATGAAGATTGAGCCACCGTCACGCTCACCGGCGACGGCTGGCACCATGGCTGCCATGTCCGCCGGGCCACCCTTCCGCCTCGCACGAGCCGCCGTGTTCGCGGCGGTGTGCGTCGTGGTGACGGCGCTCGGACACACGCTGATGTCCGGTGACACCCTGCCGGTGTGGGCCGTGGCCGCCGCGTTCGCCGGGACGGCGGCCGCCGCGTGGTGGGTCACCGGGCGCGAGCGCGGAGCGCTGGTCGTGACCGGTGCGACGGTGGTCGCGCAACTCGGCCTGCACATGGCGTTCCGGTTGGCGGAGGCGACAGCCGCTCCCGTGGCGGGAAGCGCCACGGGCGACGGGGCGCCGGGGATGCGGGACATGGGTGGCACCCCGATGAGCGGCGCCGCCATGGGCCATATGCACCACGGCGCGGACGCGATGTCCACCACCACGCCATCCATGGGCCATCTGCCGTGGCCCTGGGCGGGTCCGGGCGGTCCGGGCATGGCCACGGCCCACCTTCTCGCCGCGCTGATCTGCGGATTGTGGCTGTGGCGCGGTGAGCGGGCCGTCTTCCGGCTCGGCCGCGCGCTCGCGGCCCTGCTGTTCGTCCCGCTCGTTCTCGCCCTGCGCCTCCTGGGCGCGGGCGCCACTCCGCTGCCCACGTGGCCGTCCGCACCGGCCATCGCCCGCCGGTTGCGCGGAGTCCTGCTACGGCACGTCATTTTCCGCAGAGGGCCACCGGCGCGGTTCGCCGTCTGCTGAACCGCCCGTCCTTCCCCTGCTCCGATCGGGGGCCCGCCCCGATGTGGGGCTGGGGCCCTGACCCGATCTGGGGCACCGCCCCCGATCTGGGGTGAGCGCCGGTGACGGGCGGAGTACCGGCGCCTGTCCGGCGTCGGCCCCATCCCTCGGCACCACCGGCTTCTCGCCGCCGCGCCGCGCCCTCGCGTAGCCGGTGGCGCATGCCGGTGTGCCGTTCACCGCCTTCCGAAGGACGTTTGACGATGCCTTCCCCCATGCTGTCCGCCGCACCGAGAAGGGCCGTGCCGCCCGTTGCCGTACACGGGCACGGCTTCGCCACCGCGGCGAACGACCGGCAGGTCACCGAATGGGCCCTGGCTGCCCGCGACGGCGACCGCGACGCGGTCGACCACTTCATCCGCGCCACCTACCGCGATGTGCGCCGCTTCGTACTCCATCTCAGCGCCGACCCCCACGGCTGTGAGGACCTCGCCCAGGAAACGTATCTACGGGCGCTGACCGGACTGTCGCGCTTCGCGGGCCGCTCGTCGGCCCGGACGTGGCTGCTGTCGATCGCCCGCCGCGTGGTCGTCGACCGCTACCGCATGGCCGCCGCCCGACCCCGCACACTGGACGCGGACGACTGGCAGGAGGCGGCCGAACGGGCGCAGCCCATCGGCCTCCCCGGGTTCGACGAGGGGGTGGCGCTGATGGACCTGCTGGCGGCGCTCGCCCCGGCGCGCCGTGAGATGTTCCTCCTCACCAAGGTGCTCGGCCTGCCATACGCGGACGCCGCCACCGCCACCGGCTGCCCCATCGGCACGGTACGTTCCCGTGTGGCCCGCGCCCGCGAGGACATCAGCGCACTGCTGGCCGCGGCGGAAAAGGCAGCGGAACCGGTGCGGTTGGCGCGCTGAGCCGTCCGACCACCGGGGCGTGATGTCGGTCCTCACCGGACGCCACGCCCCGGATGGCCGGTCGGCTGGCGCACGGCGTCCTCGATACCGGCGGACACCCCGGCCCCGGTGAGGATCTTCCGGCTTCGACGAACCGCCCCGGCGTGTAAATGGCACCGACGTCCGCC
The DNA here is from genome assembly GCF_047337785.1 of Streptomyces lacaronensis. Taxonomy (NCBI): domain Bacteria; kingdom Bacillati; phylum Actinomycetota; class Actinomycetes; order Kitasatosporales; family Streptomycetaceae; genus Streptomyces; species Streptomyces lacaronensis. Next base: position 10,885,990 of record NZ_JBLHDK010000003.1, read on the forward strand.
AGATACGGACGCGAAGCCCAGTAGGTGGTGGCGGGCACACCGCGCAGCAGCCCGGCGGCGCCCAGGACCAGCGATCCCGTGCGCGGGGAGCGCTCGGCCACCATGGTCGCCGTCACGCCCGGCACCCGGCACGGCACCTCGTACGGCCCGATGGCGTCCAGCGCGGTGAACCCGTCGTACAGCAGCACCGCCACCCGCACCGTGCCCTCGGATGCCTCGGCTCCCTCCCTTGCCTGGCTCCCCTCCGGAGGACGGCCGAGTTCCCGGAAGGTACGAGCCGGGGCCCGGGTCCTGTGCGGGGACCCGCACCCCGGGCCGAGGCATCGGTCGGATTGGAGGGACGGACCTACGGAACCGTCAGCGACAGCAGTTCGGACGGCTTGTGCAGGATCACATCGGGCTCCGCCGCGAGCAGGGTCTTCTCATCGGTCTCACCCCACATCGCGGCCACCGCGGTGATTCCGGCCCCCCGCGCGCTGGCCAGGTCGGTCACCGCGTCCCCGACCATCACGGTCCGGTCGGGGTCCGCGCCCATGATGTCCATCGCCTTCAGCACGATGTCCGGCGCGGGCTTGGGCCGGGCCACCTCGTCGGAGCCGAAGATCACATCGAACTGCCCATGGATACCCAGGGTGTCGAGCAGCGAGCGCGCCCGCGGGCCGCTCTTCCCGGTGGCCACGGCGAGCCGCAGGCCGCGGTGGCGCAGCTCCGACAGCAGCTCGGGCACACCGTCGAACATCTCCACCAGGTGGGCGAGTCGGTAGCTCTCGCGGACGAACGGGCCCTCCATCTCCAGTGGGAGACCCATGATCCGCATGATGTCGGGGAAGTAGCGGCCCAGATGGCGGTTGTACTCCTCGAAGGGCGGCTCACCGTCGCCGACGACCTCGGCGTAGGCGAGGGTGAATGCCTCGCGCATCACCGTGAAGCTGTTGACGAGGACACCGTCGAGGTCGAAGACCACCGAGGTGACCGGGGCGATACCCGCGCCGGGGGGCGGGCCGCCGTGACTGATCGGGTGGCTGGTCATTGAGCACTCCCGTAGTGCGGGCACGGCCGGTACGGCGGACCGCCGGTCCGGGTCTCGGAGGCGGTCCGGGGAACGTGGACCGGAATGCGGTCCGGGGAAACGTGGACCGCTCCGCGGTCCGGAGAACGTGGACCGCGGACGCGGTCCGTGGAGCGAAATGACGAGGGCGGAGCCGAGGAGGCGGTGAGGGGACAACCGGTGCCGGCGCGGTTCACACCGGTGCCGACTCCCGGACCTCCCGGGGCATCCGGGCGCAGGTGTAGACCCGTTCGATGGCGCCGATGGTCCGGCGGACCTCCTCGATCACCCGCCCCCGCCCCGCCGGATCGCGCAGCTGCGCGGGCAGCATGTCCAGCTGCCGGTCGTACTCGGTGCCGACCGGTTCGGTGGGTACGGCCACCGGGCGGGTCGTACCGTCGATGGTGCGGGTCAGGGTGGACCTCTCGAGGCGGTTCGGGCTGAACCCGAAGGTGCAGCGCAGGGTCGCGCTGCCGCCGCTGCCGTCGATCGTGACCCGGGTGGTGTCCAGCGCCTCGTGCGAGGCCCAGCTCGCGTGCAGCACGACCGAACGGCCGTCCTCGGTGATGAGGAACCCGCGCGCGGTGTCCTCGACATCGGTGGCGCCATTGGTGGCGCCCGGGAGCGCCGAGTCGCCGGAATCGCCGCGCCACGCGGCCCGGGAGGACCGCTGGGTGATGAAGTCGGAGGACACGGTGCCGATGGCGTGCCGGAACGCGGCGGTGCCCAGCAGCGGAACGGCGATGTCGAACAGATGCCAGCCCAGGTCGACCAGCGCCCCGCCGCCCGCGAGCGACCGCTGGGTGAACCAGCCGCCCCGGTCGGGTACGCCACGCGCCCGCACCCAGGCGAGTTCGACATGGCGGATATGGCCCAGCCGGGCGGCGATCCGGTACAGCCCGCGCACATCGGCGCGGTAGCGCGCCGCGCTTCCGGCCAGCAGCACCGCACCGCCGGAGCGCTCCGCGGCGGCCAGCCGCTCGGCCTCCTCCGAGGTCAGGCACACCGGCTTCTCCAGGAACACCGGAATTCCCTTGGCCAGCAGCTCGCCGGCGACCGCGCAGTGCAGATGGTTGGGCACCGCGACCACCGCCAGATCCACCTCGGCGGGATCGAGGTCATGGACCGCCGCCAGCAGCGGTAACCGGTCCGCGCCCTCCGCCTCGGCCTCCGCCAGGGCCGCGCGACCGCGCTCGTCGGGGTCCACCGCGGCGGTCACGGTGAAGGCGGGGTTCCGGCGCAGCCGGGGCAGCCAGATCGAGCGGGCCGCCCATCCCAGACCCACCACGGCGGTCCGGATCGGCCTCTCGCCGATGTGCGGGCCGCTCATGCGCCCGCGAGCACATCGGCGACGACGGCGGCCACTTCGTGCATCTGTGCCTCGCTGCCCAGCAGCACCCGGTGGTGCAGCCATATGCAGTCGCGGGTGAGCGCCTCGGAGTGCGGGCAGCGCCGGGCGAGTTCGTCCACCGTCAGATCCGGCGCCGCGACCTCCCAGAAGGCGTCCGTACGGTAGACCGCGCGGAAGGCGACGAACGCGGGCACCCCGCGCTCGATGAGCACGTCGACGACCTTGGCGCGGCGCTCCTCGGTGATGCCCGGCACCCGGAACATCGCCATGTAGTGCGGGTTGCGGTCGCCGCGGTCGTCGCGCGACTGCGGTACGACACCGGGGATCTCGGCGAGCAGCCGGCCCAGCACCGGCCAGCGCTGCTCACGCGTGGTGATCTGGTCTTCCAGACGGGCGAGTTGGGCGCGCAGCACCGAGGCGGAGAACTCGTTCAGCCGGAAGTTGGAGCCCGAGGTGCGGTGGAAGTAGCCGCGGTCGGTGCGCGGACGTCCACAGCTGTGCCGGACGAAGCCCTTCTCGTACATCTCGGCGTCGGGGAAGAGCACGGCGCCACCCTCACCGGCGGTCATCAGCTTGCCGTTCTGGAAGCTGAACGCCGCGACCGAGCCCAGCTCGCCGACCCTCTTGCCGCGCCATCGCGCACCGTGGGCGTGGGCCGCGTCCTGGATCAGCGGCACCCCCGAGTCGGCGGACAGCTTGTCCAGCGCGTCCATGTCGCACATCTGACCCGCCATGTGCACCGGCATGATCGCGCGGGTCCTCGGGCCGATGGCCGCCTCGACCGCCGACGGATCGATGCAGTACGTGTCCGGGTCCACGTCCACCGGAACGGCCACCGCGCCGAGCCGCTGCGCCGCCTGCGAGGAGGAGATGAAGGTGAACGCGGGAACGATCACCTCGGAGCCGGCGCCGACGCCGAGCACTTCGAGGGCGAGCTCCAGCGCGTGGGTCCCGTTGGTGACCGCCAGGGCGTGCTCGCTGCCATGGGCCGCGGCGAACTCCGCCTCGAAGGCATCGACCTCACCGCCCCCGATGCGCCACCATTGCCCCTGCTCCAGGGCCCGGATCAGGGCCTCGCGCTCCTCGTCGCCGTAACTCGGCCATGCGGGCAGCTCGGATCCCAGTCGCACATCACTGCTCATGATTTCCCTACTCCCTTAATGCGTTATGGAGGCAGGTCCGCGGCGGACGCATTAGCACGCTAACCGGACGAAGGGCGAAACGTCATTCCCCCTCAGGGCCCCCCTACAGCCCCCTTAAAAACGCGGTTGTTCAAACTCCCACGTCGAGGCCAAGGGGGCCGTGCTATAAATGGCACTTCCGTGATGAGCCGCTGTAATTCAGCCGATCCCACATGGTGAGGTGCGCAGTGAGCAGGCTGTTGTTGGTGAACGGACCGAATCTCGGCATCCTCGGGAAGCGCCAGCCCGAGATCTATGGCACGGATACGTTGCAGGACGTCGAGCGCTGGGTCGAAGAAGAGGTCGCGGAGCGCGGCTGGAAAGTGGATTCCTACCAGTTCGACGGCGAAGCGGAGATCATCCAAACCATTCAGGGGAACTACGACACGGTCGGCGCCATCATCAATCCGGCCGCCCTCATGATGGCCGGATGGGGACTCAGGGACGCGCTGGCCAACTATCCGCGGCCCTGGATAGAAGTGCATCTGTCGAATGTCTGGGCGCGTGAGCAGTTCCGCCATGAGTCGGTGACCGGACCGCTGGCCGCGGGCGTCATCTTCGGGCTCGGCGCCGTGGGCTATCGGCTCGCCGCACGCGCCCTGCTGGAAAAGGTGCCGGACTGAGCGCCCGCCGCGCCGTCACCCCGCACCGCGAAGACTGACGAGCCGGGAGAGGACCATCAGTCATCTGGGAATCGACGTGGGCGGCACCAAAGTGGCGCTGCGTCTCGAACACGACGACCTGAGCATCCGCGAATCCGCCTTCCGGTGGGCGGAGCCGGACGGTACGGACGCCATGACGTCCGGCGGCGCCACCCGCGACCTGGAGCTGCTGGCGCGGCACATCGGGGAGCTGTGCGCGGGCCACCCCGAGCGGCTCACCGGCGTCGGGGTCGCGCTGCCCGCCACCCTCGACGCCACCGGCGCGGTCGCCGCCTGGCCCGGCCGCCCCGGCTGGGCCGGAGTGGATCTGCGGGGCGCGCTGTCCGCGCTCTTCGGCGAGGCCGAGGTGCGCTGCGCCGACGACGGCGATCTGGCCGCCCTCGCCGAAGCACACGAGGCGGGCTGTCCCGATCTGCTCTACCTCGGCGTCGGCACCGGGATCGGCGGTGGCATCGTGCTGAACGGAAAGCCCGTCCCCGGCGTGGGCCGCGGCTCCTGCGAGGTCGGCCACCTGATCGTGGACCGCGACGGCCCGCTGTGCGACTGCGGCCGGCGCGGCTGCGTCCAGGCTGCGGCCTCGGGCCCGGCGACCCTGCGCCGGGCGGCGCGGCGGCGGGGCGAGGAGGTGGCCTTCACCGCGCTGCGCGAGGCCGTGCGGGCCGGCAAGCAGTGGGCCGTGGCGGTGCTGCGGGAGAGTGGCCGGGCCCTGGCCACGGCCGTGACCGGTGTGTGCGAGCTGGTCCATCCCTCGCTCGTGCTGATCGGCGGAGGGTTCGCCGCGGCGATGCCGGAGCTCGTGGCGATGGTGGCCGAGCGGACGACGGCGCTGGAGCGGCCGGGGCATCCGCTGCCACCGGTCCGGCCTGCGACACTGGGTGGGCTGTCGTCACTGCACGGCGCCGTTCTGCTGGCCAGGGGAATGCCGGACTGATCCGGCCGCCCCTTGACCCTCACACCGTGTCAGGCGCTGAACTCGGAGCCATCATGTTCACCATCGGAGACTTCGCCCGGCACGGCCGCGTCTCGGTCCGGATGCTGCGCCACTACGACGCCACCGGACTGCTGCGCCCGGCCCATGTCGACCCCGCCACCGGATACCGCTCCTACTCGGCCGCCCAGCTCAGCCGGCTGAACCGGATCATCGCGCTGAAGGAGCTCGGCTTCACCCTCCAGCAGGTGCGGGACATCGTGGACGACAAGGTCGGCACCGAGGAGCTGCGCGGCATGCTGCGGTTGCGGCGGGCCGAGCTGGAGGCCACGGTGGCCGCCACGGCGGCCCGGCTGACGCAGGTCGAGGCGAGGCTCCGGTCGATCGAGAGCGAGGGGCACATGCCCACGAACGACGTCGTCATCAAGACCCTCCCCGCGGTGCGGGTGGCGGAGCTCACCGCGACCGCTGCCGGTTTCGACCCCCAGGACATCGGCCCGGTCATCACACCCCTCTACAACGAGCTGTTCCGGCGCCTCGACACGGCGGGCATCGCACCGACGGGCCCCGGTGTCGCGTACTACGAGGACGCCCCGGAAGGCGGTGGGGCCGTGACCGTCCACGCCGCCGTCCAGGTCGCCGCCCCGCTCCGGGACGGTGCGGACCTGAGGATCCTCGATCTGCCGCCCGTCGACCGGGCCGCGACCATCGTGCACCGCGGCCCGATGGACGCCGTGGTGCCCACGGCCCAGGCCCTGGCCCATTGGATCGACGGCAACGGCTACCGGTCGGCCGGCTACCCCCGGGAGATCAACCTGGAGTGCCCGGAGAACCGCGACGAGTGGGTCACGGAACTCCAGGCACCGGTGGTCCAGGTCTGACGGCCGGGCCGTAGCGGGACGACGGGCCCGGCCACGCGAAAGGCGGCCACCGGCCAGGTGGCCGCTCAGCCGGACGAGGTGGTCAGGAGGCCTGCGAGCGGCTCCTTCCGCGGGGGCGGCCCGCCCCGGGCGGTTCGGTGCGCGGGTCCACCCCGAGCTGCTTCAACTGTTCGAAATCGGCCGTGTCCATCCTCTCCAGGATCTCCAACTGCCTGGCCAGGGCGTCGGTTTGGCCCTCGGCATCGTCATGGCGTCTGAGCGCGGCCGCCGTGGTGATGTGGAAGCGGGCCAGCGCCACCTTCAGACTGCGGCTCTCCAGGATCATCCGGTAGCGGGTCTCCTCGGCCAGCGCGTCCTGCACCGATCGGACCGGCCGGGCGAAGAACAACGTGACGATCTGCCCCACCCCGAGCACGCCGAGCACGGCGGGGCTCTGCCACCCGATACGGTCCGGGAGGAAGACCCCGACGAGCGACAGCAGAAGCGCGCCGACCAGCAGACAAGTGCCCAGCCCCAGCAGGAACTTGCTGGCGAAGCCCACCGTGTGCTGCGCTCGTCGGAGGCGTTCGGCGGTCTGGATGCGATAGTCCCGCATCCTGGCGTCCTCGTAGGACAGGATGCCCTGCTTGTCCTGGATGTACGAGGAGTAGCCCACGAACTCCGCGTCCCCGCCACGGGACAGCCGCCGGTCGTCGTCCGGCCGCGAGCCCAGGAAACGGGCCAGCTCCGCCAGACCGGTCATCACCTCGGTGTGCAGCACACGCTGGCAGAAGTCCAGGGCCGTCAGATGGCGCTCCAGGGTCCTGCTGGCGGTGAGCGCGTCGGAGACGACGAGCTGCCGCACGTCGTAACGGGAGCGGATACCGGTCAGCAGCAGCTGGACCTTGATGTCGGTGAGGACACCGATCACCACGACATGCGTGGTCTCCTGCCGCCCGTCGCCCAGCAGACCGTCCAGCAGCGCCGTCAGCGGCGCCGGTTCGCCGAGGTCGGGGCGTCCACCGGAGCTGTGCTGGAAGTCGAAGAGGGTGTTGGACCGCACATGGTGGACACGGAGTTGTCCGCCCCAGCCGTCCGCGGGCGCGCGCAGATCCGGGGCCAGCACGTCCGTCAGCCCGTCGACGTACGCCGCTCCCCAGGTGCCGGCCTCGCAATGCGCCCCGTACTGCCTGCGCTCCAGGTCGTACGCCTCTCCCGGGACATGCCAGTCACGGATGTTGATCAGATGCAGGACCCCGTCGCCGTGTCCGCGCATCCGGGAGCCGACGGTGGCGTCGAGGAAGCGGGCCAGTGGCGAACGGCCCAGCTCCGCCTCGGACAGAACCCGGCGGTGGCCCTCCGTGCGGAGGGACGCACCGCTCTCGCTGTCCAGCAGCAGCTTGGAGACCGCGCTGTCCGGCAGGGACAACTGGCAGTCCAGGTTGAGGAAGAAGTCGTTCTGCAGACACTGTGTGATGAGTATGTACTGCGACGGTGCCGTCGGCTCCATCGCCACCCCCCGTGGATCTGAGTGTGTCGTGTCGGTGTGCCACGGGCCCTCAGCGCGGCAGCAGCGGCCACTGGCTGGACAGCCGCATCGCGGCCTCCGTGACCGCCGGATCGCCGGACTCCATGGCCACGCCGTCCAGGTAGGCGTGGGCCGCCGCTTCGTACAGCTCGTCGACCGCGTAGAGCCGCTCCTCATGGGCCGCGCGGCGGGCGCCCGCGCGGGCGCCCACGGTGGCCTCGGCCTCCCTGGCGCGCTCGGAGCCGGCGAGATCCGTCTCGATGTCCTGCTCCAGCTCCCGCAGCCGCTCGGCCGTGTTCCGGTATGCCGCCAGATACGGGTGCTCCTCGCCCAGCCCGATCAGGAAGGCGATGCCACCGGAGAGCAGCAGTAGCGCGACGAACATCCAGGACACGCTGTGCGGGTCCAGGTGCAGGGACTCGATGAGGCTCGGTGGGTTGCTCACGCTGTCCCCGACGTCCGCGGCCACGTCGGGCGGCAGATCCAGCGGAGGCTCCTCCCGGAACGCCACCTTGGCCCGCAGATCCCCCAGCGCCCAGGCGCCGTACGCCCATATGCCCAGCAGGGCGAGGGCGGGTACGGACGACAGCCGGACCCCACCGGTGACCGAGCGGCGCCGCAGGATCCAGCCCGCGATATGCGGGGCGAGGATCATGGCCACCGCCACGGCCACCATGAGGCTGTAGGAGAGCAGATCGGCGAACCGCCCGACACCGTGCAGATTTTCGAACACCGAGTAGTAGACGGGCAGTTCGACCACGATCAGCGCGGCCAGCACCCCGAACTTCATCCAGCGCGGCAGACCGGGCCGCGCCGCCGCGCCCTCCCATGCCGCCCTGGTGGACAGGGCCCGCTGGGCCGCGTCCGCCTCCGCCACCGGATCGACGTCGGACACCGCCTGCCAGCGGGCGTGGCCGCCGGTGGTCTCCGGCTCGTCCTCGAGCCGCGTGGCGCCCGGCCGCTCGGGACCGGTGGCCCCGTTGCCTTCGGCGGGCATACGGGCGCGCAGCCACCGGCGCTCGAAACCGCCCCGTACGGTGTCGCGGAAGGTCTGCCACCGGTCGGCCCGCCGCGCCAGCCGGTCCAGCTGGTCGGTGGTCACCGATTGCTGCTGCTCCAGGGCGGCCCGCCGCCGGCCCGCCCGCTCCAGCCGCACTCCGGCGGCGGTGGCGGCCGCCCGGACCCGGCTCGCCTCCAGCGCGCCGTCCTCCTCCGCGCGGGCCTGCTCCTCGGCGAGCCGGTGTCTGACCTTGTTGCGCAGACTGGCCAGTTCGGCGAAGTAGGGCACCCGGTCGGGGCTGGCCAGCACCCAGGGGTCGAAGACCTTGCGCGTGGCCGCCGAGGCGCCGTGCTTGCGCGCCCGGTCCAGCAGCCAGGCGCTGTCACCGGCCCGGATGACATCCGAGGCGACGGGCTCGGGCTGCGGCAGCGCCCCGTCGGGGAAACGCCGCGCGGCAGCCCGCCCGCCGCGGCGCCCGCGGTCGGCGTCGGCCCTGCGGCGGCGCAGCCTCAGCCGCCGCGGTGTCTCGTCGTCACCGGCGGTAGGTGGTGTGGACATGTGCCTTCACCCTCCCCTCCAGAAGCTCCGTCCAGAAGGAGTTGAACTGCTCGTACCGGGAGGTGTCGGTGCCGTACTTCATTCCGTAGCCCACCGGGTAGATGTCGGCGCCGGACAGCTCCGGCCTGCCGTGCGACTTCAGGAATCCGTCGATGACGGTCCGGCGGCTCGCGGCGGTGGACAGGTCCTGCCGCCCCAGCCGGAAGTCGGTGTCGCCCTGGTCGAAATCGCTCACCACCAGGACGTCGAACGACGCGTCGGCGCCGGACGGCTTGGACAGTGCGATGCGCGACAGGCCCCCGAGCACATCGGAACCGGGCTCCTCCTCCCGGGCGCAGCGCAGCAGCTTCAGGGCGTTGGAGAGGGCCACCGCGCGCATGGTGGTGCGGGTCCGCTCGCGGTCGGCGGTCTTCGAGGTGTCCGGATCCAGGTCCAACGGGCTGACCTGGCACTTGGACGCCTTGGACACCTTGGTGATGGGGGCGAAGGACGTCTTGCGGCACTTCTTGTCCGCCAGGAACGTCTGCAGCGTGGCCTTGAGCTTGGCCTCCGAGTCGAAGCCGGTCCGGGTGGCGGCCGCCGAGCCGGAGCCGTCGACCACGACACCGCACGTCTGGGAGTAGCGTGACGGCCCGTCGGAGCCACAGGCGGTGCCGCCCGCCGCCAGGGCGAGCGCTAGCGCGGCGGTGAGCGCGCGCCGCCGGTTCCGGCGCCGTCGGGCGCCCGGACGCTCCGGAGCTTGGGTGTGGACGGTCTGGACGGTCATCGCGCGGTCCTCCCGTCGACGCGGTCGGTGTTCTGCCGTTCGAGTATGTGCAGCGCCCGTGAGGTGGCCGTCCGGGCGCTGTCGTCGTCGTCCAGCAGCCAGACGTCGGGCTGGTACCAGGACCCGTCCAACTCCACCCGGCCGGGCAGCCAGTCCCCGGGCGGGCGCCGGGGCAGCCGGGAGAGCTGGGGATGGGTCTCGCGCACCGCGTCCCAGTAGCAGGCCAGTCGCTGATTGGCCTGGTCGACGACGGCCTGGGCGTGCGACCGGCACCGGTCCACGCTGGTGCGCCACTGGCCCATCCAGTGGCCGTACCGCGCGAGCGCCGCGGGCCGGGGGTCCTCCCGGACGTCGTACTGGGTGACCACGCGCACCGATTCCGCGCGCAACCTGCTGAGCAGGGCGTGTTCCCGCCCGATGAGGGCGGCGCGCATCTGCTCGGTGGAGCGGCGGACGCCGGTGCGCACCTCCATCACATACGGGGTGATGAGCAGCTCGGGAGCCGGTGGCTCGATGGGCGGCGGTGGCGTCTTGCCCCGCTCCTCCTCGGACGGCGCCGGGAGCGGGACGCGGGGGACGCCGCGGGCGCCGTCGCGCCTGCCCCGCCACCGGGCCGCGAAGCGGGCGGTACGGCCGAGCCTTCCCCGGCGCACCACCCCGTTGACACTGTCGGTTGTGATCATGGAAATGGATCCCCCGATTTCCCCGGTGCGGGAATTCCCGCACCGGTCAGCCGCATTGCGGACAGTGGAATTCCGCTTTCTCCCGCAAAGGGCTCGCAGTCGATGTGGATGACGATGGCGATGTCGTTGTCGATTCGATTCCCTGTCAGACCGTATCGATGAGGTCGTACCCGGGAATGCTCCCCCTAGGACACGATCCTGAAAACGCCCGGAAGTCGACCGGAGAACGCCCTCGTCGATGCCTGACGCCGGGTCATACTGGAACGGTTCCGGGGCCACGCCTCTTTGATCATGAATCTCGGAACACGACCTCGGGGGAATGGGAGATGGGTCGGTGGAGAACGTTCCAGGGTGCGCGGAGCCCACGCTCCGGATCAGTCAGACGCACTTTCCGGTGGAGACCCTGGGCCCGGGGCGGCGCCTGGGCATCTGGTCCCAGGGGTGCGGGCTGGCCTGCGCCGGCTGTATGTCCCGGCACACCTGGGATTCGTCGGACGGCGCCTCCCGTACGGTGTCGTCCCTGCTCGGGCTGTGGCGCGAGGCGTTGGCCCGGGGCGCCGACGGGCTGACGGTCAGCGGCGGCGAGCCGCTCGACCAGCCCACCGCCCTGGAGGCCCTGTTGGCCGGAGTGGTGCGGGCCCGTGCGGAGGCGATGGCACCGGGCGGCCCGGCGGCGGGCCGCGAGATCGACATCCTCCTGTACACGGGATACGAGGAGGAAGAAGTGGAAGCCGACGCGGCGCGCTCCGCCGCCGTCCGCCACGCCGATGTGCTGGTGACCGGACGCTTCCGGGCGGCGGAGCCCACCGCCCTGGTGTGGCGCGGCTCGGCGAACCAGCACATGCGGCCGCGTACGGCGCGGGGGCGGGCGCGTTACCAGGAGCATATGGCCCGGACGGAGAGCGGGCCGCGTCTGCAGATGGTCGAGGGGGACGGCGATGTGCGGCTCTACGGAGTGCCGCGGCGCGGCGAACTGGCGGCGCTGGAGCGTCGGTTGCGGCGGGCGGGGGTCGCCCTCACCGGTGCGAGCTGGCGCCCCTGAGCGGGGGCGCCGGCCCGGCTGGTACGGCGCGTGGTGGGCCGGTCGGTACGGCGTGCGGTCGCCCGGTCGGCGCGGTGGACGGCCGCCCGGTCGGTACGGTGTGCCGTCGCCCGGTCGGCAGAGTGTGCGGCGAGTCCGGCGGCTGTGGTCAGGGACGCGGCGGGCCGGGCGGCTGTGGCCGGGGCGGTTCCGGGCCCCGTGGCTGTGGCACCGGCCGCCGTGGTCCGGGTGGTCGTGGTCCGGGTGGCCGTGGCCGGGGCGGCCGTGCCCTCGGACGCTGTGGCACCGGCCGCCGTGGCACCCGCCGCCGTGCTCACAGCGCGCCCACGGCCTCGGCGATCTCCCGGCTGCGCACCACCAGATGCACCCGCCAGCGGGCGTCCCGGGCGAGTTCATCGCGGATCGCCCAGCGCAGCCAGGTCGCGCTGACCGCCGGGGCCAGTCCGCCCCGGCCCGCGCCGAGCAGCGGAAAGCAGATGGAGGACAGGGCGGGCTCGTACCGGTCGCGCTCGGCACGGGCGAGCGTGAAGCACGCGCTGACCGCGCGGGCGATGCTCTCCGGACGGACCTCGTACGTATCGTCCAGCGGAGTGGCCACCGCGGCGTGGTAGATCCGCCGGACGCCGCGCGCGGCGAGTGCTCCCGGCGGGGTGGGCACCACCGTGCCCGGCCGGATCGGCAGCCCCGGGCGGCCGTGGGCGCGCAGCCACGCGGCCAGTTCGCGGGCGAGCACATCGTCGACTATCTCCCCGGCGGGGTCGCGTACGGCGGCGGCCAGGCGCAGCGCGCCCGAGACGGTGGGGCGGAAGGTCTTGGACATCTCCAGGTACACGTTCTCCGAGGAGACCAGCACCTCGATGTCCCGCAGCAGTTCGATGGGGGAGACATGGAGGGTGAACGTGCTCTGCGCGTCCACCGGCACACTGTCGACCCGCAGTGGAGGCTCCTGGCCGATGCGGCTGGTCCGGCCTGTCCGGCCGCCGTGCGCGAGCGTGCTCTGCCCGGCCGCGCTCGGCTCGGCGGCAGTGCGGGCCCCGGCGCCGGGTCCGGGGTTCCGCCCCGTCGAGCCCTGCCCCCCGGAGAGGGCCGGCGGCTCGCGCAGGATGGTCAGCACGGCCTCGGCGAGCTGCTGGACGACCTGCGGTTCCTGGTGCTTGCGGAATCGCTCGGAGGTGACTCCGTACACGGCGGCGGCCGTCTTACGGCGGTCATGGGCGGGCGCGCCCCGGCGGTCGGGGAGCAGGCCGAAGGTGTGGGCCGCGGCCCGGCCCAGCAGATCCCGCTCGCCGAGGCGCCGTACCGCCTCCTTGAGCAGCGCCTCGATACCGGCCGGGGCGTCGTCGGAGCCATCGCAGAAGCCGCCCGCCACGGCCGCGGCGCGCAGCGCCGGCCGATCGATGCTGCGCAGATCTGGCAGTCCGGGTCTGCGTATACCTTTGAGTTCTTCCAGGAGTTGATCGTATGTGGGCAAATTTGACTCAAATGGCTCCTGACTCATGGTCACCAGGCTAGCGACCGGCCGAGAAAGAGGAAATCGGTCTCCCGGCGGCCGTTCCCTGCCGGGCTTTGTACCGCCGGTAATTCCCTCCGTGCTGGAACAGATTTCCGAATTCCGTGGTTCCGCTTTCTTGATCCACGACCGGGTGGCCCCCGGCCGCCGTCGTCGCCATGAATCCGACAACGCCCGCCACGTTCACGAGGTGACCTTTGTGACCCATCCGCACCAGCAACCGCCCCCCACGGAATACGAGGACGACGAGGAGTACGGGCTCTCCGGGGAGCCCGAGGAGCGGCGGCGCCCCCACGACGCCGGGCCGCCGCCGACCGAACACGAGGAGCCGCCCCCGCCGGCGGCCGCCGCATCGGCCGGACCCACCGAGGACGAGATCCCCTCGGCGGCCTCGGCGCAGGCCGCGGACGGGGGTCGCGACCTGCGCGGGGACACCGGAGCGCTGCCCGTCTCGCTGCGCGGCCGGTTCCGGCTGAGGGCCGTGCTGCGCCGCCCCGACCATCCGCACCAGGCGGCCGTCTACCGTGTCGAGGACGACCGTGGCAGCCACATCCTGAAGTGGTACCACCGCGGCCACGCCCCGGACCGCCGGGTGTGGGAGCTGCTGCGGGACCGACCGCGTCGCCACCTCACCCACTTCACCGAGACCAGCGACACCGGGGCCGACGGTCATCCGTACGACCTGGCGCCCTCCTACGGCGAGACCGACCTGGCCGGACACCTGAGGGACGATCCCGGCCCGGCCGACCCCGCGCTCATCCACAGCGTCGTACGGCAGTTGCACGAGGCCCTCACCACCCTGCACGAACTGAACATCGTGCACCGGGACCTCAGCCCCGCCAACATCGTGCTCGGCAGCCTCGACCCGGCCGCCCCGGACCTCGTCCTCGTGGACTTCGCCGTCTCCGCCCATGAACCCGCCGAGCGCTACACCCGGGACGAGCGCTGGGTCGGCACCGCCCTCTACATGTCCCCGCAGGCGTCGCTGCGCCACCAGCTGATCCATCCCCCCGCCGACTGGTGGTCACTCGGCATGATCGTGGCCGAGATGGCCGGGGGACGCCACCCCATCCGGTTCACCGACAACGACTTCGTCCGGGAGGAGATCAGCTCCCGAGCCCCGGATCTGTCCCTGGTCACCGACCACCGGCTGCGGCTGCTGTGCCGGGGGCTGCTCACCCGCGACCCCGACCACCGCTGGGGCACCGACGAGGTGGCGCAGTGGCTGGTGGGCGGCTCGCCGCCGGTCGCCCCCTGGGAGACGGGCGCGGCCCCCGGCGCCTCGGACCCCGCGGACGACCCGGACATCGAGCCGTTCGCCTTCCTCGACGAGCGCTACACCCGGCCGAAGCAGCTGGCCAGGGCGTTCAGCGAGAACTGGCGGCCCGCCCGGCAGCTGCTGTCCCGGCGGCGCGGCCGCGGTGAATTCACCCGCTGGCTACGGCAGTTCGAGGGCGCTCCGGGCCGCGACGCCGGGGAACTGACCGCGCTGCTCGGCCTCCTGGAGCCGCACCACCCCGCCACGCCGCCGCGTGAGCCCAAGCCGGTCACGATGGTGCGGCTGATCTCCTGGCTCGGCCCCACCCTCGACGCCTCCTACCGCGGGGTGCCGCTGGACCACGCGGGGCTGGGCGATCTGCTGCGGGAGGCCGGGCGCGGCGATGAGTTCGCCCTCTCCGTCGTGGCGGACCTGCGGGACCACACCATCCTGCCGCTGCTGGACTCACGGCCCGGCGGCGAAGGGCTCGCCGAGGTGCAGCAGCGCTGGCTGACGGCCCGCTCCCGCTGGCAGCACACCGTGGACGAGGCGCTGCACGCGTCGCCCTGGCTGCGCGACCGCCGCGCCGAGGTGCGCGCCGCCACCCGCCTCGACCGCTCCCGGCTGGCCGCCCTCCTCTCGCTCGCCGCCGCCCCGACCGCGCACCGGCGCAGGCTCCAGGAGCGGACCGCCCGGATCCAGGCGGCGTTCCCGCAGCCGGTGGCCTGGTACGGCCGGTTGCTGCGCGACCCCGACGACCTGGTGCGGATGCAACTGG
Organism: Streptomyces lacaronensis; assembly: GCF_047337785.1. Classification (NCBI taxonomy): domain Bacteria; kingdom Bacillati; phylum Actinomycetota; class Actinomycetes; order Kitasatosporales; family Streptomycetaceae; genus Streptomyces; species Streptomyces lacaronensis. The sequence continues at coordinate 10,901,143 of NZ_JBLHDK010000003.1, forward strand.
CCGAGTGGCTGGCCGGATTCGCCGAGCAGGAGTCCACGGAGGCGCAGGGCCGGGTGAACGACGAGCGCGCCCTTCTCCGCCAGGAGCGCGACATGGACGTGGCCACGCTGTGGGTGCGCAGACAGGACATGCTGCCCACGCTCGGCTGGGCCCTCGGCGGAGCCGTCGGCCTCGTCTTCCCGTGGATCTTCGCGATCGGCCTCGGCGATCTGGTGGGATGGCCCGCCCAGCGCGCGGTGCTGACGGCGTGGATGCTGGCCGTCCCGGCGGCCGCCGCCGTGCTGGCGCTGGAGCTGTGGACGGCGTATCGCATCGGCAGCCCCGGCTACCACCCGGACCGTTCCCTGGCCGGGCTGCTGATCGACCGCGCGCTGCCCGTGGCCCGGTTCATCCGCCGCCCCGGCTCGCGCTTCCCCGTCCAGGGCCTGCTGATCCTCCCGGCCGTCGCCCTGTTGTGGGCCACCGTGGCCTACGCCCCCTGGGTGTGGCCGACCGCCACGGTGGCCGTTCTTCTCTGGTGGACCTGGCACCGGACGCGGTGCTGGCGCCGCTATATGGCGGAGCTGCGCGGCCGGGACGGCCGGGTCCGCCCCGGCCGGCCGAGGGCGGCCGCCCCGCCGACGTCAGGGAGTGTCACATGAGTTCGGGCCAGGCGATCCCCAGCATCGGCGATGTGATGCCGGATGTGTACTTTCCCCAGCCTCCGGCCGCCGAGACCTTCCAGCACACGTTTCAGAACACGGTCCAGGACACCGTCCAGAACACCGGAGTGCCGCACCGGACGGTCCAGGGCACCGGACTGTCGGACCACATCGGCACCGGCGTCGGCCAGCACCTCGGCGACGCCGTGCAGAACGCCGGGGGCCACGCGCTGCACGCGGCCATGGACCAGCTGCACGACCTGATGGTGCCCGCCCTGATCGGCCTCGGCTCGCTCAGCGGGGCGCTGCTCGTCGGCCGCGCCACCATGGCCGGGGCGCAGGTGCTCGCGGCCGCCGCCATCCGCGCCGCCGAGCACCAGGCCGAGCTGCGGCAGCGGCAGTTGGACGCCCGGCAGGCCGCCGAGTGCTGGCGGGACGCCGCCTTCGCCGCCGTCCGGGCCAACGCCCGCCTCGACACGCTCCGCGCGCGCGTCCGGCGGGCCGCCACGGCCGCCGGACCCGACGGGCCGCCGGAGCCGCCCGACCTGCCGCCGCCGCTGGCCCTGACCGGCATGAGCCTGGACGAGGTGTGGCGACGGCTGGCCGACACCGACCGCCGGCTGCGCCACGCGGAGGCCGCGTACGCACGCGCCACCATGGAGGCCGCCGCCCGCCCGGTGGCCGGGGCGCACCCCGTGGACTCCGGCTGGCACGCCACCCTGCGCGCCCGCCGCGTCAAGGCCCTGGAGGCGTACGAGGAGGCCGCCACCGAAACCGGGGCCCGCGATGCGCTGCCGCAGCAGCCGCCCGCCGCCACCGCGGCCCCGAGCGAGGAGGAGGTGCTGCGGCTGGGCGCTGACCTGCTGGCCATGCTGCCCCGGAATGTGGCGGTGGCCGACTACCGGCTGGTGGAGGAGAAGGTCACCGTCGCCGCGGAGGTGGCCGCCCAGCGGCCCGCCGCGGCCAAGCGCCATCTGCGGGAGGCCGCCCGATTCGCCGAGCGGGTCTCGCGTGACGCCGAGCGACGGCAGGAGACCGAGGAGTGGGCCGCCCAGCAGCTCGCCTTCCTCCGCGCCGACCACCCCGGCACCCCCGTTCCACTGCCCGACGCCGGAGCGGAGATCGCCGTCCTGGAGCGCCTTCTGCACCAGGGCGGGACGCTGGGGGAGGCCGAGCGCGCCCGTGTCGCGGCCCGCGTGGGAGAGCGGGTCGACGCGTATCAGCGGATGTACGCCGCGGAGGTGATCCGCGCGGCGGTCCAGCGGTCGGAGCCCGAGACGGCCGGATACGCCACCTCCGGAGCGGTGCAGTACATCGACTGGACCCCGCCGGGCTGGGGGGACGACCACTGGCTGCGCATCAGCGTGGACGCCGAGGGCACCGCCCGGGTCTCCACCATGCACCGCGAGCGCGACCCCGCCGAGGAGACCGACGACGACCTGGACCTCGACTGGCAGCGGTGCGTCGAGGCCCCCGACCATCTGCGCGAGCTGCGGAAGCTGGCCGAACGGGCCGGGCTCAGCGTGCCGTTCGAGTTCGACGAGCCACCGGCGCGGCCGGTCCCGCGCACGGCGGCCCGCCCCGCCCATGACCATCGCACCGGACCCAAGGTCCGCCACCGTGACCAGGAGAAGCAGTCATGACCGAGGCAGCCACCTCCCCGGACCGCGGAGACCGCAGCCTCCCGGCCTTCGCCGAGGAGCTGGTCGGCACGCTCAGCGTCCACTCCCAGTACGTCCTGCACGGCAGCATCCGGGACATCCACCTCGTCCGCCACGAGAAGGACCCCGACGAGGGCGGCCCCGAGCGGACGTACGACGCCCACCACACCCTCACCGAGGTGCTGTGGAACGCCCTGTGGCAGGAGGGGTACGAGGCGCTGATCCGCTTCGACATCGCCGACGGCTTCACCGTCGTCGCGGGCCCCGCCGCCAAGGAGGTCCGCGAGCTGCTGCACGGGCGGGACGCCACCGGACGCGGGCGCGCGCGCCGTGCCGACACCTCCGTCCATCTGGCCGACGCGGAGCGGATCCTGGGTGACATCGTCAACGGCTGGAAGCAGCAGGGGCGGCAGCAGAAGACACCGGACGGACGCCCCCGCCCGGACACCGCACAGCGCCAACGGCCCTACCGGGTGGTGCTGTTGATCGACTATGCCGCCCGGATCCCCACCGATGTCACCCGGCTCAGCGATGCGGAGCGGGACTTCTTCCTCAACTGCCTGAAGCTGGCCGAGGACGCGCGGCCGATCTCTTCCCCGGACAGCGGACGGCGGCTGTTCAACCCCGTGATCTGGCTCGCCGACGGGGAGCGCGACCTGCCCACCTGGCTGGTGGCGGGCAGCGAACGGGTCCGTACCATCGGCATTCCGCTGCCCGACCTGGGCAGCAGACGGCGCATGGCGGAGCTGCTGGCCGAGGAGCACACCGCCGCGTCCGCACCCGGGGACAACGGGGACGACGGGGACAACGGGCCGGTGCGGCTCGACAAGCAACGGCCGCCGGACGAGCACGACCTCGACACCTTCGCCCGCGCCACCGCCGGGCTGACCCTGCGCGCGATGCGGGAGAGCGCCCGGATGGCGCTCGACCGCGGGCTGTCGTTCGCCGAGATGCGGGACGCGGTCCGGGTCTACCAGCTCGGCGTCAAGGACAACCCGTGGCAGGCGGATTACATCCGCGCGCAGATCAAGAAGGGCGAGGCGGATCTGCGGGCGCGCGTGAAGGGTCAGGAGAAGGCGGTCGGCAAGACTCTCGACATCCTCAAGCGCGCCGCGCTCGGCCTCTCCGGCGCCCAGGCGTCCCACCCCGGCAGCCGGCCGCGCGGCGTGCTGTTCTTCGCCGGGCCGACCGGCACCGGCAAGACCGAGCTGGCCAAGTCGGTGGCCAAGCTGCTGTTCGGCACCGAGGACGCCTGTCTGCGCTTCGACATGAGCGAGTTCTCCGCACCGCATTCGGTGGACCGGCTGCTCGGCGCACCGCCGGGATACGTGGGCTACGAGGCGGGCGGCGAGCTGACCACGGCGGTGCGCAACGACCCCTTCCGGGTGGTGCTGTTCGACGAGATCGACAAGGCCGACAAGGGGGTGCTGGACAAGTTCCTCCAGGTGCTCGAGGACGGCCGGCTCACCGATGGGCAGGGGGTCACCACGTACTTCAGCGAATGCGTGCTGATCTTCACCTCCAACCTCGGGGTCAGGAAACGGACCGGAGAGGGCGGCCACGAAGGGCGGGTGGCCGAGCCCGGTATGCCGTACCAGCAGCTGGAGGAGATCATCCTGGCCAATGTGAAGGAACACTTCGTGGAGGGGATCGGCCGCCCGGAGCTGATGAACCGGTTCGGCGGCAATGTGGTGGTCTTCGACTACATCGACACCAAGGTAGCCGCCGAGATCTTCGACTCCCAGGTGGGCAACATCCAACGGGTGCTCCGCGAGGACCAAGGGGTGCATCTGCGCCTCTCCGACGAGGCGCATCAGGCGCTGTCCACCTACTGCACGGCGGATGTCGACAATGGCGGCCGGGGCATCGGCATGCTGCTGGAGACGCATCTGATCAACCCGCTGGCACGGGCGCTGTTCGACCAGGAGCGGCTGGCCGGCACGGCGGTCACCGTCACCGGTGTGCGGCCCGCCGCGGACGGGACGGTGGCGCTGGATCTGCGGGTGGTACGCACCGGGGCCGCGGGTCCCGCCCCCGGCGGCGGCCGATGAGCGGTGGGGCCGCTCCGGCGGGGTGGTGGCGCGAGCCGGACGACGAGGAGGCGGAAGCACCGGCGGGCCCGGCGGAAGCGGCCGAACCGGCGGAACCGGCGGGACCGGACGCGGCAGGGAAGGCGGACGCGGAGGCCCCGGAGGCGCGGCCCCGGCCCGAATCCCTCCCCGAATCCCGGCCCGAACCCCGGCCCGCGCCGTCCCCGGCCGGGGTCGAGGTGTCCGCGCCCTGCTGGAACTGCCGTGCGCCGGTGGCCCCCCGGGACACCCGCTGCGCGTCCTGCGGCCGTGCGCGCACCCATGCGCTGCTGGTCTGCGCCGAGCCCTGTCTGGAGCTCCGCCACGGACCGGGCCCACCGCTGCGCCTCGGCCGCCACCCGGACTGGGCGCCGCGGACCGCCGCCGCGTTCGCGGGCTGGAACAAGGTCTCCCGGCATCACGCCTCGATCACCGTTGAGCCGGATGGCACCGCCTGGGTCGAGGAGCCCGAGGCGGGCAGCCGCAACGGTACGTATCTGAACGGCGCCCGGATCGCGGCGGGTGTGCGCACCCCCGTCCGCGACGGCGACCAGCTGCGGCTCGGACTGCGGGTCAGCTTCGCCGTACGGCTGTACGGGCCGGAGCCCGGCACCGGCTGAGCCGGTGCCGGGCGGGGTCGCGGGGCGGACCCCCGTGCCGCCCCGCGCGCTCATGCCCGCATACCGGGCGGAACGATGACCGCCCGCAGCGGTGCAAGCAGCTGGTTGGCCTCGCCCGCGCCCTCGAACGTGCCCAGGTTGTGGGCCTGGCCGGGCACCGCCTTCAGCGGCTCCTCCCCGCAGCGGTCGCCGAACAGCACCAGGGCGGGGTGCGGGCGGTGCCGCCGCGACTGCCACATCAGCCCCTGCGCGTCCGGCACCTGGCGCCGGATCTCCCGCGCCCAGGCGCGGGTCTGCGCGTACTCGTCGGTCTCCAGCAGCCAGGAGGTCTGGAACACCGCGGCCAGGTCCTCCTCCTCGACCAGCCGTATCAGGAGCAGGTCCTCGGTCACCCGCACCTTGGACAGTGAGCGGGGGGCCGCCAGCGCCCACGGCACCTGACGCCGCCCCTCCGGCCCGGTGAACTCCATGTCCCGCAGCATCACCTCGGCGAGGGGGGTGGTCGGTGCCACGGCCGCGTAGAGATACGGGTACCGGTCCTCGGCGGTGGCGTCGAAGCGGTTGCCGCCGAAGAAGGAGTGCGCGGGCTTCGGGTTGAACTCGGTGCAGGCGTAGGCGGTTTCATGGCACCTCCACAGCTCGGTGCCCGCGCTCAGGACGAACAGGTTCGGGCTCATGCGCGCGCCCTCGGGGGGCGCCTGCCTCACCATCCGCCGTCTCCGATCAGCGCGGCGGCGGCCTCGGTCAGCCGTGCGTCCGGCACCCGCCCCACCAGGGCGGCGGGCGCGTCGCGCAGCCAGGTGTTGCCGCCGAGCCACCAGTCGGCGGCGCCCCATGGATCCTGGTCCGACAGCAGCATTCTGTTGATCCGCTGCACCACCGGCCGTGGCTCACCGGTGTCCGGGTCGAACTGGAACTCCGGGTAGCGGTCGCCGCGTTCGGGATCGGACAGCCGGATCAGCCCGGCCCCGGTGGGATCCTCGGCGGTCGTGCCGGTGAGCTGCTCCGGGCCCCGCGCGGGCGCGGTGAGCAGCCGCCGCCGTACGGCCCGGGCGATCTCGGCGCTCTCGGGGTCCAGCGTCGGCCAGTCCACGGAGTCCAGCAGCCGGATCAGCTCGGCCAGCCGGTCGGTGTCCGGCAGGACCGCGGAGGGAGCCGCGCCCCCGGACCTGAACTGGTCCAGCCTTCTGCGCAGTTCCATCTCGCGGGGGAGGGGCAGCAGCGCCAGCCTCACCTGCCGCACCGCACCGCGCACGGCCCTGGCATCGTCTCCGGCGGCCCGCAGCCGCAGCACACTGTCCTGGAAACCGCTGAACTGCGCGGCGGTGAGCGAGGCGCGGATCTCCGGCAGATGCCGGCGCAGCAGCTCCAGGAGATCGTCGGTGGTCATGGCTGTCGTCCTTCCACGGGTGCGTGGGGAGCGGGGTTGCCCTGGTGGATGAATCCGGCCCAGGAGACGGCCCGGGCCAGGCCGCCCGCGTCGCTCTGCGTCTCGGCCAGCAGGAGCCCGGTCAGCCCGGGGACGGGGTGGCGGTCGTGGTCGAGCATCCACAGCTGGGCGGCGCGCAGGGCGTCCGGCGGGGCCAGCCCGGCGGTGGTCAGATGGTGATGGAAGACCACCATCAGCGCGGCCGAGGCGCTGTCCGAGACCTTCCACCGCGAGCCGACCACATCGGTGGCGCCGCGCGCCAGCAGTGCGGTGGTCGGGGTCAGAGCCTCGTCGTGGTCACGGCTGCTGAGGTCCGTCTCGCAGGCGCTGAGCACGATCAGCGGTCCGGTGGCGGCCCGTTCCCCGGCGGGTACGTCCAGAATGCGCGTCACCGTCAGCCTGCCCGGGGCCGGGGTGTCCGCGGTTTCGGGGGCGTCCGAGGTGTCCGGGCCGGCCAGGTGGAGGGCCGAGTCGGTGGGCCGCACCCCGGCCAGGCCGTGCACCACCAGATGCAGCAGCGAGGCGGCGGGCGCGGCCGGGCCTCCGGGGAGGTGGAAGAGCACGTCATCGGGCGTGCCCAGCGCGTTCCCGGGCGCGTCCTCGTGCCAGCCGTAGAGCAGGGCCTCGGTGTAGTACGCGGTGCGAAGGGCCGTCACCTCGTCCTGCGCCCAGGTCAGATCCCCGCTGGGGTCGGCCACCAGCACCGCGCGCTCGCCCGCGGGCACCCGGCCGCGCCGGGCGGCCCGCAGGAACTCACCGCCGGACGCGGCGTACGAGATGACGGCGTCCTCACAGGCGTACGCGTACGGGCGCCGCGCGTTGGCCCGTGGCCCGGGGAGGCGGGCGGCGTGCCACGGCACGGCACCGAGATTGCCGCACGGCACGAGGACCAGCCGAACCGGCGCGTCACGCTCCCCGCGCCCGCCCTCCGTTTTCCCGCGCGCGTCCCGCGCCCGGGCGTCCAGCGCGTCCAGGACGGGAGCGAGGACGGCCGGGCCCGCCCAGTCGCACAGCCCCTCCAGCGCCGCCTCCCAGCCGCGATGCGCCTCGGCTCGGGCGTCCATGCCCTGCTCGGACACGGCCGACCGCCGGGCACCCGCGTCCAGATAGCGCTCCAGCGGCTCGCGGCCGAGCGTGCCCAGCCCCGGCAGCGGCAGCGCCGTCGGCTCGCCGCTGCTCCGCACCAGGACGGCCACGCCGTCGGCGGTGCCCTGCCCGGGCACCAGATACACCAGGGCATCGGCGCCGGTGGCGCGCAACCCGTCCCGCAGCTCCCCGATGCCGGGCGCGCCGAGCAGTCCGCGCAGCGGCGCCTCGCCGCTGTCCCGCCGCAGCACGTCCAGCGCGCGGCGGCGCAGCGTGCTGGGGATCGCGACGCCGGGGGCGGCCTCGGAGGGCATGACCCGCGCGAGCGCGTTCCGGACCTCCTCCGAGGTGCCGCCGCCGATGCCGGGCGCGAGTCCGCCGCCGGTCGGCGCCGTCTGGGTCGGGAGGTCCCGTACGGCGGTCCGCCACTGCTCGGCCAGCTCCGCCTCGCCCCGGTCGGCCAGCTGCTCCGGGACCCCGGCGGCCGCGGCCGCGGCGCGCAGCACCAGGCCCCGCCCGTTCTCCAGCGATGTCACGGCGTCCTCGATCCGGCCGTCCACGGCGGCCCAGTGGGCGGCGAGCAGCCCACGGCTGGCCCCCGCCCTGGCCACCTCGAGTCCCGTCCCGTGGGCCGAGCGCCTCAGGGGCGCGGGCGGCCCGCAGCACCCGCAGGCCCCTGCTCCGGTCGTCGTCCGTGGGATCGCGCCCATAGCGCTCGGCGTACAGACCGCCGAGCCGGGCGCGTACGGTGCACAGCAGCGCGTCCCCGTCCGGTACGGCCGCCGCCAACTCGGCTTCCAGGCGGTCGAGTTCGGTGATGCGTCGGTCGAGCAGGGCGGGATCGGCGGTGGCGGGCGGCCGAGTGTCGTCGGACGCCCGAGTGTCGTCTTCGTCGGATGCCCGCGTGGCCGCGGGGCCGTCGGACGAGCCCTCCGAACCGGACCCCTTCGAACCGGCGCCGGTCGCCGGGCTCTCGGGTGGGGGCGGGACGATCCACGCCAGCGCGTCGGACGCGGCCCGTTCGGCGCGGTCACGTAATGCCGCGAGATCCCTGCCGTGCATGAAACGTCCCCCTTCGTCATGCCGCTCTCATCATCCGCCCGTCCGCGCGAGCACAGGAGCCCTTTGATCGCTCTTTCCGGAAACCGACCAGAAGACGTCCGCGAATCGCCCGGTCGGATGCGCGGTGCGGAGCCGCGGGAAAACTCCCGCGGCGCCTTCGCGCTCTTCCTCGTACGGCTTCCTTAGAATCGCTCGCATGTCTGATCTGGTGACTGATGAGCTGATTGACCTGCAAAAATCCGCTGATGCAGAGCATCACCGGGTGTCCGGGCTGGACGGCGGGGAGCGCCGGGACCAGTGGGAGCGGTGGCGCGCGGCGGCGGAGCGGGTGCAGGCGGCGATCACGGAGCACGCCACATCGGCCGGGTTGAGCAGATTCGAGGTGGAGCGGGCGGTGAAGAGAGCCGTAAGGCATCCGGAGGACCCGTCCGCGGCGTAGACGCTCCGGGGAGGGCGGCGCGGATGGCTCCCGGGCCGCCCCGGGCGACCCTGGTGCCGGGCACGTGCCCCCGGCACAACCCCGCCCATCTGCGGCAAAGGGGAAAACGGACATGAGGTGAATCGCGTGACATCCCGTCACGCCCGGTGAAACACCTTTATCGATGCGTGACCAAATGTGTGGGTGGAGTGCGCGACCGAGCCCTACTCTCGCCGGTGAACCAACGTTTCTGCACAGGATTCCCGCGGCGAAAAGGGTGGAACGTACATGTACGGCACGATCGACGGGTTCAGCTACGGGGCCGCCACCCCGCTGGTGGCCTATCTCATGGCCTGTCTGGGAGGAGCCCTCGGCTTACGCTGCACCGCCCGGTCGGTTCGCACCCAGCGCTCCTGGAAGGCGGGCTGGCTCGCGCTCGGGTCCGCGTCGATCGGCTCGGGCATCTGGACGATGCACTTCATCGCGATGATGGGGTTCCATGTGAAGGAGACCCCGATCGGCTTCGACATACCGATCACCCTTCTCAGTCTCGTCGTGGCGATCGTCGTCGTGGGCATCGGCGTCTTCATGGTCGGCTACCGGGGCACCTCCCCGGGGGTGTTGCTCTCGGCCGGTGTGTTCACCGGACTCGGCGTCGCGGGCATGCACTACATCGGGATGTCCGCGATGCGCGTGCAGGGGCATCTGGAGTACTCCGTGCCGACCGTCCTGCTCTCCGTCCTGATCGCGGTCGTGGCCGCGACCGCCGCCCTCTGGGCCGCCGTGACCATCCACGGCTTCCGCGCCAGCCTGGCGTCGAGCATGGTGATGGGGGTCGCCGTGACCGGGATGCACTACACGGGCATGGCCGCGGTCAGCGTGCGGCTGGACGATGTGCTCAGCGCCTCCGTGGGCGGTGAGGCGCCCGCTTCGCTCATCCTCCCCATGCTGATCGGCCCGGTGATCTTCCTGGTGATCGCGGGGACCATCATCATGTTCGATCCGCTGCTCGTCCTGGGCGAGGGGGAGTGGAACGCGAAGAAGGCGGACAGTGCGCACAGGACCCCGCCGCCACCACCGCCCCGGCCGGTCTGGCCGGTTTGGCCACCGGAGGAGGAGCCCGCTCGGGCCCGGACCTGGCCACCGGAGGAGGAGCCCGCTCGGGCCCGGACCTGGCCACCGGAGGAGGAGCCCGCTCGGGCCCGGACGAGCCGCCCGGCCCCGCGCCACGGCCGCCGGGAGTACCGCGAGTGGTGAACCCACGACCGTTCCGGGGCACGACGAGGCGGCCGTGATCCGCGCGCGGAGCGGACACCGATCCGCCGCCACGGCCACCCCGCCGCACCCCGTGTGCCCCAGACAGGCCCTAATGAAACCGGTGCGTTCCCGACCAGCCGGGATCCCCGCTCATGGCGAAGCGCACCCACGCGCCGTGCATCTCCGCGGCCAGCGACGGCGGGATGTCCGGTCCGAGCAGTCCGTTCGCCGTACGGAGCGCGGGCAGATCGGTGGTGTCGAAGACGAACGGAAGCTCCACGGCGTGGCAGGCGCCGAATGGCCCGTCCCGCCAGTCGAAGTCGTAGGTGAACGCCTTGTCGGAGCGGGACACCAGCCGCTCACGGGCGTCGCGGAAGATCGCGTCGATGGCCGCGCTCCGTTCCGGCCGCTGGTAGAGCAGCGACTCCTGGGTGTTCGTGCCCACCAGCAGATCCACCGGATGCGGCGGTGGCGTGTCGTCGAGCCCGTCGAGCACCACACCCAGCGGCGACAGCCTCGGCCCCACCCCGGGCACCTCGGCGAGCGCGGACACCAGACGCTCGTCGGGGATGTCGGCGAACGCCTCGGCCGTCGCCGGAACGCCCAGCCGGTCCGCCAGGGCCCGGGTCGTCTCCGCCGCCTCGGCGCCGGTCAGGGCGTGGAGCCCACCGCTCTGGCTGATCGCGCCCCGGAACAGTCCGGCCGCCTCGGGCATCACCAGCAACGCACTGATGATCATCCCTCCGGCCGACTGTCCGAAGGCCGTGACCCGGTCCGGGTCCCCGCCGTAGTCCGCGATGTGCTCACGCACCCATCGCAGCGCGGCGAGCACGTCCAGCAGGCCCCGGTTGCGTGGGGCGTCCGGCAGATCGAGCCAACCCAGCGCGCCGAGGCGGTAGTTGAGGGTGACCAGGACCACGCCGTCGCGGGCGAAGGACGTCCCGTCGTACACCGGTGCCTGGCCGGTGCCGGAGAGGAACGCGCCGCCGTGCACGAAGACCATCACCGGGGCGTTTCCGTCGGTCCCCGGCGTCCAGACGTTGAGCGTCAGATAGTCCTCGCCACGCACCCAGCCCGGGCCCATCAGCGGGCTCAGATCCGCCGGGAACCGCCGCTCGGGTGCCGGAGCCGTCGGCCCGGACCCGTCGGCGCCGGGTGCGGCGGGTACGCCGGGCACGGGGGCCGGTGCGGCGAATCGCGCGGCGCCGGTCGGCCCGGCCGCGTACGGGATGTTCCGGAACACACTCAGCGCCATGCCGCCCACTCCTTCACCGCGAACCGCTCACCGTCACGCCGCACTTCGGCCGCGCTCGCGCCGGGGAAGTGCGCGGGGAACAACAACGCGCCCTCGTCCGCGGCCTCGCCCAGCACCCGGCGCCGGGAGACCCGCGCCCGGGGCTCGTCCTCGTCGAAACAGGGACAGGCGTCCGGCTCCACGATCTGCAGCGGGCTGTGCATCAGATCGCCCACGAAGACCGCCCGATCCGTACCCGACCGCAGCCGCACCACCGAGGAGCCGGGGGTGTGGCCGGCGGCGGGCTCGATGCGCAGCCGGGCGTCGACGTCGTAGTGGTCGCCCTCCCACAGCACGGTCTGCCCGGCCCGGTGGACGGGGGCGACGCTGTCCTCGAACACATTCGCCATCCGGGGGCCGGAGCGGGTCCGGTGCCCGTTCTCCGGGTTCCAGTAGTCGAAGTCGGCGCGGGGGAGCACATACCGCGCGTTGGGGAAGGTCGGCCGCCACTCACCGTCCGCCCACGAGGTGTTCCAGCCGACGTGGTCCCCGTGCAGATGAGTACAGATCACCAGGTCCACGTCCGCCGGGCGGACCCCGGCCGCGGCCAGCTCCCCGAGGTAGTTCGTGTGCAGATGGTGGAAGGGCGGCATGCCCGGCCGCTCCCGGTCGTTGCCGACGCCCGTGTCGATCAGGATCGTCCGGCCCTCGCTGCGGAGCAGCCAGGTCTGGATCATCGTGATGATCTCATCGGCGGCCGGATCCAGGAATTCGGGGGCCAGCCAGCTCTCGTGCGCGCGCCAGTGCTCCGGGGCCACGTCGGGAAAGACGAAGCTGCGTGGCAGACCCCTCGGGGCCACCTCTACCACGCGGGTGATCTCGACGTTTCCAAGCGTGATGGTGTCCATGTCTCCAGCCTGCGCGTCGGCGGGCGCCGGCGGTATCGGTCAGATGACTGCACCACGGGCTAGAGTCAAAGGATGACCATGGTCGGGCGGGAGAGTGAGAGTGCCGCCGTACTCGGTCTGACCAGCGGTGTACTGATCCTTACGGGTGAGCCGGGCGCGGGCAAGAGCACCCTGCTCGGCCTCGCGGCGGATCGTCACCGGGGCCGGGTGCTGCGGATGACGGGCAGCGAGAGCGAGGCGAACCTGACGTTCGCGGGGCTGCATCAGCTGCTGCGTCCGGTGCTGGCGGAGGCCGCGCGGCTGCCGGGGCGGCAGCGGTCGGCGCTGCTGGGGGCCATGGGCCTGGGGGACGACTTCGGGGGTGATGGTTCCGGGCCGGCCGAGCCCGGCGACGCCCACCTCGGGGAGGCCGAACCCGACGGCGTGGACACCGGGCGCGGCGGCCCGCCCGATCGGCTGTTGCTCGGGGTCGCGCTGCTCACGTTGCTGTCGGACCTCGCCCGGCAGTCGCCCGTCCTCGTGGTCGCCGACGACCTCCAGTGGATCGACGCGGGCTCGCTGGAGCTGATCGCCTTCGCCGCCCGGCGCATCGGCGACGAACCCCTTGCCGTGCTGGCCGCGGCCAGGGACCGGGCGGGCGAGGGCACCGGGAGCGGGGCCACGGCGCCGTTCTCCGGCTTCCCCCTGCTCACGCTCGACCCGCTGGACGCGACCGCCGCGGGCCTCCTGCTGGACCGGCAGCCGTATCCGCCGACCGGCAGCCGCCGGTTGCGCATCCTCGACCAGGCCGCCGGGAATCCGCTGGCGCTGATCGAACTGGCCCGGGCGAACGGCGTCTGCGGCGCGGACTCGGCCGAATCCGCCGACGGGGAACTCCTGCCGCCCACCGATCGCCTGATGCGGGTCTTCGCCGCCGACCTCGAGGCCCTGCCCGAGGCCACCCGGCAGGCACTGCTCCTGGTCGCGGCGGACGACCGGGCGGTGCCGGGCCGGGTCGAGGCGCTGGCCCCGGCCGAGGCCGCCGGACTGCTGCGGATCACCGGCGGTGGCCGCGACGGCTGGCGGGCCCGCTTCCGGCATCCGCTGATCAGGTCCGCCATCTACCACTCCGTACCGCTGGCCGCCCGCCGTCAGGCCCACCGCGACCTCGCCACGCTGCTCGGCGCCGAGCCCGATCGCCGGGCCTGGCACCTGGCCGCCGCCGCGGAGGGGCCCGACGAGGAGATCGCCGCCGCGCTGGAGGAGTCGGCGGCCAGGGCCCGGGAGCGTGGCGGATACACCGCCACCACCACCGCGCTGGAGCGGGCCGCCGAACTGAGCCCCGGGCGGCGCGACCGCGCCCGCCGCCTGGTGGCCGCGGCGGGCGCCGCGGTGTCCACCGGACAGCCGCACTGGGTGCGGAGGCTCGCCGCGCAGGCCGCCGCGCTCACCGACGACCCGGAGTTGTCGGCCGAGGCATCCCTGCGCGTGGGCCAGGTGCTCACGCTGAGCACCGAGCACGACACCGCGATGTCCTTGCTGCTGCGGGCGGCGGAGGACCCCAAGCTGCGCCGGGTCGCGCTCTCCTCGGCGTCGGTGGCGGGCTTCTACTCGGGCGACGAGGAATACCGCCGCACCGTACGGGCCCGGGCACACGACGACCCGTGGACGCTCGCGGTGACCGACCCCACCGCGCACCGGTCCGAGCGGGTGGCGGCGATCCCGGCGCTGGTCGAGCGGGCGGACGGCGACCCCGCCCGGCTCATCTCGCTCGGCGCCATGGCCTGGCTGCTCGACGAGACCGCACTCGCGGTACGGATCTTCGACGACGCACTCCACCGCTGGCGGCTGGGCGGCTCCGTGCCCATCGGCCTCGGCTGCTCGGCGGGGTGGTCGTACCTGGACCACGGGCGGTGGGCGCAGGCCCGTACCGCCGCCGTGAACACCAACTCCGCGGGCGCCGGGCTGCCGCATCTCGACGCCGCCGCACGGTCGCTCGAGGCCGCCGCGCTCGCGCTGACCGGACGGACCGATGAGGCCCGTACCGCGGGCTCGGTGGCGCTGTCCCTCGTCGACCCGCACCGCAGCCGCGCCATCGCCGTCCGGGCCCGGTGGGCGCTGGGCATGGCCGCGGTGGCCGACGGCGACCACGTCGGCGCGTACGAGCAGTTCCGCCTGCTGTTCACCGCCGATGGCGACCCCGTCCACTACGCGTGCTCCTACCCGGGGGTCGCCGAACTGGCCGCTGCGGCCGTCCGCACCGGCCACGGCGCCGAGGCCGCCGCCATCGTGGAGCGCACCGCCTACCGGCTCGCCGATGACCCCTCGCCCCGGATGCGCATCCTGATCCACCGCGCCCGCGCACTGCTCGAACCGTCCCGGGCCGAGCCGCACTTCACTGCGGCCCTCGCCGAACCGGCGGGCGGCCAATGGCCGTTCGAACGCGCGCAGATCCTGCTGGACCACGCCGAATGGCTGCGCCGCCGCCACCGCATCACCGAGGCCCGCCACCAGCTGAACACCGCGCTGGAAACCTTCCGCCGCCTCGGCGCCCCCTCCTGGATCGACCGCACCCAGGCCGAACTGCGCGCCGCCGGTGTCGAATCCGCCCCCGCCGGCCCCGACGCCCTCACCTCGCTCTCCCCGCAGCAGCAGCACATCATCCGCCTGGCCGCGCAGGGACTGAGCAACCGCGAGATCGGCGAACGGCTCTTCCTCTCTCCCCGCACCGTCGGCTCGCACCTCTACCGCAGCTTCCCCAAGCTCGGCGTCACCGCCCGCTCCCAGCTGCGCGACCTGATCGAGGCGTCCGGCCAGTCGTAGGGGCGGTGGCCATGTGTGCTCCCGGCGATCGCCACCGGCAGGGCAGCTCCACCGCGATGACCGTCGGCCCGCCGCGCGGGCTGGTGACCGTCACCGTTCCATCGAGGGCGGCGACACGGCGGCGTATCCCGAGCAGCCCGAGGCCATGTTCGGCGCCATGTCCGGGACCATGTCCCGGGCCACCCGCCTCCCCGGCGCCGGACCCGTCCGCGCCGGACCCGTCCGCGCCGGACCCGTCCGCGCCGGACCCGTCCGCGCCGGACCCGCCGTCGGCGGCCTCGGCGCCGCCTCGTCCCTCGTCCCGAACCGAGACACACAACCCGCTCGGGGTACGGGCCAGCCGGACCTCGGCCCGGTCGGAGCCGCTGTGCTCGGCCACGTTCGCCAGCGCCTCCGCCACCACGAAGTACGCGGCCGCCTCGACCGCGGCCGGTGCCCGCGCCCCGTCCTCCAGACCGTCCACCCGCACGGTGACATCGAGCCCGCTGCTCGCCGCGAGCGCCCGTACCGCCCCGGCCGGCCCACGGTCGGTGAGCACCGGCGGATGCATGCCACGCACCACATGGCGCAGCGCCGCCAGCGCCTCGTCGGCCAGGTCCTGCGCGTCGTCCAGCATCCTGCGCGCCGCCGTCGGATCCCGGTCGTACGCCCGCTTGGCCAGCCCGATCCGCAGGGAGAGGGAGACCAGCCGCGCCTGCGCGCCGTCGTGCAACTCCCATTCGATGCGCCGTAGTTCGGCGCCGTGTGCGGCGATGACACCCGCCCGGGTCTCCACCAGCTCCTCCACCCGCCGGGCCAGCCGGGCGGTGGCCCGCGCCGCGTGCCGCATTCGCCTACCCATACCGACGAGGCTAGAAGACCGGGCGGACTCACGCGGGAGAGCGAGCCGCCCCTTCGACGGTGGAGCCCGCTACACCCCCGTGCCCCCGCCCGGGACTCACCGGCATGGACGCATCAGAGTGCGGGTACGGGCCGGGGGAGTCATGGTGGAGGAACCCGTCCGCCCAGAAAGGCACCCGATGACGGATCTTCAGGAAGTGGACCGTATCGCCGCGGCCGATCACCACTTGGCGGTCGTGTCGACGACGCGCGCCGACGGCTCGGTCCAGGCATCCGTGGTCAACGCCGGGATCTTCGGCCATCCGGCGTCCGGTGACCAGGTGGTCGCCTTCGTCACCTACGGCCCCGCCAAACTCGCCCATCTGCGGGCGCGTCCGCGGGCCACCGTGGTCTTCCGCGCCGGATGGAACTGGGCCGCGGTCGAGGGCCGCACCGAGATCGCGGGGCCCGACGACCCGTTCCCCGGGATCGACCCGGAGCGTCTGCGACTGCTGTTGCGCGAGATCTTCACCGCCGCGGGCGGCAGCCACGACGACTGGGCGGCCTACGACCGTGTGATGGCCGAGCAGCGCCGTGCCGCGGTCTTCGTCCACCCCGAGCGCGTCTACAGCAACTGACCCCGTGGCGGCGCCGGGGCCACGGGATGGCCCCGGCGCCGCCACGCGGTGGCTGGTCAGATCGGGTCGAGGAACGAGCCCCACGTGAAGATGGCGGACTGCGACAGTCGTTCGCTGTCCTCGAGCCTGATCGTCTCCCAGTCGGAGTTGTCGGGGTTCAGCGATGTCTCCTGACGATAGAAGCCATCATCCGGAATGAGGCAGTCCTCCCACGGGTACCAGCCCGCGCGTCGGCATCCAGGCTCAGTCACCCCGGTGGGGACCCGTCCCGTGGCCACCGTCGCCCGGTGTGACACCGTCGCCGGGTGTGACACCGGCGTTGTCAGAAACGGACGCGGCCGTCCCCGTCCACCCTGGTCGCGGGGGCCAGCTCCTGGGATTCCTCTTCGACCTGCCGCAGGATCCGCCGCGCCGTCGAGGCCGAGGGAATCACCGGCTCGCCGTCCGCGGTGAGCTCGACCGGATGGAGACGCAGCCGGGGCGGGCCGTCCCCCAGGGCCACCTCGAACACCGCGCTCTCGAACCACGGCCGGTCGGACATCCGCTCCTTGTAGCGGGTAGGCGGGCGCCGGTCGGCGGGAGCCACCTCCTCGCAGGGATGGAACAGGAAGTTTCCGGTCGAGTAGAGGATGAGCCCGTCCCCGTACCGCTCGACCGGGTGGAGGCAGTGCGGATGGTGTCCGATCACCAGATCCGCCCCGGCGTCGACAAGCCGCCGCCCCAGCGGCTGCTGGTACTCCGCCAACGGCCCCTGGTTGCTGGGCAGATAGCACCAGGGAACGCCCCAGTGCACCGCCACCACCACCGTGGCGGCCAGCTCCTTGGCCCGCCGGACCGCCTCCTCGGCACGCGCCACATCGGCCTCGCGCGCCCTGGTGCGGACATACGGCACGGTCCCGGGCTGCTCCTCGATCAGTACGCCGTCGAATTCATAGGCCTGCTCGACCCGCACCGGCGCGATCCCGGGCCGGTGCGAGGTGGCGTTGAAGCCCGGCGGCAGGGCACAGCACAGGCTCAGAAAGGCCACCTCGCCGCGGCCCCGGCCGGAGAGCCGGACGGCGCGCAACGCCTCGTCGAGGTTCTCCCCGGCCCCGGCGTGGGCGACACCGACCTCGTCCAGAGCCGCCCTGGTGCTGCGCAGACCGTCGATGCCGTAGTCGAGCGCGTGGTTGGTGGCCAGCGAACAGGCGTCGAAGCCGAGCCGGGCCAGCTCGGGTGCCATGTCGCTGCCCACCCGGAAGGCGACCGGCTTCTCGGCCGGGTACCCGGTGTCGGTCAGCGGGACCTCGAGGTTGCCGATCGTCAGATCGGCGTCCCGCAGCAGCGGCAGCGCCGAGGTGCCGGCGGAGAGGTCGCCGTCGAGAGCCACGGCCGGTCTCCGGGCGACCACCACGTCGCCCACGGCGATCAGCTTCATGTGCCACTCCTCCCACTCGGGCCGGTCCGCGACGGGATCAGGCTACGCGGGAGGCCGGGAGCCGTCGGCCGCGGTGTCGGCCGGGCCGGTCAGCCGTCCGCGCGGAGGATCATGCAGGTGGTGGTCGCGTGGGCGATCAACTTTCCTTGTTCGTCGAGCACCTTGCCCTCGGCGGTGGCGGTGCGGCGACCGGCGTGGAGGACGGTGCCTTCGGCGCTGAGGGTCTGCCCGTCGGTGCGGGCGGCGCGGATGTAGTTCACCTTGAGCTCCAGGGTGGTGTAGCCCACCCCGGCCGGGAGAGTGGTGTGGACGGCGCAGCCCATGGCCGAGTCGAGCAGGGTGGCGGCGATGCCGCCGTGGACGGTGCCGAGGGGGTTGGCGAAGTCGGGGCGGGTGTCGAGGGAGACGACGACGCGTCCGGGGTCGACCTCGTCGAAGCGCATACCGAGGAGCCGACCGATGGTGGGAACGTCGGTGGGACGCTCGGACTGCACCCATCGGATGAGGTCGAGGCCGGAGAGGGCGGTGAGGTCGGTGGTGGTCACAGGCGTTCCTTGCGGTCGTGGTGACCCGTGCCGTTCGGGATGGGTACGGCGCGGGAGCCGGTTGGGGCTGTCGGCCAGGGGACGGCCAAGGGGTTGGTCAGCCGAGGGGGTTGTCCTGCGCACGCAGGGCGGCCAGTACGGGGGCGTACATCCGGGCCTTGATGGTGCCGAGGGTGTCACCCGCCTTGCCCGCCTGCGCCGCCGCGAGCTCGACGGCGGTCGACCGGACGGAGTCCTCCGCCGCCGCGTGGTCGACGATCCCGGCGGCGAGCGCGTCATGGCCGCCGTAACGACGAGCGGTGACCATGGCCTCGTGGGCGGTGCGCGGGTTCAGCCGGCCCTGGATGAGCGCGGACATGCCCGGGGTGAAGGGGATGTTGATGTCCGCCTCGGGCAGACACCAGAAGCCACGGTCGGCGCGCATCACCCGGACGTCATGGGCCAGGGAGAGCATCGCGCCCGCCGCGAAGGTGTGCCCCTGCAACGCGGCCACGGTCACGAGCGGCAGCGACAGCATCCGGGCCAGGAGTCCGTGGACGGAGGTGACATAGTCCTGGTGCTGGTCGGCGTGTGCCAACAGCCAGTCCAGGTCCAGGCCGTTGGAGTAGAACTTGCCGGTGGCGGCCGTCACCAGGGCGCGCGCTCCCTCGGCCTTCTCCACCTCGTCCAGGGCGCCGTCGACTGCCGCGAGCCAGTCGGGGTGGAAACGGTTCTCGCCGTCCCCGAGATCGAGCACGAAGACGTTGTCCTGGCGGTCCAGCGTGGGCATGGCTGCTCCTTCACACAGGGCTGAGTCGGCCGACGGGTCCGCGCGCCGCTCATCCGGTGGCCCGCGGAACACGGCGGTGGTGCACCGTGGCTTCACGGCGGTGGGTTCACCGCGGCTTCACGGTGGTGGCGCGTCGCGGTCGCGGGCGGGATCCGCCAACGAACCGGGGGTACGCAGAGCGTGGGCCAGTAGGTCGTGGATCTCGGCGGCGGCCGCCTCCAGCGGGGCGGTGCTCCGCTCGGCCCGGCACATGATGACGGCGCCCTCCACCGCGGCGATGATGAACGCGGCCAGCCGCCTTCCCCGCTCCTCCGACAGACCGTGCCGGACGAGCAGGGCGGCCAGCGCCTCCTGCCAGCGGGTGAACGCGGCGGCCGCCGAGCGGGCGAGTTGCGGGGCGTCGTCGTTGGTCTCGACGGCCACCGCCACGACGGGGCAGCCGGTCCGGAAGTCGCTTTCGACGAGCCGTGCGCGCCACAGTGTGAAGAACGCGTCGACCGCCTCCACCGGGTCATCGGCCCGTACACCGGTCTCGATCAGCCCGGCGATGAAGTCACCGGCGAGCGCCACCGCCTCATCGATCAACTGCGCCCGCCCGCCCGGGAAGTGGTGGTAGACCGAGCCACGCGGGGCCCCGCTGTGCGCGAGCACCCGGTCGATGCTCGTGGCGCTCGCGCCGTACTCACGCAGCAGTGCCGCCGCGCTCAGCACCATCCGCTCACGGCTGTCGCTCTTGCGCCGGACCATGCCACCCACCTCCCTTACGTGTGGGTAACTTATGCTCTATGACATAGAACATGCAAGAGCCATCGGCGAATACGCCCGGCCACCGGCCGTTGTCGGAGGGCGTGGCTAGGGTCGCCCCCACACCCTGCGCCGATCACTGGAGAAGGATCATGTTCGAAGAGCGGCTCGCGCAGTTCTCCCGGGACCGTCTGGATGGCCGGCCCGTTCCCGATGACGTGCGCATCATGCTGGTCGCACAGTGGGAGGCCCGCACCGACTTCAGTGCCCTTCTCGGCATGACGTTCCTGGAACCCGGGCAGCCCGGCCCACTGCTGGACGTCAGCTATCTCAGCGAAGCCGAACTCGCCGACCCCGAGATGCAGGCCATCAACGCCGGAGCCGCCGAGATGGCCACGTACGTCAAGATCGTGGCGGAGGCCGGTAAGGGCTGGATCGGCTACTGGGTGCACCCCGACGAGCCCGCGGACCGCCCCTGGCCCCTCGTCGAGCTGGACACCGAGTTCTCGTACTGGAGCATGATGGGCAGCACCCTGGCCGAGGCGTGCGCCGCCGACCAGGTCCGCCATGACCCCGACCGGCGGATCGCGTTCTCGCGTCTCGCCGACCGGCTCGCCGAGCTGGGCCTGCCGCTCGGCGTACGGGACTACGACGCTCTCCGGGATGCCGAGTTCACGGTGGATCCGGACGTACTCACCGAGGAACTCATCGACGCCGAGCGTGTGAAACGGGGTCTCGCCTGAGTCCCGGGTCCCCGGAGCGGATCGCCCAGGGCGCGTCCTCACACCGCGTCGACCAGATCCTGGGTGAGCTGGTGCAGGCGCAGTGCCGTTTCTCGGTCGAATGTACGGCCGCTGAGCGGCACTCGGCGTGTGGTGCGGTGAGCGCTGACGGGAGCCTCCGGTGGTTCACACCGCTGCCCGCCCCTGGCGACGCCGTCTGACCTCATCCTGGTCCTGCGGTTCCAGAGATAAGCCGGGTACTGGTTGGGCTGCGCGGATGCGCTGATGCTTCTTCCCACAGGCCAGTCTGTGGTTGGCCGGGAGATCTGGGGGAGCATTCGTTGTTCCCTCTTCATCCCGCTTGTCGCGGCGGCCTGGTTGTCATGAAACGCATCACTCTCGGAGACGATCATGCCGAAACACCTTGTCCTCCGCCTGGCGGCGACCACTGCCGGCGCGGTGATCGGACTTACCGCGGTCTCGTCAACAGCCGGAGCGGCCGCACCGCCCCTCTCGCACCCGCGGATCGTTGCCCACTTCGACCGTCCGGCCGGGCAGGTGGCGGAGAGCGTCATCGTGCAGCCGGACGGGTCAGCGGATGTCGGCCTCATCCTGTCGAGGCAGGTGGCTCACGTCACGCTTGGCGGACGTGTTGAGGTATTGGCAACCATGCCACTCCCCGCGGACGGGGGCGTGAACACCCCCGCCACCGGGTTCGCTGCGGTGACGGGGGTCGAACGAACTGGAGATGGAACGGTCTACTTCCTCTACTCGGCGGGAGACGAACACCTCACCGGTCTATGGAAACTGCGCCCGGGAAGCAGGCCGGAACGCGTCGCCGCTCTTCCGGCCGCGAGCTTCCTCAACGGACTCGCCAGGGACGGCCGTACGGGGAACTTCTACATCACCGACTCCACACAGGGCAGAATATGGCAGGTCGGATCGCACGGCGGAACCGCCAAGCTCTGGGCCGCGGGAGAGGACCTTGCCCCGGTTCACTTCTTCGGCGCCAACGGTGTGAAGGTGCACAACGGAGCCGTATGGGTCTCCAATATCGATCGGGGAACGATCCTTCGTATACCGCTGACTGGCAAGGGAACGGCTGGTCCACATCAGGTCAGGGCATCCGGACTCGACAGCGTCGACGATTTCGCCTTTACCGGTCGCGGCGATCAACTGCTGGCCGCGCTCAATGTCCCGAGTAAGGTGGTCCTCATTACTCCGGGCAAGGCTGACCGTATCGTCCTCGATGAGAGTGATGGGCTGCAGAACACCACATCAGTGGCGGTCGACGGCGATACGGTCTACGTCGCCAGCGGTGCCCTCACCACGGGTGGGGACGCGAATCTCCTGACGGCCCGTCTCGATCACCTCGGCTGAGGCGGCAGCAGGTTCGCCCAGCAGGTCAGTCGTCCGATTTATCCCAGGAATGGCAGTCCCATGCTATCGCCCGCCGAGTCGGCGACAATGGGCACATGAGTCGTCCAGAGAACTCGCTGGGCAACACGCTGCGTGCATGGCGTGCCCGGATCACGACTGAAGACGTTGGACTGCCGGCCACCCGACGGCGGCGCACCGCCGGATTGCGCCGCGAAGAACTCGCTCTTCTGGCCGGCATATCCACGGACTACCTGCTGCGTCTTGAACAGGGCCGGGCCCTGCGCCCATCTCGGGACGTCGTGGCCTCACTCGCCCGCGCGCTGCGACTGAGTACGAATGAGACCTGCCACTTGCACCTGGTGGCCGGGCTTCTTCCGCCGACGCCCCAAAACGTCCCGCATCAGATGCCGCCCGGTGTTCAGCGGCTCGTCAGCCGCTGGGGGAACATTCCGGTGGGAGTGTTCTCCGCCTCATGGACCTTGCTGACCTGGACATCCATGTGGGCGGCCTTGCTGGGTGACCCGTCCCTTCGACCACCGGAAGAACGAAACCTGGTACGCACGGTATTCAAGGAGCCGCCGGGCACGGGCCATCCGCTCTTTCCCATGGAGCAGAACGTCATCGAATTCAAAGCCGCTCTCGTCGCGGACCTTCGGATCACGCACGGAGCGTATCCTCATGATGAGGAATTGAGAGTTCTGATCGGTGAGGTCATGAGCAACAGCGAGGAGTTCCGGGGCATGTGGACCACTCCGGCGCTCGGCTCACGCCTGGGTGGCCACAAACGCCTGCGGCATCCTCTGGTAGGGGAGATCGGCCTCGACAACGATGTACTGAAGGTGCCTGACCACGATGTGAGGATTGTGACCTACACGGCAGAGCCGGGCACTTCGGATGAGGAAAAACTGGAGTACTTGCGCGTCGCCGCCACCCAGACCGCGCTGCCGCTGTCATCCGGCTGAGCCGGGCGGGTCATCAACGGGGGATGGGCGGAGGCGTCGCGCACCGCGCCGGGCGTGGTCGTTATGGCACCCGCGCCGTCCACTCTTCGTTGCTGTATTTCACGAGAGCGAGTTCTTCTGCGCGTGCCATCTCCTCGTCGGTGACATGCCCCTGAGTGAGGCCGTAGCGGGCGCGGAAGGAGCCGAGCATGCGGTCGATGATGTCGGCTCTGGGCAGACCGGTCTGGCGGCGTAGCGGGTCGACGCGTTTCTTGGCGCTCGCGGTGCCCTTGTCGGACAGCTTCTCCTTGCCGATGCGCAGCACATCGAGCATCTTGTCGGCGTCGATGTCGTACGCCATCGTCACGTGGTGCAGTACCGCGCCGTGACCACTGGCAAGACGCTTCTGCGCGGCACCGGCGATCTTGCCCTCAGCGGAGGCGATGTCATTGAGGGGCTGGTACCAGGCCTTGATGCCCATGTCGCCGAGCGCGGTCAGAACCCAGTCGTCGAGGTAGGCGTAGGAATCGGCGAACGACAGGCCGGAGACGAGGGATGCCGGTACCGAAAGGGAGTAGGTGATGGTGTTCTCGGCCTCCACGAACATGGCCCCGCCACCGGAGACGCGCCGCACCACCGTGACTCCGTGGCGAGCCGCGCCTTCGGGGTCCACTTCGTTGCGGAGGGACTGGAAGCTGCCGATGATGACGGCCGGGCGGCCCCACTCCCACACCCGAAGCGTGGGCGGCCGCCGTCCGGCGGCGACCTCGTCGGTCAGCACCTCGTCCAGGGCCATGTGCAGCGCCGGGTCCTGCGGCCCCTCGTGGATCAGCTGCCAGTCGTAGTCCGTCCA
The DNA here is from genome assembly GCF_047337785.1 of Streptomyces lacaronensis. Lineage (NCBI taxonomy): Bacteria > Bacillati > Actinomycetota > Actinomycetes > Kitasatosporales > Streptomycetaceae > Streptomyces > Streptomyces lacaronensis. Next base: position 10,925,158 of record NZ_JBLHDK010000003.1, read on the forward strand.
GTCGGTGGCACGGGCCAGCGCCCGCCGCACCGCGATGCCCACGGCCTCGGGGGAGAAGCCGAACATCATGGTGTCGGCCGGCAGCCCCGCCCTGACCCGGGCGGCGAGCGCCTGTGCGTCCGCGTCTGCGGGCGCTCCCTCCAGGGCCCGGTCGATGGCGTGCAGCGCCTCGTCCGGTTCCAGGAAGAAGTCGCCCGCCACTCGCACTCCGCGCAGTGCGCCGTCGTGGACCTCCAGATCCACGACGACCAGCTTGCCGCCCGGCACCTTGTACTCACCGTGCATATCCCGCACCGCCTCCTGTTTCCGCCCTGGCGCTCCCGATCATTATCCCGCGCCAGTGGCCGGATCCCGCGCGGTGACCGGCTCAAGGCCACGGCGCGGGATATGGGGAGGGGTCAGGCTCCGGTGGTCGAACCCGGGCGGACGATCATGAGGATGGTCACCGTCGCCCACAGCAGGTTGAACACGCCCGTGAACATGGCCAGTTGGGCGGTGTCGGACCGTTCCAGGGCCTTGCTCGCCCCGAGGCCGTCGATGAGTTCGCCCTGGCGGGGCAGGACGAAGGCGACCAGGACTCCGGCGGCGGCGGCCGTCAGGGCGATGGAGGCGGTGAGCCAGCCGCTGTCGAGGACGCCCATCACGGCGGCCGTGGCGAAGCCGAAGACGGGCACGGCCAGGCCCATCGTGGCGTAGACACGGCAGATGCGGTGCAGCAGCCGGACCGTGCCCAGGTCCGCCTCGCCCTCGGCGGCGGCCGCGTGGGCGTTGCGGGCCGCGGGTGGGAACATGCTGGCGGCGACGGTGACGGGGCCGATCGCGACAATGGCGGCGAGGACGTGCAGGGAGAGCAGGATCTTGGTCATCGGGTGGCGTCCGGCTCCCTTTCGAACGTGGCAGGCACCAGCGTCTCCTTCCGAGTGTGGGGCGGGTGGTGCCCGCCCCACGCTAGGGAGCCGGGAGAAGATCACCCAGGGGCTTGAATGACAGAAGCCAACGGATTCTCGCCATGCCGGGCCCGACGGCGACGTCTCGACGTCTCATCCCTCGACGTACTGCGCCGCCCCGTGTCCGAACGACCAGTCGGCCGACTCGTTCTCGGTCAGGGTGATGAACACGTTCCGCGGCTCGGTCCCCGCGTACTCCTCGGCGAGTTCGGCGATCCGCCGGTACAGCGCCTGCTTCTGTGCCGGTGTGCGCCCCGAGCGCATCGTGAGGGCGACGTAGACGATGCCGTCGTCGCGCGGCACACCGAGGTAGTCGTCGTAGCGCAGCATGCCGCTGGTGCCATCATGGCTGGTCAGGACCTGGAACCGGTCGTTGGGCGGAAATCCGATGGCTTCCACCAGCGCGTCGTGCACGGCGCGGCCGAGCGCGTCGAGCCGGTCGGCGTCGGCCCGCAGCGCGTCAATGCGAACGAAGGGCATGTCGGGGGCTCTCTTTCGGGCAAGGGGGGAAGATCACGGGCTCAGCGGACCTGGGCGGTGAGCAGGCCGAGCGCCCCGTCCATCGCCCGGGCGTACACCTCGGCCGAGTCGGCGGCGCGGGCCAGCACATAGCCGCCCTGCAACACCGCGACCAGCGCGGTGGCCGTGGCCACCGGGTCGAGCCCGGTGTCGAGCTCGCCGTTCGTCCGGCCCTCCACCAGCAGCCCGGCCAGCCGGTCGGTGAGCCAGCCGAAGGTCTCCTCGACCGGTCGGCGCAGCTCCGGATCCGCCATCACGTCGGGGTCCTGGGTGAGACGGCCGATCGGACACCCCTTCAGCGCGTCCCGCTCCCGCCGCAGATAGGCGGTGATCCGCTCGACCACGGTGCCGGGCCCGCCGAATTCGGCCTCCGCCCTGCCCCTCAGCTCCTCGGCGCTGCGGTTGATCGCGGCGAGCGCCAGGTCGGGCTTGCCGCTGAAGTGGTGGTACATGCTGCCCTGGCCCGCTCCGGAGCGCTCCTGGATCGCCTTCGGGCTCGTGCCCACGTAGCCGCGCTCCCACAGCAGTTCACGGGTGCTTGCGATGAGTCGTTCCCGGGTGTCCATGGACACGACCATACATACTAGTAGGTACAAAAGGAAACGCGCGGACGGCCCCTCGGTGAGAGGATCCCCCCCGTACTGCGCGCGCTGGTTCGGACGGTGGAAGGTGACGATGTACGCGATACCCCTGGGCGAGGACGGCGCGGAGCTGCGCCCGCTGGAGCCGTGGCAGGCCGAGGAGTTCCTCGCCCATATGGACCGGGGACGGGAGTTTATCGGGCGGCACATCGCGCTGGCGGACGCCGTGGCCGACCTGGAGTCGGCCCGGGCGTTCCTCCAGGGGTACGCGGACAAGGCGGCGGCCGACACCGGGAGGATCCACGGCATCTGGACGGACGGCAAGCTGGTCGGCGGGGTCCTCTTCCGCACGATGGACGTCGAACAGCGCACCGCGGAGGCCGGTTGCTGGCTGGAGCCGTCGGCGGTGGGCAAAGGGCTGGTGACCCGCGCCACGCGCGTGATCATCGACTGGGCCGTCGAGGAGCGGGGCATCCACCGAGTGGAGTGGTGGGCGGCGGCCGCGAACGAGGCCAGCATCGCCGTGGCCCGGCGGCTGGGGATGACCAGGGACGGTGTGCTGCGGGAGGGCCGTCTGCACCGGGGCAAGCGGCATGACATGGAGATCTGGTCGGTGCTCGCACCGGAGTGGCGGGCGGTCCGGCGGCCCGCCTGATGGCAGCCTGGGCCGACGCCTTCGTCGCGTCCGCCGGGCCGGGCCTGCTTCCGCCGGAGTCCTTCGGCCGCCTCGTGGTGGACCTGGTCCGGGAGCGCGTGGTCCGTACGCCGTGCTTCGCCCTCGCCTGTCCGCAGATCCGCCCGCTCGCCACGGATGACACGGCGGAGGTCGGCGGGGAGTGCACCCGGTGCGGACCTGTGTGCTCCACACCTACCAACTCGCCCGCCGGATCGGCCCGGACTCGGCCATCGCCGCCGTCGCCGCCCGCCACTTCGGCCCCGGCCCGGTCACTGGCAGAACCTGGGGCTGACGGCCGTGCACGGCATGGTCAGTGGCGGCGGGCCACGGTGATGATCTCCGGGCTGGTGTCCGTCAGCGGCCCGCGGTCCCAGTCCCCGTACTGCTCCGCCACGGCCAGCCCCGCCCCGTCCAGGAACCCCGCCAGCGCGTCCTGGCCGAGGAACCGCAGGGTGCTGCGGCTCAGCAGGGGCCGTTCCCAGCTCGGTCCGCTGTAGGTGTGCGTGGCCGCCACGAGATCGCCCCGCACCGGCGTCTCCACCTTGCACACACAGCGCACCACGGCCCCGGTGGCGTCCACCACCTCGCCCGAGTACCGCACGTCCCAGTCCTCCCACTCCCGCACCAGCGGATTGCGGGTCTCGAACACGAAGCGGCCATCGTCGGTCAGCGCCGTGGCGATCGCGGCCAGCGCACCGCGCAACTCCTCGTCTCCGAGCAGCGTCTGGAAGGCGTGGCCGGTCATCACGACCAGCTCGAACTCACGGTGCCACCCCGGCGCGGAGGCCAGGTCCCCGAGCACCCACTCCACATCCGGGCACTCCCGCGCCACCTCCAGCATCCCCACGGCGGGATCCAGCCCGCACAGCCGCCCCTCGTGCCCGTCCTCCCGCGCCCCGCGCAACAGCGCGCCCGTGCCGCACCCCACGTCCAGGACGGAGCGGGCGGACATCACCAGGGGCAGATAGAACCTGAAGTCCCCGCGCTCGTCCCAGGGGCAGAACAGGTCGTACAGCGCGGCCAGTCGGCGATCGGAGAACTGCGTGTCCACCATGGCCGTCACAGTGCCCCCGGACCGGCGGGTGCACAAGACATGGCCCGGCCGATGGCGCCGTGGACCAGCCGTCATAGGATCGAAAGGGGCCATTGTCGTCTCCGGGAGCCTTCGATGTCCGCCCCGACGCCTGACGCGTCCGACCCGACGCCTGGCGCGTCCGGCCCGATGCCTGACGCGTCCGATCCGGCGCCCAACCCGTCCGGTCCGAGCCCCGAATCGCTCGACCAGCGGCTGGTCGCCATCGCGCGCCATCCGTTCCGCGCGAAGTTCCATCTGCGCGGTCGCGATCGGGCCACGGCCGAGCTGAGCGGACCGTCGACGTTGCGCTGGCACGCCTACGACTTGATCGCCAAGCGGCTGGCCCCCGCCGAGCCGTACAAGGACGGCAAGCAGACGCCGTATCGCGGCCACCCCGTGTTCGTCGCCCAGCACGCGACCGCCACTTGCTGCCGTACCTGTCTCGAGCGCTGGCACGAGATCCCCAAGGGGCGGGAGCTGAGTCGGGCGGAGCGGGCCTTTGTGGTCGATGTGATCTGCCGTTGGATCGAGCGCGAGGTGGCGGGGGCGCAGACCAGGCCAGGTCCATAAGGTTTTTTGCCATGGACCGAGCCGGACGGTAAACCTCTCCGGGTCCGATCGCGTCTAGATCGGCAACGGACCCACAACACCGGTGACCCTGACGGGGCCGGTTTCCCGGCTCCTATACACGCCGTGTATACATACGGTGCATACGCCCCATGTATGCACTTGGTGTATAGGGACGTGCGCTCCTGGGAACAACAGACGGAAAGGCATCCATGTACGGCAAGGCATTCGCCCCTGAGTACCAGGGCTCCCTCACCACCCTGTCCGTGAACTCGTCCCTGGTCGAGGTGCTGGCGGCGGGCACCGAGCAGTTGCGGGCGGCCGAGCGGGGCGGCTCCCCGGGCGAGGCGGCCCGCGCGGGCCTCGCGGTCGCCGAGGCGCACCGGAGGCTGGGGCAGGTGGGCGAGGCCGGCCGCGAGTGGAAGGCCAGCTACCGCGCGGCCCGTGCGGCGGGGGACCTCGGCGCGATGGCATGGGCGCTGTGGAGCGGAGGCACTCTCGCCCGGCAGCGGGGCGCGCTGGCGCTGGCGTGGCGGCTGCTCGGCCTCGCGGCCGACCTCGGCGAGCGCGGCGGGGACATCGTCGTCCGTGGCTACTCACTGGCCGGGATGGCGGAGACGGGCCGCATCCAGGGCGACTACGACGCCGTGGGCGTGCTGCACGAGCGGCTCCTCGCCGAGGCACGGAAACGCGGCGAGGCACGCCACACCGTCTGGGCGCTCGAGGGCATCGCCCAGATGCACCGCAACACCGGGTCGTACGACTCGGCCTACGCGATGTTCGAGGAGGCCGCGGAGATAGCCGCGAAGGCCGAGGACCGGCGCGGACACGCATGGGCGCTGCGGGGCATGGCCGACATCGTCTCCGTACGCGACGGGGACGTGGAACGCGCGCTGGAACTGCTCTCCGAGGCCGAGCTGACCTGCCGCGAGATGAACCTGGTGAGCGCGCTGGCGTACAACCACAAGATGCGCGGCAATGTGCTTTACCGCGCGGGCCGTTACGAGGCGGCCCGCGCGATGTACCAGCGGGCCCTGGACGAGTTCCGCGACATGAGCGAGCCGCGCGGCGAGGGTCTCGCCCGGCTCGGCCTCATCAAGTCCCTGGCCCGGCTGGGCCGCGACCGTGCCGAAACCGCCGATGACCTGTCCGAACTGGCCGGTGTGCTGGAGCGGATCGGGCTGCGGCACGCCCGCCGGATGGTGGACCGGGCCCGCGAGGAGTTCGGCCTCACGGAGGCCCTGGAGGTGGCGCTGTGACGACGACGTTCCCCGAGCTCCTCGCAACGGACGGGACCACCGCCACCGCGGGCGAGATCCTCGGCCGTTGCCGGGAGTTGGTGCGCCCCGCGCTGGCCGACACGGTCGGGCGGCTGCACCCATGGGTGGCCGAGATGGCCGCGTACTCCTTCGGCTGGTGCGATGTCGGTGGTACGCCCGCCGAGGGATCGGGCGGCAAGGGGGTGCGGCAGGCCCTGGCCGTGCTGTGCGCGGAGGCGGCCGGGGCATCCGGTGAGGCGGCGGTCGCCGGGGCGGTGGCGGTGGAGCTGGTACACACCTTCTCGCTGCTGCACGACGACATCATGGACGGCGACCAGACCCGCCGCACCCGCCCCACCGTGTGGAAGGCGTACGGGACCGGCCCGGCCGTGCTCGCCGGTGACGCCCTGTTCGCGCTGGCCGTGGAGGCGCTGGCGGGCGTGGACGGCGCCGGAGCCGCGGCCGCGGTGCGGCAGCTGAGCGCGGCGCTGGGCGACCTCGTCCGTGGCCAGGCGGACGACCTGCTCTTCGAGTCGCGCCCCTGGACGGGACCCGAGGCGGTGGGGCCCGAGGAGTACCGCACGATGGCCGAGCACAAGACGGGTGCGCTGCTCGGCTGCGCCGCCGCCCTGGGCGCCGCGCTCGCCGGGGCGCCGGAGCCCACCGTGGCCGCCCTGGACCGGGCCGGACGGCACATGGGCGTGGCGTTCCAGGTGGTGGACGACCTGCTGGGCATCTGGGGCGACCCCGCGGTCACCGGAAAACCCGTCCACCGCGATCTGCGGCAGCGCAAGAAGACCTTCCCCGTGCTCGCCGCGCTGAGCGCCCGCGGCCCCGGCGCCCCGGCCGCCGAGCGGCTGGCCACGCTGCTGGAGGAATCCCTGGAGCCGGAGTCCCCGGAGCCGGAGTCCCCGGAGACCCTGGACGACGCCACCACGCGCCGGGCGGCCGCCCTGATCGAGCAGGCCGGTGGCCGCTCCGCGGCCCTGGCTGAGGCCGATCGCCACATCGCGGCCGTGGAGACATGCCTGGAGAGCCTGCCGCTCGCACCCCGCGCGAGCGCGGAACTGCGCACCCTGCTGGGCTTCCTCGTACGGCGTGACATCTGATCCAGGTGTGCGCGCTGTTGGGTGCCGTGGATGTCGGACCGCAGCGGCGATCGGCCCGGGCGGCTGCTGCTCGCCCTGGTGCTGACCGTCGTCGGTCTGCCCGGTGGGGTGCTGTTGCCCCGGTCCCCGCCATCGCCGCCCTGTGCGTGGCCGCCTTCGGTTTCCTGGGCGCGCAGCCGGCGTTCTGGACGTGCCGCCGACCATCCTGTCCGGCGTCCATATGGCCGGGACCATCGCGCTGATCTCCGGTTTCGGCAACCTGGGCGGCTTCCTGGGCCCGTATCCGATGGGCGTCGCGGAGGCGGCGACCGGCCCGGGCCGCCACGGGCCTCTACGCCATCGCCGCCGTCGTGGCGGCCGGTGTGTGCACGGCCACCACCCTCCGCTGGGTAGGAACACCGACCACACCGTCAGATGAGGAGAGGACGAAAAATGACACGCATCGTACGCTTCGCCGATGAGGCCGGGACGGTCCGGACCGGAGTGGCCGACGACGCCGGCGGGATCCGGGCCTTCCCTGGTGCGCCGCTCATCGGCGAGCTGCTGCGGCTGCCCACGGTGGAGCTGCGGGCCCTGGTGGAGAACACCTCCTCCGGCCCGGCGGCCGCCCATGAGCGGGACGTCCTGCCGCTGCCGCCGCTGGACGGGCTGATGGAGCTGTGGGCGGCGGGGGTGACGTATGAACGTTCGCGCGAGGCCCGGGTGGAGGAGAGCACCGAGCAGTCGGTGTACGAGCGGATCTACGACGCCGAGCGCCCGGAGCTGTTCTTCAAATCCCCGCCGTGGCGAGTGGTGACCGACGGCGAGCCGATCGCCGTACGGGACGACTCCGAGCTGAACGTCCCCGAGCCCGAACTGGCGCTGGTACTCAACCGGCACGCCGAGACCGTCGGCTATCTGGTCGCCGACGACGTGAGTTCACGGTCCATCGAGGGCGAGAACCCGCTCTACCTTCCGCAGGCCAAGATCTACGCCGGAAGCGCAGCCGTGTCCTCGGCCATCGTGCCCGCCTGGGAGATCGACGCGCCCGACGCGCTGGACATCACCATGGCGGTGTGGCGCGACGGCGAGGCGGCGTACCAGGCGACCACCTCCACCGCGGCGTTCCACCGCACCCCGCAGGGGCTGGTGGACCATCTGTGGCGCTCCCAGCCGTTCCCCGACGGCGCCGTGCTGTCCACCGGCACCGGCATCGTGCCCGCGCTCGATTTCACCCTGCGAGCCGGGGACGTGGTGGAGATCTCCATCGAGGGGGTCGGCGTCCTGCGCAACCCGGTACGGGCCCACCAGTCCGAACTGGACTGGCTGGTGGAGGCCATCGCCGAGCCGCTGGCCCGCCGTGCCCACCGCAGCCGCTTCCCGGAGTGACCCGGGAAGCGGCCCCGGTGGCCGGGAGGGCGCCGGACACGGTGTCGTGCCCGCTGACCTGCGGTGTTGTCGCCGAAGCGGACCTGGGTGCATCCGCGCAGGTCCGCCAGTAGAACGCTTGCTCGATTACGCGGGTACGCTGCACACATGGGTGCGTATCTCCAGGGCTCGCTCTTCGATCAGACCGGTGACATCGGTCTCGGATCGCTGCGCGGGACGCACCGGACCGAGCTCGGGTCCGGGGCCTGGATCGATCTGCTGCCCGGGTGGCTGCGGGGAGCGGACGACCTGTTCGCCCAGCTCGTCGCCGAGGTTCCCTGGAAGGCCGAGCGGCGGCACATGTACGAGCAGGTGGTGGACGTGCCCCGGCTGCTCGCCTACTACGGCGCCGAGGATCCGCTGCCGCACCCCGTCCTGGCCGAGGCCCGGGAGGCGCTCTCCGCGTACTACGCCACCGAGCTGGGGGAGCCCTTCACCACGGCCGGGCTGTGCTACTACCGCGACGGCCGGGACAGCGTGGCCTGGCACGGCGACCGCATTGGACGCGGCGGGACCGAGGACACCATGGTGGCCATCCTGTCCGTGGGCACGCCCCGGGACCTGCTGCTGCGCCCGCGTGGCGGCGGCAAGGCCATGCGGCGGCCACTCGGCCACGGCGATCTGCTGGTGATGGGCGGCTCCTGCCAGCGGACGTGGGAACACGCCATCCCCAAATCCTCCCGCGCCACCGGCGCACGCGTCAGCGTCCAGTTCCGCCCCAGCGGCGTGGGGTGACACCCGCCGATCACCCGGTGCGATCTGGGGGTCTCACGGCACTCTGTTGATGCGGCTGGATTTTGGTACAGACCATTGACATATATGTTCGGGGGCGGTGTTATGGGGCCCGTCAGCTCTTGAGAGCGCTTCGGGTGGATGTCGTCATCCGGGGCCGGACCTCGGAGAGTTCCCCGTGAATGGACGTCCCGCCTCAGGGGTGTCGGCCGCTGCCGTGGCCACGCCGTCGTTGGGTCGATTATGGACGGACCGGGCCGCGGAGCCCGTGTCCGGTGTGCGAGGTTGTCATGATCGTGACAAACTCTGCTCCCGTGTACCCCTTCAGACCTCGGCAGCGAAGGGCCTGAGCGGACCGAGCCCCGGTCCGCCGTGGCAGGGCCACGGCACATGACCTCTAGTGGATTCACCAGTTTTCCGTAGCACCTTTCCCGCCGCGCCATCACGCGGCACCTTCCCACGGGCCTCCCGCCCCAAGGGCGGCGATGCGTCGCCCGTGTGTCGCCACGCCCGATGACTGCCCGAAGCGTGCGTCCCCGTGCGTCCTCGGCGCGGTGGCATCCGAATGTTCCGCCACGAAAGAGAGATGAGACATGCCCATAAGACGTGCCCTCGTGGCCACGGCCGCGACGGCGGCAGCCGGTATATCGGCGCTCGCGCTTCCCCCTTCGGCCGCCGACGCGGCCTCCGGCACGGCACAGGACTCGTCGTCGGTCCAGGCGCAGGCCGCCGGTTTCGTGGTGAGCCGGGCCCAGTACCAGCGGATGTTCCCGAACAAGAACGCATTTTACACGTATGACGCGCTGGTCGGCGCGATGAACCGATTCCCCGGCTTCGCCAGGACCGGTACCGAGACGGTCAAGAAGCAGGAGGCGGCGGCCTTTCTGGCCAACGTCGGCCATGAGACCGGTGGCCTCCGCCACATCGTGGAGCAGGACACCTCCAACTACCCGAAGTACTGCGACACGACGCGCCCCTACGGATGTCCGGCGGGGAAGGCCGCGTACTTCGGACGTGGGCCGATCCAGCTCAGCTGGAACTTCAACTACAAGGCGGCGGGTGACGCGCTGGGCGTCAATCTGCTGAACAAGCCGGGCCTGGTGCGGACGGACGCCGCCATCTCCTGGAAGACCGCGCTCTGGTACTGGAGCACCCAGTCCGGGCCCGGCTCCATGCCCGCACACAAGGCCATGACCACCGGCGCCGGATTCGGCCAGACCATACGCGCCATCAACGGCGCGCGGGAGTGCAACGGCGCCAACCCCGCGCAGATGCAGGACCGGGTCAACCTCTACAAGAAGTTCACCGGCCTCCTCGGCGTCGCCCCGGGCGCCAATCTGACCTGCTGAGCGCCCTTCCCACGGAGGAGTCATGCGCAGAATTCTGATCGGCCTGGCCACCGCGGCACTGGTGGTGCTGGCGGCCCTGCTGCCGACCGCGGGGACGAGCGCGGCCACGAGCGTGGCGATGCCGACCCGCAACGCACCCGTCGCGGCCATGAAGGCCGATACGGCCACCCCCGCCAAGGCGGACAAGGCGGACAAGGCGGACAAGGCGAACAAGGCGAGCGAGACGAACGAGACGGCGAGCGCGACCAAGGCGGCCCGCGCGGCCAACCACACGGTCACCTTCGTCAATCACACCGGACGGAAGGTGTGGATCGGCAGCGCCGTCAACGCCGATGGCTCGAAGCAATTCGCCAAACTGCCCATCCTGGACCCCGGACAGTCGGCGTCGGTGACGATCCCAGAGAACGCCGACCCCGGCCACTGGCGTGGAAAGTTCTTCGCCCGTCTGGGATGCACCGGCACCTCGGGCAGCACCTTCCACTGCAAGGTGGGGGACTGCGGCAAGTTCGCCGACCACTGTGAGCTGGGCGAGCAGCCCGTCAGCCTCGCCGAGTTCAATTTCGACACCAAGGACACGCTCGCTCCCTGGTACAACGTGAGCTACGTCAACGCGTTCTCCAACCCCATCACGATCGCCCCCAACGACCCCGCAGGCGGCGGAGGTTGCGGCGCCCAGGGCTGCACACAGAACCTGCTGCCGTTCTGTCCGGCCGCCAACCTCACCCGCTGGCCGGACGGCACACCGATGCTGTGCACCAACCCCAACCGGGACGTCAGGACGCCGTACAGCAACGCGATCGCCTCCCGGTGCCCCAAGGCGTACGCCTACTCCAAGCAGGACCAGGAGCCCGGCAACCAGGTGATGCAGAACTGCGGCAAGTGCAGTGGTTTCACCGTGACCTTCAACGCGGGGTCGTGACCATGCGGAGGATGCGACGTCTCGCCGTACTGCTGGCGGTGGTGACCCTGCTGACCGCGGGAAGCCAGACGGGCGCCGGCGCGTCCACCGCCGCGGTGAAGAAGAAGGGCGTCAGCGCCTGGAAGTTCAACGGGGTCACGGCGGCCATGTCCGATGCCGAGGTCGGCTGGTTCTACACCTGGGCCTCGGGCAAGCAGCAGATCCAGCCTCCGGCCGGGGTCGAATTCGTGCCCATGATCTGGGGCCCCGGCTCGGTGACCGACGCCGAACTCAACCAGGCCAAGAGCCAGGGCACGACCCTGCTCGGCTTCAATGAGCCGGACATGGCGGGCCAGGCCAATATGACCGTCGCCAAGGCGCTCGAGCTGTGGCCCCGGCTCCAGTCGACCGGAATGCGGCTCGGCGCGCCCGCGGTGGCCTACGGCGGCGATGTCGCCGGTGGCTGGCTCGACCGCTTCATGAAGGGCGCCGCCGACCGTGACTACAAGGTCGACTTCATCCCCCTGCACTGGTACGGCGCCGACTTCGACGCCACCCGCGCGACCGAACAGTTGCGCGGCTATCTCCAGGCCACCCACAACCGCTACAACAAGCCGATCTGGCTCACCGAATACGCGCTGATCGACTTCTCGACCGGTACCCCGAGGTATCCGACCCCGGCCCAGCAGGCCGCGTTCGTGAAGAAGTCCACCGCCATGCTGCAGGGCCTGTCCTTCGTCCAGCGGTACGCGTGGTTCACGCTCTCCGCGGACCGCGGCGGCACCGGTCTCTACAACGGCGCGACGCCCAACCAGATCGGCACCGCCTATCGCGCGGCCGGCTGAGACAGGGCCACTCACGCTCACACCACACCACTCACACCACACACCACTCACACCACGCCACGACAATCGAAACGAGGTCCTCCGCCATGCGCAAGGCAACGCTGATCGGCCGACTGGCGGTCGGAGCCGCCGCACTGACCGCCGTAGTGACCGTCGCCCCGACGAGCACCGCGGCCACCAGCGACACCCCGCCGCCCGGGCAGAACTGCTGGGCCACGCACTACGGCTACATACCGCCCGGTGCCTACACCGCCAGCGGCGAGCTCTTCGACAACAACGCGGACACCGCCGCCACCTCCCTCAGCCGTAGCCCGCAGCTGCCGTTCGGCACCAAGGTGAAGGTCACCAACGTGGCCAACGGCAAGTCACTGGTCGTGCGCGTCAACGACCGCGGCACCTTCGGCTGGACGCCGTCCGTGCCCAAGTGTCTGGACCTGACCGACGGCGCGTACTCCCGGCTCGGCGGAGTCCTCAATCCCGACTCGGGCCACATCGTCGTCAAAGAAGAAATCGTGAGGTGAAAGAGCATTTGGTGAAGGATGTGGAGCGCCGGAACCGGCGTTCCACATCCGCCCCCTGATGTCCCGCTCGCAAAGCGACCGTCGTGCGCCGGAGGCTTCCCTCTTTCCGGGGGCTATCCGCCGGAAGCGCTACCCACTGACCTCGCGGGCAAGTACTCTCCGTGGCGACACTGGAACGTGACGTGTGATGAAGCGGGGTAGCGGGGGTGCGGGTGATGGCGGAGGCCGGTGACAAGGTCGCCGACCGATATCTCCTCCAGGAGCCCATCGGGAGAGGTGGGATGGGCGTCGTCTGGCTGGCCCACGATGAACTGCTGGACCGCCAGGTCGCGGTGAAGTGTGCCCGTCCGGACGACGACCGCGCGGTGGCGCGCCTGACCAATGAGGCGCGCAACGCCGCACGGCTGCATCATCCGCACATCGTCTCGGTGTTCGACTTCGTGGACGAGGGCGAGATCTGCTGGATCGTCATGGAGTATGTGTCCGGGGGCAGCCTCGCGGACCTGGTGCGCGGCCGTGTCGTGCTCCCTCCGGAGGAGGCCGCCTCCATCGGCTGCCAGATCGCCGCCGCGCTGGCGAAGTCGCACGCCGAGGGCGTGGTGCACGGCGATGTCACCCCGGAGAACGTCCTGATCACCGAGGACGGGGTCGCCAAGCTGACCGACTTCGGCATCTCCCGGGCGCTGTGGAGCGAGGCCACCATGACCCAGACCGGCGGGGTGCGCGGCAAACCGCCGTATCTGCCGCCCGAGGTGGCCAGGGGAGAGGCGGCCGACCGGAAGTCCGATGTCTTCTCACTGGGCGCGACCCTCTACGCGGCGATCGAGGGGCGGTCCCCGTACGGCGAGGCAGCGCATCCCATGGCCTATGTGGCGCGGGCCATCGAGGGCTATATCGAGACCCCGCACCGGGCCGGTCCGCTGGTGGACGCGCTCACCAAGCTGCTGGATCTGGAGCCGAGGCGGCGCCCCGCCGCCGACCAGGCCGTACGGCTGCTGCGGCGGGTCGCGCCGTCGTCCCCGCGGATCGAGGACCTCGAGGACCCGCACGACGGCGACACACTGGACCGCACGCCCTTCACGATGCGCCTGGTGCCGCCGTCCGTCCGGGGGACGTGGCGCCGCCCGAGCCGCCGGGTGGTCATCACCGCGGTCGCCCTGGCCACCGCCGCGGTCATGGTGGCCTGGGCCACCCTCTTCGGCCCCTGGGGCGGCGGGCGCTCCGACGAGAGCGGCGGGTCCGGGAAGGACGGCGGGCGTGGCGCGTCCGGTACGGCCGACTCGCCGGCCAGGACGGGCCCGGCCGGCACCATAGGCGACGCGCGGACCGCCGATCCCTGCAAGTTGCTCAACCCCGCCTCGCTCAGCCGCTTCGGCGAGACCGTGCTCGACCCGGACTACGGTGAGATCGATCGATGCGATGTCCTGTTGCAGGGCAAAAGCGGCGATGACATCGCCGACGTCCAGCTCAACTTCAGCGCCGATCCGCCGGAGCCGGGTGGCGATGTGCCCACCAGAAGGGTCGGCAATGTCACCGTCGGTGCCTATCAGCGCGACGGCGACGAGTGTCTGCGGAACATCGCGTCCGCCGACCGCAAGCAGATCTGGATCATCACCGAGCGGCTCGACACCCCGGCGCCCGACCCCTGCCAACTGGGCGACGCCGCCACCGACTACGTGGTCAGTGTGCTGGACCGCGGCCAGGTCCCCCGGCGCTCCGGGCAGCCGGTGGCGAGCTCCCTGCTCCGGGGGCACGCATGCCGGGTGCTGAACAGCGATGAGCTCGAGCGGGTCGCCGGCGTCCGGGTGGCGGACCGCGACCCGGGCTTCGGGGACTGGCAGTGCGAGTGGACGGACGGCTCGGGCGACGCGGGGGTGAAGGTGGTGTTCAACCGGGACAACCAGTTCGCCACGGACGACGGACAGCGGGCGGTCATCGCCGGCAAGCGGAGCTCGGTGTCGCCGAATGAGTGGGACGACGACTCATGCCTGGTCCGGGTGTTGCACCGGTCGTACCGCAACTCCCTCGGCGACGACACCGTCGAGCTCATGTCGTTGAACGTCTACGGACCGGAGTCCACCGAAAGGCTCTGCGAGACCGCCAAGACGCTTGCCGCCACGGCCGCGAAGAAACTCCCGGCAGCATGACCACAACACCTCCCGGCAGCGGCCGCCCTGCCACCGGGCGGCCACCCGCTGCCCGTCGCCCCGCCGCAGGCGGCCTCCCGCTGCCCGCCGCGCACGGCAGTCTGGCCCGCGGGGTGACCGCTCCGGTGCCGGGCACCGCCTTCGCCCTCGCGCTGACCGGCGGCATGACCCTCGGCCCCGGCGACGGCCGTGAGCTGCTCTTCGGGCGGAACCGCCCCGAGGTGCACATCTGTGTGGGTGAGGACGACCCCCAGGTCAGCCGCTGTCAGGGCAGACTGATCCACCGCCACGGCCGGTGGTGGGTCGCCAACAACGGCCGGTTGCCGCTCCGATTCCCGTCCCGGCTGCTCTTCACGGGCGAGGAGCCACTGCCCCTCGAGACCGGCTACACCCCGCTGTTCGTCCGGGGTTCGCGCGACCGTGAGCATCTGCTGGAGGTGTTCGTCAGTGGCCCCGAGGCCGAGCGGCCGGTGGCCCTGCCCGGGGATGTCACCCGCCCGCCCCGCGTATGGGTGCTCACCGACGAGGAGAAGCTCGCGCTCGTCGTCCTCGGCCAGCGGTATCTGCTCCACGAGCCCCGGCCGCAGCCCCTCACCTGGAGGCAGACCGCCTCCCAGCTGGCGGAGTTGCGCCCGGCCGAGGGCTGGAGCGAGAAGCGCGTCGAGCACCTGGTCAACCGGGTCCGCACGATGCTGTCCCGGGACGGGGTGCCCTGGCTGACCCGCGAGGAGGTCGGCGAACCGGTCGGCAACGCGCTCAACGACCATCTGATCCGCGCCCTGATGATGTCGACCACGCTCGTCCCCCCGGACCTGGCCCTGATCGACGCCGCCTGACCGCTCAGCGAGTTCCCATCGCTCAGCGCGCCCTGACCGTACGGTGACCGTTCAGCGCGTGTCCTCGGCGCTCGCCGCCGTGCCGGTTTCCGGGCGCTGGAAGAGCGCGTAGAGCCAGCCCAGGGACGGGATCAGCAGCAGCGCCCCGACCGCGAACACGATCAGCACGGCGGCCAGCACCGACGGCGGTGCGGCCGCCCGTGCCACGGTGAGGTCCGGGACCAGCATCAGCGGGTACTGCGCCACGCCCCAGGCCCAGACGATGAGCGCCACGGCGAGGGCGGCGGCGGCCCGGGCCCAGCCCCAATGCGACCGCATGAGCAGGACCAGCCCGGCCACCCCGGTGACGGCCGACAGCACCACCAGGGGCAGGGCGCGATGGGTGAGCCCGTGGAACAGCCGTGGCGCGTCGGCGTGCAGCACGGCGATGCCCACGAGCGCCACGGTACCCGCGGCCAACCCGCTGACCAGGGCGCGCCGCTGAAACGCCCGCACCAGGTCGGGCCCGCCGCCGCGCGCCGCGTCCGCGCACAGATAGACGGCGGCCAGATGGGCGCAGGTCACCACGGCCAGCACACCGCCGAGGAAGGACGCAGGATTGAGCCAGCTGGTGACCGTACTGCCCGCGGCGAGGCCCGGGGGTACGCGCCCGGAGGCCACACCACCGGCGACCGTGCCCAGGAAGAAGGGGGTGACGACCGAGGACGTGGCGAAGCAGGCACCGAACAGCCGTTGCTGCCACAGCTGGGTGCTGGCCTTGCGGAACGCGAACGCGGCACCGCGCGCGATGATGCCGAGCGCCGCCAGGGTCAGCGGCAGATAGAGGGTCGACATCACGGCGGCGAACACCTCGGGGAAGCCGCTCCACAACATCACCACCACGAAGATCAGCCATACGTGGTTGGCCTCCCAGACCGGTCCGATGGCGTGCTCGATCAGCACGCGCTGCGGCCGTCCACGACGGCTGCCACCGGCCACCAGATCCCACAGCCCCGCCCCGAAGTCGGCGCCGGCGAAGAGGGCGTAGCACATCAGACCCAGCCACATCACCGCCAGGACGGTGTCCGCGAGCATCAGGACCTCCAGCGGTTCACACGACCGGATAGCCGGTCACATCGGCTTCCTGCGGGGCCAGCGGGACCGGGCGCTCGCCCGCGAGCCGGCGCAGGACATAGACGGTGGCCACCGTCATCGCGGCGTACACCACGAGCACAAGCCACAGCCCGGTCATGAGGCCGGGGGCGGGATTCACCGCGTCTCGGACGCTGAGGACCCCCTGCACCACCCACGGCTGACGGCCCTCCTCGGTGACGACCCAGCCGCACTCCAGGGAGACGACCGCCGCCAGACCGCTGAAGGAGGCCAGCCACAGGAAGAGGCGTGTGCCCCGGCGGGCCAGCGGGTCGCTCCCGCCCCGGCGCCGGGTACGCCACCAGGCCAGCAGCAGCCAGACCCCGAGCCCGATCAGGAACAGCCCGCCGAGCACCATCAGGTCGAACGCCAGATGGGTGCCGGTAATCGGGGGCCGCTGAGCGGGGGGCACCTGGTTCAGCCCCTCGACGACCGTGCTGGGGCTGAAGCCGACCAGCAGCGAAAGACCGCTCGGGATCTCCAGACCGCCCTTGATGCCGTGGTCGCCCGCGATACCGCCCACGGTGAGCGGCACATGGCTGGAGGTGGTGAAGACACCCTCCATGGCGGCGAGCTTGACCGGCTGGTAGTCGGCCACGAAGCGGGCGATCCAGTCGCCCACCACGAGTTGGACGGGTGAGACGACGGCGCCGAGGACGAACGGGATGAAGAACCCCGCGCGGTGGTAGCGGTCGGTGCGGCCGCGCAGCAGGGAGACCGCGTACACACTCGCGGTCAGGAAGGACGCCACCATCAGCGCGGCCAGGATCATATGGACGGTCTGCGGCGGGCTGGCCGGATTGAACATCGCGGCCAGCGGGTCGACGTCCACGACCCTGCCGTGGCGGACGGTGAAGCCACGCGGCTGGTTCATCCACGCGTTGGCGCACACCACGAAGAACGCCGAGGCCACACCGGCGATGATGATGGGGACCGCGGTGAGCATATGGACGCGCGGCGGCAGCCGGTCCCATGCGTAGAGGTAGATGCCGAGGAAGATGGCCTCGATGAAGAAGGCGATGCCCTCGATGGCGAACGGCAGCCCGATGACCTGGCCGTAACGGCCCATCAGCCCCGGCCACAGCAATCCCATCTCGAAGCTGAGGATCGTGCCGGAGACCGCGCCCACGGCGAACAGCACCCCCATGGCCCGCGCCCAGCGCCGGGCGAGCAGCCGGTACGAGGGGTCGCCGGTGCGTACGCCCCACCATTCGGCGATCAGGGTGAGCAGCGGAAGCCCCACGCCCAGACAGGCCACCACGATGTGCCAGGCGAGCGAGAAGCCCATCTGGGCACGGGCCGCGGCCAGATCGCCGGACGTGGCCGGGCCCGCCAGCCAGTCCCTCACCGCCGCCGCGGCCTGCGGCCACGGGTGCTGGTCGACAGCGGGCACGGCCGCTCCTCACTGGTCGCTGAGCCCCTCCCGGGAAAACACCTTTACCCGCCTCTGTCGTGTTGCGGTGGTTTCCCGGCCGCGACACGCCGGGGTGGGGCAACGGGCGGCCGCCCCACGACCGTCACTCGGTGTCCGCGCCGATGGCCTCCAGCATCGGGATGCGCGCGGCCTGCCGCCCCGGCCAGAGCGAGGCCAGCACACCGATCGCCGCGCTCGCGAGGAAGAAGAGGGCCGTCCTGTCCCACGGGATGACGAGCGGAACGACCTCCTGCCCGAGGACCGCCGCCGCGCCGATGGCCGTACCGGCGACGACACCGAGCGCGGAGCCGAAGAGGGAGATGGTCACCGACTCCAGGCGCAGCACGGATCCGATGCCACCGCGGTCCAGGCCGATGGCCCGCAGGAGCCCGATCTCCCGCACCCGCTCGAATACGGCCATGCCCATGGTGTTGACCACCCCGAGGGCGCCGATCAGCACGGTGACGCTGAGCATGGCGTACATGATGTTGAGGAACGGCGCGGTCCGCGCGGTGGCGGCGGCCCTCGCGGCGGCGCGGTCCTGGACCAGCAGCGCCGGGTTGTCCAGGGTGCGCCGGATCTCCTCCCGGAGCGCGGCGGTGCGGCCGGGGGCGGCCTTGACCAGGACCGAGTCGACGCTCGGCCGGTCCTCGGCGCCGGCCGGACGTGGCAGGGCGCGCTCGGAGACGAGGGCGGGGACCAGATCCTCGGGGCCGTCGTAGATGGCGACGACGGGCAGACTGGTCCTGGTGTCCGGCGTACGCCCGCTCGCGCTGGTGAAACTTCCGGTGACACGGGAGCCGAGCCGCCAGCCGTGGGCGGCGGCCAGCTCCTCGGTGACGGCTATGCCCCGGCCGAGGCGGTCCAGCGACCCCTCGCGGACGGTGAGCGACGCGGCGCGTTCCACCGCGGCGGGGTCGACCGCGGTGACCGAGAGGGGGGTCTTGTCGGCGAGGTCGAAGTAGGCGGGGATGACGGAGGTGACGGCCTCGGCGTCGGCGAGCCGCGCCACCCGGGCCGCCGTGCCCTCGCCGACCTCCCCGAAGTCGACGGCCGTGATGCGCAGGTCCGAGGCCATGGAACGGTCGGCCTCCCGCTCGTCGAAGCGGTTCACCGAGGTGACGGCCACGGTGACGGCGGTGACCATCGCCAGACCGACCATCAGGGTGGTCGCGGTGGCCGCCGTACGCCGTGGATTGCGGCGGGCGTTCTCCACCGCCAGCTTGCCCCGGATGCCCGCCAGCCGGGTCAGCGGGGAGCGCAGCAACCCGGTGACGCCGAGCGCGAGCAGCGGGGTGAGGACGATCAGGCCCACCAGCAGCAGGGGCGCGGCGCCGAAGAGGAGGTTCGGCTCGCCGACGGCGGCGGCGATCAGCAGCGCGCCGCACGCGGTGGTGATCAGCCCGATGGCGTTGCGGCGGCGCAGTGAGGCGGCGGTGGACGGCTGGACGGTCCGCAGCGCCGCCACGGGCGGTACGGCCGCCGCCCGCCGGGCCGGGACGTAGGCCGCGAGGACCGTGACACCGATGCCCACGGCGAAGGCAGCGAGCAGCGGTTTGGCGGACAGTGCCGGCACGGTGGCGTTCCCCGCTCCGGAGGCGTCGAACAGGCTGCCCAGCAGATGCGCGGCGCCGACGCCGAGACCGTAGCCGATGGCCGAGGCCGCCGTACCGACCACGGCGGCCTCGGCCAGGACCATGCGCAGCACGTAGTTGGTGGTGGCGCCGATGGCCCGCAGCAGTGCGTGTTCCCGGGCGCGGGCCGCGCTGAGCATGGTGAAGGTGTTGGCCACCAGGAAGGTGGAGACGAACAGGGCGACCCCGGCGAAGCTGAGCAGCAGTGTGGTCAGCTTGTCCGCGTCCCCCGCGGAGGCGGCACCGGACTCCGGATCGGCGCGGGTGACCGCCCGCAGTCCGGACGGCAGCGACTTCTGTGCCCACTGGGCGAGTTGGGCGTCCGATGTGCCCTCGGCGGCGGTCAGCGTGATGGCCGAGTAGCCCTTCGGCGCGGGGGCGAAGTGCCGTTGCGCGGTGGCGGTGTCGAAGGCGGTGAGCGTGCCACCGGAGTCCACCCGGCTGTCATGGGCGGTGAAGACGCCGACCAGCCGTGCGTCGAGTGCCGTGCCGGCCACGACGATGCGTACCCGGGCGCCCACCCGGTACCCGGCCCGCTCCGCGGTCCGCCGGTCGACGGCGATCTCGGCGGGGCCACGGGGGCCACGGCCCTCGGTGAGTGGATAGCGGACGTCCTTGCCGCTGTCGTCGGGCACGTAATTGACGCCCGCGGCCTGGTTCAGATCGCCGACCAGAGTGCCGTCGGAGCCGACGAAGAAGCAGCGGCCCTCCACCACACCGCGCGCCGCGGCCGCCGACGGCAGTGCCCGCAGCCGCCGCAGCAGCGTGTCATCGAGCCGGTGTGGCGCGGCGGGGTCCGCGGTGATGGAGACGGACGCATCGGGCTGGGAGTTGTACCGGGCGCGGTTCACGGCCGCTCTGACGGAGTCGCCGTAGAGCAGCGAACCGGTCACGAAGGCCACGCCGAGCACGACGGCGAGGGCGGGCATCGCGAAACGGAGCCGATGAGATCGGAGGGTGCGCAGGGCGGTGCGGAACATCGACGGCCTTCGGGAGGATCGAGGGGGGCAACGGTCGGAAGGGGCGTGGCGCACCAGGCTCGAGCGCACTCCGGTCGCCCCGGATGCCATCCTTCGCGGGGACGTGGCGTGGCGGATCCACCGGAATGCCGAAGCGGACCGTGCCACTTCCCCGGTTTCCTCGGCCGAAAGTCTGATGTGGCGACGGCGGCCGGACCGTAGCGTGACCTGCCATGATCTCCGAGTTCCGGTCCCGTTTCCGCTTTCGGCACCTCCGACAGGGCCTGGTCGGCGTCGCTCTGGTCGTCCTCGTGGTCCTGGAGGGGCTGAACGCGCCGCATCCGCCGATGGCCGCGGCGACGATGGTGTCCGGGGTGCTGTGCCTGGCCGCGCTCGCCGTGCCGGAACGCCTCTTCGCGCGCTACGCCATCGGCGCGGCGGCCCTCTCGTGCGTGCTGACCGTGACGGAAGCGCGGCTGTCCGAGCGTCCCCCGAACACCCCGGGCATGGTGGAACTGGGTGCCCTGCTGCTGCTCAGCACGCGCGCCGTGCGGCGCTGCCCGCCACTGCGAGCGGCCGGGCTGGTCGCGACCCCCTCCCTCGCCGCCGTGGTCCTTCCGCTGCGGATCGAGCAGTGGGACGACCACCTCAAGGAACTGATCACCGTCATCGCGGTCTGCGCCGTGCCGTTCATGGTGGTGGTGGGGCTGTGTCTGCGTCTGTACGACACGCTGCGGGAGCGGGAGCGCGAGACCATCCGGCAGGCTCAACGCCTGGAGCACGCACGGGAGTTGCACGACTTCGTGGCCCACCACGTGACGGCGATCGTCGCCCAGGCCAAAGCCGCGCGCTTCACCGCCGCGGCCGGACACACCCAGTCCCCGGAGGATCTGGACCGGATGCTCGCTCAGATCGAGCGGGCCGGATCCCAGGCGCTCGGCTCGATGCGCGCCATGGTCACCAGCCTGCGGGACCACGCCACCGCCTCCGCCACCACCCGGCCCACGGGCGGTCCGGCGGGCCCGCGCGGACTGGGCGGGCTGCGTGATCTGCGTGCCCTCACCGAGGAGTTCTCCGAGGTGGGGCCGGCCGCCGAGGTGATCCTCGCCCCGGAGCTCGCCGATCGGCCGCTGCCGCCCGGCATCGCCACCACGGTCCACCGCGTGGTGCAGGAGTCGCTGACCAACGTCCGCAAACACGCCACCGGGGTCGGCCGGGTGGAGGTACGGATCGGGGTGCGGCCCGGCGATCCGGAGCGGCTGGAGGTGTCGGTCGTCGACGACGGGCAGGGTGGCGCCTCGCCCGCCGCCGGGAGGCCGGTCGAGGAGAGCGGCTACGGTCTGGTGGGGCTCGCCGAACGAGTCGAGGAGGTCAACGGGCACATCACATCAGGACCACGGGACGGCGGCGGCTGGCACGTCCGGGCGGTCCTGCCGCTGGACAAGACGGCCACTGAGGAGACGATCGCCTGCGATCATGCGTGACATGACGATCCAGGTACTCATCGCCGACGACCAGGAGATGGTCCGTGCCGCCTTCCACATGATTCTCGACTCCCAGCCGGACATGCGGGTCGTCGCCCAGGCGGCGAACGGCGTCGAGGCGGTCGAGCGGGCCCGCCGCCTGCGGCCCGACGTCTGCCTCCTGGACATCCGCATGCCCGAACTGGACGGTCTGGAGGCCACCCGGCTGCTCGCCGGGCCCGATGTGCCGGATCCCCTCAACGTCCTCATCGCCACCACTTTCGACCTCGACGAATACGTCTATCGAGCGCTGCGCAACGGCGCGTGCGGCTTTCTGCTCAAGGACGGCGCACCCGGGCTGCTCACCGAGGCGGTACGGGCCGCGGCGTCGGGCAACTCGCTGATCTCCCCGTCGGTGACCGTGCGCCTGCTCGCGCACATGGCACCCGGCCGTGACCGGCCGGCCCCCGCCGAGGCCCGTCCGGCCCGCCGGGGGAGGGACGGGCCCAAGGCTCTGCTCGAGCCGCTGACCCAGCGTGAGGTCGAGGTGGTCCGTCGGGTCGCCCGTGGCCGTACCAATGAGGAGGTGGCCGCGGATCTCCATGTCACCCTGTCCACCGTCAAGACCCACCTCGGCAACGTCCAGCGCAAGCTGGCCGCCCGCAACCGCGTCGAGATCGCGGCCTGGGCCTGGGAGCACGGCATGGTGGACGAGCCCTCGCCGAACGGCGGAGGCTGACCCGCCCGGCGTGTGCGTGTCACCAGGTGCGTGCGGTGCGCTGAAGCCGCTCCCGGACCCGGGCGACGTCCGGGTTGGCGTCGGCACCCGGACGCTGTACCAGGAAGAGCGTGTTGAGCGGCGGCTCTTCGGGCTCATGGAGCAGGACGAGTCCACCGGCGGTGAGTTCGTCCTGGCACAGATAACGGGGGAGCACGCTGTAACCGGCGCCCGCGGCGACGGCCGACACGGCCCCGCGCAGATCCGGCACGGTCACCGCGGCCTGGGCGGTGAGCCGCTTGCCGAAGACATTGCGCCAGTACCGGCGGGCGATGGGGAGATCCTCCGCGTAGGTGATCAGCGGTACGTCACGGACGGCCGCACACGGTCCGTCGGCCGCCAGGCGCTCCCCGACGCGCCGGGCCCAGCCGGGCGAGGCGACCAGCACATAGTCCTCGTCCGCCAGCGGGAGCGAGGTCAGCGTGCGGCCACCGGGGCGTCTGGTGGCGATCACGAGGTCGTGGTGTCCCGCGCGCAGCGGCTCCAGCAGCGGATCCGTCAGCCCCATCGTGATCCGCAGCCGCACCCCCTCGGCGACCAGCGGGGCGAGTGCGGGCAGGGCGCGGGCGCACAGCAACTCCGCGGGCCCGGCCAGGTGGACGGGGGTGGTGCGGCCGGTGAGTACGGTGTTCCGGCCGCCGAGGGAGGCGAGGGCGTCGAGTGGCCCGGCGATGTGTCCGGCCAGGTCATGGGCGAGGTGGGTGGGCTCCACACCGCGCGGGAGCCGGGTGAACAACGCGCGTCCGGTCGACTGGTCTATTGGCATTCCGATGCCCAGTGGATCTACCTTCGAGCACGCCGCCAGGACGGCGGCGCAACGTCGGGGCGGCGACGTCCCAGGAGAACCCAGCGATCACACTCACCGCGTGATCGCATCGAGGAGTGAGCATGGCGAAGATCCTGTTCGTGATGACCGGTGCCGACCAGTGGACACTGGCCGACGGTACGAAGCACCCCACCGGCTACTGGGCCGACGAGGCCGTTGTCCCCTATGAGGCGCTGAAGGCCGCGGGCCACGAGATCACCGTGGCCACCCCCGGCGGCGTCGTCCCGCCCGTGGACTCCGCCAGCCTCAGCCCCGAGGCCAACGGCGGCCCGGAGAACGCCGCCAGGGTCAGGAGCGTCACCGAGACCGCGGCGGAGTTCCGCGCCCCCATCGCGCTGAGCGACGTAACGCTGGACGACTACGACGCCGTCCATGTGCCCGGTGGCCACGGCCCCATGGAGGATCTCGCGGTCGACGCCGCCTCGGGCAGGATCCTCACCCTCGCGGTGCGCAGCGGCATGCCGGTGAGCGTGGTCTGCCACGGCCCGGCGGCGCTGTTGGCGGCGGTCACGGAGGACGGCACCCACGCGTACGCGGGCTACCGGATCACCGCCTTCACCAATGAGGAGGAGAAGATGGCCGGCAACGCCGACAAGGCCAAGTGGCTCTTGCAGGACCGGCTGACCGAGGCGGGCCTGACGGTGCGGGTCGGCGACCCCTTCGCACCGCATGTGGAAGTCGACCGCAACGTCATCACCGGCCAGAACCCGGCCTCCTCCGGCCCGCTCGCCGAAGAACTGCTCAAGAAGCTCGGCTGACCGCCTCGACCCTCCCCGCGCCCCTCAGGCGGGCTCGGCCGTGGTGCCCCGGACGACGAGCTGGGGGGCGACCACGGCCTCCCCGTCGGGGATCCGCTCTCCCTCCAGGCGGGCGATGGCCCGGCCGACGGCGAGTTCGGCGAGGCGGGGGATGTCCTGGCCGACGGTGGTGAGGTCGATATGGGCCAGGCGCGCCAAGTGGCTGTCGTCGAAGCCGATGACGGAGATCTCGCCGGGGACCGGAACCCGGGCGCGGAGGAGGGTGTCAAGAACCCCGGTGGCGGAGCGGTCGTTGAAGGCGAGGACGGCCGTGGGCCGGGGAGTGGCGTCGAGGAGGGCGCGGGCGCCCGCGGCGCCGTCCTCCTCGGTGAGACCGCCGGGCAGGACACGGACGCGGTCGGCCAGGCCGTGGCGGCTCATGGCGGTGCGATAGCCACGGCGCCGGTCGGCGGCGCCGGGTGCCCTGCCGCCGTCGATATGGGCGATGTCGCGGTGGCCGAGGGCCACGAGGTGGTCCACGGCCTGTCGGGCACCCTCGTCATCGGCGGTCCGCACCACCTCCACCCCCGGGGCGGACCCGCGCAGCCGCCGGGCCACGGAGACCACCGGGAGCTGTGCGGCGAGTTCCGCCAGCCGCGCGGCCGGGGCCTGCGGGCCGAGCAGGATCAGGGCCTCGCAGCGGTCGGCGAGCAGGGTGTCGGTGGCCCGCTGCTCACCGCGCCCGGCGGCCACGGCGCTCAGTGCGATCTGGTATCCGGCGGGCTCGGCCACCGCGTAGATGCCCTCCAGCAGATCGGAGTGGAAGGGGTGCTGAAGGCCGAACTGCACTCCGAGGAGATGGGACCGGTGGCTGCGCAGCAGCCGGGCCCGGGCGTCCGGCCGGTAGCCGATCTCCTGTGCCGCCTGGAGGACCCGCTCACGGGTGGCGGCACCGGCGCCCTTGGCGTCCCGCATCACGATGGAGACCAGGGCCGTGGACACGCCTGCCCGCGCCGCCACGTCCGCGAGGGTCGGGCGCTTCCCATGGGGGACGGACGGCGTCGGTGGCACCACTGGTCTCCCTGGTCGAGGTGTCGTCTTCGGTCGGGGTTTCGCTTCCGGGCGCGACGATCGTAGCCCAGGGTCCGGCCGACATGCTCTCCGCTTCTATAACGTTCTAGTGATTCCGCCGTCCGCCCTTGACAGGGGCGGTCGGCGGCTGGCGTACTGCTGCTCATTCCGCTAGAACGTTCTAGTGGCTGCGACGTTCTAGTCGCTTTGTTGCCGGGACCGGAGAGAGGGCGAGCAGTAGCGATGTACACATTGGCGGTCTGCGCCGAGATGGTCTTCCGGGATCTGCCGGTCCAGGAACGGGCGCGGCGCATCCACGACGCCGGTTTCCAGGTCGAGATCTGGGACTGGAGCCGACACGATCCGACCGCCCTCGAGCGGACCGGTGCGGTGTTCTCCTCCATGACCGGCTACCTCCGCGGCAGCCTGACGGACGAGGACGGGGCGGCCGAACTCCTGCGCACCGCGGAGGAGTCGGTCAAGGTGGCCCATCAGCTCGGCTGCCCCCGGCTGAATCTGCACGGCACCGGGCTGGACGGCGACGGCCTGCCGGTGGCGCCGGTGGCGGGCGAGGCCACCGGCCCGATGTGGATCGCCGCCCTCCGCACCCTCACCCGCCTCGCCGAGCTGGGTGAGCGCACCGGGGTCACCTTCACGCTGGAGAACCTCAACACCGCCGTCGACCACCCCGGTGTGCCGTTCGCCAAGGCCGCCGACACCCTGGCGCTGGTCCAGGCCGTGGACCGGCCGGGTCTGCGGATGAACCTGGACCTGTATCACGCGCAGATCGGCGAGGGGAACCTGACCGAGCTCGTTCGCCGGGCCCACGGCCGGGGCCTGATCGGCGAGATCCAGGTGGCCGACGTACCCGGCCGCCGTGAGCCCGGAACGGGAGAGATCAACTACCCGGCCCTCGCCCGAACCCTCGCCGACCTCGGCTACGAGGGCACCGTCGCCATGGAGGCATGGGCCTCCGGCGACAGCGACCTCGCCCTGGAGCGCTTCCGCTCCGCCTTCACCGGCTGAAGCGCGCGCCCGCGAGTCCAGTTCTCATCGCACGCCGCCACTCACCGACCCCACGGAGCATCCGCATGACCACACCACACCCCCTCCCCGTAGGCCTCATCGGGGCCGGACGCATGGGCTCCTTCCACGCCGAGACCCTCGCCCGGCGCCTCCCCGGTGTCCGTCTCGCCGCCATCGCCGACCCGGCACCCGGCGCCGCGCAGGGGCTCGGCGACCGGCTGGGCGGCCCCACGGCGTACACCGAGATAGCCGAGCTGCTCGCCGACCCCGGGGTCGAGGCGGTGGTCATCGCCACCCCGGCCCGCACCCACGCCGGGCTGGTCGAGGCCGCGGCCCGCGCGGGCAAGGCCGTCTACTGCGAGAAGCCCATGGCCGTCACCCTCGAGGAGGCGGACCGCGCCATCGCGGCCGCGGCCGACGCCGGCGTCCCCCTCCAGGTGGGCTTCAACCGCCGCTATGACACCGGCTTCCACGCCGCCCACGAGAAGGTCCGCGCGGGCGCCATCGGCACCCCGCAGCTGCTGCGTTCGCTCACCCGCGACCCCAAGCTGGCCGACCCGGGCCGTATCCCGCCGTGGACGATCTTCCTGGAGACCCTCATCCACGACTTCGACACCCTGCGCTACCTCAACCCCGGCGCCACGCCGGTCGAGGTCTTCGCGTTCGCCGACGCCCTGGTCCGCCCCGACTTCAAGGATCGCGGACTGCTCGACACCGCCGTGGTCACCATCCGCTTCGACAACGGCGCCCTCGCCACCGCCGAGGCGAACTTCCAGGCGGTGTACGGGTACGACGTGCGCGGCGAGGTCTTCGGGTCGGCGGGGATGCTCACCATGGGCGACATCCGCCGCAGCCATCTGACCGCCTACGGCCCGGACGGCAGCGCCGCCGAATGCGTCACCTACGACCAGGATCTCTTCCACGACGCCTATGTGGCCGAACTCGCCGACTTCGCCGAGTGTGTGCGCACCGGCCGCGCCCCCTCCGCCACCGGACAGGACGCCCGCGCCGCCCTGTCCGTCGCGCTCGCGGCCATACAGTCGGTCACCACCAACCGACCCGTCCGGGTCGGCGACACCGTGGCGTAGGCCCTCACACCGCCTCGGCGGGCTTCCGGTAGACCACGACATACCCGCCCTCCGCGGTGAAGGGCGCCCGCGACCAGCCGTCCCAGCGCCCTTCCAGCCGGAGGCCCGCCAGCCGCGCCATCAGGTCCACCTCGGTGGGCCATGCGTAGCGGAACACCATGGGGTACAGCTTCGTCCCGCCCTCGGTGATGGCGACGTACTGCCGGTTGACCGTCTGCGTCACCCGGTCGAACTTCGAGACCCGCAGGACCACCTGGTCCAGAGCCACATGAAGGGCGTCGCTGGTCTGCGGCTGGATCAGCCGGTGCGGATCGGGGACGAACAGCTGGAGGACGAAGGCGCCGCCGGGGGCCAGCCGCGCGGCCACGTTCTGGAAGCAGCGGATCTGGGTCTCCTGATCGCGCAGCAGGAAGAAGGTGTGCTGGACGGCGTAGACGAGGTCGAAGGTCCCGTCGACGGCGGCCTCCGCGAAGTCGCCCTGGACGGCCCGCACCTGTGCGCTGCCCGGCTTGTCGGCCATCTGCTGGAGCATGACGGGAGAGGCGTCGATGCCGGTGACCCGCACGCCGCGCTCCGCCAGCGGCAGGGCGACCCGCCCGGTGCCCACCCCGAGCTCCAGCGCATGGCCGGGCTTGGCCACGTCCACGAGGAACCCCACCGCAGCGTCCTCGTCCTTCGCGGCCGGCCAGCCGATGGCGTCGTGGTCGGTCATGTGGTCGCCGTAGGTCGACGATTCGTATCCCTGCACGTGCGCACTCCTCTGGCTATGCGACTCGGCGCGGGCCCAGCAGGCCCTTGGCGGCGAACGGGACGAGAACGAGGGTGAATGCCGCGGACAGCAGCAGTCCGCCGCGCGCACCGAGCGCGCTCACCAGCGGGCCGCTGAGCGGCAGGCCGATCGGGGCCGCCAGCGTCGAGCCGGTGGTCCAGAGCGTGATCACCGGCTGCTGCTCATGGGGCGGGAGCTCCGACTGCACAAAGGTGTAGGCGATTGGTGTGAACGGAGCGTAGATGAATCCGCCCAGGGCGAAGGCGCACATCGCTACCGGCCCGGAGGGGGCCAGGGCGAGAAGCACCACCGAACCGCCCCACAGCGCGATGACCGCCACCAGGACGGCCTGCTGGTCCAGTTTCCGCAGGAAACCGGTGAGCGCCCCGCCGAGCAGCGCCCCGGCGCCGAAGGCGGTCCAGATGATGCCCAGTGTGTTTCCGTCCCCGTGGAGATCTCCGTTGACCAGCACGGGAAGCGCCACTTCCACCGGCATATAGGACAGATTGAAGAAGAAGACCACGAAGAACAGACGGGCGGCCACGGGACGCAGCCGCAGGATCCGCCACCCGGACTCCGTCGACCGCTCCGCCCGGGGCGTTCTCGGCTGTGGCGGCACGACGAGCGCGACGGCCCCGAACAGCAAGAGGAAGCTGAGTGCTTCGAGGAGGACGGCCACGTCCGCTCCCAGCGCGACCGTGACCACGCCACCGACCGCCGGCCCCACGACGTAGAGCGCCAGGCTGCCCGCGAAGCCCAGCAGTCCGTTGACGGTGAAGAGCTCGCCCTTCCCGGCCATACCGGTGGCGACGAGGCGCCGGCTGCTGGACGCCGTCTGATGCAGGACGGACCCGAGGAGCAGCGCCACCACCAGGAACCGGATGTCGATCCGGTCGGCCATGGCGGCGAGGCCCACCACCGTGAAGAGGACGGTGCGCAGCGCGCTGTCGGTGATGACCACGGCCCGGGTGGGCAGTCGCAGCCGTCCCAGACCGATGCTGAGGGCGAGAACGGTCGACAGCACATACGGTGCGGTCATCACCAGGCCGACCGCCACGGGGGCGGAGAGCTGCCCGTGGTGGCGTATGGCCAGCAGCGGCAGGGCGATCAGCAGGATGCCATCGCCCACGCTGGAGATCACATAACCGGCGAGCAGTACGGCCAGGCGCGGGTTCCCCGTCAGCACCCGGCGGTAGGAGCGGTGCCCGGCGGCCCCGTCCGCCGTCTCGTCCGTGGTGTCCGTGCTCATGGGCGGTCCATTCGCGCTTCGCGGGGCGGGCGGAAGGACATGTCCGCGATCCACAGGGTGTCGGGCACCAGCAGGGCCCAGCGGGTGCCCCGGGCGGACGGGTCGCCGTGCAGGCTGAACCGGGCGTCCCACAGCTCCTCCCGCTCGCCCAGGTACCGGGTGAGCTTGCGGCGGCCCCGGTCCGTGTCGAAGTTCACCACCCGGCCGTGGCCACGGGCGATGACCTGGTGAACGGTGCCGGTCGCGAGATCGCACGAGTCCACCACGAGTTCGAAGACCGGGGCGCGGTCCAGTCGCTCCTCCAGCCGGGCCCAGGGGCCCGTGAGCACCCAGAAGGCGTGGTCCTCCCACAGGAACCACACGGGCCGCACCCGTGGGCCCTCGGTGGCCAGCCGGGCCACCAGGGGCCGGGCCAGGAACGCGTCCACGTCGAACGGGGCCTTGTCGAGGCCCGGGAAGGTTCCGTCGTCGTCCCTGGTGAGCTTCATGAGCGGGGTCCCTTGTGCAGGGTCCGCCACGCCCGTTCCAGCCGGGCGACGCCTTCGACGATGTCCTCGGCACGGGTGCAGGAGAAGGACAGCCGGAGGGTGGACGGGTCAGGCCCGGTCGCGTAGAAATCGGTCCCCGGTACGAAGGAGACACCTTCCTCGACCGCGGCGGCCAGCAGTTCGGTGGCGTCGGCGCCCCCGGGAAGCCTCGCCCAGACGAAGAAGCCACCGTGGGGCACCTTGAACTCCAAAGCCCCCTCGAAGGAGCCGGCCAAGGCACTCACCAGTGCGTCGCGGCGCTTGCGATAGAGATGACGGGCGCGCTCCAGCCGGGTGGCGAGAAAGCCGGGCCGCTGGACGAGCTCATGCACCACCTGCTGCATCAGAAGTGAATTCCCCAGGTCGGCCGCCTGTTTGAACTTCATCAGCACATCGGTGAGAAACGGTGGGACGACCAGATGGCCCAGGCGCGCCGCGGGGAAAAGCACCTTGGAGAAGGTACCCATCCGTACGGCGCCGGCCACGGCGGAGGCCGTGGCGGCCGGCCGGGGCGCGACGGCGTCGTAGACGAGGTCCCGGTATGGGTCGTCCTCGACGAGGACGCAGCCGTACCGCTGGGCCAGGGCCGCCAGACGGCGCCGGTGCGCGGTGTTCAGGGTGGCGCCGGTCGGATTGGCGAAGGTGGGTACCACATAGATGATTTTGGCCCGTTCCTCCACCGACAGCGCCGCTTCGAGTCGGCCGAGACCCTCGTCCGACCCCAGGGGAACGTCCACCACCCGGGCCTGGAAGAGTCGGAAGACCTGCAGCGCCCCCACATAGCTGGGCCGGTCCACGAAGACCACGTCCCCGGGATCGAGCAGCGCCTTGCACAGCAGGTCGAGGCCCTGTTGTGAGCCATGGGTGAGAAGCACCTGCCCCGCGTCGACCGGACGGCCGAGCTCGGCGGACTCCCGGGCCGCGATCCACGACCGGAGCTCGGGCAGCCCGCTCGCGTCGCCGTACCGCAGCGGCAGGCCGCCCTGGCTCAGCAGGCGGGTGGTGGCGTCGGTGAACTCCTGGTGGCAGTAGGTCTCCGGCGCCGGGCTGCCGGCCGCCAGAGCGATCACATCGTGGCCGTCGGTCAGCCGGAGCACGGCGCCGACGGCGGAGTCCGCGAGCTGGTTCGTGCGGTTCGCCAGAGCCGGAAGCCTGCTGGGCGCGTCCGTGAAGGTCACCTGGGCTCCTCCCCGCTGTCGCGCGCGGCCGTACAGATCCGGCGCGGGGTCCGCTGACGGAAGATGAGGGTGTAGGGGACATCGATGCCGTGCCGTTCCAGGAGGGACTGCCGCACCCGGGCGACGCCCATGGAGTCCCCGCCCAAGCCGAAGAAGTCGTCGTGGGCGCCGATGTCCGCGCGGCCGAGAACTTCCCGGAAGACGTCGATGACCTGCTGCTCGGTCTCGTCCCGCGCCGTGGCCCGACGAGCGCGGAACACGATGTCCGCCGTGGGTTCCGGGAGTCGGCCGCGGTCCACCTTCCCGCTGGACAGCAGCGGCAGGGAGGTGAGGCGCACCAGGACGCCGGGCACCATCTGAGGGGGTAACCGCCGGGCGACCGCGTCGATCACCTCGTCGGGGGCCGGCCGGTCGTCGTCCGCGACCAGATACCCCACCAGCCGTGGCCGCTCCCCGTCCTGGACCCGGATCGCGGCCGCGGCCCCGGTGACCCCGGGCGAGGCGAGCAGCGCGGCCTCGACGGCCGCGAGGTCGACGCGGACACCGCCGACCTTCGGGTCGTCGTTCAGTCGGCGGACGAATTCCACCCGCCCCTTCTCATCGACGCGCACCAGATCACCGGTGCGGTACAGGCGCCGCCCGCCGCCGTGGAACGGATCGGGTACGAAGCGCCGCGCGGTCTGTTCCGGGTCGCCGAGATAGCCGCGGGCCAGTCCGACACCGCCGATGAACAGCTCCCCGACCTCCCCGTCGGGCGCCGGGGCCAGTGCGTCGTCGAGCACATGGACCCGGGTGCCGCGGATCGGACGGCCCACGGAGGGGAGACGTCCGGTGGCACCCTCGGAGGGGTCGAGCCGGGCCGCGAGGCGGACGCTGGACGCCTCGGTGACACCGTAGGAGTTGACGACCTCGAAGGGCAGGCCGCGGGGCCAGACCCGCAGCTGCTCACCGCCCGTCACCAGCAGGCGCAGCGGGCAGTCCGCAGGCCAGGGGACGCCGAAGAGCCGTTCCGCGAGCCCGGTCACCACGATGCTCCAGGTCACCCCCTGGTCCAGCAGCCAGTCACGGAGCGCCCCCGGCTCGCGGACGGCGCCTTCCTCGGAGACGGCGATGGCGGCGCCCGCGGTCAGCGGAGTCCACAACTCCCATCGTGAGATGGCGAATCCGGGGGAGGCCAGCCAACCGCTGCGGTCCTCGGGGCGGATCGAGAAGGCGTCATGGGACCACAGCGCCTCGTTCACGATGCCCGCGTGCGTGAGGGCCACCGCCTTGGGACTGCCGGTCGAGCCCGAGGTGAAGTAGACGCAGGCGACGGAGCCGTCCTCGCCCTCCGGAGCCGGGGGCAGACCGGCGAGTGGCTGGTCCACGGGGGGATCCTCGACCTCGCTGATGGTCAGTCCCGGACCCACTGTCCATCGCACCCCGGCGATCCGCAGCATGTCCGTGATCCGGGCCGGGGGCAGATCCGTCGCCAGTGGCACACAGACGCCACCGGCCTTCCACACGGCGAGCGCGGCGATCACGTGCTCGGCGGAGCGTGGCGCGCTGACCGCGATGGTCATGTCGCGGGCCGCGCCCCGTGCCACCAGGGCCTGGGTCAAGTCCTCGGCGCGCCGGTCGAGTTGGCGGTAGCTGAGGACGGTGTCGCCCTCGATCAGCGCCGGCCGGTCCGGCCACCGTAGTGCGGCGTCGCGCACCAGGTCGTGGGTGCGGGCCGGACGGCCGTGTCCGGGCGGGTCAGCGGCCGCTGTCATGCCACACCTCCCCGATCCGCGTCTGAGGGTCCTTGAGCATGTGTTCCAGGTTCTGGCAGTGGCGGTCGACGTAGCGCTGTGCGGTGCTCGGGGTGAAGGCCGCGCGGTTGTACGTCATCTCGCCCTCCAGCCCGGTGGGGCCGACGTAGAGGGTGGGCACCACGTTCTGGCCGTAGACATGCGCGTACCGATCGCCGTCCAGCTCGATGGGATAGCAGGTCTCCCTCGTGAACTCGAAGGGACGGACCTCGGCGTCGCCGATGCGCTCCGGCGGGCCCAGGTCGGCGTTGAGGACGCTGCCGCGCACCCACACGTGGTACAGCGCCCTCGCCGGCCAGGGCCGTCTGGCCGTGAAGTCCGGGTCGATCGCGTCGGCGATGCGCAGATACGGCATCTGGTTGTCGTAGGCGTCGAGGGTGGTGTCCCTGACGTGTTCCAGAAGCTCGCCGAAGGTGTGCTCGGGGCGCACCTCGATCGGCAGCAGCACCAGATCGGCGAAGTGCCCGACCGTATGCGGATCCGGTTTGAGCTCCAGACGGGTCAGCGTGGATCCGACCACGACACGCCGCGCCCCGCAGAGGTCCGCGAGGGCGGCCACATAGGCCGCGACATGGATCAGATAGGGGGTGACGCCCGCCCGGCCGCGGAGCCCGGCGAGGGCCTCCGCATCGGCCTCGGCCCGGAACGGCGTCGTCTCCCGCAGGAAGACTGGCGGTGGGGCCGCGGGGTAGTCGGTGCGGACGTCGAGCGGGGCGGGCAGGGGGCTGAGCACCCGGCGCCAGTGCTCCAGACGCCGGTCGGCGTCCGCGGGCGGCCGGGCGGCCCGCCGCACGAAGTCGCGGTACTGCTCCTGCCGTGCCGGAGGGGTGATCCCCTCGTACGCCTCGGCCAGGTGGCGGACGACCAGCTGCACCGAGGGGGCGTCCAGCACCAGATGGGCGGCGGACAGGACCAGCACATGCTCCGTCGGGGAGCGGCGCACCAGCGTCGCCCGCCACAGCGGGCCCCGGACATAGTCGAAGACGCGGTGCTCCTCGGCGCCGGCCACCAGCTCGCAGTAGGTGTCCTGATCCTCCGGTGGCACGCCGGAGAGATCCACCAGGGCGAGGAGGGGCGGGGGCGAATCCTCCGCCTCCTGGACGTGGGTGCGGGGCGCGGTGCCCAGGTCGCTCAGGCTGGTGCGCAGCGCCTCGTGCCGTCGGAGGACATCGGCCAGCGCCCGTTCGAGCCGCCCGGTGTCCAGGGGGCCGCGGATCGTGTACGCCAGAGCGACGTTGGTCCTGGTCATCGCCGCGTCGTCCGGGTTCATGAAGCGCATGCTCTCCCAGATCCACTCCTGTTGCGGACTGAGCGGAACCGGATCGCCGGACGGGGTCATACGCCCTCCATGAGCTCGGGCAGCACTCGCTCCCCGAGCAGCCGCACCGCCCGCACGGCCTCGGTGTGCGAGACGGACCCGAACCGCAGCTGGAGGCTCAGTTCGGCACCGGGGTAGAGCTTGCCGATGCGGCGGATGGTGGCGGCGGTATCGGCCACCCCGCCCACGATGATGTTGTCGGCAGCCATCAGACCGGCCACCGTGGTGGTGCGAGCCGCCTGTTCCATGCGCTCATAGCCCTGGTACTGGTCCGACGTGATGCCGCGCCAACTCCCGTACGCCTCAAGCTGTTTGGCCCGATACGCGGCGTAGTGCTCCTCGGCTCGCGCCACCGCCTCGTCCTGGCTCTCCGCCACATAGCAGTGGTAGCTGACGTGCAGTCGGAAGTCGGGGGAGTGGCCGTGCTCCATCCGGGTGGCGCGGTACAGATCGAGAAGCCCGGTGAGCTTCGCATGACTGGCCACCACCGGGATGATCATGAGGTGGTACCCCTTGGACGCGGCCCAGGTGAAGGTCTCCGGAGAGGTGGTGGCGGCGATGAACACCGGTGGCCGGGGCCGCTGCGCGGGGCGGGGCAGCATCGCGGGCAACGGGCCGAAGCGGTGGAAGCGGCCCTCCCAGCGGAAGCCCTCGTCCGTCCACAGCCGCTCGACGGCCTCGACGTTCTCCTCCATCAGAGCCCGGCTGTCGGCCATGTCCACCCCGAACGCCTCGAACTCCGAGGGCAGGAACGCCCGGCCGAACCCGGCGTCGAGGCGACCGTGGGAGAGGTTGTCGAGGACCGACAGTGCGGCGGCCAGCTTGATGGGGTGGGTGAACGCGGGGGTGACCGCCCCGGTCACCAGCCGTACGCGGGTGGTCCGCCGGGCGATGGCCGACAGCAGCGCCACCGGGTCCGGGCTGTATCCGCCCCACTCGTGGAAGTGGTGCTCGACCAGCTTCACATGGCTGAAGGAGAGCCGGTCGGCCAGCTCGCTGAGCTCGATGATCTCGTCGTAGAACCGCTCGGCCGGCATCTCGCCGGGGCCCACGGTGGGCAGGAAGTTGAGCCCGACCTTCATGGTGTCACTTCCCGCGCCGGCAGGTCGTCTCGTACAGGTTCCGGTACTGCCGGTCGGCGAATTCGAGCCTGGCCAGCGCGCGTCCGGTCTCCAGGGCCGTCTCGTGCGGGATCAGCCGCGGCGTGCCGACGGCCTCGGCCATCAGCTGGGACGCGGCGGCCCGCTCCATCACGATGAACAGCCAGATCGCCTCGCCCAGGGAGCGGCCCCCGGTCAGGAAGCCATGATTCTGCATGATCACGGCAGTGCCGTCGCCCATGGCCTCGATGACCTCCTTGCCCTCCTGGCGCGCGTTGACCAGACCGGTGAACCGGTCGTACAGGCCGTGCCGCCGGTAGAGGACGCAGGCGTCCTGAGTGATCGGATCGAGCAGTCGGCCCAGGGACGACCAGGTCTTGCCGTACATCGAGTGGGTATGGGCGAAGGCCACCAGGTCCGGCCGGTTGCGGTGCAGTTCACCATGGAGCGGGTCCACCGAGGGATTGAGCTCGCCCGAGCCCTCCAGGACGGCGCCCTGCGCGCCGACGAGGAGCAGATCGTCGACCCTCACATGGTGGAAGTCCAGACCGAAGGGATTGACCCAGTAGGCATCCGGGTCCTCCGGGTCGCGCACGCTCACATGGCCCGCGATGCCCTCGCTGTAGCCCAGCTCCGCGAGCAGATGGATCCCCTCCACCAGAGACTGCCGCAGCACATCGCGCTCGCCTCGGTCCGGCATGGTGCATCCTCACTTTCCAGAAGCGTCGTATACGCAGCGAAAGCCGACTTCGTTGTGCCGGTCGGTGAGCAGATCCTTACCTCGGTAGAAGGTCGACAGGCAGACCGGAGGCGAGGTCCACGTCCCACCGCGCAGCACATGGAAAGCCTCGGGACGGTTCATGAATTCCTGTCCCGAACGCCCCTTGAAGAAGGGGGCCATATCGGCCCGGGTGAAGAAGTTGGTGCGGGTGAGCTCCCAGACGTTCCCCGCCATGTTGAGGACGCCGTAGGGGCTCGCGCCGGCCGGATGGGAGTCGGCCGCGGCCACCGGGCGCTCGGGCCAGGAGACGGTGGTGGTGACGAGCAGTTCCTCCAGTTCCGCGAGATTCCGGATGTCATCGCGGCCGTATGCCGTGAAGACGCTTTGTGCCTTGTCATTGCTCCATTCGTCGCCCCATGGATAGATCCGGCCGTCGGTTCCGCGGGCGGCCTTCTCCCATTCGTTCTCCGAGGGCAGCCTGCCCCCGGCCCAGCGGGCGAACGCGTAGGCGTCGTACCAGTCGACCCCGACCACCGGGGAGTCCGGCCCGTTGAACCGGGGATCGTGCCAGTGCGCGGGGGTGTAGTCCTTGCCGTCGGGCTCATCGGGGTGGGCGAACTCCCTGGAGCCACCCACCGCGTCGAGGAATTCCGCGTACCGGGCGTTGGTCACCGTGGTCCGGTCGATGTAATAGGCGGGAAGTTCCTCGACGCGCAGCGGATTGTCGGTGTTGTCCATCTGGAAGGGGCCGATGTCGTTCACCCGGGCCCCGGCGATGAAGGGTCCGGCCGGAATCAGCACGGCATCGCGCAGGTCCGGTTCGCGTCTGGCGGAGTCCACCGTGGCCCGCAGCCGGGCGAAGTGGCGGTCCTCCAGCTCGCGGAGCTCGTCCGGATCGGTGGAGCCGAAGAAGTCGAGCAGGGCGCGCTTGGTGAAGGCGGCACCGCAGCCCACGGGTTTGCGGGCGTAGGCGGGCTTGGTGAAGTTGCTGGGCCAGCCGGAGATGCGGATCATGTGGGCCACCGCCTCCGGGACCCGGTGCTCTCCGGCGACCTTGATGGCGGTGAAGGCCACCCAGTCGACGTCGTCGTGGATCGCCTCGGTGATTGCCGTCCGTGCCTCGGGCGTGTCGACGAACCGGGCGGCGAGGGTCTCCACGGCGAGGCGCCTGACGTTCCAGTCCCGGTGCCCGACCGCCCACTCGGCCAGTTCCTTCAGCGAGAGGTCGCCGTCGGCGGCATCGGTCAGCGCCTTTTCTATCCGCTGGATCCGATCGCGATACTCCTGGCCCTGAAGGGAGTTTATCGATTCCTCGTTCAAGAGTCCGTGCAGCATTGTCCCACCCACCCTCGTACACACTGACCTGACGGGGTGCCGGGCGAATACGGAGATCCGCCCGGCACCCCTTACCTATCGGTCGCGACAATTACCACTTCGTCGCGGCCTCGCCCGCCTCGCGGGAAGCCAGGAAGTCCTCGGCTGTCATCCTCAGTCACCTCCATTCGCTCGCCGGTCGGAGTTTTCCAAGCCACGCGCACAGCGTGGCCACTCATGGGCGCCCGAGGGCGCGGTGACGAGAAGGTCTCCCGTTTCAAGGATTCCTGAGAGAGATGCGTACCGGCCGCGACAGCACCGGGCCGGGATCTTGTCACTGACAGGCGCCGTGGGTCAGCGGCGCACCAGGCTCATCTGCATCTTCGAAAGGGTCCGAGGGGATCGGACACCCAGGAAATCAGCGGCACTACACTTCCTCCGTTGCGTGACGTCCAGCATCCGCTCGGGGAGTTGCATGTACACCTCACGGCACTATAGGCATCCGGCACCTCTGTCACAACGGATGCGAGCCAAAAAGACTTTCGGCTTTATGTAATCTTGGTGTTCAAGCTGAATTGAGTATTCCATTCCGGTTGTGTTCCGATCTTCGCGTCGGCCCGCGGTCGCCGAGGTAAGAGGTCTGGATGACCTGGCCCTCGAGGCAGGGCGCCTTCGAGAGGATCGCCATATTCTGGCTATATGGGACGACGTCGGCGGGCCGTGGTCCGTGCGGCACCCGTCTCCCGAGGGGGCGGCAGCCGCCTGAGGGGGCGGGGCCCGCGGTGTGCCCGGCGGTGCGGCCCGCCACCGGCACGCTCTAGGATCGGTCGGTGACCGCCGTGAAACAGCAGACCACCAGGGACCAAGCGACACCGGGGCGGAAGCGCTCGGACGGTGCCGGCCGGAGCGCCACCGTCAAGGACGTGGCGACGCTCGCCGGGGTCTCCCCGAAGACCGTGTCGAATGTGATCAACGGCTTTGTGCATGTGTCCCCGGCGACCCGGGAGCGGGTCCAGCGGGCCGTCCGGGAGCTCGGCTACCGGCCCAACCGGGTGGCGCGCAACCTCCGCCGCGGCAGCACCGGCATGATCGGGCTGGTCCTGCCCGAGCTGGACGTCCCGTACTTCGCCGAGCTGGGACGCCACTTCCTCACCACGGCCGAGGAACACGGCCGCACCCTGCTGATCGAGCAGACCCTCGGCGACCGCGAGCGGGAGGCGGCGGTGATCCACGGCCTCGGCGACCAGATCGTGGACGGCATGGTGGTGAGCCCGCTCGCCCTGCACGGCAGCGCCCTGGCGAACCACCTCGGCACCGTGCCGCTCGTGCTCATCGGCGAACGCCCCAGCGGCGGCCTCGCCGACCATGTGGTGATCGACAACGTGACCGCCGCCAAGGAGGCCGTGGCCCATCTGGCGGCCGGCGGGCGCCGCCGGATCGCCGCCATCGGCATCCAGCCCGAGCCGTACATCGGCACGCCGCTGCTGCGCAGGACCGGCTACCGCGAGGCCCTGGAGGAGGCCGGGCTGCCGCTGGACCCCCTCCTGGAGCGGGAGACGCCCCGCTACCACCTGGCCGAGGGCGCCCGGGCCATGGCGGCGCTGCTGGACCGGCCCGAACCGCCGGACGCCGTGTTCTGCTTCAACGACGCGCTCGCCCTCGGCGCGCTACGAACCCTGT
The DNA here is from genome assembly GCF_047337785.1 of Streptomyces lacaronensis. NCBI lineage: Bacteria > Bacillati > Actinomycetota > Actinomycetes > Kitasatosporales > Streptomycetaceae > Streptomyces > Streptomyces lacaronensis. Next base: position 10,964,402 of record NZ_JBLHDK010000003.1, read on the forward strand.
ACGAGCGCGGACTGCGGGTGCCGGACGACATGGCCGTGATGGGCTTCGACGACATCGAGGCCGCGCGCTACAGCACACCGAGCCTGAGCAGCGTGGCGCCGGACAAGGGCGCCATCGCCCGGCACGCCGTCGATCTGCTGCTGGAGCGGATCGAGACACCGGACCGTCCGGCCCAGGAGGTCGTCGTCGGCCACACCCTCCACACCCGCGAGTCCACCGAGGGCGGTATCGCCACTACCGCTCACTGACCTCCCAGACCCGTGGTGGCCACCGACTTCACGATCTGACGCTGGAACAGCATGAAGACGATGAGCAGTGGGATGGAGCCGAGGATCGAGGCGGCCGACTCCTGGGCGTTGCGGAGCCCGGTGGAGTCCTTCACGGTCGACAGCCCCACCGGCAGGGTCATCAGCTGGGGATCGCTCGTGCTGATGAACGGCCAGAGGAAGTTGTTCCAGGTGTTGATGAAGACGAAGATGGCCACGGCCGCCAGGATCGGCCGGGACAGCGGCAGCACCACACTCCAGAACACCCGGAAGCTGCCCGCCCCGTCGATCCGGGCCGCCTCCTCCAGCTCCCGCGGAATGCCGTCGAAGAACTTCTTCAGGATGAACACCATCGCGGGCGCCACCACCTGCGGCAGGATCACCGCCGCATAGGTGTCGACGAGGTTCATCGCGAGCATCTGCCGGAACAGCGGCACGATCAGGATCTGCGGCGGCACCATGATCGAGGCGACGGTGACGGCGAAGAGCACCCGGCGGCCGCGGAAGAGCGTCCGTGAGAAGGCGTACGCCGCCATCGCCGAGATGGCCACGGTGATGGCCGTGACGCACACCGCGATCACCACGCTGTTCACCGCCCACACCGGCAGATTGCCCTGGCCGAAGATGGTCCGGTAGGCGTCGAGGGTGAAGCCCGCCTTGGGAATCCAGTCGGCGCCCGACGCGCTCGCGTCGACCTCCGTCTTGAACGAGGTGTCCACCCCCCAGCCGAACGGCACCAGCCAGACCACCGTCATCAGCGCCAGCGCCAGCAGCGTCAGCACACGGGGGAGGGGGCCCGTTCCGAGCGAGGGGTGCCAGACGTGGCCGCCGTAGCGGCGCCGCCGGACCACCTCCCGCGGCATGGTCGACCGGGGCTTTCCGGGGGTACGGGGGGAGAGTGTGTCGGTGGTCATGGCGCGATCAGTCCTCCCTGCGCGAGAAGATCTTCAGCTGGGCGATCGAGAGGATGATGATGAGCCCGAAGAACACATACGACACCGCCGAGGCGTAGCCGAGCCGGTAGTTGGTGAAGCCGGTGTCGTAGATGTACTCCAGGATCGGCCGGGTGGCCCCGTTCGGGCCGCCCTTGGTCAGCAGATAGATCTGGTCGAACACCTTCAGCGACGCCATCACCTGCAACACCGCGATCAGCCCGGTGGTCCGGCGCAGTTGCGGCAGGGTGACCGACCACAGCCTGCGCCACGCCCCGGCGCCGTCCAGCGCGGCCGCCTCGTAGAGGTGGTCGGGGATCGCCTGGAGCGCGGCCAGGTAGAGCAGGAAGTTGAACCCCACGGTCCACCACAGGGTCACCAGCGCGATGGACCACATCGCGTACTTCTCGTCCGTCAGCCAGCCGATGCCGTCGATCCCGAAGATCTTCAACAGGCCGTTGAGCATCCCCCGGTCCGGCTGGAACAGCATGCTCCAGATCTGGTAGACCACCGCGACCGGCAGCAGATGCGAGGCGAAGAAGGCCAGCCGCCACAGCCACTGCCCCGGCATCCCCGTGTACACCAGCAGGGCCATCGCCAGGGCGACGAGCACCAGGGGGACCGTGGTCAGAACGGTGAACCAGACCGTGTTGCCGAGGGTCTGCCACACCTGGCTGTCGCCGAACGCCTCGGTGTAGTTGTCCAGGCCGACGAGGGTGCTGTCACCGTGCCCGGTCAGGCTGGCGTTGGTGAAGCTCATCCATAGCCCGATGCCGATCGGCACGATGAGGAAGAGCGTGAAGAACACCAGGAAGGGGGTGGCGAAGAGCCACCCGGCGCCGCCCGACCGAAGCCGGTCCGTGGCGGCGGCCCGCCGGGATCCGGCGCGCCGGGATCCGGCCGCGGCCCGCCGCGCGGGCGTGGAGACGGAAGCCATGACATCGCTCCTTTCCATTGCGACTCCGTCGCGATCAGGCCGGATTCGGCTGGGCCAGCAGGGTGTTGATCTGGGAGACCATCGTGCGCACCGCGCTCTGCGCGGACGACGAGCCGCCGAGCGCGGGATCGAGCGCCTGGCACATCCGGGTCTGGAAGTCGGAGCCGGAGCCCGCGAACCACACCGGCGGATCGAGCACGAGCTGCTTCGCGGCGCCCGCGTACTCCGACTGCGGGCGCAGCTTCGCGTACCGCGCGGACGAGACGGCCGGTGTGTACGCGGGGATGTGGCCCGCCGTCGCCCAAGTCAGCCCGGACCGGACCAGCTCGGCCACGAACCGGTGGGCGCGCCGCCTGCGCTCCGGATCCGGGTTGTCCTGGTGCGGCAGCACCAGGGCGTGGCTGTCCGAGGCCCCGGCCGGACGGTCGTAGAAGGTGGGGATGGGGGAGCCGCCCAGCTTGTCCTTCAGGGTCGACTTGTAGGTGGCCATGTCCCACTCGCCCGAGAAGATCATCGGGGAGCGGCCGCCCGCGAAGGCGGCGATGGCCGTCTGGACGTCCATGGTGCGGCTGTCGCGCGTCAGGTCGGCCATGAAGCGCACCACCTCGACGGCGGTGTCCTCGTCGATCTCGGCCCGCTTCCCCGTGAGGTCGAAGGTGGCGCCGGTCTGGCTGAACAGCGTCCAGAACATCCGCCAGCCCATCGCCGCGTCGTTGGCGTGGCCGAAGACGGGCCCCAGCTTGCCGCCGGACCGGCGGAGCTTGTCCATCAGCTCCAGGGCGTGTTTCGGCGATTCGAAGGGCACCAGCTGCCCGTCACCGGTGAGCAGCCCCGCCTTGTCCAGGACGTCCCGGTCGAAGAAGACGACGAACGGGTGGGTGTCCAGCGGAACGGCGTACGGCTCGCCCTGGTACAGACTCCGCTTGACGAGCGTCTTGTTGAGGTCCTCCTGTTTCAGGCCGAACTCGGCCAGCAGATCCATGTCCCACGGGTCGAGCAGACCGCCGGGGGCATAGCCCGCCAGCCGGGTCAGGTGCATGATCGCCACATCCGGCGAACGGCCACCGGCCGAGGCCATCGCCAGCTTGGTGTAGTACGGCGGGCCCCAGTCCAGCACCGTCGTCCTGACCTTGAGACCCGGGACGCGCTTCTCCACGTTCCGCGTCATGGTCTTCATCAGTTCGCCGTCGGGGCCGGTGAACAGGGTCCAGTACTCGATCTCGTCGGCGCTCCGCACGCTCCCGGTGATCGAACCGCAGCCGCTGAGCGCGGACGCCGATACGGCGGCCCCCGCCCCGTACACCGCGCCTCTCAGCAGACCACGCCGTGACAGGCCGCTCATCGCCCCTCCTCAGCGGCAGGGCGCTCGAAGGCGGCCGGGCGCTCGAAGGCGGCGGGGCGCTGCTGGGCCGCGCGCAGCCGTTCCACGTCCAGCTTGTGGCTCCGGTCGAAGCGGTAGACGCCGTTCTGCTCCTGGAACACATCGGTGAGCTGGGTGTAGCAGTAGCCGAACATCAGGGGGTCGTCGAGCAGCGCCCCGGTCAGCCCCGCGAAGCGGGCTTGGAACTCCTCCTCGGTCCGCGGCCGCTGCCCGTACCCCCAGGACACCTCGCGGTCGTCACCGGCCGCTCCATCCGCCTCCTCCGGATTCCACCAGATGCCGCCGAACTCGCTGCAGAAGTAGGGCTGGCCGCGGTACGGCAGCGACCACACCGCGTCGGTGTCCTTCCTTCCGGGGTTCCCCCGGCTGTCGGGGTTGAGATACGGGTCGTCCTTGTCCAGCCCCGCCATCTGGCGGCGGAACGCCTCGGGGTCCTGCTCATAGCTGTGCGAGTCGTACACATCGGTCTCGGCCACGCGGTGGGAGTAGCCGGAGGCGTCCAGGACCGGACGGGAGGTGTCGGCGGCCTTCGTGGCCAGGAACATCCCCCGGGTGACATCGTCCAGGACGGTCTGCCGGTCGTGGAGTTCCTGGTGCGTCTCGTTGAGCGGGCACCAGCCCACGATCGACGGATGGGAGTAGTCCCGCTCCACGGCCTCCAGCCACTGGGCGATGAATCCGGCGGTGGGCTGCTGGTTGTCCCCCGTGGTGCGCCCGGTGCTGGCTCCCCAGTCGCCGAACTCGCCCCAGACGAGATAGCCGAGCCGGTCCGCGTGGTGCAGGAATCGCTCCTCGAACACCTTCTGGTGCAGCCGCGCCCCGTTGAACCCCGCGGCCAGCGACAGCTCGATGTCCCGGACGAGGGCGTCGTCGTCGGGCGCGGTCATCAGCCCGTCCGGGTACCAGCCCTGGTCCAGGACGAGCCGCTGGAAGACCGGGCGGCCGTTGAGCAGCAGCCGCTTGCCGTCGATGGCCACCGACCGCAGCCCGGCGGTGCACTCGGCGCGGTCCACGGTCTCGCCGCCGCCGTCCAGCAGCTCGATCCGCACCCGGTACAGATGGGGGTCCTCCGGAGACCACGGGCGGCGCCGGTCCTCGGGCAGCGCGAGCACCATACGGGGCGCCAGATCCAGGTCGGCCCGTACGCTCGCCTCGGCCACCGTCCGGCCGTCCGCGTCGCTCACCCGGGCCGTGATCCGGTGGCCCGGGCGGTTGGCGCTGAGCGGCAGTTCGAGGTGGAAGGCGCCGGACGCGAGATCGGGGGTGATCCGCGGCCTGCGCAGATGGACCTCGCGTACCGGCTCCGCCCACACCGTCTGCCAGATGCCGGTGGTGCGGGTGTAGTGGCAGTCGCTGTTGGCGTAGTCGGTGGCCTGCTTGCCGCGCGCCTGAGTGCCGTGGCGGGCGTCCCGGGCCCGTACGACGATCACCACTTCCGCGTCGCCGCCGGCCGCGCCCGCCACCACGCCGAGGTCGGCGGTGAAGGAGGTGAAGCCGCCGCTGTGCCGGGCCACTTCGCGGCCGTCGGCCCAGACGGTGGCGTCGTGGTCGACGGCCCCGAAGTGCAGCAGCACCCGCCGGCCGGCCCAGTCCGCCGGTATCCGGACCGTGCGCCGGTACCAGACCGCGGGGTGGAAGTCGGTGTCCCCGATCCCCGACAGCTCGGACTCGGGGCAGAACGGGACCAGGATCCGCCCGTCCAGCTCCCGGTGCACCAGGCCGCGTTCGAGTCCGCTGTCGCCGGGGTCGAAGGCGAACTGCCAGGTGCCGTTGAGATTGAGCCAGTCCTCACGGACGAAACTGGGCCGGGGATATTCGGGTCGTGGAACGTCGTTCGACACTTCGGGCGAGGTGATGTCCGGGTGAGCCATGGGATCTCCGGGAGGGCGGGGGATTTGACCGGGCAGGGGTATGCCATCACCCGTTTACATCGATGTAAAGATCCCGCGCAGCAACTTTTGCCACGACCTCGGACGGCCGCCGGTGGGCCTGGCTAGATCTCGCCCTTCCTCACCTTGTACAGCTCGACGTCCTTGTTGGCGAAAAGGTGCACATAGCCGCAGTTCCAGCAGATCAATCCGGTGGCCGATTCGTTGGCCCAGCCGAACTTGAACAGCTCCATGCCGGTGCTGTTGAGCTTCACCTCGCGATCCCGGAAGAGATCGCCCTTGCAGAACACACATGTGATCCACACGTCCCCGATAGCCGCACGTACAGGCTTGGCCACGCTCTCTCACCTTTTCCGGCCACCGAAGTGGCCCCCGTCTCGCGTCAACAACGGTGATCAGCATAGGACGGGGGCCCACTCGGCAGGTCAGCCGCGATAGGTGTGCAGATAGTCGAACCGCGCGACCGCGCCCGTGGTGTTCTGCGCGACCAGGCCGATCCTGAGCTTGCTTGACGTCGGCAGGGTCCAGACGCCGGTGTGCACCCAAGTCACACCGTCCGTGCTGGTGGCGGCGCGCACCTCGGTCTCGTCCCGTGCGGTGTCGGCGTGGTACGACAGCCGCATCCACAGCGTGTCCGCGGGCGGGCCGCCGAACATCGGCCCGTAGGCCACCGGGGTCGGCGGTGTGGTGGTGGGACGCTCGCCCTCCTTCGCGAACTCGGTGACATGTGTGGTCTTCCCGTCCGCGTGGCTCACCGGCAGCACCGCGTGCACCAGCTTGTAGTAGCGGTCGTCGTTCCCGTACAGCACCAGCCCGGCCTGCTGATCGGTCCGCCCCGGGGCGAAGCGCAGCCTGGTCTCCACGGTGTAGTCGCCCGGTGGAGCGTCCCGGGTCAGCACCGACGCCGTATTGGTGCCGAGATAGAGCTCGGCACCCTGAGTGGGCCAGGACAGGGCGCCACCGGACATCGTGACCCCGGACGCCGGTCCGCGCACCCAGGACCACGGAGAATCCGCGGTGGTGCCGGGGACGGTGGCGGTGTCGAAGTCATCGCTGTAGGCGGGCAGCGGCGGACCCGGCACATGCTCGGGGACGCGGCTGGTGACCGGTGTGTGGAGCGCCGCGGCCCCCACGTTGTCGGCCGCCGCACCGGCGCCCCGGGCGGCCACGCCGACCTTGCCGGAGCGGACCGCCGCCGCGGGCAGCGACCGTTCCTGGGTGGCCACCGCGTCCCGCAGCCGGTCCGCGCTCACCTCCACGGTCAACCGGGTGCCACGGATCTCCGCCGCCACGTTGTGCCAGGTGTCCCAGGCGAAGTCGGGCGGCAGCGGGGTCGTACGGGTGCCCTGGCTGCGGCCGTCGACCCGTACGTCCGTCACCAGTGCGTCGCGCTGCCGGTCCAGCCACGCCACCACGAAGTCGTCAGGGCCGGTGTAGCCGGCCAGCAGCCCGGCCGCGCCGGTGGCCGAGGTGACCCGCAGGTCGGCCTCGGCGCGCCGGGCCGCCGGGGCGGACCGGTCCGAGACCAGGTGGGCGGGGCCGGTGGGATTCCCGCGCGGTGTGACGAAACCTCGCGCGTCCTGCTCATGGCCGACGCTCCAGCCGTCCGTACCGGAGCCGCCACCGCCGTGCCACCCCTTCAGCGAACCGTCGTTGAACGTGCCGCCCGCGGCCCAGGAGGCCACCGGGGCCCGCTGTGCGCCCTGGGAAGTGCCGGCCCCCGCCCGCACCACCGGCCAGCCGTCGATCCAGTCCAGCCGGTCCATCAGCATCGGCCGCTTGGACAGCTTCAGCGTGCCGCCCGCGGCCGGTTTCAGATCCGGGTCGTCGGAGGAGATGGCGTGGTAGACGAGCCAGTCCTGGCCGGACAGATCGGTCTGGAGGGCGTTGTGCCCGGGGCCGATCCAGCCGTTGCCGTTGGCGGTCAGCACCACACCGCCCTTGCTGGTGGCGGCCGTCAGCGGAACGCCCTGGTCGTCCACGAAGGGCCCGGTCGGGCTGGTCGCCCGGCCGACCTTGACCTGGTAGCCGCTGTAGGCGCCGTCACAGCACCCCGCGTCGGAGTAGAACAGGTAGTAGTGGTCTCCGCGCCGGACGACGAACCCGCCCTCCATCCGGCGGCCCTGCGCCACTTCGGTCACCGCGCCCTCGATACGGGTCCGGGCGGCGTTCATCCTCGCCACGCAGATCGTGTCGTAGCTGCCCCAGTACAGATACGGCTGACCGCCCTCGTCCGTGAACTGGGCCTGGTCGATGTTGCCGGTGGCGCAGCCGCTCGGCGAGGGCAGTACGGCTCCCCGGTCGGTCCAGGGGCCGGTGGGGGTGGGCGCGGTCGCCACTCCGACGGTGTTCTCGGAGGACACCGAGTAGTAGAGGTTGTAGTGGCCGTTCACATAGCGGATGTCGGGGGCCCACAGCCGGGCGCCCTTGTGCCAGGCGGGTTTGGTCTCCGGGGTGAAGACCTCCCCCGCGTACTCCCAGTGCGCCAGGTCGGCCGAGCGGAGGATGGGCAGCATCCGCTCACCGTCCTCGCCCTTGCTCTGGAACACCGGGTTCTGGGTGCCGTACGCGTACCACAGGCCGTCCTTGCCCCGGACCATCACCGGGTCGGGGAAGGTGTCGACCACTCCGGCCGTGAGGGGGTTGTGGTAGGTGGTCGCCTGGCGGGCCGTCGTGGTGTGCTCCGTCGCCGGGCGCTGGGCGGCCGTCGCCCGGACCGCGGGCAACAGCCCGGCCAGCAGCGCGCACAGCAGTGCGGCGACGAGAGTGCCAGGGCTGTGTCGGGGGCTCCGTCTGCGGCTTCGTCTCATCTACGCGGTCCCTTCCGGCTCGAAGGAGCTCAGACTCGGGTCGTAGTCCAGGTCGCCGATGTCGAACATCGGGGTCATCCAGTGGTAGAAGTTGTCGCCGCGCTCTCGCAGCAGGTCGTACAGGCGGCGCATCAGACGGCGGCGCACGGGCAGCAGCTCGGGGTGCTCATAGCGGTTGGTCAGCTCATGGGGATCGGTGTCCAGGTCGTACAGCTCGTTGACCGACTCGGGGTTGACGATGAGCTTGTGGCGCTCGTCGCGGATCATCCGCTGCGGATAGGGGAAGTGGTGGCCGTGGAACTCGGCGAGCAGCTCGGCCGGCCACCGTGGATGCTCACCCCTCACCAGCGGCACCAGGCTTCGGCTGTCCACGGCCGGTGAGGTGTCGCAGCCCGCGAGGTCCAGAATGGTGGCGGTGCAGTCGGTGAGGCTGACGAACTCCTGGCGCACCTGCGGGGCTTCCCCGGGGACCCGGAGGATGCCGGGGATGCGGTAGATGTCCTCGTACATCGCCGGGCCCTTGTCGTGCAGCCGGTGGGCGCCGGTGAACTCGCCGTGGTCGGCGGTGAAGAACACGGAGGTGTCATCGGCCAGCCCGAGCTCGTCGAGCCGGGTGAGAATGCGCCCGATCTGCTCGTCGATCAGCGTGACATAGCCCCAGTAGACCGCGATCAGCTTGGCGGAAACCTCGATGGGGATGGTGTCGAAGGTCCAGTGGGCGCTGTAGTTGCGCTGTACCGGTGGCTTTCCCTCGAAGGTCTCGGCGATCGAGACGGGCAGGTCCACCAGGTCGGGGTCGTAAGCGTCGAAGTACGCGTCGGGCAGCAGATACGGCAGATGCGGCCCGAAGAAGTGGGTGGCCAGGAAGAACGGCCGCCCGTCCGCGGCGTAGCGCTCCAGCTGCTCGATGGCGCGGGTGGCCAGATAGTGCTCGAAGGTGGCCTCCACCGGCTGGTGCAGCCGCGCCGCCAGCAGATTGCCCGGATTGCCGTTGGGCGTGGTGCCGCGGATCGGATCGGATATCCGGTACGGGGGCAGGCCCCGCTCCTTCAGGTACGCCGCGTAGTCCGGGTGGTCCACGGGGTTGTGCCAGCCGGGCAGATCGGGCCCGTCGAAGCCGTACGAGGCGGCGTTGCGGTGGGTGCCGACATGCCACTTGCCGACCAGGCCGAGCTGGTAGCCGCGCTCGGCCAGGGCGCCGGGGAAGGTGAACGCGTCCTCGCGCAGATCCTCCAGATAGCCGACGTTGCGCTCGTAGTTGGCCAGCAGCCGGTGGCGGAAGGGCGCCTGCCCGGTGAGCAGACTGGCGCGGGCCGGGGTGCAGATGGCGGTGGGAGTGTAGAAGCGGTCGAACCGGGTGCCGGTCGCCGCCAGCCGGTCGAGGTTCGGCGTGGCCACATGCGGATTGCCGTAACAGCCGAGGGTGTCGACGCGGTGCTGATCGGTCATCAGGAACAGCAGGTTCATCGGGCGGCCGCCTTTGTGTAGAGGTCACCGGCGTAGAACGAGGACGGGGCGGGGGCCTTCGGCAGCTGCCCGGTCCGGACGAAGAATTGGCTCATGCCGTCCAGCCACTTCTCGACGGTGCCGTCCTTGGTTCTGGCCACCAGCTCGGCGGTCGTCATCGTCTTCACATGCTTCGCGTCCGCCGCGACCTTCGCCTCATCGGCCTTGAGCAGCTTCGCGGCCAGCGCGATGGACTCCTTGGGGTGCGCGGCCCGCCAGTCGTTGGCCTCCTGAAGGACCTTCACGACCTTCTGATCGCGCTCCGGCTTCGCCTTGGCGGCGGAGACGAACGCGGTGGGGAAGGAGGAGCCGGGGAGATCCTCGGTGCTCGCCACCTCCTTCATCCCCGGCACCTTCTCCTTGATGGTGTCGATGAGCGGATACCAGATCCCGGCGCCGTCGATCTGCCCGGAGGAGAACGCGGAGACGACGGTGGGCGCGTCCATCACCACCTTTGAGATGTCCTTCATCGTCATCCCGGCCTTCTGGAGCGCCAGATTGAGCGCCATCTCACCGGAAGTGCCCTCGGGGACGCCGACCTTCTTCCCTCTCAGCTCCTGGATCGAGTTGATACCGGGCCTGGCGATGACCCGGTCGGCGTAGGTGAGGGTGTCGATGGCCACGATGGTGGCCTTGCCGGAGGCGGGCAGCCACAGGGCGCCAGGACCGATGTAGCCGTAGTCCAGATTGCCGGTGCGCAGGGCCTGGATCTGGACCGGTCCGTTGACGAACACCTTGGGCTCGGCGGTCAGGCCGTGCTTCTTCCACAGGCCCCGCTCCTCGGCGATGGCCAGCAGGCTCGCGCCGTTGTAGTCGGCGATATAGCCGAACCTGACCGCGGAGCCGCCGCTGCCGGAGGACGAACACGCCGCCACGGAAAGTGCCGCTCCGGTGGCGGAGAGTGAGATCATGAAGTCGCGTCGGCTCATCCTCATCTCGGGTGAGTCCTTTCGGGAAATACGTGCGGTTGGGGAGTGGGTCAGGCGGCGGAGCCGGCCGGTGACTGGTGGTAGACGTGGGTCCAGACGTCGTTGCGGATGCGCGCGAACTCGGCCGAGAGCCGGATCTCCTCGGTCCGCGGATAGGGGAGGTCCACGTCGATGACCCGGTGGATCCGGCCGGGCCTCGCGGCCATCACGACCACCCGACCGGCCAGATACACCGCCTCGTCGACGTCATGCGTGATGAACAGGACGGTGCGCCGCTCCTGAGTCCAGGTGTCCAGCAGCTGGTCCTGCAACTGCACCCGGGTCAGCGCGTCCAGCGCCCCGAACGGCTCGTCCATCAGCAGGACTTCGGGGTCCACGGCGTAGGCGCGGGCGATGGCGCAGCGCTGTTTCATCCCCCCGGAGAGCGTCTTGGGCAGGGCGTCGGCGAAGTCGGCGAGTCCGACCAGCTCGATGGCGTGATCGGCGCGCCGTCGGCGCTCCGCGGCGGGGACGTGTGCCAGCTTCAGCCCGAACTCGACATTGCCGCGCACCGTCAGCCACGGGAACAGCGCGTACTGCTGGAAGATCACCCCACGGTCCGGTCCCGGCCCGGTGACCGGCGCGCCGTCCACCGTGACCGTGCCGGAGGTGGGTTCCACCAGTCCGGCCACCATGGACAGCAGGGTGGACTTGCCACAGCCGGACGGGCCGACGACCGCGACGAACTCCCGGTCCCCGATGTCCAGGGAGACCTGGCCGAGGGCGGTGAAGGTGGTGCTCTTCATCGGGTACGTCTTGACCACGTCCCGGAAAGAGATCTTGGGGCTCATCGACGCTCCTGCCACGCGGTGAGACGGCGTTCGGCCAGGAGCAACAGACGGTCCATGACCAGGCCGATGACACCGATACTGATCAGACCCACGAAAATCGTGGGAACGTCGTAGTAGGTCTGGGCGTGGACCATCTCGAAGCCGAGACCCTTCTGGGCGCCGATCATCTCGGCCGCCACCACGGTCGCCCAGGCCGCGCCGAGCCCGATGCGCATGCCCACCAGAATGAACGGCGTGGACGCCGGGATGACCACCTTGAGGAAGACGGTCCGGTCCGAGGCGCCGAGCACCCGCGCCGCGTCGATCAGCGTCCGGTCCACTCCGGTCACCCCCTGGAAGGCGGCCACCACACAGGACATGAACGCCGCCAGGAAGATGACGAAGATCTTCGGGGCCTCGCCGATGCCCATCAGCACGATCACCAGCGGAATCAGCGCAAGTGGCGGGATCGTACGGAAGAACTGGACGTACGGTTCCAACAGGCCCCGGGCCACCGGATACCAGCCCATCAGGAAGCCCACGGGCACGGCGACCAGAGTGCCGAGCGCGAATCCCAGGAGCACCCGCTGAAGGCTGGCCAGCGCGTCCTCGGTGAGGGTTCCGTCGGAGAGCAGTTCCCGCGCCCGGGAGCTCACGGAGAGCGGTCCGGGGATGTCCGCGAGCCCCGCCGCGGCGGTCAGCGCCCAGAGGGCGATGGCCAGGACGAGGGCGATCAGATTGAACACGAGGGGGTGGACGGTGCGTCGTGCGCCGCGTGGCGCTTGTGGTGTCGTGGGGGTCTTCTCGGGCGCGGTGACCACCGTCATGGACGCCTCGCGGGGTACATGGGTCCTCCTCTTCGGCCCGGGACCGGGCCGGATCAGCCCGGACGGGCCGGGTAATGGCTGAGCAGGGGGGATTCACGCAGGACAAGGGCGATACCGCCCAGGGCGCCGCCGGTCTCGCCGAGCGCCGCCGGCCTCAGGTCCACGCGGTCCCGTGAGATCGGCATGATGTGTGCGCGCAGCGCCCGTTCGACCGGCTCGAAGAGCGGTGGGCCGGCCGCGGCCAGTTCGCCACCGAGCACGATCACCCCGGGGCCGATCGCGTTGCACACCGCCGCCAGCACGGTGCCGATATGGGTGCCGGCCGCCTCCAGGGTGCGCAGCGCCACCGGATCGCCGGCCTCCAGCGCCCCGAGGAGCGCGGCCAGGCCGTCCGCGTGGCCGCCCGCGCGGCGGTAGGCGGCGAGCACGGCGCCCACCGAGGCCACCGTCTCCAGGCAGCCGGTGGCGCCGCACGAACATCGTCCGTCGCCCGACTCGACCGCGATATGCCCGAACTCGCCGGACAGGCCGTACGCCCCGCGGTGCAGGGCGCCGGCCACCACCAGCCCGCCGCCCACACCGTGCGACAGCCGCAGATACAGCACGTCCTGACCGCCCGCCGCGGCGCCCCAGGTGGCCTCGGCGAGCGCGGCGAGCCGGGTGTTGTTGTCCACCAGCACCGGGGCCTCGAAGCGCTTGCGCAGCAGGGCGGGCAGATCGGCGGAGGGGCAGGGTTGCGCGCCCCCCGCGTCGGGCCCCGCGTCGGGGTCCTCGACCGGGCCGACGACACCCACGCCGATGGCGTTCAGCGGGCCCAGCCGCAGGGCGCCTTCGGCGAGTGTGCCGACCAGCCGCTCGGCCAGGGCGATCCGTTCCTCCCAGGGCAGCCCCGGGTCGTGCGGTTCACTGGCCGAACCGATCACCTCGTGGGCGACGTTGATCGCGGAGACATGCACCGCCCGGCGGGCGAAGTCGATACCGATGGCCTGGCCCGCGCTGGGGTTGAGCGTCAGCGCCTCCACCGGCCGCCCCCGCCTGCGCGGGGCCGTTCCGGGCGCCGTGGCGACCACGGCGCCGCTCTCGATCAGCTCGGTGACGATATCGCTGAGGGTGGTCCGGGAGAGCCCGCTGTGCTGCCCCAGTTCGGCCCGGCTGAGCGGGCCGTGTTTGCGCAACAGGTCCAGTACCAAGTCTTCGTGTCCCCGCCGTAGCCGGGCCAGCGGGCCGTCCTGATGGGGGTGCATGCCGACCAGCATGCGTACGCCAATCTATTTCGTCAACATCCCGGAATAAAAGAAGGCCCAGGCGTCGCGGACGCGGCGGAAGCCGAGGTTGCCGGGGAGGCGCTCACCCTCCCCGCCCGGCGCCCCACCCTCTTTCATCCCGTCCCAGCACACCTGCTATAGCTGTTGGCTGACTCTTCATCACGGCGACATCTCCCGCCGCCGCTCAAGGAATGCGATCATGCTGACCTGAGCATGCCAACCCCCCACCTTCCCGGCGTGCGGCCACGCCGCGGTCGTTCAGGAGGACGCAGTGAAGAAGAGTTCGCGGATCGGCAGAGTGTCCGCCATCCTCGGCAGCGCCATCGTGCTGGTCATGGCCTTCCCGGGCAGTGCGCTCGCGGACCCGCCCAAGTCCCTGCCCGCCAACGCGGACGGCACGGAGCAGACGTTCCAGCCGGCGTTCGACTACGACACCGACGGCTGCTACCCCACGCCCGCCATCGGCCCCGACGGGACGATCGCGGGCGGTCTCGACCCGAGCGGCGCCCTCAACGGCCAGTGCCGCGACTCCTGGGACCTGGACAACACCAACGGATACTCCCGCTCCAAGTGCAACAACGGCTGGTGCGCGATCATTTACGGCCTGTACTTCGAGAAGGACCAGGCCGTGGCCGGGAGCGGTCTCGGCGGCCACCGCCACGACTGGGAACACGTCGTGGTGTGGGTGCAGGGCAACGAGGCCAAGTACGTCGCCACCTCGGCCCACGGCAACTTCAACATCTACAACCGGGACCAGATCCGCTGGGACGGCACCCACCCCAAGGTCGTCTACCACAAGGACGGCCTCAGCACCCACTGCTTCCGCCCGGCGAACTCCAACGACGAGCCGCCGGAGAACCACCAGCACACCTGGCAGTACCCCGCGCTGGTCGGCTGGAACGGCTACCCCGCCGGGCTGCGCGACAAGCTGAGCCAGGCAGACTTCGGCAGCGCCACCCTCGGCCTGAAGGACAGCACGCTCAACTCCCACCTGGCGAAGGCCAAACCGTCCGACATCCCCTTCGACCCCAACGCGTGAGCGACACCGCCCCGGGAGGCGGACAGGGCATCAGCCCCCGCCTCCCGGGCCGGGGGTAGCCCACCGTCCCGGTCACCGGCTCGGTCAGCGGCGGGCAGGCCCGGCCGGGGGCGGCTCGACCTCGAGGTAGCGGTGGCGGCGTGGCCCCCGGTACTCCAGCGCCTCCCAGCCCAGCCGCCGCAGTACGGCCGCGCAGTTCCGCAGCGCGCCCTCCGCCGCGTACCCGGCGCCACTTCCCGGCGGCCCCAGCCACTCGACCCGCACCATCCCGGTCCGCTCCGCCGCGCCGAGGCAGTATCCGGTCGCCGTACGGCGGCCCTCCGCGTCGACGGCCGACGGCGGAACACCGGCCGCCTCCAGCGCCAGGGCCACGGCCCGCACCGGTTGACGCCGCTCCCACTCGGCGGGCGCCCCCGCGGTGTCGGGGGAGTCGGCGGTGTCCGCGTTCATCAGCCGGCGGATTTGCAGCAGCCCCTCGAACGCGGTCCGCACCGCGGCCTCGCGGCCCCGGTCGTCGCCGCCGGGGAACTCCGTGGCGCCGGTGGCCACCTCGAACTCCGCCATCCCCTGCCCCCTTCGGACCTGGCCTTCCATGGCCTCCCGTGGCCCGGTCGCGCCGCTCAGCGCGGTCGCGCCGCTCAGCGCCGTCGCAGACGGTCGGCCTCGACCACGGCATCGGCGAAGGCTTCGGGAGCCTCCTGGGGCACATTGTGGCCGATGCCCTTCAGCGTCCGGTGGGCGTACGGGCCGGAGAACTTGTCCCGGTAGGCGGCACCGCCCCCGGCCGGGGTGAACGGATCGCGCCCGCCGTCCAGCGTGACCGTGGGGACGCCGATGACGGGGCCCTTGGCCAGCCGCCGCTCCAGACCGTCGTACCGGGGATCGCCCGCCGCGAGCCCCAGCCGCCAGCGATAGTTGTTTATCACGATGCGCACATAGTCCGGATTCCTGAAGGCGGCGGCGGTGCGCGCGAAGGTGGCGTCGTCGAAATGCCACGTCGGGGAGTTGAACCGCCAGACGAGCCGCGCCAGTTGGCGTCGGTAGTCGGGATTCTCCAGCCCGAGTGCACCCCGCTCGGTGGCGAAGTAGTACTGATACCACCAGGCCCATTCGACCTTCGGTGGCTGCGGCTGCCTGTTCGCCGTCCGGTTGGTGATCAGATAGCCGGTCACCGAGACCAGGGCCTCGCAGCGCTCCGGCCACAGCGCCGCGACGATGTCGGCCGTGCGCGAGCCCCAGTCGAATCCGGCGAGGATCGCCCGCTCGATCCCGAGGGCGTCCATCAACGCGATGAGATCGAGGGCGAACACCGACTGCTGGCCGTCCCGGAGTGTCCGGGGCGACAGGAAGCGCGTCGTCCCGTAGCCGCGCAGATACGGGACGATCACCCGATAGCCCTTGGCGGCCAGCAAGGGCGCCACATCGGCGTAGCTGTGGATGTCATAGGGCCAGCCGTGCAGCAGGACGACCGCGGGGCCATGGGCCGGACCGGCCTCGGAGTAGCCGACGTTCAGTACACCGGCCCTGATCTGCCGCAGGTCGGCGAAGGACGGGTGCGGCCGCGTGGCCGGCATCCCCTGCTCCGGTGAGTCCGAAAGCATCCCCGCGGCCTCCGCAGAGCCGGTGGCGGTCCGGGCGGCGAGCGGTGCCCCGACCGCACCCGCACCCACGATCTTCCAGAAGCTGCGCCTGCTGAACATCCGCACCCACCCTCCACCAGTGCGAACCGTTCCCCGGCTCTGGCATCCACCATGGCGCACGAGGCCGCCTCTCGCACGCGGTGCGTCACCTGCCAGAGAGGTGATACGAGGCGGGGTGGACCGGGCTCTGCCCGGAAGGACGGGGCTCTGCCCGGATGGATGGGGCTCTGCCCGGATGGATGGGGCTCTGCCCGGATGGATGGGGCTCTGCCCGAGTGGATGGGCCTCTACTCGTAGAGCTCCTCCTCGGCGAGCTCACGCTCCGCGGTCACCGCCATCCTGCGCTTGATCACCGCGGCCGCCGCCAGCGCGCTCGTGGTGAACGCCGTCGCGATCAGCCACGGCCGGTCCAGCACATGGCAGGTGAGGTGGTCGAGGGAGTAGCGGCCGGGCCCCGAGATCCCGAGCGCCGCCGCCGAGCAACCCAGCAGGGCCGGGAACTCATACCCTCCGGACTGGGCGAAGAACCCGGCCGGCGCGCTCACCGACACCGCCCCCGCCATCGTCCCCGCGGCCGCCGCCCCGGCCCCGGGAGTGGCGAACCCGAGCGCGAGCAGCAGCCCGCCGCCCGCCTCGCCCAGCCCGGCTACCACGGCGCTGACCCGCCCCGGACGGAAGCCCATCGCCTCCATGGCCTGGGCGGTTCGGTCCAGGCCATCGCCGCCGCACCAGCCGAAGAGCTTCTGCGTGCCATGCGCGACCAGCACCCCGCCCACGCCGAGGCGCAGGGCCAGCAGTCCGAGATCCTTGCGGTGGGTCATGGGGTCTCCTCCGCTCCGGGGCATGGTGTCTCCTCCACTCCCGTACGGGCACACACGGGTGGCTTCCCGGCGTCTCACCCAGTCTCGGTACGCCTTCCGGGCCCCGCCGTCGCTGCTACGCCATCGGAGTGCATCAGCTCCGTCGTGGTGACCGCGCGCAGACCGCGCCGGCGCAGACCGTCGAGGACCGCGGGCAGCGCGGTCAGGGTCCCGGAGTGGCCGAAGTGCAGACTGACCACGGAACCGGCGCGGACCTGGCCGAGGACCGCGTCCCGCACCGCGTCCGGCCCCGGGTCCTGGAAGTCGAGCGAGTCCACGTCGTAGGAGAGGACGTGCGGGTATCCGGCGCGGGCCGCGAGACGGGTCACGAGGTCCGTGGCGGTACGGGCCTGCGACGGCCGGAACCAGCTGCCGATGGTCCCGGTGAGGCGGCGCAGCCGGTCGGCGCACTCGGCGATCTCCGCGTACGCCTCGTCGGCGGGCAGGGCGCATACGGCGCGATGCCGCATGGTGTGGTTGCCCAGCTCATGGCCGCCGTCCAGAACCCGCCGGGCCATCTCCGGATGTTCGTCCAGCCAGGTGCCGACGGCGAGGACGGTGACACGGGCCCCGGCCCGCTCGGCCTCGGACAGCAGTGAGCGGGCGAGCTCCGCGTCGCCCTGGCCGTGGAAGGTGAGGGCCACCGCGCTTCCGCCACGCGGCCCGTGGGCGATCCGCGGTGGCAGCCCGGGGAAGCGCACCGGTCCGCGTGGCGCGTGCCCGGCGGGCGTGGCCCGGTCCGAGGCCGCTCCGGAGGAGGGCGTCCCGCTGGGACCGGCCGGCCGGGACGACGAGGAGTCGGCGTGATGGCCGCAGCCGACGCCGCACGTCGTGGCCGCCACGGCACCGCTCGCGGACCGCAGGACATCACGGCGGGAGGGAGAGGACACCTGAAGCATGAGAGCACGCCCCCGGCCGATATCCGGCGATTCCTCTCCGGTGGGGTGTGTTTTTCCGTCGATCGCCTCGCACGGGCTCGCACCGAGACCCGAGGCCCGAGGCCCGAGGCCCGGAGCCCGGGGCGCGTCGGCGGAGCCCGTCGGCACGCATGGCACGCTGGGCCTTTGCCTGTTCGTGCACCATGAGGAGACGAGCCACCGTGCCGCAGAACCACCCACCGGAGTCCATCGCCGCGCCGGAGGTGCTCGCCGAGGAGCGACGACTCCACAAGGACCTCGGATTCTGGGCCCTGACCGCGATCGGGTTCTCCAACATCCTGGGGTCCGGGTGGCTGTTCGCGGCCCTGTACGCCGCCCAGACCGCCGGCCCCGCCGCCCTGCTGTCCTGGATCGCGGCGGGTGTGCTGTGTGCCCTGATCGCGCTGGTCATGGTGGAACTCGGCGCCACTCGACCGGAGGGCGGCGGCACCGTCCGCTGGCCGCTGTACGCCAGCGGACGGCTGGTCGGCACGATGATCGGCTGGTCGGTGCTGCTCTCGGTGGGCGGTACGGCGGCCGAGATCAGCGCGATCATGCAGTACGCCGCCCACTATCTGCCGGGGCTCTACAACGGCGGCACCCTGAGCGCCTCGGGCCTCGCGGTGGCCGTGGCCCTGAGTGTCGTACTGACGGCGTGCAACTGGTTCGCCGTACGGATATTCGCCCGGCTGAACAACCTGATCTCGGTGTTCAAGGTCGTCGTCCCCATCCTCACCATCGTCGCGCTGTTCCTGTCCGGCACCCACTCCGGGCGCCTCACCGATCACGGTGGTTTCGCCCCGTACGGTTACGCGGCCTGCCTGACGGCGCTCGCCGGCGGCGGCATCGTGTACTCCGTCAACGGCTTCCAGGCCCCGCTCGACTTCTCCGGTGAGGCCCGCAATCCGCGCCGTAACGTACCGGCCGCCGTGCTCACCGGCATCGGCCTCGCCGTGCTGGTCTACCTCGGACTCCAGCTGGCGTTCCTCTACACGGTGCCCGAGTCGCTGCTGGGCCACGGCTGGAAGGGAGTCGACTTCGAGTCGCCCTTCGGACAGCTCGCCCTGGTGCTCAACCTCCACTGGCTGGCCACGCTGCTCTACGCCGACGCGGTGGTCTCACCGGGCGGATCGGCCTATGTGGGCGTGGCCATCGACGCTCGCCATACGTACGCCCTGGCCAAGAACGGTCTGCTGCCCCGCTTCTTCATGCGCATCCACCCCTGGTCCGGGGTGGCGCGGCGGGCGCTGCTGCTCAACCTCGCGGTCATCGTCGTCTTCATGCTGCCGTTCGGCGGCTGGCAGGACATCGTAAGCGTGATGGGGGATATGTATCTGCTGATCTACGCCGCCTCGGCGGTGGCCGTCGCGGCGTTCCGGGCGCACGACCGTGAGCGGGGAGTGGCGCGGGCCGAGGGCCAGGTGCCGGGGGTGCGCTGGATCGCCCCGGTGAGCTTCGTGGTGGCCAGCGAGTTCGTCTACTGGTCCGGCTGGCACGATCTGCGCCTCGCGCTGCCCTTCGTCCTGGTCGGCGCCGTGTTGTTCCTGGTGCAGCGCCGCGAGGACGGAGGCACACCGCTGGGGGAGGAGCTGCGGCGCGGCGCCTGGCTGGTCTTCCACCTCGCCGCGCTGACCGTGCTGTCGTGGCTGGGCACCTTCGGTGGTTCCGGCCGCCTCCCGGCGCCGTACGACACCGTGACGGTGGGTGTCCTCGCGCTCGCCGTGTTCCTGTGGGCGGTCCGCTCGGGCGCCCAGCATCTGCGTACCTCGCAGCTCAGCGCAGCGTCGCCGTGAAGCTCCGGCCGTAGGCGTGGCGGGTGGTGACGACGATCCGGGTGCCGCCGGGGACCCGGCCCACCCGGACACCGTCGTCCACCGCCACGGCCCTCATCCTCCGGCCCCGCACGACGAGCGAGACCGTGTCGCGCTCGGTGGTCGGATCGGACACCGCGACCGCCACGCCGCCGTCCCGCGTCTCCCGCAGGATCACCGAGCCGGGGCCGCGCACCGACAGCCGCCCGGCGTGGTGGCTGCCGGGGGTGAACGCGTTGAGCGCGGTGATCCGCAGGCCCCGGTGGGCCACGGCCTGGAGCCGGGTGGTGTTGGCCAGGACGGTGAGCGGGCGGCGGGCGTAGCCGCCCAGCTGGCGCTCGGTGGTATTCGGGACGAGGGCGTACGCCATCGAGGTGTGCGGCGCGCCCGCCGCCCGCTCCACGGTCACGGCGAAGAGCTGTTTGGTCACCGGAAGGTCGGGGTTGGCGAGACGGACCGCGCGGCGACTGCGGGTGACCGTGTCCAGTGTGACGGTGGGCGGTGGGCCGTCGAGGAAGACATATCCGACCGAGGCGGCCCGGGTGGTATTGGCGAAGCACAGCCATGCGAGCGGGGCGGTGCCGGTGCCGGACCAGGGCGCACCGTCGCTGAGCCGCCCGCTGAGAGTGAGGGTGTCCGAGGGCGCGGCGATCCGGGTGTCGAGGGTGGTCGTCACCGCGCGGCCGGTGGCGTCGCCGACACCCGCGGCCAGCACCACGATCTCGTCGTCGAACAGGAACCACGACTTGGTGGCGTCGGCGTTGCGGTACACCACGAAGTCCTCGGGCAAATCGCCCTCCTGCTTCGCGGCGTACGCCACGTCGTCGGACTGGACGAACCCCGCCACCCCGTACGGGCCCAGGGCGGCGCCACCGGAGAACGGACGGGTGGATCGGGGGAAGTAGACATAGGTGTTCTGCGCCTCCGAGGAGGAGGTGAAGCCACGCTCGGGGTTGTCGTACCAGAGCGTGCCGTACAGCTCGGGGATCGTGCGGCGCGTCTCCACGGGGGCGGTGACACCGGCGAGGCGCTGGGGCGGGACGGTGGTGAGATAGTCGATGCCGAACGCCTGGGTCTGGTCCTGGCCGGACAGATACAGATGGTGGGCGCCGTCCCCCTGGAACCAGGGCATCAGGTTCTCACCGCTCATGTACTCGTATCTGCTGATCCTGGATGAGCTCCGGGCCAGGGCGAACGCGTAGCCGGGGCGCCGGTGGACGGTTCTGTCCATCGCGTTGAACGCCACATGGCGCTCGGCGGGCCCGAGGTCGCTCGCCGGGATCGAGGAGTCGGCGAGGATGTCGGCGTAGGCCGCGATGCTCACCGGGGACACGAACCCCGAAGGGTCGAGCGCGGCCTTCGAGGTCTGCCGCAGATACGCCACATAGCCCTTGAGCGCCGTGGCGTCGGCGCCGGTGGCGTGGGCGGAGAGGCCCACCACGGCCTCCACCACCTCGGCCGCGTCGGCGTACCCCGTGGCCGGCCGGGACACCCCGCGTCCCTTGACGATCTCCATCAGCCAGCCCTCGAAGATCAGCGGCGCGAAGCCGTTCACCACCCATCCCTGGACGACGCGGACCAGCTGGTCGTCGGTCGTGTAGCCGGTGCCGTCGAGCATCTTGACGCTCTGCACGACACGGGTGAGCAGGCCCTTGCCGTAGGAGCCCGTGTAGGCCACGGACGCGTGCTGGATGAAGGAACCGTCGGCGTAGAAGCCGTCGGTGACCCCGTGCCGGAGCTCGTACGGGTCGATGGTGGCCAGGATGGTCAGCTGGTCGGCGATGGCCTTGGTGATCCGGGCCTCGTCGCCGAGGACGGCGCCCTGGAGGACGCGGTTGGTGGTGATGTCGGCGAGGTTGGCGCCGGTGTGGAAGCGTGAGTCGAGGTCGACGTCGCCGTCCTTGCCGTTGCGCAGATACGCGTCCATCGAGGCCACGTAGCCGGCGGCGAGATCGGGCCGGTAGGCGGCGAGTTCGTCAGCGAGCAGCGCCAGCATCTTGCTGACGTGGGTGGAGATGCCGATCTCCCAGGTGAACCAGTTGCCGTAGTAGCCCTTCGACTGGTCGCCGTAGTAGTGCTCGTGGAGCCAGATCAGACCGTCGATGACGCGCCGCTGGACATCGGTGTCGCCGTGGAGTCCGGACGGTGTGCCGCCGTCCGGGGTGCGGGTGGCGAGGGCGATCTCGTAGAGGTACTGGAACGAGGTGACCAGGTTGGGATCGCTGGTGCCCAGGGCGAGGCCCTGGAAGAGCTCGCCCTGCCCGGCGCGGTCCATCGCGGTGAGCCGGGAGCGGGCGGTCGCGGCGATGGAGGCGAGCTTGGCGCGCACCTCGGGGCGGGCGTTGGTCTCCCGCGTCCCGGCGAAGACGGCCACGGTGTTGTCGATCAGCCGGGTGTGAGCGGCACCGGTCGCTTCACCGGCCGTCGCCGGGTGTCCCGCCGCCCGTGCGCGCAGCGGGAGGGCCATGGCCGCCAGTGCGGCCGCCGGGAGCGTGGAGACGAGAGCACGACGCGAGAGAGGCACGGGCACGCTCCAACGGTCTACGGGGTCCGATGGGGAACCGCCGGACCATTGAAGCAACCCCGGCTTTCCCTGTCACGGGGCCGGAGCGAGGCCGGAATCAGCGGTGCGTGGGCCGATTTCCCTGTCGTCAATATTGGCAACGAAATCGTTGACAATTTTGTTGGCCCAGATTTGCCTTCCACAGGCACTCACTCAGGAGGGCACACGATGCCGAAGGACCCCCGTCCAGGCACCGGAGAGCAGGCCAAGCAGCATGCGTTGGAGCAGCTGCGGCAGGCGCGGCGTCGGCGCCGGTGGCGTGGGCGGAGAGGCCCACCACGGCCTCCACCACCTCGGCCGCGTCGGCGTACCCCGTGGCCGGCCGGGTGACGTGCCCGCCGCCGCACGGCCGAGCGTCGCCGCGGCACCACCATGCCCTCTCCCGCCCACTCAACTCAAGGAGTCGCCGATGACCCCGCCGCTGGGGCTTCACCGTGTTCGCCGCCACCGCGCTGTTCGCCACCGTGATGATCGGGCTCACCGGCCTCCGTACCGTGCGGAGCACACCGCGGAGCGGCCCCGCACAGCCCGTGTCCACCCCTGGCTGACGCATCCCACCACCGGCTGACGTCCCCACCACCGGCTGGCGTCCACGTCACCGGCTGACGTCTCCGTCACCGGCCGACGTCCGCCTTGCCCGGCCACGCCGCACAGCGGGGCCACAGAAACGCCTCATGTCCGTCAAAGGTTCGCCGTCTAGCCTCCGGGCATGCCGATGACGCGCTCCACGGACGAGGCACTGGCACGGGCCGCCGTGCTCGCCCTGATCGCCCAGGTGGAGCTGACGCCCAAACCGGGCCTCGCCGACACCCGCGATCTCCAGGCCCGCGCCACGGGTGCGGATCTGCTCGCGCTGCGCTGGTCGGCCAAGGCGCTGACGCCCGGGTTCGCGGCCATGGCCGCCGCGGCCCGCCGTCCCGGGGAGCCGACCCGGGCGCTGCGCGAGGAGTTGGGAGCCATCGGCCGCTGCGCCGAGTGGACGATGGCACGGGCCGGTGGCGACGCGGCCACCGGCCCCCTCCACCATGGCGCGCTGTGGGTGATGGGCCTGCTGGTGGCGGCCGCCGCGCTGTGCCCCGGTGCCGGGCCCGACGAGCTGACCGCCACCGCCAAACGGATCGCGGACCACCCCGACCGTGGCGCACCGCGCCGCCCCTCGCCGGGCTCGCATGTCTCCGCCACCTATGGGGCGCCGGGCGCGCGCGGCGAGGCACGGGCCGCCTTTCCCCATGTGCGCCGCGCCCTGGACGCCCTGTCCCGGGCGCGTGCGGCGGGGGCCACCGAGAGCCAGGCGCGCCTGGACGCGCTGCTCACCGTGATGAGCACCCTCCAGGACACCGGGCCGCTGTACCGGGCGGGCCCGCCCGGCCTGCGACGGGTGAAGGAGGGGGCGCATGGCGTGCTCGAGGCGGGTGGCACCGCCACGCCCGAGGGCACCGCTGCCCTGTCCGCTCTGGACACGGAGCTGCGGGAGCGGGGCATCGCGCCGCGCGGAAGCGCCGTGCTGCTCGCGGGCGCCCTGTTCGTGGACGGTCTCCCGGTAGCGGCGGTCGCGGCACCGGTGGTCACGGCGCCGTCCGGGCGGTGACTCCCCTCGGACTTCGGACTTGCGGGTGTTCAGTCCTTCGCCGGTGCCGTCAGCCCGTGGCGGTGGAGGAAGGCGTCGACGAGCCGGTCGGTGAACTCCTGGCCGACGGGTTCGCCGGTCACCAGCACCCGGTAGTAGACGGGGCCCATGAGCTGGTCGGTCTCGGCCGCCAGATCGAGGCCGGGCGGCAACTCCCCGCGCTCCAGGGCCCGTTCCAGCGGAAGGCGGTCGCGGCCGCGCTGGTCGTCGAGGTACCGGGACCGGAAGTCCCCGGCGAACGCCGGATCGTGCTGCGCGTGGGCGATCAGGGCCTTGAAGACGGCACCGGAGTCGGACGCGCTGAGGAACCAGGCCAGCTCGCGCAGATAGGTGCGCAGGTCCCGGGCGAGGTCGCCGTGGTCGCGCACGGTCAGGTCCTCGGCCACGTCCTGGAGGAAGGCGTCCATGAGGACGTCGGTCTTGGTGCTCCACCAGCGGTAGATGGTCTGTTTGGCGACACCGGCCCGGGTGGCGATGCCCTCCATGGTGACGCCCGCGAAGCCCTTCTCGACCAGCAGGTCGTCGGCCGCGTTCAGCACCGCGAGCCGGGCCTGCTCGCTGCGTCCGTGCCGGTTGCCGTGGTGGCGTGCCGCCGGTCGGCCGGTGCCGGGTGTCCCGGTGGTCTGTGTCGCGCGTGCCATCTCGCCTCCCCGGTCAGGATAGCGACCCGCCGGGGCCGCTCCGCCCGGGAGACCCTCCCCGGCGTGGAGCGGCAGTACGCGTCCGCCGCCGCGTCCGGGCCACATGGCTGGGCCCGCCCGCCGGTGGGAGATCACCGGCCCGCGGGCCCGGGTGCCGAGAGGGGTGGCTAGTCCCGTTCCCCTTCGGCCTGTGAGGGAGTCGTCCTCTGTACGTCGGGGTGGCCGGTGTCCGTCTCGTCGTCGCGCTCGCCCTCGGCCTGCGAGGGGGTCGTCCACGGCACGTCCGGGTGGCCGGCTTCCCGTTTGCGTTCGGTGCGGGAGGGGGCTGCCTCGGTCATCTGATGCCTCCGCTCCTCATGCCCTCCTGGTGCGGACGCCGCCCATTTTACGCCCGAACGCCCACGTCGGCGCGGTGGCGATCACGAGGGCCGGAGCGAGGCCGGGAGCTGCCGGTGCACCAGCGCGGCGTACCGGCCCCCGGCGAGCATCAGGTCGTCGTGGCCTCCCCGCTCCGTGAAACGGCCGTCGTCCAGGACGACGATCTCGTCCGTGTCCATGATCGTGCTGAACCGGTGCGCGACGACGATCCGGGTACAGCCCAGCGCGGACAGCTCACCGGCCACCTCCGCCTCGGTCACGGCGTCCAGATGACTCGTGGCCTCGTCCAGCACCGGCAGCGCGGGGTCGGCCAGGAGCGCGCGGGCGATCGCCAGGCGCTGGCGCTGGCCTCCCGAGAGCGCACTCCCACCCTCCGCCACATGTGTCTCCAGCCCCATGGGCATCCGCCGCACATCGGGGAGCAGCCCGGCCCGGCCGAGCGCCTCGAAGAGGGCGCCGACGAGCTCCGTGCCAAGCGGGACGACCTCGACCCGGCGGGCTCCGCGGACCTCAGGGCTCCGGATCCGGCCCTGCGCTGATGTCGGCACGTGAGAATGTCTAGACCAGTGTCATGTTCACTGCCATGATGACTCTGCACTTCCGGCACCCCCGCTTTATGAGACCCCCCATTCCCCCCGCTGACGCGGCCCGTGGGGCCGCGCGAGAGGTGGCGTATGTCCAGACGCGTCTCCACCCGATTCCGGACCCTGCCCTGCTGCCTGTCGGCCTTACTCCTGGCCCTGGGCATGACCGCACTGGCCCCCGAGGCGTCCGCCCGGCCGGCCGTGCCGAGCACGATCCCGCTGAAGTTCACCAACAACTCAGGGCGCGGCGACCAGATCTACGTCTATACGCTCGGCACCCTGCTCTCGACCGGGCAGCAGGGCTGGGCCGACGCCTCCGGGACCTTCCACCCCTGGCCCGCCGGTGGCAACCCGCCCACCCCGGCGCCCGACGCGTCGATCGCCGGACCGGCGGGCGGCCAGTCCCTGACGATCCGCATCCCCAAGCTCTCCGGCCGGGTCTACTTCTCCTACGGCCAGAAGATCGACTTCCGGCTCACCACCGGTGGCCTGGTGCAGCCCGCCGTGCAGAACCCCTCCGACCCCAACCGGAACATCCTGTTCAACTGGAGCGAGTTCACCCTCGACGACTCCGGGCTGTACATCAACAGCACCCAGGTCGACATGTTCTCCGCGCCGTACGCGGTGGGCGTGCAGGGTGCCGACGGCAGCGCGAAGACCACCGGCCACCTCAAGCCCGGCGGCTACAACGGCGTCCTCAACGCGCTGCGCGCACAGGCCGGCGGCTGGGGCAAGCTCATCCAGACCCGCCCGGACGGCACCGTGCTGCGGGCCCTGTCACCCGGGCACGGCATCGAGGCAGGCGCCCTGCCCGCGAACGCGATGGACGACTACATCAACCGGGTGTGGCAGAAGTACGCCGGCACCACCCTCACGGTCACGCCCTTCGCCGACCGGCCGGACACCAAGTACTTCGGGCGGGTCTCCGGCGACGTCATGAACTTCACCAATGGTTCGGGAGCCGTGGTCACCAGCTTCCAGAAGCCGGACTCCGACTCCGTCTTCGGCTGCTACAAGCGCCTCGACGCACCCAACGACCAGGTGCGCGGCCCCATTTCGCGGACCCTGTGCGCGGGCTACAACCGCACGACCCTGCTCACCAACCCCAACCAGCCGGACACCAGTGACGCCGGGTTCTACACCGACGGCGTGACCAACCACTACGCCCGCGCCATCCACGGCCAGATGGCCGACGGAAAGGCGTACGCCTTCGCCTTCGACGACGTCGGCCAGCACGAGTCGCTCGTCCACGACGGCAATCCGCAGCAGGCGTCCATCACCCTGGACCCCTTCAACTAGGCCGGGAGGAGGCACGGCATGAGACGCAAGAGACCGCTGCACACCCGCCTGGCGGCCCTCGCCATCGGAGCACTCGCCCTGCTGGCCCCGCAACTCCTCCCGGCCACGGCCGAAGCGGCGCCGCCCGCCACCGTGTGCAACAAGTACTGCGACGCCCGCGATCCGGCGCTCGCCCCGCAGAGCCGCACCCCCGTCACGGCCACCGTCTTCTCCCGCTCCATCGCCCTGCACTTCGACGACACCGACGCGATGGGCTGGGCCTCCATCGACAACGGCAGCCCCGGTGACGAGGTGTGGCTGGACCGTTCCTTCGACGGCGGCCGGACCTGGTCCTCGGGCAGCCGCCTCGGCAACACCGCCGTCCCCGCCGGACAGCGCGGCTGGCGCACCCTGATGTACAACGTGGACGACTGGGGCGCCCAGGGCGTCGGCGCGCTGCGGGCCTGCGGCAAGGCCGGTGACCGCACCGACATCGCGTGCACGCCCTGGGCCCGTACGACCTGGAACGCAGGGGACCGCCGTACGGCCGCCGCCACCGCCCAGATGGCGTTCTACTCGAACGGGACCGGCCTGTTCTCCACCACCGGCTGGTGGAACTCGGCCAACGCCCTCACGGCCGTCATCGACAACATCCGCGTCACGGGCATGCACAGCTATGAGTACGCGATCGCCCGCACCTACGACCTCAACCTCGGTGCGCAGGGCGGGCAGTTCCGCAACGACTACATCGACGACACCGGGTGGTGGGGCCTGGCCTGGGTGGCCGCCTACGACCTCACCGGGGACTCCCGCTATCTCGCCACCGCCCGCGCCGACGCCGACTACATGGCCTCCTACTGGGACTCCACCTGTGGCGGCGGAGTGTGGTGGAGCACGGCGAAGACGTACAAGAACGCCATCGCCAACTCCCTCTACCTCCAGCTGAACGCCGCCCTGCACAACCGGATCCCCGGCGACACCGCCTACCTCCAGCGGGCGAAGTCGGAGTGGACCTGGTTCCAGGGCACCGGCATGGTGAACTCCTCGAACCTGGTGAACGACGGCATCGACCTGGGCACCTGCAAGAACAACGGCAGCGCGGTCTGGTCCTACAACCAGGGTGTGCTGCTCGGCGGCCTCACCGAGCTGTACCGGGCGACCGGTGACGGTTCCGTGCTCGACACGGCCCGTCGCATCGGCACCGCCGCCACCACCTCGTCCCAGCTCAACACGGCTGACGGCATCCTCAGGGACCCCTGCGAGACCGGCGACTGCGGTGCCGACGGCCCGTCGTTCAAGGGTGCCCATGTGCGGGGGCTGGCCAAGCTGAACGCGGCACTGGCCGACCACCCCTACACGGCCTACCTCAAACGGCAGGCGGACCGCGCCTACGCCGCCGACCGCAACGCCCTGGACCAGTACGGACTGCGCTGGTCAGGACCGCTGGACAAGACCGACGCGGCACGACAGCACAGTGCACTGGACCTGATGAACGCGGCCTCCTAGGCCACGACGGCGGCCACGAAAGCGGCCGCGGCAGCGCTCATCAGGGCCGCAGGATGAGCTTGCCGCGGATGTGGCCGGTCTCGCTCTGCTCATGGGCCGCGGCGGCGTCGGCGAGCGGGAAGCTCCGCACCACGGGCACCCGCAGCCGGCCCTCCGCGGCGAGCCGGGCGAAGTCGGCGATGGCCTCCGTCGGGCGGCCGCCGCCACCCGCCGAGAAGGTGACACCGAGATCGGCGGCCGCGGGGTCGGCGATGGTGACGACGCGGTCGGTCGTGCCGCCCCGCAGCTCGATCGACACGGGCAGGGCACCCTGGCCGGCCGCGTCGTAGACGGCGTCGACGCCCTTGGGCGCCACGGCGCGCACCCGGTCGGCCAGGCCCTCGCCGTAGGCCACCGGGATCGCGCCGAGCGAGCGCAGATAGTCGTGGTTGGCGGGCGACGCGGTGCCGATGACCGTGGCGCCCCGGGCCACCGCGAGCTGGACACCGACCCCGCCGACCGCACCGGCGGCCCCGTGCAGCAGCAGGGTCTCGCCCTCCTTCAGCCCCAGCAGGTCCAGGACGCGTGCCGAGGTCTCGGCGGCCACGGGCAGCGCCGCGGCCGTCTCCCAGTCGAGTCCGGCCGGTTTGGGGGCGACATCCGTGGCCAGCGCGTACGCGGCGTAGGCCCCGGTGTCCGTCCAGCCCAGCACCTCATCGCCCACCGACACATCGGTGACCCCGTCACCGACCTCGTCGACGACCCCGGCCGCCTCCACACCCGGGATCGCGGGGAACGCGGCCGGGCCCATCTGCGGCATCCGGCCACTGCGGATCTTGTAGTCGAGCGGGTTCACCGCGGCGGCCATGACCTTCAGCCGCACCTGCCCGGGACCCGGATGGGGCTCCTCCGTCTCCTTCAGCCGCAGCACCTCGGGGCCGCCGTACTCCTCGTAGACGATCGCCTTCATCACTCTCACTCCCGTCAGCCCTGTCGAGGGGCTTTTGTAGCGACAACGCCATCCTCGGCCGGGACATGCCCCGCCCCGGCCGTTCCTCCGGCCAGTTCCACCTGGCCGGAGGAACAGCCGGGGCCGCGGGACGGGCCCACGGCGACCCGCCCGGCGACCCCGGAACCACCATCACCAGCGCCGAGATGGCCGCCATCGCCCCGGTGGCGCGCGCCGAGGGAACCTGGCAGGGCCGGGCGTGGATGGCCGGAGCCGAGGTGCCCGTGCTGGCCGTGCACAGCGATGCCACCGCGCGGGGCGCGCTGCTCGTCCTCGTACGGACCGAGGAGATCCCCGTCCCGGGCGAGGCACTGGCGGCCGCCCGCGCCCTGTGGGACCTGGTGACCGCGCACCGGGACCGGATGGCGGTGGAGGCGGTGCCCGGGATGCTGGTCCAGTCGCGGGCCGCGGCCGCGGCGCGGGCCACGGCCATCGCCGAGCTCGTCGACGCCCACGGCGCCGCCCTGTCCGCCCTGCTCGGCGTGTTGCGCTCCCGCGATCTGGACGACCGGACCGCCCGGCACCGAGGAGGGCGCGGACCGGCTGCTCGCGGCCGATGTGGCCAATACGGCCCGCGCGGTGGTGCGGGCCGTGGTGCACGCCATGCTCGACGAGCAGGGACCGGGCCGGGACGGCGCGCCGCGCCCGGTGCACCGCGTGCACATCGGCTGGAAGGTCGGCGAGGGCGAGCTGCGCGCCACCGTACGGGACGACGGCCCCGGCGTCCTGAGGCGGACCGCCCTGGACGCCCGCCGGGTCGGGGAGCGGCTGGCCGCGCTGGGCGGACGGCTGGACGTGGACGCGGTCCCGGAGGGGCACCACGGTGACGGCCACCTTGCCGCTGGGCCCGCCGCAGCCCGCCCGCGAGGATCCGCTGGACGGCCTGGGGGCGCGTGAGCTGGAGGTGCTGGAGCAGCTGGCCCGCGGACGGCGCAACCGGCAGATCGCCCAGCAGCGAGTCGACGGTGAAGTTCCACGTGGCGAACATCCTGGAGAAGCTGGGTGTCACCTCACGTGGCGAGGCGGCCGCGCTGGCCCACGCGTGGGGGGCCACCGGCTCCTGAGCCGCCGACATGGCGTACCCGGCAGGCACGTCGGCGTACGGCCTAACGCTTCGGAACGTATCGTTGGCGGGAACGGCGAGCGGAGCGTTTGATGACCACACCGCGGGACCTGCTGATCGTCACTCTGGACGTGGCGCCCATCCGACCCCTGGAGCGGGGCGACCTGTCGCTCGCGCTCGCGGGAGCCGAGCTGATCGACCTCCTCGGCACCGAGGCGCTCGCGATCGAGGGCGAGCGGATCGTGCCGGGGCTCTGCCCGCCGACCGGGGATCGCCTGCTGGACGAGGCCGCGGCGTCACTGGTTCGCCAGCCGCCCCACGAGCTGGTCGGCGAGTGGCTGTGGCGCAGGGGCCGCGGTCTGTCCTCCGCCTATCTGGACGCCCTGGAGGAGGCGGGACAGATCACCCGGCGGCGCCACGGGTGGCTGCCGCTCCGCGCCGGTCAGGCGGTGCCGGTCGACTCGCCCGCCCGCCGCCGCGCGACGGACCGCTGGGCCTCGGACGAGCCCGTCCTCGCCACCCTCGCGGCGGCCATCGGCATCCGTGAGGAGCCCGCGGAGGACGCCGCGGGCGCGGCCGACGACGCGACCGTGACCGTGCTCGCCGCCGTCAACGACGCCGTGATGGAGCTGGAGGCCGAGCGGCAGCGGCGAGCCATCGAGGAAGCGGCCTACGACAACATCTGGCGCGGCGAATGACCGAGTGACGGTGACGGGGGAGTGGCGGACGCCGCCGGGGGTGGCGCGGTGTGCGGTGGTGGGTGGCGCGGTGTGCGGTGGTGGGTGGCGCGGCGCCGCCCACGATCCGCAACCGTGGCCCCGGGCGGGCCGTTCCGCCGTATCGTGTCGGATGATCCACCACGTCCCATTGGGCACCATCCCCGAACGGAGACGCACATGGACACGTTAGCCGGAGCGTCCGGCCACAGATCCGCCCGCCGCGACGCCGAGCCCATCACGGCACCCTTCCCCCAGGCTCTCATCGACGCGTTCCGCGCGCGGCCGGAGCCGCCCGCCTTCGAACACCGCTCGCGCGTTCTCTCGCGCGGCGAGGTGCTGGAGCTGATCGGCCGGTGCGCGGACGGGCTGCGGGCGGCCGGACTCGGCCCGGGCCGTTCGGTGGCAGTGGCCACCGATGTGACGCCCGAGGGTTTCGCGCTGCTGGTGGCGGCCTACGCGCTGGGCTGCCGGGTGACGGGGCTGCGGCCCGGCATGACCCCGGCCCATCTGGTGTACGTCCTTTCCGACGGAATCGACGTCCTGGTGGCCGACGAGACCGGTGCCACCCCCGAATTGCTGGACGCGGCGGGTGGGGTGACCGTGTTGCGGCTGGGGGACCTCCTGGACACCCACCCGAAGGCCACGGGAGAGCTGACCGCCCAGGGCCGCCCCGACGACATCGCCCTGGTGACGCTGACCAGTGGCAGCACCGGACGCCCCAAGGGCTGTGCGCAAAGCTATCGTTCGCTCACCCTCAACTGGGCGTGGCAGTCCGCCCGTTGGCCCGAGCGGACCGCGCGGCTCGCGGCGGGCTACCAGCGGTATCTGCTCTTCGGCACCCTGAGCAGCGCGGTGATCTTCGAGCATCTCGGGGTCTGCCTGATGGGTGGCGGCACCGCCGTCATCCCCGAACCGCCGTTCGCCTTCCCCCAGGTCTTCGAGCGCCACCGGATCACCGCGTGTCTGATGACCGTGCCCCGGCTGCACCATGTGCTGGACGTCCTGCGCACGGACCGCGTGGACACCTCCAGCCTCCGGGTGCTGCTGGTGGCCGGGTCCCCGCTCGCCCCGCACCGGCTCGCGGAGGCGGCCCGGCTGCTCGGCCCGGTGGTCCACCAGGGCTACGGGCAGACGGAGACCGGCATGCTCGCCCTGCTCACCCCGGATGAGATGGCCGAGTTTCCGGATCAGGTGTACGACTCGGTGGGCCGGGCGTGGTCCGGGGTGGAGATGGACGTCCGCGACCCCGAGGGGCGGCCGGTGCCCGCCGGGACCACCGGCGAGATATGGGTGCGCACCGACTCGGCGATGGTGGGCTACTGGAAGGACGAGGCGCGGACCCGGGAGGTGCTGCGGGCCGGGTGGGTGCGCACCCGCGATGTCGGACACCTGGACGACCAGGGCTTTCTGCGGCTCACCGGGCGCGCCCGGGACGTGGTCATCATCAACGCGATCGTGCACTACGCCGGGGCGATCGAACGCGCGCTGGCGGCCCATCCCGATGTCGACCAGGCGTATGTGGTGGGCGCGCCCGACGAGCGCACCGGCGAGGCCGCGCACGCCTTCGTCGTTGCGGCCGAGGGCCGTGAACCGGACCTCGACACCGTGCGCGCGTTCGTCGCGGCGGAGTTGGGGGAGGCGAGTGTCCCCGCCACCGTCACCGTCGTGACCGAGGTGCCGGTGGCGCCGAGCGGGAAGCCGGACAAGCGGGCGCTGCTGTCGCGGATCACCGGGCCGCTGGAGACGGCGTGATGGTGTGGGGTCGCCCGGACTGAGAGGTCCCGGTGTGCCGGCGGGCACACCGGGACCTCTCCCGTGCGAAGGGTGGCGCTCAGCTCCCGGCCGGCACCGCCGCCGTGGTGCCGGCCGGCTCCCCGGCCGCCCGGGACCTTTCGTCCCGGCGGTCCAGCCAGTTGAGCACCGGAACGGTCATCACCGTGGTCACCAGGGCCACCAGGACCAGCGCCGCGAACAGCTCATCACCGACGATCCCGGCCGAGAGCCCGATGTTGAGCGCGATGAGCTGCATCAGCCCGCGCGCGTTCATCAGGGCGCCGACCCGGACCGCCACCGCCCCCGGCTCCCCGCACAGCTTGGCGGCCGCCCAGCAGCCGCCGAACTTGCCGACCGACGCGAGCACGACACAGCCCGCGCCGAACGCCATCACGGCCGGGTCCGCGAACACGTCGAAGCGCGTGTTGAGACCGGAGTAGGTGAAGAACATCGGCACGAAGATGACCTGGGTTGCTCCCTGAATCGTCCGCACCACCCGCTCGGACGCCTCGTGGCGGGGCATGGACAGGCCGGTGCAGAACGCCCCGAAGACCGCGTACAGCTGGATGGTGTCGGTGAACCAGGCGCCGCAGAACAGCACCGCGACAGTGAACAGCAGCCGGGACTCGTCGCTCAGCCCCGGCTTGGTCAGGATCCAGGCCAGGAGCCGCCGACCCACCAGGAGCAGGACGGCCACGAAGAGCAGCGAA
The DNA here is from genome assembly GCF_047337785.1 of Streptomyces lacaronensis. Taxonomy (NCBI): domain Bacteria; kingdom Bacillati; phylum Actinomycetota; class Actinomycetes; order Kitasatosporales; family Streptomycetaceae; genus Streptomyces; species Streptomyces lacaronensis. The sequence continues at coordinate 10,998,050 of NZ_JBLHDK010000003.1, forward strand.
CCGCCCAGCGCCTTGACGATCGGCCCCGTCTGCTCCGAGGCCACGCTGAGCACCCCGGCGAGCATGAGCCACGCGGCCGCGTCATCGGTGGCCCCCGAGGCGAGGGAGAGCGACCCGTGCCGGGTCCCGGATATCCCCTGCTCGGTGATGATGCGGGCCAGCATCGGGAAGGCGGTGATGGCGAGGGCGACCCCGACGAAGGCCGCCGTCACCCAGACCGAGACCCCGTCGACGAAGATGGGGACATGGCCGTCGGACGCGAAGGTCAGCCCCACGCCCAGCAGCAGCGGCACCAGCACCCCGGCGGCGGAGACCGTCACCGCGGTTCCGGCCAGCCCGCGCCCGGCGTGGGCCCGGAATTCGTACCCCGCGTGGAACATCAGGGCCACCAGGCCGATCTGCCCGGCCACGTACAGCACCGGTTTGAGCTCCGGCGGGAAGACCGCGTCCGACGCGCCCGGCGCCACCAGGCCGAAGAGCGACGGCCCGAGCACCACACCGGCGATCATCTCCCCGACCACCGGCGGCTGGTTGAACCGGCCCATCACCAGCACCACCAGACGGCAGGTCAGCAGAATGACCACGGCGGCGATGAAGAAGGCGGGGGCGAGCTCTGTGGGAGTCATCGTCTCACCCTCCTCATCGGCTGCCGGCGACGGCGGGTACGGCGGTGTCACCGGCAGCCGTGGCGAAGTAGTTGCGGCACAGCCCCTGGCGCCGGGCGTCCCACACCATGTAGCCACCGAGCACCAGCTGGGTGAGGCTGCGCGGGATCGCCCCCCACCGGTCGGCCAGCCGCATCCCCGCGAGCCTCGCCGCCCGCGTGGCCGGTCGCCAGGCCACCGTGGTCCGCCGGGGGGCGCGCGGGATCAGCAGACAGGGGCCTCGGCTGGGCAACGACCGGGTGTGCTCGGCCGTGGACGCCAGCCGGAAGCGCCGGAGCATCTCCTCGGCCGCGACCCGCATGGTCAGCACGGCGAAACCACGGGCCGGGCAGGGCCGGTTGGCGGTCACGCCGAACGGGATGAAGGCCGGGGGCCGGGTGTCGGCGGACAGCCAGCGGCCGGGGTCGAACCGTTGCGGACCGGTGGCTCCCGACCGCTGATACTCGGGGTAGTTGAACAGCAGGACCGAGCCCGCCGGTATCGCAGGTCTTCCGGCCCGGGGGATCTCGTCGGTGGTGATGCGGTGGGCCACGCCGAACAGCGGGAAGTGCTGGAGTGTCTCGTTGATGACATGGTCCAGGTAGTCGGCGTCCTCCTCGCCGGAGAGCAGACGGTCCTGGACGGTCCGGTGCGTGGCGAGTGCCAGCAGCAGATGGGCCATCGCCTCCGACGTCTGCACCACGGCGGTGTTGAAGAACGTGCCCTGGAGGTAGTACGCCTGTTCCCGCCGACTGAGCAGCGACGGCAGCGGCACCGGCGGGGGATCGCTCGCCAGCCGTTCGCGCAGATACGCGGTGAGCCGGTTCCGCCGGTCCATATGGCGCAGGCTGGTGCACTTCAGGGCGCTGACCACGTCGTCGGCGTTGCCGACGATCAGGTCCCGGACATGGCGCGGGCACGGTTCACGGAACACCACTTCGTAGTAGACCTCGGCCCACACCGGCATCATGAGATCGCGCAGCCGTACCCGGTGTTCCCGGGTGCCGTATCCGCCGGTGCCCTGGTCGAGTTCATCGAGCACCCGCCGGGTGCAGCGGCCGACCAGTTCGCTCCACCGTTCCCGGGAGAGCCCGGCGAGGATCTGCCGGGTCGTCCTGGCCACCTCGTCGTACCGCGGGCCGGGTTCCAGATGCTCCTGGTGGACCTCGGGGCCGGGGGAGAGCCAGTACCAAAAGAGGTCGGACAGGGCGGCGCCGCGGCTGCGGCCGTTCGCGGCCGGATGGCCGTAGACCCGCTTGAACTCCTCGACCGGCACCTCACGGCCGGGCGCCGGTATCCCCTCCTCGCCGTTGACCCGCGCGAAGAGGCGCACCCGCAGGTCGATCACCAGCCGGGGCAGCCAGTACGGCAGGCTGGCCGTCAGCGCCACGGCCGTCGCACCGGTGGCCGCCCGTCTGAGGCGGCTCATGACGCCACTCCACCGGGCGGAGTGGCCGAGGCGTCGGCGGGAGGCCATACCGGGGCACGCACCAGATCCGGGGTGAGGCCCTGGACACCGGAGGCGCCGCATAGCGCGAGTGCCTGGTCGAGCTCCGCGCGCAGCAGTTCCAGCAGCCGCCGTACGCCCTTCTCACCGCCCTCGGCCAGGGCCCACATCACCGGCCGGCCGATGCCCACGGCGGACGCGCCGAGTGCCAGCGCCTTGACCACATCGGTGCCCCGACGCACACCGCCGTCCAGCACGATCGGGATCCGTCCGGCCACCACCGCGTGGATCTCGGGGAGAAGCTCGATCGTGGCGGGCACGGTGTCCAGCTGACGGCCCCCGTGGTTGGACAGCAGCAGTCCGTCGACGCCGTGGCGCACCGCCAGCCGGGCGTCCTCGGGGTGCAGGGCGCCCTTGAGCAGGATCGGCAGCGAGGTGATCCCGCGCAGCCAGTCGATATGACTCCAGGAGATCTCCGGCGACATGGCGATCGGCCGCACCCGGCCGCCCTCGCGCGGATCGACCATGTGCTCGCAGCGCAGTCCGTCCGGCAGGTCGAGGAAGCCGTTGCGCAGATCGCGCTCGTGCGCGCCGCGCACCGGGGAGTCCACGGTGACCACCAGCGCGGTGCACCCCGCGTCGGTGGCCCGCCGCACCAGGGACTGGGTGAACTCCAGGTCCGGCTGGAGGTAGAGCTGGAACCACAGGGGCGCCGGGTCGCCGCCCTCACCGGCGCCGCGGGTGGCCTCCGCGATGTCCTCCACCGCCACTGTGGACGCCATGCTCACGATCATGATCGTGCCGGCGGCCGCGGCGGCTCGTGCGGTGGCCAACTCCCCTTCCTCGACGAGGAGTTTGTGGAAGGCGGTCGGCGAGAGCAGGATCGGCGTTCGCGCGCGGCTGCCGAGCACGGTGATGTCCAGCGCCCGCTCGGCGTTGCCGCGCAGCACCCTGGGCAGCAGCCGCAGCCGCCGGAACGCCTCTTCATTGGCCCGTGCGGTGATCTCGTCCCCGGCGCCACCGGCGATGAAGTCGGTGTAGACGGGGTCGAGTCTCGTCCGGGCGGTGGTTTCGAAGTCCTGGACGGTCATCAGCATGGCGCGGTGTCACCGCCCCGCGCCGGCGGGTTGCGCGTCCAGCTCACGCGCGAAGAACTCGACCAGCGGGGCGTGGTGGACCTTCGGGTGGTTCCACTCGTTCTCCAGGTTCTCGGCCATGTGGTGGGTGCCGAGGAGTTCACCGCCCCGGAAGTGACGGATCACCGGATGCAGATAGGAGGCGTCGAAGGCTTCCCCGACCGAGTTCTGCGCCGCCCGGCGCACCGTGATGTCAAAGGGATCGACCTTGTCGTGGTCGGGGCCGTACTCCAGGGTGACGATGAAGTAGTCGGCGCCCGCCGTCAGGGGGCTTTCATGGGCGTAGGCGACCGGCACCTCCTCGTGGTAGCGGGCCTGGTCGCCGTCGGCCGCGACCAGCAGGTCGCCGATCACACCGAACTGCTGCCACAGCGCGGAACTGCGGTTGACCCGCGCCACCACGGCGTCCGCCAGCGCGGACGGATCCGTGGCCAGCGGCTGGGCCGGCCAGGCCAGGTCATGGTGGCGTTCGTCGAGAATGCGGCTCAACGCCCGTACGCCGTAGCGGAATCCGTGGATGAAGCCATTGGTGGACTTCTTGAAGTCGCGCTGCTGGGTGAGGGTACCGGCGAAGTACAGCCCGGGCACATTGACCGACTCATACGCCGGCGTGAGGGCCGCGAAGCGGTCGTTGATGACCAACTCGGGGCGGCATTCGGGGTCGAACGGCGAGGCGTCGAAGCGGAAGCCGGTGCACACGATGATCCGGTCGTAGGGGATCTCCTTCACGACCTCGTTCGCCCGGGAGAAGCTGAACCGCACTCGGTACCCGCCGCCGTCGCCCGGCTCCTTCTCGATCGAGAGCACATTGCCGTCGAGTATGGCGTTCTGTGATTTGAGCTGGTATGTGTCGAGGAAGTTGTTGTTGACGGCGCGCAGATGGCCCACATAGTGGCTCTTCCACGCCAGCCGCAGGCTGTGCGGTCCGGCCACATGGATGACGGCGGCCGTCTCGATGAGGTTGTCGGCCGTCTCCAGTGCGGAGTTGCCCTTGCCGAGGATCAACACGCGCTGGTCGGTGAAGTCCTCGGGGTCCACCGAGACATCGGAGTAGTCCTCGGCGGTCTCGATACCGGGCACGTCGGGTATATAGGGCCGGCTCACGCCGGTGGCCATCACCAGCCGGCGGCCACGGTGGTCGCCGCCGTGCTGATCGGTGACGGTGAAGCCGTCGTCGTCGCGGCGGATCCGCACCGCCCGGGTGTCAAAGGCGATGTCGAGGTCGAACGCCTCGGCGAAGTCGGCCAGATAACGCACATAGTCGTCGGCGGCCGGGAAGTAGCGCTTGCTGTAACGGGTGAACAGCAGCTCCGGATCGGGGGACAGCAGGGAGTTCCAGTCCATCCGGAGGTTGAACTCGGGGTCGTCGATACCGGTGTGCACCTTGTTGCTGGAGATCAACTGCCGGTGGCGGGGGAACTTTTGAAAGAAGGTGCCCGGTCTGTTTCCGGCTTCCAGGATCCGGTAGGTGTGGCCCGCCGTCGCCAGCAGGTGCCCGAGCTGGAGGCCGGCGGGGCCGGCACCGATGACAAGGTAGTCAAGAGCCTCGGAAGAGTGGAGAGGTTGGTTGTGCACAGTGCCTTCCTTTCAAGAGCGCGATGCGGTGAGGAGCGCGATGACAGGGGAAAGCCGTGAACATTTTCCTTTAAATCTCAACAACCACTCTAATGAGCCGCCGTCACCTTGAGCAATATCGAAAACAGGCCAGTGTGGCCGGCCCGGTATCGGATCAGACGGCCGACCAGCCGTTGTCCACGGGCAGGATGACGCCGTTGACATTGCTCGCGGCGTCGGAGGCCAGGAAGAGGATGGCGGCGGCCTGCTCCTCGGCCGTGGCGATCCTCCCGACGGCCGAGGTATGGGCTCCGATGACGGCCGGGCCATGCTCGCCCGGCCGGGCGTCGACCCGCATGGCGGTGGCGGTGCCGCCGGGGGCGATCGCGTTGGCCCGGATCCCCTGCTCCCGGTACATCACCGCGAGGGACTTCACCAGGCCCACCACACCGTGCTTGGAGGCGGTGTAGGCGGCGCCGGCCGTACTGCCGCGCAGCGACGCCTCCGAGGCGGTGAAGACGATCGCGCCCCGGCCCGCCGCCAGCATGTGCGGCAGCGCGGCCCGGGTGAGCATGAACGGGGCCGTCAGGTTGATGCGCAGCACCCGGTCCCATTCGGTGTCGTCGGTGTCCGCGACCGCCGAGAAGCGGTCCATGATGCCGGCGTTGTTCACCAGGACGTCCAGACCGCCGAGCGCCTCCATGGCCGTGGCGACGACCTCGTCCACCACCCGCTGGTCGCCGAGGTCGCCGACGACCGCGTGGGCCACTCCACCCGCCGCCCCTATCGCTGTGACAACCTGTTCGGCGCCGTCCCGGTCGACGTCCGCGACCAGTACCTTCGCCCCCTCGGCGGCAAACGTCAGGGCCGCGGCCCGGCCGATCCCCGATCCCGCTCCGGTGACGATGACGCCGCGATTCCGAAGACCGGTGCTGCTCACGGTTGTCTTCCCTTCTTCATGTTGTCCGAGATCGACGTGTTCTGAGGACCGTGCGCATCCCACCGGGGTGTGCACGGGGGCGGCGGTGCGGACGAGGAAAACGCCCGCGCCGCCGCCCGGTTGCGGTCGTACGGTCCGGGACCCGGTCCCGGAACCGGCCCCGGGGTCGCGGCGTCCGTGCCGGGCGCCGCGACGCCGCGGAGATCCGTCGGAAGGACCCTAGTCCTGGACCTCGATGGCCATGGCCGGGCACACCGCCGCGGCGTGCCGGACGTCGTCGGCCTGCTCGGCCGGGGGCTCGGCGTTGAGCAGCACCACGATGCCGTCCTCGTCGCGCTGGTCGAAAACCTCCATCGCGGCGACCACACACTGGCCGGACGCGACACACTTGTCCTGATCGACGGTCACCTTCATCGGGGTTTCCTCTCTTCTCACCAGGTCACGGGCAGTTCGTAGACGCCGTAGACCGATCCGTCGTGTTTGAACGGGATCCGCTCCAGCTCGGTGGCCGGCCGCAGAGTGGGGATACGGCGGTAGAGGGTGCCGTAGACGACCTGGAGCTCCATCCGGGCCAGTGGCTGGCCCAGGCACTGGTGCACCCCGAAGCCGAAGGCCACATGGCGACGGGCGTCCCGCCGGAGGTCCAGCCGGTCGGGTTCGGCGAACACCCCGGGGTCCCGGTTGGCGATGTCATTGGCCAGGATCAGCCCCTCGCCCGCGCGGATGACCTCCCCGCCGATCTCGATGTCCGCCACCGCCACCCGGCGCCGCCCGCTGTGGGTGATGTGCAGATAGCGCAGCAGCTCCTCCACCGCCGACGCGATCAGCCGGCGGTCGTCGGTGTCGCGCAGCAGGGCGAGTTGCCCGGGGTGCTCGAACAGGGCGAGAGTGCCGAGCGCGATCATGTTCGCGGTGGTCTCGTGGCCCGCGATCAGCAGCAGCACACCCATCTGCGCGGCCTCGTTGCGGGACAGCTCGCCCGCCGTGACCCGCTCGGCGAGACCGGACAGCAGATCGTCCACGGGACGGGCGATCTTCTCGCCCATCAGGCCGTCCAGATACTCGATCAGGTTGCCATGGGCGGCCGAGCGCTGCTCGGGGGTGACGTTCCGGTTGATGATGACCTTGCTGTTGTCCTGGAAGAAGTCGTGGTCGGCGTAGGGCACTCCGAGCAGCTGACAGATGACCAGCGAGGGCACCGGCAGGGCGAACGCCTCCACCAGGTCCACCGGGTTCGGACCGGCCAGCAGCTCGTCGATCAGGTCGTCCACGATCTTCTGCACGCCGGGCCGCATGGCCTCCACCCGCTTGATGGCGAACGGCGCCGTCACCATCCGCCGCAGCCGGGCGTGCTCGGGGTCGTCCTTCAGGATGAAGCTGACCCCCGTACCTCCGGGTGGCATCGGGGCCTGGCGGGGGTAGCCGGGCCGGTGGATGTCGGCGCTGACCCTCGGGTCGCCCAGCAACGCCCGCTGATCGGCGTACCGGGTCACCAGCCACGGCGTACTGCCGTCCCACAGGCGGACCCTCGCCAACGGACCCTCTTGCTGCAGGTCCCGCAGCTCCGGAGGCGGGTCGAACGGGCAGCCCGCCGCCCTGGCCATCGGAAACTCCGGGGCCCGCGCGGCGCGCTCGTCCACCGGGTTCACTGTGCTGGTCATCGCTCCCTCAATTCGTTTGAGGCATGTGGTGGAACCCCCGTTGTCCCCCGTTGTCCCTCGACGGCCCTCGGCGGTCCGCCGGTGTGTGAGGGCCGCGGTCAGTGGGTGACGGGCGCCAGCCACAGCCCGACGATCCCGTCGATCAGGCCGGTGGCGGCGTCGTGCCAGCTGGACCGGGGCGTGGCGGTGTGCTCGGCGAGCGCGCGCTCCCGCTCGGCGCACATGTGCAGGATCAGATGGCGCGCCATGGCCCCGCGCTCTATGTGCACCTCGATCGGCAACTCGGGGAGGCACCGGTTGAACCCCTCGACGGTCCGCCGCAGCGCCGGAGAGGCCATGGACTCATCGGCCATGATCTCGTGGAGCGCCGGGTCGGTCATCACCTGGGCGCAGAACCGCGCGTACCAGGTCGGGCTGGGCAGCTCCGCCAGATGCTCGAGGACCGGGCGCACCAGAGCGGCCACCCAGTCCCGTACGTCGGTGGAGTCGCCGATCTCGCCCAGCATCCGCAGGCGCAACCGCTCGACCTGCTCCGCGTGTTGCCGGGCGATCGCCCGCACCAGGTCGGCCTTGGTGCCGAAGTGGTAGCCGACCGCCGCGTTGTTGCCCTGCCCGGCGGCCTCGCTGACCTGGCGGTTGGAGACCGCGTACACCCCGCGCTCGGCGAACAGCCGCTCCGCGGCGGCGAGGATCGCCCCGCGCGTGGCATCGGCCCGCTCGTGCCGTACGGCCCTGCCCGCCATGGTCACCACCGCACCGGGAGGTCGCGCAGCCCGCCCACGGCCAGGCCCTCCAGCCGCCGCAACTCCACTACGGAGACGGCGAGTTCGAGCGTGGGCAGGCGGCGCAGCAGTACGTCCAGCGTGGCCTGTAGCTCGGTGCGGGCCAGTGCCTGGCGGCCCGATTCGCTGTCCGAGACCCGGGCCGCGTCGTCGGCGTTCAGCAGCCGGGTGAACCTCGGGTCGGACAGCACCTGTTTCACATCGTCGTAGCGGGTCAGCAACGATGCCTCGTCCCCGCTGGGCAGCGCCACCTTCGCCACCGGACACCGCTGCCGCAGCCGGGCCCACTCGGCGGGTGGCCCCAGCGCCGTATCGCTGGGGATCGGATAGCTGAGTAACTGCTCGCCGTCTCCTGGAGTCACGACGCTCTCCCTCGGTCCGGGGCGGGGCGGTCATCGACAAGATCAGGCAACCCCATGGGCAATACTTAAGTCAAGCGACTGATTTAAATTGTCCCTCATCGTTCACCCATCGAGGCGGGAGGAGCGGCGTTCAGCAGTCGTCCGACGCTCCGGCGTCATGGACCAGCAGCGCGATCTGGACGCGGTTGTTGAGATCCAGCCGGGTCAGGATGCGCGACACATGGGCCTTCACCGTCGGCAGTGCCAGATGCAGCTCCCGGGCGATCTCCGCGTTGGAGCGGCCCCGCCCGACCGCCCGGGCCACTTCCCGCTCCCGTTCGCCCAGCAGTGCCAGCCGGGCCCGGGCGGCGGTGGCCCGGTCCTCCTGCCCGCCGCCCGCCACCTGCTCGATGAGCCGGCGGGTGACGGCGGGGGAGAGCACCGGATCCCCGGCGGCCACCGTGCGGATGGCCGTGACAATGTCCCCTGGCGGGGTGTCCTTGAGGAGGAACCCGGCCGCGCCGCCGCGCAGCGCCCGCAGCACATGACCGTCGGTGTGGAAGGTGGTCAGCACCAGCACCTCCGGGGCGCCGGGCCGGGCCCGGAGTTCCGTGGTGGCGGTCAGCCCGTCGACGCCCGGCATCCGGATGTCCATCAGCACCACATCGGGCCGGTGGGCGGCGACCAGGGGCGGCACCTCCGCCCCGTCGGCGCCCTCCGCGACGACCTCGATGTCCGGGGCACCGCCCAGCATCAGGCGCAGTCCGGCCCGTACGATCGCGTCGTCGTCCACCAGCAGGACATTGATCACCGCGCCGTCCTCCCTCACCCCTGACCCGCGGCGGACACCGTGTCCGCCGCGGGCCAGGGTAGCCAGGCGCGCACCCGGAAACCGCCCTGGGCCGGGCCCGCGTTCAGCTCGCCGCCCGCCAGCCGGGCCCGTTCGGCCAGCCCGATCAGCCCCTGCCCACCGCCTTCGCCACGGCCGTCTTCGCCACCGCCGGTGTCCGCGGCCGCCCCGGGCGGCGGCGCGTTGCGGACCTCCACCGTCAGCCGGTCGGCCGGGCCTCCGGCCACCCGCACCGTGACCGCCGCGCCGGGCGCGTGTTTGCGCGCGTTGGTCAGCGCCTCCTGGACGATGCGGTACGCCGTGCGCCCCACCACGGGCGGCGGGGCCGGATCGTCGGGCGGCCCGGTCAGCTCGATCCGGCCGCCCGCCGTCCGGGCCTCCGCCACCAGCCGGGCCAGATCGGCCAGTTCGGGCTGGGGCCGCTCGTCCTCCGCCGGTCCCGCGCGCAACACCCCGATCACCTCACGCAGATCGCTCAGCGCCAGATGGGCGCTCTCCCGGATCACCCCGGCGGCCCTTCCGATCTCCTCGCGGGGCGCCTTCGTATGGAACTCCAGCGCCCCCGCGTGCAGGCTCAGCAGCGTCAGCCGGTGCCCCAGCACATCGTGCATCTCCCGCGCGATCTCCTCCCGCGCCTCCCGGCGGGCCCGCTCGGCCCGCAACTCCGCGTCCGCCTCGGCCAGTTCGGCCCGCTCCCGCAGGGAGGCGATCAGCTGCTGCCGGGACCGCCGGAACAGCCCCCATCCGATGGCTCCGGCGATCAGCGCGAAGTAGGTCAGCGCCGAGCTCTTCCGGTCCCCGGAGACCTCCGGCAGCTGCCACAGGAAGACGGGAAGCGGTACGAAGGCCACCGCCGCCACCCACGCGGTGGCCCGCCCCGGCCGGGTCGCGGCCACCGTGAACACCGCCACCATCGCAGGACCGGTGAGGTAGTGCGAGAGCTCGCTGCCCGCCAGCAGCAGCGCCACCGTCAGCGCCACCGGCCACCGCCGCCGCAGCAGGACCGTCGCACACCCCAGCCCGCCGATCACCTGATCGACGGTCAGCCACACCGGATCGAGACCCTCCTCGACCGGTATGGAATCGGAGCTGGCGGCGGCGAAGCACGCGGCGAAGAGCATCAGCCCCAGATCGGCTGCCCAGTCCCGGCGGGTGCGGTGGATGCGGCCCATGTCCCGGAAATCTACGCGGACCGGGCGGGCGAGCGGGGACTCGTACCGCGAGCGGATACTTAAGTACCACTCCCCGGTGGCGGGCGGTGTCCTTCGGTCACCGCCGAGCCGTCTTGTGCCCGATCCGCCGCCCGGGACGGCCCGCCTAGGTTCGGGCCATGACATCCACCAAGGACACCTCCCCGCTCGCCGCCGTGTCGCATCTGCTCTCCTTCACCCTCGTCGTCGGCGGCGGAAGCGGTCTGCTGCACGAATGGTGGGGCTGGCTCCACTTCATGGGGTTCGTCCGCTTCCTCGTCCCCGGCGGCTATGAGGTCTACAGCTACGTCGTGATGGTCGTCCTCGGCCTGGCGGTGGGCGCGGCGGGCGGTGCGCTCGGTGATCGAGGACGCGGATGAGACCGCGGCCGGTGACCGCTCCGGTCACCGGCCGCGAGCCCGTCGATCCGGGTGCGGGCGGCGGCGTCCTGGGCGTTGACCACCTTGACGATGAGCTCACCGGTGGCCTTGTCGCGGGTCACCACCTGGCGGAACGGCTCGGCCACCTTGTCGTCGGTGAACGAACCCCACTTCTTCCCGTCCAGGTACAGCGTCACCCGCCGGCCGCGGGCCTCGATCCGCACGTCGTACGCCCGGCCCGTCTCGATCTTCGAACGGACGATAGGCAGGCGCTGACGGGGCGTCAATGGCCGGTGCGCGACGGTCGGTCCGCCGGACGCGGCGGCGCCGTCGTGCCCCGGACCTCGAGGACCGGGGCGGTGAGTGCCACCTCGCCGGGGCGGGCGGGGTCGGCGATCCGGTCGAGCAGCCGGCGCGCGGCGCGGCGGCCGATGTCATGGCCGGCGTTGTCCACGGTGGTGAGCCACAGATGGCGCAGCCGCGCGAGATAGGTGTTGTCGTAGCCGACGAGGGAGAGGTCGTCCGGCACCCGCAGGCCCAGCTCCTCGGCGGCCGACAGGGCGCCCACCCCGGCCATGTCATTGAAGGCGAAGACCGCGGTGGGCCGGTGCGGCGCGCCCAGCAGCCGGACCGTGGCCCGGTAGCCGCCCTCCTCGGTCAGATCGCCCTGCTCCACGGTCGCCGACCCGGACAGGCCGTGCTCGCGCATGACCGCCTCGAAGCCACGGCGGCGCAGTTCGCCCACCACGCCCTGCCCCGCGATATGCGCGATGTGCCGGTGGCCCAGGCCGATGAGGTGCTCGGTGGCCAGGCGGGCGCCCAGCTCGTCGTCGCCCGCGACGATGTCCACGTTCGGCAGCACGGGCTCGCGGGTGCCGACGACCACCGTGGGCACCCGCGCGGCCGCCGTGCGCACCGCCGCCGGGTCCGGGAGCGTGCCCACGGCGATCAGGCCGTCCACCCTCAGCTCGGTGAAGGTGTGGGTGAGGTCCTCGCCGAGCCGTCGGTTGAGCCGGCCGTCGGCCAGCAGGGTGCGCAGACCGCTCGCGTACAGCTCGGAGTTGAGCCCGTCGAGCAGCTCCACGAACCAGGGGTTGCGCAGATCGTTCAGGAGCACCCCGACGGTCCGGGTGCGCCGCTCGCTGAGGCTGCGCGCGGCGGCGTTGGGCCGGTAGCCGAGCTCCTCGACGGCGGCCAGGACGGCCCGCCGCTTCTCGGGGCGCACCTGCGGGGAGCCGCGCAGCACCAGGGAGACCAGCGACTTCGACACTCCGGCCCGTTCGGCGACATCGCGGATCGTCGGTGATCTCATGCTCTGGACCGTTCCATACGGCGAACACGGTTGTCAAAGGGGTTGACACCTGCGGGAAGGGCTTTCAGTGTGGGGCCGGAAGAGATCTGGAACGGTCCAAAGAAGGGCAGTCATGGTGAGTACGCTCGGGGTCGCCGTCGTGGGATTCGGCTGGATGGGACGGGTGCACACCCAGGCGTACGTCCGGCTGCCGCACCACTTCCCGCAGCTGTCCGTACGGCCCGAACTCGTCGCCGTCGCCGACGAGGTGCCCGGCCGGGCCGAGGAGGCCGCCGGACGGTACGGCTTCGCCACCGCCGCCGGGGACTGGCAGGAGGTCGCCGCCGACCCCCGGGTCCAGGCGGTGAGCATCGCCGCGCCGAACTTCCTGCACCGCGAGATCGGCGTCGCCATGGCCCGGGCGGGCAAGCACATCTGGATCGAGAAGCCCGTCGGGCTCACCGCCGACGACGCCCGCGCGGTCGCCGGGGCCGTGGCCGAGGCCGGAGTCCAGGGCGTGGTCGGCTTCAACTACCGCAACGCACCCGCCGTCCAGACCGCCCGCGCCATGATCGCCGCCGGGGAGATCGGCACCGTCACCCACGCCCGCGTCCGTCTCTTCAGCGACTATGCCGCCCACCCCGAAGGTGCCCTGACCTGGCGGTACGAACGTGCGCGTGGCGGCAGCGGAGTGCTGGGCGACCTCGCCTCGCACGGGGTGGACCTGGCCCGCTTCCTGCTCGGCGAGATCGACGCGCTGACCGCCGACACCGCCGTGTTCGTGCCCGAGCGGGCCTGCCCCACGGATGCCACCGCCGGTCACACCCGGGCCACCGGCGGCGAGCTGGGCCCGGTGGAGAACGAGGACTACGTCTCCTGTCTGCTGCGCTTCGCCTCCGGCGCCCGTGGGGTGCTGGAGGCCTGCCGGGTCTCGGTCGGCGAACAGAACACCTACGGCTTCGAGATCCACGGCACCAAGGGCGCGGTGTTCTGGGACTTCCGGCGCATGGGCGAACTCGGCGTCAGCCGCGGCACCGCGTACCAGGACCAGCCCGTCTCCACCGTGTACGTCGGCCCGGGGCACGGCGAGTACGCCGCCTTCCAGCCCGGCTCGGCCAATGGCATGGGCTATGACGATCTGAAGGTGATCGAGGCGTACCACTTCCTGCGCTCCATCGCCGAGGGCACCGCCCACGGCGCCACCCTGGACGACGCCGTGCACAGCGCCACCGTGCTGGACGCCATGACCCGCTCCGCCGACCTGGGCGCGTGGGTGAGCCCCGGCTGAGCGAAGCGGCGGACGCCGGGGTGACTTCCGGCTCATGGCGGCCGTGGTGAGCACGCGGGGCCGAACCGGCGTACTGGAGGGGGCGGGGAACCGCGCCACGCACCCTCGACGCCGGAGGTATCCCAGCCGTGACCACCTCGACCGAAGCGGCCCCGACCGGGGCCGGCCGCCGCGACGCGGGCGCTCCGCGGGGCGGGCGGTTCGATTCCTCCCTCGGCCTCATCATGCTGCTGCTCCTGGTGGTGGTCGCGCAGGGGCCGGTCCGCCGGGCGCTGTCGGCTCCGGTGGCGCAGAGCTGGATGACCGTGTTCACCGCGGTGGTCCTCCAGGCCCTGCCCTTCCTCGTGCTCGGGGTGCTGCTGTCGGCGCTCATCGCGGTCTTCGTCCCGCCGTCGTTCTTCGCCCGCGCGCTGCCGCGGCGGCCCGCCGTCGCGGTGCCGGTGGCGGGCGTGGCCGGGGCGGTGCTGCCCGGCTGTGAATGCGCCTCCGTACCGGTGGCCGGGGCGCTGGTGCGCCGGGGTGTCACCCCGGCGGCGGCGCTCGCGTTCCTGCTGTCCGCCCCGGCCATCAACCCGATCGTGCTGACCGCCACCGCCGTCGCCTTCCCCCGCCAGCCGCAGATGGTGTTCGCCCGGTTCGTGGCGAGTCTGTTCGTGGCGTGTGCGATGGGCTGGCTGTGGCAGCGGCTGGGGCGGGCCGACTGGCTGCGCCCACCGGGCCGCCCCGCCTTCCACGGCCACGGAAAGGGCGCCGCGTTCTGGGCGTCCGTACGCCACGATGTGATGCACGCCGGCGGCTTCCTCGTCGTCGGCGCCATGGCCGCGGCCACCCTCAAGGCCGTGGTCCCGGCGAGCTGGCTGCGCGGCGCCGCCGATGACCCGGTCGTGTCGATCCTGGCCCTGGCGGTCCTCGCGGTGCTGCTGTCGATCTGCTCCGAGGCCGACGCCTTCGTGGCCGCGTCCCTGTCGCAGTTCTCGCTCACCGCGCGGCTGGCGTTCCTCGTCGTCGGCCCGATGATCGACCTGAAGCTGTTCGCGATGCAGACCGGCACGTTCGGCCGCGGGTTCGCGCTGCGGTTCGCGCCCGCCACCTTCGTCCTCGCCGTCCTGATGTCGACCCTGGTCGGGGCGGTGCTGCTGTGAACAGGAAGGCTCAGGCGATCGTGCTGTTCCTGGTCGGCGGGGCGGTGCTGCGGGCCGGATCCACCGACCTCTATCTGCGCTATGTGAAGGCGGGGCTGCGCCCGCTGCTCCTCGCGGCCGGTGCCGTTCTGATGGCGGCGGCCGTCGCCACCGTCTGGTACGAGTGGCGGACGCGCCCGGCCGGTGGGGACGCGGGGGAGGGCGAAGGCGGCCACGGGGAGGGCGAAGGCGGCCACGCCCACCGGGAACCACGTGTCTCCTGGCTCCTCGTGCTCCCGCTGTTCGCCCTCATCCTGGTGGCGCCGCCCGCGCTCGGCTCGTACACCGCCATGCACACCGGCACGGCGCTGCAACGCCCTTGGGGCTTCCCCGCCCTCCCCGCCGGGGACCCGCTGCCGCTCAATGTGGCCGACTACGCCGGGCGCGCGGTGTACGACCACGGGCGCTCCCTGGAGCACCGAAGGGTCAAGATCACCGGCTTTGTCGCCCTCGACGGCCACGGCGCCCCCTATCTCGTCCGTATGGCGCTCAACTGCTGCGCCGCCGACGCCCAGCCCGTCAAGATCGGCCTGACCGGGCGGATCCCCGCGGTGCTGGAATCCGACACCTGGCTCCAGGTCATCGGCACCTACACCCGCGAACGGACCAAGGACCCGGTGGGCGGTGGCGCCATCCCGTACCTCGAGGTCAGCCGGTCCAGGCCGGTCCCGGCCCCGCGCGATCCGTACGACGAGAGCTGGAACGGCTGATGGCTGACTCATCGTCAGGCCACCCTCGCTGCCCCGCCGACCGGTCGCTAGAATCCGCCGAGCGGCTGCTGATCATGGGGCAGTGGGCGGCCGACCACAGGAGTTCCCCCCTGCCATCACCCTGGGAGTCGACCATGGAGCACACCTCGCCCGTACGTACGGCCACCGCACCACTCGGGCCACCGCCGCCGTTCGACCCGGAACTCACCACGGCGCTCGCGGCCATTTATGAGCTCCTGCCGCCCGGCGGCTCCGGGGCCGATCCGGGTGCGACACCCCCTCAGGACGTGCCCGGCATGGAGCCGGTGACGAACGAGGCCCTGGAGCGCGACGGGGTGTTCCGGGTCGAGGAGCGGTCCGTCCCCGGCCCGGTGGGCGCGCCGGACGTCTCCCTGCTGATCTGCCGCTTGGCGGACGCGGCCACTGCGGTGCCCGCGCTCTACCACATCCACGGCGGTGGCATGACGGTCGGGGACAACCGCACGGGCGTGCCGGAGATGCTCGACCTCGCCCAGGAGCTGAGGCTCTCCGTGGTCTCCGTCGAGTACCGCCTGGCACCCGGGACCCAGCACCCCGGACCGGTGGAGGACTGCTACGCCGGTCTGGCCTGGACGGCCGAACACGCCGCCGAGCTGGGTATCGACCCCGGGCGCCTCATCGTCGTCGGGGGCAGCGCCGGTGGCGGCCTCGCTGCCGCGGTCGCCCTGATGGCCCGGGACCGCGGCGGCCCAGCCTTGTTCGGGCAACTGCTGATGTGCCCCATGCTGGACGACCGCAACGACACGCCCTCCGCCCTGCAGATGGCAGGAGTCGGGGTGTGGGACAGGGCTGCCAACGAGGCCGGGTGGACCGCGCTGCTCGGCGCCGCACGCGGTGGTGACGACGTATCGCCCTACGCCGCACCGGCCCGGGCGACGGACCTGTCCGGTCTGCCTCCCGCGTTCATCGACGTAGGGGCCGCGGAAACCTTCCGCGACGAGGACGTCGACTACGCCGGCCGCATCTGGCGGGCCGGGGGACAGGCCGAACTGCACGTCTGGCCGGGTGCCTTCCACGGCTTCTCGGGCATGGCACCGCGGGCGGCCGTCTCGCGGGACGCGCGGGAGGCGCGGCTGCGGTGGCTGCGCAGGCTTCTGGCCAACTGACGGCGGCCGCTTGGGGACGGTCGTGTGGTGATCCGCGGGCGGACCACCACACGACCGTGAGAGTCAGTGGTCAGTGGGACTCGCGGGGCACCGGATGTCCGCTGCCACCGACCAGGAAGTCCAGGTCGAGCCCCTGGTCCGCCTGTAGCACACGCTCGGTGTAGAGCCTGGTCCAGCCTCGGTCGGCGACCGGCGGCGGGGGCTCCCAGGCGGCCCGTCGGCGCTCCAGCTCCTCCTCGCCCACGTCCAGGGTCAGCGTACGCGCCGGGACGTCCAGGGTGATCCAGTCGCCGTCGCGCACCAGCGCGAGCGGGCCACCGACGGCGGACTCGGGGGACACATGGAGCACCACGGTGCCGAAGCCGGTGCCGGACATCCGGCCGTCACAGATGCGCACCATGTCCTCGACGCCCTTGCGCAGCAACTTGGGCGGCAGCACCACATTGGACACCTCGGGCATCCCCGGGTAGCCGCGCGGGCCGCTGCCCCGGATCACCAGCACGGTGTTCTCGTCCACCGGCAGGTCCTCGTCCGCGTACACGGCGAGGTAGTCCTCCGGCGTGTCGAACACCAGGGCCCGACCCCGGTGGGTGAGCAGATGGCGCGATGCGGCGGACTGTTTGATCACCGCGCCGTTCGGCGCGAGATTGCCGCGCAGTACGGCGGTGCCGGTGCCCGCCTCCTGGAACGGGTCGTCCAGTGTCCGGATCACCTCACGGTTCCAGCACTCGGCGTCGGCGACGTTCTCCGCCACCGTACGGCCGGTCACCGTGGTCGGCTCCGGGTGCAGCAGCGGGCCCAGCTCGCGCATCACCACCGGCAGCCCACCGGCGTAGCAGAAGTCCTCCATCAGGAACCGTCCGGAGGGCTGGAGATCGACCAGCGTGGGCACCTCCCGGGCGAGCGCGTCGAAGTCGTCGAGAGCCAGCGGCACCCCCAGCCGCCCCGCTACGGCCAGCAGATGGATCACCGCGTTGGTGGAGCCGCCGATGGCCGCGTTGACCCGGATCGCGTTCTCGAACGCCTCCCGGGTCATGATCTGTGACGGCCGCAGATCCTCCTCCACCATGGCCACGATCCGCTGCCCGGCGCGCTGCGCCGTCTCGTACCGCCGCGAGTCCACCGCCGGCCAGCTCGCCGAATAGGGCAGTTGCATGCCGAGTGCCTCGGCCATCGACGCCATGGTGGACGCGGTGCCCATGGTCATGCAGTGCCCGCCTGACCGGGCCATACAGCCCTCGGCGAAGAAGCACTCCTCCTGGGTCATCCGCCCGGCCGCCAGCTCGGCCTCGAACCGCCATACCTGGGTGCCAGAGCCCACGTCCCCGCCCCGGTACTTGCCGTTGAGCATCGGACCGCCGGTGACCATGATGGCCGGCAGATCGACGCTGGAGGCGGCCATCAGCAGACCCGGTGTGGTCTTGTCACAGCCGGACAGCAGCACCACACCGTCCAGCGGATTGGCCCGCATCAGCTCCTCGGCCTCCATGGCCAGCAGATTGCGGTACAGCATCGCGGTGGGCCGCATCAGCGTCTCGCCCAGCGCCATCGCGGGGAACTCCAGGGGAAAGCCCCCGGCCTGCCACACCCCGCGCTTCACCGACTCCGCCACCCGCTGCAGATGGCTGTTGCAGGGCGCCAGCTCCGACCACGTCGTGGCGATGCCGATCACCGGGCGGCCGTCGAACACCTCACTGGTATAGCCCTGGTTGCGCATCCAGGACCGATAGATCATCCCGGACCGGCCCTCCGCACCGAACCAGGCCGCGCTGCGCCGACGGCCGTGTGTTCCCGTGTCAGTCACTTCTGCACTCCCTCTGGCGATCCCTGTCAGCGAAGGGTGATGACGTTTCCGGTGATGAGCGCGGCCTCGTCCGAGGCGAGGAAGACGATGGTCTTCGCGACCTCGGCCGGGTCGGCGACATGGAAATGGGTGGGGCTCATGGCGACGAACCGCCGGACCTCGTCAGTGACCCACCCGGTGTCGGTCACGGGCGGCTGCACCACATTGGCCGTGATGCCGAGGTCGGCCAGCTCGGCGGCCGCCGACAGGGTGTAGTCGGTCTGTGCGGCCTTCGCCGCGCCGTAGGACACCTCTCCGGGGAAACCGAGCTCCCCTCCCGACGTCAGGCCCACGATCCGCCCCCAGTCGGCACCGCGTGCCCGGTGGCGGCGGGCCAGTTCGCCGATCAGCAGCGCGGGCGCCATCGCGTCCACCGAGAACTGCCGGGACCAGGTCTCCGCGGTGACGGGGCGCAGCGGCCGGTCGAACCGGTCGGCCGGATCGGGGGTGAAGGTGTCCTGGATCCATCCCGAGGCGTTGTTGACCAGGATGTCGACCGGGCCCAGGCGGTCCTCGGCGAGGTCGAAGAGCCGCTCCGGAACCGCCGGGTCGCCGAGGTCCGCCTCAAAGGCCTCGGCCCGCCCCCCGGCCCGGCGGATCTCCGCCGCGACCTCTTCACCGTCGGTGGATCGCGCGGCGTGGTACGGATCCGGGGCGGCCCCCTCGCCGCTGCCGGGTGGCGGGCGCAGATAGGTACAGAGCACCGCGGCACCGCGGGCCGCCAGCGCTCGTGCCGTCGCGGCGCCGATCCCCTGGTTCGCCCCCGTCACCAGGGCGACATGGCTGGTTGACGATGTTTCCCGCACCCACGCAGTACAGCAAAGACGAGCGCCACGCGGAAGATCGTGTCATCGGCATCCTTGGCGTCATCGGCATCCTGGGCGTCCTCGGCGAGGCCGTGCTTCGACCGGGCGCCGTCCGGCGGCTCCGCGCGGGCGTCCGTTCAGCCCTGGGGCGGCGAGCCGTACGGCCCGGTGGGGGCGGGTGCGGTAAGCATCCGGTGCGTGTGGTGTGGATCGGTGTCCGGCCTACGGTGAGGAGTGTCCGCATGAGTGGCGAGCTGTCCGGTGCCACGGCCCTGGTCACGGGCGCCACGGCGGGGATCGGCCGGGCCGTGGCCCTGCGGCTGGGGGCGCTGGGGGCCGAGGTCGTCGTCCACGGCCGGGACGCGCGTCGGGGCGCGGACGTGGTCCGGGAGGTGTCCGCGACGGGTGCCACGGCCAGGTTCGTGGCGGCGGATCTGGCCGAGGCCGACGATGTGCGGCGGCTGGCCGCCGAGGCGGGGGACGTGGACATCCTGGTCAACAACGCGGGTGTCTACCGGTTCGCGGACACCGCCGGGACCTCGTCCGAGATGTTCGACGTCCATATGGCCATCAACGCCCGTGCGCCGCTTCTGCTGGTGGGACGGCTCGCACCGAGGATGGCCGCCAGAGGCCACGGCGCCATCGTCAACCTCAGCACCATCGCCGCCGGTGCCCCCGCCCGCAACGCCGGGGCGTACGGCGCCTCGAAGGCCGCGCTGGAGCTGCTGACCCGGGTGTGGGCCGATGAGTTCGGCGGCCGGGGAGTCCGGGTCAACGCCGTCCGCTCGGGTCCGGTCCGCACCCCGGGCACCTCCGAGATGGGGGAGGAGGCCTTGCGGACCGTGGCGCGGGCCACGGTTCTGGACCGGCCCGCGGCGCCAGAGGAGATCGCTGAAGCCGTGCTCTTCCTCGTCTCCTCCCGGGCGAGTTACATCACCGGCGCCATCCTGGAGGTCCGGGGTGGTGAGCTCGCCCTGGGCTGACGCACGCCGGATCCTGGTGCTGGTGTCCGATGGATCGTGACGCCTGCGGCGGGCTGTTCCCCTCCCCGCCCCTTCCCGATACCAGGGGCTTCGCCCCTGGACCCCGAGTCTGGGCGGAACTCTGCCACGCGGCGGAGCCGCATACCGATGCCGCGGGAAGGGGCGAAGCCCCCATCCGGGGTCTGGGGCAGAGCCCCAGTTTCGGGAAGGGGCGGGGAGGGGGAAGCATCGGTATGCGGCTCCGCCGCGCGGTCCGCCGGACATCGCGTAGGACGGACTCAGGGCGCGGTGCCGGCCCTTACGGTGGTGCGCCGGTCCATGCGATGGGCTGTTCCGTCCAGATGCACTTGCCCTCGGCGGTGTAACGGGTCCCCCAGCGCTGCGAGAGCGCGGAGACCAACTGGAGCCCCCGCCCTCCCTCGTCCGTCTCGGCGGCCCGGCGGATCCGGGGGGTGGTGGCGCTGGCGTCCGAGACCTCGCAGATCAGCGATCCTCCGCGGATCAGCCGGAGCCGGGTGGGCCCCCTGGCGTGCCGGACGACATTGGCGACGAGCTCGCTGACCAGCAGTTCGGTGGTTGTGATGAGCTCGTCGAGCCCCCATGCCCGGAGCTGTTCGCGGACATGGGTGCGGGCGAGACCCGCGGCCACCGGGTCTTCCGGCAGCGGCCACTCGGCGGTGTTCCCGGACACCAGCCTGTGGAGCCGGGCGATCAGCAGGGCGGTGTCGTCGGCGGTCAGCAGCTTCGGGGGCAGCATGACCCCGACCAGGAGGTCGCAGAGCCGGTCGAGTCGGTCGTGGTCCGTCTCGTGCCGGTCGCCCGCCCTGCGGCCGCTGGTGCGCGGACGGGGCGGAGGACATGTGAGGAGCCGCCCGTACTCGCTGGTCAGCACCTGGGTGCACTCGGCGATGCCGGTGTCGATGTCGCGTGCCGCGGACTCCACCAGACCGTCGGTGTACAGCACCAGCAGACTGCCGTCGGGCAACTGGAGATCCACGGTGGCGAACGGGGGCTCGGCGGCGCCCAGCGGTGGATCGGGCGTCGGGTCCAGGCACTCCACGCTTCCGTCCGGGCGCACGATCAGCGGCGGGGGATGACCTGCGCGGGCGAGGGAGCAGTACCCCGTGATGGGGTCGTATACCGCGTAGAGACAGGTGGCGTAGGAGTCGTCGCCCAGATCGCTGACGACCTCGTTCAGATGGGCCAGGACCTCCTCGGGGGGCAGCTCCAGGTTGGCGAGCGTGTGCACGGCGGTGCGCAGCCGCCCCATGGTGGCGGCCTCGGCCAGACCGTGGCCCATTACGTCTCCGATGACGATGGCCACCCGCTCAGCGGACAGAGGAATGACGTCGTACCAGTCGCCGCCGATATCCGTACCGCTGCTGGCGGGCAGATAGCGGACGGCGGCGGTGAGGGCGGCCGGAGTGGGCAGCGCCCGGGGGAGCAGACCGCGCTGGAGCGCCTGGGCGCGGGCGTGCTCCGCGTCGTAGAGGCGGGCCCGGGCTATCGCCTGTGCGACCATGCCGGTGAAGGCGGTGAGCAGGGTGCGCTCATCGCCGGAGAACTGCCGGGGCTCGGCGAAGGAGACGATACAGACGCCGATGGCGACTCCCGAGGCGATCATGGGCAGCACCGCCCAGGCCTTCTTCTGCGAGAGGGCGGGTCTGCCGACCAGGTCGGGGAAGAGCTCCTCGTACTCCTCGACCGATGAGATGAAGTAGGGCAGGCGCGAGTCGAGTACATCATTGAGCGGGCGGAAGCCCTCGAATGCCGAGATCCCGTCGACCATGCGGAGGAAGACGCCCGGATACCCGACCGCTCCGCCCAGGTGCAATCGGCCGCCCTCCAGAATCTCGATCAGCAGACCCGATGCGCCGAACGGCGGCAGGACATGCTCGGCGACGACCTCGACGACATCCTGGGTGGTCACCGCATCGGCGAGCGCACTCGTCAACTCTCGTACCCGGGTCGCCTGTTCGGTGCCGATCCGCTCGGCCTCCGCGCGCCGCGCGGCCTCGGTGCGTCCTTCGGTGACATCGGTGAGATAGGCCGTCAGCCCATCGGGGACCGAGACCAGCCGTATGTGGTACCAGCGGTCGTCGGTGGGCCACCGGATGTCGAACCCGGTCGGCCTGCCGTCGGCGGCGGCGCGGCGGCAGCGGTCCTCCAGCTCGGGGACCGTGCCCGCGGGGCCCTCCCAGAGCGGCCGGCCGAGCACCTCTCCGGCCGGGCCGACCAGGCGCTCGGCCTCGACATTGAGGAAGGTGATCCGCCAGTCCCGGTTCACCGCGAAGAACGCGTCGCTCATGTACCGCAGCGCCTGCCCCACCGACTCCCGCGCCATCCGGCTCTCGGTGGTGTCCCAGACCTTCCCGAGCATGCGGACCGGCTCGCCGTTCTCGTCGAGCTCGAGATGGGCACGGCTCTGCACCCAGCCGGTGGTGCCGTCCGGGCGGCGGACCCGGTACTCGGCCTCGTAGCCGCTCCGCTCGCGCAGCGACTTCTCGGTGGCGGCCATCACCCGCGGCATGTCCTCGGGGTGGATGAGGTTGAGCCAGCTCTCGATCCGTCGCTGGTAGCCGCCGGGGAGGCCGAGAAGTGTCAGCCCCGCCCGGTCCCAGCGCATCTCACCGGTGTGGATGCCCCATTCCCAGGAGCCGGCCTTGACCGAGTCCAGGGACTGCTGGACCACCGAGCCGCCCGGCCGCTGGTGCCACCACGGGTACTCGTCGCGGTCGCCGACCCCGACTCCCGAGCGCGAGAGGCGGCGCTCCGCCCAGCGCCCCACCGCCTCGAGGAAGGCGGCCTGCTCGGGGGTCGGCTCCCGTGGGCCGGTGAGGACGGACAACGCGCCCACCGGCCCGTCCGGACCGGTCAGCGGAACGGAGGCCACCGTGGTCGCCGCCGGAAGGCTCCCGGCGGCGGCGCGGGCGGTCTCCCCGGGGCTGGGGACCTCGCCGACCCCGGCGGTCCCCCCGACCCCGGCGGCCTCGCCGGAGGCGACCACGGCGGTCTCTCCGACCCCGGCAGTCTCGCCGGAGGCCGCAGGCAGCCATACGAAGCGGCCGTCCCGCACGGCGCGCGCGGGGGCGAGCGGGGCCTCGTCCTGGCGGATCTCCTCCCAGCCGCCGAGGGCGGCGAGCGGCAGCCCGCTGGCGAGGACCAGGCGCAGCGTACGGCTCCCCGCCGGGCCGCAGGACCAGTGCACCAGGCCCGCGAGGCCGCCCAGCTCGGAGACCGCCTGATCCAGGGCGTGCTGCATCACCTCGCGGTCGGTGAGCGCGGTGCCGACGGCCGAGAGGAGGGAGAGCCGTTCATCGCCCCATGAATGGGAGCGCCCCACCGCGTCTGTTCCGCGCCACTCCGCCATCCCAGGACCTCACTCACGGAATAGGGCGTTCTCGGACAAACGTAGCACTGGCATATGCCGGGCATCACTCGTTGGACGTTCGCCGCCAAGTTCCCTATTTTCCCTACTGGAAAAATAGGGAATGATGAAGTCCGGCCGATGGAGGGGAGCGGGCGTGACGGTGGTGGACGCGGCGGCCGAAACACTCGACCGCGCATGGTGGCTGCAGATCGCCGGCGAGGCGGCGGACGACCTCGCCACGGACGCGGTCGTCCGCGACCAGGCCGGCAAGACGCCGTACGACGAGATCGCGCGGCTCCGTGAGGCGGGGCTGCTGGCGCTGCTGATCCCCGTCGAGCGCGGCGGCGGGGGAGCGGGCTGGTCGACGGCCTGCGCCGTCGTACGGAAGATCGCCGCGGCCGACGGCGCGATCGGCCAGGTGCTCGGCTGCCACTACCTGCTGTCCTTCAGCGCCCGCTTCTTCGGCGGGGCCGATCTCGCCGCCCGGGTGGAGCGCGAGTCGGCGGCCGGGCAGTGGTGCTGGGGCGGCGGTCTGACCCCGCGCGAGCCACGGCTGACGCTCACCTCCGGGAGGGACGGCCGGCTGGTGAACGGACGCCAGGGGTACGCCACCGGTGTGCTGGTCGCCGACCGGCTGGCCGTCCGCGCCACCCACGCCGACACCGGTGAACCGCTGGCCGTGCTCGTCGACACCGCCCACCCCGGTGTGGTGTGCGGCAGCGACGACGGGGACACCTTCGGGCAGCGGCTGGCGGCCGGCGGCAGCGTGGAGTTCGACGGGGTGCCGGTCGAGGACGACGCGGTGCTCGGCCCGCTCTCCTGGGACGAGGACACCCTCTCGCCGTTCAGCGGGCTGGCCGCGCCGACCGGCCGGCTGGTCTCGGCACAGATATGTCTCGGGATCGCGCAGGGGGTGCTCGCCGAGGCCCGCGAGTACACCAGGGCGGTGCACGCGCCCTGGCCGCACACCTCCCCGCGCGATCCGTACGCGCTGACCACCTACGGGGAGCTCACCGTCGCCACCTTCTCCGCCGCCGCCCTCGCCGACCAGGCGCTGGAGGCCCTGGACGGCGGGCTGGCGCGCGGCGAGGAGCTGACCGACGACGAATGCGCCGAGATCACCGTGCTGGCCGCCGCGGCCGAGGCCGCCGCCGCCCGGGCCGCCCACGACGCCACCGCCCGCGCCCTGGACGTCGTCGGCGCCCGCTCCGCCTCCTCGGCCTACGGATTCGACCGCTTCTGGCGCAACGCGCGCACCCATACCCTCTACGACCCCGTCGCCCACCGGCTCCACGAGGTCGGGGACTACTTCCTCAACGGCGAGCACCCCCCGTTCACCCTGCCCTTCTGACGGCCCGGCGCTCAAGGGGCGGATAATCGGCGCATGCGGATCTCGGCGAAGGCGGACTATGCGGTGCGGGCGGCATTGGAACTGGCCGTGGCGGGGGAGGGCACCTCAGTCAAGGCCGAGGTGATCGCAGGTGCGCAGGGCATCCCGCACAAGTTCCTCGAGGGCATCCTGGGCGATCTGCGCCGGGGCGGCCTGGTGGCCAGCCAGCGCGGCGGCAAGGGCGGCTACCGGCTGGCCCGCCCGGCGGACACCATCAGCATCGCCGAGGTGATCCGGGTGGTCGACGGCCCGCTGGTGTCGGTGCGCGGAGTGCGCCCGCCCGAGCTGTCGTACTGCGGACCCGCGGAGTCGCTGCTGCCGCTGTGGATCGCGGTACGGGCCAACGTACGCAAGATCCTCGGCGAGGTGACCCTCGCTGAGGTGGCCGCGGCCAAGCTGCCCGGCGACGTCCTGGGCCTCGCCGAGGACCCGGAGGCGTGGACCAACCCCTAGGGCCCTCCTGACGGATCTCCGCGGCGTCGCGACGCCCGGCCGCCGGCGCGCGAGCCGCCCTACGAGCCGGCGTCCAGACCGTCGACCATGCGGTCCAGCAGCCGGGCGAACGTGGCGTCGGGGGTGAGCGGGCGTGCCGGGGCGGAGAGCGCTTCGGCGAGCTCCGGATGGTGGCCGTCGGCGGCCACCGCGGTGAGATAGCGGGCTTCGGCGGCGGCCCGCTCGGGCGAGGCGGAGAGCGCGGCCTGGGCGATCTCATCGGCGACGAGCCTGGCGGTGAAACCCGTGATCAGGCTGAACACCTCCAGCTTCGCGCCGCCGTCCAGCGCGGTGGGCCGCAGGGCGGCGAGCGCGTGTTCCAGGAAGGCCAGGGTGTTGGGCCCGAGGGACCAGCGGCGGTTGAACAGCGCGGTGGGGAGCCAGGGGTGGCGGAGCATCAGGGCCCGCTGGGCATGGGCGATGGCCTTCAGATCGGCACGCCAGTCACCGGTGAGCGGATCCGGCGGTGACAGCTCGCCGCTCACATGGTCGACCATCAGCTGCAGCAGCGTCTCCTTGTCGGGGGCGTAGCTGTACAGCGACATGACCCCGGCGCCGACCTGCGAGGCCACCCGCCGCATGGTGACCGCGTCGATTCCCTCCGCGTCCGCGAGGGCGACCGCCGCGGCGGTGATCGCCGCCCGGCTGAAGGCGGGTTTGCGCCCCTTGCGGGGGCGGTCGGAGTTCAGCCACAGCTGCTGGGGGTCGACGCCTCCGGCGTCTGACCCGTCACCGCGCACCACGACCTGATCGCTCCTTCCCCGCCGCGGCGACTCGCCTCGCCACGCCGACTTGCGGAATCCATCCAAGCATCTACTATTCTCGTACGTGGTACGGGATTAGTGGAGGGGGACGCGGGATGACGTCACACATGCGCGATGGAGTGTCCGGGGGCACGGCCGGTGGGGCCGGAACCGCCTGGATCGCGCCCCCGGGCAAGCCACCGCTGTCCGCACGGATGATGAGGGCGACCTGGCGCGGCCTTCCGGCACGGCGGTACGAGGCCGGATGGGAGCCGGATCTCGAGGTCCCGGCCGCCGACGGCAGCCTCCTCCGTACGGACCACTACTTCCCGCGCGCGGACGGCGACTTCCCGACCCTGCTGGTGCGCTCGCCCTACGGCAGGGGTGTGCCCTGGTCACCCATGTACGGCATGCTCTTCGCCGAGCAGGGCTTCCATGTCGTGCTCCAGAGCTGCCGTGGCACCGGCGGCTCGGGCGGCGAGTTCCACTTCTGGCGCAACGAGGCGGCCGACGGCCGGGCCACCGTGGACTGGCTGCGGGACCAGCCCTGGTTCAACGGCGCGCTGGGCACCCTCGGCCCGAGCTACCTCGGCTACGTGCAGTGGGCGCTCGCCCTGGACCCGCCGCCGGAGCTGCGGGCGATGGTGGTGCAGGTCGGCCTGTACGACCCGTACGCCCTGTTCCACCGCGACGGTGCCCTGCAACTGGAGAACGCGCTGCTCGTCGGCTCCGGGATGACCTCCCAGCACCGGGGATTCGGCCCCTTCCTCCGGGCCACGCTGCGGCTGCGGCGCCACCTCGCGGAGATGACCCGGGCGCTCCCGCTGCGCGGCAGTCACGTCCGCGGGCTCGGGGGTGAAGTGCCCTGGCTGGACGAGGTGATGTCACACCCGGACGCCGACGACCCGTTCTGGGAGGGCGCGTCCACCGGTGGCGCCGCGGCCACCTCGCGCGTCCCCACCTGTCTGATCAGCGGGTGGCATGACGCGCTGGTGGACCAGACCTTCGAGCAGTACGGCCGGTTGCGCGGGGCCGGCTGCGACACCTCCCTGCTCGTCGGCCCCTGGACCCACGCTTCCGCGCTCCAGAAGGGCTGGCCGGAGGTCTTCGCCGAAAGCCTCGCCTGGCTGCGCGCGCATCTGTGCGACGACCCCTCGGGGCTGCGCCCGGCCAGGGTGCGGGTGCACATCGGCGGTCAGGGGCACTGGCGGGACCTCGCCGAGTGGCCGCCGTCCCCGGCCGTCGGCCAGTGGTTCCCGGCGGGGGACGGGCGGCTCATCCGGCAGCCGCCCGACGCGTCCGTCCCGCTCGCCGCCTTCCGCTACGATCCGGTCGATCCCACCCCGTCCATCGGGGGACCACTGCTCTCGGCCACCGCGGGGAGCCGTGACAACGGCGACCTCGAGGGGCGGCCCGATGTGCTGACGTTCACCGGTGAGCCGGTGAACGAGCCCGTGGACGTCCTCGGTCCGGTGACCGCACGGCTGCGGGTCTCCACGGACACCGGCTACGCCGATGTCTTCGCCCGGCTCTGCGACGTCGACGAAAAGGGCCGCTCCGTCAATGTGTGCGACGGCCTGGTGCGGCTGCCCACCACACCGGCGCACCCCCTGGAGGTCGCCGTGCCGATGAGCTCCACCGCCCACCGCTTCGCCCCCGGTCACCGGGTCCGTCTCCAGATCAGCGGTGGCGCCCACCCGCGGTTCGCCCGCAATACCGGAAGCGGCGAGCCGACGCTCGACGCGACCACCCTCACGCCCGTGCGCATCACCGTGCACGGGGGTTCGGCGCTGGAGCTGCCTCAGGCCCGCGCCGAATGATGAAACGGTCGCTGGCGCGCGGGGGGCGTCAGCGGCCGTCTCATCCGTCCACCACATAGCCGAGGGCCTTGTCGACCACATTGCGCAGGGGGCGGCCCTCGCGGTGTCGGAGCAGATTGTCGAGGAAGAGTTCGCCCAGGTCGGCGCGCCAGTCCGTGACCTCGCCCGCGGTGTGCGGGGAGACGATGACACCCGGCATCTCCCACAGGGGCGATTCCACTGGCAGCGGCTCATGGGTGAAGACGTCCAGCGCCGCCCCGGCCAGCCTGCCCTGGGCCAGTGCGTCCACGAGGGCCTGCTCGTCGACCAGCGGGCCACGCCCGACGTTGACCAGCCGGGCCCCCCGCTTCATCGCCGCCAGTACGGGCGCGTCGACCATGCCACGGGTGGCGGGGGTGAGCGGGGCGGCCAGGACCACATAGTCCGCCTCGCCCAGCGCCTCGCGCAGGCCCGCCGGGCCGTGCACCACGCCGAAGTCCGGGTCGGCGGTCCGCGGTGTGCGGCCCGCGCCACTGACCCGCATGCCGACCGCGCGCAGCAGCCGGGCGACGGCCCGCCCGATGGAGCCGGTGCCCCAGACCAGGACCGTACGGTTGCCGATGCGCTCGCTGTCCGAGGGGCGCCACTCCCGGCGGCGCTGGTGCTCCCAGGTGCCTGGGAAGTCCTTGGCGAGGGAGAGGACCAGCCCCAGGACGTACTCGGCGATGGGCCGGTCGTAGACGCCCCGCGCGTTGGTGAGCACCACCTCGGGGTTGCCGGTCAGCGCGGGGAAGAGGAACGGCTCCACCCCCGCCGCGGCCACATGCACCCAGCGCGGGGCCTTCGCCGGATCGTCCGGCCAGGCGCCGGCCACCGCGGAGGTCAGCGGCCACCACGCGAGCAGGGCGTCCGCGCCGGGGAGGAACAGCGGCAGCTCCTCCTCGGTGGCGTACACCGTCTCGGCGAGGGACTCGATCCTCGCCCGATTGGGCGGCAGATGGTCCCGGTACAGGACGACCAGCCGGTCAGCCACGTCCGGCTCCCACGGAGTCGGCCGCGGCGGTGGCATCGGTCATGACGGGGCTCCCACGGGCGTGACGGGTACGGGCGGACGCCTCCAGCGTGGCCGAGACCACGGCAGTGGACAACGGACAGAGTGTCCACCCGATGACGAGGGACGGAACACGGTGGACGTTGACGGTGGCCGACGGCTGAACCAGGGTGATGGCCAGCCGGAACGCGCCACCGGTCGCTCCGGAGCCCATCCCGTCCCCGTCTCCCCGGAGCCCATCCCGTCCCCGTCTCCCCGGAGCCCATCCCCGTCCCCGGGGCGTACCCCGCCCCGCAGCCGGCCCGCCGCCGCAGGCGTCCGTCCCCACCGCGTACCCCGTCGTGCGTGTCCACCGAATGCTTGATCCACGATGCCCGCCACCGCCCCGGCATCGACCCGCGCCGCAGCGCCCCTCCTCGTCCCCAGGAGATGCAAGCATGTCCCTTCCCAGAACCTCCCGCGATCCCTCCCGAGAGCCCATCGAGGGCTCCGCCGCCACCCTGGACAACGCCCCCGTCACCGCCTTCCACCGGAGGATGGTCGCCGTCGCCATGGGCGGTCCGTTCTGCGACGGCTATCTGCTCGGCATCATGGGGGTGGCGCTCAGCCTGATCACCCCGGCCCTGGATCTGGACACGATGTGGACCGGGCTGGTGGCGGCGTCCGTCCTCGTCGGTGTCTTCCTCGGCGGTGTGGTGTTCGGCCCGATCACCGACCGGGTGGGCCGTCATCTGATGTATGTGCTCAATCTGGTCGCGTTCGTGATCGGCTCCGCGCTGCAGTTTTTCGTCACCGAGGCGTGGCAGCTGGTGGTGCTGCGGCTGTTCATCGGCATCGCGATCGGCGCCGACTACCCGATCGCCTCCGCCCTCACCACCGAGCTGGTGCCGCGCCGGATGCGCGGCCCCGCCCTGTCCGGGCTGGTCCTGGCCTGGTGGGTGGGGTACGGGGTCAGCTTCTGGGGCGGCTGGCTGCTGCTGGGCACCGGCGACGACGCCTGGCGCTGGATGCTCGCCTCCGGCGCGGTCCCCGCCGTGCTCTTCCTGCTCCTGCGGGCCGGCGTGCCCGAGTCGCCGCGCTGGCTGGCGTCGCGGGGACGGGTGGAGGAGGCCAGGGAGGTCGTACGCCGCCACCTCGGCCAGGAGGTCAGCGCCGAGGAACTGCTGGCGGAGGTCCGCCAGGACCGGCGTGGCGGCTCCGGGCTCGGCAACCTCGCCGAGATGTTCCGCCGTGGCTACGGGATCCCCGCGCTGTTCTGCTCGCTGTTCTGGATCTGCCAGGTGGCGCCGGCCTTCGCGGTGCGGTCCTTCCAGCCGCAGATGCTGGAGTCCTTCGGGGTGACCGGCACCTTCGGCGCCAGCGCGCTGATCACCACGCTCGCGGTCGCCGGAACGGGCCTGGGGCTGGTCGTCGTCAACCGCGTCGGCAGGCGTCCGCTGCTCATCGGCAGCTTCCTGTGCGTCAACGTCTCCCTGATCGCGCTCACCGTGCTGCCACTGCACTACGCGGCCCTGGTGGTGGCCCTCTTCGCCGCCTTCCAGTTCTTCGAGGCCGCGGGCAGCGGACTGCAGTTCGTCTACCCCAGCGAGCTGTTCCCCACCGACCTGAGGGCCACCGGCGTCGGCGTCGCCACCGCCATGAGCCGGGTGGGCTCCGCCTCCAGCACCTTCCTGCTCCCGATGGCCACCGCCGACCTCGGGGTCCGCGGCACCCTCGCCATCGGGGTGGCCATCACGCTCATCGGCCTGGTGGTGTCCGTCGTCCTCGCCCCCGAGACCAAGAACCTCGGCCTGGCCGAAGCCAGCAGCCGCGCCTGACACCCCGTCAAACCCCCCGTTCACCGGAAAGGACTCGCCCATGCGCAAGCTGGTCTCCTTCGACTGCTACCGCACGCTCATCAACTTCGACACCCGCACCGCCACCCACGAGATCGTCAAGGACCGGCTCGCCGAGCTCGGCGTCGACCCCGATCAGTTCCACCACGACGCCTATGTGATGCGCTTCCAGGGGGTCCTGGACGAGTACCTGCCCTACCGGGAAGTCGTCCGCCGCACCCTGCGCAATGTCATGACGCTGCACGGCCTGGAGTACCGGGACGAGGACGGCGAGGCGCTGATCGAGGCCATCAAGAAGTTCACCCCGTTCCGCGAGGTCCCCGACGCGCTGCGCCGTCTCAAGGGCGAGTACGACATCGCGATCCTCTCCAACAGCGAGGACGACCTGATCACTTACGCCGTCGAGGCGCTGGGCGTGGACTTCGACCATGTGCTCACCGCCGAGCAGGCCGGTGCCTACAAGCCGCTGCCGCAGGCGTTCGAGTACCTCATGACGGCCACCGGCCGCGGCCCCGAGGACATCATCCACACCGCCCAGGGCTGGGAGTACGACATCATGCCGACCAAGCGGTACCCGGGCATGCGGCGGATCTGGGTGAACCGCTACGGCTTCCCCGGCTCGGCGGCCTTCCAGCCGTACGAGGAGATCAAGGACCTGTCCGAGCTGCCCCCGCTGCTCGGAGTCTGACCCTCGCCCCGGCCCCACCGCCATCCACCCCACCGCCACCCACTCCACCGCTCTTCGCCGCGAAGGGAATCCATGACCGCCACCACGGCCGGCCGCCCGGCACCGGTCAACGGCCGCGTCGCCCACTGGTTCGCCGAACTCCCCACCCTCCGCCCGGCGTTGCCCGGCGACCGCGACGCGGATGTGTGCGTCGTCGGCGCCGGACTGACCGGGCTGTGGACCGCGTACTACCTCAAACACGCCGACCCGGGGCTCCGGATCACCGTCCTGGAGGCCGAGTTCGCCGGATTCGGCGCCTCGGGCCGCAACGGCGGCTGGGCCTCCGGGCTGATCCCCGGCGCCCGCGACCGGATGGCCGGGGCCTACGGCAGGCCCGCGGTCCTGGACTGGCAGCGGGCCATGAACGAGGCGGTGGACGAGGTGATCGACGTGGCCGCCCGCGAGGGCATCGACGCGGGCATCGTCAAGGGCGGCACCCTGCGCGTCGCCCGCACCCCCGCCCAGGCCACCCGGCTGCGCCACAAGGTCGAACAGGACCATGAGTGGGGGGTGGCCGAGTCGGTGCTGCTCACCCCCGCCGAATCCGCGGCGCGCATCCGTATCGACGGGGTCACCGCCGCCGCGTTCACCCCGCACTGCGCCCGGCTGCAGCCCGCCACCCTGGTCCGCGGCCTCGCCGACACCGTCGAACGGCTCGGTGTCACCATCCACGAGAAGTCCCCGGTCACCGCCATCGAACCGGGCCGTGCGATCACCGCGCACGGCACCGTACGGGCCCCCGTCGTGCTCCGGGCCACCGAGGGGTTCACCGCGTCCCTCAAGGGGCTGCGGCGCGCCTGGCTGCCCATGAACAGCTCCATGATCGTCACCGAACCGCTGCCCGCCCGGATCTGGCGCGAGATCGGCTGGGAGGGCCGGGAGACCCTCGGGGACACCGCCCACGGCCATATGTACGCCCAGCGCACCGCCGACGACCGGATCGCGATCGGCGGGCGCGGAGTGCCCTACCGCTTCGGCTCGCGCACCGACCACGAAGGGCGGGTCGGCGAGCGCACGATCGGCCAGCTCACCCGGACCCTGGAGCGGATGCTGCCGCAGACGGCCGGGGCCCGGGTGGACCACGCCTGGTGCGGGGTGCTGGCCGTGCCCCGTGACTGGTCCGCCACCGTCGGCCTGGACCGGGCCACCGGGCTCGGCTGGGCCGGTGGATACGTCGGACACGGAGTCACCTCCACCAACCTGGCCGCCCGCACCCTCACCGATCTGGTCCTGGCCCGCGACACCCGGCTCACCCGGCTGCCGTGGACCGGCCACGCCCCGGGCACCTGGGAGCCCGAGCCGTTCCGCTGGCTGGGGGTGCGCGGCCTGTACACCGCCTACCGCCTCGCCGACCGCCACGAGGCGGGCGGACGTGTCCGTACCTCGCCCATCGCCACCGTCGCCGACCTCATCGCACGCCGCCCGTGAGGCCGGGTGGCGCCGCGCCCGGGCCCGGTCCGACGGCCCTGGGCGCGGCGGCCCGGCTCTGCGATGATGAGCGGTATCCGGAGGGAGTCCGTCCAGATGCCGTTGCTCACGGTTGCCGACGTCCTGCGCCTTCCCGTCATCGTCGCGGGACTTCCCCGTGTGATGGCCGGTGAGGAGCAGCTGGCCCGTGCGGTCCGCTGGGTGCACGTCACCGAGCTGCTCGACCCCGCCTCGTTCCTCGAAGGCGGTGAGCTCGTACTGACCACGGGCATGCCCCAGCCCAACGACCCCAGCCGGTTGCGCGGCTATGTGGACCAGCTGGCCGACATCGGCGCCGCGGGGCTCGTGGTGGAGCTCGGCCGCCGCTACCAGCAGGCGCCACCGGACCTGGTGGCCGCCTGCCGGGCCCGGGACCTGCCGCTGATCGTCCTGGCCCGTGGCATCCGCTTCATCGAGGTGACCCAGAACGTCCACGCGCTGATCCTCGACGCACAGGGCGAGCTGCTGCGCCGCTCCCAGCAGGTGCATGAGATCTTCACCGGGCTGACGCTGCGCAACGCCGAACCGAAGGAGCTGGTGCGCGCCGCCGCCGATCTGATGGGCCGCCCGGTGGTCCTGGAGAACCTGCTGCACCACGCGGTGTTCTCCTGTACGGCGGGCGGCACGGCCGGTCAGATCCTGGAGGCGTGGCAGCGCCGCTCCCGCGCCACGCCGACCCCCGACACCACGCGGGCCAGCGGACCGGAGGGCTGGCTGGTGGCCCCCGTCGAGCACAACGGCCGGCGCTGGGGGCGGCTGGTGGCGGTGCCGAACGCGGCCGCCCCCGCGGCCGACCCGGAACACACCATGATCCTCGGACGGGCCGCCACCGCCCTCACTCTCGCCCGGCTGACCGGCCACACCCAGTGGGACCGCCAGGCCCACACCTGCGCCCTGCTGGAGCTGTTGCGCTGGAGCTACCGCGGCCGCACCGAGGCACGCATCCGCGTCGAGGCCCTCGGCATACCGGTCGTCGGCCACCGCCTCATCGCCCTCGCCATCGGCCACCACGGCGCCACCGCCGACGAGACGGGTCTGGACGACCGGCTCGCCAGCGCCCTACAGGGCTCCGGCATCCGGGCCCTGGTGGGGCGGCTCTCCCCGGACCGGACCGGGGTGCTGCTCGCCCTGGCCCGGGCCAGCGCCTGGCAGCCGGTGGTGGAGCGGGTCAGCCGGCTCACCGAGGAGTCACTGGGCGCGCCGGCGGTGGTGGCGGTCGGACCGGGAGTGACCGAGATCGACCAGGTGGCGAGGGCGTTCCGGGAGGCCGAGGAGGTCGTGGACGCCATCGGCCCCACCACCCCGCACCGGCCGTTCCACGTGCCCTCCGACGTCGGACTGCCCGAGCTGCTGTACGCGCTCCGTGACGACATCCGTGTGCAGAGGTATGTCGAGCACCAGCTGGGCAGGCTGATCGAGTACGACGAGCGCCATGCGGGCGATCTGCTGACCACGCTGCGCCACTACCTCGCCGCGGGCAACAAGTCCATCGCCGCCAAACAGATCGGCCTGTCCCGCCAGGCGTTCTACCAGCGGCTGCACACCATCGAACGGCTTCTCGGCCGCGACCTGGAGTCCGGTGTGCAGCGCACCCAGCTCCATGTCGCCGTCACCGCCCTGGACACGCTGACGGAGTCCGGCGCGGGAGGATGGGGCGCATGACATCCGAGACCGGCTATCTGCTGGACAACCGGCAGCGTGAGGCCGGCCGCCGTTTCGACGCGCTGGCCGAGCTCTTCGACCCCTGGACCCTGGACCACCTCGACCAGCTCGGCCTGGCCGCCGGGTGGCGCTGCTGGGAGGTGGGGGCGGGCGGGCCCTCGGTGCCCACCGCCCTCGCCGAGCGGGTCGGGCCCACCGGGCAGGTGCTGGTGACCGACATCGACACCTCCTGGCTGACGCGGCTGTCCGGCCCGGCCACCGGCCCGGTCGAGGTGCGGCGCCACGACGTGGCCCGCGACGAGCCGCCGGGCGGCGACTTCGACCTCGTCCACGTCCGGCTGGTGCTGGTGCATCTGCCCGACCGGGCCGAGGCGCTGCGGCGGATGGCCGGGGCGGTGCGGCCGGGCGGATGGCTGGTCGTGGAGGACGCCGACCCGGCGCTCCAGCCCCTGGCCTGCCCCGATGAGCGCGGCCCTGCCGAGGAGCTGGCGAACCGGATCCGCCGCGGATTCCGCGCGCTGCTCGCCGAGCGCGGTGTGGACCTCGCCTTCGGCCGCACCCTGCCCGCCCTGCTGCGCGGCGCCGGGCTGCACGCCGTACGCGCCGAGGGCTGCTTCCCGCTGACCTCCCCGGCCTGCCGGGAGCTGGAGGCGGCCACCGTGCGTCAGCTGCGCGGGCAACTGGTGGCGGGTGGCCTGGCCACCGAGCAGGAGATCGAGCACCATCTGGACCATCTGCGCGGCGAGGGCATGGACGTCACCACCGCCCCGCTCATCACCTGCTGGGGCCGGCGCCCGCGCTGAGCGCCGAACGCCCCCGAGAATCCGCGCTCAGTCGAGCAGACCGAGTTGGCTCGCCGCCCGGATCGCCAGCCAGACCTCGGCGAACGCGCCGGTGGTGGACAGATCGCGGCCGGTCAGCTCATGGAAGCGGCGCAGCCGGTAGGCGAGCGTATTGGGGTGCACATGGAGCGCCGCGGCCGCCTCGTCCGTACGGCGGTCGCGCTCCATCCAGGTGCGCACCGACGTCAGCAGCCGCGAGCCGTGGCCGGTGTCGTAGCGCAGCGCCTCGCCCAGCACATGCTCGACCAGATCGGTGAGCGCGGCCGGGTCGTCGGGCAGCCAGCGACCGGTGACATCGTCGCCGTACCGCACGAGCGCGCGGCCGGAGGCGACGGCGTGGGACGCCGCCCACAGCGCCTCGCGCTGGGCGATCCGCAGCGGGGAGCCGGGGCTGAACGGGCGGCTCATCCCGGCGGCCACACCCGGCAGGGACTCGACCGCCTCGCCCAGGTCGGGTGAGCCGAGCAGATAGCGGTCCTCGCCGCGCTTGAGCAGCAGACACGGCTGATCCTCCAGCGCCCGCAGTACGGCATCCTCGGTGACGCCCCTGACCACCGCCAGCACGGTCTCGCCCTCGATGGAGTGGCGCAGCAGATGGCGGCGCGCCACCGCGGGTTCGAGGGCGCCCTGGAGCAGCTCGGCGAGGATCTCCGCGCCCTCGCGGCGCAGCGTCTCCCGCTCGGTGCGGACCATGGCGAGCTGGAGGGCGGCCACCGTGGCGATGTGCTGCACCACGGCGAGCCCCGCCGGGCGCGCGCCCTCCCGTTCGAAGGCGATGAGGAAGCCCGCCGGGCCACCGGGGGAGGGGACCGGGAGGGCGAAGCCACCGGGGATGGTCGGCGGGGCGTCCGCCGAGCCGGGGATCACCGACGCGTCGGGCGCGGGCACACCGGGAAGCAGCGGCCGGCCCTGGGTGGTGCACAGATAGATGTCGTAGCCGGACAGCTTCTCCAGCCGGCCGAACAGCGTCGCGGTGTCCAGGTTCTCCGAGGTCAGCCAGCGCAGCGCGCCGAACACCTGCAACTGGGCGCCCAGCCGGTGGCGGGCGTCCTCCTGGACGGCGGCGGCCACCTCCTGCGCCACCGCCATGAACGGCACGGCCAGCGGGATCTCCAGGACCGGCATCCCCCGCTCCTCGGCGGCGTCGAAGAACGCGCGGCGCAGCGGGGGCATCCGCAGCTGGGCGGAGACCGCCAGGGCGGCCACCCCGGCGTCGTCCAGCCGCTCCAGATAGGCGCGCTGCCCGGCCGCCGAGCGGGGCATCGCTATCCCCGTCGTCATGATCATCTCGGAGCCGAGCAGCCAGGGCGTGGGGTCGTCCAGCTCGCTCACATGCGCCCAGGACACCGAGCGGTGCAGCCCCGCGCCACCCGCGATCAACCGCAGTTGCAGGGCCGGATACGACAGCAGATCGCCGACCGTCACACCCTGCTCTTTGTTGTTCACCACAAATTGAGCCTAACTCTTTGTCTCAGCAACGATTGTCGCGCGGTTCCTCCGCTGTGCAGACTCGCTCGACCGGACCCCACCGGCGCACGTCAAGAAGGGACTGCGACACCATGACCGAACCCCGAGGGCCCGTCGACTCCTCCCGGGTCCCGCGCTTCGCCGGCCCGGCCACCTTCGCCAGGCTGCCCCGCCTCGACGAGGTCGCGGGGGCCGACGTGGCGGTGGTGGGCGTCCCGTTCGACGGCGGTGTCTCCTACCGCCCCGGCGCCCGCTTCGGGCCCGCCGCGGTCCGCGAGGCCAGCCGGCTGCTGCGCCCGTACCACCCCGGGCTGGACGTTTCCCCGTTCGCCACCCAGCAGGTGGCCGACGCCGGTGACATCGCCGTCAACCCCTTCGACATCGGCGAGGCCATCGAGACCATCCAGGACGCCGCGGGCAGCCTCCAGACCGAAGGAACCCGCCTGGTCACCATCGGCGGCGATCACACCATCGCGCTTCCGCTGCTGCGCGCCGCCGCAACGAGGCACGGCCCGGTCGCGGTGCTCCACTTCGACGCCCACCTGGACACCTGGGACACCTACTTCGGCGCCGAGCACACCCACGGCACCCCGTTCCGCCGGGCCGTGGAGGAGGGCATCGTCGACACATCCGCCCTCTCGCACGTCGGCACCCGCGGCCCGCTGTACGGCAAGCAGGACCTCACCGAGGACGAGAAGCTGGGCTTCGGCATCGTCACCTCCGCCGATGTCTACCGGCGCGGCGCCGACGAGGTGGCCGACCAGCTGCGCCAGCGCATCGGCGACCGGCCGCTGTACATCTCCATCGACATCGACTGCCTCGACCCGGCCCACGCCCCCGGCACCGGCACCCCCGAGGCGGGCGGCCTGACCTCGCGCGAGCTCCTTGAGATCCTGCGCGGACTGGCCGGATGCCGTCTGATCGGCGCGGATGTGGTGGAGGTGGCGCCCGCCTACGACCACGCCGAGATCACCTCGGTCGCGGCCTCCCACGTCGCCTACGACCTGATCAGCCTGCTCGCACTCCAAGGGAAGCGGGAGACGACGGATGAGTGAATCCCCGGCACTGACCGAGGTCGAGGCTTATGGGGTCGAGCGCATCCCCGACGCGGACCGCAGCGCGACCCCCTTCGACCTGTTCCGCGTCGCGTTCGGCGGCGCCAACACCTTCGCCACCTGTGTACTCGGCGCCTTTCCGATCCTCTTCGGGCTCTCCTTCTGGCAGGGCCTGGCGGCAACGTTGCTCGGCGTGGTGGGCGGCTCCCTGATCCTCGCCCCGCTCGCGGTGTTCGGCCCGTGCAACGGCACCAACAACGCGGTCTCCTCCTCGGCACACCTGGGAGTGCACGGGCGGATCGTCGGCTCGTTCCTGTCGCTGCTCACCGCCATCGCGTTCTTCTCCATCTCGGTGTGGTCCTCCGGCGACGCGCTGGTCGGCGGCGCCCACCGGCTGATGGGCGTGGAGCAGAACGACGGGGTGTTCGCCCTCGCCTACGGCGTCTTCGGGGCGCTGGTGCTGACGGTGTGCGTGTACGGCTTCCGGTTCATGCTCTTCGTCAACAAGATCGCGGTGGTGGCGGCCTCGACGCTGTTCGTCCTCGGTTTCTTCGCCTTCGTGGGGGACTTCGACCCCGGCTACCAGGGGGTGTTCCCCTCGGTGTCCACGGCCGGGTTCTGGCCCGCGTTCATCGGCTCGGCGCTGATCGTGCTGTCCAACCCGGTGTCCTTCGGCGCCTTCCTCGGCGACTGGGCGCGCTACATCCCCGCCGACACCTCGCGCCGCAAGGTCGTCACGGCGGCGTTCGCCTCGCAGATCGCCACCATCCTGCCGTTCTTCTTCGGCCTGGCCACCGCCTCGATCATCGCCAAGAAGGCCGCGCCGTACATGGACGCGGGCGCGCCGAACTACGTCGGCGGGCTGCTGGCCATCTCGCCCGGCTGGTACTTCCTTCCGGTGTGCCTGCTCGCGCTCATCGGCGGCCTGTCCACCGGCACCACCTCGCTCTACGGCACCGGCCTGGACTTCTCCAGCGTGTTCACCCGGTTCAGCCGGGTGCAGGCCACGCTGTTCGTCGGGGTGCTCTCGATCGGGTTCATCTTCCTCGGCCGGTTCGCCGCCAATCTGTCCCAGTCCATCTCCACCTTCGCCACGCTGATCATCACCTGTACCGCGCCGTGGATGATCATCATGCTGCTCGGCTATGTGACCCGGCGCGGCTGGTACGACCCCGATTCGCTCCAGGTGTTCAACCGGCGCCAGCGCGGCGGCCGCTACTGGTTCCACCACGGCTGGAACTGGCGTGGCATGGGCGCCTGGCTGACCGCGGCGGTGCTCGCCCTGCTCTTCGTCAACGTCCCCGGCCAGTTCGTCGGGCCGTGCGGCGATCTGGCCGACGGCGCGGACATCTCGCTCCCGGTGGGCCTCGCCACCGCCTCGCTCCTCTATCTGGCGCTGCTGTGGCTCTTCCCCGAGCCGCGCGAGGTGTACGGGCCCGAGGGGCCGCGACTGGTCCGCGCCTCGGACGCGCCCGTACCGCCGATCACCACGGAGGCCGGCGCGCCCGTGCCCGTGGTGGCGGAAGGGGCGTGAGGCACCGTGCGCCTCATCGACCTCTCCGTACCCGTGGTCACGGGCATGCCGGTCTACCCCGGCGATCCGCGGGTGGCCATCGCCCCCGCGCTGAGCGTCGCCGCCGACGGGGTGAACGTCACTCACCTGGACATGGGGTCGCAGTCCGGCACCCATGTCGACGCCCCGTTCCACATCGACGACGCGCTGCCCACCCTCGACCGGCTGCCCCTGGAGCGCTTCTGGGGCCGGGCGGTGGTGGTGGACGCCCGTGGCGCGGAGCCCCGGACACCGCTCGGACCGTCCCTGTTCGACGGCCGGCTACGGGCCGGGGCCATCGTGCTGGTGGCCACCGGCTGGTCGCGGCACTGGGGGCACGACGACTACCTCGCCCATCCGTATCTCACCCCGGAGGCCGCCGAACTCCTCGTGGCCGCCGGGATCCGCACCGTCGGCATCGACGCGCTGAGCGTCGACGCCACCCCCGCCGACGACCTCCCCGCCCACCGGATCCTGTGCGGCGCCCACGCCGTCATCGCCGAGAACCTCACCGGTCTCGACCACCTGCTCGACGCGCAGACGGCGGGAGAGCCCATCGAGGTCTCCCTGCTGCCGCTGCGGCTCCCCGCCGCCGACGGCGCCCCGGTGCGGGCCGTGGCCCGCGTCGGCTGAACCACCCACGAAGGAGCACCACCCCATGCACGACGAGGTTCTGCGGGCCGCCGACGCCCTGGTGGCGGCGTTCGGCGAAGGCCGCCTCGACGACTACTTCGCGGCGTTCGCACCCGACGCCACATTCGTCTTCCACACCACCTCCGAACGCCTCAGCTCCACCTCGGACTACCGGGCCCTGTGGGACCGCTGGGTGGCGGAGGACGACTTCCGCGTCGTCTCCTGCGCCTCCACCGACCGGCTGGTCCAACTTCTCGGCGACAGCGCGGTGTTCACCCACCTGGTGGAGACCACGGTGAGCACCACGGCCGGTGTGGAGACCACCCGCGAGCGCGAGACCATCGTCTTCCGCCGTCAGACCCGCGGCCACTGGCTGGCCGTGCACGAACACCTCTCGGCAGCGCCCGGCACGACGACGGCCACGGCCACGACGACCCCGGCTACGACGACGGCCACGAGCACGGAAACGGAACGATGAGCGAGCTTCTCGTACTGCGCAACCACATCGACGGCGAGTACACCGACGCGGCCGACGGCCGCCGCCTGGAGGTCACCGACCCCGTCACCGGTGAGGTGTACGCCACCTCGCCCCGGTCCGGCGCCGCCGACGTCGACGCCGCGCTGGCCGCCGCCGCGGCGGCCTTCCCCACCTGGCGCGACGCCACCCCGTCCACCCGGCAGAAGCTGCTTCTGAAGATCGCGGACGCGGTCGAGGCGCGGGCGGAGGAGATCGCGGACGCGGAGTGCCGCAACACCGGAAAGCCGCGCGCCCTCACCCTCACCGAGGAGATCGCCCCGATCGTCGACCAGATCCGGTTCTTCGCCGGAGCCGCGCGTCTGCTGGAGGGCCGGGCGGCGGGCGAGTACATGGAGGGTCTGACCTCGATCGTCCGGCGTGAGCCGATCGGGGTGTGCGCGCAGGTCGCGCCCTGGAACTACCCGCTGATGATGGGCGTGTGGAAGTTCGCCCCGGCCCTCGCCGCGGGCAACACCGTCGTCCTCAAGCCGTCGGACACCACCCCCGCCTCCACCGTGCTGCTCGCGGGCATCATCGGCGACATCCTCGAGGAGCTGGGCCTCCCGGCCGGCATCTTCAACGTGGTGTGCGGCGACCGCGAGACCGGCCGTCTGATGGTCGAGCACCCCACCCCGGCGATGGCGGCCATCACCGGCTCGGTGCGCGCGGGCATGCAGGTCGCCGCGTCGGCGGCGAAGGACATCAAGCGGGTCCACCTCGAACTGGGCGGCAAGGCCCCGGCGGTGGTCTTCGAGGACGCCGATATCGCGGCGGCCGTCGAGGGCATCTCGCTCGCCGGATTCTTCAACGCGGGCCAGGACTGCACCGCGGCCACGCGTGTCCTCGTCCACGAGTCGATCCACGACGCGTTCGTGAGCGCGCTCGCCAAGGCCGCGGCCGCTATCAGGACCGGCGGTGGCATCGACGACGAGGACGTGCTGTACGGGCCGTTGAACAACGCCGGCCAACTGGCCCAGGTCACCGGCTTCATCGACCGGCTCCCCGCGCACGCCACCGTTGAGACGGGTGGCCACCGGGTCGGTGACAAGGGCTTCTTCTACGCGCCCACCGTGGTCTCCGGACTCGGGCAGGACGACGAGATCATCCAGAACGAGGTCTTCGGCCCGGTCATCACCGTGCAGTCCTTCCGCGACGAGGCCGAGGCCGTCGCGTACGCCAACGGTGTGGAGTACGCGCTGGCCTCGTCGGTGTGGACCAGGGATCACGCCCGCGCGATGCGGATGTCCAAGGCCCTGGACTTCGGCTGTGTCTGGATCAACACCCATATGATCCTCGCCGCCGAGATGCCGCACGGCGGCTACAAGAGGTCCGGTTACGGCAAGGACCTCTCCGCGTACGGCTTCGAGGACTACACCCGCGTCAAGCACGTCATGACGGCCCTCTGAACA
Organism: Streptomyces lacaronensis; assembly: GCF_047337785.1. Lineage (NCBI taxonomy): Bacteria > Bacillati > Actinomycetota > Actinomycetes > Kitasatosporales > Streptomycetaceae > Streptomyces > Streptomyces lacaronensis. The sequence goes on from NZ_JBLHDK010000003.1 coordinate 11,040,233, forward strand.
ACCGCCGCCACTCCGGCCTGTCAGCATCGCGCCGCCGACCCGGCGCGGTGCTGACACACCCGGTGCCGTACGTGCGTAGCCTGGTGCGCCATGAGCGAGATGACACTGCGCCGGGCCCAAGTCTCCGACCACGGGACGATCGTCGAGTGCGTGCGGGAGTGGTGGGGCGACTCGCGCACCCCCGGCCAGGCGCGTGAGCTTTCCATGCTGCTGCCCAGGCTGTTTCTGCAGTTCTTCGCCGGCACCAGCCTGGTGCTGGAGGACGGCGACGGCATCAAGGCGTTCCTGGTGGGCTTCCACGCCGCCGACAACGACCACGAGGCGTATATCCACTTCGTCGGGGTGGCGCCCGAGCTGCGCGGGCAGGGCGTGGGCCGCAGGCTCTACACGGCGTTCTTCCGGCGCGCCGCCGAGGCGGGTCGCCGTGAGGTGCACGCCATCACCTCGCCACTGAACACCGGGTCCGTGGCCTTCCACCGGGCCATGGGGTTCATGCTCGAGGAGGGCGACCGTGAGGTCAACGGCCTTCCCGTGCACGGCGATTACGACGGACCCGGGCAGCACCGGGTGTGCTTCCGCCGACAGATCGCCGTTCGTCCCTGACTGGGGACGAGAGGGCTTGACGGTGGTGGTGTGCTGCTCTACACCGGTATGGGAGCGCTCCCATGGCTCCCGTGACGTGTTCCACGACCAGGGCGTCCGTACCCGTTCCGCGGGCGCCCACGGACCGAACCTCATGGACCGCCGAAAGGAAAGCGCATGGCACGCACCAGACATCCGCTCGCCGCCCTGATTCCCTTACTCGCGTTCCTCGCCGTTCTCGTCCCGCTCGGCGCCGGTACGGCCCACGCCGAGTCCAACGGCGGGGTGAAGGTCATGCCGCTGGGCGACTCGATCACCGACGGGTTCAACGTCCCGGGCGGTTACCGCGTCGGCCTGTGGCAGAAGCTCACGGCGGGCCGCTACCAAGTCGACTTCGTCGGCTCGCTCTTCAACGGCCCGTCCGGCCTGGGGGATCACGACCACGAGGGCCACTCCGGCTGGACGATCCAGCAGATCGACGACAATGTCGTGAACTGGCTGCGCACCCAGAACCCGCATACGATCCTGCTGCACATCGGGACCAACGACATCTATGGCAGCAACCCCGCCGGGGCGCCGGCCAGGCTCTCCACCCTGATCGACCACATCACCGCCCAGGCGCCGAACGCGGAGCTCTTCGTCGCCACCATCACCCCGCTGGGCTTCATGGACTCGACCGTACGGGCGTACAACGCGGCGATCCCCGGCATCGTGCAGAGCAAGGTCAACACGGGCAAGCGCGTCCATCTGGTTGACATGTACAGCGCATTGACGCCCGCGGACCTGGCCGACGGAGTGCATCCCAACGCCGGTGGCTACGACAAGATGGCCGACGTCTGGTGGCGGGCGCTGCGGTCGGTGCCGGGCAGCATCGGCAACCCCTCGTTCGCCACCACCGGGTCCGGGGCGCATGGCAACGGGTCGGCCGCACGGGCGGCATGAGCCGCCCCTCCACCGTCACAGCCCAGGAGGGACCGTCATATGAACCACACCCCCGCCTCCGCGGAAACCGCGCGCACGCCCAGGCGACACCCAAGGACACCGAGGTCGGTGGCCGCGGCGTTACTCGGCGGCGTACTGCCGCTGCTCGCCGCACTGTTCCTGCTGGCACCGCCACCCGCGGCGGCCGCCTCGCTCACCGAGGTCACGGGCTTCGGCAACAATCCGAGCAACCTCCGCATGCACGAGTACGTGCCGAACAACGTCGCGGCACGGCCCGCCGTCCTCGTGGCGGTGCACTACTGCACGGGCTCGGGGCCCGCGTTCTACTCCGGTACCGAGTTCGCCTCCCTGGCCGACCGGTACGGCTTCATCGTCATCTACCCCTCCGCCACCAGAAGCGGCGCCTGCTTCGACGTCTCCTCACCACAGGCGCTGCGCCACGACGGCGGCAGCGACCCGGTGGGCATCGTCTCGATGGTCCGCTACGCCCAGCAGCGCCACAACGCCGACCCCAACCGGGTGTATGTCACCGGCGCCTCGTCGGGCGCCATGATGACCAACGTCCTGCTGGGCGACTACCCGGATGTGTTCAAGGCGGGCGCGGCCTTCGCGGGCGTGCCCTTCGGCTGCTTCGCCACCACCGACGGATCCGGCTGGAACACCGCCTGCGCCAACGGCACCATCACCAAGACGCCGCAGGCGTGGGGCGATCTCGCACGCGGGGCCTACCCCGGATATCAGGGCGCCAGGCCGAGGATGCAGCTGTGGCACGGCACCGAGGACGGCACCCTGCGCTATCCGAACTTCGGCGAGGAGATCAAGCAGTGGACCAATGTGCTCGGGGTGAGCCAGACCCCCGTCTTCACGGACCATCCGCAGTCCTCCTGGACCCGCACCCGCTACGGCGCCACGGGCAACCAGGCCCCCGTCGAGGCGATCAGCGTTCAGGGCACCGGACACTCCCTCCCGACCGCCGGAATGGCCGCACGGGCCATCACGTTCTTCGGCCTGGACGCCGGATGACCCGCTGACGGGCCGAGAACACGGAGAACGAGCCGACACGGTGAACCGGCCGACACGATGATGGGAAAGGCGCCTCGGGGCCGCCGAAACCGGCCCCTTGGCGGCCTTCCTCGGGAAAGGGGAGCGCGTGGACCGCGACATACGCACGGTGGACGATGTCTTGAGACTCCTGGACGGCCTCTTCGCACCGGAGGCCGACCGCTGGACGACCGATGGCGCCTCATGGTGGGACGGTTTCTACACGGACCGCGCGCGATGGGCTCCGAACTGCCCGACGGGGCCTGCTACCACCAGTCCGCGCTCCGCGGTGGCCTCGCCTGCACACCGGATTCCCTGCGCTGGATCTTCTCCGAGCTGACCGAGGTCGAGTTGCGCCGTATGCGCGACGAGCCGTCCGACTCCCCGGTCTTCGGGGAGCGGCTCTGAGGACGGCCCTTTTCCGCCGCCCGGCGCGGGCGGGGAGCACCGCGGCCCGAGGTGCCGCTGACGGTCAGTGTGCCGGAGTGGGGTCCGATACCGACACATCGGCCGAGGCCGAGGCGTCCCCGAGGCCGGTGTTCCACCGCTGGTCGTGCCGGTCCTCGGCCGAGCGCAGCTCGACCTCGCTGTCGGGGTCGTCGCCGTCCGGGGTGACCGCGAAGTCGGGTGCGATATGCGGGCGGATCACCCCGGCGCGGTCGACCGCGAACCGCAGGTTCTCGCCGTTGTCGCCATCGGCGGACGAGCACGGCCAGATGCCGACACCCCGGTCGGTGTCCCCGCGCGAGTCCAGACAGAAGTCGGGGTCGGCCTCGGTGTGCAGCAGCCCCTCCGAGTCCAGCCGCCACCGCTGGGTGTCGCTCCCGCTGCACTGGGCCAGGACGGCGTCCGTGCGCTTCTCCAACTGCTGGTCGCGGATGTCCAGACAGAGCCCGGAGGCGGCGTTGATCACCGCCGCGAAGCTGTCGTCCGGAATCGGGGCGGCGGGCGCGGGGGCGGTGCTCGGGGGAGTGGTGGCGGGGGCGGTCGTGGGCGGTTCGGTCATGCCACCGGGGTTCGGCGGGCGCCGCGGCCCCTTCGTCGGAGCCGGCGTATCCGTCGTCGGGTCCGACGAAGGAGCCGCCGGAGTGGCCGTGGGAGCAGGGGTGTTCGCGCGGCCGGCCGGGGCCATGTCGTCCCCGTCGGACACCAGGAGGGTGACGGTGAGGGCCACCACCGCCACTGCCGCCACCGCGACCAGCGCGGCCGTCGCGGGCGGCCGGGAGCCCGGCCAGGCCCGTCGGCGCCAACCTCCCGTGGACCCACCGTCCATCGGCGCGTTCGCCGCGGCTCCGGCGACACCGGTGGGCCCCACCGGCGGATACGGCGGCGGGGGAGCGGGGGCCAAGGGAGGCTCCGGGGCCGGCGGCTCCACGGACGACGGCGCCGCCGATCCCACCGAGGGCACACCGCCGATCGCTTCCCCCGCGACGTAGGCCGTTCCGCCCCACCCCAGGAGCCCATCGGCGATCACGGGCCGGGGATCCTCGTCCATCCGTATCAGGTCGCCGTACACCCCGGCACACGAAAGGCACCCGGACAGATGGCGTTCCAGGTCGTCGCAGCGCCGGGGGTTCTCCGGCCGTACCGCGGCCTCGATCAGGCCCCGGAACCCCCGACACGTCTGCTCGCCGCCACGCTCCAGATGGATCCGCAGCCATGCCTCGCGCAGCGCGCCCTGAGCCGTCTCCCGGAGTGTGGGGACGGTGTGCGGCGCCACGCCCGCGAAGGTGGCCACCACCGTATCGGGCTCCTCCTCCACCACGCTGTACCACAGGACATCGCGGGTGCGCGCCGAGAGGGTGAGGAAGCCGTCGAGCATGGGCGAACGCTCCCTCGGCCCCGGGAGTCCGGCCGCGCCGCCCGTGGTGGTACCGGAGTGGCCGAGCCACTCGGCGAACGCGGGATCCAGCCGCTCCTCCCGGCGGCCCTCCGCCCAGGTGGCGGCCACCCGCTGGACGAGCAGCAGCAGATGGTGGCGCCACGGCCCCCAGGGATCGATACCCCGGCAGGTCTCCTGCGCGGCGAGGCCGAGGGAGAGGTCGGCGAGCTGGTCGGCGTCGGCCTGGGTCCTGCCGCAGAGCCGGGCGTAGGACAGCACCGCCGAAAGGTGGCGCTCCCTCAGTTCCTGGGTGGCGGGGAGGGCGGTGGGTGCCCCGGAGCGGATCCGCTCGGTGAGCTCCGTGTCGGACAGTTGGGCGTACGACCGCTGCCCGGTGGTGGCATCGGGTTCGGTTCCGTGCGGGTCGGTCACCCTCACCACTCCTCGCGTCACCGACAGTGAGACGGGTGCCCATAGTGGTGGAGGGCGCGGGTGCGGGTAAAGGTATCCGCCGGTAACTCCCCTGAGGCGACAATTCTTTACCGGTCGGTTGGCTACCGACCGGTTGGCTACCGACCGGTGGTGAAGCGGCCGACGAGTCGGCGTTTGAGCACCTTGCCGCTGGGGCCCAGGGGGAAGGCGTCGATGAACTCCACCCGGCGCGGGTACTTGTGCCCGGCGAGCCGCTCCCTGGCCCACGCCACGATCCCGGAGCCGAGCGCCGCGTCCGGGGCCGTTCCGGGGCGTGGCCGCACCACGGCGCACACCTCCTCGCCGTACACCTCGTCGGGCAGTCCGATGACGGCCACCTGGGCGATGGCCGGGTGGCGCATCAGCACGTCCTCCACCTCACGCGGGTAGACGTTGTAGCCGCCGCGCACCACCAGGTCCTTCTTGCGGTCCACGAGGGTGAGGTAGCCCTCCGCGTCCTTGGTGCCGAGGTCGCCCGAGCGGAACCACCCGTCGACCAGCACCTCGGCCGTGGCCTCCGGGCGGTTGAGGTAACCGGCCATCACATTGTGGCCACGGATGACGATCTCACCGACCGCGCCCGTCGGCAGCAGCTCGACGCGGTCCTCCACATCGGCCGCGGCGATCTCCGCCTCGACACCCCAGATCGGGCGCCCCACCGTCCCCGGTTTGCGCGGCCACGCCTTCTGGTTGTAGGCGACCACCGGTGATGCCTCGGTCAGCCCGTACCCCTCGTAGATCGGGCAGCCGAAGACCTCCTGGAAGTCCTCGAGCACCTTCACCGGAAGCGCCGAGCCGCCGGAGAAGGCGCGGTCGAGGGCGGGGCGGCGGGGGTCCTCGGCGGCGGCGTCGAGCAGGGCCAGATACATGGTGGGCACGCCCATGAAGACGGTGCACCCCTCGGTGACCATCAGGTCCAGCGCCCGGGGGCCGTCGAACCGGCTCATCAGCACCATCGTGCCGCCCGCCAGGAAGGTGGTGCTCATCCCGCAGGTCTGCCCGAAGGTGTGGAACAGGGGCAGACAGCCGAGCAGCACATCGTCGGGACCGAGGTCGAACGGCGAGCGCATCGTGGTGCTCACGTTCATCACCAGGTTGAACTGGGTGATCATCGCACCCTTGGGATGGCCGGTGGTGCCCGAGGTGTACAGGACCACGGCGAGGTCGTCCGGCTCGCGCGGGACACACCGCTCGATGGGCGCGGCGCCGTCGGCGAGGGCGTCCAGCCGTGGACGGCCGCCGTCGTGCTCCTCCAGCACGGTGACCACGGGAATCCCGGCCATCTCCGCGCCCTTGGCGCCCTCGGTGAGCATCGGCGCCCCGCAGACCAGCACCTTCGACTCCGAGTCGCGGAGCACATGGACGATCTCATCGGCGCGCAGCAGACCGTGCACCGGGACGGCCACGGCGCCGAGCGCCAGCACCCCGTAGTACACCATCGGGAAGTGCGGGGTGTTCGGCAGCAGCAGCGCCACCCGGTCGCCGGGGCCGATGCCCTGGTCGCGCAGTACGGCGGCGTACCGCCGGGTGGCGTCCCACAGTTCGCGGTAGGTGATGCGCCGTGAGCCGAAGACGAGCGCGGGGTGGTCCGGGCGCCGCAGTGCGGACTCGGCGAGCACCGCGGCCGCGGTGAGCGTCATGCCCCGGCCCGCTGGGCGGCCAGCCGCTGCTTGTCCGGCTTTCCCGCGCCGGTCAGCGGAAGGTCGTCATGGAAGGTGATGGCGGCCGGCACATGCTTGGGCGAGAGCTCACCGGACACATGGTCGAGCAGCGAGGTGAAGTCGGCGGCCCCGCCGGGCCGGAGCACCACGGCGGCGTGGATGTGCTCCACCCGGTCCCCGTCGGCCACTCCGTACACCGCGGCCTGGGCCACATCGGGGTGGGTCAGCAGCGCGTTCTCGACGGCGGTGGGATGGACCTTGATCCCGTTGGTCTTCATCACCTCGCCCACCCGGCCGTGCAGCCGCACATAGCCGCGCTCGTCGAGGGAGCCGAGGTCGCCGGTGTGGACCCAGCCGTCGCGTACGGCCTCCGCGGTCAGCTCCGGCTCCCGCCAGTAGCCGAGCATGTTGAACGGCGACCGCACACAGATCTCGCCGATCTCGCCCACCGGCAGATCGCGCCGGTCCTCCAGGTCACGGATGCGCACCTCGGCGGTCAGCCGGCCGGCGGTGAACCGCAGTTCGGGGTCGAAGTGGTCCGGCGGGGCGAGCAGGCTGATCCCGCTGGTCTCGGTGGTGCCGTAGAACTGGAGCAGCACCGGGCCGAACACCTCGACCGCCTCGGCCAGCCGGGCCGGGGCGGCGGGGCAGCCGCCGTAGGAGATGATCTGGATGCTCGACAGATCGGTGTCCTTGATGGCCGGGTGGTCCACCAGCATGTACAGCTGCGGAGGGGTGAGGGTGAGTGCGGACACCCGGTGGCCCTCCACCGCGTCGAGCACCGCGCTCGCGTCGAAGCCCTCGTGCAGCACCACCGTGCCACCGGAGGCGAGTGCGAGGTCGGCGCCGGAGCCGTTGGAGTGGCTCACCGGCAGCGTGGACAGATAGGTGATCGGACCGGGTGCCTCAAGTCCCGCCCGCAGATAGAGAGTTCGGACGCGGAAGGGAAGTGTCACACCCTTCGGGGTGCCGCTGGTGCCACTGGTGAACAGGACCACGGCCGGGCGCTCCGGGTCGGTCTCCACGACCGTCAGATCGAAGGCGTCCGCGTCACCCGTGGTCAGATCCAGCACATCGGGGCCGAGGGAGCCCAGCGCGGCGAGCCGGGGCGGTTCCGGCAGACGCTCGCACAGCTCCCGGGCCAGGCCCAGGTTCTCCTCGTCCACGGCGAGGAAGGTGGCGCCCGTCTTCTTCAGGATCTCGTGCCGCTCGCGGGTGGCCAGCTGATCGGTGGGGTCCACCGCGTTGGTGGAGTGCAGATGGACCACCGTGGCGCCGATGAGGTTCGCCGCATAGCGCAGAATGATGGTGGCCGGGGTGTTGGCGACCGTCAGCACGGCCACGACCGGAATTTCTTCCTCCGCTATCTGGCGGCGCAGCAATTCCGCCGCCGCGACCACGGTGCGGGTGAACTCACCGGCGGTGAACCGCTCGTCGTCGCGGAGCAGGGCAACCCGCTCCGAATCGGCCGATAGAGCCTCGAGGACCCGTCGGACGTAATTGTCGGTCGGAGACATCGAAACTCCAGTTCGCCGTGTGTGCCGATGAGTTCAAGGTGCCGTTTCCCGCTGAAGGATGACACCCTGCTCCCGGCATGGCAACCTTCTTCCATCCACCCGTCAGTTTCCTGCCGTGAAACCGGGCCGGATGTGCGGAGGTTGCCTTTCGGCATACCGATTGACGGCCGACCGCATGTAGATTGGCGTCGGCGGGGGGTCGCTACGGCTCATCCCGCTTTCTGCGCGATTCTCAAGTAGCCTAAAAGCGAAGTGAGTGGACGTGACGACCCAATATCTGGACCTGTTTTCGCGCCTCACCGAAGGTTCTGACGGTGGAAAGCGGGAGTTCCTGGAGATCGGACGGCTCGCCGGTCAGTTCCCCGCCGCCAGCGTCAGCGGTGTCGAGGACACCTCCCGGATCAGCGTCTGGTGCAGCAACGACTACCTCGGCATGGGGCAGCACCCGGCCGTCCTGGAGGCGATGAAGGAAGCCGTCGACGAGTACGGGGCGGGTGCCGGCGGCTCGCGGAACATCGGCGGCACCAACCACTACCACGTAACTCTGGAGAAGGAGCTCAGCGCGCTCCACGGCAAGGACGACGCGCTGCTGTTCACCTCCGGCTACACCGCCAACGACGGCGCGCTGTCCGTCATCGCGGGCCGCATGGAAGGGTGCGTCGTCTTCTCCGACGCGCTGAACCACGCCTCCATCATCGACGGCCTGCGCCACAGCGGTGCCCAGAAGCGGATCTTCCGGCACAACGACACCGCGCACCTGGAGGAGCTGCTCGCGGCCGCCGACCCCGATGCGCCGAAGCTGATCGTCGCCGAGTCGGTCTACTCGATGAACGGCGACATCGCGCCACTCGCGGAGATCGCCGACATCGCCGAGCGCCATGGTGCCATGACCTTCCTCGACGAGGTGCACGCGGTGGGCATGTACGGCCCGCAGGGCGCGGGCATCGCGGCGCGCGAGGGGCTGGCCGACCGGTTCACTGTCATCATGGGCACGCTGGCCAAGGGTTTTGGCACCAACGGCGGGTACATCGTGGGCCCGGCGGAGGTGATCGAGGCGGTGCGGATGTTCTCCCGCTCCTTCATCTTCACCACCGCGATGCCGCCCGCCGTGGCCGCCGCGGCCCTCGCCGCCGTCCGCCATCTGCGCTCCTCGGAGGCCGAAAGGGAACGGCTGTGGGCAAACGCACAGTTGATGCACCGGCTGCTGAAGGAGCGCCGGATCCCGTTCATCTCCGACCTCACCCACATCGTGTCCGTGCTGGTGCGGAACGAGGCCCTGTGCAAGCGGATGTCCACGGCCCTGCTGGAGCGGCACGGCATCTATGTGCAGGCGATCAACGCGCCCAGCGTACGGGCCGGTGAGGAGATCCTCCGGGTGGCACCCGGAGCCGTGCACTCCACCTCCGAGGTCGAGATGTTCGTCAAGGTCCTCGACCAGGTCTGGGAGGAGCTCGGCGGCCCCCGCGAGGACGCCGAAATGCGGTTGCGCAATGAGGCCCACCGGGGTTAGGCAAAGGTGGCGCAAGGCATATCGATCTTGCTTGACACGCCTTGGCGGCGGGAGGTTTGATGAGCCCACGCGAACAGCTGGGTGATTCTTGAGACCCGCTAGCGGAACGGGGATCTCGGGGGAGCAGTTCATGGGGTGCCGCGGCGATGTGGCACGCTTTGGCCCGGCGCGAACGGGTGGAAACGGGGGTTTCGGGGTGACGCTTGCGTATGTCCTCGACGGTGGTATGAACGATCAGCCGGGAGCCGGCGCAGAGCTGTATGAGCTCTTTCCGAGTGTGCAGCACACCTATCAACGAATCGCCGAGTGGACGGGTATCGACGTCCAGCGGATATTCGAAGAAGAACGGCAACCCGGACAGGAGCACCGACAAGGGATCGGTGCCATTCGTCAGGCCGCGGCCGTATTAGGAATTGCGGATGTTCTCGCCGAGGAATACGGCATAACACCGGCCGCCGTATGCGGACTGAGTTTCGGCGCACTGGTCGGCGCCACTCTCGCCGGAGCCGTAGAGCGTGAGGATCTCTTCACCCTTCTGATGCGATTGCGGGAAGTACCCCCGCCGGCCGCGGACAACGGCCCACAGGCCGTCGCCATGCTGCGGATCCCCTACGACACCGCCGCCGCCGACCTGCTCGCCGACGTCCCCGATGTGTATCTCTCCGCCGACCTCGGGAAGGTCGGCACGGGCCAGGAGCGCATGGTGCTGCTGGGCGGCTACCGCTCCGCGCTCCAGGAGTTCGGCGGGGGGTTCCCGGCCGGTGCGCTGCATGTGTCCGACGACCACGGCGCGGCCTTCCACTCGCCGCTCCAGCAGCACATCAGCGACTACCTCGAGCCCACGCTGGAGGCCATGGCCTTCCACGACCCACGGGTGCCCGTGCACTCGTGCATGGAGCGCAAGGCCCTCACCACCGCCGAGGAGATCCGCGATCTCTTCCGCCGCAACCCCACCGCCCCCGTGAGCGTCCCGCACATGATCGGCGGACTGGAGGACGGCGGCACCGAACTGGGCCTGGTGCTCGGCCCCGCCGCGTTCGGCACCTTCCAGAACGCGGAGTTCCCCGTGGTCCACGTGGAATCCCCGGACCATGTCTTCGAGGCGATGACCGCGGTCTACGACTTCGGCATCGAACTCCCTTCCACGGAAGCCGGGGTGACCCAGTGAAGGACGTGACCGAGCAGATCGACCAGTGGCTGTCGCAGGACATCGACGCCTGGACCCGCCGGGTCGTCCGCCGCCACTTCGACCCGGACACCGGCACCCCGTACTGGCTCAAGCGCGCGGCCGAACTCGCCATCGATCCACGGGACATCACCCGCTACGACGAGCTGACCGCGTTCGGCCCGATGCCGCTGGGCGACCTGCGCACCCTGGACCCCGCCGAGCTCGTGCCCCAGGCCGTGCCCCGGCCCCTGAGCGGCCGGATCTGGGACTCCGGAGGCACCACCGGCAACCCCTGCCGGGTGTTCTACACCGAGCCGATGCTCGAGCACCGCGCCGCGTGGCGGCGCTGGGTGATCGAGCGTGAGGGGTTCGAGCCCGGCCGCACCTGGCTCCAGGCCACCCCCACCGGTCCGCATCTCATCGGACAGGGCGCCGTGGATCTGGCCGACCTGTACGACGGCCGGGTGTACGGCATCGACTTCGATCCACGCTGGGTCAAGCGGCTGCTCCGCGACGGCCGGCTGAAGGACGCGCAGGAGTACACGGCCCACATCACCGAGCAGATCGCCGCGGTCCTGGAGCATCAGCCGGTCGACTACCTCGTCACCACCCCGGCCCTGCTGCAGGCCCTGATCAAGGCGAGGTCCGAACTGGTGGCGCGGCTCAAGGGCGTACGGCTCAGTGGGACACACGCCACCCCCGCCATGCGCAGATCCTTCCACAAGGCCCTGGGCGGCGGACTGGTCGTCGTCACCTACGCCAACACCTTCGGCAACACGGTGGGCCTGCCCGCGGAGGACGACGGCGCCCTCATGCCGTACCTGCCGAACTACCCGCAGGTGACCATGGCGGTCGTCGACAAGGACGACTGGTCCGAGGTGGTCGGATACGGCGAACAGGGCCAGGTCCGGCTGACCGTCCTGCACGACGACCTCTTCCTGCCCAATGTGCTCGAGCGCGATCTCGCGGTGCGGTACGACACGGGCCCGGAGTGGCCGTGTGACGGCGTCGCCAACGTCAAGCCACTGCAGGTCGTGCGATCGGCGCCGGAAGGCATCTACTAGGCCCCGCCAGACCCACAAGACATCCACGAGGCACGGGGAACACGGTCCACGAATCACGGACTGGGGCCACCGGCCACAGGGCATGAGCGCTCCGCGTGGCATCCGCCACGCGGGAGGGCACCGCCCGCCCATGTCCCGTCCGTTCCCCGCCCGCTTCGTCATCTCGTTCTCCTGTCCCGCTGTCCTGCCCGGACGCGGCGCAGACCTTCGCGTTGCGCCGGGGTGCACCCGGCGTCCTACGTTCCTGGATCCAGGGAGTCACGCTCATGAAGGGTTCCGACGGCACCTCGCCGACCACGACGGACGCGCCGATCGCGGTCGTCGGACTGTCCTGCCGCCTCCCCGGAGCACCCGACCCCGCCACCTTCCGGCAACTGCTCCGCGACGGCGCCGACGCCATCACGGAGGCCCCGGAGGGACGGTGGGCAGGGGACACCGGAGCCCCACGCCGGGGCGGATTCCTGGACCGGGACCGGATCGAACACTTCGACGCCGCCTTCTTCGGCATCTCGCCACGCGAGGCGGCGGCCATGGACCCCCAGCAGCGCCTGACCCTGGAACTGACCTGGGAGGCCCTCGAAGACGCCGGAATCGTTCCGGACCGGCTCCGCGACAGCCGCACCGGCGTGTACATCGGTGTGATCGCGGACGACTATGCCACGCTGATCCGGCGGGGCGGTCCGGAGGCCATCGACCGGCACAGCTTCACCGGACTCCACCGCGGCATCATCGCCAACCGCGTCTCCTACCACCTCGGCCTGCGCGGCCCCAGCCTCACCCTCGACGCCGGACAGGCGTCCTCGCTGGCGGCCATCCACCTGGCCTGCGAAGGCATCCGCCGCGGCGAGACATCCATCGCCATCGCCGGCGGCGTCCACCTCAACCTCGCCCCCGAGAGCGGCATCAGCGCCGCCCGGTTCGGCGGGCTGTCACCGGACGGCGTCACCTATACCTTCGACGCCCGCGCCAACGGTTTCGTACGCGGCGAGGGCGGCGGCGCCGTCGTTCTCAAGCCTCTGGCGGACGCCCTCGCCGACGGGGACCCCGTGTACTGCGTCATCCGGGGCAGCGCGCTCAACAACGACGGTGGCGGTGACCACCTCACCACCCCCCACCGGGCGGCCCAGGAGGACCTTCTGCGCCGCGCCTACCGGCAGGCCGGAGTCGACCCGGCCCGTGTCCAGTACGTGGAGCTCCACGGCACCGGTACGAAGGTCGGCGACCCGATCGAGGCGGCGGCGCTGGGCGCGGTCCTGGGCACGGCACGGCGGCCCGCCGACGCTCCACTGCTGGTGGGGTCGGCCAAGACCAACGTGGGCCACCTGGAGGGCGCGGCCGGTGTCGTCGGCTTCATCAAGACGGCCCTGGGGCTCAAACACGGCGAGCTCTTCCCCAGCCTCAACTTCCGGACGCCCAGCCCGGACATACCGCTGGACCGGCTGAGGCTGCGGGTGCAGACGGCATCCGAGCCGTGGACCGCGGATGCGGCGGGGACGCGGGAGGCGTTGACCGCCGGGGTGAGCTCGTTCGGAGTGGGCGGGACGAACTGCCATGTGGTGCTCTCCGGGGCCCCGGAGCCGGTGGTGGCTCGGGAGGCGGCGGGAGCCGATGGGAAGGGCGCTCCCGCCCGGATCCCGTGGGTGGTGTCGGGGCGCTCCGAGGCGGCGTTGCGGGCGCAGGCGGGTCGGCTGGCGTCGTATGTGGGGGAGCGGGCGGAGCTGTCGGCCGGAGATGTTGGGTTCTCTCTGGCGGCGACGCGTAGCGCGTTCGAGCATCGTGCGGTGGTGTTGGGGTCCGACCGTGCGGCTCTGGCCGAGGGCTTGGGTGCGGTGGCGGAGGGCCGGGATGTCTCTGGGTTGGTGCGGGGTGTGGTTGCGGGTGGTGATGGTCGTGCGGTGTTGGTGTTTCCGGGGCAGGGGTCGCAGTGGGTGGGGATGGCGGTGGGGTTGTTGGAGTCGTCTGCGGTGTTCGCGGAGCGGTTGGGTGAGTGTGCGGCGGCGTTGGGGCCGTTGGTGGAGTGGTCGTTGGTGGATGTGCTCGGCGATCCGGTGGCGTTGGAGCGGGTGGATGTGGTGCAGCCGGTGTTGTGGGCGGTGATGGTGTCGTTGGCTGAGGTGTGGCGTTCGTACGGTGTGGTGCCTGCGGCGGTGGTGGGGCATTCGCAGGGTGAGATCGCGGCGGCGTGTGTGGCGGGTGCGTTGTCGTTGGAGGACGCGGCGCGGGTGGTGGCGTTGCGGAGTAAGGCGTTGCGGGCGTTGTCGGGGCGTGGGGGCATGGTGTCGGTGTCGCTGCCGGTGGCGGAGGTGCGGGAGCGGCTGGGCCGGTGGGGTGAGCGGTTGTCGGTGGCCGCGGTGAACGGGCCTTCGGCGGTGGTGGTCTCCGGTGACGCCGACGCGTTGGACGAGCTGCTGGCCGTATGCGAGGGCGAGGGGATCCGGGCGCGGCGCGTTCCGGTGGATTACGCCTCACACTGCGCTCACGTTGAGGCCATCGAAGATGAGCTTCAGCAGACCCTCGTGGGGATCAGCCCTCGGTCGTCATCGGTGCCGTTCTACTCGACGGTGACCGGTGGAGTGCTCGATACGGCCGACCTGGACGCCGGGTACTGGTATCGGAATCTGCGGCAGACGGTGCGTTTCGAGGAGACCGTCCGCGCTCTGCTGGCCGACGGTTTCCAGGTGTTCATCGAGGCCAGCGCCCATCCGGTGCTCACAGTGGGGGTGGAGCAGACCGCCGAGCAGCATGGCTCCGACGTGGCGGCCGTCGGGTCGCTGCGCCGTGACGAGGGCGGCCTGGATCGCTTCCTGACTTCCGTGGCCGAGGCCTATGTGGGCGGGGCTTCCGTCGACTGGACGGGGATGTTCGCGGCGACGGGTGCGCGGCGCGTCGAGCTGCCCACCTACGCCTTCCAGCGCAAGCGGTACTGGCTGGACGTCCAGGCCCTGCCGCAGTCGAGTCCGATCACCGAGACCGATGCGACCGACCCGGATGACAGCGTGGAGCACACATCGGCGACCGACGCGGCGTCGCTTCTGCGCGCGCGTCTCGCCCCGCTGGACGACGCCCGGCGCGGGGAGACACTGGCCGACCTGGTACGTGAACAGGTCGCCATCGCGCTGGGGTACGAAGGGCCGGACGCCGTCGATCTCGGCCGGACCTTCAAGGAACTGGGCTTCGATTCGCTCGGCGCCGTCGACTTCCGCAACCGCCTGAACACCATCACCGGACTGCGCCTGTCGACCACGCTGCTGTTCGACCACCCCACGCCCCGGATCCTCGTTCGCCATCTGCGGGACAGGCTCCTGGGTGACGACGGGCGCGAGGACACTGCGTCGGTGCCGGTTGGCGTGGCTCCGGACGAGCCCATCGCGATCGTGGGCATGAGCTGCCGCTACCCCGGTGGTGTGCGGTCGCCCGAGGAGCTGTGGCAGCTGATCGCCTCCGGTGGCGACGCCATCGGGGCGTTTCCGGCGGACCGGGGCTGGGATCTGTCCGGACTGTATGACGCCGATCCTGGACGAGCCGGGACGACGTATGCCCGGGAAGGCGGATTCCTCTACGACGCCGGGGACTTCGATGCCTCCTTCTTCGGGATCTCGCCACGAGAGGCGCTGGCGATGGACCCGCAGCAGCGGCTCTTGCTGGAGACCTCCTGGGAGGTCTTCGAACGCGCGGGCATCGACCCGGCCGGGCGGGAGAGGAGCGGGACCGGTGTCTTCGTGGGCGCGATGTCCCAGGACTACGGCCCGCGGATGCACGACGCCTCGGACGAGTTGCAGGGATACCTGCTGACCGGCAACACCGTCAGCGCCGCTTCCGGCCGCATCTCCTACACCATGGGCTTCGAGGGCCCGGCGATGACGGTGGACACCGCCTGTTCGTCTTCCTTGGTGGCCCTGCATCTGGCGGTCCAGTCGCTGCGCCAGGGCGAGTGCGCGCTTGCCCTCGCCGGTGGTGTGACGGTGATGCCTACGCCGGGGCTATTCGTGGAGTTCAGCAGGCAGCAAGGGCTGGCTCCGGACGGCCGGTGCAAGCCGTTCGCGTCGGCGGCGGATGGCACGGGCTGGGCCGAGGGCGCCGGGATGCTGCTGCTGGAGCGGCTGTCCGACGCGCGGCGGAACGGTCACCAGGTGCTCGCGGTGGTACGCGGCAGCGCCATCAACCAGGACGGTGCGTCAAACGGGCTGACCGCGCCGAACGGACCCTCCCAACAGCGCGTGATCCGGGCGGCGTTGGCGAATGCCGGGCTTTCGCCCGCCGACGTGGACGTGGTCGAAGCGCATGGCACGGGCACGGCCCTGGGCGACCCGATCGAGGCCGAGGCGCTGCTCGCGACCTATGGGCGGGAGCGGGGCGCCGAGGACCGGCCGCTGTGGCTGGGGTCGGTGAAGTCGAACATCGGTCATACGCAGGCAGCGGCTGGTGTCGCGGGCGTGATGAAGATGGTGCTCGCGATGCGGCACGGTGTGCTGCCGAGGACACTGCATGTGGATGAGCCGTCGCCGCATGTGGATTGGTCGGCGGGTGCGGTGGAGTTGTTGACGGATGCGGTGGTGTGGCCGGAGACGGGCCGGTCGTGGCGTGCGGGGGTGTCGTCGTTCGGCATCAGCGGGACGAACGCCCACGTCATCGTGGAGCAGGCTCCCGCAGAGATGGGCGTAGCCGAGCCGGTGGACGAGGGGCGGGAGGCCCCGGCATCGGTGCCGTGGGTGGTGTCGGCGAAGTCCGAGGGTGCGCTGCGGGCGCAGGCGGAGCGGTTGCTGTCGACGGTGCGTGGGGAGCTGGACGCTGAGGCGTCGGTCGTGGATGTGGCCTCGTCGCTGGTGACCACCCGGTCGGCGTTCGAGCATCGTGCGGTGGTGCTGGCCGGTGACCGCGAGGGGTTTGCGGCCGGGCTGGAAGCGCTGACGGAGGGTGTACCGGCGGCTGGTGTGGTGCGTGGCTCGGTGGTGCCGGGGAAGCTGGCGGTGCTGTTCTCGGGGCAGGGCAGTCAGCGTGCCGGAATGGGTCGGGAGCTGTATGAGGCGTTCCCGGTCTTCGCGGACGCGTTTGATGAGGCGTGTGGGCACTTCGACGGGGTGTTGGAGTGTTCGCTGCGGGATGTGGTGTTCGGTGATGTGCCGGGGCTGGATGGGACCGGGTTTGCGCAGTGTGGGTTGTTCGCGGTGGAGGTGGCGCTGTTCCGGTTGGTGGAGTCGTGGGGTGTGCGGCCGGACTTCGTGGCGGGGCATTCGATTGGTGAGTTGGTGGCGGCGTATGTGGCGGGGGTGTTGTCGCTCGAGGACGCGTGTGCTCTGGTGGCGGCTCGTGGGCGGTTGATGCAGGCGCTGCCCCCGGGTGGGGTGATGGTGTCGGTGCGGGCCGCCGAGGTCGACGTACTGCCGCTGCTGGTCGGTCGTGAGGCCGAGGTGAGTGTGGCGGCGGTCAACGGTCCGCGCTCCACCGTGATCTCCGGTGTGGAGGAGG
The DNA here is from genome assembly GCF_047337785.1 of Streptomyces lacaronensis. Classification (NCBI taxonomy): domain Bacteria; kingdom Bacillati; phylum Actinomycetota; class Actinomycetes; order Kitasatosporales; family Streptomycetaceae; genus Streptomyces; species Streptomyces lacaronensis. The sequence goes on from NZ_JBLHDK010000003.1 coordinate 11,057,477, forward strand.
CGGTGACGGAGATTGCGGGGCTGCTGGAGGCCGAGGGGGTCAAGACGAAGCGGTTGCGGGTCTCGCATGCCTTCCATTCGCCGTTGATGGAGCCGATGCTGGCGGAGTTCCGGCGGGTGGCCGAGGGGCTGTCGTACGCGCCTCCGCGCATTCCCGTCGTGTCGAACGTGACGGGTCTGGTGGCGGACGCCGAGGCGCTGTGCTCGCCCGAGTACTGGGTGCGGCATGTCCGTGAGTCCGTGCGGTTCGCGGACGGGGTGCGGAGCCTGGCGGACGCGGGAGTCACCACCTTCCTGGAGCTGGGTCCGGACGGGGTGCTCTCCGGGATGGGGCAGGAGTGCGTCTCCGACGCGGTCTTCGCGTCGGTGCTGCGCGATGGCCGGAGCGAGATCCCTTCGCTTCAGGAGGCGCTCGCCGAGATCTATGTTCGGGGGCGGCAGGTCGACTGGCCGGCCCTGTTGGCGCCGGGCCGCCCCCGCCGTGTGGAGTTGCCGACATATGCGTTCCAGCGGGAGCGCTTCTGGCTGGAGCCGGTCCGTACCGGCACGGCCCCGGCGCTGACGCAGGTGGCTGATGGCTGGCGCTATCGGGTGTCGTGGTCGCCCGTTTCGGATGTGGTGGGCGCTGCGCTGACGGGCACGTGGCTGGTGGCGGTCCCGGCCGGGCTGGCCGGGGATGAGTGGGTCGCGGAGTGTGTGGCCGCGTTGGCTGGGCGCGGTGCCCTGCCTGTCGTGGTCGAGCTGACGCAGGACGACGCCGACCGCACGGTGATCGCGGACCGGCTGCGCCGGGCCCTGGAGGAGGCCGAAGTCCCCGACGCCGCGGGTGTGGTGTCGCTGCTGGCGCTGGCAGCGGGGCGGCACGGCGAGTACGGGTCGGTGCCGTTGGGTCTGGCGCTGACGTTGTCCCTGCTCCAGGGGATCGGGGATGCGGGCGTGGGTGGCCGTGTGTGGTGTGTGACGCGGGGCGCGGTGGCGGTGGGCGGTTCGGAGAGCCCGTTGAGTGTGGAGCAGGCGGCCGTGTGGGGGCTGGGCCGGGTGGCCGGTCTGGAGGTGCCCGAGCGCTGGGGCGGTCTGCTGGATCTTCCCGAGGCGTGGGATGCGCGGGTGGCGGACCGGCTGATGGGTGTGGTGAGTGGCCGCGCGGGTGAGACCGAGGCGGCGGTGCGGGCATCGGGTGTGTTCGGCCGCCGTGTGGTGCGTGCGGTCGAGGGTGCGCATGGTGTGGAGGGCTGGGAGCCGTCGGGCACTGTGTTGGTGACCGGTGGTACGGGTGCGTTGGGTGCCCATGTGGCGCGGTGGCTGGTGCGTGCGGGTGCGGAGCATCTGCTGTTGGTGTCGCGTCGTGGTTGTGAGGCCGTGGGCGTGGATGAGCTGTGTGCCGAGCTCAGGGAGGTCGGTGCTCGGGTGACGGTTGCGGCATGTGATGTGGGTGACCGGGATGCGGTGGCCGGGGTGTTGGCGGGGGTGCCGGAGGAGTTGCCGTTGACGGCTGTGGTGCATGCGGCGGGTGTGCTGGATGACGGTGTGGTGGATGGGCTGTCGGTGGACCGGTTCGAGGGTGTGCTGCGGGCGAAGTCGGAGGCGGCGTGGCATCTGCATGAGTTGACGCGGGAGCTGGATCTTTCGGCGTTTGTGCTGTTCTCGTCGTTTTCGGGGATGGTGGGTGCCGCTGGGCAGGCGAACTACGCTGCGGCGAACGCGACTTTGGACGCGTTGGCGGAGTGGCGGCGCGGTGCGGGGCTCCCGGCCACGTCGGTGGCCTGGGGGCCCTGGGCCGCCCACGGCATGGCAGAGGCCGTCGCGGACCGGTGGCGGCGCCATGGTCTCCCCGCGATGGACCCCGAGTCGGCCGTCGCCACCCTGGCGCAGAGCGTCAACCACCCGGCGGCAGCGTCCCTGATCGTCGCCGACGTCGAGTGGGACACCCTGGCCCGGACGATGGCGGACACCCGTTCGCGCCGACTCCTGCACGGCCTCATGGCCCACGGCTCACCCGACACCGCCGACGAGGTCACGCTCGCTGATGGGTCGCTTCGGCGCCGACTCGCCGGGCTGGGAACGGCGGAACAAGACCGCGTCCTCCTGGAGTTCGTGCGCTCCCATGTGGCAGCCGTCCTCGGACACCGCCGTCCCGAGGCCATCGACGCCGACCGAGCCTTCAAGGAACTGGGTTTCGACTCCCTCGCGGCGGTGACCCTGCGCAACCGGCTGAACGCGGCCACCGGGCTGAGTCTGCCGAGCACGTTGCTCTTCGACCACCCCACCGTGACGGCGCTGGTCAAACTGCTGCGCACCGAGGCGCTCGGACTGGGGAACGGCGCGGACGCCGCGTTGCCCGTCGCCGTGGCCCCCGACGACGAGCCCATCGCCATTGTGGCCATGAGCTGCCGCTTCCCGGGCGAGGTGCGGACACCGGAAGACCTGTGGCAGCTGCTGCTCGCCGGGCGCGAGGTGCTGACCGAGTTCCCCGCCGACCGCGGATGGGACCTGGAAACGCTCTACGGGCCGGACCCGGACGAGCACGGCAAGAGCTATGTCCGCGAGGGCGGGTTCCTCGAGGGAGCGGGCGACTTCGACCCGAAGTTCTTCGGGATCTCGCCGCGTGAGGCGGTGGCGATGGACCCGCAGCAGCGGCTCCTGCTGGAAACGTCGTGGGAGGCGTTCGAGCGGGCCGGGATCGATCCCACGTCGCTCCGGGGCAGTCAGACCGGAGTCTTCGTGGGCAGCAACGGCCAGGACTACGCAACCAGCCTGCGCCAGGCGGCAGCGGAGCACGTCGAGGGGCACCTGGTCACCAGCAGCGCCGCCAGCGTCGTCTCCGGCCGTATCTCCTACACCTTCGGCTTCGAGGGCCCGGCGGTCACGGTGGACACCGCCTGTTCGTCGTCGCTGGTCGCCCTGCATCTGGCGGCGCAGTCCCTGCGCCGGGGCGAATGCTCGCTCGCGCTCGCCGGCGGGGTCACCATCATGTCCACCCCCGAGCTCTTCGTGGAATTCAGCCGACAGCGCGGTCTGGCGGCCGACGGTCGGTGCAAGGCTTTCGCGGCGGCAGCGGACGGCACGGGCTGGGGCGAGGGTGTGGGCCTGCTGCTGCTGGAGCGGTTGTCGGACGCGCGGCGCAGCGGCCACCAGGTGCTGGCGGTCGTGCGCGGTTCCGCCGTCAACCAGGACGGCGCGAGCAACGGCCTCACCGCACCGAGCGGCCCGTCGCAGCAGCGGGTGATCCGGGCCGCCCTGGCGAACGCCCGGCTGTCGGCCGCCGACGTCGATATGGTCGAGGCGCACGGCACGGGTACGACGCTGGGCGACCCCATCGAGGCGCAGGCGCTGCTGGCCACGTACGGACAGGAGCGGCCCGGCGAGCGGCCGCTGTGGCTCGGCTCGATCAAGTCCAACATCGGCCACACCCAGGCCGCGGCCGGTGTGGCCGGGGTCATCAAGTCGGTGCTGGCCATGCGCAACGGCGTGCTTCCGCAGACCCTGCACATCGATGAGCCATCAGCGCACGTGGACTGGTCCGTGGGCGCGGTGGAGCTTCTGACCGGCCCGATGCAATGGCCCGAGACCGGTCGGCCCCGTCGGGCGGGTGTCTCCTCCTTCGGTGTGAGCGGCACCAACGCCCATGTGATCCTGGAGCAGGGGCCGATGGAGTCCGATGCCGCCACGGACGCCACCTCTGAGCCGAGCGGCGTGGTGCCGTGGGTGGTATCGGCGCGATCCGAGGCGGGGCTGCGGGAGCAGGCCGCGCGCCTGCTGTCGAGGGTGGGGGACGGGGCCGGTCCGGCGTCGGTGGATGTCGGTCTGTCGCTGGTCACCACGCGCGCCGTGTTCGAGCGGCGGGCGGTGGTGCTGGGCGCCGACCGTACCGCGCTCGTCAGCGGCCTGACCGCGCTGGCCGAGGGGCGCGAGGCCACGGGTGTGGTGCGCGGGGCGGCTACTGGCTCCTCCGACCGCGTCGCCTTTGTCTTCCCTGGTCAGGGGTCGCAGTGGGTGGGGATGGCGGCGGGGCTGCTGGAGTCGTCTCCGGTGTTCGCGGAGCGGATGGAGGAGTGCGCGGCTGCGTTGGCGCCGTTCGTGGACTGGTCGCTGGTGGATGTGCTCGGCGACCCCGCGGCGCTCGAGCGGGTGGACGTGGTGCAGCCCGTCTTGTGGGCGGTGATGGTGTCGTTGGCGGAGCTGTGGCGTTCGTACGGTGTCGAGCCCGCGGCCGTCATTGGTCACTCGCAGGGTGAGATCGCGGCGGCGTGTGTGGCGGGTGCGTTGTCGCTGGAGGACGGGGCACGCGTGGTGGCCCTGCGGAGCGAGGCGTTGCGCGCGCTGTCGGGGCTCGGCGGCATGGTGTCGGTGTCGTCGCCGTTGGAGGCGGTGAGGGAGCGGCTCGCGTCGTGGAGTGAGCGGCTGTCGGTGGCGGCAATCAACGGGCCCTCGGCTGTCGTGGTCTCCGGCGACGCGGACGCGTTGGACGAGCTGCTGGCGGCGTGCGAGGCGGACGAGATCCGGGCGCGGCGCATCCCCGTGGACTACGCCTCGCACTGCGCTCATGTCGAGGCCATCGAGGACGAGCTTCAGCGGACCCTCGCGCCGATCACCCCGCGCTCGTCGTCGGTGCCGTTCTACTCCACGGTCACGGCGGGTGTGCTGGACACCCAGCAACTGGACGCCGGGTACTGGTACCGCAATCTGCGCCAGACGGTGCGCTTCGACGAGACCGTCCGTGCCCTGCTGGCCGGCGGCTTCGATACGTTCATCGAGACCAGCGCCCACCCCGTTCTGACGATGGGCGTGGAGCAGACGGCCCAGGACCACGGCACGCACATCACCGCCGTCGGATCCCTGCGCCGCGACGAAGGCGGGCTCGAACGGTTCGCCATCTCCCTGGCCGAGGCATACGTCGGCGGCGCCGCCGTCGACTGGGCGGCCGTGTTCGCGGGCACGGGCGCACGGCACGTCGACCTGCCGACGTACGCCTTCCAGCACCAGCGCTACTGGGTCGAGCCCTCAGCCGTGGCGGGCGATGTGTCCTCGGCCGGGCTGGCCTCCCCCGACCACCCCCTCCTCGGCGCGGCGACCGCGCTGCCCGATTCGGACGGGTGGTTGCTGACGGGCCGCCTCTCGCTCCGTACGCATCCCTGGCTCGCCGAACACACCGTGCACGGGCGGGCCCTGCTGCCCGCGTCCGCATTCGTGGAGTTGGCGCTTCGTGCCGGTGACGCGGCCGGATGCGACCGCGTGCAGGAACTGACTCTGGAGGCGCCTCTGGTGCTTCCGGAACAGGGCGCCGTACAGCTCCAGTTGACCGTCGGCGGACCCGGGGAGGACGGCGGACGTCCCATACGGATGTACGCGCGGCCGGAGGACACCACGGACCGGCCATGGACCCGATATGCCTCGGGAACGCTGGTCCACGGCGAAGCCCACCATGAAGCCCACGGCGAGGTCCAGAGCCACGCGACGGACCTCGGCGTATGGCCGCCGACCGGCGCGGAGGCCGTCGACACCGCCGGTCTCTACGAGCGGTTGGCCGACGCCGGGGTGGCGTACGGGCCCGTCTTCCGCGGCGTTCGCGCGGTATGGCGCCGCGGTGACGAGCTCTTCGCCGAGGTGGTGCTGGCCGAGGAAGCCCATGGCGAGGTGTCCCGGTTCGGCATCCACCCGGCCCTGCTGGACACCGCCTTGCAGCCGGGTCTGGCGCCCCTCTCGGGCGATGCGGACAGCATCCGCCTGCCGTTCCTCTGGAGCGGTGTGTCGCTGCACGCGACCGGGGCGTCGATGCTCCGCGTACGGCTGACCCGCAAGGGAACCGACACCCTGTCCGCGCTGGTCGCCGACACCGCGGGAACGCCGGTGGCCACGGTGGACGCGCTGGTGGCGCGGCCGGTCACGGAGGAACAGTTCGCGGCCGCGACAGCGCGGCCCGGCGACGGCCGACCGGAACGGGCCACCGTGGTCCGCCGCGCGCTGGCCCGGACGACGCCCGCAGCGGAGGAGGCGTCACTACGGCAGCGGCTGCGCCGGGTGGGCGACGCGGAGCGGGAGCGGATGGTGCTGCGCATGGTCCAGGACCAGGCCGCCACCGTCCTCGGCCACAGCACACCGGACGCGGTCGAGCCGGAGATCTCCTTCAAGGAGCACGGTTTCGACTCCCTCACGGCGGTGGAGCTGCGGAACCGGCTGAACGCTGCCACGGGCGAGCGGCTGCCCGCCACGGTCGTCTTCGACTACCCGACCCCCGCCGCGCTCGCGGAATACCTCCGCACGGAACTGCTCGGCCTCCGGGAGGGCGATGCCCCCTCGGCACCCGCGCCCGTCACCCGTGCCGAGCCGGACGACGACCCGATCGCCATCGTCGCCATGGGGTGCCGTCTGCCCGGCGGTGTCCGGTCCCCGGAGGAACTGTGGGACCTGCTGACCGAGGGCCGTGACGCGATATCCGGCTTCCCCGAAGACCGTGGCTGGGAGCTCGACGGACTCTACGACGCCGACCCCGACGCCCCCGGGAAGACCTACACGCGCCACGGCGGCTTCGTCGACGGCGCGGGTGAATTCGACGCGGCGTTCTTCGGCATCTCACCGCGCGAGGCGGTGGCGATGGACCCGCAGCACCGACTGCTGCTGGAGACGTCCTGGGAGACCTTCGAGCGCGCGGGCATCGACCCGGCCTCCCTGCGCGGCAGCCAGACCGGTGTGTTCGTGGGCGCCGGGTCACACGGATACGGCGCGGGCCCGATCCGGCCGTCGAGCGGTGTCGAGGGCTATCTGCTCACCGGTAACGCCCTCAGCGTCACCTCCGGGCGGCTCGCCTATGCGTTCGGCTTCGAAGGGCCCGCCGTCGCCGTCGACACGGCGTGCTCGTCGTCGCTGGTGGCGCTGCACCTGGCCGCGCAGTCGCTGCGGCAGGGCGAGTGCTCCCTGGCCCTGGCCGGTGGCACCGCCGTCATGTCCACCCCCTGGACGTTCGTCGGCTTCAGCCGCCAGCGGGGGCTGGCGCCGGACGGGCGCTGCAAGCCCTTCTCCGCCGCCGCCGATGGCTTCGGCCCGGCGGAGGGCGTCGGTGTGCTGCTGCTGGAACGCCTGTCGGACGCCCGCCGAAACGGACACCGTGTGCTCGCCCTCGTACGGGGCACCGCCATCAACCAGGACGGTGCGAGCAACGGCCTCACCGCGCCCAACGGCCCCTCGCAACAGCGGGTGATCCGCGCCGCGTTGGAGAACGCCCGGCTCCAGCCGGCCGAGGTGGACGCGGTCGAGGCACATGGCACCGGCACCAAGCTGGGCGACCCCATCGAGGCGCAGGCCCTGCTCGCCACGTACGGCAGGGGCCGCCCCGAAGAACGGCCGCTGCTGCTGGGCTCGGTGAAGTCGAACATCGGGCACACGCAGGCGGCGGCGGGTGTGACCGGTGTGATCAAGATGGTGCTCGGCATGCGACACGGCGTGCTGCCGCGCACCCTGCACGTGGATGAGCCATCGCCGCATGTGGACTGGTCCGACGGCGGGTTGCGCCTGCTGACGGACGATATGCCCTGGCCGGAGACGGGACGACCGCGTCGTGCGGCGGTCTCCTCCTTCGGGATGAGCGGAACCAACGCCCACGCCGTGCTGGAGCAGGCCCCGCTCGATGAGGCCCCCGACCATGGTGCCGATGACGACGCCCCGGCCGAGGGGCTGCCGGAGATCACGCCCTGGGTGATCTCCGGACGGTCGGACACCGCGGTCGAGGCACAGGCGGAGCGGTTGCTGGCGCATGTGCGCGAGCACGGAGAGGTTTCGCCCGCCGACGTCGGGTTGTCGTTGGCGACCACGCGCGGTGTCTTCGAACACCGCGCGGTGGTGCTGGCGGGGGACGGGGACGGTCTCGTCGACGGCCTGGGCGCGCTGGCCGAGGGGAACGTGGCCCCCGGTGTGGTGCGCGGGATGGCGGCGGCCCGGGATCACGCGGTGCTTGTCTTCCCTGGTCAGGGGTCGCAGTGGGTGGGGATGGCGGCGGGGCTGTTGGAGTCGTCTCCGGTGTTCGCGGGGCGGATGGAGGAGTGTGCGGCGGCGTTGGCGCCGTTTGTGGAGTGGTCGCTGGGCGATGTGCTGGGCGATGCGGTGGCGTTGGAGCGGGTGGATGTGGTGCAGCCGGTGTTGTGGGCGGTGATGGTGTCGCTGGCCGAGTTGTGGCGTTCGTACGGTGTCGAGCCTGCCGCGGTCGTTGGCCACTCCCAGGGTGAGATCGCGGCGGCGTGTGTGGCCGGTGCGTTGTCCTTGGAGGACGCGGCGCGAGTGGTGGCGTTGCGCAGTAAGGCGCTGCGGGCGTTGTCGGGGCTGGGCGGCATGGTGTCGGTGTCGCTGCCGGTGGAGGCCGTACGGGAGCAACTGGGCCGGTGGGGTGAGCGGTTGTCGGTTGCCGCAGTGAACGGACCCTCGGCCGTGGTGGTCTCCGGTGACGCGGACGCGTTGGATGAGTTGCTGGCCGTATGCGAGGGCGAGGGGATCCGGGCGCGGCGCGTTCCGGTGGATTACGCCTCACACTGTGCTCACGTCGAGGCCATCCAAGATGAGCTTCGGCACGCCCTGGCGGGGATCAGCCCTCGGTCGTCGTCGGTGCCGTTCTATTCGACGGTGACCGGCGGGGTGCTGGACATCCAGGAATTGGACGCCGGGTACTGGTACCGCAATCTTCGTCAGACGGTGCGCTTCGACGAGACCGTCCGCGCCCTGCTCACCGACGGTTTCCAGGTGTTCATCGAGGCCAGTGCCCACCCCGTCCTGACGATGGGTGTGGAGCAGACTGCCGAGGACCACGGGACCCGGGTCACCGCGGTCGGTTCGCTGCGTCGCGACGAAGGCGGCCTGGAGCGATTCCTGACCTCCCTGGCTGAGGCGTACGTGGGCGGCGCGTCCGTCGACTGGGCGGGGCTCTTCGCGGGCACGGGCGCGCGGCGCGTCGATCTGCCGACGTATGCCTTCCAGCGCACCCACTTCTGGCTGGAGTCCGAGGCCATCGAGACCGCTGGTGATGCGGCGTCGGTGGGGCTGGACTCGGCGGGGCATCCGTTGCTGGGGGCCGCCGTGCCGCTGCCCGACTCCGATGGGTTCCTGCTGACCGGCCGGCTCTCGCTCCGTACCCACCCCTGGCTCGCCGACCACGCGGTGTTGGGCCGGACCATCCTGCCCGGTACGGCGTTTGTCGAGCTGGCGTCGAGGGCCGGTGACGCGGTCGGCTGTGACCGGTTGGAGGAGCTGACGCTGCAGGCGCCCCTGGTGCTGCCCGACGAGGGGGCGGTCCAGGTGCAGCTGGTCGTGAGTGGACCCGGGCAGAGTGCGCAGCGCGAGTTCAGCGTGCACGCCCGCCGCGACGGCGTTACGAACGCCTCGTGGACGTGCCATGCGAAGGGCATCCTGGCAGTGAACTCCACCGCGATCGACGGGACGACCGGCCCTGCGGACCTGAAGGCATGGCCACCGGCGGGCGCGGAAGCGGTCGACACCGCGGGCTTCTACGAGGATGTGGCGGCCACCGGGCTGGCGTACGGGCCGGTGTTCCAGGGGCTGCGCGCCGTGTGGCGCAAGGGTGATGAGGTCTTCGCCGAGGTGGCGCTGCCGGAGGAGTCGCGGGCGGAGGCGGCCCGGTTCGGGCTGCACCCCGCGCTGCTCGATGCGGCGCTGCACGCCTGGCTGGTGTGCGCCGCCTCGCATCCGGAGAAGGACGGGAGTAAGACAGGGATCCGGCTGCCGTTCGTGTGGAGCGGTGTGTCGTTGCACGCCACCGGCGCGACCACTCTGCGGGTGCGGCTGGCCCGCACGGGCGCCGAGGGGATGTCCGTGCTGGTGGCTGACGCCGCCGGTACGCCGGTGGCGTCGGCGGAGGCGCTGGTGACCCGGCCGGTCTCGGAAGCGCAGCTCGCGTCGTCCGCCGGCGACGGCGAGTCGCTGTACCGGGTGGAGTGGATCGCGGCGCCCACAACCGCCCAGGCCCCCGCCACCGACCGGTGCGCCGTGGCCGGGCCGGACCCCTTCGGTGTGGCCAGGGTGTTTGAGGCGGCCGACGGGTCGGTGGAGGAACATGCCGACCTGGCCGCTCTGGCGGTACATGTGGGATCGGGTGCTCCGATGCCGGACCTGGTGTTCGTGACCGTGTCCTCCGGCCCCGGTGAGGACGTCGTCCCGGCGGCACACGCCGTGGCCCACCGGGCCCTGGAGATGGTGCGGGCGTGGCTGGCTGAGGACGGGTTCGCCGGGGCGCGGCTGGTGTTCGTCACCCGGGGCGCGCTGGCGACCGAGGACGGTGCGGATCCGCGTGATCTGGCGGCGGCTCCGGTGTGGGGGCTGGTGCGGTCGGCGCAGGCCGAGCATCCGGACCGGTTCGTTCTGCTGGACGTGGACGGTGCCGGGGCGTCGCTGGCCGTGGTGCATCAGGCGGTGTCCATCGGGGAGCCGCAGCTCGCGGTGCGCGGTGCCGAGGTGCTGGTGCCGCGTCTGGCCCCCGGCATCGCGAGGGGTGTGCTGACGCCGCCGGATGGCGGGGAGGCATGGCGGCTGGAGGCGTCCGGAGCGGGCACGCTGGAGGGGCTGAGGCCGGCCACGGCCACGGATGCCACCGGGGAACTCGGCGAGCACGAGGTGCGGGTCGCCGTGCGCGCCGCGGGCATGAACTTCCGCGATGTCCTGATCTGCCTGAACATGTATCCGGACCCGGGGGCCGTGATGGGGAGCGAGGGAGCCGGTGTGGTCGTGGCCACCGGCCCCGGCGTGACCTCCCTCGCCGTCGGCGACCGGGTCATGGGGCTGTGGAACGGCGGATTCGGGCCGCTGGCCGTAGTGGACCACCGCAGCCTGGTGCGCATCCCGGACGGCTGGTCCTTCACCGAGGCCGCGTCCGTCCCTGTGGCGTCCGTGACGGCTTTGTACGCGCTGCGGGAGTTGGGGGGTCTGCGGCGTGGTGAGTCGCTGTTGGTGCATTCGGCTGCTGGTGGTGTGGGTATGGCGGCGGTGCAGTTGGCGCGGGCGTGGGGTGTGGAGGTGTTCGCGACCGCGAGCGAGTCCAAGTGGGATGTTCTGCGCGGGCTGGGGCTGGACGATGCGCATATCGCGTCGTCGCGGACGCTGGAGTTCGAGGAGCGGTTCAGGGAGGCCTCGGGTGGTCGTGGTGTGGATGTGGTTCTGGACTCTCTGGCCGGTGAGTTCGTGGACGCGTCGCTGCGGCTGCTGGGTGAGGGCGGGCGGTTCATCGAGATGGGCAAGACGGATGTGCGGTCGGCCGAGGAGGTGGCCGCGGCGCATCCGGGGGTGATGTACCGGGCGTTCGACCTGGCCGAGGCGGGTCCGGAGCGTATTGGGGAGATGCTTGCGGAGATCGTGGCGCTCTTCGGACGAGGTGAGCTGGAGCCGCTGCCCGCACGGGTGTGGGATGTGCGCAGGGCTCCTGAGGTGTTCCGGTTCATGAGCCAGGCGCGTCATGTGGGCAAGCTGGTGCTGAGTGTTCCGGCCGCGCTGGACCCGGAGGGGACGGTACTGATCACCGGCGCCGGAGGTGTCCTGGGCGGGTTGGTCGCCCGGCATATGGTGGCCGAGCACGGTATACGCCGCCTGCTGCTGGTCAGCCGCCGTGGCCGCGCGGCCGAGAGTCTGACAGAGCTCGAGGCGGAGCTGACGGCTCAGGGGGTCTCGGTCACGGTCGCGGCCTGCGATGTCGCCGACCGCGAGGCGCTGGCCGATCTGCTGGCCGACCTCCCCGACGGACACGGTCTGACCGGTGTGGTTCATGCCGCGGGTCTTCTGGATGACGGCACGGTGGCCTCGCTGACGCCGGAGCGGCTGGACGCGGTGTTGCGGGCGAAGGTCGACGGGGCGTGGCATCTGCACGAGCTGACGCGCCGTTTCGATGTGGCCATGTTCGCCCTGTTCTCGTCGGCCGCCGGTGTGTTGGGGGCCGCGGGGCAGGCGAACTACGCCGCCGCCAACACGTTCCTGGACGGGCTGGCCCAGCGGCGCCGGGCGATGGGCCTGCCCGGAGTGTCACTCGCCTGGGGTCTGTGGGCCGAGCGCTCCGGGATGACCGGACATCTCGATCAGGCGGACATCTCGCGGATGACGCGGGGGGGACTGGTGCCGTTCTCCTCCGAGGAGGGACTGCGGCTGTTCGACACGGCGGGTCGGCTGGCCGAGGGTGTGGTGGTGCCCGCCCGGCTCGACCTCGGCCAGTTGGCGGCCACCGCTGACACCTCGCCCGTACCCCCGCTGCTCAACGGGCTCGTACGACGGCCCGTCCTGTCCCGGCGCGCCTCGGCCCAGGAAGACCTCGGCTCGCAGGAGGCGTCGTTGGCGCGGCGGCTGGCCGGGCTCGGTCAGGGGGAGCGGCAGCGGATGCTGCTGCGTCTGGTCCAGGAACACGCCGCCACGGTGCTCGGCCATGGGACGGCGTCCGCGGTGGACACCGATCGGGGCTTCCTGGAGCTGGGCTTCGACTCGCTGACCGCGGTCGAGCTGCGCAACAGGCTGAACGCGGCCACCGGGCTGCGGCTGCCCGCGACCCTCATCTTCGACTACCCGACCCCGGCCGCACTGGGCGCACATCTGGTTGCGGAGATCGCCCCCGTGGCCGCGGACGACCCGTCGGACGTGGCCGCGGAATTCGACCGGCTGGACGTCGCGTTGCTCGGCACGGACGCCGCAGCTGACGACGCCACCGGGGCGATGGCGAGCGACCGGCCGAAACGCCTTCCGTCGCGCTGGGACGGCGACTTCGGCGGCCCGGCGCCGGATGCCCCGACCACCGATGCCGGTGGCACGGACGACGTCGCCGACCACCTGGAGACGGCGGCGGCCTATCTCCGGCGGGTGACGGCTGATCTGCGCCAGACGCGGCAGCGCCTTCAGGATGTGGAGTCGGCGGCCCGCGAGCCGATCGCGATCGTCGGGATGAGCTGCCGCTTCCCCGGTGGGGTGCGCTCTCCCGAGGAGTTCTGGCGGCTGCTGAGCGGCGCCGAGGACGCCATCACACCATTCCCCGAGGACCGCGGCTGGGACCTCGACTCGCTCTATGACGCGGACCCCGACCGGCCGGGCACGTCCTATGCGCGCGAGGGCGGATTCCTGCACGATGTCGGCGGCTTCGACGCCGATTTCTTCGGGATCTCACCGCGTGAGGCGCTGGCGATGGACCCCCAGCAGCGGCTGCTGCTGGAGACCTCGTGGGAGGCCATCGAGCGGGCGGGCATCGACCCGGCCTCGCTCAAGGGCAGCCGGTCCGGAGTGTTCGTCGGCGCCGTGGCCCCCGACTACGGGCCGCGGGTGCACCAGGCCGCCGACGGTGTCGAGGGCCACTTGGTGACCGGCAGCGCCATCAGCGTGGTGTCCGGGCGTGTGGCCTACACCCTGGGCCTGGAGGGCCCGGCGGTCACGGTGGACACCGCGTGTTCCTCGTCGCTGGTCGCCCTGCATCTGGCCGTACAGGCCCTTCGTCAGGGGGAGTGCTCCCTGGCCCTGGCCGGTGGTGTCACCGTCATGGCCACGCCCGGCACGTTCATCGGCTTCAGCCGGCAGCGCGGGCTCGCAGCCGACGGGCGGTGCAAGCCCTTCGCGGCGGCGGCCGACGGTTTCGGGCCGGCCGAGGGCGTCGGCATGCTCTTCCTGGAGCGGCTCTCCGACGCACAGCGCAACGGGCATCCCGTGCTGGCCGTCGTCCGGGGCACGGCGACCAACCAGGACGGTGCGAGCAGTGCGCTGTCCGCCCCCAACGGGCCGTCCCAGCAGCGGGTGATCCGCCAGGCGCTGGCCAACGCCGGGCTCACGGCCGGTCAGGTCGACGCCGTCGAGGCACACGGGACGGGAACGAAGCTGGGCGACCCGATCGAGGCACAGGCACTGCTGGCCACCTACGGCCGTGAGCGCGCCACGGACCACCCGCTGCTGCTGGGGTCGGTCAAGTCGAACATCGGTCATACGCAGGCGGCGGCCGGTGTGGCGGGTGTGATGAAGATGGTGCTGGCGATGCGGCACGGCATGCTGCCCCGCACCTTGCACATCGACGAGCCGTCCCCGCACGTTGACTGGACGGCGGGCACCGTCGAACTCCTCGCCGAGGCCACCGCGTGGCCCGAGGGTGGGGAGCCGCGCCGGGCCGGGGTGTCCTCGTTCGGCATCAGCGGCACCAACGCCCACGTCATCATCGAGCAGGCGCCGTCACCGGCCGCTACCGACGCCGCTTCCGGTGCGGACGTGGCGGAGGAGACGGCGGCGCCCCGCACGGCGCCGCCGCTCGTCCCCTGGCTGCTGTCGAGCAAGTCCGAGGCGGCGCTGCGCGCCCAGGCCACGCGGCTGCTGGACCACGTGGAGCGGCACCCGGAGGTCACGGCCGAGGACATCGGATTCTCCCTCGCCACCACGCGGACCGCCTTCGAACACCGTGCGGTCGTGCTGGCCCCCGACCGTGCGGAGGCCGTACGGATCCTGGCCGACCACCTCGCGGGACGGGCCACCTCCGGGCTGGTCGAAGGCGTCGCCACGCGCAGCGCCGGGGTCGCCTTCGTCTTCCCCGGCCAAGGGTCGCAGTGGGTGGGCATGGCGGCCCGGCTGCGGGATTCCTCGCCGGTGTTCGCCCGGCGGATCGAGGAGTGCGCGGCGGCCCTGGCGCCGCATGTGGACTGGTCACTGGTGGATGTGCTCGGTGACCCCGTGGCGCTGGAGCGGGTGGATGTCGTACAGCCCGCCCTGTTCGCGGTGATGGTGTCGCTGGCGGAGCTGTGGCGCTCGTACGGCGTGGAGCCGTCGGCCGTCATCGGCCACTCGCAGGGTGAGATCGCGGCGGCGTGTGTGGCGGGTGCGTTGTCGCTGGAGGATGCCGCGAAGGTGGTGGCGCTGCGCAGTCAGGCGATCCGGGCGCTGTCCGGGCGCGGTGGCATGGCGTCGGTGTCGCTGCCCGTGGAGCGCGTGCGGGAGCGGCTCGTGGCATGGGGCGAGCGGCTGTCGGTGGCGGCGGTGAACGGCCCGTCGGCGGTCGTGGTCTCCGGCGACGCGGACGCGCTGGACGAGTTGCTGGCGGCGTGCGAGAAGGAGGAGATCCGGGCGCGCCGCGTCCCCGTGGACTACGCCTCGCACTCCGTGCACGTCGAGAGCATCGAGGACGAGATCCGGCGCACCCTCGCCGGGATCGCTCCGCGATCCTCCTCGGTGCCGTTCTACTCGACGGTGACCGGCGGCGTGCTGGACACCACGGAGCTGAACGCCGGCTACTGGTACCGCAATCTGCGCGGGACCGTGCGTTTCGACGAGACCGTACGCGTGCTCCTCGACGAGGGCTTCCAGACGTTCGTGGAGGCCAGCGCGCATCCCGTGCTCACCATGGGCATCGAGCAGACGGCTGACGACCACGGCACCCCCGTGGCGGCCATCGGCTCGCTGCGCCGCGACGAAGGCGGCCCGGAGAGGTTCCTGACCTCCCTGGCCGAGGCCCACGTCGGCGGCATCGCCGTCGACTGGCGGACGGTCTTCGCCGGGACCGGTGCGCACCCCGTCGATCTGCCCACCTACGCCTTCCAGCACCAGCGCTACTGGCTCACCTCGGCCACCACCGCGCGCCCCACTGAGGGCACGTCCACCGAAGACAGCGCGGACACGCACTTCTGGCAGGCCGTGGAGCGCGAGGACACCGAGGCACTGGCCGCCACGCTCCAGGTCCAATCCACCGAGCAGCACGCCTCGTTGGGCACCGTCCTGCCCGCCCTCGCACAGTGGCGTCGGCAGCGGCGCTCCGAATCGACCGTGGACGAGTGGCGCTACCGCGTGATCTGGCGCCCCAAGAGCGGCACCCCGGCCGCCTCGCTTCCGGGGCCATGGCTGCTGCTGGCTCCCAGCTCCCGCCCCGACGACCCGCTGGTCATGGCCTCCCGCGAGGCGCTCGCGGCACACGGAGCCGATGTCGTCCTCGTCGAGCTGGGCGCGGACGACGCACACCGCGCCACGGTGGCCGAGCGGCTGCGCGCCGCCACCGCCGACCACCCGCTGGACACGCTGTCCGGCGTACTGTCACTGCTGCCGCTCGATGAACACCCGCACCCCGCACATCCCGTGGCCACCACCGGCCTGACCCTGACCCTCGTCCTGATCCAGGCCCTCGACGACCTCGGCGTCCGCGCGCCACTGTGGTGCGCCACCCAGGGCGCGGTGTCCATCGGCAGCTCCGATCCGCTCACCAGCCCCACCCAGGCGGCGGTGTGGGGTCTGGGCCGGGTGGCCGGAGTGGAGTACCCGGACAGCTGGGGCGGGCTGATCGACCTGCCGCGCGCCATGGACGCACGGGCCGGGGCCCGGCTCGCCGGAGTGCTCGCGGACGGCGGCCCCGAGGACCAGGCCGCGATCCGCGCCTCGGGCGTGATGCTGCGGCGGCTCGAGCCCGCACCCCTGGGGAACACCCCTGTGCGGCGCACCTGGAAACCCAATGGCACGGTCCTCATCACCGGTGGCACCGGCGCCCTCGGCACCCGCCTGGCCCGGTGGCTGGCGCACAACGGCGCCGAACACCTGGTGCTGACCAGCCGCCGCGGCCTCGCCGCTCCCGGCGCCGAAGACCTGGTCGCCGAACTGGCCGAACAGGGCACCCGGGTCACCGTCGCCGCCTGCGACGTGGCGGACCGCGCCGCGCTCCAGCGCGTCCTCGCGTCCGTACCCGACGACCGGCCGCTCACCGCCGTCATCCACGCCGCGGCCTATATCGACCTGGCCGGGCTGGGCGCGACGACCTCGGCGGAGTTCGCCCAGGTCATGGACGCGAAAGTGGCGGGCGCTGCCCATCTGGACGAGCTGCTGGGCGACACCCCGCTGGACGCGTTCGTGCTGTTCTCCTCGGTGTCCGGGCTGTGGGGCGTGGGCGACCACGGCGCGTACGCCGCCGCCAACGCCTACCTGGACGCGCTCGCCGAGCGGCGGCGGGCGAACGGCTTGACGGCCACCTCGGTGGCCTGGGGAGTGTGGGACGCCACCGGCGACAACCTGCCCGAGGCCCTGGACCTGGACCAATTGCGGCGGCGTGGACTGCGGTTCATGGACCCGGAGCTCGGCATCGCCGCGCTGCGGCAGACCCTCGACCACGACCAAACCCATCTGGCCATCGCCGATATCGACTGGGACAACTTCATCCCGGTCTTCACTTCCGCCCGCCCCAGCCCGCTGCTGGACGAACTGCCCGCGATGCGACGCGTCCAGGAGGGCACCGACACCGCCGGGTCGGTCGCGAACGCGTCGGCCGACGGCTCCTCGGGCCTGCGGCAGCGGCTGACCGGGCTGACCCCCACCGAGCGTGAGCACACCGTCCTGGAACTGGTGCGCGCGCAGGTGGTTTCCGTCCTCGGACACGCCACCTCGGACGCGGTGGATTCCGAGCGTGCGTTCAAGGAGCTCGGGTTCGACTCGCTGACGGCCGTCGAACTGCGCAACCGGCTGAACGCGGCCACCGGGCTGCGCCTGCCCGCCACGCTGGCCTTCGACTACCCCAGCACCGCCGTCCTGAGCCACCACATCCTCACCGAGCTGACGGGGACGGCGGCCGACGAGGCGGACCTCCCCGCCCTCCCGCAGACGGCGGCGGGGGCGGAGATGGCCCGGGCCGTGCCCGTGGACTCCGACGACGACCCCATCGCCATCGTGGCGATGAGCTGCCGCTACCCCGGCGGGGTGTCCTCCCCCGACGAGCTGTGGCAGCTCATCATGTCCGGCGGTGACGCGATCGGCGGGCTGCCCACCGACCGTGGCTGGGACATCGAGGGCATCTACCACCCGGACCCGGACGCGCCAGGCAAGACGTATGTGCGCGAAGGCGGTTTCCTCTACGGCGCGGGTGACTTCGACCCGGCGTTCTTCGGGATCTCGCCACGCGAGGCGCTGGCGATGGACCCCCAGCAGCGGCTGCTGCTGGAGACCTCATGGGAAGCGTTCGAGCGTGCCGGTGTGCCCGCGCTCGCGCTGCGCGGCAGCCGCACCGGCGTCTTCATCGGCTCCAACTACCAGGAGTACGGGCCGCGGGTGCATGAGGCGCCCGAGGGCTCCGAAGGCCACCTGATGACGGGAAGCGCGGCCAGCGTCGTGTCCGGACGCGTCGCGTACTCCTTCGGCTTCGAGGGCCCCGCGGTGACGGTGGACACCGCGTGCTCCTCGTCCCTGGTGGCGCTGCACCTGGCGGCGCAGGCGCTGCGGAACGGGGAGTGCTCACTGGCGCTCGCCGGTGGCGTCGCCGTCATGCCGAACCCCGGTGCCCTCATCGGTTTCAGCCGCCAGCGCGGCCTGGCGCTCGACGGCCGCTGCAAGGCGTTCGCGGGGGCCGCGGACGGCATGGGGCTCGCGGAGGGCGTCGGTGTGCTGCTGCTGGAGCGGCTGTCGGACGCACGGCGGAACGGGCACCGGGTGCTCGCCGTGGTGCGGGGCAGCGCGGTCAACCAGGACGGTGCGTCGAACGGTTTGACGGCGCCGAACGGTCCTTCGCAGCAGCGGGTGATCCGGGCGGCGTTGGAGAGTGCTCGGCTGTCGGCCGCTGAGGTGGACGTGGTCGAGGCGCACGGTACGGGCACGAAGCTGGGCGATCCCATCGAGGCGCAGGCGCTGCTGGCTACGTACGGGCAGGAGCGTGGCGCGGAGGAGCGGCCGTTGTGGCTGGGCTCGGTGAAATCCAACATCGGTCATACGCAGGCCGCCGCGGGTGTGGCGGGTGTGATGAAGATGGTGCTGGCGATGCGGCATGGTGTGCTGCCGAGGACACTGCATGTGGATGAGCCGTCGCCGCATGTGGACTGGTCGGCGGGCGCGGTGGAGCTGCTGACGGATGCGGTGGAGTGGCCGGAGACGGACCGTCCCCGGCGTGCGGGTGTGTCGTCGTTCGGGATCAGTGGCACCAACGCACACGTCATCCTGGAACACCTCGCCGAGGAGCTGCCCGTCGCCGAGCCGGTGACCGGCGCGCCTGAGGAGTCGGCCCTGGTGCCGTGGGTGGTTTCGGCGAAGTCCGAGGGTGCGCTGCGGGCGCAGGCGGAGCTTCTGCTGCCCTATGCCCGGGGTGAGGCCGGGGCGGGGGCGCCGCCGGCTGATGTGGCGCTGTCGCTGGTCACGACGCGATCGGCCCTCGATGAGCGGGCGGTGGTGCTGGCGGGCGACGGTGAAGGGTTCGCCGCTGGGTTGCGAGCGCTGGTGGATGGCGTACCGGCGGCTGGTGTGGTGCGCGGGTCGATGGTGCCGGGGAAGCTGGCGGTGCTGTTCTCGGGCCAGGGCAGTCAGCGTGCCGGGATGGGCCGGGAGCTGTATGAGGCGTTCCCGGTCTTCGCGGACGCGTTTGACCAGGTGTGCGCGGTGTTCGACGTGGAGTTGACGCGCCCGCTGCGGGATGTGGTATTCGGTGATGTGTCGGGGCTGGATGGGACCGGGTTTACGCAGTGTGGGTTGTTCGCGGTGGAGGTGGCGCTGTTCCGGTTGGTGGAGTCGTGGGGTGTGCGGCCGGACTTCGTGGCGGGGCATTCGATTGGTGAGTTGGTGGCGGCGTATGTGGCGGGTGTGTTGTCGCTCGAGGACGCGTGTGCTCTGGTGGCGGCTCGTGGGCGGTTGATGCAGGGGTTGCCTCCGGGTGGGGTGATGGTGTCGGTGCGGGCCGCCGAGGCGGATGTGCTGCCGCTGCTGGTCGGTCGTGAGGCCGAGGTGAGTGTGGCGGCGGTCAACGGTCCGCGCTCCACCGTGATCTCCGGCGCGGAAGAAGCCGTGGTGGAGATTGCGGGGCTGCTGGAGGCCGAGGGGGTCAAGACGAAGCGGCTGCGGGTCTCGCATGCCTTCCATTCGCCCCTGATGGAGCCGATGCTGGCGGAGTTCCGGCGGGTGGCCGAGGGGCTGTCGTACGCTCCTCCGCGCATTCCCGTCGTGTCGAACGTGACGGGTCTGGTCGCGGATGCCGAGGCGCTGTGCTCGGCCGAGTACTGGGTGCGGCACGTCCGCGAGACGGTGCGGTTCGCGGACGGTGTGCGGTGCCTGGCCGGGCAAGGCGTGGCCACCTACCTGGAGTTGGGCCCCGACGGGGTCCTCTCCGGGATGGGGCAGGAGTGTGTGCCGGACGCCGTCTTCGCCCCCGTACTTCGCAGCGGTTGGGAGGAGATCGCCTCGGCCATGGAGGGGCTGGCCCAGATCCATGTGCGGGGCCGCGCCGTGGACTGGGCGGCATTGCTCGCACCGGCGCGCCCCCGGACCGTCGAGCTGCCCACGTACCCCTTCCAGCGGGAACACTTCTGGCTGGAGTCGTCCGTCCCCACGGCTGAGGCGGGCCCCACGGACGCGGTGGACGCCGACTTCTGGGACGCGGTCGAGCGTGAGGATCTGCCCGCGCTCACGGACACGCTGGCGGTCGCGGACGGGAACGGCGCCGGTGAATCGCTGGCGGCGGTGTTGCCGGTGCTGTCGTCGTGGCGTCGCCGTGGGCGTGAGCGCGCCACGGTGGACGGGTGGCGCTACCGCGTGTCGTGGTCGCCGATGTCCGACGGTGCGGGCACGGTGACCGGTCCGTGGCTGGTCCTGGTCCCCGCGGGGATGACCGCCGACCCATGGGTGTCGGCGTGTGCGGACGCCCTCGCCGGGCATGGTGCGCGGCCGGTGATGGTCGAGCTGGGGCCCGATGACGCCGACCGTGAGCTGGTGGCGGCGCGGCTGCGCGAAGGTCTGGGCGGGGCCGAAGCGGCCGCTGCCGCAGGGGTGTTGTCCCTGCTGGCACTGGCCGAGGGACGGCACGGCCAGTATCGGTCGGTGCCCTTGGGCGTGGCCTTGACGCTGTCGCTGGTGCAGGCGGTGGGCGATGTGGGTCTGGCCGCTCCGGTGTGGTGTGCGACGCGCGGTGCGGTCGCGGTCGCTGGTTCCGAGGGCGTACGCGCGGTGGAGCAGGCAGCGGTGTGGGGCCTGGGCCGGGTGGCCGGTCTGGAGATGCCCGAGCGCTGGGGCGGTCTGCTGGATCTTCCCGAGGTGTGGGATGCGCGGGTGGCGGATCGCCTCGTGGATGTGGTGAGCGGTCGTACGGGCGAGAGCGAGGTCGCCGTGCGTGGCTCGGGGGTGTTCGCGCGCCGTATCGTCCGGGCGTTGGCCGGCGGGCATGGTGTGGAGGGCTGGGAGCCGTCGGGCACTGTGTTGGTGACCGGTGGTACGGGTGCGTTGGGTGCCCATGTGGCGCGGTGGTTGGCGCGTGCGGGTGCGGAGCATCTGCTGTTGGTGTCGCGTCGTGGTTGTGAGGCCGTGGGCGTGGATGAGCTGTGTGCCGAGCTCAGGGAGATCGGTGCTCGGGTGACGGTTGCGGCATGTGATGTGGGTGACCGGGATGCGGTGGCCGGGGTGTTGGCGGGGGTGCCGGAGGAGTTGCCGTTGACGGCTGTGGTGCATGCGGCGGGTGTGCTGGATGACGGTGTGGTGGATGGGCTGTCGGTGGACCGGTTCGAGGGTGTGCTGGGGGCGAAGTCGGAGGCGGCGTGGCATCTGCATGAGTTGACGCGGGAGCTGGATCTTTCGGCGTTTGTGCTGTTCTCGTCGTTTTCGGGGATGGTGGGTGCCGCTGGGCAGGCGAACTACGCTGCGGCGAACGCGACTTTGGACGCGTTGGCGGAGTGGCGGCGCGGTGCGGGGCTTCCGGCCACGTCGGTGGCCTGGGGTCCCTGGGCCGACAACGGCATGGCCGTCAGCAGCGCCGAGGTCAGTCGCACCATCCGGCGCAATGGCATGACCGCGATGGATCCACGGCTGGCCCTGGCGGCGCTGGAGCGCGCCATCACCCACCCGGACGCCGCCATCGCCGTCCTCGACGCCGACTGGGAGCGTTTCGCCGACACCTTCGAGGCTCGGCGGCTGTCCCGGCTGCTCAGCGGAGTCCCGGAAGTCCGGAAGCTGACCGCGACCGCCCGGCGAGGCGACACCGACACCGCGCACACCGAGGGGTCCTCGGCACTCGTCCGCCGTCTGGAGACCCTGTCCGGGGCCGAACGGCAGCGCACCCTGCTGGATCTCGTGCGTGCCCATGTGGCCGCCGTACTCGGCCACAGCGGTGTGGACGCCATCGGCCCCGGCCACGCCTTTATGGAGATCGGCTTCGACTCCCTGACCGCGGTGGGCCTCCGTAACCAGCTCAGCGAGGCCACGGGCGTTCAGCTCCCGGCCACCTTGGTCTTCGACTACCCCACACCGACCGCGCTGGCCGGATACCTGCTCACCGAACTGCTCGGCGGCCACGAGCAGACGGACGGCGCGACCGTGGACGTGGCCACGACCGCGTCCACCGCGGCGGATGAGCCGATCGCGATCGTCTCGATGAGCTGCCGCTTCCCTGGCGACGTACGCTCCGCCGACGATCTGTGGCGGCTGCTGGCCTCAGGAGAAGACGCCGTCTCGGCCTTCCCCACGGACCGTGGCTGGGACCTCGAGGGGCTGTACGACACGGACCCTGACGCGATCGGAAAGAGCTACGTACGCGAGGGTGCGTTCCTCTCCGAGGTGAGCGGCTTCGACGCCTCCTTCTTCGGCATCTCGCCACGCGAGGCACTGGCGATGGACCCGCAGCAGCGGCTGCTGCTGGAAACGTCATGGGAGCTGTGGGAACGGGCCGGAATCGACCCGGAAGCGGTGCGCGGAAGCCGCACCGGCGTGTTCATGGGCACCAACGGGCAGGAGTACGTGTCCCTGGTCGACCGGGCTCCGGAGACGACCGAAGGCTATGTGGCCACCGGCAACGCGGCCAGCGTCGTCTCCGGCCGCATCTCGTACACCTTCGGCTTCGAGGGACCCGCGGTGACGGTGGACACCGCCTGCTCGTCGTCCCTGGTGGCGCTGCACCTGGCGGCGCAGGCGCTGCGACAGGGCGAGTGCTCCCTCGCGCTCGCCGGTGGCGTCTCGGTGATGGTGTCACCGCGTGGCTTCGTGGAGTTCAGCCGTCAGCGGGGCCTGGCGCCGGACGGCCGGTGCAAGCCGTTCGCGGCGGCCGCCGACGGCACGGGCTGGGGCGAGGGTGTGGGCATGCTGCTGCTGGAGCGGCTGTCGGACGCGCGCCGCAACGGCCACCAGGTGCTGGCGGTGGTACGTGGCTCCGCCGTCAACCAGGACGGTGCGAGCAACGGCCTCACCGCGCCCAACGGCCCGTCCCAGCAGCGGGTGATCCGCCAGGCGCTGGCCAACGCCGGGCTCCCGGCCGGGCAGGTCGACGTCGTGGAGGCGCACGGGACGGGTACGACGCTGGGCGATCCGATCGAGGCGCAGGCGCTGCTGGCCACCTACGGCCGGGAGCACACCGATGAGCAACCCCTGTGGCTCGGCTCGATCAAGTCCAACATCGGGCATACGCAGGCGGCCGCCGGTGTGGCGGGCCTGATAAAGATGGTGCTGGCCATGCGGCACGGTCTGCTGCCCGGGATGCCCAACGTGGACGAGCCCTCGCCGTACGTGGACTGGTCGCCCGGCACCGTCCAGCTGCTGACCGATGCCACGCCGTGGCCCGAAACCGGTCGGCCGCGGCGGGCGGGCGTGTCCTCCTTCGGCGTCAGCGGCACCAACGCGCACGTCATCCTCGAGCAGGCGCCTTCGCCACGGCCGGAGCTCGAGCGGGCCGCCGTGGACGTGCCCGCCGGTGACCTGGGGCGGCTGCCCGTCACCCCCTGGCCGGTCTCGGGCAAGTCCGAGGCCGCGCTGCGCACACAGGCGGACCGGCTGCTGGCCCATGTGCGCGAGCGGACGGAGCTCTCGGCCGATGACATCGGCCTGTCGTTGGCGACCACGCGCAGTGCCTTCGAGCACCGTGCGGTGGTGCTGGCCGGGGACCGGGACGGTCTGGTCGACGGTGTGGCGGCACTCGCGGAGGACCGGGACGCCTCGGGGCTGATCCGGGGTGTGGCCGGTGCTGACGGTCGTGCGGTGTTGGTCTTCCCTGGTCAGGGGTCGCAGTGGGTGGGGATGGCGGCGGGGTTGTTGGAGTCGTCTCCGGTGTTCGCGGGGCGGGTCGGGGAGTGTGCGGCGGCGTTGGCGCCGTTCGTGGACTGGTCGCTGGTGGATGTGCTCGGCGACCCCGCGGCGCTGGAGCGGGTGGACGTGGTGCAGCCCGTCTTGTGGGCGGTGATGGTGTCGTTGGCGGAGCTGTGGCGTTCGTATGGGGTGGAGCCTGCGGCGGTCATCGGTCATTCGCAGGGTGAGATCGCGGCGGCGTGTGTGGCGGGTGCGTTGTCGTTGGAGGATGCGGCGCGGGTGGTGGCGTTGCGGAGTAGGGCGTTGCGGGCGTTGTCGGGGCTGGGTGGGATGGTGTCGGTGTCGTTGCCGGTGGGGGAGGTGCGGGAGCGGCTGGGCCGGTGGGGTGAGCGGTTGTCGGTGGCGGCGGTGAACGGTCCGTCTGCGGTCGTGGTGTCCGGTGACGCGGACGCGCTGGACGAGTTGCTGGGGGTGTGCGAGGCGGACGGGGTCCGGGCGCGTCGCATCCCCGTGGACTACGCCTCGCACTGCGCCCATGTCGAGGCCATCGAGGGCGAGTTGCTGAGGGAACTCGCGGGGATCGCTCCTCGGTCGTCGTCGCTTCCGTTCTATTCGACGGTGACCGGCGGAGTGCTCGATACGGCCCACCTGGACGCCGGGTACTGGTACCGCAATCTGCGCCAGACCGTGCGTTTCGACGAGACCGTACGCGCCCTGCTGGCCGCTGGCTTCGATACGTTCATCGAGGCCAGCGCCCATCCGGTGCTCACGATGGGTGTGGAGCAGACCGCCGAGGACCACGGGGAACGGGTCACCGTCGTCGGGTCCCTGCGCCGTGACGAAGGCGGGCTCGGCCGGTTCCTCGCCTCCCTGGCCGAGGCGTACGTGGGCGGCGCTTCCGTCGACTGGGCGGGGATGTTCGCGGGGACGGGCGCGCGGCGCGTCGATCTGCCGACGTACGCCTTCCAGCACCAGCGCTTCTGGGTCGAGCCCTCAGGCGTGGCGGGCGATGTGTCCTCGGCCGGGCTGGTCTCCGCCGACCACCCCCTGCTCGGCGCGGCCGTCGCGCTGCCCGAGTTCGGCGGGCAGCTGTTCACCGGTCGGCTCTCGCTCCGTACGCACCCGTGGCTGGCCGACCACACCATTCACGGCACCGCGCTGCTCCCCGGGTCCGCCCTGGTCGAGTTGGCGCTGCGGGCCGGTGACGCGGTCGGCTGCGGCCATTTGGAGGAGCTGACGCAGGAAACGCCCCTCGCCCTTCCCGAGAGCGGCGCCGTCCAGCTGCAACTGACGGTGGGCGGCCCGGACGACTCCGGACGACGCACCGTGAACCTCTACTCGCGCTTCGAGGACGGGCCTGCCGACCTGCCGTGGACCCACCATGCCACCGGTGTGCTGACCACGGAGGGGCCCACGGCGCCGGCGGAGACCGGGCTCGGCCAGTGGCCGCCGGCCGATGCCTCGCCGATCGACCTCGCCGACCGGTACCCGAGCGCGGCCGCGCCCGGCGGTGTCGAGTACGGTCCGGCGTTCCGCGCCCTGCGCCACGCGTGGCGTCGCGGTGCGGAGATCTTCGCCGAGGTGGCGTTGGCGGAGGACATGCGCTCGGAGGCCGGTCGCTTCGGGGTCCATCCCGTGCTGCTCGACGCGGCCCTGCACGCCGTGGCCGATCTGACCGCCGACGACGGTGACCGCGTCCGGCTCCCGTACCGGTGGACCGGACTGTCCCTGTACGCCACCGGTGCGACGACCCTGCGCGTACGGCTCTCCACGGAACGGCCGGACGGCATGGCGATCCTGCTTGCCGACGAATCGGGCCACGCGGTGGCCGATGTCGATGCGGTGGCGACCCGCACCTTCACATCGGAGCAGCTCACCGGGGGGCGGCGGCCTCATGAGTCGCTGTTCCGGGTGGAGTGGATGAGCGTCCCGGCAGGCTCCGCCGGTGTCGAGCCGGATCGTGCCCACTGGTCGATCGTCGGCCCTGACGGCGCCGAACTGCGCACCGCGCTCGAAACGAGCGGTGGCCGGATCGACGAGTACGACGACATGGGCGCGCTGCTCCGGTCCGACGCATCGGCCGGGGCCGTGCCCGACCTCGTACTCCTGCCGTTCCTCACCGACTCGGCAACCGACTCCGTCGCGGCGGAAGACGACCGGGTGTCCGCGACCCGCCAGGCGACACATCGCGCCCTGGACGCGCTTCAGGCGTGGCTGGCAGAAGAGCGGTGCGCCGATTCCCGGTTGGTGGTGGTGACGCGTGGTGCGGTGGCGGCCATGGCGGGCGAGGACGTGCCGGACGTGGCGGCTGCCGCGGTCTGGGGCCTGGTGCGCTCGGCACAGGCCGAGCATCCGGACCGATTCGCCCTGGTGGACCTGGAGAGCCTGGAGTGGGCAGCCGAGGCGATCGGCGCGGCGGTGGCCACCGGAGAGCCTCAGATCGCCGTGCGTGGGGGCGGTGCGTACGCCCCCAGGCTGACCCGGGCCCTGGTACCCGTAGCGCCCCGGCGAGAAGTGGTGTGGGAGCCCGACGGTTCGGTGCTGATCACCGGCGCCAGTGGTGCGCTGGGCGGTTTGGTGGCGCGTCATGTGGTCGCCCGCCACGGCGTGCGCAGCGTGGTGCTGGTGTCGCGTCGCGGCCGCGACGCGGCGGGTGCCGCGGAGCTCGAGGCCGAACTCGCCGGCATCGGCGCACGCGTGGTGTTCGAGGCGTGCGATGTCGCCGACCGTGAGGCGTTGGCCGGGGTGCTGGCGCGCATTCCGGCGGATCGGCCGCTGCGTGGTGTGGTGCATGCGGCCGGTGTGCTGGACGACGGTCTGGTCGAGTCGTTGACGCCGGAGCGCATCGACGCGGTGTTGCGGCCGAAGGTCGATGCGGCGGTGCATCTGGATGAGCTGACGCGGGAGCTGGAGCTGTCGGCGTTCGTGCTGTTCTCGTCGGCTGCTGCCACTTTCGGTGCGGCGGGGCAGGGGAACTACGCGGCGGCGAACATGTTCCTGGACGCGCTGGCGGCGCGGCGCCGGGCACGTGGGCTTGCGGGGGTCTCGTTGGCCTGGGGCTTCTGGGCCGAACGCAGCGATATGACCGGCCACTTGGGCGAGGTCGACATGGCCCGGATGGCACGGTTCGGGATGACCCCCCTGACCGCCGACGAGGGGCTCGCGCTCTTCGACGCGGCACACACGACCGATGACGTCCTGCTGGTGCCGACGCGTATGGACGTCGCGGTGCTCCGCGCGCACGCCCGGCCCGGAACCACCCCGGCTCTGCTGCGCCACCTCATCGGCGCCCCGGCCCGGCGGGTGATCGACGCCGCCGCCGACGATCAGGACGGCGCCACCGCCCTCGTACGCCGTCTCACGGATCTGCCCCGGTCCGAGCGGGAGGACGCCCTGCTGGAGCTGGTGACCGATCACGCGGGAGCCGTGCTCGGCCATACGGAATCGGACGCGATCGCTCCCGACCGCGCCTTCAGCGACATCGGCTTCGACTCGCTCACCGCGGTCGAGCTGCGCAACCGACTCAACGCCGCCACCGGTCTTCGGCTTCCGGCCACGCTGGTCTTCGACTATCCGACACCGACCGCGGTCGCCCGCCACATCCTCGTCGAGGTGATGGGCTCCGCGCAGGCCGAAGCCGAAACCCCGGGCCTCGACCGGACCCGGGCCACGCCGTCGGCGCGCCAGGCCACGACCGACGACGAGCCGATCGCCATCGTGGGAATGGGCTGCCGCTTCCCGGGCGGTGTCCGTACGCCCGAAGAGCTGTGGCAACTGCTCATCAGCGGCGGGGACGCGATCTCGGGGCTGCCCGACGATCGCGGCTGGGACCTGGAGGGTCTGTATCACCCGGATCCCGATCATCGCGGCACGGCGTATGCGCGTGAGGGTGGTTTCCTGTACGACGCGGGTGATTTCGATCCGGAGTTCTTCGGGATTTCGCCGCGTGAGGCGCTGGCGATGGATCCGCAGCAGCGGCTGTTGCTGGAGACGTCGTGGGAGGCGCTGGAGCGGGCCGGTATCGATCCGGCGTCGGTGCGCGGCAGCCAGACCGGCGTGTTCTGCGGGCTGACCTACCACGACTACACCGATGCGGTGCAGCAGGCCGGCGAGGCCACCGAGGGCTACCTCATGACGGGCAACGCGGGGAGCGTCGCCTCGGGGCGCATCTCCTACACCTTCGGCTTCGAGGGACCCGCGGTGACCGTGGACACGGCCTGCTCGTCGTCCCTGGTGGCGCTGCACTGGGCCGCCCAGGCGCTGCGGCAGGGCGAGTGCTCGCTGGCCCTCGCGGGCGGCGCCACGGTCATGGCCGGCCCGCTGGCGTTCGTCGAGTTCAGCCGTCAGCGCGGACTGGCCCCGGACGGGCGCTGCAAGCCCTTCGCCGGGGCCGCGGACGGCACCGGCTGGGCCGAGGGCGTCGGAATGCTGCTGCTGGAGCGGCTGTCGGACGCACGGCGGAACGGGCACCAGGTGCTCGCGGTGGTACGCGGCAGCGCCATCAACCAGGACGGTGCGTCGAACGGTTTGACGGCGCCGAACGGTCCTTCGCAGCAGCGGGTGATCCGGGCGGCGTTGGAGAGCGCTCGGCTGTCGGCCGCTGAGGTGGACGCGGTCGAGGCACACGGTACGGGCACGAAGCTGGGCGATCCGATCGAGGCGCAGGCGCTGCTGGCTACGTACGGGCAGGAGCGTGGCGCGGAGGAGCGGCCGCTGTGGCTGGGTGCGATCAAGTCGAACATCGGCCATGCGCAGGCGGCCGCGGGTGTGGCGGGTGTGATGAAGATGGTGCTGGCGATGCGGCATGGTGTGCTGCCGAAGACGCTGCATGTGGATGAGCCGTCGCCGCATGTGGACTGGTCGGCGGGCGCGGTGGAGCTGCTGACGGATGCGGTGGAGTGGCCGGAGACCGGCCGTCCCCGGCGTGCGGGTGTGTCGTCGTTCGGCATCAGCGGCACCAACGCGCACGTCATCCTGGAACACGCCCCCGAGGAGCAGCCCGTCCCCGGGCCGGTGACCGACGAGTCCGAGGAATCGGCGCTGATGCCGTGGGTGGTGTCGGCGAAGTCCGAGAATGCGCTGCGAGCCCAGGCGGAGCGGCTGCTGTCGTACGCGCGCAGTCGGGCCGGAGCGGATACGCCGGTGGCCGATGTGGCGTCGTCGCTGGTCACGACGCGTAGCGCGTTTGAGCGTCGTGCCGTGGTGCTGGCCGCTGATCGGGCTGGTCTTGCCGAGGGTTTGAAGGCGCTGTCGAGTGGTGACCTGGCGCCGGGTGTGGTTCAGGGTTCGGTGGTGCCGGGCAAGTTGGCGGTGTTGTTTTCGGGTCAGGGCAGTCAGCGGGTCGGGATGGGCCAGGGGCTGTATGAGGCGTTCCCGGTGTTCGCCGATGCCTTCGATGAGGTGTGTGGGCACTTTGAGGGCGCGCTGGAGCTCCCACTGCGGGAAGTGATCAGCGGGGACGTGGCGGCGTTGGATGAGACCGGGTTTGCGCAGTGTGGGTTGTTCGCGGTGGAGGTGGCGCTGTTCCGGTTGGTGGAGTCGTGGGGTGTGCGGCCGGACTTTGTGGCGGGGCATTCGATTGGTGAGTTGGTGGCGGCATATGTGGCGGGTGTGTTGTCGCTGGCGGATGCGTGTGTGTTGGTGGCGGCTCGTGGGCGGTTGATGCAGGGGTTGCCTCCGGGTGGGGTGATGGTGTCGGTGCGGGCTGCCGAGGCGGATGTGCTGCCGCTGCTGGTCGGTCGTGAGGCCGAGGTGAGTGTGGCGGCGGTCAACGGCCCCCGCTCGACGGTGGTCTCTGGCACTGAGGCCGCGGTGGCGGAGGTCGCCGGGTTGCTGGAGGCCGAGGGGGTCAAGACGAAGCGGTTGCGGGTCTCCCACGCCTTCCATTCGCCGTTGATGGAGCCGATGCTGGCGGAGTTCCGGCGGGTGGCCGAGGGGCTGTCGTACGCGCCTCCGCGCATCCCCGTCGTATCGAACGTGACGGGTCGGGTCGCGGATGCCGAGGTGCTGTGCTCGGCCGAGTACTGGGTACGGCACGTCCGTGAGTCCGTGCGGTTCGCGGACGGGGTGCGGAGCCTGGCCGGCGCGGGAGTCACCACCTACCTGGAGCTCGGCCCGGACGAGGTTCTGTCCACGATGGGCGAGCAGTGCCTGCCGGAGGAGACAGCAGATGTCGCCGTCTTCCTACCCGTCGCGCGCTCCGGTCGCGACGAGGTCGAGACCGCACTGACGCTCGCCGCCAGGGCCCATGTCCGAGGTGTGTCGGTGGAGTGGACGGCCGTGCTCGCGGCCGTCGCCGGACGACCGGCACGGCGGGTGGAGCTGCCGACATACGCCTTCCAACGCACGCGCTACTGGGTCGCGACAGGCGCGGCGCCGGAAACCCACCACGGCACGGCAGACGCTCAACGCGACTCCGCCGACGTCGACTTCTGGGACGCGGTGGAGCGCGAGGACCTGTCAGCGCTCGCGGACACACTGGCCGTCGAGAGCGAGGCCGACACGGGTGAGTCGCTCGCGGCGGTGCTGCCGGTCCTGTCGTCGTGGCGGCGTCGTAGCCGTGAGCGGTCGCAGGTCGACGCGTGGCGCTACCGGATCGTGTGGTCGCCGGTCTCGGAGATGGCGGCTGCGTCGCTGACGGGATCGTGGCTGGTGGTGGTGGGTGCCGCGCTGGCTGACGACACATGGGTCGCGGACTGCGTGGCCGCCTTGGCCAGGCGCGGCGCGCTGCCTGTGGTCGTCGAGCTCGATGATGCCGACGCCGACCGTGAGGCGGTGGCGGCGCGGCTGCGCGAGGCCCTGGGTGGTGCGGACCAGGCCGCCGATGTCACAGGGGTGCTGTCGCTGCTGGCCTTGGCCGAGGGGCGGCACAGTCGGTATGCGGCTGTGCCATCGGGCCTGGCACTGACGTTGTCCCTGCTCCAGGGGATCGGGGATGCGGGTGTGGGCGGCCGTGTGTGGTGTGTGACGCGGGGCGCGATGGCGACGGGCGGTTCGGGGAGCCCGTCGAGTGCGGAGCAGGCGGCGGTGTGGGGGCTGGGCCGGGTCGCGGGGCTGGAGGCCCCGGAGCGCTGGGGCGGCCTGGTCGACCTGCCTCAGGTCCCGGATGGCCGGGCGCTGGAGCGGCTGACCGCCGTCATCAGCGGTGCCACCGGTGAGAACGAGGTGGCGGTGCGGGCGTCGGGCGTGTTCGCTCGCCGTGTGGTCCGTGCCGCCGTGGGTGCCGAGAGCGGGGAGGCGTGGCAGCCGTCGGGCACGGTGCTGGTGACCGGTGGTACGGGTGCGCTGGGCGCTCACGTGGCGCGGTGGCTGGCGCGGGCCGGTGCGGAGCATCTGGTGCTGGTCTCGCGGCGCGGTCCGGCGGCCGAGGGCGTGGACAAGTTGCGGGCGCAGCTTGCCGAGTTGGGCGCTCGGGTGACGATTGCGGCATGTGATGTGGGCGACCGCGAGGCGCTGGCCGGGGTGTTGGCCCGGATGCCGGAGGAGTTCCCGCTGACGGCTGTGGTGCATACGGCCGGTGTGCTGGATGACGGTGTGCTGGACGGGCTGTCGGCCGACCGGTTCGAGGGTGTGCTGCGGGCGAAGTCCGAGGCCGCGTGGCATCTGCACGAGCTGACGCGCGAGCTGGACCTCTCGGCGTTCGTGCTGTTCTCCTCGTTCTCCGCGACGGTGGGTGGCGCCGGACAGGGCAATTACGCGGCGGCGAACGCCTACCTGGACGCACTCGCCGAACACCGCCGCGCCGAGGGCCTGCCCGCCACCTCCGTGGCCTGGGGGCCGTGGGCCGACGGTGGCATGGCCACCCAGGACGCGGCCGTCAGCGGCCGCATGGAGCGGTTCGGCCTCCCCGCGATGGAACCCGAGCTGGCCGTGACCGCGATGGCGCGTGCCGTCAACCAGTCCGACACCTGCCCGGTCATCACCGACATCGACTGGCCGAGGTTCACCGCCGGTGTCGACGGCACCCGGCTCGGCCTACTCTTCGGCGACATCGCCGAGGTCAGGACGGTACGGCGGGCCGCCGACGCCACTCTGGACGGGCAGGCCGCCGGCACTCACCGCCCGACGCTCGCCACGACCGTCGCGGAGCTTCCGGCGGCGGAACGCGAACCCGCCCTGCTCGATCTGGTGCGTACGCATACGGCGGCCGTCCTCGGATACGCCACGCACGAGGGCGTCGACGCCGAGCGTGGCTTCTTCGACATGGGGCTTGATTCGCTGACCGCCGTGGAGCTGCGCAACCGGCTCAACGCGGCCACCGGGCTGCGGCTGCGGCCGACCGCGCTGTTCGACTACGGATCGCCGTCCGCGCTGGCCCGCCACCTCAAGGAGGAGCTGGTCGAGGACGAGGCCGCCCCGGAGAAGGCGCTGCCGGCCGAAATCGACCGACTCGAAACCGTCCTCACGGCCATGCCGCAGGACGACATCGCCCGGACGAAGGCCATCGTCCGGCTCCAGTCGGTGCTGGCCAAGCTGAGCGAACCCGTCGGTGGGGGCGGGAGTTCCGTACGGGACGACAACGCCAACGACGACCTGGAAAGCGCATCGGTGGACGAGCTCTTCGACGTCATCGACCGAGAACTCGGAGACGCCTGACATGAACGAGAACCACCTGGTTTCTTCGAGGGGGCAGGGCCAAGTGTCAAACGAAGAGAAGCTCGTCGAGTACCTCAAGCGCGTCATGGCCGATCTGCGCCAGACGCAGCGGCGTCTCCGCGATGTCGAGGAGAAGTCCCGGGAGCCGATCGCGATCGTGGCGATGAGCTGCCGCTTCCCCGGCGGTGTGCGGTCTCCGGAGGAGCTGTGGGGGCTGCTCACCCGTGGTGAGGACGCGGTGAGCGCGTTCCCGGAGGACCGCGGCTGGGACTTGGAGGAGCTGTACGACCCGGACCCCGACCGCTCCGGCACCTCGTACGTCAAGGAGGGCGCGTTCCTCTCCGACGCGGGCGCATTCGATCCCGCCTTCTTCGGGATCTCGCCGCGTGAGGCGCTGGCGATGGATCCGCAGCAGCGGCTGCTGCTGGAGACGTCGTGGGAGGCCATGGAGCGGGCCGGTGTCACTCCGGCGTCGTTGCGTGGCAGCAAGACCGGTGTCTTCGTGGGCACCAACGGTCAGGACTACACCGTCGCCCTGCGGCAGGCCCCGAAGGGAGTCGAGGGCTTCCTGGCCACCAGCGGTGCGGCCAGTGTGATGTCGGGTCGGCTCTCCTACACCTTCGGCTTCGAAGGGCCCGCGGTCACGGTGGACACCGCCTGCTCATCGTCGCTGGTGGCACTGCATCTCGCGGTGCAGTCCCTGCGGCAGGGGGAGTGCCCGCTCGCCCTCGCCGGAGGCGTGACCGTGATGTCCACGCCCGGCCTCTTCGTGGAGTTCAGCCGTCAGCGGGGTCTCGCCCCGGACGGCCGGTGCAAGGCGTTCGCGGCGGCCGCGGACGGCACGGGCTGGGGCGAGGGTGTGGGCCTGCTGCTGCTGGAGCGGCTGTCGGACGCGCGCCGCAACGGCCACCCGGTGCTGGCGGTGATACGCGGCTCCGCCGTCAACCAGGACGGCAGCAGCAGCGGTCTGACCGTGCCCAATGGCATTTCCCAGCAACGCGTCATCCTTCAGGCACTCACCGACGCGCGGCTGTCGGCCGCCGAGGTGGACGCGGTCGAGGCCCATGGCACGGGTACGACGCTGGGCGACCCCATCGAGGCCCAGGCGCTGCTGGCCACCTACGGACAGGACCGCGCGGACGGTCGGCCACTGCTGCTGGGGTCGGTGAAGTCCAACCTCGGCCATACGCAGGCGGCGGCGGGCGTGGCCGGTGTGATGAAGATGGTCCTGGCCATGCGACACGGTGCGCTGCCGAAGACGCTGCACGTCGATGAGCCGACACCGCATGTGGACTGGTCGGCCGGCGGGGTCGAGCTGCTGGCCGAGCAGGTGGCATGGCCGGAGAGCGGCGAACCGCGCCGGGCCGGTGTCTCGGCCTTCGGCGTCAGCGGCACCAACGCCCATGTGGTGCTGGAGCAGGCGCCGGTCGTCGATGACGACGACGCGGCGGACAAGCGGGTGAGCGGGGGCGACGCGGCAGTGGTGCCGTGGGTGCTGTCGGCCCGCTCCGAGGCGGCCTTGCGGGCGCAGGCCGGTCGGCTGGCCTCGTACGCGGAGGAGCGGGCGGAGCTGTCGGCCGCGGATGTCGGGTGGTCGCTGGCGACGACGCGTACGGTCTTCGAGCATCGTGCGGTGGTGCTGGCGGGGGACCGGGGCGGCTTGGTCGGTGGGGTGGCCGCGGTGGCGGAGGGCCGGGATGTCTCCGGGTTGGTGCGGGGTGTGGTTGCGGGTGGTGATGGTCGTGCGGTGTTGGTGTTTCCGGGGCAGGGGTCGCAGTGGGTGGGGATGGCGGTGGGGTTGTTGGAGTCGTCTGCGGTGTTCGCGGAGCGGT
The DNA here is from genome assembly GCF_047337785.1 of Streptomyces lacaronensis. NCBI lineage: Bacteria > Bacillati > Actinomycetota > Actinomycetes > Kitasatosporales > Streptomycetaceae > Streptomyces > Streptomyces lacaronensis. Next base: position 11,091,834 of record NZ_JBLHDK010000003.1, read on the forward strand.
TGGGTGAGTGTGCGGCGGCGTTGGGGCCGTTGGTGGAGTGGTCGTTGGTGGATGTGCTCGGCGATCCGGTGGCGTTGGAGCGGGTGGATGTGGTGCAGCCGGTGTTGTGGGCGGTGATGGTGTCGTTGGCTGAGGTGTGGCGTTCGTACGGTGTGGTGCCTGCGGCGGTGGTGGGGCATTCGCAGGGTGAGATTGCGGCGGCGTGTGTGGCGGGTGCGTTGTCGTTGGAGGACGCGGCGCGGGTGGTGGCGTTGCGGAGCAAGGCGCTGCGGGCGTTGTCGGGGCTGGGCGGCATGGTGTCGGTGTCGCTGCCGGTGGCGGAGGTGCGGGAGCGGCTGGGCCGGTGGGGTGAGCGGTTGTCGGTGGCCGCGGTGAACGGGCCTTCGGCGGTTGTGGTCTCCGGTGACGCCGACGCGTTGGACGAGTTGCTGGCCGTATGCGAGCGTGAGGCGATTCGGGCGCGGCGCGTTCCGGTGGATTACGCCTCGCATTGCGCTCATGTGGAGGCCATCGAGGGTGAGTTGTCCCGGGAGCTTGCCGGGATCGCTCCGCGCTCGTCGTCGGTGCCGTTCTATTCGACGGTGACTGGTGGGGTGCTGGATGCGGCTGGGCTGGATGCCGGGTACTGGTATCGCAATCTTCGTCAGACGGTGCGTTTCGAGGAGACCGTCCGCGCTCTGCTGGCCGACGGTTTCCAGGTGTTTGTCGAGGCCAGTGCCCATCCGGTGCTCACGATGGGTGTCGAGGAGACGGCTGAGGAGCACGGCACCCGTGTCACCGCCGTCGGTTCGCTGCGCCGCGACGAGGGCGGCCTGGAGCGGTTTATGACCTCGCTGGCCGAGGCGTATGTCGGCGGGGCCTCCGTCGACTGGTCCACGGCGTTCCGGGGGGCGGGTGCTCGGCGGGTGGAATTGCCGACCTATGCCTTCCAGCAACAGCACTACTGGATCGAGACTCCCTCGTCGGCCGTCGGCGATGTGACATCCGCCGGTTTGGGTTCGGCTGATCATCCGTTGTTGGGTGCGGTGGTGGGGTTGGCGGGTGTGGATGGGGTGTTGTTGACGGGGCGGTTGTCGTTGGTGTCGCATGGTTGGTTGGCTGATCATGCGGTGTGGGGTGTGGTGGTGGTGCCGGGGGCGGCGTTGGTGGAGTTGGTGTTGCGTGCGGGTGATGGGGTGGGGTGTGGGTGGTTGGAGGAGTTGACGTTGGAGGCGCCGTTGGTGGTGCCGGAGCGTGGTGGGGTGCGGGTGCAGTTGTCGGTGGGTGCGCCGGATGGGGTGGGTCGGCGTGTGGTGGGTGTGTTTTCTCAGGTGGAGGGTGAGGAGGAGGGGTCGTGGACGCGGCATGCGAGGGGGGTGTTGTCGGCTGATGTTCCGGTGGTGGTGGATGGGTTGAGTGTGTGGCCGCCTGTTGGTGCGGTGGCGGTGGATGTGGGTGGGGTGTATGAGCGGTTGGCTGGGGTGGGTTTGGAGTATGGGCCGGTGTTTCAGGGGGTGCGGGCCGCGTGGCGTCGTGGTGATGAGGTGTTCGCTGAGGTGGCGCTTGCGGAGGAACAGCGCGCGGAGGCGGGCCGTTTTGGTCTGCACCCGGCGCTCCTCGACGCCGCCCTGCATATGGCCGGGGTGGGTCCGGAAGACGAGGAGACGGGCCCCGCTCGTCTGCCGTTCGCGTGGACAGGGGTCTCCCTCTACGCGACGGGTGCGACGGAGCTGCGGGTGCGCCTGTCGCCGTCGGGCGCCGAGGGGATTTCGGTGCTGGTGGCGGACGCCGACGGAGTGCCGGTGGCGTCGGTCGACTCGCTGGTGGGTCGACCGGTGGCGGCCGAGCAGCTCACCGCGTCCCCGCAGGTGGCCAGGGACTCGCTGTTCACCGTGGAGTGGGACCGCGTGCCCACAGAAGGTATGCGGGGAGCGGCGGCCTCTCAGGCTCAGTGGGCGATAGTCGGATCGGACGACATCGGCCTCACCGCCGCGTTGGAGACGGCAGAACAGGATGTAGTGAGTAGTCCGGAACTGGCCACTCTGGCCGGCTCCCCGGATGTCGTCCTCGTGACATGTGCGTCCGCGTCGGATTCGGGTGCACAGGATCTTCCGTCAGCCACGCGCCATTTCGCCCATCGTGTCCTGGGTGTGGTGCAGGGGTGGTTGGGGGAGGAGCGGTTTGCCGGTTCGCGGTTGGTGGTGGTGACGCGGGGTGCGGTGGCGGCTGTGGAGGGTGAGGATGTGCTGGATGTGGCGGCGGCTGTGGTGTGGGGTTTGGTGCGGTCGGCGCAGGCTGAGCATCCGGATCGGTTCGTCCTGGTGGACGTGGATGAGGTACCGGTGTCGGCCGGTGTGCTTCAGGCGGTGCTGGGGTGGGGGGAGCCTCAGGTGGCCGTGCGGTCCGGGGAGGCTTTGGTGCCTCGGCTGTCGCGTGCTGTTGTTCCTGTGGGTTCTGCTGGGGGAGTTGGGTCGGGGTTTGTGTGGGATTCCGGGGGCACGGTGTTGGTGACCGGTGCCACGGGCACGCTGGGTGGTTTGGTGGTGCGGCATTTGGTGGCTGAGGGTGGGGTGCGGCATCTGGTGTTGGTTTCTCGGCGGGGCCGGGAGGCTGTTGGTGCGGTGGAGTTGGAGGCCGAGCTGGTGGGGCTGGGTGCGTCGGTGACCATGGTGGCCTGCGATGTGGCCGATCGTGAGGCGTTGGCGGGGGTGCTGGCGCGTATTCCGGCGGATCGTCCGTTGCGTGGTGTGGTGCACGCGGCCGGTGTGCTGGACGACGGTGTGGTGGAGTCGTTGACGCCGGAGCGCATCGACGCGGTGTTGCGGCCGAAGGTCGATGCGGCGGTGCATCTGGATGAGCTGACGCGGGAGCTGGAGCTGTCGGCGTTTGTGCTGTTCTCGTCGGCTGCTGCCACTTTCGGTGCGGCGGGGCAGGGGAACTACGCGGCGGCGAATATGTTCCTGGACGCGCTGGCGGCGCGGCGTCGGGCGCGTGGGCTTGCGGGGGTGTCGTTGGCCTGGGGTTTCTGGGCCGAGCGCAGCGATATGACCGGCCACCTCGCCGACGCCGATGTCGCCCGGATGGAGCGCGGCGGCGTCATCCCGCTGTCGTCGGACGAAGGCCTTGCGCTCCTCGACGCGGCGAGTGCCATGGACCAGTCGCTGCTGGTTCCCGTGCGGATCGCCCCGGCAGCGCTCCGTGCTGGGGCCGGGGCCGTACCGCCGTTGCTTCGACGGCTGGTCCGTACCCCCTCGCGGAGGGCTCTTGCGGACGCCGCGCCGGGTATGGACACACCCCTGCACGGTGATCTCGTCCGGCTCGCGGGGTTCTCGGAGGCCGAGCAGGAGCAGACGCTGCTGGATCTCGTGCGTGGCGGGGTCGGCGCGGTGCTGGGCTACTCGGATGTGGAACAGGTCGAGCCGGAGCGTGCGTTCAAGGAGCTCGGGTTCGACTCGCTGACGGCCGTCGAACTGCGCAACCGGCTGAACACGGCCACCGGGCTGCGCCTGCCCGCCACCCTGGTTTTCGACTACCCCTCGCCCCTGGCGCTCGCCCGCTACCTCCGTGATGAGCTGCTCGGCGGGAGCGGCGAGGCGGCTGCCGACGCGGTACGTCGTATGCCGGTGGCCGCCTCTCGGGACGAGCCGATCGCCATCGTGGGCATGAGCTGCCGCTTCCCGGGTGGGGTGAAGTCCCCCGAGGATCTGTGGCGGCTGCTGGCCCACGGCGGAGACGCCATCGCGGCCTTTCCGGACGATCGCGGCTGGGACCTGGAGGGTCTGTATCACCCGGATCCCGATCACCGGGGCACGGCGTATGCGCGTGAGGGTGGTTTCCTGTACGACGCGGGTGATTTCGATCCGGAGTTCTTCGGGATTTCGCCGCGTGAGGCGCTGGCGATGGATCCGCAGCAGCGGTTGCTGCTGGAGACGTCGTGGGAGGCGCTGGAGCGGGCCGGTATCGACCCGGCGTCGGTACGCGGCAGCCAGACCGGCGTCTTCGCCGGAATCATGCACCACGACTACGGCTCGGCCACGGTGCCGGAAGGAGTCGAGGGCTACATCGGCAACGGCACCGCCGGCAGCATCGCCTCGGGCCGCGTCTCCTACACCTTCGGGTTCGAGGGGCCCGCGGTGACGGTGGACACCGCCTGCTCGTCGTCGCTGGTGGCGCTGCATCTCGCGGCCCAGTCGCTGCGCCAGGGCGAGTGCTCGCTCGCGCTCGCCGGTGGCGTGACGGTGATGTCGACCCCCGCCCTGTTCGTGGAGTTCAGCCGCCAGCGGGGACTGTCGGCCGACGGTCGCTGCAAGGCGTTCGCGGGGGCCGCGGACGGTACGGGGTTCTCCGAGGGCGTCGGCGTGCTGCTGCTGGAACGGCTCTCGGACGCACGGCGCAATGGCCACCGGGTGCTTGCCGTCGTCCGTGGGTCCGCCGTCAACCAGGACGGCGCGTCCAACGGACTGACGGCCCCCAACGGCCCGTCGCAACAGCGAGTCATCCGGGCGGCGCTGGCGAGTGCCGGGCTGTCGGCCGCTGAGGTGGACGCGGTGGAGGCACACGGTACGGGCACGACACTCGGCGATCCCATCGAGGCTCAGGCGCTGCTGTCGACCTACGGGCGCGAGCGGGCCACCGAGGAGCGGCCGCTGTGGCTCGGCTCGATCAAGTCGAACATCGGCCATACGCAGGCGGCTGCCGGTGTGGCGGGCGTGATGAAGATGGTGCTGGCCATGCGGCATGGTGTGCTGCCGGAGACGCTGCACGTGGACGAGCCGTCACCGCATGTGGACTGGTCCGAGGGCGCGGTGCGGTTGCTCATGGATGCCACGGAATGGCCGGAGACGGGGCAGCCGAGGCGTGCCGGTGTCTCCTCCTTCGGCGCCAGCGGGACCAATGCGCATGTGATTGTGGAGCAGGCCCCCGAGGAACGGGGTGGCGCCGAGCCGGTGACGGACGGCTCCGCCGGGTCGCCGCTGGTGCCGTGGGTGGTGTCGGCGAAGTCCGAGGGTGCGCTGTGGGCACAGGCGGAGCGGTTGTTGTCGTCCGCGCGTGGAGAACTGGACGCCGGGACATCGGTCGTGGACGTGGCCTCGTCGCTGGTGACCACGCGCTCGGTGTTCGAGCACCGGGCGGTGGTGCTGGCCGGTGACCGCCAGGGTTTCGTGGCCGGGCTGGAAGCGCTGGTGGATGACGTACCGGCGGCCGGTGTGGTGCGGGGTTCGGCGGCGCCGGGGAAGCTGGCGGTGTTGTTCTCGGGTCAGGGCAGTCAGCGGATCGGGATGGGTCAGGAGCTGTGCGAGGCGTTCCCGGTGTTCGCGGAGGCCTTCGATGAGGTGTGTGCGCGGTTCGATGGGGTGTTGGGGCGTTCGCTGGGGGAGGTGGTCCGTGGGGATGCGGAGGGGCTGGATGAGACCGGGTTTACGCAGTGTGGGTTGTTCGCGGTGGAGGTGGCGCTGTTCCGGTTGGTGGAGTCGTGGGGTGTGCGGCCGGATTTTGTGGCGGGGCATTCGATTGGTGAGTTGGTGGCGGCGTATGTGGCGGGTGTGCTGTCGCTCGAGGACGCGTGTGCTCTGGTGGCGGCTCGTGGGCGGTTGATGCAGGGGTTGCCCCCGGGTGGGGTGATGGTGTCGGTTCAGGCCGCCGAGGCGGATGTGCTGCCCCTGCTGGCCGGTCGTGAGGCCGAGGTGAGTGTGGCGGCGGTCAACGGCCCGCAGTCGACCGTGATCTCTGGCACTGAGGCCGCGGTGGCGGAGGTCGCCGGGCTGCTGGAGGCCGAGGGCGTCAAGACGAAGCGACTGCGGGTCTCGCATGCGTTCCACTCGCCGTTGATGGAGCCGATGCTGGCGGAGTTCCGGCGGGTGGCCGAGGGGCTGTCGTACGCTCCTCCCCGCATCCCCGTCGTATCGAACGTGACGGGTCTGGTCGCGGATGCCGAGGCGCTGTGCTCGGCCGAGTACTGGGTACGGCACGTCCGTGAGACCGTGCGCTTCGCCGACGGCATGGCGGCTCTCGCGGAGGCGGGTGTGACGACCTCCCTGGAGCTGGGCCCGGACGGGGTGCTCTCCGGCATGGGACAGGAGTGTGCGGCGGACGTCGAGTTCGTCTCCGCCCTGCGCAGCGGCCGAGGTGAGAGCGCCACGCTCCAGGAGGCATTGGCTCGGATCTTCGTCCGTGGCGTCCCGGTGGACTGGACGGCGCTGCTCGCACCGACTCCCGTACGCCACGTGGAGCTGCCGACCTACGCGTTCCAGCGGAAGCGGTACTGGCTCGAGGCCGGTGGGGCGGCGGGCAACGTGGTCTCGGCGGGGCTGCGGTCCGAGGAACATCCCCTGCTCGGCGCCGCCGTGAGGCTGCCCGACTCCGGCGGATGCGTGTTCACCGGTCGGCTGTCCGCTCGTACGCACGCCTGGCTGGCCGACCACGCCGTGCTGGGCTCGGTGGTGGTGCCGGGGACGGCCTTCGTGGATCTGGCGTTGCATGCCGGTGGTTGTTTTGGCTGTGACCAGGTGGACGACCTGGTGCTGGAAGCGCCGCTGGTCCTTCCCGAACGCGGTGCGATTCAGCTCCAGGTGCTGGTGGCCGGAGCCGATGACGACGGTCGCCGACCCGTCACCGTCTACTCCCGCCAGGAATCCGGCGATGAGGACGGACCCTGGTCGCGCCACGCCACCGGCGTTCTGACCCAGGCCGAGGGACCGGAGGCGGCGATCTCGGCCGAGCTGAGCGTGTGGCCGCCCGCGGACGCCGAGGCGATCGACATCAGCGGCATGTACGAGCGCTTCGCGCTGGGCGGGCTCGGGTACGGGCCGGTGTTCCAGGGCGTGCGGGCCGCCTGGCGGCGCCAAGGCGAGGCCTTCACGGAGGTTTTCGCCGAGGTGGCGCTGGCCGAGGAGCAGTGGCCGGACGCCGCGCGGTTCCGCGTGCACCCCGCGTTGCTCGACGCCGCCCTCCACATGGCGGGGCCCGGCGGTCTGGTGGCCCCGGACGCGGAACGGGTCCGCTTGCCGTTCGCCTGGAACGGGGTGTCGGTGCACATCACCGGCGCGACCACGGTCCGCGTACGGCTGGCGGCGGCCGGGGCCGAGGGGCTGTCGCTCGCCGTGGCCGATGAGACGGGCCGGTTGATGGCCTCGGTGGCAGAGCTGGTGACGCGCCCGGTCTCCGCCGAGCAGATCGACGCCGCGCGTGGCACCTCCCATGAGTCGCTGTACCAACTGCGCTGGAACGCCATGCCGCCCCTGGCCGACGAGCCGTCCACCGCCCGCTGTGCGGTGATCGGTGAAGAGGACGGTGAGCTGGCCATGGCGTTGCGGTCGGCGGGTTGGCAGGTGCGAACGCACCCTGATCTGGAGGCGCTTGCCGTGTCCGGCGCCGAGGGCGAATCTCTGCCGGAGTGGGTGCTGCTGACCTCTGCGACCGGTACCGGTGGCGACACCCACCAGGGTCTACGTGGCGTGTCGCATCAGGCGCTGGAGCGGATGCAAGAGTGGTTGGCCGAGGAGCGGTTCGCCGACTCGCGTCTGGTCATCACCACTAGTGGCGCCGTGGCCACCACCTCCACCGAGGGCGTGGACGACCTGGCAGGGGCGGCGGTATGGGGCCTGGTGCGATCCGCGCAGGCCGAACACCCCGGCCGACTGCTCCTCCTCGATGTGGACGAACCCATGGAGCTCGGCTCCGTTCCGCTGGCCGCGGCCCTCACCTCGGGCGAGCCGCAGTTGGCCGTACGAGGCGGGCGCGTACTGGCGGCGAGGCTGGTCCGAGCCGAGGGGGAGGCGGAACAGGGCCGTTCGGCGACATGGGATCCCGAGGGCACGGTCCTCATCACCGGGGCCGGCGGCACCCTGGGCGGTCTGCTGGCCCGGCACCTGGTGGCCGACCATGGTGTGCGGCATCTGGTGCTGCTCAGCCGCAGGGGCTCGGCGGCCGAGGGCGCGGCAGAGCTGGCCGACGAGCTGGCCTCGGCCGACGTGTCGGTGACTTGGGCGGCGTGCGATGTGGCCGACCGGGATGCCCTCGGCGCGGTGTTGTCGGACATCCCCGCCGCACATCCGCTCAGGGGCGTCGTCCACGCCGCCGCCGTGCTGGACGACGGGGTGATCGCGTCGCTGACTCCGGAGCGGCTGGACACGGTAGTGCGGCCGAAGGCGGAGGCGGCCCTCGCGCTGCATGAACTGACGGCCGGGCTCGACCTTTCGGCGTTCGTGGTCTTCTCCTCGGTGGCGGGCATGTTCGGGGCCGCCGGACAGGGCAACTACGCCGCCGCCAACGCCTTCCTCGACGCGCTGGTCACACAGCGCCGGGCGCAAGGTCTCCCCGGCCTGTCGCTGGCCTGGGGCCTGTGGGAGGAACGCAGCGGAATGACCGCGGGGCTGGCCGAGGTGGACAGGCGGCGGATGGACCAGGTCGGCATCTCCGCCCTGTCCTCGGCCGAGGGGCTTGCCCTGTTCGACGCCGCCTGTGCGGGCGATGGCCCGGTCATCGCCGCCGCACGGCTGAACACGACGGTCTGGAGGTCCGCCGCACATGACGGCCTCACGGAAGTACCGCATGTGATGCGGGAGTTGGTGCGAGTGCCCGCCCGCCGGGCGACGGCGGAATCCAGCGGAGTGGCCGGAGCGGCGGAGGCGTTGCGGGCGCGCCTGGCCGGAGCCTCGTATGCGGAAGGCGAACGCCTGGTGCTGGACACGGTGCGGCGCAATGTCGCCGCGGTGCTGGGCCACGGCGGCCCCGAAACCGTGGAACCCGGCCGCGCGTTCAAGGACTTCGGCTTTGATTCGCTGACGGCGGTGGAATTGCGCAACCGGCTCGGCACGGCGACCGGACTGCGTCTGACTGCGACGCTGGTCTTCGACCACCCGACCCCGACCGCCCTGGCCCAGCACCTCCACCACGAGCTGGCGCGGGACGCCGCATCCGCCGCCACCTCGGTCCCCGTATCCGTGGGACTCGATCAGCTCGAAGCCGGTCTGTCCGCGATGACCTGGGAGGAGATCGGCCGCACGGATGTGGTGTCACGCCTGCGCGAGCTCTTGGCAAAGTACGGCGACGCACAGGAAGTCCCGAGCAGCGGCGCTGCTCTCGTCGACCAACTCGAATCGGCGACGGATGGCGAACTCTTCAAGATGGTGGACGAGGATCTCGGAATTCTCTGAAGCAATCTGAGGCAATACCCCTCCGCGATCTGCCGACAGCCTTGTGATTGGGAAAGCGCGATGAGCAACGAAGACAAACTCCGGGATTACCTCAAGCGAGTCATTGCCGAACTTCACCAGACGCGTCAGCGCCTCCAGGAGGCGGAGTCGGCGGACCACGAGCCGATCGCGATCGTGGCGATGAGCTGCCGCTACCCGGGCGGGCTGCGTTCGCCGGAGGAGCTGTGGCGGTCGGTGGCCGCCGGCGAGGACGCCATCTCGGGCTTCCCTGAGGACCGCGGCTGGGACGTGGAGGGGCTGTACGACGCCGACCCCGGCGCGGTCGGCAAGAGCTATGCGCGCGAGGGCGGATTTCTGCACGGCGCCGGTGAATTCGACCCGGCCTTCTTCGGGATGTCCCCGCGTGAGGCGCTCGCGACCGACCCCCAGCAGCGGCTGCTCCTGGAGACGGCTTGGGAGGCGTTCGAGCGGGCCGGTATCGACCCGGAGTCGGTGCGGGGCAGCAGGACCGGTGTCTTCACCGGTGTGATGTACCACGACTACGGCACCGGTCTGACCTCGCTGCCCGCAGGTGTGGAGGGCTACCTGGGCAACGGCACCGCGGGCAGCATCGCCTCCGGCCGGGTGGCCTACACCCTCGGCCTCGAGGGCCCGGCGGTCACCGTCGACACGGCGTGCTCCTCGTCCCTGGTGGCGCTGCACTGGGCCGGTCAAGCCCTGCGGCGCCAGGAGTGCACACTCGCCCTCGCGGGTGGCGTCACGGTGATGTCCACCCCCGGGACCTTTGTGGAGTTCAGCCGTCAGCGCGGGCTGGCGCCGGACGGCCGGTGCAAGCCGTTCGCGGCGGCCGCCGATGGCACGGGCTGGGGTGAGGGTGTGGGCATGCTGCTGCTGGAGCGGCTGTCGGACGCGCGCCGCAACGGCCACCCGGTGCTGGCGGTGGTACGCGGCTCCGCCATCAACCAGGACGGTGCGAGCAACGGCCTCACCGCGCCGAACGGACCGTCCCAGCAGCGGGTCATCCGCCAGGCCCTGGCCGACGCCAAACTCTCCGCCAAGCAGGTGGACGTCGTCGAGGCGCATGGCACGGGTACGACGCTGGGCGACCCGATCGAGGCGCAGGCGCTGCTGGCCACGTACGGGCAGGACCGGCCCGACGAGCGGCCGCTGTGGCTGGGCTCCATCAAGTCCAACATCGGCCATACGCAGGCGGCGGCGGGCGTGGCCGGAGTGATCAAGATGGTGCAGGCGATGCGGCACGGGCTGCTGCCGCGGACGCTGCACGTCGACGAGCCATCGCCCCATGTGGACTGGTCGGCGGGCGGGGTGAGGCTGCTCACCGAGGCCACGCCGTGGCCGGAGGGCGCCGAGCCCCGTCGGGCGGGTGTCTCGTCTTTCGGGATCAGCGGCACCAACGCACACATCATCCTGGAGCAGGAGCCTCCGGCCGACCCGGAGGGCGAAGCGCCGGAGGAGACGGGGCACCTGCCTTCCGGCATCGTGCCGTGGCTGGTCTCGGCGAAGTCCGAGAGCGCTCTGCGTGCCCAGGCCGAAGGGCTGCTCGCCCACCTCGGTGCTCGGGCGGAGGCAACCGCCACCGATGTCGGGTTCTCTTTGGCGACGACGCGTAGTGCCTTCGAGCATCGTGCGGTGGTGTTGGGGTCCGACCGTGCGGCTCTGGCCGAGGGCTTGGGTGCGGTGGCGGAGGGCCGGGATGTCTCCGGGCTGGTGCGGGGTGTGGTTGCGGGTGGTGATGGTCGTGCGGTGTTGGTGTTTCCGGGGCAGGGGTCGCAGTGGGTGGGGATGGCGGTGGGGCTGCTGGAGTCGTCTGCGGTGTTCGCGGAGCGGTTGGGTGAGTGTGCGGCGGCGTTGGGGCCGTTGGTGGAGTGGTCGTTGGTGGATGTGCTCGGCGATCCGGTGGCGTTGGAGCGGGTGGATGTGGTGCAGCCGGTGTTGTGGGCGGTGATGGTGTCGTTGGCTGAGCTGTGGCGTTCGTACGGTGTGGTGCCTGCGGCGGTGGTGGGGCATTCGCAGGGTGAGATTGCGGCGGCGTGTGTGGCGGGTGCGTTGTCGTTGGAGGATGCGGCGCGGGTGGTGGCGTTGCGGAGTAAGGCGCTGCGGGCGTTGTCGGGGCGTGGGGGCATGGTGTCGGTGTCGCTGCCGGTGGCGGAGGTACGGGATCGGCTTGGGGCATGGGGTGAGCGGTTGTCGGTGGCCGCGGTGAACGGGCCTTCGGCGGTTGTGGTCTCCGGCGATGCGGGCGCGTTGGACGAGCTGCTGGCCGAGTGTGAGGCGGAGGAGATCCGGGCGCGGCGCGTTCCGGTGGACTACGCCTCGCATTGTGCTCATGTGGAGGCCATTGAGGGCGAGTTGTCGCGGGAGCTTGCCGGGATCAGGCCTCGGCCGTCGTCGGTGCCGTTCTATTCGACGGTGACTGGTGGGGTGCTGGATGCGGCTGGGCTGGATGCCGGGTACTGGTATCGCAATCTTCGTCAGACGGTGCGTTTCGAGGAGACCGTCCGCGCTCTGCTGGCCGACGGTTTCCAGGTGTTTGTCGAGGCCAGTGCCCATCCGGTGCTCACGATGGGTGTCGAGGAGACGGCTGAGGAGCACGGCACCCGTGTCACCGCCGTCGGTTCGCTGCGCCGTGACGAGGGTGGCCTGAATCGCTTCCTGGCCTCCGTGGCCGAGGCGTATGTGGGTGGGGCCTCTGTCGACTGGGCTCGGACTTTCGCGGGGACGGGTGCGCGTCGCGTTGAGCTGCCCACGTATGCCTTCCAGCGGGAGCGGTACTGGCTGGAGTCCGCGGGTGCGGCCGTCAGCGAGGGTGCGGCGGCTGGGCTTGGTTTGGGTTCGGCTGATCATCCGTTGTTGGGTGCGGTGGTGGGGTTGGCGGGTGTGGATGGGGTGTTGTTGACGGGGCGGTTGTCGTTGGTTTCGCATGGTTGGTTGGCTGATCATGCGGTGTGGGGTGTGGTGGTGGTGCCGGGGGCGGCGTTGGTGGAGTTGGTGTTGCGTGCGGGTGATGGGGTGGGGTGTGGGTGGTTGGAGGAGTTGACGTTGGAGGCGCCGTTGGTGGTGCCGGAGCGTGGTGGGGTGCGGGTGCAGTTGTCGGTGGGTGTGCCGGATGGGGTGGGCCGGCGTGTGGTGGGTGTGTTTTCTCAGGTGGAGGATGAGGAGGAGGGGTCGTGGACGCGGCATGCGAGGGGGGTGTTGTCGGCTGATGTTCCGGTGGTGGTGGATGGGTTGAGTGTGTGGCCGCCTGTTGGTGCGGTGGCGGTGGATGTGGGTGGGGTGTATGAGCGGTTGGCTGGGGTGGGTTTGGAGTATGGGCCGGTGTTCCAGGGGGTGCGGGCCGCGTGGCGTCGTGGTGATGAGGTGTTCGCTGAGGTGGCGCTTGCGGAGGAACAGCGTGCTGAGGCGGGCCGCTTCGGTCTGCACCCGGCACTCCTCGACGCCGCCCTGCACACCGCGGCATTGGGAGGGGACGACTCGGAGCACGATTCCTCCCGTCCGGGCCCCGGACTACCGTTCGTCTGGAGCGGTGTGTCCCTGTACGCAACGGGCGCGGACACCCTGCGCGTACGGCTCGCTCCGGCCGGACCGGATGCCATCTCGCTCCTCGCCGCGGACACCACCGGGACGCCGGTGGCCTCGGTGGCATCGCTGGTGACCCGTGCGGTGACCCCCGAGCAGCTCCGCGCCGCGCGGAACGTGACGCATGACGCGCTGTTCCACACCACATGGCGTGAGGTTCCCGCCCAGCGTGAAGCCCCCGCGGCCACCGGGCAGTGGGCCTTGCTCGGGAGCGCGGCACCGCACCTTGACGCCTTGAGCGGCGCGGATGGCACCAGGTACTCGGAACTGGCGGATCTGATCCAGGCCATGGACGACGGCGCGGCCACCCCCGACACCGTTCTGGTCTCCTTCGAGGCCGACTCCGGAGCCCGGGCCGGCGATCCGAGCGAGGCACGGGGGATGGCCCATCGTGTCCTGGGTGTGGTGCAGGGGTGGTTGGGGGAGGAGCGGTTTGCCGGTTCGCGGTTGGTGGTGGTGACGCGGGGTGCGGTGGCGGCTGTGGAGGGTGAGGATGTGCTGGATGTGGCGGCGGCTGTGGTGTGGGGTTTGGTGCGGTCGGCGCAGGCTGAGCATCCGGATCGGTTCGTCTTGGTGGACGTGGATGAGGTACCGGTGTCGGCCGGTGTGCTTCAGGCGGTGCTGGGGTGGGGGGAGCCTCAGGTGGCCGTGCGGTCCGGGGAGGCTTTGGTGCCTCGGCTGTCGCGTGCTGTTGTTCCTGTTGGTTCTGTTGGGCGAGTTGGGTCGGGGTTTGTGTGGGATTCCGGGGGCACGGTGTTGGTGACCGGTGCCACGGGCACGCTGGGTGGTTTGGTGGTGCGGCATTTGGTGGCTGAGGGTGGGGTGCGGCATCTGGTGTTGGTCTCTCGGCGGGGCCGGGAGGCTGTTGGCGCGGTGGAGTTGGAGGCCGAGCTGGTGGGGCTGGGTGCGTCGGTGACCATGGTGGCCTGCGATGTGGCCGATCGTGAAGCGTTGGCGGGGGTGCTGGCGCGTATTCCGGCGGATCGTCCATTGCGTGGTGTGGTGCACGCGGCCGGTGTGCTGGACGACGGCGTCATCGAAACCCTGACTCCCGAGCGTCTCGACACGGTGCTCCGCCCCAAGGTCGATGCCGCCTTCCACCTGCACGAGCTGACCCGGGACCTGGACCTGGCGGCGTTCGCGATGTTCTCCTCAGCGGCCGGCACATTCGGCGGCGCCGGACAGGGCAACTACGCCGCGGCGAACGCCTACGTCGACGCCCTGGCGGCACACCGACGCGCGCTCGGACTGCCAGCCGTCTCGCTGGCCTGGGGGTTCTGGGCAGAGCGCAGTGGAATGACGGGCCACCTGGCCGACGAGGACGTACGGCGCATGCGGCGCGGCGGCATCGCCCCGCTGACGTCGGAAGAGGGCCTTGAACTGTTCGACGTTTCCGGGACCATGGCGCAGCCCGTCCTGCTGCCCATACGCCTGGACCTCCCGGCGCTCCGCGCCCAGGCGGCGTCCGGTGCGGTGCCCGCCCTCCTCCGCGATCTGCTGTCGGTTCCCGCGCGTCGTACCGTACGGCCGTCCAGCGGTGGCGCGGGGCAGTCGGAACTGTGGCGGCGGCTTGCGCCCCTGCCAACCGACGAACAGGACGAGGTCCTGCTGAACCTGGTGTGCACCCACGTCGCCGAGGTGCTCGGACACGCGGGGGCGGGCTCCATCGAGGTGGAGCGTGCGTTCAAGGAGCTCGGGTTCGACTCGCTGACCGCCGTTGAGCTGCGCAATCGGCTGAACACGGCCACCGGATTGCGCCTGCCCGCCACTCTCGTCTTCGACTACCCCACGCCCGTGGTGATCGCCCGCCATCTGCGCTCCGAGCTGGTCGAGGCGCATCCGGGCGCCACCCTGTCGGCCTCTCCGTCCGGCGCCGCCGGTACGAGCACACTCGCCACCCAGGACGAGCCCATCGCGATCGTGGCGATGAGCTGCCGCTTCCCTGGTGGAGTGCGGACGCCGGAGCAGCTGTGGCAGCTCCTGGAGCGCGGCACGGACGCCATCTCCGCCTTCCCGGAAGACCGCGGCTGGGATGTGGAGGGCCTGTACGACCCGGACCCGGACGCCGCGGGGAAGAGCTACGCCCGCGAGGGCGGCTTCCTCTACGACGCGGGTGACTTCGATCCGGCGTTCTTCGGGATTTCACCGCGTGAGGCGCTGGCGATGGATCCGCAGCAGCGGCTGTTGCTGGAGACGTCGTGGGAGGCGCTGGAGCGGGCCGGTATCGACCCGGCGACCCTGCGTGGCAGCCAGACCGGGGTCTTCGCCGGTGTGATGCACCACGACTACGGGCTGTTGCAGGGCCCGGGCGGTGGCCCCGGCTCCCCCAGCGCGGGCAGCATCGTCTCCGGGCGGATCTCCTACACCTTCGGTTTCGAGGGCCCGGCGGTCACGGTGGACACCGCGTGTTCCTCGTCGCTGGTGGCGTTGCATCTGGCGACGCAGGCGCTGCGTCGGGGCGAGTGCTCGCTCGCGCTCGCGGGCGGTGTGACGGTGATGTCGACACCGGGTCTGTTCGTGGAGTTCAGCTGGCAGCGCGGGCTGTCGGCGGACGGGCGGTGCCGGCCCTTCGCGGGCGCGGCGGACGGCACCGGGTTCTCCGAGGGCGCGGGGGTGCTGCTGCTGGAGCGGCTGTCGGATGCGCGGCGAAACGGGCACCGGGTGCTGGCGGTGGTGCGTGGTTCCGCGGTGAACCAGGACGGTGCGAGCAATGGGCTGTCGGCGCCGAATGGTCCGTCGCAGCAGCGGGTGATCCGGGCGGCGTTGGAAAGCGCTCGGCTGTCGGCCGCTGAGGTGGACGTGGTGGAGGCGCACGGTACGGGTACCAGGCTCGGTGACCCGATCGAGGCGCAGGCGTTGCTCGCGACATACGGCCAGGAGCGGGTGGCCGAGGAGCGGCCGCTGTGGCTTGGCGCGATCAAGTCGAACATCGGCCATACGCAGGCGGCCGCGGGTGTCGCGGGTGTGATGAAGATGGTGCTGGCGATGCGGCACGGCCTACTGCCGAAGACGCTGCATGTCGATGAGCCGTCGCCGCATGTGGATTGGTCGGCGGGTGCGGTGGAGCTGCTGACGGATGCGGTGGAGTGGCCGGAGACGGACCGTCCCCGGCGTGCGGGTGTGTCGTCGTTCGGCATCAGTGGCACCAACGCACACGTCATCCTGGAGCAGGCGCCGGTGGTGCCGCCCGTCGCCGAATCCCCCGACGAGCCGGGAACGTCGACGCGATCGGTGGTGCCGTGGGTGGTCTCGGGACGGTCCGAACCCGCGCTGCGAGCGCAGGCGAGTCGGCTGGCGTCGTTCGCGGGGGAGCGGCCGGAGCTGCCGCTCATGGATGTGGCGCTGTCGTTGGCGACGACGCGTAGCGCGTTTGAGCGTCGTGCCGTGGTGCTGGCCGCCGACCGGGCTGGTCTTGTCGATGGCTTGGAGGCGCTGTCGATCGGCGATCCGGCGCCGGGTGTGGTTCAGGGTTCGGTGGTGCCGGGCAAGTTGGCGGTGTTGTTCTCGGGTCAGGGCAGTCAGCGGGTCGGGATGGGTCAGGGGCTGTATGAGGCGTTCCCGGTGTTCGCGGAGGCCTTCGATGAGGTGTGTGCGCGGTTCGATGGGGTGTTGGGGCGTTCGCTGGGGGAGGTGGTCCGTGGGGATGCGGAGGGGCTGGATGGGACCGGGTTTACGCAGTGTGGGTTGTTTGCGGTGGAGGTGGCGCTGTTCCGGTTGGTGGAGTCGTGGGGTGTGCGGCCGGACTTTGTGGCGGGGCATTCGATTGGTGAGTTGGTGGCGGCGTATGTGGCGGGTGTGTTGTCGCTCGAGGACGCGTGTGCTCTGGTGGCGGCTCGTGGGCGGTTGATGCAGGCGTTGCCCCCGGGTGGGGTGATGGTGTCGGTTCAGGCCGGCGAGGCGGATGTGCTGCCGCTGCTGGCCGGTCGTGAGGCCGAGGTGAGTGTGGCGGCGGTCAACGGTCCGCGCTCGACCGTGATTTCCGGTGTGGAGGAGGCGGTGACGGAGATTGTGGGGCTGCTGGAGGCCGAGGGGGTCAAGACGAAGCGGCTGCGGGTCTCGCATGCGTTCCACTCGCCGTTGATGGAGCCGATGCTGGCGGAGTTCCGGCGGGTGGCCGAGGGGCTGTCGTACGCGCCTCCGCGCATCCCCGTCGTGTCGAATGTGACGGGTCTGGTCGCGGATGCCGAGGCGCTGTGCTCGGCCGAGTACTGGGTACGGCACGTCCGCGAGACCGTGCGCTTCGCCGACGGCGTGAAGAGCCTGGCGGACCAGGGTGCCACCACCCATCTGGAGCTGGGCCCGGACGGAGTGCTGTCCGGGATGGGGCAGGAGTGCGCTCCTGACGCCACCTTCGCCCCGGCCCTGCGCACCGGTCGTGATGAGGCCGCCTCGCTGCTCGAAGCGCTGGCTCAGATCCATGTCCGGGGCCGCTTCGTGGACTGGGCGGCACTGCTCGCGCCGGCGCGCCCCCGGACCGTCGAGCTGCCCACGTATGCCTTCCAGCGGGAGCGGTACTGGCTGGAGTCGGCCGTGTCCACGGCGGATGTGGCCTCGGCGGGGCTCGGTTCAGCGGAGCATCCGCTGCTCGGCGCCGCGGTGACGCTGCCCGACTCCGACGGATGCCTGTTCACCGGCCGGCTGTCCGCGCGTACGCACGCCTGGCTGGCCGATCATGAGGTGCTGGGGGCGGTGATGCTGCCGGGCACGGCGTTCGTCGAGCTGGCGCTGCACGTGGGCGACCGCGTCGGATGCGCCCGGCTGGAGGAGCTGACGCTCGAGGCACCGCTGGTCCTGCCCGAGCACGGTGGCGTACAGGTGCGGGTGACCGTCTCGGACGCCGATGACTCGGGGCGCCGGGCGCTGACCGTGCACTCGCGCGAGGACGGCGGGGAGGGGCCGTGGCTCCGGCATGCGACGGGCAGTGTCGCGCCCGAGCCGCCCACCTCCGCTCGCGCCGCCCTCCCCGCCTCCGTATGGCCGCCACAGGACGCCGAACCCGTGGCGCTGGACGGGCACTACGAGCGGCTTGCCGAGACGGGGCTGCGGTACGGGCCGGTGTTCCAGGGGCTGCGTGGCGTGTGGCGGCGCGGGACAGAGGTGTTCGCCGAGGTCGCGCTGCCCGACGAGGCGGAGCAGGACCCGCGCCGCTTCGGCCTCCACCCGGCCTTGCTGGACGCCGCCCTGCACGCCGTGGGCGCCGCGGCCACCGGTGTGTCGCGGGCCATCGGAGCCTCGGACGCCACCGCCGCGTCGGAGGAGATCCGGCTGCCGTTCTCATGGAGCGGGGTGTCGGTGTACGCGGCGGGCGCCGCCACGCTGCGCGTACGCCTCACCCGCACCGGACCCGATGGCATGGCGCTGTCGATGGAGGTGACGGACGGGACCGGTGCGCCGGTGGCCACGGTGGACTCGCTGGCGACGCGCCCCGTCTCCCCGGAGCAGGTCAACGCGGCGCGCGGGGCGGTGCACCAGTCCCTCTTCCGGCTGAACTGGAGCGTTCTGCCGGGCGCCGAGGCT
The DNA here is from genome assembly GCF_047337785.1 of Streptomyces lacaronensis. Lineage (NCBI taxonomy): Bacteria > Bacillati > Actinomycetota > Actinomycetes > Kitasatosporales > Streptomycetaceae > Streptomyces > Streptomyces lacaronensis. Next base: position 11,110,082 of record NZ_JBLHDK010000003.1, read on the forward strand.
TCGGTGAACAGCTCCGTGGCCGAGGTGGCGCCGCTGGACGGCGCCGACTGGCCCGACATCGCGGCGTTCGGTGAGGCGGTCGGCGCCGAAGGGGCCGTGCCTCCGGTGGTGGCGTGTGTGGTCCCATCCGTGACCGCCGCCGACGCCGATGGGATACGGGACGTGATCCATCGGGCGCTGGAGCTGGTGCGGGGATGGCTGGCCGAGGAGCGGTTCGCCGGATCGCGACTGGTGATCGCCACGCATGGCGCTGTGACCGTCGAGGACGATGAGGGCGGCCAGAACGACAAGGCCGTGGTGGATCCCGTGGTGGATCTCGCGGCGGCCGCCGTATGGGGTCTGGTACGGACCGCGCAGACCGAGCACCCGGATCGGTTCGTCCTGGTCGACCTGGACGGTGGGGATCGGGCACCGGAGCACGAGTCCGGGCGTCGGCCACTGCCCGCCAAGACCCTCTCCCTGCTGTCCGCGGCGGTGGCGAGTGGCGAACCCCAGGTGGCCGTGCGCGGCGGGCGGCTGCTGGCACCCCGCCTGGGCCGGGTACGAACCCCGGGGACCACCCCGACCACCCCGACCCCCGAGACCGCCCCGACCACCCGAGCTGCCACTCACTCGGCGCTGTGGGACGTGGCGGGCACGGTCCTGGTGACCGGCGCCACCGGCACGCTGGGCGGGCTGGTCGCCCGCCATCTCGTGGCCGAGCGCGGCGTACGCCATCTGCTGCTGGTGAGCCGTCGCGGCGCGGATGCCCCCGGCGCCCGCGCGCTGGAGGACGAGCTGGTGGCGGCGGGCGCGTCGGTCAGCTGGGCCGCCTGCGACGTGGCCGACCGGGACGCCCTGACCGCCGCCGTGAAGGGCGTCTCCGATCCACATCCGCTGCGCGGAGTGGTCCACACGGCCGGGGTGCTCGACGACGGCGTCATCGCATCGCTGACACCGGAGCGCGTGGACGCGGTGCTGCGCCCGAAGATGGACGCGGCCCTTGCCCTGCACGAAGTGACCGAGGCGATGGGCCTGTCGGCGTTCGTCGTGTTCTCCTCGGCCGCCGGGACCTTCGGCACCGCCGGACAGGCCAACTACGCGGCAGCCAACGCCTTCCTCGACGCCCTGATACGGCGCCGTCGAGCCTTGGGGCTGCCCGGCCTGTCCCTCGCCTGGGGCTTGTGGGACGAGCGCGACGGAATGGCCGGCGGGCTGGCCGAGGCGGATCTGCGGCGTATGGGCCGGGCCGGAGTGGACGGCCTGTCGCCGGAGGAGGGCCTGGCCCTGTTCGACGCGGGATGTGCCGGGGAACCGCCCGTGGTCATCCCGATGCGGCTGGACCCGGCCAAGGCGCGTGACGCCGACGGCGAAGTGCCCCACATCATGCGGGAGTTGGTGCGGCCTATGGCGCGCCGGGCTGCGGCGGAGGGCACCGAGGCCGCGGGTGACCTGCGGGAACGGCTCGCCGCAGCGTCGTCGGAGGACGGCGAACGCCTGGTGCTGGACCTGGTGCGGCGGTGCGTGGCCACCGTGCTCGGACACGGTGGGGCGGCCGCGGTGGAGCCGAGCCGTGCCTTCAAGGACTTCGGCTTCGACTCGCTGACGGCGGTGGAGCTGCGCAACCGCCTGGGCTCGGCCACCGGACTGCGCCTCACGGCCACGCTGGTGTTCGACTATCCGAACCCGATCGCCCTGGCCCGCCATCTCCACCAGGAGCTGACCGGTGGGGACGACGACGTACGTCCCGCCCAGCCAGCCCTGCCCACCGGCAAGGCGGACACGGGTGACGACCTGGTGGCGATCGTCGGCATGGCCTGCCGATTCCCCGGTGGCGCCCGGTCCCCGGAAGAGCTGTGGCGGCTGCTCGCGGCGGGCGACGAAGCCATTTCCGGCTTCCCCGGCAACCGTGGCTGGGATGTGGCGGGGCTGTACGACCCCGACCCGGAGGCGGACGGCAAGAGCTATGCGCGTGAGGGCGGCTTCCTGCACACCGCCGGCGAGTTCGACCCGGCGTTCTTCGGTATCTCGCCACGTGAGGCCCTGGCGATGGACCCGCAGCAGAGGCTGCTGCTGGAGACGTCATGGGAGGCGTTCGAGCGGGCCGGAATCGACGCGACGACCCTTCGGGGCAGCGCGACCGGTGTCTTCGCGGGTCTGATGTACCACGACTACGGCTCCCAGCTCCGGAGTGTCCCCGAGGGCGCCGAGGGCTACCTCGCCACGGGCGGCTCCGGAAGCATCGCATCGGGACGGGTCGCCTACACCTTCGGTCTCGAGGGCCCGGCCGTGACCATCGACACCGCATGCTCGTCGTCGCTGGTGGCCCTGCACTTGGCGGCGCAGGCGCTGCGCCAGGGCGAGTGCTCGCTGGCGCTGGCGGGCGGAGTGGCGGTGATGTCCACCCCCGCCACCTTCGTGGAGTTCAGCCGTCAGCGCGGGCTGGCGCCGGACGGCCGGTGCAAGCCGTTCGCGGCGGCCGCCGACGGCACGGGCTGGGGTGAGGGTGTGGGCATGCTGCTGCTGGAGCGGCTGTCGGACGCGCGCCGCAACGGCCACCAGGTGCTGGCGGTGGTACGCGGCTCCGCCGTCAACCAGGACGGTGCGAGCAACGGCCTCACCGCGCCCAACGGCCCCTCGCAGCAGCGGGTGATCCGGGCGGCGCTGGCGAACGCGCGGCTGTCGGCGGCCGAGGTGGACGCGGTGGAGGCGCACGGTACGGGTACGACGCTGGGCGATCCGATCGAGGCGCAGGCGCTGTTGGCCACGTACGGCCGTGAACGCACCGATGACCAGCCCCTGTGGCTCGGCTCGATCAAGTCCAACATCGGACACACCCAGGCCGCGGCCGGTGTCGCGGGCATCATGAAGATGGTGCTCGCCATGCGGCACGGTCTGCTGCCACAGACGCTGGGCGTGGACGCACCGTCGACACACATCGACTGGACGGCGGGAGCCGTCGAACTGCTCACCGAGGCCAGGCCCTGGCCCGAGACCGGCCGCCCACGCCGGGCGGGCGTCTCCTCCTTCGGCCTCAGCGGCACCAACGCGCACATCATCCTCGAGCAGGCGCCATCGGCCGAGAGCGAAAACTCCGAGAAGAGCGGGGAGTCGCCGCTCGCTGTGGTGCCATGGGTGCTGTCGGCGAAGTCCAATGCCGGTGTGCGTGAACAGGGCGGGCGACTGCTCTCGCTCGTGGCCGGGGAGACCGGCCCGGCGGTGACGGACATCGGCCTGTCACTGGTCACCACGCGCGCGGCGTTCGAGCGGCGGGCGGTGGTGCTGGGCGGTGACCGTACCGCGCTCGTCAGCGGCCTGACCGCGCTGGCCGAGGGCCGCGAGGCGTCGGGTGTGGTGCGAGGGGCCGTGGTCGGCTCCGATGCCCGTGCGGCCTTTGTCTTCCCTGGTCAGGGGTCGCAGTGGGTGGGGATGGCGGCGGGGTTGTTGGAGTCGTCTCCGGTGTTCGCGGGGCGGGTCGGGGAGTGTGCGGCGGCGTTGGCGCCGTTTGTGGAGTGGTCGCTCGGGGATGTGTTGCGGGGTGGTGAGGGTGCTGCGGTGGCGTTGGAGCGGGTGGATGTGGTGCAGCCTGCTCTGTTCGCGGTGATGGTGTCGTTGGCGGAGCTGTGGCGTTCGTATGGGGTGGAGCCTGCGGCGGTCATCGGTCATTCGCAGGGTGAGATCGCGGCGGCGTGTGTGGCGGGTGCGTTGTCGTTGGAGGACGCGGCGCGGGTGGTGGCGTTGCGGAGTAGGGCGTTGCGGGCGTTGTCGGGGATGGGGGGGATGGTGTCGGTGTCGTTGCCGGTGGGGGAGGTGCGGGAGCGGCTGGGCCGGTGGGGTGAGCGGTTGGCGGTGGCGGCGGTGAACGGTCCGTCTGCGGTCGTGGTGTCCGGTGACGCGGACGCGCTGGACGAGCTGCTGGCGGCGTGCGAGGCGGACGGGGTCCGGGCGCGTCGCATCCCCGTGGACTACGCCTCGCACTGCGCCCATGTCGAGGCCATCGAAGGCGAGTTGCTGCGGGAACTCGCGGGGATCGCTCCCCGGGCCTCGTCGGTGCCGTTCTACTCCACGGTCACCGCGGGTGTGCTGGACACCACGGGGCTGGATGCCGGGTACTGGTACCGGAATCTGCGTCAGACGGTGCGCTTCGACGAGACCGTCCGCGCCCTGCTCGCCGATGGTCTCCAGGTATTCATCGAGGCCAGCGCCCATCCGGTGCTCACGATGGGTGTCGAGCAGACCGCTGAGGACCATGGCACCCGGGTCACCGCGGTCGGTTCGCTGCGCCGCGACGAAGGCGGTCCGGAGCGATTCCTGACCTCCCTGGCCGAGGCGTACGTGGGCGGCGCTTCCGTCGACTGGGCGGGGATGTTCGCGGGGACGGGCGCGCGGCGCGTCGATCTGCCGACGTACGCCTTCCAGCGTACCCACTTCTGGCTGGAGTCCGAGGCCATCGACGCCGGTGGTGATGTGGCGTCGGTGGGGCTGGACTCGGCGGGGCATCCGTTGCTGGGGGCCGCCGTGCCGCTGCCCGACTCCGATGGGTTCCTGCTGACCGGCCGGCTCTCGCTCCGTACCCACCCCTGGCTCGCCGACCACGCGGTGGCGGATGTCACGCTGCTGCCTGGCACGGCCTTCGTGGAGTTGCTGATGCGGGCCGGTGACGCGGTCGGCTGCGACCGGGTGGACGAACTGACCCTGGGAGCACCACTGGTGCTGCCAGAGCGGGACACGGTCCGGCTGCAGGTCGCCGTCGGCGGTCCCGACGAGGCGGGGCGGCGCTCGGTCGGTGTGTACGCACAGACGGAGGACGGCCCCTGGACACAGCACGCCACCGGTGTGCTCGGCAGCGGCGGCACCTCGGCGGCGGCCGATCGTGCCGCCGGGCCCGAGGCATGGCCTCCGACAGGTGCGGAGGCGGTGGATGTCGGCGGGCTTTATGAACGGTTCGCACGGACCGGGCTGGGCTACGGGCCGTCCTTCCAGGGGCTGCGCGCCGTCTGGCGCAGGGGCGACGAGGTCTTCGCCGAGGTCCGCTTGGCGGAGGAGGCACGGCAGGACGCCGAGCGCTTCGGCCTCCACCCGGCCCTGCTGGACGCCGCGTTGCACGCGATGGCGTTCGGCGGCTTCGTCCGCCTCCCCGAGCCCGATGGCAACGTCCGACGGGACGAGGGGTCCGGCACCGGACGGGTCCGGCTTCCCTTCGCCTGGAGCGGCGTGGCGCTGCAGGCCACCGGCGCGTCCGCGCTGCGGGTGCGGCTGGCCCCGGCCGGGCCGGACGCGGTGTCGCTGACCGCGCTCGACGAGTCGGGGCGGCCGGTGGCCTCGGTGGATTCGCTCGTCACCCGCGCGGTCGCCCGCGACCAGCTGGGTGCGGCGCATGGCGCCTTCCACGAGTCGCTCTTCGGCCTGGAGTGGACGGCGCCCGCGGTGGTGTCCCCGCCGGCCGGCGCTTCCGGCCGTTGGGCCATGCTCGCCGAGGGCGACACGGGGCTGTCGGCGGCGCTGAAGTCGGCGGGCACGGCCGGTGCCCTGGCCGAGACGTATGCGGATCTGTCCGCTCTGGGAGAGGCCATCGAGGAGGGGCGAACGGCGCCGGATCTGGTGTTCGTCTTCCTGATCTCCCCGTCCTCCCCGACCCACTTCTCCTCTCCGTCCTCGCCCTCTCCGACCGCCGAGGCGGTCCGTGCCGCGGCGCACCGGGCGCTCGCGCTGGTGCAGTCGTGGGCGGCCGATGAGCGGTTCGGACGGTCCCGGCTGGTGCTGGTCACCCGTGGGGCGGTCGGTGTCCGGCCCGGGGAGCCGGTGGCCGATCCGGCCTGCGCGGCGGTGTGGGGGCTGGTGAGGTCGGCGCAGTCGGAGAACCCCGACCGGTTCCTGCTGCTCGACCTGGACGACCAGGAGGCGTCGTACGCCGCCCTGCCACAGGCCCTGTCGGGCGACGAGCCGCAGATGGCGGTGCGCGGTGGCGCGGTGCTGGTGCCACGACTCGCCCGGGTCCCCGCGGCCGGCCCGGCCACGTCCACGTCGGCCGGGGAGCGGGAGGGGGAGCCTGCGGCCACCCCGCTGTGGGACCCGGAGGGGACGGTCCTCATCACCGGCGCCACGGGGGTGCTGGGCTCCCTGGTGGCGCGTCACCTGGTGGCTGAGCACGGCGTACGCCATCTGCTGCTGACCAGCCGCCGGGGCGGCGAGGCCACGGGCGCCGCCGAGCTGGTGGCCGAGCTGACCGCGTCGGGGGCTTCGGTGTCCATGGCCGCCTGCGACACGGCCGACCGCGCCGCGCTGGCGCGGCTGCTGGGCACCGTACCGGCCGAGCATCCGCTGACCGGGGTGGTGCACGCGGCCGGTGTGCTCGACGACGGAGTGATCGGGTCGCTGACCCCGGAGCGCGTCGATACGGTGCTGCGGCCCAAGGCCGATGCCGCCATCAACCTCCATGAGCTGACGGAGGGCCTGCCGCTGTCCACGTTTGTGCTGTTCTCCTCGGCGGCGGGCGTATTCGGTGGCAGTGGCCAGGCCAACTACGCCGCGGCCAACGCGTTCCTGGACGCGCTGGCGCAGCGGCGCAGGGCGCGGGGGCTGCCGGCCGTCTCCCTGGCCTGGGGGCTGTGGGCCGAACGCAGCGCCATGACGGGGCACATGGACGACAGCGACGTCGAACGGCTCAACCGCGCGGGAGTGACCGCACTGTCGTCCGAGGAGGGTCTGGCGCTCTTCGACGCGGCGACGGCGCGAGCGCATGCTCTCGCCCTGGCCGGGGACCCCGGCCAGGGCGAGAGCACCGATGCGAGCGGCGGCGGCCAGCCGGAAAGCGTCACTGACGTGCGCCCGGAAAGCACCACCGATGCGCACCCGCTCCTGGTACCCATGCGGCTCGACATCGCCGCCCTACGAGTCCAGGCCGCCTCCCTCGGTGTCCCGCATCTGCTGCGCGGACTGGTCCGGGTCCCGGCCCGCCGCGCCGCCCATAACGCCGCCTCCGGGTCCGGTTCCGGCTCCGGTTCCGGTTCCGGGGGAGTGGAGCCGATCGGGCAGCGCCTGAACGGGCTGTCGGCCAGGGAGCAGACCCAGCTCCTGACCGAACTGGTGCGCACCCATGCCGCCACCGTGCTCGGCCATGACTCACCGGACCTGGTGGAGGACGACCACGCCTTCCTCGAACTGGGCATCACCTCGCTCACCGCCGTGGAGATCCGCAACCGGCTCAACCTCGCCACGGGTCTCAACCTGCCCGCCACACTGCTCTTCGACCACACCACACCCGGGGCGCTCGCCGCCCACCTGCGCGCCCAACTGGTCCCCGGCGCCCCGGACTCCGCGCCCCAGAGCGAAGCGTCGGCCAAGGGAACCGCACATCAGGTCACGAGTGCCGGGGCGGCCAATGCCACGACCGGATCGACGATCGAGGCGCTGTACCGGCAGGCGTGCGCCGATGAACAGTACGTGGCGGGCACCCAGTTGCTCATGGCCGCGGCCCGGCTGCGCCCGTCGTTCCGTACGGCGGCGGAGCTGACCACACCCCCCAAGCTGGTGCGACTCTCCAAGGGCAGTACGGCGCCGGGGCTGGTGTGTTTCCCGTCGCTGGTCGCCATCTCGGGGCCGCGTGAGTACGCCCGCTTCGCGGCCGGGTTCCGGGGGCGCCGCGATGTCTCCGTGCTGCCCGAGCCGGGCTTCGGCAAGGGGGAGTTGCTTCCGGCGAGCGTCGACGCCGTCGTGGAGATGCAGGCGGAGGCGGTACTGCGCTGTGTCGGGGAGAAGCCGTTCGTGCTCGTCGGACGCTCGTCCGGCGGCTGGATCGCCCAGGCGGTGGCCGGGTGGCTGGAGGCGCGTGGCAGCGCGCCCGCGGCGGTCGTCCTGCTGGACACCTATCTGCCGCGCAGCGAGGCGTTGCCGTGGATCCAGACGAATCTTTCCGGCAAGATGTTCGACCGGGAAAAGATGTTCGGCGTGGTGGACGAGGGCAGGCTGACCGCGATGGGCGGCTATCTGCGCCTCTTCTCCGACTGGGGGCCGACGCCGATCGGCGCGCCGATTCTCACGGTGAAGGCGGAGGAATCCTTTCCGGGATCCGGGGAGGCGAACGACGAGGAATCCGCATGGGGCGCCACGCTCACTCGTATCGACGTTCCCGGCGACCACTTCACCATGATGGAGGATTTCGCCGGCGTGGCCGCCGAAGCAGTCCTCAACTGGCTTGCGGAGAACGTGTGATTCGCATTGCCTGACATCCTGATAGGCTCGCGTTCATTCGAAGCGCGAAAGAAAAACGGGGAAGGCGCTCGCGGATTTCTGATGTCGCCGAAGACCTTTCCACTACTGCGGGAGGAAACATCATGACGTCCAATGTCAGCGCGGTCGGTGAGCGGGTCGGCGAGTTCTACGACCAGCTGGTGGGCATGTTCGACGCCTCGCTGTACGGCCCGAACATCCATGTCGGCTACTGGAACAGCCAGGAGGACAGCACCACCCTGGCGGACGCCGCCGACCGGCTCACCGACATGATGATCGCGCGGCTGCGCATCGGTGCCGGCTCCCGGGTCCTGGACATCGGCTGCGGCTTCGGCGGGCCCGCGATCAGGCTCGCGCAGAAGACGGGTGCCGAGGTGGTGGGCATCAGCGTCAGCCGTAAGCAGGTCGAGAAGGCCAATGAGCTGGCCGAGGCCGCCGGGGTGAGCGGCAAGGTCACCTTCCAGTACGGCGACGCGATGGATCTGGCCTTCGACGACGCCTCATTCGACGCCATCTGGATGCTGGAATCCGTGATGCAGATGCCCGACCGCACGGCGGCGCTCGCGGAGGCCGCCCGGGTCCTGCGCCCCGGCGGGCGGCTGGCGCTCACCGACAACTACGAGCGCGAGGAGATATCCGAGGAGCGGCGGCCGGTCATCGAGAACATTCTCCAGCGGTACCTCACCCAGCCGCCCGCGTCGTTCGAGACATACCCGGCGATGCTGCGTCAGGCCGGGCTGCGCTGTACGGAACTGCTCGACGTCAGCGAAAGCACCACCAAGCAGTCGGTCCGGCGGCTCGGTGAGGCCATGGCCCAGAACATGGAGCAGCTGGCGTCCAAGGTCGACCCGGAGGTCTTCAACAAGTTGAAGCCCGCCGAGGGCGAGAACATGGAAATGCCCGAGCTGGGTTATCTGATCGCCACCGCGCGGCGGCCCGAATCCGCGTAAGTCCTCGGCGCCGGAATTTCCCGGTTCTCGTCAGGGAGTCATTCAGGGGCGGGGCGGCACATTCGACCCGCCCCTCGGCGCGGCAGGGCCGCGACGGACCGCCGGGGCCACGCGGGACGGACGTCGCGTCGCCCCTGGCGTCGCCTACCGTGGGAGGCAGCCGGAGAACCAGGAGGCGAGCAAGATGACCAGCGCACCGGACTCCGTCCCGCTGCCCTCGGGGGAGCGGATCCCGCTGCTCGGCCAGGGCACCTGGCGCATCGGTGACCACGCCCGGCGCCGCGCCGATGAGATCGCGGCGCTGCGGCGTGGTCTCGACCTCGGTATGACCGTCGTGGACACGGCCGAGATGTACGGCAGCGGCGCCTCCGAGGAACTCGTCGGAGAGGCGATCGCCGGCCGCCGCGATGAGGTGTTCCTGGTCAGCAAGGTGCTGCCCGGCCACGCCGACCGCAGTGGCACCATCGCGGCCTGCGAGGACAGCCTGCGGCGGCTCGGCACGGACCGGCTGGATCTGTATCTGCTGCACTGGCGGGGGCGGATCCCGCTGGAGGAGACCCTCGAAGCCTTCACCGAACTCACCGAGAGCGGCAAGATCCGCCACTGGGGTGTGAGCAACTTCGACACCTCTGACATGACGGATCTCGTCTCCTTCCCCGGTGGCGACGGCGCCGCCGTGAACCAGGTGCTCTACAACCTCACCCGGCGCGGTGTGGAGTACGACCTCATGCCCTGGTGCCACCGGCGCGACATCCCGCTGATGGCCTATTCGCCCATCGAGCAGGGACGCCTGCCGCGCACCGGCGCGCTGCGGGAGGTCGCACGGGCCCATGACGCGACCCCCGCGCAGGTGATGCTGGCGTGGGTGCTCCGACAGGGGGTGATGGCGATCCCCAAGGCCGGGCGGGTCGACCATGTCGAGGAGAACCGCGCCGCGCTGGATCTCGAGCTGACGTCGGAGGACCTGGCCGCGCTGGACCGCGCCTTCCCACCGCCCACGGGCGCCGTGCCCCTCGATGTCCTTTGAGGCAGTTGCCGGACGACTGAGTCCGTTGTCAGAGGCCCGCGCTACCTTGCCGCCATGACGGAATTCGTACTGGTGGCGGGTGCGTGGCTGGGGTCGTGGGCATGGGACGGGGTGGTGCCGGAGCTACGGGCGGCCGGACACGGCGCCCATGCCCTCACGCTGTCCGGACTCGCCGACAAGCAGGGTGTGCCGGCCGGACAGCAGACCCACGTCCAGGACATCGTCGGCGAGATCGAGCGGCTCGAGCTGCGCGATGTGGTCCTGGTCGGGCACAGCTATTCGGGCATCCCGGTCGGCCAGGCCGCCGAGCGCATCGGCGACCGGCTGGCCCATGTGGTGTTCGTGGACTCCAACGTTCCGGTGGACGGTGAGTCGTTCCTGTCGGCGGGGCCCAGCGGCCGGGCCACGGTGGAGGCGTCGATGGCCGCGAACGACGGCTTCTGGGCGCCCCTGACCGAGGCCGACTGCCAGGGCCAGGGGCTCACCGATGAGCAGATCGCGCGGATGGTGGCCGGTGCCACGCCGCATCCGGGCGCCACGCTCTCCGAGCCTGCCGTGCTGGCGCGCCCGCTCGGCGGGCTTCCGGCCACGTACATCAAGTGCCTGCTCGACGGCGACGAGCCGATGGGCGACGTGGCCGAGCTGCTGAAGAGCGAGCACTGGCGGCTGGTCGAGATGGACACCGGCCACTGGCCGATGTTCTCCCAGCCGTGTGAGCTCGCCCGGATACTGCTCGGCTGCGCTGGGGCATCGTGACCCCGCACCACGCCTGAGCGGCGATGGCACACGGCGGGCCACGCCGTGTGCCATCGCACCGCCGGAGCGGTCACTCGCAGCCGTACCGCCAGTTCCACCCCACGAAGGTGTGCCGCAGCTCCACATCGAAGCGGCAGCTCGCCGTCCCATCCGCCTTCAACTGGACATACGAGTGGTGGGTGTTGTCGTACCAGTCGCCGGTCGGGTCGAAGACCCCCTTGTACGCGAAGTCGGCGTGCGCCTCGGAGTTGACCTCGGCGCAGTCCGTGACGCAGTCGTCCTTCGCGTTCTGCGAGGTGAGAGACCAACCGGCGTCCCACGGCTCGCGGTTCCACTCCTGGGTGGCCGTGGTGGCGCCCGTGGTGATGCGCCCGTTCGCCGTATCCCATGAGGAGGCGGTGTACAGGCCCGTCATCCGGATGTTGCAGCAGTCGTACATCTCGTTCCAGCCACGCAGCTGATGGCCGGCGGCGGTGGCTGACGTGGTGGCGCTCCCGGCAGCGGTCGCGGTGCGGGCCGAGCGGGCCGACGCCGGGCCGTGCTGGACGGAGACCCGCTCCGGCTTGCAGTCGGCGCCAATGGTGATCTGTCCCGAAACGGCCTGGCCGGGAGCCGGAGCGGGGAGCTCGCCGGTCAGCCGGACACCGTCACAGGACTTCGGCGCCGGGTCGGACTCCTGTGCCGTCGCCACTGTCGTGCCGCCCAGGAGCGCCACCAGGGAGACGGCCGACACGGCCGCGATGCTTAACCGGCTGTTCACTTCTCACGCCCCTTGATCCGATGATCCATGCGATCCGAAACGGGCAGCGCGCCTCGGTGCGGACGCGCCGCCAGGTCACGCGGATGATCGTAACGGCGGCGGTACGCGGCAGCGGGGGAGTGGGAAAGGTTGGCAGGAAGGTGGCAGGGTGGCCGCCGCCCGGCCGCGTCCACGACACCACAGGCCACGGTTGGGGTAGACTGCCCGGGTCCTGTTGTCTCCGATAGAGGTGGACGTTGCGTATCTGAGGTTCGCGATCATCGCGCGGTACGGCACAAGCCGTAGCCCGTCACGCCGTAGTCGGCCTTCTTGCCGCCCGTGACCCGCGTGGATGCGACCTCGGTGCATACGCCGTCCCCCACCCTTCGGAGGGCCGCACCCCATTCCCCGGCTTGGTCGCCGCGTGGTGCTCGCATACGTAGCCCCTTGTTCACAGCGCTTACGAATGCGAGAACACCATGGCAGCATCCCCCACCCCCAGCGCCTCCGTGACCTGCTCGGCCGTGTCCTTCCAGTGGGCGGACGGCACGCCCGTCTTCGACGGACTCTCGCTCGGCATCGGGCGGGGCCGTACCGGCCTCGTGGGCACCAACGGCAGTGGCAAGTCCACCCTGCTGCGGTTGATCGCCGGCCGGTTGCGTCCCACCGAGGGGTCGGTGACCGTCGGCGGCAGCCTCGCCTACCTCCCGCAGAACATCACCCTCGACACCACCCTCCGTGTGGATCAGGCCCTGGGCATCGCCGAGCGGCGCGCCGCGCTGCGCGCCATCGAGGCCGGAGACGTCGACGAGGCCCACTTCGAGACCATCGGCGACGACTGGGACGTCGAGGAGCGGACTCTGGCGACACTGGGCTCGCTCGGGCTCGGCGATGTCGAACTGGACCGCACCGTCGGCCGACTGTCCGGCGGGGAGACCGTGCTGCTGCGCCTGGCCGCCCTGCTCCTGGAGCGCCCGGACGTCCTGCTGCTCGACGAACCCACCAACAACCTCGACCTGTTCGCGCGGCGCCGGCTCTACGACGCCGTGGACTCCTGGCGCTCCGGTGTGCTGGTCGTGGTCAGCCACGACCGGGAACTGCTGGAGCGGGTGGACCGCATCGCCGAACTGCGGTCCGGGTCGGTGACCTGGTACGGCGGCGGCTGGTCCGCCTACCAGGAGGCGCTGGCCACCCAGCAGGAGGCGGCCGCGCGCATGCTGCGGGCCGCCGAGGCGGATGTGCGGCGGCAAAAGCGCGAACTGGAGGAGACCCACATCAAACTGGCACGCCGTCAGCGGCAGAGCAAGAAGATGGACATCGAGCGGCGGGCCCCGAGAATCGTCGCCGGTGCCCGCAAGCGGGCCGCGCAGGAGTCGGCAGGCAAGCTCCGCGATCTGCACGAAGACCGCCTCCATGAGGCGCGCGAGCGGCGTGAGGAGGCCGCGGACGCGGTCCGCGACGACGCCGAGATCCGGGTGAGCCTGCCGCACACCGCCGTGCCCACGGGCCGCACCGTGCTCAGCCTGAGTGAACTGCGCCCCCAGTACGGCGCGTTGCGCGAGGCCACCCTCCATGTGCACGGGCCCGAACGCATCGCGCTGGTCGGGCGCAACGGAGCCGGTAAGACCACACTGCTGCGCACCCTCACCGGCGAACTCGCCCCGCTGTCGGGGGAGGCCAGGACGTACGTACCGCTGCGGTTCCTCCCCCAGCGGCTGGATGTCCTGGACGACGAGCTGAGCGTGGCGGCCAACGTGGCGAGCCGGGCGCCCGGTGTCACCGACAACCACATCCGCGCCCAGCTCGCGCGCTTCCTCTTCAAGGGCGCGCGTGCGGAGCAGCCGGCGGGGACCCTCTCCGGTGGGGAACGCTTCCGGGCCGCACTCGCGGCCACCATGCTCGCCGCACCGGCCCCGCAACTGCTGATGCTCGACGAGCCGACCAACAACCTCGACCTGGCAAGTGTGCGACAGCTGACGAGCGCGCTGGACTCCTACCAGGGCGCGCTCGTGGTCGCCAGCCACGATCTGCCGTTCCTGGAGTCCATCGGCATCACCTGGTGGCTTCTGGTCGGTGAGGAATTGCGGGACGTCGCCGCCGACGAGGTCCTGGAGGTGCTCGAGACGACATCCGCGGCAGGGGAAGTGACGGAGGCGGGCTGAGATCCGCACCCGGAATTCGCAAGAGCGAAATGAGGATCCGGTGTCCGCGCAGGTTAAGGCGCATTCAAGGTTGACTCATGCGCCTCGGCCTACCTTCGAAAACGATCTCGTTCGCACGAGATATATGAACGTTTAACGGGGGGAGGGAAGGGGCGGCGCGGCCGATGTACCCGCGTCTGGCGAGATTCAGCCCGTCGCGGCGAGAGCGTGAACGACTGCTTGTTGACTCTTCAGTAATAACGTGGCTAATTTCAGTCGGCGCCGTTTCGCGGGATTGCCATGCCATACGTTCGACATGCCTTGCCCGAATTATCTCCATTTCCTGCCGCGCTAGCGATTTTGGAGAAAACATGTCAGCCGCCGTGGACGCAGGCGATCTTGTCATCGGTATCACTCCGTTCGGGGAACCGGACGCCAGACTCGCCGCCGCGGTCAGCCGCGCGGGCGGACTCGGCATCCTCGACCTGGGAACAACGGGCCGTGCTGCCCTCCAGGCATGGGAGGACATCGGCGAGTGGGTGGCCGACGGCCGGTATGGTGTGCGGGTCGCGGCGGGCTGCCGTCTCACCCCCGCGGACCTCCTGGACGACCCGCCCACCGGCGCCTCCACCGGCGCCTCCACCGGCGCCTCGCGCGGTGGCGTGCCTGGTCCCCATACGGTGGTGCTCGGCGTGGACTCGCCCTGGCCGGTGGAGGCCGTCGCCGACCACTGCCGTGTGCTGGCCGAGGTCACCGGCCTGGACGAGGCCTTTGAAGCCATCCGCGCCGGAGCACACGGGCTGATCGCCCGGGGGAGCGAGAGCGGCGGCCGGATCGGTCCGCTGGGCACCTTCGTCCTGCTCCAACGGCTCCTCGCCGACCCCCGGGTGTCCTTACCCGTGTGGGCCTGCGGCGGCATCGGCCCGCGCACCGCCGCCGCGTCCGTGCTCGGCGGCGCGGCCGGGGTCGTCCTCGACACCCAGCTGGCCCTGCTCGCCGAATCCGGGCTCCCGGAGGACCGCGCCGCCGCCATCCGCTCCATGGACGGTTCCGAGACCACCGTCCTCGACGGGCACCGGATCCTGCGGCGCCGGGGGCGCGGTCCGCATATCGAACCCGACCTGACAGTAGGTCAGGATGGCTTCCTGGCCGCGCGGTCGGCCGAGCGGTGGCGGGATGCCGGCCGCACCGTCCGGGGCATCACGGACGCCGTCCGGGAGGCCGCGCACGAGGCCGTGCGGAACGGCTCCGCAGTCGTCTCGGGACTGCGCCCCGGCGCCCCGCTGAGCACCCGCCTCGGCACCCGGCTGCCCCTCGCACAGGGCCCGATGACCCGGGTCAGCGACCAGGGCGCGTTCGCCTCCGCCGTCGCCGCCGGGGGAGCACTGCCGTTCATCGCGCTCGCCCTGGCCGGACGCGAGCAGGCGCGCACGATGCTGGAGGAGGCCGCGGCCGCGCTGGACGGACGACCCTGGGGCGTCGGTGTCCTCGGCTTCGCACCCGAGGAGATCAGAAACGCCCAGCTCGAGGCCGTACGGGAGGTCCGCCCGAGCCACGCGATCATCGCGGGCGGACGTCCGTCCCAGGCCAAGGCGCTGGAGCGGGACGGCATCGCCACCTTTCTGCATGTGCCGTCGCCCGGGCTGCTGCGCCAGTACCTCCAGGCCGGGGCCCGGCGGTTCGTCTTCGAGGGCTCCGAATGCGGCGGCCATGTGGGGCCGCGCAACAGCTTCCCGCTGTGGGAGGCCCAGATCGCTGTCATCGAGGACTTCCTCGACGAGGCCGCACACGACCCGCGTCACACGGCGGGCACGGACGGCGCCGGCGGGACGGACGGGACCGATGGCACCGGCGGCGCGGGTATCGAGATCTTCTTCGCCGGGGGAGTGCACGACGAACGCTCCGCCGCGATGGTGGCCGCGCTCGCCGCCCCGCTCACCCGGCGCGGCGTCGCCGTCGGCTCGCTCATGGGCACCGCGTATCTGTTCACCGAGGAGGCGGTGGCACACGGCGCCGTACAGCCGCTCTTCCAGCGCCAGGTGGTGGCCGCCGACCACACCGTGCTGCTGGAGACCGCCCCCGGCCACGCCACACGCTGCGTGCCCAGCCCCTTCACGGAGAGCTTCGACACCGTGAAGGAGCGGCTGCGGAACGAAGGCCTGCCGGACCGGGAGGTCTGGGAGCGGCTGGAGCGGCTGAATGTGGGACGGCTGAGGATCGCCAGCAAGGGCGTGGACCGCGGGCCCGATGGCGCGTTGGCCCCGGTGGACGAGGAAGGCCAGCTCAGCGGTGGGATGTTCATGGCCGGGCAGGTGGCCGTGATGCGCTCGGCCACCACCACGATCGCCGCACTGCACCATGCGGTGGGCCCCGGCGCCGCCGACTTCCTCACCGCACGCGCGGAGACGGTGTGCGAGCGCCTGGGCGTGGCCACCGCCCCGGCGGCCGAGGCGCCCGCACCGCTGGACGTGGCCGTCGTCGGCATGGCGTGCATGTTTCCGCAGGCACCCGACCTCGCCTCGTTCTGGGCCAATGTGGTGGGCGGTGTGGACGCCGTCACCGAGGTGCCCGCCGAGCGCTGGGACCCCGCCGTCCACTACACGGGCGACAAGGACGGCGCCTCCGCCTCCCAATGGGGCGGCTTTCTGCCACCCATCCCCTTCGATCCGCTGCGCTACGGCATCCCCCCGGCCTCGCTCGGCAGTATCGAACCCGTACAGCTGCTGGCCCTGGAGGCCGCCCGCCGGGCCCTGGACGACGCCGGATACGGCGACCCCGGCGACGGCGGCCGGGCCTTCGAGCGCTCCCGCACCTCCGTGGTGTTCGGCGCCGAGGCGGGCAGCGATCTGTCCAATGCCCAGACGCTGCGCGCCGTCCTGCCGTCCTACGTCCACGAGGTGCCGCGGGCCCTGTCGGACCAGCTGCCCCGGCTCACCGAGGACTCCTTCCCCGGCATGCTCGCCAACGTCATCTCCGGGCGGATCGCCAACCGGCTCGACCTCGGCGGCGCCAACTACACCGTGGACGCGGCCTGCGCGTCATCGCTGGCGGCCGTGGACGTGGCCTGCAAGGAGCTGATCGGGGGCACCAGCGACCTCGTGCTGTGCGGCGGAGCCGATCTGCACAACGGCATCAACGACTATGTGCTCTTCTCCTCCGTGCACGCCCTCTCCCCGACGGGCCGCTCCCGGACCTTCGACAGCTCGGCCGACGGGATCGCGCTCGGCGAGGGCGTCGCCTGCGTCGTTCTCAAACGGCTGGCCGACGCCGAACGGGACGGCGACCGCGTCTACGCCGTCATCAAGGGCGTCGGATCCTCCAGCGACGGCCGCTCGCTCGGGCTGACCGCCCCGCGCCCCGAGGGACAGCGGGCCGCACTGGAGCGCGCCTACGCCAACGCCCGGGTCTCGCCCGCCGACGTGGGCCTGGTCGAGGCGCATGGCACCGGTACCGTCGTCGGCGACCGCACCGAACTCACCGTCCTGGGCGAGGTGTTCACCGAGTCGGGGGCCACGCCCGGGTCGTGTGCGCTGGGCTCGGTGAAGTCCCAGATCGGCCACACCAAATGCGCCGCGGGCCTCGCCGGGCTGGTGAAGGCCGCGATGGCGCTGCACACGGGCATCACACCGCCGACCCTGCATCTGACCCGGCCCAATGAGGCATGGGACGCGGACCGCAGCCCCTTCGCCTTCCACACCCGGGCCCGGCCATGGGCCGCCGCGCCCGCCGAACGGGTGGCCGGGGTCAGCGCGTTCGGCTTCGGCGGGACCAACTTCCATGTGGTGCTCGCCGCACCCGGGCGCGTAGCGCCACCCGCACAGGGGCTGGACGACTGGCCCGCCGAGCTGTTCCTCTTCCGCGGGGGCGACCGGGCGGCGGCGCTGCGGGTGGTCCAGGAGACACTCGACCAGCTCATGGCCAATGACGCGGCGGGGCGGCCGTGGCGGCTGCGCGACCTCGCGCTGACCGCCTCCCGGCGGGCCGACGCCGGGAGGGAACCGGTCCGGGTGTCCGTCGTGGCCTCGGACCTGGACGACCTGGCCGCACGATTACGTCAGGTACTCGCGGGCGATCCGCCGGGCCAGGGACCGCGCGGAGCGGACGGGCCGTACATGGCCCCGGACGAGCCCGAGATGCCCGGGGGGACCGGGGAGTCCGAAAAGACCGAAAAGACCGAGGAGAACGGGGACAGCGGGGAGGCAGAGGGCGAGCCGGGGCGCGGCAAGGTCGCGTTTCTCTTTCCCGGGCAGGGCAGTCAGCGGCCCGGGATGTTCGCCGACGCCTTCGTCACCTTCCCCGAGCTCCAGCGCCATCTGCGCCATGGACGCGGCTACGCCGACGCGCTGTATCCCCCCGCAGCCTTCGACGAGGCCGGGGAGGCGGCACAGCGCACCGCGATCACCGATACCCGGGTGGCCCAGCCCGCACTGGGCATCGTCGGGCTCGCCGCGCACACCCTGCTCACCTCGGCCGGGGTACGGCCCGACATGGCGGCCGGACACAGCTACGGCGAGCTGGTGGCGCTGTGCGCCGCGGGCGCGCTCGACCCCCGTACGCTGCCGCGGCTGAGCGCCGAGCGGGCGGCCGCCATCCTCGGCGCCGCCGAGGCCGACGGGGAGGAACCCGGCACCATGGCGGCCGTGACCGCGGCCCCCGACGAGGTCGAGCCGGTGCTGCGCGCGGCCGGACTCGACGGGCGCGTGGTGGCCGCCAACCACAACGCGCCACGGCAGACCGTGATCTCCGGGCCCCGGCAGGACATCGACGAAGCGGTACGGCTGCTGCGGAAGGCCGGGCACTCGGTCAAACGGATCCCGGTGGCCTGCGCCTTCCACAGTCCGCTGGTGGCCGGGGCCGGCGCGCGGTTCGCCGAGGCGCTGGCCCGCCATCCGGTGCGCGCGCCGGAGTTCCCCGTCTGGGCGAACCGCACCGCCGCCCCGCACGGCGCGGAGCCGGACGCCATCCGCGCCGAACTCGCCGCCCAGACCGGTGCGCCGGTCCGCTTCATGGCCCAGATCGAGGCCATGTACGAGGCGGGCGCACGGATCTTCGTGGAGGCGGGTCCGGGGACGGTGCTCACCCGGCTGGTGGGGGAGATCCTCGACGGCCGCCCGCACCTCGCCCTCGCCTGCGAGGGACGGCGGTCCGGCACCCCCGGTCCGCGGGGTTTTCTGGACACCCTCGCCCGGCTGGCCGTCGCGGGCGTCCCGGTGCGTACGGCCTGGCTGTTCCACGGCCGGGACGCGGTGGCGGCGGGATCCGGCCCGCCACCGAGGCGGCCCGGCTGGACGGTCGACGGACATCTCGTCCGCACCGCGAACGGTGAGCTCCTGCCCGGTGCGCTGGCACCGGCCCGACGTGTCATGGAGGCCACGGTGAGCCAGACGGATCGGACGGATGGCGGCGAGTACGGCGACAGAGACGCCCTGATCTCGGAGTTCCTGAGGACCAGCCGGGAGATGATCGCCGCCCAGCGCGATGTGCTCCTCACCTACTTCGGCGGCGCTCCGGGCGAACGACGCGCGGCGCCACCGTCCCCGGTCGCCCCGGCCACGTCCCTGCCCGCCGAGCTCGCCCCGGTGGCCGCCGCCCCGGAGGTCCCGGCCCCGGTCCCCGACGTGGCTCTTGCCCCGCCCGCGCCCGCCACCGGGCCCGATGTGCTGCGCGCGGTCTCCGAAATCATCAGCGAACGCACCGGCTATCCGGTCGACATGATCGAACCGGATCTCGATCTGGAGGCCGATCTCAGCATCGACTCCATCAAACGCGCCGAGATCGCGGGCGAGTTGGCGCGGCGACTCGGTGTCGCGGGCGCGGACACCGCGGCCTTGGGCGATGAGGAGCTGGAGGAGCTGGCCAAGGCGCGTACCACCGCCGCCGTCACCGATTGGCTCACCGCCCGTCTCACGCCCGCGACCCCCGCACCGGCCGATGAGCCGGAGCCGGTGGCCGTGCGGATGGCCCAGCAGGTGGCCGGGCCCGTGGCCGAACCAGCGCCGGTGTCCGTGGCCGTGCCCGGCGTGGCGCCCAAGCGGATGCGGCTGGTGCCCGTGCCCCTCGGCGCACCGGACGACGGCGTCGCCGCGCCGCCCGACCTGACCGGCAGGCGCTTCGCCCTGCTCGGCGGGGACGGCGAGGGGGTGGCCGAGGCGGTGGCCGCCCGCCTCGGCGAGCGCGGTGCCGAGGCCGTCATCTTCCCCGCCGGCCACCAGCTCACCGAGGACGACGGCCGGGTGGACGGGGTGCTGCTGCTCGATCCGCTGGCCACCTCCGGCGCGCCGGTGCTGCCCGAGGCGTTCACGGTCGTCCAGTCGGCGCTGCGGCGCGCTCCGCGGTGGCTGCTGGCGCTGCGCCGCGCGGACCCGCTCGCCGCGCGCACGGCCGGGTTGCGCGGGGTGTTCCGTACGGTGGCCAGGGAGTACCCGGACACGGTCATCCGGCTGGTGGAGTTCCCCGCCCGGGCGACCGGGCTCGCGGAGGCGGCCGGGCTCGCGGAGGCGGCCGGGTCCGCCGACGCCGTGGCCGACGGGCTGCTCGACGAACTGCTCGCCCCGGACCGTACGCCCGTCGTCGTGCGCACCGAGGAAGGGCGACGCCACCGGCTGGACCTCGTGGAGACCCCGCTGGGCGCGCTCGCCGGTTCGGGTGCCGGGCCCGCCGGGGACGGCGTGGCGGAGGCCGCCGCGCTCGGCCTGGACCGGGACGCGGTGGTGGCCTTGGTCGGTGGGGCGCGGGGCATCACCGCGCGGTTCGCCGCCACCCTCGCGTCCGCCGCCCGCTGCCGGATCGAGCTGCTCGGCCGTACGCCGGAGCCCGTGGGCCGCGAGGATCCGGCCACCGCAGGGGCCCGCGACGAGACGGCCCTGCGCGCGGCGCTCGCGGCCCGGGGCGGGCCGGGGCCCGCCGAAATCCAGCGGGAGGCCGCCCGGATCCTTGCGCGGCGCGAAGTGGCCGCCACCGTCGAGGAGTTGACCGCGCTCGGCGCCCGGGTCCGCTATCGCTCGGTGGATGTCCGCGACGCCGAAGCGGTGCTCCAGGCGGTGAAGCAGATCCACGCCGACCACGGACGGCTGGACGGTGTGGTCTACGGGGCCGGTGTGATCGAGGACCGGCTGATCGCGGAGAAGTCCGCCGAGTCCTTCCAGCGGGTGTACGGCACCAAGGTGGAGGGTGCCCGGACGCTGCTGGACGCGCTGGCCGAACTGCCCGAACCCCCGGCGTTCGCCGTGTTGTTCGGCAGCATCGCCGCCGTGCTCGGCAACCGCGGCCAGGTGGACTACGCGGCGGCCAACGACGCGATGGAGACCCTCGGCTCGCGGTGGCGGGACCGCACCGGCCGCCGGGCGCTGACCGTGCACTGGGGCCCCTGGGCACCGGCCGGAGCCCACGGCGGGATGGTGACACCGGAGCTCGGCCGTGAGTACGCCCGGCGCGGCATCTCGCTCATCGACCCCGAGGAGGGCACGCTGGCGCTGCTGCGCGAGCTGGCCTGGGGCGAGGAGTCCACGGGGTCCGTCGTCTACACCGCCTCGGGCTGGTGAGCGTGACGGACGAGCAGTGGCACCGGCAGCCGCCGGTGGCCATCGTCGGGATGTCCGTGCTGTTGCCGGGCTCGCCGGACCTGGACACGTACTG
Organism: Streptomyces lacaronensis; assembly: GCF_047337785.1. Classification (NCBI taxonomy): domain Bacteria; kingdom Bacillati; phylum Actinomycetota; class Actinomycetes; order Kitasatosporales; family Streptomycetaceae; genus Streptomyces; species Streptomyces lacaronensis. Next base: position 11,131,538 of record NZ_JBLHDK010000003.1, read on the forward strand.
GCGCAATCTGGTCGGTGGCGTGGACGCGATCAGCGACGTCCCGGCCGGGCGGTGGGACGCCGGTTTCCACGCCCCGGACGGCGGTGGCGACACGTCGCCGGCACCCGACCGGGTGTACTGCCGACGGGGCGGATTCGTCGACGAGTTCGCCCGGGTCGAGGCCGCCCGGTTCGGGATCATGCCGAACTCGGTGTCCGGCACCGAACCCGATCAGCTGATCGCCCTGGGTGTCGCGGCGGCGGCCATCGCCGACGCGGGCGGCGAGGACCGGCTGCCCGACCGGCAGCGGGTGGGCGTGGTGCTGGGCCGGGGCGGCTACCTCACCCCCGGGCTGGTCCGGCTCGACCAGCGGGTGCGCACCGCCCACCAGCTCGTACGGACCCTCGGCGAGCTGCTGCCCGACCTCGGGCCCGGCCAACTCGACCGGGTGCGCGAGGCATTCACCGAGCGGCTCGGCCCCGACCGGCCCGAGGCGGCCATCGGTCTGGTGCCCAACCTCGCCGCCTCGCGCATCGCCAACCGGCTCGATCTGCGCGGCCCCGCGTACACCGTGGACGCCGCCTGCGCCTCCTCGCTCGTCGCCGTCGACCAGGCGGTGGGGGAGCTGGCCTCGGGACGGTGCGATGTGATGCTCGCGGGCGGGGTGCACCACTGCCACGACATCACCCTGTGGAGCGTCTTCTCGCAGCTGCGCGCGTTGTCGCCGAGCCAGCGGATACGGCCCTTCCACCGCGCGGCCGACGGTCTGCTGATCGGCGAGGGCACCGGTGTGGTCGTCCTCAAACGGCTCGCCGACGCACTCCGCGACGGCGACCGCGTCTACGCGGTGATCCGGGGCACCGGCGTGGCGTCCGACGGCCGTGCCACCGGTCTGGTCAACCCGGACCCGGGCGGTCAGACCCGTGCCGTACGGCAGGCGTGGCGGGCCGCGGGGCTCGATCCGCGCGAGCCGGGCGCCATCGGGTTGCTGGAGGCGCACGGCACCGCCACGCCCGCCGGGGACGCGGCCGAACTCACCACGCTGGCCCAGGTGTTCGGCCCCGGTGGCACGCCGGGGGAGACGGCCGTCATCGGCTCGGTGAAGTCGATGATCGGCCACACCATGCCCGCCGCCGGTGTCGCGGGCCTGGTGAAGGCCGCCCTCGCGGTTCACCACGGCCGGCTGCTGCCCACCCTGCACTGCGACGACCCCCATCCGGCGCTCGCGGCCACCCGCTTCTCGGTGCTCGACGCGGCCGAGTCGTGGGACGCGCCCGTACGGCGCGCCGCAGTCAACGCCTTCGGCTTCGGCGGGATCAACGCTCATGTGGTGCTGGAGCAGCCGCCGCAGGTGCCGGAGACGCGGCGCGCCACGACGCTCGTCATCGAACCGGAGCGAGTGCTGGCGCTGGCGGCGGACACCCCGGAGCGGCTGGCCGAACTGCTGGCGGCGGACGACACGACCGTACGGACGACGGTGACGGGGCGGGACGCCCCTACCCGGCTGGGCATTGTCGAGCCCACCGCCAAACGGCTCGCGCTCGCCCGGCGCATGGTGGCCAAGGGCCGCCCGTGGCGGGGCCGCAACGACATCTGGTTCACCCCCGCGCCACTGCTCGGCGCGGGCCCGGCGCCGAGGGGGAAGCTCGCCTTCGTCTTCCCCGGCCTCGAAGCCGAGTTCGTCCCCCGTGTCGACGGCGTCGCGGAATACTTCGGGCTCTCCCGGCCCGCCGGGGACCGCTTCGGCGAGGCGGCACGCGTGGGCGACATCGGCCGCCATGGCGTCGGCGTCTTCGGCGTCGGACGGCTGCTGGACGCGGCGCTGCGGCGGATGGGGGTCGTACCGGACGCGGTGGCCGGGCACAGCGTGGGGGAGTGGACCGCGCTGGTCGTGGGCGGCCTCTACGCGGGCGAGGAGGTCGACGCCTTCCTCGACTCCTTCGACCCGGACGCGCTGCGAGTGCCCGGTCTGGCCTTCGCCGTCCTCGGCGCGGGTGCGCGGCGGGTGTCCGACGCGCTCACCGAGCGGGCGGCCGGCCGGATCGTGCTCTCGCACGACAACGCGCCCAGCCAGTCGATGGTGTGCGGGCCGCGCGACGATGTCGAGGAGTTCGTCCGGGCCATGCGCGCCGAGGGCGTGATCGCGCAGGTCCTGCCCTTCCAGTCCGGCTTCCACACCCCGATGCTGACGCCCTACCTCGACCCCATCCGAGCCGTGACGGAACGCTTCGAGCTGCTGCTGCCGCCCAGGACTCCCGTCTGGTCCGGGACGACCGCCGCACCGTATCCGGCGACCGAGGCGGAGGTGCGCGCACTGTTCATCCGGCATCTGCTGGAGCCGGTGCGCTTCCGGCTGCTGACCGAGGCCCTGTACGAGGCGGGGTTCCGTGCGTTCGTCCAGGTCGGTACGGGGCAGTTGGGGTCGCTCATCGGTGACACGCTGCAGCGGCGTGACCACTTGGTGGTGGCCGCCAACTCGCCCCACCGGGACGGGGTGTCCCAACTTCGGCGCGTGGCCACGGCGCTGTGGGCTGAGGGCGCGGAGGTGGATCCCGCGCTGCCACGTGAAGCCTCGGGTGTGAGATCGGCGCTTCCCGCGGTGCGGCTGGACCTGAGCGGTTCGCTGGTCTCGCTCGGCGAGCCAGCCTTGAGTGAGTTGCGCGGTGAGCTATTGCGGGCGGTGTCCCGGGGAGCGGGGCCGCACCGTGGGCCGTGGCCGCCGTCGCCGGATGCGGGTCGGGTGGTGCCCACCCGTTCCGCCCAGGGGGCACCTCCCGGCGGTAGCCGGGAGAGGAACGACTGCCCACCACCTGGCTGGGCAGCCGAACTCGACGCCTTGCTCAGTGAGACCGCCGCCACCGCGACAGCGGTCATCGAGGCAAGCCGCCCACCGACCCCCCGCACTCACGAGCTACGGGTCTCCACCGAGACCATGCCCTACCTCCGAGACCACTGTTTCTTCCCCCAACGCCCCGGCTGGCCCGATGAGCCGGACCGCTGGCCCGTGGTCCCGGCCACCACGATCGTCCAGCACCTCATGGACACGGCGGAACGCACGGCGGGCACCAACCCTGTGGCCGTCGCCGTGCACGGCGCCCGCTTCGACCAGTGGGTGACGGCGTCGCCACCCACCACCGTCCAGGTCACCGCGACCCCCATCTCGGGGCCGGCCCACTACACCGTCAACTTCGGCCGCGGCGCCCGCGCCACCGTGGAAGTGGCCGATCGCCATCCCGGCACCCGCCCCACGCCCTGGAGCGTCGACCCCGCCACCGAGCGCACACCCGACCACACCGCACAGCTCATCTACACCGAGCGCTGGATGTTCCACGGTCCGGCCTTCCAGGGGCTCACCGAACTCACCGCGATCGGCGCGTCGCACATTCGCGGCACGATCACCACACCCCCCGCGCCCGGAGCGCTGCTGGACAACGTCGGACAGCTCCTCGGCTACTGGATCATGGCGACCCGCACCGAACGGACCGTGGTCTTCCCCATCGGTATGCGTCTGATGCGCTTCTTCGGACCGCATCCGGCCCCCGGCACACCGGTGGAGTGCCTGATCAGGATCACCTCGCTGACCGATACCGCGCTCGAGGCCGACGCGCAGCTGCTGATCGGCGGCGAGGTGTGGGCAGAGCTGTCCGGCTGGCAGGACCGCCGGTTCGACAACCACCCCGAAACCCGGCCCGTGGAGCGCTTCCCGCAGCACAACACGCTGTCCCGGCCCCAGCCGGGCGGCTGGGTGCTGCTTCATGAGCGCTGGCCGGACCTGGCCTCCCGCGACCTGATCATGCGTAACCACCTGGGCGGCGACGAGCGCACCGCCTATGAACACCAGCCGCCACGCGGCCGCAGACAGTGGCTGCTGGGCAGGATCGCGGCCAAGGACGCCGTACGCCGATGGCTCTGGGACCACGGCGAAGGCCCGGTCTTCCCCGCCGAGATCGGGATCCGCGAGGACGCCCAGGGGCGCCCGTACGCCATCGGCGTGCACGGCCGGACCCTGCCCGAACTGGCGCTCTCGCTGGCACACCGGGCCGAGACCGGGGTCGCCCTCGTGGTGCCGCGCCACTCGAACGGCGCCGCGGGCCCCGGTATCGCCCTCGAAGAGGTCACCGACCACGATGACGTGGCCGACGCCCTCGCCCGGCCGGAGCACGAGCTCCTCGCCGCCGTGACGGCCGCGAGCGGTGGAGCACGCGCCTGCTGGGCCACCGCCTTCCGGGCCGCGAAGGAAGCGGTGGCCACGGCTGAGGAAGGCACCGGTCTCCGCGACCGCCCACGGGATCTGACCATCGCCGAGGTACGGCCCGGTGCGGACCGCCCCGACGCGCCACCGGCCCGGCTCATCGTCGAAGTGGCGGCCACCACCGCCCCCGGACAGCCCCCGCGCCGCTACGAAGTCCACACCATCACCATCGCCAACCCGCCCGGACTGCCGGACCGGGACTACGCCGTGGCCTGGACGACCGGCCCGGACCACCAGGAACAGGACGAGGAGAGCGATCAGTGACCACCGTCAATCAGACCGCCCCGTCACCCGCTGGCGACGCACTGGTCAGCGCATCAGCCGACGCACCGGCCGTGCTCGCGGAGATATCCGGGATGCTCCGGACGATGCTCGACGAATACGGCCTCGACGATATCGAGGTCACCATGGAGACCCGGTTCACCGAGGATCTGGAGCTGGAGAGCATCGACCTGGTGACACTCGCCGGCAGCCTGGAGACCCGGTACGGCAGACAGGTCAACTTCGCCGAGTTCGTGGCCGACCTCGAGCTCGACGAGATCATCGACCTCACCGTGGGACAGCTCGTCGAGTATGTCGTCCGGTGCCTCAGGGCCGTCCGGGAGCGCTGACCGATGGCGATGATCGACACCGACCACGCCACCGGCCACGACGGCCCACATACCGGGACGGACGGCGTCCGACTGCATGTCCAGCGGCTGTTCCCGCCCGACGGCCGGCCGCCCACCGCCACCGCCGTGCTCATCCACGGTCTGCTCACCGACTCCCTCGCCAGCTGGTACTTCACGGTGGCCCCGGACCTCGCCGCCGCCGGACTGGAGGTGGTGATGTACGACCAGCGGGGACATGGCCGCAGCGAGCGCCCCGGCTCCGGCTACCGGCTGGACACCTTCGTCACCGATCTGGAGCGGCTGCTCGACCGGCTCGACATCACCGGTCCGGTCCATCTCGTGGGCAACTGCTTCGGCGGAACGGTGGCGTTCGCCTACGCCATGCGCCGTCCGGAGCGGGTGGCCGGTATCGCGGTCATCGAGGCGAAGCCCGCCACCCAGAGCTGGCTGACCGAGATCAGCGGGATCCTCCGGCGCGTCGCGGAGGAACTGGTCGTCCACGAGGCCGAGTCGCTGGCCTGGGTGAGCGCCCACCGGGGCGCCCACACCGCACGGCTGGCCAAGTCGGCCGCCCGCCTGGTCCGTACGACCACCATCGCCGAGGACGTACCGGCGAGCCGGGTGGTGAGCGAGGAGCAGGTCCGCGCGGTGCGCTGCCCGGTGCTGGCCGTCTACGGCGCCGACTCCGAACTCGCCGGGCAGGAACGGTGGTTGGAGGCGGTGCTGCCCGGCACCCGGACCGTCGTCCTGCCGGGGCAGGGCCACTCGGTCCTCGCCGAGGCGCCCACGCGCATCCGCGAACTGCTGCTGTCGTGGATCGACGAGAGTGAACACGAAGGGGAACACGGGCGCCGTACGGCCACCGGCACCGCAGCGGCGGCCCTGGAGGCCGATGCCTGATGAGCGAACCGAGCAGAGCCACGGAGACCTCACCCCGCACACCACGCCGCTTTCTCTTCGTCGTGCCGCCGCTCGTCGGCCACGTCAACCCCACCGTCGGCGTCGCGGCCGAACTCACTGCCCGGGGGCACCAGGTGGCCTGGGCCGGTATGCCCGCGGTCGTCGAGCGGCTGACCGGGCGGGGGACGAAGGTCTACCGCTGCGCCGGGCCGGTGCTGGGCGAGGGCGGGGCTGGCCGCCCACCGGACGTACGCGGTCCTGCGGCGCTGAAGTTCCTGTGGGAGCGGTTCCTGGTGCCGCTGGCCGAGGCCATGGCTCCGGGCGTGGCCGAGGCCATCGGGGAGTTCCGCCCCGATGTGGTGATCGCCGACCAGCAGACCGTGGCGGGTGCCCTGGTGGCCGAACGGCTGGGGGTGCGCTGGGCGACATCCGCCACCACCTCGGCGGAGTTCACCGGCGCGCTGGACGGGATGCCCAAGATCGACGCCTGGCTGGATGGGCTGCTGCACGAGGTGCGGGGCCGGATCGGCGACCCGGACGGCACGGCCGACCCTCGGTTCTCGCCGGATCTGGTCCTGGCCTTCACCACCGAGGAGCTGGCCGGACGACCGGCCCGGGCGGGTGACCGCATCCACTACGTGGGCCCGTCGATCGCCGAGCGACCGGCCACGACGGAGTTCCCCTGGGAGTGGCTGGATCCCACGCGCCCCGCGGTCCTCATCACGCTCGGCACCGCGAACACCGACGCCGGGGCGCGTTTCCTCACCGAGTGTCTGGAGGCCGTACGGGCACGGGCCGGTCGTTTCCAGACGGTCGTCGTCGACCCCGACGATGTACTCACCCGGGCCACCCGGGACATCCAGGGCATGCCCGCGACCTCGGACGAAAACGACGTCCTGGTGCGCCGCTACATCCCCCAACTCCCCCTGCTGAAAAGGGTGAACGCGGTCGTGTGCCACGCGGGCCACAACACCGTCTGCGAAACCCTCTGGCACGGCGTACCGCTCGTCGTGGCGCCCATCCGGGACGATCAGCCGGTGGTGGCCGCCCAGGTGGTGGACTCGGGCGCGGGTATCCGGGTGCGCTTCGGCAGGGCGCGGGCCGCGGCCATCGGCGAGGCGCTCGACGCCGTGCTGGACGAACCGCGCTACCGCGCCGCGGCCGAGCGCGTGGGGGCGTCCTTCCGCGCGGCGGGCGGTGCCACCGCGGCCGCCACCCAGCTGGAGCGGCTGGCCACAGCGGGCGACCCACACGCCGGCGCGAGCGCCACCCAGGCCACCGCGAGCGCCACCACCCACGCGACCGCGAACCCGGAAGGGGAACGATGAGCGGCGAGAGTGCCATACCCCGCACACCGGAGAAGCCGTCCCGCGCCGAGACCGTTGCCGAGTTGCGCTCCCGCTACCAGGCCGATCTGGCGCGGGGCACCGAGCGGTTCTTCGAACCCCGCCGCACGGACTGCCCGTGGTGCGGCTCCACGCGGCTGGTGCGGCGGCTGCGCACAAAGGACCGGTACCAGAGCAAACCCGGCCGCTTCCGGCTCGACAGATGCGGGGACTGCCGCCATGTCTTCCAGAATCCCCGGCTGAACGACGACGGCCTGGAGTTCTACTACCGAGACTTCTACGACGGGATGGGGGAGATCGAACTCGGCAACGTCTTCTCCGGGCGGGACAAGGTGTACCGGCGGCGCGCGATGTTCCAGGAGCCCTCCGCCGAGCCCCCGAAGACCTGGCTCGATGTCGGCACGGGACACGGCCACTTCCCCGAGGTGGCCCGTACCGTCTTCCCCGGCACCCGCTTCGACGGACTGGACTTCACCGCCGGTGTCGAACTGGCCGAGCGTACGGGCCGCATCGACCGGGCCATCCGCGGCAGCTTCGCCGAGCTGGCCGAGGAGCGGCTGGCCGGGGGCTACGACGTGGTGAGCATGTTCCACTACCTGGAGCACAGCACGGACCCCCGCGCCGAACTCCGCGCCGCCCGCCGCGCCCTGCGGCCCGGCGGCCATCTGCTGATCGAGGTGCCCGACCCGGAGTGCTGGTTCGGCCGCCTTTTCGGCCGGTTCTGGCTCCCCTGGCTCCAGCCGCAGCATCTGCATTTCCTTCCGGTGGCCAACCTCCGCGAGGAGCTGACCGCGCTGGGCTTCACCGTGACCGACGAACAGCACCGCGGGCCGTCGGACACCGTCGATCTGCTCGGCGCCGTCTGGCTGGCGCTCAACGCGATCGCCCCGCCCGATGACGCCCCCTCCCTCGTCAAGCCGCCCGGCCGGCTCCGCTGGCTGCTGCGCTGCGCGATCCTGCTGGCGGGTGTGCCCGCCCTCGTGGTCGCGACGGCCCTCGACCGCCTGTTGCTCAAACCGCTGGCGGGGCTCGGCAAGATGTCCAACGCCTATCGGATGGTGGCCCGGTGTGATGCCTCCACCCGTTCCGGCCCCCGTTAAGGTGGCCCCCGGGTCCCGCTCCGGGGCCCGGGGGAGGGGTGGTGCACGGCGAAGTCGAGGCCGAGGGGGCCGGACGGTAGTGCTGCTCGGCGGTGTTGCCATCGCCCTGGGACCGGACATCACCGCCGCGCTGGACGACCGTGCGGTGGCGGCGTGGCGCACGGTGTTCACCGCGATCGTCATCCAGGGCGTGCCGTTTCTGCTGCTGGGCACGGTGGTGTCGGCCGCCATCAGCGCGTTCGTACCGGCGTAAGTGTTCACCCGGGTGCTTCCGCGCAATCCGGCGCTCGCCGTACCGGTGGCCGGTGCCGCCGGGGCGGTGCTGCCGGGGTGTGAGTGCGCGTCGGTGCCGGTGGCGGGCAGTCTGATGCGGCGCGGGGTGGCCCCGGCGGTGGCGCTGGCCTTCCTGCTGTCGGCCCCGGCCATCAACCCGATCGTGCTGGTCGCGACCTATGTGGCCTTCCCCGGCAACCCCTGGATGGTGGCCGCCCGTCTGATCGCCTCGCTGCTGACCTCCGTCGCCATGGGCTGGCTGTGGATCCGGGCGGGCCGCGAGGAGTGGCTGAGGCTGCCGAAGGGGCCGGTCGGGCACGCGCCCGGCGCGAGCCGCGCGGAGGAGTTCCGGCTCTCGCTCCAGCATGACTTCCTGCACGCCGGGGGCTTTCTCGTGGTCGGCGCGGCGGCCGCGGCCACGTTCAACGTCGCGGTGCCGCACTCCGTACTGCGGCTCTTCTCCGACTCCCTGTGGCTCTCGCTGCCCATGCTGGGGCTGCTCGCGGTGATCCTCGCGGTCTGCTCGGAGGCCGACGCGTTCGTCGCCGCCTCGCTCAGCGGGTTCTCGCCCACCGCCCGGCTCGCCTTCCTGGTGGTCGGCCCGATGGTGGACGTGAAGCTCATCGCCCTGCAGTCCGGCACCTTCGGGCGCGCCTTCGCGGCGCGCTTCTCGTGGGCCACCTGGGTGGTGGCCGTGCTGTGCAGCGCTCTGGTGGGGTGGTGGCTGCTGTGAAGCGCAACATCCAGGTGCTGCTGCTCCTCTTCCTCGGGGTCGGTCTGCTGCACATCTCCCTGCTGACCGATCTGTATCCGCGCTATGTGCGCCCGGGGCTGCGGCCCGCGCTCATCGCCTCCGGGGTACTGCTGATCGCGCTCGGCGCGGTGAGCGCCGCCCGCGACGGCTTCCCGTTCAATCGTCCGCGCACCGACGGCGACCAGAGCCACGACGGCGAACAGAGCAATGGTGACGGACACGGCCACAGCCACGCGGGCGGGCCGAAGGTCGCCTGGCTGCACGGACGGCGCGAGCCCCGCCCTGGACGCCACCGCCGTACGGCGAGTCCCCGCGCCCAAGGACCCCTACCACGACATGGTGACCGGCCCGGGCGGCGGTTGAGCCACCCCCCGGGTCCGGACACACCCCGCCGGGACTGGACGCGCCCCGCCGGGGCCGGAGGCACCCAGCCGGGGCCGGACGTCAGGGGCCCGTAGCCGTGCCGTCGGGCCGCGGCGGCTCCTCGCCGGAGGTCTCCTGGGCCTGCGGCGGTGACGGCGGCTCGGTGGCGGCCAGGGCCGTCGGTGTCCCGCCGGGCTTGCTGTTGACGTAGGTGGTGAGCCGGTGCACCTGACGTTCCAGGGCCTTGATCCGGTCCACGATGTCCTCGGGCAGGTTCGCCATCAGTCTGCCTCCTCCAGATACAGATCGGCGGTCTCCGGACGTCCCCGCTCCGGGGCGGTGACCTTGATGCCGACGACGCGGTAGCGGGCGTCCAGCCCCTCGGAGAACCACACGTCCTTGATGCGCAGCCGCACGGTGGTGCCGAGCAGCGCGGGGGTGGTGCCCGAGCCGAGGCGGATCCGCACCGAGGGGATGACCACCGTGCCGCGCAGGGCGGCGAGTTCGGACCGGGCGAACGCGTCGAGCGTCGCCTTGTCGGTGACATTGCTGTGGTCGGACGAGGTGTCCAGGCGGGGGAACCCGGCCGCGAGGAGATCCCCGGCCACCTGTTCCCCGGACATCACCGGACCGCCCGCCCCGCCCTCCGGGGTGCCGCCCCTGGCCCGCGCCGTCGTTCCGCCGCGCGTGGCGTCGCGGGGGAAGGAATACGACAGCACATCGCCCGGCAGATCCAGCATCACCGGCTGGCTGCCCACCTGGATCGTCGGAGAGCCCAGCTGGAGCAGCTTCACCCGCCGCCCGGTCACCGGATCCCGGTACACCGCGATCCGGTGCTCGAAACCCGGCTCCATCGCCGCGAGTTGCCCGATGGCCTCCTCCACCAGGGTCTCGTCACCGTCGCTGTAGGCCACCGTACGGGCCGCGGTGGGGGCCGTCGGCTCGTACTCCACGCCGATGTGGCCGCCCTCGGACCCCTGCATGTAGTCCCACAGCCGGCGGACGATCTCCAGATGGTCGAGCGCGGTGAAGCTCAGATTCGCGCGGATGTAGCGACGGCCCGCGTAGGAGTCGAAGGTGGCCGCCTGAAGCCCGACGGTGGTGAGGCCCCGGTCGTCCGTGGCCGGGGTCAGCGTCCAGACGATGCCACCCCAGCAGACCTCGTCACCCCGTTCCAGATAGACGGCGGTGCGCCCCTCCACCAGCTCCCGGACCCGCCGGGCCATCCGGGCGTCGGGCACCGGGATGGTCGCGGTCAGGGATCCCGGCTTGCCGAGATAGTCGTCGTACTCCACCTCCCTCAGAGGCAGTACGTCGATGGCCTGGTCGGTGCGCAGATCGGTGAAGACGGCGCGGTAGCGGGCGTCCACGGCGCCTCACGCCACCGGGTCCACGCGGACGAAGCGGTTGTCGAAGTGCACACGCGTCCCCGCGATCGAGGAACGGTACGTGGCCGTCGCCGTGTAGACGGCGCCGGGGGTGAGGTTCCCCACCGGGAAACAGGTGGAGATCGAGGCCCGCCCGGCACCGTAGAGGGCCGCCGCCCGGTCGTCGGTCGGGGCGAGCACCTCGGTGCCGCTCTGCGTCCTGAGCCGGAACGAGATGTAGGCGGTGGCGTCCCCGTCGGCAGCCGTGAAGGCGCCGAAGGTGAGGGACACCCAACGGGACGCCGGGGCGGTGAAGGTGGCGGTGAGCGTGGCGACGGTGTCGGTGAGCATCTCCTGATAGGTGGCGGAGGTGGTGGCTCCCCAGTCCGCCGTGTGCCGGAGCACGGCGTCGGGAATGTACTTCGCCCACTGGGCGCCGTCCCAGCGCTCCAGCCGGCCGCCCGCGTCGCGGTACTGCCCGGCATACGCCCCGTTGTGCGGCGCGCCGCCCGCGGCGGGGACGATGCCGCCGAGCGCCGCGGTGTAGCGGCGGCGGTCGGTGATGGCGGAGGCCCAGGTGATGCCCTTGGCCGCGCTCGCCCCGGCGGGGACGGCGATCTCGTAGAGAAGCTCCGCGTTCTTGGGCACGGCCGGGGCGGTGGGGGAGCCGGCCGGGGTGCCCTGGAGGAGTTCCAGGGCGGCCTCGTACGTGCCGGAGCCGTCGTAGTCGGTGTCGTAGACCCGTACGACGAGCGCGTCCACACGGGCCAGGCTGGAGTGCCCGTCGGCGACGGTCAGCAGGGTGTCGGAGTCGACGGTGACCGGATAGCCGCCCTGCGATCCGGTGGAGGTTCCCGGGATCCACACCTGGCCCGGGGAGAGCTTGGCCTGCATACCGGTGGCGGCGGTGCCGGTGAGCTGCAGCCCGCCGAACACGCATCCCGCCCGGGTCAGCAGCGGTCCGGCGGACGCCATGCCGAGGCTGACGGCCAGCCGGGTGTCCTCACGGGTCTGGCCGGTGGGCAGATGCCAGGCGGATCGGACGGTCATAGGACGGCTCCCACGGTCATCGGAGAACTCCTTGTGGTCGTACGGGATTGAGGATCGGAGCGGACGACGGGGCGGCGCGGCGCCTCACCACTCGGCGCGGCGCCAGGTGATCGTGGCGGTTGCTCCCTCCCCTCCCGACGCCGCGCGGAAGGACAGCTGAGAGGTCCCGGACGGCAGGGTGAACGACTCCTCCGGGGCGCTGCCCGGTGTGGCGGTGTGGCGGCGCGACGCGGTGCCGTTGAACATCACCGTCCCCTCGGCGGTGTCGACGACCAGTTCGTCGTCCGGGGCGAGGGTGATCGCGTACTCCAGCCACTCGCCGCTGGTCCGGTTGGCCAGCCGCGGCCGGGTGCACGGCCCGGTGAAGGTGATCAGCGGATGGGTGGGTGCGCTGCCGTCGTTCTCCACCGCGAGATCGCCGGTGGAGCCGGGCGCGCCCCAGGCCAGCGGCCAGCTGAGCGGCCAGGTCAGCCCCGCCTCGGGCCGGGGGAGCCCGGCGGTGTCCCGCCGCCCCACCGCCTCGTAACGGCGTGGATCGCTCGCCTTCCACTGGAGCGTCATCTTGGCCAGCCGGCTCGCGGCGAACTGCCGGTCGGTGGGGACCACACGCTGGGTGACCCGGGCCCGTACGGCCAGCGTCTCGCCGTGCAGGCGCACGGCGAGCCACTCCTCCTCGTCGCGGACGGCGGTGGCGGCGCGCAGCGCGCGCAGCGCGTCCCGCACGGCCTCCGGTCCGGCGTCCGGGTCGGGCGCGAACCACACCTGCGCGGTGACCGTACGGGCCTGCGCCCACTGCGAACCCGGCCAGCCGCCGTGCCCCACCGGGCGGTCCGCGTCGGAGGTGTCCAGCGCGGGCAACTCCTCCCAGCCGGTGAGCCCTTCGGCGGCGATCCAGTAGTCGGTGCCGGGGCCCATGAGAAGCCCGGCCCACTGCACCTGCCCGTCGGTGGTGATGAGCGGCCCTGGTTCGGTGGCGGTGGTCTCGTCCGCCATGTCACCCCCTCGCCTTCATCAGGAACATCAGATCCTCGGCGGTCTGCCGGGCGCTGCCGCCCGGGGCTTCGTGGTAGTGCTCGATGACGAATCCGCCGCCCGCCCCGCCGGATCCCGCCGGGGCGGGCGCGGGCCCGGTGCGGGCGAGCAGGGTGCTCAGCCGGTTCAGCGGCAGTACGGCCTCGGCCTGCCCGCCCTCGGCGAGCAGTGCGAGCGTGCCACCGGGGCGCGGCAGCACGATGCCGCCCTGGGCGAGCGTGGGGATGGTGGGGATGTTCACCCCGAACGACCGGCCGCCGATCCCCGGCACCCATGAGGGCACCGAGACCTTGACCCGGTTCAGCGCGCCGATCGCCCGGTTGACCAGCCCGATCACCCCGTTGAGCGGCCCGCGCACGGCCCCGAGCACGGCGCTGAACGCACCCCGGACGATGCCCGCCAGCCCGCTGAAGGCGCGCTGGATGCCGCTACGGGCGGAGCGGAAGGCGCCCGGGATCCGCTCCGAGAAGAAGGACAGCAGGGGCCGGACCACGGCCATGATGGCGTGGATGACCGTGGTGATGATGGTCTTGTAGATGTTGAAGTACGTCTTCACGACGGTCCAGATGACCTTCAGCACGACCGTGAACGCCGTCTTGATGCCGTTCCAGGTCGTCTGCACCACTTGTTTCGCCACGCGCATGGTGGAGCCGATGACCTGGCCGATGATCCTGAAGGCCGCCTGGACGATGCGCTGCACCGTCTTGGACTGCATCGCCATGTCGACGAGCTTCATGATCAGCGGCATCAGCAGCGCCATGATGGCCCCGAACACGTTTGACTTCATGGCGGTGTTCAGGCCCTTCTGGGCCGTTGTCACCCCCTGGAGCCCCGTCTTCATCCGCCCCATCAGCCCACCCCCGGTGGCCGCGCCGCGGCCGGCGGTGGTCATGGAACGGCCGCTCTTGGCCACGCTGCGCTCGGCGGCGTTGGCCTCTCGTTGCAGGGTGCGCATGGAGTTGGCCGACTTGTCGACGTCGCCCTTGATCCGGCCGACGGCCGAGCCCGCCTGCGTCGCGGTACGGGAGAACCTGGAGACGCTGGTATCGGTCTGGCCCACGGTGCTGCGCAGGCCGCGGAAGCCGGAGACGGATCTGTTGAGCGCTTGCAACAGCGACATCGGTCACCTTCCCGGCCCCGTCATTCAAGAGCCTGTGCGAGTCGGCTGATTCGTCCTTCCAACGCCCGGATAGCCTGTTCGGCGTCGCGGATGTTGCGCACATCCACGGCTCGCTCCTGACTGGTTGGTCTCCCTGCCGCCGCTGCGGCGCTCCGCTGGTTTCCCCGGGCACGTTGAGCCTGCGATTCGGCGTGTTCCGCCTTCTCCTCGGCGTGCTTGGCCTTCTGCGCCGCGGCGCGAGCCTCATTGGCAGCGGCCTCGGCCTTGCCACCGGCACGTTCCGCGGCTTGCTTCGCACCAGTCACGGCCGTCTCGGTGGCGGACTTGGCGGCGGTGAATTCGGCCCGGACGCGGAGGATCGTACGGGCCAGTGAGGTCCGTGTCGCCGCCACCCGATGCTCCACGGCGCTGATGGATGCCTTGAGGGCCTCCGGGTTCAGACCGCGTCTCTTGTCGAGGATTTCCTGCAGGTCGAACACCGTCTTTTCGGCGTTGAACAGCTTGAAGCCTAAGGAGGCCCCCACTCCCTCGGCCTTGAGGAGGCTGGTCTCCCCCTTCGCGGCGGCTGTTTGGACGAAGTCTTTCGCAGCCTTCGTGGCGTCCTCGACGATCTTCTGTGCGGCTCCCTGAATGACCGCGTGTACTTTGCGGTCGATCTCTTGACCAACCCAGTGCAGCGTTTCGTTGGGTCCGGCCACTTGCCCTCCTTTCAGCCCGAAAACGCCTCACCCGAAGAACCGCGCCAACTCGGCCGCCGTCGGCCCGTGGCCGACATCGGCTTGGTCGGCGGTCGGCGGGCAGTCGGACATATCGGTTGCCCCCGGCCTCGGCACCGGTACCGGCGCCTCCGGCGGGTCCGCGTACTCGTCGCGGTTGGCCGACGTGAACATCCAGTTGGCGATCGCCAAGTGGTCCACGACCGCTGCCAGCAGATGGTCCGTCAGCCCCCACTCCGCGGCCTCGCCCTCCCGCGCCCGTACGAACGCCGAGTCCGGCGGAAGGTGGCGCACCAGGACCGCGAGGCGCCGCGAGGACAGCGCCTCGCGGTGCCAGTCGAGCAGGTCGACGCCGTAGTACCGCAGCAGATCGGCCTCCAGCGCCTCGGCGTGCTCCTCCACGAGCGCGCCGAGGCTCAGCCTTCCCCCACGCCGAGCCCGGTGTCCTGGCCGTACGCCTCGAGGATCGCGGCGATGTCCTGGACGCTCACCTCGTGTCGGCACAGCCGCTGATAGCTCTCCTCACCCATGAGGAGGGCGAGCAGCCCGTCCAGGTCGTTGTCCTTCAGCTCGGCCAGCGCGTGCGCCGAGCGGCGGGGGATTTCGGTGGGCAGCGAGAACGTCTCCCCGTCCACCTCGAAGTCCCAGGTCAGGCCCAGCGCCTCCAGACGCTGGGCGCGGGCGGCGTTGACGTTGAACGCAGGCATCGCGGCGGCTCCTTCGCGATCGACTTCGGGGGGGATCAGGATCCGGCGAACGCCGGGTCGTTCATCAGCCAGGTGGCCAGCGGGGTGTCGTTGTCCACGGCCAGTGCCGTGAAGGTGACCCCGAGCCGGACCGCGGCGGTGCGGGTGAGCTGGAGCTCCTCGGTCTCGGTGACCTGGCCGCGGCGGAGGACGAACCGGTACTTGATGACATCGCCGTCGGCGAACTCCACGCCCAGCATCCGCTCGTCCTTCTTCGGCTCGGCGGCGAGTTCGTAGCGGTACACCTTGGGCTCGGCCTCCGTCTCCGTCACCACGGCGCCGCCGAAGAAGAACGGCAGGGTGTCCTCGTTGAGCTGGAGCAGCTGGAACTTCACGGTGAGGTCGCGGTCGGAGTAGACGAAGCGGGCCGGGCTGACCGACTGCCAGGTGTCCACCGGGTCGATCTTGTCCTTCTTGTTGAACTTGATGCCGTCGGTGGTGGTGTACCCGAGGTCCTTCCAGTCCGCCGCCCACGCCGTGGAGACATCGGCCGGGACGGTGGTGCCGAGCGGGGCGGTGAGGATGCGGCCGGTGCCCGCGACGCGGATCTCATTGGGGTTCATTCCGGGCATGCGATTGCTCCTTGTGGCGTGGTGATGAGGGCGAACCGTCGGCTGGTACGTGGCCTACGCCGGGCGGATGGAGAGCCGGGCCGTGGACACATAGCGGCTGGCGGCGGCGTGCAGGTAGTCGGGCAGCCACCGGGGGCCGTCCACCTCGGAGACATCGGTGACACAGGCGGTGCCGAACGTGGTGCCGCGCACGGTGAACAGCGCCGTACGGGCGGCCGTGGCGACGGTGTGGGCCGTGGGTTTGTCCGGGCCGTACACCTCGAGGTCGACCAGCGGCTGGTCCAGATGGATGTCCTCGACCCAGACGCCACCGGCCCGGGAGACCAGCACGGCCTTCCGGGTTCCGTCGAAGTCCGGCGGGGTCCGGTTGTCCACGAGTACCCCGGCCAGTTCGGGGCGGTTCTTCAGATGCTCGACGACGAGGCGTTCGACGTCGGGAAAGATCACCAAGGGCTCGGTCATGCGCGCACTCCTTGCTGTGGTCAGGGCTGCGCACAGCGAAAAGCGGCGGGGCCGTGGCCCCTCCAGGGGCACAGCTCCGCCGCTGGCACCAAGTGTGATACACCGGATGCCCATTGACAACCACTTGTCGTCACTTATCCAGAGATGACCATGGGCCCCGCAGGTCACGTACGTCGTCGCGTGGCCCGCTCGGCCGCGAACACATCCTCCAGCCGATAGAGGAACGCCTTGCCCTGACGCCCCGCGGGCCGCAGATGCTTCAGCTGCACCCACTTGCGGATGGTGGCCGGGGTGACGCCCACCTCCACGGCGGCCACGGCGGCGGTCAGCAGCGGATACTCGGGCGCCTGTGTGGTCCTCATCGGCTCACCGCCACGACGGTGGAACCTCCGTCCAGGGCGGCGGTGATCTCCTCCAGGGTGAGCGCGCCGCCGGCCGCCAGCTCCGCCCACTCGCCCTCCGGCCAGGAGTGCCGATGTGCCCGGTCCGCATGGCAGCCGCACGCGGTGTGCGGGCAGCGGCAGCCGGGGTTGATGCACAGCACCGCCCGGCGCAGCGGAAAGGCCCGCAGCGAGACCGAGGCGCACAGCGGGCACCGGCCGCGCAGCCGGACCACGGGCTCGGCGTCCCCGAGCGTGCCCGAGCAGCGCCGCGCCATTCCGCTGACCTCGTCCAGCAGATGGCGCATCAGCAAGGGGTCGGCCTCGACCCGTTCCAGCAGCCCCGCGAGCCGGGCCAGTCTGACCTCGACGGTTCCCCTGCCCGTGGGCGGCAGCCCGAGCCGGTCGTGCACGGCCTCCTCCAGCTCCACGACGCCGTCGGTGATGTCGCGTACGGTGTCGGAGACCCGCAGGCGTAATGGCGCCGAGGGTCCGTGGCGCTCGGCGCCTCCCCGCCGCCGCCCGAGGTCGGGACGGTGCGGGGAGGGCGTCAACTCCGCCTGGAGCTCGGGGAATTGCCGTCTCAGAACGGTGATCCAGTGGCTCGCTCTGATGCGGTCGGGATGCGCAAGTGCGTCATTGCTCAACAGAACCCCCCAGGTTGTCTGCTTCTTCGCTCCCTAGGGACCCCCGGCCCACGCGGAACGGTTCCCACCGGAAGGGCGCGCGGAAGCGGGGATCAGGGGGCGTCGAAGCAGGCATCAGGAAGGCGCCGCGGCGGGTGTCAGGGGAGGATCGAGTCGACGTAGCCGCCGTCCACGCGCACGGCCCCGCCGGTGGTGGCCGAGGCGAACGAGGAGCTGAGGTAGACCGCCATGTTGGCGATCTCCTCGGGCTCGATCAGCCGCTGAAGCAGCGACTGCGGCCGGTGCTTGGCCATGAACTCCCGCTGCGCCTCGTCCCAGGGCAGCTCCGGGTCCACCAGCTCGTACACGAAGTCCTCGACTCCGCCGGTGTGGGTCGGCCCGGCGATCAGCGAGTTGACCGTGACGCCGGTACCGGCGGCGTCCTTGGCGAAGCCGCGGGTGACGGCGAGCAGCGCGGTCTTCGACGTCCCGTAGTGGATCATCTCGGCGGGGATGACGACGGCGGAGTCACTGGCGACGTTCAGGATCCGGCCCCAGGAGCGGTCCTTCATCCGGGGCAGATAGCCACGGATCATCCGGACGGCGGCCAGGACGTTCACCTCGAAATAGCGCCGCCACTCATCGTCGCTGATCTCCAACGGCGGAGTGGCTCCGAAGATGCCGAGGTTGTTGACCAGGACATCGGTGTCCGGCACGGCGTCGATGACCTGGCGGGCGCCGTCATCGGTGGTGATGTCGCCGGGGGCGGAGACGAACGAGCCGCCCTCGGTGTCCTCCTCCAGCTTCTGGATGGCGGCCTCGACGGACTCCTGACGGCGCCCGTTGACGGCGACACGGGCACCCGCCCGCGCCAGCCCGGCGGCGATGGCGAATCCGATGCCCTGGGTGGAGCCGGTGACCAGGGCGGTCCTGCCGGAAAGGTCGATCTGCACGGCGCTCCTTCGTCGATGCCTTATTGCTTGCGTGCGCCTTTAGTTGCACACGCGTCATACTAGCGTAGTCCGATGCGCCGACGGCCGTGGCCGCTCAGGACCCGTGGCGGACCTCGATATGCCCCCGCAGCCTCGGATCCCGCGAGGAGGAGCCCACTTCCACGGTTCGGCGCCCAGTGCCCAGTACCCATCCATGGCCCTCGGAGTCCCATGCGGACAGCGCCCGGGCGGCCACTCGGACCGTCACCTTCCGCGCCTGTCCGGGCCGCAGATGGATCCGCCGGAATCCCGCCAGGGACCGCTCGGCCTGGTCGAGCGGCAGATCGGGGGAGGGCCCCACATACACCTGGGCCACCTCCGCCCCGGCCCGCCGCCCGGTGTTGCGCACGGTGAAGACCGCCTCCAGGCCGCTTCCGCGCCGCCGCAGCCGCAGCCCCGCATAGGCGAAGGTGGTGTACGACAGGCCGTGGCCGAAGGGGAAGAGAGGCCGCACCCCCTCGGCGTCGTACCAGCGATAGCCGACCTGGACGCCCTCGGAGTACTCCTCACGGCCGTTCACCCCGGGGTAGCGCCGGGGGTCTCCGGCCATCGGATGGCGGTCGTCGGAGACGGGGAAGGACTGGGTCAGCCTGCCACCGGGGTTGGCGTCGCCGAAGAGCAGGGCGGTGGTGGCGGCGGCGCCCTCCTGACCGGGGTAGTACATCTGGAGGACGGCGCCGGTGCGCTCCAGCCAGGGCATCGAGGTGCACGAGGAGGTGTTCAGGACGACGGTCGTGCGCGGGTTGGCCTGGGCGACGGCGGCGATCAGCGCGTTCTGGTGGCCGGGGAGGGCGATGGTGGCCCGGTCCCTGCCCTCGGTGGCGTCCTCGTAGGCGAAGAGCACCACACTGTGCGCGGCGCGGGCGGCGCGGACGGCCTCGGCCACATCGGCGGCGCGTGTGGCGGAGCCGGCGCGGCGCAGCCGGAAGGTCAGCCCCTTCCCGCCGCCCTTGGCGGTGACCTTCAGCCGGTGCTTTCCCGCCGTCAGCTCTACGGCCGCGCGGCGCACGGCGAGGCCGTCCGGGGCGGCGCTGACGAAGCCACCGGTGAAGTACTCGCCCAGGCCGGGCCGGAACGGGAACAGCTCCTCGCCGTCCAGCAGCACCTTCGGGCGGTCGGTGGGCGGACCGCTGAAGTGCAGGACGAACGTCCACTGATCGGCCTCGGCCACGGTGAGGGTGCCGTCATACGTCCAGCTCTTCCCCGCCGCCACCTTCCGCCTCTCCAGCCCGGTGGCCGGGGAGAGCGCGGAGGCGGGGATCTCCTTGCCGAACACGTCCTCGCCCAGGGCGTAGTCCACCCGGGTCGCCTTTCCGGCGCGCTCCCGGATCGCCTCCAGCGGGCTCGCGGCGTGGTCGGGGACCACATGGGCGCTGCCGCCGCCACTGACGAAGGGGATGGAGCCGGTGGGACCGACCACGGCGATCGACCGGGCGGCGGACCCGGTCAGCGGCAGTGTGCCGCGCTCATTGCGCAGCAGGACGCCGCCCGCCGTGGCGACCTTCAGCGCGGTGCGCGCCCCGGCCCCGGGGTCCCGGCCGGGCCGGGGCGGGGCGCCGCCGTCCAGCAGGCCGAAGCGGTCCATGACGGTCAGGACGCGGCCGACCGCGCGGTCCACCTCGGCCTCCGGTACGGTCCCGTCGGCCACCGACTTCCGCAGCGCGCCGCCGAAGTACGTGCCGTCCGGCATCTCCATGTCGAGCCCGGCGCCGAGGGCCGCCGCGGTGCTGTGGGCGGCGTGCCAGTCGGTCATCACCCAGCCGTCGAAGCCCCAGTCCTCGCGCAGCACCCCGGTCAGGAGCTGACCGCTCTCACAGGCGAAGGCCCCGTTGACCTTGTTGTAGGCGCCCATGACCGCGCCCGCGCCCGCCCGTACGGCCGCTTCGAAGCCGGGCAGCTCCAGCTCCCGCATCGTCCGCTCGTCGACGATGACATCGATCGACTCCCGCTCGTGCTCCTGGTTGTTCATGGCGAAGTGCTTGACGGTGGCGATCAGGCCCTCGCCCTGGATACCGCGGACCTCCTCGGCCACCAGCTCCGACGCGAGCAGGGGGTCCTCGCCGAAGGTCTCGAAGTTGCGCCCGGCGTAGGGGGTGCGGATGAGATTGACCATGGGGGAGAGCAGCACGTCCTGGCCCAGCGCACGGCCCTCGCGCCCGATGGTGCGCCCGTACTCCCGCGCCAGGGCCGGATCGAAGGCGGAGGCGAGCAGCACCGGCGCGGGCAGCGCGGTGGCATGCCGGGTGACCCGTACGCCGGCGGGGCCGTCCGCGAGCCGGAGTGGCGGAACGCCGAGTCGGGGGACACCGGGGGTGTACCCCGCCTGCCCGAGGCTGTGGGGATCCTTCGCGCCATGCAGCAGCGCGAGCTTCTCCTCGAGTGTCATCCGGCCGATGAGGGAGCTCACCCGGGAGCCGGGTTCGGGGGCGGGCCCGGTGGCGGCTCCGGGCTCGGCAGCGGACGCGGGCCATCCGCCCCCACCAGTGGCGGCGACGGCCATCGCCCCTCCCAGGAAGGACAGGGCGGAACGGCGTGACAGGGCGCCCGGCATGGCGTCACTCCATCTCTCGCGGCTCGAAGACGTATGTGTACGCAGGCGTGCTGACGTGGCTCCGGTGTCCGTCGGGTGAACACCGTGCGGACATCACATCACGGGGTCGGCCGCTCGGCGGGGTGCGCCGGGTTTCGGGATCGGGGTGTCGCCGGTCAGCGCCGCGCCGAGCCCCTGGCCGCGCAGCCGGGCGTCGGTCGCCACGGACGCCATCAGCGGGGCACCGCTGTTGTCCCGCGGACTGCTCAGGGCGCCGCAGGCCACCAGCCGCCCGTCCTCGTCCCGGATCCCGGCGCACAGGCCGATGTCGCCGCGCCGCGCCGAAGCGCAGCAGAGCGTGGACCCCGCCCGGGGGCGGGGTCCACCGTCACGAGAACACGGGTGTGCGCGGAGCGCCTCAGGTGCGGTAGGCGTAGTAGAGCGAGTTCGGGTACGAGGCGATGATGCTCGCCACGGACTTCCGGTAGGTGTTCACCGAGTGGTAGGTCATGTACGGCACCCCGCTGGAGCTCCGGTAGGTGACGATCATGGTGTGGTCCTTGGACCCGTCCTTGTCGAAGTCCATCTGCATGACGTCACCGACGCCCATGTAGTAGACGTTCGCCAGGTTGGTGGCCCGCTTGGCGTCCAGGGTGAACCAGGACCACTCGTTGGCGCCCACCCAGGACGTCGACTGGTACGAGGTGTCGTACCACCAGCTGCGGTAGTCCTCGGCGTCGCCGGACTTGTTGGCCCAGCCGCCCGCCTTCAGGGACTGGCTCACGAAGTTGGTGCAGTCCCCACCGGCCTCGTTGAACTTCCGGTAGGCGGGGTTGTAGTTCTGCCAGTACTTCTCCGCGTACGAGGCCATCGCCGCGTAGTCGTAGCTTCCGGCGGGCTTCGTCCGCGGCTGGGACGGCTTGGAGATGGCGGCGGGCGTCGCCTCGGGCAGGGCCGTCGTCCGGGCCGTCGCCACCCGCGCCGTGGCGGGCTCGTTGACCGCGAGCGGGCCGTCGTCGGCCGAGGTGAGGCGGGTCAGCTGCCACTTCCCGTCCGCCGTGGCGGTGAAGCTCAGCCGGTGGTGTGCCTGGAAGCCGGTGGTCGCGGGCTCGTCGCCGCGTATCTTCTTGTAGGTCAGCGTCGTGGTCTCGGTGGCCTGGACCGTGGCGTGCCCGGCCTCGACCCGTATCCGGTCCACCGCCACCCGGGTGTCGGCGGAGGTGTACGCCTCGCCCAGGGCCGCGAGCCGCGCCTTGCGGGTGTGCAGCGTGGACAGCGCGGTGTCCTCGGTCCGGGTCTGCCCGGCCGACAGGCGGACGTTCTTCTCGGCGAGCGGGGCCGCGCGCCGCCCCGACCGCTTGTCGTTGTCCAGCAGAGCCGCCGTGCGCTGGGTCAGCACCGCGTCGGCCAGCCGTCCGAAGGACCGCGCGGTCGCGGTGTCCACGGTGCCGGCCGCCGCCGGGCTCTCCGCCGCGCTCGCGGCGGAGGCGGGCAGGATCACGGCGGACAGGGCCGCCGTCAGCACGGCCCCCACGGCGGATCTGAAGGTCGTTGACTTCACGTGTATTTCCCCTCCACACCCCCGGACCGGACGGCCGGGCTCACCGAATCATCACATGAACTCCGTGTTCGTGGAGCTCATGTGATGATTTCGGCCGTGCGGAGGCCGGGCCCGGTCCGGCCCGGCGCCGTCACCAGGTGACGGGCAGTTCGTGCGCGCCGTAGATGACCATGTCGCTGCGCATCCGGACCTCCTCCGGGGGCACGGCCAGCCGCAGCCCCGGGAACCGGCGGAGCAGTCCGCGGTAGCCCGCCACCAGCTCGACCCTGGCCAGATGCTGCCCCAGACACTGATGGATGCCGTAGCCGAAGGCGAGGTGGCTGCTGCGGGGACGCCCGACGTCGAGCGTGTCCGGGGCGTCCACCAGTGCCGGGTCCCGGTTCGCCGCCGGGATCGAGACGGCCACGGACTGGCCCGCGGCGACGGTGACACCGCCGACGACCACGTCCTCCAGCGCGATACGGACGGGGAAGGCGTTGACGATGCTCAGGTAGCGCAGCAGCTCCTCGACGGCCTGGGGCAGAAGCGACTCGTCGGCCCGCAGCCGCTCCAGCTGCTCGGGGTCGCGCAGCAGGGCGAAGGTGCCGAGGCTGAGCATATTGGTGGTGGTCTCGTGACCGGCGATCAGCAGCAGCCCCGCGATGCCACCGATCTCCTCGTCGTCGAGCTCGTCGACGGCGGTCAGCAGGGAGATCAGATCGTCCCTCGGGTCCTTGCGCTTGGCCTCGACCAGGGTGCGCAGGAAGGTGTCGAGTTCGGTCTTGCCTGCGACGAACTCCGCGTCGGTGCGGTCCTGGCGGAGCAGCCGTGCGGCGACGGACTGGAAGAGCTCCCGCTCCTCGTACGGCACACCGAGCATCTCGCAGATCACCAGCGAGGGGATGGGCAGGGCGAAGTGCCGCACCAGATCGGCCGGTTTGCCCGCCGCCTCCAACGCGTCCAGCTGGTCGGACACGATGTCCTCGATGCGGGCCTCCAGCTCCCGCATCCGACGCACCGTGAAGTACCGCGTGAGCTGCCCCCGGTAGTGGCCGTGCCGCGGCGCGTCCATGGCCAGGAACGACCCCGGCCCGCTGCTCCGGTCCCTGCGGACCGACTCGGGCACCGGCCGCATCGCGTCGTCGCCCCGCCAGCGCTCGGCGCTGAACCGGGCGTCCCGCAGCACCTCCCGCGCCTCGTGATACCCGGTCACCAGCCAGCCGGTGCTGCCGCCCGCGAACCTCAGCGGGCTGATCGGCGGTCCGGTGAGCAGTGCGCGTGCCGGGTTGATGTAGTCGTCCCGCTCTTTCGGATACGAAGGGAGGTCGTGGAGGTCTCGCAGGCCGTCATGGGTCGTGGGCATCGGAGCGTTCACGATGGCTCTCCTTCGTGATCCTCGAACTGTCCCGGGCGGGCGTCCCGGAGCCGTCAGTCGCGGGCTTCGATAGGGAACGCTACCGATAGGGTTCCCTACTGAACAGAGGGACAGATCGGCTACCGTACGGATCTGGCCAGGTTTCCGAACAGCTGGAGGAGAGGGGCACACCGATGCCGCCGCAGCGGTCAAAGACCGTGGAAGCGCTGATCGTCGGGGCGGAGCGGGCGTTCGCCGAACGCGGCTTCCACGGGGCGTCGATCGGCTACATCTGCCAGTGCGCGGGCAGGACCACCGGGGCCTTCTACTCCAACTACGACAGCAAGCTGAAGCTCTTCCTCGATGTCTTCCGGCGGCACAGCGACCGCACCGCCGACTACATCGGGGAGCGGATCGACGAGATGGACACCGAGCGGGATCTGGCCCCCCAGCTCGCCCGGACCTTCGCCGAGATCTTCAACGGCGAGCACCTGGACGCCCGCTGGGTCTTCATCCACCTGGAATTCCGGCTGATGGCGCTCCGGGACGGCGATGCCGCCGCCGCGCTGGTGGACCATGAGAAGCGGTTCAGCCGCCGGATCGGCACCATGCTGGACGGGCTGTTCGACCGGGCGGGTCACCAGCCCGCCCTGCGGGGCACCGAACTGGCCGCGCTGCTCGGCGCGATGACGCGCGGTATCAAACTCGACCGGGGCATCTACGCGGCGGGCGGTGTCGCCGACCCGCTCTCCACCGACCAGGTGGCGATGGCGCTGGAGGGCCTGTTCCGCTCGGTGGCCTGAATCCGGGCCCGGCCCATTCACCGTGGTGCTGCGTCAAGCGGCTGAACCTTGATGTCTCCTGGGGGTCAGCCCGCCCTGCGGAAGCTGTCGACGGGGCCTCCGAAGCCGCCCTCGGGGCCCTTCCAGCTGATCGCCAGCGCGTCGTCGCCCTTCATTCCGACCGTGCCCTGGCCCCGCCCCCCGTCGCTGCCGCCCTTGCACGACAGGGTCAGGGAGGGCTTGTCCTCGCCGCCCTTCTGACCGGGCTCGAGCGTGCCGGTGCAGTCGAGCTTCGGGCCCTTCGCCGTGACCTTGCCGTCCGCGACGGTGAGGGTCTCCAGGTCGTCGGCGGACTTAGCCGCCACGATGGACTTCCAGGAGCCCGCCGAACGCTCCATGATCGTGCCCCGGGCCGACGGGTCGGAGCTCGGCGACTGCTGGGCGGCCCGAGTGGCCTTGGTGGCTCCGCCGCTCGGCTTCGATTCCTTCTTCCCGTCGTCGCCGCCTCCGCAGCCGCTGACGACAAGGCCGAGAATGACCGAAGTGACCGCCATGTGCACTGCCTTGCGCACGTGAACTCCTTTCCCCGTACAAGTGAGCACGTCAACCTAACAGGCCCCGCCACGGCCTCATGCACCCGCCCTGGCCTGCGCGGACATTCCCCCATGGGACAGACCCGCCCCGCGAGACCGGCCTGATACGTACGGCACTGTCCGAGGTCCCGTGAACGGGTCAATAAAGCCCTCGCTCGACCGACGCCGGCACGGCTGTCCGGCGGGCAGATGGCCGCGGCGGCCACCGAGAGCGGCGCCCTCCGGGTGCGACTGGAGGCGCTCGGCCCACACGCGCCACGGCCCGTGCCGGTGGTGGCGGGCACCTCGGCGCCCACCCGCGAAGCGGCGTCGCTGGTCTCGCACGCCGGGAGTCTCATCGTCGCGGGCGGGCGGTGCGCATCGTGCACCGTTGCCCGCCCGCGTGATCCGCTTTAGCGTCACTCCCTGCCGCACCGCGCGGGAAACGAAGCCCCGCCTCCCAGCGTGGCGGGCGGTCTGTATCACCACGAGGGGAGTGATACAGACCGGCGCCGTACGGTGCTCACAGCTCCGAGGGCTTCTTTCCCGCGGTGGGCGCGGTGCGCGCTCGGGGACGTGCCGGTACACGTCCCCGAGTGACGGCGAGCACCGCGCCCGACAGCAGCACCAAGGCGCCCAGGGCCTGGAGACCGCCGAAGGACTCGCCCAGGAAGGCCATCGCGCACACGGTGTTGACCACCGGGACCATGAACATCATCAAGGACGCGGACGCGGGACCCACCGTCCCCACTCCCCGGTAGTACAGGAGATTGGCCACGGCGGCCGGGCCGATGGCGAGGAACACCACGTTCAGCCAGAGGCCGGCCGGCAGCCCGTCCCAGTGCACCTCGCCGAGGTCGGGCGCGGCGAGCGCCCCCAGCAGCACCGCCCCCGCACACGTCGCGTACGTCGTGGCGCGCAGCGGGTCGATCCCGGCCAGCACCCGGGGCCCGATGAGCGTATACGCGGCCCAGCACACCGCGCTGAGCAGGTACAGCAGATCACCCGAGAGCCGGGTGGTGCCGCCGTGGGCGCTGCCACCCGCGCCGAAGAAGAACACCACCGCCCCGACGAGCCCGAGGGCGAGCCCCGCCAGCCGCCCCCCGGAGGCCCGCTCACGGCCGGTGACCAGGAGGAAGGCGCTGGTCAGCACAGGGCTGAGGACGGGGATGACGATGCCCGCGTCGAGCGAGGGCGCCAGCGACAGCCCCCAGAAGAAGAAGCCGTTGTAGGCGAAGACCCCCAGGACGCCCGCGAGCGCCGCGCGCCGCCCGCCGCCCCGCGCGGAAGCCGGGGCGGCCGCAGCCGGGGTGGTCGCAGTCGGGGCGGCCGCAGCCGGGGCGGCCGCCGGTTTGCCGAAGACCGCCACCGCCGCCAGCAGGGCGACCGCCCCGCCACCGAAGCGCAGCAGCGCCGCCACGGTGTGCGGCAGCTGGGCCACCACCGACTTGGAGCTGGAGAAGGCGCTGCCCCACAGCAGCATGGTGACCGTGAGCAGGAGGTACGGGCTCTTCCATCCCTTGTCTTCAGGCATGCCCCGAGCCTGCCCGTGGCCTCGTCTCCGGTCTTGAACGCTGGTGCGGCGCCCCGGCGCCACCCGTTCCGTACCGCCACCCTGTCCGTTCCATGAGGAATACCCCTTCCCGAGATGTGGAACCGGGTAGGTGTCACCCGTGGCACCAGAGCCCCGGCAGCCGATTCGTGATCCGGGCCGTCCACGACGGTTCCCGCTTCGGAAGGTGGTAGGTGGTCCCGTTGAACACCGCTGACCAGGAGACACCCCGCGAGCGCAAGGAGTTCCGCCGCTCCGCGCCGCACTTCGCCGACCGGATCACCGCCGACGGCCGGGACGGCTGGCCGGTGGAGGCCGGGCGCTATCGGCTGGTGGTCAGCCGGGCCTGCCCCTGGGCGAGCCGCGCGCTGGTCTCACGGCGGCTGCTCGGTCTGGAGCCGGCCCTCTCGCTGGCCGTCACCGATCCCATCCAGGACGAGCGCAGCTGGCGCTTCACCCTGGACCCGGGGGACCGGGACCCGGTGCTGGGCATCGATTTCCTCAGTGAGGCGTACGACGCCCGCGAGACGGGATATCCGGGCGGGGTGAGCGTGCCCGCGGTGGTGGACGTCCCCAGTGGCCAACTGGTCACCAACGACTACCACCGGATCACCCTGGACCTCGCCACCGAGTGGACCGCCCTCCATCGCGAGGGCGCGCCTGATCTGTACCCCGAGGAGCACCGCGACGAGATCGACGACGTGGCGGAGGGCGTCTACCGTGATGTGAACAACGGTGTGTACCGCGCGGGCTTCGCCGAGCACCAGCACAGCTACGACGACGCGTACCGGCGGCTCTTCGCCCGCCTCGACGAGCTGTCCGAGCGGCTGGCCACGCGGCGCTATCTGGTCGGCGACACCATCACCGAGGCCGACATCCGGCTGTTCACCACGCTGGTCCGGTTCGACGCCGTGTACCACGGCCACTTCAAGTGCAACCGCAACAAGCTCAGCGAGGACCCGGTGCTGTGGGGGTATGTCCGTGATCTCTTCCAGACGCCGGGTTTCGGGGACACCGTCGACTTCGACCACATCAAGCGCCATTACTACCAGGTGCACACCAACATCAACCCCCGCCGCATCGTTCCGCTCGGCCCCGACCTCTCCGGGTGGCTGACCCCGCATCACCGCGAGGAGCTGGGCGGGCGCCCGTTCGGCGACGGCACCGCACCCGGGCCGGTGCCGGAGGGCGAGGCGGTGCCGGAGGAGGGCCGGGTGGCTTGAAGTCGCACATGTCGCATTCCCGTGCCGCCCAGCGTCGCATGTCGCTTCGTTCGCCCGGTCTTCAAGTGATCGGCACACCTGTTACACACATCCCATGTGTGCGCCCCGGCCCGCGCGTCACCTCGGCCGCGGCCGAGGCGGGCAGGCCCGACATGACGCGCGTCACCTCGCACAAGGGACGCGCCGCCCGGTGAGATCGGTGACCTTTCTGTGAGGGAATGGCGCCGGTGGGGTGCGCACTTGTGCCCGTCGTGTGATCGGAAAGTGGCGGAATGCCCGGTTCCGGACTTGGCTGATTCGCAGCGTGGCGAGCCCCGTGGTTACATCCCAATCCGCGCTCGGCATCCACGGATCCCCGGTTCCTTCCGGAGCCCCGTGACCATGTCGCGGGAGCCGATTCCCCTCGGCACCCATGCGCTGCTTGCAAGCTCAACGAGACAGTCACCCAAGGGAGACGCAACAATGAACAACGCGCCCAAGGTCGCGACCCAGGAGATCTCCGACGCCGAGCTGGACAACGTGGCGGGTGGCATCGGCAACCCCGTGGGCGACGTCCTCGGCACCGTGGACTCCGTCACCGGCCCGGTGACCGGCGCTCTCGGCACCGTTACCGGCACGGTTGACGGTGTCACCGGCCTGAACACCACCGGCATCGTCGGTGGGGTCGTCGGCAGCCTCTGAGGCTGACACACCGCCTTCCCTGTGCCCCGGGCCTGCCTGGTCCGGGGCACTCGGCGGTCCACGACGCCCTTTTCGATCATTCCCTTCCCGGCTTCAGGAAAGACTCTCGTGCAGTTCCGCCAGCAGGCCCTCTCCAAAGCGCAGTCGGCAGAGGACATCGACCTGCCGGTGCGCTACGCCCGTCCCCAGGGATGGCTGGCGCTGGCGGTCACGGTGGTGGTCATGGCCGGGGCCGCCGTATGGGCCGTCACGGGCACCGTGTCCAACACCCTCGACGCCACCGGGATCCTCACCCACGGCCAGGGCAGCTATGTGCTGCAGAGCCCGATCGCGGGACAGGTGACCTCCGTCCTCGCACAGGAGGGCAGCACCCTCCCGGCGGGCGCGCCGCTGCTGAAGGTCCGCACCACACGTGGCACCACCGTCGTGCGCACCATCGCCGCCGGCCGCCTCACCACCCTCTCCGCCTCGATCGGCTCCGTGCTGAACACCGGCGCGAACGTGGCCTCCGTGGAGCGGGTCCGCCACTCCGACGACCCTCTGGTCGCGACCCTGTACGTCCCCGCGGACCGGGCGGCCTCGGTGCGGGTGGGCGCGTCGGTCGACCTCAGTGTGCAGTCCGCGCCCACGCAGACCTACGGTGTACTCCGCGGCGAGGTGCGGGCCGTCGGCCGGACCGCCCAGTCCAGCCAGCAGATCGGCTCCTACCTCGGAGATGCGCAACTGGGCGAGGAGTTCTCCAAGCACGGCCCGCCGGTCGCCGTCCAGGTACGCCTCGACCGCGAGCGCGGCACCCGCTCCGGCTACCGCTGGTCGTCCGCCGAGGGCCCACCGTTCGCCCTGGGCTCCATGACCCTGACCGACGGCACCGTCCACCTGGACGCCCAGCACCCCATCGATTGGCTGCTCCCGTGACCGCGACGAACGAGGCCGGACCGCCCCGGCCCGCACCCGCCGGAAGCAGCGGGGCGCGCCGCCCCCAGCCGGCCCGCGGACGGCGGCGCGCCCCGCGTGGCGGAGCCGGGCCGAGGAAGCCCCGGCGCCGTACCGTACGCACCCCCACCGTGCTCCAGATGGAGGCCCTGGAGTGCGGTGCGGCGTCACTCGCCATGGTGCTCGGACACTACGGGCGCCATGTGCCGCTGGAGGAGCTGCGGATCGCCTGCGGTGTCTCCCGGGACGGCTCGCGCGCCAGCAATCTGCTCAAGGCCGCCCGGAGCTATGGTCTGCGCGCCAAGGGCATGCAGATGGAGCCCGACGCCCTCGTGGAGGTCCAGGCCCCGGCCATCCTGTTCTGGGAGTTCAACCACTATGTCGTCTACGACGGCATGGGGCGGCGGTTCGGCAAGCGCGGCGTCCACATCAACGACCCCGACAAGGGGCGCCGCTTCGTTCCCATCGAGGAGTTCGACACCAGCTTCACCGGTGTGGTCCTGGTCTTCGAGCCCGAGGAGTCCTTCCGCCGGGGCGGGCGCCGCCCCGGGGTGCTGGGCGCCCTGCCCCCGCGCATGCGCGGCACCACCGGCACCTTGCTCGCGTCGCTGCTGGCCAGCCTGTTGCTGGTGGCGGTGGGGGCCGCGGTCCCGGCGCTCAGCCGCACCTTCATCGACACCTTCCTGATCGCCGGCCAGGACTCGACGCTCCAGCCGCTGTTCGCGTCCATGGCCGTGGCGGTGGTCCTCACCGCCGTACTGACCGGCGTCCAGCAGGCGAACCTGCTGCGCGGGCGCATCATCTCCTCCACCCTCAGCAGCGCGCGGTTCCTGCGCCATCTGCTGCGGCTGCCCGTCACCTTCTTCGCCCAGCGCAGCCCGGCCGACCTGGTCCAGCGGCTGCGCTCCAACGACACCGTGGCCGAGACCCTCGCCCGCGATCTGGCCGCCGCGGCCGTCGACGGGGTCGTCGTGGTCCTCTACGCCGTGCTGCTGTGGACCTACGACCCCCAACTCACCGGCGTCGGCGTCGGGTTGGCGCTGCTCAACGTGGTGGCGATACGGGTGGTGGTGCGGCTGCGGGCCACCAGGACCCAGAAGCTGCGGGCCGACACCGCGCGGCTGACCACCACCTCGTACACCGGTCTCCAGCTCATCGAGACGGTGAAGGCCACCGGCGGCGAGGCGGGCTACTTCCGCCGCTGGGCCGGTCAGCACGCCATCACCCTGGAGGAGCAGCAGCGCCTCGGCGTGCCGAGCTCCGTACTGGCCGTGGTCGCCCCCACCCTCGCCACGCTCAACAGCGCCCTCATCCTCTGGATCGGCGGGCTGCGGGCCGTGGAGGGCCATATCTCCATCGGTCTGCTGGTGGCCTTCCAGGCGCTGGTGACCCGCTTCACCGCGCCCATCACCCGGCTCAACTCAGTGGCCGGGCGCATCCAGGACTTCTCCGCCGACGTGGCCCGGCTCAAGGACGTGGAGAACTTCCCGGTGGACTCCCTCTACACCCGCGACGAGCCGCGCGAGGACACCCGCCGGCTGACCGGGCAGGTGACCCTGGAGAACATCACCTTCGGCTACAACCCGCTGGACGAGCCGCTGCTGCGCGACTTCTCGCTGTTCGTCGGGCCCGGCCGTCAGGTGGCGCTGGTCGGCGCCTCCGGCAGTGGCAAGTCCACCGTCTCCCGGCTCGTCTCCGGCCTCTACGCCCCCTGGGAGGGGGTCATCCGCATCGATGGTCAGCGCTTGGAGGACATCCCCCGCGGCGCCTTGGCCGCCTCCGTCTCCTTCGTCGACCAGGAGATCTTCCTCTTCGAGGGGACGGTGCGGGACAACGTGGCGCTGTGGGACCCGTCGATCCCGGACGAGGCGGTGGTGGAGGCCCTGCGGGACGCCGCGCTCTACGACGATGTGATCGCACGGCGCCCGGAGGGGATCCACTGCCGGGTGGAGCAGGACGGCCGCAACTTCTCCGGCGGCCAGCGGCAGCGGCTGGAGATCGCCCGCGCCCTGGTGCGCCGCCCCAGCGTGCTGGTGCTCGACGAGGTCACCAGCGCCCTGGACGCGCGCACCGAGCAGCTCGTCATGGACAACCTGCGCCGCCGCGGCTGTGCCTGTGTGGTGATCGCCCACCGGCTCAGCACCGTGCGGGACAGCGACGAGATCCTCGTCCTGAACCGCGGCACGGTCGTCGAACGCGGCCGGCACGAGGACCTCGCCGCCGCCGGAGGCCCGTACGCCGAGCTGATGAAGGAGCACTGACATGGCGTCCGTTCACCCGGCCGCGGCGGTGGCCGCGGACGGCGGCGACGCGGTGGTCCAGGCGCTGGGCGCCCTCGGCACGCCCGTCGACTGCGCCGGGCTGCGCAGCCTCCCGCTGGAGGGCCCGCAGGTGCTCTGGCTCGTCGTCGGCGGCGCCCTGGACCTGTTCGCGGTGGACGCCGCCGAGGAGGGGCAGTGGCACTTCCTCGGCCGGCTGGAGACGGGCGCGGCGCTCCCCGGCCCGGTAGAGGGGCCACGCCACACCCTGCTGGGCCGGCCCTCACAGGACTGCCTGGTGCGCCGCATCCCGCTGCGCGAGCTGTACCGCCCGGAGACCCACGACGCGTACGGGACCGGCCAGTCCGGCGATCCGTACACCACCTACGGCGGCGGATTCCAGGACACCCCGCCCACCCCGCTGGAGCACGCCGTGGCGCTCGGGGTGAGCCGCAGCCTCGGCGTCCTCTTCCAGGCGCCGCTGGACGGCGGGGTCGCGTCCGAGGCGGAGGCGGCCGACGAGGACCTGCTCTGGCTTCCGGTGCCGCCCGGCAGTGTGCGCTACGGCGCCGAGTACAGCGCCCAGGCCGCCGGTGACCTGCTGATCGACGGCGCGCTGTGGCAGCGGATGGTCAACCAGCAGTACCGCCTCGGCACCGCCGTGGACCGCTGGATCGAGACCATGGAACGGGCCCACGCCGACCGTACGGCGGCCGGCATCCGGGCCGGTGAGGCCGTGCGTACCCGCGCCGACCAGGCGCTGATCGCCTCCATCGGAGGGCCCCGGCGGGACCGGCGGCCGTCGGAGGAGAGCACCGACGACGCCGTGCACGCGGTGTGCCGCGCCGTGGCGGAGGCCGCCGGGATCACCCTGCCCGACCCGCAGCGGGGCCGCGCCACCGACGACCGTACGGACCCGGTGGAGCGCATCGCCGCCCACGCCCGGATCCGCACCCGCGCCGTCCGGCTGGAGGGCCACTGGTGGCGGGAGGACGCCGGACCGCTGGTGGGCTACCGCGCCAAGTCCGGGGCCCCGGTGGCGCTGCTGTGGCGGCGCGGCCGGTACGAGGCGGTCAACCCCGCCTCCGGCCTGCGGATCCGGGTGGGCGGCGGCAACGCGGAGGAGTTCGAGCCGCGGGCCGTGATGTTCTACCGTCCGCTGCCCGACCGGCCGATGACGGTGTGGCGGCTGATGCGCTTCAGCGTGCGTGGCGCCGCGGGGGACTTCCGCAACCTCCTGATCGGCGGGCTGGTGACGGTGGCGCTCGGCGCGCTGGTGCCGCTCGCCACCGGCCAGGTGCTGGGCGGCTTCGTGCCCCGCGCCGAGAAGAGCCCCATCGTCCAGATCTCCCTGGCCCTGATCGTCGCCGGAGTCGTGGCGGCCGCCTTCATGCTGCTGCAGAACCTGACCCTGCTGCGCCTCGAGGGGCGGCTGGAGTCCACCCTCCAACCCGCGGTGTGGGACCGGCTGCTGCGGCTGCCCACCACCTTCTTCGCTCAGCGCTCCACCGGAGAGCTGGCCAGCGCGGCACTCGGTATCAGCACCATGCGCCGGGTGATGTCCGGGATCGCCCCGACGGTCCTCCAGGCCGGGACCGTGGGCGCGATGAACCTCGCCCTGCTGCTGTACTACAGCGCCTCCCTGGCGCTCGCGGTGATCGCCGTACTGCTGGTGGTCTCCGGGGTCTTCCTCGGGATGGGGCTGTGGCAGGTGCGCTGGCAGCGACGGCTGGTGGAGAGCGAGAACAAGCTCAACAACCAGGCGTTCCAGACCCTGCGCGGGCTGCCCAAGCTTCGGGTGGCCGCGGCCGAGAACTTCGCCTACGCGGCCTGGGCCCGTGGCTTCGCCCACTCCCGCGATCTGCACCAGCGCACCGGGCGCATCAAGAACCTCACCCAGGTGCTGGACTCCGTCTACCTCCCGCTGGTCTCCCTCGGCGTGTTCATGCTGCTGGCCGGTCCGGCGCGGGGGAGCATGTCGGCGGGTGCCTTCCTGACCTTCAACACCTCCGTGACCATGCTGCTCACCTCCCTCACACAGCTCACCAACTCCCTGGTCTCGGTGGTCGCGGTCCTGCCCATGTTCGAGCAGGTCAAGCCGATCCTGGACGAGCCGCCCGAGGTGCGCGGCGGCAGCGCCCAGCCGGGGCGCCTCTCCGGTGACCTCCGGGCCCGCAACCTCACCTTCCGCTACGGCGACGACGGGCCGCTGGTGCTCGACGATGTCTCGCTGGAGATCCGGCCGGGCGAGTTCGTGGCCGTCGTCGGCCCGAGCGGCTGCGGCAAGTCGACCCTGCTGCGGTTGCTCATCGGTTTCGAACGGCCGGTGTCCGGCAGTGTGCTCTACGACGGCCAGGACCTCGCCGCCCTCGACCAGGCCGCCGTGCGCCGCCAGTGCGGGGTGGTCCTCCAGAACGCCCAGCCCCTGGGCGGAACGATCCTCGACTGCATCCGTGGCGCCGAGCCGTACACCCCCGAGGAGGCCATGGAGGCCGCCGAACTGGCGGGTCTGGCCGAGGACATCCGGCAGATGCCCATGGGGCTCCAGACCATGATCTCCGGCAGCGGCGCCATCTCCGGCGGCCAGCGGCAGCGGCTGATGATCGCCCAGGCCCTCATCCGCCGTCCGCGCGTCCTCTTCTTCGACGAGGCCACCAGCGCCCTGGACAACGAGACCCAGCGCATCGTCATCGACAGCACCCGCCGGCTCAACGCCAGCCGACTGGTGATCGCACACCGGCTGTCGACCGTCATGGACGCCGACCGCGTACTGGTCATGGAGGACGGCCGGATCGTGGAGCAGGGCGCCCCGGCCGAGCTGATGGCCATCGCGGGCGGCAAGCTGCATGAGCTGGTGCGGCGTCAGACGCTCTGACAAGGCGGGGCCCACCGGCGCTACGGGGCGGCCGGGGTCGCGGCCTCCTCGGCCTTCTGCGGCTGGGCCGCCGGGCCCGGCCTGCCCCGCAGCGGGACCTCCTGCACGCACAGGGCGGCGATGAAGGCCACGGTGCACACGACGGCCGCGGTCAGGAAGATCCGCTGGGTGCCGGTGGCCACCGCGTGGAGATAGCCGTCCCTGACGGACTCCGGCAGCCGGGCCAGCGCCGCCGGATCGGGCCGGGTCTCGCCCGTCTCCGCCCCGGCGGGCGCGTGGCCCCGCACGGCACCGGTGAAGAGCGAACCGAAGACCGCCACCCCCAGGGAGCCACCGATGGTGCGGAAGAGGGTGACCGACGCGGAGGCGGCTCCCATGTCGCGCATCTCCACGCTGTTCTGCGCGATCGTGGTGACCATCTGCATCTGGCAGCCCATGCCCGTGCCCACCAGGGCCATGAAGCACCCGGTGGCCGCGCGGGAGGTCGTGGTGTCCATGGTGGCCAGCAGGAACAGTCCGACGGCCATGCAGACGGTGCCCACGATGGGGAAGATCTTGTACCGGCCGGTGGCGGACATGACCTTGCCGCCGACCTGGGACATGATCACCACGGGGATCATCAGGGGGAGCAGCAGCAGACCGGAGCGGGAGGCTGAGACGCCCTGGACGGTCTGCTGGTACAGCGGCAGATACAGCGAGCAGCCGAACATCACCACCCCGCCCACCAGGATCAGCGAGGACGCCAGGGAGAAGTTGCGGTGTCCGGTGAAGATGCGCAGCGGCATGAGCGGTTCGGCCGCGCGCCGCTGCCGGGCCACGAAGGCGGCCACGCCCACCGCGGCCAGAGTGAACAGGCTCAGGATCTGCCATGAGGTCCACGCGTAGGTGGAGCCGGCCCAGGTGGCGGCGAGGGTGAGGGCACATACGGTCGTCGTCATCACGGTGATGCCCGGCCAGTCGATACGGGCCTTGGCGCGGGTGGCGGGCAGCCGCAGCATCAGCTGACACCAGACCAGAGTGAGGACGCCGAGCGGCAGATTGATGAAGAAGGCCCAGCGCCAGCCGAGGTGGCCGGTGATGAAGCCGCCGAGCAGCGGGCCGCCGATGGTGCCGATGGCCATGATGGAGGCGGTCATGCCCTGGTAGCGGCCGCGCTCCCGGGGCGGCGCCAGCGAGGCGATCAGGGCGAAGGCGCCGGCGCCGATACCGCCCGCGCCCAGGCCCTGCAGCGCCCGGAAGACGATCAGCTGGGTCATCGTATGGGCCGCGCCGGACAGCGCCGAGCCGAGCACGAAGACGATGACGGCGATCAGATACATGTGCTTGCGGCCGTACAGATCGCCGAACTTGCCCCAGACGGGGGTGGAGGCGGCGGTGGCCAGGGTGTAGGCGGTCACCACCCAGGAGATGTGCTCCAGGCCGCCGAGGTCGCCGACGATCGTCGGCATCGCGGTGCCGACGATCGTGGAGTCGAGCATCGACAGCAGCATCGCGAGCAGCACACCGAGCAGGGCCAGACGGACGCTTTTCGGGGTGGTCTCCGGCGGGGCGGGACTGCCGGACGGCGGTGCGTCGGATACGGACATGACGGATCACTTCCTTCTCAACGCGCTCGGCGCGGGGTTTCCGAAAGACGGGAGCCGAAAGGGCGGGCCCCACCCCGGACAGAAGAGCACACCGACTAAAAAAGTGCAACGACTCAACTTTTCTATTCGGTCCACCTGCGGGTAGGGTGGTCCCCGTGAGCGAGACGATGGGGCGCCGTGAGCGCAAGAAGGCCGCCACCCGCCAGGCGCTGGCGGACGCGGCCCTGAGGCTGTTCCTCGACCGTGGCTTCGACCAGGTGAGCGTGCGGGACATCGCGGAGGCCGCCGACGTCTCCACCACCACGGTCTTCAAGCACTTCCCCAGCAAGGAGGCACTGCTCTTCGACCTGGACTTCGACCGGGAAGCCGCCCTCATAGCCGTCGTGCGCGACCGGCCCGAGGGGATGTCCATCCCCAGGGCCCTGCGCGAGCACACGCTGAGGATGCACTCCGACGGCGCGGGGGACCCCGAGATGGCACGGTTCGTCGAGTTGACGGAGAGCACCCCGGCGCTGCGGGAGTACGGCCGCCGCATGTGGATGCGCCACGAGGCCGCGCTCGCCGCCGCCATCGCCGAGGCCACCGGCGCCCCCGAGGACGACCCCGGATGTGCGGCGCTCGCCCACTTCGCGTTGGAGACCGTCAGCTTCGCCCGGGGCCGGGCCGACGCCCGGCAGGCCATCGAGGCCGCCTTCGCCCTCCTCGAACACGGCTGGCCCGCTGCCGGTTGGTGATGTCCGCCGCGACGTCCGGACCCGTTTGCGGACTTGGCGCAAGTTTCGGGCGGATGCCGGATGCGGGGGCACGAGGGCGTTAGCGTCTGTCGCTATGCGGTGGGCCGGTGTGATCGACAGCGTGACCAGGACCGTCGGCGGGCCGAAGGGCCGGTGGTCGGCGGCGCCGGCGCGGCGGTGGCTGGTGGTGGCCGCCGTCGTGGCGCTCCTCGTCCAGATGGCCGTCGCGATGGTCACCACGGCGGTGGAGCAGACGCCGACCATCGACGAGCCCGTGTACGTCGGCGCGGCGGTGGACTCCCTGCACCATCACCGGGTGCGCTACAACCCCGAGCATCCACCGCTGGGCAAGCTCGTCATCGCGACAGGGGTGGCGTTCGCCCGGCCGCACCTCGACCCCGGTTTCGCCGGTGACCAGACGGCGCTCGGGCGGCATGTGCTGTACGAGGCGGGCAACGACCCCTGGCGGCTGATGCTGTGCGCACGGCTGCCGATGATCGCGCTGACGCTGCTGTTCGGGCTGGTGGTGTTCGCGTTCGCCCGCGAACTGACCGGCCCCGTGGGCGGGGCGGTGGCCCTCGCCCTCTACACCTTCTCGCCGGACATCATCGCGCACGGCTCGCTCGCCACGCTCGACGTACCGGCGGCCGGGTTCCTGCTGACATCGGTCTGGCTGCTGTGGCGGGCGCGGCGGCGGCCACGGTGGCACCTTCCCCTCGCGGGGGTGGCGCTCGGCGCCGCCCTGGCCACGAAGATGAGCATGCTGGCCGCGGTCCCGGTGCTGCTGCTCCTGGCCGTGCTCTCCGTCTGGTACGCCCGCCGTACGCGCCACCGCACACCGCGCGACCATGTGCGGTCGCTCGGCGTCGGAGTGGCGGCGGCGGTGGCCATGGCGCTGATCGCGGTGGCCATGGTGTGGGCCACTTACCTCCTGGTCGATCCCCGGCTGCGCTGGACGCCCACCGGGCCTGTGCCCGCCGTCCACGGACTGCGCGGGCTCGCCGTCCACTGGCTGCCGCTCCCGGAGGCGTACCGCGACGGGATGCGCATCCAGTTCGGCTTCGAGCAGGACACCTGGCGCGGCTTTCTGCTCGGGCGCCGCTACGTCGGGTCGCTTTGGTACTACCTGCCCGTCGCGCTGCTGGTGAAGACGCCCTTGGGCATGCTCGCGCTCTGGGCGGCCGGGGCGGTCACGATGGCGGTGGTGCCCCGGCTGCGGCCCGCCGCGCCGTATGTGCTCGCCCCCGCGGCCGTACTGCTGCTCGCCGCCCTGGACGGGGCCCGCAACCTCGGGGTGCGCTACGCCATCTTCCTGCCGATGTTCCTGGCGGTGGCGGCGGCCGGGATGATGGCCGTACGGCGGCGATGGGCGTACGGGGCCACGCTGGTGCTGGTCCTGTTCGTCGCGGTCAGCTCGCTGCGGACGTATCCGTACTACCTGCCGTACTCCAACGAGGCGTTCGGCGGCCCGTCCCGGACCCATCTGCGGCTGCACGACTCGAACGTGGACTGGGGGCAGGATCTGGGGCGGCTGGCCGACCGCCTCCGGGAGCGCTACCGGGGCGAGCGGATCTGGCTCGTCTACAAGGGCAGCGGTGTGCCGTCCGCCTACGGCATCCACGCCTCCGACCCACGCCGGGCCGCCCCGGACCAGGTGCGCGGGCTGCTGGTGGTCTCGGACTCCTCGATCGCCCAGGCCACCGGACGGCTGGCGGCGCTGATCGACGGCAGCCGGCCGATCGACGAGATCGGCCACTCGATCACCATCTACCGCCGTTGAACGCCCACCGCCATGTCATGACATCTCTCACACCGAGCGGTGGAGTGAAGAGGGCGTACCGGTGCATATCGACTAGGCGGCATAGTGGCTTTTGTCTGCCCTATCGGATATGGAAGATTCCGCACCGTCCCGGCCCCGGCAGTTCGGGCCCGCCCCCACTCGCCTGGTTGCCGGGATTCCTGATGGCGCGTCGGGCCATCGCGGCCATCCCCGGAACCCGTTCAGCATGACTCGCCACTGAGCGCAAGTTCCGCCCTCGCTACGAACTTGTGTCGTACGAACACGCGTGTTGCCCGTGTGGCGGACGGCTCCAAGAATGACGGGCCTCAACCGAGTGTGAGGTCCCGAATGAGCAAGCACCGCAGCAGCACGACGCACCGCCGCAAGATAGCCATCGCCACGCTCGCCGTGGCCGCCGTGGGCGTTCCCTCGGCCGCGATGGCGTCGCAGTCCGCCGCACCCGCGGGCTCCCCCTCCACCACCGCCTCCGCGGCCGCCACCGACCAGCAGGAAGTGGTGGATCTCGTCAACAGCGAGCGCGGCAAGGCCGGTTGTGAGCCGCTGACCGTGAACGAGAAGCTGACCAAGGCCGCTCAGGACCACAGCGAGGACATGGCGGCCCACAGCGACATGTCGCACACCGGCTCCGACGGCTCCTCCCCGGGTGACCGGATCGAGCGCGCGGGCTACTCCTGGAGCAGCTACGGCGAGAACGTGGCCTACGGCTATGACTCGCCCAAGAGCGTCATGGAGGGCTGGATGAACAGCTCCGGCCACAAGGCCAACATCCTGAACTGCGACTTCAAGGAGATCGGCGTCGGCCTGGCGCAGCCCGGCAACTACTGGACGCAGGACTTCGGCACCGCCCGATAGCTCATCCCTCGGATGTCCGGGGCAACCGGCCCAGCCCCAGCGGGGCGGGTGGCGGGAGGGGGCGGGCCGGTTCGGCCCGCCCCGCCTCGAAGGACCGCAGGAGGTGGGCGACCAGCCGCCGGGACGCGGCCGGTGCCGTTGCCGCGTCGCCGATGACACCTCTGTTGGCCAGGAAGACGAGGCTCAGGTCGGACACGTCGAAGTCCTCGCGCAGCCGCCCCGCGGCCTTGGCACGCCGGACCACCTCGGCGAAGCCCTCTTCGACGCGCAGCCGCTCGCGCTCGAAGCCGACCGTCTCGGGCAGCGACGACAGCAAGGCGTCGTTGAACTCCCGGTCCTGCGTCTGCGAAGCACACACCGTCTCGATGGTCCGGCGGAAGGCCCGCCATGCGTCGTCGTCGGCCAGGGCGTCGTCGACGATCGTCGCACAGGCGGCGAACTCGTCCGAGAACACCTCCGTGACCAGCGCCTCCCGGGTGGGGAAGCGCCGGTAGAGCGTGGCCACCCCGACCCCGGCATGACGGGCGATGGTGGCCATCGGCACATCGAGCCCACGCGAGACGAACAGCGCCCGCGCCGCATCGAGGACGCGCCGGCGGTTGGACGCCGCGTCGGACCGCAACCCCGGAGCTCCGGTGTCCCGAACACGACCGGTTGCGGACGCTATATGAGAGACGTGAGCAGGCATGTTTCTCACCTTACGCCGGGCGGGCGGTTTCCCCGTTTGCGCGCATTAGCGTGGCGGCAACCCCGATGTGCGAAAGGGACGATGAGGGCGATGAGCGAGATGCGCGCGGCGCGGTACGACCGGTACGGACCCCCCGAGGTGCTGTACGAGGGCACACTGCCGAAGCCGGTGGCCGGTCCGGGCGAGGTGCTGGTGCGAGTGCACGCCACGAGTGTGAACGGCGGCGAGCTCTCGGGCCGGGCGGGCAAGCTGAAGCTGGTGACCGGGAGGAGGTTCCCGAAGGGCACCGGCATCGACATCGCCGGGGAGATCGCCGAGGTGGGCTCCTCCGTGCGCCATCTCGCGGTGGGCGACCGGGTGTGGGGTGCGATGCCGCACCTGAGGTTCGGGGCGGCCGCCGAGTACGTGGCCGTCCGGCCCCGTCAGCTCTCCTTCGCCCCCGAGGGCCTCGATCTGGTCCGGGCCGCGGCCCTGCCCGCCGTCGGCACCACGGCCATCACGGCGCTGCGCGACAAGATCGGCCTGATGAGCGGCGAGAGGCTGCTGGTGCGTGGCGCGGCCGGCGGTGTCGGCAGCGTCGCCGTCCAGCTCGGACGCGCGCTCGGCGCCCATGTCACGGCGCTCGCCGGGGCGAAGACGCTCGACCTCGTACGGGAGCTCGGCGCCGACGAGGCACATGACTACCGGACCACCGGCCCGGCCGCCCTCGGGCCGTTCGACGCCGTGCTGGACACGGTGGGCACCCAGCTCGGCGCCTATCGCGGGCGGCTGGCGCCCGGCGGGCGGATGGTGGCCATCGCCTTCGACACCGACCGCCCGCTGTCCTCGCTGGGCTCCATGCTCCTCTCCACCGTGCACGGCGCCCGGCGGATGCGGTTCTTCACGGGAAACCCCTTGCACCAGCTCTTCGCGGACCTCGCCGCGTATGTGGAGAACGGGGCCATCCGGCCGGTCGTCGACACCGTCCATCCGCTCTCCGGCATCGCAAAGGCCCATCGCGCCATGGAAGCCGGTGGTGTCCGCGGCAAACACGTCATCCAGGTGAAATGAGGCCATAAAACAGAGAAACGCCCCGGCTGTCTTGACGGCCGGGGCGTTTCTCGGCGTATATTGGGGATTTCCTTTGCCATTGCGTTTATGGCATAGGGAAACCTGATGAAGTCATCGTATCCCGGCGGGAGTCGAATTGTCAAACGAGGAATGGGACCGTGAGCAAGAATTCCTTGATCTGCTCAACGGGCGCCTCGCCGAGCTCAGGGCACGAGCCGAGGAGTCGGTGACCGAGGCCCTGTCCTTGGAGGGCTCCACCTTCCAGGCGCGGCTGGAGCGCGATGTGCTGGTGGCCGAGCGGTCCGGTCTGCTCGCCGCGTTCGAGGCGGGGGAGCGGGGCCTGTGTTTCGGCCGGCTGCTGTTCCGCGACGACCGCGACCACCACATCGGCCGCATCGGCATCCGGCGCGATGACGCGGACCGCACCCCGCTGGTCATCGACTGGCGGGCCGATGTGGCCCGTCCGTTCTACCTCGCCACCGGGCACACCCCCATGGGGCTGCGCCGCAGGCGCCACATCACCACCGAGGGACCCAAGGTCACCGGGCTGCACGACGAGATCCTGGACCTCTCGGACACCATACGGACCGGGCATGAGGGATCCGACGCGGACGCCGTGCTGCTCGCCGCGCTCGACGCCGCCCGCACCGGACGGATGCACGACATCGTGCAGACCATCCAGGCCGAACAGGACCAGATCATCCGCGCCCCGCACCACGGCGTCCACGTCGTGGAGGGCGGCCCCGGCACCGGCAAGACCGTCGTAGCGCTGCACCGCGCCGCGTATCTGCTCTACGCGCACCGGGAGTCGCTGGCCCGCCGCGCGGTGCTGATCGTCGGGCCCAACCCGGCGTTCCTCGGCTACATCGGCGAGGTGCTGCCCTCGCTCGGCGAGACCGGTGTGCTCCTGGCCACGCTCGGCGAGCTCTTCCCCGGTGTGACGGCCACCGGCACCGACACTCCCGAGGCCGCCGAGGTCAAGGGCCGCGCGGAGATGGCGGACGTCCTGGCCCGCTTCGTACGGGACCGGCAGACGGTGCCCGACGCCGCGATCGTCATCGAGCACGACGACGGCGATCTGGTGCTGGACAAGGACATCGCGTCCGAGGCGGGCCACAAGGCACGGGAGACCGGGCTGCCGCACAACCTCGCCCGCCCCCACTTCGCCTTCCGGGTCATCGACGCCCTCACCGACCAGCTCGTGGACCGGATCGGCGCGGACCCCTTCGGCGGGCCCAACCTCCTCGGCGCGGACGACGTCGCCCAGCTCGGCAAGGCGATCGCGGTCAACCCCGAGGTGCACGCGGCCATCGCGGAGCTGTGGCCGGCCCTCACCCCGCGGCAGCTCGTGGCCGACTTCCTCGGCGACCCCGTCCACCTCTCCGCCGCGGACGCCGCCGCGATCCGCCGCACCGACGGCGAATGGACCCCCGCCGACGTCCCGCTGCTGGACGAGGCGGCCGAACTGCTCGGCCACGACGACGCGGCGGCCCGCGCCGCGGCGGAGGCCGAGCGCCAGGAGCGCATCGAGTACGCACAGGGTGTGCTCGACCTCTCCTACGGCTCCCGCACCCTGGAGTTCGAGGACCGCGAGGACGAGGAGTCGGAGGTGCTGGCCGCCCACGACCTCATCGACGCCGAACGGCTGGCCGACCGCGCCGAGGAGCGCGACCACCGCAGCGCCGCCGAACGCGCCGCCGCCGACCGCACCTGGGCCTTCGGCCACATCATCGTGGACGAGGCCCAGGAGCTGTCCGCGATGGCGTGGCGGCTGCTGATGCGGCGCAGCCCGACCCGTTCGATGACGCTCGTCGGCGACCCCGCGCAGACCGCGGAGCCGGGCGGCTGCGGCTCCTGGTCCTCGATCCTGGAGCCGTACGTGGGCGACCGCTGGGAGCACAGCCGGCTCGGTGTCAACTACCGCACTCCGACCGAGATCATGGACGTCGCGGCGCGGGTGGCCCGCACCGTCGACCCCGCCTTCCAGCCGCCGCGCTCGGTCCGTGCCACCGGGGTACGGCCCTGGGCGGAGCACACCGGCGATCTGCCCGGCGCCGTGGCCGCGGCCGTGGCCCGGGAGACCCGCGCCGAGGGCCGTCTAGCGGTGATCGCCCCGAGGGACCGCCATGACGCGCTGTCAGCCGCCCTCCCACAGGCGTCCACCGGCCGGTCCCCGGACCTGACCAGCGCGGTGGTGCTGCTCGACCCCCGGCAGGCCAAGGGTCTCGAGTTCGACACCGTGATCGTGGCCGAGCCCGCGGAGTTCGGCACCAGCGACCTCTATGTGGCGCTCACCCGGGCCACCCAGCGGCTGGGCGTGGTGCACACCGCGGCGCTCCCGGAGGGCCTGCGCGATCTGGCCGGCATGGTGTAAGCGCCGACGCTCCCCGCCGTGTGTTCACCGGCGGGGAAGGGGCGGGTGCCGGTGGCCAGGAACCGCTGCCCGCCCCGATAGCGGGTGTGGTCAGCCGTCGTGGATCACGAGGAGCAGTTCTCGCTGGATCCGCTGGTGCTCACCCGCAGCGCCCCGCCGGAGGTGTTGGCGCTGTCGGTGAGGCAGTAGCCGGACATGTTCTGGACGATGACGTCCGCCGGGCTGTCGTCGCCGCGCTGTGCGGTGAAGTGGTTGAAGCGCAGCGCGCTCCCGGAGTTGGCGATGACCGCCGGACGGCCGTCGTCCTTGGCGAACCGCACCGAGCTGTCGTTGAAGGTGATG
This sequence comes from Streptomyces lacaronensis, assembly GCF_047337785.1. NCBI lineage: Bacteria > Bacillati > Actinomycetota > Actinomycetes > Kitasatosporales > Streptomycetaceae > Streptomyces > Streptomyces lacaronensis. The sequence goes on from NZ_JBLHDK010000003.1 coordinate 11,175,906, forward strand.
TGATCCGCGTTGTGCAGATACCAGCCGAAGGCGGGACGGGTGCCGATGCTCTTCGGGTTGTAGTCGTCGGCGTCATTGCTGGGAACGCCGGTGGACATGGTGCCGTTGCCGCCGGGCACGGTGAGATTCACATGGTTGAAGGTCACACCGCTGATGCGGTTGCCACCGGACTCGCCCCACAGCGTCGGGCTGAAGGAGGGGGTGTTCCCGGTCCCGGTGATGTTGTCGTAGGTGATGTCGCTGATGTGGCCGACTCCTGGATTTCCGCCACACCGTTTTCTCGTCCCGATCTTCTGCATGATGGGGGAGTGCACATTGGTCATGGTGATGTCGCGGTAGTGCACATCGGAGATGTTGGCGCCGTCCATCGAGACCATGCCGAGCCCGGACTTGTCCGCACCGGTGATGGTGATGCCCTGGAAGTCGTAGTCGGAGAAGTCACCACAGGTCTCGGAGCCGAACATCAGGGCGTTGCAGCACTTCGCGGAGAGATGTGAATCGGTCACCTTCACATGGCCGTTGGAGAGCTTGGCGCCCAGGGCGTAGTCGCTCTTGAAGGCGAGCGCGTCGTCGTTGGCGGCGATGTCGGCATGGGTGATGGTCACATTGGTGGTGCTGATGATGTTCCAGCCGTCGCGGTCGCTCGCCGTGTCGATGGTGAGGTGGTCCGAGGTCACGTTCTTGCAGCCGTTGATGAGGGCCGCGAAGTGGCCGCCGCGCCGCAGGGTGATCCCGTCGAGGGTCAGCCCGTCGCAGCGGGTCAGCGAAATGATCTTGTCCGCCTCGCCGGAGTCGGGGTTCCCGGTGATGAGGTTGCCCGCGCCGTCGATGGTTCCCGAACCGGTGAATCCGATGTTGGTGAGCTTGTCGCCGTAGAACATCGCGTTGTGGAAGTGGCTGTGGCCGTAGTCCTGGTAGTCGTCGTTCGGATTGGACTCGGGCTTGTCATAGGTGTCCGCGCTCGACCCGAGGATCGTGGCCCCGGAGTCCAGCTGGAGGGTCACCTCGCTCTTGAGGTGGACGGTGTTCTTGGACTTGTACTGTCCGGACGGGAAGCGGACGATTCCGCCCCCGGCGCTGTTGGCCGCCGTGATGGCCTTCTCGATGGCGGCGGAGTCGTTGGACGAACCATCGGCCTTCGCGCCGTAGTCCATCACGCTGAACACCGGTGCCGCGGAGGTGGCCGTGTCCTGAGCGGGGACGGCGGCCGCCTGGGGCACTTGCGATAACCCGAAGACGGCGGCGAGGGCGAGCGCCGCGCCTGCGGCGAGTCTCTTCATCTCTCGTTCTCCTTCTCCTGTGGAGCCATGGAGATCCGACGTGTTGGAAGGTCTGAACCTGATTGAGCTGCGAGAATCCCTCCGGTGGGGTGACTTCTCTCTACGCCCAGCTAGAAAGGTAGGATCTCTCTCCTTCTGTGGAACGTAACAGGCGGATCCGAGCTGTCAATGGCCTCAGCGCCACACGGCGGGGGCGACGCCGTCGGCGTGCGGCCGCCACGACAGCCGCCACGACCGGCTTCCCGGTCGGCTCTCCGGCCGCCTCCGGCCGCCTCTCCGGCCGTCGATCGCCTACGATCCCGCTGTGGCCCCCTTCCGTATCGAGCGGCGCTCCCCACTGTCTGTCGACGAGACCTGGCGACGGCTCACCGACTGGCCGTGCCACGGCGCCCATGTGCCGCTGAGCGGCGTCACCGTCCGCCCGGCGGGGCCGACCCGGGTGGGCACCGTGGTCGTGGTACGCACGGGCGTCGGCCGCGCCGGATTCGACGACCCCATGGAGGTCGTGCGCTGGGACCCGCCCACCGGGGACGCTCCCGGCAGCTGCAGGCTGGAGAAGCGCGGCTCGGTGGTCCTCGGATGGGCCGAGATCGAGGTGAGTCCCCGGGATGGCGGATCCGAGGTGGTATGGCGCGAGGAGGCCCGGATCCGGGGACTGCCCCGCCTGTTCGACCCGCCCACGGTCTGGTCCGGCCGCCTGCTCTTCGGCCGGGTGGTCGACGCATTGCTGAAGGGGTGAGGGCGCCTCGGTTTTCCAGGTGGCCGTGCCCCTGCTGAGTGTCCCGGCCCGCCGGTGGCCCCGTTTCCGTTGGTGGTCCCGTCCCTGCTCGGTGTCCCGGCTCGCCGGTGGTTCTGCTCCCGGCGGTGGCCACGCTCTCGCCGGGTGCGCGGCGCGCCGGTGGCCTCGCCCCTGTGGGGCGCCCCAGCCTCAGGGGGGCGTGACGGATCGTGACGCCTGCGCGGGCCGCTCCCTGCCCCGCCCCTCCCGGCAGCAATCGATGTGCGGCTCCGCCGTGTGGCGGGGCTTCGCCCCAGGCCCCAGGTCCTCCAGGTCCCCCTGGGCCCAGGGGCGGAGCCCCTGGTAGCGGGAAGGGGCGGGGAGGGGAAAGCCTCGCTATGCGGCTCCGCCTCGTAGTCCGCCGGACACCGCCTAAGTGGCCCGACCGGCCCGGCGCTTGACCACCGACGGCGGGGCCGATCATCTGTGCCCATCGCTGGGTAGGGATACGCCGGGCCCGCCGCGGCCTCGCTCCGCACACCGCCCCGCGCCACCGCACGGCACCGCACCGCCCCCGAAGGCCCGGCCCTCGAACGCCACGGAGGAGATGTCCCATGCGAAGTCGCTCCAGAACCCTGGCACCCGTCACGGTGTTGTTCACCCTCCTCGCCCTGCTGCTGCCCACCGGCGCGGTCGCCACCGCGGCCGCCGCCGTCCCCGGGCCACTGCCGGTCGTCACCCCGCGCCCGCAGGAGATGTCCCGTATCGGAGCGGACGTCCACGTCCCCTCCCGCGTACGCCTCGTCATATCGGACGGCGTGGACCGTCCGACCCGCGATCTCGTCACCTCCGTGCTGCGCCGCGCGGGGGCCTCGCGGATCCAGGACGGCGCGGGGCCGAAGCTGACCGTGACCGTCGGCCGGATCGCCGATCCACGCGTCGCGAGGGCGCTTCGGGCCGCCGGGGGCCGGGTGCCCGGTCCGCTGCCCGCCGAGGGTTACGCACTCGCCGCGGGACGCGGCTCGGTGGCGCTCGCGGGCGCCGACTCGGACGGGACGTACTACGCGGCGCAGACGCTGCGTCAGCTCGTTTCCGCCCACCGCACGATCGCGTCCGTCTCGGTCACCGACCATCCTCTGATGCCGCTGCGCGGGGTGATCGAGGGGTTCTACGGAAGCCCCTGGACGCATGCCGAGCGCATGGACCAGCTGGCGTTCTACGGGGACGTCAAGATGAACACCTACATCTACGCGCCGAAGGCCGACCCGTACCACCGCGAGAAGTGGCGCGAGCCGTATCCGGCCGCCAAACGCGCCGAGCTGGGCGAGCTCGTCCGGCAGGCCACCGGCCACCATGTGCGGTTCACCTTCGCCGTCTCCCCGGGCAACTCCATCTGCTACAGCGACCCCGCCGACCTCGCCGCGCTGGAGGCCAAGCTGGACGCGGTCTACGACCTCGGGGTGCGCAGCTTCTCCATGCCGTTGGACGACATCAGCTACACCCGCTGGAACTGCGAATCCGACCGCGCCACCTACGGAAACCCCTCGTCGGAGGCCGCCGCCAAGGCCCAGTCCGACCTGCTCAACACGGTGCAGAAGACCTTCCTGGACGAGCGGGCGGACACCAGGCCGCTCCAGATGGTGCCGACCGAGTACGGGGACGTCACCGAGACCCCGTACAAGCGCGTCCTGCGCGAGCGGCTGGACTCGCGGGTCGAGGTGATGTGGACCGGAACCGATGTGGTGCCGCCGCGGATCACCGTGGCCGACGCGGAGCGGGCCGCCACCGTGTGGGGGCGCAAGGTCTTCGTCTGGGACAACTACCCGGTCAACGACTACGGCCAGGCCGAGGGACGGCTGCTGCTCGCGCCTTACGACGCCCGTGAGCCCGGACTGCACCGGCAGCTCTCCGGCCTGGTCCTCAACCCGATGAACCAGGCCGCCGCCAGCAAGGTCGCCCTCTTCGGCGGAGCGGACTTCGCCTGGAACGACACCGGCTACGATGCCACCCGCACCTGGGAGGCGGCCGCCCGCCACCTCGCCGGGGACGTCCCCGGCGCGCACCCGGGCCGTACGGCCGCGACCGTGTCCTCGCTGCTGGCCTTCTTCGACACCCAGCACCTCGCACCCACCTTCGGCGCCGAGCCCTGGCAGCCGCAGGCCCCCGAACTCGCCGCCCGGCTCGAACGGTTCCACACCGCCTGGGGGGCGGGGCACGAGCGAGCGGCCCTGCGGGAGCTGCGCCCGTACGCCCGGTTGCTCGCCGCCGCCCCCGAGCGCATCAGGGCCGGTGTCGCGGACCGGGGATTCGTGGCGGACTGTGCGCCCTGGCTGGACGCGCTGTCGCTGTGGGGGCGCGCCTTCGAGCGCACCCTGGACGCGCTGGGCGCCCGTCTCGACGGCCATGACGCCCAGGCGGCACAGTGGTTCGCCGAGGCGGCGGCCGACGCGCGGCGGGCCGGGGAGATCCGCACCATCCCGGGCGAGACCCGTCCGGAGGGCCCGGTGCGCATCGCCGACGGTGTCCTCGGCACCTTCATCACCGAGGCCGCCGAAGGCGCCTGAGCCGTCGAAGCGGTTGTATTTGCCACCCTTGGGGTGGTGACGCTCGGATGATTATGCACTACGCTCCGTAGCATGGGGGTGCCGGGGGAAGGTACGGAGCGAGGGACCGCGGTGGTGATCGGCGGAGGTCTCGCCGGGCTGCTTGCCGCATGGGCGCTGCGGGGATATGCCGAGCGCATTGTCATAGCCGAGCGTGACCGCTATCCCGAGGGGCCGGCGTTCCGCTCGGGCGTTCCGCAGGCGCGCCACGCGCATCTGCTGCTCGAGGCCGGGCACCGGGCGCTGGATGAGCTGATGCCCGGCGCGCGCGAGGAGTTGCTGGCCGCCGGCGCGGTGCGGGTGCCGATGTCGGGCGTGCGCTGGCTCAGCGCGGCCGGGTGGCTCGCGAAGTACGAGAGCGAGGTCGCGTTCCTCTCCTGCACCAGACCGCTGCTCGACCATACGGTGCTGCGCCGGGTGCGCGCCGAGCCCTCGGTGCGATGGCTGGAGAACACCGACGTCGTCGGACTCCTCGGCACCGCGGGTGAGCTGACGGGCGTCCAGGTCCGGGCGCGGGGCGACGCCCGCGCCCGGGTGCGCGAGCTGCGCGCGGAGATGGTGGTCGACGCCTCCGGGCGCACCTCCTCGGTCCCGTCCTGGCTGGTCCGGCTGGGCTGCCCGCCCACCCCCGAGGAGCGCGTCGACGCGGGGGTGTCGTACGCCAGCCGGATGTACCACCGCCCGGCCGGGGCGGATCCGGGCTTCGACGTGCTCTATCTGCAGACCAAGGCCCCCGACGCGCCAAGGCTCGGCGTGGTGCTGCCCGTGGAGGACGGCCGGTGGATCGCCAGCGTCGGCAGTATGCGGGGAGCTCAGGCCGAGCCGGGTGCGGCCGGTTTCGACCGGCAGCTGCGTCTGCTGCGGGACCCGAGCCTGTACGAGCTGTTGGCCGCGGCCGAGCCCGCTGGTGCGGTCCGCGGCTTCTGGCCCGGCCCCGGTGTGCGGCGGCACTACGAGCGCCGGGCCCCGCGGGGGCTGGTCGTCATCGGCGACGCCGTGTGCACCTTCAACCCGGTCTACGGCCAGGGCATCACCGTGTCCGCGCTCGGCGCCCGCGCCCTGCGGGCCGCCGCCGAGCGCCACGGCGGCATCGGCCACCGTACGGCGCACGCCGCCCGTAAGGGCATCGCGGCCGCCGCGGACACCGCGTGGATGCTGTCCTCCAGCGAGGATGTGCGCTTCCCCACCACCACGGGCGGCCCCGCCGGACTGGCGGTGCGGGCCCAGCACCGCTATCTGGACCGGGTCATCCGGCGTGCCACCGTCGACCCGGGGGTCTGCAAGGTACTGCACGAGGTGATGTCGATGGTCGCCGCGCCCACCGCGCTGATGCGCCCCGCCGTCCTCGGGGCCGTGCTGCGCGGGGGAGGGAGCGGCCGACCCGCATCCCCCTAGTGATCGTCGCGGATCACGGACGGTACCGGTCGGCCGCCCTAGCATCGGCAGCATCCGGGTGTGATGAGGCCACCCGCACCCATGCCCCGACGATTTGTCAATGGACCAGACGGCCCTACCAGGAGCACAGCGTGCGAGCGACTTTTGCGGATTTCACCATCGATCCGCCTCGATTCGGCAATGGCACGGCCCGGTACACACGGTGCCATCCCGACCGGGACCGTCTCGCGATCGGCGCGGGCGGACATGTCGAGCTCGATTTCGCGCTGGACGGCGGCGAACTCCCGGAGCAGCTGACGCTGACCCTGATCGCGCGGGTCTCACCGCTGGGGGAGTCCCTGGGATGGGCGCCCATCGACATCACCGTCAACGGGCATGCGGTGATCTCACGGTTCACCGTGCCCGGTGGCGCCCGCCCACGGGAGGTGGCCTTCGCGGTTCCTGGCGAGGCGCTGGCGGCGGGCCTGAACACGCTGTGCGTCCGGGGCTGCGCCGAGGCGCGCGGGCTGCTCTGGCTGTACCGGATCAGCGTCGAGCCGTCCCGCATCTGCGCCCGGACGCACCTCATGGCGGAGGAGCGCCCCGCCGAGCCGGCGGTGTGCGCCTACCGCACCGAGTGGCGCGCCCCGGGCTCCGCCGAATGGCGGCCCGCCCCACGGCTGCTGGTCCATCTCGACCGGGGCGAGGGCTCGCTGCCGGTCCGGCTCGCCTGGCGCGGGCAGGACGGCGCGGAGGCGTCGATCGGCTTCCAGCCGGTGATGACGGAGTTCTACGGACACCGCAGGGCCGCCGACGGCACGCTCACCGAGTACCGGGGGGTGCTGGAGGGCCGCTCACCGCTGCGGGACAGCGCGCTGGAGGAGGTGATGCACCGCTTCCGTACGGTGGAGGGCTGCGGGGCCGGGGGGCCGGGCCTCCGTCAGGAGCTGTGCCTGCTGATCGAGGACGGGGGGCCGCCCGTCGAGCGGGTCATCTGGGGCGATCCGTCGGGACACTCGGGCACGGTGTCGCTGCTGGCCGCCGAGCCCGGTCCGGAGGCCGAGGTGACCGACCTGGTCACCAAGGTCCGGGCGCACAGCGAGTTCGCCGAGGTGGGCGAGGTCGCGGAGAACCTGCTGCACGACTCGTGGCACAAGTGGCTGGGCCATGGCGACCGCGCCTGGCTGGAGTTCACCCTGCGGCGGCCGGTGGCCGTCGGCCACTACGTCCTGACCTCGGCCAACGACGTCCCGGGCCGCGACCCGAAGGATTGGACCCTCAAGGGCTCGAACGACGGGGAGCACTGGGTGGACCTGGACTCCCGCGTCCGGGAGAGCTTCGCGCACCGCCATCAGCCCCGGGGATTCACCTTCGGTGCCGCCAGGGCCTACCGCCACTACCGCCTGGAGATCACCCGGAACGCGGGGGAGGATCAGATCCAGCTCTCCCAGGTCCGCCTCTTCACCTCCGCCCCCCAGCCGAAGGGCTTCATCGGCCACTACCAGCGGGCGGGCGAGGCGCCCACCGGATACCGCGGCACATCGGTGCCGGCCGTCCCGGAGCCGGGGTCCATGACGGCAGCGCCCAGGACCGTCGAGCAGTGGCGGTCCTATCTGGCCGAGTACAGCGCGACCATCCTGCGGGTGGCCGACGAGGAGGAGCTGAGCGAGGTCGACGACGGGCAACGGGCCGCCGGGTGGCTCGGGTTCGAGGGCGCGGACGAGGAGAGCATCCTCGCCCTGGAGGAGCGGCTCGGCACCCGGCTCCCGCCGAGCTACCGCGCCTTCCTGGGCGCCTCCGACGGCTGGCTGAACATCAGCCCGTTCATGTGGCGGATGCGCCCGGCCAAGACCGTCGGCTGGCTGCGCGAGGCGGACCCCGAGACCTGGAGCGTCATCCGGGGCGGCGAGGGCGAGGACTGGGACGACACCGCGTTCATGGACCGGGCGCTGCTGGTCTCCGAGGAGGGCGACGCCCAGCACTGGCTGCTGGATCCCGCCGATGTGTCCGAGGACGGGGAGTGGGCCGCGTACATCTGGGCGAGCTGGTATCCGGCCCTGGGGGACCGGCACCCCTCGTTCGCCGAGCTGGTCGCCGAGGAGCGCAACGGCTTCGAGGACCAGGCGGCCCATGAGGTGCGCATGGGACGTCCCGGGACCGCCGAGGATCTGGTGGCCGAGGGCAGGGCGCAGGCCCTGCGGGGCGAGGTGCGCAAGGCGATGGCCACCTTCGAGCAGGCCGCGGTCAAGGGCTCGGGCGCCGGTGCGTATCTGGGCATCATCCTGGGGGCGTTCCTGGACATCAGCGCCGCCCACCACTGGATACGCACCGGCATACTCGGGGACCCGCGCGTCCTCGAGGCGATCGGCATGGAGCAGTTACGGGCCGAGGCCGCCCCGCTCTATCTGCGCTGCGCGGCCGAGGAGTGGACCGGCGCCCCCGGTGGCTATCTCTCGGCCCTCGGCGACATCCTGCCGCGGCTCCCCGACGGCGTGGACGGTGTCGTGGGCGCGGGCGGTGTGGCCGCGAGCGGCGCCGCCGCCGAGGGCGACGACACCGCCGCCTGGATGGCCAGGGCCGCCGCCTTCGCCCCGCCCGCCCTGCCCGAGTCCCGCACCTTCCAGCAGGCCCTGGACCTGGCCAGAGCGCTGGCCGACCGCGGCGCCACCGATCAGTCCTGGGCCGTGATCGAGGCCGCCCTGCCGCACTGGCACTGCGACTCCCCGCACCGCATCGCCCCGGTCGTGCTGCTCACCGATCCGGCCTTCCGCGAGGTGGTCACCCCGGCCCGGGCCCGTCGCGTCGTCACCACGCCCCGCGGGGAGTTCCGCGAGCAGCGTCCGGGCTACTACGGTCCGGCATTCCTCCAGTAAGGCCTCCTACCGCCTGCCGTCCGTCGCCGGAAGGCCGTCCAGGAGAGTGCCGAGCGCGGACGTGACCAGCGCGCACACCTCGTCCGGGTCCGCGTCCGCCAGCGGCTCCTTGCCCACCAGCACTCGCATCATCCCTATGCCGAGCAGCCAGGACAGCGCCAGATCCGCCCGCAGTTCGTGGTTGTGGGCGCTGGACAGGGAGGCCAGCACTCGCGCGTAGTCGTCGCTGATGGCGCGCACCGCGGTACCGATCTCGTCGCCGCTGTCCACCGAGCGCAGCAGCGTGGCCAGCGCACGGCTGTCCGGTTCCCTGCCGCCGTGGCCCAGCAGCCCGCGCAGGGCGGCCTCCAGCAGCTCATGAGGTGGGGTGGTGCGCAGCTGCTCCTCCCCGTTGTGCGCGATCACCTCGCCGAACAGCGCTCTCTTCGAGCCGAAGTAACGGAACAGCAGCGCCTGGTTGACCCCGGCGCGATCGGCGATGTCCCGGACCGTCGCCCGTTCATAGCCCCGCTCGGCGAACAGCGCCGCCGCGGCCTCCAGCAGCCGCCGACGTGTGTTCCGCGCGTCCCGGCGCTGCCCCTCGGACACGGTCGTCCCCATCACCACACTCCTCTCGTCTGCCTCCGGCCGATTCCCTTCGGGCCGTCAGATCAACGGCGCAAAGGGGCCGTTGACCGTACCAGCCGCCGCCTCCTAGCTTTGTAAGCACCTGCTTACGCAAGGGAGGTCACGGTGACCACAGCGGAGACCACACCCATCGCCTATCCCTTCAACTCCGCCGAGGGGCTCGCGCTCAGCGAGGCGTACGACCAGGCCAGGAACCACACCGGATTACTCCGGGTGCGCATGCCCTACGGTGAGCCCTCCTGGCTGGCCACGCGGTACGCCGACGCCCGGCTGGTGCTCGGGGACCGGCGCTTCAGCCGGGCCGCGGCGCTCCACCACGACGTGCCGCGGCAGTCCGAGGGCCGGAGCGACAGCGGCATCCTGACCATGGACCCGCCCGACCACACCCGGCTGCGCACCCTCGTCGCCAAGGCCTTCACCGTCCACCAGGTGGAGAAACTCCGCCCGTGGGTCCGCCAGTTGACCCATGACCTGCTGGACGAGCTCGAGGCCGCGGGACCACCCGCCGATCTCGTGGACCGCTACGCGCTGCCGATTCCGGTCGGGGTCATCTGCGCCATGCTCGGCGTCCCGGAGGAGGACCGGCCCAAGTTCCGCACCTGGAGCGACGCCGCGCTGTCCACCAGCTCCCTGAGCGCCGAGGAGTTCAACCGCAACCGCGATGAGCTGCGCACCTATATGGCCGGGCTGATCGAGGACCATCGCATCAGCCCGCGGGACGACATCATGACCTCGCTGATCGAGGCGAGGGACGCGGGCGACCGGCTGTCCGAGCTCGAGCTCGTCGATCTGTGCGTGGGCATCCTGGTGGCCGGGCACGAGACCACGGCCACCCAGATCCCCAACTTCGTGCTGACACTCCTGGACCACCCGGACGAACTGCGCCGGCTGCGCGAGGAGCCCGCTCTGCTGCACGGCGCCGTCGAGGAGCTGCTGCGCTTCGTCCCGCTGGGCATGGCCGCGTCCTTCCCCCGCTACGCCACCGAGGACGTCGAGGTGGGCGGCACATTGGTGCGCGCCGGGGAGCCCGTGCTCGTCGCCGTCGGCTCGGCCAACCGCGACGCGCTGCGCTTCGACGAGCCGGGCACCCTGAACGTCGCCCGCCCCGCCACCCAGCACCTCGGCTTCGGCCACGGTGTGCACCACTGTCTGGGCGCGCCCCTGGCCCGGCTGGAGCTCCAGGAGGCGCTCGGCGCGCTGATCGCCCGCTTCCCGGATCTGCGGCTGGCCGGGGATGTGGAGTGGAAGGGCCAGATGCTGGTCCGCGGGCCCCGCGTCATGCCCATCGGGTGGTGAGCCGGATGACCTGGAAGGCGGAGGTCGACGGCGGCCGGTGCATGGCGTCCGGCATGTGCGCCGGGATCGCCCCCGACCTGTTCGTACTCGACGAGGAGCACGCCCGGCCGCGACGCGAGGAGGTTCCGGAGGAGGAGCGGGTGCTGGACGCGGCGGACTCCTGTCCCGCGCTGGCGATCACCATCCGCGACGGCACCACGACCGTCGGACCGCGTCCCTGAACCCTGCCCGGGAGGTCCCGCGTCAGGACTTCTGCGCGACACCCGCCCAGAAGGACACCTCTTCGTCGGTCACATCGCCGGTCTCCACATGGGAGTCCCTTTCGGCCAGGTCGGCCCGCCAGCGGTGCGGCACCTCCAGGCCCGGTTCGACCAGCTCCAGACCGGTGAAGAAGCGCTCCACCTCGTCCCTGGTGCGGATTTTCCCCTGGATGCCGCCGCTGTGGTAGACCTGCACGGTCTTCTGGGTGGCCTCGGGGTCGAAGTCCGGGGTGATATGGCTCAGCACCAGGAAGGAGCCGGGGGCGAGCGCGTCGACCAGCCGCTGGACGAGGTCGTACGGGCCCCACTCGTCGGGGACGAAGTGCAGGAGCGAGACCAGGCTCAGCGCGACCGGCTGGGACAGGTCCAGCACCTCGGTGAGGTCGGGGGAGGCGAGGATGGCCTCGGGCTCGGTGATGTCCCCGTGCACATACGCGGTGCGGCCCTCGGGGTGGCTCTTGAGCAGGGCCTGGGCATGGGCGAGCACGATGGGGTCGTTGTCCACGTAGACGACCCGGCACTCCGGGGCGATCCCCTGGGCGACCTCGTGCAGATTCGGCCGGGTGGGAATGCCGGTGCCGATGTCGAGGAACTGGCGGATGCCCCGCTCGTCGGCGAGGAACCGGATCGCGCGGTGCATCCAGGCCCGGTTGGTCCGGGCGGCGATCATGACACCCGGCCACAGGGTGAGCACCTTGGCCGCGGCCTCACGGTCGGCGACGTAGTTGTCCTTGCCGCCCAGGAAGTAGTCGTACATCCGGGCGCTGTGCGGTCGCCCCTGGTTGAGGGGGGTGTTGGGGGGCTCCGGCCCGCTTCCGGTCTGGGATGCTACCCCTTGGGCGGTCACGTGGTGTTCTCCTCCGTATCCGGGCGTGATCCCTCACGCCGCGGCCGACTGTTCTTCAGGATGGTAACCGCGTGACCGCACGGGGAAGTTGTGGGGCCCGGTGCGGCCGGCGCCCTCACGCGCCGGCCGCACCGCGTGATGAGGCCCGGGTCAGGAGGCCATGTTGTCCATGCGTTCGCGCAGGCTGCGCGGCCGCATGTCGGTCCACACCCCGTCGACGTACGCGGAGCACTCGTCCTTGGTGCCCTCCTGGCCGACGGCGTGCCAGCCCTCGGGCACCTCGAGGTCGGCGGGCCACAGCGAATACTGGTCCTCGTCGTTGCGCAGCACCTGGTAGCGGGCGGTGTCGTCCATGGTCGGTCTCTCCTGTCGATGAGCGGTCAGATCGGTCAGCTCGGAAATGGTCGGTGAAGTGCCGGATGGCGGTCAGTCGATCGGCCGTCCGGCCTCATGGCGGCGGGTCAGCGTGCGCAGGGTCGGGCTGACAGTGGCCAGGACGGCCGCGGCGGCCATCCCGGCCGAGCAGAGCAGGATGGCCCGGTCGCCCGGCAGGGCCTGGGCGAGCGATCCGCCCAGCGCGGGGCCCGCCGCGCCCGCGGCACCGCAGGCCAGGACGAGTGTGCTGGTGAGCCTGCCGCGCAGCTCGTCCGGGGTGCGCAGCAGTTGGTCGGTCATGATGGCGGTGTTCGCCGTCGGCGGGAACAGCGCCATCAGGGCGAACAGCACCCCGACGAGATAGCCGCTGTCCATCAGCACGGTGACCGGGGCGAGCACGGCCAGGGCCCAGAACACCGCGATGATGCCGCCGTACGGGCCCAGCCGCCGGTGCAGTACGGGCGCCAGCAGCGCGCCCGCCACCCCGCCCACCCCGAGCATGGCCGCCATCACGCCGACCTCCCCGGAGGGCACCCCCCGGGACTCGGCGAGCACGATGACGACGAGGTAGAAGGCGCTGAAGAACAGGTTGAGCACCACCGCGCACACCACCGTGACCCGGATCCGGCGCTCCCGCCACACCCACCGCAGCCCGGCCAGCGCCTCCCGGCCCAATGGGCCCGCCCCGTTGGCGGACCGCTCGCGCCGGGGCAGCCGGACGAAGAGCAGCGCGACGAAGGAGAGCGTGTGTGTCACGGCGTCCACCAGAAAGGGCACGAACCGCCCCACGGCGAACAGGAATCCGCCGGTCGCGGTGCCCGCCAGCTGCCCCATCGAGGCCCGTGCCGTGTTCATCGCCACCGCCGTGGGCAGATGCTCGTCCGCCACCAGGGCGGGCAGCGACGCGCTCTCGGCCGGTTCGAAGAGCGCGGCGCTCGCCCCGAACACCGCCGCCACGACGACCATGTGCCAGACGGTGGCCGCACCCGCCCATACGGCGGCCACCAGGCTGATGGCGGAGACCGCCTGGGCCGCCTCACAGCCCAGCATGATGGCCTTGCGGTCGTAGCGGTCCACCAGGACACCCGCCGGGAGCCCGGCCACCATCTGCGCGGCGGCGATGGTGCCCATGACCAGACCGGAGGCGGCGCCCGAGCCGGTGAGCGCGAGGACCAGCAGCGGAAACGCGATCAGTGCCGTGTGGAAGCCGAACTCCGAGAGCGCCTGGCTGCCCCACAGCAGCCGGTAGTCCCGGTTGCGCGACAGCCGAACGGGCGGCGACACCGGCGGGGCGGCGGTCATACGGCGCCCCGGCAGTCCCCGGCGATCCGGCGCAGGGCCTCCGCGAAGTCCCCGGCCACCGCCTCGACGGTCGCCCTCTCGTGCACATCGGGGCGGTAGCGCCAGGTGAAGCCGAGCCGGCCGTCCTGCACCGCGCCCACCACCTCCAGCAGATGGGAGCCGCCCTCGCGCGGATCGTGGTCCTGGCCGAACGAGCCGTGCTCGGCGTGGACCAGACCGCCCTGGGACTCGGCCGACCGGGCGTCCCACTGGCCGAGGTAGTTGAACACGATCTGCGGCCCGGTGCCGTGCCGGGACAGCCGCTCGCGCAGCTCGGGTGGGCCGAAGGCGCGCAGCGCCCCGAAGCCGAAACCGTTGCCGGGGACGGTCCGCAGCCGCCGCCGTACCGACTTGACCAGCCCTCGCCAGTCGGCCGGCCCGCCGTCGGGGAGGTCCGGCAGCTCGAAGGAGACCGGATACATGGTGGTGAACCAGCCCACCGTACGGGAGAGATCGACTCCGTCCAGGATGTCCTCGCGCCCATGGCCCTCCAGCTCCACCGACACCCGCTCCTGGCCCGTCCAGCGGGACAGTGCCAGCGCGAGAGCGGCGAGCAGCACATCGTTGATCCGGGTGCGATAGGCGGTGGGCGCCGAGCGCAGCAGCGCCTCGGTGTCCCGCTCGTCGAGCTCGACCGGCACCGTACCGATCTCGGGCCCGGGCGTGGCCACTTGACGGTCGACCGGCAGCGGCCGGGCGTCGAGCGCCTCGCACCAGTGGTCGGCCTCATGGTCCAGGCCGCCCTCGGCGACATGCTCCGCGAGCCGCCGCGCCCAGTCGCGGAAGGCGGTGGTCTTGGTGCCGAGGTCCACCGGTTCGCCCCGCACGCCCTGCTGATAGGCGATGTCCAGGTCGTCCAGCAGGATCCGCCAGGACACCCCGTCGATGACCAGGTGGTGCGCGGTCAGGAAGAGGAACGGCCGCCGGGCCTCGCCGAAGCGGAACAGCGCGGCCCGCAGCAGCGGCCCCCGGCCCAGGTCGAAGCCCGCGTGGAGGGCGTCGGCCGCCTTCTCCATCGCCGCGTCCGCCTCCCGCGCCGGCCGACCGGACAGGTCGTGGTGGTCCAGGACGGCGCCGTCGGCATCCGGTTCCGGGACGTGGCCGTGCCACTCGCCGCCGTCCTCGGTGAACCGGGTGCGCAGCGCGTCATGGTGGACCAGAAGCGCCGCCAGCGCCCCCTCCAGCGCCTTCTCGTCCGGCTCCTGGTGCAGCTCGAGCAGCGTGGACTGGTTGAAGTGGCGCGGATTCACGGTGTGGGTGGCGAAGAACCAGCGCTGGATCGGGGTGAGCGGAAGCGACCCGGTCACCGGCTCCGCACGGCCCTCGTCCCGTTCGGCGGTGGCCACGGTGGCGAGCGCGGCCACCGACTGATGGGTGAACAGGTCCCTGGTGGTCAGCCGCAGCCCGGCCTGGCGGGCGCGGGAGACCACCTGGATGCTGAGGATGGAATCCCCGCCGAGCTCGAAGAAGTTGTCCTCCACGCCCACCCGTTCCAGGCCGAGCACATCGGCCCAGATGTCCGCGATCCGGCACTCCATCGGGGTGCGCGGGGCGACATGGCCCGCACCGGAGGTGATGGGCACCGGATCCGGATCGGGCAGCGCCCGGCGGTCCACCTTGCCGTTGGCCGTGAGCGGAAGGGCGTCCAGGGTGGCGAACGCCGACGGCACCATATGGGACGGAAGGGCCCGCCCCAGGACGTCGCGCAGCGAGGCGGCGGTCGGCGAGGTACCCGGCGCCGGGACGACATAGCCCACCAGACGCTTCCCGCCGGAGGGCTGCTCCGGCGTCGGGGCGGTCTCCCGTACGGCGACCACCGCTTCCCGCACCTCCGGGCTGCGCCGCAGCGCGCTCTCCACCTCGCCGAGTTCGATCCGGAAGCCCCGCACCTTGACCTGGTCGTCGGCCCGGCCCAGGAACGCGAGCTCACCGTCGCCGGTCCACCGCACCACATCGCCGGTGCGGTACATCCGCCCGCCCGCCGGGCCGAACGGATCGGCCACGAACCGTGCGGCGGTCAGGCCCGGACGGCCCAGATAGCCCCGCGCCAGTCCCGTGCCCGCCACATACAGCTCCCCGGCCACGCCCACCGGCACCGGGCGCAGCGCCTCGTCCAGTACGTAGACCCGGGTGTTAGGGATCGGCCGGCCGATGGGCGGCACCCCCGACCCGGCGGTCAGCGGCCCGGACCAGGTGCTCACCACCGTGGCCTCGGTCGGGCCGTAGGAGTTGACCATCCGCCGGCCCGGCGCCCAGCGCTCCACGAGCTCCGCGGAGCAGGCGTCCGCGCCGACGATGAGGGTCCGCGGATACGGCAGCCCCGTCCGCCGATCCGCCTCCTCCACGGTGGCCAGCGCGGCCGGGGGGATCAGCGCATGGGTGATCCGCTGCCCGCCCAGCACCTCGGCCAGCCGCTCGCCCAGCAGCGGGCCCTCGTCACAGATCACCAGCGCCGCGCCATGGGGCAGCGAGACACACAGCTCCAGGACGGAGGCGTCGAAGCTGGGGGAGGAGAACTGCAGCACCCGGTCCCCGGCCCGTACGTCGTAGTGCGCGGCCGCGGCGGCCGAGAAACTGGCAAGTCCCGCATGGGTGACCACGACCGCCTTGGGCACACCGGTGGAGCCGGAGGTGTAGATGACATACGCCGGATGGTCCGGCGTCAGGCCACGGAGTGGCGGTGGCCCGGCGGGGCCCTCCCCGGCCCACACCGAGGCCGCGTCGTCGAGCACCACGGAGGGCGCGGCGTCCCGCAGCATGAACGCCACCCGCTCCTTCGGATAGCCGGGGTCGACCGGCAGGAACGCACCGCCCGCCTTCGCCACGGCCAGCTGCGCCACCAGCATCTCCACCGAACGCGGCAGCACCAGCGCCACCAGCCGCTCCGGCCCCACGCCCCGGCCGATCAGCCGGTGCGCCAGCCGGTTCGCGGCCACCTCCAGCTCGGCGAAGGTGAGATCGCCCTTCCCGTACCGTACGGCCGTGGCATCCGGCGAGACGGCCACCTGCCGCTCGAACAGCTCGCGCAGCGTGGCCCGCTCCACCTCCAGGCGGGTGTCGTTCCACTCGACCAGGGTGCGCCGCAGCTCGGCCGGGGTGGTCAGCGGCAGTGCGCCCACCGGACGCTCCGGATCCTCGGCGACCCCGGCGAGCAGCGCCCGCAGGGCCGTGCCCATCCGCTCCACCGTCGAGGCGTCGAACAGATCGGTGCTGTAGCCGATCAGCCCGCGCAGCACACCCCCCTCGGCCTCGGCGAACTCGAAGGTGAGGTCGAAGGCGGCGGTCTGCGTGTCGAGTTCCACGTCCGCCAGCTCCAGACCGGGCAGGTCCAGCGCCCGGCCCGGGGCGTTCTGGAGTACCACCATCGCCTGGAACAGCGGTGTCCGGCTGGTGTCCCGTACCGGCCGCACCTCGTCCACCACCCGCTCGAACGGCACCGCCTGATGGGCGAAGGCGTCCAGGACGGTGCCGCGCACCTCGGCCAGGAAGTCGCCGAAGCGGGCGTGCGGATCGACGGTGGAGCGCAGTACCAGGGTGTTCACGAAGAAGCCGATCAGCCGCTCCACCTCGGGGCGCTCCCGCCCCGAGGTGACGGTGCCCACGGCGATGTCCCGCCCGCCGGACAGCCGGGCCAGCAGGATCTGGGCCGCCGCCACCAGCGTCATGAACAGGGTGGTGCCCCGCGTCTGCCCGAACTCCTTCAGGCGCGAGCTCACCCCGGCGGGCACCGTGAACTCCACGGTGGCGCCGTTCTTCGTCCGCACCGCCGGTCGGGGCCGGTCGGTGGGCACCTCCAGCGCCGGCACTCCGGCCAACTGCCGTGTCCAGTAGGCCAGTTCCTCATCCGCCCGAGGAGCGGTGAGCTCGGTGCGCTGCCAGGCGGCGAAGTCCGCGTAACTCACCGGGAGCGGTGGCAGCGCCGCGGGCTCACCGCTCAGCGCCGCCCGGTACAGCTCCCGCAGATCGCCGATGAGCACACCGGTGGACCAGCCGTCCGTGATGATGTGATGCAGTGTCAGGCTCAGCATGTGCTCCTGGGCACCGAGCCGGATCAGCCCGGTCCGCAGCAGCGGGCCGCGCCGCAGATCGAACGGGCGCGCCCGTTCGTACGCCAGCAGCTCCCGCAGCTCCGCCTCCCGCTCGGCGGCGGGGAGATGGGACAGGTCGTACGGGGCGAGCCGGATCTCCCGGGGGTCGTGCACGATCTGCACCCCGCGGCCGTCCACCGCGTCGAAGGTGGTCCGCAGCGACTCGTGCCGGGCCACCAGCGCGGTCAGCGCCGTGCTGAGCGCGGCCACATCGAGGGCTCCCCGCATCCGCAGCGCCAGCGGGGTGATGTACTCGGCGCTGTCGGGGGCGAAGGAGTCCAGGAACCACAGCCGCTGCTGCGGATACGACAGCGGCAGCTCGCCGTCCCGGGCCACCGGTGTGATCGGGGCGGGCCGGTCCGCGCCGCGGCCGTCCGTGCCGCCGTCGAGCGCCTCGGCCAGGGCGGCGACCGTCGGATGAGTGAACACCAGGCGGGGCGACGGCTCCACCCCGAGCACCTCCCGCAGCCGTGAGGTGAGGCGGATGGAGAGGATCGAGTCGCCGCCGAGTTCGAAGAAGTTGTCCCCGGCGCCGACGCGCCCGACCTCCAGCACCTCGGCCCAGACCGCCGCCACGGCCCGTTCGGCCCCCTCGCGCGGCGCCCGGTAGGGCGTACGGCGGGTGTCCGGGCCGGGCGCGGGCAGCGCCGCGCGGTCCAGCTTCCCGGTGGGGCCGAGCGGCAGTGCCTCCAGCGGGAGAACGGCCGACGGCACCATGTAGTCCGGCAGCCGTTCGGCCGCGTACGCCCGCAGCGGGTCACCCTCCACCGGGGTATCCCCGGCGGCCACCACATAGGCCACCAGCCGCTTGCCACCGGGACCGTCCTCCCGGGCCACCACCGCGACATCCGCCACCTCCGGATATCCGGCCAGCACCCCCTCCACCTCGCCCGGCTCGATCCGGAAGCCACGGACCTTGACCTGGTCATCGGCCCGGCCCAGGAACTCCACCGTGCCGTCCTGGCGTCGCCGCGCCAGATCGCCGGTGCGGTACATCCGCTCCCCGGCGGGCCCGTACGGATCGGGGAGGAACGCGGCCGCGGTCGGACCGGGACGGCCGAGGTAGCCGCGCGACACCCCCTCCCCGGCGACGAAGAGCTCGCCGACCACACCCGGCGGCACGAGCCGCATCCTGGAGTCCAGGACGTGGACCCGCATGTTGTCCAGCGGCCGGCCGATCGGCACCACCTCGGGCACCTCGCCGGCGCGGGACATCGGGAAGTACGTGGCGAAGGTCGTGGTCTCGGTCGGCCCGTAGCCGTCCACCACGGTCAGCCCGGGGCAGCGCTCCAGCACCCGGCGCACCGAGGCCGCGGGCACCACATCGCCGCCGGTCCACACCTCGCGCAGCCCCGTGAAGCAGTCCGGCGCGTCCCCAGCCAGCAGCCGGAACAGTCCGGCGGTCAGCCAGAGCCCCGTCACCCCCTGCTCGGCCACCAGCCGGCGCACCGCGGCCGCGTCCAGCTCGCTCGATGTCACCACCACCCGGCCCCCGTTCAGCAGCGGCACCCACATCTCGTAGGTGGCGGCGTCGAACGCCACCGGCGAGTGCAGCGGCACCCGCTCATGCCCGCCTCCGGCGAAGGCACGGTCCAGGGCGAGGGCCGCCACATCGCGATGGCGTACCCCCACGGCCTTCGGCACACCGGTCGACCCGGAGGTGAACATCACATACGCCAGCTGGTCCCGGTGCACCGGCGCCGCGGCCGCCACCGGCTCGCCCTCCCGGGCGGCGGCCACCTCCTCCGGCGTCAGCACGACCGCGGCGCCCGCCTGGTCCAGCAGTGTCCGCCGCCGGTCGCGCGGGCCGCGGGCGTCCACCGGTACATACACCCCACCGGCCCTGACCACCGCGAGCTGGGCCACGACCAGCTCCACCGACCGGTCCATGAGCAGCGCCACCCGGTCCTCAGGACGCACCCCGGACCGCAGCAGACGTCCGGCCAACCGGCCCGTCCACTCGTCGAGTTGGGCGTAACTGAGCGAGGTGGCACCGTCGGTGACGGCGACGGCGTCCGGGCAGAGCCGGACCCGCTCGGCGAACAGCTCCGCCAGCGAACCCTCCGGCAGCGGCCGGGCGGTGGCGTTCCACTCGCCGGCCGCCCGCAGGCGCTCCGCCTCCGTCAGCAGCGGCAGCTCGTCCAGCGACCGCCCGGCGCCGTCCGCGATCCCGGTCAGCAGCGTCTCCAGATGTGCCGCCGCCCGCTCCACGGTGGCCGCGTCGAACAGCGCCGGATCGTAGGCGAGGTCGAAGCCCAGCCGGTCGCCGAGATAGGCGCGCAGACACAGCGGGAAACTGGTGGAGTCCTCGGCCCGCACCTCCCGCACCCGGATCCCGGCACCGGCCGCCGACGCCTCGTCGAAGGGGTAGTTCTCGAACACCACCATGCTGTCGAAGAGCGCCTCACCGGCCGGGACCGCGCCGAGGGCCTGGATCCGGGGAAGGGCGACGAAGTCGAAGCGGCGGGACTCGCTCTGCTGCTCCTGGAGCTCCCGCAGCCATGCCACGACCTCACGGCCGCCCTCGGCCACGGCCCGGGTGGGGACCGTGTTGATGAACATGCCGACCATCGTCTCCACGCCCGGCAGCCCCTCAGGACGGCCCGAGACGGTGGTGCCGAACACCACGTCGCGCACCCCGCCGTACCGCGACAGCAGCAGTGCCCACGCGCCCTGCACCACCGTGTTGACCGTCAGCCCGCCGCCGCGCGCGGTCTCCAGCAGCCGGGCGGACACCTCCTCGGTCAGCTCCAGCCGGGTCAGCGCGGTCGAGGTGGTGCGATGCGCCTCCCGGGGCGGCCGGTCGTACGGCAGCGGCGTGCGGGCGCCGAACCCCGCCAGCACCTCGCGCCAATGCCGCTCCGCACGCTCCTGGTCCTGCTCACGCAGCCAGCGCAGGAAGTCCCGGAAGGCCCGGCGGGCGGGCGGCAGCGGCGTGCGCCCGGCCACCAGGGCCGCGTAGGTCTCGCACACCTCGGCGAAGATCTGGCCGGTGCTCCAGCCGTCGAGCATCAGATGGTGCGAGGTCCACACCAGCATGACCTCGTCGTCGGGCAGCCCGGCCACCGCGATCCGGCTCAGCGGGGCCGAGGTGAGCTCCATCCCGGCGGCGCGGTCCTCGGCCAGCAGCCGCCGCAGCGCCTCCTCCCGAGCGGACGGCGTCAACTCCCGCCAGTCCAGCCGGACGGTGGGCAGGTCGGCCCGGCGGTGGACGACCTGGACCGGCTCGGCGAGCCCCTCCCAGCGGACCGAGCCGCGCAGGCCCGGCGTACGGTCCACCACCCGCTGCCAGGCGGCCGCGAAGGCGTCCGGGTCGGCGATCCCGCCGATCCGGATGGCGATCTGGTCGAAGTAGGCGCCACCGGTGTCCACGAGGCCGTGGAAGAGCATGCCCGCCTGGAGCGGGGTCAGCGGATACACGTCCTCCACCGCGCCACCGT
Organism: Streptomyces lacaronensis; assembly: GCF_047337785.1. NCBI lineage: Bacteria > Bacillati > Actinomycetota > Actinomycetes > Kitasatosporales > Streptomycetaceae > Streptomyces > Streptomyces lacaronensis. The sequence continues at coordinate 11,197,028 of NZ_JBLHDK010000003.1, forward strand.
CACCGGCGATCAGGTCCACCTGCCGCTGGTCGAGCCGGGCGAGCGGGAAGTCGGACGGGGTGCGCCCGCCCGCGCCGGGCTCGGCGCAGTGCGCGACGATCTCCTTCAGCGCGGCCAGACAGTCGTCCGCGACCCGGCGCACGGTGGCCTCGTCGTATATCCGGGCCGGATAGCTCCAGCCCAGCTCAAGACGGCCGTCCTGGACCGCCCCGGTGACCTCCAGCAGACACGGGCGGGTCTCCCCGGGCGCGGCGTCCTGGCCGGTCACCGATAGCGCGGCGCGGTACAGGCCCGGGGCCGCACCCTCGTCGTCGGCCGCCACGTCCCACTGGCCGTGGTAGTTGAAGACGATCTGTGGCGCCGGACCGCCCCGCAGCTCCCCGGCCGGGGAGCCCTCGGGGGCCAGGTGGCGCAGCGCTCCGTGGCCGAGCCCGTGGTGCGGAACGGCCCGCAGCTGCTCCTTGACGGACCGGAGGGTGTCACGCCACCCCGCCCCGGCGTCGACGGCCAGCGCGAGCGGGTACTCGGCGGTGAACCAGCCGACCGTACGGGAGAGGTCCAGATCGTCGAAGAGGTCCTCGCGGCCGTGCCCCTCCACGCCGATCAGCACCGTGTCCCCGCCGGTCCAGCGCGCCAGGCTCCGGCCGAGCGCGGCGAGCAGTACGTCGTTGATCCGCGTCCGGTAGACGCCGGGGACCCGGCGCAGCAGCGCCTCGGTCTCGGCACGGCCGAGGACCGTGGTCACCGTGGCCGCAGTCTCATGGGTGTTGGGGCCCTCGCGGTCGACGGGGAGCGCGGCGGGCGCGGAGCGCGCCACGCCCGTCCAGTACGCCAGGTCACCGTCGAGCCCGCCGGAGCGCACATGGTCCGCCAGCCGGGCCGCCCACTGGGTGAAGGCGCTGCTCACCGGGGGCAGGGTGGCCGCGCCACCGGCGGCGGCGCCGCGGTAGGCGGTCTCCAGATCGCCGAGCAGGACCCGCCAGGAGACGCCGTCCACCACCAGATGGTGAGCGGTGAGCAGCAACTCCGGCGGCCGTCCGGGCCCGAAGGTGAACAGCAGCGCCCGCAGCACGGCCCCCTCGGCGATGTCCAGCCCCGTCTGGGCCGCGACCGTGGCCTCCCGTACGGCTTCGGCGCGTGCCGCGTCGTCAAGGCCGGACAGGTCGTGCCGCTCCAGGACACCGCCGGGGGCGTTGGGCAGAACCTCCTGCCACCACCGCCCGTCGACGACCAGGAAGCGGGTGCGCAGCGCGGCGTGGTGCGCCACCAGGGCGTCCACCGCCTGCCGCAGGGCGGCCTCGTCGAGGTCGCCGGTGAGCTCCAGCCGGTGGCTCATGGTGAAGTGGTGCCGGTCGCCGGGCCGCCGCCCGTCCAGGTACCAGTGCTGAATGGGGGTCAGCGGCGCCGGTCCGGCCACCGCCCCGGCCGTCCCGGCGAGCGGCTGCCGCCCGGCCGTCTCGACGCTCAGCGCGAGCTCCGCGACGCTCTGGTGGCGGAAGACGTCCTTGGAGGTGAGCGTCAGCCCGGCTTGGCGGGCGCGGGAGACGATCTGGATGCTGAGGATCGAATCGCCGCCCAGGGCGAAGAAGTTGTCCTCCACCCCCACCTCGGGGACGCCCAGTACCTCGGCCCACACGCCCGCCAGCACCGTCTCGGCGGAGTTCCGGGGCGCCACATACGGCGAGCCCTGCTCCGGCCGGTCCGGGGGAGCGGGCAGTGCGCGCCGGTCCACCTTGCCGCTGTCGGTGCGGGGCATCCGGTCCAGCGTCACGAAGGCGGCCGGGACCATGTAGTCGGGCAGGGCGCGCTTGAGCAGGGCGCGCAGCTCCACCGGACCGGGGGAGCCGGTTGAGTCGTCGGAGCGGGTCACCAGATAGGCCACCAGCCGCCGGTGGCCGGTGTCCTCGCGGGCCACGACCACCGCCTCCTGGACCGCCGGATGGCCCAGCAGCGCGGATTCGATCTCGCCGGGCTCGATACGGAACCCACGGATCTTGAGCTGTTCGTCGGCGCGGCCCAGGTACTCCAGCGTCCCGCCCGCCGTCCAGCGCGCCCGGTCGCCGGTGCGGTACATCCGGCTGCCGGGAGGGCCGTACGGGTCGGCGACGAAATGCGCCGCGGTGAGCCCCGGGCGGCGCAGATAGCCGCGCGCGACCTGTGCCCCGGCCAGATGGAGTTCACCGGGGACGCCGGGCGGCACCGGCCGCAGCGCGCCGTCCAGGACGTACGCCCGCAGATTGCGGCCGGGCCGTCCGATGAGCGGACGGTCGCCGAGACCGGCCAGATCGCCGTAGACCGCGTCCACGGCGCACTCGGTGGGCCCGTAGAAGTTGTACGCCGCCACGCCCGGCACCGCGCGCAGCTCCCGCCACAGCGCCGCCCCGAGGGCCTCGCCGCCCACCATGACGATCCGGGGGCGGTGGCGGTCCCCGGCGAACAGCCCGGCCGCCATCAGCTCATGGAGGTACGACGGGGTGACGTCGAGGAAGTCCAGGCCACGGTCCTCGACCAGGGCCACGAGGGCGGCCGGGTCCAGCCGTACCGCGTCGTCCACCAGATGCACCTCCTGGCCCGAGGCCAGGAACACCGCGCCCTCCCAGGAGGTGTCGAAGGAGAACGCGGCGGTCAGCGCCGAGCGCAGTGGACGGTCCGCCTCGGCCCGGTGCGGCGCGATGAGCCCGGCCCGGTGGTCGAGGCAGAGGTTGACCAGCTGGCGGTGTTCGACGGCGACCCCCTTGGGGCGGCCGGTGGACCCCGAGGTGTAGGTGATGTACGCGGCGTGTCCGGGGAGCAGGGGGGACAGCAGGTCCGCGTCGGTGGGGTCGGTGTCCGGCAGCCGGTCGAGGGGCGCGTCCCGCAGGGCATCGGGGGTGAGGACGACCTCGGGCGCCGCGTCCTCCAGCAGGAACCGCGCGCGTGTCGAGGGCAGCCCGGGGTCCACGTGCAGATGGGTGGCGCCGGCCTTGAGGACCGCGAGCAGGGCCACCACAGAATCGGCGGTGCGCGGAAGCCTGACCGCGACCACCTTCTCCGGGCCCACGCCCTGGGCGATCAGATGGTGGGCCAGCCGGTTGGCGGCCGCGTTCAGCCCCGCGAAGTCGTAGGTGGCGTCGGAGGCCACCAGCGCGGTGGCGCCCGGGGTGCGGGCGGCCTGCTCCTCGAAGAGCCGGGGGAAGGTGGTGTCCGGCACGGCGAGCGCGGTGTCGTTCCACTCCTCCAGCACCGTCCGCCGCTCCCCGGCGGTCAGCAGCGGCAGTTCGCCCACCCGGAGCCCGGGGTCCCCGGCCACCGCTTCCAGCAGCAGCCGCAGCTGACGGGCCATCCGCTCCACGGTGGCCGCGTCGAACAGATCGGTGTTGTACTCCACGAAGCCGGTCAGGCCGCCGAGGCTCGCCACGAAATCGAAGCCCAGGTCGAAACCGGCGGTCCGGCCCGGGACCCGTACGGCCTCCACGGTGAGGCCGGGCAGGTCGGGCACCTCGGCGCCCAGGTTGTGCAGCGCCACCATGACCTGGAAGAGCGGGGTGCGGCTGGTGTCCCGCTCCGGCTGGAGCGCGTCCACGATCCGCTCGAACGGCACGTCCTGGTGGGCGAAGGCGTCCAGCACGGTGCCGCGCACCCGGGTGAGCAGCTCCTCGAACGAGTCGTCGGCGCCCACCCGGGTGCGCAGCACCAGCGTGTTCACGAACATCCCGACCAGATGCTCCAGTTCGGGCCGCTCCCGTCCCGAGGTCACGGTGCCCACCGCGATGTCCTGCTGCCCCGACCAGCGGGCCAGCAGCACCTGGCAGGTGGCGAGGAGCGTCATGAAGAGGGTGGAGTCGCGCCGCCGCCCGGCCGCGCGCAGCCGCTCCACCAGCGCGGCGGGCAGGGTGAACTCCAGCAGCGCCCCGCATCTGGTCTGCACGGCCGGCCGGGGACGGTCGGTCGGCAGTTCCAGCGGCGCCAGATCCGCCAGCCGCGCCCGCCAGTACTCCAGCTGCGGCTCCATCCGCGCCGCGCCGCCGAGCGGATCGCGCTGCCACGCCGCGAAGTCGGCGTAGCCCAGCGGCAGCGGGGCGAGCGCGGGACGCCGCGCCGTGACCGCCGCGCCGTAGAGCTCGCTCAGATCGGCGCTGATGACGGCGGTGGACCAGCCGTCCGTGACGATGTGGTGCATCGTGAGGGTGAGGACGTGCTCCTCGTCGTCCAGCCGGATCAGGGACGCCCGCAGCGGCGGCCCGGTGCGCAGATCGAAGGGGGTGGCGCCCTCCCGCTCCAGCAGCCGCTCCAGCTCCGCCTCGCGCTCGCCCGCGGGACGGGCCGCGAGGTCGTGCACCGGCAGCGCCACCGGATACGGATCGTGCACCCGCTGCACCCCACGGCCGTCCACCTCGGCGAACGTGGTCCGCAGCGGCTCATGCCGGGCCACCAGGGAGTCCAGGGCGGTGCGCAGCGCGGCGGTGTCCAGGCGGCCGCGCAGCCGCAGCGCGAACGGCGTCACATACTCCGTGCCGCCGCCGTCGAAGGAGTCCAGGAACCACAGCCGTGCCTGCGGATACGACAGCGGCAGCTCCCCGTCCCGTGGCACGGCCGGGATGGTCCCCGCCGTCCCGCCCTGCTCGTTGCCGATGGCCCCGCCGTCCTCCGGCGCGCCCAGCGCGGCGGCGAGTTCGGCCACGGTGGTGTGGGTGAACAGCGCGCGCGGGGAGACCTCGGTACCGAAGGCCGCCCGCAGCCGGGAGGCCACCCGGATGGCCAGGATCGAATCGCCGCCCAGGGCGAAGAAGTCATCCGTCGCCCCGGCCTCCTCGACCGGGAGCACCTCGGCCCACACCCGCGCCACCGTGCGCTCGGCCTCGGTGCGCGGGGCGATCCGCGTCTCGCTCGCCGCGAAGCCGTCGAGGCCGGGCGCGGGCAGCGCGCGCCGGTCCAGCTTGCCGTTGGCGGTCAGCGGCAGCGCGTCCAGCGCCACGAACGCCGCCGGGACCATCTGCGCGGGCAGCGACCGCTGAAGGAACTCCCGCAACTCACCGGCCCGCGGCGGCACGGCCGAACCGGCGGCCACCACATGGGCCACCAGCCGCCGCACCCCGGGCTGGTCCTCCCGCACGGTCACCACCGCGTCGCCGACCCCCGGATGGGCGGCCAGCGCGGCCTCGATCTCCCCGGGCTCGATCCGGAAACCACGGATCTTCACCTGGTCGTCGGCGCGCCCCAGATACTCCAGCTCCCCTTCCGCGCTCCACCGGGCCCGGTCGCCGGTGCGGTACATCCGGCTCCCGGCGGGCCCGTACGGATCGGCCACGAAACGTGACGCGGTCAGCCCCGGGCGGCGCAGATAGCCCCGGGCGAGCCCGGCCCCCGCCACATACAGCTCGCCGACCGCCCCCGGTGGCACCGGCTCCAGCGCCTCGTCCAGCACATACACCCGCAGATCGGGGATGCCGGTGCCGATGGCGCTCGCCGCGACGGACGTTGCCGCGCGGTCGAGCGGGGCGTAGGTGACATGCACGGTGGTCTCGGTGATCCCGTACATGTTGACCAGCAGCGGCGCGGTGTCCGGGTGCCGTGCGTACCAGCCCGCCAGCCGCCGAGCGTCGAGCGGCTCACCACCGAACACCATTCGGCGCAGGGCGAGTTGGGCTCCGGGGTGCTCCTCGTCGGCACGCATCAGCCCTTGGAAGGCGGACGGCGTCTGGCTCAGCACCGTCACCCCCTCCTCCGCCAGCAGCCGCAGGAACTCCTCGGGGGATCGGGAGACCGCGTACGGGACCACCACGAGCCGGCCGCCGTGCAGCAGCGGCCCCCAGATCTCCCAGACGGAGAAGTCGAAGGCGTAAGAGTGGAACAGCGTCCACACATCGCTCGCGTCGTACGAGAACCACTCCCGGGTCCGGGAGAACAGCCGGACCACATTGGAGTGCGGGATCACCACGCCCTTGGGCACGCCCGTGGACCCGGAGGTGTGGATGGCGTAGGCGGGGCTCTCCGGCAACGGCCCCGAACCGGCCGGGAGGGCGTCGGGCCGGCGCTCCAGATCGGCGATCAGGGCGGGGTCGTCCAGGCACAGCCGGGCCACGGCGGTGTCCGGGTCGTGGTCCGCACCCAGCCGTGCCGCGAAGGCCGAGGTGGTCAGCAGGGCCACCGGTTCGGCGTCGGCGAGCATCCGGGCGATCCGGCCGGACGGCTGGTCCGGGTCGAGGGGCAGATAGGCCGCGCCCGTCTTCAGCACCGCCACGATCGCCACGATCATCTCCGGCGAACGGGGCAGCGCCAGCGCCACATACCGCTCCCGCCCGGCGCCCTCGGCGATCAGCCGATGCGCCAACCGGCCCGCGCGCGCGTCGAGTTCGGCGTACGACAGGGAAGCCCCGGCACACGAGACGGCGATGGCCCCGGGGGCGCGGGCGGCCTGCTCCTCGAACAGGTCCACCAGGGTCCGCTCCGGCGCCTCAGGGGGCGCGCCGCCGCCCCACTCCACCAGGATCCGCCGCCGCTCCTCGGCGGTGGTCCACGGAAGCGCCCGCAGCGGACGGTCGGGGTCGGCCGCGATCGCGGTGAGCAGCAGACCCAGCCGGTCGGCGAGCGCGGCGGCGGTCCGGGCGTCGAACAGCCCCGGGTCATAGCCGAGGTCGAAGCCCAGCCGGTCGGAGAGATGGGCCCGCAGACTCAGGCCGAAGTTGGTGGCGTCGATCGAGCGGACCTCGATGATCCGCAGGCCCGCCTCGCGCGCCGAGGTGTCGTCAAAGGGGTAGTTCTCGAAGGCCACCATCGAATCGAAGAGCGAGGTCCCGGCCGGTATCTCGCTCCAGCCCGCCACCTGCGCCAGCGAGACGGATTCATGGCGCCGGGACGCGGACTGCGCCATCTGGAGGTCCCGCAGCCAGTCACCGGTGTTCCGGGCGGCGTCCACCCGGACCCGCGTCGGCAGGGTGTTGATGAACATCCCCACCATCGACTCGACCCCGGCCAGCTCCGCCGGACGGCCGGAGACGGTGGTGCCGAAGACCACGTCGTCCTCGCCGCCGTACCGGGACAGCAGCAGCGCCCAGGCGCCCTGCACGATCGTGTTGACGGTCAGGCCGCCGCGGCGGGCCGTACGGCGCAGCTCCTCCGACACCTCGGGGGTGAGCGACACCGCCACGGTCGCCGAGGACCGTGCCCGGTGGGACTCCACGGCCCTGCGGTCGGCGGGGAGCGGGGTCGGCGCGGTGAAACCGGCGAGCACATCCCGCCAGTGGCGCTCGGCCTCCTGCCCGTCCCGCCCGTCCAGCCACTGCAGATAGTCGCGGAACGGGCGGCGGGCGGGGAGCGCCGGAGCGCGGCCCTGGGCCGCCGCGGTGTACCGCTCGCACACCTCGGTGAACACCTGCGCCAGGCTCCAGCCGTCCAGGACCAGGTGGTGCGAGGTCCACATCAGCGCCACCCGGGCGTCGGTCAGCCGGGCGATGGCCAGCCGCATCAGCGGCGGCGCGGTCAGATCGATGCCCCGGGCCAGGTCCTCGGCCCGGAACCGCTCCAGTTCGGCCTCGCGCCGCTCCTCCGGCAGCCCGCGCCAGTCCAGCTGGGTCACGGGCACCTCGGCCCGGTGGCGGACGATCTGCAGCGGCCGCTCGACGCCCTCCCAGACGACGCCGGTCCGGAGCGCCGGTGTGCGGTCCACCGTCTGCTGCCAGGCGCGGGCGAACGCCTCCGGGTCGCCCACCCCGTCAAGGATCAGCGTGGCCTGGTCGAGGTAGACGTCCTCCTCGCCGCCGACCAGCCGGTGGAAGAGCATGCCCTCCTGAAGCGGCGTCAGCGGGTAGACGTCCTCGACCTGGCGCCCGTCGCCCACCAGCCGGTCGACGGCGGCCTGGTCCAGCCGGGCCAGCGGGAAGTCGGAGGGGGTCCGGCCGCCCGCGTCCGGTCCGTCGCAGTGCGCCACGATCTCCCGCAGCGCCGTGAGCATGCCGTCCGCGAGCCCCCGCACCGTGGCCACGTCGTGGACCCGGTCGGAGTACAGCCAGGTCAGCTCCAGCTCACCGTCCGCCACCACGGCGGACACATCGAGCGGATACGCCGACGGCTCGTCGGCGGCCAGATCCCGCCCCAGGCTCTCCCCGGTGAGCGTGAACGCGCCGCCGTCCCCGCCCGAGTCCCACTGGCCGTGGTAGTTGAAGCAGATGCCCGGCAGCGGGGCGTCGGCGAGCGCCCGCGCGGGGGAGTCAGGGGCGCTCAGATACGCCAGCGCCTCATGGCTCAGCCCTCGGTGCGGCACCGCGCGCAGCTGCTCCTTCACCGACTTCAGCACCGCGCCCCAGCCGTCCCCGGGCAGCGTCAGCGCCACCGGGTACTGCGTGGTGAACCAGCCCACGGTCCGGGACAGATCGACGGCCGCGTCCAGCTCCTCGCGGCCATGGCCCTCCACGGCCATCAGCACCCGGTCCTCGCCCGTCCACCCGGCGAGCACTCGCCCCAGCGCGCCGAGGAGCACATCGTTGATCTGCGTCCGGTACACCCCGGGCACCCGGCGCAGCAGCCCGTCGGTGACCTCGCGGCCGAGCGTCACGCGCACGGTGTGGGTGGACCCGGCGGTGGCCGTGCCGGGACGGTCCACCGGAAGGTCCGCGCCGCCCGTCCGCCGTACCCCCTCCCAGTACGGCAGATCGCCGTCCAGCTCGCCCTCCCGCACCCGCTCGCCCAGCCGATGGGCCCAGGTGGCGAAGGGCGTGGAGGCGGGCTCCAGGCGCACCGGCTCCCCGTCGGCGGCCTGCCGGTAGGCGCTCTCCAGGTCGCCCAGCAGAATGCGCCACGAGACGCTGTCCACGGCCAGGTGGTGCACGGTGAGGAACAGCCGCGGCCGGGCCCCCGCCCCGCGCAGCAGCAGGGCGCCCCGCAGCAACGCACCGGTGGCCAGGTCGAGTTCGGCGCGGGCGGCCTCGGCGGCCGCCTCGGCCGCGGCCGTCTCCTCGGCGCCGCCGGGCCCGGACAGATCGTGGCGGCGCAGCACCGGCCCGCCCGGCGCGCCGTCCGGGAGCTGCCGCCACCCGCCGTCGTCGCCCTGGACGAACCGGGTGCGCAGGGCCGGGTGGTGCGCGACCACGGCGTCCAGGGCGGCCTCCAGCGCGCCCTCGTCCACGTCGGGCGGCAGATCGAGGACCATCGACATGGTGAAGTGGCGCAGCGGGCCATGGGTGGCGAAGAACCAGTGCTGGATCGGGGTGAGCGGCGCCGGACCCGCCACGTCTGCCGACTCGTCGCCGTCCTGGGGTGCCGTGCGCGGTGCCACGGCGGCGGCCAGCTCGGCGATGGTCTGGTGCTGGAAGACATCCCGCGAGGTGAGCGCGAGCCCGGCCTGGCGGGCGCGGGAGACGATCTGGATGCTGAGGATCGAATCGCCGCCCAGCTCGAAGAAGTTGTCGTTCACCCCCACCGTCCGGGCGCCCAGCACCTCGGCCCAGATCCGCGCCAGCTCCCGCTCCGCCTCGGTGCGCGGCGCGGTGGTGTCCCGCTCCGGCCGGTCCGCGTCCGGCCGCGGCGCGGGCAGCGCCCGGCGGTCCAGCTTGCCGCTGGCGCTGAGCGGCATGGCGTCGAGGGCGACGAAGACACCGGGGACCATATGGCCGGGCAGGGTACGCCCGAGGACCGCGCGCAGCTCACCGGAGGCAGGCGGCTCACCGCCGGGCGCGGGCACGTAGTAGGCGGCCAGCCGGGCGTGGCCGCGGTCGTCGGTCACCGCGACGACGGCCGCCTCGGCCACGGCCGGCAGATCCAGCAACGCCGCCTCGATCTCGCCCGGTTCGATCCGGTGGCCCCGGATCTTGACCTGGTCGTCGGCCCGGCCGAGGTAGTCCAGCTCCCCGTCCGCGGTCCAGCGGGCCAGGTCCCCGGTGCGGTACATCCGGCTCCCGGCGGGCCCGTACGGATCGGCCACGAAGCGGGACGCGGTCAGCCCCGGACGGCCCCGGTATCCCCGGGCCACCTGCTCACCCGCCAGATACAGCTCACCCGCCACTCCCACCGGCACCGGCTGGAGCCGGGAGTCGAGCACATGGGCCCGCAGATTGCCCAGCGGGCGGCCCACCACCGGGCGTCCCGGGCCGCCGATCCGGGCGGCGAGCGCGTCGATGGTGCACTCGGTCGGACCGTAGAAGTTGTACGCCGTCGTCCCCGGCGTGTCCGCCAGCCGCCGCCACAGCGACGGACCGATGGCCTCGCCGCCCAGCATCAGCACCCGCGGCCGGTGCCGGGGGTGGTCCAGCAGCCCGGCCGGGAGGAGCTGCCGCAGATACGAGGGGGTGAGGTCGAGGAAGTCGATGCGCCGCTCGGCGACGCGCGCCACGAGCGCGGCCGGGTCGAGCCGGGTGGCCTCGTCGATGAGGTGCAGCTCATGGCCGTCGGCCAGCAGCAGCAACCCCTCCAGCGAGGTGTCGAAGGAGAACGACGCGGTCAGCGCCGCGCGCAGCGGCCCGCCGCCCGCCTCGGCCACGAAGCCCTCGCGGTGGCCGACGAGCAGATTGACCAGCGACCGGTGCTCCACGGCCACCCCCTTGGGGCGGCCGGTGGACCCCGAGGTGTACAGGACGTAGGCGGCGCTGTCGGGGTGCAGCGCGGCGGTCCGGTCCGCGTCCGTGGGGTTCGCCACCGGAAGCGTGGCCGGGACGGCGCGCAGGGCGGCCTCGTCGAGCACCAGCGCGGGCTCGGCGTCGGACAGGAGGAACGCGACGCGCCCGGCGGGGAGTTCGGGATCGAGGGGCAGATAGACCCCGCCCGCCTTGAGCACACCCAGGATCGCCACGACCATGTCGGAGGTCCGTGGCAGCTTCACCCCGACCACGCGCTCCGGGCCCACGCCCTGGGCGATCAGATGGTGCGCCAGCCGGTTCGCGGCCGCGTTCAGCTCCGCGAAGCCGTAGGTGGCGTCGGAGGCCACCAGCGCCGTGGCCTCCGGCGTACGGGCCGCCGCCGCCTCGAACACCGCCGGGAACGTGGTGGCCGGTGCGACGGCGAGCGCCGGGCCGTGCCCGGCGGCCGTCATCCGCCGCCGCTCCCCCTCCGTGAGCAGGGGCAGCTCGCACACCGGCCGGTCCGGTTCGGCCGCCACCCCGTCCAGCAGCACCAGCAGATGCCCCGCCATCCGCTCGGCGGTCGACTGGTCGAACAGCTCGGTGCTGTACTCCAGCAGACCCCGCAGCTCCTCCCCGTCCTCGACGAACTCGACGCTGAGGTCGAAGGTGGCCGACCGGCGGGGCACGGCCACGCCCGTCGCCGCCAGGCCGGACAGCCGGGGCGCGCTCCTCGGGGCGCTGTGCAACAGCACCATCACATCGAACAGCGGATTGCGGCCCGCCTCCCGGCGCGCCCCCACGGCTTCCACCAGCCGCTGGTACGGCGCCTCGTCATGGGCGAAGGCGTCCAGCACCGTGGCCCCGGCGTCGGCCAGCAGCTCGCGGTAGGAACGGACCGTGTCCACCGCGGAACGCAGCACCACCGTATTGACGAAGAAGCCGATGGCGCGCTCGAGTTCGGTGCGGCCACGGCCTGAGGTGACGGTGCCGACGGCGATGTCGTCCTGCCCCGACCAGCGGGCGAGCAGCCCCTGGCAGGCGGCGACCAGCGCCGTGAACAGCGTGGTCCGTTCGTGCGCCGCGAGCGCCCGCAGCCGGTCCGCGGTGGCGCGGCCCACCCTGAACTCGTGGATCGCCCCCGCCGAGGTGGGCGCGGTGGGCCGGGGCCGGTCGGTGGGCAGCTCCAGCGGGACGACGCCGTCCAGCCGCTCCTTCCAGTAGCCGAGCTGGCGGTCCAGGGCGGCCCCCGAGAGCCGCTCCCGCTGCCACACGGCGAAGTCCGGGTACTGCACCGGCACCGGGGGCAGCGGGTCCGCGCCGGGCCCGGCGTCGTACAGCGCGCACAGCTCGTCCTGCAGCACCCCCATCGACCAGCCGTCGGTGACGATGTGATGGGCCGTGAGCAGCAGTACGTGCGCGTCCTCGGCCAGGCGGATCAGCAGCGCCCGCAGCGCCGGACCGGTCCGCAGCTCGAACGGCCGGGCGTACTCGGCCAGCAGCAGCCGGTCCAGTGCCTCGGCCTCCCGGTCCTCGCCGGTGAGGTCGGCCACCGGCAGCGGGACGGGCGCGGCCGGGCGCACCACCTGGGCGGGCCGGCCGTCGAGGTCGTCGAACGTGGTCCGCAGCGCCTCATGGCGCTCCACCAGGGCATCCAGCGCCCGGGAGAGCGCCGCCACGTCCAGCGAGCCGGTCAGCCGCAGCGCCAGCGCGCTGTTGTACCCCGCCTCCTCCGGCTGGAGGGTGTGCAGGAACCAGAGCCGCTCCTGGGCGAAGGACAGCGGCAGCGGCCGCGCGCGGTCCGCGCGGGGGATGGCCTCGGCGCGCCCGGCCTTGCCCGCGAGGCGGCGGCGCAGCGCCTCCCGCAACTCCTCGGGCAGGGCGGAAGCGCGATCCTTCCTCGAAGACGTCATGTCGTCCTTCCTCACCGGTCGTCGTGGTCGCTGCCGCCGGAGGCGGCGTCTTCGAGTTCGCGCAGGATGTGCTCCTCGACCAGGTCGGCGAGGGCGGAGACGGTGCGCGCGGTCAGGATGTCCCGCGGGGTCAGATCGACGGCGAACGCCTCCTTGGCGCGGGAGGCGATCAGCAGACTGCGGACCGAGTCACCGCCCAGGGCGAAGAACTCGTCCTCCGCGCCGACCGGCGACACCTCCAGCACCTCCGACCAGATCTCCGCGATGACCTCCTCGGTGGGGGTGCGCGGGGCGACGTGGGCGGCCGGTGCGGCGGTGGTGGCGGGGCCGGGCGCGGGCAGCGCCGCGCGGTCGGTCTTGCCGTGCTGGTTGAGCGGCAGCCGGTCCAGCACCGCGAAGGCCGACGGGACCATCGGGCCCGGGAGCGTCCGGCCCAGATGGGTGCGCAGCTCGGTGTCGGCCGGGACGCAGGCCCCGGGCGCGAGGACCAGATGGGCCACCAGCCGGCGCACCCCGGGCTCGTCCTCCCGCACCGTCACCACGGCCTCCGCGACCGCGGGGTGGCCGCACAGCGCGGTCTCCACCTCACCGGCCTCGATGCGATGGCCGTGCAGCTTGAGCTGGTGGTCGCCGCGCCCCAGATGGTGCAGGCGGCCTTCCGCGTCGTAGCGGGCGAGGTCGCCGGTGCGGTACATCCGGGAGCCGGGCGGCCCGAACGGGTCGGCGACGAAGCGGGCGGCGGTCAGCCCGGCGCGGCCCAGATAGCCGCGGGCGAGTGACGGACCGCTGACCCACAGCTCGCCCACCGCACCCACCGGCACCGGGCGCAGCCGCGCGTCGAGCAGATGGACCCGGGTGTTGGGGATGGGCCGCCCGATCGGCGGCGGGGTGCCGTCGGGGGTGAGCGGCTCGGACCAGGTGGCCACCACGGTCGTCTCGGTCGGCCCGTACGCGTTGATCACGCGGTGGTGCGGCGCCCAGCGGGCGGCGAGCTCCGCGCCGCAGGCGTCCCCGCCCACGATCAGCGTGCGCAGACCGGGCAGCTCCCGCTCGGTGCCCGGGGGCAGTGTCGCGAGGGCGGCGGGCGGGATGAGGGTGTGGGTGATCCGCTGCCGCCGCAGGACGTCCGCGAGATGGCCGCCCAGCAGCGGGCCGGGCTCGGGCACCACCAGCGTGGCCCCGGACGGCAGCGCCATGCACAGCTCCAGGACGGAGGCGTCGAAACCGGGCGACGAGAACCGCAGCACCCGGTCGCCCGGCCGCACCTGGAAGTGCTCGGCCTCGGCGGCGGCGAACCCGGCGATCCCGCGATGGGTGACCACCACGCCCTTGGGCGTTCCGGTGGACCCGGAGGTGTAGATCACATAGGCGGGGTCGTCCGGGTGGACGGCGGCGAGCCGGTCCTCGTCCGTGGGGCGGTGCGCCGGGCCGTCCGGCGCCTCGACCCCGGCGGCCCGCTCGATCACCAGATGCGGGGCGGAGTCCTCGAGCATCAGCTCGACGCGCTCGGCGGGGTAGTCGGGGTCGATGGGCAGATAGGCGCCACCGGCCTTGGCCACCGCGAGCCGGGCCACGACGGACTCCACCGAGCGGGGCAGCACCAGCGCGACGATCCGGCCGGGGCCCACGCCCTGCCCGATGAGGTGATGGGCCAGGCGGTTGGCCCAGCCGTCCAGCTCCGCGTAGGTAAGCCGGAGGCCGGGGGAGTCCACCGCACTCGCGTCGGGCCGGCGGTCCGCCGCCGCCTCGACGAGCTCGGCCCAGGTCGCCCGGGGCACCTGCCGAGCGGTGTCGTTCCAGTCCACCAGGAGCCGGTGGCGCTCGGCGGCCGGGAGGATGTCGATCCGGTCCAGCGGCAGCTCGTCGGGGGCCGCGGCCAGCGCGCCGAGAAGATGGGTGAGCCGGTCGGCCAGCGCCCCGGCGGTGGACTCCTCGAAGAGCCGCGGGTCGTAGCCGAGTTCCACGGACAGTTCGGATCCGGGCGAGACCACCACGGTCAGCGCGTAGTTGGTGGACTCCAGGGCGTTCAGATCGCGCACCCGCAGCCCGTGCTCGGCCGCGGCCGAACTGTTGATGGGGTAGTTCTCGAACACCACCAGGCTCTCGAAGAGGTCCACCCCGGCGGGCAGTTCGCTCCAGCCTCGCAGCTGGGCCAGCGGCACATGGCCGAAGCCGCGCGCGTCCGCCTGCTCGGCCTGGAGCTCGCGCAGCCAGGCGACGGCACCGGCGGTGCCCTCCACCGCGCACCGCACCGGGAGGGTGTTGATGAAGATGCCGGTGATGTCGTCCGCGCCGGGCAGCTCCGCCGGCCGACCGGAGACCGTCGTCCCGAAGCAGACGTCCGACTCGCCGCTCAAGCGAGATACGAGCAAGGCCCAAGCACCCTGCACGATCGTATTCAGCGTGAGCCGGTGCCGTCGTGCGAAGTCCTGGAGGGCGGCGGTGTCCCGCTCACCGAGCCGGTGCGACAGCCAGCGCGAGGACCGGGTGGCCAGCTCCGGCGTCGGCCTGCGGTCATAGGGGAGGGGAGTGGGAGAGGTGAATCCTTCCAGAGCCTGCCGCCAGTGCGCTTCGGCACGCGTGCGGTCCTGACGGGCGAGCCAGGCCACATAGTCCGCGAACGGCCTGCGCGCCGGCAGCCTCGGCTGCTCACCGGCGGCCAGGGCGGCATGGGCGGCGAAGACATCGCCGAGCACCTGGAAGACGCTCCAGCCGTCCAGCAGCACATGGTGGAAGGTCCACAGCACCCGCACCTCACCGGGCGAGAGCCGGGCCAGGGTGACGCGGAGCAGCGGGGCCGCGGTGAGATCGATCCCGCGGGCGCGGTCCCGGTCCAGCAGCCGCTCCAGCTCGGCCGTGCGCTCGTCCTCCGTGAGGCCGCTCCAGTCGAGTTCCTCGACCGGTACGGCCGCGGTGCGGCGCACGATCATCAGCGGCTCGGGCACATCGTGCACCACCACCGCGCCGCGCAACACCGGGGTGCGGTCCACGACATGCTGCCAGGCGGCGGCCAGCACTCCGGAGTCGCCGACCCCGTCCAGGACGAACGTCGCCTGCTCCACATAGAGCCCCTGGCCCCGCTGGGCCAGGGCGTGGAAGACCAGCCCGGACTGGGTCGGGGTCAGCGGATGGATATCGGCCACGTCCCGGCCGTCGCCCGCCAGCCGGTCGACGGTCTCCTGGTCGAGACCGGCCAGCGGGAAGTCCGACGGCGTCCGCCCGCCCGCGTCGGGGCGGGTGCACAGCCGGACGATCGCCCGCAGCTCCTCGGCCATCTCCTCGGCGAGTTGGCGCACCGTGGCGCGTTGGTGCAGCGACCGTGAGTAGGACCAGCTGAGTTCGAGCCGCCGGTCCGCCACCCGGCCGATCACATCGAGCAGATGCGGCCGGGGCGCCTCCGGGCTCATATCGCCCTCCAGTCCACCGGCCAGCGCGTGCAGCAGACCGCCCGCCGGGGGCTCCCAGTCCTGCTGGCCCAGATAGTTGAAGCTGATCTTGGGGGTGGCGGGAAGCCCGGCGGCGGCCGCGCCGGACAGATGGCGCAGCGCGCCGTGGCCCAGGCCGTTCCCGGGGACCGCCCGCAGCCGCTCCTTGACGGCCTTCAGCGTCCGCTCCAGCCCTGAGGAGGCGGGGACCTCGAGCGCGACGGGGAACATGCTGGTGAACCAGCCGACCGTACGGGACAGGTCGACCCCGTCGAAGATCTCCTCCCGGCCGTGCCCCTCCAGAGCCACCGCCACCGTGTCCCGGCCGGTCCAGCGGGCCAGCACCCGTCCCAGGGCGCACAGCAGCACGTCGTTGATCCGGGTCCGGTACGCGCCCGGCACCTCTTGCAGCAGCAGCCGGGTCTCCTCGGCGTCGAGCCGTACGGTCACCTCCTCCGCCGAGGCAGCGGTGCCCGTGCCCTCGCCGTCCGTGGGGAGGTCGGCGCAGCCGGGGGAGGCCGCCCAATAGTCGCGCTCGGCGTCGAAGCCCCCGGCGGCGGT
This sequence comes from Streptomyces lacaronensis, assembly GCF_047337785.1. Classification (NCBI taxonomy): domain Bacteria; kingdom Bacillati; phylum Actinomycetota; class Actinomycetes; order Kitasatosporales; family Streptomycetaceae; genus Streptomyces; species Streptomyces lacaronensis. The sequence continues at coordinate 11,213,453 of NZ_JBLHDK010000003.1, forward strand.
GTGCTCGGTCAGGCGCAGCGCCCAGGTGCGGAACGACGTGGTCTTGGGGCCCGGTTCGGGCGTCCGGCCAGCGACGATCTGCCGGTAGGCGGTGTCCAGGTCCTCCAGCACGATGCGCCAGGAGACGGCGTCCACCACCAAGTGGTGGGCCGTCAGCAGCAGTACGGGCCGTTCCGTCCCGCCCCGGGTGAAGAGCACGGCGCGCAGCAGCGGCCCCCGGGCCAGGTCGAACCCGGACCGGATCCGCCTCGCCGTCTCCCGTATCACCGCGTCCCGCCGCTCCGGTGCCACGGCGGACAGATCGTGGACGTCCCAAGCCGGCTCCGCGCCCGGCGGGGCGTTGTGCTGGCGCACGGCGCCGTCCTCGGTCCGCTCGAAGCGCAGCCGCAGGGCGTCATGGTGGGTCAGCACCGTGGACAGGGCGGTGCGCAGCGCGCTCTGGTCCACCGGCACGGTCAGCTGGGCCGAGACCGATTGGGTGAAATGCCCGGCCGTGGCGCCGAATTGGTCGAAGAGCCAGTGCTGGATCGGGGTCAGCGGCACCTCGCCGACGACCGGACCCCGCTCGGCCGCGGTCGCGGTCGCCGTGGCCTCCTGCGCGACCGCCGCCAGGTCCGCCACGGTCTGGTGAACGAAGAGATGGCGCGGGGTCAGCTCGATCCCGGCCCGGCGGGCGGCGGAGACGATCCGGATGCTGAGGATGGAATCGCCGCCGAGGGCGAAGTAGTTGTCCTCCACGCCGATCCGCTCCACGCCGAGCACCTCCGCCCAGATGGCGGCGAGGGCCTTCTCGGTCTCCGTACGCGGCTCCACATGGCCGGTGGCGCGGGCCGCCCAGACGGGCGCGGGCAGCGCACGCCGGTCCAGCTTGCCGCTGGACCCCAGCGGCAGCCGGTCCAGGACGACCACGGCCGAGGGGACCATATGGTCCGGCAGGCTCGTGGCGAGGAAGGCGCGGATCGCGGCGGTGTCCACCAGCGGGGAGCCCGGGATCCGCACCACATAACCGGCCAGCCGCTTGTGGCCGCCGGTGTCGACGACCGCCGCGGCCGCCTCGGCGACACCGGGATGGCGCGCCAGCGCCGCCTCGACCTCGCCCAGCTCGATACGGAAACCGCGCACCTTGACCTGGTCGTCGGTTCTGCCGAGGTATTCCAGCTGCCCCCGCTCGTCCCAGCGGACCAGGTCGCCGGTGCGGTACATCCGGCCGCCCGCCGGGCCGAACGGATCGGCCGTGAACCGCTGCGCGGTCAGCCCCGGCCGGCCGAAGTACCCCCGGGCGAGGCCCGGCCCCGCCAGATAGAGCTCTCCCGGCACCCCGACCGGCACCGGCCGCATCCGCGAGTCCAGTGCGTAGGCCCGGGTGGCGGCCACCGGGGCGCCGATGGGCGGGGTGCGGTCCGGATCGGCGGGGTCGCAGGTCCAGGCGGTGGCGTAGACGGTGGCCTCGGTGGGCCCGTAGATGTTCGCCACCCGGCAGCCGGGGATGGCCGCCCGGACCTCCTTGACGGTACGGGCCGCGAGCCCCTCGCCCGCCAGTACCACGGTCCCAGCCGTCACCGAGACCGACCCCTTGCCGAGCACCTGCCCGAGCGCCGAGGGCACGGCGCTGATCAGGCTCGCCGTCCAGCCCTCCGTCCGCTCGGCCAGGGTGAGCAGATCGCGGACGACCTCGATGGCGCCACCGGCCAGCAGCGGGCAGAGGATCTCGAAGACCGACACATCGAAGTTGAGGGAGGTCGAGGCCACCACATGGGAGAGCCCCTGGGCGCCGAACTCCTCCCGTGCCCACGCGGCCAGCGCCGCCACGCTCTCATGGGTGACCACGACGCCCTTGGGCGTACCGGTGGATCCCGAGGTGTGGATGGCGTACGCCGGATGGGCGGGGAGCAGTGGGCCGTGCCGCTCGGCGTCGCCGACGTCGTGGGCGGGCAGTCGCGCCAGCCGCCCCCGGAACTCCGCGTCGTCCAGCAGGATCCGGTCGCCGCCCGCCCCGGCGGGGATCCGGTCCGCCACCGCCCCGGTGGTCACCACCGTGTCCGGGGCGATGTCGCCGAGCATGAAGGCGATCCGCTCAGCCGGATACGCCGGGTCGACCGGGAGATAGGCCGCCCCGCTCTTGAGCACCGCCAGCACGGCCATTACCAGCTCCGGTGTGCGCGGCAGCGCCAGGGCCACGAAGTGTTCCGGCCCGGCGCCCGAGGCGATCAGCAGCCGGGCCAGGCGGTTGGCGCGCTCGTTCAGCTCCCGGTAGGTCAGCGGCCCGCCCTCGCCCATCACCGCCACCGCGTCCGGTGTACGGGCCGCCCGCGCCTCGAACAGCGCGGGCAGCACCGCGTCCGGCGCGGCGGAGACCGGGCCGCTGAAGCGGTCGAGGATGCCGCGCGTCTCGGCCTCGCCGACCAGCGGGAGTTCGTCCAGCCGCCGCTCCGGATCGGTCGCCATCTCCACCAGCAGATTGCGCAGACAGCCGCCCAGCCGCTCGATCGTCGGGGCGTCGAACGCGTCGGGGTCGTAGTCCAGCGAGATCGACAGCCGCTCCTCGGGCGCCACCACCACGCTGAGCGCGTAGTTGGTGGGCTCCACGTCCCGCTCCTGCCGGATGCCCAGGCCATGGGCGGCGATGGCCTCGCCGTCGAACGGGTAGTTCTCGAAGACCACGATGGAGTCGAAGAGGCTCACCCCGCCGGGCACCTCGCTCCAGCTCCCCAGCTGCGCCAGGGACACGAACTCGAAGAGCCGGGACTCCGACTGCGCCGACTGCAGCTCCCGCAGCCAGTCCAGCAGTCCGCTCTCCCCGGCCACCCGGACCCGGGTGGGGATGGTGTTGATGAACACCCCGACCATGGACTCGACACCCGGCAGCGCGGCCGGCCGCCCCGAGACGGTGGTGCCGAAGCACAGGTCGTCGGCCCCGCTGTACCGGGACAGCAGCAGCGCCCAGGCGCCCTGCACCACCGTGTTCATGGTCAGCCCGCCCCGCTGCGCGGTCGTACGGAGCCGGGCGGACTCCTCGGCGCCCAGCGTGACCCGGTGCGAGCCCGAGGAGGCGCTGCGGTGTGCCTCCGGCGCGGGCCGGTCCCGGGGCAGTTCGGTGGGCGAGGTGAACCCGGCCAGCGCCGTACGCCAGTACCGCTCGGCCTCCGCCGTGTCCTGCGCGCCGAGCCAGCCCAGATACTCGCGGAACGGCCGGCGGGCGGGCACCACGGGCGCCCGTTCCGAGGTCAGCGCCGCGTACCGCTCACTGACCTCGTCGAAGACCTGCGCCGCGCTCCAGCCGTCGAGCAGCACATGGTGGAAGGTCCAGACGATCCGCACCTCGTCGGCGGACAGCCGGATCAGCGCCAGCCGCATCAGCGGCGCCGTGGCCAGGTCGATCCCCTCGGCCCGGTCCTCGGCGAGCATCCGGTCCAGCTCGGCCTCGCGCCACTCCTCGGGCCGCCGCGTCCAGTCGTGGTGGACGATCCGGAGCGCCGCCCGGTGCGTCACGACCTGGAGCGGCTCCGGGGTGTCCGCCCACACCAGATGGGTGCGCAGGATCGGATTGGCGTCCACCGTCTGCCGCCACGCGGTGGCCAGCGCCTGTGGATCGCCCGCACCGGTCAGCGTCAGCTGGACCTGGTTGACATACGCGTCCGACGCCGGGTCCATCAGCCCGTGGAACAGCATCCCGGCCTGGGTCGGGGTCAGCGGATAGATGTCCTCCACCGCCCGGCCGTCGGCGGCGATCCGGTCCACCGCGGCCTGGTCGAGCCGGGCCAGCGGGAAGTCCGACGGGGTGCGGCCACCCGCCCCGGGGTCGGCGCAGTGGCCGACGATCTCCTCCAGCCCGCGGAGCATCCCCCGCGCCAGCCCGGCCACCGTCTCCTCGGTGTGCGTCCCCGAGCCGTAGTACCAGGTGATCTCCAGGCACCGGCGCTCCACCCGGCCCACGACGTCCAGCAGATGCGGCCGGGCCATGTCGGGCGCGGCGTCACCGCCAAGACCGTCCCGTACGGCGCGGACGAGACCGGTGTCGTCATCCGCCGCCGACCAGTCGAACTGCCCGAGGTAGTTGAAGCTGATCCCGGGCTCGGCCGCGTCCTGGAGACCGGAGGCGGGGGAGAGATGGCGCAGCGCGCCGTAGCCGATGCCCCGTGCGGGCACCGCCCGCAGCTGCTCCTTGACGGACTTCAGCGTCTCGCCCCAGCCGCCGCCCGGGACGTCCAGGGCGACCGGACAGAGGCTGGTGAACCAGCCGACGGTGCGGGACAGGTCCACCCCGTCCAGCAGATGCTCCTCCCGGCCGTGGCCCTCCAGGTCCACGGCGATCCGGCGCCGCCCGGTCCAGTCGCCGAGCACCCGCCCCAGCGCCGCGAGCAGACAATCGTCCACACGGGTGCGGTAGACCTCGGGAACCTGCCGCAGCAGCGCCTCGGTGCGCTCCTGGTCAAGACGGACGGTGACCGACGCCATGGACGCCACCGTGTTGTCCCCCTCGCCGTCCACGGGCAGCCCCGCGGCGCACTCCGCGGTCACCGCCCGCCAGTGGGGGAGTTCGGCGTCGAAACCACCGGCGGCGGTGTGCTCGGTGAGCTTTCGGGACCAGTCCCGTACGGACGTGGTGCGCGGGCCGAGGTCGGCCCGCCCGCCGTTGAGCAGCTGCCGGTACGCGGTGTTCAGATCCTCCAGCAGCACCCGCCAGGAGACACCGTCCACCACCAGGTGGTGGACGGTCAGGAAGAGGGTCGGCCGCGCTCCGTCGCCACGGTGGAACAGCCGCGCGGCCAGCAGCGGACCCCGGGCCAGGTCGAACCCGGCCTGCGCCTCCGCCATCGCCGTCTCCTCGGCGGCCCGGCACCGGTCCGCGTCGAGCCCCGACAGGTCGTGCTCCCGCAGGGGCGCCGGGGCCGTCAGGTCCGGCTGCGGGCAGTACTGCCGCGGACCTCCGTCGGCGCCGGGGGCGAACCGCATGCGCAGCGCGTCATGGTGGACCAGCAGCGCGTCGAGCGCCGCGCGCAGCGCGCGGAGGTCCGGTTCCCGCTGGAGCTCCACGACCACGGACTGGTTGAAGTGGCCGGGCCGGTCGGTCCGCGTCCCGAAGAACCAGTGCTGGATCGGGGTGAGCGGCACCTCACCGGTCACCGGCCCGGTGTCGGCGGCGGGCGTGGCGGTGGGCGTGGTGACGGCGGCGAGCGAGGCGATGGTGGGATGCCGGAAGAGTTCGCGGGGGGTGAAGGCCAGCCCCGCCCGCCGGGCGCGGGAGGCCACCTGGATGCTGAGGATCGAATCCCCGCCAAGATGGAAGAAGTTGTCCTCCGCGCCGATCCGCTCGCGGCCCAGCAGGGTGCCCCAGATCTCCGCGAGGGCCCGCTCGGTGTCGGTACGGGGCGCCACGTACCCGGCCGTCCCGGCCGCCGCCGGGTCGGGCGCGGGCAGCCGGCGGCGGTTCACCTTGCCGTTGCGGGTGAGCGGCAGCGCGTCGAGGGCGACGAACGCCGAGGGCACCATGTAGTCGGGCAGCAGGCCGCCCAGGAAGGACCGCAGCTCCCCGGCGTCCGGCACCTCGGCCCCGCCCACCGGCACCGCGTAGCCGGTCAGCAGCGTGCGGTCGCCCACGCGGGAGAGCGTGACGACCGCCTCCGCCACGGCCTCGTGGCGGGTCAGCGCGGCCTCGATCTCGCCCGGTTCGATGCGGAAGCCCCGGACCTTCAGCTGGTCGTCGGCGCGGCCCACGAAGCGCAGTTCACCGTCGTCGGTCCAGGCCACGATGTCCCCGGTGCGGTACATCCGGGAGCCGGACGGCCCGAACGGATCGGCGATGTACCGCTCGGCGGTGGCACCGGGGCGGCCGTGGTAGCCGCGCGCCACCCCGGCCCCCGCGATGTACAACTCCCCGGGAACGCCGGGGGGTTGCGGCTGGAGCGCACCGTCGAGGACGTACGTGCGGGTGTTGTCCAGCGGCCGTCCGATGGGTAGCGAGCGCGGCAGCTCCTCTCCGGCGCGGAAGGGGCGACGGGTGGCGAAGGTCGTGGTCTCGGTGGGCCCGTAGCCGTCCATCACCGTCAGATCGGGGCAGGCGGCGAGCACCCGGCGCACCGCGCCCGGGGGCACCGCCTCACCGCCGGTCCACACCTCCCGGGCGCCGCGCAGACACTCCGGCGCCTCCTGCGCCAGCAGCCGGAACAGCCCGGCGGTCAGCCACAGACAGCTCACCCCGTACTCGGCGATCGCCCGGCGCACGGTGTCCGCGTCCACGTCCCCGGCGGGCGCCAGCACGGCCCGGCCGCCGCGCAGCAGCGGGACCCACAGCTCGTACGTCGAGGCGTCGAACGCCTGGGGCGAGTGCACCAGCACCCGGTCGTGGTCCGCGAAGGCGCGGTCCGTGACGAGGGCGGTCACATCGCGGTGGCGCACCGCGACGCCCTTGGGCCGCCCGGTGGAGCCCGAAGTGAACATCAGGTAGAGGGCGTTGTCGGGGGAGAGCGCCACGTTCGGCGGCTGCGACGGGCCGTCGTCGTCGCCGGACCCGGACCCGGACTCCACGAGCAGGGTCCGCGCCGCGCCTGAGAGGTCCGCTGCCGTGCGCTCCCACGCGTGGTCGGTCAGCAGCACCTCCGCGCCCGCCTCCGCCAGCACGCGCCGCAGCCGGTCCCCGGGGGCGCGGGTGTCCAGCGGTACGTACACCCCGCCCGCCTTGACGACCGCCAGCAGCGCCACCACCAGCTCCACCGACCGGTCCATCAGGACGGCCACCGGGCGTTCCGGGCCGACGCCGTGTCCGATGAGCCGGTGGGCCAGCCGGTTGGCGCGGGTGTCCAGCTCCCGGTAGCTCACCGGGCCGGCCCCGCCGTCCAGGGCCACCGCGTCCGGCGCACACCGCATCCGCTCGGCGAACAGCCCGGCCACCGTGGACTCGGGCAGCGGGACCGCGGTGTCGTTCCACTCCCGGAGCACCTGGTGGCGGCGGGCGGCGGTGAGCATCGGAAGGTGTGCGGGCGCCCGGTCCGGGGTGTCGGCCATGGCCGTCAGCAGCACCGTCAGGTGCTCCGCCATCCGCCGGGCGGTGGCCTCGTCGAAGAGCGCCGGGTCGTAGCCGAGCCGCAGCGCCAGCTCCTCGCCGGGGTAGACCACCAGGGACAGCGGGTAGTTGGTGGTCTCGACACCGTTCAGGTCGCGCAGGGCCAGGCCGTGCGCGGCGGCGAGGTCCCCGCCGACCGGATAGTTCTCGAAGACCACGATGGAGTCGAAGAGGTTCACCCGCTCGGGCAGACCGGTCCAGGACCGCAGCCGGGTGAGTGGCACGAAGTCGAACCGCCGGTCCTCGGTCTGCCCGGACTGCACCGCGCCCAGCCAGGACAGCAGGGTGGACCCGGCCGGCACCGTGAGGCGGGTCGGCACGGTGGTGATGAACAGCCCGTTCATCGTCTCCACGCCCGGCAGCTCCGGCGGCCGTCCGGACACCGTGGTCCCGAAGACCACGTCCTGGCGGCCGGACTGCCGGGCCAGCAGCAGCGCCCAGGCGCCCTGCACCACGGTGTTCAGGGTGAGCCCCTCGTCCCGGACCAGCGCCTGGAGCCGCCGGGTGGTGGCGGCGGGCACGGTCACACGGAGCTCCTCGGTGGACTCGGCGTGATGGGTCTCGGTGGGTTCCCGGTCGTACGGCAGCGGGGTGGGCTCGGTGAGATCGCCGAGCCGGGCCCGCCAGTGCTCCTCGGCCAGGGCCCCGTCGCGCTCCCGCAGCCAGGCCACATAGTCGCCGAACGGGCGGCGGCCGGGCAGCCCGGCGGCCATCGCCGCGCCGGACGCCCCGTCACGCGCCCGTGCGTGGCAGTGGAAGACGTCGGAGAGCACCTGGAACAGGCTCCAGCCGTCCAGGATCAGATGGTGGAACGTCCACACCACCTGGACCTCGGTCGCCGACAGCCGGGCCAGCGCCAGCCGCGTCAGCGGCGCGGCGGCCAGGTCCAGGCCGCGCTCCCGGTCCTCGGCGAGGAACCTCCGCAGTTCCCGCCGGCGCTCGTCCGGCCCGGACAGATGACGCCAGTCGAGCAGGGCCACCGGGATCCGGACCCCGCGCTCCACCACCTGGACCGGCTCGGGAACCCCCTCCCACACCGCGCGGGCGCGTAACACCTGGGTGCGGTCGGCGACCTGCTGCCAGGCCGCGGCCAGCGCCGTCGGCTCCGGCACCCCGTCGAGGACGAAGGTGAGCTGCTGGAAGTAGGCCCGCCGGTCACCCTGCGCCAGCGCGTGGAACAGCATGCCCGCCTGGGTGGGGGTGAGCGGGTAGATGTCCTCCACCGCGCCCCCGTTTCCGGCCAGCCGGTCCACGGCGGCCTGGTCGAGGGCGGCGAGCGGGAAGTCGGACGGGGTGCGGCCGCCCGCGCCGGGCGCGCTGCCGTGCCGGGCGATCTCGCACAGCGCCTCGCGGAACTCCCCGGCGAGCCGGGTGACCGTCTCCTCGCGGTGCAGATTCGCGGAGTAGAACCAGGTGAACTCCAGGTCGTCCCCCCGGGCCCGGCCCACCACCTCCAGCGGATGCGGGCGCGGCGAGGTGGGGTCGGCGTCCAGGGCCAGCTCCCGGTGCAGACCGCGGAAGAGCCCGTCGCCACCGCCCGGCGCCTCGAACCGGCCGAGGTAGTTGAAGCTGATCCCGGCCGTGGGGCCGTCGGGAAGGCCCGCGCCATCGAGCAGATGGCGCCGCACCCCGTAGCCCAGACCACGCCGCGGTACGGCCCGCATCTGCTCCTTGACGGACTTGAGAATCTCGCCCCAGCCGCCGTCCGGAAGGTCGAGCGCCACCGGGAAGCGGGTGGTGAACCAGCCGACCGTACGGGACAGATCCAGGTCCGCGAACAGCTCCTCGCGGCCGTGGCCCTCCACGTCCACCGGCACCCGGGCGCGCCCGGTCCAGCGGCGCAGCACCCGGGCCAGCGCGCTCAGCAGGACATCGTTGACCTGTGTGCGGTAGACCTCGGGGAGCGTCTGGAGGAGTGCGGCGGTCTCCTCCGGGCCGAGCCGGACGGTGACCGACCGGGCCGAGGCGTAGGTGTTCGCCCCGGCCGTCCCGTTCAGGTCCGTCGGCAGCGAGGGGTCGCAGGCCCCGGCCAGGCCGGTCCAGTACGCGTCCTCGTCGGCGAACCCGCCTTCCCCGGCATGGGTGTTGAGCCGCAGCGCCCAGCGGCGCAGCGGTGAGGACTTCGGGGGAAGCCCGGCGCCCTCGTCCCGGGCCGCCGCCCGCCGGTAGGCGCCGTCGAGATCCTCCAGGATGACGCGCCAGGCCACCCCGTCCACCACCGCGTGATGGATGGTGAGGTGGAGGACCGGGTGCGGCCCGGCGTCCCGGTCGAGCACCGCCCGCATCAGCGGCCCCTCGGCCAGGTCGAAACGGCCCAGGTGCCCGGCGCCGGTGGTCTGGAGCGGGACGCGGACGGCCGCCGCGTCCTCGATCCGCTGGTACCAGCCGCTGTCGCGGCGGTGGAAGCGGGAGCGCAGGGCGTCATGGTGGCCCACCAGGGCGTCCAGGGCGTGCCGCAGCGCGTCCTCGTCCACGTCCTCGGGCAGCACCAGCGAGATGGTCTGGTTGAAGTGGCCGGCCCGCTCGGGGTCGGCGGTGAACAGCCAGTGCTGAATGGGGGTCAGCGGAAGCTCCCCGGTGGCCGTCCCGTCCCCTTCGGAGGTGGGCTCGGCCGGGGCCGTGGTGGTGTCCAGGTGCAGGGCCAGCGCGGCGATCGTCTGATGGCGGTAGACATCGCGCGAGGTGACGGCGAGACCGGCCCGCCGTGCCTGGGAGACCAGCTGGATGCTGAGGATCGAATCGCCGCCGAGGGAGAAGAAGTTGTCCTCCATCCCCACGCGGTCCACCCGCAGGATCCGGGCCCAGACCGTCGCCAGGGTCCGCTCGGTGGCGGTCCGGGGCGCCACATAGCCCGGTGCCGCGGCCTCGGCCCAGTCCGGCTCGGGGAGCCGGCCGCGGTCCAGCTTGCCGTTGGGGTTGAGCGGCATCCGCTCCAGGACGACGACGGAGGCGGGCACCATGTAGTCGGGCAGCGAGCGCCGCAGGAACCGCCGCAGCCCCGCCGGGTCGGGCTCGGCGCCCGCGGCGGCCACCACATAGGCGATCAGCCGCTGGTGGCCGTCCGTCTCCCGGGCGACGGCCGCCGCCTCGGCGATGTCGGGGTGGCGCAGCAGCGCCGTCTCCACCTCGCCCAGCTCGATGCGGAAGCCACGGATCTTCACCTGGTCATCGGCTCTGCCCACGTATTCCAGCTGGCCCTCGCCGTTCCAGCGGACCAGGTCACCGGTGCGGTACATCCGGCTGCCGGGCGCCCCGAAGGGGTCCGCGAGAAAGCGGTGGGCGGTCAGCCCGGGCCGCCGCAGATACCCCCGGGCCAGGCCCTGCCCACCCAGATACAGCTCACCGGTCACCCCGGGCGGCACCAGCCGCAGCGTCGGGTCCAGGACGTACGCGCGGGTGCCCGCGACCGGGCGGCCGATCGGCGGGGCCTGCGAGGGCGCCCGGCCGTCGCAGAACCAGCCGGTGGCGTACACCGTGGCCTCGGTCGGCCCGTAGAGATTGGCGATCCGGCAGGACGGCATGGCCTCCCGGATGTCCCGTACGGTCTGGGCGGGCAGCGCCTCACCCGCCAGTACGATGGTCCGGGCCCAGTCCGCCGGGCGATCCCCGCCCAGCAGCCGGGAGAACACCGAGGGCACCCCGCTGAGCAGCCCCGTCGCCCGCGGCCGCCCCTCGGGATCGGTGAGGGCGAGCAGGTCGCGCACCACCTCGACGCTGCCGCCGGCCAGCAGCGGGCAGAGGATCTCGAAGACCGACACATCGAAGTTGAGCGAGGTCGAGGCGACCACGTCGGTCAGCCGCTCCCGCCCCAGCTCCGCCTCGGCCCAGGCCGCGAGCCCCGCCACACCGCGGTGGGTGGCCACCACGCCCTTGGGCCGGCCGGTGGATCCGGAGGTGTAGATGACATAGGCGGGATGGGCCGGGACCAGCGGCCGGAGCCGTTCGGTGTCGGTGATGTCGCCGTCCGCGAGCCCGTCCAGCCGGGCGCGCACCTCCGGGTCGTCCAGCGGCAGCGGTGCGGCGTCCGCGGGCAGGCAGCCGGCCGCCCCGGTGGTGGTGAGGACGGTCGAGGGCGCGGCGTCCTCCAGCATGAACGCGATGCGCTCGGCCGGGTATTCGGGGTCCACCGGCAGATATCCGGCGCCCGCCTTGAGCACCGCCAGCAGGACGACGACGAGCTCGGCCGAGCGGGGCAGGGCGAGGGCCACCAGCCGCTCGGGACCGGCGCCCCGGTCGATGAGCAGCCGCGCCAGCCGGTTGGCGCGCCGGTTCACCTCGTCGTAGGAGAGGGTGGTGTCCCCGCAGGTCACGGCGGTGGCCGTGGGCCGCCGCGACACCTGGGCGGCGAAGAGATCGGGCAGGGTGGCGTCGACCACGGGCCGCTCCGGCCCGTTCCAGGCGTCGAGCATCGCATGCCACTCGGCGTCGGCCAGCATCCGCAAGCAGATCAGGGTGGCGCCCGGATCGGCCACCATGGCGGTCAGCAGCCGGTGCAGATGCCCGGCCATCCGCTCGATCGTGGCCGCGTCGAACAGATCGGAGTTGAACTCCACGGTCAGCCCCAGCGAGCCGTCGTCGCGGGGCAGGAACTCCAGCACCAGATCGAACCGCGCGGCCGGGCGCGGCAGGGAGTGCTCGGTGATCCGCACACCCCCCGCCTCCTGGCCGGGCACCATGGCGCTCTGCTGGACGACCAGCGCCTGCACCAGCGGATTGCGGCTGGGGTCGCGGCGCGGGGCCAGCTCCTCGACGACGCGCTCGAACGGCAGCCGGTCATGGCTGAAGGCGTCCAGCACCGTCTCGCGCATCGCGTCCAGGAACCGCCCTACCGTGCTGTCCCCGTCCACATCGGCGCGCAGCACAAGGGTGTTGACGAAGAATCCGGCGACCGACTCCAGCTCCCTGCGGTGGCGCCCGGCGGTCACGGTGCCGAAGGCGATGTCCCGCTGGCCCGAGTAGCGGGAGAACAGCACCGCGACGGCGGACGCGAGCAGGGTGAACCGCGTGGTGTCCCGCTCCCTGCCGAGCCGGGCCAGCCCCGCCACCAGCTCGGCGGGCAGCTCACGGCGGTGCACCGCGCCCGCCGTGGTGCGCACCGGCGGGCGCGGGCGGTCGGTGGGCAGCTCCAGCGTCTGCATCCCGGCCAGCCGGCCCCGCCAGTACTCCAGATCGGCGTCCGCACCGGCGGTGGCGGGACGGCTCCGCTCCCACACCGCGAAGTCCGGGTACTGGAGGGCCGGACCGGGGAGCGCGGCGTCGGTTCCGGACACCTCGGCGGCGTAGAGCGCGGCCAGTTCGCGCACCAGCAGCCCGACCGACCAGCCGTCGGTGACGATGTGGTGCTGCGCCAGCAGCAGGATGTGCTCCTCGTCGGCGAGCCGGATCAGCAGCGCCCTGGTCAGCGGGCCCTGTCCGAGGTCGTAGGGGCGGTTCAGCTCGGCGGTCAGCGTGGCGTCGAGCTCCTCGGCGCGCCGCCGCGCCGGATGCCCGCCCAGATCGAGCCGCTCGAGCGGTACGCTCCCGTGCGCGGCCACCTGCTGCACCCCGTGCCCGTCCACGGTGGCGAAGGTGGTGCGCAGGGCGTCATGGCGGGCGGCGAGCCGGTCCAGCGCCCGGCGCAGCGCGGCCGCGTCCAGGGGGCCGTCGAGCCGCAGCCCGGCCCCGGTGTTGTACTCGGTTCCGCCGGAGGTCAGATCGTCCAGGAACCACAGCCGCCGCTGGGCGGAGGAAAGCGGCAGCGGACGGTCGCGCGGCGCGGGCGGGATCGGCGCCTCCGGCGTGTCGGCCGCCGCGGCGGGCAGCCTGCCGGCCAGCCGCGCCACCGTCCTGGCGTCGAGCAGATCGCGCAGTGAGAGGTCCACGCCCAGCTCGGCCCGGATCCGGGTCAGCAGCCGCACCCCGAGGATGGAGTCACCGCCCAGGCCCAGGAAGTCGTCCTCCACGCCCACGGCGTCCACCGGCAGCACCTCGGACCAGACGCGGGCCAGGGCCTCCTCGGCGGGGGTGCGCGGGGCGATGTGGCGCGCGTCGCCGTCGGGCGCGGAGCGCGGGGCGGGCAGCGCCTGCCGGTCGATCTTGCGGTGCGGGGTGAGGGGGAACGCGTCCAGTACGACGTAGGCGGACGGCACCATATGCGCCGGCAGTACCCGGGCCACCGCGGCGCGCACCTCCGCGGCCTTCGGCGGGGTCCCGCCGCTGGGCGGCACCACATGGGCGACCAGCCGCTTCTGACCGGGCTCGTCCTCCCGCACGGTGACCACGGCGGACCCCACCCGGGGGTGGCGGGCCAACGCGGCCTCCACCTCGCCCAGTTCGACGCGGAAGCCGCGTATCTTGACCTGGTGGTCGGCCCGGCCGAGGAATTCCAGTTCGCCGTCGGCGTTCCAGCGGACCAGGTCACCGGTGCGGTACATCCGCGATCCGGGCGGGCCGAACGGGCAGGCGGTGAACCGCTCGGCGGTCAGCCCCGGCCGGTCGAGATAGCCGCGGGCCAGGCCCGCGCCGCCGATGCACAGCTCTCCGGTGACCCCGACCGGCACCTGCCGCGCCGCCTCGTCCAGCACGAACACGCGGGTGTTGGGCAGCGGACGGCCGATCGGCGGGGCGCCGGTCCCCGCCGCCAGGGCGTCCGTCCAGGAGGCCACGACCGTGGCCTCCGTCGGACCGTAGGAGTTCACCATCCGCCGCCCGGGCGCCCACAGGTCCACCAGATCGGCGGGGCACGCCTCCGCGCCCACGATCAGGGTGCGGAAGTCGGGCAGTCCGTCATGGAGCTCCTCCGGGGGCACGGTGGCGAGCGCGGCCGGGGGGATCAGGGCATGGGTCACCCGCCTCTCCCGCAGGACCGACACCAGCTCGGCGCCCAGCAGCGGTCCTTCAGGGGGCACCACCAGGGCCGCCCCGGCGAGCAGGGAGGAGCACAGCTCCAGGACGGAGGCGTCGAAGCTGGGCGAGGAGAACTGCAGCACCCGGTCACCGGGCCGGACCTGGTAGTGGGCCGCCGTCGCGGCCGCGAAGTTGCCCAGACCGGCGTGTGGCACCAGGACGCCCTTGGGCACGCCCGTGGAGCCGGAGGTGTAGATGACATACGCGGGATGCTCGGGGCACAGTGGGCCGAGCAACTCCCCCCGGCCGGGCGCGTGATCCGGGCCCGCCCCGGCCCCCGCCTCCCGGATCCACGCCGGGTCGTCGAGCACGGCCACCGGCCGGGCGTCGGCCAGCATCATGGCCCGGCGCTCCTCGGGGTGCGCGGGGTCGATCGGGAGGTACGCGCCACCCGCCTTCGCCACCGCCAGCTCGGCCACCACCAGTTCCGCCGAGCGGGGCAGCACCAGCGCCACCACCCGCTCCGGACCCACGCCCTGCGCGATGAGATGGTGGGCCAGCCGGTTCGCCCAGCGCTCGACCTCCCCGAAGGACCACTCGCACCCGTCCGCCACCAGCGCCGGCGCCTCGGGGGCGCGCTCCGCCCGGACGGCGAAGAGCTCGCCGAGCGGCGCGCGGGAGACGGCGCGGTCCGTGGCGTTCCACGCCTGCGGAGGGAGGTCCGGGACGGGTTGGGGTGCGGACACCGATGAGGTCTCGTAGTGGTCCGTCATGGTGGGTCGTGGCCCTTCAGAGCGGTTGAACGGGCGGATATGGGGGCGGCTCGGGCCGGCCGACGCCGAGCCGGTGCGCCCGCGCCCGGCCGGAGGAGACGTGGGGAGAACGGCCGTGTGCGGGGCGGTGGGAATCTCAGACCAGGGCGCTCTTACGGGCCATCCGGCCCGAGAGCTGGATCCGGTCCACGGCGCCGGTCCGCGGATCGCGGACGAAGCGCCCGCCGGGGAGCCGGCGTCCGGAGGAGGGGTCCACCAGATCGCAGGTGAGGTCCTCGTGGCAGACCAGCGGCGCGGGGAGGTCGCCGTCCACGGACAGGGCGAGAACGCCGCCCTCGCCGATGGTCACCTGGTACTCGATGTCGCCGTTGAGATAGATCCCGGTGCACTGCGAGGTGGCGGCCATGGAGGTGGCCCGGTGCCGCGGGGTGGGTGTGGGGGGCACCCGGACGCCGGTGATCTCGCCGAGGACATCGGTCAGTTCATGCCACAGCTCGGTGCCGGCGCCCGCGTTGGCCGTGAAGCCGACCACCGCTCCCGTGGCGGGATCGGCCCGCAGGAAGCAGGAGGTGCCCTGGGCGTTGCCGTCGTGCCCGAACCACAGCGTGTCGCCGTGCCGGAAGAGCCCCCAGCCCAGGCCCCAGCCGTCGGCCAGCACACCGGGGTCGGCGCCGGGCACCGGGCGGCGCATCTCCTCCGCGAGCTCATGGGGCAGCGATCCCACGGCCCCGTCGCCGATATGGGCCCGGCCCAGCGCCACCAGATCGAGGGCACTGACCCTCAGAGCACCGGCTGCGGCCTCGGCGGGGGCGAGGTTCTGCCGCACCGGCCGCGTTCTGCCCGTGGCCTTGTTGGCCGAGTGGCCGCGCGCCGTGGGCCGGTGCGGGGCGCCGGCCGTGCCGATGAAGGACGGCACGGTGCCCAGCGGATCGAGCAGAACGGACCGCACGGCCTCCTGCCAGCTCATTCCGGTGACCGTCTCGATCAGCCGGCCCGCGGCCACATAGCCCGCGTTGGAGTAGGAGAAGTCCGTCCCCGGGGGCATCACCAGGCTGCGGTCCGTGCAGTGGTCCAGCAGATAGCGCGCGGCGGTCAGCGAGGCCACCTGATCGGAGTCGGGCCCGGACGGCAGCCCCGCTGTGTGGCTGAGCACCTGGCGCACCGTGCACGGCGGACCGGCCCGCCGCAGCTCCGGCACATGGTCGCCGAGCCGGTCGTCCAGCTCCACATCGCCGTCCGCCACCAGGAGCATCACCACGGTCGCGGTGTAGGCCTTGGTGATGGAGCCGATGGGCACGGCCGCGTCGGCGGTGCACGGCTCGCCGGTGTCCGCGTCCAGGACGCCGGTCTCCACGGCGAGAGTCGTTCCGCCGCTGTGCACGGCGAGTTGGGCCGCGGGCACCTGATGGGCGCGGGCCAGGGCGGTCAGCCGGTCCTCGAGGACGCGGCGTATCTTCGACCGCTCCTCGACTGACGGGGCCGGGGTCCGACGTAACACGGTGCACTCCTTGCCGGGGGACGGGACGGGCGACGGGGACCGGGTCATGGCAGCTGGCTCGTGGCCGTGAGGTCCCGGGGCACGATCCTGAAGCCCTGCCAGTGGGTGGGCATGGGGTCCTGGTCCTCGTCCCTGGGCACATGGTGGAAGTCGACACTGACCCAGGCGACCGGGTCGGTCAGCTTCTCGCCGCCGGTGTACTTGTCGACCGAGGTGGCGCAGTCCGGGGCGGTGTTGCCGTAGGCCAGCCGCTCGCACTCCCGGTACTGCGTGAAGTACATGTCGTGGTGGGTGAACTCCTCGGTCTCGTGCGGGCCCCGGTACTGATCGCTCTGGTGGTTGTCGATCTCCCAGGACTTGGCGTGGCCGTCGGAGTTCTCGGCGGCGGGGTTGACCACCCGCCAGAAGCGGGTGGGCGCGAGGTCCGCCGCCCTCTCACGGGAGAACACCGTGCGCTTGGTGGTGCGCGCGGCCGTGCCGCTGCCCAGGTAGTCGTACTGCTCCACGGTGTTCTTCGACTGTCCGTCGACGTCGAAGTCCAGCCGCCAGAAGATGTTGTGCGAGTGGTTCTCGCTGAACCGGGTGGAGCCCACCCCGGTCGGCCAGCCGCTGCTCGCGTCGGAGAACTGGAACGGGGAGAGGCTTCCGGTGGCGCCCGACCGGGGGGTGATGGAGCCGTCGTCCGAGAAGCGCCACTCGGTGATGTAGTCGTACCAGCCGATCTCGGAGACCGAGAAGACGACCAGATCGGTGCCGTGCAGCACGCCCTTCTCCACGGCGCTCTTGTAGGCGAACGGCCGCGGCTGCTCCTCGACGCACAGCACCGGGGTGTCACGGAAGTCGCGCAGCCGCCCGTCGGGGCAGTCCTTGGCGCTGAGCGGGGTGAGCGTGCCCTGCTCCAGATCGCCGAAGCCGATGGACGATACGTCGTAGAAGCGGGGCTGACCGCTGTCGTAGGGCACATGCACCTCGGCCAGCGAGGCGCTCTTGAGGACCCGGGTGGGGGTGGAGCGGTTCGGGGTGTAGATCACATCGCTCAACACCGCACCGGTGTTGCGGTCGATGTCCCAGCACATCTGCCACCGGGCACCGTTCTTGAGGGTCGTGTCGATGCGATCCGCGGCGGGGCAGGGCGGGTCCGCCGCGGCCCTCGCGGGCGCCGCGGAGGCCGGGCCCGGCACCCACAGGGCCAGCAATCCCACCATGGCGATCAGCACACGGGCACACCGAAGCAGATGGCCACGCCGAAACACACGGGTACGCCGAAACAGACTGGACACGGACCACGCTCCCCTCACAGGCCGATGACGGCGGCGCGCCTGGCCGACAGATCGATGACGATCCGGCTGGTGTCGATCCACTTGCCACCGGGAATGCGCACGAACAGCTGCACACACCGGTGCTCACCACACCGGGACACCTTCCGGGCGCCGTCCACCCCCTCGGCCCGTGAGCCGAGGAACGACATGCTCTGGAGCCGCAGTTGGGCGGGCGAGGTCAGCCGCTTCCCGGTCTGCGATGCGTAGGACTCGCGCATCCCCGGGCCGAGCCGGCGGTCGGCGAGGATGACCTTCACCGCCTCGCGGGCCTCGGCCAGGGTGGGAGGCGGCTGGACGCCGTGCCGGCGGGCGGAGTCGAGGACCTTCTCGGAGCGCAGATCGACCACCCTGGTGATGAGGGTGTCCGAGGCGTAGTCGTAGAGCTGGACCTCGGCCCGGCTGTCGGTGTCGGAGGACGCCGACTTGGCCCGGGGCGGCCGGCGGGTGTCCAGCGGCTCGGCACCGGAGCCGCCCGCGGCGTTCCGCTCCCCGTCACTCTTCTTCGTCGCCTTCTGACGGTCCTTCGCGGCCCCGGGCCCGGCGGCGGCGTCGATGGCGATACGGGGCGCCTCGCGCGATTCCTCGGATGTCAGCCGGCCGGAGTGTGAGGCGACGGCAGCCGCGGGCTCCGGGGCATCCGACGCGGGCGATCCGGCGGTGCGGAGGGCGGCGATCCCGCCGCCCGCCAGCACCGCCGCCAGACCCAGCGCCGCGGATACGCGCCATCTCCGGTGACGGCGCCCCCTGGTATCGACCGCACCCCTGTCCGTCGCGTTGTCTGTCATCACCCAGCCGTTTCGTTGTCGGTCAAGTGAGCCCGGTGGGGCTCGCGGTGACAGCACTCGGCCGGATACCGGATTGTCGCTGGTGCGTTCCCCGTCGTGCGGACGGGATTCAAGCCGCTGACAACGGCTCGCGCGGACTCCCCCCGGACTCTTCGCTGTCCACTGTTAGCTCACGCTTTCACCACTCCGGGCGGGGTAACAGTCGCATTTGTCATCAAGCGGCTGTGAGAAACGCATGTCCCATGGGCGGCTGAGCGGCCGCAAAGTGATGACGGGGAAGGCTGGTGGGAAGGCTCTCTGCCATCATGCTCACATGAGCCATTCGATCACCATTCGATGTGACATCTGTGGCGCCACTCATTCCTCCTCAGCGGCCGACAGCGTGGGTGCGCTTCGCGAAGTCATCGTCCAAATGAGCTGGTCGAGGGCGCGATGGGATGGCCGGGTGATCGATATGTGCGGTGGGTGCGGCGCCCGGGAAATGGCGTCGAGCGTACCCGGACGACGCTGCGGTTCCTGTGAGGGAGGCGAACTCTTCGATGCCCTCGGACACGACAGAATCGGACATCGTTTGGCCAACGCATTACTCAGGGCCGGTATCGATAATCTCGAACTACTCTCCGGTTTCTCCGCGCGTCAGCTTCGTGATCTGGACGGTATCGGTGCCGTGAGCGCACGTCACGCACTCAATCGTCTGCACTCCGCACCGAATGAAAGGCGATCGTGAACGAATATTCCACCGGAACATCCGCGCCGTTATTCCCCGGCGCCGCCCGAAAGGGGATCGTGCCGCGTACCGTACCCGCCGGTTGCCCCCCCCCCGGGCGTGGAGCTCAGCTCTGCGCGGTGGGACGGACCACGATCTCGCCGACGTCGACACCGGCCGGCTGCTCGATGGCGAACGCGATGGCGCGGGCGATGGCGTCCGGGGAGATCGCGATCTTGTCCATGCCGGCCTGGATCCCGCTCCTCGCGTCCGGGTCGGTGATGGAATCCGCGAGCTCCGTCCGGATGAACCCCGGCGAGACGGTGGTCACCCGCAGCGTCTCGCCGGCCTCCTGGCGCAGCCCTTCGGAGATGGCGCGTACGGCGTTCTTGGTGCCGGCGTAGACCGCCATCGTCGGGACGATGCTCAGCCCGGCGGTGGAGAGGGTGTGCACGAAATGCCCGAAGCCCTGCTCACGGAAGACGGGCAGGGCCTCGGCGATGCCGTACAGCACGCCCTTGATGTTGACGTCGACCATCGCCTCCCAGTCCTCGACGCGCAGATCGTCGAGGGCGGAGATCGGGCTGATACCGGCGTTGCTGACCAGGACGTCCAGCTTTCCGTACCGCTCGCGTGCCGTCGCGACCAGACGGGACAGATCCGTGCGCCGCTTCACATCCGTGACGACGGCGACGGCCTCGCCGCCCGAACCGGCGATCCGGGCCGCCAGCGCCTCGATGCGGTCCGACCGCCGCGCCGCGAGGACGACCTTGGCGCCGCGCTCGGCCAGCAGCAGCGCTGTCGCCTCGCCGATACCGCTGCTCGCGCCCGTAATGGCGACGACCTTGCCTTCGATACCCGATGTCATGGGGGTTCCTTTCAGGGAAACGTTGCAGGAGGGCAGGGGGAAAGGAGGAGGCGGCGATGGCCTACAGTGAGAAGTGGAGGCGCCGCCACTTCACCTCACACTAAGTGGGTGTGCCTCCACTTAGCAACCGGGGAATGAGGAGAGTCGCCGATGGCCAGGGATCCAGGGCGCCCGCTGCGGGCCGACGCACAGCGCAACCGGGAGAAGATCCTCTCCGCCGCGGTGCGGGTGTTCGCCGAGGAGGGGCTGGACGCCCACCTGGAGCGCATCGCCAAGGAGGCGGGCGTGGGTACCGGCACCCTCTACCGGAACTTCCCGACCCGTGAGCTGCTGATCGAGGCCGCCTACCGCAATGAGCTGGCCCGGCTCTGCGCCGCCGCCCCCGAACTGCTGGCGGCCCTGCCCCCGCGCGAGGCCCTGCGGACGTGGCTGGCCCGCTTCATGGACTACGCCAACGCCAAGCTGGGCATGGCGGACGCGCTGCGGGGCGTGGTCGCGTCGGGCGTCAATCCGTACGCGCAGAGCCACGAGATGATCCAGGACGCGCTCTCACGGTTGATGGACGCCGCCGTCGCGGCCGGTGTGATCCGGTCGGACGTCACCGCCACCGACATGTTCGCCGCCCTCACCGGCATCGCCCTCGCCTCGGGGAAGCCCGAACAGCGGGAGCAGGCGGACCGCCTTCTCGACCTCACCCTGGACGGACTGAGCGCGGGATCCGGCCAGTAAAGATTTCTGAGTTTTCAGTTCAGACTCTTGTGCCACCCGCTCAGCGCTCTTAACGTGTGCGGCCATGGAGAACGAACACGCCACGGACCGGGCCGCGGGAACCGGCGACGAGTCCGTGGGCGACCGGCTGCGCGCGCTGCGCAAGGCGCGCCGGCTGACGCTGCGGACCGTCGCCGAGGCCGCCGGGATCAGCGAGGGCTATCTCAGCCAGATAGAGCGCGGACAGGCCAATCCCAGCATCGCCACCCTCCAGCAGGTCGCCGCCGCGCTCGGCCTGAAGGTGGCCGATCTGTTCGGCGACGACTTCACCAGCGGCCCGAGCGTGCTGCGCGCCGAGGAGGCGCCCCGGCTCGCCCTCGGGGTGCTCGGCGGGCGCAAGTTCCGGCTGACACCGGGGCCGCAGCACCATCTCGAAGTGTTCCTGGGGGAGTTCGACGCCCATGGCTCCACGGGAGAGACCCTCTACAGCCACGGCGACTCGGAGGAGTTCCTGTACGTCCTCGAGGGCACCGTCCAACTCCAGCTCGGCGAGCGCTCCTTCACCCTCGGGGCCGGTGACAGCATCCGCTACTCCTCGGCCGTACCCCACCGGTTGAGCGAGACGGCCGGGGCAGCCGCCCGGGTGCTGTGGGTGATCAGCCCACCCAGCTACTGACCCACCCCTCCTCATATCTCTCACCTCCTCGAGCCACTTCGATCCGCGACGAAACCGGGGCCATCCCAGGCCGCCCGACCAGCGGCCGTTCGACCACGATTGGCTGAGTGCCGCAGTGCTGAACGGAAATGTGTCCTTCTGGTACCGCCAGACCGGCTTCCCCGAACGGCGTCCGCCGCTCGACGGCGACCTCGCCACCGATGTGTGCGTCGTGGGCGGGGGCTTCACCGGGCTATGGACCGCGTACTACCTCAAACAGGCCGCCCCCGATCTCGACATCACCGTCGTGGAGCGGGAGTTCGCCGGATTCGGCGCCTCGGGGCGGAACGCCGGCTGGCTCAGCTGCAAGATCGCCGGGTCGGCCGGGACCTATGCGAGGAAGCGCGGGCGCGAGGCCGTGATCGCCCTCCAGCGGGAGATGATCCACACCGTGGACGAGGTGATCTCGGTGGCCCGTACCGAGGGCATCGAGGCCGACATCGTCAAGAGCGGCTATCTCACCGTCGCCCACGGCGCCGCCCAACTGCCCCGGCTGCGCGCCGCGTACGACCAGCTGAGCCACTGGGGCGGGCAGGACCTGGAGTGGCTGAGCGCACCCCGGCTCGCCGAGCGGCTGCGCCTGGACGGGGCGCTGGCGGGCTACCACAATCCGCACTGCGCCCGGGTCCACCCCGCCAAGCTGGTGCGCGGCCTGGCCGCCGCGGTGGAGGCGCGGGGTGTGCGGATCCTGGGGTCCACCCCGGTCACCGCCATCGCCCCCGGCCGGGTCGGCACCCCGTTCGGCACCATCCGCGCGGACCGGATCGTCCGCGCCACCGAGGGCTTCACCAGCGGTATCGAGGGCGAGCGGCGCACCTGGCTGCCGATGAACTCCTCGATGATCGTCACCGAACCGCTCCCCGACGAGCTGTGGAAGCGGCTCGGCTGGGAGGGGCAGGAACTCCTCAGCGACGCCACGCACGCGTACACCTACGGACAGCGCACCGCGGACGGCCGTATCGCCATCGGCGGCCGCGGCGTGCCCTACACGTTCGGCTCCCGCACCGACCGGGCGGGGCAGACCAGCGCGGACACCGTGCGCGCCCTGCGGCGGATCCTCACCGGCCTCTTCCCGGACACCGCCGAGGCCGCCATCGACCACGCCTGGTCGGGGGTGCTGGCCGTGCCCCGCGACTGGTGCGCCTCGATCGGCTACGACCCCGCCACCGGCATCGGCTTCGCCGGTGGATACGTCGGCCATGGCGTGGCCGCCACCAACCTCGCCGGACGCACCCTGCGCGATCTGCTGCTCGGCCACTCCACCGAGCTGACCGCGCTGCCCTGGGTCGGCCACCGCACCCGGCGCTGGGAGCCCGAACCGTTCCGGTGGATCGGGGTGCACGGCATGTACGCCGCGTACCGCGCCGCCGACCGCTCGGAGTCCTCCGGCCGCACCACCACATCGCCCATCGCCCGTCTCGCCGACCGCATATCTGGACGCTGACCATGAGCAAGCCCACCGCCACCGCCGCGGCCACCGACCGCGCCCCGGTCACCGACCGCGAGCGGACCGCCCGCAAGGCCGGTCTCGCCTCGTTCATCGGCACCACCGTCGAGTGGTACGACTTCTACATCTACTCCACCGCCTCCGCGCTCGTCCTCGGCAGGATCTTCTTCGGTGGTGGCGGTGACACCACCGGCGCGCTGCAGGCGTTCGGCAGCCTGTGGCTCGGCTTCCTCGCCCGGCCGATCGGCGGCATCGTCTTCGGCCACCTCGGCGACCGGATCGGCCGAAAGAAGACCCTGGTCACCACGTTGCTGATGATGGGCATCGCCACCACCCTGATCGGGCTGCTCCCCGGCTACGACGAGGTCGGCGTCGCCGCGCCGATCGCGCTGGTGCTGCTGCGCATGGTGCAGGGCATCGCGGTCGGCGGCGAATGGGGCGGCGCCGTCCTCATCGCCAGCGAACACGCGCCCAAGGAGAAGGCTCTGTCGTTCGGCGCCTTCGCCCAGCAGGGGTCCCCGGCCGGATCGATCCTGGCCACCGGGATGTTCGCGCTGCTCACCCAGCTTCCGGACGACGACTTCGACGCCTGGGGCTGGCGCGTACCGTTCCTCTTCTCCGCCGTGATGGTGGTCATCGGCCTGGTGGTGCGCCTCAAGGTCGAGGAGTCCCCGGAGTTCGCCCGGCTGCGCGACGAGAAGCGGGTCGCGAAGGTGCCCCTGCGGGAGCTGGTCACCGGCCACCCCGGATCCCTCGCACTCGGCGTGCTCGCCAGCTCCATCGGCATCGCCGCCACCTACTTCATCACCACCTTCGTCCTGTCCTGGTCCACGGACAGCCTCGGCATGGAGCGCTCCACCATGCTGAACGTGCTGCTCGTCTACAGCGTGGTCCAGTTCATCACCCAGCCCTTCGGGGTGATGCTGGCCGCCCGCTTCGGCCCGCGCCGCACCGTGGCGGCCCTGCTGGGCCTCAACTTCGCTCTGGTACCGGTGATGTACGCCTGTGTCTCGACGACCCAGCCGGTCGTCGTGGGGCTCGGCATCTCCCTGCTGGGCATCACCGGCGCGATGAACTACGCGATCCTGGCCGGACTGCTCGCCGCGGCCTTCCCGATCTCGGTGCGCTACACCGGTATCTCCCTCTCCTACCAGCTGTGCTCGGCGCTCATCGGCGGTACGGCGCCCCTGGTCGGCGAGTGGCTGCTGCACTCGACCGGCGGATCGATCGTGCCGGTCGTGATCTACCAGATGGTGCTGGTGGCCGTGTCCCTCGTCTGCTCCCTGGCGCTGCTGGGCCGCTCGCGGACGGCGTAGCCGCGGTCGGCCTTGGCCGAACGGTCAAAGCCACGGCCGGGTCTTTGGCCGATGCGTGCACCTCCCCGCCCGCTCCCTTCCGCATCATCAGGGGCCGTACAGCGCGGCGGCGCGGACAAGGGAGGCAATGTGAACGGTGTGCGAACACAACCGCACGGCCGGCGGACCCCGGGGCAGGCCACCGGCCCGGTCGGCAGGCTGACCCGCCGCCGGGAGGTGGCGGAGCTGGTCGCCGAGGCCGGTGGCGGCCCGCTCCGCCGCACCCTGGGCCTGACCCAGCTCACCCTGCTCAGCGTCGGTGCCACGCTCGGCACCGGGATCTTCGTGGTGCTCGGCGAGGCGGTGCCCCAGGCGGGCCCGGCGGTGGTGCTCTCCTTCGTCCTCGCCGGGGTCACCGCGCTGTTCTCCGCCCTGTCCTACGCCGAGCTCGCGGGCATGATCCCGGGCGCCGGGTCCTCGTACAGCTACACCTACGCCACCTTGGGCGAGCTGGTGGCCTGGGTGTGCGGCTGGTGTCTGATCCTGGAGTACGGCGTCTCCGTGGCCGCGGTCGCGGTCGGCTGGGGCCAGTACGTCAATGAACTGCTCCAGCTGACCGTCGGCCGGACCCTGCCCGACGCGCTCGCCGCCCCGCCCGGCGACGGCGGGGTGCTGAACGTCCCCGCCGCCGCCATCGTCGTCCTCGCCATGGTGGTGCTGCTGCGCGGCGCCCGGGAGAGCGCCGTGGTCAACACCGTGATGGTGGCGGTGAAGCTGGCAGCGCTCGTCATCTTCTGCGCGGTGGCCTTCACCGCCTTCCACGCCGGGAACTTCCGGCCGCTCTTCCCCCTCGGCACGGCCGGGATGACCGCGGGCGCCTCCTCGCTCTTCTTCTCCTACATCGGCTTCGACGCCGCCTCCACGGCGGGGGAGGAGGCCAAGCACCCACAGCGCGATCTGCCGCGCGCCATCGTCCTCTCGCTCGGGCTGGTCACCGCTCTGTACTGCGCGGTGGCGCTGGCGGCGGTCGGCGCGATGCCCTGGCAGCGGTTCGAGGGCACCGAGGCCACGCTCAGCCAGGTCCTCGTCAGCTCCGTCGGCGGTGGCGAGCTGTGGCCGATCCTGCTGTCCATCGGCGCGGTCGTCGCCACCACCAGCGTGGTCCTCACCGTGCAGTACGGGCAGATCCGCATCCTGTTCTCGATGTCCCGCGACGGGCTCGTCCCCGGCCTCTTCTCCACGGTCCACCGGCGCACGGGGGTGCCGCGCGCGGGCACCGTCATCGTCTCCGCCTTCGTCGCCCTCCTCGCCGCGCTCATCCCGCTCGGCGACCTCGCGGACGCCACCAGCATCGGCACCCTCTTCGCCTTCGCCCTGGTCAACCTGGCGGTGCTGATCCTGCGCCGGCGCAAGCCGGACGCGCCGCGCGGCTTCCGGGTGCCGCTCGCGCCCGTGACGCCCCTGCTGGGAGTGGCCTGCTGCGGGTATGTGATGTACGGGCTCGGGGCCGACACCTGGATCGCCTTCGGCGCCTGGATGGCGGTCGGACTCGCTGTCTACGGGCTCTACGGCATCCGGCACTCCACCCTCAACCGCCCCGCCCCCGAACCGGAGACCACCCCATGACCCCGCTCGACCCCACCGCCGATGTGCTCGCGCTCACCCGTGCCCTGGTCGACATCCCCTCGGAAAGCGGCCATGAGGCCCCGCTCGCCGACGCCGTCGAGAGCGCGCTGCGCGCCCTGCCGTGGCTGACCGTCGAGCGGATCGGCCACTCCGTCGTGGCCCGCACCCATCTGGGCCGCGACCGGAGGGTGGTCATCGCCGGGCACCTGGACACCGTCCCGGCCGCGGACAACCTCCCCTCCCGGCTGGACGGGGGACTGCTCCACGGCCTCGGGGCCTGCGACATGAAGGGCGGTGTCGCGGTCGCCCTCCGGCTCGCGGCGGCACTCCCCGCGCCCGCGCACGACATCACCTACGCGTTCTACGAATGCGAGGAAGTGGCGGGCGACCGCAATGGCCTGGCCAGGATCGCCGCGGAGCGCCCCGAGCTGGTCCAGGCCGATCTGGCCATTCTCATGGAGCCCTCGGACGCCGGTGTCGAGGCGGGCTGCCAGGGTGTGCTGATGGCGGACATCGCCGTACGCGGCGAGCGGGCGCACACCGCCCGCGCCTGGAAGGGAGTCAACGCCGCCCACCGCGCCGCCGCCGTCCTGCGGCGCCTGGACGACCACACCGCGGAGCGGATCACCATCGACGGGCTGGAGTACCGCGAGGGGCTGAGCGCCGTGGCCGTGCGCGCGGGCGTGGCCGGGAACGTGGTGCCCGACCTGTGCCTGATAACGGTCAACCTGCGTTTCGCGCCCAGCCGTTCACCACGGGAGGCCGAGGCGTACGTACGCGACCTCTTCCCCGAGTACGAGGTCGAGATCACCGAGAACACCCCGGGTGCCCTCCCCGGCCTGGACCGGGAAGCGGCCGCCTCGCTCGTGGCGTACCTCGGCGTGGCGCCCCGCCCCAAACTGGGCTGGACCGATGTCGCCCGCTTCGCCGCGCTCGGCACACCGGCGCTCAACTACGGCCCCGGCGACCCGTCCCTGGCCCACACCGCGGGCGAGTACGTGCCGGTGGAGCAGCTGCGGGAGTGCGAGGCGCGGCTCATGGGCTGGCTCGGCTGAACCGCGGGACACCCCTCAGCAGAAAGGCGCCCCCGAAGGGGCGCGGGCTGTGCCGAGGTGCGGCTCCGCCGCGTGGGCGCGACCAGCCACGACGACGCCGCGGACGGTCGACGGCAGCTCGGGGCACCTCCGGAGGAGCGCTCAGGGGCTCGCGCCCCGCAGCCCGGCGAGGGCGCGCAGCTGGAGCCAGAGCACCAGCCGCTCGTCCGGGTCGTCCAGGTCGATGCCCAGCTGCGCCCGCGCCTGCCGCAGCCGGTAGCGGCAGGTGTTGGGGTGGACGGCCAGCAGCCGGGCCGCCCGGGCCATATCGCATCCGGCGTCCAGCCAGCACACCAGCGTCCGGGCATAGTCCGTGCCGTGCCCGGCGTCGTACGCCAGGATGTCCCGCCAGGCCCCGGCCGCCAACTCCCGCCGCTCGCCCAGGAGTTCGCCGAGCCGGAGGAGTACGGCGCGGGCCCGGACCTCCGCCATGGCGGCCACCGTCTCCTCCGGGCCGAGCACCCGCAGCACCAGATCGGCGTCCTCCCGCGAGCCGCGGACCTCCGCCACCTCCGGCACCACATCGCCAAGACCGGCCCGCACCGGCACCCTCAGGGCCTGCCCGGCGCGGCGCACGATGTCCTCGGCGAGCCGCCGCTGCCGTTCCCCGGCCCGACCGTCGGCGACGGGCAGCAGCGCGTACACCACACCATCGACCAGCACACAGGCATGCCGCCCGTACCGCGCCTCGCACTGCAGCCGTACGAGATCCAGCAGCCGCAGCGCGGCCTGCTCCCCGTCCGGCGCGCCCGCCGCGCCCTCCAGCGCGAAGGCGGCCACCCGCACCGGTGTGCCGGGGGCGAGCCCCAGCCGCTCGGCGGCGGTGGCGGGCTCGGCGGTGCCGTCCAGGAGACGGCGCAGCAGATCGCCGGTCATATGCCGGGACAGCTCCTGTGCCGCCCGCGCCCGCAGCAGGAGCAGGGCGGCCGTGGAGGCGCCCTGGGCCAGTGCCTCCTCGGCGTCCGGTGCGAGGGTCCCGTCGTCGACGACCCACAGCGAGCCGAGGGTCTCCCCGCCCGCCCGTACGGCGACGGCCAGCCGTGGCAGTTCCTCCGCGCTGAGGGCGGGCAGGCGCACCGGCCCGTGGGACGCGAACAGCACCCGGTACTGCTCGGTGTTCTCCGGGCTGTCCGGCACCTGACGGCCCAGGATGCCCTGGCGCCTGGGCTCGTCCACGGGCTGGCCGGGGATGGTGGAGTGGGCGAGTATGCGCTGGCGCGGATCCTCGATCACGGTGGCGCCGCCCACGGCCGTGGCCACGGCGCCGGCGAGCGAGAACAGGTCGCCGAGCGCGGCGCCACCGGCGGGGGAGGGCCGGGCCCCTACCGCACCGGCCAGCAGCAGATGGACATGGTGCCAGGCGGCGTCCTCGTCGACGGTGAGCAGGGCCAGCCCGCGCTCCCGCGCCCGGGTGACGGCATCCGCGAGCCCGTGTACGTGCCCGGACGAGGGCCCCTGGCCGTGCCCGGACGAGGACCCCTGCCCGGACGAAGGTCCCTGCCCGGACGAGGGCCCGTCCTCACCGCGTACGACGAGACCCGCCATCCGCGCGGCCGCCGCCTCGTCCACCAGCGCCCCGGCCGCCTCCGCCCGCACCCCGACCGCCAGCAGCAGGGCGCCGGGCGCCCGGTCCGGGAACGGGGCGTGGACGTCGTACAGCAGCACCTCGGTGACGGGCGTGGTGAGCCCGGAAGGGGCGGTGACCAGCCGCAGCGCGGGCTCGCCCAGGATGTCCAGAAGCTCCCCGAGGGTGCGGGTGTCCATGAGTGGTACCGGGCCTTCCAGGGGGCTGACGCGCGAGGCGATTGGCTGATCGCAACAGGACCCTAGGTCGCGCTTGTGCGTCCGGACAACCCGAGCGCGGACACACCCCGGGAGACTCGGGCCCATGACATCAGTGACGATGGACGCCGAGGCGCTGGCCACCGCCGCCGCCCGCGCCGCCGGGGTCGCCGTCCGCACCGTCCACGACGTGGCCGGTGTCCAGGCGGTGGCCGACTTCTTCGCCGAGGTGTGGCGGCTGCCGCGCAGCAACCCGCCCTATCCGGCCGAGGTGCTGCACAGCATCGTCCACGCGGGCGGCGCGGTGCACGCCGCGTACACCACCGGGCCCGACGGGCAGGAGGGCGAGCGGCTGTCCGGCGCCGCGGTCGCGGTCTTCGGCCCGCCGGCCGACCGGGAGGTGTACTCGCTCGTGGCCGCCGCCACCGCCTCCGACCGGGGCGTCGGCCACGCCGTCAAACAGGCCCAGCGCGGCTGGGCCCTGGAGGGCGGGGCCCACACCATGCGCTGGACCTTCGACCCGCTGGTCGCCCGTAACGCCCGCTTCAACCTGGTCAAACTGGGCGCCGTCGGCGCCGAGTACCTGGTCGACCTCTACGGCCCCATGAACGACGGGGTGAACGACGGCGACGAGAGTGACCGGCTCACCGCCCGCTGGGACCTCCTCGCACGACCCGCACCCGCACCCACCCCCGCCGATGACACCGACGACCGGGCGGCCGCCCCGGTCGTCCGCCACGCCCCCGACGGAGGCCCACTCGCCGCCCGCCACGCGGACCGGCTGTGGTGCAGGGTGCCCGGGGACATCGTCGCGCTGCGCACCGCCGACCCGGCCCTGGCACTGCGCTGGCGGCACGCCGTGCGCGAGGTCTTCACCGAGGCGTACGCCGAGGGCTTCCGGGCCACCGCGATGTCCCGCGACGGCTGGTACCGGCTCACCCGGAACCCCACCCCGACCACCCCCGGAGAGGACCCGCGGCCATGAGGCTCGAACGCGCCGAACTGTTCCAGGTCGCCCTTCCACTGATCACCCCCTTCCGTACCTCCTTCGGGACGATGACCAGTAAGGACACCTTTCTGCTGCACGTTGTCACCGACCGGGCCGAGGGCTGGTCGGAGTTCGCCGCCGATCCGGAGCCGCTGTACTGCGCGGAGTTCACCGCCGGTGCCGAGATCGTGATCCGCGACTTCCTGCTGCCCCGGGTGGCCGCCCTCCCCGCGCCCACGACCGCGGCCCTCGCCCCCGCCATGGCCGCCGTCAAGGGCCATGAGCTGGCCAAGGCCGCCCTGGAGACCGCGCTGCTCGACGCCGAACTGCGCGCCCACGGCATGCCGCTGGCCACCTTCCTCGGCTCGGTCCACGAGCGGGTGCCCGCCGGGGTGTCCGTCGGCATCAAGGACTCCCTCCCCGAGCTGATCGACGACGTCGAGCGGTATCTCGCCGAGGGCTATGTGCGCATCAAGCTCAAGATCGAGCCGGGCTGGGACGTGGAGCCGGTGCGCGCCGTACGGGAACGGTTCGGCGAGGCGCTGCCGCTTCAGGTCGACGCCAACACCGCGTACACCCTCGCCGACGCCGAACACCTCAGGAAACTCGACGAGTTCGGGCTGCTGCTCATCGAGGAGCCGCTGGAGGAGAACAACCTCCACGCCCACGCCCGGCTCCAGCGGCGGCTGACCACCCCGGTCTGCCTGGACGAGTCCATCCACAACGCGCGCGACGCCGCGTCCGCGATCGCGATGGACGCCTGCCGGGTCATCAACGTCAAACCGGCCCGGGTCGGCGGCTATCCGGAGGCCCGCCGCATCCACGACCTCGCCGCCGCCCACGGCGTCCCGGTGTGGTGCGGGGGCATGCTGGAGACCGGTATCGGCCGCGCCCCCAACCTGGCCCTCGCCGCCCTGCCCGGCTGCACCCTGCCCGGCGACACCTCGGCCTCCGGCCGATACTTCGCCGAGGACATCACCGAGCCGTTCGTCCTCCAGGACGGCCACCTCCCGGTGCCCACCGCGCCCGGTATCGGCATCGACCCGCTCCCGGACGCCCTCGCCCGCTTCACCACCTCACGGCGGCGGCTGTACCCGCGCTGACCCGCGCCCGCCACCGGCCGGTCGGGTCCGGCCGGTCAGATCCCTCGCATGTCCCTCGTCATGTCCGTCCGGTCAGCATGACCGTGCAGCCGCGCAGCTCATAGCTGTCGATCCCGTCCTTGAAGCCGACCCTGGGCGGGGCCGCCATACGGATGCCGGGCAGGGCGAACAGCCGGCTGAGGAAGACATCCGTCTCCAGAAGCGCGATGGTGGCCCCGGGGCATTTGTGCGCACCGTCCCCGAACGACAGCCCCGGCGCCCCCGCGCCCGCGGCCATCGGGCGGCCCGGACACAGCCGCTCCGGCCGCTCGCCCACCGTACGGGCGTCGAGATTGGCGTGATGCAGCAGGACGTCGACCAACTCCCCGGCCGGGACGGTCACTTCCGCGTCCGGGCCCCGGCCGTCGCCGGGCAGCCGGAGCGGTGCGGTGGTACGGCGGCGGAGCCGGCCGATGACCGGTTCGAGCCGGAGGATCTCCTGGAGGATCGCGATCCGGCCGGGCTCGTCGGCGGCCCGGTAGCGCGCCAGCAGGGCGGCGTCGCCGAACAGATGCCACGCGGCCACATTGACGAACTCCCGGGTGGTGACCATGCCCGCGGCCGCGAACGTGAGGCATTCCCCCAGGATCTCGCCCGACGAACACCCCTCGTCCAGCAGATGGGAGATCAGGTCGTCGCGCCGCCGACGGCGCCGGGCCCGTACGGCCGGGCGGACATCACCCCAGTAGACCCGCAGCCAGTTGGAGTTCTGCCGCACCAGCCAGCGGATCCCGTGGAGGCTGGTCAGCCCGGGTGTCCCGAACTTCTCGGGGAAGAAGCGCTCCAGCCGCCCCCGGATCCCGGGCCGGCTCTCCGTGAGGCCGATCACGGCACTGGCCACCTCGATGGCCAGGTGGAAGCTCAGCTCGGCGAGGCGGCCCCGGCCGGTCTCCCGGACGGTGTCGAGCTGTGCCTCCGCCACCTCGACCATGACCTCGCGGTAGTGCTCGTCCACCCGGCGCGGGGTGAAGAACCGGGCGGTCTGCCGCCGGTCCTCGCGGTGTTCCGGACCGTCCCGGTAGAGCACCGGCCGCCGGAACCGGGACGGCAGCTTCTCCACCGTCTCGACGCCGAGCCCGGCCTGCACGGTGGCCGTGGCGCGGAGTACGGCGCGGGCCTCCTCGTAACCGGACACCTGCCAGATCCCGTCGGGCCCCCGCCGCACCGGGCAGCCGTCTCCGTCCGGCCCCCGGCCGACCCTGCGCTCCCCGTAGTGGTCCATGGGCGGCACCCCCGGCCCAGACTAGGAGTAGCGCGGCCACCTTACGAGGGCCTGACCGTGCTTTCCGCGGTCTACGCTCGCTTTCATGGACAGCGAGAACCCTCTGGGGCGCTTTCTGCGTGCCCGCCGTGAACGGGTGCGGCCCGAGGACGTGGACATACTGCCCGCCGGCCGGCGCCGGGTGGCGGGGCTGCGCCGGGAGGAGGTCGCCCTGCTGGCCGGGGTCAGCACCGACTACTACATACGGCTGGAGCAGGGCCGGGAGCGGCATCCCTCGGCGCAGGTGGTCGAGGCGCTGGCCCGGGCGCTGGTGCTGGAGGAGGACGCGGTCGCCCATCTGCATCGGCTGGCCCGTCCGGCCCCCGGCCGGCGCCGACCGGCCGCGCGGCGGGAGCGGGTGAGCCCGACCCTGCTGCGGATGATGGAGGGCTGGCCGCGGACCCCGGCCGTGGTCCTGGGCCGCTGTCTGACCGTACTGGCCCACAACGCCCTGGGCGGGGCCCTCTTCGACGGGCACACCCACAGCCGGGATCTGATGCGGCTGGTCTTCCTCGACCCGGACGCGCGGGAGTTCTACCCCGACTGGGAGCGGGTGGCGGTCAACACCGTCGCCGGGCTCCGCGCGGCGGCCGGAATCGACGCCGAGGACCCCGAACTGATCGCCGTCGTCGGCGAGCTTTCGCTGAAGAGCGAGGCGTTCCGGCGGCTGTGGGCCCGCCATGACATCCGCCAGAAGACCCATGAGACCAAGCGCTTCCGGCACCGCCTGGTCGGTGAGCTGACCCTGGAGTACGAGGCACTGACCGTGAACAGCGCCCCCGGCCAGCAGCTCATCGTCTACCAGGCCGAGCCGGGCAGCCCGTCCGAGCAGGCGCTGGCCCTGCTGGGCAGCCTCACCGCCGATGTGGTGGAGGCGCCCCACGACCCCATGAGCACCACGACGAAGGACTCTTCCGCATGACCGTCAATGACTCGCCCGTCTGGTTCATCACCGGCTGTTCCACCGGTCTGGGCCGGGCCCTGGCCACCGCCGTCC
This sequence comes from Streptomyces lacaronensis, assembly GCF_047337785.1. Taxonomy (NCBI): domain Bacteria; kingdom Bacillati; phylum Actinomycetota; class Actinomycetes; order Kitasatosporales; family Streptomycetaceae; genus Streptomyces; species Streptomyces lacaronensis. The sequence goes on from NZ_JBLHDK010000003.1 coordinate 11,246,342, forward strand.
TCGGCCACGGCCACCGCGCGGTGGTCACCGCCCGCGACCCCCGGCAGGTGGCCGACATCGTCGCCGGTCACGGAGACCGCGCGCTGGCCCTGGCGCTCGACGTCACCGACAAGGACCGGGTGGCGGAGGCGGTGAAGGAGGCGGAGACCGCCTTCGGCCGCATCGACGTACTCGTCAACAACGCGGGCCACGGCTACCTCGCCGCGCTCGAGGAGGGCGAGGACGAGGAGGTCAGGGCCCTGTTCGACACCAATGTCTTCGGCTTGGTGGACGTCACCCGCGCGGTCCTGCCGGGCATGCGCGCCCGCCGCGCAGGCCACATCGTGAACATCTCCTCCCTCGGCGGCCTGGCCGCCTTCGGCGCCACCGGCTATTACCACGCCACCAAGTTCGCCGTGGAGGGCCTGTCCGAATCGCTCGCCGCCGAGGTGGCCCCGCTGGGCATCAAGGTGACGATCGTCGAACCCGCCGCCTTCCGCACCAACTGGTCCGGCCCCTCCATGCGCCAGTCCGCCACCACCATCGACGACTACGCCGGGACCGCGGGCGCACGGCGCACCGGCACCCTCGCCACCTATGGCCGCCAGCCCGGCGACCCGGCCCGCGCGGCCGAGGCCATCATCGGTGCGGTGGAGGCGGCGGAACCCCCGCTGCGGCTGCTGCTGGGCAAGGCCGCCTACGACATCGCCCAGGCCCGGCTGGACTCCCTCAGGGCCACCTTCGACACCTGGCGCGAGGTCACGCTCGGAGCCGACTACCCCGTGACGACGTCCTAGGGGCGTCCGACGGACCGTGACGCCTGCGGCGGGCTGCTCTCGTCCCGGCCCTTCCCGATGGCTCTGCCCCAGACACCCGGACCGGGCATTCGCCCCCTTCCCGCAGCGTCGATATGCGGCTCCGGCGCGTGGCCGTGGCATGGGCTCCGCCCCGGGCCTCGGGGTCCAGGGACGGAGCCCCGGAACGGGGTCTGGGGCGCTCCGCCCCAGTATCGGGAAGGGGCGGGGAGGGGGAAAGCGTCGATATGCGGCTCCGGCGCGTGGTCCGCGCGTGGGCCCGCCGGGCTCTCAGCGCCCCCTGAGTCGGCGGCCCCAGCGGCGCAGCAGCCCCCGCCGGGCCCGGGGAGCCCGCAGTGCGGAAGGCCGGCGGCCCTCCGCACCGATGCGGCTCGGCGTCCACTGACCGTCGGGGGAGAGGATCGGTGCCTTGCGCTCCGCCTGCGCCACGATCTCCTGGTGGGAGTCGTACGCCGTCACCCGGAACGCCTCGTCGTGCGAGGCCAGGGCCGCCCGCAGGGCCGCGCCGGTGGCGCCACGGCGCCGGGCGAGGGAGGCCACCCAGCCGAGGAAGCCCATGAGCGCGGCGAGCACACCGGCGACGATCAGATACGGCAGTAAATCACTCATGGGCCGAGGCTATGTGAGGCCGTACGTCGTCGAGGAGACCGAGTTCCAGACGGCTCAGCCGCGCGGGATCGGCGATCACCTCGTACGCGGCGATCCTCCCGTCCTCGACGGCGACGGTCAGGGCGAGGAGCAGCCGGCCGTGCGGGGCCACGACTACCCCTACGGACCCGTTCACCAGCGCGGGCTCCGCGAACCGCGCCCTCGGCGCGAAACCGGCGGTCTCCTCCGCCACCGTCCGCGCACCACGGGCGACCGTTGGCACCCCCTCGGGCAGGGCGGCGCGGTCGGCACGCCGGACGACATCCGGGTCCAGCACCGCGAGCAGCGCCTCCATGTCACCGCCGCGGGCGGCGGTGAGGAAGGCGTCGACGGTGCGCCGCTGCCGGTCCAGCTCGGCGCGGGGCACCGCCGCGATGCCCCGCACCTTCTGGCGGGCGCGGCTGGCCAGCTTCTTCGCGGCGACCGGTGAGCGCTCCACGATGGGCGCGATCCGGTCGAACGGCACCGCGAACACATCGTGCAGCACAAAGGCGATCCGCTCGGCCGGGCCCAGCGTGTCCAGCACCACGAGCAGCGCCCTGCCGACCGAGTCGGCCAGCACCGCCTCGCCCTCCGGACCGCCGCCGTCCCCGGTCTCCCGGGCCATCTCGGGCAGCTCCTGGCCGACCGGCTCCTCCCGGCGCGCGGTGCGGGAGCGCAGCATGTCCAGGCAGATCCGGGAGACCACCGTCCGCAGCCAGCCGGTCAGGTTCCCGACCGCCTCGGCGTCCGCGCGGCTGAGCCGCAGCCATGTCTCCTGCACGGCGTCGTCCGCCTCGCTGAGCGAGCCGAGCATCCGGTAGGCGACCGCCCGCAACTGGCCGCGGTGGGTCTCGAAGCGCTCCGCCAGCCCGTCCTGCGGGTGCTGTCCGTTCCCCGGTTTCCGCCCGTCCATCGGTCACCTTTCCTCGCCGCGCTCCGTCACTTCCCCAGACGTAACCACGACGTATGCCACGCGGCAGAGGTGACGAGGAGAGACACCATGACCACCACCTGTTCGACCGTCCTGGACCAGCCGCTGCTGCGCCCCGCGGAGCTGGGGGACCTCCAACTGCCCAACCGGGTGGTGATGGCGCCCATGACCCGGGCCCGGGCCACGGGCGAGGGGCTGGTCCCGAACGGCATGCACACGGACTACTACGGTCAGCGGGCCGGGGCCGGGCTGATCATCACCGAGGGGACCTGGGTGAGCGAGCGGGCCATCGGCTTCCCGGACGTCCCCGGCGTCTACAGCGAGGAGCAGATCAGCGGGTGGCGCCGGGTCACCGACGTCGTCCACGCCCTCGGCGGCCGGATCGTGCTGCAGCTGTGGCACACCGGCGCCGCCTCGCACCCCGACCACCTCGGGGGCGCCCTTCCGGCCGGTCCGTCGGCGGTCGACCCCCGCGAGCGGGCCTACACCCCCGGCGGGCCCAAGGCCACGGTCACCCCACGGGAGATGACGATCGACGACATCCGGGACACGGTCGCGGAGTACCGCGCGGCCGCGGTGAACGCCCGCCGCGCCGGTTTCGACGGAGTCGAGGTGCACGCCCTCGGCTCGTTCCTGATCCCTCAGTTCCTCAATCCACGGCTGAACCGCCGCCGCGACGCCTACGGCGGCGACCCGGCAGGACGGCGGCGGCTGCTGATGGAGATCGTCGACGCGGCCACCGCGGTCTGGGACGGCCGCCGGGTGGGCGTGCGCCTGTCGCCGTACTGGACCGCCGAGCGGTTCACCGCCGACGAGCGGACGCTCGCCGACTACGACGCGCTGGTAGCGGAGCTGTGCGACCACCCCCTGGCCTATCTGCATCTGCGGGGACCGGCCCCCGCCGAGCCCGGCACCGCCCCGGACCACGACGCCTTCGCCCGCTACCGCCGCCTCTACGACGGCCCGCTGATCGCCAACCACGGCTTCGGCCGGGAGACCGGCAACGCGGTGATCGGGGCCGGGGTCGCGGACGCCGTCTCCTACGCCACCCACTTCGTGGCCAACCCCGACCTCGTGGCCCGGTTCGCCCTGGACCGTGAGCTGGCGGCGGGCGACCCGGGCACGTACTACACCGGCGGGGCGGGCGGCTATGTCGACTATCCGGCGAGCCGCTGGAACGACGGCGCCAGGCGTTGAGGGGCGCCCGCAACGGCGTCAGGCGTTGAGGACGCCCGCGCCGAGCAGCCCGAACAGCGCCAGGCCGATCACGATCCGGTAGATCACGAACGCGTTGAACGAATGCTTGGCCACGAACTTCAGCAGCCAGGCGATGGAGGCGTAGGCCACCGCGAAGGACACCACCGTGCCCACCGCGAGCGGCATCGTGCCCACGCCACCGCCCATGGCGTCCTTGAGCTCGTAGAGCCCCGCGCCGGTCAGCGACGGAATGCCCAGGAAGAACGAGAGCCGGGTGGCGGCCACCCGGTCCAGGTCGAGCATGAGGCCGGTGGCCATCGTGGCGCCCGAACGGGAGAAGCCGGGGAAGAGCAGTGCGAGGATCTGCGAGGAGCCGACCAGCATCGCGTCCTTGACGCTGGTGTCGTCCTCCCCGCGCTTGTGGCGGCCCATCCGGTCGGCCAGCCACATCAGCCCGCTGCCCACGATCAGCGAGGCGGCCACCACCCACAGGGAGGCGAGCGGGCCCTCGATCAGCGGCTTGGCGGCCAGGCCCACCACCACGATGGGGATCGTGGCGTAGATGACCCACCACGCGAACTTGTAGTCGTGGTGGTACCGCTCCTCGCGGTTGACCAGCCCCCGCGCCCACGCGGTGGCGAAGCGGCGGATGTCGCGGAAGAAGTACAGCAGGACGGCGGCGATGGCGCCGACCTGGATCACCGCGGTGAAGGCCACGACGGACTTGTCGTCCACCGGGATGTCCATCAGCCCCTCAGTGATCTTGAGGTGGCCGGTGGACGAGACCGGGAGGAACTCCGTGACCCCCTCCACGACGCCGAGAACGACGGCCTGTCCGATGTTGATCGCGCTCACGTGGTCCGTCCCGCCGGTGGCTTTCCGTGATCAGGTTGTCCACGGGACGGTAGACGATGAGCCGGGACGATGGCCAATCAGCGAACGGCCGCCGAGAGCAGGCATCGCCGCGGCCCGTGCCCGTACGGAGCAGGGGCACGGACCGCCGCGGGAGGGTCAGGCGGCCGGGCCGGAGCCGCTGAGCAGGCTCCGCACGCCGTTGGCCGAGAGGGTGACGGCCTCCGGGGCGCCCGCGTCGATGGTCAGCGAGAGCTCTTCGGAGGGCCATCCCTGGGCCAGCGCGCCCAGCGGCACCAGGTGGTACCGCTCGATCTGCGGCAGGGCCTGGTGCATCCGGGCCGGAGTGGTGAAGACCGGTACCAGCTGCGCGCCGTCCTCCTGCTGGAACACGGGCAGGGTCACGGCCTGCGGGTCCGTCTCCTCTCCGGTCTCGGCGGAGGGGAGGAGGACCTCACTGTTGGCAAGGGTGTTCAGCGCCGACTCGTCCGCCCGGTCGGCCGCCAGCTCGCCTAGGGCCTGCTGGGTGGCGGAGACGTTTTCATCGGAAGGGCTGGTCATGATTCCGTCCATGGATCGGGTTTGGGTCTTCATGGGTTTCTGGGTCCCAGAGCGGCTCGAGTGAACAGCCGCGGCTGGCTCGAATACCCCGCCTCAGGGAACTCACACGTTCCGTTCCGCCTCGATTCCCGCGCAGACCGTGGAGGAATATGCCCCGGGCTACGACCTGGCCCAGCCCAGCGACCTCTCGACCGCCCGCCGCCAGCTCTCGTACTCCGCCTCCCGACGTGCGGGGTCCATCGTGGGCATCCACTGGGCCGCGCGGTGCCAGTTGCGGCGCAGCCCCTCCAGATCCGGCCAGTAGCCGGAGGCGAGCCCGGCGGCGTAGGCGGCGCCGAGGGAGACGGTCTCGGAGACCATGGGGCGCACCACGGGCATGTCCAGGACGTCGGCCAGGAACTGCATCAGCAGATTGTTCGAGGTCATCCCGCCGTCCACCTTCAGCTGGCGCAGTGGCCGGGGCGAGTCGGCGTTGATGGCGTCGACCACCTCCCGGGTCTGCCACCCGGTGGCCTCCAGGACGGCCCGGGCCAGATGCCCCTTGGTGATGTACGAGGTGAGCCCGACGATCACCCCGCGCGCGTCGCTGCGCCAGTGCGGGGCGAACAGCCCGGAGAAGGCGGGGACGATGTAGCAGCCGCCGTTGTCCTCGACGCCGCGGGCCAGGGTCTCGATCTCCGGGGCGCTGTGGATCAGCCCCAGGCGGTCGCGGAACCACTGCACCAGTGAGCCGGTGACGGCGATCGGGCCCTCCAGGGCGTAGACCGGCGGCTCGCCGCCGACCTTGTAGCCCACCGTGGTCAGCAGCCCGTGCCGGGACCGTACGAGCTCGGTGCCGGTGTTGACCAGGAGGAAGCTGCCGGTGCCATAGGTGCACTTCGCCTCGCCGGGGGCGAAGCACGTCTGCCCGAACAGCGCCGCCTGCTGATCGCCGAGGGCCGCGCAGATCGGGACGTCCGGCAGCAGGGCGCGGGCCATGCCGTAGCGCTCGGCGGAGGAGCGGATCTCCGGCAGCATCGCCCGGGGCACATCGAAATAGGCCAGTAGTTCATCGTCCCAGGACAGGCTGCGGATGTTCATCAGCATGGTGCGGCTGGCGTTGGTGGCATCGGTCAGGTGCAGTCCGCCGTCGGGCCCTCCGGTGAGGTTCCAGATCAGCCAGCTCTCCATGGTGCCGAACAGCACCTCGCCGCGCTCCGCGCGCTCGCGCAAGCCGTCGACATGGTCGAACAGCCAGCGCAGCCGTGGCGCGGAGAAGTAGGTCGTGGGCGACAGTCCGCAGCGCTCGAGGAAGAAGTCGTCACCGGTGGTCCGCCGCAGCTCCTCGACATAGCCGCTGGTACGGGTGTCCTGCCAGGTGATGGCGCGGCCCACCGGAACGCCGGTGCGGCGGTCCCAGACCACCGTGGTCTCGCGCTGATTGGCGATGCCGATCGCCGCGATCTGCTCGGGGCGGATCCCCGCGCCCTCCAGGGCCCGGGGGACGACGACACGGCGCAGATGGGACCAGATCTCGGTGGGGTCGTGCTCGGCCCAGCCGGGCCGGGCGAAGTACTGCTCATGTTCTCGCTGGCCGACCGAGACCAGCCGTCCCTGGTGGTCGAAGAGGATGCACCGGGTGGACGTGGTGCCCTGGTCGATGGACATCACATAGCGTTCAACCATGGCCTGGCCTGTCTTCGGGCGGGTTGGAGCAGGGCATGGGGCATCACCAGCGGGTCGCGCCGAGATCGCGGGAGATCGCCCGGGCGGCGTCGCGCGTCAGCCCGACGAGCGAGCCATGCGGCCGTCCCTTGCTGTCGCAGAGGCGGTCCACGGCGCCGGAGATGCCGACGGCGCCCACCACCAGGCCACCCTGTCCGCGGATCGGCGCGGCGATGTCCGCCTCGCCCATCATCATTTCCTGTGCCGCGAACGCCCACCCGGTGTCGCGGATCTCGGCCAGCGCCCGGCTCAGCTGCTGGGGGGAGTCGAGCGTGTGCCGGGTGTAGCTCTCCAGTTCGGTTTCCATGAGCGGCTCCAGGGGAGTCGCCCCGTACGCCAGCAAAACCTTGCCCAGCGCGCTGGCGTGCAGGGGCAGCAGCGAGCCCACGTCCAGGGTCTGGAAGGTGTCATCGGGCCGGAAGACGTGGTGGACGATGAGGACCTTGCCCTCCAGGGGCACTCCGAGGCGGACCGCCTCACCGCTGCGTGCGGCCAGGGCGTCGGTCCAGTTGATGGAGCGGGACCGCAGCTCGTTGATGTCGAGATAGCTGGTCCCCAGGTGCAGCAGCGCCGCGCCGAGCTGGTACTTCCCCGTCGCCTTGTCCTGTTCGACGAAGTCGACGCTCTGCAAGGTGCGCAGAATCCCGTGCGCGGTGCCTTTCGCGAGGCCGAGCGAGGCCGCCACCTCGCCCAGACTGAGCCGACCCGACCCCTGGGCGAGCAGCCGCAGGATCGCCGCCGCCCGCTCGATGGACTGCACCGGGCCGGCCATGTCGCGATCGTAGCTCTTCGGCCAGTGACACAGCCTGTCGGCGAGAGCGCCAAACGTTCGGCAATGCCGACCCGGGTTCGTTGACCCCGGCGGTTGGTGCCCATAGCGTCCGTATCGGGACAAGAAGAGCAGTATGCCGAAAGGTGGCCCGAAGGGTGCCCGGCAGAGAGACACAACCCGGCTTGGAGAGGAGGAGACGTGGCGGAACAACTGAGCCTGCCGACGCCCGGCGTCACCGGGCCCGGTATCACCAGGCACGGCGTGACCGGGCAGACCGCGGGGACCGTCGATCTCACCGACGTCCGTCTCATCGGCTCCCAGGCGCCGGACCCGGACTCCCCGGCGGCGTCCGGGGTCACCCGTGCCGAAATCCCGGACCAGCCGTCGGCGGCGATGCGCGATGAGGCCCCGGCCCGGCCCTCGGCGGACGAGGCCGGCGACCATGTCCTGCCCGTCCCGCACATCTGCGAGGCCGTCGCCACCGTACGGCGGCGGGCGCACGCGCTGCTGTCCGAATGGGAGCTGCCGGCCGACCGGGTCGACGAGGCGCTCATGGTGATCTCGGAGCTGGTCACCAACGCGATCCTGCACGCCCTGCCCCCGGCCGTGCTGCGGCTGAGCTGGACCGAGTGCGAGGGCCGCGTCGGCCTGCGCATCGAAGTCACCGACGGGGGCCCGATCCCCGCCGATCAGCGGGCGGACGAGGACATCGAGCCCGATGAGCACGGCCGCGGGCTCGGCATCGTCACCGCGCTGTCCTCGCGCCACGGCAGCCACACCTGCCATGAGGGCATCACCTGGTGGGCGGACCTGCCGGCCGCCTAACCGACGGCCCGGTCCCAGGTGACCGGAAGCCGGTGGACTCCGTAGATCAGCATGTCGTGGCGCAGCGGCACCTCGTCGGGCGGCACCGCCAGGCGGAGCGTGGGGAAGCGCCGCAGCAGGGCGGGGTAGCCCGTCCGCATCTCCATCCGCGCCAGATGCTGGCCCAGGCACTGGTGAACGCCGTGGCCGAAGGCGACCTGATCGCCCGGGTCGCGGGTGACGTCCAATGTGTCCGGGGCGGCGAACCGCGCGGCGTCCCGGTTGGCCGAGGCCAGCGCCCCCACCACCGTCTCCCCGGCCCGTACCCGCGCCCCGGAGATCTCGAGGTCTTCCCGCGCGACCCGTACGATCCCGAACTGGACGATGGTCAGATACCGCAGCAGCTCCTCGACCGCGTGGTCGATCACCTCGGGCCGCTCGCGCACCCCGCGCGACTGCTCGGGGTGACGCAGCAGCGCGTAGGTGCCCAGGGCCAGCATGTTCGCCGTCGTCTCATGGCCCGCGACGAGCAGCAGCAGCCCCACACCGGTCAGCTCCTCGTCGGTCAGCCCGGCCGCCGTGGCGCTGCCGGGGCCGCCGGGCGCGTCGTGCTCGCCGCCCACGAGACGCGAGAGCAGTGCCTCGTCCGGCCGCTGCCGCTTGGCGTCGATCAGCCCCCGCATGTACTCCCACAGCGCGTCACGGGCCGCGTAGACCTCCTCCTCGCGCTGGCCGAGCCGGAGCAGAACGGTGGCCCACCGCTGGAAGTCGGCCCGGTCCTCGTACGGCACCCCCAGCAGCTCGCAGATCACCAGCGACGGGATCGGCTGGGCGAACGACGTCACCAGGTCGATCGGGGGACCGGCGCGCTCCATCGCGGCCAGGTGGTCCTCGACGATCTCCTCGATCCGCGGTTGCAGCCCCCGCAGCCCCCGGGCGGTGAACCACTTGCTCAGCAGTCGCCGGTAGCGGGTGTGCTCGGGCGGGTCCATACCGATGAACGAGCCCAGCATGCGGCGGTCGTCCGGGCGGACCGGAAACGCGTGCACCGGTGAGGAGGTGCGGCGGCGGTCCGAGCTGAAGCGGTCGTCCGCCAGCAGCCGCGTCACGTCCTCGTGCCGGGTGAGCAGCCAGCCCGCCTTGCCGTCCGGGAAGGCCAGCCGGCTGGCCCCGCCGTCCTCCCGCAGCGCCGCGTAGGCACCGGGCGGATCGAAGGGGCAGTCGCGATGTCTGGGCAGCGGCGCCGGAGCCGCCGCGCGTGATGTGACGGACACGGAAACGCTCCCTTCGAAGGCGAACCGAGTCCCTCCCTTGGCGAACCGAGTCCCTCCCTTTCGAGCGTAGCTCCGCACGGTGGGCCGGGCGACGCGAGCCTTTACGGCAACGAGCCCTCACCGCGGGCGGTTTCCCGGGCCGGTGTGGCATCGTGGCGCCGGGCGCGAGGAGACGCCGGGAGGTTCCGGGAGCGCCGGATGGGGGAGAAGAGCAGGATCAGCCCGGCGAGCGGAATGCCCGCCGTGGTGATCCACATGGCGGCGCGCAGGCCCAGCGCGGTGCCGAGCGCACCGCCGAGCAGGGCTCCGAGGGGCAGCGTTCCATAGCTGACGAACGCCGAGGTGGCGGTGAGCCGCCCGAGGAGCTCCGGCGGGCAGTAGCGCTGCTGGAAGCTCGCCTTGATCACATTGCCGCCCACCACACCGGCGGTGACGCAGAAACCGCCCGCCACGAACAGCACCGTTCCGGGCCCCTCGGCGGTCATCGGCATGAGCAGGGCGCCGACGGCCAGCCCCACTTCGAACAGGAGCGTCGCACGTGCGTCGCCGACCCGGGTGGCGACGCGGCGGGCGCAGAACGCCCCGGCGACGCCCCCGAGGCTGACGGCCGCGGTGAGGCCACCCACCAGCCCGGGTGGCAGACCCACGGTCCGGACCAGGAACACCACCTGGATCGACTGGTACCCCATCAGCGCCAGATTGGACGCGGCCGCGAAGAGCGTCAGGGTGCGCAGCCACCGGTCGCCGGCGATCAGCCGCAGCCCCTCGGCCACCTCGCGGGCCAGCGCCCGGGGCGGGCGCTCGGCCCGGGGGACGCGCGGTTCGCGGAAGCGGATGCCGGTCAGACAGATGAGGGAGACCAGGAAGGTCGCCGCGTTGACGAACATCCCGTTCACCGCGCCCGCGAGCTGTGCGATCAGACCGCCGGAACCCTGTCCGGCGATCTGCGCGGCGGACGCGCTGCCGTGCAGTTTGGCATTGCCCTCGGGCTGGTCGGCGGGGTCCAGAAGCCCGGCGAGATAGGCGCTGTAGGCGGTCTGGAAGAACACCGCCGCCGTACCCGTCAGCAGGGCGACGGCCAGCAGCACTCCGACGCTCAGCAGACCGGACCGGGCGGCCACCGGGACGGACGCGAACAGCACCAGCGAGACCGCCGCGGCGGCCACCATGACCGGCCTTCTGGGCAGCCGGTCCACCCACGCCCCCGCCGGAAGGCCGATGAGCAGCCAGGGGGCCCATGCGGTAGCGGCCAGCAGACCGACCTGGAAGGTGTCCGCGTGCACGGTGGAGACGGCGATCAGTGGCATCGCCACACTGGTGACGGCCGAACCGTATTTCCCCGCGGTCTCGCCGCACCACAGCAGCCGGAAGTCGCGGTGGCGCCGCAGCAGGCCACCGGAGGTCTTGGGAGTCACGCCGGTCAGGCTCCTCGGTCGGGGAGAAGGGCGGCCGCGTGGCGGAGCAGTGCGTGGAGGGCCGGGTTGTCGTTGTTCTTGCGCCACACGAGGTTGAGTTCTACCGGTTCCGGGGTGGTCAACTCCACTGATTTGAAGACGGTGTTCGGGTAGCGCGGCCGGGCGGCGGTCTCCGGGACCAGGGCCACTCCCCAGCCGCCGTTCACCAGCGCCAGGATGGTGTGGACCTGGCTCAGGTACTGGGAGAAGACCGGGGTGGCGTGTGCGGCGCGGAAGATGCTGATGAGCAGCTCGTTGAAGTAGCGCGCCTCGATGGGCGAGTACATCAGCAGCTCCTGCCCGTCGAAGTCGGCCACCTTCAGCGGCCCTTCGCCCGCCGCCAGCGGATGCCCGGTCGGCAGGGCGGCCAGCAGCCGCTCCCGGGCCGCGGGGCGGGAGCGCAGATCAGGGCCGGTGACCGAGGGCCGCACCAGGCCCAGGTCCAGGCTCTGCTCGGTGACGGCCTCCAGCTGGTCACGGGTGACCATCTCGCGCAGGGTGATCTCCGCGCCTGGCATGGCCGCACGGGCGATCTCCAGCAGTGTGCCGAGTACGGAGTGGGCACTGGCCGCCGTGAAGCCGATGGCGATGCTCCCCGCCTCGCCCGTGGCCACCTGCTGGGCGGCGAGCACGGCGTGCTCGGACTGGCGCAGGATGCGGCGGGCCTCGGTGAGGAAGGCGCGTCCCGCGGGGGTGAGCCGCACCGAGCGGTTGGTGCGCTCCAGCAACTGGACCCGCAGCTCCGTCTCCAGCAGCTGGATCTGGCGGCTCAGCGGCGGCTGGGTCATCTTCAGCCGCTCCGCGGCCCGGGTGAAATGCAGCTCTTCGGCGACCGTCACAAAGCTGGTGAGTTGCATGAGCGTGAACAACGATGCTCTCCCGGTATCAACGCATGCCAATTTTAAGTTAGACGTAGATCGTCCGGCGACCTTAGCTTGCAAAGGAGCTCGTCGGCCGCCCGGGGGCGGTTCCGACGACATCCACTCGCCCCGCATACGGGCCCCATACACAGGGACAACACGTGGTGACCACATCGCATACGGCAACGCACACCGCGCAGCAGACAGGTGAGGCGACCCTCGACCGGGTCTCCTGGATCCGAGTGTCCTCGGTCGTCCTTCCCCTGACCACTCCCATCAGCGACGCCAAGGTGCTCACCGGGCGCCAGAAGCCGATGACGGAAGTGGCCTTCCTCTTCGTCGAACTCGCCACCGAGGAGGGACACGAGGGCATCGGCTTCAGCTACTCCAAGCGCGCCGGAGGGCCCGGCCAGTTCGCCCACGCCCAGGAGATCGCGCCCACGCTCCTCGGCGAGGACCCCAGCGACATCGCCAGGATCTGGACGAAACTGGTGTGGGCCGGCGCCTCCGTGGGCCGCAGCGGGCTGTCGACCCAGGCGATCGCGGCCTTCGACATCGCCCTGTGGGACCTCAAGGCCAAGCGGGCCGGGCTGCCGCTGGCGAAGCTGCTGGGCGCACACCGTGACACCGTCCGCTGCTACAACACCTCCGGTGGCTTTCTGCACACGCCGACCGAGCAGCTGCTGGAGAACGCGACGGCCTCCCTGGCCAGCGGAATCGGCGGCATCAAGATCAAGGTGGGCCAGCCGGACGGCAAGGAGGACCTGCGCCGGCTGACCGCCGTACGGGAGCACCTGGGCGATGACGTACCGCTCATGGTGGACGCCAATCAGCAGTGGGACCGGCCCACCGCGCAGCGCATGGGGCGCGCCTTCGAGGAGTTCGGCCTGGTCTGGATCGAGGAGCCGCTGGACGCGTATGACGCGGCCGGCCACGCGGCCCTCGCCGCCTCGCTGGACACCTCCGTGGCCACCGGGGAGATGCTGGCCAGCGTGGCCGAACACTGGGAGCTGATACGCCACAACGCGGCGGACATCATTCAGCCCGACGCACCGCGGATCGGTGGCATCACCCAGTTCCTCAAGCTGGCCACCCTCGCCGAGCAGCACCATCTGCAACTCGCCCCGCACTTCGCGATGGAGATCCACCTCCATCTCGCGGCCGCCTATCCGCAGGAGCCGTGGGTGGAGCACTTCGACTGGCTGGAGCCGCTGTTCAACGAGCGGCTGGAGATCCGTGACGGCCGGATGCGGGTGTCCGCGCGGCCCGGCCTCGGCATCACCCTCAGCGAGCAGGCACGCGCCTGGACGGGTGCCAAGGCGGAGTTCGGTGCCCGATAAGCCCGTTTCGCACCACGCCGGTCACGGATCCCTGGCCATACCCATTGACCGGCGGTGTTCACCCCTCTAGCCTCCATCTGCATATATAGACGGAGTGCATGTACGTGGACTCCTTGGCCCGTCTGGCAGCCGTTCGAGTCTCCGGCTCAACCGCCCGCAGTTCAAAGGGGAACTGAAGACATGCCTCTAGTCGTCGTCGGAATCAGCGTGGCGATCCTGCTGTTCCTCATGACCAAGCTGAAGCTCAACGGCTTCATCGCACTGCTCCTCGTGGCCGTCGGCGTCGCGCTGGTGCAGGGGGTCGAGATGGAGAAGATCCCCGATGTCCTCGGAGAGGGCGTCGGGGGTCAGATCGGCGACACCATGCTCGTCGTCGGTCTCGGCGCCATGGTCGGCCGGGTCATGGGCGACTGCGGCGCGGCCCAGCGCATAGCCAACACCCTCATCGACACCTTCGGACTGCGCTGGGTCCAGGTGGCGATGGTGGTCACCGCCATGCTCATCGGCGTGACCATGTTCTACGAGGTGGCCTTCGTCATCATCGTGCCGGTGGCGTTCACCATCGTCCGGGTCACCCGCAAGAACCTGCTGTGGGTCGGCCTTCCGATGTCCATCGCCCTGTCCACCATGCACAGCTTCCTGCCGCCCCACCCCGGGCCCACCGCGGTGGCCTCGACCTTCCACGCCTCCGTCGGCCTGACCCTGTTCTACGGGCTGTTCATCGCCGTTCCGGCCGGTGCGCTGATCGCCCTGGTGTGGCCGCGCCTTCCGTTCGTCCGCCGGATGGACCCCGAGATCCCCAAGGGCCTGGTCAGCGAGCGCACCTTCACCGAGGAGGAGATGCCGGGCCTCGGCTGGTCGCTGTCGGTGGCCCTGGTCCCGGTGGTGCTGATCGCGGGCGCCGCGGTGACCGACATGGCCGTGTCCGGCTCCAGCCCGGTCCTGCACTTCATCACCTTCATCGGATCCGCGCCGATCGCCCTGCTGCTGACCCTGCTGCTGGCGGTGTGGGCGTTCGGCCCGCGGATCGGCCGGAGCCTGTCCGAGGTCAGCGCCTCCTGCAACTCCGCCGCCCAGGCGATGGCGATGATCCTGCTGGTCATCGGGGCCGGTGGCGCGTTCAAGCAGGTCCTGGTCGAGGGCGGGATATCCGACTACATCAAGGACCTCACCGACGACTGGTCCATTTCGCCGATCATCCTCGCCTGGCTCATCGCCGTCGTCCTGCGGGTGGCGCTCGGATCCGCCACGGTCGCCGTGGTCACCGCCGCCGGTGTGGTGCAGCCGCTCCTGGAGAACAGCGGAGTCCAGCCCGAACTGATGGTCCTCGCCGTCTCCTGCGGATCGATCGCCTTCAGCCATGTGAACGACCCCGGCTTCTGGATGTTCAAGGAGTACTTCAACCTGTCCGTCATCGACGCCATCAAGGCGCGCACCACCTACACCACCGTGCTCGCGGTACTCGGCCTCGGCGGCGTGCTGGCCGTCGAGGCCGCCCTCGAAGCACTCAATGTCTGACACTCGAGGTCCGACACATAACGTCTGACCGCCCCCGATCCAAGGACGCCACGATGAGCCAGCCGACCGTCACCTCGTTCTCCGTCTACCCGGTCGCCGGCCGGGACAGCATGGAGCTGAACCTCTCCGGTGCCCACGGCCCCTACTTCACCCGCAACGTGGTGGTCCTCGAGGACTCCGAGGGCCGTACGGGACTCGGCGAGGTGCCCGGCGGTGAGAAGATCACCCAGACGCTGCGGGACGCCGAATCCCTCGTCGTCGGGGCTCGGGTGGGCGACTACAAGCGGGTGCTGCGCGAGATCGGGCAGCGGTTCGGCGACCGCGACGCCGGGGGCCGGGGCACCCAGACCTTCGATCTGCGCACCACCGTGCACGCCGTCACCGCCGTCGAGTCGGCCATGCTGGACCTGCTGGGGCAGCATCTGGAGGTGCCCGTCGCGGCGCTCCTGGGCGACGGGCAGCAGCGCGACTCGGTACGGGTCCTGGGCTATCTGTTCTACGTCGGCGACCCCGGCCGGACCGACCTGGAGTACGTCCGGGAACCCGACGCCGACGCCGAGTGGTACCGCATCCGCCACGAGGAGGCGCTGACCCCCGAGGCCATCGTCCGTCAGGCCGAGGCCACCTACGACCTCTACGGCTTCGCGGACTTCAAACTCAAGGGCGGCGTCCTGGAGGGAAACGAGGAGGTCAAGGCGGTACGGGCGCTCAAGGAGCGGTTCCCCGAGGCCCGTATCACCCTCGACCCCAACGGCGCCTGGTCGCTGCGCGAGGCGATCGAACTGTGCCGGCCGCTGCTCGGCACGCTCGCCTACGCCGAGGACCCGTGCGGCGCCGAGGACGGCTACTCCGGCCGGGAGATCCTGGCCGAGTTCCGGCGCGCCACCGGACTCCCCACGGCCACCAACATGATCGCCACGGACTGGCGGCAGATGACCCACGCGCTGGCGCTGCAATCCGTCTCCATCCCGCTGGCCGACCCCCACTTCTGGACCATGCAGGGGTCGGTACGGGTGGCCCAGCTCTGCCATGAGATGGGGCTGACCTGGGGCTGCCACTCCAACAACCACTTCGACATCTCCCTGGCCATGGTGGCCCACTGCGGGGCCGCCGCCCCGGGCGCGTACAACGCCCTGGACACCCACTGGATCTGGCAGGAGGGGCTGGAGCGGCTCACCGTCGAGCCGCCGCGGATCGCCGGTGGTGAGATCGCCATCCCGGACGCCCCCGGGCTGGGGGTCCGGCTCGACCGCGACCGGCTCCTCGCCGCCCACGCCCTCTACCAGGAGAAGGCGCTGGGGGCGCGGGACGACGCGGTCGGCATGCGCTATCTCATCCCGGGCTGGACCTTCGACAACAAGCGCCCTTGCCTGGTGCGTTAGCGTGCCGCCGCCGTCCGGTGGGCCGGTCCGGCCCACCGGACGGCGGCGGCACCCGGATCGGGGCCGTGCGGCTCAGACCTCCAGCTCGGTCTCGATCTTGCGCAGCTGGTGGCGTGCCATCGCCAGATTGGCCCGGTTCTTGTCCAGCGCCAGATAGAGGAAGAGGCCCTGGCTGTCCCGGCCCTTCAGCAGCCGGATCAGGTGGTACTGGGTGCCGAGGGTGATGAGGATGTCCTCGATGGTGTCCTGGAGACCGAGCTGCTCCATGGTCCGCACCTTGGCGCGCACCACATCGGTGTTGCCCGCCGCGGCCACCGTCAGGTCGAGCTCCTTTCCGCCGCCCACGGTGCCGAGGGCCATCCCGCTGGAGTAGTCGACCAGCGCGGCGCCGAGGGAGCCCTCGATGGACGTCATCGCCTCTTTGAGCGCGGTCTGGGTGTTCGCCATGATCGTGGCTGTTCCTTTCGATGTCAGTGATGTGCGGTCGGATCTCGGCGCGCCGGATGCGCGCCGGGCGGGGGAGGTCGTGGGGTCAGGGCTGCTCGGCCCTGCTGAGGGCGACACCCACCAGATCGGCGAGACGGGCGCCCGAGCGCCGGGCCTCCATATGGAGGCGGCCGACGTTGGTGCGGTCACCGGCCAGTACGGTCAGCACGGCCGTGGGCCCCGCGGCGTAGGTGGCCACATAGCCGTTCTCGCCGCGTACCAGCAGCTCGCGGAAGGCGCCCCGCCCGGTGGCACCCGCCAGCGACTGCGCCACCCCGAGGGCCGCGGCGGTCAGCGCCGCCACGCCCTCGGGCTCGATGGTGGCCGTGTCATGCGCCAGCACCACGCCATCGCTGGTGGCGGCGAGGGCGCCGGTCACATGCGTCACCCGGGCCCGCAGCCGGCGCAGCTCCTCCAGCACTTCGGGCTCGGCGACCAGCAGCGACTTCCGCTCCGTGCGCTGCCGCAGGGTGAGCCTCATGACACCGCGCACGGGGCGGGCGGGTCGGTCGGGGGAATCACAGGGTTGCCTCCAAGGCATCGCGGAGCCGACGCAGCAGGTCGATATCGGGATCGGTGAAGACGACGGCGCCGGAACCGCGGTCCGGGGCGGGCGGCGCGGAGGCGGCGGAACCGGCGGGCGGGCCGGGGCGGCCCGGATGTTCCGGACGTGCGGGGCGTGGGGTGGCGACATGGCCCGCCGCGGCCAGCCGCCGTATGTCGATCAGCGTGTGGAAGGCGGGACGGCCCAGCTCGTGGGCGATGCGGGCGGGGGTGCGGACCCCGTCGGCCAGCGCCAGCACCGCGCGCTGACGGGGGGTGACGGCCGGGGCGCGGCCATCCGGTCGGCGCAGCACCACCGGCTCCGCGTCCACCTGGGGATACGGCCACAGGGCGGCCAGCAGCTTGCCCCGACGCCGGATCTCGCGCTCGACGGCCACCGCGCCCACCGGGCGCACCGGCCCGAGCCAGTGGGCCGCGCCCCGCTGGAAGCCGCGAGGTCCACTGCCGTGCCCCAGCGCGAAGTACGCCGCGTCGAACAGCGCGCCCAGATGGCAGATCTCCAGCTCCGCGCCCGACAGCCGGCCGCTGTCGACGAGGAACCGCCCGACCCCACCGGACCGGCCGGTCCGGCCCACCGCCTCCCGCCAGTTGTCGGAGGTCAGCCGCCCACCGGTGGTGAGCAGCACCTCGATCCCGGGGGCCACGGGGCTCTCGGCGTGCACCACCTGGCCGTCCCGGAGATAGACCGTGCCCGCGTCGCACAGCAGGGCGCCGCTGGCCCGCTCGTCGGCGAGCCCGGTGAGGCTGGGGGCGCGCCCGGTCCGCGCCCCGGTCCGGTGAGGCAGGCTCATATCAGCGCCAGCCGCCCGCACAGGTCGCGCAGCCGGATCCGGGCGAGCGCCAGATTGCCCTCCCGGCGGTCGAGCCACAGATAGAAGAAGACGCCGCTGTCGAAGGCCGTGTCGAGGAAGCGCAGCAGGTGGTAGCAGGTGCGGGTGGTGACGATGACGTCCTCGACGGCGGGCTCCGCCTCGTCCGGGTCGGCGCCGCTCTTGTCTCTCCCGGGGCCCAGCGCGGCGAACGCCCGCTGCTCGGCGGCCATCCGGGCCAGCTCCGCCGTCTCCGCCGCGGTGGCCTCGGGGTCCTCGTCGCGCACCTCGCCGACCATGCCGAGCGCGAGTCCGCTGGTCCACTCGATCACGGCGGCTCCGCGCGCGCCGTTCACGGTCATCGCTTCCAGTAAGCACTCGTCGATTCCGGGCATGCGGCCTCCCCTCCCTGCGTCACCCATGGCGGGCGCCCACCGGTGGCGCTTCGCCAGTGACGGTGAGGTTACGCAGGGTTCAGCTGTTAGGGGGCAAATCCAGTAATGCTCGGAAATAGCGGGCGGTGCGTAGTAAGGTCCGCCGCCCCATGGGCCCCGTAGCTCCCGGTGGCCCCTGACCGAGGCCGTGCCGGGCCGGTCATCGGCCCTCTGAACGATTCCTAGCGGGTGCGGAGCCCACCGGGCCACCAGTGGGCGGGCGCATATTCCACCGTCCTATTGCAGGCGTGGTGGATGGGTCAGTAGACGGTCGTGCGATGGTCGAGTACGCATACGCATGGAGCCGGGGCGCGGCGCGGTGCCCGTCAGGGGTGGTCATGAGGCTCTCCCGGAGCCTTTTCACACCCCCCGCGGCGCACAGAGTGGCGTGATTTGACGGTACCGATGTGGCGGAAACCGCCCGCGTTTCACCCGGCTTGTCCGCGCTCTCCTGACGGTGCGTTACGGAACGGCGGGGGAGGGGGAGGAGGTGGCGCCCGGAGTCGTCGGGGAGGCCGACGAGCCCGGCGCGTCGTCGACCGGGGCGGGCGGGGACGCCGTGGGCGGTTCGCCCTTGCCCTCGAGCGAGGCCGGTTTCTTCAGGACGACCATGGGCTCACCGGGCTTGGGCATCACCGGCTTGGTGAAGTTCGGGCCCTGGGTCGGGGTCGCGGTGATCTGGGCGGGAAGCCGCTCGTAGTCGACCATCCCGGTGTTCTCCATCTGCGTGATGTGGTCCAGCACCGTGTTGTTGGCCTGGGTGGCGAGCTGACGCACCAGGGTGTTCTTGCTGGTCGCCCGGATCTTGGCGATGGAGCTGAAGATCTGGCCGTGGGTGATGCGCAGGATCTGGGCCATCTGGCTGTCGAAGTTCTTGCCCGTGGCCGCCGTCAGGGTGTCCAGGAAGCCCTGCTGCTGCGGTGTGGGCTTGTTGGGCAGAGTGATGCCGAGTTTGGGGGCGATGTCCCGTGAGGCGTCGTCCAGTTGTGCGTGCCCCACGATCAGATGCTCACCGGCCGTCTTCACCGCCGCCGTGGTGCCCTTCTTGAGGGCCAGCTCACCGACGGGGTACTCCCACAGTCCGGCGAGCCGGACCTTGACCACGAAGTCCCGGTCGGCGCCGGTGAGCGGTCCGTACTGCGTCGTGCTCGTCTTCGCCAGGTTCGTCTGGTTCGTCTGCTGCACACCCGTCAGGACGGGCGACATGATCACACCGAGGGTGACCACCACGGAACCTATGAGGAGGGAGGTACCTGTCACGAAGTACCGGGATCGCATAGAGCCTCCTGGCGGGGACGCCGGTCGTTGTGCGGAGCAGTGTCTGCCCGTGCTTGCACCGGCGAATACGGATCGCGAAGGCCCTCTGCTCAATGGCCTGGCGGCTGTTTATATGTCTTTGGACCGTTACTTACCGCCGCATATGGCCTATCTCACAGCCACCTCCCGAGCGCTCCTGGCTGAGGACGTCCACCAGCCGCTGGAGGGCCGGGTTGGGGCTGTCCGGGCTCCAGCAGGCGTGGAGGGTGACGGAGTGGGCGTCGGCCGGGGCCAGTTCGCGGTAGCGCACGCCGTGCACGCCCATGGTCATGATCGAGCGGGGGATCAGGGCGCAGCCCAGGCCCGCGCGGACCAGGGCGAGCATGGTGGGGACCTGGGAGGTCAACTGGCTGACGGCGTAGCGGTCCACGCCGATCATCGCGGCGCAGATGTCGTGCAGATAGCGGGAGCCCTCGGGGCTGTAGCCGATGTAGTCGTCGGCCACGTCGGTCAGGGCGACGGGGGTGTCATCGTCGTCATGGGCCAGTGGATGGCCGGAAGGGACCGCGAGGACGAGATCCTCGGAGTGGACCAGGAGCGAGGCGTACCCCTCGGGGATGGGCGGCCGCACCAGACCCAGGTCGATGCGCAGCTCCGAGAGGGCGGCGAACTGATCGGGGCTGACCAGTTCGGTCAACTCGACGGTGACATCGGGGAGATGGCGCTTCACCAGGTCCAGCACGTCGGCCAGGATGGCGTACGCGCCGATCGCGGTGAAGGCCAGCCGCAGCGTGCCGGTGCGGCCCTCGGCGGCGCGGCGGGTGGCGGTCGGCGCGGCGTCCAGCAGGGCCAGCACCCGGTGGCAGTGGTCGAGGAAGACCCGGCCCGCCGCGGTGATCCGGGCGCCTCGTCCGGTGCGCTCGAACAGGACGACGTCCAGGGCGCGTTCCAGCGCCTGGATCTGACGGGTCAGCGGGGGCTGGGTCATATTGAGGCGGGCGGCGGCACGGCCGAAGTGCTGCTCCTCCGCCACCGCCACGAAGCCGCGGAGCTGCTGCAGGGAGAGGTTCATACCCTCACGGTATGGGGCGATGCGAAAGTGGGCTTGGACGGGCATGGCGGCGCGCCCCTACGGTCATGACGACCGCCGCAGGGCAGATCCGTGCCGATCCCCTCCGAGGAGCCAGGTTGTCCAGACTCGCCGTCGCCATGACCCCCCAGCGTGCCACCGATGTGATCAGCGCCGAGGCCAGGCGGCTGATGGCGAGACGTTACGAGGTGAGCTGGGCCGAAGAGCCGCTGACCGCGGACGTGGTGGCCCGGCTCGCCGCCGGCAGCGATGTGCTGCTGACCAGCTGGGGCACACCCCGTCTGGACCGGGCGATCTGGGCCGGTGGCGATGGCCCCCGGGTGGTGGCCCACGCCGCCGGGACGGTGAAGAAGCTCATCGACCGCGAGGTGCTCGACCAGGGCGTCGCGGTCTTCTCGGCCGCCGGGCGGATCGCCTGGTCCGTGGGGGAGTACTGCCTGGCGGCGATGCTCACCCTGGCCCGCAGGCTGCCGCTGTTCGACACCGCGATACGCGCCGGTGGCTGGAAGCAGAGCGGCTTCCGGGGCGGTGAACTCACCGGCCGGCGGGTGGGCGTTCTCGGCGCGAGCTCCACGGCCCGCGCCCTGATCACCCTGCTCAGGCCGTTCCGCTGCGATGTGGTGGTCTACGACCCGTATCTGGACCAGGAGGCGGCCGCCGCGCTGGGGGTTCGGACCGCCACGCTGGAGGAGGCCCTCGGCTGCCCGTTCGTCTCCGTCCATGTGCCCGACCTCCCCGACACCCGGGGCCTGGTGAGCGCCCGGCTCATCGAGCGGATCCCCGACCACGCCGTGGTCGTCAACTCCGCCCGGGGACCGGCCGTCGACCAGGGCGCGCTGCTCGAACACGTGCTGGCGGGGCGGCTGTTCGCCGCGCTTGACGTCTTCGACCCGGAGCCGCCGCAGCTCGGCGAGTCCGTGCTGAGCTGCCCGAATCTGCTGCTCACCCCGCATATCGCCGGGGACACCGTGGACGGGCATCTGGCGCTGGCCGGATATGTGCTGGCGGATGTGGCCGACTGGCTGGACAAGGGTGTCCGCGGTCCGAGCTTCGTGGACCCCGCCTCCTGGCCCATTGCCGCCTGACCGGCCCCGGCGCTCCGCATCCGGCCGTTCGCGTCATCGACCTTATGTCAGGAGTCACTTCACCATGTCGCGTATCACGGCGGTCGAGGTCTTCCCCGTGGCCGTGCCGTTCGCCCGGCGGTTCGTGCTGGGCAGCGGCGCCGTCGGCACCCCCGATCAGGCGGGCTCGGTCATCTTCGTCAAGCTGACCACCGAGGACGGGGTGGTCGGCTGGGGCGAACAGCGCGCCCTGCCCAGCTGGAGCTATGAGACCGCCGAGACGATCGCCGTCGTCATCAAGCGCCATCTGGCCCCCATCCTGCTCGAACTCACCCCGTTCGACGTGGAGTTGTTCCACACCCGGGCGAGCCGTCTGCTGAGCCCCTCGGTGTCCAACGGCTTTCCGTTCGCCCGCGCCGCGGTGGACATCGCCCTGCACGACGCGGCCGGCAAACTGGCCGGGCTGCCGGTCCACGCCCTGCTGGGCGGCAAGCTCCGGGACACGGTGCCGCTCTGCTCGGCCATCGGGGTGGGCGAGCCCGCCGCCGTCCGCGAGCACGCCCACCAGTCCTCGGACTACACCGCCTACAAGGTGAAGATCGGTGGCGATCCCGCGGCGGACACCGCGGCCATCACCGCGGTCGCGGAGGTCGCCGCGGGCAAACCCCTCTGGCTGGACGCCAATCAGTCCTACCGGCCGACCGCCCTCATCCGCCTGATGGACGCGGTGCGCGAGGTGCCGCATCTGACGTGCGTGGAGCAGCCCGTGCCGGGCACCGACACCCTCGCCCTGCGCCGGGTGCGGGACCTGATCGGCCTGCCGGTGGCCATCGACGAGGGCAGCTTCACCGCCCAGGACCTGGCCCGCACCCTGCGCCTGGACGCCGCCGATCTGGTGGTCGTCAAGATCTGCAAATCCGGTGGGCTGCGCAACGCCCTGAAGACCGCCCAGGTCGCACTGGCGGGCGGCCTGGAGGTGCTGGCCAGCGGGCTGACCGACTGCGGCATCGGCTTCGCGGCCGCGCTGCACCTCTTCAGCCAGCTGGAACTGGCCCTGCCCGCCGAACTGAACGGACCGGAGCTGCTGGCCGACCTCTACGTGGAGAACCTCGACATCGTCGCGGCCACCGCCACCGTCCCCTCCGGCCCCGGGCTCGGCGTCGAGGTCGACGAGGAACGCATCCGGGCCGAATCCCTGGACCTGGCCTGGTCCTGAACATCTGCGCACCCAGACCCAGCAGCGAGGAGACGACGATGTCTTCCAGCTTTTCCCGGCGTGCTCTGCTCAAGGGGGCGGCCCTCGGCGGGCTCGCCACCACGGGAGCCCTGAGCGGCTGCTCCTCCGGTCCGCCGCCGGGCACGGCCACCTGGTCCATGTGGTCCAGCAGCCCGGAGGAGAACCGGGTCTGGGCCGACTTCGGACGCTATGTCGAGCGGCGCATGCACATCAGATCGGCCTCGACCCTCACCCCCTCCGACGGCTACCCCACCAAACTCGACCTGCAGCTCGTCAGCGGAACGGCCGGTATGGTCACCGCACTGAACGGCTGGCTGATCCCCACCTACGCCTCACGCGGCGCGCACCGGCCGCTGGACGATCTCATCGCCGCGGACCCCGACTTCGACCTGGACGACTTCTACCCCGCCATCCGGTCCATCTCCTCGTTCGCCGGGCACACCTACGCCATCGGCTTCGATGTGGCACCGACCGTCCTCTACTACAACAGGACACTGCTGGAGCGGAACGGTGTCGATCCGCCGTCCCCGACGGAGCCGATGAGCTGGGACACCTTCCGGGAGCTGGCCATCGAGCTGAGCAAGCCGAAGGACCAGTACGGCTTCACCTGCGCCCCGACCATCGACGACCTGGTGTCCTGGATCTACTGCGCCGGTGGCGATGTCGTCGACGGGGACCGTGACACCAGCCCCCTGGACGCCCCCGAGGCCCTGGAGGCGATCCACTATGTGGTCGGCCTGTTCGTCAGGGACCGGGTCACCCCGCCGATCGACAACCTGGTCGCCCAGAACGCCTCCGGCACCGCCCTGGCCAACTTCCTCCAGGGCAACGTGGCATTCATGCAGAACGGCCCGTGGCAGGTGCTCAATGTCCGCAAGGCTCCCTTCACATGGGACATCGTGCCCTTCCCCGCGGGACCGGCCGGATCCACACCGCGGGTGTCGGGCTCCGGCTTCGCCATCCCCTCGGGCGTCAAGGACGACGACCTCGACCTGGCGTGGCGGCTGCTGAAGACCCTCACCAGCACGGGCGCGCTGGACATCTACGCACGGGCCGGGCGCAACAACCCGGCGCGGCTCTCCGCCGCGAGCGCCTTCGAACCGCCGCCCGCCAACCTCGGCATCGTCCAGCGGATCCTGAAGGGCGAGGTCGCCGGCGGCCATCCCTTCGACGTCACCACCAACTGGAACCGCGTCCGGCTGCTGCTGGGCCAGGATCTGCCCCGGGCCTTCCTCGGCCAGGTGAGCGTCCGCGACGCGATCGACGGTGTGATGCCACGGCTGAACGCCCTGATGCGCCAGCACCGGGACGCCGTCCGCCAGGCCACCTGAGGAGGATCACGATGGCTGTCGAAACCCCCGCCGCGGCGACCGCGGCCCCACGGCGTACCCCGCGCGGCCCGCTGCGCCGCCGCCGGTTCTGGCGTAACGGCTCGGAGACGCTCGCCGCCTGGCTGTTCCTGCTGCCGAGCCTGGCCGGATTCCTGGTCTTCACCGCCGGGCCGGTGGTCGCGGCCGGGGTGATCTCGCTGCTGGACTGGAACCTGTTCAGCCCGCCCCGCTTCATCGGTCTGGACAACTTCGCCCGGCTCGGCCCGGACGACACCTTCTGGTCGGCGCTTCTCAACACCGCGTACTTCACCTTCGTCAGTGTGCCGCTGACACTGCTGGTCAGCCTGGGTCTGGCGCTGCTGCTCAACCAGGGGCTGCGGCGCATGGCGGTGTTCCGGTCGCTGCTCCTGCTGCCCTACGCGACGATCACCGTGGCGGTGGCCTTCGTCTGGGTCTGGCTCTACATCCCGCACGACGGGCTGATCAACGCGGTGCTCGGCGTCTTCGGAATCGACGGCCCGGCCTGGCTGATCTCGGACGACTGGGCCATGCCCGCCCTCATCCTGATGAGCGTCTGGAAGAGCTTCGGCTTCGGCATGGTGATCTTCCTCGCCGGGCTGCAGGCCATTCCACAGCAGCTCTACGAGGCGGCCAGGGTGGACGGCGCCTCGCCCTGGCGGACCTTCCGCGCGGTGACGCTCCCCCTGCTGTCGCCCTCGGTGTTCTTCACCGTGGTCACCTCGATCATCGGCTCCTTCCAGGTCTTCGACCAGGCGCTGGTGATGACGGACGGCGGGCCGGGATCCAGCACCACCACGCTCGTGATGTACATCTACCGGACCGGATTCCAGAACTACGAGCAGGGCTACGCGGCCGCGCAATCGATGGTGCTGTTCGCCTTCATCGTCGTCATCACCGCGGCGCAATTCCTGCTCCAGCGGAGGCTGGTGCACTATGACATCTGACATGCCCGCGCTCGCGGCCCTCCGCCGCTCGCCCGTGGCGGCCCGGCGGCTGTTGGTGTTCACCTGTTTCCTGGTCACCGCGGTCACCCTCACCCCCATCGTGATGATGGTGCTGGTGGCTTTCCAGTCCGACGCCGAGTCGATGGCGGCACGGCCGTCGTTCTGGCCCGGCAGCTGGCATCCGGAGAACTTCGGCCGCGCCTTCGACCTCGTCCCCCTGGGCCGCTATCTGCTGAACACCGTCTTCTTCGCCGGAGGTACGGCGCTGCTGGAGACGGTCACCGCGGCGCTGGCCGCGTACGCCTTCGCCCGGCTGCGCTTCCGGGGCCGGAGCGTGCTGTTCGGCGTCTATCTGACCACCTTGATGATCCCCTCGCAGGTCACGCTGATCCCGCAGTTCATCCTGGTGGCGAAGTCGCACGGGGTGGACACCTGGCCCGGGATGATCCTGCCGCACGCCTTCACCGCGCTCGGGGTGTTCCTGCTCCGCCAGTTCTTCCTGGGCGTGCCCCGCGACTACGAGGAGGCCGCCCGGCTCGACGGCGCGAACCGCTGGCAGACGTTCATCCGGGTGATCGTCCCGCTCGCCGTCCCGGCCATCGCCACCCTGGCGGTGTTCAAGTTCATCAGCCAGTGGAACAACCTGCTCTGGCCGCTGGTGATCTCCAACAGTGACTCCACCCGGACCGCGGCGGTCGGCCTCCAGGTGTTCCAGTCCACCAACGGCACCCAGTGGAACCTGCTGCTGATGGCCGCCGCCATCACCACCGTGCCGCTCATCGTGCTCTTCTTCCTCACCCAGCGCTGGTTCGTCAAAGGCATCACCATGAGCGGACTCGGAGGCCGCTGACACCATGACATTTCTCTGGTCCGTGTTCACCAAACCGTGGTCCACGCTGCTCGGCGAAACCCTGGGCGGGCTGGTGTCCGGCCTCGGCTTCACCGGTGCCGAGATCCCGGTGCGGGACACCGCGTACGTCACCCCGGGCGAAGCGGGACGGCTGCTGCCGGAGTTCACCGCGCGGCTGCGGGGAGAGGGCGTCGAGGTGATCAGCGTCGCGAGCGATCTCCGCGAACCCGTCTTCGCGGCCTGCCGGGAGGCGGGCGTGCCGATGATCCGGGTCATGGCCGAGCTGGGCCCCGACGGCTACGCCGCCTCGGTCCGGCGCGTACGGCGACGGCTGGAGGACGCGGCGCCGCTCGCCGAGGGATATGGCGTCCAGATCGGGGTGCAGCCGCACCACGGGCGCTATGTGTCCTCCGCGCTGGGGGTGATGGATCTCCTCGACGGCCTGCCGGTCCAGCACTTCCGGGTGATCTGGGACGCCGCCCATGACGCGCTGGCGGGCGACGATCCGCGGGTCACCCTGCCGCTGGTCGCCGAGCGGCTCGGCATCGTCAACCTCAAGAACGCCATCCATGTGCGCACCGAACCGGCCGGTGGGGCCGTTGGCGGCCACTGGAAGCCCTGGTTCGTGCCAGGGCCCGAGGGGCTGGCGGACTGGTCGGCGGCGCTCGGGCAACTGGCGGAGCTCGGTTTCACGGGCCCGGTGTGTCTGTCCGGGCAGTACTCCGACCCCGGTGTCCCGGTCGAGAAGCGCCTGGTGGCGGATCTGGCGGCGGCGCGCGGCGCGGCGGGCGCCGCATGACCGGGTGTCCGCTGTCCCGAGAGGAGTAGGGAGAACGTGTCCCGGGGGGGAGCGGGAGAACCCCGCGCCCCCGCTCCCCCCGGGCTCCTCCTCCCAGAGGCTCCTACGGCAGGCCGCCCGGCTCCGGGCCCTGGTAACCCGGACGGGACGAGGCGTCGATGCCCACCTCGTAGCGGATACCGGGGTGGAGGGTGTTGCCGCCGACCCGGGCGCCGGTCGAGTGGTGGGCGAGACCGATGGCGTGGTGGGTGGGCGCGGCGAAGTCATTGCCGGTGATGGTGGCGTTCCGTACGTCCTCGAACATCAGGGCCTGGGAGGCGCGCAGCGTCTCGCAGTGGTTGCCCCTGATGGTGAAGTCGCCCGTGGTGCCGTGGCTGTCGCCCTCGCCGTCGTCGGGGCCCTCGGCCATCAGACACATGTTGTCGATGTCCTCGCAGCGGTTGTCCTCGATGCGGACACGATGGCTGGGCGGGGTGTCGCTGGCGAAGGTCTGCATGCAGTCGGCGTGCCGGCCATGGCTGTTGTCGGTGTCGCGGACGGTGTTGTGCGCGATGGTCAGATCGTCCCCGAAGAACCGGATGCCGTCGCCGTCCCCGCCCCTCGGCCCGATCACGGTGTTGTTCCGCACGGTGACGCGGTGGCCGGTCAGCTCGATCCCGGGCGCCTCCGGCCGGACGGACCGGAACCCGTCCACGATCACATCGTCGGCCTCGATGGTGATGCCGTCCACCGCGTCCCCGCCCCCGGCGTAGATGATCGGGTGCTCCCGGCTCCCGCCCTTGGTGATGACCAGTCGCCGCCGGGACAGATCGCCGTCGAGGCAGACCGTGTCCCCCGGTTTCGCCCGGCGCGCCGCCTCCCGCGGGGTGGCGGCGCGCAGTGTGCAGCGCTCGGTCCCCTTCCCGACGGTGACTGACGCCGCCGGCCCGGCGGCGCCCCGCTCCTGGGGCCATGACGGACGTGCCAGGGCGGCCAGGAGGGCGAGAACCGAGACGGCGAGAAAGCCGAGGACGAGTCTCCAAGTGATCCGCATGGCGGGAACCGTAGAGCGGGACCCCGGGGACCGGTCCCGCCGTCAGCCGTCCGCCGCTGGCGTCCGGTTCACTCCAGCGTCACCATGCGCCCCTAGGTTCACTCCGACACATGGAAGGGCGTGATCCCCGATGGAGACGCACAGAGCGCAGCGAAAGAGACTCAGGAGCCGATCGGCTCTGGTCGGCGGGGGAGTGGCGGTGGCGGTCGGCGCGCTGCTCGCCCCGCTCGTCGAGGCCCCCGCGGCGAGTGCGGCGCCACGGGCCGACGAGGTACGCCACCCCGTCGACCACGTGGATCCGCTGATCGGCTCCGCGGGCGGCGGCAACACCTACCCGGGCGCCACCCTGCCGTTCGGCATGATCGCCTGGTCCCCGACCAGCACCACCGGCGATCAGACCAACACCGCGGCGGCCAACGGCTATTCGTACGACACCACCCGGGTCCGGGGCTTCAGCCTCACCCATGTCAACGGCGCGGGCTGCCACCCCGGAGCCGCGGGCGACGTGCCGATCATGCCGTTCGTGGGCGAGGTCGACAGCTCTCCCACCGCCGACACCAAGGACCAGAAGTACGCCGCCACCTTCTCGCACGAGAAGGAGAAGGCCGAGCCCGGCCACTACCGGGTGGGGCTCGACTCGGGTGCGGCCGCCGATCTCGCGGTGAGCGAGCGGGCCGGTGTCGCCGACTTCTCCTTCCCCGAGGACGCCCCGGCCCGTCTGCTGTTCCGCACCTCCAACTCGCTCAACGGCAGCGAGAACGCCCACATCGAGATCGACCGCGAGCGGCACAAGGTCACCGGCTGGGTGCTCACCGGGGCGTTCTGCGGACGGCGCGCCAACGGCGGGGAGAACAACCGCAAGACCTACTACCGCCTCTACTTCCAAGCCTCGTTCGACCGCGCCTTCTCCACCGTGGGCACCTGGGAGAACGACCGGCTCTCACCCGGTGCCACCACCGCCGACGGCGGCGAGGGCTATCTCACCGGCGCCGACCGGGCCGGGCGCGGCTCCGGCGGCTACGTCGGCTTCGACACCGCGCGCGACAACGATGTCCGGATGCGGCTCGGCATCTCGTACGTCTCCCTCGCGGGCGCCGAGGCCAACCTCCGCACCGAGATAGCGCCCCGGGCGAGCGTCGCCGACGTGGCCGCCGCGGGACGGGCCGCCTGGGACCGCCGGCTGCGTGCCATCCGCGTCAGCGGCGGCAGTGAGCCGCGCCGCACCGCGTTCTACACCGCTCTCTACCACGCGCTTCAGCAGCCCAATCTGATCAGCGACACCGACGGCCGCTACCCGGGCATGGACGGCACACCGCACCGGATCGAGCGCGGACAGACGGCGCAGTACAGCAACTTCTCCGGCTGGGACCAGTACCGCGCCCAGGTGCAGCTGCTCGCCCTGCTCCAGCCCGAGGTCGCCGGGGACTTCGCCCAGTCGCTGCTCAACTTCGCCCGGCAGAACGGCGGGGTGTGGGACCGCTGGGTGCACATCAGCGGGGCCACCCATGTGATGACCGGCGACCCCTCGGCCGCCACGCTCGCCACCTTCTACGCCATGGGGGTGCGGAACTTCGACGCCAAGGGCGCCTTCGACTCCCTGTACCGCCAGGCCACCGTCCCCCACCCCGACGGGCTCTCCGACAAGGGTTGCCCGGGGCAGTGCGAGGGCCAGCGCCCGGGCCTCGCCCAGTACCTGGAATCCCGGTACGCCGCACAGGACGCCTGTCACTGCTGGGGCGGCGCCGCGGAAACCCTGGAGGACTCCGTCGCCGATGACGCGCTCGCCCGCTGGGCCCGGCTGCTCGGCCGTACGAAGGAGGCCGACGAACTCGGCGCGCGCGGCGGCTACTGGCGCAATGTGTTCAACCCCCAGGCCACCGGCGCGGCGGGCTACATCCAGGCCAGGAACCGGGACGGCTCCTGGGTGACCCCCTTCGACCCGGCGTCCGACCGGGGCTTCGCCCAGGGCAGCGCGGCCACGTACACCTGGATGGTGCCGCAGGACGTCCAGGGACTCGCCGGGGCCATGGGCGGCCGCGACAAGGCGGCGGCCCGGCTGGACGGCTTCTTCCACAAGCCCGACGGCTCCTGGTCGGTCCGCGGCGGCGACCCGCTTCGCTACGACCCCACCAACGAACCCGGCATCCACGCCCCCTGGCTCTACAACGCGCTCGGGCAGCCCTGGAAGACCCAGGAGACGGTGCGCCAGATCGTCACCACCGTGTACGGCACCGGGCCGAAGGGGCTGCCCGGCAATGACGACCTCGGTACCATGTCCGCGTGGTACGTGTTCGCGGCGCTCGGCCTCTATCCGCAGGCCCCCGGGCGCGCCGAGGCACTGCTCACCGGCCCGCTCTTCCCCCGCGCGGTGATCGCCCCGGCGGGGCAGCGCCGCGCCCTGACCATCGACGCCCCGGACGCGTCCGACACCCACCCCTATGTGCACGCGGTGCGGGTGAACGGCCGACCGCACGACACCTCATGGCTCGACGGCTCCGTCGTGCGCCAGGGCGGTTCCCTCTCCTTCGACCTGGCCGACCGGCCCGACACCAGCTGGGCCACCGACCCGGGCCGGCTGCCCCGCTGACGCGCTAGGCCGTCGCGTCGGCGAACGTGTCGGCGCGGATATGGGCCATGGGCCGGCCCACCACCCGGTACCTGCCGTTGGGCACCCGGTCGGACCGGGACACGTGCACGGTGAGCGGGCCGGCCCACTCATAACCCTTGTCCTCCGCATGGCGCATCAGATGGTCCGTCAGCTCCTGCCCCACATGACAGCCACGCCGGGTGAGCTCCTCGTGGACCGGCTCGGCGAGCTCGACGTCGTAGACGTTGGGCACGACCACCCGGGTCGGTCCGCAGACCACGGTGTGGCTGTCGCATTCACGTTTCAGCGCGCCGAGGAGTTCGACGGGCTCGCCGCGGACCACCTTGGCGAGCAGCGATGCCTCCCAGCGCTCTATCGCCCGTTCCCATCGGTTCAGCGTCTGCATGCCCTGCCGCGTTCCCGAAATGGATCACCTCATGCCCTTGTCGGCGCGCCCCACCCTCATCGGCGCCGCTCACCGTCGCTACGGGTCCGCCGGAGTGTGAAGGTGTCCACGGGTTCGATACGGCCGTAGAGCCCGGTGACCGCGTAGTAGGTCACCGACATGGTGGTGGGGCCGCCCGGCCTGGTGCCGGGGTCGACGGTGAACGCGGCGAAGCCGTAGGGGTTCACCCGGTCGCGCACCGCCGACCACGGGGCCGCCTCCGTCACATAGACCGGGGTCTTCCGGCCGTTCGCACCGGCGTCGCCGACACCGGTGATGACATTGCACCGCGGGGTGTCGAACAGGACGTCCATCGACGGGATCGAGGTGCCACCGCCACCGATGACCATGTGCACCGTTCCCTCGCCGGTGTCCACCAGATCGGTACGGGTGGCGGCGGGGGTCGGCGTCATCGTGTCGTTGGGCTCCCGGCCGCGGACCGGGTGGGAGCGCTCATAGTGGTGTTCATGGCCGCAGACGACCAGGTCGACGCCGTAACGGTCGAAGAGCGGCAGCCACTCCTGCCGGATGCCGAGGTCGGCGCCGTTGCCCGGGTGGTCGGCCGTGGAGACGACCACCTGGTGCATGACGACCACGATCCAGTCGATGTCCCGGTCGGCCCGGGCCCGGACGAGCTCGGCCTCCAGCCAGCGCCGCTGCGCCCCGCCGGAGTAGCCCCGCACATAGGTGTTTCCGGCGTCCTGAAAAGCCACGTCGTCATTGGCCAGGCTCACGACGCGCACCGAGCCGACGGTGAAGGCGTACCACAGCCCCTGGGTCTCGTCGTCGCCGCCGTTGCCGGGCAGTGAGAAGTACGTCTGGTAGGCGGCGAACCCGATCGGCCCGTTGCCCAGCTCGTTCTCGTGGTTGCCGGCCGCGGGCATCCACGGCCGGAACCGCGAGGACCGGCTGGTCATGTCGAACCAGTCCGCCCAGGTGCGCAGCCGGTCCTCGGACAGATTGGCGTAACACAGATCGCCGTTGATGAGGTGGAACAGGGGCGCGACGCGCTCGACGGCGGTGGTCACGTCGTTGGCGTACGGCGAGCCGAGGTTGTCGTTGAGATAGGTGAGCTTCTCGGTGATCTTCGGCGGCTTGGGGCCGTTCAGCTTGCCCACCGTGGGCGTGCCCTGGTCGCCGAAGCTGGTGAAGGTGAACGGCGCCCGGCCGCCCGGCCCGGTGCGGAACGACCCCGCCTCCGGTGTCGCCCCGTCGTGGACGGCGGCGTAGACGTAGTCGGTGCCGGGGCGCAGCCGGCTCAGCCGGGCGTGGTGGACGTACACGCTCTGCCGGGACCTGGCGTCGCGGTAGAAGGTGGTCCGCGCGGTGACCTCGGTGCCCATGCCATGGGAGGGGGTACCGAGCATGACGCGCGGCCGCTTCACCGGGACCGGTGTCTGCCAGGACACCACGACCTCCCGGGCGGCGTCGGCCCCGAACTGCAGATGCGGCCCGCTCACCGGTGGCATCCCGGACCCCTCAGGCCGGGTCCACAGCACCGGCGAGGCCGCCACCGCCTCCTGCTGGGACAGATACGTGCCCGCACCGGCCGCCGCGGCGCCCGCCACGCCCAGCAGCCCCCGGCGGCTCACCCGGGACGTGGTGGATGTGGTGGCCGCCGTCGCCGGTGCGGTGGCCGACGCGGCCGATGTGGTGGCCGTGTTCTTCGGTGTCGTCGTCATGAGGCCGAAGCTCCCACGCCCCCGCCGTCCCCGGACACCGTGGCACCGTGAACAGCGCGGTACGGCGGGCTACCGGCGGACGACCGGACGGCGAACCCCGACAACCATCTCGGTGGACGGTGGCGGATGTGCGTTGCCAGGGGCGGTGGCGGCGCCGCACGCTGGTGTCCGTGAGCGATCGGGACGAGGAGCTGCGCGGGCTGGACGCGGTGTTGCAGGAGCTGCGCCACGCCCGCCACGGGCTGTACGGACCGCTGGTGCGGGAGCGCTTCCTGGGCGGGCTGCCCGCCGGTGTCACCCCGACCGGCTACCGGGTGCTGCGCTTCGTCGAGGCCAGCACCCCACCGCCGCCCACCGTGTCCGACATCGCCGCCCTGCTGCTGTCCGACCGGGCCCGCGCCGTGCGCGTCGTGGACCGGCTGGCGGCGGCGGGGCTGGTGACCCGGGTGCGGGACACCGTGGACCGGCGGATACGGAGGGTGGCGCTGACCGACACCGGGCGCCGCCATGTCGCCCTGGCCGCCGCCCGGCGGACCCGGTTGCTGGGCGAGGCCATCGCGGACTGGCCGGACGAGGACCTCGCCCGGCTGACGGACTGCCTGGAGCGGCTCAACGCCTCAGTGGCCCGCCATCTGCCGGTGTCCGGCTATGCCTTGGATGCCCGGAAGTTCCGGAACAGCAGATAGGTGTCGAGGATGTCCGACGAGGCGCTTTCGACCGAGCGGTAGATGCCCCACTTGGGCCGCTGGTAGTCGTCCTGGTCGGGCATCTTCACATTGGACATGCTGCCCTGGACCGCGACCGGGGCGCCGGACCCGGTGCCGTTGCGCACCACGCAGGCCGCCTTGCCTTTCGAGCCGATGGTGAACGTCCACTCGATGGTGATCCACTTGTTGCGCAGCGGCGCGAGGTTGGTCGAGGCGATGTCCGGTGACCCCGAGTTGGCGTACGCACGCGCCCGCAGCAGCTCCGTGCTGCCGCTGCGGCCCAGGTCCAGCGTGATGTACGGACCGCCGTTGTCCACCGGGGTCTTGGTCTGGAAGATATGGGTGAACTTGCTGGTGCCGTGCAGCGAGGTGGGCATGAACATCTCGTAGCTGAGGCTCCACGTCTCACCGTCGCGCATCTTCAGGGCGGAGCCGCCCTGCACCATGCCCTTGGACTCGGTGCGTTGGCGGTCGCCGCCCCCGGTGGTGTCCCGGTCGTCCTTCCAGATGTTGAAGCGGTAGTGGTCACCGCCCTCGACGATCACGTACTTCCGGTCGGGGTGAGCGCCGCCGCGGTCGGCCTCGATGCCCTCGAACGCCTTGAGCCCGTCGCTGGACGGGTCAGGATGCCAGAGCAACTGCGCCGTCGCGGCGCGCGAGGCGGCGGAGGCCGGGGTGGCGCCCGAGGTCAGCTGCCCGAGGGCGATCGGTGTTCCGACGGCTGCCGCGGCCATCGAACCGAGGACCCGGCGACGGCTCAACGGGTGAGGAGGGGGGAGTTCTGCCATGGTCGTTGACTTCCTTCCTGATCCGGTAAAGGAGTGGCGTGCTCATGGCGCACCACGCAGATTGGACCGGACCAAATGGACCGTCAAGGCTCACGGACGGTTCTTTGCCTGAGATTTTGTTCAAGTACCTGAACAAAATCTGCCGCTTTCTGGTGCGTATGGCGGCATCTCCGTCCCTGATTTTGAGCGTTTGTTCGTTCTTATGAACTCGTAGACAGTGTCTACTCGCTTCTGGTAGACAGTGTCCATGGCTGAGCGTGAGCAGGACACGGGTCTCCGGTCCCGGTTGGTGGACGTCGGAGTGGAGCTGGTGGACGAGGAGGGGGCCGGGGCGCTTTCGCTGCGGGAGATCGCCCGCCGGGCCGGGGTGTCCCACGGGGCCCCGCGGCGGTACTTCCCGACGCATCTGTCCCTGCTGTCGGCCATCGCGCGCCGCGGCTTCGAGAGCCTGGCCACCGAGGCCGGCGAGGCCATCGCGGCCCATGAGGGCGATCCGCGTGAGCAGTTGACGGCGCTGGCGCGGAGCTGGCTCGACTTCGCGCTGACCAACCGCGGCATGTTCGAGCTGATGTTCCGTCACGATCTCTTGGAGAGCGGTCACTTGGGCCTGCGGGAGACAAGCCTGCCGCTCTTCGCCACCCTCGTCGACCTGGTGGCCGTGGCGCGGCCGGACTCCGGTGCGGAGCCACGGATCGTCGCGGGCGCGCTGTGGGCGAATCTGCACGGCATCGCCCAACTGTGGGGCTGGGGCAGCCTTCAGCTCGCGGTGGGAGCCGACGACCCCGAGCCGCTGCTGCGGGCCGCGCTCGACGCACACCTCGGCCCGGAGACCCGATGAGCTCCCCGCGCGGACGGCGCCTCACCCTCGTCGCGAGCGTCACCGGAGCCGTGATCGTCGCCCTGGACGGCACCGTGCTGACCGTCGCCCAGCCCCGGCTGCAACGGGATCTGAATGCCACGTTCGCCCAGGTGCAGTGGACCAGTACGGGATATCTGATCGCCGTGGCCAGTCTGCTGGTCTTCGCGGGCCGCCTCGGCGACCGCTACGGCCATCGGCGCGTCTTCGCTCTCGGAATGCTGGGCTTCGGCGCCGCCTCGGCGGGCATCGGACTCGCGGGCGGCATCGGCTGGGTGATCGGACTGCGGGTCGCCCAGGGCGTTTTCGGGGCGCTGCTGCAACCCGCCACCCTCGGGATGCTGCGGGCCGCGTATCCGCCCGACCGGCTCGGCAGGCCGGTCGCGGTACGGACCGGCGCCATCGGGCTGGCGGCCGTGGCCGGTCCGCTGGTCGGCGGGGCGCTGACCACCCATCTGGGGTGGCGGGCGGTGTTCTTCGTCAATGTCGCGCCCGCCCTCGCCATGGGTCTGGCGGCACTCGCCGTCCGGGTCCCTTCGGCACTCGCCGTCCGCGCCCCGGTGGCGCCCCGTGACACCGCCCGGCCGCGGCTCGATCTGCCCGGTGCGGCCCTGCTCGCGGTGGCGCTCGCCGGGCTGGTGCACACGCTCGTCGGCATCCCGGAAACCGGCTGGACGGTGGCGACCGCGCTCGGGCTCGGGTGCGCCGTGGTGGCCGGAGGTGTCTTCGTGTGGCATGAGCGCCGGACGGCGGATCCGCTGGTGCCGCCGGGTGTGCTGCGGTCGGGTACCGCGGGCCCGGCGCTCGGCGTTCTGGTGGCCGCGTCGGCCGCACTGTTCGGGGCGCTGTTCCTCGGCACGTACTACCTCCAGGACGTGCTCGCGCTGGATCCGCTCGACAGCGGGCTGCGGGCGCTGCCGCTCGCGGTGATGATGGTGCTGGGGGCGCCGGTGGCGGCGATGCTGACGCGCCGCCAGGGCCCTCGCCGGACGGCGGTGGCGGGGATGGTTCTGGTGACGGCCGGTGTGCTGCTGATGTCCCGTCTCGGCCGGGGCTCGGGCGCCGAGGCGATCGGCGGCTGCTTCCTCCTGCTGGGCGCGGGTTTCGCCACCGTGATGGTCACCGCGACCACCGTCGCGGTGCGCGACGCGTCCGTGGACACCGCCGGGGTGGCGGGCGGACTCCAGCAGACCGCCATGAACATCGGGCCCGCGCTGGGGGTCGCCGCCGCGACCACGCTGATGAGCGTGGCCGGGCGGGGCGACACCACCGGACGGCCGCCCGGCGACGGGCCGCGCTGGGCTGCCGATGTCTTCCTCTCGGCGATGGGACCGGCGCTGACGGTCCTCGCGGCCGTGGCCGCGGCCGGTGTGCTGCCGGCCACCAGGCTGCCGGGCCGTGCGGCGGCGCGGCGGCCCGAGGATCAGCCGGTGGAAGAGCTCCCGGACGGACCCCCGAGGTCCGAGATCGCGTCGAGCGCCTGACCCCACCGCGGGTGCATCGCCACCTTCTTCAGATGCATGCCCATGACGCGTTCGCCGAGCGTGGGGTCCATGTCGTCCGACAGCTGGAACGCCGAGAGCTTCGCGATATGGGGAAGGATCTCGTCGTCGCCCGCGATGTGCACCGGGTCGTGCAGATACCGGTCCAGTGCCTCCAGATCGGCCACCGCCGCGCAGTAGGCGTGGGTGAAGCCCTCGGCGGAGTCGCCGAGGAACTGGCCGGCGGTGGAGAACGAGACCGCGTCCACCGCGCCCGTGCGGCGCATCACCGCCAGAACCTTCTCCTTCTCCTTCTCCGTCGTGCCGTCCTTGAAGCTGAACCGCAACACATTGACCAGCATGGGTAGTTCCCTTCGTGGATGAACTGGCTGGTTCAAATTAGTGGCCTGATCGGTCAATGAACAAGGGGGTTGGGATTCTTGAACCAACGAGTTCAGTTCGAGGTGTCGTGGGATACGATGCGCGGATGACGGCAGTGACAGCCCCGTCCGGGCGGAAGGTTCCGCGAGGGCGCATCGACAAGCGGCAGGCGATCCTTGAGGCCGCGTTCACCGTCTTCGCGCGCCGGGGGTACGGACAGTCGTGTGTCCAGGAGATCGCGAATGAGGCGGGGGTCGCCAAGCCCACGGTGTACAACCACCTCACCGACAAGGAGACCTTGTTCCGCCATGCCGTCGAGGCCGCTGCCGACGCCGTGATGGCGGAGAACCTCGCCGTCGTCGAGCGGCTGCGCGAGCCAGGCGACGATCTGCGCGCCGCCCTGGAGGACATGGCGCACCGGATGCTCCAGGTGTGCTGCGGTGAGCGTTCCCGTGCGCTACGGCGGCTCACCTACGCCCAGGCGGCCGACTTCCCCGATCTGATCGAGACCGTCCAGGGGCGTACGGCCATCCGGCTGGGTGAGGCGCTGGCCGACCGGTTGGCCCGGTTGTCGCTGTCCGGGCGGCTGCGGCCGTGTGATCCGGCGCAGGCCGCGGAGCAGTTGCTCGCGCTGCTCACCGGCCCCATGGAGGTGAGGTCTCGGCTGGGCACCCACAAGGTCTCCACGGCCGAGACGCGCACGGTCGCCCGGTCCGCGGTGGACACCTTTCTGCGGGCGTACGAAACCGCCGCCACCGGCCACCCCTGACGCGAAGTCCGGGGGACCGGTGGCGGCGGCGTGTGGCGGGTGTTCTCGGCTCAAGCGAGGGCGACCAGCAGATCGCCGCCCTCCACCTGCTGAATCGTGTTGATGGCGATGCGCGACACGGTCCCGCTCTTGGGGGCCGCGATGGTGGCCTCCATCTTCATCGCCTCGATCGTGCCGATGGTGGCACCGGCCTCAACCTGGTCGCCCTCGGCCACCGCCAGCGTCACCACACCCGCGAAGGGCGCCGCCACATGGCCGGGGTCGCTCCGGTCGGCCTTCTCGGTGGCCGGCACATCGGAGGCCGCCGAGGTGTCCCGCACCTGGACCGGGCGCAACTGCCCGTTCAGCGAGGCCATCACCGTGCGCATACCGCGCTCGTCGGCGTCGCCGATGGCCTCCAGCTCGATCAGCAGCCGGACACCGGGCTCGAGGTCCACCGTGTACTCCTGCCGTGGGCGCAGCCCGTAGAAGAAGTCCTTGCTGTCCAGCACACTGGTGTCGCCATGGGCCTGCCGGTGTGCCTCGAACTCCTTGGTCGGGCCGGGGAACAGCAGCCGGTTCAGCGTGGCCCGCGGATCCTTCTCCAGCTGCTCCCGGTCCTCCGTGGACAGCTCGGCGGCCACCGGCTTGGCGGCGGCGCGGCCCTCCAGCGCCTTGCCGCGGAACGGCTCGGGCCAGCCGCCCGGCGGATTGCCCAGCTCGCCCCGGAGGAACCCGATGACCGAGTCCGGGATGTCGTACCGGCCCGGCTCCGCCTCGAAGTCCTCCGGCGACACCCCCGCCCCCACCAGGTGCAGCGCGAGATCGCCGACCACCTTCGACGACGGAGTGACCTTCACCAGATGGCCCAGGATCCGGTCCGCCGCGGTGTACATCGCCTCGATGTCCTCGAAGCGGTCGCCGAGGCCCAGCGCGATGGCCTGGGTGCGCAGATTGGACAGCTGACCGCCGGGGATCTCGTGGTGGTACACCCGTCCGGTCGGCGAGGCGAGACCCGCCTCGAACGGTGCGTAGATCTTGCGCACGGCCTCCCAGTACGGCTCCAGTCCGCCGATCGCCTCGAGGTCGAGCCCGGTCGGCCGGTCGGAGTGGTCGGTGGCGGCCACGATCGCCGACAGCGACGGCTGCGAGGTGGTGCCCGCCATGGAGGCCACCGCGCCGTCCACCGCGTCCGCACCGGCCTGGACCGCCGCGAGATACGTGGCGAGCTGACCGCCCGCGGTGTCATGGGTGTGGATGTGCACCGGCAGGTCGAACTCCCGGCGCAGTGCGGAGACCAGCTTCGCCGCGGCCGGGGCGCGCAGCAGCCCCGCCATGTCCTTGATGGCCAGCACATGCGCGCCCGCGTCCACGATCTGCTCGGCGAGCCGCAGATAGTAGTCGAGGGTGTAGAGCCGCTCCGAGGGATCGGACAGGTCGGAGGTGTAGCAGAGCGCCACCTCGGCGATCGCGGAGTTCGTCTCCCGTACCGCGTCGATCGCGGGCCGCATCTGCCCGATGTCGTTCAGCGCGTCGAAGATCCGGAAGATGTCGATCCCGGTGGCCGTGGCCTCCCGTACGAAGGAGGTGGTCACCTCCGTCGGGTACGGCGTGTAGCCCACGGTGTTGCGGCCGCGCAGCAGCATCTGGAGACAGATGTTGGGCACCGCCTCGCGCAGCTTGGCCAGCCGCTCCCAGGGGTCCTCGGCGAGGAAGCGCAGCGCCACGTCGTAGGTGGCCCCGCCCCAGCACTCCAGCGACAGCAGCTGCGGCACGGTCCGCGCCACCACCGGGGCCACGGCCAGCAGGTCCTTGCTGCGGACCCGGGTGGCCAGCAGCGACTGGTGCGCGTCCCGGAAGGTGGTGTCGGTGACACCGATGGTGGGCGACTCGCGCAGCCGGCGCGCGAAGCCCTCCGGACCCAGCTCGGTGAGCCGCTGCTTGGAGCCGGCGGGCGGCTCGGTGTCCGGCACCGGGGGCAGCTTGGTGGTCGCGTCGATCAGATGGGGCCGCTCGCCATGGGGCTTGTTCACCGTGATGTCGGCGAGATAGGTGAGCAGCTTGGTGCCGCGGTCCGCGGAGTGACGCGACGTCAGCAGATGCGGCCGCTGCTCGATGAACGACGTGGTGACCTGCCCGGCCCGGAAGTCCGGATCGTCCAGCACCGCCTGGAGGAAGGGGATGTTGGTGGACACCCCGCGGATGCGGAACTCGGCCACCGCGCGCCGGGCGCGGCCGACCGCGGTGGCGAAGTCCCGCCCCCGGCAGGTCAGCTTGACCAGCATCGAGTCGAAGTGGGCGCTGATCTCCGCACCGGAGTGGGTGGTGCCACCGTCCAGCCGGATGCCCGAGCCGCCCGGGGAGCGGTACGCGCTGATCATCCCGGTGTCCGGGCGGAAGCCGTTGGCCGGGTCCTCGGTGGTGATCCGGCACTGCAGCGCCGCGCCCCGCAGATACACGGAGTCCTGGGCGAGGCCAAGGTCGGACAGCGTCTGACCGGCGGCGATCCGCAGCTGCGACTGGACGAGATCCACATCGGTGATCTCCTCGGTCACCGTATGCTCGACCTGGATACGCGGATTCATCTCGATGAACACATGGCGGCCGTCGCGGTCCAGCAGGAACTCCACCGTACCGGCGTTGCGATAGCCGATCTCCCGGGCGAACTTCACCGCGTCCTCGCAGATCCGGGCCCGCAGCTCAGGATCGAGGTTGGGCGCGGGGGCCAGCTCGATCACCTTCTGGTGGCGCCGCTGCACCGAACAGTCACGCTCGAAGAGATGGATGACATCGCCCTGCCCGTCGGCGAGGATCTGCACCTCGATATGGCGGGGCTCCACCACCGCCTTCTCCAGGAAGACCGTGGAATCGCCGAAGGCGGACTCGGCCTCCCGCGCCGCCGCCTCGATGGACTCGCGCAGCGTCTCCCGGCTCTCGACCCTGCGCATCCCGCGCCCGCCGCCACCGGCGACGGCCTTGACGAACACCGGGAAGCCGAGCTCGTCCGCGGCGCGGACCAGCTCGTCCACATCGGTCGACGGCTCGGAGGAGCCCAGCACCGGCACCCCGGCCGCACGGGCCGCGGCCACCGCGCGCGCCTTGTTCCCGGTGAGCTCCAGGGTCTGCGCGCTGGGCCCCACGAACGTGATCCCCGCCTCCTCGCACGCGCGCGCGAGATCGGGATTCTCGGACAGGAAGCCGTATCCGGGGTACACCGCGTCCGCGCCCGCCTGGCGCGCCGCGTTGACGATCTCCTCGACGGAGAGATAGGCCCGCACCGGATGGCCCGGCTCACCGATCTCGTACGCCTCATCGGCCTTCAGCCGGTGCAGTGAGTTGCGGTCCTCGTGCGGGAACACGGCGACGGTTCTCGCGCCCAGCTCATAGCCGGCGCGGAAGGCGCGAATGGCGATCTCACCACGATTGGCGACCAGCACCTTGCGGAACATGCCCGATCCCTTCTACCTGCCCGTTACCAACACACACGCTTGTCGGCGAACCCTACTGCCGCCTGCCACGCGGGACGCCCGGGGTGTGATCGAGTTCTCGTGGATGGCGGGCGGCATGGCATCCGGTCCTCTCGTCCATCTTCCCCGGGGATGCACAGAGTGGCCCTGCGACCGCACCGGGTGATGCTGTGCCGGGAGCGCACCCGGGAGTGGCTGCGCGAACTGCTCGCGGCCTGCCGCGGCGCGCGCCGAGTCCGCCGGTGAGCAGGAGGGCGCCCGGCTCGGCGCGCTGCGGACGGCGCTCCCCGAGACCGTGGCCGAGCAGGAGGGCCGGGCGCTCACCGGCGACCGGCTCAGCCACGCTCGTACGGGACCGGGGCTCTACGGTCCACGGGGCCGGGGTCACCACTCGGCGAGCGAGCCGTCCGCATGGCGCCACACCGGATTTCGCCAGGCGTGGCCACGGCGGTCGGCGGCGCGCACCGCGGCCTCGTCCACCTCGATCCCGAGTCCCGGGCGGTCCGTGCGCGAGAGCTGCCCGGCGGTGAACCGGAAGGGCTCCGGATCGGACACGTAGTCCAGCAGTTCGGCGCCCTGGTTGTAGTGGATGCCGATGCTCTGTTCCTGGATGAGGAAGTTCGGGGTGGTGAAGGCGATCTGGAGACTGGCGGCGAGCGCCACCGGGCCGAGCGGGCAGTGCGGGGCGAGCTGGGCGCCGTGGGGCTCGGCGAGTGCGGCGATGCGCCGCAGCTCGGAGATGCCGCCCGCATGCGAGATATCGGGCTGGAGGATGGCCACCCCGGCCCGCAGCGGGGCGATGAACTCGCGCCGCGAGTACAGGCGCTCACCGAGCGCGATGGGGATGGGGGAGGCGTTCACCAGGTCCGGGACGATGTCCATGTGCTCGGAGAGCACCGGCTCCTCGACGAACAGGGGTGCCGTCTCGGCGAGCAGCGGCAGCAGCCGGCGGGCGTTGGCGGGGGAGACCCGGCCGTGGAAGTCGAGGCCGAAGTCGCGGTGGTCGCCGAGGACCTCACGGGCGGTCTCGGCGCGGCGCACCGCGGCGCGTATCTCCGCGCGGGTGGCGACCGGGGTCATCCGGCCGCAGCCGTTCATCTTGACGGCGGTGAACCCCGCCTCGATCTGCGCGGTGAGCGCGTCGCGGATCTCCTCGGGCTCATCGCCGCCGATCCAGGCGTAGGCGCGGATACGCTCCCGCACCGGACCGCCGAGCAGCTGGTACACCGGTACGCCGTAGTGCTTGCCCTTGATGTCCCACAGCGCCTGGTCGAGCCCGGAGACGGCGCTGGAGAGGACCGGTCCGCCACGGTAGAAGCCGCCCTTGGTCATCACCTGCCAGTGGTCCTCGATCCGCATCGGGTCCTGGCCGATCAGATACTCGGTGAGCACCTCGACCGCGGCGCGGACCGGTTCGGCCCGCCCCTCGACCACCGGCTCACCCCAGCCGACCACCCCTTCGTCGGTCTCCACCCGGACGAACATCCAGCGCGGCGGGGCCAGGAATGTCTCGATACGAGCGATCTTCACGGGCGGTGTCCTTCCCTGGGAGGGGCGCGGCTGCGAGAATAAACGATAAATTACGAGAACTTCGCTTGCCTTCGGGGCCGAAAAAGACCTTGTGTCACGCCATGGCGAGTTCCGGCGATTCCGCCCATCATGCCGCCATGACAGCAAAACTGACGCGTCGTCACATTCTCGGTCTGGCCGCACTGCAGAGCGCGGCGGCCCTCGGACTCACCCGTATCGGCCTCACCCCGGCGGCCGCCGCCGAGAGCGCCGACCACTTCCCCGCCGTCG
This sequence comes from Streptomyces lacaronensis, assembly GCF_047337785.1. Classification (NCBI taxonomy): domain Bacteria; kingdom Bacillati; phylum Actinomycetota; class Actinomycetes; order Kitasatosporales; family Streptomycetaceae; genus Streptomyces; species Streptomyces lacaronensis. Next base: position 11,289,276 of record NZ_JBLHDK010000003.1, read on the forward strand.
TCATCGGCTCCGGCTACGGCGGGGCCGTGGCCGCGCTCCGGCTCGGCGAGGCGGGGATAAGAACGCTCGTCGTGGAGATGGGGCAGTTATGGGACGACCCGGGCCCCGACGGCCGGGTCTACTGTTCGATGACCGCCCCCGACCAGCGCTCCATGTGGTTCAAGAGAAGAACCGAGGCACCCCTGTCCACGTTCCTGTGGCTGGACGTCATCAACAAGGACATCACCCCCTACCCCGGCGTCCTGGACCGCGTCCGCTACCCCGGCATGTCCGTCTACGTGGGCCGCGGGGTCGGCGGCGGCTCGCTGGTCAACGGTGGTATCGCGGTCACCCCGCCGCGCTCGTACCTCCAGCAGATGCTGCCGCAGGTGGCCGCGGACCCGATGTACGACACTTACTTCCCGCTGGCCAACCGCATGCTCGGCGCCACCACCGTGCCGTCGGCGTGGTTCGAGGCCACGGAGTGGTACACCTACGCCCGGGTCGCCCGCGCCCAGGCCGCGAAGGCGGGCCTGAAGACCGTCTTCGTGCCCAACGTCTACGACTTCGACTACATGCGGCGCGAGGCCGATGGAACGGCGACCAAGTCCGCGCTCGCCCAGGAGGTCATCTACGGCAACAACTTCGGCAAGCGCAGCCTCGACAAGACCTATATCGCCGCCGCGCTCGGCACCGGCCAGGTCACCCTGCACACGCTGAGCCGCGCCCGCGCACTGCGGCGGGCACCGGACGGCACCTATGTCCTCACCGTGGAGCGCGTCGACACCACCGGCACCGTCGTCGCCACCGACGAGATCACCTGCCGTTCGCTCTTCCTCGGCGCGGGCAGCCTCGGCACCACCGAACTCCTGCTGCGCGCCCGGGAGACAGGCGCCCTCCCCGAGCTGAGCGCGGAGGTCGGCCGGGGCTGGGGCGGCAACGGCAATGTCATGCTCGGCCGCGCCAACCACGTGTGGAACCCGACCGGCGCCCAGCAGTCCACCATCCCCGTGATGGCGATCGACGACTGGTCCAACGCCACCAATCCGGTCTTCGCCGAGATCGCCCCGCTGCCGGCCGGCCTCGAGACCTGGGTCAGCCTCTACCTCGCCATCACCCGGAACCCCGAGCGCGCCACCTTCACCTATGACGCGGCGAAGGACTCCACCGTACTCAACTGGACCCGCGCCCAGAGCGCGCCCTCCGTGGCCGCGGCCAAGGCGCTCTTCGACCGCGTCAACTCCGCCAACGTCACCATCTACCGCTATGACCTCTTCGGTGACACCCGGGCCTTCGCCGACGACTTCTGCTACCACCCGCTGGGTGGCTGCGTCCTGGGCCGGGCCACCGACGCGTACGGCCGGGTGACCGGCTACGACGGGCTCTATGTGACCGACGGCTCCCTCATCCCGGGCTCCATCGGCGTCAATCCGTTCGTCACCATCACCGCCCTGGCCGAGCGCACCATGGCCCGGGTCCTGGCCGAGGACCCCGTCGGTGCCCGGTGACCCCGCGGGGGGCGTGTTCCGAGTCGTCAGCCCAGGGCCCGGTCCAGGTTGAACGCGGCGCTGATGAGCGCGAGATGGGTGAACGCCTGCGGGAAGTTGCCGATCTGCTCACCGGTGCGGCCGATCTCCTCGGCGTACAGCCCGACATGGTTGGCGTAGGTGAGCATCTTCTCGAAGGCCAGCCGCGCCTCGTCCACCCGGCCGGCCCGGGACAGCGCCTCGACGTACCAGAACGAGCAGATCGAGAAGGTGCCCTCCTCACCACGCAGCCCGTCCGGGCTCACCGTGGGGTCGTAGCGGTACACCAGCGAATCGGACACCAGCTCCTCGCCCAGCGCGTCCAGGGTGGACAGCCACTTGGGGTCGGTGGGGGAGATGAACTTCGACAGCGGCATCATCAGCAGCGAGGCGTCGAGTACCTCCTCGTCCTCGTGCTGCACGAAGGCGCCTCGCCGCGGCGACCAGCCGCAGCGCATGATCCGGCGGTAGATGTCATCGCGCGCCGTCGACCAGCGGGACATGTCCGCGGGCAGTCCTCGGTGACGGGCGATGCGCATCGCCCGTTCGATCGCGACCCAGCACATCAGCTGCGAGTACAGGAAGCGCTGTGGACCGGCGCGGGTCTCCCATACGCTCATATCGGGCCGGTCCCAGTTGTCGCACACCCAGCCGACCAGCTTGCACACGGCGTCCCAGTGGTCGCTGGACAGCGGCTGCCCCCACTTGTCGTAGAGGTAGAGGGAGTCCACCAGCGCCCCGTAGATGTCCAGCTGGAGCTGGTGGACCGCCCCGTTGCCGACCCGGACCGGGGACGAGCCCAGATGCCCCTCCAGATGGGGGAGCGTCTGCTCGGGGATCTCGCTGCGGCCGTCGATGCCGTACATGATCTGCAGCGGGCCGCCGGGGCCGTCCCCCAAGGTGATGCCCTCGGACAGGAAGCGCACGAACGCCTCGGCCTCCTGGGTGAAGCCCAGCCTCAGCAGTGCGTAGATGCAGAACGCGGCATCGCGGACCCAGACGTATCGGTAGTCCCAGTTGCGCTCGCCGCCGATCTGCTCGGGCAGGCTGGTCGTCGGGGCCGCCACGATGGCGCCGGTCGGCGCGTAGGTGAGCAGCTTGAGGGTGAGCGCGGAGCGGTGCACCATCTCCCGCCACCGCCCGCGGTAACGGGACTGCGCGAGCCAGCGGCGCCAGTAGCGGACGGTGGCGTCGAACAGCTCCTCCGCCTCCGCCTGCGGACAGTGCCGCGGCTGCACCGTACCGCCGATCCGGTCCAGCGCGAACACCGCGGCCTCGCCCTCGACCAGCTTGAACGTGGACACCGCGTCGGGCCCGTCGAGCTCCACGGTGACGTCGGAGGTCAGCGCCAGCGACAGCTCCGGGGACTCGAAGATGGTGAGCCCCTTCTCGGTGCGCACCGTGTGCGACTGCCGGCCGTAGTCGAACCGGGGCGCCACCCGGGCGGTGAAGGGGAGCGATCCGCGGACGCACAGCACCCGGCGGATCAGCCGGTGCCGGTCCGCCTCGCGCGAGTCGTCCACGATCGGCATGAAGTCCTGGACCTCGGCGACCCCGTCGTCCGCGAAGAAGCGGGTGATGAGGATGTTGGTGTCCGGGAAGTAGAACTGCTTCGTCCGGGCGGGCACCTCGGGTGTGAGCTGGAAGGAGCCGCCGCGGTCGGCGTCCAGGATCGACGCGAACACACTGGCGGCGTCGAACCGGACCGGGCAGTACCAGTCGATGGTGCCGCGCGTGTCCACGAGCGCGGCGGTGCGCAGATCGCCGATCAGCCCGTGCTCGGCGATCGGCACATAGCGGGACGCGTCCGTCGGGCGGCGGACGGTCTCGGCGACGGTCATCGGAACCTCCCGCGCTGGAGGGAGAGGCTGGAAACCCTTGGGCGGCGCGGACTCTCACTTCACCATACGACCGACGGACCGGTCCGGCGCAGTGCCCGGCCCACCAGGGCGCCGCCCCGGCGCCCGCGCCGCACAGGACGGTCACGGGCGCCGCCTCCGCGTCACCGGCCGTCACCGTGTGTGGTCGCGCGGGCGGATATCCGGCGGGCTCCCGGCCCTCAGCGCAAGGCGGCGCTGGGGGCCGCGAGCCAGGACGCGACCGCCGCCGCGATGGGCTGACCGGTCTCGAGCTCGACAAAGCCGAATTGGCCGCCCTGGTTGCACTCCAGGAACCACCACACTCCCTCGGCGTCCTCGGCGAAGTCGAATGCCCCGTAGGCGAGGCCGGTGAGCGTCATGTACTCATGCACGGAGCGCACGATTCTGGCGGGCACCTCCACGGGTTCCCAGTGGTGTCCATGACAGCCATAGCGCCCATCCACCTGGCCGGAGGCGGCGGTCTTGCGCGCGGCGAATAACTGGCTGCCGACGCAGATCAGCCGGATGTCCGCCGCTTTGGGAATGTAGCGCTGGAGAAGGGTCGCCCCGGCCGCGACATCGGAGAAATCCGTGTCCGGTCCGATACGGGTGGTGGGCAGCGCGACCGGCGGATCGACGGACGGCGGACCGGAGGCGGATTTCACCACGATGTCCGAGTACTGGACGGCGAAATCGCGCGCCGCGCGCGGATAGGTGGTGACAAGAGTCGAGGGCACGGCGAAACCGCTGTGCTGGGCGACCCGCAACTGGAAGGGTTTGTGGCGGGCCGGTTCGGCGGCCGCGGGATGGTTCATCCAGCGTGCCGTTGTCGCGTAGAGCATCCCGTACAGGGCCTGTCCGCACTCGGCAGTCAGCCACTCCGACGGATTCGCCGCGTGCGCCGCCGGCCGCCCCGGCCTGCGCACCCAGATGGACCGCACACCGTGGATGCTGACGAGGCGTCCCTCGGTCGACAGAAATCCCGTGAAGTCACCACGGTCGAATTCGACCGACAGGGCGGCCTGATCCGGAAGGTCCGCCGGATCGAAACGCACCAGAGGGACGCCTTGTTCGCGCAGCTCCGCCACCACCAAGTCGGCGGTGACATCCTGGCGACAGGTCAGGATGAGTACCGTCATCGACGTGTGTGCAGGTCAGTCGTCGAAGTGCGTCTTGGAGCCGGCCGTGGACGTGGTCGTGCCGGTCGCCAGCAGCACCGCCCGGTCGGCGATGGCCGGACGGCCGTCGGAGAGGACATTCAACTGCAGGGCGGCGTTATAGGCGTAGGGAACACTGGCCGACGACCGCTCGGCGGGGATTGCGTGCTTCAGTACGAAGGGCTGCATGAGTGACCTCTTGGTGCTCCATGTATTCGTCTATCCACCACGCAACAGTACGTACTAAAAGTCTACGGCACTCACTAGCAACGATTTTGTCCTGTGTAGGGCGATATGAAGTGTGTCACAGGCTTCGAAGGCAACATATGCCTCAGGAATTGCGTCTTCGAATAGTCGGCCTGTTCCGGGGAGCACCGGATCCGCCCCGGCGTTCCGAGGCGGACCACCGGGCTTGACCGCCCGTCGGGTCAGGACGTCCGTCCGCCCTCGCGGTGGGTGACGCGGATCTTCGACTGGCCGTGCGGCAGCTCCTCCCAGTCCGCCATGAAGCGCGCGGCCAGACCGTGTTTCTCGGCCAGGGCGATGAGCGTCTCGGTGCGGTAGTAGAAGTCCTCCCGCAGCACCTGGTGTTCCACGCCCTCGGTGCGGTCGAAGGTGAAGTCGAACCAGCCGCCCGGCGCCATGACACGGCCGACGTGGGCCAGGCACTCCTCGATGACCGGCAGTGGCGAGTGCGAGAACACGCTGTGCGCGTGCACCACGTCGAAGTGGGCGTCGGGCAGGAACCGCAGCGTCAGATCGCGGACCGGGGTGAGGGTGGGCAGGCGGCCCTGGAGCCCCTGGCGCACCAGCGTGTCCTGCGCGGCCGCCAGGATGTCGGGCGAGATGTCGATGCCGTAGTAGTGGCCCGGCTCCAGATGGCTGATGAACCGCCAGCCCGCCCGCAGATTGCCACAGCCGATCTCCAGCATCCGGTGCTCCGGGCGCAGCCCGTGGCCGAGGAGATAGTCGAACTGCATCGCGCCCAGTGCCAGCCACCGCTCATGGCTGTGGCTGCCGACCGCCGCCTCCGGGCTGGTACGGGTGTCCGACCGCATCACCGCGCGGTAGTACGCGACATGGTCCGGGTAGCGGTAGCGCAGCCAGGCGTCCCGGGTGGCGCGGACCAGATGGCGCGGTACGCGCTGCGGATGGCGCAGTGCGTAGGAGACCCGGTGGCCGAGGGCGGAGCGGTTGACGCTGAGGTTCTTGGCGGGCATGGGGACTCTCTCGTGCTGGTGGTGGGGACGCGGTGGCCTGGCGGCCCATGTGTTCCCGCGTCGTCGCGGTCGGTACCAGCCTCGACGCCGTGGCGGCGGCGGGGATCGGCGGAGCGGCCCCGGGCAGGAGGCGGTCCGGGCGACCGCCGTATCAACCGATCGGATGATGCGCCGCCCGGTCCGGCGCGTTAGGACTGGCTGAGGGAGTGAACCGAGGAGCAGGGGAGGGGCCGGGGTGCGGTCGGCGGTCAGGGCGGTCGGGCGGTCCGGGTGGACGCCCCGGCCGAAGGCGTGGTCGGCACCGTGGTCGGCGTGGTCCGGGCGGTCCGGGTCCGACGGGCCGGACGATCCGGACGAGCGGTGGCTGACCGCGGTCCTGCACATCGCGTTCTTCCTGCTGCTGGGGTCCTCGCTGATCCGCTATCTGATCCGGGACACCGGCAGCGCGCCCAACGGCTGGGTCATCGCCCTCTTCGTGGCCTTCGGCGCGCTCTATCTGCCCGGCCGGTGGCCGGCGCCCGCGCCGAGCCCGGGCGGCCGGCCCTCCGGCCGCTATCTGGTCTGGCTGACCGCGGTGCTCGCCGCATGGGTCGCGCTGCTGGTCCTCGCGCCGAGCGCCGCCTGGTGTGCCATGCCGCTGTTCTTCACCGGTCTGCACACCCTGCCCACCCGGTTCGCGGTGCCCCTGGCCGCCGTGCTCACCGCGCTGGTCGTCGCCTCCAAACTGCGGTTCATGCACGACGGCTTCGACCCCAACGCGCTGATCGCGCCGCCCGCCGTCGCCGCCGTCGCCGCCGCCGTCCTCATCCATCTGCGGCGCCAGTCGGCGCGGCAACGGGTGCTGATCGACGACCTGGTCCGCACCCGCCGCGATCTGGCCGCGACCGAGCGGCGGGCGGGGATCCTGGCCGAACGCCAGCGGCTTTCCTCGGAGATCCATGACACCCTCGCCCAGGGCCTGTCCAGCCAGCGGATGCTGCTCCAGGCCGCCGACCGCACCTGGGAGACGGACCGGGAGGCGGCCCGGGGACATATGCGGAACGCGGCGGAGATCGCGTCCCGCAGCCTCGCCGAGGCCCGCCGGTTCGTCCAGGACCTGGCCCCGGCCGACCTCGCCGAGGGCTCGTTGGCCCAGGCGCTCGGCGCGCTCGCCGAGCGGGAGAGCGACGCCGGTTCGGCGGTGGACTTCCGGCTCGACGGACCGCTCGGCCCGCTGCCCGAGCGGGTGGAGGCGGCGCTGCTGCGCATCGCCCAGGGCGCGCTGGCCAATGTGCGGGAGCACGCCGGGGCGAGCCGGGCCGCGCTCACCCTGACCTGTCTGGGCGACCAGATCTGTCTGGACATCGCCGATGACGGCCGCGGCTTCGACACCGACGCCGTCCCCGCCCCCGGCGCGGACCGGTCGCGCGGCCATGGACTTCCGGCCATGCGGGCCCGCGTACGGCAGCTGGGCGGCACGCTCACCGTCGAGGCCGCACCGGGCGAGGGGACCGTCGTCTCGGCGGCGATCCCCGTCGAACCCCTTCCCGCCCTCGTCCCCGACCGTCCCGTGGAGGCCACGCCATGAGCCCGACCCCGTCCCCGACGCCGTCGGCCACCCCCGCCATCCGGCTGCTGCTCTGCGACGACCACGCCGTGGTGCGGGCCGGGCTGCGGGCGCTGCTGGCCAGCACCGACGGCATCGAGGTGGTCGGCGAGGCGGGCAGCGGCGAGGAGGCTCTCGCCATGGCCACCCGGCTGCAGCCCGATGTGGTGCTGATGGATCTGCAGCTCGGGGAGGGGATGGACGGGGTGACCGCCACCCGGCAACTGGTCTCCGGTGACCCGCCCGCGCCGCGTGTGCTGGTGCTCACCATGTTCGACACCGACGCCGACATCACCCGTGCCATCGAGGCCGGGGCCACCGGCTATCTGCTCAAGGCCGAGCGGCCGGAGGAGCTGTTCGCGGCGATTCGGAACGCCGCCTCCGGCCGTACCGCGCTGTCGGCCCCGGTCGCCGACCGGGTGCTGGCCCGGATGCGCAGCCCGCGGCCCACACTGTCCGAGCGGGAGCGCGACATCCTCCGGCAGCTGGCCCGTGGCCTGGGCAACCGGGAGATCGCCCGGACCCTGTTCATCAGCGAGGCCACGGTCAAGACCCATCTGGGACGGATCTACGGGAAATTGGGGGTCGAGACCCGGGCCGGGGCGGTGGCGGTGGCCACCGAGCGGCGGTTGCTGCCGTGACGGCTGACGGCTGGCGGCTGGCGGCTGAGAACGTCAGATGGCCGGCCGGCTGGGCAGCGGCGTCCGGTCCTGGTCGGGCAGTACGAGCGTCCGCGTGGGCAGCGGGATCTCGATGCCCTCGGCGCGGAACCGGCGGTGCAGTTCCTTCATGAACTCATGCTTGATGAGGTACTGGTCGCTGAACTCCAGGGCCCGCAGAAACACCGAGAAGTCGATGCCGGACTCTCCGAAGGTGTGGAAGCGCACACTCGTCTCGTGGTCGACGACCCCGCCCTCGACTCCGGACATCACCTTCCCGGCGACCTCGATGGTCACCCGCTCGACATGGTCCAGATCGCTTCCGTAGCCGACCCTCGCCTGGACCATGACCGACATCTGCTGCTCGGGCTGGTGAAAGTTGGTCATGATGGTGTTGCCCAGCTTGGCGTTCGGGATGATGACGAGGTTGTCCGACAGCTGCCGTACCGCCGTATTGCGCCAGTTGATGTCGACCACATATCCCTCCTCCCCGCTGCTGAGCCGGATGTAGTGGCCGGGCTGCACCGTCTTGGAGGCCAGGATGTGCACCCCCGCGAAGAGGTTGGCCAGCGTGTCCTGCAAGGCCAGGGCGACTGCCAGACCGCCCACGCCCAGGGCGGTGAGCAGGGGAGCGATCGAGACGCCCAGCGTCTCCAGCAGGATCAGCACACCCATCGCCAGGACGGCGATCCGGGTGATGTTGACGAAGATGCTGGCCGTTCCCGCCACTCCGGAGCGGGACAGCGCCAGCGAGCGCACCAGATCGGCCACCACCCGCGCCGCCGTGACCGTGGTGACCAGGATCAGCACGGCCACCAGCGTCTGATTGACGTCATGGCCGACCGTGCGGTTCAGCGGCAGCGCGGCGGCCGCGGCGGCGACACCGGCGGCCATCGACGCCCATGGGGCCAGGGTGCGCAGCGTGTCGACGATGATGTCGTCACCGCTCCACCGGGTGGAGCGGGCCCGCTCCCCCAGCCAGCGCAGCGCCACGCGCAACAGCACACCACCGGCCGCGCCGCAGACCAGCGCCGCTCCGACGACGATGACATCGTGCAAGGTGAGAGCCCGGTTCATCGGTCACCGTCCGCTATCCCGGAAAGCGCGTCAGAAGCGGCCGTGCGGAATGCCGTCGTCGGTGCGGCCTCCGGTCTGGAGTTCAGTGGGGTCACCTTGTCACCTGCTTGTGCCTGGGTTCTACGGGCGGTGCCGGGCGCACATGTGTACGGCTCCGGCGTAAGGTGCCATCCTGCCGTATGAGATGAGGGCCGAATGACGGGATGCCCCGCTACCGCACGTAACCCGCCAGGCAGGGAGCGGCGCGCCACCGCGTTTGACGCACAGGTGTTTTGTGGTGGAATCGGGTCGTATGGATAGCCGCAGCGGTGACGTGGACGACAAGGAGAGGGGATGGCCGTTCCTCGCGGCCGCCTACGCCTTCGTGGTCACGATGTGCGGTACGACGCTGCCCACCCCGCTCTACTCGCTCTACCAGCGGGAGTTCGGCTTCTCCTCGTTCATGGTCACGGTGATCTTCGCCGTGTACGCGGCGGGGGTCATCGTCGCGCTGCTGCTGCTCGGAAGTGTGTCCGACTTCATCGGGCGACGGCCCGTCATGCTGGCCGCGCTGGTGCTGTCGGGCCTGAGCGCGGTGTGTTTCCTCCTCGCCCAGGGACTGCCGGAGCTGTTCGCGGGCCGCACCCTGTCGGGGCTGTCCGCCGGTCTGGCCACCGGCACCGCGACCGTGACCGTCATCGAACTGGCGCCCGAGCGCCGACGCCGTGGCGCCACCCTCCTCGCGACCGGGGCCAATCTGGGCGGGCTCGGCCTCGGCCCGTTGCTGGCGGGGGTGCTGGCGCAGTACGCCCCGGCGCCGTTGAAGCTGGTGTTCGTGGTGGACTTGGCGCTGGTGGCGGTGGGCGCCGCCGTGGTGCTCGCCCTTCCGGAGACCGTACGGAGGCCGAGCCGCCCGCCGCTGAGGCCGCAGCGGCTGCGGGTGCCCAAGGAGATGCGCTCGACGTTCGCGGCCGCGGCCATGGCGGGGTTCGCCGGCTTCGCCACGCTGGGCCTGTTCACCTCGGTGTCGCCCACGTTCCTGAGCGAGGTGGAGGGGGAGAGCAATCTCGCGGTCGCCGGTGCGGTGGCGTTCTCCGTGTTCGCCGCCTCGATCGCCGGGCAGGCGCTGGGGCGGCGGCTGGGCCCGGGACGTTCGCTGCCCGGGGGCTGCGCGGTGCTGGTGGCCGGTATGGCGGCCATCGCCGCCTCGCTCGCGATCGCGTCACTGGAGCTGCTGGTGCTGGGCGCCGTCATCGCCGGGACGGGGCAGGGGCTGTCGTTCCACGCGGCCGTACGGGTGGTGACGGAGCGCAGCCCGGCCGACCACCGCGCCGAGGTCACCTCCGCCCTGTTCGTGCTGATGTATCTGGCGATCTCGATTCCGGTGATCGGCGTGGGCGCGCTCACGGTCGCGGTCGGGCTGCGGTCCGCCGGGCTGATCTTCACGGGCTGTGTGGCCCTGCTGGCCGTGGCCACCCTGCTGCGGCTGCGGGCGCTCTCCGCGGAGGCGCCCGGCCGCTGAGGGGCGGCCGCCGGTGGGCCGGCCGCTGAGGGAGTTCTCGCGCTACAGCTCCAGGACCGTCCGCACCGGCAGATGGTCGCTGGGGAACTGGCCGTTCCGCGCGTAGGTGTCGATGACGGCGTGGCGGGTGCGCACACCGGGTGAGGCCAGGATCCAGTCGATCCGGTCGCCGTCCGGGACCAGCGGGCCAAAGCCGTGGAACGTCCCGTACAGCGGGCCGCGCCGCTCGGCGGTGTCCCAGGTGTCCACCAGCGTGCCGCCGCCCAGCATGGCGTCGTAGACCGGATTGCCGTGGGCCGCCACATTGAAGTCACCGGTCACGATGCGGGGGAGCGCGGAGTCCAGACCGCCGAGCCGATCGGTGATCAGCGCGGCGGAGCGCTCACGGGCGTTCTGGCCGCGGTGGTCCAGATGGGTGTTGAGGGCGTAGAACTCCTTGCCGGTGTGCCGGTCGTGGAAGCGCACCCAGGTGACCATCCGGACCACGGCCCCGCCCCAGGTGTTGGAGCCGATCACATTCGGGGTGTCGGACAGCCAGAAGTGGTCGTACTCGAGGGGTTCGAGCCGCCCGGTGTCGTAGAAGACGGCCATGAACTCGTCCCGGCTGCCCCCCATCCGCCCGGTGCCGATCCACGAGTAACGCTGCCCGAGGTCGTGGGCGATGTCGCGCAGCTGGCCGTACAGCCCCTCCTGAGTGCCCAGCAGATGGGGCCGGGCCTGGCGCAGCAGCTCCCGCATGACGGGGCGGCGCTGCCCCCAGGAGTTGGGCTCGGCGTCGCTCGCGTAGCGCAGATTGAACGTCATGACGGCCAGCCGGGGACCGTCGGCGGGGGCGATCGGGGTGACGGGGGCGGCCGCGGCCACGTTCTGCGGCTGGGAGGCGAGCGGAAGCGCGACGGCCGCCGCGGCCGCGGCGCGCATACCGTGACGGCGGCTGAACACAGGTGCGGGCATGGCTCCTCCAAGGTCATGAAGGTGCGGTGACGGCCTCAAGTGTCGGACCCCGCGGTGTGTGGGGTGTGTCCTGCGGTGGCCGTCCGGTGGAACGTACGGTCACGCCGAGCCGACCTCAAGAGCGCCCGCGGAGACCACCGGTGACGAGGAATGCCACGAGTGACGGAAGTGGCCGGGGGTGCGCGGGGGCGGCGATGGGTAGGGAGGCCGGTAGTCGTCGGAGACGGAAGGGGCACCTGGGGTGACCGTACGGCCGCTGACCTTCGTCGTGGGGACCGGACGCTGCGGTTCGACCGCTCTGTCGCGCATCCTGCGGCTGCATCCGGATCTGCTCAGCGTGAGCGAGCTGATCGCCTCGCTGGAGCCGGACGCGCTGCCCGAGGCGCCGCTGACGGGGGCGGAGTTCTGGCGGCTCCTCGCCACTCCGCGCTCGTTCGCCAACCGTGTCATCCGCGATGGCATCCCGCTGCCCGAATACCGGTATCCGCATGTCAAGGGGCGGTTCTCGGTGGCGGGCGGTGGCATTCCGGCGGTGTGCATGATGACGCTGCCTCATCTCACCGACGACCCCGACGCGCTGTTCGACGCCCTGGAGCCGGAGCTGTCCCGGCGGCCCGCGGCGCCGGTGGCCGATCACTACCGGGCGCTGTTCGGCCTGCTGGGGGAGCGGTTCGGCCGACGGGCCGTCGTGGAGCGGTCCGGCTATTCGCTGCGCTCGGTGCCCCGGCTGAGGGAGGTCTTCCCCGAGGCCCGGTTCGTCCACCTGCACCGGGACGGCGCCGACTGCGCGCTCTCCATGAGCCGCCACCCCGGATTCCGGCTGATCCAGCTGATGACGGAGCGCGCCACGAGCACCGAGGACCTTCCCGCCGGTCTCGCCGCGCTGCTCAGCGACGACGAGGCCGATCTGCGGCCGCTGTACGAACGGTCCGTGCCCGTGGCCGAGTTCGGCGAGCTGTGGTCGAGCACGATCGTCGAGGGGCTGGGGCATCTGTCGCGGCTCCCCGCCGCGATCCGGATGTCCCTGTCGTACGAGGGCCTTCTCGACGCGCCCGAGCGCGAGCTCACCCGGCTGGCCCACCACCTCGGGGTGGAACCCCTCCCGGAGTGGCTGGCGGACGGACGCGCCCTGCTCGACGCCGATCGCCGCGGCACGGCCGCCGCGACCCTGCCGCCCGCCGAACTGACCGCCCTCCGCGAGAGCTGCGCCCCCGGCGCCCGGGCCCTGAGCCTGGCGCACGGCGGGTGAGAGGGGTCCACAGCCTGGTGCGCGGCGGATGAGCGAGCCCAGGCGTCGGAGGCGACAGGCCCCGCGCCGGATGCGATAGGCCCCGGCGCCGGATGCGATAGGCCGGGCGTCAGGCCGTCGCCGCCTCGACGGCACCCCCCGACTGCTCGACCGCCACCGCCCGCAGCGCCTCCAGCAGGGCGGCCACCGCGGGCACCCTGGCCGCCTCCGGCCGCAGCAGCGCGCAGACATGGCGCCGGGGCCAGTCGGCCAGCGGGCGCGGCTCGACCCGCGGATGGGGCCGCGGGAGCAGCCCGAGGCCGTCCATCAGGGCGATGCCCACCCCGTCGCCCACCAGGCCGAGGGTCGTCGCCCGGTCATCGGTCGTGGTCACCACCCGGGGCTCGAACCCCGCCTCCGCGCAGCGCCGCAGCAGCCGCTCGCGGTCCCGCTCCAGGATCCACCGCTCCCGCGCCAGATCGGCGAGGCGGACGCTGCGCCGCCCCGCGAGCGCATGGCCACGCGGCAGCAGCACATGGCGGCGGTCGACCAGCAGCGGGACCCGGCGCAGCGGGGTCTCCGCGGGCTCCGCCGCCTCTCCCGGCTCGTCGTCGGCGACGATCGCCAGATCCGTCTCGCCCGCGTTCAGCAGCCGGTACGCGTCATGGGAGGCGGTCTGGCCCAGCTCGACCTCCACCTCGATACGGGAGGCGCCCAGCCGGGCCAGCGCCGCGGGCAGCACGGCGACACAGACGCTCTGCACCGAGGACATCCGCACCCGGCCACGGGTGCGCGCGGCGAGCGCCTCGAACTCGTTCTCCACGTCCCGCAGCCCGGCCAGCACTCCCCGGGCGCGCTCGGCGAGTCTGTGCCCCGCGGGCGTGAGCCGCACCCCCCGTCCCGCCTTGACCGTCAGCGGCACGCCCACGGCACGTTCCAGCGCGCGCATGTGATAGCTGATGGCCGGTTGGGTGTAACCGAGGTGGTCCGCCGCGGCGCTGTACGAGCCGGAGCGACAGACCTCTGCGAGCACGGTGAGCTGGCGAAGTTCGATCACCACAGGAAGATAAAAATCGTTTATCAATTCCCGAAAGACTTTAATTGGACGCGTGATCGATAGGCCGTCAAAATCATGGTGACGGATTTCGCCCGTACTCGCCCATTGGACTGACCGATCGGACACGGCCCTGCCCGCACTGGCTGCCGTACGGTCATAGCCCGCCCACGACGGTTTCCTTCCCATCGATCCGGCCGGACCGGCAAGGGGAACCGGGCGCGGTGACATTCCTCCCTCCGCCCGAATCCCCCGCTGGAATGGATGGATGGTGCCCGATGCATGATGGCTGGAATCGCATGACTCCGGTGGTCGCGGAGAACAATCCCTTCCATCAGATGTCGCTCAACGAAACCGTTCACCCTCCGCTTCCGGAAGTGGTGGACGCCGTCCTGCGCACCGCGCGGACCGCCCACCGTACCCTGGATGCCCTCGGCGGCGGGCTCTGTCAGGCCCTCGCCGCACATCTGGGAGTGGAGCCGGAGCACGTGCTCGCCGGACCGGGCTCCGGCGCGCTGCTCCAGCAGCTCTTCTCCACCCTCACCGGACCCGGCACCGACACGGTGCACGCCTGGCCCTCCTGGGAGGCGTACCCGATGATGGCGGCCAACGCCGGATCCACCACCGTCCGGGTGCCGCTCACCGGATACGACCACGATCTGAAGGCGATGGCCGACGCCGTCACCGACCGCACCCGCATGGTCCTGCTGTGCACCCCCAACAACCCCACCGGCACCGCGCTGGAGCATGACCGGATCCTGCGCTTCCTGGACCGGCTCCCCGCACACGTCACCGTCGTCGTCGACGAGGCGTACCGGGACTTCGCCGACCCCGGCGCCATCGCCGACGGCATCGCCCTGCACCGCGCCGATGAACGGGTCTGCGTGGTACGGACGTTCTCCAAGTCGTACGGGCTGCTCAGCCTGCGGGTCGGCTATCTCGTGGCGCATGAGGCCGTGCTCGCCCCGCTCCGCACGATCCTGCCCTTCTACCGGGTGAGCGCCGTGGCGCAGGAGGCCGCCCTGGCCGCGCTCGGCGCCCATGAGCGGGTGCTCCGGCAGTGCGCCGAGACCGCCGGGGAGCGCGACCGGCTCCACCGGATCCTGCTCGACCAGGGCTGGGAGGCGCCCGCGAGCCAGGGCAACTTCCTGTGGCTGCCCATGACGTCCGGTGTGGAGCGCTTCACCCAGTTCTGCGCCGACCGCGGCGTGGTGGTGTGCGGCAAACCGGGCGAGGGGATACGGGTGACCGTCGCCGAGCCCGAAGCCAACCAGGCGTTCGCGGAGCTCGCCGGGAAGTACCGGGAGGCGTCCCGGTGACCCCGCCCGACGTCGCGGTCACCGAGGTGGCCGACCCGCTGGCCGAGGCCGCCCCCACCATGGAGCTCCTACTGCGCGAGCTCGACCGGCGCTGGCCGCGGGAAGCCGAACGCCTCCACCAGATCTCCCGGTACGCCCTGCTCCCGGCCGGGAAGCTGCTGCGCCCGCTGCTGCTCATGGAGTCGGCCGAGGCGGTGGGCGGCGGCGGACCCGCCGTCGTACCGGCCGCGCTGAGCGTGGAGTACCTCCATGTGGGATCCCTCGTCCACGACGACGTCATCGACGGGGACACCATGCGGCGGGGCCGTCCGTCCGTCGCGGCGCGCTACGGCACCACCGACGCCATCGTCACCGGGGACGCCCTGATGCTGGGCATGTTCGGCGTGCTCACCGACGGCGCCGAGGACGCCGGACTGCTCAGCGAGGACGCCGGACCGCTCACCGAGGACGTCGGTGGGCTGCCGCCGGGCCGGGTGCTCGGCGCGGTGCGGGTCTTCGCCCGGGCGGGCGTCGACCTGTGCCGCGGCCAGGCGATGGAGGGCGAGCTCAGGGGTGACCTCGGCTGCGGACTCGACCGGTACCTCACCATGAGCGCCCTGAAGACCGGGGCGCTGTTCCGGGCCGCCTGCCGGGGCGGGGCGATCCTGGGCGGCGGATCCCCCGCCCAGCAGCACGCGCTCACCTCCTACGCCGAACATCTGGGCCTGGCCTTCCAGATGCACGACGACCTGCTGCCGTACACCAGCGACAGCCGCACCACCGGCAAGTCCGCGCTCAGCGACATCGCGGCCGCCCGGCCCACCTTCCCCGTCCTGCTCTGCCACGCCATGGCCGGCGCCCCGGCCCGCGCCCGGCTGGAGGCGGCCCTCGGCGGCGCCCTGCCCGCCGCCGACGCGCTGGGGACGGTGCACGAGCTGCTGGAGACGACCGGCGCGCTCACCGCCGCGCGGGACCGGGCCACGGCCCAGGCCGACCGCGCCAAGTCCTGTCTGGAGCCGCTGCCCCGCTCCCGGGCCACCGCCGTACTCGCGGCGGTGGCCGATCTGTCGGTCAGCCGGGACCGGTGACGCCGTGGCGGCCCCGCGCACCGCGCTCCTGGCCCATCTGCAGACCTGGCGCCCGTACACCCTCTGGTATCCGGGGCTGGTCGGACTGGCCGGAGCCACCCTCGCCGGAGCACACCCCACCACGGGGCAGCTGATGGTGGCCTGGGCCGCGCCGACCCTCGGCTGGGTCGCCGGCCACTACCTCGGCGACTACTACGACCGTGACCTCGACGCGCTCAGCAAGCCCCAACGGCCCATACCATCCGGGCGGTTGAGCCCACGCACCGCCGTGGCCACGGGCATCGGCTGCATCGTGGCCGTGGCCGCGCTCGCCCTGTGGGCCAACTGGCGCGCCGTGGCCGTGGCCGCCGCCGCCATGGCGGGCATCGTGGCCTACAGCCGCGTCCTCAAGGGCCGGGGCCTGCCGGGCAATCTCATCCGCGGCGTGCTGACCGCGCTCACCGTGCTCTTCGGCGCGATGGCCGTCCAACCGTGGCCACCGTGGCGGGCGCTGCCGTTCGCCCTGGTGTTCCTGGCCCATGACACCGCGTCCAACCTCGTCGGCACCCTGCGCGACGTCGATGGTGACCGCGAGGGCGGCTACGGCACCGTGCCGGTGCGCCGGGGCCTCCGTCGCGCCACCCACACCGCCGCCGCGCTGTATCTGGCCGCCGTGGCCGTGGCCTGCGCCGCCACGGGGCTGGTGCCCAGGGACACGGCCGGATATCTCGTACTGCTGTCGGCGGCGGCGCTGTGCGGCGCTGGCGCCTTCGGGCTGCTGCTGCGGTCACCGGGGCACCTCGCCCCCGCGCTGGCGCTGCGCGCCCACGCCGTCCTCGTCGCCGAACGCCTGGTGCTGGCCGCGGCGGTGGTGGCCGCGGGCGCCGGGGCGGCACCCGCCCTGGCGCTGCTGACGCCGCTCCTCGCGGTCAGCGTCATCACCCAGAGCCGGATGCGGTCCCGCCACGAATTCCCCGCGCCGCCCCTGGCCGACGGCGGGCCCACCCTCCCCGATCCCCGCCCCTGAGACGGCGCGCCACCAGCAGAAGGGTCCGATCGCATGCCCGCTTCCGCCTTGACCGAGAGCGTCGGCACGGCCGTCACCACGGGTGCCGAGGCGCTCCTCGCCCACCGGCGCGACGACGGCGCCTTCGTCTTCGGCGCGCACCAGGCCTCCCCGCTGAACACCGCCGGAGCCCTCACCGCACTGCACTTCGCCGACCCCGAGGGCTCGGCGGAGACCATCGAGCGCGGTGTCACCTGGCTGTGCGAGAACCAGCGGGACGACGGCGGCTGGGCGATGCGCTCGGTGCCCACCGAACCCCTCACCACCGCGCTCGCCGCCGCGGCGCTCCACCTGCTCGCGCCCCGCCGGGCGGCGTCGGCCGTACGCGCAGCACGGGCCCGGTTCGAGGAGCTCGGCGGTTCCGCGGCCGTCCCGGAAGCCGCGATGACCGCCCTCATCCGCCAGTTCCACACCTTCGCCGGACTGCCCCACGAGGGCGCCCAGCGCCGACTCCCCCTGGAGCTGCTGCTCTTCCCCGGCCTCAGCCGCCGCCTGCTCAGCCTGCGGCTGCCGATCTACGCCAGCCAGGCGCTCGCCCAGTCCGCCCACCGCCGCCGCGGCCCGGCCGGCCGCGCCCTGGACCGGCTGGCCCGGCCGAGGGCCCTGGCCATCGTCCGTGACGCGTACGAACGCGAGGGCGCCACCGGCGGGTTCAGCACCGACCCCTGGCTCACCGGACTCATCTGCCTGGGCCTCGCCCGCTCCGGCCAGGCGCCCGACCTGGTGAGCACCGCCGCCCGCTGGCTCCGCTCGGCGGCGGGCCCCGACGGCTCCTGGGATCTGATGCCCCTCGATGTGACCTGGACGAACTTCGCCACCGCCGCGCTGATCGAGGCCGGTCACGCCGACGACCCCCAGCTGATCGGCACCCGCGAGATGCTCCACCGCCATCAGCAGCCCGAGCCGTTCGACGCCCTCGGCTGCCCGGCCGGCTACTGGGGGTTCTCCAGCCCACGCAGCTGGCCGATGGCCCTGGAGACCGCCGAGTCCAGCGCCATCCTGCTGCGGCTGCCCGGCGGCGCGGACGACCGCCATGTGCGGGCCGGGCTGGCCTGGCTGACCGCCACCCAGGACGCGGCCGGGTCCTGGAGCCTCGCCGTACGGAACAGCAAACCGGGTGGCTTCGGCCCCTGCCCCCAGATGACCGCCAAGGTCGTGGGCGCCCTGCTCGACTCGGGGGCCGGGGCCGACGACCCGCGCGTGGTCAGGGCGGTGCGCTGGCTGACCGGCCGACAGCGCCCCGACGGCTCGTACGAGGCGATGTGGTACCGCGGCGGCACCCCCGGTACCGCCGCGGCGCTGGAGGCGCTCAGCCGGGCGGGCCGTACCGAGGAACACCACCGGGCGGCGGCCCGTGCCAGGGACTGGCTGCTGCGCACCCGGCACCCCGACGGTTCGTGGAGCACGGGGGAGCGCACCGGGCCGGGCACCACCCGGCGGGGCACCGTCGAGGAGACCGCCTGGGCGCTGCGCGGGCTGCTCGCCGCCGGGTTGAGCCCCACCGACCCGGTCCTCGCGGCGGCGGCCCGCTGGCTGGTCGACGCCCAGCGGGCGGACGGCGGCTGGACCCCGGCCCCGGTCAACGAGTACATCCGCGGCTGTGCCCGCTACGCCGACGACGGCATCGCGGCGGGCCTGGCGGTGCGGGCCCTCGCCCACTACCGCTCGGCGGAGGTCGCGGAGGTCGTGGAAGCCACGCGCGAAAGCGGCTCTCGCCGCGAAACCGGCGTGCGCGAGACCGGCGTGCGCGAGACCGGCACTGACGAAACCGGCCGTCGCGAAACCGGCGTTGACGAGTCCGGCACCCACGAATCCGGCACGCGTGAATCCGGCCCGCGCGAGACCGGTCCGCGTGAAACCGGCATACGCGAGGCCGGCGCCCGCGAGACCGGCGCCCGCGCATCCGGCACGCGCGAGGCTGGCCCGCGTGAAACCGGCGCCCGCGAGGCCGGCACCCGCTCGTCCGGCACCCGCGAGACCGGCAGCCGCGAGACCGGCACCCGCGCGTCCGCCACCCGCGGAACCGGCACCGACGAAGGAGACAGGCGATGAGCCCCGATGTGCTGGTGTGCGGGGCGGGCGTCGGCGGTCTCGCGGCGGCCCGCGCGCTCGGCGGCCTCGGACTGGACGTCCTGGTGGTCGACAAGCAGCCGAGGATCCGCCCGATCGCCAAGGGCGAGGTGCTCCAGCCGGGCGCGCTGCGCCTGCTGCGCTCCTGGGGCGTGGAGAAGCGGCTCGACGCCCGGGGCGCGGTCCGGCTCGGACGGCTGGTCGTCCGCGATCCGCGCGGCACCGCGCTGATGTCCCTCGACTACGGCCAACTGCCCGCCCCCGACCAGTGGTTGCTGGCCCATGACCACACGGCCATCCTCGCCGCCCTGGCCGAGAGCCTCGGGCCGGGTGTGGAACTGCGCCGGGGTGTGCGCGCCGAGGCGCCGCTGCGCGACGACTCCGGCCGGATCACCGGACTGCGGCTGGCCGAGGGCGGCAGGGTCCACGAGGAGCGGGCCCCGCTCGTGGTCGCCGCCGACGGCATCTCCTCACGGCTGCGGTCCTGGGCGGGCATCGAGGCCCGGCGGGTCGACTACCCGCACCGGCTGGTCTCCTTCGACATCGGCGACGCCGGCGCGGCGGCGCGGGCCGACGACTTCTCCGCGTATGTCACCGACCGGGGGCTGCGGCTGCTCTATCCGCTGCCCGGTGGGCGGCTGCGGCTCTACCTCCAGGCGGGGCCCGACGAGCTGCGCGGTGTCACGGCACGCGGGGAACTGGCCGACTGGGCGGCCAGGGCACTGTCCCAGGTGCCCGCCCTGGAGCCGCTGACCGCGTCCCTGCTCGCCCATCTCGGCAGCCGTCAGACGCTGCCCGTCGGACGGCTGCTGTCGACCCGGCTGGCCGGCCAGGGCCTCGCGCTGGTCGGCGAGGCCGCGTACGCCGTCCATCCGATGGCCGCGCAGGGCATGAACACCGCCATCACCAGCGCCGGTGCCCTCGCCGAGCGGCTGTCGGGCCATCTGGAGCGCACCGGCGAGATGTCGGCCGCGGCGGTGGACGGCGCGCTGCGCGACTACCACGACCGACAGCTGCCCCTGCTCGCCCAGGCGGCCACGACCAGCGGCAACGCGGCGCGGATGGTCACCGATCTGTCGTGGCGCGGCCGGGTTCTGGGCCGCCGGGCGGTCCGTCACACCGGCGCCAACCCCCGGCTGCTGCACACCGTCACCCACAACATGTCGGGCCTCGGCCCGCGCCCGCTGACCCTGCTGGACCGGCTTCAGCAGCTCGGTCTCGTCCCCGATCCGCGCGCCCACCGAGTGCCGGCCGCACCGGCCGGCCGACCGAAACCCATATGAGGACGGTTTCCCATGCCCACTCCCGAACTGGTCGTGACCCCCGTCTCCGGAGCGCTCGGCGCGGAGATCCGCGGTGTCGATCTGACCGAGCTCACCGACGAACTCTTCGAGCGGATCCATGAGTTGCTGCTCGAGCACCTCGTGGTCTTCTTCCCGGACCAGGAACACCTCACCCCGGAGGCGCATATCGCGCTGGGACGGCGGCTGGGAGAGCTGGAGGTCCATCCGTTCCTGCCGAAGGTCGACGGCCATCCCGAAATCGTCGTGCTGGACGCGGATCAGGGCGCCAAGGCCGACGAATGGCATATCGACGTGACCTTCCAGCCCAATCCGCCGGTCGCCTCGATCCTCCATCTTCAGGTGTGCCCCGCCTCCGGCGGCGACACCATGTGGAGCAACCAGTACCTGGTCTACGAGACGCTCTCCGAGCCGATGCGCGAACTCCTCGACGGGCTCACCGCCGTCCACGTCCTCAACACACCGCAGACCGGTGAGCACTCCGCCGAACACCCGGTGGTGCGGATCCACCCCGAGACCGGCAGGCGCTCGCTGTACGTGACGCGCATGTGGACCTCGCACATCCCGCAGCTCAGCCGCCCGGAGAGCGACGCCCTGCTGCAGTACCTCTTCGAGCACTCCGAGTCGCCCCGGTTCAACTGCCGCTACCACTGGCAGCCCGGCGCCGTCGCGATGTGGGACAACCGCGCCACCCAGCACCTGGCGGTCAACGACTACACCGGGCCCCGCAGGGGGCAGCGGGTGACCGTCCTCGGCGACCAGCCCACCGGTGACACCCCGCGCTGGAAGGAGTACCGGCCCGCGCCCGACGAGCGCTACTACCCGCGCCACGTCACGGCCCGGCACGGCTACCGGTGACTGCCGGTCGGGCCCACCGGTCCCGTCGGGCAGGTCAGGCCGGTCAGCGACTCGGGCGTCGCCGTCGTACGGTGGCGGCGACACCCGCGCCGAGCACCAGCACGGACGCGCCACCGGCGAGCAGCACCGGAGTGGTGTCGCCGTCGCCCTCGTCGGCGGAGGTGGCCCGGGAGGCCGCGGCGGCGGCACGGGACGGCTCCGTGGGCTGCGCGGCGGCCTCAGACGGCGGGGTGGCGGCCTCGGACGACGGGGCCGTGCCCGAGGAGCCCTTCGCCGGGGCCCCCAACACCACATCGGAGCAGGAGTAGTAGGTGTCCGGGGTGCTGGTGTTCCGCCAGATCGTGTAGAGCAGCTGACGGCCGGTCCGGTCGGCGGGCAGCGTGGCCTTGAGGTGGTAGGCGTCGTCCACCAGCGCGGGGTCCTTGGCCGTGGCGAACGGCTTCGCCTCCAGGTCGGACCACCTCAGCGGCCGCTTGGGATCGTAGCCCTCCTTGGTGAGATACAGCTCGAAGGTCCCCGTGTGCGGGATGGTCGACCGGTAGGTGAGCGTGAGATCCGCCCCGGCCGACAGCCGCGTCGAAGGCCAGTCCGCGCGTGGCAGGTCCAGACCCCGGTACGCCTCCAGGCCCCCGCTGCACAGCTTTCCGTCCGGGATCCGCTCCCGGTCCTTGCCCGCCACCCCCGCGATCCGCAGGTTGTCCCAGTCCGCGGCGTCCGGGTCGCCCGCGGCTCGGGCCGCCCGGCACGCCGCCGATCGCGCCGCGCCCCCGCCCTCGGGGGAGCAGGCGAACGTCCGGCTCACCGGGTCCGTCGGCGCCCCGTGCGCCTGCGCGGGCGGGGCGGCCAGCGCCATGAACAGACAGGGGAGGGCCCCGAGAAGAGCGCCCACGGCGGCGGTGCGGTACGAGGTCATCCGGTGCGGCCCTCCGAGGTCGGTGCGGCGACGGGCGGCCCGCCCGTCCCGGGGAGTACGGGAGACCCGGCCCGTGCGTTCAACGGGCCGCCGTGAGCCGGGCCATGACGGCGTACAACCATCCGTCATCTCCATATGTCTCCCTAGGCAGACGCAAACAGCGCCTACGCCCATGAATAACCATCAAGGGGGACAAATGAATCTTTCTCGCCGTATGGCCGCCACCGCGGTCCTCGCCACCGCCATCGCGGGCACCGTGGCCATGACGCCCCAGGCGTCCGCCGCCGCCACGGCTTCGTACAACGGGGTGTGCGGCAGCGGGTACAAGGTGGTGAACTCGGCGCCCATCGGCTCCAAGGGCACCGTCTTCCTCACCTACAACTCCGCCAAGGGCAAGAACTGCGTGGTCACCGTCCGGAACGCCACGGGCAAGCCGGTTCCCATGTTTGCCTACCTGTACGTTCAGGGCGCCGACGAGTCGGCCGAGGACGGCGGCGCGTACACCTCGTACGCGGGCCCGGTGTACGGCGACGGGCGCGGCAAGTGCGTGGACTGGGCCGGGGGCATCGACAACCAGTCCACCTGGACCTACGGATCGAACTGCGGGTCCCTGAAGGCCTACCGCGTGACCAAGGGCTGGTAAGCCCGAAGCCACACGGTCGGCGGAGCCGACGGGGGAACACACGGGGGAGCGGCGGTCACCCTTCGAGGTGGCCGCCGCCATCGTCGTGCGGCGCCGCCCGCATATTCGATGTCTTCGACGGCATACGTCCCGGCAGCGTCGTCGCCGTGACTCCAGAGGATCTCGCGGCCGTCATCTCCGACGCCGTGCACCAGGCCGTCCAGTCCGGACGTCTTACGGGGAGAGGCGCCGCAGGACATCCGCGTGGAGCGCCCCCGGCACCGAAGCCGGAGCAGATCGCCCCGCTGATCGCCCAGGTGCGGGTGGCGGGCGGACCGGAGCCGCTGGAGGCCGTCCTGCGCGACTGGCACGGCCGCCTGTCCGCCCGCGGGCGCGCGATGCCGACCGGCGCCGCCGAGTTGGAGGCGTACCTCCGCGAGCGCGGATGAGATCCGTCAGTGACGCTCGGTGAAGGCCACCGCGTGGGTGTCCAGCACGATGTGGAGCTCCGCGAGGCGGTAGGCGGCGCCGTCGGAGCGGACCACGCAGCGGACCACGCCGCTTGCGATCGGGGTCACCTGACCGTCGGTGATGTTGGTGGCGTACATGTACGACACCACCGAGATGTCATCGCCGTCGACCCGCTCGAGGTGGATGTTCGAGGCGTTGTGGCGCAGCGGATAGCCGGCCGCCTCGCGGTGCTGCCGCTGCCAGGCGATCACCTGCTCGCGGCCCCGGTTGTCGGAGGCGATGAACTCCTCGTACGGGGAGTTGCCGGTGTCCGAGCGGGAGGTGATGTGGACGTCCTCGGTCAGCAGCTCGGGCCAGACGTCGAACTGCCCCTCGTCGAAGACGAACCACCAGCGGTGGATCAGCTCATGGACCGCCAGACGATCGAGCATGCGGAGCTCTCCCCCCGAAGATTCAAGTGATCGACAGCATATCCCGCGGCCGCCAGTACGGTGGCCCCATGTCCGCCGTCCACGACCATTTCCAGCGCCGCACCACGGAGGCCCCGCGCCGCCATGACGCCATCGAGGCGGGCCGCCCCGATGCGCGCGTAGGGGCATTCCGGACGTCCCGCCGGACCGGCGGGAGTTCGAGGCGTGGATGGAGGAGTTCGAGCGGGCCCACTTCACCTTGACCCCCAAGAATTCGCGGAAGGCACCGACCCACCGGTATGTCGATGGTGCAATAGCCATGCAGGCTCTGGTATCAAACCTGGCCGTGGCCTCACTGCCGTGTTGAGCTGCGCATTGCCCGTCACAGGTGGAGGAACGTCCATGCACCCAGTCACCGGCTCCCGCGCTTCCGTCCCCGCCATGGGCCGCGCCCCCCGTCTGTCCGCCGACCGGGTCCGGACGCCGCCCCGGATGCCCGCCGCCCGTCCGCCGATCCGGTCGCGGGCCGACGGCGAGACCGTGGCGCTGCTGCACCGCGCCGCCCGGGTGCTCATCGAGGAGGTGCCACGGCTGACGGACCGTATCGTCGCGCTGATGAAGGAGCGGGAGCCCGCCTACCGTTCCGCCGTCGTGGACCCGCACGAGGTGTGGCGGGAGGTCCACGACTCGCTCAGCCACAATGTGCGCTCGCTGGTGCACCCCAAGGAGACGCGCGAATCGGCCCGGTCCTGCGCGTGGCGGATCGGCACCGACCGCGCCGCCCAGGGCTTTCCGCTGGACGCGCTGCTGCACGCGTACCGCATCGGCTGCACCGTCGTCTGGGAACAGCTCCTGGAGACCGCCTCGAAGGAGGACCCGCTCGGCGCCCAGTCGCTGGTCCATGTCGCCGCCGATGTGTGGAACTTCGTCGACGAGCACTGCACCCTCGTCGCCACGGCGTACCAGGAGGTCGAGCGGCAGCTCTCCTGGCACCGGGAGAACCGCTACCGGATCATCGTCGCGGCCCTGCTCGACGGCACCGCCCGGGTGAGCGACTTCCCCGAGGCGGAGCAGGTCCTCGGCCTGCCCGAGCAGGGGCGTTACGCGGTCGTGGCGCTGGAGGACGCCGACGCACCGTGCCGGACGCCGCACTCCGTCGAGGTGGGCGACGGACTCCGTACGGTCTGGCACACGGCGGAGGGCACCGCCCACGCCATCGTGCTGCTCGGCGGCGGCGGCGACGGCGACGGTGACACCGGCCCGGGGCGGCTCGTGCGCGGGCTGGAAGTGCCACCCGGCGCACGGGCCGGGGTCAGCCCCGCCGTGACCGGCCTCGCCGCGATCAACACGGCCCGCCGGCTCGCCGATACGGCGCTGCGCACCCGCCCGGCCGCCGGGTCGGCGGCGCTGTTGGAGGAGCGCTATCCGGAGGCGCTGGTGGTGTCCTCCCCGGACCTCGGCAGCGCGCTCGCCGAGCGGATGCTCGGACCGGTCCTGGCCCTGGAGTCCGCCGACCGGGAGCTGCTGCTGACGACGCTGGCCGCCTGGCTGGAGGCCGGGGGATCGGCGCGTCGCGCGGGCGGGCTGCTGTTCTGCCACCGCAACACGGTGCTCAACCGGCTGCGCCGCTACGAGCAGTTGACCGGGCGTTCGCTGGACCACCCGCGCGAGGTCATGGAGTTGTCGCTCGCGCTGTCCGCGCACCGGCTGCTGACACCCTGAGAACCGCCCGTCTGCCTGAGCCGATGTGGGCGTGCACAACGGCCCCGCGCCGATCATGTGCGCCCGTCACACGGTCCGCCGGTTGGGCTGTACGCGACCCTTCTGACCTGCTGTCGTGGCGTTTCCGTCCCGGCGACCCGGGACGGAACCCGCACAAGGAGCCGCGACATGTCCGACCACGACCACCCCTGGGGTCCGTTCCCGTCCGCCGAGTCCCGCACCGCGCCTCGCACCGCCACGCTCCCGCCCCACCCCGCGGCGCCGCCTCCGCCGGCACGGCGCTCACCGTGGCAGCGGCCGTGGCCCTGGTCGGCGCGGGCGGCCTGCACCGCGCTCACCTGTCATGTGGCCGCCGTGGTGGTCAACTGCGCCGCCGAAGGCGTCGTCAACCTCGGCGCGGGCGGCGGGTTCACCGTGGGCGCCATGCTGATCGGCCTGGACACGGCGGTGCTGCTCACCGTCCTGGCCCGGGCCCATCGCCGGGCAGGCATCACGGGGGAGGGGGAGCGGTGAGCTTCCTCGATCCCAGAACGCTCGCGTTCGTGCTCTTCGCGGGCTTCATGGCCGTCTCGTTCCTGCTGTGCATCCTCGCGGCCACCGGCAACGACGATCCCACCGAGTTCTACCTGGGCACCGGCGCGCTCAGCCCGATGCAGAACGGCCTGGCCATCGCGGGCGACTACATCTCCGCCGCCACCGTGCTCAGCACCACCGGCACCATCGCCCTGGCCGGATTCGACGGAGTGCTCATCGCCATCTCCACCGTGCTCTCCATCCTGATGTTCATGCTGGTCCTCTCCGGACCGCTGTGCGGACGGGGGCGGTTCACCCTCGGCGACGTCCTCTCCGAGCGGCTGAGCGAGCGCCCGGCCCGGATCGGCACCGCCGTCGTGGTGCTGGTGGTCGTCATGCCGCTGCTGCTGGTCCAGCTCAACGGCGCGGGCGCCATGCTGGCCCTGCTGCTCGGCATCCCCGGAAGCGGCGCGGTCACCGGCTGCACCGTCTTCATCGGCTCGCTCATGGTCTGCTACGCCGCCCTCGGCGGGATGAAGGGCACCGGATTCGTCCAGATCCTCAAGACGGTGCTGCTGCTCGCCGCGTTCGTCCTGCTCGCCTGTCTGGTGCTGAAGCGCTTCTCCTGGAACCCGGCCACCCTCTTTGACGCCGCGGCCGACGCCAGCGGCTACGGCGACGGCTTCTGGCAGTCCGGCCGCCAGTACGGGGACTCCCTCAGCGGCCGCCTGGACGTCATCAGCGTTCAGCTCACCCTCGCCCTCGGTGCGGCCTGTATGCCCCACCTCACCATGCGGCTCCACCCGATCCGCGGTATGCGGGCCGCCCGCGCCGCCACCACCTGGGCGGTGGGCGCGGTCACCACCATCCTCGGGCTGATCGTGATCGTGGGCGCCGGAGCCACCGCCGTCGTCGGCGCCCGCGCCCTGCGCGCCTCCGACCCCACCGGCAGCGACTCATTGCTGCTGCTGACCCTCGCCCTGGACCCGGCGGCGCGGGAGGCCGACCAGAGCCTGCTCTTCTCCGTCGTGGCCTGCGCGGTCGTCGCCACCACCCTCGCGGCGGTCGCCGGACTCACCCTGGCCGCCGCGGCCTCCCTCGCTCATGACGTCCTGGCCAAGGTCGTCTTCAAGGGCGGGCTCTCGGCCAACCGGGAGCTGGCCGCCGCCCGTACGGCCATCGTGGTCGTCGGCGTCGCGGCCGTCGTCCTCGCCATCGTCACCCAGCACTGGAACCGGCAGGTCCTGATCTCCTTCACCTTCGCGGCCGCCGCCTCGGCCCTGCTGCCGGTCGTGCTCTACGGCACCCTGTGGCGTGGCTTCACGGTGAACGGACTGCGCTGGGCGCTGTACGGGGGGCTCCTGCTCACCGCCGTGGCCATCGCCTTCTCCCCGGCGATCTCCGGCAACCCGCTCGCGGTCTTCCCCGAGCGCGACTTCCACTGGTTCCCGCTCCGCAACCCGGGCCTGATCACCGTTCCGGCCGGCTTTCTGCTCGGCTGGCTCGGCTCCCGGTTCGGGGGCCGCGGACGGCGGGCCCGGCATGTCCAGGATCCGGCGCGGGGGGACACGCCCTACGCGATGCACACCGGCTGACGCGAGGAACCCTTGTGGAAGCCTTACGGAGTCCGGGATCCAGCCCTCGCCTTGGCGCGCCGGTGGGCGGCCACCCGCTCACGGGTCGCGCACCGGCGTGAGCAGTAGCGGCGCTCCGGTCCGCTGCCCACGGTGAGGAAGACATCGCCGCAGCCGGAGGAGGAGCACAGACCGCCGGGCGGGCGCTGACCCTCCCAGAGCAGCACGGTCAGCGCCATGCACGAGGAGGCGAGGAACCACTCGCCCCAGGGCGCCTCGTCATCGCTGTCCAGGTGGGGATGCCAGGGCGAGCGGCCGCCGTGCGAGCTGAGCCGGAGCGGGCCCGTGCCCTCCCGCAGCAGCCGGTTCAGCACTCCGGCGGCCTCGTCGACATGACCGGCGGTGAACACCTCGCGGAGCCGCAGCGCCGCGACGCGCATCCCCGCGACATCGTCGGCGGTGAGCTCGAGCGGTCCGGACTCGCCGTGGTCGAGCAGAAGCCCGGCGATCGCGGCGGGGTCCGGGCTCGGCTCCGCGGTCAGGGCGTTGACGAGGGCGGCGGTGCGCCGGGCGGTGGCCCGCACCGAATGCCGGGTGGACCAGTCGTCGTTCGAAGGCGGTGGCACTACGCCAATGTAACGCACCTGGCGCACTTTTGCGTTAGCGCCGTAACGTCCCGTGCATGCCGAGGCGTTACACGATGGGGTGCTATCTGGGCGGGGCGGCCGCCGCCCGCACGGGGGACGAGATGTCCGGTCCCGCGCTGCTGCTGGCCGGACCGGTGCTGACCGGTTCGCCCTCCTCGGGCTCGGCGCTGCTGGCGGGCATCATGGCCGCGGCCGCGGTCGGCGGCCCGCTTTTCGGGGTGCTGCTCGACCGCGCGACCCGGCCGGGCCGGCTGCTGGCCGCTGCGCTCGCCCTCTACGCGGCGGGGCTGGCCGCGATCCTCCTGGGTCTGGGGCGGGTGCCGTTCGCCCTCACGGTTCTCCTCGCGGTGGGCACGGGGCTGCTGGGACCGGCCCTGTCCGGCGGATGGACCTCCCAGCTGCCCCGGGTGGCACCGTCGGCGGGCCTCCCCCGTGCCACCGCGCTGGACGCGATGACGTTCAGCCTCGCCGCGCTGGTGGGGCCCGCACTCGCCGGGGCGCTCGCGGGGGTGGCCGGGGCACCGGCCGCCGTGGCGGCGTCCATCGCGCTGATCGGCCTCGCGCTGCCCGCCGCCCGGGCGCTCCCCGCGCCCGCGCGATCCGCCCCGTCGGCCCCACCGCAGGGCACGTCGGTCGCCACCGATCTGACCGCCGGGCTGTGCGCCATCGTCCGCAACCGGCCCCTGGCCCGGGCCACCGCCACCTCCGTCGTCTCCTGCGTCGGCCAGGGGGCGCTGCTCACCTGCTGGCCGCCGCTCGGCGCGACCGTGCTCGGCGGCGCCGACCGTGGCGCCCTGCTGCTGTCCGCCGCCGCCGCGGCGGCCCTCGTGGCCAACGCGGTCCTCTCCCGCCGCCCCCGCCCACCGCGCCCGGACACCGTGCTCCTCGGCGGAGCCCTGCTGCTCGTCCTCGCGCCCCTGCTCGCGGCCACCGGCCATCCGGTCGCGCTGATCGCCGCCGCGCTGCTCACCGGCGCCGCCGAGGGCCCTCAGCTCACGGCCCTGTTCGCGATCCGCCACCGGGAGGCGCCCGAGCGGCTGCACGGCCAGGTCTTCACCACCGGCGCCAGCCTGAAGATCACCGGCTTCGCCCTCGGCGCGGCCCTCGCCGGTCCGCTCGCCACCTGGTCGCCGCCCGGCGCCCTGGTGGCGGCCGGGGGGTGCGAGGCGCTCGCGGTTCTCGTCTTCGTATGCTTGCCGGACCCTGCGGAGGCTGTCGCTCCGCTTCCACCCCCGGGGGGTGTGTGACAGAGTCATGTCAGCCATGATGACCGGCATGGAAGACCTGAAAGACCTGCTCCCCGTCGAGGCTGTGCGGCTCGACGTACCGGCGGCCGACTGGCGTGAGGCGATAGCTGCCGCCGGCCGTCTGATGGTGGATACGGGAGCCACCACCGACGAGTACACCCGCGAGATGGTCGCCAACGTCGAGGAGAACGGGCCGTACATCGTCATCGCGCCGGGTGTGGCCTTCGCCCACTCCCGGCCGTCCCCGGCGGTGCTGTCCACCGGGATGTCCTGGGTCCGGCTCGCCGAGCCCGTGGAATTCGGGCATGAGTCCAACGACCCCGTCACCCTCGTCGTCGCCCTGGCCGCCCAGGACTCCGCGGCGCACACCTCCGCGATGGCCGGCCTGGCGCGGCTCCTGGGCGACCCCGGCACGGCGGCCGCCCTTGCGGCCGCGCCCACCCCGGAGGCGCTGCACGCCGTACTGGCCGGGGAGCGTCCGGAGGACGACTCCGAGAAGTCCGGACCCGCCACCACCTCGGAACCCGCCGAGCCCCGGGCGGGCGCCTTGCACAAGATCCTCACCGTCTGCGGCAACGGCGTGGGCACCAGCCTGTTCCTCAAGAACACCCTGGAGCAGGTGCTGGACCGCTGGGGCTGGTCGAGGTTCGTCACCGTGGAGGCCACCGACACCATCTCCGCGAAGGGCAAGGCGTCCGAGGCAGTGGCCCTGCTGACCTCCCGTGAGATCGCCAGGACCCTGGGCGATGTGGGACGGCCGGTCAAGGTCGTCCAGGACTTCACCAGCACCGCCGAGGTGGACGCGGTGCTCCGGGACACGTACGACGTCTGAACGACGGGGACAGAGGAAACACCATGGGCTGGTTTGTCACCCTTGCCACGTTTCTCGTCAATGAGATTCTGAGCGAGCCCGCGTATCTGATCGGCATCATCACGGCCGTCGGACTCATCGCGATGAAGAAGAGCACCGGGCAGATCATCGGCGGCGCCATCAAGGCGACCCTCGGCTTTCTGCTGATCGGCGCGGGAGCGGGGCTGGTCACCGACTCCCTCGCCCCGCTGGGCACCATGATCCAGGGCGTCACCGGCGCCCACGGCGTCATCCCCACCAACGAGGCCATCGTCGGCATCGCCCAGGACCAGTTCGGCTCGCGGGTCGCCTGGCTGATGATCCTGGGCTTCGGGGTCAGCCTGCTGCTGGCCCGGTTCACCCCGCTCCGCTATGTCTTTCTGACCGGGCACCACATGCTCTTCATGGCCACGCTGCTGACCGTGGTCCTGGCAGGCGGCGGCCGCTCGACCATCGCCGTGGTGGCCGTCGGCGGTGTGCTGCTGGGCGTCATGCTGGTCGCCATGCCCGCGTTCGCGCACCCCTGGACCAAGCGCGTGACCGGCAGCGACACCGTCGCCATCGGCCACTTCGGCACGGCCGGGTACATCGTGGCGGGCGCGGCCGGAAAGGTGGTCGGCAAGCGCAGCCGCTCCACCGAGGAGATGAAGCTGCCCGAGGGGCTGCGCTTCCTGCGCGACTCGATGGTGGCCACCGCCCTGTCGATGCTGCTGATCTACCTGGTCATGGCGGTCCTCCTGCTCGTCAAGGAGGGGCAGCGGGCCGCCTTCAAGGCATTCGCCACGGGTACCGGCGGCGCCGTGGCCACCGACACCGGCAACTATCTGATGCAGTCCGTTATGCAGGGGTTTCAGTTCGGCATCGCCGTCGCGGTGATCCTCTTCGGCGTCCGTACGATCCTCGGTGAGCTGGTCCCCGCCTTCCAGGGGATCGCACAGAAGGTCGTCCCCGGCGCCCTGCCCGCGCTGGACGCGCCCATCGTCTTCCCGTACGCGCAGAACGCGGTGCTGATCGGCTTCATCTCCAGCTTCACCGGCGGGCTGATCGGACTGGCCCTGCTCACCTGGGTCTTCCATCCGGCCTTCGGCCTCGCCCTGGTGCTGCCCGGCCTGGTGCCGCACTTCTTCACCGGTGGCGCGGCCGGGGTCTACGGCAACGCGACCGGCGGCCGGCGCGGCGCGGTGGTGGGGGCGTTCCTCAACGGGCTGCTCATCACCTTCCTCCCCGCCCTGCTGCTCAAGGTGCTCGGCGCGTTCGGCGACCAGAACACCACCTTCGGCGACGCCGACTTCGGCTGGTTCGGCGCGCTCATCGGCAACGCGGGCAAGGCCGGTGGCGCCGCCGGGCTCGTGGTCATCGTGCTGCTCGGCCTCGCGGTCCTCGGGGCCGCGATCCTGGTCCAGAAGCGGGTGGTCGACACCGGCTGGGACCCGGGCGCGGCGCGCGACGCCCTGATGCCGCGCGAGAGCGCGGTGGCGCCCGCCGAGGCCGGCGCCACCACGGCCGCCTACGCCAAGATCCCGCCGCCCGCGGGGGCTCCCGCACCTCCGCCCGCGCCCTGACCCGCCGTGCCGCCCTGGTGGTCCCGCCGACGGGACCACCAGGGCGGGGCTCATGCCCGCTTGACGTAATCGCGCAGGTGGACGGCGGTGAGGGAGCCACCGGTGTCCACGAGGTCGGCGGGGGTCCCGGTGAACACCACCTGACCGCCGTCGTGCCCCGCCCCCGGACCCATGTCGACGATCCAGTCCGCATGGGCCATCACGGCCTGGTGGTGCTCGATGACGACGACCGTGTTGCCCGTGTCGACAAGCCGGTCGAGCAGGGCGAGCAGCTGGTCCACATCGGCCAGGTGCAGTCCGGTGGTCGGCTCGTCCAGAACGTATGTCGAGCCGCTCCGCGCCATGTGGATGGCCAGCTTCAGCCGCTGGCGCTCACCCCCGGAGAGCGTGGTGAGCGGCTGGCCCAGCGCCAGATAGCCCAGCCCCACCGCGGCCAGCCGGTCCAGGACCACCCGGGCCTGACCGGTGGTGAAGAACTCCAGTGCCTCGGCCACCGACATGCCCAGGACATCGCTGATGTTCCGCCCGCGCAGCCGGTACGTCAGCACCTCGGGCCGGAACCGCTTCCCCTCGCAGTCCTCGCACACCGAGGCCACCTCGGCCATCATGGCGAGGTCGGTGTAGATCAGCCCGATGCCCTTGCACCGCGGGCAGGCGCCCTCCGAATTGGCGCTGAACAGCCCCGGTTTGACGCGGTTGGCCTTGGCGAACGCCGTCCGGATCGGATCGAGGAGCCCCGTATAGGTGGCCGGGTTGCTGCGGCGGGAGCCACGGATCGCCGACTGGTCCGCGACGATCACCTCCTCCCGCCCGGACAGCGACCCATGGATCAGGGAGCTCTTGCCCGATCCGGCGACACCGGTGACGACGGTGAGCACACCGAGCGGGATGTCCACGCTCACATCCCGCAGATTGTGCAACCGGGCGCCCCGGACCGGCAGTCGCCCGGTGGGCCGCCGCACCCTCTCCCGCAGCCGCACCCGGTGGTCCAGATAGCGCCCGGTCAGGGTGGTGGAGGCGCGCAGGCCCGCCAGGTCGCCCTGGTAACAGATCCGCCCGCCCGCCACCCCGGCGCCGGGCCCCAGGTCCACCACATGGTCGGCGATCCGGATGGTCTCCGGTTTGTGCTCCACGACCAGCACCGTGTTGCCCTTGTCCCGCAGCTGGAGCAGCAGCCGGTTCATGCGCTCGATGTCATGCGGGTGCAGGCCCACCGTGGGCTCGTCGAAGACATAGGTGACATCGGTCAGGCTGGAGCCCAGATGCCGGACCATCCGCACCCGCTGGGCCTCGCCGCCGGACAGGGTGCCGGACTCCCGGTCCAGGCTCAGATACCCCAGGCCGATCTCGACCAGTGAGTCGAGGAGCGCGCGCAGGCTCTCCAGCACCGGTCCGACGGCATCGTCCCGGATACCGCGTACGAACTCCGCCAGATCGCTGATCTGCAGGGCCGAGCAGTCCGCGATGGAGTGGCCGTCGATCCGGCAGGACCGTACGGCCGCGCACAGCCGGGCGCCCTCACACTCGGGGCACTCGGTCAGGGTCATGGCCCGGTCGGCGAACGCGCGCATGCGCGGCTGCATCGTCTCCCGGTCCTTCGCCAGGTACTGCCGGCGGACCTTGGTCACCAGCCCCTCGTAGGTGAGGTTGTTCTTCCCCACCTTGATCTTGGTGGCCGGTTTGTGGAGGAAGTCCGCCCACTGGTCCGGGGTGTAGTCCCGGAGCTTGGTATCGGGGTCGAAAAGGCCGGAGGCCGCCATAACCCGCCAGTGCCAGCTGTCCACCTCGAATCCGGGGACGGTGATCGCCCCCTCCTGCAACGACTTCTCCCTGTCGACGAGTTGGCCGATGTCGATGTCGGTGACCCGGCCGAGCCCCTCGCACCGCGGACACATGCCCTCGGCGGTGTTGAAGCTGAAGGCGAGGGGAGGGCCGACGTACGGGCTTCCGATCCGGCTGAACAGGATCCGCAGCAGGGTGTGGGCATCGGTGGCGGTGCCCACGGTGGAACGGGAGTTGGCGCCCATCGGCTCCTGGTCCACGATGATCGCCGCGCTCAGATTCCGCAGCGAGTCGACGTCCGGACGGCCGAGCGTCGGCATGAAGTTCTGGACGAACGCCGTATAGGTCTCATTGATCAGCCGCCTCGACTCCGCGGCGATGGTGTCGAAGACGAGCGAGGACTTACCGGATCCGGAGACACCGGTGAAGACCGTGAGCCGCTGCTTGGGAATGTTCACACTCACGCCCTGGAGATTGTTTTCCCTGGCGCCACGGACCTTGATTTCGCTGACATCCATGCCTTCAAGTGTTTCATTGAAGTGCACGTTGAGAGTTTTCCCGGCTTTCCTCCCAACCCCCGCCGGACACACCGCGACGGAGCCGACGCTAACCTTCAACTCGCCCGTGAACCCTCGACTCGAAGGTGACGAAACCGTGAGCCGTACGGACGCCGCGCTGCGCCCCGTCGATCTGGCCCGGATGGCGGGTGTCTCCACCCAGCAGATCCGCAACTACGTCGACGCCGGCATCCTGCCCCCGGCCACCCGCACCCCCGCCGGATACCGCAGACTCGACGACCGGCACCGCAGAGCCCTGGTGACCTACCGGGCCCTGATGCCGGGATACGGCGCGGAGACCGCCCGCGCGGTCATGCGGGCCGTCCACGACGAGGACGTCGCCCTGGCGCTCACCCTGGTCAACGCCGGACACGCCGCCCTCCATGACCAGCGGCACTCCCTCGAGGCGGCGGGGAAGGCGCTCGAAGCGGTCGCCGAGCAGACCCCGGACGCGTCGGCGCCGTCACGCTCCGGGCCGCTGCGCATCGGCGAGGTGGCCGCCCGTCTGGGCTTGCGCACCTCGGCCCTGCGGGTGTGGGAGTCCGCCGGTCTGCTGCGCCCGCGGCGCGACCGGAGCACCGGCTACCGCGTCTACGGGCCGTCCGACGTCCGGGACGCCCGGATGATCGACCTGCTGCGCCAGGTCCGCTATCCGCTGCCCCAGATCCGGCCCGTCCTCGACGGCCTGCGCCGCACGGGGAGCAGCGAGGCCCTGCGCACGGTCATCGCCCGACGTCAGGAGGGGCTCGCCCAGCGCGCCACGGCCATGCTCGAGGGCTCCTGCCGACTGCATCACTACCTCACCGAAAACGCGTCGGCCGAGGACCGATGAGTTCCCGGCGGGGGAGCGGTCTGTACGGGTAATCGCTCCCCAACGCAGGAGGTACCGATGGCCAGCGACGGATTCACCACGTGCCTGTGGTTCGACGGCCAAGCCGAAGAGGCGGCGCAGCACTACATCTCGATCTTCAAGAACTCCAGGCTCGGACGGATCACCCACTACACCGGGGTCGAGCCCGGCGGCCCGGCGGGGAACGTGCTGACCGTCGAGTTCGAGGCCAACGGACACAAGTTCGTGGGGCTCAACGGCGGGCCGGAGTTCACCTTCAACGAGGCCATCTCCTTCCAGGTCCACTGCGCGGACCAGGACGAGGTGGACCACTACTGGAGCAAGCTCTCCGAGGGCGGCGAGGAAGGTCCCTGCGGCTGGGTGAAGGACAAGTTCGGGGTGTCCTGGCAGATCGTCCCCACCGCCCTGCTCGACATGATCGCCGACGCGGACCCGCAGAAGGCCAAGCGGGCCACCGAGGCGATGATGAAGATGGGCAAGCTCGACATCGCCGCCCTTCAGGCGGCGTACGACGGCGCGTAGTCCATAGCGGTGGGCGGCTGGGCGGCTTCCGTACGGCATCCGGTCAGGCTGCCGTACGGGCGCGTCCGGCCGTGCCGTACCGCTGAGCGCCCTCGTTGAAGCCCGGTGCGGTTCGGTTGCGCCCCGAGGGGGCGCGGGGCTGTGTCGATATGCGGCTCCGCCGCGGCTGTATCGATGTGCGGCTCCACCGCGTGGGCGAACCAGCCACGACGCGGCCGCGGATGAACGACCGCACCTCGCGCCACTTCCCGTGGAGCTCTTAGCGGCCGAGGGTGAGGTCCGCGGGGTCGGTGTTGGCGCCGCAGAGGAGCACGGCGACCTTCTCGCCGGGCCGCGGCCGGTAGGCGCCGGAGGCCAGGGCCGACAGCGCCGTGGCCGCCGCGTGCTCGACCGCGATCCTGCGGTCGTCCCACAGCGCCCGGCGCGCGGAGACGACCGCCTCGTCGGACACCAGGATGGACCGCACCCCGTCCTTACGGGCCCACTCCAGGGCGGTCGAGGACACATGGCGGGCCCCGAGCGAGTCCGCCGCCACCGAGTCCACCGGGACGTCGACCACCGCACCGGCCTCCAGCGCGGCGTTCAGGGCGCGGCATCCGTACGGCTCCACGGCGACGACCCCCACCCCGCGCTCCAGGGCGGACACCGCGACCCCGGTGAACAGCCCGCCGCCCCCGACCGCCACCACCACGGTGTCCAGGTCGGGCCGGGCCTGGAGGATCTCCTCCATCACGGTGCCCGCCCCGGCGGCGATCAGCGGGTGGTCGTACGCGTGCGACAGCAGGGCACCGGTCTCGGCGGCGTGCTTCTGGGCGGCATCCCGAGCGTCGGCGTACTCGGTGCCGATCTGATGGACCTCGGCGCCGAGCCGGCGCAGCCGGTCCACCTTCACCGCGGGTGCGGTCTCGGGCACGAACACGGTGGCGGGCACGGAGTGCCGGGCGGCCGCCCAGGCGCACGCCAGCCCGGCGTTTCCGCCCGAGGCGATGACGGCACCCGCGTCCGGCAGGGTGCCCGCCTCCCGGTGGGCCCTGATGAAGTTGAACGCGCCCCGCGCCTTGAAGGTGCCCGTGTACTGCAGGAACTCCAGGGCCAGCCATCCCTCGGCCGCACCCCACGCCCCCTGCTCCACCGGCGCGAGCGCCACGGGTCGGATATGTCCCGCGACTCGCTGGGCCGCGGCTGTTACGTCCTCAATGGAAACAGTCACTGAAACACTGTAACAACCACTGGTACGCTCGGGGCGTGCGAAACAACCGGGACCGAGCCGACCAGCCCACCCTGGAGGCCATCGCCGAGGCCGCCCTGACCGTCGTCGACGACGAGGGGCCCGAGGCGCTGAGCTTCCGCAGGGTGGCGCAGCTGCTGGGGGTCTCCCATGCCACGGTCTTCCGCCGCTGCGGCGACTTCGACGGTCTGGTGAACGCGTGCGCGGACCGGCTGGCCGCACGGATGCCGCTGGTGGGGCAGGACCAGGACTGGGCCACCGCCACCGAGGCCCGCTTCGCCGCGTTCTACGAGGTGCTGATCGAGCACCCCGGGCTGGTGGCGCTGCGGTCGGGCCGCGCCTGGTGGGGGCCGCATCTGCTGAGCCGCCTCGTGGAGCCGCAGCTGGCGCACAACATCGCCGCCGGAATGACCCCCGAGGCGGCGATCCGCGTCTACCGGCGGCTGTATCTGCTCACCCTCGGCGCCGTCGCCTTCGTCGACCACCGCAACGCCAAGCAGGTCCGCACCGCCGCGCGCACCGCGCTCGCCGCGCTGGACCCCGAGGACTTCCCGGCCCTCACCGGAAACCTGGACGTCGTCCTGCCCGCGCTGACCGACCACGAGGTCTACCGCGGCGCGCTGCGGCAGCTGATCGACGCCTCCGCGGCGGCCTGTCCCGGACGCTGACCGACGCGAAGCGGGGCGGGCCCCGAGTGGACCCGCCCCGCCGCACGCCGAGGCGTGGCTACAGCGTCTGCTGCACCCGCTCCGCCACCAGCTTGATGAAGCGCGACGGATCGCTCAGCTCACCGCCCTCGGCGAGCAGCGCCATGCTGTAGAGCAGCTCGGCCGTCTCCCCGAGACCACTGTCGTCCTTGCGCTCGGCGTGGGCCTTGCGCAATCCGCTGACCAGCGGATGGGTCGGGTTCAGCTCCAGGATGCGCTTGACCTGGGGCAGGTTCTGGCCCATCGAGCGGTAGATGTTCGCCAGGGCCGGGGTGACATCGAAGGTGTCCCCGACGATGCAGGCCGGGGAGGTGGTCAGCCGCGAGGACAGCCGCACCTCCTTGACCTGCTCGCTCAGCGTCGACGTCATCCAGGAGAGCAGCTCGGCGAAGTCCTTCTGCCGCTGCTCCCGCTCGGCCTCCGCCTCCTCGTCCTTCTCGTCCTGGGAGTCGAGGTCGACCTGCCCCTTGGCGATGGAACGGAGCTGCTTGCCGTCGAACTCCGGCACGGCGTCGACCCACAGCTCGTCGATGGGGTCGGTGAGGAGGAGCACCTCGAAGCCCTTGTCCCGGAACGCCTCCATATGGGGGGAGCTCTCCACGATCGACCGGGACTCGCCGGTCATGTAGTAGATGTGCTCCTGCCCGTCCTTCATGCGCTCGGCATAACCGCGCAGTGTGGTCGGCTGCTCGGCGTCATGGGTCGAGGCGAACGAACACACCTCGAGGATCGCCTCGCGGTTCTCCAGATCGCTGAGGAGACCTTCCTTGAGAACGCGGCCGAATTCCTTCCAGAAGGTCGCGTAGCGCTCCGCGTCGGAGGACATGATGTCCTTCACCGTGGAGAGCACCTTCTTCACCAGACGGCGCCGCATCAGCTGAATCTGGCGGTCCTGCTGGAGGGTTTCCCGCGAGACGTTCAGCGAGAGGTCCGCGGCGTCCACCACGCCCTTGACGAAGCGGAGGTATTCCGGCATCAGCGCTTCGCAGTCGTCCATGATGAAGACGCGCTTCACATAGAGCTGCACACCCCGCTTGCGGTCCTGCATATACAGGTCCTGCGGGGCCCGGGCCGGAATGAACAGCAGCGACTGGTATTCGAAGGTGCCCTCCGCCTGCATGCGGATGGTCTCGAGCGGATCGACCCAGTCATGGCTGATGTGCTTGTAGAACTCGTGGTATTCCTCGTCGGTGACCTCGTCCTTGGGACGGGCCCACAGCGCCTTCATCGAGTTGACGGTCTCGAGCTCGGGCGCCTTCTCGTCGCCCTCCTCCTCCGTCTGCTCCGCCTCGTCCGCCGCGGCCGGGGCCTGGGCGGGGGCCATCCTGATGGGCCAGGTGATGAAGTCCGAGTGCTGCTTGACGATTTCCCGGATCTTCCAGGGCGAGGCGTAGTCGTAGAGATGGTCCTCGGTGTCCTCCGCCTTGAGCTTCAGCGTTACGGAGGTGCCCTGGGGGGCGTCGTCGAGCGGCTCGATCGTGTAGGTGCCCTCGCCGCTGGAGACCCAGCGGGTGCCCTGGCTCTCCCCGGCGTGACGGGTCTCCATGGTCACCTCGTCGGCCACCATGAAGCTGGAGTAGAAGCCCACTCCGAATTGCCCGATGAGATCCGCGGAAGCGGCCGCGTCCTTCGACTCCCGCAGCTCCTTGAGGAACTTCGCGGTGCCGGAGTTCGCGATGGTGCCGATGAGCTCCACGACCCCCTCATGCGACATGCCGATGCCATTGTCGCGGACGGTCAGCGTGCGCGACTCCTGGTCGATCTCGATCGCGATATGGAGATCAGAGGTGTCCGCCTGGAGGTTTTCGTCGCGGAGCGATTCGAGGCGCAGTCTGTCCAGCGCGTCGGAAGCGTTGGAGATGAGCTCGCGCAGAAAGACGTCCTTGTTCGAGTAGATCGAATGGATCATCAACTGCAGAAGCTGTCGTGCCTCGACCTGAAACTCGAAAGTCTCGACCCCTGTAGTCAACTGTTTCCCCTCGTGAGATAAGTGTCGACGCCGTCAAGCACAGTGCGTCATCGGCAGCTTATCGAAGGTGAGGGGTGTCGAGCGGCCTTCCGGGCAGATGACGGACGGCCGCTCACGGAGCCGGATACGGTGGCCCCGGGCGGCGGGGCCGGAGTGCGTCAGCCGCCGCCACGCACCTTGCTCCAGTCCAGGGCCTCGGCGGCCTCGCGCTGGATTTCCTCGGCCGCCTCCCGGGCCTCCGCGGGGACGTCGCCGTGCTCCGCCACGAGGCTGTCGTAGATCGGCGCGAAGTCTGATTTGTCTGTCGCGGTCATGTAGCGCACTTCCTTGGGTACGGATTCCGGGTCGGCTCCCGGCTACCCGATCTATCAAACAGGCATGCTTTGACGTCGATCACAGGGGGGCTCCCGGTGGCCGACGGGCGCCCGGCGCGCCGGGACGCGCCGGGCCCCGCGGGTCAGTGCGCGGTGGCCGCCGCCTCCAGCACGAAGACCGGGATCTCGCGGTCGGTCTTCGTCTGGTAGTCGGCGTAGTCCGGGTACGCCTCGACGGCGCGCTCCCACCACCGGGCCTTCTCCTCGCCGGTGACCTCGCGTGCGATCATGTCCTGCCGCAGCGGGCCGTCCTGCAGCTCGACCCGCGGGTCGGCCACGACGTTGTAGTACCAGACCGGATGTTTGGGGGAGCCGCCCAGCGAGGCGACGACGGCATAGGTGCCGTTGTGCTCGACCCGCATCAGCGGGGTCTTGCGGATCTTCCCGCTCTTCGCGCCCAGCGTGGTCAGGAGGACCACGGGCATGCCCCGCATCGTCGTGCCCTCGGTGCCACCGGAGCTCTCGATCAGCTCGACCTGATCGCGTACGAACTTCTCCGGGCTCGGCTCGTACTCACCCTGCAACGGCATGATGTCCGTCCCCTTGTCTCGTGTGCGAAGACTCGCCTTGCGTCTCCCCGTGTGGATGGTCAACACGGGGAGTGCGCGAGATCATCCCGGCGGCTGCGGCCGTCGTCGGGGCGGCGACGCGAGGGGATCGGCCGTGTGCCGGGGGGTTCGTCCGTCACGCGGCCAAGCGGCGCCGGCCGGGGGAGGGTGAGGGGTTGGGGGTGGAGGAGGGGGTTGTTTCCTGGTCGCCCTTCCGCTCCGCCGCGCGCTTCGACTCATCGGAGTGACGTCCCTGAGGAGCGAAGGTCAGGTCCGGTACGTCGACGACCGGCGGCAGATCGGGAGTGAGCATTGGCTGCTCATTTCTGTTCATGGCCAGCGGGTACCCAGGTGCGGCGGACTCACCCTGCGATACCGGTCACAGTCGGACATGGCGGTCAGGTCGATGGTTCGCGCCCGTGCGGGACGGACCGCCGAACGGCCGGTGTGCACCCCCGCGGCACACCGGCCGTCGCACACCGGCCGCCGCCCGGCGGCCGGTTTGGCCGGTTCAGCCCACGCGTTCGATGCGCGCGTTGCGGATCAGGAATTTGCCCGGTTCACGAACCTGCTCGAAGGCGGCGTTGTTGAGCAGGGCGCAGCTGCCCGAGGTGGAGGTGACGGAGACGGTTGTCGACTTGTCGTTGTCGAGATTGGTCACCTTGAGCTTGGTGCCGACCGGGAACTCATCGCTGGAGGCGGCCGGGGCCCCGTCCTCGCCGGACAGGGTGACGGTCGACCCCGCGCAGACGACCTCTCCCGAGGCGCCGGCATCACCGGCGCCGGAGTCCGAGGCCCCCGCCGACGCGGAAGCCGATGCGGAGGCGCCGCCCTCGGCCGGAGCGGCTGCCTCGTCCTGGCCCGCGGCCCCCTCCG
Organism: Streptomyces lacaronensis; assembly: GCF_047337785.1. Classification (NCBI taxonomy): domain Bacteria; kingdom Bacillati; phylum Actinomycetota; class Actinomycetes; order Kitasatosporales; family Streptomycetaceae; genus Streptomyces; species Streptomyces lacaronensis. The sequence goes on from NZ_JBLHDK010000003.1 coordinate 11,330,679, forward strand.
CCTGGCCCGCGCCCTCGTCGGCGGCGCAGCCCGAGGCCTGCTGCTTCCGCTTGATCTCCTCGATGACGGCCTGCCGGTTGGCTATCCGCGCCGGTGACTGCGCATCCGGATTGGCCTGCTGATCGGCGATGAACTTCTCGTTGTTGGCCAGTGCCTGCTCCAGTCCGGCGCAGGCCGTCGAGGACTGTGCCGCGCCCTCGGTACTGGCGTTGCTGGTGGCGGCCAGCACCCCGGCGCCGGTGCCCGCCAGCGCCAGCGAACCGATCAGCAGGCCAAGCTTCTTCTTGCCGCTGAGCGTCCTTTTGCGTGTCATGTCGACTCCTTTTCGAGCTGTCCGCCATGCCATACGGGCGGATGCGGGAGTCGTCTCAGAGCCGGACGGAAATTTTTCGGGGAAATGTGGTTGAGAATTGAACGGCGGCGGGTTCTCCGGGCTCGACCTTAAAAGGGCCTTAAGGCTTCATGAAGCCTTAAGGCCCTTTCCGGCGGTGAGCCGATTTCATCAGTCCAGCCGCTGGTGCAGGAAGCCCAGCGTGCTCTGCCAGGCGGATGCCGCGGATTCCGCGTGATAGGAGGGGCGCTCGTCATTGAAGAAGGCGTGACCCGCGGGGTGGAGCCGGAAATCCGGCTCCACGCCGGACTCCTCCCGCATGACCCGGCGCAGCCGCTCCAGACCGTCCAGCGGAATGGTGTTGTCGTTCTCCCCGAAATGGCCGAGGACGTCGGCCCGCAGTCCCGAGAAGTCCGGCAGCTCGCCCTGGATGACGCCGTAGAAGGGCACCGCCGCGCTGACCCGGGAATCGGCGGCGGCCAGATACAGCACGAAGCCGCCGCCCATGCAGAAGCCGACCGCCCCCACGGTGGCGGAGGTGACCTCGGGCCGGCCGAGGAGATGGTCCACCGCCCCGGAGAGCAGCTCGACTCCGCGTCCCACCGGCAGTTCCTGCATCATCCGGTACGCCTCGTCGGCGTCATGGGCGACGCTGCCCCCGTACAGATCGGGCGCCAGCGCGACGAAGCCCTCGCGGGCCAGCCGGTCGGTGACATCGGCGATGTGATGGTCCAGGCCCCACCACTCCTGAATGACGATCAGCCCGGGGCCCCGCCCGGACGGCGGCAGCGCGAGGTAGCCGTGCGCGGTGGCTCCAGCGCTGGGGAAGGTGACGTTCTGGCGGGCGGGGGAGCCGGTCGGCTTCGGGGCCTCGGGCATGGCGGATCGCTCCTGTCGTACCGATCGTCGGTGGCCCCACCCATCGTAGGGACGGCCCGCGCCACCAGGGCGCGGCGCGCTGCCGCCACGGGCGCTCCTAGAGGATTCCGCTCGTGGCGCGGCGGTGGGTGGAGCGGCGGTCGTCGATCTCGGCCCAGCGGTCGCCGTAGATGTTCTCGGTGATGCCCCGGTCCCGTACGAAGTCATGCGGGAAGCCCAGTGGCACCGCGCTGACCTCGTCCAGCCGTGCCACCGCGGCGGCGTCGAGCCGGACGTCGACGGATCCGAGGGCGTCGGCGAGCTGGGACTCCCGGGTGACGCCGACGATCGGGATCACGGTGCCGGGGCGGCCGCGCAGCCAGGCCAGCGCGACCTGGGCCGGGGTCCAGCCGCCCTGTTCGGCGATCTCCAGTACCGCGGTGATGGTGGCCTCCTCGTTGTGTTCCGTGCGGTCGTCCCAGGTGCTGTGGGTGGTCAGTCGTCCCGGCTCGCCACGGCGGTACTTACCGGTGAGCTTGCCGCCCGCGAGCGGGCCCCACGCCAGCACGGCCTGGTCGAAGGCGCGCGCCTGGGGGAGGAGTTCGCGCTCGGGGGTGCGCTCCAGCAGGTTGTAGCGCAGCTGTGAGCCCGCGAAGCAGGTCCAGCCGCGCAGTTCGGCGAGCGTGCCGGCCTGGGCGATCTCCCAGGCGGGCCAGTCGGACACCCCGAGGTACAGCACCTTTCCGGCCCGCACCAGATCGTCGAGCGCCCGCATCACCTCCTCGACGGGGGTGAAGTTGTCCCGGGCGTGCACCCACAGGACATCGAGGCGGTCGGTGCGCAGCCGCTCCAGGCTGTCCTCCACCGAACGCACCAGGTTCTTGCGGTGATTGCCCGCCGCGTTCACATCGCCCTCGCGGGTCACGCAGGTGTACTTGCTGGCCAGGACGAAGCCCTCCCGGCGGCCCCCCAGCAGCTCGCCGAGGATGGCTTCCGAACTGCCGCCGGTGTAGTTGTTGGCGGTGTCGATGAAGTTGCCGCCCGCGTCCGCGTAGAGGTCCAGCAGCCGCCGGCTGGTCTCCTTGGCGGCCCCCCAGCCCCAGTCCTCGCCGAAGGTCATGGTCCCCAGGCTCAGCTCGCTCACCCGGAGGCCGGTCCTGCCGAACAGTGTGCAGCGCACGGTGATCCCCTTGCGTCGGTCGTGTCATGACGTGCGCCGACGCTAGGAGTTGAAGAGCGCTCCAGGGCAAATCGCCGGGTGTGGCGGCGACCGCCGCCACACCCGGCGAGGCGGGTCACGACACGGCCGAGGCGCGGATGTCGTGTCCGTCCGCGGTCAGACAGCGGCCCGTGGTCAGGTCGTAGCGCCAGCCGTGCAGGGTGCAGGTGAGCACCTCGCCCTCGATCTGCCCGAACCGGCCGAGGTCGGCGCGCAGATGGGGGCAGCGCCGCTGCACCCGCCAGCCGTCCAGTTCGATGTCCTGGCCGTCGTCCTGGCAGGAGTCGTAGTAGTTCTCCACGTACTCGATGCGCTCCATCGACAGGCACTTGAAGAACACATACAGGAATTCGTTGTACGGCCCGACCCGGGCGGCGGTGAACCGCATCGACAGCAGCAGACTGTTGGACCAGTCCACCTCGCGCCGCTCGATGTTGGTGGCCACCAGATCGGCCGCGGTGGACAGCGTGTAACGGCAGCGCTCACCGTCCCAGAGGCGGACCTCCCGCGCCGGGAAGTCGATCACGATCGGCACCTCGCCCACATCCAGCCGCGCCGGGCCGCCGACGCCCGCGCAGATCCGGTCGGCCCTGGTCAGCAGCGGCTCCCACCACTGCTTCAGCTCGGTCAGCAGCCGCTCGCGCGGCAGTGCGGGGGACCGTGAGGCGCGTTCGGCGGCGAGCGCGGGCCGCTGCCGACGGGCGAACTCCCGCAAGTACGCGGGCTTCTCGCCGAAGATGTGCTCGATCTCCGCCTCGGTGCAGCGGTGGGTGAGCTTGCACGCGGTGTCCTCCGGCTCCGCCACCGTTCCCGGCAGCAGCAGATGCGCCGCCACCCGCGGGCGCGCCCGGCCCAGCTGGCGCAGGAACTCCAGCTGGTCCACGAAGATGCTTTCCCCGTCCTGGCCGGTGCCGTTGTGCTCGAAGAGCTCGTCGTCGAGGAAACACGGCGGACCCGCGTTGGGGAACACATGCTTGGCTTCCACCGCGTCGATGTAGCGCAGCGCCCGGTCGAACTGCCCCTGCCGCTTGCGCGCGGCGAACTCCTTCCTGGCGGAGAGCGGCAGCTGGTACACCATCGGGTACCAGATCGCCCCGGAGAACTGGACGAAGTACGCGTCCACCTCGCCGAACGCCCGGATCGCCGCGATGTCCAGCGGATGGGCGTCGTTCTGGTTGAGCAGCACGGTCCGGCCGTCGTCCAGTGAGAGCGCGGAGTCGCCGATCGGGCCGTCCCCGGGGCCGGTCAGCGCGGTGATCATGATGCGCAGACCGTCGCGCTCGACCGGGGTACCGGAGGGGGCGCGGAGGAAGTTGGTGAAACCGAGCGCGCTCAGCTCGCGTTCCAGCTCATCGGTGGCGAAGGCCGGAAGCAGCACGGTGATGTCCTTGCGCACGTTCCGGCGCAGGTTTTCCGCGTCGAAGTGGTCGCGGTGCAGATGGGAGACATACAGATAGTCCGCCGCGCGCCCGTAGTGTGCCCAGTCCAGATCGGTGTTGTCCGGGAACGGAAACCAGGAGCCGAAGAAGGCGGGGTTGACCCATGGATCGCAGAGCACCGACCCCGCCGCGGTCTCGATGAACAGCCCAGCATGCCCAAGTCCGGTCACGCGCATACCACAGCACCTCAACCCGGTCGGTGATGTCCGATATCTCCACCGTGTCGGGATTCATGGCCGTGTGCATCCGCGGCTGCGCTTGCCGGGTGGTGCGATCCGCCACCCGGGTCATGTCGGTGTCTTCGCCGTGAGACGGTGGGCCCGAGGGTCGTCCGCCGCTCCGGCGCGGATCCCGGAAGGCGCCCTCCACGCGGGCGAAGGGTGCGGATGAGGGGGTCTGGGTGGTGCGGATCACGTTGGTCACGCCCGCCGTCAACGCGGCGCTGCGGCAGGTGCGGTTCGACGACGCCCCGCCGGACGCGGCCGGGTTGCGCCGGGCCACGGCGGCGGCCGCTGCGCTGCCCCACCACGACATGGCGTTCACCGCGCCCTCCGAGCGGTGCCGCGGTACCGCCGCGGCCCTGGGGCTCGACGCCGCCGTGACGCCGGAGCTGGGCGATCTCGATGTGGGCCGCTGGCGGGGCCGTTCGCTGGACGAGGTGGGGCAGGAGGCGCCGGAGGAGGTCGCCGCGTGGCTGTCCGACCCGGCCGCGGCGCCGCACGGCGGCGAAACGCTGCTGGAACTGGTGGAGCGGATCGGGGGCTGGCTGGAGGCGCGGCGGGAAGGTCCGGCTCCGGCGGCACCGGTCGCACCGCCCGCCCCCGCCGGTGAGACGCACCGGGGGAGTCCGCCCCCGGCCGCGCCGCCCCCACCGCCCGCCCCCGCCCGTGAGGCGCGGCTGCTCGCCGTCGTGGAACCGGCCGTGGTCCGGGCCGCGCTCGTCCACGCCCTAGGCCTGCCCGCGCCCGCCTTCTGGCGGCTGGACGTCGCCCCGCTGACCGCGACGGAGCTCGGCGGTCGCGCGGGCCGGTGGAATCTGCGCTGCGGACGCCCGCTGGCGGGGAGGCGCGCCGTAACGAGGGGATGCGCGCCGTGACGAGGGAGGCGCGCCGTGACGAGGGGAGCGCGCCGTAACGAAATGATCTCTCCGATGGCGTGTCACCACCGGATGCGCTGTCGTGTCCTGATGGCCCCCACCACCAGGCTCCGCCCCGCCACCGCCACCCTCTGTGCCGCCGCGCTGGCGCTGCTCACCGCATGTGGCGGTGGCGGTGGCGACGATGAGACCAAGGGCGGCGACGGGGCCGGGAAGAGCACGGCCGCACCCGTCGTCACCCCCACCGCGACCGCTCCCGTCCCCCGGGGCAAGGGCAGCGCCCTGGCGGACGACCTCAATGGCGACGGCCGCCCCGAGCTCGGAATCCCGATCGCCTCCGACGACGAGGGGCTCGGCGGCCTGCGCCGTATCGCCTATGTGTACGGCTCGGCGAAGGGCCCCGACCCCGCCGTCCGCACCGTGCTCGGCCGGGACGACCTTTCCCTGCCCGCCGGCGCAGGGTGGCAGGGCACCGCGGGCGAGATGGACTCCGCGACCACCGCCGACCTCGACGGCGACGGCTACGCCGATGTGATCGCCACCGCCACCAAGGAGCGCGACCCGGCCAGTAGCGAGCGCGTGCACATCACCACCCGGACGCTGCCCTACATCGCCTGGGGCGGCCCCGACGGGCCACGCCGGGGAACCCCCGCCACCCCGGTGCGGCTGGCCGACGCCGACGACGGCCTGGAGAACTCGCGGCCCCTGGCGACGGGCGACTTCAACGGGGACGGGCACCACGATCTGGCCGCCGTGCGCCAGAGCGGCAAGGACTTCCATGTCCTGTACGGACCGTTCGGCCGCGACGGCGAGGCGGCCCGTACCGAGACGTACGCCAACCCCCTCGGCCCCAGCGGCCAGATCGCGGAGCTGTACGCCGACGCCATCGACGGCGACCGGCCGACCGATCTGGTGGTGCATGAGCAGGGCGACGACGACCAGACGAAGTCCGCGCTGCTCACGGCGGGCCCGGACGGCCTCGCCACCACCGGCCGCACCCTCCGCAAGGGCAACGCGATCGCCTTCGGTGACTTCGACGGCGACGGGAAGCGGGATGTGGCGGTCGCCGACACCGGCAGCCGCAATGACGAACCGGGCTATGAGACCGAACCCGCGGACGTCAGCCAGTCGGTGAGCGTGTACACCAAACGCACGGCCGGCTCGGTCCCCGAGCCGATCAGGATCCCCGCCCTGGGTGGCGATGTGCTCGCCGCCGCCGACACCGACGGGGACGGCACCGACGAACTGGCCGTCTCGCTGCGCACCGGCGGCACCGAACTGCTGACGATCCGCCCGGACGCCCCCGGAGAGATCGCCCATCGCCGCACCCTCGACCGCACCGTCCCGTCGCGCGTGGACGGCCGCGCGGTGCCGAAGAAGCGGCGCGCCGTCCGGCTCTACGGCGCCGGGGACTTCGACCACGACGGCAAGGACGAGGTCGTGCTGGCCTGGGGGCCGGACCCGCTCTTCGCGCTCTACGGGGAGAAGCCGCAACGGTTCTGGGTGACCGACGGCACCGACGACAAGGTGGTGTTCACCAGCGCGCCTTATGGCAAGGACACCTCATGAGGCCGCAAGGAACCCTACTGTGGGCGTCAGTCGGCTGGGGAGGGGGAGGCGGATGACGGCCGGGGGAACCTCCGGTGAGGACGAGCGGGGGAGTGGTCCGGAATCGCCCCGAGGGACCGTGATCGGCGGCCGGTACGAGCTGCGCGGGCGCATGGGCAGCGGCGGCATGAACCTGGTCTGGGACGCCTACGATATGACGCTCGGTCGCCCCGTCGTCGTCAAGGAGCTGTGGCCGGGCCTTGATCCGGACCCGGAAGCGTACCGGCGGCGGGTCGAACGGTTGCGCCGTCTGGTCCGCGTCCTCGCCGCGACCGTGCATCAGCACCTGGCCGCCGTCTACGACCTGGGCGAGAGCGACGGCCGGGTCTGGATCGTCATGGAGCGCGTCGGTCGGCGTTCGCTGGCGGATCGGCTCGGCGATCGGGGCGGGCGGTTCACCGTGCCCGAGACGGCCCGGACCGGCCTGGAGGTGCTGCGCGGATTACGCGCGCTGTACGCGGTGGGCGTGGCCCATGGGGACGTCAAACCGCAGAACATCCTCTTCCGCCCGGATGGCACCGCGGTGCTGGTGGACCATCTCGGCCTGGTCTTCGCGGACGAGGGCAGCATGCCTGGCACCCCCGGCTACATGGCACCGGAACGCCTCACGTCCCTTTCCTCTTCCTCTCCGGCGACCGGAGAAGCGATGCTGAGGGCCGACCTGTGGTCACTGGGGGCGACCCTGTACCAGGCCGTCGAGGGCCGCGCACCGTTCGAGAGGGCGTCGGCGTTCGAGGTGATGCACGCGGTGCTCAACGACCCGCCGCCGCCCATGAGATACGCGGGTCCGCTCCGGCCGCTGATCGAGGGTCTGCTGGTCAAGGATCCCGAAGGACGGCTGACGGCCGAGCAGGCCGAGGCGCTGCTGCACGATGTGGCCCGGGGCGAGCCCATGTCCGCCCCCAGGGTCGAGGCAATGCCCCTTCCGGCCCCTGCGGGGGCAGCGATGCGGTCGGCCCCCCGGGCGAGCGGCGCGGGCAGCGGAATCCTCGCCCCTGTCGCGGCCGTGCTGGGGGTCCTGCTCGCCGTGACGGGGGCGGTGGCCCTGCCCTCAGTGAGCCCGGGCTCCTGGGACGACGTTCCGGGATGGGTGGGGCCCGGGTGTCTCGGCCTGCTGTGGCTGGGGCTCGCGGCGCGCGGCTTCGCGTCGGCCAGACAGCGGGACCGGCGGGCGCGCTGGCTCGACGCCCTGCGCCCGGACGCGGCGGAGGCGGCTGCCCGCCCAGCCGGGCCCTGGCAGGCGCTGCGCGAGGGATATCTGGCGTCCCTGGCGATCCCTCGGACCCCGGCCCGGCGGGCGCGACGTCCGGTCGAGCGAGAGATGGAGCGGGACATGGCCGACTTCCTCACCGCGCTCGGTCCGCCTCCGCCACGGTCGGCCGGCCAGGACCCCGCACCCCGCCCGGACCGCCCGGGGGAGGCCCCGTGACCGAGAACACGAGTGAGAACCCCGCGCCGGGCAGCCCGCCGGAGACGGCGGTGCCCTGGGGCGACCGGCTGCCGGTGGAACAGGCCAAGGAGTGGGAGGCGGTCAGGCCCGGCACGGTGGAGTGGATGCTCACCGAGCTCCAGCGGGAGCGTGAGCACCGCCGCCGCATGGACTGGGTCCACACGGGGCTGCAGGCGTTCGGCTCGCTCCTGGGCGCGGGCACGGTCGTGGCGTACATCTGGGTGGCCACGTACTTCCTCGCCCACGACGCCGCCACCCAGGGCGCGGCCATCCTCGGCGGCGGCACGGCCGCCCTGGTCGGGGGGTTCCTCGGCAAGCGCTACGGCGACCGGCGCTGATCCCGGGAGCCGCGGTCCGCCCCACCGGGATCCGTGGCTCCGGCCGTGGAGTGAGCAGGACGTCGCTTCCTTACGTATGAGGGGGTGGGCCTTCGCCGTCCGGGGCCCCCGGCTGGATCGACGTAAGGAGACAGGGTGGTGAAGCACATGCGGCGCGGCGTGCGCCGGGTCGTGCGGTTCGCGGCTGTCGGGGCACTGGTCTGTGGCGGGGTGATGGTCTCTCAGGCCGGGCCGGGCGGATCGGCCCACGGGACGACCGGAAGCGACGGTCCGAGAGCCCTGAGCGCGGACCGGACGGACGATGTGGGCGGACGGCTGGTGTCCGCACTCGGCGCCTCCCGTACGGCGGGCAACTGGATCGGCGCCGACGGCCGCCCGGTGGTCGCGGTGACGGACGATACGGCGGCGGACGAGGTCAGCCGGGCCGGGGCCACCGCCAAACGGGTGCGCTACAGCATGGCGGACCTGGACTCCGCGACCGAGAAGCTGCGCTCGGCGCCCCGGGTGGCGGGCACCGCCTGGATGGTGGACCCCAAGTCCAACCAGGTGGTGCTGGTCGGCGACAGCACCGTCTCCACCGCCCGCTGGTCGCAGATGAAGGACCTCGCCGCGGAGGTGGGCGGCGAGGTGCGCGCGCAGCGGACGGAGGGCTCCTTCACCACCAGAACCGCCGGTGCCTCGCCCATGTTCACCAACGGCAGCCGCTGCTCGGCCGGTTTCAACGTCACCAACGGCCAGACCGGTTTCATCCTGACGGCGGGACACTGCGGCCCCAACGGCACCCCTTGGTTCACCGACGGCACCGGCTCGACCCGCATCGGCACAACCGTCCAGAGCAGCTTCCCCGGCAATGACTTCTCGCTGGTGCGCTACGACAACGCCTCACTCGACCAGCGCAGCGTGGTCAACGTCGGTGGCGGCCAGACGGTGCGGGTCACCGGTGTGGCCGATCCGGTCGTGGGCCAGGAGGTGTTCCGCAGCGGCAGCACCACCGGAGTGCGCTCGGGCAAGGTGACCGGGCTCAACGCGACGGTCAACTACCCCGAGGGCACGGTCACCGGGCTTGTCCAGACCACCGTGTGCGCCGAGCCCGGCGACAGCGGGGGGCCGCTCTTCGCGCAGGGCGTGGCGCTCGGCGTCACCTCCGGCGGCAGCGGCGACTGCGACCGTGGCGGGGTGACCTTCTTCCAGCCCGTGACCAAGGCGCTGACCGCGCTCGGGGTGTCCATCCCGGGCGCCAAGGCCCAGAGTCCCGACCCGGCCATCGCCTCCGGCACATCCGGGAGCTCAGGGGTCGACGACGGCGTGTCGACGCTCGACGACGTCGTGGCGTACGCCCAGGGCTTCGGACCCGGTCTGGTGGTCATCGTGGTGGGGTTCGTGGGACTGCTGTCGACGCTGACCATCCGGCCCCGGCGGCGCCGCTACCGCGGCTACTCCACCGGCTGGGGGTGAGCCGCCCCGGTGGCCTCCCGGGGCGGTGGCAGCGGGCAGACCGCGATGCCCCGCTCGAGGAGGCTGCCCATGACGAGGAGACCGCCGAGCGCACACACGCTCGTGGCCATCCGGTACGGGGTCCGGCGCCGCACCAGATGGCGGACGACCCGGCCGTCGGAGCCGATCGCCAGGGCGCGCACCGTGCGCCGCGGGCGGGGGCGGAGCCGGGTGGCGACGGGCACCGCCGCCCTTCTGAGCGGGGCGGGCGCGCGGTGCAGCAGATCGAGGGCAGGCTCCCGTGGCGCGGCTATGGCCACCCAGATGACACCGTCGGGGCCACGGGTGAGATTGTCCGGGAAGCCCGGCAGATCGCGGAGGAGAAGGTCCCGTGTCCCGGCCCGGCGGCCGGTCAGCCACAGCCGGCTGATCCGGTAGGCACCGCTCTCGACCACGGCCACATACGACTCGTCGGCGGCGAGGGCGACCCCGTTGGCGAACCGCAGCCCGTCCAGCACCACCTCCGGGCGGCCGCCCGGCCGCAGCCGGAGCAGCTGCCCGGTGGCGGTGTTCTCCAGGATGTCGCCGAGCCAGTCCTCCAGGCCGTGGCGGCGGCTGGACACGGTGAAGTACACCGTGCCGTCCGCCGCCGTGGCGACATTGCTGCAGAACCGCAGCGGCCTGCCGGCCACCTCGTCGGCCACCACCCGTACGGACCCGTCGTCCGGCCCGACCCGCAGCAGCCCGCGCCGCGCGTCGCAGACCAGCAGCCCGCCGTCGGGGCAGGGGACGAGCCCCAGCGGCCGGCCACCGGTGTACGCGAGCACCTCGGAGCGGACCAGCTCATGGTCCGGCGACAGCGTCAGCCGCCGGACGGCCCCGTCCGCGGTCCCGGTGAGGATCCGGCCCTCCGCGTCGACGGCGACATGTTCGGGCCCGTGCGCCTCCGGCGCCAGCACCCGCGGACAGGGCAGCGGTTCGGCCGGTACGCGGGACCGTGTCCGCGTACCGGCTCGCTCGCGCGGCATGGGCTCATACCGCCTTACGGGCCCTGGCGGCCCTGATGCACCGCCGCATCTCCTCGGCGTAGGGCAGCACCACACAGGCGCCGATGCCGAGCCCGATGGCCGCCAGATAGCGCACGGGCAGCGGATTGTCCTTGGGCAGCAGCTTCCAGTCCTCGGGCCGGTCCCCGCCGCGCAGCGCCGCCCGGACCTGGTCCCAGTGCAGACAGCAGGTGAACGCCATCGCCGACAGCGGCAGCACCTCCAGGAAGCTGTGGATGTGCTGCTCCACCGGGCGCACCTCGCGCTCCCCGGTGGCCAGGCTCACATCCCACAGCGCGGTGGCACCATGGGCGACGGCCGCTCCGCCCATCACCGACAGCACCAGCGGATTGACCCGGGCCAGCAGCCCCATCGCCACGGGGACACCGGCCTCCGTCATCATCAGGGCGTGGATCGCCGACTCCTTCGTGCCCGACGTCTCCTCGATCCTGGTCCGGCGGTGCATCAGCCAGTCCGCCACCGCCGGGACGAACCACAGCGGCATCACCCCGTACATCAGGAACCGCCGGTTGGCGTCCTCGACGTCCACGGCATCGCGCGGCACCTCCAGATCGCGTGGCCGCCGCCACCGCCGCCACGCACGGGTCACCGGGATACGGGAAAGAGTCATCTCGCCTCCAGCACGACGTCGGAGAAGCCGGGTGCCCTCTTCGTATCGCGGACAAACTGCCGCGGGAGGCTTCCACCCGTCCGGCGTGGCGCCGCTCGGCGTGTGGCCCGGCGGCTCACTCGCCGGCCCCTCAGCCGTCACCGGCCTCGAGGGCGACGATGCGCTGGGCGCCGTCCGCCGCGCCGGGATGACGGCTGGTGAGGTCCAGCCGCAGCCGTGAGGTGCGCACCGGGTCGAAGGTGATGACGGTCGGGGTGTCGGAGGCGGTGGCCCAGGCGATGGACGCCCCGCGCACCGGGACGTACGCGTGGCCGTTCCACGCGGACACCTCGACCGAGGCCGGCAGGGTGTGCGTGGCGTCCACGGTGAAGGACACCTCGACACGGCGCAGCCGCCGCCTTCCGCTCCAGGTCACCGAGACCCAGTCGGCCTTCCGGGCGCCGTCGAAGGCGGGGAGCAGCGCCGTGGCGGGCTTGCGGAAGGCGTTGGACCAGCCGGTGGCCGGATCGCCGTCCAGCATCGCCGAGGGCAGGGTCGTCGGCGCGCCGGAGTAGCTCGCGTCGGCCAGTGGGTGGTGCGGAGCACCGGGGCCGGGGTCGGGCGCGAACGGCGTGGGGCGGGTGACCGGCTCCGAGGTCCCGCCGGTGGCGCGGACGGTGGCGGTGGCGGTGCGCAGCCCCGCCGAGCGGGCGGTGACGGTCAGCGGCCCGGCCTCGGTGCCGGCGCGGACGATGGCCAGGGCCTTGCCGTGGAAGGCGGTGCGGGTGCTCGCCTGGTAGCGCTCGGCGCTCTCCTGACGGCCGTTGTCGACCCCGGCCAGGGAGCCTCCGGTGACCTTGAAGGCGATCAGATGATCGGCGTCCGGCACCACCACACCCTCGGCGTCGACGACTTCGGCGGTCAGGAAGCACAGTGAGCGGCCATCGGCCTCGACGGTCTTCCGGTCGGGGGTGAGCCGTACGGCGTGCGGACGTCCCGCCGTGCGCAGCACATCGGTGGCCACCACCCGGCCACCGCGCCGGGCCACGGCCTTCAACTCGCCGGGTGCGAACGGCACCTTCCAGGTGAGGTGGAGCTTTCCGGCGCTGCCGCCCGGGCTGGTGTAGCTGCCGGGGTAGGGGCCGGAGGTGACGGTCTTGTCGTCGCCGGTCGGCTCGGTGGTCTCCAGGTAGGTACGGCCATCCGTGGTCTTCTTGGTGTCGAACTCACGGACGCCCAGCGATCGGCCGCCCAGGAACAGCTCCACGGTGGCGACGTTGGAGTAGGCCCACACCTCCACGGTCTCTCCCGGCCGGTGGCCGGTCCAGTCCATGGGGACCAGATGGACCATCGGTTCGCTGGTCCACTGGCTCTTGAAGAGGTGGTACATGTCCTTGGGGAAGCCCGCGGTGTCCACGGCGCCGAAGAACGACGCCTTCACCGGGAACACGTCGTACGGCGTGGGCTCGCCGATGTAGTCGATGCCCGACCACAGGAACTGCCCGGCGAAGAACCTCCGGTCCCGGTCCTTCTTCAGCCCGTACTCGCCGCTCATCGTCCAGGAGGCGAGGTTGTTGTCGTAAGCGGAGGTCTGGCGCCTGCCGGGGGTGTGGTTCTCGCCCGTGTTCAGGTGCTCGGGCTCCTGATAGGCGCCGCGGGTGGAGGTTTCCGAGGAGGATTCGGACTCGAAGAGGAACAGCCGCGGGTACCGGGCGTGCAGGGCGTCCACCGAGGCGGCGGTGTTGTAGTTCAGGCCCAGCCCGTCCAGCTTGGCCAGCATCAGATCGGCGGGGGAGCCCTCGGCGGGCAGCGCGCGGTACTTGTCCGAGCCGATCACCACGGGCCTGGTGTCATCGGCCGCTCGCACGGCGTCGATGAGCCGCTGGGCCATCCCCAGCCCCGGGGCGCTGGTGGAGTCGGGGATCTCATTGCCGATGGACCACATGACGACGGCGGGGGAGTTGCGGGCGGCGCGCACCATCTCGGTGATGTCCGCCTCGCAGTGCTCGTCGAAGAAGCGCCCGTAGTCATAGGTGTTCTTGCCGGTGCGCCAGCAGTCGAACGCCTCCACCAGCATCACGATGCCGAGCCGCTCGCAGACCTCGATCAGCTCGGGCGCGGGCGGATTGTGGGAGGTGCGCACGGCGTTGACGCCCACGCTCTTCATGATGGTCAGTTGGCGCAGCAGGGCGTCGGCGTTGACGGCGGCGCCGAGCGCGCCCAGGTCATGGTGGAGATCGACGCCCCGGAGCTTGGCGTATCGGCCGTTCAGTGAGAATCCGCGCTCGGGGTCGAAGGTGGCATGGCGGAGCCCGAAGGGGGTGCGGTACCGGTCGGTGGTGTCCTGGCCCACCCGAAGTTCGGTCTCCAGGACATAGCGCCGCGGGGTGTCGAACGACCACAGCCGCGGCCGGTCGATCCGCAGCTCCTGGGTGGCGGTACGGGTGTCACCCGCCCCGACGGTGAGGGTGGAGTGTGCCTGGACCACCATGTGCCCGTCGGGGTCCTTGACCGTGGAGACCACGGTCACCGGCTTCCGGCCGTCCGACTCATTGACCACGAGGGTCCGCGCCCGCACGGTGGCGTGTCCGGCGCGCAGGGTGGTGGCCAGGCCGGGGGTGGTGAGGTACGTGCCCCACCGGGCCACATGGACCGGGTCGGTGACCTGGAGCCGGGCGTGGCGGTAGATGCCGCTGCCGGAGTACCAGCGGCTGCTGGGAAGCCGGTTGCGCACCTTGACGGCGAGGACGTTGGGGGTGGCGCCGTCGGTGTGGGCCACTTCGGTGAGGTCGAGGGCGAAACCGGTGTATCCATAGGGGTGCTCGCCGATGAGCCGTCCGTTGCAGTACACGGACGAGTCCATGTAGACACCGTCGAATTCGACGAAGATCCGCTTGCCCTCGAGGGCGCGCGGCAGGGTGAAGGTGGTGCGGTACCAGCCGAGGCCGCCGGGCAGGAAGCCGGTGCCACCGCTGGTGCCGTGGTCGGTGGTGGGAGTGAGTTCGATGCTCCAGTCGTGCGGAACCGCGACCTCGCGCCAGGCCGAGTCGTCGTACGCCGGGTCATGAGCGTGTCCGTACGCGCCGGTCGGGTCGGTGATGTCGCCGGGGTTGACGAGGGTGAACCGCCAGCCGTCCGTGAGCGGGACGGTCCGGCCTCCCATGGCGCGGGACGCGGTGGCGGACTGGGCGGGAGCGGCCGTGACGAGTGCCCCGGCCATCGGGGCGGCGGTGCCTGCGATCAGTAACGATCTGCGAGTGACCGCCATCGCGATCCCCTTTTCTTCGATTGTGTGGTGTGCAACGGCTTGTTGTGCAAGGGCTTGCGTGGTTGCTCGGGCCGTTGATCGACCACAACAGCCCGTTGCGCACCAGATTCTGACAGTTTCAAACAGGGAACTGTCAAGGGTCCCGCACGGGCTTGCGGAATGGGCTCAGCGCCCCAGCGCGCTGCTGTCGAGGTGGCGGAGCAGATCCGCGGGATCGCGGTAGATCTCGTCCGCACCGGCCTCCGACAGCGTCTCCGGGGGAATGCCACCGGACTGGAGCGCGATACAGCGCACCCCGGCCTTCACACACGCCACGACGTCCCACACGGTGTCACCGACGAAGACCGCGTCCCGGGCAGGCACCCCGGCCTGTGCCAGGGCCTGCTCGACCGGATCCGGCGCGGGCTTGCCCTCCTCGACGTCGTCCGAGCTGAGCACGGCCCCGATGGCCTCGTCGGCGCCGATCGTGGCACGCATCGCGGCGAGTTCGTCCTGCGAGGCGGAGCTGGCCAGCACCAGGAACCAGCCACGGTCGGCCAGGGTGCGCAGCAGGTCCGAGGCGCCGTCGAGGGCGGGCAGCCGGGGGAAGTACTCCGCGTACAGGCTCTTGTGGGCGGTGCTGATCCGCTCGTCCCCCGACCGGTTCCGGTCCTCCGGCAGCAGGCGGTCCATGAGCTGGTCGGAACTCATGCCGATGGTGTGGTGGATCTCCCGCATGCCCACCGTGTGCCCCGCCTGCCGCATCGCCTCCCACCAGGCGACGGTGTGCAGATAGTTGGTGTCCACGAGCGTGCCGTCAACATCGAACAGCGCGGCCCGGCGGCCACGGGCGTCCTGGTCCGAGGTGCGTTCGCTGCTCATCGTGTCTGCCCTCCCGGGGGAGTCGTACGAACGACGAGGTGGCCCCCGCCCGCGGCGGGGGCCACCTCGTCGGAAAGGGGACTGGCCGGCACTCAGTAGTCGTAGTGATGGTGGTGCCGGTGATGGTCAGGCTCCTCGACCACCGGGGGCGCCACGGCGCCCGGCTCGACAATGCGCCGGCGCTTGTAGACACTCACATACGCGCATGTGCCGATGACGCCGACTGCCATCAGGATCAGCCCGACCAGGTGGACATTGAAGCCGTTGGCGTTCCAGTCGGTGGCGAAGGTGAGAATCCCTCCCACCGCGATCATCAAAATGCAACCGCCGAGGCCCATCAGTTCTGCCTCCGTACATGAGTTCGCTGTCGTGGGCTGGTTTTCACCGAGTACCCAGGCCCGCCGGGGCCAATCTCACGCCCCGCCGTCCTCGCGCTCCACGGCGGCCACCGTCTCCTCCAGCGCCTGGCGGTCCGCACGCGCCTTCGCCCGGTCCTTGGCCGAGGCGTCGGTGACATCGAGGAAGACCTGGTCGGCGTGCGGCCAGAGCTCCGCCATCGCCGTCTTGACGCGCACCAGGACCTTCTCGACCTCCTCGCTGTCGAGTCCGGGAACGAGATCGACCCGGGCCGCCACCAGCGTCGAGTCATTGCCCAGACGCATCGTCAGCAGCGTGGCCACGGTGTCGATCTCCGGCTGCCCCTCGAGGAACCGGCGGAGCTCCCGGCGCTGGGCCGGGTCGATCGACTCGCCGATGAGCCGCCCGCGCGACTCCCTGGCCAGCCGGTAGGCCACATAGACCAGCAGCGCCCCGATCAGGAAGGAGGCCGTGGCCTCGTAGGCCGCCTGGCCGGTCACCATGTGCAGCCACATGCCGAGCAGGGCGAACACCACGCCGAGACAGGCGGTGGAGTCCTCGGCCAGAACGGTGCGCAGCGTGGGGTCGTCGCCCCTGCGCAGCTCGGCCGTCATGCCGCGGTCCGCTTCTCGGGCGTGCCCGCGCACCTGGACCAGCGCCCTGACCAGCGACGAGCCCTCGGCGATGAGCGCCACGCCCAGGACCGCGAGGCCCACCAGATAGCCGCTGTGGTCCTCGGAGCTGCCCGCGCTCAGCGCCTCGGCACCCTGGAAGAAGGAGAAGCAGCCGCCCATGACGAAGATGCCGACGGCGGCCAGCAGCGCCCAGAAGTAGCGATCCTTGCCGTAGCCGAAGGGGTGCTGTTCATCGGGGGCCCGCTTGCTGCGTTTGAGGGAGGCGAGCAGAAACACCTCGTTGAGGCTGTCCGCGACGGAGTGAGCGGCCTCCGAGAGCAGCGCGGGGGAGCCGGCGAAGATTCCGCCGACGGCCTTGGCCAGCGCGATCACCACATTGGCGCCGAGCGCGACGAAGACGGTGACGGCGGTCCTGGAGTCCTGGCCCTGCCGCGCGCCGGATCCGTCGGGCCCGTGGCCCCCGTCCGGCCCGTTCGGCGCGTCTGGTGCGTCCCGCGCGTCCGGTGCGAGCGAGGTCTCCGGCGGGTCCGGCGTACGCGGCGTACGCGGTGTTCCGTGCCGGTCGGGGGAGTGCCTGATGGAACGGCTCATCGGCGGGAAACTCCGTAGGCGGGAAGTCCGTGCCGTCCTGGTGGCCCTCTCCGCCGGGGCGGCCGGACGGCCTGTCCCCTTCCCGTGTGTCCCGATGTCGGGACCTCAATCGTGACACGCCCGCCCGGGGAAGCGCGCCCCGCCGGATCCATCCGGTCCACGGGGCGCGCTCGGATGGGGTCAGCCGGCCGGGGCGTTCGGGGACGCGGGCACCTTCGGCAGGTCGCTGAAGATGTCGAGCCCCATGGCGGCGGCGATCAGCAGACCGATCACGCCCAGCGCCACCGCTCCCCAGGCCACCGCGGTCACCCAGGGCGCCCCGGCCGTGACGGGCCGCCGCTGCCGCAGCAGCACCACGGCGGCGATCACCACGGCGGCCAGTGCGAAGAGCCCGTTGACGAGGGCCGTGGTGTGCCACGGAGTGCCGTACACCGCGGAGATCTGATCGGCGGCCGACCCGGACTGGGCCTTGATCTGGCCGGTCAGCTGCTTGCGCTCCTGGAGCATGGTGCCGAGCCAGGTGCCGGAGAGCGAGGCGAGCCCGAGGCCCGCGGCGACGACCGAGGCGGCGCCGGGGACGATGCCCGGTGTGGTGGCCGGGGGAGGGGTCGCGATGTCGTCGGCGGGGTCTGATGCTTCCAGCAGGTCCGGGGTCTCCTCCGGGTCCGGGGTTTCCCGCTGGTCCGAAACAGCGTTCGGGACACCCTCCGCCGTGGCTTCCTCGGCTTCTGCGGGCTGCGCTGCGGTGTCGGTCGGTTGGTCGGTCTTGGTGGTGTCCATGTGCCGCAACCGTACGGACCGAAGATGAAAACTCACTGAGAAAGCGATGTCCTTCGGCCGGCGGCACCGGCCGGGTGGTGGCCGACCGCGCCACATACCCTGACCGAAGGGTCTCACCGATGGCCGGGACCCCCCTCGAGTACGACGGGAGCACCCCGTGGTCTCCTCCACCTCTGGCGGCGCCGCCCCCGACGGCGGGGCACGGCACCGGCTGCGCGCATGGCTGCTGGAGGGCCTGACCGACATCGCCAAGCGCCAGCCCGGCCCGCACGCCGAGCCGGAGGGAGCACACCAGGGCCGGCCGTGGTGGCGGGTGATGTGCCTGACTGGTCTGGACTACTTCTCCACCCTCGGCTACCAGCCCGGGATCGCCGCCCTGGCGGCCGGGCTGCTCTCCCCGCTGGCCACCGTGGTGTTGGTGGTGGTGACCCTGGTGGGCGCGCTGCCGGTGTACCGCAGAGTGGCCGGGGAGAGCCCGCACGGCCAGGGCTCGATCGCGATGCTGGAGCGGCTGCTCACCTTCTGGAAGGGCAAGCTGTTCGTCCTCACCCTGCTGGGCTTCGCGGCCACCGACTTCCTCATCACCATCACCCTCTCCGCCGCCGACGCCACCGCCCACCTGGTGGAGAACCCGCATCTCACCGCGACTCTGCGCGGCCACGAGGTGGTCGTCACCCTGATCCTGGTGGGAATGCTCGGCGCGGTGTTCCTCAAGGGGTTCACCGAGGCCATCGGGATCGCGGTGGCGCTGGTCGCCGCCTATCTACTGCTCAACGCCGTCGTGGTGACGGTCGGGCTGTGGCATGTGTTCACCGCGCCCCATGTGATTCCCGACTGGTCCCAGGCGCTGGTCGCCGAGCGCGGCAGTCCGCTGGCGATGGTCGGCGTGGCGCTGGTGATCTTCCCGAAGCTGGCCCTCGGCCTGTCCGGGTTCGAGACGGGCGTGGCCGTCATGCCGCATATCGAGGGCAAGCCGGGTGACACCGAGGAGCGGCCCGCCGGACGCGTCCAGGGCGCCCGGAAGCTGCTGACCACCGCCGCGGTGATCATGAGCGTCTTCCTCATCACCTCCAGCTTCATCACCACCCTGCTGATCCCGCAGCGGGCGTTCGAACCGGGCGGCGAGGCCAATGGGCGCGCCCTGGCCTATCTCGCCCATGAGTACCTGGGCTCGGCGTTCGGCAGCGTCTATGACGCCTCCACCATCGCCATCCTCTGGTTCGCCGGCGCCTCGGCCATGGCCGGACTGCTCAATCTGATGCCCCGCTATCTGCCGCGCTACGGCATGGCGCCCCACTGGGCGCGCGCGGTCCGTCCCATGGTGCTGGTGTTCATCGCCATCGCGTTCCTGGTGACCTGGCTCTTCAAGGCGGATGTGGACGCCCAGGGCGGCGCCTACGCCACCGGGGTGCTCGTGCTCATCACCTCGGCCGCCATCGCCGTCACCATCGCCGCCCGGCGCGCCCGGCAGCGCGGCTGGACCATCGGCTTCGGTGCCATCTCGCTGATCTTCCTGTACACCACCGCGGTCAACGTCATCGAGCGGCCCGACGGCGTCAAGATCGGCGCCTGCTTCATCGCGGGCATCATGGCCGTATCGCTGCTGTCCCGGGTGGCGAGGGCGTTCGAACTACGGGTCACCAGCGTGACGTTCGACGCCCTGGCCGAGCGATTCGTCCGGGACACCGCCCACCGCAGGATCCGTTTCATCGCCAACAAACCGGAACGCCGCGACCTGGCCGAGTACCGCGAGAAGCAGCACCAGATCCGGGGGGACAACGACATCCCGCCCGCGGACGACATCATCTTCGTCGAGGTCACGGTGGCCGACCCGTCCGAGTTCGAGAGCGAGCTGCGGGTGTGCGGCGAGGTGGTGCACGGCCGCTACCGCGTGCTGACCCTGCAGAGCGCCACCATCCCCAACGCGCTGGCGGCGCTGCTGCTGCGGGTCCGGGACCTGACCGGGCAGCGCCCGCACATCTACTTCGAGTGGACGGAGGGCCATCCGCTGGCCCACTTCCTGCGCTTCTTCCTCTTCGGTCAGGGAGAGGTCGCCCCCGTCACCCGTGAGGTGCTCCGCGAGGCCGAGCCCGACCGCGGCCGCCGCCCCCACGTCCACGTCGGCTGAACGGATCCCGCCGAGCCGGTGGCGGCGGCCATGTCAAGGCCCTGTCGGGTCTGTCAGGGCGCCACCGGCTCCGGCTCAGGGTCCACGGCGGGCAGGCTGTCCATGAACGAGCTCACCGAGAACACCGCCCGCCCCGGCCCCGGCGGGCCGTATCCGGGCGGCGAGGACAGCCCGAAGTCCTCGAGCGTCGCCCGGTAGGTCTCCAGCAGCCGGATGTGGTACTCCAGCGGGGCGCCCTGCGGATTCTCCTTGCCCAGCGGTGTCGTCGGCTCGGGGCACCAGGTGGTGAACCGGGGCACGACCCCGTGCGACATGAAGAACCGCAGCCCCTCGGCGGTGGAGTCGATCGCCTCGGCCACGGACGCGAAGCCGAGCGGCTGGGCCATCTCCACGCCCGCCACGAAGTTGGGGATCACATTCCGGGCGCCGAACACCTCGGCCGAGTCCAGGATCCGGCGGTGCCACTCGTCCCGGCCGATGTAGCGCTCCTTGCCCGGGCAGTACAGCTCGAACAGCCGCCGGTCCCACACCTCGAAGTTGGGGTGGTAGATCCGCACCCCGTAGTCGTGGAACCGCTGGACGTCTTCCTTGGGCAGCGCCTGCGCCACCACCTTGCCGATCCACCGGCCCGGGAAGCGCTCCTCGATGGCCTTCGCGTACTGACCGTAGAAGTCGGCCTCGTCACGGCCGCCCACATGCGAGGTGATGGCACCGCCGGTGAGGGTGTACGCCTGCGAGGTGCGGGCGGTGTCATGGCGGTCGATGATCTCCAGCGCCTCCAGCACCTCCTCGACCGGCTTCACCCCGGTGTACGGGCGGCCCGCCGCCTTGTGCTGACGCCAGTTGTGGTTGATGTCGCAGTACTGGCACTCCTCCTTGGCTCCGAAGTACTGGCACACCCGGAAGACCGTCAGATAGACCAGATAGCCCCACTGGATGGTCGGCGCGACCTCCATCACCGACTTGCCGTTCGACAGGGTGTGGCGGTAGTAGTCCGGCATCGGCGGCAGCCCCACATCGGCGATGCGCGCACCGTCCAGATACAGCCCCAGCGCACCGTCCTCCCCGGCCCGGACCACATACGGCGACGCGGGGTTGACGCGGACGGACACCACGGTGCGGCGGAGCTCGTACGGCCCGCCGGTGAGCACGATCTCCTCGGGCGGCCGGTTGAGGGCCGCGGCCCCCAGCTCCGGCAGGGTGCGGTGGTCGAACGAGAAGATGAAGTACGACTTCGGCTTGACGTCGCCGTCCTCGTTGCCGCTGAGCGCGGATTCGTCGAAGGCCATGCCGCCGCGCAGCAGGTCCTCCTTGAGCACGGCCTCCCGGGGCACCTGGGGGAAACGCCCCATCAGCCCCTCGATCAGCGCGGTTCGTCTCTCACTCGACATCTGCTGCACCATCCCCCTGGCTCCGTACGGATGCGGTGTGGTTCCCCCGCGGGTCTCTGTGCCGCTGAACACCATAGATCAGGGCGGATGTTCGACTCCAGGGCGCACGCCCCGAGCCCCCCGCGTGTCCGCCCCCACGCCCGCCCGAGTCCGTCCGATGGGCGCTTCGGGGCCGGCCGACCTACGGTGGAAGGGCCATGGCTGTCAACCGGCTCGGCATGGTCGTCCACCAGGCCCGCCCCACCGCCGTCGCGGCGGCCCGCACCGCCCGCGCATGGGCCGCTGCCCATGGCATCTCCTGCTTCGAGCTGGACGTCTGGCGCGGCGACCAGCCCCGGCGCAGCGCCCAGGAGGAGTCGGAGGCGGCCGGCCACCCCGATCTGATCGTCACCTTCGGCGGCGACGGCACCTTTCTGCGCGGTGCCCGGCTCGCCGCCAGGAACGGGGCCGCGGCGCTGGGGGTGAACGTGGGGCGGGTCGGCTTCCTCACCGAGATCAGCGTCGACCAGGTGGAGGACGCGCTGAACGCCGTCCACGAGGGCCGGGCCACGATCGAGGAGCGCATGCTGCTCACCCTGCGGGCGTCCCGGCCGCTGGAGATGCCCGAGGGCATGGAGGCGCTGCTGCGCTACGGGCGGGGTCCCGTACCGCCCCCGCCCAAGGTCCGCCCCGGCCGCGGCGGCCCCGAGGAGGCAGGCTGGGGCATTCCGCTGGACGTCAACGCCGTCAACGACGTGGTCTTCGAAAAGCTCGCCCGCGATCGCCAGGCCGGTCTCGGCGTGTATGTGTCCGCGCAGCTGCTCGCCTCGTACTCGGCCGACGCGATCATCGTGGCCACCCCGACCGGCTCCACCGCCTACAGCTTCGCCGCCGGCGGGCCGGTGGTCTCCCCCTACCTGGACGCGGTGGTCTTCACCCCGGTCGCCCCGCACATCGCCTTCGACCGCACGGTGGTGGCCGCGGTGGACGAACCCGTCGCCGTACGGGTGCTGCCGACCTCGGGGCAGGTGGCGGTGAGCCTCGACGGGCAGCTGCGCGGGGTGCTGGAACCGGGTGACTGGGTGGCGGCCTACCGGGCACCGGTCCGGCTGCGGCTGGTACGGCTCGCGCCGACGCAGTTCTACCACCGGCTGCGGGACCGCTTCCGGCTGGCCGACTCGCCCGCCGCCGACGTGGCCCCGCCGTTCTACCGCCCCAGCTCCCCGATCCCGCCGGACCTGGCACATCTGCGGCTGCCCCCGGTGCCCGACGACCCACCGGAGCCGGGGCCGGACGGCCCACGCTGAAGATGCGGGGCGCACCCCCCGGTGCCAGGCTGAGGGGTGTGACAGCTCACGCGTTTCACAGCGACTTCGCGCTGCGTGTCAACGGTGCCGACCGCGCCCTCACCCTCGACCACCGGGTGACCCTGCTGGACGCCCTCCGCGAACACCTGGCGCTGACCGGGGTCAAGAAGGGGTGCGACCACGGACAGTGCGGGGCCTGCACCGTCCTGATCGACGGGGAGCGCGTCAACAGCTGTCTGGTGTTCGCCGTGGCCGCCCAGGGCCGGGACATCACCACCATCGAGGGCGTGGCGGGGCTCGCCGCCCCCGAGGAACTCCACCCGTTGCAGCGGGCGTTCCTGGACCACGACGGCTTCCAGTGCGGCTACTGCACACCCGGCCAGATCTGTTCCGCCATCGGCGCGCTCAGCGAGGCCGCGCGCGGCTGGCCCAGCCATGTGACGGAGGACATGGCGGCCGGGGTCGGCGCGCCGGATGAGCTGGACGCCGACGAGATCCGGGAGCGGATGAGCGGCAACCTGTGCCGCTGCGGGGCGTACCCCGGCATCGTGGCCGCCATCCGCGAGGTCGCCGGGGCCGACGGCGGCGCGGCGCCCACCCGGGCCGGTGCGGCGGGAGGGGCACGATGAAGCCCTTCGGCTACGAGCGCGCCACCGATCCCCAGGCCGCCGCCACGCTCGTGGCCGACTCCACGGAGGCGGTGTACCTGGCCGGGGGCACCAACCTGGTGGACCTGATGAAGCTCGGGGTGACCGAGCCCGCCCTGCTCGTCGACATCACCGGGCTCCCGTACGACACCGTCGAGCACCGACCGGACGGCGGTGTGCTCATCGGCGCGCTGGTCCCGGGCAGCCGCCTCGCCGGGGACCCGGGCATCCGCGAGCGGTTCCCGGCGCTGGCCGAAGCGCTGCTGTCGGGGGCCTCCGGGCAGCTGAGGACCGTGGCCACCACCGGTGGCAATCTGCTCCAGCGGACCCGCTGCGTGTACTTCCAGGACGTGACCAAACCCTGCAACAAGCGGCGGCCGGAGACCGGCTGTTCGGCCGTCCAGGGCCTCCACCGCGACCTGGCCGTGCTCGGCACCTCCGACTTCTGCGTGGCCAACCACCCCTCGGACATGGCGGTGGCGATGGCCGCGCTCGACGCGGTCGTCCATCTGCGGCGGGTGAACGGCAGCCCCCGTGCGGTGCCGCTCAACGACTTCTATCTGCTGCCCGGTGACACCCCGCACCGCGAGACGGTGTTGCAGCCCGGCGACCTGATCACCGGTGTCGAGCTGCCACCGCCCCCCGGGGGCGCCGCCATGTCCTACCGCAAGGTCCGCGACCGCTGGTCCTACGCGTTCGCGCTGGTGTCGGTGGCCGCCGTCGTGGCCACCGAGGACGACGGCACACTGCGGGAGATCCGGCTGGGGCTCGGCGGAGTGGGCACCCGCCCCTGGCGGGCCCGCGAGGCCGAGCGGCTGCTGACCGGGCGGCAGCCGGCCGAGGAGCGCCTGCGGGAGGCGGCCCGTGCCGAGTTCGCCCCGGCGCGCCCGCTGCCGCAGAACGCGTTCAAGATCGACCTAGCCGTGGACGTCATCACCGCGGCCGTGCGCGACCTCGTGGGAGGGCAGCGGCGATGACCACGCTCCAGCGGACCGTGGGCGCGGAGGTGACCCGCGTCGAAGGACGCGAGAAGGTCACCGGTGCCGCGCTCTACGCGTACGAGTACCCGGTGCCGGACGCCCTGTACGCGTGGGCGGTGCAGTCCACCATTCCACGTGGCAGGGTGCGCGCCGTCGACACCGTC
The DNA here is from genome assembly GCF_047337785.1 of Streptomyces lacaronensis. Taxonomy (NCBI): domain Bacteria; kingdom Bacillati; phylum Actinomycetota; class Actinomycetes; order Kitasatosporales; family Streptomycetaceae; genus Streptomyces; species Streptomyces lacaronensis. The sequence goes on from NZ_JBLHDK010000003.1 coordinate 11,355,196, forward strand.
GGGGCGCTGTCCCTGCCGGGCGTGGTGGCCGTGCTCGACAGCCGTAATGTGGCCCGGCTGCGCCCGACCGACACCCCCGAACTCGCCGTTCTGCAGTCCCCGGAGGTGGCCTACCGCGGGCAGATCGTGGCGGCCGTGGTGGCGGACACCTTCGAGACGGCCCGTCAGGCGGCGGCCGCCGTACGGGTCGAGTACGACGTGGACGACCACGACGCCGAGCTGATGGACGGCGATCCGCGCATCTTCGTCCCCGAGACGGTCAACGGCGGCTATCCGGGGCACACGGAGACCGGCGATGTGGACGCCGCCCTCGACGCGGCGCCGGTAGTCCTCGACGCCACGTACACCACACCCCCCGAGCACACGGCCACGATGGAACCGCATGCCACCATCGCCGTCTGGGACGGGGACACGCTCACCCTCTACAACGGGGACCAGGGCCCCTGGATGACGGCCGCCAGGGTGGCCGAGCTGTTCGGCCTGCCCGAGGGCGCCGTCCGGATCGTGGCCGACCACACCGGCGGCGGCTTCGGCTCCAAGGCGATTCCCCGGCCGCCCACGGTGCTCGCCGCGCTGGCCGCCCGCGCCGTGGGCCGCCCGGTCAAGGTGGCGGCCACCCGGCAGCAGATGTTCACCATGGTCTCGTACCGCACGCCCACCCTCCAGCGCATCCGGCTCGGCGCCGAACGGGACGGCAGGCTCACCGCCATCTGGCACGACGCGCTCCAGCAGAGCTCCACGCTGACCCCGTACTGCGAGCAGACGGTCACCTGTACCCGCGTCATGTACGCCGCGCGCCACCGCCGGACCACCCATCGCCTGGCGCAGCTGGATGTGCCGACGCCGTCGTGGATGCGGGCCCCCGGCGAGGCGCCCGGAATGTTCGCGCTGGAGAGCGCGATGGACGAGCTGGCCGTGGCGCTGGGCATGGACCCCATCGATCTGCGGGTGGCCAACGAGCCGTCCGTGGACCCCGGGACCGGCCACCCCTTCAGCAGCCGCAATCTGGTGGCCTGTCTGCGGGAGGGCGCGGCGCGCTTCGGCTGGGCGGACCGCGACCCCGCGCCGGGGGCCCGCCGGGAGGGGCACTGGCTGCTCGGCACCGGAGTGGCGGCGTGCAACTACCCCGCCCTCACCTGGCCCTCCACCGCGACCGCCCGCGCCGAGCCCGGCGGAGGCTTCACCGTACGGATCGCCGCGGCCGACATCGGCACCGGCGCCCGCACCGCGCTGACCCAGGTGGCGGCGGACGAGCTCGGGGTGGGGATCGACCGGGTCACCCTCGACATCGGCCGCAGCGCCTACGGCCAGGCACCGTGGGCCGGCGGCTCGATGGGCCTCAGCTCCTGGGGATGGGCGGTGTCCAAGGCGTGCCGGGCGCTGACCAAGCGGCTCGACGAGGTCTCCGGCACGATCCCGCCCGGCGGACTGGAGGAGCGCGCGGACACCGCCGAGGACGTCGAGGCGCGCCGGGCGTTCTCGCGCCACGCCTACGGCGCCCAGTTCGCGGAGGTGCGGGTGGACGCCGTCACCGGCCAGGTGCGGGTGGACCGGCTGCTGGGGATGTTCGCCGCCGGACGTGTCATCAACCCCCGGACGGCGGGCTCGCAGCTGCGCGGCGGCATGTGCATGGGGCTGTCGATGGCGCTGCACGAAAGCCTGGAGACGGACCCGCGGTTCGGCGACTTCGCCAACCACGACCTCGCCACGTATCACATCGCGGCCAACGCGGATGTGCGCGATGTCCAGGCGCACTGGCTCGAGGAGAACGACGACGAGCTCAACCCGATGGGCAGCAAGGGCATCGGGGAGCTGGGCATCGTCGGCACGGCGGCGGCGATCGCCAACGCGGTGTACCACGCCACGGGGGTGCGGGTCCGCGATCTGCCGATCACGGTGGAGCGGGTGCGCGCGGGGCTCTCCGCGGGCCTGCCCGCCGGGTTCTCCGCCGGGCCGTCCGCCCGCTGAGCGGCCGCCCGGGAGCCGTCGCGGTTCCCGGCTCCGTGACGGCTCGCGGGGTGTCCCGCGGTGACGGCGCGGGACACCCGGTCGCGTGGGATCAGCCGTTGTCGGCTGCCCCACCGGCGCCGTCCGCGCCCGCGCCGTCCCCGGCGGCCCCGGAGCCGTCAGCGGCGCCGCCGTCCGCCGCGCCACCGTCGTCCGCCGCGCCGCCGCCTCCGGCCGCACCGCCGTCGCCGATCTTCGCACCGACCGCCTCCAGCGCGGTCGTCACCGGCTGGAAGAAGGTCTCACCGCCGGAGGTGCAGTCACCGCTGCCGCCGGAGGTCAGGCCGATGGCCTGGCCGTCCGCGCTGAACAGCGGGCCGCCGCTGTCGCCGGGCTCCGCGCAGACATCGGTCTGGATGAGCCCGCTGACCGTGCCCTCGGGGTAGTTGACCGTCGCGTCGAGACCGGTGACCGAGCCGTCGTTGAGCCCGGTGGTGCTGCCCATGCGCTGCACCTGCTGGCCCACCGTGGCCTCGCCCGCCCCGACGATGTCCACGGTCTGGTCGCCGGTGTTCACCGTGCTGGGGGCCTCGGTGTTGGCGTCGTCGTAGGTGACCAGCGCGAAGTCCCCGTCACCGGGGAAGGTGGCGTCCTGCACGGTGCCGATCGCCGCGCCGTTCTGCGAGTCCGACCACTGCTCGGCGGCGACGCCGCAGTGACCGGCGGTGAGGAACGCCGGGGCGCCGCTGTCCGTGGTGACGTTGAAACCGAGCGAGCAGCGCGCACCGCCGCCGAAGATGGCGTCGCCGCCCGCGACGAAGGGCTTGAACTCGCCCGTGGACTTCTTCAGGGTGGCCATGCCGTCGCCCAGCGACTTCACGGTGGACTCGAGGGTGTCCCACTTCGCCCCGGTGACCGTGGAGTCAGCGGTGACCCGCAGCTCATTGGTCTTGGGGTCCACCGACCAGGAGGTGCCCGGGATGGTCGCCTTGGTCTTGAGGGTCTTCGCGGCGGTCTGCAGCGCCTTGGTGCTGTTGTCGACCTCTCTGGCCACCGCCCCGGCGCTCTTGACCTGGACGTTCACATTGTTGTTGTCGCCGACGACATTGACGATGACCTGCTGCTTGTCCTTGTCGTAGTAGGCCCCGCCGAACGCCTCGCCCAGCTGCGAGGCGAGCTCCGCGGCGATGTCCGCCGCCGACGCGGCGTCCACTTTCTTGGGCTGCGCCGCCTCGGTCTTGTCGTCCTGTGAGGCGTTGGCGTTGGGCAGGATGATCGCGGCTGCCGCCACGGCGGCGGCCCCGGCCCCCGCGAACACGATCTTTCGCTTGGGTACCCGTTTATGGCTCAACTCATGACCTCCTGTTGGGGGGTTACGGGATCCGCTCATCCACGACGAGCACGACCCGGCAGTGGATACGGGCGGCGCGCGCGTTGTGTTCAGAGTGATTTAGGAGATCTTTACGGGGCCGTCTCCAGCCGCCCGGTTCCCGGCGGCCCCTGCGCGGTGACCGGGGCGGCGATCAGCTCGTGCCACTCGGGCGCCCGGTGGCAGGCCGCCGTGCGGCCCCGGCCCACCGGGGCGGGTACGGGCGCGGTGCGGCAGGCGTCGGTGACGAACGGGCAGCGGTGGGCGAAGACACAGCCCTCCCGCGCCGCCCAGACGGGCGGTTCGGCCGACGGGCGCAGCGCCGCCGCGCCCGGCCCGCCCTCGGCGCGTACGCTCGGAGCTGAGGCGATGAGCAGCGCGGTGTACGGATGCAGGGGTCGGCCGAACACCTCCCGTACGGGGCCGTGTTCCACCACCCGGCCGCGGTAGAGCACCGCCACCCGGTCGGCGATGCCCGCCAGTGAGCTGAGGTCGTGCGAGATGACCACGACGGCCATTCCGCGCTCGGTGCGCAGCCGGTCCAGCAGCCGCAGCACCCGGTTGCGGTTGGAGGCGTCCAGGGCGCTCACCGGCTCATCGGCGATCAGCAGCCGGGGCCGGGTGACGATCGCCCGCGCGAGCAGCACCCGCTGGCGCTGACCACCCGAGATCGCGCCCGGCAGCCGATCGCCGAGCCGCGCCGCGTCCAGGCCCACCGTCTCCAGCGCCTCGGCCACGCGGGCGGCGATGTCCGTGTCGCCGAGGTCCCCCGCCACGGCGAGCGGTTCGGCCACGGCCCGCCGGACCGTCAGCTCCGGGTCCAGCGCCCGCAGCGGATCCTGGAACGCGTAACTCAGCTGCCCCGAACGGCGGAACGCGCGCAGCGCGCGCCCCCGCAGCCCGGAGATCTCGCGCCCGTCGAAGACCACCCGCCCCGAGCGCGGAGGGACGAGCCCCACGGCCGTACGGGCCAGTGTGGTCTTGCCGGATCCGGTCTCCCCGATGACCCCGACGATCTCCCCCTCGCCCACGGACAGCTCAACCCCGTCCAGCACCGGCCGCGCACCCCGCCGGCCGAAGGCCACGGTCAGCCCGGAGAGCTCCAGCAGCTCGCTCATACCGCCACCTCCCGGATGGAGCGCCCACCGGCCCGCGACAGATCGAGCTCCTCGACGCGGACACACCGCACCCGCCGCCCGTCCGCGGTCTCCCGCAGCGGCACCGGACCGCTGAGGCACTCGGATGCGGCGAACGCGCAGCGGTCGGCGAACCGGCAGCCCGGCAGCCGCGCGCCCACCTCGGGCGGCGCGCCGGGGATCACCTCCAGCTCGCGCCGCTCCCAGTCGCCGACCGTGGCCACGCGCAACAGCGCCTCGGTGTACGGATGCAGCGGGTCGTTCAGCACCCGCTCGGCCGGGCCGTCCTCGACCAACTCCCCGGCGTAGGCCACCAGAACGCGGTCGCACACCTCGGCGATCACCGCCAGGTCGTGGCTGACCAGCAGCAGCGCCAGATCCTGCTCGGCGCGCATCCGGGCCAGCAGCTCCAGGACCTCGGCCTGGACCACCACATCCAGCGCGGTGGTGGCCTCGTCGGCCACCAGCAGATCCGGTGCGCAGGCCACCGCCACGGCGATCAGCACACGCTGGAGCATTCCGCCGGACAGCTCGTGCGGATGGCGCCGGGCCACCTCGGCGGGGTCGTGCAGCCCGACCGCGTCGAACAGCTCGACGGCCCGCGCATCGGCCCGTGCCCGGTCCAGCCCGAGCTTCACCCGCAGCACCTCGGTCAGCTGACGCCCCACGGTCAGCGAGGGGTTGAGATACGAGGCGGGGTCCTGGAAGACGGCGCCCACCCGGGTGCCCCGTACGCGGTCCCACTCCCGGCGGGACAGCCCGGTCAGCGCCTCACCGGCCAGCGCGATCTCGCCCTCGGACACCGCACAGCCGGCGGGCAGGAGTCCGAGCACCGACCGGCAGATGAGGGTCTTGCCGCTGCCGGACTCGCCGACCAGGCCGACGGCCTCACCGCGTCCCACGGTGAAGGACACATCGCGTACGGCCGTCAGCCGCCCGGACGAGACGGTGACGCCGAGCCCCTGGACCGACAGTGCGGCTGACGGGCCGGTGGGCGCGCCGGGCGTGGCGCGGTCAGACGACGGGGAGTGTGGCATCGGCCCGCTCCTTGGTGGTGTCGGGGGATTCGGCGGTGGCGGCGGGGGAGCCGGTGGCCGGGTCCGGAGCGCCGCCGGGCAGCAACTCGCCCGCCCCGGCGTCCCGTACGGCGTCGGCCAGCAGATTGAGCGCACCGGCGGTGAGGACGATCAGCGCGGCCGGGAACACCGGCGCCCAGATCTGCTGGGTGAGGAAGCCAAGATCGGTGGCGAGCATGCCTCCCCAGGTGGCGGCGGGCGGTTGCACACCGACCCCGAGGAAGGTCAGCGAGGAGACCACCAGCAGACAGGTGGCCAGCGCGTGGGCGGCCGTGACGATGACCGTGGGCAGGACCTTGCTCCAGATGTGGGTGCGCAGCACCCGCCCCACCGAGGCGCCGAACAGCTCGGCCGACTCCACGTACTGGGCGTGCCGCAGACTCAAGCCGGCGGCGCGGGTCATCCGGAAGAACAGCGGGGCGTAGAGCACCCCGAGCGCCAGCATGGCCTGGTGCATCCCGTTGCCCAGCGCGCCCACCACCGCGATGGCGAACACGGTGAACGGCAGCGTCATCAGCGCGTCGACGGCGCGCTGCGCGAGCCACTCGCCCACTCGCCCCATCCACAGCGAGGCCAGCCCGGTCGGCACCCCGACCGCCATCGCGGCGGCCACCGCCTCCACGGCGCCCGCCACCGAGCGGCCACTGCCCTCCAGCAGCCGGCTGAGCACATCGCGGCCCAGGTAGTCGGTGCCCAGAAGATGGCCGGGGCCTGGCCCGCGCAGCATGTTCCGGGGGTTCTGGGCCAGCGGGTCATGGGGCGCGAGCCAGCCGCCGAACACCGCCAGCAGCGCGATGGCCAGCAGCACCAGCAGCGCCACCTTCGCGGAGGCCGGCCGCCACGCCCGTCGCAACGTCCTCATCGGCGCGTCACCTCCCGGCGCCGGGCGGCCGGATTCAGCGCGAGCAGCGCCGCGTTGACGGCCACATTGACCACCAGCACCACCGCGATGGTCACCAGCAGCGTCCCTTGGATCACCGGGATGTCGTGCTGCTCGGCCGACTGCAGGGTGAGCTGGGCGAGCCCGGGCAGCGCGAAGATCTGCTGGGTGACCACCGCACCGCCGAGCAGCATCGGCACGCTCATTCCGAGCGCCGTCAGCGCGGGTCCCGCGGCGTTGCGCAGGGCGTGGCCGAACACCACCCGCCGGGCGGGCAGTCCGCGCATCACCGCGCCCGTCACATAGTTCTCCCGCAACGTCCCCACCAGCGAGGTGCGCAGCTGACGGGCGATGGCGGCCGCTGCCTCCAGGCTCAGCGCGAACGCGGGCAGCACGGTGTACCGCAGCCACTGCGCGGGGTCCATGTCCAGCGGCACATAGCCACCGGACGGCAGCCACCCCAGCTTCAGCGAGAACACCGTGACCAGCGCGATGGCCACGACGAAACCGGGCAGGGTGCCGAGCAGCGCGCAGAGCGCGGTCACGGCGCGGTCCAGCCGTCCGCCCGCCCTGAGCGCGGCGGCGACACCGGCGGCCCCGCCCAGCACCACGGCCATCAGCAGCGCGAGCCCGGCGATGGACAGATCCACCGGAATGGCCTGCCGGATGCTCGTCGCCACCGGGACCGTGGTGAACCACGAGCGGCCCAGGTCGCCGGTGAAGGCATGCCCCAGCCAGGACACATACTGCTCCCACAGCGGCCGGTCGAGGCCGAACTGATGGTTCATCCGGGCGATGTCGGCGGGCGTCGCCGTCTCGCCGAGCACGGCCGCCGCCGGATTGGCCCCGGAGAGCGCGCCGAGACCGAAGGTCAGCGCGGAGGACAGCAGGAACACCGTGCCCGCCGTGGCGAGGACCCGGCCGAGCGAGCGCGGGAGACGAGCCGGGCGTACGGCCTTGCCTCGCGTACGCGCGAGGTGTGCGGCGAGCGCGGTCATCCGGCCGTCACCCCCTCGAACCGCTGCACCACCGGCAGCGAGGGGATGGCGGAGACGGAGGACGTACGGGCGAGGGCGCGCGGCACCGTGTAGAGGAACACGTTCGGCATCGTGCGCACCGCCACCGCGGTGGCCGCCCGCAGCACCTCCGGATAGCGCGGCGACTCCAGCGGCGTGCGGCGCACCGCGGCCACGGCCGCGTCCAGTTCGGGCGTGGTACGGCGGGAGGGGTTCATCAGCCCCTCCGCGCCGAAGAGCACCTGCATCGCCTGCACCGGGGACTCCCGCCCGGCGAACTGGTCGATGTACAGGGCGCGCGAGTGCTGGACGTACACCACCTGCGACGCCCGCGCCTCGGGGATGACCTCGATCCGGGCCCGGAACCCGACCCGGTTCAGCTGCGCCTGCAACTGCTCGGGCGCGCCCTGCGGCTGCGCGGTGGTGATGGTCACCTCGACACCGCCGTGATACCCGGCCTCCTTCAGCAGTGCGCGCGCCCGCTCCGGATCGTGCCGGTACACCGCGCCGAGCGACGGGTCGAAGCCGGTGTAGCCGGGCGGGAAGGGCTGGTGATCCACCTCGCCATGGCCGAACTGCTCGCTGTCCAGCAGGGCTTGGCGGTCCACGGCGTACTTCAGGGCCTTGAGGACGGCCGGGTCGTCGAAGGGCTTCATGGAGGTGTTCACATCCAGGACGCGCACCACCATCGACGGAATGAGCTGCACCGTGAACCCGGCCTCACGCGCCGCCTCGACCTGGCTGAACGGGATCTGGGCCACATTGAGCCGCCCGGACTGGAGCGCGGCGAGCGCCGTGGTCTCATCGGGCTTGGGAAACGCCTCGAAGCGCTCGACGGCGATGTGCTCGGCGTTCCAGTAGCCGGGGTCGCGGCGCAGGCTCGCCATGGAGTTCTGGGTGTACGACACCAGCCGGAACGGGCCGTGGCCGACCGGTCTGGTGGCCAGCCGGGCCTCGTCCTTCCCGAACGCGCTGGGGCTGACCACCATGCCGGTCTTCCCGGCCAGCAGCGCGGGCAACTGGTAGTCGGCCTCGGTGAGTTCGAGGACCACGGTGTGCGGGTCGGTGGCCCGCACCGTGTCGATGGTGGTCAGCTGGGAGGCGATCAGGGACTTGGGGTGGCTCTTACCGCGTTCGAGGCTCTTCCTGACGGCCTCGGCGTTCACCGGTGTGCCGTCGGAGAACCGCAGTCCCCGGCGGAGGGTGAAGGTGAGCCGCCGGCCGTCGTGGGAGTAGCGCCAGGAGGAGGCGAGCGCGGGTTTGGCGCCGCCCTCGGCATCGAGTTGGGTGAGCCCGGAGTAGACGAGCGACAGCAGATGGACGTCCCAGCCCTTGGAGGAGAACACCGGGTCCCAGGTGGAGGGCAGGTCCCAGCCCCAGCGCAGGGTCTCGCCCCCGCCGCCCGCGCCGGTGGTCGCCACCCCGCCGCAGGCGGCCAGCAGCAGGGAGCCACCCGCCCCCAGGGCCAGCCCGAGCATGGAGCGCCGGTCCGGTGCGGGGGTCGGAGCGGGGCCCGGTGGCGGATCGGGCGGACGGCGGACGGGAGGTGGCGGGGTGGCGGGAGTCATGGCTGGACGTCGCCTTTCGTGGTGTCAACTCCCCCCGGCCGCAGGCGGATTTACGGCCGTGCACGGCCGCACCCGCCAGCGAGGGCACGCGGACGGGCAGCGGTCGGGAAGGCCGGAAGCGGTGGGCCCGGGAGGAAACGAGGAAAACCAGGGGGGGGACGAGCGACACAAGGCGCTCGGGACGCGGCGGACCGTGGCGGATCGCGGATCGCGGAACGGGAAAGGGGCGATCAGCGACAGATGGCGCTGGCGGTGCGCCGGAAGTCCACGTATCGGCACACCACACCGGGGTGCGTCGTCAGCATGTCCCCATGGTGAGGGGCGGGGACCGGTGAAGTCAATGGACACCTTTCGGTGTCTCATTCGCCAAGACGGCTACGACCTGGGGATTTTCGACTCCGCGGTGGCGATGAGCGCCGGATGGGTGGCCGCCTCGCCCGGGTGCAGCCACAGCGGTCCGCCCGCCGTGTCGACCCGTACGGCCGCGGGCGGGGGAGTGGTTCCGCCGGTCAGCAGGGACAGATCGGGCCCGGTCAGGCTGCGGTACTTCGCCAGGGCCTCCCCGGGGCCGATCGGTGCCGCCTCCCAGAGCTGACGGGGAGCCACCGTGCGCAGCGCCGCCAGGTACTCGGGCACGCTCCGCCACCCCGGCGCGGCCACGCGTCCGCCGGGGCCGGAGAACACCAGCGTGGGCAGCGCGTAGCGCACCCCGTCGTCGGTTTCCTTCACCCCTGTGCCATGCGGCCCCGAGGCGTGGAAGGCATGCGCCTCCGGGATGGGGTCGCGGGCCTCGGCGTGGTCCCGCCGGACGGCCGCCACCACCTCCGGATCGCCCAGCTCGGCTTCCAGCCGCCCCACATCGACACCGTCCAGGCCGGTCAGGGCGCTTCGCACCCGCTCCGCCGTATCGGCCGGAGTGCCCAGCACGAACGTGGTCTCGCGCAGCCGCCGCAGCACCCGCTCCGCGGCCGTCGCGCCCTGTCGCTCGGCCGCCTTCGCGGCGAGCGAGGCGGGCCGGCTGGTGGCCGCCACCCAGTGCAGCCGGTGGGCGTAGGGCGCCCGGGTATGGCGGGCGATATCGGCGATGTAGCGGCCGTACCAGGCGGTCTCGGCGGCCGGATCCGGTGCCGGGTCGTCGTCCTCGTCGAAGAGGATGCCGAACACCCGGCGCCAGCGGGCCCGCCCCGCGGTGAGCGCCCGCAGCAGCCGGAACGCGGGCTCGGAGCCCCACGCCCACGGGCAGGCCGGATCGGTGTACTCCACGATCTCGACGGCCCCGTCGCCGTCCGCCCCGGGGTGCCGGAGGCGGTCAGGGCGTACGGACGTCATGCGGCCAGCCGTTCGCGGACCAGATCGCTCAGGGCGGTGGAGGTCAGCACCTGGCGCACATGCGCCTCCATCCCGCGCCACACCCCGGGCAGTCCGGCCGCCGGACCGCGGTAGCCGAGGTCGTCCAGCCGCTCCCCGCGCAGCGTCAGGAACGCCCCGTCCACCGCCAGCACGATGTCCGCGAGGCTGGTCTCGGCGGGGTCGCGGGCGAGCCAGTAGCCACCCTCGCAGCCGCGCTGGCTGCGCACCAGACCGGCCTGGCGCAGATCGCGGAAGACCGCCTTGAGGAACCGGAAGGGGATGTCCTGGGAGGTCGCTATCGCCTCACACGTGAGCGGCCTGCCGGTGTCCGCGGCCAGCTCCGCCAGCGCCCGGACCGCGTAGTCCGCCTTCGCCGAGATCTGCATACGGCCATTATGCAGCGTGGATTTCACGGTGTTGTGCCTGGTGAGCGAAAGGACATCTGTTGACATCCATTGCCGGGGCTTTCTACGGTCAGTGGCATGACGACGCCCGGCGGCGACCCCGCGCAGCAGCACGACGCGTTCCATCCGCATCTGAACGCCACCGCCCCCGACGGTCCGTTGCGGTCGCGTCTGCACCACATCCGCACCGAGGACGTCGACCCCGGCACCGCCCAGACCGAGGGCATGCGGCGGTTCGCCGCGATCAGCGGCCAGTCGGTGGGGTCCGAGCGGCTCTGGATGGGCCAGACCCATGTGGCGCCGGACACCGCCTCCGCCAACCACCACCACGGCGAGTCCGAGACGGCCATCTTCGTGGTGCGGGGCCACCCCGAGTTCGTCTTCGCCGAGGAGCGGGACGGACACGTCGAGGAGGTCAGGCTGCGCACCCGGCCGGGCGACTACATCTTCGTACCGCCCTATGTGCCGCACCGGGAGGAGAACCCGGACCCCGACGACGAGGCGGTGGTGGTCATCGCCCGCAGCACCCAGGAGGCCGTCGTGGTCAACCTGCCCCAGCTGTATGTGCTGGAGCGCGGGGAGTAACCGGCCGCGCGCACGGATGGCCGCATCGGACCGGCCGGCCGTGCATCCGCCCCGAGCTCGTGGGTAATCGCCTCTGCTGTGCCCCCTCCATCGACGAAAGGAGCGGCATCGTGAGCGACGACCGGCGACCGGAGGAGCGCGAGGAGCGGGGCGGGATCCCCAGGGACCTCCCCGACCAGCAGGCGCAGGACGGGCCCGACCACCTGGATGTGCCGGGCGCCGGCCATGAGCCGGACGATGTGGACGACCTCCCCGAGACGGATGAGTCCGGCACCGGACGGGAGGGGAGGCCGCAGACCGGGAGTGTGCACCCCGAGCAGCCCGTCCCGGACGAGCCCTCGGGGTGAACGCCCCGGGTGCGACGGGGGCGGGTCAGGTACCGGCGGGGCGGGCGCGGACATGGATGCGCTCGCCCTGCGCCCCGAACAGGGAAAGGAACTCCACCGGCTGGTCCCCGGCGTTGGCGAAGCCATGGGGGGTGCGGGTGTCGAATTCGGCGGCCTCACCGGCCGTGAGCACCAGATCGTGCTCACCCAGCGCCAGCCGTAGCCGCCCGGAGAGCACATAGAGCCACTCATAGCCCTCGTGCACCCGCTGCTCCAGCGGTTCATCTCCCCTGCCCTGCGACCGGGGCGGCATGATCTGCTTGTACGCGTGCAGCCCGCCCAGATAGCGGGTCAGCGGGACGAACGTCTGGCCGTGCCGGGAGAACGGCCGTGGATGGACGCGGGGATCCCCGGTGGCCGGCGCCCCCACCAGCTCGTCCAGCTGCACTCCGTACGCCTTGGCCAGCGGCAGCAGCAGCTCCAGAGTCGGCTTGCGCTGCCCCGACTCCAGCCGCGACAGGGTGCTCAGCGAGATGCCCGTCGTCTCGCTGAGCTGGGAGAGGGTGGTGCCACGGGTGCGCCGCAGCGCGCGCAGCCGGGGTCCTACGGCGGTCAGCACCTCGGTGAGGTCTTCGTCAGCCATATCTTCATTTGCCACCCCGGCAAAGAAGTTTGTCAAGTGGCCACGGCCGGACGCACTCTCTTGACCCGACGAAGGGAGCGCATCCGACATGACCACCAAGCCGCATGACATCTCGCCCGACACCACGCACGGGGAGTTCTGGGACACCTTCTACAGCGCCGAGGACCGCGTCTGGAGCGGCAGGCCCAACGCCGCCCTGGTGCGCGAGGTCACCGGGCTGGCCCCCGGCCACGCACTGGATCTGGGCTGCGGCGAGGGCGCCGACGCCATCTGGCTCGCCCGGCAGGGCTGGCGGGTCACCGCCGTCGACGTCTCCCGGGTGGCCTTGGACCGCGGCGCCGGACACGCGGCGTCGGAAGGTGTCGGCGACCGCATCGAATGGCAGCCGCACGACCTGTCCGAGTCCTTCCCGGCCGGCACCTTCGACCTGGTCTCCACCTACTTCCTCCACTCCTGGCTCGAGCTGCCCCGGGAGCGGATCCTGCGCAGCGCCGCGGACGCCGTCGCACCGGGCGGCGTGCTGCTGATCACCGGACACGCCGGATTCCCGTCCTGGGCGAAGGACCCCGATCCGGACATCCACTTCCCCACCCCCGAGGAGGTGCTCGCCGGGCTCGACCTCGCGGAGGGGGAGTGGGACGTCCTGGTCAGCGAGGCCCACGAGGAGAAGATGACCGACCCCGAAGGAAAGCCGGCCACCCGCGTCGACAACACCGTGAAGGTCCGCCGCCGCTGACGGGGAGTTCCGGCCGCCGACGGGGAAGCGTCCCGCCGAACTCAGGAAGCGCCCCGCCGCCCTCAGGAACCGGCTGACGAACCGGTGCGCCGGAACGCCCAGTCCATGCGTGGCTCCACCAGAGCGCGCAGGACCCGTCGCACCGGTTCCGTGCACAGTGCGGTGATCATGAGCACCGCGGCCGCCGTGACGGTGAGCTCCCCGAGCGGGGTGTGCAGCCACGGATGGTCGTACCAGTCCCAGAACCGGGACGACTTGATGATGAAGCCGTGCAGCAGATAGCCGTACAGCGTGCCCGAGCCGAGCGCGGTGAACCAGGTCCGGCGCCCCGGCACCCAGGCCAGGAAGCAGGCCGTCAGCACCAGCGCCAGACCGAAGAGGGCGGGAGTGGTGAGCAGACCGGCCCAGGACGGTACGCCGTCCAGCTTGGCGACGCTCTTGCGGTGGTAGAACCACTCCGCGTCCATCCAGGGCGCCACCGCGTACGCCGTGCACAGGGCGAAGGCCGCCACCGGAAGGGCGACCAGCCGGGCCCGCCGGGTCCTCAGCCGGGTGAAGTGGTCCGGGCGCAGGGTGAGCCCGACCACGAAGAACGGGAGGAACGCCAGCACCCGCTGGAGACCGAGATCCCCGCCGGCCTCCGGTGAGATCGAGGCCAGCGCGGCGACCGCCAGCGCGACCGGCACCGGATGGCGCAACGCGAGCCACAGCGGGGTGGTGACCCGCCAGATGAACAGCGCGGCCAGGAACCACATCACATACCAGGGGTCGAGCAGGCTGATCGGATAGCCCGGATCGTCCTGCGCCCAGCGGTAGAAGAGCGTGTACGCCACCTCGAAGACCAGGTACGGCACGACGACGCCCGTGAGCAGCCGCTTCACCCGCCCCGGCGCCATGTCGAAACTCCGCGAGAAGTAGCCCGATATGAGGGCGAACGCGGGCATGTGGAACGCGTACACCGTCAGGTAGATCGCGGTGGCCGCCCGGCTGCCGTAGGTGAGCGGCTCCCATGCGTGGCCGCACGCCACCAGCACGATGGTGAGGTACTTCGCGTTGTCGAAGTACGGGTCGCGCGTCCGGCCTCTGGACGCGCCGCCATCGCGCGGCCGTGGCGCGGTCGGTGGTGCGGTCACACGGGCGGCGGTCTCCTGCTGCACAGATTCTCCCGGACACCTTTGATCGAGCCGACAGTCGAATCCTGGTCGTCTGCCCCGCTCTGCTCCTCTCATGCGGCCCAGGACTCGCATCCCAGTACGTGCGGCCCGGCCGCGGCGTTCACCGGCGGGCGGCATGTCCCGGGGATCCCCTGCCGGCCTCGGTCTTCCTCCTCAGGACACGGGGAGCCGGCCGAGCGAGGTGAGCTCGGCGTGTGCGGAGGCGAACAGCAGGGCGACGGCCAGGGCGCCCGGGTCGGGGACGCCGCGCGAGTGGTCGCCGGTGTAGCTGGCGCGCCCGCGGCGGGCGCGTAGATCGGTCGTGGAGCGGGCGCCCCGGTGGGCCGCCACCGCGGCCACATGGAGCGCGTGCGCGGGGTCGGCGGTGGGTTCGCAGGAGGCGAGGGCCCGCGCGGCGGGGACGAGGGCGTCCACCATCGTCTTGTCGCCCACCTCGGCCTCGCCGACCCGCTGGATCGCGGCCGCGCCGGCGGCGGTGCCGAGGGCCAGCGCCGCGGTTCCGGGTGGGTCGGCCGCCATCCCCAGCGCGTCCGCGAGCTCCTGGAAGAGCAGCCCGAACAGGGGACCGCTGGTGCCGCCCACGTCGTCGAGGAAGACCCGCGCGGCGGCGTCCAGCGGCGCGTCCGGGCCCCGCCGGTCCCGCTCGCCGTTCCCCGCGCCCGCCGCCAGGGCGTCCAGCGCGCGGCGGACACCGTCCATCCCGGTGACCAGATTGGCGCCGAAGTCCCCGTCGCCCGCCTTCTGGTCGAGCGCGGTGAGCTCGGGCTCCACGGAGCGTACGGTGGCGGCGAACCGTGTCATCCAGTCCATGACGGCGGTGTGGGTGAGGCCCTTGGGGCCGGGCTGGTCGGGCATGAGCGGGGCAACTCCTCGGGGCGGTGGCGGGGTCACGGGGGCCGGACGGATCACAGGGGCCAGGCGGGGGTGCGGGCGGGGGCGTCCCACAGCCGCAGCGCCTCCGCGTCGGTGGCGAACAGGGTCAGCGAGAAGCCCCGCATGTCCAGGGCGCTCACGAAGGTGCCGGTCAGGGACCGGTCGAGGCCGACACCGCGGTCGTCCAGGGCCTTGGCGACCGCGTGGCGGATGCCGTACAGCTCCAGCGAGGTGATCGAGCCCAGCCCGTTGACCAGGGCGAGAACCCGTGTCCCGGCGCTGTCGGGCAGCGCGGCCAGCAACTGGTCGGTCATGGTCTCGACCAGCTTGCCGAGCGGGGCGTGCGGGGTGGTTCCCTCGGCCCGCTCGCCGTGGATGCCGACCCCGAACTCCAGGACGTTGTCGGGCAGGGTGAAGGCCGGTGTCCCGGACTGGGGCGTGGTGTGGGCGGCCGCGGCGACGGCGAGGCTGCGGGCCCGCCGGGTCACATCGGTGCCGAGCGCCACCAGGTCCTCAAGACCGCGCCCCTCGTCGGCGGCGGCGCCGAGGATCTTCTCGACGATCAGGGTGGCACCGGTGCCGCGGCGGCCGACCGCGATGTCGTCGGAGTCGGTGGCGAGGTCGTCGTCGATGAGGAGACGGGTGCAGCGGATGCCCTCATGGGCGAGGCGCTCGGCGGCGATGCCGAAGTTGATGCGGTCGCCGGTGTAGTTCTTGACGATGTGCAGCACCCCGTCGGCCCGGGCGACGGCCCGGCTGGCCTCGAAGATCTGCCGGTTGTGGGGCGAGGCGAAGATCCGGCCGGGGCAGGCGGCGTCCAGCATCCCCGTACCGAGGAAGCCGGAGTGCAGCGGTTCATGGCCGGAGCCGCCGCCCGAGACCAGCCCGACGCGGCGGGTGGGTGCGGTGTGGCGGGTGCGGAAGTATCCGTGGTCGGGGTTGTAGGCGACGAGATCGGCATGGGCGGCGGCGAAGCCCGCGAGCGCGTCGGGAACGAGAGACTCGGGCGAGTCGCGGAAGTACTGGGGCATGGTCTCGGCTCCCTGGGCGAGTGGGGCGGACGGGGTGGACTCGGCGGTCGAGCGCCGTCTCGGCGGTACGAGGGCTCAGGCACAGATAGTCGCCGCGACCCGGCGGCGGGGTGCTCAGGCTGGACAGCAGCGGGACCCCAACGGCCTACTGGCATACGCCGGTCGGGTACTGACGGGGGCCGGGGAGGGCTCGGCTCGTGTGCCGACGCGGCGGTGGAGAGCGAATCGTGTGCCGAGGCGGAGGGGCGGGGTAGGGATCGCCGGACATCCGGCACCACCCACAAGGAGCCACCCATGTCCCTCGATGACTTCGAGCGCCACCCCCTGCTGTTCGGCCCCAGCCCGATCCACCCGCTGGACCGGCTGAGCGAGCGTCTCGGCGGGGCGCGCGTCTGGGCCAAGCGCGAGGACTGCAACAGCGGACTGGCCTTCGGCGGCAACAAGACCCGCAAGCTGGAGTACCTCGTCCCCGACGCGCTCCGGAAGGGCGCTGACACCCTGGTGAGCATCGGCGGTGTGCAGTCCAACCACACCCGCCAGGTCGCCGCGGTGGCGGCGAGGCTGGGGCTGCGGGCCGTCCTGGTGCAGGAGAGCTGGGTGGACTGGCCCGACTCGGTCAACGACAAGGTGGGCAACATCCTGCTCTCCCGGATCATGGGCGCGCGGGTGAAGCTGGTCGACGCCGGATTCGGCATCGGCTTCAAGGACAGCTGGACCCGGGCCCTGGAGGACGTCCGTGCCGCGGGCGGCACGCCGTATCCGATCCCCGCCGGGGCCTCCGACCATCCGCTGGGCGGTCTGGGCTTCGCCAACTGGGCGCGGGAGGTCCGGGAACAGGAGCGGGAGCTGGGGGTCTTCTTCGACACCATCGTGGTGTGCAGCGTCACCGGCTCCACCCAGGCGGGCATGATCGCGGGCTTCGCGGGCCAGGACCGCCCCCGCCGGGTCCTGGGCATCGACGCCTCCGCCAAGCCCGCCGAGACCCGTGCCCAGGTGGAGAAGATCGCACGCGAGACCGCCGGGCTGATCGGCCTCGGCCGGGAGCTGCGCGATGAGGAGATCACCGTGCTGGAGGGCTGGGCCGGGAACCTCTACGGCGTCCCGGTCGACTCCACCCTCGAGGCGATCCGGCTCACCGGAAGCCTCGAAGGGGTGATCCTCGACCCGGTCTACGAGGGCAAGTCCATGGCCGGGCTCATCGACCTCGTCCGCGACGGCGACATACCCAAGGACTCCAACGTGCTCTACGCCCACCTCGGCGGCCAGCCCGCGCTCAACGCCTACAGCGGCGCCTTCCGCTGAGAAGTCCGCGTAGAAGTCCGCAGAGAAGGAGGAACGGGGGCGATGGACGGCCTCCGCCGGGGTACCCGATCCACGCCAACCCCGTGGCCTTCCCATCCCCGTAAGACCAGGGAGCCAGGGTGACGGATATGAACACCGGGAACGACCGGCACGCCGGAGAGGCCGCGCCCTCCTACGGCCCGCTGTCGGGCTGCGTGGCGCTGGTGACCGGCGCGTCCAGCGGCATCGGAGCGGCCACCGCCGTGGCGCTGGCCCGGCAGGGCGCCGATCTCGCACTGGTGGCCCGCCGTACCGAACGGCTGGAGGACCTGGCCGCCACCGTGCGGAAGGAGGGCCGCTCCGGTGCCGTCCTCACCGCCGATCTGCGGGACACGGCGCAGGCCCGCCGGTGTGTCGAGGACGCCGTCGAGCAGTGCGGACGGCTCGATGTGCTGGTGAACAACGCCGGCTCCGTGGTGCCCGGCAAGGTCGAGGAGAGCGACCCCGAGGGCTGGGAGCGGATGCTCGACCTCAACGTCAGGACCGTGCTGCACACCTCCCAGCAGGCGCTGCCGCATCTGCTGCGGACGGCGTCCGACGGCCCGCGCGGGGTGGCGGACGTGGTGAACGTCAGCTCGGTGGCCGGCCGGCTGGCACGTCCCGGCAACGGCGTCTACTCGGCCACCAAACACGCGGTGGGCGCCATGAGCGAGGCCATGCGCCAGGAGGTGACCGCCCGCGGTGTCCGGGTGGGGCTGATCGAGCCGGGCATGGTCGCCACGGAGCTGACGGCCGACAGCGCGATCGCCGCCGCCGGGCGCGGCATGCCGCGCGAGTCCTGGCTGCACCCCGAGGACATCGCCCGTGCGATCGCCTTCATGGTCACCCAGCCCGCGCACGCCGCCATCAACGAGATCATGGTGCGCCCCACCGCCCAGGAACACTGACCGCACCGCCCCGACCGCCCCGTCGCGCCGTGCGTGACGGGGCGGAGGCGCACCGCCCCGACCCTCGCGGAGGAAGCCCGCGCAAGGGATTTACAACGTTGGAAATTCTCTCTAGCGTTGCGCCACGCAGGGCCCGGGCCCCTCTCCCCCTTCACCACTCCTCCCGAGGGAGCGTGCATGACCACGCCGTACCGAAGACACCTCCTGCCCACCCTGCTGACCCTCCTGGCCGTCCTGGGCTCGCTCCTGACCGTCCAGGCACCCCCGGCCGCGGCCGCCTCCGGGACCCTGCTGCGCGACGGCACCGGCCTCTACCCCCGCGCCCTGCGCCTCCAGCACAACGGCGCCGCCAACGGCCGCGTCCTCGCTTCGGTGGTCACCTTCCGCGGCTCGGACGGGCTCGGTGCCATCTACGAGAGCACCGACGACGGCGCCACCTTCCGGCAGGTGGGCGAGGTGGCCGACCCCGAGGCGTCCGGTGGACAGGGCGAATGCTGCGCCACCCTGTACGAACTGCCGCGGGCCGTCGGCGCCATGCCCGCGGGGACCCTGCTGTGGGCGGCCTCCATCGGCCAGGACGAGCCGGATCGCCGGATGGCCATCCGGGTCTTCCGCAGCAACGACCAGGGCCGCACCTGGTCCTATCTGTCCACCGTGGCCACCGCCCCGAACACCAAGGGACTGTGGGAGCCGGAGTTCTCCATCGACTCCGGCGGACGGCTGGTGGCCCACTACTCGGACGAGACCGATCCCGCGCACAGCCAGAAGCTGGTCGCCGCCCGAAGCGCCAACGGGATCACCTGGACGGGCCACCACGCCACCGTGGCCAGCAACCTCGCCTCCGACCGGCCCGGAATGCCCATCGTGCGCAAACTGCCCGACGGCCAGTACTTCATGGCGTACGAGATCTGCGCCGCCCAGGGGCAGTACTCATGCGTGGTCCACTACCGGACCTCGTGGAACGGCTGGGACTGGGGCGACCCCGCTCACCTCGGCTACCGTCCCGAGACCGCCGACGGGAAGTACTTCACCCACACGCCGAATCTCGCCTGGGCCCCTGAGCCGGGAAATCCCCGGGGCAAGCTGTTCCTCGTCGGCCAGGTCCTGAACAACGCCGACGGCACCACCGCCACCGGCAGCGGTGCCACCGTCTGGACCAACAGCAATGGCGGCACCGGAGCCTGGCGTTCGATCCCGGCGCCGGTGCGGGTGGATTCCCAGGTGGTCGACTGGTGCCCCAACTACAGCTCGGCGCTGCTGCCCTCGGCGGACGGCAGCCGAGTGCTGGAGATCGCCACGGACTACGTGGGCACCGTGTGCAAGCCGTTCTACGCCACCGGGGGGAGCTGACCCGGCGGAACGCCCGCTGAGCGGTGCGGTGAACAGCGCGGCGCTCAGCGGCGCGGTGTTCACCGGGCCGCGGATCCCCCGTCCGGCCGTTCGGGGCCGGCGCCCAGCATGGTGCGTACGACCGTCTCCACCAGGGCGTCGGCCTCGGCACGCGTCGGTGTGCCGAGCCGTTCGTCCAGCAGCAGTGTGCTCAGCCCGTGGGCGAGGGCCCAGATCCCGATCCGCAGCGGCTCGCGCCGTTCCGGTTCCGCGACGGCCGCGATGCGCTCCGCCACGATGGCGATCGCGGCGTCGGAGGCGGCGATGGTGTCGGGGTGGCTGCTGCACGCCTGCCCGAACATCAGGCGGTACACCCCGGGGTGGTCCAGCGCGTAGTCGACCGCCGCGCACGCCATGGCGATGACCTCGGCGCCGGGCTCCTCCCCGGGGGCGACCGCGGCGAGGCGTTCGCCCAGCTCCGTGAAGCCCCGGGTGGCGAGGGCGGCGAGCAGCGCCTCCTTGTCGCGGTAGTGGCGGTAGGGGGCGTTCGGGGAGACCCCGGCGTGCCGGGCGACCGCCCGCAGCGACAGCTCGCCCGGGCCCTCGCTGTTGAGGAGCGCCAGAGCGGAGTCCAGCAGGGCCGCTCGCAGATCCCCGTGGTGGTATCCCGAGCCAGTGGATGTTGACAGTGTCCACACCTCCATCCTTCAATGTGGACATCGTACACATCGATGCGGGCCGGTCCGTGGGGACGCGGCCCGCGCACAGGAGTGCCCGATGACCGAACGACTCGCCCCGCCCGCCCAACGCCCCTGGCTGTGCCTGTGGGGCGGCGCCGCGGCGTCCTTGCTGTCCGTCGGCGGCCGGTTCGACGTGCCCCTGGCCGCATGGGTGGCGCCGCTGTTACTCCTCCGCTTCCTGCGCCACACCCGCCCGCTCGTGGCCCTGCCCGCGGTGTTCGCCGTCACGGTGGCGTCGGCCGCGGTGTGGATGGCCGAACTCGCCGTACCCATCACCTGGCTCACCTTGCTGGGCGATGTGGCCTTCGGAGTGGCCTACGGTCTGCCGTATGTGGCCGACCGGCTGCTCGGCCCGCGCGCCGGCACCCTCGGCCGGGTGCTGCTGTTCCCCGCAGCCGCCATGTCCGTGGAATTCCTCCTCGGCACGTACGGCCCGTTCGGCACCGCGTACGGCATGCGGGCCGCGTCCCAGCACGCGAGCACCGCGCTGCTGCAGATCACCGCGCTGACCGGGCCGTACGTCATCGCCTTCGTCATCGGCGCGGGAGCGACGATCGGCAATCTGGTCTGGGAGCGCGGGCCGCACCGGCCCGCGCCGCGCTGGGCCGCCGTCTACGCCACGGCCGTCGCGCTGATCGTCGTCGGTGGACAGCTCCGCACGATGTCCACGGACACGGGCGGCGACACCGTCAAAGTGGCCGGCGTCAATCCGAGCCACGCGGCCATCGACGCCGAGACGGCGGTGCACGGCGCCTCCCGGCTCGCCGTCACCGACCCGCGCCGCGTCGACCGGGCCGATGTGCGCCGGGCCATGCGACCGCTCCTGAACGACCTCTTCCGCCAGACCGCCCGGGCGGCTGCGGCCGGAGCGCGGATCGTCGTCTGGTCGGAGAACGCCGCGCGGGTGGCCGACGAGGACCACCGCGCGTATCTGCGGCAGGCATCGGCGACAGCGGACGCGCACAACGTCTATCTCCTGGTGGCCGACCTGACCTATCTGCCGGACGCGCCCCACGGCAGGGACGAGACCCATCTCTTCGGCCCCGACGGCAGGAAGCTGTGGGACTACCAGAAGGCCCGGCCCATCCCCGGGCTCGAGATCTACACACCCGGCGACGGCCACGTGCCCGTCGTCGACACCCCGTACGGCCGGCTGGCGAACGTCATCTGCTACGACGCCGACTTCCCGGCGGGCAATCACATCGACGCCGACATCGTCTTCGTCCCCGGCGGCGACTGGCCCGAGATGGGGCGCACCCACACCGCCATGGCCGGGCTGCGCGCGATCGAGAACGGCTACGCGCTGGTCCGGCAGGACTTCAACGGCCAGTCCAGCGCCTACGACGCCACCGGACGGCTGCTGTCCACGCAGGACACCACGGCCGACGCGGGCGTCTGGTACGCCGACATTCCCATCCACGGCTCGCGCACCCCGTACTCCCGCACGGGCGACATCGTCTCCTGGGCGGTGCTCGCCGGCACCGTGGCCGCGGCGGTGGTCCTCGCCGGGCGCGTACGTCGCCACCCCGCTCCGCCATCCGGGTCAGCCTCCTCCGCGCGGGCGTCCGCCGTTGGCCCGGGCAGGTGACGGACACCGGCCGGGCCATGACCCGAACGCCGTACGGCGGTGGCCGGGGGAGCGGACCCGGGACACCTGCCGCGACGTGACCACCCCACCCCGTACGGCCGTCGCACCGCACCCCAAGCCACGCCGCTGACCTGCGCCGACGGTCGCGGCAATGGCGGGGTCGCGGGGCAACGCACGGACGGAAGGCGGGCGTCCGGAGCCACCTTCCGAGGCGCCGGACGCCCGCCATCCGGCCGACGGCACGGGCCGGGTGGGTGCTCGACCTGCCCCGCCCCGGATGACAGCGTGGCCGACATGGAGCACAGCCCAGGACCGCAAAACGTGCGCGCGAGGCTGCTGCTGGCCAGCGCCACCATGCTCTTCGTCGAGCTGGCGCTGATCCGGTGGACCGGCGCCAATATCGTCCATCTGAGCTATTTCTCGAACTTCATCCTCTTGGGCTCGTTCCTCGGGATCGGCCTGGGATTCCTGCTGCCCGCCGACCGTGGGCAGTGGCTGACCCGCTGGGCGCCCGTCCCGCTCGCCGTTCTCGTCGTCCTGGTGCGCGAGTTCCCCGTGCAGGTGCGGCAGACCAGCGGCGAGGTCATCTACTTCACCGCCGTGAAGACGACCGGTCTGCCCCAGTGGGTGACCCTGCCGGTGCTCTTCGGGCTCACCGCGCTGATCATGATGGCCATCGGGAAGATGACGGCCGATCAGTTCCGTCGGCTGCCGTCGCTCGAGGCGTACCGCTTCGACCTGCTGGGCTCGCTCACCGGCTCGGTGTCCTTCGCGCTGCTGTCCTGGCTGCGCGCACCATCGGTGGTGTGGGGAGTGAT
Source organism: Streptomyces lacaronensis (assembly GCF_047337785.1). Classification (NCBI taxonomy): domain Bacteria; kingdom Bacillati; phylum Actinomycetota; class Actinomycetes; order Kitasatosporales; family Streptomycetaceae; genus Streptomyces; species Streptomyces lacaronensis. The sequence goes on from NZ_JBLHDK010000003.1 coordinate 11,378,014, forward strand.
CGCCGCGGCGGCGCTGCTGACCCTCGGCGGCCTCCGCAACACCATCAGATATTCGGTGCCGCTCGCGCTGATGGTGGCCATCCTGGCGCTGGAGACGGCGGCCAGCGGCATCTCCTGGTCCCCGTACTACAAGATCGAGGTCACCAGGCCGACCTCCGGCAGCCGGGACTACAAGATCTCCGCCAATGGCGTACCGCACCAGTCCATCGCCCCGCTGAAGGTGCTCGGACGCCCCGACTCCCCGTACGAGCAGCCCTACCGCGAGACCCCGCGCAACTCCCACCGCCGGGTGCTCGTCATCGGGGCGGGCAACGGCAACGACGTGGCGATGGCGCTCGCCCACGGCGCCCAGCGGGTGGACGCGGTGGAGATCGACCCCCGACTGCAGGAGATCGGCGCGTCACTGCACCCGGCCCGGCCCTACGACAACCCCCGGGTGCACGTGCACATCAACGACGGCCGGGCCTTCCTGGAGCGCACCAAGACCCGCTACGACCTGGTCGTCCTCGCCCTGCCGGACTCCCTGACCCTGGTGTCGGGCGCGAGCAACCTGCGCCTGGAGAGCTATCTGTTCACCCGGCAGGCGTTCGAGGCGGCACACCGCCACCTCGCCCCCGGCGGTGCGTTCGCCATGTACAACTACTACCGGCAGAACTGGCTCATCGACCGGTTCGGCTCCTCGCTCACCTCCGTCTTCGGGCACGCTCCCTGCATCACCCACTACGGAGGCAAGAAGGCGGCCATCCTGGTGGCCGGTGTCACCTCCGGCGACCAGTCCTGCACCGCCTCCGCGTGGCGCCCCTCCGGCCCGGTGCCCCCGGCCGCCGGTGACGACCACCCCTTCCCGTATCTGCTGCACCGCACCATCCCCACCCTCTACATCGGGGTCCTGGGCGCGATCCTGCTGGTGACGCTGGTGTCGGTACGGCTGACCGGGGTCCGGCTGAGGCGCACCGCCCGCTACGTGGACATGTTCCTGCTCGGCGCGGCGTTCATGCTGCTGGAGACCAAGAACGTGATCGGGTTCGCCCTCTACTTCGGCACCACCTGGCTGGTCAACGCGATGGTCTTCGCGGGGGTGCTGCTCGCGGTGCTGTGCGCGGTGGAGGTCCGGCGCAGGCTGCGCCGGGTCAATCAGCTGGTGCTGCGACTGATGCTGTTCGCCAGCCTCGCCGTCGCCTGGCTGGTCCCGTCCGATGTGGTGCTGGGGCTGCCCTTCGCCCCCCGGCTGGCCGCCGCGATCGCGCTGGCCTTCGCCCCCATCTTCTGCGCCAACCTCATCTTCTCCGACCGGCTGGCGGCGGCCGCCGACCCCACGTCGGCGTTCGGCGCCAACCTGCTGGGCTCCCTGTTCGGCGGTACCCTCGAGTATCTGGCCCTGCTCACGGGCTATCAGGCGCTGCTGCTGGTGGTGGCGTTGCTGTACGCGGGTGCCTGTGTGGCCATGCGCTTCACCCGCCGTGGCCCCGGTGACGTCGCCACCCAGGAACCCCTCACCGTGCAGACGGCGCCACGCCCCTGAGCGCCCCTTTCCCAGCCGCCCCCGGCCGCCTTCCGGCCGGGGGCGGCCGCGTGCGTGACGCGGGCCGCCGGATTCCTGGCGCGGGCCACCGCGGTCACTCGAACATGACGTAGTCCGGGCGTGGCCGCAGGGCCAGCACCTCCTCCGGGGTCATCAGCCGACTCCCCTCGGTGTCCTCCTCGTAGAAGAGCTTGAAGCCGGTGCGCACGCCCTCGGGCTGATTCCTGACCAGCTGCCGCCAGGTGTCCCGCTTCATCCCCGGCGAACCTATGCCGTCCGCGCTCTTGATGAACACCACCCCGGGCTGTGGGCGCAAGCCGGACTGGTCGCTGACGACGGACACGGCCACCTGGTGGAAGACGAGCGGCTTCTGCGGCAGATCGTGTTCGTCGACGAGCCCGGACAGATAGCGGGCCACATCGGTGAGCTCCTTGCCGCTGGTGTGGCCGTAGGTGTCTCCCGGCACCTCACCCGGACCCATCTCCCACTCGGGGTCCAGGGCTATGCCGACATCGGGGTGTACCAGCCATTCGCGCAGCGCCTTGACCTCGCCGAGGACCGAGGCCCGGCCCGGCTGGATGTTCAGCAGCAGCAGGGCGCGGTGGCGCTTGGCCGCGTCGTGGAAGCGGCGGATCGTGTCGGAGGAGGTGCGTGAGCGGTAGGTGCCGTCGGGGCCCGCGGTGCTGTTGGCGACGGTCGCGAGGAGTTCGAGCACCGGCTGTGGTTCACGGTCCGCGGCGTAGGCACGGGCGGTCTTCTCGATCTGTCGCACCCGGTCGTCGAGGTCCCCGACGCCGAGCCGGCCGAGCGCGGCGGCCCCGGGCAGCCCGCAGTAGCCCACCAGCCGGTAGCGGGACAGCTCCCGGCCGCCCCGCGGCAGCTCGGGCCGCGGTTTCGGAGTGGGGGAGGGAGAGGGCTTGGACGGCGTGGCGGACGGGGAGCGCCGCGCCTTCGTGGACCCCTGCGGGTCCGCTCCGGAGGTGGAGCCGGCCGACTCCTCGCCGCAGCCGGCGAGCAGGCCGAGCCCGGCCGCCGCGGCCACCGAGAGCATGCCGCGCCGGCTCGGTGGCGGGGACCCCGACCCGCCGCCGTCGCCGTGCCGTAGGGCGTCCTGCCCGGCCGATGCCCCGTCGGCCGTCGGCTTTCCGGATGTGCTGTGAGCCACGTTCCCTCCGTCCGCGGTGCCGGGCCGATGGACCGGGCACCGGTCTGTTGTGCGGGCCGATGGGTTGTCCGTGCCAGGCAGCCTGTCCGGTATGACGAAGGCGAAACGGAATAGTGTCCACCGGGCGGAGGGCATGCGTCGCTTTCAGGCCGGGCAGGCGCACAGTGGCTGGGTACGGGACGTTCGTACAAGGTCGGCGAGGTCGCCGACCGGCTCCAACACGTTCTGGAATACGTCCCCTTGGCGCTCCTCGGGGTCGAGTCAGCCGACTGGTCCGGGCGGGCTCAGACGGCGGATCGGCGCGCCCTGAAGGTAGGCGCTGATGTCCTCCACCACATCGCCGTAGAACCGCTCGTAGTTGCCCCGGGTGACATAGCCGAGATGCGGGGTGGCCAGCAGATTGGGCAGCGTACGGAACGGATCGCCCGGCGGCAGCGGCTCCCGCTCGAACACATCGACGCCCGCGCCCGCGATCCAGCCGTCCCGCAGCGCCTGCGCGAGCGCGGTCTGGTCCACGATGGCGGCGCGGGAGGTGTTCACCAGGAGTGCCGTGGGACGCATCCGCCTCAGCTCCGGCGCGCCCAGCAGCCCCCGGGTGCGGTCGCTGAGCACCAGATGCACCGAGACGATGTCGCTGGTCTCCAGCAGCTCCTCCTTCGAGTCCGCCGCCCGGACCTCCTCCGCCTCCGCGCGCCCGGCCGTCAGGTTCTCGCTCCAGGCCGCCACCTCCATGCCGAAGGCCCGGCCGACCCGCGCCACCTGGGCGCCGATCCTGCCGAGCCCCAGCAGCCCCAGACGGCGGCCGTACAGCTCGGTGCCGACGGTGCTCTGCCACGGTCCGCCGTCCCGCAGCGCCGTGCTCTCCGGCACCAGATGGCGGGCGAGCCCCAGGATCAGCGCCCAGGTGAGCTCAGCGGGCGGTTGCGAGCCGCTGCCCGTGCCGCACACGGTGACGCCATGGCGGGCGGCGGCCTCCAGGTCCACCGACGCATTGCGCATTCCGGTGGTGACCAGCAGCTTCAGCCGTGGCAGCCGGGGAAACAGCGACGCGGGGAAGGGCGTGCGCTCCCGCATGATGACCACGATCTCGCAGTCCCCGATCGCCTCGGCGACCGCGTCCTCACCGGCGATGTGCTCATGGATTGGCACCACGTCCACCGCGTCCAGCACCCCCGACCAGTCGGCCGCCGACAGCGCCACGTCCTGATAGTCGTCGAGCACGGCGCAGCGCAACTTCATGGGACTACCTCGACTACCTCGGTTTCCTCGGACAGGTACGGTGTTTCTACCACCCATGTGATGGCACCCCGGAAACGGGGGCCTGACACGTCGTCACCGCGTTTGCGGCGCCACCCTTCCGGATGACATCGGACGCACGGGCGCGGTGCCACAGACGTGTTTTTTCACCGAAAGTTGGCCTCTCATGGGGTGCTGAGACATGTGTGGTTGTTTTGCGTAGTGGCACACAGGGCACCGCACACCACTGACAGCAGGCATAATCGCTGCTGCGATGGGCGCAGACGCCCAGAAAGGGGACGAAGTGAAGTGAACGCGTTGAGCGCGGACAGCAGTGTCGGTTCGACCATCGAGGTCTTGGAGGCCGAACTCCCTCAGCTGCAGAAGCAACAGGAGGCACTCAAGGGTGATTTGGAGGCCGTCACCAAGCGGCTGGAGGCGGTCAGCACCGCCCTGAGCAGTCTTCAGTCCCTCTCCACCTCCGCGGTGCCCGAGCAGGGCGGCAACGGAGCCCCGGTGGCGGAGCCCGTGGCCCAGCCGGCCGCGGAACCGGCCACCGAGGCCACGGCCGAGGCCGCCGCGCCGGAGTCCGCCGAGGACACGGCCACCACCGGCCGTACCTCCGCCGCCACCCGCAAGGCGGCCATCGGCCGTCAGCGCAGTGGCGGCAAGGCGGGCAAGGCCCCGGCCACCGGACGGGGCACCAAGGCGGCGGCCAAGAAGACCGCCGCCAAGAAGACCGCCGCGAAGGCCGCGGCGAAGGCTCCCAAGTCCGCCAAGGCCACGGTGAAGGCCACCAAGGCCACGGCCAAGAGCACCAAGGCCGCGGAGAAGCCGGCGGAGAAGGCCACCAAGGAGACGGCCACCACCTCCGAGCGCTCCACCGGGCTCGCCGACAGCGTGCTGACCGCGCTGCGCAAGGCCGGCCGCCCCATGCGGGCCTCCGAGGTCAACGAGGCCCTGGGCCGTGAGGAGTCCCGCACCAATGTGAACTCGGTGCGCAACACCCTCGAGCGGCTGCGCTCCTCGGACCGGGCCCAGCGCTCCGGCCGTGGCCTGTACGAGGCCACGGCCACCAGCTGAGGGGTGCCGTCAGTTCACCGCCACCCATGTGTAGCGGTGTTCGGGACGGCCGGTGTCCCCGTACTTGAGCGTGAGGCTGATACGGCCCGCATGCTCGAGGTACTTCAGATAGCGCTGGGCCGTGGAGCGGCTGATGCCGGTGCGCTCCGCCACTTCATGGGCGGAGAGCGGGTGGTCGGCCTGGTCCAGGACCCGGCGTATGAGGTCGACGGTGGGCGCGGAGTGGCCCTTGGGGAGGGCGGGACCGGAGGTGTCGGCGGCCGCGAAGGCGCCGAAGATCCGGTCCACCCTCTCCTGACCGGTCTCGCCGCGCCCGCCGACGCCCTCGAGGGTGCGGCGCAGTCCCGCGTAGCCGTCCAGCTTGGCCCGCAGCCCGGCGAAGCTGAACGGCTTGACCAGGTACTGGAGTGCGCCATGGCGCATGGCGGCCCGCACGGTGGCCACATCACACGCCGCCGTCACCATGATGACGTCGGCGTGGTGGCCGAGCTGGCGCATCCGGCGCACCAGGGTCAGCCCGGTCTCGTCCGGCAGGTAGTGGTCGAGCAGGACGAGGTCGACCGGGGTGCGTTCGAGGGTCGCGAGGGCCTGGGCGGCGGTATGGGCGCGGGCGGTGACCCGGTAGCCGGGCACCTGGGCCACATACGCAGCGTTGATCTCGGCGACGTGGAAGTCGTCGTCCACGACAAGAACGTCGATCATCGTGACTCTCCTGCTGCGGTGAACTCATGAGTGGGTGTGTCGTCCCCGGTGAGGGCCTCGGGCAGGACGACGGTGAACACCGCCCCGCCACCCGCCCGGGCGGTGACCCGGGCCATTCCTCCGTATCGCTCGGCCAGCCGCCGTACCAGGGCCAGCCCGATGCCCCGGCCGCGCGGCGACACCGCGGCGGACCCGTCGTGGGCTTCGGGGCCGTCCGGGGAGCCGGGAGGGGCGGGCCGCTTGGTGGACCAGCCCTCGGTGAAGATTTGTTCGCGCATCCCGGGTGGCACCCCCGGACCGGTGTCGCTCACCCGCAGCACGGCGGTGGTGCCCTCGGCCCTGAGCTCGACCTCGATCAGCGGAGTGGGCGAGCGGTGTGCGGCCACCGCGTCCAGCGCGTTGTCGATGAGGTTGCCGAGCACGGTCGCCAGATCGCGCGGATCGACCACCCGCCCCGGCAGCAGCGTCGCGGGGGAGATGCGCAGGGCGACCCCGCGCTCGGCCACGATGGCCGACTTGCCGACCAGCAGCGCCGACAGCATCGGATCGTGCACCCGTTCGGAGATCTGCTCGGCCGAGGCGCGCCGGGCGTTGGTCAGCTCGGCCACGAACTGCGCCGCCCGCTCGTGCAGTCCGAGCTCCAGCAGCCCCAGCAGGGTGTGCAGTCGGTTGGCGTGTTCGTGGTCCTGGGCGCGCAGCGCGTCCAGCAGCCCGCGCGTGCTGTCCAGCTCGCGGCCCAGCAACTCCAGCTCGGTGCGGTCCCGCAGTGTCGCCACCGCCCCGCCGTCCTTGGTCGGCATGCGATTGGCCACCAGCACCCGGCCGCCGCTGACGGTCAGCAGATCCGCCCCGTCCACCCGCCCCGCCAGCACATCGGTGGTACGGCCCGGGGGCAGTGACTCCTCCAGGGTGCGGCCGGTGGCGTCCGGGTGGATCCCCAGCAGCCGTCCGGCCTCGTCGTTGACCAGGCGGATCCGGCCCTGCCGGTCGAAGGCCACCACCCCTTCGCGGATGCCGTGCAGCATCGCCTCCCGCTCGTCGAGCAGCGCCGAGATGTCGGCGAACGCCACACCGTGGGTACGGCGGCGCAGTTGGCGCGAGACGGCGATCGCCGCGAGGACACCCACCGCGAGCGCCGCTCCCGCGTACAGCAGCAGCCGGGGCACCGCCGCCAGCAGCTGGTCGCGCACGCTGCCGTAGCCGATGCCCACCGACACCGCCCCGATGATCCGGCCGTCCTCGGCCCGCAGCGGCACCTTGGCGCGGGCCGAGCGGCCGAGCGTCCCCACGTCGATCTGGAGGACCTCCCGGCCGGAGAGGGCCTCGCGCGGATCGGTGGAGACGTGTTCGCCGATCCGGGCGGTGGTGGTGTGCGACCAGCGCACCCCCCGGGAGTCCATCACCACGATGTACAGCGCCCCGGTGGACCGGCGGATCCGCTCCGCCGCCCGCTGCACCGGACCCGACGGGGTGGGCTTGGTGGCGGCGAGGTCGCGGGCGATGTCCGGATCGGCCGCGGTGGTCTGGGCGATGGCGAGCGCCTGGTGCATCGCCTGGTTGTCGATCTCGGAGCTGAGCGGGGCCAGGAAGAGCGCGGTCGCCAGCACCATCACCCCGGCGGTGATGGACAGCTGCGCGGCGAGCACCTGACCGGAGACACGCCGGGGCCATCGGATACGCATGATGGGCCCCCTGTCTCCCGTCTCGAGGTCCCGTGTGGTCCCGTACGCGAGCGGTAGTACTTCGTCCGTTTATGGTGCTGTGAAGGCACCGTAAAGGCGCCCGGGGCGTATGCCCAGTCTCCGTAGCGTTTTCGTTGCGCGGGCGCGAGCAAAACGAGCAGAACGCGGTTTGTGAGCGCAAGGGCGCGTTGTGCTCACAAGACTGCCGCTGTGGCGCGGGTCACTCCTACCCTCCCGGCCATGAGCAGCCACACCAGCCCCGCCATCGAGCTGCGGGGAACGAGCAAGGCGTTCCGGACACCGTCCGGGGCCCTCCACACCGCGGTGAGGGATCTGGACCTGACCGTCGGGCACGGTGAGTTCGTCGCCGTCGTCGGACCCACCGGCTGCGGCAAGTCCACGACACTGACGCTGGTCAGCGGGTTGGAGGAGCCCACTGAGGGCGATGTGCTGGTGGCCGGTGAGCCGGTCCGTGGCATCGCCTCCAACGTGGGCTTCGTCTTCCAGCAGGACGCGGTTTTCCCCTGGCGCAGCGTGCTGTCGAATGTGATGGCCGGTCCGCGCTTCCGCGGTGTGCCCAAGGCGGAGGCGAAGGAGCGGGCCCGTGAGTGGCTGGCCCGGGTCGGCCTCTCCTCCTTCGAGGACCGCTATCCCCACCAGCTCTCGGGCGGCCAGCGCAAGCGCGTGGCGCTCGCGTCCACCTTCGTCAACGACCCCGAGATCCTGCTGATGGACGAGCCGTTCTCGGCGCTCGACGTACAGACCCGCGCGCTGATGTCGGACGAACTCCTGGAGCTGTGGGCGGGGACCGGCGCGTGCGTCGTCTTCGTCACCCACGACCTGGAGGAGTCCATCGCCTTGGCCGACAAGGTCGTGGTGATGACGGCCGGACCGGCCACCGTCAAGGAGGTCTTCGAGATCGACCTGCCCCGGCCCCGCAAGGTGGAGTCGGTGCGGCTGGAGCCGCGGTTCGTGGAGATCTACCGGGAGATCTGGTCCTCGCTCGGCGAAGAGGTCCGCATCACCCGCGAGAGGGGTGCCGTCGATGCCTGAGACCATCTCCGCCACGGCCGCCCCCGCCGTCGGCAAGACACCCGGTACCGAACGTTCCAGGGCCCGGGCGCGCGCCGCCCGCAACCGCGCCATCCTCGTCCAGTCCACCCGGGCCCTGGTGCTCCTCGGTGTCATCGGGCTGTGGGAATGGCTGGCCCGCGCCTCCGTCATCGACCCCTTCAACTTCTCGATGCCCTCGAAGATCTGGGAGCAGCTCAAGCAGTGGGCGCTGCACGGCACCGCGCAGGGCTCACTGTGGGAGCAGATCTGGTACACGCTCTACGAGGCGCTCCTGGGCTGGGGCATCGGCGTCGTGGCCGGTGTGGTCCTGGGGATCGCGTTCGGCCGGATCGCCTTCCTCGCCGATGTGCTCGGCCCGTACATCAAGGTGCTCAACGCGCTGCCGCGCATCGTCCTCGCGCCCATCTTCCTCATCTGGTTCGGCCTCGGTCCGGCCTCCAAGGTGGCCTCGGCCGTCGTCCTGGTCTTCTTCCCCGTCTTCTTCAACGCCTTCCAGGGCGCCCGGGAGGTCGACCGCAATCTGGTGGCCAACTCCCGGATCCTCGGCGCGAGCAACCGCCAGGTCACCCTCCAAGTGGTGATTCCCTCCGCAACCTCATGGATCTTCACCAGCCTCCATGTCAGCTTCGGCTTCGCCCTCATCGGCGCCATCGTCGGCGAGTACATCGGTGCCACCAAGGGGCTCGGCCTGCTGGTGTCCTCCTCGCAGGGCACCTTCAACGCCGCCGGTGTGTACGCCGCGATGGTGATCCTCGCCGTGGTGGCCCTGCTCGCCGAGGGGCTGCTGACCTTCCTGGAGAAGCGGCTCTTCCGCTGGAAGCCCGCCCAGCCCGGCGAGGACCGCTGAGCCCCGCCTCCCTCTTCCGGGGTCCCGCTTCAGCCTTCCGGGGTCCCGCCTTCAGCCCCGCCTCCCCCTTCCCGGCTCCCGCTTCAGCCCCGCCCTCCTTCTCCCCGCTCATCACCGCTCACAAGGACGTGACCTCATGCGCAGCAGTGCCAAGTTCTCCGCGGCCGCCGTCGCCGCGGCGCTCGCTCTCACCACCCTCACCGCCTGCGGCGGCGACTCCAGCGCCTCCGGCGGCGAGGACGGCAAGGTCAAGATCATGGTGGGTGGCCTGGACAAGGTCATCTACATGCCCGCGATGCTCACCCAGCGGCTCGGCTACTTCAAGGCGGAGGGCCTCAAGGTCCAGCTGCTCACCGAGCCCGCCGGGGTGCAGGCCACCACCTCGCTGGTCGCGGGCGATGTCCAGGGCGTCGTCGGCTTCTACGACCACACCCTCGATCTGCAGGTCAAGGGCAAGCAGGTGGAGTCCGTCGTCCAGCTCGCCCAGGCCCCCGGGGAGGTCGAGGTGGTCTCCAACAAGGCGGCGGGCGAGCTGAAGTCGCCCGAGGACTTCAAGGGCAAGAAGCTCGGTGTCACCGGGCTGGGCTCCTCCACGGACTTCCTGACCAAGTACCTCGCGGTCGACAGCGGAGTGAAGACCAGCGAGTTCACCCCGGTGGCGGTCGGCGCGGGGCAGACCTTCATCTCGGCCCTCAAGCAGGGTTCCATCCAGGGCGGTATGACCACCGATCCGACGGTCGCCCAGATCGTCGAGCAGAAGATCGGCAAGGTCCTGATCGACATGCGCACACCGGAGGGCTCCAAGCAGGCCCTCGGGGGCCTGTACCCCTCCTCCTCGCTGTACATGAACGCCGACTGGGTGAACGGCCACAAGGACACGGTCCAGAAGCTGGCCAACGCCTTCGTGAAGACCCTCAAGTGGATGTCCACCCACTCGGCCGAGGACATCGCCGCCAAGATGCCGAGCGACTACGCGCAGGGCGGCGCCAAGCTTTACGCGGAGGCCATCAAGAGCACCCTGCCGATGTTCACCAAGGACGGGGTGATGCCGGCGGACGGCCCGGCGACTGTCGAGCGCGTGCTCAAGGCGTTCAACCCCAATCTGAAGAACGCCACGGTGGATCTGAAGAAGACCTACACGACTGAGTTCGTCAAGAAGGCGGGCTAGGGGCCAGGGGTTTCCGGCGGATCGTGAGGCCTGCGGCGGGCTGCTCCCCTCCCCGCCCCTTCCCGATACTGAGGCTCCGCCCCAGACCCCGGGCCGGGGCTCCGCCCCAGACCCCGGGCCGGGGCTCCGCCCCAGACCCCGGGCCGGGGCTCCGCCCCAGACCCCGGGCCGGGGCTCCGCCCCAGACCCCGGGCCGGGGCTCCGCCCCAGACCCCGGGCCGGGGCTCCGCCCCAGACCCCGGGCCGGGGCTCCGCCCCTGGGCCCCGGGGTCCAGGGGGCGGAACCCTGCCACGCGGCGGAGCCGCATATCGATGCCGCGGGAAAGGGCGGGGTGGGGAAAGACCGCCGGAGACCCCGTAGGTCCCGGGGCCGGTTGCGCGGATTGACAGTGCCGTGCCCGTGGCGGGCGGATGTTTTCTCCCTGGTTCACGAAGACGCGCCGGGTGGCCGGGCGGAAGGCTGTGCGGCGTCACTCCGCATCCCTTCCGAGGAGGAACACCGCATGACCCGACACGGAAGCAGACGCGTCACCGCGCTGCTGGCCTGTACCGCGGCCCTCACCGGTGCCGCCCTCAGCACCGGCGGGGCCGCTCAGGCGGCGGCCCCGGCAAAGGTGTCGACGGCGACCACCTGCACCGACCCCAAGACCGGCGTCCCGCTCACCGCCACCATCGAGGGGGACAAGAACGCCAATGCCATCTGGGGCACACCGGGCAGCGTCGTCAACGCCTTCTCCGGGGACGACTGGGTCTTCTCCGACCTGATCAGCACCTCCGCCGTGGTCTGCCTCGGTGACGGCTCGGACAACTTCAACCCCAGCGACCCGACCAATGTGTCGGTGGGGACGTACTTCGGCGTGAGCGGCCAGAACGGCAACGACAACATCACGGGGGGCACCGGCAACGACTACCTCTTCGGCGACAGCCCCGACAACGCGTCCCACTCCGGCAACGACACCCTGATCGGCGGTCCCGGCTACGACGTGGCCAACGGCGGCCCGGGGATCGACCGGTGTGACGCCGAGGTCGAGATCAACTGCGAGCTCTGAGGACGGGCGGCCGCGGGGGCGGCCGCGGGGGGGTGCCTCTATGTCTTTCGTCAAGCGAGGCGGGGGGTTCTGGGTTCGTAGAAGGTGCCGTCGCGGAGCATGGCGAACAGCACGCTGATGCGGTGGCGGGCCAGGCGGAGGAGGGCTTGTGTGTGGGTCTTTCCTCGGGCCCGGCACCGGTCGTAGTAGGAACGGGAGGCGGGATCGTGCAGGGCGGCGAACGCGGACAGGAACATGGCCCGTTTGAGCTGTCGGTTGCCGCCTCTGGGCGCGTGTTCGCCGTGGATCGAGGTGCCCGACGACTTCGTTGTCGGGGCGAGGCCGGCGTAGGAGGCCAGGTGGGCGGCGGTGGGGAAGCTGGTGCCGTCGCCGACGGTGACCAGCAAGGTGGCGGCGGTCCTGACCGCGACCCCCGGCATCGAGGTCAGGACCTGGGAAAGAGGGTGCTCCTCCAGGAGGGCCGCAATCTGCGCTTCCAGAGCTTGCCGCTGTTCGTGAACGGCGGCGAGCGAGCGGGCCAGCGAGGGGATCACGACGTCGAGGGTGCCCGTGCCGGGGACGGTGACGGTCTGCTCGTCGAGTGCGTCGAAGACTTCGTCGATCAGGCGCTGGGCCATGCGTGGGGCCTTGGGCCGGATCACCTCGATCAGTCTGCGTCGACCGGCCTTTCGCAGGGCGGACGGGGATCCGTAGCGTTCCAGCAGCCAGGTCACAGCATGGTGGTCCAGGCGGGGTCCGAGGACGCGCTCCAGGCTGGGGTGGAACTGGGTGAGCAGGCCGCGTATCCGGTTGGAGGTGCGGGTGGCCTCGGCTGCCAGGTCCTGGTCGAAGCCGACCAGCACGGTCAGTTCGGCGGTGATCTCGTCGGTCACCTGAAGCGAGCGCAGGGTGTGCGGCATGGTGCGGGCTGCGTCCGCGATCACCGCGGCGTCCTTGGCGTCGGTCTTTGCCTCTCCCGGGTAGAGGTCGGCGATTCGCCGCATGGACAGGCCCGGCAGGTAGGCGACCTGGCAGCCGGTGTCCCGGGCGACCGTCAGGGGCAGGGCTCCGATCGAGGCGGGCTGGTCCACGATCACCAGCACGGTGCCGAACTTCGCGGCCAGCTTGTCGAAGACGGCCCGCAGCTTGGGCTCGCTGTTGGGCAGCTGCTTGTCGAAGACCTTCTTGCCGGCCGGGGTGAGGCCGTGCCCGTGGTGGGCGCTCTTGCCGACGTCCAGGCCGAGGAAGACGCCCACGTCGTCGATGTCGTCCAACCCATCCTCCCAAAGCGGGGTTCGTGCGGTGCTGGCCAGGGCTTCGGGGCCGTACGCGCGCATCCACGTTATGCAGACCTGCCGCCCGCAAGCGGCCTGGCGTTGCGCCAGGCCGGGCGGTAGTCGGACCTCTCATCAGCGTCTCCAACGGCACCCCTCGGGTCCGGTGACACCACCCCCCAGGTCATCCCTTCGACAGGGGGGAACAGTCATGCCGGGCCCGGAGGCCAGCGGTCCCCTTGCAGGACCACGAAGAAGATAACGGGGGGCTCGTAGGCCGCCGGGGGATTCCCGGGCGGCCTACGTCCCGTCAACGCGCCTGCCTCATGCCATCCAGGCGCCGGAGGCGGCCCTGGCGACCACGGTGCTCAGAATGCGGACGCCACGGGCGGATCCCGGGTCGACGTCGGTGAGCCGGCGCACCCGCTGGAGACGGTAGTCCAGGGTCCGCGGATGGATGTTCAGCGCGGCGGCGGTGTTCCTGCGGTGCATGTCATGGGCGTAGTACGTCTCCAGGGTGGCGAGCAGCTCGGGTCCGCGGGCGAGGGTCCGGGCCATGCCGGACAGCCAGCCGTCGATGTCGCGGTCCTCGGCGACGGCCAGTTCGACGAAGACATCGGCCAGGGTGTGCGGGCGGCGGGGCACGGGCTGGAGCGGAGCCGCCAGACTGATGCGCCGGGCACGGGCGTACGCATCGGCCAGCGCGCGGACACCGCCCCTACTGGTGCCGACCGCACAGGGCCGCGCCACCGCCTCGCCCGCGTCGCGCACGAAGGCGAGCGCCCGGTCCCGCGCCGCCCGGTCGCCTGTCGGCCCGGCCGTATCAGGGGCGCGGTCCTGACCGGCGGGCACCAGGGCCACCAGCTCCTCCGCCCTGGGCCAGGCGATCGGCATCCGGTGGCGGGTCAGGAGGGCCTCGACGATCGCCTCGCGCCCTCCGGCGGCCGGGGCCGGACGTCCGGGGACGCGGACGACCACCACCTCGTACGACGCGGCCGGGCTCATGCCGACGGCGCGGGCGAGGCCCGGGGCCAGTGAGTCGTCGGCGAGAAGGGCCGTGGTGAGGGCGCGCACCCGGGCGACGAAGGGGAGGCGGCGCTTCTGCTCGGCCGCGTGGCCGCGGGTGTAGGCGTCGATGCCGCGGGTGCCCTGCGTGGTGAACCAGACCATGACCCGCATCAGTTCATCGGTGTTCTCCGTGCCGGACGCCTCCTGGATCTCCCGGAGCATGAGGTTGGTGTGCAGACCGAGGACCCGCCGCCGGGACGCGGCGGACATCCCCGTCCTGGCCCGCGACGCGCCCATCGACGCTATGTGGTCGAGGTCCTCCTGGGTGAGGGGGGTTCCCTCGGGGGCTAAGTCCAGGGTGCGGCGTCTGAGCCAGACCGCGTAGTCCAGCGCCTCGGCTCGTCGCCGGCCGTCGTGCTCCACGAACCGGTACTCGGGGATCTCCTGTCCGTAGACCTCCACTTCGTGGCGCGCGTCGTCCAGGGTGCGCCGGGCCAGCTCGGCGAAGAGATGACTTCCCATCGGGCGGTGCCTCCGTCAGTCGTTCGGGAACTCCCGCGGGACCGCACGGGGACAACTCCCGCGCGGAGGCGGTGCTCCACGCGGCGTTCCCGAGATCGGATGGGTCGGGGCCGAGCATGCCACCACTCGCCGTCGGACGGTCGGCACGGACGGCATCGGGCGCGCGGAAATTCACCTCGCGGCCGTCCGATCGACTCACCCCGCGGCCGTCCGGGCGGCTCACCCCGCGGCCGTTCCCGCGACCGCGTCGGTCAGCCGGACGGCTGCGTCGTCGGCGAACAGCCCGCGGCCCGCCGCTACACGGCGCTCCCGCCACGCGGAGGGCTCGGTGAGCGCGTCGAGCAGCCGCACCAGCTCCCACGAGTCCCGCGCGTGGTCCGAGAGCCCCAGCGCGGCCATCCGCCGGACGCCCTCGCGGCCATGGCCCGGGATGGGGCGGTAGCCGATCACGGGCACCCCGGTGGCCAGCGCCTCCAGCGCGGTCTGACCGGCCGCGTTGTCCACCACTGCCCGTACGGCGGCCAGCAGACCCGGCATGTCCGGCTCCCAGCCGAGGGCCGCCACCTCCGGGTGGCGCGACAGCTCGGCGCGCAGCCGCTCGTCCCGACCGCACAGTACCACCGGCAGATACCCCGCCCCCGACACCAGCCGTGCGGTGTCCGCCACGCGTGTGCCCGCGCCCCACGCCCCCACGGACAGCAGCACCGGCGGCCGCCCGGGCGCGAGCGCGCCCAAGCGCCGTCGCCACCGCGCCGCCCCCCGCGCCGGGCCGAAGAAGCGCGCCGCCACCACCGGCCCGGTGGCCACCGACGGGCGGCCCAGCGCCCGACGCACCGTGTCCGCGGCGTCCGGTGTGACACACAGATGCAGATCGTTGCCCGGGTGCAGCCACTGGCGGTGCACCGCGAAATCGGTCACCACCACCGCGCTGGGCACCCCCAGTGCCCCGCGCGCCCGCAGCCTGCCGGTCAGCTGCGCGGCCAGATGGAACACCGGGACGACGACGTCCGGCCGCTCCCGCTCCACCAGCGCCAGCAGCCGGTCCTCGGCGAGCGCGGCCAGCGGGGCGCTGCCCGGCCGGGGGCCCCTGCCGGGGCGGAAGAACGCCCGGTAGACGCCCTCGTACAGCACCGGGGCGCGGCGGATGGTCGTCCGATAGAACGAACGCAGCCCCGCCCCGGTCCGGTGCGGCAACAACTCCAGCACATCCACCCGGCCGGCCCCCTGACCACGGTCCTCCAGCCTGCGGACCAGCTCGGCGGCGACCGCGTCATGTCCGGCTCCCATCCCGGCGCTGACAACGAGAAAGCGTGCCGGCAGCGGGTGCATGACCACCTCCGATGGTGCGAGGCGCGGCTCCTCATGGCTCACTGGAGGTATCCGCTCCGCATGCCGTCAAACCGCGCGCTCGACGGCCGGGGACCCAGGACCAGCGGCCGGTCGGCGGCGAGACAGGGAGATGCCATGATCCGCCCCCTCCCGGACACACCCCTGGATCGCGGCCGGGTGCGGGACACCGGGCATCCGGCAGACACCGGGACGAGGGTCGCGCTGGTGACCGGCGCCTCCTCGGGCATCGGGGCCGCCATCGCCGACCGGATCGCGGCCGAGGGCGGATGGCGGCTGCTGGTCAGCGGCCGCCACCGGGAACGGCTCGACCGTGTGGCCGCCAGGACGTCGGCCCTCGCCCTCCCCGTCGATCTGGCCGCGCCGGAGGGCCCGGAGGCGCTTGTCAGGGACGCTCTCCATGCCGCCGGACGGGTGGATCTGCTGGTCGCGGGGGCGGGCGTGGGCTGGGCGGGACCCTTCGCCACCATGCCGCCCGCCGCCATCGACCAGGTGGTACGCGTCGATCTGCTCGCCGCGATGCGCCTGGTCCGCATGGTCGTCCCCCGGATGGAGGCCGAGCGGCGCGGGCACATCGTGCTGATCGGCTCGGTGGCCGGGACCGTCGGGGTGCGCGGCGAGGCGGTGTACTCCGCGGCCAAGGCCGCGCTCGGCGTCTTCGCCGACGCCCTGCGCCACGAGCTGGGCCGGGCCGGTGTGCGCGTCACCCATGTGGTCCCCGGTGTGGTGGACACCCCGTTCTTCGCCCGGCGCGGCGCCCCGTACACCCGTCGGCTGCCCCGTCCGCTGCCGCCCGAGCGGATCGCCGACGCGGTCTGGGACGCGGTCGAGCACGGGCGGGACGAGGTGTACGTACCGGCCTGGATGCGGCTGCCGGCGGTGGTCCGGGCCCTGACCCCCCGGCTGTACCACCGGTTGGCCACACGCTTCGGGTGATCCCCGGTGAGCGCCCTGACCGTCGTACTGGCCCTGCTGTCCGCCCTGGGCAACGGCGCGGCCTCGGTACTGCAGCGGCGGGCCGCGATGGATCAGGCCCGGGAGGAGGGGGGCGACGGCGGGCCGGTGCGGAACCTGCTGCGGCTGGCGCGGCTGCTGCGCCGCCCGTTCTGGCTGGCCGGTCTCGCGGCGATGATCGTGTCGGCGGTGGCACAGGTGGGCGCGCTGGCGGTCGGGCGGCTCTCGGTGGTCCAGCCGCTGCTGGTCAGCGAGCTGCTGTTCACCCTGGTGGTCGGCAGTGTGGTGTTCCGCCACCGCCCGGACGGCCGGACCTGGCTGTCGTTCGTGATGCTCGCCGCCGGGCTCGCGCTCTTCCTGGTGGCGGCCGACCCCTCCAGCGGCTCGCCCACGGCACTGGGCGGCCGCTGGATGCCCGTGGGAGTGGTGGTGGCCATCGTCGTGGGCGCCCTGATCGCGGTGGCCCGGGTGCTGCGCGGGGCCGCGCGCGCCGTCGCCCTGGGCAGCGCCACCGCCGCCTGCTTCGCCTGCACCGCGGCGCTGATCAAGGAGCTGACCGGGCGGTTCGCCGGTGGGGTGGTGGCGGTGCTCACCGACTGGCCGCTGTACGCGGTGTGCGCCGTGGGACTGCTGAGCTTCCTGCTGCTGCAGAGCACCCTGCGCGCGGGCACCCTGGCCGCCTCGCAGCCCGCGCTCACCCTCGGCGACGCCCTGGTCAGCATCGCGCTGGGCTGGGTGCTGTTCGGCGAGCGCGTCGAGCTGGGGCTGCGCATCGTGCCCGAAATGGCCGGGATCCTGCTGATGGCGGCGGGAATCGTGGGCCTGACGCGCTCGCCCGCCATGTCCGGCGCCTGGGACCAGGCCGTCCCCGAACCGCCGCGGAACACCGGCACACCACTCCCCGGCGGGCGGAGCGGACCCGGCGGCGAGGGAACACCATGAGCGTGCGCCACCCCTCCGGTGTCCTGGTGCGCAACGCCGCGCTGCTCGTGGCGGCCGCGCACATCGCACCCGCCGGTACCTGGCTGTCCGGGCCCCGGCGCGCCCTGTTCCCCGCCCTGGCGGGCCGTGGCCGGCGTGACCATGTGGCCCTCACCTTCGACGACGGTCCCGATCCACGCACCACCCCGCGCTTCCTCCAGGTGCTCGACGCGCTCGGTGTCCACGCCACCTTCTTCGTCCTGGGGGACGGCGTGACGCGCTTCCCGCACACCACCCTGGAGATCGTCCGCCGGGGCCATGAACTCGCCGTCCACGGCTGGACCCACAGCCGCCCCTGGCTGCCCACGGTGTCCCGGGACGCCCACGAGGTGGCCCGGGCCGCCCGAGCGATCCGGCTGGCCACCGGCGCGGTGCCGCGGTGGTACCGGCCGCCCTACGGCATCCTCACCGGCGGCCGCTGGCTGGCGGCGGCCCGGGCCGGACTCACCCCGGTCCTCTGGTCGGCCTGGGGGCGCGACTGGACCGAGGACGCCACCCCGGGGTCGGTGACCGCCGCCGTACGGCGCGATCTGCGCGGCGGGGCCACCGTTCTGCTGCACGACACCGACCGCGCCGCGGCCACGGGCTGCTGGCGCGCCACACTGGCCGCGCTGCCCGCTGTGGTGGCGGAGTGCCGGGCCGCGGGGCTGGAGGTGGGGCCGCTGGCCGAGCACGGGGTACGCCGATGAGCTCAGCCGTCGCGCAGGCGGGCCATCTTCCGGGGGTCCACGATCCGGTCGAAGTCCTCGGCGCCTATGTGGCCGCTGGCGATGGCCGCCTCGCGCAGGGTCGTTCCCTCGGCGGCGGCCTTACGGGCGATCTCGGCGGCCTTGTCGTGGCCGATCCGCGGGGACAGCGCGGTGACCAGCATCAGCGAGCGGGCCAGATACTCGTCGATCCGCTCGCGGTTCAGCTCGATGCCCTCGACGCAGTACGCGCGCAGCTTCTCGCAGGCGTCGGCGAGGATGCGGGCGGAGTGCAGGAAGCCACTGATGACCAGCGGTCGTGCCGCGTTGAGCTGGAAGTTGCCCCGGGTGCCCGCGTGTGCCACGGCGGCGTCGTCGGAGAGGACCTGGACGCACACCATCATCATGGCCTCGCACTGCGTCGGGTTGACCTTGCCGGGCATGCTGGAGCTGCCGGGCTCGTTCGCGGGCAGCGTCAGCTCCCCGATCCCGCCGTGCGGGCCGGAGGCGAGCCAGCGGATATCGTCGGCGATCTTCATCAGGGGGACGGCGAGCCCCCGCAGCCCGGCGGAGGCGGCCACCATGGTGTCCACACCGCTCTGCGCCGCGAAGAAGTTGGACGCCACCTTGAACGGATGGCCGGTGGCCACGGCGATCTCCCGGGCCACCGCCGGTCCGAAGCCCTCGGGGGCGCCCAGACCGGTGCCGACCGCCGTGCCACCGATGGCGAGCTGGTACAGATCCGGCAGCGTGGCCCGCAGCCGCTCCAGCGCGTCGGAGAGCTGGGCGGCGTAGCCGGACCACTCCTGCCCCACGGAGAGGGGCACCGCGTCCCGCAGGTGGGTGCGGCCGGTCTTGACGATGTCGTACCAGGTCCGGGACTTGGCGGCGATGGCCTCCTGGAGCAGGCTGACCTGCGGCAGCAGCGGGTCGTGCAGGACGCGCACCGCGGCGATGTGCATGGCCGTGGGGAAGGTGTCGTTGGAGGACTGGCCCAGATTGACGTGGTCATTGGGGTGCACCGGCTCCTTGCTGCCCACGACGCCGCCGACCAGCTGGATCGCGCGATTGCTGATGACCTCGTTGACGTTCATGTTGGTCTGGGTGCCGGAGCCGGCCTGCCACACATACAGCGGGAAGTGGTCGTCCAGCGCGCCGGAGACCACCTCGTCGGCCACATGCGCGATCAGATCCGCCTGCCACCCCGCCAGCCGCCCCTCCCGGCCGTTGACCAGCGCGGCGGCCTTCTTCACATAGCCGTACGCGTGGTAGACCGCCTTGGGCATGCGGTCGTCACCGATCGCGAAGTGGACCAGGGCCCGCTGGGTCTGGGCGCCCCAGTACCGGTCGGCCGGGACCTCGACGGTCCCCAGCGCGTCCGTCTCCCGCCGGGTGCCGGTGGCGTCGATGCGGGTGGGCAGGTCCCGCCGCACCCTCGGGGTGCCCTGGGCGCCCCGGCGCCGGTGGGGCGTGTTCATCGCGTGCTCTCCCTGACGGATGGCAGCCCATCCATACGCACACTCCGCATCACGGCTGTGGCCCTCCCCGCCAGTGTCGCTCCGCACCGCCCCGGCCGCATCCGGCCGGGGCGGCCGCTCGGGTCGCATCCGGCCGTTGGGTGGGTGTCCTGCCGTCCTGCCCCTCTCCCTCGGCTACATCGCCTTCGCCGTCCGCGCCGGGGCCGTCACCGTCACCTGAGTCATCTGACCCCGGCCATCAGCCCAGCCCTCCGGGACCTCAGATCCGGGTGCGCAGCCGGATGAGGGTGCCGTCCGCGTCGGCCTGCATCTGCACCACGTCGCACAGCATGCGGACGCCCCACAGCCCGAACCCGGGCTCGGAGTCGGCCGGCGGGGCGAAGCCCCACAGCGCGTCCGGGTACCAGTGGCCGGGCCCGGAGATCTCGCAGACCAGATCGCCGTCGTGGACCCAGGTGCTCAGCCGCGCCGGGGCCCCGCCGTGCCGGATCGCGGTGGTGGACACCTCGCTCACGGCCGCGACCATGTTGCGCAGCGCGTCATGGCCCATGCCGTGCCGGCTCGCCCGCTCGGCCACGAAGGTGCGCACGGCGTCCAGATCGGTCGAGACGATCGACACGGACTCGGCCGTGCGCGGGGCGGACGGCAGGGGGCGCCGGTCGCAGGTGGCGCTGAACGGGCCGGGGTCGGTATAGGCGTCGCTCTTCTCCGGCCCGTGGCCGTCGATGATCTCGGGGTGGGTCTGGCGCGCGTAGGCGAGGATCTCGGGGTGCAGCAGACGCCGGTCGTAGCAGCAGATGGCGCGGGCGCCGGAGTGGGCGAAGGCCGCGTTGACGATCGACTCGTAACGCGCCCACTCCACCACCTCGAGCGGGGTGCGGCCCTGCCACACCGGTTCGGCGATCACCCGGACCCGGCGCGGCTTCTCGGCCCTCACGAAGGAGTCATAGGCGGCGATGGTCTTGACCGGGTGCTGGTACCAGCTGAGCGCCTCCTCGAACTGCACCGCCTTGGCATCCTGCCCGAGCGCGTCCCGCAGCGCGTCGATGTTGGAGGTGGCCGCGACGACGGCCACGGCGTCGTCCGCCTCCAGGCCTTCGCGGAGGAACGGGACGCAGATATCGACCACTTCCTCCTCGTCGCGGTAGAGGAATCCGCGGTGCATCATCGCATCGCGGTGGTCCGCGACGGGGCTGCTCGGGCTGGTCATCGGGCCTCCCTGGGGCTCGGCCGGCGAAAACACGCGGTGCGTCATCGAATTTCCGGACGGTATAGCGCAGTCTGCCACTTCCCCGGCCCGGTGCGCAGCCCGTTCCGGCCATACATGGACGGCGTCCTGACGGTGCATTAGCATCCTCGGGCGTGACAGAGCTGAAGAACATCAACGCAAATGGACTTGATTTCGGGTATTTCGAAGCGGGCCCGGCCGACGCCCCATTGGCGCTCTGCTTGCACGGTTTCCCGGACTCCGCGCACTCCTGGCGCCATCTGCTTCCCGCGCTCGCGGACGCGGGCTACCACGCGGTGGCGCCCTTCATGAGGGGCTACGCGCCCAGCGGCGTACCCGCCGACGGCGCCTACCAGGTGGGTGCGATCGCCGCGGACGCCAACGCGCTCCACGAGGCGTTCGGCGGTGACGGCGACGCCGTGCTCATCGGCCACGACTGGGGCGCCATCGCCGCGTACGGCGCCACCGGCAGCGCCCTCGAGCGCTGGCGGCGCGCGGTCACGATGTCGGTGCCCCCGCTGGGCGGGGTGCTGGCCGACTTCTTCAACTATGACTACGGCCAGTTCAAGCGCTCCTTCTACATCTTCCTGTTCCAGACGCCGCTGGCCGAGGCCGGGGCGGCGGCGCACGACATGGCCCTGATCGACGGTCTGTGGCGCGACTGGTCGCCCGGGTACAAGGACGCCGCCGAGGACATCGCGCACGTCAAGGAGAGCCTGCGGGACCCGGCCCACCTCGCCGCCGCGATCGGCTACTACCGGGCGCTGTTCGACCCGTCGCGCCATGTGGAGGCGTACGCGGCCGAGCAGGAGGCCGTCACCCGGACCGGGGAGGTCCCCATCCTCTATCTGCACGGTACCGACGACGGCTGCATCGGCGCCGATGTCGTCCAGGGGGCCCCGGACCACCTGCCCGCCGGCTCGCGGATGGAACTGGTCGACGGCGCCGGGCACTTCCTCCACCTGGAGCGGCCCGAGCGGGTCAACCGGGAGGTTCTGGCCTGGCTCGCCGGGTGACCGGGCGGCCCTGGGCGCGCCCCATGCCGCCATATGGCGTGTGACCAGGGCTTTTCCAACGCGGAACGCGACGCGGCCGCAGCGGGACCCCGACCGGGGCGGACCCGGTCGAGCCGCCGCGGCCGTCGCTTTACCGCCGGTATACCGCCGCTGATCCGCCCTCTTCCATGCTGGACGCATCGCTACAGCCGCCCGGTGGGGACGCGTCTGGAGAGGGCCTGTGAACGTCGACCAGCAGCATCAGCCTCATGTCGAGGACGAACCCCTCTACGCCTGGAGCACCTTTCAGCTCTGCGGCGGGGTGGAGGGGTCCGGCCCGAGCGGCACCTGCCGGGCCGAACGCACCGCCCGTGCCTGCCTCGAAGCGGCACTCCAGGCCACCGCGGCCCACTCCGGGGCGTACTCCTGGGGCCAGCTCAGCCGGGTGTCCGCGGATGTCGACCAGCCCTTCCACCTGTGGGCGCGGGATCCGGTCGCCTGGGCCGAACCGGGGCCGAGGAAGACGGTCACGTGGCGTCCGGGCGCGGCTCCGCACCCGCAGTGATCCGGAACCGTCGGCGGTGAGGCGAGGCAGTGCTAGTGGTAAGGGAATCACGATGAAGAGCAGCGGACCCGGCATCGGGCTCAGGACGAGGGAGTGGCGGCCGGCCGACCACGGACGTCTTGCGGTCAGCGAGGCGAACCCGGCCCGGGTCTACAACTATCTCGTCGGCGGCAAGGACAATTACCTCGCCGATTACGAGCAGGCTCAGCGATTTCTCGGTGTCGCACCGGAAGTCCGCGATACCGCGCTCTCCAATCGGAGATTTCTGCACCGCGCCGTCCGTCATCTCGCCGCCAATGGAATCAGCCAATTCCTGGATATCGGCGCGGGATTGCCGGCGACCCCGAACGTGCATGAAATCGCCCAGGCCGTGAATCCCCGGGCCCGGGTGGTCTACGCCGACAACGACCCCATTGTGGCGAGCCACGGCCAGGCCCGGCTCTCCGTCTCCGGCACCACGATGGTCAAGGCCGACATCCGCTCGCCCGAGGACCTCCTGGGCCATGAGGAGCTGCGGCGGCTGCTCGACCCCGCACAGCCGGTCGCCGTCCTGCTGACGCTCGTCCTCGACTACATCGAGGACCTGGCGAACCCCGTCGGCATCGTCCGCCGGCTCATGGACTGGGCCGCGCCGGGCAGCTGTCTGGTTCTCTCCCACACCACCGGTGACTTCACGCTCGACACCGACCGGGACTGGGGGGTCATCAGCTTCGAGGACCCGGTGTCCCTGGTCGCCCGCGACCATGCCGGGATCATGGAGTTCTTCGCCGGGCTCGACCTGCTCGCCCCGGGCCTGGTGCAACTGCCCTCGTGGCGTCCGGGCATCGGCGCCGAGTCCGACCCGAGCCGGGTGTGGGCCTACGGCGGGGTGGCCCGCAAGTCATAGCCCCCCAGGCCCTTTACTCCACGTACGCGCCGGACCCGCCTCAGCGCGGGCCGGGGCCGATCTGCAGGGTCATACAGGCGGGGAAGAGCCCGCTCCAGGTGTGCCCGCGCCAACTCTCGTACGTACCGGGGCGCTTCCACACCGGCAGGGCCTGGTCCATATGGGCCCGGCCCTCGGGGAACCTGCCCTGCTCCATATAGGTGATCCCGATCTCGTAGAGGGCGAAGCCCTCATGGTGGATGTTGCCCGTGCGGCGGGCGTACTCCAGGCTCTCCTTGAAACAGGTCAGGGCGTCCTCGGGGCGGCCCAGGCCCCGGTGGGCCCGGCCGAGGTTGCCCAGGCCGATCACCTCGGCCGGCAGATCCCCGGCCTCCCGGGCGAGGGTGAGCTGCCGCTCCTGCACCGTGATGGCCTCCTCGTACAGGCCCAGTTCGCACAGCGCGTCCGCGAGATTGCACGCGGTGCGCAACTCGCCCTCCCGATGGTCCAGTTCGCGCCAGATCTCCAGCGCCGACTCCAGGGTGGTCCGTACCTGGTCATAGCTGTGCTGCAGCCAGTACGCGGCGGAGAGGCCGTCCAGCGCCCACGCCTCGCTCTCCGGGTCGCCCAGGCGGCGCGCGGTCTCGACGGCCAGCTCGTTGATCGTCTGGAGATCCTGGGCGTGGGCCCGGGGGAAGAGGAACCACTGGAGCGCCCGCACCAGCCGCAGCCCCAGGCGCGCGATCGCCTCGGGCTGGGCGGGCTCGGCCGCGTGGGCGACGGCGGCCAGCAGATTGGGCAGCTCGTCCTTCAGCCAGCTCTCCGCCTCGTCCTGGCCGCCCAGCGGCACCGCCGGGCCCTCGGCCGGGTGCCGGGGCCAGGGGCGGAGCGGGTCGAGCAGGGTGACCGCCTGCTGGGCGGTGGCCGCGTAGCAGGTCAGCGCCCGCTCCAGCGCCGCCGTGCGCTCCACCTCGGGCTCCTCCTCCGCCTGCTCCGACGCGAACAGCCGCAGCAGATCGTGCATGTGGTAGCGGACGGAGTCCCGGCTCTCCAGGAGCTGGGCGTCGACCAGCCGCTCCAGCGCGTTCTCGGTGCGGTCGGCGGGCAGGTCCAGCAGCGCGGCGGCCACCGGCAGGCTCACGTCGTGCCCGTGCACCACGCTGAGCAGCCGGAAGGCGCGGACCGCGTCCAGGTCGTCGGAGCGACGGCCGAGCAGGAAGCCCTCGTAGCTCACCTGGAAGCTGACACGGACGGCCAGATCGCCGAAGCGCAGCTCGTCCAGTCGGCCCCGGGCGTCGGTCAGCTTGGTCACGAGGGTGCGCAGCGGCCACGCGGGGCGGGCGGCCAGCCGGGCACCGGCGATCCGCAGCGCCAGCGGCAGCCAGCCGCACAGCCGGGTGATCTCCTCCGCCTCCGCCGGCTCGGCCCGCACCCGCTCCGCGCCCACGACCCGCTCCAGCAGCGCCACCGCCTGGTCCTGCGGGAGCACGTCCAGATGCAGATGGGTGGCGCCCTCCAGGGTGGTCAGCATCTCCCGGCTGGTGACCAGGGCGGCGCAGCCCGGCCCGGCGGGGATCAGCGGCCGCACCTGGTCCACACCGGCGGCGTTGTCGAGGATCACCAGCAGTCTCCGGCCCGCCGCCAGCGAACGGAACTGCGCGGACGCCTCGTCGGCGTCGCTCGGCACGTTGGAGCCGTCCACGCCGAGGGCGCGCAGGAACCGGCCGAGCACCTCACCGGGGTCCAGGGCCGACTGTCCGGCGGTGGCCCCGTACAGATCCACGTAGAGCTGCCCGTCGGGGAAGCGGTCGGCGAGCTGGTGAGCGGCGTGGATGGCCAGGGTCGACTTGCCGACCCCGCCGGTGCCGTCGATGGCCGCGAGCACCACCGACCGGCCGCCCTCGCCCGCCTCCGGGTCCCCGGCCGCGTCCATCAGCGCCTGGATCACCGCGATCTCGCCGTGGCGCCCGGTGAACGCGGGGCTGGCGGGCGGCAGTTGGCGGGGTCCCCGGTGGGCCTTACGGGCAGCGGCGGCGGGGTCGGGCCGGTCCGCCTCCGGGGCGGGCGCGGCCATCAGGGAGGCGTCGGCGTTCAGGATCCGCTCGTGGAGGTCGCACAGCGGCGGAGTCGGCTCGACCCCCAGCTCCTCGCTCAGCAGCCGGTGCAGATCGCGAAAGGCGGCCAGGGCATCGGCCTGCCGCCCGGACCGGTACAGCGCCAGCATCAGCCGGCCGCGCAACTCCTCGCGGAACGGATACTCGGCGGTCAGCGCCTCCAGCTCACCCAGGACGGCCGTATGGCGCCCGCACCGCAGGTCCGCGTCGATCCGGGCGTCCACGGCCTGTAGCCGGCACTCCTCGAGCCGGGTGGCCTCCGCCGTCACCGCCGGGGCCGGGGGCACATCGGCGAACGGGGTGCCGCGCCACATCGCCAGCGCCTCGCGCAGCCGCTCCGCCGCCGTCTCGGGCGCCTCCCGGTCGAGCGCCCGCCGCCCCTCCTCGACCAGTTGCTCGAAGCGGTGGGCGTCGAACTCGGCGGCCTCCACCGCCAGCCGGTAGCCCTGTGCCTTGTAGCCCTGCTTCTCGGTGATCAGGGTCTGCCCGGCCTCGTCGCCCAGGGTCTGGCGGAGCCGGGAGACATAGGTCTGCAGCAGCTTGGTGGCGCTCTGGGGCGCCCGGTCCTCGCCCCAGAGCTCGTCCAGGAGCCGTTCGGTGGAGACGGTCTGGTTGGCGTGGCACAGCAGCACCGCGAGCAGCGTCCGCCACTTGGCCGGCCCCAGGGAGGCCCACCCCTCGCCGGTGCGCAGCTCAAGCGCCCCCAGGACCCGGTATCGCACCCGTCCCCTTCCATCGGCTCGTCAACTGACCACTCCGCAATGGTTATACCTCCGATGTGGCTACTGCCGTGCATCGTTCCATCCGCCGGGAACAACCCCGCGCCGGGTACGGGCTCGCACGGATGGCCGAAAATCACCGCACCGGCGGCCGTGGCGGAACGGCCGGGGTCAGAACGGCCGGTCGCCCTCGATGGCGACGCGCTCGGCGACCCGGCGGTGCGGGGCGTAGTCGTTGACCGCGTAGTGCTGTGTGGCGCGGTTGTCCCAGAACGCGATGTCGCCCGGCTGCCAGTGGAAGCGCACCTGGTACTCCGGGACGTGCGCCTGCCGGCACAGGAAGCTCAGCAGCCGGTCGCTCTCCTCGCGCTCCATCCCGGTGATCCGGGTGGTGAAGGAGGTGTTGACGAACAGCATCCGCCGGCCGGTCTCCGGATGGGTGCGCACCACCGGATGCTCCACCGGCGGGAACATCTCCTGAAACGGGGCCAGCCGCTCCGGTCCGTAGAAGCGGACGAAGCCGGGGATGACGTCGTGGACGGCGGTGGCGCCGTCGACGCGCTCCTTCACCTCCGCCGGGAGGTTGTCGTACGCCGCCGCCATGTCGGCCCACATGGTGTCCCCGCCCACCGGCGGCACCTCGCGCAGCTGGAGCACGGCGCCGAGCGCGGGCCGGGTGCGGAAGGTGACGTCGGTGTGCCAGACGTTCTCGAAGGTCGGCGTGGCGCCGGAGGCCTTGTCGAAGCGGACCACATCCTCGCTGGATCCGGCGGCGAGCAGCGGATTGGTCTCCAACTCGCCCCAGTTACGGGCGAATCCGCGCTGCTGCTCCGAGGTGAGGTGCTGACCGCGGAAGAAGAGCACCTTCCACTCCAGCAGGGCCCGGTTCAGCTCCTCGCGCAGCGCGGGCTCCAGCGGCCGGGACAGGTTCAGGCCGCGGATCTCGGCGCCGATGACGCGTCCGAGGGGCACGATCTCGAACCGCTCGTACGGACGCTCCTCCCACCCCTCGGGCAGCCGTCGCAGAACGCGCGCGCCCTCGTACATGCCGTCCGGCGGGATGGTGGCCTCGCGCAGAGTCGTGGGTGGAGTGTCGACGACGGTCATGGCGTCTCCTCATGCGTGACAGCGGGCAGGGGGCAGGCGGGGGTGGGGAGGTGCCCTCGTGCCGCAGGGGAGACCACGGGAGTGTCGTCCTGAGCGTCGCGATGTCCGGATCGTCAGGAGGATGACCGGCGATCGCGAGAGGAATGACCGGCGTGGCTTCGGGGGCGCGGGGGCGGTGGCCGCGGGACGCGGAGAGTCCCGGTCAGAGGCCCGAGCGCTCACACCCGGTCCGGTCCGGGGCGCGTAGAAGTCCCGTCGCGTCGAACCGATGCCTGATCATGGCGGCAATTGTGGAATCCGGGCTGGTGAGATGTCAACGGGGAGTGTGGTGGGTGTGCACGGGCTCACCCGGCGGGGCGCTCAGCGGCTGAGGCGGACGCCAAGGCGGTGCGGGCGCGCTCGACCAGGGCCCGGCCGGCCGGACCGCTCGGGCCGTCCGCCCGCCAGGCGAAGGCCAGCCGCCCCCGCAGGGCCGGCCGCTCGATGCGGACCGACCGCAGCCGGTCCGACCGCGCCTCGGCGAACGCACCGGGCAGGATCGCCGCACCCAGCCCCCGCTCGGCGAGCTGCGCCAGCACCTCCGGATCGCTGGCCTCGAAGGCGATGTGCGGGGTGAAACCGGCGGCCGCGCACGCCTCGTCGATCCGGGTGCGCAGCCCCGTGCCGCGCGGCAGGCTGATCAGCGCACGGCCCCGCAGGGTGTCCGGCGAGATGGCCGAGTGCGCGGCGAGCTCATGGTCGGGGCCGACCGCGGCCACGATCGGCTGATCCGTGATCACCTCCAGCTCGATACCGGCCGGGGCCGTGGCGCCCACGCTGACGATCGCCGCGTCGAGCCGTCCCGCGCGCAGACCCTCCAGCAGCTCGTCCGAGGTGGCCTCGGTGAGGGTGATCTCCACCGCCGGATGGGCGTCGTGGAACTCCGCCAGCAGTCCCGGCAGATCCACGCTGTGCGAGGTGACCGTCCCGACCGCCACATGCCCGCGCAGCAGCCCGGTCAGCTCGTCCACCGCGAGCCGGGCGCCCTCCACCGCCGCGAGCGCGGCCCGCGCGTACGGGAGCACCGCCGCGCCCGCCTCGGTCAGCCGCACCGAGCGGCCCGAGCGGTCCAGCAGCTGCTCGCCCAGCTCGCGCTCCAGCCGGCGGATCTGTGCGCTGACCCCCGGCTGGGCCACATGCACCCTCTCCGCGGCCCGGGTGAAGTTCCGCTCCTCGGCCACCGCCACGAAGTACTCAAGCTGCCGTAGCTCCATAAGCGCTGATTCTAGCAACCAGACCAACCATCTCTTGGACTTCTGGCCGCGCCCGCCGGAGGGTGGAGGCGGAGATAAGGAGTCGACCATGACCGAGACCCGTGCCCGCGCCACCACCCCCGAGGATCTGGCCCGGCTGTTCGTGGAGCGTGCCAACGCCGGGGACGCCGAGGGGCTGGCCGAGCTGTACGAGCCCGACGCGGTGCTCGCCTACCCGCCGGGTGCCACCACCGTCGGGCGCGGGGCGATCCGCGCCGTCTGCGAGCGGATGCTGTCGCACGCCCCGCGCCCCTTCCAGGTGGAGGAGGCGCTGCCGACCGTCCGCCACGGCGATCTGGCCCTCACCTCGACCCGCCCCGCCGACAACACCGGCGGCCGGGTGCAGGTGGCCCGCCGCCAGCCGGACGGCACCTGGCTGCGCGTCATCGACCGCCCCGAGATACGCCCCGAGGACCGTCCCGAGATCCGTCCCGAGGTCCCCTCCGGGGCCCGCCCCGAGGCCGGAGCCGAGTGATGCGTGTGCTCATCGCCGGGGGCGGGATCGGCGGGCCGGCCACCGCCCTGAGCCTGCACGCCGCCGGGGTCGAGACGGCGGTCGTGGAGAGCGCCCGCGAGATCCGGCCGCTCGGCGTCGGGATCAATCTGCTGCCGCACGCGGTGCGCGAACTCATCGAACTGGGCCTCGGCGACGAGCTGGCCGCCATCGGCGTGGCCACGGCCGAGAACGTGTACTGCGACCGGTTCGGCAGGCGGATCTTCACCGAGCCGCGGGGCCTGGCCCAGGGCTACCGCTGGCCGCAGTACTCGGTCCACCGCGGGGAGCTCCAGCGGCTGCTCCTCGCGGCGGTCCGCGAGCGCCTGGGCGCGGACGCGGTCCGCACCGGGGCGCGGGTGGTGGGATTCGACGACTCGGGGCAGCGGGGCAGTGTGCGCGTACGCGTGCTCGACCGGGCGACGGGGACGGTCGGGGAGACGGCCGCGCGGGCGCTGATCGGCGCCGATGGGCTGCACTCCGCGGTCCGCGCCGCGCTGCACCCGCAGGACGGCCCGCTGTTGTGGTCGGGCATCCGGATGTGGCGGGGCACCACACGAGCCGAGCCATTTCTGACCGGGCGGTCGATGGTGATCGTGCGCGACGGGGACGCCGAGCTGGTCGCGTATCCGATCGGCGGCGGCCGGGTCAATTGGGTCTGCCAGGTGCGGATGTCCGAACCCGGGCCGCTCACCGGCGACGCGGCCTGGAACCGGGCGGGGTGGCTCGCCGATGTGCTGCCGTACTTCGAGGACTGGCGGCTCGGCTGGCTCGATGTGCCCGGTCTGCTGACCGGCTGCGACGAGATCCTGGAATACCCGATGGTCGACCGGGAGCCGCTGCCGTGGTGGGGGAGCGGCCGGGTGACCCTGCTCGGCGACGCCGCACATCCGATGTATCCGGTGGGGGCCAACGGCGCGTCCCAGGCCGTCGTGGACGCCCGCGTCCTCGCCCGCGAACTCGCGCGGGCGGACGATGTGCCCACCGCGCTGGCCCGCTACGAGACCGAGCGCCGCGAGGCGACGGCGGCCGTCGTACGGGCGAACCGGGCCATGAACCGGGCCGGTGCCCGGACCCCCGAGGAGCTCGCCCGCGTCACCGACACCTACCGGGACACCACGGGAGGCGATGTGCGCACGCTCAACGCCCGCCCCTCCCTGAGCTGCCGGTGATCCCTCCGACCGGGCGGGAGCGGTACGCCACCTGGGCCGGGCGGGGCCGCATATCCACGGCGCCGACCCGGCCCGGCCGTTGGCCCGGACACCAGCGTTGGCGCCCGTCTGACACCGCGCTTAGCGTGGACATCAGAGAGCGGTCTTCACGAGACGGTCCGATGCGATCGATGTGCCGGACCACTCCTGGTGCGGGAGGTCGGGAATGGACTCCGTCTCCTTCCTTCTGGTGGCCGTCATCCTCACGGCACTGGCCTTCGACTTCACCAACGGCTTCCACGACACGGCCAATTCGATGGCCACGTCCATCGCCACGGGGGCGCTGTCGCCCCGGCTCGCCGTCCTCGTCGCCGCGGTGCTCAACCTGGCCGGGGCGTTCCTCTCCACGGAAGTGGCCAAGACGATCTCAGGCGGCATCGTCAAGGATGCCAAGGTCTCCCTGGCCATGATTTTCGCGGGGCTGATCGGGGCGATCCTGTGGAACATGATCACCTGGCTCGCCGGGCTGCCGTCGAGCTCCTCGCACGCCCTGTTCGGCGGGCTGATCGGCGCGGTGTGGGTGGGCGCCGGGGGATCCGCCGTGCGCTTCACCGCGATCGTCCAGAAGATCATGATTCCGGCGGTCGCCTCACCGGTGGTGGCCTGTGTGGTGGCCATGCTGGCGACCTATCTCGCGTATGTGATCACCCACCGCGCGGCCGCCCCCGTGGCGCGGAAGGGCTTCCGGGCGGGCCAGGTGGGATCCGCGTCCCTGGTGGCCCTCGCCCACGGCACCAACGACGCGCAGAAGACGATGGGAGTCATCACCCTCACCCTCATCGCCGGTGGTGTGCTCGGCCATGGCTCGGGGCCACCGTGGTGGGTGGTGCTCAGCGCCGGTCTGGCGATCTCACTCGGCACCTATGTCGGCGGGTGGCGGATCATCCGGACCATGGGCAAGGGGCTGACCGACATCCAGCCCCCGCAGGGCTTCGCCGCCGAGACCAGCGCCACCGCGGTGATTCTGGCCTCCTCGCACCTGGGCTTCCCGCTGTCCACCACCCAGGTGTGCACGGGCAGCATCCTGGGCGCCGGGCTCGGCCGCAGGCTGGCCCATGTGCGCTGGGGGATCGCCGGGCGGATCGCGGTGTCCTGGCTGCTGACCCTGCCCGCGGCGGCGGCCGTGGGAGGGGTGGCGGCCTGGGTGGCGGGCCAGGGCAACACGGGGGTGGCCCTGGTGGCGGGCGTCGCCGTCGCGGCGGCGGTCGCCTTCTACGCGCTCTCGCGGCGGCGCCCGGTGAACCCGGACAACGTCAACGAGCCGCGTGTCCCCGAGCCCGCCGGGCGCACCCTGGACACGACCGTCTGACCGGCTGCGACCCCGAGAAGGAGGTGATCCGTTTGGGCACTACCTGGGGCACGATCGGCGGGGTCTTCGGGGTCAGCCTCGGGGTCACCGTCCTGGTGGTGGTGTTGTTCTCCCTGGGCGTCACCGCCTGGGCCCGCGCCGGTGGCGGCACCCCGCGCCACGGGGCTCGCCGGGGCCGTCCCGACACGGTGGCGGCGGCCGCGGCGGTGGTGTGCTTCGCCGCGTGCCTGGCGATCGCCGCCTATGGAATCGAGCTGATCATTCCCGGCTGACTCCGCTTGCGACAATGGAACGCCACCGAGCACCGCCCCGCACCGCGGTGCTCCTGTCCACTCGGGAGACCACGCACGGTGTCAGATACGACCGAACCCCCCTCCGCCGGCCCGGCCGCCGCGGACCGCCCCGCCCTGCGGGCCGACTGCGCCAGCTGCTTCGGGCTGTGCTGTGTCGCGCTGCCCTTCGCGGCCTCCACGGACTTCGCGATCAGCAAGGACGCGGGGGAGCCCTGCCGCAACCTCCGGGCCGATTTCCGCTGCGGTATCCACTCCCGGCTGCGCGAGGAGGGCTTCCCGGGCTGCACGGTCTACGACTGCTTCGGCGCCGGGCACAAGGTCTCCCAGCTCACCTTCGAGGGCCGCGACTGGCGGCGGCACCCCGGGACGGCCTCCGAGATGTTCGCCGCCTTCCCCGTCATGCGCCACCTGCACGAGCTGCTCTGGTACCTCACCGAGGCGCTGGCCCTGCCGGCCGCCCGGCCCGTCCACGGTGCGTTGCGCGAGGCGCTGCGGGAGACCGAGCGTCTCACCCTCGGCAGCGCCTCCGAGCTGCGGGAACTCGATGTGGCGGCCCACCGCGACCGGGTCAATCAGCTGCTGCTGCGCACGAGCGAGCTGGTGCGGGCCCGGATCCCGGGCAAGAAGAAGAACCGCAGGGGAGCCGATCTCATCGGCGCGGACCTGAGGGGAGCCGATCTGCGGGGCGCCAACCTCCGAGGCGCCCGTCTCATCGCGGCGAACCTCACCCGGGCCGACATGACGGCGGCCGATCTGATCGGGGCCGACGTCCGGGACGCCGATCTGAGCGCGGCCGACCTGCGGGGAGCCGTCTTCCTCACCCAGGCCCAGCTGAACGCGGCCAAGGGCGACGGCGCCACCCGGCTGCCCCCGTCCCTCACCCGCCCCGCGCACTGGTGACCCCGCCTCGCCGGCGCGCGGTGTGCGACCCTGGCTGCCATGTCCGACACCGCCGACGCGCCCGTGATCCGCAGCGATGAGCCCGGATCGTTCGCCCGGAGTGTGCTGGCCGAGCGCCATCCCGCACTGATCGAGAAGGTGCGCGACGCCTTCCCGTACGGCCCCGGGCAGCACCGCGCCCTCGACGCGCTGCGCGACAACGCCGCCGAGGGCACCATCGCCCCGCTCCCGCCCACCGCGTACGACCACGACCGGTGGGCGGTATGGGGCCGGGAGCACTTCGGCCGGTCCTGGTTCGACGTCCCGTTCCTGTGGGCGGAGAGCTACTTCTACCGCCGGCTCCTGGAGGCCGTGGGCTACTTCGCGGACGGACCCTGGCGGGGCGTCGACCCGTTCCGCCCCTTCAAACAGGCCGAGCTGGACACCCCCGAGGCCGAGGCCGAACTGGCCACGCTCGACGACATCCTGCGCAAACCCGCCGGGGAGCAGGCGGACGCGCTGGTGCACGGCTCACTCTGGGGCAACCGCGCGGACCTGGGCTTCCGCATCTCCTCATCGGCCGCGGACGCGCCTGGCGCCGACACTCCGCCGCTGGTCGCGGACGACTCGGAGGCACTGTGGTCGCTGCTGCCCGCCGGCTCCCCGGCCACGCTGTGCGTGGTGGCGGACAACGCCGGGCGGGAACTGCTCCCCGACCTCGTCCTCATCGACCATGTGCTCCACCACGGGCGCGCCGAGCGGGTGGTGCTCCAGGTGAAGCCGTATCCGTACTACGTCTCCGACGCCACCACCGAGGATGTCGTCGACTGTCTGCGCCGTCTGGTGCGGGCGGAGGGCGCCGCGGCCGGAACCGGCGGACGGCTCTGGGCCGCCATGGGCGACGGGCGGCTCACGGTGCGGGCGCACGACTTCTTCCGCGCCCCCCTG
This sequence comes from Streptomyces lacaronensis, assembly GCF_047337785.1. Classification (NCBI taxonomy): domain Bacteria; kingdom Bacillati; phylum Actinomycetota; class Actinomycetes; order Kitasatosporales; family Streptomycetaceae; genus Streptomyces; species Streptomyces lacaronensis. The sequence goes on from NZ_JBLHDK010000003.1 coordinate 11,411,789, forward strand.
CCGTACGAGGAGATGCCCGGCGATCTGCGGAGCGAGTTCGCCGGGGCCACGCTCACCGTCATGAAGGGCGACCTGAACTACCGCCGCCTCGTCGGCGACCGGCTGTGGCCCCCGACCACCTCCTTCGCCGACCGCACCGGGTACTTCCCCGGCCCGGTGGCCGCGCTGCGCACCCTGAAGTCGGATGTCGTCGTCGGGCTCGACGAGCGGACCGTGGCCGCGCTGGACACGCACGAGGACCACTGGCGCACCAGCGGGGCCCATGCGCTGATCCAGGTACGGCGGTGAGGCGCGCTCCCCTCGGCCCGGGAGAGCCGAGGGGAGCGCGGTGGGCCGGGGACCGTGGTCCTCAGCCCCTGCCCCTGCGTCAGCCGCCGATGGCGTTGATGCAGGTGCTGCCGATGCTGACGTCACCGGTCGGGGCGGCCGCGGACGTGACGGCGGTGGTGCCGGTGGCGGTGTCGCAGTCGGTGCTCTGGAAGATGAAGCTGGACAGGTTGAAGGTGGTGGGAACGTCGCCGCTTCTGTCGGCGCTGCCGCCGTAGCCGTTGGCGGCGGCGGTGCCGGTGCCGAGGAGCGCCAGGGTGCCGGCGGTCGCGGCCAGCAGGGCGGCCTTCTTCGCGATCTGCATGGATTCCTCCGTGTCGGGTCGCAGAGCGAGGTGTCTGACGATCAGATTTAACGAAAGATGCCGGGGGCAGTCGGGTAAGCGCACCGGAGAGTGCCCTGTTCGGCGTACCGGGCAATCGGGTTGAAACATGCGCGCTCCCCTCGGCCCGGGAGAGCCGAGGGGAGCGCGGTGGGCCGGGGACCGTGGTCGTCGGCCTCTGTCCCGGCGTTATCCGCCGATGACGTTGGCGCAGGTGCTGCCGATGTTGAGCTCACCGGTCGGGGCGGCCGCGGACGTGACGGCGGTGGTACCGGTGCGGGTGTCGCAGTCGTTGCTCTGGAAGATGAAGCTGCTGACGTCGAAGCTGGTGGGAACGTCGCCGCTTCTGTCCGAGCCGTGGCCGTTGGCGGCGGCGGTGCCGGTGCCGAGGAGCGCCAGGGTGCCGGCGGTCGCGGCCAGCAGGGCGGCCTTCTTCGCGATCTGCATGGATTCCTCCGTGTCGGGTCGCAGAGTGAATAAACTGACGGTCCGATTTAACGGAGAGTCCTGGGGGAATGCGCTCAGCACACCGGAGAATGGGCCATCCGGCGCACGTAATCGCCCTCCGGTGTCAGTTGAGGCGGGGTGCCGTCCTCAGCATGTCCCCTCCGAGCGGTCCCACAGGGGTTGTCGGTCGCGGATGGCAGTATCGGGCGGGTACGCGGTCCGCCCCCGGAAAGTGAGCCCTCGCATGGTGCCGTCCCCCCGTGAGCTCGCCGATCTGCCCTTCGCGGACCATCTGCGGCCGTTCGACGGGAACTTGGCGGAAGGGGGCGACTACGACACCGTTCATCTGGACGGCGACGCCTTCGACGGGGCGGTGTGCGACCACGCCCGGTTCCTCGAGTCAGCGTTCTCCTCGGTGACCTTCACCGGGGGCCGCGGCTGCGGGGCCCGGTTCAATGAGGTGTGGCTGGACGGGGTGCGATGGGTGGGCACCGATCTGGCGGACACCGACTGGCTGGACGGCGAGCTGGGCGGCTGTGTGCTGGCCGGTCTCGAGATGTTCTCCGCGCGGCTGCACCGGGTGACCTTCCACCGATGCAAGCTGGAATCGGTGAACCTCCGCACCGCCACCCTGCGGAACGTCACCTTCGTGGACTGTCTGCTGCGCGATGTGGACCTCGGCGCCGCGGGGCTGACGGAGGTGGCGTTTCCCGGGACGGCGCTGGAGGGCGTGCGGTTCGGCAAGGCGCGGATGGCGAGGGTCGATCTGCGAGGTGCCACCCGGCTGGAGATCGCCGACGGTTATGACGCGCTGGGCGGCGCCACCATCGGCAGCGGGCAGTTGATGGAGCTCGCGCCGATGCTCGCCGACGCCCTGGGGATCACGGTACGGGACGGTGGGGCCGCACGGTGAGGCACGGTGAGCCCCCCGTCCCACGGTGACCGAGGTTCACTGGGGGACCAGCCAGGGCTGCTGCGGAAGCGGGCTGCCCGTCTCGATCAGCGACTTCAGATTGGACAACACCGCGGCCCAGCCACCGGCCGCCGCGGTCCGCTCGGCCTCGTCGGCCAGGTTCTCATGGGTCACGGTCAGCCGGACGATGTCGCCGTGCGGCTGGATGTCGAAGGTGACCTGGGAGGGCTCGGCGGTGACATCGGCGTCGGGCGCGGCCCAGGTGGTCACCAGCCGGGTGGGCGGTGAGCTCTCCACGACCGTGCCGACGACATCGGCGGTGCCGGAGCCGTCCGTCCGCTGATGCTCCCACGGGGAGCCGACCTGCCAGTCCGACACATTGCTGTGGCCCCAGTACTCGGCCGTGAGGTCGGCGTCGGTCAGCGCGTGCCAGACCTTCTCCGGTGTGCTCTCGATATAGATGACGTACACGAACGCCGGCTTGTCGGCCATCGCTTCCTCCGCTTGTCGCTTCACCAGGCTCAGCGCCCGCAGTCGCGGGCGCTCGAACTTGTCGATCCAGCGCTCCTGGATCTCATTGAGGGGGACGGGGTTGAGGTAGTGGAGTTTTTCGCGGCCCCGCCGGACCGTGCTGACCAGATTGGCGGCCTCGAGGACGGCCAGATGCTGGGTCGCCGACTGGCGGGTCATCTCCAGCCGCCGGCACAGCTCGCCCAGCGTCTGGCCGTTGTGCTCATGCAGCCGGTCCAGCAGATACCGCCGGGTCTGGTCGGCCAGCGCCTTGAAGACCTTGTCCATCTCTGAGCTCACACCGAACGTTATGCAGGTGATTGCCTGCATGTCAATGCGGGCGGTGCGACCGCCCCCGTTCCCGGTGATTTCGCGCTATCGCCTGCGGATCGCGCCGTGGATGAACGCCGCCTGCCCGGCGTGCTGCAGATCGTCCGAGACCACGCTGACCAGCCGGACGCCGAGGGTCACCGCCGGGGTCCACCGCTCGTCCACGATCCGGTCGAGATCGGAGTCGCGCAGGCCCCGCACGAACGCCAGGGTGTTCTCGTGGACGGCGTCGTAGTACCCGGTGAGCAGCTCGGCGTCCGCCCGCACCGCCGCCACGTCCCTGCTCCGGTGGCCGTAGCCGGTGGCCTCGGGCGGGAACGGCAGACCGAACCGCTCGGCCCAGCCCTCGGACGTCCACAGCTGCTCGGTGCCCGCGGCGTCGGCGATGTGGTCGTCCTGGACCCGGGTCAGATGCCACACCAGCCAGGCGATCGAATTGGCCCCGCTGTCGAGCCGTACGGCCAACTCGTCCTCCGAGAGCCCGTCCACGGCCGACCGCACCTCCTCGCGTACCCGCTCGAACGCGTCGGCCAGCAGATCAGCGCTGTTCATTCGCGGCTCCCTCGCTCGTGGTTACCCCGGCCATGGTCGCACCCCGCGGCCCCGGCCGCGGGGTGCCGACTCGCCGGACGCGGCTCACACGGGCGGGACGAGGGTGAAGTAGCGGTCGAGCACCGCCTGGTCGCCGGTCACCTTGTCGAGCCGGTCCGCGGGCAGCCGCTGCCACAGGAACAGCATCAGGTCCGACGCGGTCCCGGCCAGCTCGACATCGCCGGACGCCACGTCGGTGTCCTCGGCCGCGGCGCCGGTGGTGAGCCGTACGTCGTCGCCGTCGAAGCGGACCGTCCACCGGCCCGGACCGTCGGTCCGGCGGAACCGGAAGCGCTCGCCCGCCCCGGGCGGGGCCTCCCGCCACGCCCGCCGGGCCGGGGCCATCACCTCGAAGGTCTGGGCCACGGCGTCCACCGCGAGGTCGGGCTCCACCGGCCGGGCCCGCCCGCCGACCGCCCGCTCGGCGTCCCAGCGGTGCAGGGCCGCCTCGATGGTCTGCATCCGCAGCCAGAAACCCGCGGTCCGCTCCGCTGACCACGTCCACACCGCCAGCCCCGGATCCTCGCTCCGGAACAGCGCCTCGAGCCGTGCGGCCCCCTCGGCGAACCAGTCGACGAGACTCACCGGCATCGGCCCGTGATGCGGCCCGCCCGTGGGCGCCGGCCAGCCCTCGCGGTCCTCGGGAAGCTCGAAGAGGGTGGGGTCCGTGATGTCCGGCTGCCGGTCGAGCCGCTCCCGGATGACGCGGGCGACCAGGCGATGCACCCCGCCCAGGTGCAGCACCAGATCCGACATGGTCCAGTCGGGGCAGGAGGGGATCAGCGGCGCGTCCGCCCCGTCGGCGACGCCCCGGGCCGCCTGCTCGAACGCCACGATCTCACGGTGGAAATGGGCTGAATAGTCCATGGGCCGCACTCTGCCAGGCCGCGACCACCTCTGCCATACACCGCCCGGCCACTCGGTACGCCTTCGCTGTCGGCAGACCGAATCGGCCCCCGGCGAAGCGGCACGGGCCCGGCGCGCCGCCAACATCACCGGCAAGGTCCTGGTCTGTGTGGGGTCCGTGGCCCGCCCGGGGCTCGGCTACCACCGGCCCTCCGCCGAGCGGGCTTGGCGGGCCATGCTCGACCTGTTCGACGAGGTGTTCCCGGCCATGGTGTGAACAGCGCACGGCCCCTATCGTGAAATGCCATGAGAGACCAACTGCGCTTACCCCCGGCAAAGTTGGCCGCGGCCGCCACGGTCACCGCCGTTCTTCTCGCCGGATGCGGCGGCTCCGACGAGGACTCCGGCGCCGGGGGCGGGCCGGAGAAGAAGACGATCACGGTCGCCGGACTGCCGCTCGCGGATGTGGCCGCCCTGCACATCGCCATGGACCGCGAGCTCTTCGAGAAGGAAGGGCTGAACGTCCGCGTCCAGCCAGTCCAGCAGAGCGTCCAGGCGCTGCCCGCGCTCGCTCACGGCCAGGTGGACGTCATCGGCGGCGCCAACTTCGTGACGTTCCTCCAGGCCCGTGAGAAGGGCACCTTGGCGACCCGGGTGCTGGCCGAGGGCGCGCGCAACGCCCCGCACATGATGGAGGTGCTGGTGCCCGCCGACTCCAAGATCAAGGAGCCGCGGGACCTCGAGGGCAAGAAGGTCGCGGTCAACATCCTCAACAACATCCAGTCGCTCACTCTCAACGCCGCCCTCGGCAAGGCCGGAGCCGGCCGGCCCGAGTACCGGCAGGTGCCGTTCCCGCAGATGGGCTCGGTGCTGGAGCGGGGCCAGGTGGACGCCGTGCACGCCGCCGAGCCCTTCGCCACCGCGCTCAAGCGCGAGCTGAAGGCCCGTACGGTGGTCGACGGCAACGCGGCACCCGTCGCCGGACTGCCGCTCAGCGGCTATGTCACCACCGACAGCTTCATCGACAAGTACCCCAAGACCGCCGCCGCCTTCCAGCGAGCCATCTCCGCCGCCCAGGCCGTGGCCGCCAAGGACCGTGGCGCCGTGGAGAAGGCGCTGCCCGGCTATACGAAGATCAAGCCGGCCGAGGCCGCCGCCATCGGCCTGCCCGACTACCCGGCCACCTCCAGCGCCGCCCAGCTGAAGCGGCTCATCTCCCTGATGCGGACGCAGAAGCTGCTCTCCAAGGACCTCGACCCCGCCGCCGTCCTCTACCAGCCCGCCGAGTGAGCCCCGCGACGGCCGGGCGGGCCGGGCGGAAGCGCACCGGGCGGACCAGGAGCGCGCTGCTCGGCGCCGTCGGCGTGCTCGTGGCCTTCGCCGCCTGCGAGGCCCTGGGCCGCTCCGGGATGGTGCGGAGCGCCTTTCTGCCGCCCGCCTCCGAGGTGCTGGTACGGGCCGTCGAACTCGGCGGCGACACCGCCTTCCTGAACGGCGTCGGCGCCACCCTGGAGGCATGGGCCACCGGGCTCGCCCTCGCCTGCGCCCTCGCGATCCCCCTCGGGCTGCTGCTGGGCAGTGTGCCGGTGGCCGCGCAGGCCACGCGGGTGCTGATCGAATTCCTGCGCCCGGTGCCGTCGGTGGCCCTCATCCCCCTGGTGTCGCTGCTGCTCGGCGCCGGAAGCGAGACCACGGTCGCCCTCGTCACCTACGCGTGTGTCTGGCCCGTGCTGTTCAACACCGTCTACGGGCTCGGCGAGACCGATCCACTGGCCAAGGACACGCTGCGCGCCTTCGGCTTCGGGCGGGTCGCCGTCCTGTTGATGGCCGGTCTGCCCTCGGCCGCCCCGTTCATCGCCGCCGGGGTGCGCATCGCGGCGGCCACCGCCCTGATCCTCGCCGTGGCCAGCGAGATCCTCGCCGGATTCGGCGAGGGTCTTGGCACCTTCATCGCCCAGGCGGGCATGGCCACCGACGGCACCCGCGATGTGCTGGCCGGAGTGGTGTGGGCGGGAACGCTCGGCCTCCTCATCAATCTGGCGCTCACCGCGGTCGAACGGCGGCTGTTCCCCTGGGCGCCCGAGCACCGCGGGAGCCGTGCGTGACCGCGCCGGCCACCCCGCTCGGGGCCGCGCGGCGGCTGCCCCGGACCCTCGCGCTGCGGCTCGGTGTCCCGGTGGTGGCGGTGGTGCTGTGGCAACTCGCCGCGCGGGCCCGCGGCAGCGTGTTCTTCCCGACGCCCGCCCGGATCGTCGACCACGGCTACCACCTGTGGTTCTCCGGCCCCGCCGAGCGGGCGTTCCTCACCGACGCGGCGGTCCGCGATCTGCTGCCCAGCCTCGGCCGGGTGCTCGCCGGATTCGCCCTCGCCGCGGCCGGTGGCATCGTGCTGGGGCTCGCTCTGGGCCGCTCGCGCACCGTGTACGCGCTGTGCGATCCGGTCCTGCAGTTCGCCCGCGCCGTGCCCCCGCCCGCGCTGGTGCCCGTCTTCGTCGTGGTCTTCGACCTCGGCACGCCGATGCAGCTCGCCTCCATCGTCTTCGGCGCCATCTGGCCCGTACTGATCAACACGGCCGAGGGGGTCCGCGGCATCGACCCACTGCGGCTGGACGTCGCCGCCACCGTGCGGATGCGGCCGGCCGAGCGGATCGTGCTGCTCTATCTGCCCGCCGCGCTTCCGCGCATCTTCGCCGGGCTGCGGCTGAGCCTGTCGCTCTCGCTCATCCTGATGGTGTTCTCGGAGCTGCTGCCCGGCACCGCCGACGGCATAGGCTTCTCGCTCACCGACGCGCAGACCCGCTCCGATCTGCTCACGGTGTGGGCGGTGATGGTGCTGCTCGGCGCGCTCGGGCATCTGCTCAACAGCGCGCTGCTCGCCGTCGAGCGCCTGGCTCTCGGCAGACACCGCGCGGCGCACCGCACCTGACCACCCGTACGCAGGACACGCCCCATCCAGCAGAGGCAGGACACGCCCCCACACCCAGCAGAGGAGGTGGCCCCATGGCCGGGCCCACCGCCCACCCCCCGACCACCACGGTCCGAGAGGCGGTGCTGGCACTGTGCCGCGCCACCGGGATGACGACCGTCTTCGGCAACCCCGGCTCCACCGAACTGCGGATGTTCCGCGACTGGCCCGAGGACTTCCGCTATGTGCTCGGTCTGCACGAGTCCACCGCCGTCGCCATGGCCGCGGGCCACGCCCTGGGCACCGGGCGCGCGGCGCTGGTCAGCCTGCACTCCGCCGGGGGAGTGGGCCACTCCCTGGGAGCGGTGTTCAACGCCTACCGGGACCGGGTGCCGGTGGTGATCATCGCGGGGCAGCAGTCCCGTGCGCTGCTCCCGCTGCGGCCCTTCCTCGGCGCCGACGAACCGGCCCGGTTCCCGCGCCCTTATGTGAAGTTCAGCAGGCAGCCGGAGCGGGCCGCCGATGTGCCCGCCGCGCTCGCCGAGGCCCACCGCGTCGCCATGAGCCACCCCCGGGGCCCGGTCTTCCTCTCCGTACCGGAGGACGACTGGGACCGCCCCGCCGAGCCGGTCGCCCCGCGCACCGTGCACGGCGGCTACACCGCCGACCCCGCCGCGCTCACCGGCCTCGCCCGAGCACTCGACGCCTCGGCGCGCCCCGCGCTGGTCGTCGGGCCGGGCGTGGACGACGAGCGCGCCGTGCGGGAAGTGGCCGAACTGGCCGAGCGGCTGCGGGCCGCGGTGTGGATCAGCCCGCTCTCCGGACGCTCCGGCTTCGACGAACGCCACCCGCTCTTCCAGGGGTTTCTGCCACCCGTCGCCGACCAGCTGGCGGAGCGGCTGGCCGCCCATGACGTGGTGGTCGCGCTCGGCGCCCCGCTGTTCACCTACCACGTGCACAGCGAGGCCCCGCCGCTCGCCGACGGCACCGAGCTGTACCACCTCGACTGCGACCCGGCACAGGCGGCGTGGCTCCCGGTGGGCACCAGCATCGTCACCACCCTCCGCCCCGCCCTGCGCACCCTCACCGAACTCGTCCGGCCCGCCGACCGGCCCGCGCCACCGCCGCGGCCCGCCCCCGAGCCGCTACCGGCCACTTCGGCGGAGGAGATCTCCCCCGAGCTGGTGATGGACCTGCTGCGCGAGCGGCTGCCCCGGGACACCGTGCTGGTGGAGGAGACCCCCAGCCACCGCGACGCCCTCCACGCCCGCCTCCCCATCAGCGGCGAGGGCCGCTTCCTCACCACCGGCAGCGGCGCGCTGGGCTGGGGGCTGCCGCTCGCGGTCGGCCGCGCCCTCGCGGACGGCGAACGTGTGGTGTGCGTCGTCGGCGACGGCTCGGCGCTCTACTCGGTGCAGGCCCTGTGGACCGCGGCCCGGCACCGCGCCCCGGTGAGCTACGTCCTGCTCGACAACGGCGGCTACAGCGCGGTCAAGGCGCTGGGCCACCGCATCGGCATCGCGCCCGTGCCGGGCACCGACATCGGCGGCGTCGACTTCGCCGCGCTCGCCGGGTCCTTCGGCTGCCCGGCCGAACGTGTGGAGCACCCCGGCCACCTCCCCAAGGCCCTCGACCGGGCCCTCGCCCTCGGCCGCGACGACGGCCCGCTGCTGCTCCAGGTCCACGTCCCCGCCGACGACTCCCCGGCGTACGAGCCCTGGGCCCGGTGAGGCGGGCATGCTGCGGATCGACCGACTCAGCCATCGCTACGGCGACGGCCCCGATGTGCTCCAGGACATCGAACTCACCGTCCCCGACGGGCAGTTGCTCACCCTTGTCGGCCCGTCCGGCTGTGGCAAGTCCACCCTGCTGCGCTGCGTCGCGGGCCTCCTCCGCCCCTCCGCCGGGCGGATCACCCTGGACGGGGAGGTGGTGGACGGCGTCCCGGACCGGCTCGGAGTGGTCTTCCAGGACTACAGCCGCTCGCTCTTCCCCTGGCTCTCGGTGCGGGAGAACGTCGCCCTTCCGCTGCGGCGGCGCGGACTGCCCCGCGCGGAACGCCACGCGGCGGCGGTGGCCATGCTGGAGCAGGTGGGCCTGGCCGACGCCGCCCGCCGCCACCCCTGGCAGCTGTCCGGCGGCATGCAGCAGCGTGTCGCGCTCGCCCGCGCCCTGGCCGCCCGGCCCGCGCTGCTGCTGATGGACGAGCCGTTCGGCGCGCTGGACGCCCAGACCCGGGAGGATCTGGAGGATCTGCTGCTGCGGCTGCACCGGGCCGAGGGAATGACGATTCTGCTGGTCACCCATGACATCGACGAGAGCGTCTATGTGGCGGACCGGGTGGTGGTGCTGGCTCCGGGGCCGGGCCGGGTGCGGGCGGACCTGCCGGTGGCGCTGCCCGCCGAACGCGACCAGATCGCCACCCGGGGGCTGCCGGAGTTCATCGCGCTGCGGACGGAGGTGGGGCGCGCGGTCCGCCAGGGCGCGGCCACGACCCCACCTCCTGGCGGCTAACGCAACGTCAGCCAGTCCACGGCGGCCACCCGGTGGCCACCCGTGGCGACGAGATAGACGTCATGGGAGCCGGTCACCGTACGGGGGAGACGCACCGAACGCTCCCGCCACTCGTCCGTGCCACCGGTCCCGCGCACCGGAAGCGTGGCCGCCACCGGTCCTTCGGGTGAGTCCAGGCGCAGTCGCAGGGCGCAGTCCCCGCAGCCGCCGGACGCCAGCCGCACCGTCAGCGTGTCCGCGCCCGCGCCGAACCGCGCGCCCCGGAAGCCGATCGCGTCCCCCGTTCCGAGGACCGAGGTGGCCGCCTCGCCGCGCTCGACGCCCCGGACCACCCCGGCGCGCTCCGCCTGGAGAGTGGCGGTCGCGTCGGGGCCGTCGGCGTAGAGCCGGATCTCGTTCACCGCCCACGGGTTCTCGCCCGGCTGCGTCAGCTCGATCCGCAGATAGCGGGCGGTGCGCTGCCCGAAGACCGCGTCCTGAGTGAAGGAGCGGCCGCTGACCCGGGCCACCGGCGTCCCCCAGTGCTCACCGTCGCCGCTGACCGAGACGGTGAAGCCGGAGGGGTGTCCGGTGGCGTCAAGACCCGCGTCGATCGCCAGCCGGCCGAAGGTCTTCGCGGTGCCGAGATCCACGGTGAGGGACTGACCGGCGGCCTGGGGAGCGTCCCCCTTCCACTGGGTGGTCTGCACCCCGTCCACGGCGGCCGAGGCATCGGCGCCCCCCGAGGCGGTCGCCTTCCAGCCGTCGTTGCGGACCCGGGTCTCACAGCCCGCCAGCCGGCAGCCGGACGACCAGATGGGCTCGCCGTACTCGTACGCGCCCTGGTCCGGTCCGTCGCCCCGGACCTCGCCGGTCACCCCGTCGACCTTCTCGCCCGCGTCGATGGCGGGGGAGTCCGCGCGCGGCCAGAGTTCGCCGTTGCGCGCGTCGGTGTAGCGCGGATCGGTGGGCGGCAGCAGGTTGTTCCGTACGACGGGGGCGGGGTCGCCGGGGCCGGAGATCTCCATCGGTGTGAGCGCCACGTCGTTGCTCACATACGTCCCCGTGGCGTCGGTCGCACCGCTCAGCCGGACGGCGGCGGTGGAAACGCCCGTGCCGTACGAGGAGTTGTGGTCGCGGTTGCCGAGGCTGACACTGCTGTGGCCGTTGAAGAAGGTGCCACGGGTGCCGGTGTTGTACGCCACGTTGTGGTGCAGCAGGAAGTTGCCGGAGGAGTTGTCGATGTAGTAGCCGACCTGGCCGTCCGCGTCATGCACGGTGTTGTGGTCGACGCTGGTGCCCTTGGCGTCCAGATTGCAGCACACATAGAACGGGCTGCCGTCGCGTGAGGTGCGCATCGCCTCGGAGAGGTCGTTGTAGGCGATCCGGTTGTCGTGGAAGGGCACACCGTTCAGCTGCCAGGCGGTGTCGATACTCGCGCGGCCGGTGCGGCGGATGGTGTTGTGGGTGACGGTCTGGCCATTGCCGTTGACCTCGATACCGGGGGTGTAGCTGCCCATCCAGCCCACGTCGTGGATGTAGTTGCCGGTGACGGTGTTGCCACTGCCGCGCAGCAGCACACCCGTGCCCGCGGAGTAGCCGATGTCGCTGTCGCGCAGGGTGTTGCCCTGGCCGAGGATCTGGACACCGGAGTTCAGCACCCGCGAGGCGACGATGTGGCCCTCGCCGGGCGGTATGGCCAGTTCGTCGTCGCGTGGCATGGGGAGCGTGGAGAACTCCGAGATGTAGCGGGCCCGGAGCCCTTCGACCAGCACACCGGTGCTGTCGGTGCCGGTGCGCAGCGAGGTGCCCCACAGATCGAGGCCGCGGACGGTGACATGGGAGCTGTGCGAGAGGTCCACGCCCCAGCTCTGGTACTTCGCGGTCACGGTGTGGCCCGCGACACCGCCCTTGGGCGGGACCAGATAGAGGCGGCCCGCGTCCTTGTCGTAGTACCACTCACCGGGCTGGTCCAGCGTGGCCTTGGCGCCGACCAGGTAGTAGTTGCGGTAGTTCTGGTCGCCCATGCACAGCGGGGTGCAGCGGTAATTGCCGCCCTTGAAGTCGAGGGCGCCGTCCGACGTGGCGGTCACGGTGCCGGTCTGCTGGCTCCACGGGTTGGAACCGGCCCACAGATGGACGGTGGCGCCGGTGAAGTCGCCGTCCGGCAGATCCGGGTCGTCGATGTGCTGATCGGTGGAGGAGCGCTCGGCCACCGCCCAGGACGGATTGAGCGGATCGGAGCCGGAGTTGGGCCAGCGGCCCTCCATGGCGCGCTCGCCGTCCAGGAACAGCGCGTTCTCGCTGCGGTCGAGCGGGAGGTCCACATCGGCGGCCACCAGACCGCCGCCCGCGTCCTTCCACCCGGTCACAGCCCGCGTCCCGTCCACGGTGACCGGCCCGTCCCCGTACGCCGCCAGGGTGACCGGGGCGTCGGCGCGGCCCGAGGGCGGGGCGACCCGCTCACGGTAGTTCCCGCGGTGGATCAGACAGGTGTCCCCGGGCCCGACCTGCTCGGTGCAGCGGCCGATGGTGCGGAACGGATGGCGTGAGCTGCCGCTGTCGTGGTCGGCGCCCCAGGTGGCGACGTGATACGTACGCCCCTGCTGCCCCTGCCCGCCCTGCGCCGTCGCGGTGCCCGGTAATGCCGCGGTGAAGACGGCCATCGCCGCGGCGACGGCCAGGGATATGCGCCTGAGCGTGGATCTCATCTACCGCCTCCAGTGTTCAGGGTCGACCGAAACTTAGGAGAAACATCGGATGAGGTCAACGGATGGAGGCGAATTCAAGGTTAGGATTGCAGAGATTCTGCGAGACAGATCCGATGTCTCTTTCCGTAAGTCGACTTATTGACACCCTCGCTCGCGTCGTAGCGGGGGCCGGGCATGGAGATGGCGGCGGCGGTCACCGGCGCTCCGCGCGCGGGACGGCCTGGTTACTGCCATTCGCCGGGGCGTACTACAAGGCCAAGGACCGGCTCATGTGAGTCACTGTGTGGTCAGCCGTCCTCGGGGAGATACGGGCCGGTGAGCGTGACGCCGGCCCGTACCAGGGCGTGGGCCAGCTCATCGCCCGGGGGCTGCTCGCTGACCAGCACGTCGATGCGGCTGAGCGGGCAGATCAGGGCCAGCGCCCGGCGCTCGAACTTGGCCGAGTCCGCCAGCACCACGACCCGGGACGCGGAGTCCATCATCTCCTGGATCATCTGGGCCTCCGGGATGTTGGACACCGAAAGTCCCGAGGCGCTGACCCCGCCCACCGCGATCAGGGCGGTGTCCGCGCTCACCCCGGCGGTGTCGGGGAAGCGGATCGGGCCGATGGTGACCAGCGCGGTGGTCCGGCAGCCGCCGCCGAGGACGAACAGATCGCGCAGGGACTGAACCGGGACCATCCCCGGCACCCGCAGATTGTTGGTGACGATCGTCAGCCCCCGGTGGCCGCCGAGCGCGGCCACCGCCGAGAGCACCGTGGTGCCGCCGTTGACGAGCAGCGTCTCATTGTCCCGCACCAGACGGGCGGCGGCGGTTCCGATGGCCTCCTTGGCCTCCCGGCGCTCGTTCATCCGGCCCGTCACCGGGCTGTCCGCCGTGGCCAGTTCGCCCCCGGGCACGGCCCCGCCATGGGTGCGCGCCACCAGCCCGCGCGCCGCCAGATGGTCCAGGTCCCGCCGTACGGTGTCGACCGAGACGGCGAACTCCTTCGCCAGCTTCTGATCTGCGCCCTGGACCATCTCTCGGACTTCGCCGAGCTGCTGGCCCCGGACCCCGGGACGGTGAGCTTCGCGGATGTGGTCCGGGCCAAGGACGCCGTGATCCGGGCCGTCGCGCCCAGCGTGACCGCCGTACTCCTCGACGCCCACTACGGCATCGGCCATCTGACGGCGAGTGGCGCCCTGCCCCGCGACGTCGGTCTGATGGCCAGCATCGAGGACGAGGACTACAGCATCCCCGAGGGGCCGCGCCGCACCCGGCACCGCGAGGGGTGGTCCACCCGGCAGATCAAACTGGCCGGTACCGATGTCGCCAAGCTGCTGTGGTGGTACCGCCCGGACGGCGACCCGGCCACCGCCGAACACCAGCGCCAGGTGGTGCGCGACCTGGTCGCCGAATGTGCCGAGCTGAGCCTGCCCCTGGTCGTGGAGCCCATCTGGTATCCGCTGCCCGGGGAGGACCCCGGCTCGGCGGAGTGGAAGGAGCGGCGGGTCGAGGGCATCATCCGCTCCGCCGTGGACGCCGACCGGCTGGGCGTCGACATGCTCAAGGTGGAGTTCCCGGGCTACGTGGACACCGAGCAGGGGCGGGAGCGTGCCGCGGCCGCCTGCAAGGAGCTGGACTCCTCGGTACGGGTCCCCTGGGTGATCCTCTCCGCGGGGGTGGGCTACGAGGACTTCCGTACCCAGGTGCGGATCTCGGCGCAGGCCGGGGCGTGCGGCTATCTGGCGGGGAGGTCGATCTGGCGGGACGCGGTGTCCACCCATGACCCCGAGGGGCGCGCCAGGGGTATCGAGCAGGCCAGGGGCCGTTTGGACGAACTGAACGCGGTCATCCGTGAGCACGGCAGGCCGTTCCTGCCCGGACGCTCCCTCGGGCAGGCGCTGGACCGCCTGCCCGAGGGATGGTTCCACGACTGGCACCCGGCCGTCTGACGCCCGTCGCGGCCCCGTGACGGGGGCGGTGGGCGGCCCTGACCCGCCCACCACCCCGCGGTTCGCCCAGGCCCCCGCCGGGCTGACCACGCTGCCGGACGGCACCCGGCTGTCCGATGCCGTGGCCGCCGACCCCGGCGCCTGGCTGGGCCCCGAGCACACCGGGGCGTACGGAGCGGACACCGCGCTGCTGGTCAAGCTGCTGGACGCCGGGCAGCGGCTGCCGCTGCACAGCCACCCCGACCGCGCCTTCGCCCGGGCCCATCTGGGCAGCGCCCACGGCAAGACCGAGGCGTGGTTCGTGGTGGACGCGGCCCCGGGCGCGGAGATCCGCATGGGTTTCACCCGCGATGTCACCGCGGACGAGCTGGCGGGCTGGGTGGAGCGCGGAGATACGGAGGCGCTGCACGACGCCGTGCACCGGGTGCCGGTGGCCGCGGGGGACGCGCTGCTGTGCCCCGCCGGGATGCCCCATGCCATCGGAGCGGGCGTGCTGCTGGTGGAGCTTCAGGAGCCCACCGACTTCTCCGTCCTGCTGGAGTGGGAGGGCTATGCGATCGACGGCGCCACCGAGGGCCATCTGGGACTGGGCTTCGGCCGCGCACTGGCCGCCGTGGACCGCGTGGGTGTCGACGCCGCCGCGCTCGCCCGGCTGCGCGGACCCGGCGCGGGTGTGGTCTCCGGCGCCAGTGTGCTGCCACCGGAGGCCGGGAGCTCCTTCCGGGCCGAGCTGTGCCGGGGCGAGCCGACGGCCGCGCTGGACCCGGGCCTCTCGGTACTGGTGGTCCTCGACGGCGCCGGGACGCTCGGCCATGAGCGGGGACGTCCGCTGGCCGTGAGGGCTGGGCAGACCGTGCTGATTCCGTACGCCGCGGGGCACACCGAGCTGTCCGGGCCGGTGAGCGTCCTGCGCTGCCGCCCGCCCGCGCCCGGCACGGCCGGCTGATCGGCGTTCTCCCAAGGGCCCGGCCTCCGGCCGGGCTCTTCAGTCAGTTGCCTTATTTAATTCACGCGTTTTAGAGTGGCCGCGACAGCTCACAGGAACCACGGAGACTGGAGGCCACGGTGACCGACGCACGCACCGTCCGCTCCGCCGGGACCCGCGAGGCCATCATGGCCGCGGCGGAGCGGCTCTACGCCGAGCACGGCCTGGTCGCGGTGTCGAACCGGCAGATCAGCGAGGCGGCCGGGCAGGGCAATGTCGCCGCGGTCGGCTATCACTTCGGCACCAGGGCGGATCTGGTGCGCGCCATCATGCGCAAGCACTCCGAGGCGATCGAGGAGATCCGGCAGCGGATGGTGGAGGAGACCCGCGGCAGCGAGGAGGTCCGGGACTGGGTCGCCTGCCTGGTGTGCCCCGCCACCGAGCACCTGGCCACCCTGGGCGTCCCCTCCTGGTACGCCCGGTTCGCCGTCCAGGTGATGACCGACCCCGTGCTGCGGGCGATCGTCACCGACGAGGCCCTCACCCGGGAGCCGTTGCGGGAGACCCTCTACGGCCTGGGCGGCTGCCTGGACGCGCTGCCCGCCGAGGTGCGGGCCGAACGCGGCGACATGGCCCGCCAGTTGATCACCCACGCCTGTGCCGAACGGGAGCGTGCCCTCGCCGAGGGGACCAGTACGCGCCAGCCGTCCTGGGACGACACGGCCGGCGCGCTCACCGACGCCATCACCGGTCTGCTGCTCGCCCCCGTCACCCGTCGTTCCCCAGCCAAGGAGGCCCGGACATGAAGATCACCGTCGACGAGGAGAAGTGCTGCGGCGCGGGCCAGTGTGTGCTCATCGCGCCCGAGGTGTTCGACCAGCGCGAGGAGGACGGCATCGTCGTGCTGCTCGACGCCGAGCCCGCCGACGGACACCATACGGCCGTCCGGGAGGCCGCGAGCGTCTGCCCGGCCGCCGCGATCCGGCTGAGCGAGTCTCCGGACTGATCAACGCGGGCCCGCTCCCGACCGACCCTCGGAGGAAGACCATGACCACCTCGCCCGTGGCCGACGACGCGTCGGCCGAGATCCCCGACTTCCCCCAGCCGCGCGCCGCGGTCTGCCCCTTCGACCCGTCCCCGGAGCTGCGCGGGCTGGCGAGCTGGGGCCCGCTGACCCGGGTCCGCTCCTGGAACGACAGCACCCCCTGGGTGGTGACCGGCCACGCCGAGCAGAAGACCCTGCTCTCCGACCCCCGGCTCAGCGCCGACTTCTCCCACCCCGGCTTCCCGAGCCCCGTTCCCCACACCGGCGGCGAACGGCCATCCACCGACCTGAGCTTCGTCGGCATGGACGATCCGGAGCATGCCCGGCTGCGCCGCATGGTCAGCGGCGCCTTCACCATCAAGCGGGTCGAGGCGATGCGCCCGGTCGTGCGGGAGATGGTGGACGACTTCATCACCCGCATGCTGGCCGGACCGAAACCGGCCGACCTGGTCCAGGCGCTCGCGCTGCCGCTTCCGTCGCTGGTCATCTCCGAGCTGCTGGGCGTCCCGTACGCGGACCATGAATTCTTCCAGACCAACAGCAAGGTTCTCGTCTCCGCCGTGGCCACGCCCGAGGAGCGGGCCGCCGCGCACACCAACCTGTACGGGTATCTGGACCAGTTGGTGGGGGAGAAGCTCGCCCGGCCCGGTGACGATCTGCTCTCCGGGCTCGCCCAACAGATCACGGCGGGCGAGCTGACCCGCCGTGAGGCCGCCGCGATGGGTGTGCTGCTGCTCCTCGGCGGCCACGAGACCACGGCCAACATGATCACCATGGGGACGCTGCTGCTGCTCCAGCACCCCGAACAGCTCGCCCGCGTCCGCGAGGCCGACGACCCCAAGGTGATCGTCTCCGCGGTGGAGGAACTCCTGCGCTACCTCAGCGTCGTCCACCTCGGGCGCCGCCGGACGGCACTGGAGGACATCGAGATCGCCGGCCGGACCATCCGGGCGGGTGAGGGGGTGATCCTCCTCGGCGAACTGGCCAACCGGGACCCGGCCGTCTTCCCGGACCCGGACCGGCTGGACATCGGCCGGGACGCCCGCCACCACCAGGCGTTCGGCGCGGGCACCCACCACTGTCTCGGTCAGCCGCTGGCCCGGATGGAGCTCCAGGTGGTCTACCCCACCCTGTTCCGCCGCGTCCCCACCCTGCGGATGGCGGCGGAGGTGGCGGATATCCCGTTCAAGTACGACGCGGTGATCTACGGGGTGTACGAACTCCCCGTCACCTGGTAGCCGTTCCGGCTTCGGGCTTGAGCAGCGGCGGAACGGCCGGGACCTCCGGCGCGGCGCCGATGTCCCCGGGCGTCAGCATGAACTCCTCGGGGTAGGCGTCGCGCCGGGTGCGCCGTGCGGGCTCGCTGGTGCGCCACATGTACAGGCACCGTGCGCACTGGAGCACCTCCCAGACGCCGGGGACGGGGGAGCCGGTGATGTGCTCGATCGTCTCGTGGGCACAGCGCGGGCACAGGGAGGCCGGGCGCGGGGGAGTGGTGTCGGACATCCGAAGTCCTTCCATGAGGTGGGGTGGGGTGGTGTGCTCAGCGGGCGGAGGTGAGCTGCCGCAGCCGGGCCAGCCACTCGGCCGTCTCGGGCAGATCGCGCACCTGGGTCCCGTAGTTGCCGCGGTTGTCGGGGGCGACGGGGGTGGTGGCGTCGATGACGAGCTTGTCGGTGATACCGGGCGTGATGGCCTGCGGGGCCAGCTCCAGCACCGACAGATTGGGGATCCGCACCAGATCGCCCGCCGGGTTCATCTTCGTGGACAGCGCCCACATCACCTGGGGGAGGTCGAACGGGTCGACGTCCTCGTCCACCACGATCACGGTGGCGGCGTAGCCGAGGCCGTGCGGCGTGGTCAGCACCCGCATGCCGACGGCCTTGGCGAAGCCGCCGTAGCGCTTCTTGGTGGACACGATGACCACCAGCCCGTGGGTGTACATCGCGTTGACCGCCTGGACCTCGGGGAAGTCGCGGCGCAGCTGCTTGTACAGCGGCACACAGGTGCTGGCCGCGATCAGATAGTCCACCTCGGTCCACGGCATGCCGAGGTAGAGATGCTCGAAGATCGGGGCCGTGCGGTAGGAGATCCGGTCGACCCGGATGACCGGCATGTTCCGGCCGCCGGAGTAGTGGCCGGTGAACTCGCCGAACGGCCCCTCGATCTCCCGCTTGCGGCCCTCGACGACGCCCTCGATGACCACTTCACTGCCCCACGGCACGGGCAGCCCGGTGAGCGGGGCCCGGGAGACCGGGGCGGGGGCGCCGCGCAGGGCGCCGGCCAGCTCGTACTCGTTCTGCTCGTACTCCATCGGGGTGGAGGCCACGATGGAGATCACCGGCTCGTTGCCGAGCGCGATGGCCACGGGCAGGTCTTCGCCCCGCTCCTCGGCGGTGTGCAGATGCTGGGCGATGTCATGCATCGGCACCGGCTGGATGGCGAGCGTGCGCCTGCCCTTGACCTCGATGCGGTAGATGCCGACGTTCTGCTTGCCGCTGTGCTCGGGGTCGGCGGGGTCCTTGGAGATCACGGCCGCCTTGTCGATGTAGAAGCCGCCGTCGCCGTCGTTGAGCCGGATCAGCGGAAGCACCCGGAAGATATCGGCGTCCTCGCCCTCCAGGGTGTTCTCGGCCCACACCGGGTTCTCGCGCCACTCGGGGGCGACCGGGAAGGTGTCCCAGCGGCGGATGAACTCCTCCACCTGCTCCTTGGTGCCGGTCTCCTTGGGCAGCCCGAGCGCGAGCGCGTGATTGGCCCAGGAGCCGTGCACATTGAGCGCGATCCGCGCGTCGGTGAAGCCCTTGACGCGGTCGAAATACAGGGCGGGGGCGTGTCCGCCCAGGCGCGGGGCGGCGTTCGCGGCGGCGGCGATGTCCGGCTCGGGCATCACCTCGTCGTCGATGTGCAGCAGCTGCCCCTCCTTCCGGAGGGCGTCGAGGAAGCCGCGGAAGTCGTCGTAGGCCATGAGAACTCCAAGTGGGGGAGGGGCGGGGGGAATCAGGCGGCGGTGGGCTTCGGGCCGCGGGCGGCGCGCATGCCCGCCCACCGCTTGGCGGCGGGCGCGGGCAGGTCGAACTGGTCGAGGAGGCGGGCCGTGAGGTGGTCGACGATGTCGTCCACCGACCGGGGGTGGTTGTAGAAGGCGGGCATGGGCGGGACCATCCGCACGCCCATCCGGGAGAGCGCCAGCATGTTCTCGAGGTGGATCTCGCTGAGCGGGGTCTCCCTCGGTACGAGGACGAGCCGGCGCCGCTCCTTGAGGACCACGTCCGCGGCGCGGCCCACCAGCCCGTCGGCGTAGCCGGCGCGGATCCCGGCGAGGGTCTTCATCGAGCACGGCGCGATGATCATGCCGTCGGTGCGGAAGGAGCCGGAGGAGATGGTGGCGCCCTGGTCCTCGGGGGAGTGGGTCACATCGGCGAGCCCGGCCACCTCACGGGCGGACTTGCCGGTCTCCAGTTCGATCGTGGTACGCGCCCAGCGGCTGAGGACCAGATGGGTCTCCACCTCGGGCAGCTCGGCCAGCGTCTCCAGCAGCCGGACGCCGAACACGGCCCCCGTTGCTCCTGTCATGCCCACGATCAATCGCACGGCGGCGCGCTCCCTCGGCTGCTCTCGGCGGAATGCTCTCGGTGAAGGGGGAAGCGGTGACCGCAGGGACTCTTTCGGTCACCCGTTCACCACAACGCACTCCACGCTAGATGCGGACCAGGGCACACCAGTCGTACACTGAAGACGCGCTATGGACAGAAACGGACACCGTGATGTCACCGAGGTTCCGTTCCGGCCCTCCGTGGGAGCCCCGCCGGGAGCGGCCGTCCTGGACTTCCCCGGACTCGCCGCCCGCGCCCGGAGCCATGGCCTCGATGTCCACGCCCCGATGCGGCTCGCCTTCCACCAGCTGATCACCGTGCGCTCCGGGACGCTGCGCTGCTCGGTGGACTTCACCGAACACGAGCTGACCGAGGGCGGCTGGATGTGGGTGCGCCCCGGGCAGATCCACCAGTTCCGGTCCGCCCTCGGCGCGGCGGACGGCGCCGCCGTGCTCTTCCCGCCCGGCTATCTCGGCGCCGCCACCGCCGCGGTCGCCCGGCTGGACCGGCCCGCGTCCCGGTCCCCCCTCGTAGTGCCCGAGGGCGCCGATGCCGAGGCCGTCCGTGGCGTCCTGGACCTGCTGGAGAGCGAGTACCGGACGGTGTCCGGGCCGCTGGAGGCGCATGTCGAGGTGGTGCGCCACCTCGTCGCCGTCCTCGTGCTGCGGCTGGCCCATCTGCCCGGCGTCCAGAGCGGGGACACGGCGGGCAGCGAGGCGTTCCGCCGCTTCCAGCGGGCCGTGGAGCGCGACTACACCCGCAGCCACCGGGTGGAGGACTACGCGGACCGGCTGGGCTACAGCGTCCGCACGCTGACCCGGGCCACCCGCGCCACCGTGGGTTGCGGTGCCAAGCGGTTCATCGACGACCGGGTGCTGCTCGAGGCCAAGCGGCTGCTGGTGCACACCGATCTGTCCGCCACGGCCATCGGCGAGCGGCTGGGCTTCCCGGACGCCACTGTCTTCACCAAGTTCTTCCGGCGGCGCTCGGGCGAGACCCCGGCCGGGTTCCGTGTCCGCGCCTCGGGCGCGCGGCGCTGACGGCCCGAGCGCCACAGGGGATGTTGACGGCCCGAGCGCCATATGTGATGGGGAGACGCACCGCGCGCCCGCCCGGCGGGGAGCCGGACGGGCGCGCGACGGGGGACCGGTGGCGGAGGCTCAGTCCGCCGAGAGCGCGGGGTCGCTCATCCCCGCTCGGCCGGTCTCCACATGCCCCGCCAGCCGGCGCAGATAGCCGCTGTCGTGGTCGGAGGCCACCGACAGGTCGTACCACTGGTGGCTGCCCCCGGTCCGCGCGGTGTGCACCACCCGCGCGCCCGGCCGGAGCCGGTAGTTCGCAGGCTTCTCCTTGTGGTAGCCGTCCGTGACGGTGAGCCGCACCGTCGTGTCGCCCTGGTTGACGAGGGCCAGCTCGACCTCACCGGTCGCCCGGTCGTGACGGGCGCTCACCTCGGGGCCCTCCCCGGTGGCGTGGCCGGTGAAGTGGCGCAGGAAACCGGCCGGACCGTGCACCTGGAGGTCATAGGCGCCGTTGTCCGCCGAGGAGCGCTGCCAGCTGCCGGACAGCCGCTTGCCCGCCTCGACGGTGTAGCCCCACGGCCCGCCCCCATGGCTCGCGGAGGTCACGTGGAAGTGCGCGGCGGTGCCCTTGCCGTGGTGGACGAAGTCCACCCGCAGACCGCCGTCGGCGCCGGTCGTGGCATCGGCCGACAGGTCGTACGGCAGCGGCCTGGCAGGGCGCAGCCCGGACTCCTGCCGGGGCAGCGAGGGGTTCGCCGGGAGCGCCGGTACGTAGTCCGGGTGCCGCTCGTTGTCCTTGGGCCGGTAGCCGCTGGTGTTCGGCAGGGCCGGGAACTTCACATCGGTCCGGGAGAAGTCGAAGGCCTCGGTCAGGTCACCGCACACCGCCCGCCGCCACGGCGAGATGTTGGGCTCCTCGACGCCGAAGCGCCGCTCCATGAGGCGGATGACCGAGGTGTGGTCCAGCGTCTGCGAGCACACCCAGCCGCCCTTGCTCCACGGCGACACCACCAGCATCGGCACCCGCTGCCCCAGCCCGTACGGGCCCGCGGGCTGCGAGGAGGAGCCGGGGTACAGCTCCCCGGTGGTCTCCACGGTCGAGGCGCCCCGCTTGGCGGCGGGCGCGTACGGCGGCACCACGTGGTCGAAGAAGCCGTCGTTCTCGTCGTAGGTGATGAGCAGCGCGGTCTTGCTCCACACCTCGGGGTTGGAGGTGAGCGCGTCCAGTACCTGGGCGACGTACCAGGCGCCGTAGTTGGCGGGCCAGTTGGGGTGCTCGGTGAAGGCTTCGGGGGCCGCGATCCAGGAGATCTGCGGCAGCTTCCCGGCCTTCACATCGGCCCGCAGGACGTCGAAGAAGCCGTCGCCGTTCTTGGCGTCGGTACCGGTGCGGGCCTTGTCGTACAGCGGGTCGCCGGGCTTGGCGCCGCGGTACTGGTTGAAGTACAGCAGCGAGTTGTCGCCGTAGTTGCCGCGGTAGGCGTCGTCGATCCAGCCCCAGCCGCCCTCGGCGTCGAGCCCGTCGCCGATGTCCTGGTAGATCTTCCAGGAGATCCCGGCCTTCTCCAGGCGCTCGGGGTAGGTGGTCCAGCCGTAGCCGGCCTCCGCGTTGTCCAGCACCGGGCCGCCGCCCTTGCCGTCATTCCCGGTGTAACCGGACCACAGGTAGTAGCGGTTGGGGTCCGTGGAGCCGATGAACGAGCAGTGATAGGCGTCGCAGATGGTGAAGGCGTCGGCCAGCGCGTAGTGGAACGGAATGTCCTCGCGGGTCAGATACGCCATGGTGGTGGCCGACTTCGAGGGCACCCACTTGTCGTACGCGCCGTCGTTGAACGCCACATGGCCGTCGCCCCAGCCGTGCGGCAGGTCCTGAAGGAATTGCAGCCCGAGGTCGTTCACCTCGGGACGGAAGGGCAGGACTTCCTTGGAGCCGTCGGACTGGTGCCACACCGGCTTGCCGCTCGGCAGCCGCACCGGCCGCGGATCGCCGAATCCCCGTACCCCGCGCAGGGTGCCGAAGTAGTGGTCGAAGGAACGGTTCTCCTGCATCAGCACGACGATGTGCTCGATGTCCCGCAGGCTTCCGGTCCGGCGGTTCGCCGGAATCTCCGCGGCGCGCGCGATGCTGGCGGAGAGGAGGGACATGGCCGTGCCGGTACCGGCAAGTTGCATGAATCTTCGACGGTCTATGGAGGTCATGACGCTCCGGTCTCCTGTGGCGTTCGAAGGGAAGCGGGGGGAACGGTGCAGTCTCTTCCGCCAAGACGGTACGGACAACGGCAGATGGGCGAAACGGCGGGAAAGCCTCCGTAAATCTTGATCGTGGGCCGAATCCTTGTCGCGGGCCCTCCCACATGCCCATACGGCCACGAACCGGACCGGTGTGACGTACGACGCACCGGGTGGACCGGCATCCATGGAGACGAACTCCGTTTCGCTGTGCCGAGGAAGGGCACGCGGACAGTGTGCTTCGGACCGGAGGCACGCCACGGGAGCAGCCCGGCTGCGGAAGGCGTGTTCACGGTCGCCCGAGTTGTCCGGATTGCCAGAACCTGTGGTGACACCGACGACAGCCGAAGGGAGACCGCCCATGACGTCCGCACGAGCGCACCCCCGCACACACCCCAAGCACACCCACGACGACGCCCCCGACACCTCTGCCGACTTCCGCCGGATCGCCGACCTGCCGGACGGTCAGGAGAAGGAGGCCCTGCGACAGGATGTCGTCCGGGCCTGGATGCCGATGGCCGAGCGCATCGCCTCACAGTTCCGCAACCGCGGCGAAAGCCCCGAGGATCTGCGGCAGGTCGCCATGGTCGGCCTCGTCAAGGCGGTCAAGCGCTATGAGCCGGACCGGGGTTCGGCCTTCGAGAGCTACGCCGTCCCGACCGTGGTCGGGGAGGTCAAGCGGCACTTCCGCGACCACATGTGGGGCCTGCACGTCCCGCGCCGGGTCCAGGAGCTGCGCAACCGGGTCCGCACCGCCATCCAGGAGCTGACCCGCTCTCCGGACGACCGTTCGCCCAGCGTCAAGGACATCGCCCGGCACACCGGTATGACCGAGGAGGACGTCCTCGTCGGCATGGAGGCGCTCGACAGCTTCCGCACGCTGTCGCTGGACGCCGCACTGCGTGGCGCCGACGACGGCTACGCACTGGTGGACACCCTCGGCTCCACCGAGTCCTCCTACGAGCGGGTGGTTCAGCGCGAATCCCTCAAGCCGTGCCTGCGCAGGCTTCCCCCGCGCGAGCGGGAGATCCTCTACCTGCGGTTCTTCTGCGACGAGACCCAGAGCCGGATCGCCGATCGGCTCGGCATCTCCCAGATGCATGTCTCCCGGCTCATCAGCCGCACCTGCGCCCGTCTGGGTCAGGAGGTCGGCGCCCGTGCCGCGTGACGCCCATGCCCCCGGCGGCCACGGCCGCGTGCCCGGACGCGGTGTGCGGGGCGCGCCTCAGCCGCCGCCGCGTCAGCCGCCCGGCCCCGCCCCCCGCTGCTCGGCGCATACGACGCACAGCTCCGCGTGGGGCAGGGCCAGCGCCCGCTCCCGGCCCTGAGGCCGGCCGCACCGCGTGCAGATCCCGAAGGATCCGCCGCGCAGCTGGTCCAGCGCCGCGACGGTCCGCTCCAGCAGGGCCGCGTCCGTCTCCGCCCGCGAGTGCAGTTCCCTGAGGGTCACGGCCTTGGCCCCCGTGTCCGCGGCGTCGAGATCGCAGTCCGCGCGCAGCGCCGCCGCGGTCTCCTCGTTCCGGGCGAACTGCGAGCCGCACGCTCCGCCTGCTCCGACAGCCGGGCCGTGGCCTCCTCCAGGTCCCCGGGCCGCAGCGGGCTCTCGCCCGTCTCCGCTCCGTTCATCCGCCGCACCTCCCTGTGCGTCCGCCCCTCCGGGTCCCCACCCCGGCCACGGTCACTCATGGCGACGCACGCCTATCGTTGAGGTATGCACGACACGGCGGTGAGGCTGTTCCTCTGCGGCGATGTGATGCTCGCCCGCGGTGTCGACCAGATACTGCCGCATCCGGGCGATCCGGAGCTCCACGAGCCCTACATCCGCGATTCCCGGGCCTATGTGGAGCTGGCCGAGGAGGCCAACGGCCCGATCCCGCGCCCGGTGGACTTCTCCTGGCCCTGGGGCGACGCCCTGGCGGTGCTGGACGAGGAGGCGCCCGAGGTGCGGGTGGTCAACCTGGAGACGAGCGTCACCCGCAGTGATGAGTTCGCCCCGGGCAAGGACGTCCACTACCGGATGAGCCCGGACAACCTCCCCTGTCTGACCGCGATCCGGCCCGATGTCTGCGTCCTGGCCAACAACCATGTGCTCGACGGCGGCCGGCGTGGGCTCGACGAGACGCTCGACTCCCTGGCCGCCGCCGGGCTCCGGGTGGCCGGAGCGGGCCGTGACGCGGCCGCGGCGCGGCGCCCCGCCGCCGTCCCGGCCGGGGACCACCGCCGGGTGCTGGTCTTCTCGTTCGGCGCCGCCTCCAGCGGTATCCCGGGCCGGTGGGCCGCGGCCGAGAACCGGTCCGGGGTCGACTTCCTGCCCGAGCTGTCGGACGCCTGCGCGTACGCGATCACCGTCCGCGTACGGCGGCTGAAGCGCCCCGGCGACCTCGCCGTCGCCTCGGTCCACTGGGGCGGCAACTGGGGGTACGGCATCTCACCGGATCAGATCCACTTCGCCCACGCCCTGATCGACGGCGGTGTGGACCTCGTCCACGGCCACTCCTCCCACCACCCCCGCCCCCTCGAGGTGTACCGCGGCAAGCTGGTCCTCTACGGCTGCGGCGACATGGTCGACGACTACGAGGGCATCGGCGGCTATGAGCGGTACCGCGACGATCTGCGGCTGCTCTACTTCCCCGAGCTGGACCCGGACACCGGCCGCCTGGTGAGCCTGCGCATGGTGCCCCTGCGGTCACGGCGGATGCGGCTGGAGCGCACCGGCCACGACGACGCCGCATGGCTGGGCGCAACCCTCGACCGGGTCGGGGCCTTCCTCGGCTCGCACATCGACGTCGGGCCCGACGACGTCCTCACCCTGCGCGGGGCATGACCCCGCCGGGTCAGACGATCTTCCAGCGCACCAGTCCGCCCAGCACCAGCGCCCCGGGGATCAGCGGCAGCCACACCGTGATGAAGCGGTACGCCAGCACCGTGGACGTGGCCGACTCGACCGGCGCCCCCGCCGCCACCAGCGCGATGACCAGCGCCGCGTCGACCGAGCCGATACCACCGGGGGCGGGTACGACGGCGGCCACCGCCGTGGCGGCCAGATACGCGAGCATCACATGCGCCGGCCGCACCTCGAGCTCCAGCGCCAGCGCGACCGCCACCAGCCCCGTCGCCTGGAGCAGCGGAAACGCCAGCGAACCACCCCACAGCGCCAGCGCCCTGGACGGCCGCATGTGCAGCGAACGGGCGTCGGCCAGCGCGGTGCGCAGGAACGTCACCACGAGCCGGCGCACCGGACGGATCAGGGCCACCCCGGCCACCAGCACCCCGGCCGCCGCCACCACCCCGGCCACCACCCTCCCGCTCACCGGCTCCGGGAGCAGCGGGCCAAGCCGCAGCGCCTCGGGAAACGCCACGAGCAGCACCAGCAGCAACCCCACCCGGGCCGTGGCCTCCGCCAGGAAGTACAGGGCGAGCGCCGCCGAGGAGCGGGCGGGCGGCAGCCCGCAGCCCGTCATGAACCGGATGTTGACCGCGCCGGCGCCGATCCCCGACGGCAGCAGATGATTGGCCGCCCCCGCGGCGAACTGGGTGGCGAACAGCCGCCTGGCCGGCAGCCGCTCCAGTACCGTGCCCTGCCGGGCGAACGACACCGCCACCCAGCCGAGCCCGGTGGTCGCCACCGCCGTCAGCAGCCAGTACGGATTGGCGGTGAACATCTGACGGGCGCCGGAGCCGATCAGCGAGCGGTGCTGGACCACCCAGACGGCCACGACGAGCAGCGGCAACAGACACAGCATCTGGCGCAGCGGCAGCCGCCGGTACAGGGACCGGCGCTCCGTCCGCTCCGCGGGCCGGTCCAGGGGCTGCCCCGCGGGGCGCGGCATCGCTTCAGGCATCGGTCCGGACACTCCTGTCGGTCATGGGATACGTGCCGGATAAGGCTCTTGGCTCAGCATCGTCGCGGAGCGCGCGCCGCGCAGCGGGAGCGCGATCAGCAGGCCGAGGCAGATCCACACATAGGTGTTGCTGCCGAGGAAGCCGTCCACCCCGGTGGAGTCGAACCGCCACAGCCACACCACACTGCTGCACAGCAGCACGTACACCACCGCACCGACCTGGAGCAGCAGCCTGCGCCGGGCCGGTGGCTCGTCCGGCCGCAGCCCGCTGTCGACCAGCACCGCCAGGGCCGGAATCAGCCACACCAGATGGTGCACCCAGGTGATGGGGCTGATCAGACAGGCGGTCACCCCGGTCAGCGCGAAGCCCGCCCGCTCGTCCCCGACGGCCACCGCGGAGCGCACCCGGCGCGCCCAGACGGCCAGCACGGCGAGCACCCCGACCGCCCACACCACCCCGCTCGGCGGCACCGGATCGGCCAGCCGGGCCAGCACCCCTTCCCACGACTGGTTGGAGACGTAGGAGAGCACCCCGATCCGGTCGGTGTCCCACAGCGCCTCGGTCCAGTAGACCCGCGAGGCCCCCGGCGCCACCGCCAGGGCCAGCAGGGTGGCGGCCGCCGCGGTGCCCGCGGCGGTCGCGGCCGCGCGCCACCGCCGGGTGATCAGCAGATAGCCGATGAAGATCGCCGGAGTGAGCTTGATGGCGGCGGCGAGCCCGATACCGCAGCCGGCGAACCGGCCACGCCCCGTGGACAGCAGCCAGGCGTCGAAGAACACCAGCGCCAGCAGCAGCAGATTGACCTGCCCGAAGCTGAAGGTGTCCCGCACCGGCTCCAGCAGGACGAACAGACAGGCCGACACCACGAAGGCGAACCACTTGTTCCAGCCGTGCCGCCGGACGATCGGCCCGATCAGCCAGGTCAGCAGGGTCGCCGAGGCGGCCACGTTGAGCACCATGCTCAGGGTGATCGCGGCCGGCCAGGTGAACAGGGCCATCGGCAGCATGCACAGCGCCGCGAAGGGCGGATAGGTGAAGCCGTAGTCCGCCCCGTCCGCGCCGGGGATGGTGAAGTCGTAGATGCGGCCGTCCCGCATCCAGTGGCCGACGGCGTCGTAGTAGACGTTGAGGTCGAACCAGTGCCGGTGCAGCGGGACGAAGGCCAGGAACAGCGCCACCGCCACCATGAGGGCGAGCGCCAGCACCAGCCGTCCGCGTGAGGTGGTGGGCCCCGTCATGCCGAACGCTCCGATCGGTGGCCGCCGGGGACGGCGGGCAGCGCGTCGCCGGTGGCGAACCCCGGCGCGTGCCGTACGCACCACAGCGCGCACACCGCCAGCGCACCCCCGCACACGGCGTACGTCAGCTGTCGCGAATCCGGCGCGAACCCATTGGGCAGCACGGCCAGCGCGAGCACCCCGCTCCCGGCCACCACCGCCTTGCGCACCGTTCCGCCCGGACCGGCCGCGGCGACCACGAACAGCCCCCACAGCACATACCAGGGCCGGATCGCCGGGCCCAGTACGGCCACCGCGATCAGGCTCAGCCCCAGCGCGTACACCGGCCGGGGGCGGGGCGGGCGCAGCCAGGCGGCCCCGATGGCCACGGCGGTGGCCAGCAGCCCCAGACCGTGCCACGCGGGCGCGGCCAGTGGCGCCAGACCGCTGCCGACGGCCTCCAGCAGGGCGCCGGTGGCGCGGCCGAGCGTGCTGGTCAGCGCCCAGTTGTCCGGTGAGGCCGGGGTGGTGAGCGCGGAGATCCAGCCGTAGCCGGTGCCGGTCACGGCCGTCGCCACCCCCGTGGTGGCCAGGGACAGCGCGGCGGTGGCCGCCACGGCGCCGACGCGGCGCCCGCGGCCCTCCACCCGGCGCGCCCACAGTGTGGCGACCGCCAGCAGCCCCAGCGCCGCCGGGGCCTTGACCAGGGCGGCGAGCGTGACCAGCACCGCGCCACAGGCCGGCCATCGGCCCGTCGCGGCCACCAGCCCGGCCCCGAGCAGCCCGAGCATCACGGCATCATTGTGCGCCCCGCCCACCAGATGCAGCAGCAGGAGCGGGTTGAGGCCGCCCAGCCACAGGGCGGCGCTCGGGTCGTTACCGCAGCGGCGGGCCAGAACGGGCAGCGCGAGCACCATCAGCGCCACCCCGAGCAGCGCGATCAGCCGCAGCCCGATCACCCCGAGCGACGGCTCGG
Source organism: Streptomyces lacaronensis (assembly GCF_047337785.1). NCBI lineage: Bacteria > Bacillati > Actinomycetota > Actinomycetes > Kitasatosporales > Streptomycetaceae > Streptomyces > Streptomyces lacaronensis. The sequence goes on from NZ_JBLHDK010000003.1 coordinate 11,440,971, forward strand.
CGCGCGAGGCGTGGGCGATGGCGGATTCGAAGGCCAGCGAGACCGGGCCGTACGGCGTCGGGGTGTGCTGCCACACCGGCGCCACCTCGTCCGCCAGCGGCCCGCCGAGGCGGATGGGGCCGTGGGTGTAGACGTCGATGCGGGCGTGCACCATCGCGCCCTGGGCGAGATAGCTGTACACATCCCGGCTGAACAGCGGCGGACCGGGCAGCAGGGGAGCCGCCCAGGTGGCGAGGGTGATCAGCAGCGAGCGGGGGCCGGGCGGCTTCGGCCCGCGCACCTCGCGCCCCAGCAGCCACCACGCCGCGATCAGCAGCACCAGCCCGAAATAGGTGCTGATCAGCCCGAGCGCCTCTCTTCCGGAGTCAGGGGTGAGGGCGTCCCCCACCGGTAGCGCTCCCGCCGTCGCGCCACCCGCTGCCAGGGCCACCGACCCGGCGAGCCCGAGGAGCCGGCAGTGGCCAGGAGCGACGGCGACACGTTGGAGGAGAAGGCGACGGACCAGCACCCGGCCAGCCTCGCGAGAGCGCATGGCCGGAAATTGACGCCGCGGTCACCGCAGACTGGCCGAGAGGTGTCGGCCGGGCCACACCGCCTGGGGAGCGGGCAGGATCGATGCCCACGGTGCCCGGTCAACCACGAGTTGACGCAGTTTGCGCAGCTCGCACGGGCTGTTCCAGCCGAGCACCCCGACCACCCGGCCCCGGTGTCCATAGGCGACGACGAAGTGGCCACCCTCCAGCTCGCCGTGGAGCACGGCCAGTTCGGCGTCGGCGGGAAAGATGCCGTACGCCTGGATATGAGCGTCGTACTGATCGGTCCAGAAGTACGGCACGGGGGCGAACGGCTGGTTCTCGCCGAGCACATTGTGGGCGACGGCCCGCGCCTGTTCCGTGGCGTTCAGCCGGTGTTCCAGCCGCATCCGGCAGCCGAAGTGGTTGTTGTGCCACGAGGCGACATCACCGGCCGCGTAGACGCCGGGCGCCGCACGGCAGGTGGGATCGCATTCGACACCGTTGCGCAGTTCGAGGCCGGATCCGGCCAGCCAGCCGATCGCCGGGGCGGCACCGATGGCGACCACCACGACATCGGCGTCCAGCAGTGTGCCGTCGGTGAGTTCGAGACCGGTCACCCGGCCACCGGATTCGAAGAACCGCCGCACTCCGGTGCCACAGCGCATGGACACCCCGTTCTTCTTGTGCAACCGCCCGACCAGAGCGGCTATCCGGTCGCCGAACTGCCGCCGCATCGGCACCGGCCGGGGGTCGATCATCGTGACGTCCAGCCGCATCCTGCGGGCCGCCGCCGCGGCCTCCGAGCCGAGGAAGCCCGCGCCGACCACCGCCACCTTCACATCGGGTTCGCGGCGCAGATCGGCGCGCAGGGCGAGGGCGTCGTCGAGGGTGCGCAGCAGATGCACCCCGGCCAGATGGTGGGCGCCAGGCAGGCTGTTGGGGGTGACACCGGTGGCGATGACCAGGGCGTCGTAGGAGACGCCGGCGCCGCCGTCCAGCACCACCCGGCGGGCGTCGGTGTCCAGACCGGCGGCGGATCTGCCGAACAGCAGCCGCGCGTCGAGGGTGGACAGCTCCTCGTTGGTGCGCAGCTTGATCCGGTCCGGCTCCCAGGTGCCCGCCAGGATCTGCTTGGACAACGGCGGCCGGTTGTAGGGAGTGTGAGGCTCGTCGCCGATGAGGGTGAGCCTTCCGTCGTACCCCTCGGTGCGCAGTGTGACGGCCGCGGTGAGCCCCGCGACCGAGGCACCCACGATCACGACGTTCCGCGGTGCGCTCACTGGTCGGCCAGTGCGATCGCCAGGGCGGGGCAGACGGCGGCCGCGTGACGGACGTCGTCGTGCAACTCCGCCGGCGGGCGGTCGTCGAGGAGTACGGCGAGACCGTCCTCGTCCCGCTGGTCGAACACGTCCTGGGCGGCGAGGACGCACTGCCCCGAGGCGACGCATTTGTCCTGATGCAAGGTCACCTGCATGGCGTTCTCCGGCGCTGGGGATCAACGGAAGGCGGTTACCAGACGAATGTTCGGTAACGGGCGGAAGGGAGGCTAGTTCTCCCGCGTATCCAGCACAACACGCTGCGCAAGAAGCTGGCCACGGAGCGAGACATATGAGCCTGGCATGTGCGCCCCGAACAGGCCGACCGGCCGGTCCGGGAAGATTGTGCAAAAGACCAGGTCACACCCGGGTCCACGGGCCGGGGACCGCTTTTGCGCGGGATGGGGCATCAGCGGCTCACATGGCGGAAATACGCAGGTTACGAAAGTTCCGCATTGCTCACGTACGGTTCGAAGAGCCCACGATTTCCACCACACGGAGGATCCTTGCGCGCGCGCCGCACACCGCCCGACTGGCTGACGCACCCCCTGCGCGGGGTACGGGCGCTACGGGGCCCCGTGCCCTGGGCGGCGGTGGTCCGCGGAGCCCTCGGCGTGGGACCGGTGGTGGCCCTCGGCGTGGCGTCGGGACACACCCCGTTCGGGATGCTCGCCGGGCTGGGGGCGATGTTCGCCCATATCAACGACCGCCCCGCCACCCGTGCCACCCGCGTCGTGCGCATCGGCCTGCCCGCCCTCGCCGGGGCCCTCGGGCTGCTGACCGGGGCCTGGCTCGGCACGCTGGGCCTCGGGATCTGGATCGCGCTCGCCCTCGCCGCCGTCGGACTGGTCTCCGGCGCGATGAGCGCCATCGGCCCGGTCTGCTCCTCCGCCGGGGTGCAGCTGATGGTGCTCGCCGTCGTCGGCGCGGGCATGCCCCTCCCGGTGTCCCCGCCGGCCCGGGCGGGCCTGTTGCTCATCGGCGCCGCATGGGTGATCGCCATGGCCGCGCTGCTGCCACGCGCCATCCCCTCGCGCCAGGCCGCGCCCTCCGGTGAACGGGAGGCGGTGGCCGCCGTGTACGACGCCCTGGCCGACCTGATGACCGCGGTCGGCACCGACGACGGCCAGGCCGCCCGGCGCAAGCTGACCGCCGCCTACGACGCGGCATACGAAGCCCTCTACGCCCATCGGCTCCCCCTGCACCGCGTCGATACGGAGGAGCGGCGGTCGCGCGACCGGCTGGCGGTGGCCGGGGCGCTCAGCGAGGGCATCCTGACCCTCCTGTGGGAGGACGAACCCGTACCCCAGCGCATCGCGCGCACCCCCGCCCAACTGGCCCGCTCGGTACGGACCGGACTGCCACCGGGCCGGCTGCCCGCCCCGGTGCCCGACACCGCGGGCAATATGGCCATGCACCGGGCCGTGCTGCTCGCCGCCCGGGTCTTCGACGGCGAACCGGCGCCGCCCGTCGGCGCGGTGGTCCCCGGCCACCGGCAGCGGCTGCGCCGCGCGCTCGGTCCGGCGGGCCGGGAGTACGCCGCCCGGGTGGCCCTGTGCGTGGGCGTCAGCACCGCCCTCGCCCAGCAACTGCCGGGCGCGCACTGGTACTGGCTGCCCGCCACGGCCGCGTTCCTGGTCAAGCCCGACATGGGCCCGCTGGTCTCGCGGGCCCTCTCCCGCGCCCTCGGCACCGCCGTGGGCGTGGCCGTCTTCGGCGCCCTCGCCACGCTGCTCGCCCCCGGCGCGCGCGCCCCCGGCATCTGGCCGGTGGCCGTCGCGGCGGTCTGCTCCGCGCTGATCCCCGTCTCCGTACGCCACTTCGCCCTGCAGACCGCCGTGCTCACCCCGCTGCTGCTCTCCCTGGTCTACCTCGGCGGCGACACCGACCCCGGGTTCACCCGGCTCGCCGACACGCTGCTGGCCTGCGGTGTGGTGCTGGCCGCCGGGGCGCTGCCCGGGCTCGGCGGCCCGCGCGCCCAGGTGTCGGTGCGGCTGTCGCTCGCGGTCCGCGCCACCCGCGACCACCTCGACCGGGTGCTCACCGCCGAGGCGCCGTACGCCACCCGGCTGCGGCTGCGCCGCGAGGCCTACCGCGCGCTCGCCGACGCCCGCCGCGCGGTGGAGGTGGCCAGTGCCGAACACCCGCCGTTCGGCCGGGACCTGGCGGCCTGGGCGCCGGTTGTGCTGGCCCTGGAGAAGATCGTGGACGCGGTCACGGCCTGCGGCGTGCGGCTCGACCAGGGCGCCCCACAGCCCGATCCCGCCCTCGCCGCCCGGCTGCGGGCCGCGCTGTCCGACCTGGCCGACGCCGTCGCCACCCGCCGTCCCCCGACGGACCTCGTCCTGCCCGCGGGGGCGGCGGTGGGCGACTGCGCGACCATCGCCGATGTCACCGCCGGGCTGCGCACGGTGCGCGACCTGGCGGCCCGTTGACCTCGTTCACCTCACCGGCGGCCGCCGGTTGCCGGTCACCTCACCGGCGGCCGCCGACCGCTCACCTCCCCGGCGGCGGATTGCCCGGCGCGCAGAGCGGCACACCGTCCTGCCACGCACCGCCCTTGAGATAGATGTTGCTGATCCATCCCTGGCGGTCGGAGAGATAGCTCCAGGCGTCGTTGGTGTAGCCCTCGGACGTCACCTGCTCCGCGTGGACCTGGCACCGGACCCGCACCTGGCTCGGACCCTGAAGCGTGGTCACGGCCGGTGAGCCCTGCGCGGGGTCCCGGTGGACCCGTACGTCATCGCCCCAGGTGTTACGGAAGTCGACGTTGTCGCCGTAGCCCCCGCCCTGGTCGGTGTCGCATTCGGGAATGCCCTCCAGCCAGGCGCCGCCCCGGATGTAGATGTTGGACACCCACGCGTTGCGGTCCGGCAGATGGGCCCAGGCGTTGTTGGTGACACCGTCCGCGGTGACCTCCTCGCCCCGCGCCTGGCAGTCGACGCGCACCGTCGTCGGCTTCGCCAGCGCGTCCGTCGCCTGGGCCTTGGAGGACGGACCGCTGCGCAACGTGACATCGGAGCCCCACGTCTGGCGCTGCGATCCGGCGCCGTCACCGGGCGGACCGCCCTGGCCCGGGTCCCCCTCACACTCCGGGACACCCGGAATCCACTCCGGCCCCTTCACATAGATGTTGCTGACCCAACTGCCTCCGTCGTCCGGCAGATGCGACCACACATCGCTGGTGTAGCCCTCGGAGGTGACCCGCTCGGCCCGCCGCTGGCAGTCGACGCGGATCCCCGTCGGGCCGGGGAAGGTGGAGTGCACAGCCGACCCGATGGACGGTTCGGTGTGGGTGCGCACATTGGTGCCCCAGGTGGATTGGGGCGCGTCACCACCGCCGCCACCACCCGCGCCACTGATCCGCACGGCACCGGTGTAGTCGTCATGGCTGCGCAGCGGGGCCACCCGGATCTTCTCATCGGACTGCGGGGCCTCGGCGATCTGCCCGTTGCCCAGATAGATCGCGGTGTGGTGGATATTGCCCGCGGTGCCGAAGAACACCAGATCGCCGGGGCGCAGCGCGCCCTCGCCCTGCCCAGCCGTCATCCGAACCGGCCACGAGGCGTTGTACATCTGCTCCGCCGTGCGGTCGCCCAGCACGTCATAGCCGGTGGCCTTGTAGAACGCGTAGCGGACGAAGCCCGAGCAGTCGAAGCCCTTGCGGTTCGGGTCGTTTCTGCTCCGCTCCGGGTCCGAGGAGTCCACATGGCCGAAGGTGGCCCCCGGCGGATTCGCCCCGTGGCCGCCGCCCCAGGTGTACCAGGTGTCGGCCCCGATCACCGCGCACGCCTCCTTGATGGCCGCGGCGCCCGTCGCGTCGGTGTCGCCGTGCGGTGCGCAGGACTTGTCGTTCGGGTCGTTCGGCGGCGCCGGGGGGTCGTCCGGCCGCCCCTGTGGGGGCGGTGGAGTGTCCGGCGGGTTGGTGTCACCGGTCCCGGGGGCCGGTGGCGGCCCCGGTGGCACGGTGTTCCGTTCCGCCTGGTGCGTCAGCGCGGATTCCACCGCCTGGGTGCCGGTGGAGCCGGCGCCGCGCGCGTAGTCGCCGTGCGGCCCCTCGCTGTCCGCGGCCCGTTTGGCGATGTCCACCCAGTCCCCGGGCAGGGTCTGACCGGGGCGGTTGCAGAACTGGTCGTCCGTGCGGCAGATGTCGTGGTACCGGCCGTCACCGAGGAAGCCGGAGAAGGTCTCCGGCACCGTGGCCCGCTGCAACAGCCCGCCGTCGGCCGCCTGGGCCTCCGCCGTGCCGAAGTCCGGCGTCACGGTCCGCATCTGACCGCTCTGCGCCATCCCGGCCTGGCCGTTGCTCCGGCTGGGATCGGCGACGTTCACCACGGCGGCCACGGCCTCCTGATTGGCCTGGAGCAGCGGATCCTGCATCGCTTGCTTCATCAGATGGGCACCCATGGAGTACCCGAGCAGGATGAGGTTGGTGCCCTTGCCGCAGGTGGTGTTGTACCAGCTCACCTCCTGGGCGAGCTTCTCCTTCCCCAGCCTCAGCGACTCGTTGTAGCCCGGCTCCCAGGGCCAGTACTGCAACGCGTTCGCGGGGTAGGAGAGATTGCGGATGTCCACGGTGTCGTCCGACCGCGGATTGCCGTCCGGATCACGATCGGCGGTGCCGATGCCCTTGTCCTTCAGAGCGTCGGTGATCCCGCCGATGTACTGGCTGTTGACCGGGCTGCCCCAGGGAGCACCCGGCCCGGCCGAGGCGTCCGCGCCATAGGCGGAGATGATCACCCACGGCTTGCAGACGGTCGGCTGAGGCGGCGCCGGATCGGCGTGGGCCTGCTGCGGGATCCCGAGCAGCGCGCCCAGCAGGGCTCCGACACCGAGGATCCCTTGGACAACGCGCCCTGTTCTGTGTCCCATTCTTCTGTGTCCCATTGACGGTCTCCCCCAGTTCGCGCTCGTCTCACGCTCGTTGAGAGTGCTCGCTGCGCACGCTCTCAGCGGCATAAAGGGGCCGTAAAGCGGCGGCGGACCGGGGTTTCAGAATGGGTCGTCGTTCTTCACGCCGGGGTCATCGATCTCACCGTGCTGTCATCGGGACGTTCCCGGCGATGAGTTGGCGGGCGCGGTGGCTCCTTTAGCGGGCGGCATCACGCGGACCGGGGCCGCGGGGCGTTCCAGAGGTGGTGCATGGCGTACGAGCGCCAGGGCCGCCAGCCCTCGGAGTCCTCCAGATGGGCCCCGGCGCCGCGGGCCCCGGCCCGTACGGCGACATCCGACTCCAGCAGCACATCGGGGTCGCTCAGCGCGCGCATCCTGATGTAACCGGACGTCCAGGGGCCGATGCCGCGCAGCCCCAGCAGCTCCTTCTCGGTCCGGTCGCGGTCGGCGCCCGCGTCCAGCCGCACGGTGCCGTCCGCGAGCGCGCCGGCGAGCGTGCGCAGCGTGGCGCGGCGGCTCTCCGGCATGCCGAGCTCGGCGAGCGGCGCCTCGGCGAGATCCTCCGCACGCGGGAAGAGATGGCTGAGCCCGCCGTCGGGCCGCTCCAGGGGCTTGCCGTACGCGGCGATCAGCCCATCGCCCAGCACCCGCCCGGCGGCCACCGAGACCTGCTGGCCGAGCACGGCGCGAAGGGCGAGCTCATGCGGGTCGGCGGTGCCCGGCGAACGCAGCCCCGGCCGCGCGGCCACCAGGGGCGCGAGCGCGGCATCGGCGCCGAGGCGCTCGGCGACCGCGTACGGATCGGCGTCCAGGTCGAACAGGCGCCGGATCCGCTGGATGGCGGTGGTCAGATCACGCAGCTCGGTCAGGCGCAGCCGGCACTCCAGCCAGCCGTCGCCGGGCCGCTCGTCGACCTCGACGATGGCGCAGGCGTGCGGCAGCCGCAGGGTGCGGCGGTAGGTCCGGGCGCCCGGCGCGCCCACCATCTCCTCCAGGCCGGTGAGGGCACGCCGGGCCAGATAGTCGAAGACCTGCGTGGTGTCGTACGGACCGCGGTAGGCGAGCCGCAGCGGCACCCCGGCCGTTGCGCCGTTGGTCCCGCCGTTGGTCCCCAGCACTCCGCCGGGTGCCCCCGCGGGCCCGGACAGGGAGGACTTCCCCGGCCGGGCGGCGCGCAGTTCGGTGGGGGTGGCGGCGTAGATCTCGCGCAGGGTGTCATTGAACTGCCGGACGCTGGCGAACCCGGCCGCGAACGCGATCTCCGAGGCCCGCAGGGCGGTGGTCTGCAGCAGGATCCGCGCGGTATGGGCGCGCTGGGCGCGGGCGAGCGCCACCGGCCCGGCGCCGAGCTCGGTGGTCAGCTGCCGCTGCACCTGCCGGGCGCTGTACCCGAGCCGCGAGGCGAGCCCGGACACCCCCTCCCGGTCCACCACCCCGTCCCCGATCATCCGCATGGCGCGGCCGACGGCGTCCGCGCGCGCGTTCCAGTCGGCGGAGCCGGGCACGGCATCCGGCCGACAGCGGCGGCAGGCCCGGAACCCCGCGCCCTGCGCGGCTGCCGAGGTCGGGAAGAACCGGACGTTCTTGCGCCGGGGCGTGGTGGCGGGGCAGCTCGGCCGACAGTAGATCCCAGTCGTGGTGACACCGAAGAAGAACTCGCCGTCGAACCGCGCGTCGCGGCTGCACACCGCCTCGTACCTGCTGTCGTCGCTCATCACACCTCCACTGTGCGCCCTGGACGGGGGGCGCGCTGGCGGAAATCGGACATGGCGCTCGTGGCGGCGCGCGGCGGCGCGGCGGCCGGGGCAAGAGCGGGGCAGGGCCGGGGACGGGACGGGGCAACCGCGCAGCCGTGGGGGAGGGGCGTGCGCGGGCCGGTGCCGCGGGGTGTGCGGCGAGCGGCAGGGGCTTCGCCACCAGGCCCCGGGGTCTGGGGCGGAGCCCCAGTTGAGGGAAGGGGCGGGGAGGGGATCAGCCCGCCGCAGGTGTCACGATCCGTCGGACATTCCCCGGCGGAAGCCGAGGACGATGACGTTGGGCAGATCGCGGTGGTCGTGATGAGCCTGGGCGATCCCCGCGAGGGAGGACCGGCCCAGTGCCTGGTAGGCACCGGCCAGCAGATCGCGGCCCAGCGCCGCCGGAGGTCCCCCGTGAGCCTGGCCGAACCCGCGGGGTCGTCGAGCAAGGGGTAGAGGGCCTGGGCGAACCGGAAGCCACCGGACGCGCGGTGCACGGGCCGCTCCGGCGCGGTCTCGCCGGTCACGAGCGCACCGGCACCGTCCAGGGTGGCGAACCGCCCGGGGCCGGCCGGCCCGGCCGCGCTGTCGTACGCGTGCACGTAGCCGCCGCCGGTCTCGTCGCGTATCGCCTCCAGCGGGGTGTGCGCGCTGGTGTCGATGTCACCGCCGTCACGGGTGTAGCAGGAGGCCACTCCGTCACAGGTCGATCCGTCGTCGGACCACAACCCGTGGTGCGGCCCGTCCGACTCGCCGTGCGGAAAGGTCGCCGTGCGGAAAGGTCAGGAACTCGGGCGGGACCCGGCCGGGGTCAACTCCGGCGCACTCGACTCCAGTGCACTCGACGACGGTTGTACGGAGTCGGGCCGCCGATGGTAAATTCGGCGACGTGACTGCCGGGTCGGCCATGGGCCACGCACGAGTGAGGCGCCCGGCCTCGGCGTGAGCCCGAGGCGGGCCAGAGGCCCGCCCCTTCCTCCGTGTCCTTCCTCCCGGCGCCCGAACGTGGCGCCTGTTCCAGCGGATTCCACGATGCGGAGACACCACCACAGATGCCACACCACGCCCAGCCCCAGCACGACTCCGAGCCCCCGGCCACCGCCGTCCAGCTGAATCACACCGCCGTCTACGCCCACGACCGGCAGTTGTCCGCCGAGTTCATCGCCGCGATTCTGGGGGTGGAGGTCGGAGCGCCGTTCGGCCCGTTTCTGCCCGTCGATCTCGGCAACGGCGTGACGCTCGACTACTACGAGAAGCGCGACGAGCCCATCCAGCCGCAGCACTACGCGTTCCTCGTGCCCGATGAGCGGTTCGACGCGATGATCGCACGTCTGGAAGCGGTCGGCGTCACCTACTACGCCGACCCCAACCACACCGATCCCGGCCGGATCAACCGTCTCTTCGGTGGCCGTGGCGCGTACTTCGACGATCCCGGCGGCCACAACATGGAGATCATCACCCGTCCCTACATCCGCCCCTAGCCAACCGCTCAGCAATCCGCCCGTAGGCCAGTCGAACCCGTCTGCCGCCGGGCGGCGTCCACTTCCCGCCGCCGTCCATCAGGCGTTTTCCCGCGGATGAGCGAGTGCCACCCCTGGCCGGGCCATGATCCGATGCCCCCTAGACTGTCTCGCAATCCTCACGTTGATCGGAGCACGACATGCGTCGCCTTGCCCTTGCCCTCCTGGCATGTTCAGCCCTCACACTCGCCGGGTGCGCGCAGGACTTTGACCGGGGCCCTGATGGGACAGTCAGCGACAAGGTCAAGGACGGAAAGAAGTTCTACCTGGTCGTCGATCCGGCCAAGGGCGGCGAGGGGAAGAAGTTCCGGGTCAGCAAGTACGACTACCACGACTGCAACCGTGGCTCGAAGTACCCCAAGTGCGTTGACGACTAAGGGCGATTGAGCCTGAGTGTACTCATCGTCGGCCCCGGCCGTCCGCGGTAGGGGCCGACGATGCCTTGGTTTCAGACGTCGGCCGGGGTGGCCGCGTCCGTCGCCGTCTGCCGCAGCGCGTGGCGGCAGGCCGCGATCGCTGGGTGGCGGCCGCGGCCCCGGCGTACCGCGGTGAAGACACGGCGGGTGCGTTGCCCGCGGGGCAGCTGTCCGCGTGGCCCTGCTCGACGAGGCGGAGATGGATCAGGAGGTCCGTGGTCTCGAACCGCGCACCGGGCTCGAAACCGGCGTTCCGACACAGGGTCATGGCCCAGTGGCGGGCGGCCGTGCCCTCGGGCTCCATGGCCCAGCCATGACCGGCGAGCGAGCGCAACGACGCCGTGGGGCCGCCCCTGGGGCCCGGCCCGCCGTTGTTCCGCCCACCGGCCGGTGCGGGCAGTGCGAGGTGGAGGGGGTCGTCGAGCAGATCCTCCTGCTCCACTGCCGTTCGCGCAGCAGGCTCAGCATGCCGGGCACCAGGGCGAGGGGGCCGTCTGGACCGAGGCGATGCGCAGGGTGCCGGTCAGATCGGTGAGGGAGGTGGCGATGTCCGCCTCGGCGTGCTCCAAGCGCTCCAGCACCGCCTCGGTATGGGCGACGAGGATCTCCGCCTGCTCGGTGAGCCGCACCCGCCGGCCCACCGGCTCCAGCAGCCGGACACCGGCCTCCGCCTCCAGCTGGGACAGCTGCTGGGAGATGGACGAGGGGCCGTAGGAGAGGGCGGACGCGACGGCCGCGAGGGTGCCGCGGAGCTTGAGTTCACGCAGCAGACGCAGTCGGTGCAGGTCGAACACGGGGTCCCGCTCTCCTTGTTGTGAAGGGCTCGCCATTCGTCAGCCCTCCTGATGAATATAGATGGGAAACATTCGCTGGACCGACGCGAGGTGCGGGCCGCACGCTGGCTACGTGCCCGCATACGTTTCCTCCTCCGCCGAGCCGCCGTGGTTCGCCCGCCCCGCCGCCCGGGCCTGGACCTGTCCGCCCGCCCCCACCGAGGTACGGGATTTCCACGCCGCCCTGTCCGGTTACGCCCCCACCTCGCTGACCGAACTCCCGTCAGTGGCCGCCGAATTGAGGGTCGGGCGGGTCTTCGTCAAGGACGAGTCGTGCCGTTTGGGCCTGCCCGCCTTCAAGGCCCTGGGCGCGTCCTGGGCCGTGCACCGCGCCCTCGACGCGCGGGCCGCGCGCGGCGATGCCACAGTGCCTGTCACCCTGGTGAGTGCCACCGACGGCAACCACGGCCGCGCCGTGGCCCGGACGGCACGTCTGCTCGGCCACCGCGCCCGGATCCTCGTGCCACGAGGTGTCCATCCGGAGGCCGTGGCGGCCATCGCCGCGGAGGGGGCGGAGGTCTCCCGGGTCATGGGCGCGTACGACGAGGCCGTGCGCCAGGCGGCCGGGGCGGCCGCCGCACCGGGCGCGCTCCTGGTCCAGGACACCGCCTGGCCCGGCTATGAACGGATACCGGGCTGGATCGTGGAGGGCTACTCCACCCTCTGCGCCGAAATCGACGAGCAACTCGCGGCCGCCGGAGCGGGGACGCCCGGCCTCATCGCCATCCCGGTGGGCGTGGGGTCGCTGGCCCACGCCGTGGTCACCCACTACCGCGGTCGCCCGGCCGGGCCGCCCACGGCGCTGCTGTCGGTGGAACCCATGGCCGCCCCGTGCGTCATCGAAAGCCTCATGCGTGGCGAACCGGTCAGCGTCACCACCGGCGAGACCATCATGGCCGGACTGAACTGCGGCACTCCCTCCAGCATCGCCTGGCCCCATCTGCGCGACGGGCTCGACGCGGCCATCGCCGTCCCCGACGCCGCGAGCGCCCGTGCGGTCGGCGATCTCGCCCGGCTCGGCATCTCCAGCGGCCCCTGCGGCGCCGCCTCGCTCGCCGGACTGCGCGCCGCGCTCACCGGCGACGGCGCCGACGAGCGCCGCGCCGCACTGGGCCTCGGTCCCGCCTCAACCGTGGTGCTGCTGAGCACGGAGGGCGGCGCGGCCAACCCCGCCACCACCACCGCGGACAACTGACAACCCATTCGCGTCCGACCACCCAGTGGAGAACGAACATGACCGGCCCCACCCCCGACACGATCAACGTCAACGGCCACCGACTCCGGCAGTCGCTGATGGACCTCGCCGAGATCGGCGCGTACGACGACGAGCACACCGGTCTGCGCGGGGTGAACCGGCCGGCCCTCACCGACTCCGACGCCGCCGGGCGGCGTCAGGTCATCGCATGGATGGAGCAGGCCGGGCTGACGGTCCGGATCGACGGCGCCTACGGCGAACTGCGCGCCACCGTCGGCCACTTGGCCGTCCGCCCGGACCTGACCGACATCGTCCCGGCCCGCGCCGAGCTCACCGTCGACCTGCGCAACCCCGACGATGCCCGGATGGCCCGCGCCGAGGACGATCTCGCGGCCTTCCTGCGCGCACCCTGGAGGACGGCACGCCGGGGCTCACGCTCACCACCCGGCGCATGGCCAAGACCGCGTACGTCCCCTTCGACGAGCGCGTCCAGAAGGTCATCGCGCAGGCCGCCGACGACCACGGCCTGGAACACATCTCCCTGCTCTCCGGCGCCGGACACGACGCCCAGGAGATCGCCGCGCTCTGCCCCACGGCCATGATCTTCGTACGTGGTGAGTACGACGGCATCAGCCACAACCGCCGCGAGCACTCCACCCCCGAAGCGTGCGCCCACGGCGTCGACGTCCTCGCCACCACCCTCCTTCGACTGGCCATGCGAGGCCCGTCCTGACGGGCGCGCCGGTCAGGCGAGCATCGTGGCGAAGCGCCGCGCGAAGAGATAGGCGTCGCCGGGCCAGCGGGCGGAGAGGTAGGTGCCGTCCTGGACGACGAACGCGGGGGTGTCATCGGTGGCCGTGCCGCGCCGCCGCAGCTCGATGGGCCCGCGTTCGAACTGGGCGGGATCGTCCAGGGCGGCGACGACCTCGTCCTGGACGTAGGCCGGGTAGGTGCGGTAGTAGCGGCCACGCCGCCAGGCCGTGAGGTAGTACGCGGTCCGCTCCATGTAGCCGGGCAGACAGGTGGTGCGCCGGTCGGCGAGGACACTGCGGCCGGTGGCCGGGTCGCGGGTGCGGGCCAGGGCGAGCACGCCGTGGCATATGGCGCCCACCGGGCGGTCCAGCCGCCAGAACTCCGCGATCTTCTCGCGCAGGAGCTCGGAGCCGAGGTACTGGCGCATCCCGGGCGCGTGGCCGCCGGGCATGATCAGCCCGTCGTACGCCTCGGGCCGGAGGTCCGCCCACGCCACGGGGTGGCGGAAGGCGGTCTCGCCGGTCAGCTGCTCGTAGAACTCCTTGGGTTCGGGCTCCGCGCCGAGTTGCCCGAAGAGCACTCCGGTGAGCAGCAGCGGATCGGCGGCGGGTGGACCGTCGCCGTGTTCGGTGGCGAACACCACCTCATGGCCGAGGTCGGTCAGCAGCTTCCAGGGCACGGCCACCTCGGTGACGTCGAAGTCCCGGTCGGGCAGGGGGAGGAGGATACGCACGAGGACTGCCTACCACAGCACCGGCGCCCCGCCCCGGCGCGTCTTCGTGCCGGGGCAGGGGGTCCGGGTCGGGTGCTGGATCACTTCCAGATGGAGTCGACCCACTCCGGGTGGTCGATGAATGGGTTCCGGTTGTGCTGGAAGCTGTCGTAGATGACCTCGTTGCGGTTCTTCTCGAAGTCGTCGGGCGGGTCCTCGGCGCTCCACTTCTTCAGCACGGAGAGACGGCCGATGTTGGGCGCGGAGCCGTTGTCGACCTTGTCGTTGGGCTCGAGGTCGGGGAAGCCGTCGTCTCCGTCGTAGCGGACGGCCATATAGAGGATCATCCGGGCGATATCGCCCTTGACCTGGTCACGCGGTTCGAAGGAATCGTCGTCGGTGCGGTTGCCCGGGGCGTCGGGCACCTCCTCGCCGCCGTCGTCGAAGTCCTTGTTGCCGCGGGTGCTGTTCACCTTCACATTGGCCGGGCGCAGATGGTGCAGATCGGTGCCGGGCCCGGTGGCGGTGCCGAAGTCGCCGTGCGACTTCGCCCAGACGTGCTCGCGGTTCCAGTCGTCGGGGTCGCCGCCGCTTGCGTCCTTGGCCTGGGAGCGGCCGGAGTAGAGGAGGATGACGTTCGACGGGTTGTCCGGGTCCTCGTCCGTGGACTTCAGCGCGTCCCACACCTCGTCGTAGGACAGCTTGGTCTGCTCGCTGATGATCGTGTGCAGCGCCGCCTTGAGCTCCGGGCCGCTCTTGCCCGTCGCGTCCTGGTAGTAGTCGTCGGGGGCCTGCACGGCCGTGGGCCGGGTGGTGTCCGCCGTGGCCGGTGTGTTGGCGGCGGCGACCGAAGGGGCGGCCACACCGGCCGCGGCCACGACGGCCAGCAGGGGAAGGCGCCGTGACCGGCGCGCGCGATGAGTGGACATGATGTGGGGGGTGTCCTCTCCGAGACGAGTACCCGGGCTGCCAACTGGCGCCGCGAGTACGGACGTTCAAGCACAAGCTCTCGGAGACTCGCATGTGTGACGCCCGAACGCGTGTACGCGATGTGCCCGTTCCGCGTGAATTCGGTGAACGCCCTGGGGCCACGGAGAGGACCGACCGACGGGTCTGCCGTCGGGCCGGATCAGCGGAGCTGGCAGTATCGGCGTATGGCTGAACAGATCATCGCCGCGTGTGACGGGGCATCGAAGGGAAACCCCGGGCCCGCGGCCTGGGCATGGGTCATCGCGGGCACCGACGGCGAGGTGGAGCGCTGGGAGGCCGGGCCGCTGGGCACCGCGACCAACAATGTCGCCGAGCTGACCGCGCTGCGAGAGCTGCTGGAGTCCACCGACGCGGGTGTGCCGCTGGAGGTGCGCATGGACTCCCAGTACGCGATGAAGGCGGTCACCACATGGCTGCCCGGGTGGCGGAAGAAGGGGTGGAAGACCGCCTCGGGGTCGCCGGTGGCCAACCGCGAGCTGGTGATGCGCATCGATGAGCTGCTGGACGGCCGTACGGTGGAGTTCGTCTACGTTCCGGCGCACCAGGTCGACGGCGACCCGTTCAACGCGGCCGCCGACCGGGCGGCCAGCCACACGGCCCGTACCCAGCAGCCCGTGGGCACCTCGCTCGGCTCCGCCCTGCCACCGCCCGAGGCCCGGACGGGGACGCGCTCGGCCGGTCGTGGTGGCACGGCGCGCCCGCGTACGGCGGCGGCACAGGGGCGGGGGAGCGGCACCGGCTCGAAGAGGGGCACCGGCTCCAAGGGGTCCATCAAGGCGAAGTTCCCCGGCCGGTGCCGCTGCGGTACGCCCTACGCCAAGGGCGAGAGCATCAGCAAGAACCCCGACGGCTGGGGCCATCCGTCCTGCGCCACCTGAGCCACGAGGTGGATCAGGTGGCGAGAGGGTGGATCAGGGCGGGGAGAAGAGCGCGGGGAAGCGGGGTGCGAGCCAGGGCTTGCGGCCCCATGTGAGGACGCGGCCCCTGGCGACGGCGCTCCACGGTCCGAGGCGGCCCAGCGCCATGAGGAGGAAGGCCACGGGCTCGGTGAGGATGGTGCAGTCCGGGCGGCTCGGCGGGCGCGGTGTGACGGTCACCGCGCCGTCGGTGAAGGTGGCGCCGAAGCAGGCGCCACCCCTCAGGTGGATGGCGTAGCGGGCGGTGAGCCCGGCGGCGGCGGTGGTGTCGAGCACCCGTGGCATGGCCGTGGTGAGAAAGGGCAGGGTCAGCTCGACCCGGGCCCGGTTGAGCATATGCGGGCTGCCCAGTGCGCGGGCGAGGTCATAGCCGTGGCCGAGCATATGGGTCAGCAGATACGACCCCAGTACCTCCAGGCTCATCGGGCCCATCGGCGTGACCAGTCCGCCGTGTGACCCGTGTGACGCATTTGACTCGTGCGACGCATTAGACGTGGGCCGGGCCGCCGCCCGGAGGAAGGCGTCGGCCTGCTCCACGATCATGGTGGCCAGCGGCTCGGCCCGGCGCTCGGCGAACGCGGCGAGCGCGCGCTGGTTCGCCTCCGCCAGCCCCTGCGGTGTGCCGTCCCCGTAGCCGCGTTCCTTCCCGTCCGCGAGGTGTGCCATCAGCTCATTGGCCTGCGCCAGATGCGCCGCCGCCTCCCCGACCGTCCACCGCGACCCGGGCACCGGAGCCCCGGTGTCGGACGCGCCGCGCAGCGTGGCGGCGATGTCGGCCGCGGTGGCACGAATCGCCTCGTCCAGCCCCGTGGGCCACGTGCCGCCGCTGCTCTGCCCGTTCACCGATTCCACGCGCCCTCCCTGCACCTGGCCGGGAAGATCCCCCGGGGCACGTACGGTGCCACGTGTCCCACGGTCGCCGGTATCGCATCGCGGGTTACGGTGTCAGTACGATCCTGCCGAACACCTCGCCGGTGTCCATCTTCCGGTGGGCCAGTGCGGCTTGCTCCAACGGCAACAGCTCGTGCACCACCGTACGCAGTTCGCCGCGGCTCGCGGCGGCGAACTGCCCGGTCCGCACGGCACGTCGATCGGGCTCGGCCACGGTGGCGGCGCTGAAGGCGGCGAACGACATCGACTTCTGGAACGCCGCCATCATCGTCATGCCGAAGTCCTCCGGTGGCATGCCTCCGACCGCGCCGACGGCCACCATGCGACCGTTCGGATTGAGCTTGGCGAAGAAGGACGGCAGGTCCGCACCGGCGATGACGTCGATGATGACGTCGTAGCCGGAGGGAGCGTCGTCGCCGCCCTCACCGGAGCGGTCCAGCACATGGGTGGCGCCGAGCTTGCGCAGCCGATCGCCACGCTCGGCCGACGACGTCGTGACCGCCACCGCCCCGGCACCGCCACGCGCCGCGAGCTGGACCGTCATGATGCCGAGGCTGCCGGCCGCGCCCCGCACCAGCACCGACTCGCCGGGAGCGAAGTGGGCATGGGACAGGCCGAAGTGGGCCACGATTCCGGAGCTCCCCAGCGTCACCGAGTCGACGGCGGAGAGGCCCGCGGGGAGGGGGAGGATCTCCTCGACCGCGGCGATCGCCTGTTCGGCATAGCCGCCGTTTACGCCGGTGAACGCCCACACGCGCTGACCGACCCATGACGTATCGACGCCGTCGCCGACCGCGGTCACGGTGCCCGCCACCTCGCTGCCGGGGATATGGCCTTCCCTGAAGCCGTAGCCGGTGAGGGTCCCGCGGCGGATCACGGCATCGGAGCCGCCGACACCGATCGCCTCATTGGCGATCAGCACCTGACCGGCGGCGGGGGTCGGAACGGGGAGGTCGATCACTGCCAGACCTTCGGGAGGTCCGAACGCCTGGATCGCGACTGCCTTCAAGGTCGTCTCCTTGCTCTGGGATGGACGGGGGTCGGTGGGATCCACCGGATCGGTGATCGACGTAATCGATCGGAACCGGCCCGAGGGACGCTAACGGACGCACCCGTCCACTTTGGCTAAAGTGAGAGCGGTGACCGACCGTTTGCCTCACACCCTGCGCTCCGACGCCTCGGACAACCGGGAGCGCATCATCGACGCGGCCCGCGCGCTGTTCGCCACCGAAGGGCTGAAGGTGCCGATGCGGGAGATCGCCCGGCACGCCGGGGTCGGCCCCGCCACGCTGTACCGCCGTTTTCCGACCAAGCAGATGCTGGCCACCGAGGCCTTCACGGACGAGATGCGCGCATGCCGCGCCATCGTCGACAAGGGGCGTGCCGAGCCGGATCCGTGGCGCGGCTTCTGCCTCGTGATCGAGAAGACCTGTGAGCTGCACGCCCGCAGCCGGGGCTTCACCGAAGCCTTCATGTCGACCTTCCCCGATGCGATGGACTTCGTCGCGGAGCGCGAATACACGCTGAGGTCGATCGCCGAACTGGCCCATCGCGCAAAGGACACCGGCCATCTGCGCCCCGACTTCGTCCTGGACGATCTGGTCCTGATGCTCATGGCGAACAGGGGCATCCACACCACGTCGAAGGCCGCCCGGGTCGCGGCGTCCCGGCGCTTCGCCGCGTTCGTGATCCAGGCCTTCCAAGCCTCGCCGCAGCACTCACCGCTGCCGCCGGTGGCACGCTTGGCACCCGCGGCACCCGCAGCACCCGCGGCACCAGGCAAGATCACATGAGGACACGACTCAGGGCCTACCGGCCCGCGTAGTGTGCCGGCGGTCGGCCGCCGCAAGACCGAGGAATCTGGAGGGCCGGGCCTGGGCCTGTGGGACAGGGCGCTTGATGCCGCGGGGGTCGGCGATCCCCATCTGCGCGAGGACTACGCGCGCGGCAGCGGAAACTGGTCGCGGGCTACCGGCGCGGGCCCGTCGCGGAGCGCCGGGCCTGCGCGGAGTGGGTGAAGGAGGTACGTGACGGCCTGGCCGGTGGGGAAAGCGACCATGCCGCCGTACGGCCGCTGCTGCACACCGTCTCGGCGTATCCCGGGATGCGCGGCCGGGTCGAGGACTTCCTCGACGCGGCCGCCATGGAGCTGGAGTTCACCGGATTCGCCACCGAAGCGGACTACCAGCGCTACGTCGACGCCTATGCGCTCCCGGCGTTCATGCTGATCGCGGGTCTGATCGCCAGGGAGGATCCGGCAACCCCCGTCACCCGCGTTGAACACCACACCTCGTCAGGAAGCGCGCGCCTCGCTGGGCTCACCCGCGTCGGCGGTCGCGTCCGTGGTGACAGCGGAATAGAAGACGGACCTCTTCTGCTTGGTGCGGTGTGCTTGCCCCTTGGCGACAAGCGATTCGAGAGTGCCGCGCACGACCGTGGGCTTGATCTCGCGCTTCGGAAAAGCCTGGTTCAGCGCCGAGGTCACCTCGGCCGCGGAGCGGGGCTCGCCGTGCTGGGCGAGGTCATCACGCACAAGCTCCCGAAGCGTGGGCACTCCCGTTTCCCGCACCCGCTGACGACGCGGACGGCTCCCGCCCGAC
The DNA here is from genome assembly GCF_047337785.1 of Streptomyces lacaronensis. Taxonomy (NCBI): domain Bacteria; kingdom Bacillati; phylum Actinomycetota; class Actinomycetes; order Kitasatosporales; family Streptomycetaceae; genus Streptomyces; species Streptomyces lacaronensis. Next base: position 11,460,258 of record NZ_JBLHDK010000003.1, read on the forward strand.
TCCGCCCCCTTCCGCCTGTCACCGGCCGCGGCCTTCTTCCTCGTTTTGCGCGTGGCGGACACCGCCGCGACCTCTCGTTTCGCGGACGAACCATCCCCGGAGCCACTGACGCCACCGTCCTCCGTCGCGCCACCGGCCGCATCGCCACCAAGGGTCTGCCGCATGCCGAGCAGCAGCGCCCGGTTGTCTTCCAGCGTCGCCAACTGTCCTTGCAGTGCCGCGATTTGAGAGCTGAGGCGCTCGTGCTCGGCGGAGTTGCGTTCCAGATCGGCCGCGACCTGAGCCGCGTACTGGGACTTCAAGTTGGTGCTCTCGGCAGGAGTGTCCACTACGAGCTCCCTCATCTGGGCCCATTGCACGTTGGTGGTGGATGGTACATCCGGGTGAATGCCACGTGGGGCTGATCCCGTCGCTGAGCTGGGTCTGTGGTCACTGGCCGAGCACAGTCTGACGTCCCGTCCGCGGGCGCCCGCGTTGCGACGACACACCTCCGGGCCGAGCGCGGTCACACTCGCAACCGGCACACGGCGTGTGCCGCATAGGGCAGACTGCGTGCGGCATCATGATCACTCGCCGTTCCCGCACCGGCTCGGTGATCGGCGCGCCAACCGGCCGAGTACGTGAAAGGAACCACGGATGACCTTGGACGCACGACCGATACGCACCGGCGCGGACTCAACGGCGGGCGCGGTGGCGGATGACCTCCCGGCCACGATGCGCGCCGCGCGGTTCGACACGGCAGCGGGCACGTTGACGGTCGAGGATGTGTCCGTGCCGCGGCCCGGAGTGGGCGAGGTCGTGGTCAAGGTGGCCGCGTGTGGCATCTGCCAGTCGGACCTGAGCCAGCTCGACGGCCATATCCCGCCCCTGCTGCCGGTGGTCACCCCCGGACACGAGGCGTCGGGCGTGGTGGCGGCGGTCGGCGACGGCGCCGGGCACTGGAAGGCGGGGGACCGGGTGGTCCTGGGCGCGGGGAAGGCATGCGGGACGTGCCCCGCCTGCCGGTTCGGCGGTGGCACGAACACCTGTGAGAACCTCCAGGTGATGGCCTTCCACTACGACGGGGCCTGGGCCGAGTACGTCCTGACCGACGCCACCACGCTCATCGCCGTGCCCGACTCCGTACCCCTGGAACACGCCGCCGTGCTCGCCGACGCCGTCTCCACCCCGTACGGCGCCATCGACACCGCCCAGCTGCGGTCCGCCGAATCCGTGGGCATCTGGGGGCTGGGAGGTCTGGGCACCCACCTCGTGCAGCTCACCCGCGTCTGCGGAGCCTCCCCGATCGTCGCCCTCGACCCCCTGCCCGCCGCCCGCGAGCGCGCCCTCGCCCTGGGCGCCGACTTCGCGCTCGACCCGACGGACGGTGACACCAGGGCCACGCTGAAGGAGATCACGGGCGGCAAGGGACTGGACGTCGCCTTCGACTGCGTCGGCCGTACGCCCTCCTTCACCCAGGCGGAGCGTGCCCTCGGCCACCGGGGCCGCCTGGTGCTCGTCGGCATCTCGCCGGACCCTCTGGCCGTGGGCCCGGAGCTCCACTTCGTGCGCAACCGCCATACCGTGATCGGACACACCGGATATCGCATGGAGCATCTGGAGGATCTGGTCGAGCTGACCGCCCGGGGGCGTCTGGACATCTCCGGGTCGGTCAGCGCGATCCTGCCCCTGGAGGAAGTGAACGAGGGCATCCGGCGGTTGCGTGAGCGGGAGGGCAACCCGATCCGCATCCTGCTGCGGCCCTGAGCGCGAGGCAGCGGGCCAACGGCCGGGCTCCGCGGTGGCCGAAGGCCGCGGACCCCGCTCAGGTCCCGGCCGCCCGGGCGGTCTGGTCGACCCGTTCGCGTACCCGGGCCAGGAATGCCCGCACCTCGGCGGCGGGCAGTGGGATCGCGGAGGAGCGGGGGCGCTCGAAGCTGTCCACCGCGGCCTCGATGAGCGGCCGGAACTCCTCCTCGGCCAGGGCGACCTCCCGCGCCGCGGCGCGCTTGGCCAGCCAGCGGCCGGTACGGCAGAACACCACCGAGCGGCAGCCGTTGAGCACACGGTTGTCCGCGAGGTGACCTTCTCCGTCGCTGTGCTCTCGGACGGAGGCCCGGATCGCGGTGAGCAGATCCGGGCGGCCCGGTGCGGCGATCACCTCCCGGGCCGGGCGGCCGAAGAGTGTCAGCCCGGTCTGATGGGCGACGGAGCGGTCGATGGCGTACCAGAACGCCGGGGACCGCGCCGCGTCGAAGCCGGCCCGGTTGGGCAGCAGCGGGCCGGTGTTGAGGTCCAGGAGGTACCCGGCCGCACCGGAGGGATGGCGGACGAAATCCGTTCCGTAGACCACCAGTTCCAGCCCCGCCGCCGGGCAGGGCAGACGCGGGTGGGCGAGGGCCCCGGCCAGGTCGGGCAGGGCCGATCCGGGCAGCGACGGCTCCACGACGACCGTCACATCGACGTCGCTGCGCCCATGCCGGTAGTCCCCGAGCGCGAGGGAACCGACCGCGAGGACACTCACCAGACGGGGCCCGCACACCGTGCGGGTGCGCCGGACGAGTTCTTCCAGATAGGGCCGCAGTTCGGTGGGAAGGGACCGCGGCTCCTCGCGCGTGTGGGCCACGTGCCCAGTATCCCCGGTGTGAGACGCGTGGACGGCCGTGGCTCGGTACCGCCGCTGGCCGTGTGTGCCGGGTACTTCATGGTCATCCTGGACGTCACGGTCATCGACGTGGCCGTGCCCGTGATCGGCCGGGAGCTGTCGGCCTCGCTCACCGGCATCCAGTGGATCACCGACGGGCCGTGCCACCGGCGTGGCGCTCGGTGGCACCCTGCTCGCCATGGCCGCCGACTACAGCGAGGGGCTGCGCGCCAGCATGGCCATCGGCGCCCTCGCCCATCTGACCGCCGCGGGGCTGGCATGGTTCCGCGTACCGCCCAGGCCCGGGAGCGAGGCACCTGACGCGGAGGCCCACGCGGGCCGATACACGTCACCGACCTCCTACTCGGCTCCCCCGGCAAAGCCATAATGAAGCCCGCGGCCCGGGACCGGCAGTCCCGCGGGCAGCCGGGAACCGGAGAGTTCGGGCACGGCGACGGCGTCCCAGTCCACGCCACCGTCCGCGAGGTGCGGGCCGAGGCCGACCGAGCCCACCTCCGCGCCGTCCACATAGGCGGTCAGGGTGGGTTCGCCGCCGATGCCGCCCTCGGACAGGGTGAACCACTTGTCGCAGGCCCAGCGGATCTCATCGGCGTCGGACGCGACGATGGTCGCGCTGTGCCGCACCGATCCGCTCCATGCCTCGTCCTCCATGACGTAGAAGCTGTACGCGTGCTCCGCCGCGGGCTTGTCACCGACACCGAGAAGCACGGCCAACTCGTCGAGCCCCGCCCCCGTGTGGCGGGTGGGACCGGCCGCGCGTATCCGGGCGTACAGCTTCTCCGCCTCGATGTGCCGCCGTTCGACGGTGCTCTCGTCCTCCCCGTACCACTTCATCACGTCGGGGTTCATGTCCAGACACGCCTCCCAGTAGGAGATCTGCTGGGCAAGGCGCCCGGTCAGCAGGGTCAGAGCCTCGACATCATCGGGGCGTGCCGCCACGGCGGCGCGCAGCCACCGCTCTTCGGGCCAGGTCGGTTCGCCGTCCCCGGGCTCGGCCGGGTCCGCTGCCGTCAGGCACAGCAACCGCCCCAGCCGGAGCGCGGCCTGGGCATCGCCCGCGGCCGCCGTGGTCCGCAGCCGTATGAGGGTCTCGTCGGTGGTCGTCATGAGACGACGCTACGCGCCACCACCGCGCGGTGAACGGGTTGTGCCCGGAGAGTCAGACCATGGCCGGCAATCCGGGCAGCAGCTTCTCGAGCGTGATGGGGAAGTCCCGCACGCGCACTCCGGTGGCGTTGAACACCGCGTTGGCCACCGCCGCCCCGGATCCGCAGATGCCCAATTCACCGATGCCCTTCGCGCCGAGGTCATTGGCCTTGTCGTCGTACCCCTCGAGGACGACGGCCTCGATGTCGGCGGGGATGTCGCCGTGGACCGGCACCAGATACCCCGCGAAGTCCCGGTTGACGAAGGCGCCGGATCGCGGGTCGACGACCGCCTCTTCCTCGAGGGCCGCGCCGACACCCCAGATCATGCCGCCGATCAGTTGCGAGCGGGCCGTCTTCGGGTTGAACACACGGCCCACCGAGAACACGCTGAGCATCCGCCGCAGACGGATCTCGGCGGTGTCCGCGTCGACACCCACTTCGGCGAAATGGGCCCCGTAAGTGTTGATCGAGTAGTCCGAGTAGTTCGGATCGTCGCCCATGAAGCGGGTCTGGCCCTCCGCCTCCACACCGTCGGGATGGTGGCGCGCGACGATCTCGCGCAGCGCCTCGGACGCGTCACCGATGGCCACGTCGCCGTCGGAGAACACCGCCGCTGAGGGATCCTGGCCGTGCAGCGGGGAGCGTGTGTCGCCGCAGGCCGCGTCCAGCAGCTTCGTGCGCAGGGCCGCGCACGCCCGGTGCACCGCGGTGGACGAATTGGTGGCGCCCCACGAGCCGCCGGACCCCCAGCTGGAGGGATGATCCGAACGCCCGAGGTCGACCCGAACCCGTTCCAGCGGGAGGCCGAGTCCCTCGGCCCCGACCTGGGTGAGGATGGTGTAGGTGCCCGTGCCGATGTCGGTCATGTCCGTCTGGATCACGGCGGTGCCGTCCGGCTCCAACCGCACCCGCACCGTCGTCGGCCCCTGGAAGTGCCCCCGGATGGCGGCCGACATGCCGTAGCCGATCAGCCACCGTCCCTCGCGCACACTCGCGGGTGTGGCCGGGCGGTTCTCCCAGCCGAACCGGCGCGCGCCTTCGCGCAGGCACTCCACCAGGTGCCGGTCGCTGTACGGTACGTTCCGCTCGGGATCCACGGTGGGCTCGTTGCGGATCCGCAGCTCGACCGGGTCCATCCCGAGCGCCTCGGCCAGCTCGTCCATCGCCGACTCGACGGAGAGCATGCCCGGTGCCTCGCCCGGCGCGCGGACGTCCGTCCCGCGCGGCAGGTCGAGCGCCGTCAGCCGGTGGCTGGTCAGCCGGTGGGGCGCGGCGTAGAGGCTGCGCACGGTGGCGGCGGTCTGCTCGGCGTACTCGACGTCGGGGTTGGTGTGCATGGTGACGTCGTGGGCGATCGCGGCCAGCCGTCCATCGTGTCCCGCGCCCAGCCGGACCCGCTGGTTCGACGTGGGGCGCATGCCCACGAGCTGGAAGACCTGCTGGCGGGTCAGCGTGACCTTGACCGGCTGGCCCAGTGTGCGGGCGGCGAGCGCCGCCAGGATCGTCTCGGAGTGGATGCCCAGCTTGGAGCCGAAGCCACCGCCGACGAAGGGGGTGACGACGTGCACCCGCTCCGGGTCCATCATCAGCGTGCCGGCGACCGAGTCCCGCGCCGCGTCGGTGATCTGGCAGCTGACGTAGACGACCAGATCCTCGCCGCGCGGTGCCACCATGGACGCGTTCGGTTCGATCGGCATCGAGAACTCGTACGGGGTCGTGTACCGCTGGTCGACCTTGACCTCCGCGCCGGCGAACCCGGCGTCGAAATCGCCGACCGCGGTGTCGGTGGGGAGACCGGCGTTGACCGTCTTGGGGATGTAGGTGTCGTCCTCGAACTCGCCGAAGTCGAAACGGCCCCGCCCGGCGCGGTATTCCACCTCGACCAGGTCGGCCGCGTCCCGGGCCTGCTCGAAGGTCTCGGCGACGACCAATGCCACCGGCTCTCCGTAGAAGTGGATGTCCGGGCCGGTCAACACCGGCTGGGCGCGCCAGTATTCGAAGGAAATGGACTCGTCGCGGGGGCCCTGCGCCGGGGCGTTGAGGTGGGTCATCACCAGCTGGACACCGGGCGCGCCTTCCGCGTCCTCGGTGTCGATGCGGGTGATGCGGCCCTTGCCGATCGTCGCGCCGACGATGAAGCCGTAGAGGGGCTGACCGGCCTCCCAGTGCTCGTAGGCGTAGGCGGCCCGGCCGGTGGCCTTCAGCGGGCCGTCGACGCGGTTCACAGCTTGCCCGATCATCTCGCCTCCTCAGCTCGCCCCGGCCGCTTGCGCCAGCGTGCGGCACAGCGTGCGCTTGGCCAGCTCGATCTTGAAGTCGTTGTCACCCCGCCCGACCGCGCCGCGCAGCGCCGCCTCGGCGGCGGCGCGATAGGTGTCCATCGTGGCCGGACGGTCGGTCAGCGCGTCCTCCGCCTCGACGGACCGCCACGGCTTGTGTGCCACCCCGCCGAACGCCACCCGCGCCTCCCGGATCGTTCCCTGGTCGGCCGAGACGACGGCCGCCACCGAGACCAGCGCGAACTCGTACGACGCCCGGTCGCGCACCTTGCGGTAGATCTGCCGGCCCGGCAGGGGCGGGGGCAGCAGAACGCCCGTGATCATCTCGTCGTCACCCAGCACGTTCTCGATGTGCGGCGTATCGCCCGGCAGCCGGTAGAAGTCCGTGATGGCGACGCGCCGCACCGACCCATCGGCCCGGAGCAGCTCGATCTCCGCGTCGAGCGCGGTCATCGCGACGGCCATGTCCGAGGGGTGGGTGGCGATGCAGGACTCGCTCGCGCCGAGGATGGCGTGGATCCGGTTGAAGCCGCCGATCGCCGCGCATCCCGATCCGGGGTTGCGCTTGTTGCAGTCCGCGGCCGTGTCGTAGAAGTAGGGACAGCGTGTGCGCTGCACCAGATTTCCCCCGGTGGACGCCTTGTTGCGCAGCTGCCCCGAGGCGCCCGACACCAGCGCCTCCGACAGCACCGGATAGCGGGTGCGCACGCGGGGATCGGCCGCCACATCGGAGTTCCGCGCCTGGGCGCCGATGCGCAGTCCACCGTCCGGCAGCTCCTCGATGTCCCGCAGCGGAAGCCGGCTGATGTCCACCAGATGGCTGGGGTATTCGATGTCGAGCTTCATCAGGTCGAGCAGATTGGTGCCGCCGCTGATGAACTTCGCGCCCGGCTGGGCGGCCGCGGCGACGGCGGCCCGTGTGTCCGTCGCCCGCTCATAGGTGAAGGACCTCATGTGGCGCCTCCCTCCGCGCTGCCGCGGATGGCCGCGACGATGTTCGGATAGGCGGCGCACCGGCAGATGTTGCCGCTCATCCGCTCGCGGATCTCGTCGTCGGTCAACGCGACCCGGGGCGAGGACACGTCGGTGGTGACATGGCTGGGCCAGCCCGCCTGCACCTCGGCGAGCATGCCGACGGCCGAACAGATCTGGCCGGGGGTGCAGTAGCCGCACTGGAAGCCGTCGCACTCGACGAAGGCCCGTTGCATGGGGTGCAGATGGTCGGGATCGCCCAAGCCCTCGATCGTCATGATCGCGTCGTCCTCGTGCATCACGGCGAGTGTCAGGCAGGAGAGGACGCGCCGGCCGTTGATCAGTACCGTGCAGGCGCCGCACTGCCCGTGATCACACCCCTTCTTGGTCCCGCTCAGGCGCAGATGTTCGCGCAGCGCGTCGAGCAGCGAGGTCCGCGGATCCACCTCGAGCTGCCGCACCTGATCGTTGATGTTCAGCTTGATCGCCGAGGGTGGGGCCATCTCGCCCTGGCTCCGCCTCATGGCGTGCGTATCCGAAGCGCTCATCACGGCCCGCCTTCCTCGCTAGGTGCAGGTGTCAGCCCGGATATGCGGCGCGACTGCCCGTCACGCTCCCTCTCTCCAGCCTCTCGCAAGAAGGCGGACGTCGCACCGCGAGAAGGTTGGTGACGATGTGTTGTTCGTTGATGACTGACCGTGTGTCGGCGTCGTGGTGTGCGACGGCCGTCCGCGGCCCGGCGACCGCAGGTGTAATGCGGGTGCCTCTCGGGCACCCGCGCCCCGGAAGGATCACGCCTGTCAAGAGAGCGGGCCCGGTCCGGACACCTGGCCGGGACTGCGGAACGGAAGGCCATGAGCAGCGGTTTCATGGGTCCGGGGGACTTCGGTCCAGACCCGTTCGAGGAATTCATGACACGGTTCCTCGGCGGCGGACCGCGCCCCGGCCTCCGCCATATCGACATCGGCCGCCTGATGAGCGACCCCGCCCGGCGACTCGTCGCCGACGCGGCCACCTACGCCGCCGAGCACGGCAGTGCCGATCTGGACACCAAGCATCTGCTGCGTGCGGCGCTGGCCGCCGAGCCGACCCGGGGGCTGCTGGCGGGGGCGGGTGCCGACACCGACGCGCTGGCCGCGGAGATCGACCGGATGAGCGGCGAGGGCCCGCGGCGCACCCAGCTGTCCGTCACCCCCGCGGTCAAGCGCGCCCTGCTGGACGCACATGAACTGGCCCGTGCGAACGGAGCCTCCTACATCGGCCCCGAGCATGTGCTCGGGGCGCTGGCCGCCAACCACGACTCCACGGCCGGCCGCATCCTCAACTCCCTGCCCTTCGACCCCGCGGCGGGCCGGGGCGGACCGCGGAGCGCACCGGGCCGGCCGTCGGTGAGCAGGGCATCCGGGCAGCAGTCCGGCCGACCGCAGAACACGCCCACCCTCGACAAGTTCAGCCGCGATCTGACCGACCTCGCCCACGCGGGGCGGATCGACCCCGTCATCGGCCGCGAGGAGGAGATCGAGCAGACCGTCGAGGTGCTGTCCCGCCGGGGCAAGAACAACCCCGTACTGATCGGCGACGCCGGTGTCGGCAAGACCGCCATCGTGGAAGGGCTCGCCCAGCGGGTGGCCGAGGGAGACGTCCCCGACATCCTCCTGGGCCGCCGGGTGGTCGCCCTGGACATGTCCGCGGTCGTCGCCGGCACCCGCTACCGAGGTGATTTCGAGGAACGGCTGAGCGGCATCATCGACGAGATCCGCACCCACTCCGAGGAGCTGATCGTCTTCATCGACGAGCTGCACACCGTGGTCGGCGCGGGCGCGAGCGGCGCCGAGGGCGGTTCCATGGACGCGGGCAACATGCTCAAGCCCGCCCTGGCCCGTGGCGAACTCCATGTCATCGGCGCCACCACGCTGGAGGAGTACCGCCGCCACATCGAGAAGGACGCGGCGCTGGCCCGGCGCTTCCAGCCCATCCTGGTCCCGGAGCCCTCAGCCGCCGACGCGGTGGAGATCCTGCGCGGTCTGCGCGACCGCTACGAGGCCCATCACCAGGTCCGTTTCACCGATGAGGCGCTGCTCGCGGCCGTGGAGCTGTCCGACCGCTACCTCACCGACCGGTTCCTGCCCGACAAGGCCATCGACCTGGTGGACCAGGCCGGCGCCCGGGTGCGGCTGCGCTCGCGCACCAAGGGCACCGATACCCGCACCCTGGAGCGCGAGGTCGAGCAGCTGACCCGGGACAAGGACCAGGCGGTGGCCGCGGAGGAGTACGAGCGGGCCACCGAACTGCGCGACCGCATAGGCGAGTTGAAGCGCCACATCGGGGCCGACGGCGGCACCGAGCCCGACGACGGGCAGGGCCTGGAGGTCACCGCCGAGGACATCGCCGAGGTGGTCTCCCGCCAGACCGGGATCCCCGTCAGCAGCCTCACCCAGGAGGAGAAGCAGCGCCTGCTCGGCCTGGAGGAGCACCTGTCCGAGCGGGTGATCGGACAGGACGAGGCCGTGCGTGCCGTCGCCGAGGCGGTGCTGCGCTCCCGCGCCGGTCTCGCCGACCCCGGCCGCCCCATCGGCAGCTTCCTCTTCCTCGGCCCGACCGGCGTCGGCAAGACCGAACTCGCACGGGCGCTGGCCGAGGCGCTGTTCGGCAGCGAGGACCTGATGGTCCGGCTGGACATGAGCGAGTACCAGGAGCGGCACACCGTCAGCCGGCTGGTCGGCGCCCCGCCCGGATACGTCGGCCACGAGGAGGCCGGGCAGCTCACCGAGGCGGTGCGCCGCCGCCCCTATGCGCTGCTCCTGTTCGACGAGATCGAGAAGGCGCATCCGGACGTGTTCAACACACTGCTCCAGGTGCTCGACGACGGCCGGCTCACCGACGCCCACGGCCGTACGGTCGACTTCCGCAACACGGTCGTCGTGATGACCAGCAACCTCGGCTCCGAGGCCATCGGCGGGCGCGGCGCCCTCGGCTTCGGGGCCACGGACGCCGAGACGGACGAGCAGGCCCGGCGCGAGCGCGTCCTGCGACCGCTGCGCGAGCACTTCCGCCCCGAGTTCCTCAACCGCGTCGACGAGATCGTGGTCTTCCGGCAGCTCACGGACGAGCATCTGCGCCAGATCACCGATCTTCTGCTGGAGGAGACCCGCCGTCGGCTGCACGCTCAGGACGTCACCGTGGAGTTCGCCCCGGAGGCCGTCGACTGGATCGCGCGGCACGGCCATGAACCCGCGTACGGTGCCCGGCCGCTGCGCCGCACCATCCAGCGGGAGGTGGACAACCGTCTGTCGCGACTGCTGCTGGACGGTGAGATCTCGTCCGGCGACCGGGCCCGGGTGGAGGTCGCGGACGGACAGCTGGTGTTCCACACCGACACCACCTCGAACGCCGGGCAACTATGACGCTCACGGTGTGCCGCGAACGCCGGGCCGTGCCCGGCCGCTCTTCCGCCGTATGGTGGGAAGAGTCCACCGGGGACGGCGCCTCGAACGGGGTGTCGGGCCGGGGGAGCTGGCGCGCCGCAGGCGGAAAGGAGCGCATCGGACATGGACCAGCAGAACCCGCACCCTGACCGCGCCCCCGGGCCTGCCGGGTCTCCTGAGGCCCCCGGAAGTCCCGGATCTCCTGGATCTCCCGCTCTTCGGCCGAGCGTGGGCGTGCCCCCGGGCGAGACCCCACCGGCCGAGGGCGGCCTGTCGGAAGCGGGCCCCCGCGAGACGTACAACCCCACGAAGGGCTGGTCGAAGGGGCCCACGATCGTCATTTGGCTCTTCGTGGCGCTGTTCGTGACCTTCTGCATCGCGTTCGCGGTCGCCGTGCTGGGGTGATCCGGGACGAGCCGGGGTGAATGCGACCGGCGGCTCACGTCGCCGCATGCCACGGCCCCCGGGGGCGAAGCCCTCGGGGGCCGTCGGAGATCTTTCCGATCTCTCCGTCAGCGGATCAGCTGCCGAAGCGGGCCTTCAGGAGCTGCTTGCCCAGCTCGGCTCCCTTGCGGCTGTCCGCCTGGGCCTTGCGGAACAGCTTCGCGACCTCGGTGTCCTTGTCCCGTTCCGCGTCCTGGATGTAGGTCTCCATACGCAGCGCGTTGCTCAGGCATGCCTCGACGTACCAGACGAGGTTGTAGTCCTTGTCCTTCGTGCCGGTGACCTCGCCGGTCTCGGCGGTGTGGGTCATGGTGTCTCTCTCCTTTCCACTGACTGGCGGCCGAGTGCCCCTGATGGCCCGGGTGATGCATGGATCGGCTGCGCTCGCGCCGCTGATCGCGGGTGATGTTCGCCCTTCGGAGTGGCTGGGAACACAGGGGTGGACGCGAAGGAGGCCAGGCTGATGCACGACGACCACGAAGCGCCCGGAAACGGCGGCCGTGAGGCCCGGTCCGGCCGTGTGGAGAGCCGCGAGGAGCGGGCCGACCGGAAGTGGGCCGAGTTGCTCCAGGAGGTCAGGGTGACGCAGACGGGCGTGCAGATTCTGTTCGCGTTCCTGCTCACGGTGGCCTTCACCCCCCGCTTCCACGACCTGGGCCAGGTGGACCGGGCCATCTATGTCGTGACCATCCTTCTGGGGGCGGCGGCCACCGGCGCGTTGATCGCACCCGTCTCCTTGCACCGGATCGTCACCGGACGCCGGCTGAAGCCGGAAACGGTGGACTGGGCCTCCCGCTTCACCCTGGCCGGGCTGGTGCTGTTGCTGTGCACGGTGGCGTCGGCGCTGCTGCTGATCCTGCGTGTCGTCGTGGCCGATGCCACCGCGTTCTGGCTGGCGGCCGCGGCCCTGCTCTGGTTCGTGATCTGCTGGTTCGTACCCGCGGCGTGGCTTTTCCACCGCTCGCGCAAGGAGCGCTGAGCAACGGTTTTCTCCGCAGGTGGGAGGGCACTCGTCCGGCATGGATCACACACAGGCTCCGATTCTGGAGGCCCTGGCTCGCTACCACGAGAGTGGGGCCCTCCCGTTCACGCCGCCCGGGCACAAGCAGGGCAGGGGCGCCGACCCGGAGGTCGTCAAGATCCTGGGGGACGAGGTGTTCCGCGCCGACCTCCTCGCCTTCGGCGGCCTTGACGACCGGCTGGGATCGGGCCGTGTGCTGGAGCTCGCGGAGGAGCTGATGGCGGACGCGGTGCGCGCCGAGCACACCTTCTTCTCGACCTGCGGCAGCTCGCTCTCCGTCAAGGCGGCGATGCTGGCGGTGGCCGGCCCGCACGAGACCCTGCTGGTGGGCCGGGACGCGCATAAATCGGTGGTCGCCGGCCTGATCATCTCCGGTGTCCGGCCGATCTGGGTGGAACCCGAATGGGACGGTGCCCGCCATATCGCGCATCCGCCGTCGGCCGCGTCGTTCGAGCGGACATTCGAAGAGCACCCGGAGGCCAGGGGAGCCCTGGTGACCAGCCCCACTCCGTACGGATCCTGCGCCGACCTGGCGGGGATCGCCGAGGTCTGCCATCGGCGTGGCCGTCCGCTGATCGTCGACGAGGCGTGGGGAGCACATCTGCCGTTCTGCTCCGAGCTGCCGAGCTGGGCCATGGACGCGGGTGCCGACGTCTGCGTGACCAGCATCCACAAGATGGGCAGCGGTCTGGAGCAGGGCTCGGTGTTCCATCTCCGGGGCGACTTGATCGAGCCGGCCTTCCTGAAGTCCTGCGCCGGTCTGCTCGGCACCACCAGTCCGTCCGTGCTCCTCTACGCGGGAATGGACGGGTGGCGTCGGCAGATGGCGCTGCACGGCGAGCGACTGCTCGGCGCGGCTCTGCGCCGGGCGCATGCGGTGCGCGACGAGATCGCGGCCATTGACGGACTGCACGTGGACGGGCCCGCGGACTACGCGGGTCCCGGTCTGGGCAGTGACTTCGATCCGTTTCCGGTCGTCATCGACCTGACCGGTCTCGGGGTCAGTGGCTATCGCGCGGCCGACTGGCTCCGGGAACAGCACGACGTCAACGCCCATCTGGCCGACCACCGGCGGATCAGCACCCAGCTCACCCACGCCGACGACCCCTCGACGACCGGAGCGCTGCTGACGGCGCTGCGCGAGCTGGCCGACCACGCGGGGGATCTGCGGCCCTCCCCCGAGGTGGCCGTGCCGACGCCGGACGAGTTGCGGATGGAACAGTCCTGTCTGCCGCGGGACGCCTACTTCGGCGCCACGGAGGATCTGCCCATGGCCCGTGCGGCGGGCCGGGTGGCGGCCGAGATGATCACCCCCTACCCGCCGGGCATACCGGCCGTGCTGCCCGGCGAGGTGCTGAAGCGGCCGGTCCTGGACTATCTGCGCTCCGGGCTGAAGGCCGGGATGAACCTCCCCGACGCGGCCGACCCCCGGCTGGACACCATTCGCGTCCTGGTCAAGGGGCCCGGAGCCGACTGACGCGCGGGCGCCGACCGGTGGGCGGGCACGGGTCAGCTCGAGGCGGGGTCGACCAGGACGTAGTCGGAGGGGAGCGGCCGGTCCCCGAGGCGGGCGCGGAGGATCTCCCATGGCAACCGGATCCACGGCCACGGGACATCCGCCGGGGCGAGGCGCGGGCTGAGCGGGTGGCATGGTCCGGTGACGTTGCCCGCGCCGCGATTGCGGCAGGTGGTAAGGGGAACCCGGCCCACGAAGGCGAAGCCGAAGGCCACCACGACACAGGCGGACGGAGCAGAAGGAACGGTGAGCGACACGCACCCCGCGACGACGACCCGGCCGCTGCCCTTGCCCACGGCGCGGGGAGAGGTGTCCGGCGCGCTCGTCGACGCCCTCGTACGCGAGCCCGGCGGGGCGACGCTGCCCGGCGGCCGGTCGCTCCGGGCGGCCGACCCGTACGGCGACGATCTGCAGCTCGCGCTCTATGTGTGCTACGAACTCCACTACCAGGGCTTCTCCGGTGTCGACGACGCATGGGAGTGGGATCCCGAACTGCTCCGGACGCGGCAGACGCTGGAGCGGCGCTTCCTGGACGCGCTGCGCTCCGACGCCACCACGCACGACGACCCGGGCGCCGCCGTGTCCGGGCTGCTGGTGGAGCCCGCCGACGGGACGGGAGTGTCGCACTTTCTCCGGGACGAGGGCGAGCTGTGGCAGATGCGTGAGTACATCGCGCAGCGGTCGCTCTACCAGCTCAAGGAGGCCGACCCGCATGTGTGGGTCCTGCCACGGCTGCGGGGCCGGGCCAAGGCGGCGATGGCGGCCGTGGAGTACGACGAGTTCGGGGCCGGGCACGGAGACCGGGTGCACGCGGAACTGTTCGCCGCTCTGATGGCCGACCTGGGTCTGGACCCGACGTACAACCACTACCTGGACGCCACGTCGGCGCGGATGCTGGCGGTGGTCAACATGATGTCGCTGCTGGGACTGCGCAGGGCGCTGCGCGGCGCCCTGGTGGGCCACTTCGCCACCGTCGAGATCACCTCCTCGCCCGCCTCCGACCGGCTGGCCCGGGCCCTGCGACGGCTGGGCGCGGGCGAGGCGGCGGTGTTCTTCTACACCGAGCACGTGGAGGCCGACGCCGTACACGAGCAGGTCGTACGCCATGAGGTGATCGACGACCTCCTGAAGCGCGAACCCGGGCTCGCCGCGGACGTGGCGTTCGGCGTCGATGCCACCGTTTTCCTGGAGGACCGCTTCGCCGACGAGGTCCTGGACACCTGGCGGAAGGGCCGGTCCTCACTCCGCGTCCCGCTGTGACCCCGGCCGCCCCACCTCCTCGGACTCCGGCCCGGGTGCCACAGCCCGGGAGGTGCGGCCCGGCAGGGCGAGCAGTGCCACGGCCGCGCCGGTCAGGGCGGCCGCCACGCCGACGCTCATCGTGACGGACTGGGCGTCGGTGAAGGCCGAGCGGGCCGCCTCGGCCAGTGCCTCGCCGTCCGCGCGGCCCCGGGCGTGCGACAGGGTGGCGCCGAGCGAGGACACCGCGTCCTCGGGCAGACCGTCCGGCAGCTTGCCCCGGTAGACGGTGGCGAGCAGGCTGCCCAGCCCGGCCACGCCCAGGGCACTGTTGGATTGCATCCAGCACTGTAGGAGCGGTGGAGCGGTGACCGCAAAGGGGTAGGCTGCGGGCTCGTGAGCGCGAAGCCGGACGGGAACAAGGGGACGGACGCGGACCAGGGGAAGAAGCTGCTGGACAGCGCACCGGGAGCGGTGTGGTTCCGCGCCGGGAAGACCTCCCGCCCACGGCCTCAGCTGTCACATGAGCGAATCATCGCCACCGCCGTCGAGCTGCTGGACCGCGACGGTGTGCGGAAGCTGAGCATGCGCCGGCTCGCCGAGCGGCTCGGCGCCCACGCGACCAGCCTCTACTGGCACGTGGCCACCAAGGACGACGTCCTGGACCTCGCTCTCGACGCGGTCTTCGCCGAACTCGACCTCCCCGAGCGGCACAGCGCCTCATGGCAGGACGACATCGAGGCGTTCATGACCGGCCTGCGCTCGGCCCTGCTTCGCCACCCATGGGCCGGCGCCCTGGCCAACTCCCGCCCGCTCATGGGGCCCAACGCCCTGCGCTGTTCGGAGTTCGCCTACACCGCGCTCACCACCGGCGGCTTCGAAGGGGTCCACCTGTCGTCCGCCGCGGCCACCATCACCCACTATGTGATCGGCTCCGCCTCCTCCGAAACCGTGTGGCAGCAGCGTTCCGACGAGGCGGCGACCCGCTCGGCCGTGGACGCCCACATCCGCGCCCACATCGACGAATACCCCACCCTCGCCGGACACTTCCCGCTCCTGGAGGAGGACGACTGGGACTCCCACTTCCACCGCGGTATGCGCCTGCTGCTGGCCGGTCTGGCGTCCCCCGAAGCCCAGGAGCGGCCATGACCGCCTCGGCTGCGACGCTGATCGAGGCGGCCCGGCGCCTCGCCCACGAGGTGCTGGCGCCCGGCGCCGAGGCCGCCGACCGCGAGGGTGTTTCCCCAGCCGCGATCGGCGAGGTCAAGAGGTCCGGGGTGCTCGGGGTGAGTGGCCCGGCGGCGTACGGCGGGGCGCAGGCGCCGGACGCGGTGGCCCGCGAGATCGCCGAAATCCTGGCCGGGGCGTGCTGCTCCACCTACTTCGTCCAGGCCCAGCACCACAGCCCGGTCAGGATGCTCGCCGCCTCCGACTCCCCGGCACGCGAGCGGCTGCTGCGGCCGCTGTGCGACGGCACGCTGCTGTCCGGTATCGCCTTCTCCCATCTGCGGGCCTTCCCCCGCACACCGGTGCGGGTCACCCGGGTCCCGGGCGGCAGGCGCTTCGACGGCCGGGTGCCGTGGTACACCGGCTGGGGCCTGAACGATGTGATGCTGCTCGCCGGGGTCACCGACGACGGCGATGCGCTGTTCGCCGTCGCGGACGCCCGTGAGCGGCCCGGTCTGCGGCCCACACCGCGGCTCGAGCTCGCCGCGCTGACCGGCACCCGCACGGTCGGCCTGGAGCTGGACGGCCTGGTGGTGCCCGAGGAGGCGGTGGTCTGGAGCCGCCCCTACGAGGAGTGGGCGGTCGCGGACCGGCCGAAGAACACCAACCCCAACCCGGCCGTGTTCGGCGTGGCCGGCGCCGCCCTGGACCTGCTGGAGGCCGCCGGGGACGCGGAGGCGAAGGAGACGGCGCAGGTGCTGGGCGAGCGGCTGCGCGAGGTGCGCCGGGAGGCGTACGCGCTGGTGGACGAGGTTCCCCCGGGCGAACGCCTGGCGGACCGGCTCGCGGTGAAGACCCGGGCCTACGACGTGCTGCGCGCCGCCACCACCGCGGCGATCGTGGCGGGCGGCGGCCGGGCCTTCGGCCTTGGCAGCCCCGCCCAGCGGCTGGCCCGGGAGGGCCTGTTCCTGGTGGTGCAGGGCCAGACCGCCGACGTCCGCAGCGCCCACTTGCGGGCCCTGCGCGGCTGACCCGCCCCTCTACTCCAGGCCGGAGGCGCCGGGGATCCCCCGGGTGGCCGTGTCGTCGAGGTTCCGGCCCAGCAGCCGCGGGATCTCCGTGCCATGCCGCAAGGTACCCGCTTCGAGGGAGCGCCGGGCACCGGTGTCCAGCTCGTGCCACGGCAGCGGATCCGCGACCAGGACTCCCAGGTCGAGCGTCACCCGGTGGCCGTGGACGTCCCACAGGAGCAGATGAGTGGCGATCCGGCCGTCCCGCCACACCCCGACCAGGGCGTCGATGCGCACCCGGCGGACGCGTACGAGGCCCCGCACCGTCAGCCGGCCACCGCCCGCCGTCACCCGCGGTGGCCGCGGCACCGTGAACACCGCCACCGCGAGCAGGGCCCACAGATCGGCCCGCGCCACGGTGAGCCCGCCCGAGGCCCAGTCGAGCACCGTCGTCACCCCGGCGAACGCCGGCGCGAACCACACCGCCCACCGCGCCTCCGCACGCCGTCGGCGGCCACGGGCGTCCGGGCGGGCCGGCCCATCAGCCGTTCCATACCGGCACGCCAGGCCGGGCGCAGGGCGGGTGGGGCGCACCCTGACGCTCCCCTTACGCGGCCCTCACCACCTTCGGCGGGACTCTTGCGCCCGGCCGCCGTGTCTCACGCCGCGAGCTCCTTGCGGATGCGGTTCAGCATGAAGGCGGAGGACTCCCGCGCCCGTTCCTCCCAGGCGAAGACGCAGGACGTGGCGACACCGTCGAAGTTCAGCTCGCGGAGGGTGCCGAAGAAGGTGTCCCAGTCGACCTCGCCCTGGCCGATGTCCAGGTGCTGGTGGATACGGGCCGGCGTGCCGGGCGGGTTGAGGATGTAACGCAGCCCGGAGGAGCCCTTGTGGTTGAAGGAGTCCGCGATGTGCACATGCTGGAGCTTGTCGCCCGCGTAGGCCATCATCGCCGCGATGTCCGCCGTCGGCTCGGCGCCGGAGAGGTGGAAGGTGTGCGGAGCGCAGTAGAGGTAGTTCACCCACGGCTTGTTGATGGCGCGGACCAGGTTGACCGCGGGGGCGTTCTCCTCGCAGAAGTCGTCCGGGTGGGCCTCGAGGTTGAGGGCGATGCCCTCGCGTTCGAAGAGCGGCAGCAACTCCTCCAGCGAGCGCCAGAAGGCGGCCTCGCTCTCGGCGGCGCGCTCGGGGCGGCCGTTGAACTCCGAGTTCATCAGCGGGCATTCGAGGTCGGCGGTGATCTCGATCATCCGCTTCCAGTAGCGGACGGCGGTCTGCCGCTCGGTCTCGTCGGGCGAGGACCACTTGTACAGCGGCAGCACGGAGGAGAGCTGGACACCGTGCGTGCGCAGGGCCCGCTTCAGCTCCGCGACGCGCTCGTCATCCGCCCGAGGGTGGAGGAAGAACGGCATGAAGTCGTCGCGCGGGGACAACTCGATGTATTCGTAGCCGAGTTCGGCGACCGTGCGCACCATCTCTTCGAGCGGCAGCGCGCGGAGCATATAGGGGTCGAGTGCGATTTTCACGAGGTGGCTCCGTAGAACGCGGGTCGGGGCTTCATGTCGACGGTGATGACCTGTCCGCCCGACTCCAGGGACTGGACGGCGGCATCGGTGATGACGGTGGCGGCGTAGCCGTCCCACGAGGACGGACCGGTGGGTTCGGTGCCCGCCGCGACCGAGGCGATCCACTCGCGGAACTCGGTGTCGAAGGCATCGCCGAACCGGCCCTTCCAGTCCTGGAGTACGCCGGTGCCGTGCCGACCGGCGGCGCGGATGCCGACGGCCGCCGGGTCCGGCAGCCTGACCAGGCCGTCCTCGCCCACGGTCTCGCACTGGATGTCGTAGCCGTACTGGCAGTTGACGAAGACCTCCAGGTCGATGCGGACACCGTTCGCCGTCTCGAAGAGCATGATCTGAGGGTCCTTGAGATGGCTGAACCGCTTGCCGGTGGCGCGCGGGGTGATCACCTGGACGGAGCTGATCTCGTCGTCGAGCAGCCAGCGCAGTACGTCGATCTCGTGCACGGCCGTGTCCTGGGCCGCCATCGCGGAGACGTAGGAGTCCGGCACGGTCGGGTTGCGGTGTGCGCAGTGCACGATGAGCGGAGTGCCGACGGCGCCCGAGGTGAGCACGTCCTTCATCTGGCGGTATCCGGCGTCGAAGCGGCGCATGAAACCGACCTGCACGAGGTGGCGGCCGTGGGCGCGCTCGGCCTCCACGATGCGCAGACAGTCCTCGGCGGTGGTGGCGAGCGGCTTCTCGCAGAACACCGGCTTGCCCACCGCGATGGCGTCGAGAACGTGTTCCGCGTGGGTGGGGCCCCAGGAGGTGACGAGGACGGCGTCCACGTCGGGGGAGTGGATCAGGTCGCTGCCGGTGGGCGGCGTCGCGGCGCCGATACGGGAGGCCACCTCGGTGGCGCGGGCCCGGTCGATGTCGGTCACGGCGGTGACCGCGGCACCGGTGATGACCTCGGTGAGCCGCCGGATGTGGTCCTGGCCGATCATTCCGGCGCCGATCACACCTATACGTACGGTCATGCTGGATTCCCTGTGAATATGAGGAGAGCGGGTCAGAAGAAGCGCGTCCGGAGCTCGGCCCCGAGCACTGCGAGCTGGTGACCATGCCCTCGGTGACCGCCGTCCCTGACGTCCATGGCCGCCTCCTACCGGTCGAGGGTGGGGCGTCGGGTTCCGGTGAGGCCGCAGCCGGCCAGGTGCTCACGGGTGCTGACGGCGATGGGGAGTGGCACATCGGGCGCGCACGGGTACAGATCCTGCTCGACGATGACGAACAACTCGGCGTCGAGAGCGGCGAGTTCACCCACCACATCGGCCGGGTTCGGCACCCCCGCGGGCGGGGAGACGCACACGCCCCGCTTCACGGCCTCACCGAAGGAGAGGTTCTCGGCGGCCACCTGGGCGAGCACGGCGGGATCCATCTGCTTGATGTGGACGTAGCCGACGCGCTCGCCGAAGCGGCGGATCAGATCGAGGTTGTCACCGCCGCCGTAGGCCACGTGTCCGGTGTCCAGACAGAGGTTGGCGTATCGGCCGTCGGACTCGTTCAGCAGCCGTTCGATCTCCGGCTGGGTCTGGATATGGCTGTCGGCGTGCGGGTGGATCACCAGACGTATGTCGTACTCGTCCAGCAGGAGCTTGCCCAGCCGGTCGGCCGACCGGCCGAAGCCCGCCCACTGCTCGGCGGTCAGCTCGGGCGGCTCGGTGTACTCACCGGTCTTCTCGTCCCGGAACATGGGCGGGATCAGGACCAGGTGGTGCGCCCCCGCGGCGGCGGTCAGCTCGGCCACTCCACGCACATGGGCGAGCATCTCGTCCCAGGCGTCGGGGCGGTGCAGCGCTCCGAACGCGGTGCCGCCGGAGACCCGCAGACCGCGCGCGTCGAGCTCGGCCTCAAGCCGCCGCGGGTCGGTGGGCAGGTAGCCGTACGGGCCGAGCTCCAGCCACTGGTAGCCGGCCGCGGCCAGCTCGTCGAGGAAGCGGGTGTACGCCACCTGCTGATCGTCCTCGGGGAACCAGACGCCCCAGGAGTCGGGGGCGGAGCCCAGGCACAGGTTGCCCGCGGTGGTGCGGAGAGGGGATGGCGCCGTTGCCATGGCGTTGTCCTTCTGCGGAGGGGGGGAGGACGGGGTCGCGGATCGGGGAGAACAGGGCTGGCTGGCGCGCTCTACTAGCGCGCTCTAGGCGAGTACGATGGCCGCTGTCCGAATGTCATGTCAATAGCTTGTTGCCGGGGGATTTCACGACTGCCCGTAAGGTGGGGCCGCGTCGGAGGGTGGTCACAGGTGGAAACATCGGGCAGGCAGCGGCCCACCATGGCGGACGTCGCTGAGAAGGCGGGCGTGTCCCGGGCACTGGTCTCGATCGTCTTCCGCGATCAGCCGGGGGCGAGCCCGCGGACCCGCGACCGGGTGCTGCGCGTCGCCGACGAGATCGGCTACCGGCCCGACAGCGCTGCCCGGCTGCTGGCCCGTGGCCGCAGCCGCACGCTCGGCGTGATGTTCACCGTGCGCCAGCCCTTCCACGCCGACCTCGTCGAGGGCATCTACCCCGAGGCCGAGCGGCTCGGCTACGACGTCCTGCTCTCC
Organism: Streptomyces lacaronensis; assembly: GCF_047337785.1. Taxonomy (NCBI): domain Bacteria; kingdom Bacillati; phylum Actinomycetota; class Actinomycetes; order Kitasatosporales; family Streptomycetaceae; genus Streptomyces; species Streptomyces lacaronensis. The sequence continues at coordinate 11,481,233 of NZ_JBLHDK010000003.1, forward strand.
GCGACCGCCCAGGGGCGTGGCGAGGACAAGGCCGTCGAGGCGCTGCTCGGCCACCGCTGCGAGGCGGTGATCCTGCTCGGCACCGACGCACAGCCCGTGGACCTCGACGCACTGGGACATCGCACGGTCGCCGTCTCCGTCGGCCGCCGGGTGCCCCACGCCCGCGTCGACAGCGTGCACACGGCCGAGGGCAAGGGTGTACGGCAGGCCATGGAGCACCTCGTCGGACTGGGCCACCGCGGGATCGTGCACATCGACGGCGGCCGCGGACCGGGCTCGGCCGAGCGCCGCCGCGCCTACCGGGCCGCGATGCGCCGCCATGGCCTGGAGCGGGAGCTACGGGTGATCCCGGGCGAGCATACCGAGCAGTCGGGCATCGACGCGGGGCGGTTGCTGCTGGCCGAGCGCGATCACGGCCGGCCCCTGCCAACGGCGGTCCTCGCGGGCAACGACCGTTGTGCGATGGGGCTGTTGATGACCCTGGCGCAGGCGGGCGTCGAGGTTCCGCGCGATCTGTCGGTCGTGGGCTACGACGACAGCCACCTCTCCCATCTGATGCCGATCGGCCTGACCACGGTCCGCCAGGACGCGGTGGTCATGGCCGAGTACGCGGTGCGGTTCGCCGTGGAGCGGCTGGAGAACGCGGTCTCGGAGCCGAGGGAGGCGGTGCTGGACCCGAAGCTGACGGTACGGGGTACCAGCGGACCGCCCCCGGGTGGGTGAACGCGAGGCGGGCTGGCCGAAGTCGGTGATCAGCTCGTGGAACAGGTCGTGCACGGCATGGGCGGGCTCGTCGGTCCGCGGCCCCGCCTTCACCGTGCGCTGCGCGCCCCGGGACACCATCATGTTCCAGGTGGCCATCGCCATCGGCGGCGAGATCGTCCGCCCCGGAGACGTGGTGCGCGCGGACGCCGACGGGGTCGTGGTGGTGCGCCGCGAAGATCTGACGGACGTCATGGCCAAGTCCCAGGCGCGGCAGGTCTACAGCTTCTCGAAAGGATCGTGGTTCGCGAGCAGCTTCTCCACCCGCGCCTGATCGACCCGGCTGACGATCTGCCCGGCCTCCTGCCGGTCCCGGATCACCTTGGCCAGGGTGAAGGCGGAGGTCACCAGGTAGAGCACGGAGATGGCGAGGAAACCGCGTACCCAGGCGTCGGCGCTCAGCTGGAAGATGCCGACGGCGGTGGCGGCCATGGCGACGGCGAAGGACGCGATCGCCTGACCGTAGAACGCGGCCGTGCTCTGCTGCTTGACCGGAGTCTCACTCATGCGGACAAGGATGGGCGGATGCGGTCGGCTCCGCATCCGTCCGGATACTCAGGTACGTACTCAGACATCGGGCGCCGTCAATGGGGTTGGCGCAGCCCCTCGATGAGGAGTGCGACCAGTCGGCGTGCGTCATAGCCGGGGTCGTGCTCGGCGCCGATGCAGAGGTTGCCGACGCCGCGCATGAGCTCGTACGCCTTCAGGCCGGGTCGGATCTCACCGGCGTCGGCCGCCGCGTCGAGCAGCTGGGTGCACACGGGCAGGAGGCGGTCGATGAAGTACGAGTGCAGCGTGTCGAAGCTCGTGTTGTCGGACCGCAGCACGGCGGCGAGGCCATGCTTGGTGACCAGGAAGTCGACAAAGAGATTGATCCACTGACCCAGCGCGGCATGCGGGGTCGCGCCGCTCGCCAGCAGGGCCGGACCGGCCTCGGCGCAGGCCTCGACCTGGTGCCGGTAGACGGCGATGATCAGGTCTGCCCGGGTCGGGAAGTGGCGGTAGATCGTGCCCACCCCGACACCGGCCTTGGCCGCGATGTCGCGCACCGGCGCCTCCACGCCCGAGGTGACGAAGACCGAGGCGGCCGCGTCGAGCAGGGTCTCCTGGTTGCGCCGGGCGTCCGCCCGCTTGGAACGGGCCGAGGGCCCCGCGCCCTTGTCGCCGTCGTTCACCGCGCCGCTCCCTCCACTGCCGGACTTGCCAACCGGAACAGCGTTCCGTATCTTTACCGGAGCCAGGTTCCGTTTGCTTATGATGCCAGAGCAGGGACCCGGCGACCAAACCGCGCATTGCCGCCGCGCAATGCCGTCACGCTTCCCCGCAGTGGAGGAACACGGTCATGCAGTACCGCACCTTGGGCCGCACCGGTGTGCAGGTCAGCTCGCTCGCGCTCGGCGCGATGAACTTCGGGAGCATCGGGCGCACCACCCAGGACGAGGCCACCGCCCTCGTCGACGCCGCTCTCGAGGCCGGGATCAACCTCATCGACACCGCCGACATGTACAGCGCCGGCGAGTCGGAGGAGATGGTCGGCAAGGCCATCGCCGGCCGCCGCGACGACATCGTGCTGGCCACGAAGGCGGGCATGCCCATGGGCGACGGGCCCAACCACCGGGGCAGCTCACGCCGCTGGCTGGTCACCGAGCTGGACAACAGCCTGCGCCGGCTCGGCGTCGACCACGTCGATCTCTACCAGATCCACCGGTGGGACCCGGCTACCAGCGACGAGGAGACGCTGTCGGCGCTCACCGACCTCCAGCACGCGGGGAAGATCCGCTACTTCGGCTCCTCGACCTTCCCCGCCTACCGCGTCGTCCAGGCCCAGTGGGCCGCCCGCGAGCACCGCCTGAGCCGCTATGTCACCGAACAGCCCAGCTACTCGGTCCTGCAGCGCGGAATCGAGCGCGACGTACTGCCCGTCACCGAGGAGTACGGGCTCGGCGTGCTGGTGTGGAGCCCGCTGGCCTCGGGCTGGCTGTCGGGCGCCATCCGCGCGGGCCGGTCCGTCACCACCAGCCGCTCGGCGATGATGCCGGAGCGCTTCGATGTCACCACCCCCGCCAACCGGGCCAGGCTCGACGCCGTCGAGCAGCTGGCCAAGGTCGCCGACGAGGCCGGTCTGACCATGATCCAGCTCGCGCTCGGATTCGTCACCGCGCATCCCGCCGTGACCAGCGCGCTCATCGGCCCCCGCACACTGGACCATCTGCACGCGCAGCTGGCCGCCGCCGACACCGTGCTCCCCGCCGATCTGCTCGACGCGATCGACGCGATCGTGGCCCCCGGCACCGACCTCGCCGCGCACGAGAAGCACGACACTCCGCCCGCGCTGCTCGACCCGTCACTGCGGCGCCGCTGACGGGTCCGGCGCCACCTCCGTCCGGGCCCGGGTGAGCGCGGCGACCGCTTCCCGTGCATCGTCCGCGTGGAACCGGAGCGTACGGGCGACGCCCCGCCGCCCGAGGGGCCGTACGAACGGCACCGGCTCCGTCAGCTCCACCGTCACCGTGGTCTGGCCGCCCACCGCGAGGTCGAGCACCCCGTCCGGGCCCAGCCGCACCAGCCGTCCGTCCGGATAGCGCCGGTCGACCCGGGCGGCGGCGATGGTGGCGGCCGGAACCCGCAGGTCGAACAGTGTGCCGTAGCGGATGCGCAGCGAGCCGTCGGACCCCACGACATGCGGCCGGACCACACAGGCCGCGTGCAGGGCGAGGACCAGCACCACCCCGTACACATCGATGACGAGCAGAACCGCGTGCACCACCGGCCAGGGGATCACCAGGGCCAGCCCCACCGTCTCGATGACCGACACGAAGATCATCCCGTACATCATGGCCGTCTGGGGCCCGGTGTAGGCGACGGCCAGCGCCCCCTCGGGGACCTGGTGGCGGCGGCGCAGCACCCACAGCCCGAGGCTGTGCAAGGCCCGCGCCTCATGCCGGACGAGCCGGCGGGCGACCAGCGGGATCATGGCCTCCGCCACGCCTTTCGCCCACATCGCCGCCCGTGCGAACGGCCGGTTCATGACGCCCTCCCGCCCCGTCGGACGGTCAGCTGCTCCATCACCCGGCGCACCACCTCGGCCTGGGCGGGCGAGTAGTCGTCGAGCAGCGCCTGCTCGAAGCCGGTCGCCGTCGGGCCGCTGTCCGGGATGGCCGCCAGCACCTCGTCCGGTACGGCGGCGGACACCTCCTCGGCCAGCGGCGCGATCCGGGGATCGTCCGCCGTGGCCTCCTCCAGTTCATCCAGCCGCTCGTACAGCGGGAGCACGGCGGGGTCCCCGGCCAGCGGCCGCAACGCCGCGTACACCGCCTCCCCGCCGATCATCCCCTCGAGCAGCACCAGGTGCTCGCGGTCCTTGGCGGCGGTCGGCGAGGAGGTGGCGGGCGCCACCTTCAGGAGCTCCACGAGCGCGGGGGAGAGCGCTGCGTCCGCTGTGAGCGGGCCGTCCAGCAGCGCCGCCAGCACCTTGCGGCGCTGCTGGATCTCGCGTTCCTGACGGGCGAGATCGGCGTCCAGCTCGCCCAGCACCTCGGCCAGCTCACGCCCGGCGTCGTCCGCGAGGACGTCCCGCACCTCGTCCAGGGCGAGCCCGAGCTCGGTCAGCCGCCGGATCCGGGCCAGCAGAACCGCGTCCCGGAGGGTGTAGACCCGGTATCCGTTGGCGCGCCGCTTGGGCTCGGGCAGCAGACCGATGTGGTGGTAGTGCCGCACGGTCCGGGATGTGACACCGACGAGCGTGGCGATTTCTCCGATGCGCATGTGGCCAGTAGAAACCCTGCCGCTGCGACAAGGTCAAGCGCGTCCGCCCGGCGGTCCCTCGACGGCGCCGACATCGGGGCGGCCGCGGTAGAGCGGGGCGCCACGGTAGTCACGGCCACCGTTGTCCGGGATGACGGTGCCGGTGCCGATCAGGGGTGAGCCCGGCCGGGGAGCGAAGCCCAGCGCGGTGCCCAGTCGCGGTCCGCTGTCGGCCGTGCCGCACGGCCCGGACACCTCCGGGTTCACCAGCAGCGGGTCGCCCGTGCGCGCGGTGCGGTCGGTGGCGGGGACGGGCAGCGGGGCACCGCCGTAGAAGTTGTTGGCGTAAGCGATGGTCGGGCTGGTGGTCAGGCTCGCGTCGGCGACCTCCGAGGAGAAGGCGTTGTCGCGCAGAAGTGGTCCAGCCGCCGCGCGTTGTCGCCCGAGACATGGATACCGCGCAGATCCCGCAGATTCTCGCCCGGAGTCCCGGTCGCGGGCGCCTCGTTGCTGATGTCCAGATCGCGGATCTCCCAGTACTCCTGGTTGAACAGCCGCACCGCGTCATCGACGGTGCCCTCCCCGCGGACGCGCGGCTTGGGCCCCGTGCCATAGCCGCCGATGACGATCGGACGGTTCCTCTCGCCCGAACCCTTCGGCCACAGTTGGCCCTTCCAGGAGCCACCGGCGTTCAGCAGGATCCGGTCCCCGGCCCGGAAGGTGGTCCGGCCGACGCGGTCGAGGCTGCGCCAGGCCCCGGCGGCGCTGGTGCCCGGCGCCCCGTCGTCCCCGGAGCGGGAGTCGACGTAGTAGGTGGTGCCCTTGGCCGCCGGGACGGTCCGCGTGGTCGGTGCGGTGTGTGCGGCGGCGGGGTGCGCGACCAGCGTGGCCACGCCGAGGGCGGCGGCCGCGAGAAGGCCGAGCGGCCGTCGGCCGCGTCTGACGGATCGTCGTCCAGATGTCATTCGTCGAAGAGAAAGCGCTGTCACACGGGGTGTCAAGAGTCCGCCCCACCGGTCGCGGCCCTCCGGCGGCGACCCGTGTAGGGGGCAACGGGACGGTAGCGTAAGGAGGTCCACATACGGCCAGGTGCGGCGAGAGCGCATATCCGGGAACAGTGAGGGAGCCTTATGCGGCACGAGATCAGCCCCGAGCCCATTCTTGAGGTCGGGCTCGGCTTCATGGCGTCGAAGGCGCTGCTCACCGCGGTGGAACTGGATCTCTTCTCCCGGCTCGCCGAAGGCCCCCGCACCGGCGGTGACCTGGCCGAGGCGCTCGGACTGCACCCGCGCGGCGCCGCCGACTTCCTCGACGCGCTGGTGGCCCTCGGATTCCTGGAGCGATCCGAGGGCGTGTACCGCAACAGCCCGTCCGCCGACACCTTTCTCGACCGTGGGAAGGCCACCTATGCGGGCGGCATCCTGGAGATGGCCAACAGCCGGCTGTATCCCTTCTGGGGGTCGCTCACCGAGGCGCTGCAAACCGGGAAACCGCAGAACGAGCACAAGCACGGCGGCGAGGTGTTCGACGCCATTTACCACGACCAGGAGGGTCTTGAGCGATTCCTGCACGGAATGACCGGGCTCAGCATGGGCAAGGCGATGGTGATAGCCCAGCGGTTCCCCTGGGCCGACTACCGGACCGTGCTGGACGTCGGCGGAGCGGTGGGCTGCGTCCCGGTGGCGGTGGCCCAGCGCCACCCCCATATGAGCGGCGGTGTCTTCGAACTGCCCCGGGTGCGGCCCGTGTTCGAGAAGTACGTGGCGTCCTTCGGCCTGGAGAACCGGCTCAGCTTCCACGGCGGCGACTTCTTCACCGATGACCTGCCCGGCGCCGATGTGATCGTACTGGGCCAGATCCTGCACGGCTGGGGCCTGGAGGAGAAGCGGCTGCTGCTGAAGAAGGCGTACGACGCGCTGCCCGACGGGGGAGCGGTCCTCGTCTACGACGCCATCATCGACGACGACCGCAAGGAGAACACCTTTGGTCTGCTGGCCAGCCTGAGCATGCTCATCGAGACCCGGTCCGGCTTCGAGTACACCGCCGCCGACGGCCGCGCCTGGCTGGCGGAGACGGGGTTCAGCGGCAGCCGGATCGAACCGCTGACGGACGGCTACTCCATGCTGGTGGGCATCAAATAGCGGTCACCTGACCGCCCCGCCCGGCGCCGGGACCGACCCGGCGCCGGGCCTGAGCCACTAGAAGCGGTAGCGCAGAATCCGGCCCACATCGCGGAAACCGGGCAGACGTGCCATCACCCGCATGCTCATCCGGCCGGAGGCCGGCATCTTCTCCACCCCCGGCATGTCCACGCTGCGCACCGCGTCGAGGCAGGTCAGCCCCGGATGCCAGCTCTCGACCTCATGAGGGTCGTCCAGACCCCAGTGGAGGGTGGCGCCCGCGTTGCGCACCGCGGGGACCATCTTCTGGAGCCGGATGCCCAGCGGCCCGTAGACGTCGAAGAGCAGCTGGCCGCTGGGGAACCGCTCGGTGATCCGCTGGATCAGCCGCTTGCCCTCCTCCTTGCGCAGATACATCGTCAGCCCCTCGGCGACGACCACGGTGGGCCGGTCGTCCGGCACCTCGCGCAGCCACGCCTCATCGGTCACCGAGGCGCCGACCATCTCGTAGGTCCCCGACGGCTCGGGAAGCAGCCGCCGGCGCAGATCGATCACCTCGGGGTAGTCGATGTCGAGCCAGCGCACCGACGACGGCGGGTCGAGGCGCTGTACCCGGGTGTCGAGACCGCATGCGAGATGGAGCACGGTCGCCTTCTGATGCTCGGCCAGGAACTCCATGGCCCAGTCGTCGAGCTGTTTCGCCCGCAGGGCGATGCCGACCGCCGTCGTGTCCGTCATCCCCGTCTTGCCGAAGTCGTAGGCCACGCGCTCCACGGCCTCCCGGGCCGCGTGGTCGTGCAGGATGGAGTCCGGTGAACGGCTGTCCACCGCCCTGCCGTACAGCGTGGCGAGCAAGGTCTCCTGAGCGCCGCTGAGAGTGATCTTTTCGCGATCCATGGTTCCTCGTCGATGTGGGGGTACCGGACGGACCATTCCGTACGGTTGCGTAGGGAATGGGCAGAACCCGTGTCCGTACGGTCCCACGTTCCCCCCGGCAAAAGCGACCGGCCTCTGGGCCATTCGAGTTCATCCGGCCAACATCGGGTGGATGAGCGCCGGTGAGCGTCAGTGGCCCTCGCCGTCGTCCCGCGTCAGCCACAGATCGGGTCCGAAGACCTCGTAGTGGATCGCCGAGGGATGCACACCCCGCTCCAGCAGCTGGGTCCGCACCGACCGCATGAAGGGCATCGGCCCGCACAGATACGCCTGGACGCCGTCCGGGATCTCGATGCCGGACAGATCGACGAGGCCGGTGCGCTCGGCCGGCCAGTCGCCTTCGGGCCGCTCGTACCACGTGTGGACGGTGCCCCGCGCCAGCTTGGTGACCAGCCGTTCCTGGTCGGCGCGCAGCGCGTGGTCGGCGGGGGAGCGGTCGGCGTGGACGGCGATGACCGGGGCCTGGTGTCCACCGGCCGTCAGCTCCTCCAGCATGGCCACCATCGGGGTGCAGCCGATCCCGGCGGAGGCGAGCAGCAGCGGTGTGTCCGTGGCGTCGAGCACGACGTCGCCGTAGGGCGCGGAGACGCTGAGCTCGTCGCCCTCGTGGACATGGTCGTGGAGATGGCCGGAGACCTCACCGGCCGGGCCCTCGCCCGCGTGCTCGCGCTTGACGGCGAAGGAGCGCACCGTGGCGCCGGGGCCGTTGGTCAGGCTGTACTGGCGGATCTGCCGCGCCCCGTCGGCCAGCTCCACCTGCACCGAGACGTACTGGCCCGCCTTGAACGCCGGGGCGGGACGGCCGTCCGCCGGCCGGATCCGGAAGCTGACCACATCCGCTGTCTCCCGGACCCGCTCGACCACCTCCCACTGCCGCCAGGTCCCGCCGGCCAGCACGCCCTGCTCCGCGTACAGCCGCCGCTCGATCTCGATCAGCGCGTTGGCCATCAGCCAGTAGACCTCGTCCCAGGCGGCGGTCACCTCCTCGGTGGCCGCGTCGCCGAGCACCTCCGCGATGGCGGCGGACAGATGACGGTGCACCACCGGATACTGCGCGGCGCCCACCCCGAGCGAGGCGTGCTTGTGGGCGATCCGGCTCAGCAGGGCGTCGGGGCGGGTGCCCGGCCGCTCCACCAGGGCGGTGGCGAACGCGGCGATGGCGCCCGCGAGCGCCTGCCGCTGAGTGCCCGCGGCCTGGTTGGCCCGGTTGAACAGATTCCGCAGCAGTTCGGGGTGGGCCTCGAAGAGCTTCCGGTAGAACAGCTCGGTGACGGTGCCGATGGCCTCACCGACGGCGGGAAGCGTGGCGCGGACGGTCTCGGCGGACTTCTGGGAGAGCATGAGCGGGCCTAACTGGTATCTCAGATTCGCATTCAACGGCATGGGTGAACCGGGCATGGTGACCTCCGTGTCAGCACGGCTCGGCGGGTCGGGATCCGGGCTCCGTGATCTGGACGACGCCCTCACGGGGCGTGACCCGGGCGACGCCCTCACGGGGACAGCCCGGGTGCGCGCCCGACCAGCCCCAGCAGCACCGGGCCCGTCGGGGACGCCACCAGATCGTCGACCGTGAGGGGATCGAGCGAGGCGAGGAACGCCTCCTGTGCCCGGCGCAGCGCCATCCGCAGCCGGCAGCCCTGCCGCAGCGGACACGGCACATCCCCCTCGCAGTCGACGACATCGCCGACCCCCTCGAACTCCCGGACCAGCTGGCCGACCGAGGCGGTGCGCCCGGCGGCGGTGAGCGTCAGCCCGCCGCCCCGTCCGCGCCGTGTCTCGATCAGGCCCAGGTGCTGCAGCCGGGCCGCCACCTTGGCCAGATGGCTGTAGGGCACCTGCATCTCCCCGGCGACCTGCCGGGCGGTGCAGGGCTCGGCGCCGGTGACCGCCAGCCGCATGATCGTGCGGAGCGCCAGGTCCGTTGACTTCGTCAGCCGCATGGCGGCAGATTACGTTAATACGAATCTGAGATGCAATTTATGGGGTGGGTGCGGCGCCGGTCAGGCCTCGCCGGGCGGCCGCCCGCGCAGCGCCCGCGTCACCGACCAGGCGACGGACACCATGGGCACGGCCACCACCGCCCCGACCACCCCCGCCACGATGGATCCGGCGATGACCGAAATCGCCACCACCACCGGATGGAGCCGCACCGCCCAGCTCATCACCAGCGGATGCAGCACATGGCCCTCGAACTGGCCGACCGCCACGATCAGCAACAGCACCACGCCCGCGATGGCCGGACCCCGCCCGGCCAGGGCCACCACCGTCGCCACCGCCAGCGCGATCGGCGAACCGATCAGCGGGACGAACGTCGCGAAGAAGACCAGCAGCGTCAGCGGCAGGGCCAGCGGCACCCGCAGCAGGAAGAGGGCGATGCCGACCAGCGTCGCGTTGGAGGCCGCCACGACGATGATGCCCCGGGTGTATCCGGCGAAGGTGGTCCACGCCGCCCGCGCCGCCCGGTCCCACGGGGACCGGGCGCGCTCGGGGAGCTGGCCCCGGAACCACTGCCACATCCGGTCGCCGGAGTGGATGAAGAAGATCGAACAGAACAGGGCCAGGAACACCGCCGTGCCCGCCTCCACGACCCGCCCCGCACTGCTGAGCGCCCTGCTGATCAGCGCCGCGCGATGCCGTGACACAAAGGCGGTGACCTTGTCGTGGGCCCCCGACAGCACACCGTGCCGCACATGGAACGGCGGCCCCTCCAGCCACCGCTCGATCCGCCCGATCCCGCCGCGCAGCTCACCCACCAGCCGGCCCGCCTCCGCGGCCGCCGCGTTGCCCACCAGCGCCAGCAGCCCCAACACCGCGAACAGCGTGCCGAACACCGCCAGCGCCACCGCCAGCGGCCTGGGACACACCCGCGCCAGCAGATCGGCCAGCGGCCGCAGCAAGGCGGTGGCCACCAGCGCCAGGAACACCGCGATCGCGACGAGCTCGAACCGGCCCAGCACCGTGAACGCCAGGTAGACGGCCACCCCGATGACCATCAGACGCCATGCGTACGCGGCGGTCAGCCGCAGACCGGGATGGACCCGTCCGTCCTCGTCCCCCGCCCGGCGCACCGCCGCCGTCAGGGCCGCGGAGCCGGAGCGGCGGGCCCGCGCCATCGCCCGCGAGGCCCGCCCGGCCGGTCCGCCGGCCACGCCACGCCGAGGGCGTGCGCCCCGCCCTCCCGGTCGCTCGGGCGGGGGAGGAGAGTCGCTGCTCACGTCGGCGCCACCGCCTTCTGCGTCCCGGTCCTGCGCGGCGGAAGAGGATGGTGATTCATCCCGCTACGTACAGATTCAATCAGGGTGGCCGTCCGGGCGCCGGACACCTCTCCCCGGCGCGGCGGCCCGTCCTCCCCCGGCGCGGCGGCCGTCCTCGCCCCCTGCCGTTCCGCATCCGTGCCCGCCTAAGATCGCCCTGGTCACCCGCTCGCCAAGGCACTCTGCAAGGAGCCGCTCGTGACATACGACATCACCGCCATCCGCGCACAGTTCCCCGCGCTGAAGGCCGGGTCGGCCCACTTCGACGGCCCGGGAGGCACCCAGACCCCGCTCCCCGTCATCGAGGCCGTCTCCGACGCGCTGGCCAACCCCCTGGCCAACCGCGGCCACCTCACGGCGGGGGAGCGCAACGCCGAGGCCCTGGTCCAGTCGGCCCGGCAGGCCATGGCCGATCTGCTCGGCGCCGACCCGGCCGGGATCGTCTTCGGGCGCAGTGCCACCGCCCTCATCTACGACTTCTCCCGCACCCTCGCCAAGACCTGGTCGCCGGGCGACGAGGTGGTGGTGTCCCGGCTGGACCACGACTCCAACATCCGCCCCTGGGTCCAGGCCGCCGAGGCCGCCGGGGCCACCGTGCGCTGGGCCGACTTCGACCCCGCCACCGGCGAGCTGACCCCCGAAGACATCGGCGCCCAGCTCGGTGACCGCACCCGGCTGGTGGCGGTCACCGCCGCCTCGAACCTGATCGGCACCCGCCCGGACATCCCGGAGATCTCCCGGCGGGTGCACGCGGCCGGGGCGCTGCTCCACGTGGACGGCGTCCACTACGCCGCCCACGCCCATGTCGACATCCGGCGGCTCGGAGCCGACTTCTTCGTCTGCTCCCCCTACAAGTTCCTCGGCCCCCACCTCGGCGTGCTGGCAGCCGGCCCCGAGCTCCTGGAGACCCTGACCCCGGACAAGCTGCTCCCCTCGACGAACGCCGTTCCCGAGCGCTTCGAATTCGGCACCCTGCCCTATGAATTCCTCGCCGGGACCCGCGCCGCCGTCGACTTCCTCGCCACCCTGGACCCCGGCGCCGAAGGCAGCCGCAGGGAGCGGCTGGCGTCGTCGTTCGCGGCCCTCGAGGAGCACGAGGCCACGCTGCGCGGGCGCATCGACGAGGGTCTGGCCGCCCTCGACCCGCTCACCATCCACTCCCGGGCCGTGGACCGCACCCCGACCGTGCTGCTGACCATCGACGGCCACGACACCACCGACGCCTACCGCTACCTCGCCGGGCGTGGCGTCGACGCCCCCTCCGGTTCGTTCTACGCGGTGGAGGCATCCCGCAGGCTGGGCCTGGGCGACACCGGCGGACTGCGCATCGGCCTGGCCCCCTACACCAGCACCGAGGACGTGGACCGGCTGCTGGAGGCGCTCTCGGACTTCCTGCGCGCTCCGGCCCCGCGCGGCTGACTCACCACCCGGCGCTCACCAACCCGGCGCTCAGGGTCCGGTCTCACTTCCCGGCGGCGTCCCCTCCGAGGAGCCCCGCCACGAGTCCGCGGGCATGCGCGGCGTCGAGCCCGGCGGGGCGGAAGAGGATGCGGTACATCAGAGGCGCCACGACATGGTCGACGACCGTCTCGACGCCGGGGGTGTCCTCCCCGCGTCCGGCCGCGCGGGTCAGGATGACATCGACCTGGTCGGCGGCGTAGGCCGAGCACTGGCCGGCGTTGCTGCCGTCCGGGTCGCCGAGCAGGGCGTCGCGGATGTAGGCACGTCCGGCCGGAGAGGCCATCTCGTCGAGGAACTGCTCGGCCCAGGCCGTCAGATCGGACTCCAGGCCGCCGTGGTCCTGGGGCGTGGTGTCGGGCCGCAGACGCTCGACCGCCACGTCCGACAGCAGTTGGGTGAGGTCTCCCCAGCGGCGGTAGATCGTGGAGGGGGTGACGCCCGCGCGCTGGGCGATCAGCGGCACCGTGAGACCGTCGCGGCCCACCTCCGCCTCCAGTTCGCGCACGGCGGTGTGCACCGATGCCTGGACCCGGGCGCTGCGCCCCCCGGGGCGCACCATCTGCCTGCTCATTCATCCCACTTTAAAGCAAATCTGTTGCTTCTGGGGAGGCGGTGCGCCCCGGGGCCGCTCAGTGGACGCGTCAGGCCGCGGGTGCCAGTTCGCGGACCGGCCGCGTCCGCTCGTAGGCGTGACCGACCCGCAGGAGCACGCCCTCCCCGAGCGGCCGCCCGAGCAACTGCATGCCGATCGGCAGGCCGGCCGTGTCATGGCCGACCGGGACGGACAGCGACGGCACTCCGGTGAGGTTGGCGGGGGCCGAGAGGCGCACATAGGCGTCGGAGACGGCTTCGACGGTGCCGTCCGGCCAGGTGATCGTCTCCTGACCGGACGGCACCGCGGTCGCCGGGACCGTCGGGGCGGCGATCACGTCGACGTCCTCCAGCATGCGCGCCCACTCCCGCCGCATCAGGGTCCGGGAGCGCTGGGCGCGCAGATAGTCCCCGGCGGGCATCAGCTCGCCCGCCTCCAGCAGGATGCGCACATCCGCCTGGTACAGCTCCGGTGCCGCGCGCAGGGTGCGCTCGTGGTACGCCGTGGCCTCCGGCACCATCAGGCCCCACTGAGTGGCCTGGATGTAGCGGGTCATGGGGATCTCGACCTCGACGAGGCGGGCGCCGAGGGCCTCGAGGCGCTCGACGGCCCGCCGGACCGCGGCCGCCACCTCCGCGTCGACGTGCTCGAAGTAGTAGTTGCGCGGCACGCCGACGCGCAGTCCCGTCAGATCCTCGGCCGCGCCCGGCCGGTAGTCCCGCGCGGGGACGGCCAGGGAGGCGGGGTCGCGGGGGTCGTGCCCGGCGAGGACCGCCAGGACCAGGGCCTGGTCCTCGACGGTGCGGGTGAGGGGGCCGACGTGGTCCAGCGACCACGACAGGGAGGTGACGCCGTGGCGGGGGACGAGGCCGTACGTGGGCTTGAGGCCGACGACCCCGTTGAGCGCGGCGGGGACGCGGATGGATCCGCCGGTGTCGGTGCCCAGGGCGAAGGCCGCGGTGCCCGCGGCGACGGCCACGGCGGATCCGCCACTGGAGCCGCCCGCGACCCGGCCGGTGTCCCAGGCGTTGCGGGTCTGCGGAGTGGTCAGCCCGTAGGCGAACTCATGGGTGTGGGTCTTGCCGACCAGGACCGCGCCGGACGCGCTCAGCCGGGCGGCGACCGTGCTGTCCGCCTGCGCGCGGTGGTCGGCGCGGACCCGGGAGCTCGCGGTGGTGGCCACACCCGCGACGTCGATCAGGTCTTTCAGACCCATCGGGATGCCGTGCAGCGGGCCGCGGAGACGGCCGGCTGCGGCGTCGTCCGCGGCCTCGCGCGCCGCCCGGCGCGCCCGCTCCGCCGTCACCGTGGCGTAGGCGTTCAGCTGGGGTTCCAGCCGCTCGACGCGGTCCAGGACGGAGTCCACCAGCTCGACGGGGGACAGCAGGCCGGCCCGGATCGCGTCGGCGGCCGCGGTGAGGGACAGCTCATACGGCCGCATCGTGCCGCTCCTCTCCCGCGCGGTAGGCGGGGGCCGGCGGGGTGTCGCCGAAGTCCAGCTCGCGCAGGACGGCGACGACGGCGTGGACGTGGTTGGCGGTGGCCGCCGCGGCGGTGTGGCGCTCGGCCGGCAGCGGGAGCCCGGCGCGTGCGGCCCAGCGGGCCGCCTCCGGAGGGGTGAGTTCTGCGGCGGACAAGGTGTCTCCCTCTACGAGGTCTCATCGAGATAAAAGCTAAGCGTTTGCGTTAGTCGACTGTAGGGCCTACGGTGCCTTAAGGCAAACAGATTGCGTTTAGAGAGAGCGGGCCATGCACACACCCCAGGCCATCGACATCCCCTTCTGGACCGTGGGCGACATCGCCGTCCACCGCGTCGACGAGGTGCTCCTGCCGCCGCGGACCGGGCCATGGCTGCTGCCCGACGCCACCACGGACGTGGTCTCGCGACAGGACTGGCTGCGCCCCGACTTCGCCGACCAGGACGGCACCCTGCGCATCGCCAGCCACAGCTTCGCCTTCGAGGTGGGCGGGGCGCGGGTCCTGGTCGACACCGGCATCGGCAACGGCAAGACGCGGGCCAACCCGGCCTGGCACGGTCTGCGGACCGACTACCTGGAGCGCCTGACCGCCGCCGGGTTCCCTCGGGAATCCATCGACCTGGTGATCCTCACCCATCTGCACACCGACCACGTCGGCTGGAACACCCACGAGGTGGACGGCGCATGGGTGCCCACCTTTCCCCACGCGCGCTACCTCACCTCCCGCACCGAGCGGGAGTTCTGGGCGGCCTACGACATGGACGAGCCGCGCACCCAGATGTTCCTCGACTCCGTGATCCCGGTCGAGGACGCGGGACGGCTCGACCTGGTCGACGTCCCGGACGAGGGCACCGAGGTCATCCCCGGACTGCGGCTGATCCCCACCCCCGGGCACACCCCCGGCCATATCGCCCTCCAGCTCGACGGCCGCGACGAGCGGGCGGTGATCACCGGCGACTGCGTCCACCACCCCGTCCAGCTCGCCCACCCCGTCATCGGCTCGTGTGTCGACATCGCCCCCCGGCAGTCCGAGGCCACCCGCCACAAGCTCTTCGGCGCCCTCGCCGACACGGGCACCCTCCTGCTCGGCACCCACTTCCCGCCGCCCACCGCCGGTCATGTCATCACCCACGAGAACGCCTACCGGCTCTCGCCCGTGCTCCCCGGCGCGCGCTGACGCGCCCTCCGCGGGTGGTGGTGTTCGCCTGGATGTTCCCGTAGGGGAGGTATTGGGGCCGGGGCGGTGCGACGGGCAGGCTCGTGGGTGCTGTGCCTGTTCCGTATGGGGAGGGGTCTGATGTGGCCGGTGTGTTGCCGCGTGGCGATCGGCTGCCGTCGTTGACGGGGCTTCGCTTTCTGCTGGCCGGAGTGGTGTTGGCGGGCCATGTGCTGACGCTGGGCAGATTCTTCGAGGACCAGGGGGTCTATGAGGCCGCCGACGCCTCGTCCATGGCGAGCGCGGCGGCGGTCTCCTCGTTCTTCCTGCTCAGCGGTTTCGTATTGGCGTGGAACGCCTCTCCGGCCGACACCGCCGTCCGGTTCTGGCGCCGCCGGCTGGTGAAGATCTTCCCCAACCATGTGGTGACCTGGTCGCTGATGCTGGGCCTGCTCATGGCCACGGGTACCGCCGCGCTGCTTCCGGTGCCGGACCCGGGGCTGGGGGAGGCGGTCCGGAATCTGCTGCTGGTGCACGCCTGGGTGCCGGACATGGCCGATTTCAGCAGCGTCAATCCGGTGACCTGGTCCATCTCCTGCGAGGCGTTCTTCTACCTCCTCTTCCCCCTGCTGATCCGGCCGGTGCGCGCGCTCCCGGAACGGCTGCTCTGGCCGGTGATCGCCCTGGTGGCGGCGCTGGTGGTGACCATGCCGCTGGCGGCGATGGCCGTCACCGACGAGGCGGCTCCCGGGAGTTGGTCGCCGCTCTCGACGGAGCGCTGGTGGCTGATCTACTTCTTCCCGCCGGTGCGGCTCCTGGAGTTCATCCTCGGACTGCTGCTCGCCCGGGCGGTCCGGCTCGACCGCTGGCCGACGCTGCGTCCGCGGTGGCCGCTGCTCGCCCTGGCGGGGGTCTTCGCGGCGCGGACGGAGCTGCCGGAGGAGTACCTGTGGGGAGCCGCGACCTGTCTGCCGATGGCCGCCCTCATCCCGGCCATCGCCGCCCGCGACATCGAAGGGCGGGAGAGCCTGCTCGGGCGCCGTGGCCTGGTGCTGCTCGGCGAGGCGTCGTTCGCGCTGTACATGGTCCACTTCCCGCTGCTGTACGAGATCCGGGTGCTGCTGGACCGGCGGACGTTCGACACGGTGACCGCCGCGCTGTTGTCCGTGGCGGTGTCGGCGTTCTGTGTGGCGGTGTCGCTGCTGCTGTGGCGCGGTGTCGAGGTGCCGATGATGCGCCACTTCGCCCGCCCCCGCGGCCGTTCCGTACCGACCGCCGGTACCGCGCCCGGCGACCAGACCGCGCCGCTGCGCCAGCAGGACCCCGCGCCATGACTCGGGTAGCCCGTTCGCATCGCTCAGCCTGACGACGTGGCGACGCGCACGCGGTGGCTTTCGCCGTCGGAGAGGAAGGACGCCAGTTCCCGGCCCTCCTCTCCGACGGCCGTACGGTCCGCCGGGGAGAGGCGGCCCAGCGGGGTGACGCACACGGTGGCGGCGTCGACCCTCCAGGTCGCGGCGACCCGGCCGTCCACCAGCACCACCCGCTCCCCGGCGACCGACAGGCCGCGGTGGGCGTCGTCGATGATCCGGCCGCGGTCGTGGTAGCCGAGGATCGCGTTGTCGAACGCGGGCAGGAACCGCACCGGCGCGGGGGTATCGGGATCGGGGCGTGGCGCGTCGGGGAGGTCGAACAGCACCCGGCCGCGTTCATCGCGGAAGGTGACCAGTTGCTCCCGTATCGCCGCCACCGCGGCCGGGAGCCCGGCCAGGCCGCACCAGGCGCGCAGATCGGCCGAGGCCGCGGGGCCGAAGGCGGCCAGATAGCGCCGTACGAGTGCCTGCCCGACCGGGTCGGAGCCGTCGGGGGCGGGCGGGTCCACGTGTCGGCCCAGCCAGGAGGAGAGCAGGACGTTGCGTACCCCTCCCCGGGAACGCCACAGCCCGCGCGGCGGCGTCTGCACCACCGGGACGAGGGCGGCGATCAGCATCTCGCCCAGTGCCCGCGGCGCCGGGGCGGGCCAGCGGTCGGCCAGCGCCCGCACCAGCTCGGCCATCGAGCGGGGCTCGCCGTCGGACATCACCGCCCGGCCCGCGGCGGCGAGTTCGTCGAGGTCCATCCCCTCCAGCTCACGGCGGTAGGTCCCGAGCACCCGCTGGCGCAGCATGGCGTCGTGGCGGGCCCGCCAGGCCACGATGTCATCGGCGGTGAGGAGATGGACGGTGCGGCGCATGAGGTGGGCGCGCACCACGCTTCGCCCGGTCAGCAGGTCGGAGAGGACGCCCGGGTCGAAGGCGCGCAGCCGTGACCAGAGCCCGGTGAACGGCTCCTGCGGTTCCTGCGCCTGCATGCCACACAGATGCGCGACGGTGTCGCGGACCGGTAGGCCGGCGCGATCGAGCAGCAACTGCCGGGCGAGCGTGGCACGGCCCAGCGCCCGGTTGCCGAGAACGGTCATCGTGCCACCGCGGCGCGTTCGTCGGCCGATCGCCGCCGTAGCGCCGGGCGTTGGACGGACGGCGGGGCGCAGGACACATCGAGCGGGCCGAGGTCGGTTCCGGGCGCCACGATCCGGTCGATCCGGTCGAGGGTCTGATGCCGGGGTACCCACCTCATCCGCGCGTTCCGCACCGTGGGCCCGCCCTTGCGGTAGCCGGCGGTGAGCAGGCCCATCGCCGGCGGACTCCACACCAGTACGCCCATGCCGTAGCGCCGGCGGACCGGCAGGACCTCCCGCTCGATGGCGCGGTTGAGGATGGAGTACGGGGGCTGCTCGGTGCGGAAGCGGTGCAGTCCGCGCCGGTCGGCGACCCACTGCGCCTCGACGATCTCCGAGGCCGGGAGGCTGGAGGACCCTATGGCGCGCACCCTGCCGCCGCGCACCGGATCGGTCCGGGCGGAGAGCGTCTTCAGTGCCTTGCCCACGATGTCCTCGGACTTCCCGTGGGGTCCGTACACATCGGCGGTGTCGATGAAGGTGATCCCCGAGTCCAGCGCCCGGTGGATGATCCGGACACAGTCGTCGTGATCGGGGTTGCCCGCCTGGCCGAACATCATGGTGCCCAGGCAGCAGAGGCTGACCCGGATACCGGTCCGCCCCAGCTCACGCGTTTTCACAGTCGCGCCGTTCCCTTCGGTTCCTTGGTCCTTGGGTTGCGGAACCGTGCCGGTGACGGCCGCCATCGGCACGGTTCCGAGGAGATCCGGTCGGCGGTCAGCCGGCCTTCCGCCCGTCGAGCGACTCGCGGATGATGTCCGCGTGCCCGGCGTGCTGGGCGGTCTCGGCGATGACGTGTATCAGCACCCGGCGCACGCTGTGCACCGCCCCCGGCTCGTTCCAGGGCGCCTCCGGCAGCGGATGCGTCGCCGACAGATCGGGGACGGCGGTGATGATCTCCTCGCTCCGGGCGGCGACCTCCTCATAGCGCTTGAGGATCCCGGCCAGCGTCTCACCGGGCAGCATCTGGAAGTTGTTCTGGTTGTCGATCGCCCACTGCGGGATCTCATGTGCGGTACCGGCCGCGAGGTCGGCCCAGGTGACACCGTCGGGCAGGTCGAAACGCAGCGCCGAAGGGCCTTCGAGCACGAAGCGCAGCCATCCTTCCTCGATGGCCGCGACGTGCTTGATCAGCCCGCCCAGGCACAGCGTGCTGGCCGTCGGACGCTCTCCGGCCTGCTCGTCGCCGAGCCCGCGCACCGTGTTGGTGAGGGCAGATCGCGCGGCGGCGAGCTCGGCGAGCAGATCGGCCCGCTCGCTGTCGAGCTCGGAGGAGGGCATGGTGATGGCGGTCACGGTGATCGGGTCCTTCTGGTCGTACTGGTTGCTCTGACGCAGACAACGGTCGCAGGGGAAGCGGACAGGTTGTGGCCGCTACTCGGAGCAGAATGGGAGTCATGCCGAAGACCTCAGCGCGACTGCTCTCACTGCTCTCGCTGCTCCAGGCGCGCCGGGACTGGCCGGGGCAGCTGCTGGCCGAGCGGCTGGACGTCAGCCCGCGCACCGTGCGCCGCGATGTCGACCGTCTGCGCGAGCTCGGCTACCCCATCGTGGCCGCCAAGGGCCCCGACGGGGGCTATCGGCTCGGCGCCGGTACGGAGCTGCCGCCGCTGCTGTTCGACGACGACCAGGCCGTGGCCCTCACCGTGGCGCTGCAGACCGCCACCGCCACCGGGGCGGGGATCGAGGAAGCGGCGGCCCGTGCGCTGAGCACCGTCCGGCAGGTGATGCCCGCACGGCTGCGCCACCGCGTCGACGCCCTCCAGGTCACCGCCGTCGACGACGGGGGCGTGCGGCCGAATCCGCAGGTCGGCACGCAGGCGCTCATGACCCTCGGCGCGGCCGTCCGCGCCCGCGAGGCGCTGCGCTTCGACTACGCCCCCGTGTCCGCACCGGGTGCCTCCGACGCCGACCCCGCCGCCACTCCGCCGCGCCGGGTGGAGCCACACCACCTCGTCACCCGGGGCGGGCGCTGGTATCTCGTCGCCTGGGACCTCGACCGCGACGACTGGCGCACCTTCCGGGTCGACCGGATCACCCCGCGCACCCCAACGGGCCCCCGCTTCACCCCGCGCGATGTGCCCGGAGGGGATGTGGCCGCCTTTGTCGCGAGCAGGTTCCAGGGCTCCGACGGCTCGGGCGGCTGGCCGTGCCGAGGCGAGGTCATCCTCGCCCTGCCCGCCTCCGTCGTGTCCACCTACACCCGGGACGGAGTCGTCGAGGAACTCGGCCCGGACCGCTGCCGACTCGTCCTGGGCGCGTGGTCATGGCCCGGACTGGCCGCCACCATCGGCAGGTTCGACGCCGGCATCGAGGTCATCGGGCCGCCCGAGCTGAGGGAAGCCTTCGCGCACCTGGCCCGCCGCTTCGCCGACGCGGCGGCGGGCGGACCCGCCGAGCCCACCACGCCACCCCGGAGCCGCTGAGCGACGCGCGCCGCACCTCGTGCCTCAGGGCGCGGCGTCGAGGTCCACCTCGAGGCTCTCGGTCTCGGACCAGAACCCGTCGTCCGCGTCCTGAAGCCGGGACGCCGCGTGCCTCAGATGGAGCAGCGCCGCATCGCGGGCGGCATCCGGGTCGCGGGCCTCGATGGCGGCCAGGATGGCGTGGTGCTCCTGCCGGACCGCTTCGAGGAAGTCGCCGCGGCGCGCCTCGTTCGCACGCGTGACGCGGATTCCGCCGCGCAGCACCTCGCCGAGGTAGCGCAGCGTGGAGAGCATCACCGCGTTTCCGGTCGATTCGGCGATGGAGCGGTGGAAGACGAGATCCTCGTCCACGCCGTCGCCACCGGCCGCCACCGCCGTGTCGATGGCCTCCAGGGCCTGCCGCATCCGGGCGAGGTCGGCCGGGGCGGCCCGGGTGGCCGCGAGGTACGCCGCCTCGCCCTCGATGGGGCGCCGCACCTCCACGATCTGCCGCACCTTGGACTTGGTGTCCTCGGCGGTCTCCGCCTCCAGATCCAGTGGCCGGGTGCGGCGCGGCATCACGAACACGCCGAGCCCCTGACGGGGTTCGACCAGGCCCGCGTTGCGCAACCGGGACACGGCCTCGCGTACGACGGTCCGGCTGACGCCCAGCTGCTTGACCAGCTCCACTTCGGTCGGGAGCTTGTCGCCCTCGGCCAGCCGTCCGGACTCGATCTCTTCCGAGAGTATCGCCGCGACCCGATCCGCGAGCCGCACGGGACCGCTCACCTTGGAGAACATGGTCTTCAGTTTATCGGCCCCGTCCCGGTCGCCCGGCCGCTACGGAGTGTCCGGCGGACCACGCGACTCCGCCGCGTGGCAGGGGCTTCGCCCCTGGACCCCGGAGTTTGGGGCGGAGCCCCCCACGCGGCGGAGCCGCAGATCGATGCTGCCGGGAAGGGACGGGGCGGGGACAGCCCACCGCAGGCGTCGAGATCCGCCGGACACCGCTAAAGGTGCGCACCGTCCACGACCGCGTCGGCGTGGTCTTCGGCGTAGGCGCGTACCACCGAGGCGAAATCCGGGTCGGGGGCCAGCCCGAGCGCGGCGGCGCGTGCGTTGTCGAACACGGCGGGCCATGAGCCGACGATGGCCTCCACATCGGGGTCGGGCGCGATCGTCACCAAGTCGGCGACGGCGTCACCGGCCATCTGCCGCAGCGTGTTCAGCATGTCGGCGACCGAGACCGTGAGCGCCGGAAGGTTGACCGGCACCCCGCCGTCGATCCGGCCCGGCCCGGCGCCGCGCTCGGCCTCCGCGACGCGGAGGAGGCCCTCGACGGTGCGCCGTGGCGAGGCCAGGGCCACCCTCAGCTCGGGGTGGACCGGGCAGATGGCCGGGAGGCCCGCGAGCGGCTCGCGGATGATGCCGGACAGAAAGCCGGAGGCGGCCGCGTTCGGTTTGCCCGGCCGTACCGACACGGTCATCAGCCGGGCGACGCGCCCGTCCAGGAATCCGCGGCGGGTGTAGTCCGCGATCAGCTGCTCGCAGACGAGCTTCTGGATCCCGTAGCTCGACCGCGGTGTGGGCAGGGTGGACTCGCTGACCACCGGTGGCAGCGGCAGCGCGGGATCGGAACCGTAGACGGCGACGCTGCTGGAGAACACCACCCGTGGCATCGGACCGCCGGCGGCCGACTGGGCCCGCGCGGCCTCCAGCACCGCGCGTGTGGTGTCCACATTGGCGCTCATACCGAGGTCGAAGTCGGCCTCGCACTCGGCCGATACCGCGGAGGCGAGATGGATCAGCACATCCACCGGCTCCGCGAACACCTCGTCAAGGCGCTCGGCCAGATCGCCCTGGACGATGTCCACGAGGGGGTCGTCCGCCGCCGAACCAGGCGGCGGCGCCACGCGGTCGGCGAGCACCAGCCGGTCGATCGGCGCACCGCGGAACGTCCGTGACGTGAGCAGTGCGGCGGCGACCCGCCGGCCCAGGAAGCCGAAGCCACCCGTGATGACGATCCTCATGCGTTGTCTCCTCGGGAGTCGTGGCGCCAGCCGAGCCCCTCGCTCGTACCGGCGCGGGGGAGGTACTCACAGCCGATCCACCCGTCGAAGCCCAGGTCGTCGATGACGCCGAACAGATGGCGGACGTTCAGCTCGCCCCGGTCGGGCTCATGGCGATCGGGTACGCCCGCGATCTGCAGATGGCCGACCCGGCCGGTCGGCAGGTCACGGCGCAGGGTCGTGGTGAGGTCGCCCTCGACGATCTGGCAGTGGTAGAGGTCGAGCTGCACCTTGAGGTTCGGGGCCCCCACCTCCCGTACCACGGTGTGCGCTTCGGACTGCCGGTTCAGGAAGTAGCCGGGCATGTCACGGCCGTTGATCGGCTCGATCAGGATGTCGACGCCCGCCGCGGCGGCCCGTTCCGCGGCCCAGGCGAGGTTGGCCAGATAGGTGTCGCGGTGCTTGGCCGGATCGCCCGGTCCCACCAGCCCGGCCATCACATGCACTCGCGGGCAGCCGAGCTCCGCCGCGTATTCCAGGGCCCGGCCGATCCCGGAGCGCACCTCCGCCTCGCGGCCGGGCAGCGCCGCGATACCGCGCTCGCCGGACTCCCAGGCGCCGGGGGGCGCGTTGAAGAGCACCTGCCTCAGGCCGTGGTCGTCGAGCACGCGGCGCAGCTCGGTGGCGTCGTACGCGTAGGGGAAGAGGTACTCGACGGCCTCGAAGCCGTCCGCCGACGCGGCGGCGAAGCGGTCGAGGAAGTCGTGTTCGGTGTACATCATGGACAGGTTCGCGGCGAACCTCGGCATGCTGGCTCCTGCGTTCGGGCCGGGACGTCCCGGTCAGCGGTTGACGACCTGCTTCTTGGTGGTGAGCACCGCGGCGGCGCCCACGACCAGGGTGAACGCCAGGACGTGCATCGGGATCGACGCCGAGCCGGTGGCGTCCTTGAGCGCGCCGATCATGTAGGGGCTGACGAAACCGGCGAGGTTGCCCACCGAGTTGATGATGGCGAGGCCCGCCGCGGCCGCGGTGCCGCCCAGGAACGCGGTGGGGAGCGACCAGAACAGCGGGGCGCAGGTCAGCACCCCGGCCGCGGCCACGGACAGCGCGGTCAGGGACAGCGCGGTCGATCCGTTCCACACGGCGGACAGTGAGAACCCGACGGCGCCCATGAGGCTCGGGACGACCAGGTGCCAGCGTCGCTCACGGCGCTTGTCCGCCGAGCGGCCGAACAGGTTCATCGCGACGAGCGCTGCCACGAACGGCACGGCGCTGAGCACACCGATCGCCACGTTGCCCTCGATGCCGGTGGACTCGACGAACGTGGGCATCCAGAAGGTCAGGGCGTACTGGCCCATCACGAAGCAGAAGTAGATGAGGCACATCAGCCACACCCCGGGCTCACGGAAGGCGTCCGGGACCCGGCCGTGCACCATCCGGTGCGCGCTGGGCCGACATGAACATCGCGATCACCCGGGCCCGGCGGTGCGAGGGGAACCAGTAGGTGCAGTAGAGGATCACCCCGGGGTAGAACCCCGCCTCCGCGGCGCCGAGCAGAAACCTCAGCACATGGAAGGTCGTCTCGTTGGTGACGAACATGAACGCCGCCGAGACCAGGCCCCAGCTGATCATGATGCGGGCGATCCAGGTGCGGGCCCCGACGCGTTGCAGCATCAGGTTCGAGGGCACCTCGAGGAGGAAGTAGCCGATGAAGAACAGGCCCGCCCCCAGGCCGTACGCGGCCTCGCTGAACCCGAGGTCATCGGACATCTGGAGCTTCGCGAAGCCGACGTTGACCCGGTCGAGGTAGGAGGCCACGTAAGCCAGGATGAGGAAGGGGACGATGCGGCGTACGACCTTGCGGTAGACGCTGTTCTCGCGGGCGAGCGCGGGCGTCTCGGCCGCCACTGCGGGCATGGGCATGACGGAATCCTTTTGCGGCTCAGGGATTCTGCGACGGGGACGGGGAAGGGGGCGGGGACGGGGGAGCGGCAGGTCACCAAGCGGCGCCGAACGTGGTCCTCAGTTCGTCGATCGCGTCGGTGGTGAGAGGCCCCGGTCGACGGTCGGTCAGGAGCCAGAGCCGTGCCGTCTCCTCGAGTTCTTCGAGGACGGCGAGGGCGGCGGCCGCGTTCGGACCCCAGACCACGGGGCCGAGCCGGTCGAGCAGGACGGCCCTGATCGGCGTGTGGCTCGCCAGGTGGTCGGCGATCCGGGCGGTCACCAGGTCGGCCACGCGCGGGTCGCCGGGCCGGTGGTAGGGGATGAGCGGAACGTGCCCCACCTTCATCACGAAGTACGGCGTGATGGGCGGGAGTACGTCGTCCTGGCTCCACACCCCCGCCAGGGTGAGCGCGACCAGGTGGGTGGAGTGGGTGTGGATGATGAACCGGGCCGTGGGGTCGGCCGCGTAGATACGTCGGTGGAGGGTCAGGGTCTTGCTCGCGCGGTCGCCCGTGCGCTGCTCACCCTGGGCGTCGACCAGCGCGAGGCGGTCGCGCTCGAGGAAGCCCAGGGCGGCGTCGGTGGGCGTGATCAGATGGCCGTCGCCGATCCGGGCGCTGATGTTCCCGGCGCCGGCGTGCACATAGCCCCGGTTGAACAGGCTGGTGCCCACCCGGACGATCTCGTCGCGTGCCTCGTCCACGGCGGTGTCGAGGAGCTCGGTCATGAGACCTCCCGGTCGAGCAGGGCGAAGGAGTCGGTGAAGAACCCGGGACCACCGAAGTTGCCGGACTTCAGCGTGATGTGGAGCGTGTCCCCGCCGGGCAGCGCCGCCGCGCACCAGGGCACACCGGGGTCGATCTGAGGCCCGATGCGCAGTCCGGTGATGCCGAGCGCCCGGACGACCGCTCCCGAGGTCTCGCCGCCCGCGACGACCAGTTGACGCACACCTCGCTCCACCAGGCCCTCGGCCACACGGGCCAGGGCCCGCTCCAGCAGCTCGCCGGCCTCGGCGGCACCGAGCCGGGTCTGGACGGCGCGGACCGCCTCGGGCGCCTCGGTGGAGTAGAAGAGGACGGGCCCGTCGTCCAGACGCGCCTCGGCGAAGGCGAGCGCCTCGCCGGACACGTCCTCACCGGCCGCGACCCGAAGCGGATCCACGCTGAACGCGGGACCGCCGGTGCGCAGGAACTCCTGGACCTGCTGGTTGGTGGCGGCGGAGACCGACCCGGAGATGACGGCCCGGTGGCCGCCGGGCGCCGGCAGCCGTGCGGCGGCGTGGGACGGTGTGAACCCCCAGTTCGCGGGCAGCCCGATGGCCAGGCCCGAACCGGCGGTCACCAGGGGCATCCCCTGGACCGCCGCGCCGAGGCGCACCAGGTCGTCGTTGGAGACCGCGTCGACGATGGCGATTCCGGTCCGCTGCTCGCGCAGTTCGTCGATCCGGGCCCGGATCGACGTGGCATCGCGGCCGACCACCGTGTGGTCGATCAGGCCGACCGCTCGTGTGGTCTGCGCGCCGAGGACCGAGACCAGATCGGGGTCGGTCATCGGGGTGAGCGGGTGATGGCGCATACCGCTCGCGCTGAGCAGTACGTCGCCGACGAAGAGATGCCCCTTGAAGACCGTGCGCCCGTTGTCGGGGAACGCGGGCGTGGCGATGGTGAAGTCGGTGCCGAGCGCGTCCATCAGGGCCTCGGTGACCGGCCCGATATTGCCGGCGGGTGTCGAGTCGAAGGTGGAGCAGTACTTGAAGTAGATCTGCTCGGCACCCGCGGACCGCAGCCAGGCGAGGGCCCGCAGCGACGCGTCGACGGCGTCGGCGGCCGGAGTCGTCCGTGACTTGAGCGCGATGACCACGGCGTCCGCGTCCACCGGCCGCTCGGCGCCGGGCGGCGGTACGTCGATCAGCTGGACCACGCGCATGCCCGCCCGCACCAGGTTGTTGGCCAGGTCGGTGGCGCCGGTGAAGTCGTCGGCGACGCAGCCGAGTCGGATGCCCATGTCAGGCCCCCACCGGCTGGGGCAGATCGATCCCGGGGAAGATCTTGATGACCGCGCTGTCGTCCTCGGCGCCCAGGCCGGACGCCGACGCCTGGAGGAACATCTGGTGAGCGGTGGCGGCCAGGGGGAGTGGGAACCGCTCCGGACGTGCGGCATCGAGGACGAGCCCCAGGTCCTTGACGAAGATGTCGACCGCGGAGAGGGGCGTGTAATCACCGGCGAGCACATGCGCCATCCGGTTCTCGAACATCCACGAGTTGCCCGCGCTGTGTGTGATCACCTCGTAGAGCGCCTCGGCCGGGACACCGGCCTTCAGACCCAGCGCCATCGCCTCGGCCGCCGCGGCGATGTGCACGCCCGCGAGCAGCTGGTTCACGATCTTGACCTTCGAGCCGAGCCCTGCCTGCTCGCCCAGCCGGTAGACCGTGCTGCTCATGGCCTCCAGCACCGGGTCGGCGACCGCGTACGCCGCGGCGGGGCCCGACGTCATCATGGTCAGCTCGCCGGCCGCCGCACGCGCGGCGCCACCGGAGATGGGGGCGTCCAGGTAGAGCGCACCGCGCTCGGCCAGACGTCCCCCGAGCTCCGCCGACCAGCCCGGGTCGACCGTGGAGCACATCACGAAGACGGCCCCCGGGCGGAGCCGGTCGGCGGCCCCGTCGGCGCCGAACAGCACCGACTCGACCTGTGCCGCGTTGACCACGACACCGACCACGACGTCCGCCGCGGCCGCCAGGCCGCCGGGGGAGGCGTACGCCGTCCCTCCGTCGCGGGCGAAGCCCTCGGCCACCTCCGTCCGCAGATCGTGGACCCCGACGTCGTAGCCCGCCGTCCGCAGACTGCGCGCCATGCCGAGTCCCATGGCCCCGAGCCCCACCACGCCCACGCGCGGTCGCGCCGGCCTGTCCTGGTCGCTCATGCCCCTCCTCGTCCTTGCCGTGTGTATGGGGGAGCGCCGCCGCTTGCCGTGGTGTCCGGAGCGCGATCGGCCCCGGCCGGCTGCGGCGATCGGGTCATATGATGACCTGAAGACAAGGCTCCCGCATACCGTGACGTCCGTCACATGGGATGAGATGTCGGGTGGATGGGCGCATGCCATGTGTCCGACCGCCCGCCTCACGGAAAGGTGACCGCGGGAGCGATGTGCCGGGTTCGGCATCTTCTGGGGATGAATGAGTTATATCCCGGAGGGAGATGCCAGGCATAAGCACATCGGGATTTCCGAGCGCGCTGTGCGGTGGCTAGCGTGAACCCCGACGCCGCCAATGGTGGATTCGAGTAAGCGGGTGGATCGGGGGAGTGGGATGCGGCTGCTCGTGAAGCGGTCATCCGATCAGGTCAAAGGGCAGATCGCCGTTCCGACCTCGAAATACCACGCGCATCGCGCCCTGGTCCTGGCGTCGCTCGCCCCCGGGACCAGCCGCATCGTAGGGCTGTCGAACGCGCAGCACATCCGGCACACCATCACCGCGCTGCGTGGCCTCGGTACACGTATCGACGTGGACGGGGACGACTTCCTCGTGCACGGGGGTCCGTACCGGCCGCTGCGATCGCGGGTCTCGGTGGGCAGCGCTGGTACGGCGCTGTATTTCCTCACCGGGCTCGCCTCTCTCGCGAGCGCGCCGGTGACCATCGTGGGGCAGAAGTCCTTCCCCCGGCGTCTGATGGGCCCGCTGCTGCAGGCCCTGTCCGATCTCGGTATCGACCTCGATTCGCCCACCGGCGGCCCGCCGATTTCCGTACGGCCGCGCCGCCCGAAGGGGGGCCGTACGCGTATCGAGGGCATTCTTTCGCAGTGGATTTCCGGATTGCTCATGGTGGCGCCGTTCGCGACCGGGCCGAGCACCATCACCGTGGAGGGCGAGTTCAACGAACGCTCCCATGTGGATCTGACGGTCCGGATGATGCGGCGGTTCGGGCTGCGGGTCGATGTCTCCGGGATGGGGCGGCGGTTCGACATCGAGCCCGGCCAATGCCCCACCCCGGCAACCGTGGTGCTGCCTCCCGATGTCGGCGCGGCGGCGTTCGGCCTGGCCGCGGCGGCGCTGCACCCGGCCGATGTGCTGTTCCGGGGGCTGCCCGCGCTCCCCGTGGACCAGGTGGACCACCCCGAGGCGGATCTGCTGAACACCGTCGCCGGGATGGGCCTGCCGATGACGGCCGACCCGGCGACCGGCATGGTGCGCGTCCGCCACGACGGGATCAGACTGCGCCCCGCGCGGGTCGACTGCCGGGCGGCGCCCGACATCCTGCCCGCGCTGGCCGTGCTCGGGGCGCTGGCGGCAGGCACCACCGTGTTGGACAACGTGGCCCATGTCAGGCTCAAGGAGTCGGACCGGGTGGAGGCGATGCTGCAACTCACCAGGATGGGCGCCCGGATCGAGCAGCGCGGTCAGCGACTGCTCTGCCACGGTGTCGAGCGGCTCACCGGGGCCGAGCTGTCCTCGTTCAACGACCACCGCGTGCTGATGTCGCTGGCCGTCGCGGGCACGGCGGCCGACGGTGAGACCCGGCTCACCTACCCGAACGCCTACCGCGGCTCCTATCCGCGCTTCCTCGAGGAGATGAACGGCATCGGCCTGAGCATGTCGGTGGAACGGGACCGGGCGCCGGACCGGAGCCGCACCCGGACCCCCGCCCTCGCTGCCCCCGCGAAGTGATCACCCGTCGGACCGTGAGCCGCGCGCGGAACCGGTGTCGTCGTGCGGCCGGTCCGGAAGGTCGGTGGCGCACAGGCGCAGGACCCGCTCCCGCAGCCATCGGTGGGCGGGATCGACGGTGTTCCTGGGATGCCAGTACATCGACTCGACGAGCCGGGGCAGCGGCACGTCGAGCGCCACGGTCCGAAGACCGATACTCGGGCCGAGCTGGTCGAACAGGCGCCGCTGTATCACCGCGACCATGCGGGTGCCGGGGAGCAGACATGCCGCGTTGGTGAAGTTGTCGGTGGCGGCGACGGCCCGGAGGGGCAGACCGAGTCGAGCGAGTACGGTGTCGGCGATCGTGGGCTGCGGGCCCCCGATCTGGACGTACGGCAGGGTGCAGAGCTGATCGGAGGTCAGGACGGCACCGACCTCGGGGTGGTCCTGGTCCACCACGGCCACGAACTCATCGGTGAACAACGTGGCGCTGGAGAACGTCTCCAGCTCCTTGTCCTGGATCATGGGCGGCCAGATGACCAGATCGCACTGGCCTCTGCGGAGCTGGTCGACCATGCCGTGGTTCAGCGGGGCGACCTTGATCTGCACATGGGGGTAGGCGGTGTCGATCTCCCGCAGCAGCGGCCGCAGCAGAACGATGGCCACATAGTCGCTCGCGGTCACGGTGAACATCCGGCGGTCGGTGGTCGGGTCGAAGGCCGCGTTGGCACCCACCACCTCCCTGATCGCCTCCAGCATCTCCGTGACCGGCTGGACCAGCGACTCCGCGAAGGGAGTCAGCACCATGCGACGGCCGTCCCTGACCAGCAGCGGCTCATTGAAGTGGCGGCGGAGCTTGGCGAGCGAGGTGCTCATCGAGGGCTGGGTGACCTCGACGCGCTCCGCCGCCTTGGTCACACTCCGTTCCATCAGCAGGGCGTGCAGCGGGACCAGGAGGTCCATGTTGAAGTTGCTGAGGGACGGTGGCATCGCTCTGAGTCCTCGTCATGATCGGGCCTGGAACGGGCAGCCGAGGCGAGTCCTGTCCGATCAGGAATCCGGTTCGCGGCGCGTGACGACGGAACCGTACTACGGATGGCACCCCGGCGCAGACGCAGGCGCCGGGGTGCCATTCCGTGCGGAGGTGACGACGCGTCAGGACATCAGGTTGACAGGACCAGCTTGGCCTTGTGGCCGCTGACCGACCGCACCCCGATGCTGAGGTTGTTGAGCCTGACGGTGCCGCCGGGCTGGTGCTGCCGCTCAGGCGCGCGCCGCCCGAAGTGGTGGCCGCCATCTTCACGGACCGGGAGCTGATGTGGGTGATCTGCAGCTTCCCAAACCCGACCCCGGGATGTGGCGGCGGGCGCGTGGCCGGACCGGGTTCCGGTCACCCCCATGCGATCCGGGCGGCGACCGGCAGGTGGTCGCTGCCGGTGGCGGGCAGGGTGCGGATGTCGCCGACGGT
The DNA here is from genome assembly GCF_047337785.1 of Streptomyces lacaronensis. Classification (NCBI taxonomy): domain Bacteria; kingdom Bacillati; phylum Actinomycetota; class Actinomycetes; order Kitasatosporales; family Streptomycetaceae; genus Streptomyces; species Streptomyces lacaronensis. The sequence continues at coordinate 11,511,705 of NZ_JBLHDK010000003.1, forward strand.
TGCCGAGCGGGCCATGACCTGATCGATCCGGGCCAGCGGGAAACCCGCGGGGAAGCTGAAGGCGAAGCCCCGCTCCGCCACGTTCAACCGCGAGGTCAGCGGGGCCAGCCCACGGTCGTCGACCGTGCCGTTGAGATCGCCCAGCAGGATCACCCGATCGCGCTTCTCGGCGGCGATGGCCTCGCCCAGCAGACCGGCGCTCTCATCACGCCAGGAGGACGCGAGGCCGCTGGCCCGGATGCGCACCGACGGCAGGTGTGCGACATACGCCGCGATCTCGCCCCGCGGAGTGCGGACGGTGGTCCGCAGTCCGCGATTCCACCCCTCCGCGATCCCCTGGGGTTTGATGTCCAACGGCCGGGCATCGGCGAGCGGATGCTTGGACCAGAGCCCGACGGTGCCCCGGACGGCGTGGTACGGGTAGTCCGGGGCGAGGGTCCTCTCGTAGACCGGCAGCGCGCTGGGCACCAGCTCCTCCAGCGCGATGAGATCGGGCTCGACGCCGGCCAGGGCGCGGGCCGTACCCGCCGGATCGGCGTTCTCATCGCTGACGTTGTGCTGCACCACCACCAGGTCACGCGGGCCGGGCTCCGCCCCGGGCAGGAACAGTTCGCCGAAGAGATACGTCCACGCCGCCACCGGCAGCAGCAGCGCCACCAGCGCGAGAGCCGAACGGCGCAGCAGCGCCAGACCGAGCAGCACCACGACCACCACGCCGAGCCACGGCAGAAACGCCTCCAGCAAACTGCCCACGTGGCCCACGGAGTTGGGCACCGCCCGGTGGAACGCCAGCAGCCCGGCCGTCAGCACCGCCAGTGCGGCGAGCACCCGCCCCCGCGTCCAGGGCGACCCGCTCCGCGCGCCCCCCGTCGCGTCACCCCACGGGGCCCACCGCACCACCCAGCGCCCGGCCCGCCGGGCCATCCCCGCCCGCACCGGCGCCGTCGTACCGCTGTCCACCTGCTCCACCATGGCTTCCCATCCGTGGCTTCCCATCCGTGTGATTCCGCCCCTCAAGACGGGCCACCAGGCGCATCGGTTTCCGTTCCCGGGGGTGGCGGGGCACGGGCCACCGGATATTCCGGTGACGGTGGCCCACCCGCTCCCTAGGATCGGGCCCTGTGCTCTCCCGTCCGTCCTTCATCGGCGACGAAGCGATCGCGCATGCCATTGCCGCGCACTGGCTGCCGGAAGTCGCCGAGGTCGCGTATCTGCCCTGGGGTTTCGGCGCGCACCACTGGCGGGTGGCCGGTGGCGGCACGACCCTGTTCGTGACGCTGGACCAGCTGGAGCCGCGGCACACCGAGGCGACGCTGGAGGCCGCCTACGCGGGAGCGGCGGCACTGGCCGCGGCCGGTGTGGACGTGGTGTGCGCGCCGTTGCCCGCCCGGTCGTCCGGCCGGTTCACCGTCGGCGTCGAGGCGGGCGCGCTGAGCGTGACGCCGTGGCTGGACGGGCGCAGTCCCACCGAGGAGGAGGCGAGCCGGCCCCGGCACGTCCGCGAGGTCGAAGCCGCGCTGGCCACGCTGCACCGCGTCACACCGCCACCCGGTCTGCGGCACTGGACTCCCCAGGTCGGCCCCGGGTTCGCGGGCGAGCTACGGGCCCGGACCGCGCGGCCCTGGACGTCCGGCCCGCTGGCGGAGGAGGCGCGGGCCGCGATCGCCGCACACGATGCCGCGATCATCCGCTGGACGGACCGCTACCTCGAACTCGCGGACCTCGCCCACTCCCGCCGGGACCCGTGGGTGACAACCCACGGCGAGCCGCACAACGACAACCAGGTCGTGGGCGGGTGCGGGCTGAAGCTCGTCGACTGGGAGTCGCTGGCCCTCGCGCCACGCGAGCGGGACTACGCCGATCTGCTCGCGGCCGGTGCGGGTGACCGTCTGCGCCCCGACCCGGCGATGGTCGAGCTGTTCGCGCTCGACTGGCGCCTCTCCGAGATCGCCGAGTACGCGCGCTGGTTCGCCGCCCCGCACACCGGCACGGACGACGACCACACCGCCCTGGAAGGGCTGTACGAGGAACTGGGGCAGGTCACCGCGCCAGGGCGGCCCGGGCCACCCTGACCGCCTGCCCGGCGTAGCCGCGGCCGAACAGCACGGTGTGCACCAGCAGCGGGAAGAGCTGGTGCGGTCCGACGCGGTCGGCCCAGCCCTCGGCGAGCGGCGCCACCTCCTGGTAGCCGTCCAGCACCTGACCGAGATGCGGGCAGCCGAACAGGTGGAGCATCGCCAGATCGGTCTCCCGGTGGCCCCCGTGCGCGGCCGGGTCGATCAGCCACGCCTGCCCGTCGGCGCCCCACAGGACGTTGCCGTTCCACAGGTCGCCGTGCAGCCGGGAGGGTGGCTCGGCGGGTCCGGCCAGCTCGGGCAGACGCTCACATGCGCGTTCGATCACCTCGGCCTCGCCGTGGCGCACCGTGCCGTCGTCGACGGCGCGCCGCAGATAGGGCAGCACCCGGTGTTCGGCGTACCAGCGCGGCCAGTCGGCGCCCGTGACGTTGCGCATCGGGGCCATGCCGATGTACGCGTCGGTGGGGCCGTCGGGCGGCGGGGCGCCGAAGGCGGGCGCGCCGACGGCGTGCAGGGCGGCCAGGTCGCGGCCGAACCGGGCCGCCGCCCGGGCGCTCGGCCGGCCGACCGGCACCTGGTCGGTGACCAGCCAGTGGCGGTCGTGGCCGTGCACCGCCGGGACGCGGACCGTACCGGCGTCGGCCAGCCAGCGCAGCCCCGCCGCCTCGGCCTCCACCGCCCCGGGATCGTCCCCCCGCTTGACCATCACCGTCCGCCCGCCGTCGAGGGTGACTTCGGTGAGCATGGCGGACAGCGGCCGTCGGCGGGTCGCCGGACGGCCGGTGAGGCGGGCCGCCGCGGCACCGGGATCCTCGCCCGTCCCGGCCTCGGCACGGGCGTTCATGAACCGAGGCGCTCGCGCACCCAGGCCAGCAGGCCGGGCACCGAGGCTTCGATCATGGCCAGCACCTCGCCGAACCCCTCCGGGCCGCCGTAGTACGGATCGGGTACGTCCAGGTCACCGGTGGCATCCGGGTCGAAGGACCGCAACATCCTGACCCGGGACGGATCGTCGACCAGCCGGCGCAGTGCCTTCTCGTGGCCGCGGTCCATCGCCAGGAACAGTTCGGCGTCCCGGTGCCCGGCCCCGATCTGGGCCGCGACATGCTCGACCGGGTAGCCGTGCCGTGCCAGCAGTTCGCCGGCCCGTTCGTCGATGGGCTCACCGGCGTGCCAGGGGCCGATACCGGCGCTGCTGACCCGTACCGCGCCGTCGAGTCCCGCCCGGCGCAGATGCTCGGCGAAGACCAGCGCGGCGGACGGCGACCGGCAGATGTTCCCGCTGCAGACAAAGCAGATGTGCACGGCCACCAGGGTAGGGCCTGGCTCCGTGGCGGCGCAGGGGGCGGGCCACCCGGGGAGACCCCGGCTCACCCCGCCCATGGCTTGTCCACCAGCGGTGTCCGGAGCCACCCCACGTCTCCGGTGCTCTCATCGGGCCTCAGCTCCAGCATGTGGCCACCGGGCCGATCCGAGGCCCGCGCGATCGCGCGCACCAGCTGCTCGGCGAGATCGGAACCCTCGGTGTCGGCCAGGTCGTCGGCCGGCGCACCGGCCCGTACGTCCTGGCGGACCTCTTCACCGCCGTGGAGGGTCAGGATCAGGTGCTGGGGTGTCTTCTTTTCCCATCTGACCTGCTCGATGATGTCGGCGCGCACCATCCGGCCGCCGAACGTCGCGCTGTTGACCCGCACCCACACATCGGGCGTCATCGCGGTCCTCCCTCGCACCGGCGCCGATGGTCCTCCTCGCTCCTTCCCGTTGTACCGGACGGAGCCCGGCGTCAGGCGCCGTGGTCCGCGAACGGACCATCCGCGGCGAAGGCCAGCGTGGCGAAGCGTTCCCCGATACGGCGGTGGGTGGCCGCGTCCGGGTGGAGTTCGTCGGGCAGCGGCAGCTCTACGGCGTCGGCCTCGCCGTAGAGGTCGCGGCCGTCCAGGTAGTGGAGGTGGGGGTCGTCGGCCGCCCGCTGCTTGACGATCCGGGACAGCTCATCCCGGATGACGCCCAGCGTCAGCTTCCCGGCGGCGCGCTCGGCGGGGTCGCCGGTGGCCAGGAACCGCAGCCTTCCGGCGCTGAGCGCGCTGAAGTCGAAGGCCGCGGGGCCGGGCGTGTCCTCGTGGATGGGGCAGAGGATGGGGGAGACGACCAGCAGGGGCGTGGTGGGATGCCCCTCGCGGATCGTGTCGAGGAAGCCGTGCACCGCCGGGCCGAAGGCGCGCAGCCGCATCAGGTCGCCGTTGACCAGATTGATGCCGATCTTGATGCTGATCAGGTCGGCGGGGGTGTCGCGCATCGTCCGTGCGGTGAACGGGTCGAGCAGGGCGCTGCCGCCCAGGCCCAGATTGACCAGTTCCACGCCGCCGAGCGAGGCGGCGAGCGCGGGCCAGATGGCGGTGGGGCTCGCGGCGTCGGAGCCGTGGCTGATCGAACTGCCGTGGTGCAGCCACACCTTGCGGCCCCGGTCCGGTACGGGCTCGACGGGGGCGTCGGTGCGCAGGGCGACGAGCTCGGTGGTCTCGTTGTGCGGCAGCCAGATCTCGACGTCCTTGGCGTCGTCGGGCAGGTCGGCGAAGCGGAGGGTCCCGGCCGGGCCGGGGTGGCTCTCGGCGGTCCCGGTGGCCAGGTCGATGGCCAGGGTGTTGCCGCCGGTCACCGTGGACTGGGCGGTCAGACGGCCGTCGACCAGCAGGTCGTAGACGCCGTCCGGGCGGGGCGGGGCGCCCGCGTAGACCCGCTTGGTGGGCAGCGTGTCCAGTTCGACGGCGGTGGCCCGGGTGCGGAAGACCAGCCGTACGCCGGACGGCTGGGCCTCCGCCATGGCGAGCTGCCCATCGGCGCACTGGGCGCGGGCCCAGGCGGGCAGCCGGTGCGGAAGCAGTCCGTGCGCGGTGCGCTCCAGGTCGAGGGCGCCCCGGAGGATGTCGGCGGTGATGGGCGTGGTGATCCAGTGGTGCTCGGTGGTGTGCATCGTTCCGGCCTGTTGATCAGGGATGTGGGTGGGGAGCGCGCGGACGCGCGAGGAGCGATACCCGCCTCGTCAGGGCGCGGGCCAGTTCCGCAGCAGGGCGTCGAGGGCGTCCAGGGTCCGCGACCAGCTCTCCTGGCTGTCCGGGGCGCTGTGGCTGAACCCGCCCGCCATCTCGAGGCTGACGAAGCCGTGGAAGACGCTGCCCAGCAGCCGGACCGCATGCGTCTGGTCCGGTTCGGCCAGGTCGTAGCCGCGCAGGATCGCCCGGGTCATCTGTGAGTGCCTGACCCCGGCGCTGGCGGCCGCCGCCTCCGGGTCGAGCCTGAGCCGAGCCGCGGTGTAGCGGCCGGGGTGCTCGCGGGCGTAGTCGCGGTAGACGTTGGCGAAGGCGGTCAGGGCGTCCTTCCCGGCCCGTCCCGCCAGGGCGTCGGCGGCCCGGTCGGCCAGCTCCTCCAGGGCGAGCAGGGCGATCCTGGTCTTGAGGTCCTGGGAGTTCTTCAGGTGCGAGTAGAGACTCGCGACCTTGACGTCGAACCGCCTGGCCAGCGCCGAGACGGTCACCTGGTCGAAGCCGACCTCATCGGCCAGCTCCGCCCCCGCCCGGGTCAGGCGTTCCGTGGTCAGTCCTACCCGTGCCATACCCGTCCTCTCCTCGGCCAGAACCGATTATGTATTTGCCTAGAACCTTTAGGCAAATTAGCGTGCGGCTCATGAAGCCGATGACCGAGCAAGAGATCCGTGCCGCGTTCGTGAACTGCACCAAGGGCGAGACCAAGCGCCTGTCCGTCCCGCGTGACCTGGCCGACCGGCCCTGGGACGACCTGGACTTCCTCGGCTGGCGAGATCCGCAGGCCCCCGGCCGTGCCTATCTGGTCACCGTGCTGGACGGCCGCCCGACCGCCCTCGCGCTGCGCTGCCCGGGCCCCGCCTCCTGGCAGGCGCGGCGCAGCATGTGCTCGATGTGCCTGACGGCCCACACGGGCGGCGTGTCCCTGATGGTGGCGCCGAAGGCGGGGAAGGCCAGGCAGCAGGGCAACTCGGTGGGCGCCTACATATGCAGCGACCTCGCCTGCTCGCTGTACGTTCGCGGCAAGAAGGACGCGGGCGCCGGATCACGCCCGCAGGAGTCGCTCACCCTGGAGCAGAAGATCGAGCGGACCGTGGCGAACGTCGCCGCGTTCCTCGCCAAGGTGACCGCGTAGCTCATATCGCCGGGGGCCATGTCACGCCCCGTTCAACGGCGGTGCCCCGCACGCCGCGGCGTGCGGGGCACCGAGTAGGGCGGACGTCAGCCGCAGTTGGTGTTGGCCTTCTCGAAGCGCACACCGTCGATCCAGCCCCACCAGTCCACGCAGGTGCCCCGTGCGTTCGTGTAGATGGGCCCGGCGTAGGAGCGGTAGTCGCCGCTGTCGTAGATGTCGTGGATCTCCGTGTCGCTCCGCGAGAGGTAGATGGTCATCGGAACCGGGTCACCGGCGACGTTCCGGATCGCGACCAGGCAGTTCTTGCCCGTGGCGGAGCTGTAGGTGAGATACGCCGTGCCCTTGTCCCCGACCTCGGTGGAGTTGACGATCGTATAGCCGGAGCCGCAGGCGCCGTTGTACGCCGCGTGCGAGGGCGCCGCGGAGGCCGCGGGCGCGGCCACCATGAGGGCGGCCGCACCGGCGCCGGTCGCTGCCGCGACGGCAAGGGCGCGCTTGATGTACGTCATGGGTGGGTCCCCGTTCGTGTGATGTCGGTGCTGTCGGTTGAAGTGCCGTGGGTGGATTTCCCGGTCATTACGACCCGTCACCCCGCCCTTGAGTTGCCCCCGTGCACCGTTACGGCTCTGTCCCCACTGTCACCATCGTGTAACGGGGCGCTCGCGCAGGAAACGCAAGCCGAAAAGAGCCTGAAGGCCACCGGGCGACCAGTCGAAGAGACATCGAATGTTGTGGTGTTTCGGTGGAGGGGATGGGGGTGTTTTCTGGTCCTTCTCCGGCGCCTTCGCCGGATGGGCTGTCGTTGCTGGATGTGGGCGTCCCCGGCGGCGCTTCCGATGACGCATCTCTCTTAGACTGTGCCGGTCCCCAAGTTGATCGGAGCACCATATGCGTCGCCTTGCCGCCGCTCTTTTGGTAATGACCGCTTTTGCCTCGCTCGCCGGCTGCGCGCAGGATTTCGACCGGGGCCCTGACGGGCAGGTGACCGACAAGGTCAAGGACGGGAAGAAGTTCTATTTGGTGGTCAAGCCGACCAAGGGGGACGGGGAGAAGAAGTTCCGCGTAAGTAAGTACGACTATCACGACTGCAATCGGGGCTCGAAGTACCCCAAGTGTGTTGACGATTAATCAGTTCGTCTTCGCCGACGAGTTCGTCGTCACCACCGATCGCCGGGTCGGTCGTCCCTTTCGGCCGACCCGTTTGCGATAGGAGTGGTTGAGCGTGCGATGAAGCGTGCGCTGCGCAGAGCGATTGGGATAGGGTCTGTCCGGAGGTGAGCCCTGTGCCCGCTGAGGACGCGTTGTTCGGCGCTGTTGACGCGCTGCTGGAGCAGGTCGGCCAGGACGATCTGCCGACCCCCGCCGAGCGCAAGAGGCTGCGTGAGGCCGCGGGGCTGAGTCAGGCCGAGGTCGCCAGGGCGCTGGACATCCGCCGGGAAGCGGTGGGCAATTGGGAATCCGGCAAGACCGAGCCGCGGCAGCCGAAGCGCGCCGCCTACTCCCGGCTCCTGAAGGGCCTGGCCGACCGCTTCCCTGCCCCGGCCGCGGAGTCGCCGGGTCTCCCCGCTCCGGCCGTGGAGGAGCCGGGCTTCCCCGCTCCGGCCCCGGCGCCGCAGCGGGTCCGCCCACCCCGGCCGTCGACATCGCGGCGCCCGGACGCGGCGCGGCAATCCGCGACAGCGTCAACGACAGCGGGAGCCAAGACCGCCACCGCCGCCACCCCCGCCGTGGACCCGCGCTTCGCCAACGGCCCCTTGGCGGTCGTGGACTTCGGGGAGGGCCGGCTCGCGGCGTACTGCCTCGGGGGTCTGATCCTGGACGTCCCGGCCACGTCCCTCTCCGCTCTGGTGGAGTGGACTCTCGCCGAGGCGCGCCTGGGCGCCCCACGGCTGAACCGCAACGGCAGGGACGCCGACCCGGTGCTGGTACTCACCGACGCCGCCGCGGTGTGCCTCGGCCTACCGGCCCGGCTGACCGACGAGGAGCGGCGGGCCGGGAGGCTGTCCGAGGGCCACAAGGTCCTCGATCAGCTGGAGAAGGCGGACTGGCGGCTCACCCGGCGCGGACTCGGCCCGTGGGCGCGGATCTACCGCCCCGCCGAGGGCCCGCGGCGCGCCTGCGTCCAGCTGTGCGTCCTGGGCTGGGACGCCCTCGACGCACGCTCCTGGGGTGAGGCCGCGCAACTGCCGCCCGCCGATCTGGCGCAGCTGCTGGGCACGTACGCCGACCGCGTCATGACCCCCTGCGGATCCACCGCCGTCACCGGCCTGGAGCTGATGACCGCTCTGCACCCGCCCACCCGCGCCGGTGAGCCGGACGGCAGCGGACGACGGCACAGCGAGCACAACCCCGGCTCCCTGGGCTCCCAGCCGGTGCAGTGCGCCCCGCCCGAAGCCCCGGACGGCCACCCGCTCCTGGCCCACCTGCCACGCTTCCACCAGCGCACCCCCGAAGAAGTTCTGGTGGAGGAGGCGTATGACTGGGCGCGGCCGCTCACCGACGACGAGTGCGCCAAGCGCTATGTGGTGGGCATCGACGTCAACATGGCCTTCGCCGCGGCCGCCAACGGCACCGTCTTCGGCCTCGGCGCGCCCGTGCACGCCAAGCAACCGCCGTTCGACCCGAAGATCCCCGGCTCATGGCTGGTGGACCTCTCCCACGTCGAACTGGATCCGCGCCTGCCGAGCCCCTTCACCCCGACCGGGGAGCGGCCGTCGGGACCCGCCTGGTACGCCACGCCGACCGTCGCCTACGCCGTCGAACTCGGCTACGGCGTCGCCCCCGTCGAGGCGTACGTCCGCCCGGACAACGGCCGCTATCTGGACGCCTGGTACACACGGCTGCGGGACGCCTACATCGCCACGATGGCCGACCTGGGGGTCACCACCGGCATGGCGCCGGGGGAGTTCCTGACCGCGATGGACGGTCACCGGCAGGCCGACCCGCGGATGGCGATCGTCCTCTCCGCGATCAAGGCGACCGTCAAGGGCGGCATCGGCAAGCTGCGCGAACGCCCCCGTGGCGGTGGCTGGCGCCCGGGTCAGCCGTGGCCCGCGCTCCAGCGCCCGACGTGGCGGCCCGACATCCGTGCGGCGGTCATCTCCAAGGCGCGGATCAATATGCACCGCAAGCTTCTCAAGACGGCGGCGGCCACCGGTCAGTACCCGGTGGCGGTCCTCTCCGACTGCGCCGTCTACCCCTCCGACGGACCCAGCCCGCTCGACTTCCTGCCGCACAAGGACGGCAAACCGCTGCCGGGCGGCTTCCGGATCGGGGTGAGCCCGGGAATGGTCAAGCACGAGGGCACCCAGACGACTCTGTGGGCCGAGGGCGTGCGCGAGGAGCACGGCGATGACCTCAACCTCGCCCGGTACATCAAGGACGGCCACGTCACCGCCCCGGACAACGGAGAGTAGGGACGACGATGGGCAAGCTCGCGGAGAGCCTGGACAAGGCGGTGGAAGGCTCCTTCACCCGTCCCATCCCCAAGTCGGCCGGTGCGCGGATGCGGTATCTGGTCAAGCAGCTCAAGGGCAGCCGGCCGGTGGCCGAACTGCTCGGCATCTCCCAGCGCACCGTCGAGCGGTACGTCAAGGACCAGCTCAAGCGGCCCCGTAAGCCCCTCGCCACCCGGATGGAACGCGAGGTGAGGAAGCGGTGGCAGCCGCAGGTGCGCGCCAGGGCCAAGAAGCAGGCCGCCACCACCGGCGGCATCGTCCTGGACACCCGCGCCCGCTTCGGCTTCACCGCCGCCCCCGGCACCACCGATGACGCCCGGCTGCGCCACATCACCCAGGCGCTGCCGCCGCGGTACGCCGCACGCCTCTTCGACGCCCGGGAAGAGGGCGCCGCCGAACAGCGGCTCCGCGACATCGCCGCCGAGGGCCTGCAAGAGATCTACTTCAAGGACCGTGGCCGCCGGGCCCAGGGCCTGCTGGTGGAGTTCACCGACATCGACTACATCGAGATCGACCTGTGAGGAGCGGTGGCTGTCACCGTGGGCCGTGACGACCCTCCCGTCGGGCTCTGTCGGTGCTCCCGTCTACATTCGCCACATGACTGAGCCCTCCTACCTCGCCGCCGTCCGGGAGTCCTACGACACCGTCGCCACCGCCTACGTTGAGCGCGTCAAGGACCCCGCCGAACTGGATCCGCTGTCGCGCGGAATGCTGGCCGCGTTCGCCGAGCTCGTACGGACGGCCCGGCGCGGCCCGGTGGCGGACCTGGGGTGTGGGCCCGGCAAGGTGACGGCACACCTGGCCGGGCTCGGGGTGTCGGCGTTCGGCATCGACGTGTCGCCGAAGATGGTCGAGCTGGCCCGAAAGGCATATCCGGACCTGCGGTTCACCGTGGGGTCGATGACCGCGCTCGAGCTCGGGAACGATGAGCTCGGTGGCATCCTGGCCTACTACTCCACCCACCACACCCCACCGGAGCTGCTGCCCGTGGTGTTCGCCGAGTTCCACCGCGCCCTGGCGCCCGGCGGGCATCTTTTGCTGGTCGGCTTTGTGGGAGACGACGAGCTGCTGCGTCCGACGCGGGCGTATGGCGGGCATCCCGTGTCGTACGTGTCCCATCTGCTGCCACCGGATCGGCTCGCCGAACTCCTGGATCGGGCCGGGCTCGACGTCACCGCACGGCTGGTACAAGCGCCCGACGAAGGCGTGAAGCGGACGGTGGCCAGCTTCGTGGCCCGCAAGCCGGAATGACGCGGTCAGCGGCGGCCCAGTACCTCGGCGACGCGGATGAACCCTTCCGTGCCATGGCCCAGCCCGATGGCGCGGCGGGTCATGCCCTCGGCCGCGCGCATCACCCCCGCGTCGATGCCGTGCCCCTCGGAGGTGTGGACGATATGGGCCATGGACGATACGCCCGAGGTCATCGGGTTGCCCTCACCGGAGAAGGTGCCACGGTCCATCTCCTCCGCGGTCTCTTCGAACAGCGGCGGAAGGATCGCTCCGATGCCCTTGGCGAAGGGCGCCAACTCGCGGGCGCTGATCCCCTCCGCCCGCGCCACCGCCAGGGCGTGCGCATAGCCCGCCATCGCCGTCCAGAAGATGTCGAGCAGCGCGATGTCGTACGCCGCCGCCCGGCCGATCTCCTCGCCGAGGTGGGTGTGGGTACCGGCCAGCGCCTCCAGCACGGGTCGGTGTTCCTGGTAGAGCTCCGCCGGGCCGCTGTGGAGGAACACCGAGGCAGGCGTTCCCATGGTGGTGGTCGGCGTCATGATCGCACCGTCGAGGTATCGGATGCCGTGCCCGGCTGCCCAGTCCGCGGTGTCCCGGGCCCGGTCCGGAGTGTCCGCGCTCAGGTTCACCACAGTGCGTCCCTTGAGCGCGTCGGTGACCGCGTCGCGCCGCAGGATCGCGTCCGACGCGTCGTAGTTCACCACACACACCACGGTCAAGGCGCTTGCGGCGACGGCCTCTTCCGCCGAGGACGCGCCAACCGCGCCCCGCTCGATCAGCTCCCGATCCCTGCCCGGGGTCCGGTTCCAGACCGTGATCCGCAGCCCGGCGTCCAGGAACGCGGCGGCCAGGGCGCGGCCCATCGGCCCCAGACCGAGCACGGTGACGGCAGACTCTTCGGAGTACATGGACATGGTTCAACCCCCAAATGGATATACGCGTACATAGCGCGAAGGAAATAGAGCGAAGATGACACGCAGCCGTGCTCAGGACACCAATGTCTGCGGAGTGACCGCCGCGATCTCCGTGATCGACGGCAAGTGGAAGACCGCCCTGCTCTGGGCGCTGGAGTCCGGCCCGTATCGCCCCGGTGAGCTACGCCGGCGGCTGCCGGGACTCAGCGAGAAGGTTCTGACTCAGGCGCTCCGTGAGATGGAGACGGACGGGCTGGTGCACCGGGAAGTCCACGATGTGCTGCCACTGAAGACCGTGTACTCCCTCACCGCGTTCGGCCGCGACCTCTCCGAGGCATTGGCCCCCCTGTCCGATTGGGGACACCGTCGCCTGGAGAAGCTGGCCGAGGCCCAGTCGGCACCCTGACGCAACGCCACCTCCGTGTCATCCGATCCGGCGGTCCTCCGACCGCCCACCACCAGATTCGCCCGGCCGTGCGCCGGTGCCAAGTACCCACAAATAAGTGGGTACCGCGGATGACACGGGACCGGTGGGGTCCTGGGGGTCCTGTGCGCGTGTCGTCTGTGTGTGCCGGGTCAGATGTCGTGCGGTCGCGCGATGTCCCGGGCCGTGCGGGCAGCCCTCGCCTTCCCCGACTCGGTTTTCCGGCTGACCGTGTGCCGCGGGGCGTCGGCTCGAGACCTTCGACGCCGGACGACAGTGGGGCCTCTACTCAGGCACCCCCTCAACCAGAAGAAGCCGCCGTTCCAGGGCTGTCTTCCGGACCTTGAGCGCGTCCGCATACTCAGAGGACGCGTACCACGCCTTGGCCCGATCCGCATCCGGGAACTCGACGACGACCACCCGCTGAGAAGAGGGCCAGATACCCTCCATGTGCCAGGTGGCGTGCGGTCCCACTTGGCCCTGGGACAGGAGCCGAAAGGGCCGTACGCCGTGGCGGGAGAGACTCCGGACCGGTGGCTGGCGGAGCGGGTGGCCGACGACCTGGGCTGCGGTACCCGCGGTGTCGGCGAAGCGGAGGCGGCCGACATCTGGGGGGAGTTCGGTGCCCTGATCATGGCGTCGTCCAGCGGTTGCCGGGCCCCACGGACCCGTCACCCACCGGACTGGCGAGCCACGCCACTCCGACATGCCGACCATGGTCGGAGAACCTCGCCGGTGAGAGCCGGCCGCCGCTCGCCCATAACCGCCTGGTGCGGCTACCGGCTCGGCGGGATTCGGTAGACGGAGACGTGGGAGCGCGACTCGGCGGTGAATTCGCCGCCGGACCAGTCCGCGTGCCTGCTCTCCAACTCGAATCCCGCCAGCTGGGCCATCAGATCGAGTTCGGCCGGCCAGATGTAACGGTGCGGGCTGCGGGTCAGCCGGGCCTGCCGGCTGTCGTCGAACCGGAAGTGGTGGGAGACGACGTGCTGGCGCAGTACGTCGTAGGTGTCCAACCCGATGTAACCGGGCTCGGTTTGCCAGACGGTGGCCGTCTGCCCCGGCGGGAGCTTGCGCAGCTCGGGCACCCAGAGCTCGATCACGAACCTGCCGCCCGACTCGAGGTGGCGGGCGGCGTTGCGGAAGCACTCGACCTGCTCGGCCTGGGTGAGCAGGTTGGAGATGGTGTTGTAGACGAGATAGACGAGCGTGAACTCCCCGGGAGCCACGGACGTCGCCATGTCGCCCACGATGACCGGGATCGTCGCTTCGCCGGCCCTGGTGCGCAGTTGCCGGATCATCGGACGCGACAGCTCGATACCCGTGACGGGGACACCTCGTTGGGCGAGCGGGACGGCCACCCGGCCGGTGCCGATGGCGAACTCGAGCGCCGCTCCGCCGTCTGCGAGCTCGGCCAGGCGGTCCACGGTCGGCCTCAGGATCTCGGGCGCGAACATGCCCGTGCCGGGAGTGTCATAGCGCTGCGCGGCGTCGATGTCCCAGATCTCCTCCTGGTTCATGCCGTCACCCTTCACCGCCGGGGTACGCGGTGTCCACCGAATTTGCCCCCGTGGGCCCGGGTCCGGCCGTGCCCATGCGGCCGGCTCCGCGCTCGACCTTCACATCATCCCCACACAACACCGTTCGCGCACTGGGCTGCCGCGGGCACCCGGCCGGGGTCGCCTGCTGAGGAAGGGGCCCTTCGTCGTGATCGTTGTAGCGGTCTCAGTGCTGCCCGCGCTGGTTTTGATGTTGCTGGTCATGGACCGTGTCGAGGACTGGCTGTCCGGGTCGTCCTCGGCCCCGCCGCACGCGCGCGAGCGGCGTCATCTGCGGTTGCTTCCCGGCGGGGCGCGGGTGTCGGGCTCCCGGCCGACGACCGCGTCGTCCGAGCGGCGGTCGAAGGCCGCCTGAAGCCGGTGGCCGGGGGTACGCGTGGCGGGCCTTGCCGCTTCACCTGCCGCCCGCCCGGGTGGGGACGAGGCCGGTGGCGGAATCCGCCCCGCCCGGCTCATCCAGCGGGCCTCGGCTCGGCGTTCCCGGAGTGAGCGAGGAGGCGCCCGAGCCAGCGGGTGCGGGCGTGGCGTGCGTCCTTGCTGATGGCCGCCTGTGGCGCCATGCCGTCGAAGCCGTGGTACGCGCCGGGCCATACGTGCAGTTCGGCCTGGCCGCCGGCCTGGGCCGGGTCGCGGCGTCCCGCTCCTGCCTGGCCGCGAGGTTCTCCGGAGTGACCGGCTCTCTCGGCCCGTTGCCCAAGGACTCCAGCGCGACGCTCGGCTCGGGGTCGAACGGAGGCACCGCCATCGGCCTCGGGACAGAAGGTCTGGTGCGGGGGAGATCCATACCGCGCATCCAGACATTCGGCGCCGCTCGGCGATACCGATGGTCACGGCGGCTCGTGCGTCCGTCGCGCGTCCGGTACGCCGCTGGTCCCGGCCCCAGGAGATCGTGGACGGTAGCATTTCGCCCGCGGGCCGCACGAGGGGTCGGCCGTGGCCGGGGGGAGACGTGGAGAGCACCGGGCAGCACAGCGACTCACTCGTCGTGCTGACGGCACTGGACGTGGAGTACGAGGCGGTCCGGGCACACCTGGTCGATCCGCGGCCGCGACTCCACCCGGCGGGCACCCTGTTCGAGGTCGGCCGGCTCGACGGTACGCCGTGGCGGGTGGCGCTCGCCGAACTCGGCGACGGCAACCAGGGCTCGGCCGTACTGACCGAGCGGGCGATCACCATGTTCGGCCCGCGCGCCGTGGCCTTCGTCGGGGTGGCGGGCGCCCTCAAGGGCGATGTCCAGCTCGGGGACGTCGTCATGGCCACGCATGTGTACGCGTACCACGGCGGCAAGGACGAGGACGGCGAGTTCCACTCCCGCCCGCGGGTCTGGCCGGTGCGTCAGGAACTCGACCAGCTGGCCCGCATGGCCCGCAGGTCCGGTGCGTGGACCGAGTTACTGCGGGACCGCCCGCCCGGCGCCGCCCGTCCGGCCGTACACCTCAAGCCGGTGGCCGCCGGTGAGGTCGTCCTCAACTCGGCGGACTCGCCCCTGAGACGGCAACTGCGCCGGAACTACCAGGACGCGGCCGCCATCGAGATGGAGGGCGCGGGCGTGGCCCAGGCCGCCCATCTCAACGCCGCGTTACCCGCCCTGATCGTCCGCGGGATCAGCGACCGGGCCGATGGCAAGAAGTACGACGCGGACGCCGAGGGCTGGCAGTCCCGCGCGGCGCGCCACGCCGCCGCCTTCGCCTTCTCCGTCCTCCGTGAACTGCCACCCGGCGGCGGCCCCGCCGTCACACCTGGGCCGGTGACGCCCACGGACCCGGCACCGGAACGGTTCCCGGAAGGTCCGACGCCCCCGCCCCCAGATGCGGGAACCCCACCTGACACCGGACCTGCCGCACATCGCCAACTCCTCCGCTGGGCAAGGAGGTTCTCCGACGACCTGGACCTCGTGGACTCCCCGCGGCCGGACGGTGACACCGGCTCCCCACCGCAGCTCAGCGGCGGGCTGTATGTGCGGCGCGCCATCCAGGACCGGGTGGTGGAGGCCCTCTACGACGATGATCCGAAGGCGGTCCTGGTGACGGGGGACGCCGGGAACGGGAAGAGCAGCCTGCTGTGGGGCCTCGCCCGGGACCTGACCGTTCTGGAGGACGCCGAGGTCTTCCTGGTGAACGCCGCCTGGCTGCTGCGCCGCCTGAGCGGCACCTCGGCAACGCCCATGCTGGCCCCCGCGACCGTCGTGTCCGGGGCCACTCACGCCCGGACGCGGGGGCGTACACCCGTCGTGCTCCTCGACACCGCCGATCTGCTGCTGCACGACGACCACCACGAGATGACGCTGCTCGACCTGTGCGAGGATCTCGCCGCCGCCGGTGTCCGCCTGGTGCTGACCTCCCGTCCGGAGGAGGCGAACCGATTGCGCGCCGGCTTCCTCCGGATGTCGCTCGGCCCCTACGACGACGGCGAGATCCCCCACGCCATCCGTGGCCATGCCGCGCTCTACTGCCCCGACGCCGTCCCCCGGGACGACGGGGCACGGGTGCGGACGCTGATGGAGCCCGTGGCCCGCGGACTGCCGGTGCGCGAGGTGTGCCGAAGCCCCCTCCAGCTGCGGCTGCTGTTCGAACTCGCCCGGGACGACGGGGCGTTCCCCAGCGCCGAGATCGACGCCACCGGCCTGTACCGCCGCTACTGGGACCACCGGGTCGTCACCGACCGGCGCCAGCACGGCAACCAGAGCGCCACGGCGCCGGAGGATCTCTCCTCGATCACCGGCGCGATCGCCGTCGTGCTGATGTCGGCCGGCCGTACCGAGCTGTCACGCGAGGATCTGGTCGACCGGCTCACCTCGCCGCACGGCGGCCCCCGCCCCGCGTGGCCGTACGAACCCGCCCGCGTCCGGTCGTCCCTGGATCTGCTGCTCGACCGGGGCGTGCTGGGCAGGGGAGCCTCGGACGGCGTCCACTTCTTCCACCAGACCATGTTCGAGTACGCGGCCGCGCGCGGCCTGCTGCACCTCACCGGCGGGGCGTGGGCGCTGCTGTCGCTGTGCGAGTGGATCGGGTCCCATCCCCGTGACTTCTTCGTCGGGGCGATCCTGGAACAACTCCTCATGCTCGCCGCGGGGTCCGAACGGTATCGCGGCCCGGTGCGGGACACGCTGATCCGCATGGCGGCGCACGAGGACGCCATGATCCTGCACACCGTCGCCGTGGCCGTCGCGGCCCGGAACCCGGCCGTGGGCGTGCCCGTCGAGCCCCTGCTCGCGACGGCGCCGCACGGCGTCGCGCGACGGTACGCGGTGCTGGCCCCGACCGTGCGCGAGACGGACGTCGACGCCCTGCTCCCGCAGCTCCACGGGCTGTGGGAGAGGCAGGAGCCCAGCTTGCAGGAGGCCGTGCTCGAAGCGCTGGAACGGCTGGCCGCCCAGAACTCGCTCGCGGTCCACGCCGCCCTCGCCGACTGGGGCTGCGTACGGGAGCTGACCCGGCGCCGTGCGGCCGGCGCGGGCCTCGACGTGCTGCCTCGGCTGCTCGTGCTGACGTCACACGTCGATGTGGCGTCAGCCCGGACGGGCCTCATGGAAGTGCTCGACTTCGCCCTGACCCGGGGGCTGTCGGAGCTGGCGTCCGGCGTCATGACCCTCTGGGCACGGCACTGGGAAACACTGGGCTCGGTGGAGTGGGCCGCCGCCGTCCAGGAGCGTCTCCAGCGTGTGCGTCCCGCCCGGAAGTCGTACGATGTCGAGCTCTTCCAAACCGCCCTGGCCAGGGTGCTTGCCGCCTCCTGGACCCACGACCACGGGCTCCCCGGTGACCACGGACTCCCGGTCGGCGACGCCGACGGCCCCGACACCCCCGGCGGCGGTCCCGCAACCGCCCCCCACCCCTGGATGCGCCGCCTCGACACCGCGGTGGCGCTCCTCGAAGCGGACGACCACGACACCGCGGGCAACGCCGGACTCATCGCCGCCACGGCCGTCCTGACCACTCTGCCGCACGGCCACTGGGCCATCGAGGCCACCTTGGACCGCTGTCTGGCGATGACCGGGCCGGGAGCGCCGCACGCGCTCCAGCACCGGATGGTCTTCCCGCTGCTGCTCAGCGCCGACTGCGCCGCCGCGGAACGTCTCGTCCACCGGCTCGCTGCCCTGCTCAAGGCGCTGCCCTGCCCCGAGAACCAGCCGGTCACGCCCTCGCAGCGGCTCGCGCTGGTGGCCCGCCGGATCCTCGCCCACCGGGACGTACCCGCGCAGCGTGTGCGGCAGGTACTGGAACTCTCCGGCTGGGACGCCGACTCCGAGCTGTGGCTCTCCCGGGACGGCCTGGCCACGCTCCTGCTGCCGGCCGCGCTCGGCGGTCACCCCACCGCCGTGAGCAGGATCGAGAAGGCGACGACCGCTCCGGCCACGGCCCGGAGCCTCGTCCGTCAGTCCCTGCACCGGGCGGTCACGGACGCCGGGCTCCACACCGAACGCCACATCGGTCTGCTGGTGAACCTGTCGCTCATGGACGCCGACACCGTACTCCTGGAGGCCATCACCACCGGCCGGGCCAAGAAGGGCACGGGTCCGCTGCCGCCCCTCGCCCATGAGCGGGTGCTGACCGCGCTACGGGCATCGGCATCGGCCCTCGCCGGGCTGATCGCGGACGAGATCGCCGAGGGCAACAGCGGAAAGCGACAGCGCCAGGCGCTCACGCTCTGGGAGTGCTCGGTGTCCGCCGACGTCCTCCCCGCGCCCGGCCTGACCGAACTCCTGCCCCGGTACCGCACCTTCTCCGACCAGAAGACCCGGGCGGCCTTCCTCGGGCTGGTGGGAACCGTCGCGGCGCTCGAACCCGCCCAGTACACCACGGCACACACCTTCCTTTCGGAGCTGGTGTTCGACGCCACCGGAGCCATCCCCGTCCTCGACGACGCGTCGGCCGCCACCCGGAACGCCGCCCGCAAGGCCCTGCTCCAGGCCGCCTGCGAGTCCGGCCCGCTCACCCCCACGGCCCTCACCACCGCCCTCGACCTGGCCTTCGCCCCACCGACCGACGCCGGACTGATCAGTGGGCTCGGCCAGCTGGTACGGCGGCTCAGCGCCGCTCACGGCGCGGCACCCGCCGCCGAGCTGCTGATCCGTGTCATCGGCGCGGCCGTGGCCTCACAACAGGGCCGCGCCGCGGAGAACCACCTCGCCAAGTCCCTCCGTGGCGCGATGGACAGCATCTTCGACCGCGGCTCGCCGGCCGTGTACCGGAGACTGTGGGAGCACCTCAAGGAGCGCGGCCCGGAGGACGACGCCGATCGCGTGGTCTTTCCGGAGCGGTACGCCCTGGGGCTGGTGAGCTGCGCGATCCGCCGCTCGTACGCGACAACGCGCGAGGACCTGGAAGCACTTGTCGCCGATCCACGGGTGCCGCGGCCCACCAAGATGTGGATCAGCGACCAGCTCAGCGTCCGGTCGCGGGAGCACACCGAACACGACCTCAGCTGGGTGCTCGGTGGCCGGACGGCCCGGCGGCCAGTGGCAGGATGCTCGCGGTAGTCGTCATCGAGGTCACGGGTGCGCGCGGGGCCCCGTTCGATCGCGGAAGCCGAAGGAGCCCGATGAGCCGGAAGAACCACCATGTCGTCGTGCTCGTGCTCGACGGTGCGAAGCCACTCGACGTCGGTATCCCCGCGCAGGTGTTCTCCAACAGGCCGAGCATGCCCTACGAGCTGCGGGTGTGCGGCGCCGCGCCCGGGCCGGTGACCGGTGGCGAAGGACTCTCATACCACGTGGCCGAGGGGCTCGAGGCGTTCGAGCACGCCGACACCGTCTTCATCCCCGGCTACCGGGAGCCGGCGACCACGGAACCACCGGCGGCCGTCGTCAGCGCGCTCATGGCCGCCCACGAGCGTGGCACCCGGCTCGCGGCCATCTCCACCGGGGCGTTCGCGCTGGCGGCCACGGGCCTGCTCGACGGCAAGCGGGCGACGACCCACTGGCACTACACGAGGGCTCTCGCCCAGCGGCATCCGCTTGTGCGGGTGGACGAGAACGTGCTGTTCGTGGACGAGGGCGACGTGCTCACCTCGGCGGGCGCGGCATCCGGCATCGACCTCTGTCTGCACCTGGTGCGGCGCGACCACGGCGTCGGGCTCTCCAACCATGTGGCGAGACGGCTGGTGGCGGCGCCGTATCGCAGCGGGGGACAGGCGCAGTACGTGCCCCGGAGTGTGCCCGAGCCGCTCGGCGACCTGTTCGCGAGTACGCGGGAATGGGCCCTGGCGCACCTCGCCGAGCCGCTGACGCTCGAAGCGCTCGCCCGCAACGCGCGGGTGTCGGCGCGCACCTTCTCCCGGCGGTTCGTGGAGGACACCGGCTACACGCCGATGCAGTGGGTGCTTCGGGCGCGCGTGGACCTGGCGCGTGAACTGCTCGAACGCACCGATCTGAGCGTGGAGCAGATCGCCGACCGGGTGGGGCTCGGCACCGGCGCGAATCTGCGTCTGCACTTCCACCGCATTCTCGGCACCTCCCCGACGGAGTACCGCCACACCTTCTCGGCCTGAGCCCTCTTCCGGGCGCCGTTCATGTGAAGGGTGCGATGGCTGTGGCGAGATCCTTGCGTGTGGTGGCGATCATGCCGCTGTCGGCCGGGGACCGGGATGCCGACGATGGGGGCGGAAACGAAAGGAATCTCCATGACCCGCATCGCCATCAATGGATTCGGCCGCATCGGACGCAACACCCTCCGGGCCCTGCTCGAGCGCGACAGCGACCTCGAGGTGGTCGCCGTCAACGACCTCACCGCCCCCGAGTCCCTCGCCCATCTGCTCAAGTACGACAGCTCGCTCGGCCCCCTCGGCCGTTCCGTCGAGGTCGACGGAACCGACCTCGTCGTCGACGGCCGCCGCGTCAGGGTGCTCGCCGAGCGCGAGCCCGCCGAACTGCCGTGGGCCGAGCTCGGCGTCGACATCGTGCTCGAGGCCACCGGCCGCTTCACCGCGGCCGACGCCGCCCGCGCGCACCTCCGCGCCGGTGCCCGGCGAGTGCTGGTGAGCGCCCCCTCCGCCGGTGCCGATGTCACGCTCGCCTACGGCGTGAACACCGATGCCTACGACCCCGCCGAGCACGTGATCGTCTCGAACGCCTCGTGCACCACGAACGCGCTGGCCCCGCTGGCAGCCGTACTGGACGACCTGGCCGGTATCGAGCACGGCTTCATGACCACGGTGCACGCCTACACCCAGGAGCAGAACCTCCAGGACGGCCCTCACCGCGACCTGCGCCGTGCCCGCGCCGCCGGGGTGAACATCGTGCCCACCACCACCGGCGCCGCCAAGGCCATCGGCCTGGTGCTGCCGAACCTCGACGGCAAGCTGTCGGGTGACTCGATCCGCGTACCGGTGCCGGTGGGCTCGATCGTGGAGCTGAACACGGCGGTCTCCCGGGACGTCAGCCGCGACGAGGTGCTCGCGGCCTACCGCGCCGCCGCCGATGGCAAGCTCAAGGGCATCCTCGACTACTCCGACGAGCCGCTCGTCTCCAGCGACATCACCCGCCGCCCGGCGTCGTCCATCTTCGACGCCGCCCTCACCCGCGTCGACGGCAAGCACATCAAGGTGGTGGCCTGGTACGACAACGAGTGGGGCTTCTCGAACCGCGTCATCGACACGCTCGAACTGCTCGCGCGGGACTGAGCGCGCCGGCTGACGACCGACCGTGAGGGGCCGTGAGGGGCCGGCACCCACCGGCCATCGTGTGGGGCCGGCACTCACCGGCCCTTCACCAGGTGTCCGCGCCCGAACCACGTCTTCATTCAGGCGCGGTCCGCGCCCCGGGGAGAGGGCCGGGTGCGTGTCGCGTGGATGGAGCCGAGCAGATGCAGCGCCTCCGCGCTGCCGCTTCCGGGCTCCGCGTGGTAGATGACGAGTTGTTGGCCCGGGGCCTCCCGTACGTCGAACGCCTGGTAGCCGAGCGTGAGGGGGCCGACGTCGGGGTGCAGGAACCGCTTGGCCTCCTGGGTCTTGCCGCGCACGGTGTGGCTGTCCCACAGGCGCGCGAAGTCCGCGCTGTCCTCGGTGAGGGTGGCCGCGAGCCCGCGCAGGCGCGGGTTGTCCGGCTCGTAGCCCGCCGCGTGGCGCAGATTCGCGACGGTGGCCTGGGCCGCCCGGTCCCAGTCCTGGTAGAAGGTGCGGCCCGCGGGGTCCGCGAACACCATGCGGGCCAGGTTGTCCGCCGGGTGGAACGGCGAGTAGAGGGCGTCGGCCAGCGCGTTGGTGGCGAGGATGTCCAGGGTCCGGTTGAGCACGAAGGCGGGTGTGTGCGGATAGCCGTCCATCAGCTGCCGCAACCCGGGACTGACCTGGTCGGACGCGCGGGCGGCGGGTTCGTCGGGCACCGTGCCGCCGAGCCGGTACAGATGGTCCCGGGCGTCGCCGTCGAGGCGCAGCGCGCGGCTGAGCGCGTCGAGCACCTGCGCGGAGGGACGGCGCTCCCGGCCTTGTTCCAGGCGGGTGTAGTAGTCGGCGTTGACACCGGCCAGCACCGCGACCTCCTCACGGCGCAGCCCGGGAACGCGGCGGGTGCCGTGGCTCGCCATCCCGACCTCTTCGGGCCGAAGTCCTGACCTGCGGCTCCGCAGGAATTCTCCCAGGTCGTTGTCACCCATGCCGCCAGGCTACGAAACGCCGCGACCGGCTGCCTGGGTGTGCCGCACCCAGGCAGCAGACGTCCTGTCCGGCCCATGGGGCGCCGCCCGGACCCGATGGCGCGGGACACCCCCGCCGCTTTTGAGGCGACCGCCGCGTCATTTTCTCCATGTAGTGCTATACGAGATATGACCGGAATGGCGAAAACACTCCATGAGCACGAATGGAACGGGCAATTCCATTAGTGCTCATTCTCCGGCTTGTGACTTGCGTCACAAGCGCATCGTCAATGGATCACATTTTCGTATCCCTGTGAAACGATGCCTCGGTGCTGGCCTCGAAGTAGCTCATCGCGAGACATCAACGATCCACCGGTCGACCCGAATCCATATCGGGTGGCAGTACGGCAAATGACTTCTTCAAGTTCTGGCCAGCCGTAACGGGGAGGCGAGAATGCCGACGATGATTGTTATCGGGTACAGAGGCGATCTCGATCAGGCACTGCAGCGCCGCGGCATTGATCCTTACTATATTGTCCAGGCGCCGGCGAGCCCGCCGAAAAGTCGAAGATTCACCCGGGTCGCCGACATGGAGAACGCCCAGGAAATCTTCCGAGCGGTGCTGTCCGCGGACATTGGCGATGTGGCCGGGGTGCTGAGCGTCCATGAAATGGGCGTATTCGGGGCAACCTACTTACGGCAGCAGCTGAACCTTCCCGGGAATGCCGATTCCAGGACGGCTCTCCACTTCCGGGACAAGTACCTCCAGAAGAGCATGCTGCCGCCCCGGATCAGGCGAGCGCTCTGCCGTCATGTGCCGATGGGCACGTCGTTCACGGAGCTCGCCGACGATCTGGGAGAGGTCTTCGTGGTCAAGCCGGCGACCGGGGCCGGCGCTCTCCGTACGAACATCGTGCGCACCCCGGAAGAGTACGCACAGGCCCTGACGCCCTTCACCGGTCGGTCGGATGTCGAGGTCGTCGCCGAGTCCTTCATGGACGCTCCGGAGGTCTACCTCGACGGCGTCTGGGAAAAGGGAGACCTTCAGTGGTCGTCCATGAGCGGCTATCACGCCTCACCGCTCAGGGCCGTGCAGGGCGGCATCCTGTCCGCGTATGTCCTGGACCGGAAGCGGCATTCCGTCTTGTTCCATGAGATGGAGGCGATGGCCGGTCAGGCGCTCACCAGCCTGAACGCGCCCGACTGTGTATTCCATATGGAAGCGTTCACGACAGAAGAAGGGCTGACCTTCGGCGAGTGTGCCATCCGTCTCCCCGGAGCGCTGTCCCCTCAGGTCAATCGGCTGACATACGGCGTCGATCTCTTCGACGTTGAAATCAGTCTCGCGCTGGGGGAGGGGGCGACCCGGGCCCTGGGCGACCAGCGGATGCCGGAGCGCTTCCATGGATATATTCTTCTGCGCCGCGCAGGCGGGTGCAATTTAACCCAGAGTGACTTTGAGCGAAACTTCCTTTTCGATGAAATCGTCTATGATTCATCGCCTGATGCGCCGGTCGGGCCGTATGGCCGCGTGGGACAGGCCATCGTCTCCGACCCGGATGAGCTGAAACTGCAGAGGACGATCGAGGACATCGTGCGGTTCAACGAGGTCGGATCCACTTGATCTGACGGCCGGTCCGACCGAGCCACCGGCCCGGGCCACCCCGGCGCCGACACAGTCGCGTCCACCTCGATCACACGTTCCGCGGGCGCCGAGCTCCGCCCGCCCCAGCCGCGTTCGGCCGCGCCCCCACGATCCGCACCACCGCCGATGGCGATGTCAGAGCCCGGCCCCGGTGCCCTTCCCCGGTACGGCGTCGCGCCCCCAGCCCTGCTCGCCATGGTGTTCCGTCCCTTCTGATCGGAGGACTTCGCCCATGCCGGATCAACGTCATGCTCCGACACTCCCGAGGCTGCTCGAGCGTGCGGCCCGCGACACGACGCAAGGCATCGCGTTCATCGGCGGCCCGTTCCTCTCCTACGCCGAGTTGCGGGAGTGCGCCTGCCGGATCGCGCAAGGGCTGCGGGAGCGCGGCACCGCCCCGGGCGACCGAGTGCTCATCGCGGCCGGTGATCCGGAGATCTTCTTCCGCGCCTTCTGGGGATGCGTACTCGCCGGTGCCGTGCCGTGCCCGGTCGCACCGCCGGCCGACCCTTCCCGGTGGCGTGCCCAGCTGGAGCATCTGCGCACGCTTCTGGTCGACCCGTTGGTGATCGTGTCCAAGACGGCTCACGGAGAGCTGCCCGAGGTCGGGCTGCGGTCCGTGACGGTCGAGGAGCTGAGCCATGCGGCGGCCGAACCCGATCAGCTCCATGTGCCCGCGCCGGACGATCTCACCCTGCTGATGCTCACCTCGGGATCCACCGGATCGAGCAAGGCGGTCAGGCTCACCCACGCCAATCTGCTGGCGGCGCAGGCGGGTAAGGCGGGGGCGCTGGGACTCGGGCCCGACGACACCTCGTTGAACTGGATCTCGGTCGACCACATCGCCGCGATCGAGGCGCATCTGCTGCCGATGTTCAACGGCGCCGCTCAGGTCATGACGGTGCCGGCCACCGTGCTGGGCGACCCCGTGGAGTTCCTCAGGCTGCTGACGGCCCATCGGGTGAGAGTGACGTTCACCCCCAACTTCCTGTTCGGGCAGATCAACCAGGCGCTCGCCGGGCGGCCCCCGTCGCGGCAGGAGGTGGACCTGTCACAGGTGCGGCACATCATCTCCGGTGGTGAGGCCACCGTGACCGCCACCGTACGGGCGTTCCTGGACACGCTCGCGCCCTACGGACTGCGCGGAGACGTGATCGTGCCCGCGTTCGGGATGACCGAGACCTGCGCGGGCAGTGTGTTCAACCGCGACTTCGCCACCCGTGACCTGGAGACGGAGTTCCCCCCGCTGGGCCGCCCGGTGCAAGGCCTGCGGATTCGCGTCACCGGCGACGACGGCGCGGTGCTGGCCTCCACCGACCGGCCCGGCGCGGCCGAGGCGGGGGAGGTGCAGCTGCACGGCCCGATGGTCTCCGGCGGCTACTTCGGCGATGAGCGGGCCACCGCGCAGGCTTTCACCGCCGACGGCTGGTTCCGCACCGGAGACCTGGGCCACCTCGACTCCGAGGGCCGGTTGATGCTGGTCGGCCGCAGCAAGGACTCCATCATCATCAGCGGTGTCAACTACTACAGCCACGACCTGGAAGCGGTCCTGGACGAGCTGGACGGGGTGAAGCGCGGCCACGTCGCCGCGTTCCCGATACGGCCCGAGGGAGCCGACACCGAACAGCTCGCCATCGCGTTCGTCCCGGCGGGCGACCCCGCCGACGAGATCGCGGTGTACCGGGCCATCGTGGCGATCCGCAGCTCCACGGTGATGCACTGGGGGTTCCGCCCGCAGCTGATCCTCCCCGTCGCCGAGGACGAGATCCCCCGTGGCAATCTCGGCAAGACCCAGCGGTCGCGGCTGCGCGCCGCCGTCGAGAACGGGAGCCTGGACGAGGCCGCCCGCCGGTCGGACGAGATCAGCACCCGCTTCCTCGGCGGCCATGTGGCGCCGGACGGCGAGGTGGAGACCGCACTGGCCGAGATCTACGCCCGCGTCCTGGACACCAAGGCGGTGTCGGCCACCGCCAGCTTCTTCGACCTGGGCGGCACCTCGCTGGACGTGCTGCGGCTCAAGCTGGAGATCCAGGCCGCGTTCGGCATCGAGGACGTGCCCATGTCCACGCTCCTCCAGGCGCCGACCGTACGAGCGCTGGCCGGCCGCCTGACCGCAGGGCAGGGCGCCGGCGGCGACGCCACCTACGATCCGCTGGTGCCGCTGCAGATCACCGGGGACGGGACGCCGCTCTTCTGCGTCCACCCCGGTCTGGGGGAGGTGCTGGTGTTCGTCAACCTCGCCAAGTACTTCACCGGCGAGCGGCCGTTCTACGCGCTGCGGGCCCGTGGCTTCGGGCGGGGGGAGACCCACTTCGGATCGTTCGACGACATGGTGTCCACCTACGTCGAGGCCATCCGGCGGGCGCAGCCCAGCGGCCCCTACGCCGTCGCGGGGTACTCCTACGGCGGGGCGGTGGCATTCGAGATCGCCAAGCGGCTGGAAGCCGACGGCGACAAGGTCGACTTCGTGGGCGTCTTCAACCTGCCACCACGGATCTCCGACCGCATGAACGAGATCACCTTCACCGACGGCGCGATCAACCTGGCGCTGTTCCTCGAACTCATCGACGCCACCGACATCGAGCGGCTGACCGCCACCCTCCGGCCACTGCCCGAGGCCGATCAACTGGCCCATCTGATCGACCATGCCCCGAAGCGGCGGCTGACCGAACTCGACCTCACCCTCGAACGGTTCGCCGACTGGGTGCACCTCGCACAGAGCATGGTGCACCTGGGCCGCGGCTACGAACCCTCGGGTTCGGTCGGGCGGGTGAAGGTCTTCTACTGCACTCCGCTGCGCGGCACCAAGGAGGAGTGGCTGGACCACCAGCTCCGCCACTGGGACGAGTTCACCCGCGGCCCCAACGCCTATATCGAGGTCGACGGGGAGCACTACACCCTGATGAGCCCGCAGCATGTGCACACCTTCCAGGCGACCCTGCGGCACGAACTGGCCCGCGCGCTCGGCTGAGGACCGGCAAAGGCAACCGCTGACACCACCAGGAGCGGCCGATCATGCAAGGCAAGAAGATACTCATCACCGGCGGGACCGGACAGGTCGCGAGGCCCGTCGCCGCATCGCTCGCCGTCGACAACGAGGTGTGGTGCCTGGGCCGGTTCGGCGACCCGCACGCCCGCAAGGCGCTGGAGGAAACGGGCGCCCACACCGCCGTCTGGGACATGGCCACCGATGACCTGGAGGGCCTGCCGAGCGACTTCACCCATGTGCTGCACTCGGCGGTGCACCGGGGCGACGGCAAGGACTTCGAGGACACCGCGCGCGTCAACGCGGTCGGGACCGCACGGCTGATGACCCACTGCTCCGCCGCCGAGTCGTTCCTGTACGTCTCGTCCGGGGTGGTCTACAACCGTGCCGATCGGACACATCGCTACCGGGAGAGCGATCCGCTGGGCGGGGCGGCGCCGTGGCTGCCGACGTACCCCGTCGCCAAGATCACTGCCGAGGGGGTGGCGCGCGGTCTGGCCGAGACGCTCGGACTGCCGACGGTGATCGCCCGCCTCAACATCGCCTACGGCCCGTACGGCCACGGCGGCGTACCCATGATCCTGTTCAACCAGATGCGCGAGGGGCGGCCGTGCGCGGTGCCCCGCGAGGGCCAGAACTACTGCAATCTGCTGCACACCGATGACGTCGTGCGCCAGGTGCCACTGCTGTGGGACGTGGCGCGGGCACCCGCGCGGGTCGTGAACTGGGGCGGGGACGAGGAGGTCGGCATCACCGATCTGCTGGAGTACCTGTCCGCGCTCACCGGAGTGCCGGTGCGGCTGGACCGTGGCGACTACAGCCGGGAAACGGCCATCTTCGACCACGACGTCCGCCGTGGCCTGATCGGCGACTGCACCATCGGCTGGCGGGCCGGTATCGCCGGCACCGTGGCCGACCTGTTCGAGGAGTACCGCGACCGCGTCGCCGCGCACCTGGACGCGCACGGAGCCGGGACACCCCAGTGACCACGAGGAGTGGAGAACGAGCATGCGCAGGTCCGCAGATATCGACGCGCTTCAGCATGTGCTGTCCGCCGCCCTCGGGTCCCCGGACCCGGTGTGCTCCTTGGGCCGACTAGGCCAGGGCGCGGGCGCGTTCGCCGCCGTGGACCCCGCGGTGCTCGAGCGCCCCACCCTGGTGGGCGGCGGGTCCCCGTACCACCCGACCACCCCCGCCCCCACCCGCCACGCCCTCGATGAACTGGTCCGCCGCGCCGAGACACTGGGCGTGCCCCAGATCCTGGTGCCCAACGTGCGCCGCAGCGACGACACCAGCGCGCTGCGGGCGGCAGGGCTCGTTCCGATCGCCACCGAGAGCGAGTGTGTCGTCCGGCTGACCGCGGAGGTGGACGAGACCCTGCGGACCCGCATCGGCGCCGGACAACTCAACGACCTCCGCCGCCGCGACCGCGAGGTCTCCCTCGAGGTGACCTGGGAGCGGATCCGGCTGAGCGAGCTGTCGGGAAGTCCCTGGGCGCGAGACGCCTTCGTCACGCTCCACCAGTGTCAGGCCGAGCGCCACGGCGGCCACGACAACCTGTACAGCGCCGACGCCCTCGACGCCCTGGCACACGGCCCGTTGGCGAATCGCACCGAGCTGCTCGTGCGCCGCAAACAGAACGCCGTGGTCCAGGCCGGGCTCATCACCACGTCCCACAACGGCCGGGGGATCTACTCCCTCACACAGGCCATCGACCACGACGACCCCGCCGCACGGGACGACCTCTTCGCCGCGTCCGTGTACCGGCTGTACCTCCACGCCCGGCGCTCCGGCCTGGAGTGGGTCCACCTCGGCCGGGGAGACGTCCCGCGCATGCGCCGCCTCGGAGCCGATCTGTTCGTACCCCTCGACCACTGGCTGCGCGCCCCCGGCCTCGCCTCCCCGGAGGAGGCGGGAGCGGAACACCCGCTGTCGGAGTACGCGGCTCCCCCCGTCACGGGGGTGCCGGTCCCGGGCCCGGCCCGCTTCCGCCAGGTGCCACGATTCGACACGATCGACCTGTCCAGCAACACCAACCCGTTCCTGGGCGCCGCGGGCGAGTACCCCCACCTCGACACCACAGAGCTGGCCGGCACCTACCTGGCCACGATCGCGACCCTGCCCGGCCACGAGGGCGTGGACGCGCTGAGCGCGGACCACCTGCTGTTCAGCAGCGGCTCGGTGGACGGCGTCATGCTGCTCCTGGCGGCGCTGGCGTCACCCGGTGAGCGCGTCTGCGTCACGCCGCCCACCTTCCCGCTCTACGGCCACTTCGCCCACCTCCTGCGCCTGCCCGTCGTCGAGGTGCCGCTGCACGGCGACGACCTGTCCCAGCTCGACACCGAGCGCATCCTGGCGGCCGATCCACGGGTGACCATCCTGTGCGACCCCAACAACCCCGTCGGGACCAGGCTCGACCCGGAGCAGGTCCACGAGCTGGTGGTTCGCGGCCGCGGGCTGGTGGTGATCGACGAAGCCTATGTCGAGTTCAGCGAGAAGCCCTCGTACGCCCGGCTGATCGCCCAGCACGACAACCTCATCGTGCTCAGGACACTCTCCAAGGCATGGGGGCTGGCAAGCGCACGCTGCGGAATCGCCCTGGCCCAGCCCGGCATCATCGACGCACTGCGCCGGGTGCAGGTGCCCTTCGGGTTCACCAACGCCTCCCAGCACGCCGTGCGGGACCGGCTGACCGATGTACGGCGGGTGCTCGCCGGTATCCGGCGCATCCGTGCCGAACGTGACCGGATGGCCTCGGCGCTGACCGGGCACCCCGCGGTGGCCCGGGTGTTCCCCTCGGAGACCAACTTCCTCTTCGTCCGGCTGCACAAGCACGAGCGCGTGATGGACCAGCTTCGGGGCGCGGGCATCGTCGTCGCCGACACCGGGCGGGTGATCCCGGATACCTGCCGTATCACCATTGGCGATCGGCGCGCGAACACCGCTCTGCTGGAAGCACTCTCCTCCGCTCTGTGAGTCATGTCGTTCAGCGAAAGGATCCCGCTCGTGGGTAAGGAATCCCGCTCCGAAATCACTCTGTCCAGCACTGTCGTCGCCGAGGGTTATGCCCGCTGGAGCCCGCAGCTGCACAAGGAATTCGACACCAACGCCCATCATGGGCGGATCGGCCAGACGCTGGTGAAAGAGACCGATTCATTGCGCATCTGGGAGACCCACCTTCAGCCGGGGGAGCGAATTCCCGTCCATCGGCATGTGCTGGACTACTTCTGGATAGCCCTGACAGACGGGCGGGCCCGCCAGCACTCGAGCGATGGCACCACGCATGAGATCTCTTATGCCCGTGGACAGTCTCAGCATTTCTGCTGCGCCGAGGGGCGATATCACCTGCATGACCTGAAGAACATCGGCGATGACGTTCTGTCGTTCCTGACCATCGAGACAAAGGGCGGGCCGAACGAGCCCATTCAGCTCCCGAAGAATTGAGGAACGCCGGCCCGCGGGGCGCACGCACCCCGCGGGCCGGCGGCTCAGCTCCCCCTCTTGGTGATCACGAACCGGTCCATGACCAGATAGTCGATCTCAGTGGCGAGGAAGCACTCCAACGCGTCCCGCGGTGAGCAGACGATGGGCTCACCGGCCACGTTGAAGGACGTGTTGAGCAGGCAGGGCACATCCGTCCGCGCCGTGAAGGCGCGCAACAGCCGGGCGAGGGCGGGGTTCTGCCGATCGTTCACCGTCTGGGCCCGCGCCGTGCCGTCCACGTGACAGGCGCCGGGGATCCGCTCCTGGTACTCCTTCCGCACCGGGAAGACGAAGGTCATATACGGGGACGAGGTCTTCTTGCCCATCGAGAAGACGCGGGGGGCCTCCGACTCGAGGATGACGGGCGCGAACGGCCGGAAGGGCTCCCGGTGTTTGACCCGGAGATTGATGATGTCCTTGATGTCGGGGAAGGCCGGGTTGGCGAGGATGCTGCGGTTGCCCAGGGCGCGCGGCCCGAACTCGCTCCGGCCCTGGAACCAGCCCACGACGTTCTTCCCGGCCAGCAGCTCCGCCGTCCGGTCGGCGATGGAGGCGGCGTCGGGCTCCTCCCGCCACTCGACGCGGTCCGCGTACTCCGCCAGCGCGTCCTGGACCTGCCGCTCGTCGTACGAAGGCCCCAGGTAGGGGGTGGTGACCGCGTCGGCGGGCCGGTTCCTGAGACCGGCGGCGTACACGGCCGCGCCAATGGCGACCCCGGGATCGCTGGCCCCGAAGCTGACCTGCATACCGGTGAACGGCGACCTCTCGAGCATCTTCGTGTTGGCCACGCAGTTCAGCGCCAGCCCGCCCTCGAAGAGCAGGGTGTCCAGGCCGGAGGCCGCGGTCAGCGCCCGCACCTGATGGGCGGTGACGGCCTCGACCATGTGCTGTGCCAGCCCGGCGACCTTGACGCGGAAGTCGAACTGCTCGCGCTTCTCGCTGTCGCCGCCGAACAGGTCGTCGAACAGCGCGTAGTACGCCGATATGTCCCGGGGAGTGGAGATGGTGTACGAGCCGTTCTCGTGCAGCCGCACCACGCGCTCGAGCAGCGGGTTGTGCCGCGGCGGCGGGCCGTACGCGGCCAGGCCCATGACCTTGTACTCGTCGTTGTTCGGTACGAACCCCAGATAGCGGGTGATCCGCCCGAACGCCACCCCGAGCGAGCTGGTCATGGGGACCGCGCTCTCGTCGAACTGGCGGACCACACCGTTCCGCAGCTCGCCCATGACGGAGGACAGCGTCTCCGCCCGGCCGTCGCTCACCAGGAAGGCGGCGTCGCCCCCGCCGGCCAGGTAGGCGCCGCACATGAGATGGGCCAGATGATGGGGCACCAGGGTGAGCTTGTTGGGATCCAGCTCGTAGCCGGTGCGCTCGGTGAAGTCGTGGTACACCGCGTCGGGGCTGAGCATGCCGGTGTAGAGCTCACCCGTGCTGCGCAGGGCGTCGAACTTGGCCGCGACCGGCAGGTCGGAGTCGCATATCCCCGAAATCATCTCCTCGGCCACCGTCGACGAAAACCGCCAGGGGAAAGCGAAAACGTCCACCTGGTCGAGGTCGACACCGGCGGAGTTCAGACACCAGCTGATTGCGTGCGCCGGGAAATCGGAGGTCTTCTTGACCCGGCTCAGTCGCTCCTCCTCGACTGCCGCCACCACCTCGCCGTCGATCACCAGAGCCGCCGCGGCGTCATGACCCACCAAAAGATTACGACCGACACCAGTCGCCCCGTAGAGACGCCCGAAAAGCTCCGCACCTCTGCTGAATCCGTTGTAACCGAGTACGATCACTGGCTCTCAGCCTCCCAAGCACGACAGTATCGGCGGAAGAACAGGCTACTCGCGCCGGATACTTGAGGGATAGGCATGATGCACAAGCAGATTGTGGATTTCCTTCCCGGGGATACGGCGGACCGGGGAGAATTCCGCACCGAATGCTTGGCGGGTCCGGACCGCGGCCGGGCGCGGCCCTCGTTACGTATACTTTTGGGCATGTTGAGGTTGGAACGGCTCCGGGCCGACCACGCGCCCACCCTGCTGGCCTTCGAGCGCGAGAACCGGGAGTACTTCGCCCGGTCGATCTCGGACCGGGGGGACGCCTACTTCGAGGAGTTCGCCTCCCTGCTGCGTGCGCGGCTCGACGAGCAGGACGCCGGTGTGTGTCACTTCCATGTCGTCGTGGACGACCGGGGGGAGTTGGTCGGCCGCGTCAATCTCGTGGACGTGGAGGAAGGGGACGCCGAACTCGGCTACCGCATCGGCGAGCGCGCCGCGGGCCGGGGGATGGCAACCGCCGCGGTGGAAGAGGTGTGCCGCCTGGCCGCCACGGAGTACCGGCTGTCCACCCTCACCGCGTACACCACCCTCGACAACGTGGCCTCCATGACCGTCCTCGGCCGCAATGGATTCACCGTCGTGGCGGACGCCACCGTTGGCGGACGCCCCGGCCTGCGCTATCGCCGACGGCTTGGCGTGGAGCCCGGTTGACGCCGGTGAGGCGCGCCTGCCGGGTGCCGTGTTTCCGGCAGTAGCGGTGGCCCGTCCGGGCCGCGGTGAGACGTGGCTGATACGCACACACAGCGGTGGCGCCCCGCGCATTCGGTCGATCACGGCCGTGTCGGGGCCGGAATTCCGGCACTCAGGACGGGAAGTGCGCGCACCTGGCCTCGTTGCCGGGCGATGACCGAGGTGGGCCGTGTCGAGGCCGGGCAGTACCGGCCGCGGTCGCGTACGGATGGCGCTGCCTTCGCCAAGGCGGCCGTCCCACAGTCGTGGAAGACGTTCTGCGTCCCGCCCGGGTCCGCCAGTGGCCGGCGGAACGCGCGGGCGGAGAGCTGGTCATCGAGGCGGACGACATCGCGCCACCCCGTTTCGCGTTCCTCGGTGTCCGCTCGTGCGACCTGCGGGCCATCGCCGTCCAGGACCGGATTCTCACCGCCGGGCCGCACCCCGGCCCGGTCTATCGGGGCATGAGGTCCGGGGCGTTTCTGGTGGCGGTGGAGTGCACCGAGCCCGGTGGGACCTGCCTCTGCGTCTCGATGGGCACCGGTCCCGCCGCCGGGCCCGGGTACGACCGGGTGCTGACCGAGCTGGTCGATGACGATGGGCACCGGTTCTGGATCCGCGCCGGCAGCACGGAGGGGGTCGAGATCCTTGCGGAGCTGCCCGGCGAACCGGCCCGGGAGGCCGTCTGCCGGGCCGCCGCGGGCGCCGTCGCCTCCGCTGCCGAGCGGATGGTCCGGGCGATGCCGGACACCGACATGCGGCGGCTGATGGCGGAAACGCTGGAGGCACCCCGCTCTGCCCCGGATCTGCTGAACGGCGCGGCCCT
Source organism: Streptomyces lacaronensis (assembly GCF_047337785.1). Taxonomy (NCBI): domain Bacteria; kingdom Bacillati; phylum Actinomycetota; class Actinomycetes; order Kitasatosporales; family Streptomycetaceae; genus Streptomyces; species Streptomyces lacaronensis. The sequence goes on from NZ_JBLHDK010000003.1 coordinate 11,545,552, forward strand.
CGGGTGGCCGGAGGACACCCGCAGGCCGGACACTGGAAGGGGAAGAACCGCCGGAACGCCGCACGGAGGAGGTACTCCCGTGTCCGAGACTCCCCATATCGTGAGCGATGTGATGACCCGGACGGTGGTCGCCGTGGGGCGTGAGGCGTCGTTCAAGGAACTGGTGCAGACGCTGGACCAGTGGCGGGTGAGCGCCATGCCGGTGCTGGAGGGCGAGGGCCGTGTCATCGGCGTCGTCTCCGAGGCCGATCTGCTGCCCAAGGAGGAGTTCCGGGACAGCGATCCGGGCCGCTTCGAGCAGCTGCGGCGCCTGCCCGACCTGGCGAAGGCGGGGGCGGTGACGGCGGAGGAGCTGATGAGCTCCCCGGCGGTGACCGTCCACCCGGACGCCACGCTGGCCGAGGCGGCCAGGATCATGGCCGTAAGAGGGGTCAAACGGCTTCCCGTGGTCGATGCCGAGGGCAAGCTGCTGGGAATCGTCAGCCGGGGCGATCTGCTGAAGGTCTTCCTCCGCTCGGACCAGGAGATCGAGGAAGAGGTCCGCCGCACGGTGGTGTCGTACCTCCTCCATGGCAGCAGTGTCCATGTCCAGGTGCGGGAGGGAGTCGTCACGCTCGGCGGGCAGTTGCGCGACACCGCACTGATCCCCGTGGCCGCGCGCCTCGCCCGGGCGGTGGAGGGAGTTGTGGACGTGGAATGCCACTTCCGGGGCGTCGGACCGGAGGAGGCGGAGCACACGTCCTGAGGAGGATTCCTCCACGGACGCGGGGCCGGGGTTACGGCTCGATGTCCAGCACGTCGTGGACCGGCCGCCCGGGGGGTCTGCGTCCCCGGAGGGCCATACGCGTCTACGCCAACGTGCGCCGGTTCCTGCTCTACGCCCTCGCCGGAGGAACGGCGGAAATCCTGGTCATGCTCCTCGGCCCGTTCCTCGGCATGCCCCTGCCGCCGCTCCCCGCCCAGATCCTGTGGATCAACCTGCTCACCCACGGACTCCCCGGGGTGGCGCTCGGAGCCGAACCCGTCGAGCCGGGGGTGATGCGCCACCCACCACGCCCGCCCGAGGAGAGCGTCCTGGGCGCCGGACTCTGGCCGCGGCTCCTGGCCATGGGGGTCTTCGTCGCCGGTGTCACCCTGGTCGCCGCGATCTGGGCCCGGGAGGCCGGACGCCCCCTGGCAGTCCGTGACGTTCCTGGTCCTCGGGGCCACCCAACTCGGTGTCGCGCTGGGCTCCCGCGCCCGCCCCGGCAGCCTCGCCAACGCGTTCCTGCTGCTGGCCGTGGGGACGGCCCTGGTACTGCACGTGGCGGGCGTCTATCTCCCGCCCCTGCGCGCCCTGTTGGGCACGGAGCCATTGCCCCTTGTCGACCTCGCGGTTGGCGGCGCAGCCTCACGGCCCCGCCCCGGTGGCCCAGGGAAAGCCCGGGGTACGCCAGGTCTCGCCCGCCGTGGTGATCCCCAGCCCCTCGTGGCCGTCCAGCGCCTCGACCCAGTCACGGGCCCCGGCGCCCATGGCGAACGCGGCCGTGGCGTAGGCGTCGGTCCGGGTGAGGCCGCGGCCGGTCAGCGTGAGGGAGGCCAGGGCGGTGGCGGGCTCGCGGGTGTGCGGGTCCAGGATGTGCGCGCCACGCTCGGCCGTCCCCGAGGTGGCGACGGCCAGATCGCGACCGGTGACCACCGCGGCCAGCTCCCCGGGGCGGGTGGGGTGGGCGATGCCGATCCGCCAGGGTGTGCCGGGGGCGGCCTCGCCGCGCAGCTGAACGTCGCCGCCGCCGTTGACGCTGGTGTTGTGCGCGCCCGCCTCGTACAGCATCCGTGAGGCCTTCTCGATAGCCCAGCCCTTGACCATCCCGGAGGGGTCGAGGCGGCCGCCGGGGGTGTGGCTGAACCAGCCGCCGGTGGTGTGCGCGACCTCCTCGCACAGCGCGAACACCTCGGCCACCTCCGGCGCGTACCGCTCCGGGACCGGCTCGGCGCGGTCCAGGCGGCTGATCACGCTGCCGGGGCGGTAGGTGGAGAAGACCTCGTCCACGTGGTGCAGCCAGGCCACGGCCTCCTTCAGGGCCCGGCGGACGGGTGGGGTGACCGGATCGCGGAGGTCGAAGGAGAACACCGTGCCCATGGCGTGCTCGACGTGGCGCGTTCCGCGCACGGGGGCGGACGCCTCAGACACCGGCTCTGTCCAGTGCGCTCTGCAGGGACCTGGCGTACCCCTCGCTGGTGTAGGTGGCACCGGAGACCGCGTCGATGTGCGCGCTCTGGGCGCCCAGCGCCTCCTGCGTCAGCCGGGGCACGGCGTCGGCGGCGATCTGCTGGGAGCGGGGACGGTCGGACGGCGTCCGGAGCGCCTTGACGGCGGTGATCCTGCCGTGGGAGAGCGTGACGGACACCTGGACCGGTCCGTACGAGGTACTGATCACGCTGCCGGTGTACGTGCCGGAGGCGCCTCCGCCCGAGGGCTTGTGCCCAGTCGGCGCGGGGGACGGCGACGCTCCCGGTGTCCCGGAGGAGGGTGGCGACGCCGCCATGTCCTGGGCCGGGTTCTGGTGCGGTTTGAGCGACAGCAGCAGGATCACTCCCGCCACGGTCGAGACGGTGGCCACGGCGGCCTTGCGCACGGCGGATCTCCTTCGGACGCGGTGCGGATCGGACTCAGAACGCGAACGACTCGTGGTGGACACGGCGGCGCTCCACCCCCGCCTCGCGCAGGGCGCACAGCGCGGCCTCCGTCATGCCCGGTGGGCCGCACAGGTAGACGTCTCGTTCGGCGATGTCGGGCACCAGACCGCGCAGTGCCCCCGCGGTCAGCGGAGAGGAGTAGGCGGCCGGCTCGTCGACGACGTAATGGACGGCCGCCCCGCGCTCGGCGGCGAGCGCGTCGAGCTCGCCACGGAGGGCCAGATCCTCGGGGCGCCGGGCCCGGTAGACGAGGATCACCTCACCGGGCAGCGTCTCGAAGAGGGCCCGCAGCGGGGTGATCCCGACGCCGCCACCCAGCAGGAGGGTCTTGCGGGCGCGGCGGCGGCGTGCGGTGAAGGCCCCGTACGGGCCCTCCGCGAAGACCCGGGTGCCGGGTCGGAGACGGGCGAGGGCCGCACTGTGGCCACCGGACGCCTTGACCGTGATCCGCAGATACGCGGGGTGCGGAGCGGCCGACAGGGAGTAGGGGTTGGCGGCCCACCACATGCCCCGGGTCAGGAACCGCCACCGGAAGAACTGGCCGGCCTCCGCGCGCAGCTCCGCCAGCCCGCTGCCCGACAGATAGACCGATACGACGCCCGGAGCCTCGGGCCGGACCTCGGAGACGTACAGCCGGTGGCGCAGCGCCCGGCGCACCGGGACGGCGAACCGGTACCAGGCCAGCAGCGCCGCCACCGCGATGTAGAGGGCGTACCAGACCAGCTGGGCGGGGCGGTATCCGGTGAAGTCGGCCCCGTCGGAGAGCTGGTGCCCGAAGACCAGGAAGACCGCGAGATAGGTCGCGAAGTGCAGCAGGTGCCAGGTCTCGTAGGGGATGCGACGGCGCACGGCGCGCGCGGACACCATCGCCGTGATCAGGAACAGCGAGAAGCCGATCGTCCCCTTGAGCAGGTCCGGGTAGTGGAGGACCAGGGTGGTGGCCTCGTCCACTGCCCCGGTGTGCGATTCCAGCGAGTACCCCCAGATGATCAGCAGGACATGGGCGCAGGCCAGCGAGATCGTGTAGCGGCCGCCCAGGGCGTGCCAGCGGGCCAGCCGGTCGGTGCCGATGGCGCGGTCCAGCAGCGGTACGCGCGCCATCAGCAGCAGGAGGATCGCGCAGGCGTAACCGGCGAGCAGCCCGGTGATCCGCCCCGCGCCGGTCAGCCAGCCGGCGGCGCCGACGACCGAGGGGGTGTCGTTCCACCACAGCGCCAGGACGGCGGCGGCCCCGCCCCAGATCGTCACGTGTGCGAGCATCGGGACGGGGCTGGGCGGGCGCGGTGCCGACCGGGACGGGCGGGCCATGGCCGGGACCGGCGGCGTCGTGCTGCTCATGGGAGTCCTCTCGGTGATGTGCCCGGTCAGCGTCACCGGCGAAGCTCTGAGGACCCTCTGAACCCGGGCGGACGCCTTCGGATTCAGAGGAAACTCAGAGGAAGGGGGTGCCTGGCCACGGCGCACCGCGAGGGATGCTGGACGCATCATGGATACGCACACCACCGGCCGTTTTCTGCTGCGCCCTGACGGCGCCCGGGTCCGCGTCCTCGTCGTCGACGACGAGCCCGACCTGACCGAGGTGCTGTCGGGTGCGCTGCGCTACGAGGGCTGGGAGGTCCGTACCGCCGCCGACGGCGCCTCCGCGCTGGACGCCGCGCGGGCGTTCCGCCCGGACGCGGTGGTGCTCGACTGGATGCTGCCGGACACGGACGGGCTCGCGGTGCTGCGCGCGATGCGGGCGGAGCTGCCGGATGTGTGCGTGCTGTTCCTGACCGCGCGCGACGCGGTGGAGGACCGGATCGCAGGGCTGACGGCGGGCGGCGACGACTATGTGACCAAGCCGTTCAGCCTGGAGGAGGTGCTGGCCCGGCTGCGCGGACTGCTGCGCCGGGCCGGGATGGCGCGGGAGCCGGGCGACGACCGGCTGGTGGTGGCGGACCTGGTGATGGACGAGCAGGCGCGGGAGGTGAGCCGCGGGGGTATGGCCGTGGAGCTGTCCCGCACCGAGTTCGAGCTGCTGCGGTTCCTGATGCGCAACCCCCGGCGGGTGCTGTCCAAGGCGCAGATCCTGGATCGGGTGTGGAGCTACGACTTCGGCGGCCAGGCCCATGTGGTCGAGCTGTACATCAGTTATCTGCGCAAGAAGATCGACGCAGGGCGGGCGCCGCTGATCCACACGGTGCGCGGGGTCGGCTATGTGCTGAAGGCGGAGCTTTCATGAGGCGGCCGCTCACCAGGGGGCTGTCGTGGCGTCCGCCCCGTACGCTGCGTACCCGGCTGACCGCGGGGCTGGTGGTGCTCCTGGCGGTGGCGAGTCTGGCGGTGGGGCTGACCACGGTGTTCGCCCTGGAGGGATTTCTGGTGCGCCGGCTGGACCAGCAGCTGACGGCAGCCGGAGGCCGGTTCCCGGCCAGCCTGGAACACGATGAGCGGCACCCCGATGTCGACAACGCGCCCGACACCCGCGGTCAGTCGGACCGCACCTTCGGCGCCCGGCTGCTGCGCGGCACGACGACCGACGCGGCGGTGGTGCGCGACCAGACAGACGCCGCCGTACCGCTGACCGGCGCCGACCAGCGGGTCCTGGCGGGGCTGGCGGTGGACGGAGACGGCCACAGTGTGCGTCTGTCCGCGCTCGGCGGCTACCGCGTGGTCGCGGTCCACGGAGACGACGGGGATGTCCTGGTCACCGGGCTGCCGCTGCGTCCGGTGGAGGAGACCGTGCACCGGCTGGAGCTCGTGGAGAGCGTGGTATTCGGCAGCGCGCTGCTGGCCACCGGGGTGGCCGGGGCGCTGTGGGTACGGCTGTCGCTGCGCCCGCTGCGACGGGTGACCACGACCGCCGCCGGGGTGGCCGAGCTGCCGCTGGCCAGTGGTGAGGTGGCCATGCCGCCGCCGGTACCGGACACCGATCCGCGCACCGAGGTGGGCCAGGTGGGCACCGCGCTCAACCGCATGCTCGGCCACGTCGGGGACGCGCTGGCCCGTCGCCAGGCGAGCGAGGAGCGGCTGCGGCACTTCGCCGCCGACGCCAGCCATGAGCTGCGAACCCCGGTGGCCTCGGTCCGCGGCCACGCCGAGCTGGCGCTGCGCCATCCGGGCCCGGTGCCGGATGACGTGCGGAGCGCGCTGGAGCGGATCCAGGCCGAGTCGGAGCGGATGTCCACGCTGGTGGACGATCTGCTGCTGCTCGCCCGGCTCGACGCGGGACGGCCGCTGGCCCGCCGACCGGTCGATCTGACCCGGCTGGTGCTGGACGCGACGGGCGACGCACGGGCCGCCGGGCCGGACCACCGCTGGAGGCTGGAGCTGGCCGAGGAGCCGGTGACGGTGCTCGGTGACGAGCACCGTCTCCAGCAGGTGGTGGGCAACCTGCTCACCAACGCCCGCACCCACACCCCACCCGGCACCCGGGTCACGGTCCGGCTCGCTGTGGCGGAGGGCGACGCCGAGCTGACGGTGGCGGACGACGGGCCGGGCGTCCCGGACGCGCTCCAGAGCGAGGTGTTCGAGCGGTTCGCGCGCGCCGATCCCGGCCGTTCGCGGGCGGCCGGCGGAACGGGACTGGGGCTGGCGATCGCGCAGGCCGTGGTCGCTGCGCACGGTGGCACGATCACGCTGACCAGCGGTCCGGGCGCCACCGTCTTCCGGGCCCGGCTCCCCTGCCGTACCGCGGCGTCCGATCCGGGCCGAACGGGCCGAATGGGCTGAACGCGGCCTTCGCGGGTCACAGTCTGCGAAGGCCCTGCGAGGACCCCTTCTCAGTCGTCTACCGGGCCCATCGGGAAGACGGCCAGCTCGGCCTTGCCTCGATGGAAGCCCTCGTCGGAGAGCGGTTCCAGGGCGGCGGCGAGCCAGCGGTTGGGAGATGCGGCGGAAGGGCTCACGCTCGTCGCCATGCAGGTCGAAGCCGCCCTCGGCCGCACGGTTCCGGCTGATTCGGTACGCGCCGTCGCGTGAGCGCAGATGCCCGAGCTGGAACGGAGCCTCGGTCATTCATAGTCGAGGAGCCGACTGGTGCTCACGGCGCGCCCGAGCGGGCCCGTGCGGGCGTCGCCGTCGCCCAGGTAGCCGGACACGGCCTCCCACGGAAAGTGCAGGAAGGTGTTGGGCTCCTCCCTCTGGACGTGGTGGTGCGGACCCACCTCGGACCCACCGGCACCGGCCTGTCGGCCCATCGGTCGGTGCCGGAACGCCCCGCGCGGTGCCCTGAAGGGGCGGGATCACTCGCACCGCTTCTGTGCTCCTCTTCACACTCTCCTCGCTTCCAGTAATTTATTAGGACGTCCTAGTATCTCTTCAGTCGGCGCCTCTGACCTGTCTGGAAGGCCCTCATGAGTGATCTGCACCGTCCCGTGCATCCCGTCCGCCTGGTTACCGCTTCGGCGCTGTTCGACGGGCACGACGCGTCGATCAACATCATGCGACGGATCTTCCAGTCCCAGGGCGCGGAGGTGATCCACCTCGGTCACAACCGGTCGGTGCGGGAGGTCGTGGACGCGGCCCTGGAGGAGGACGCCCACGGTGTCGCGGTCTCGTCCTACCAGGGCGGCCATGTCGAATACTTCGAGTACCTCGTGGAGTCGCTGCGCTCGCAGGGCGCGGAACACGTCCGTGTCGTGGGCGGTGGGGGCGGTGTGATCGTGCCCGAGGAGATCGACCGGCTGCGCCGCAGCGGAGTGACCATCTTCTCTCCCGAGGACGGGCAGCGGATGGGCCTGGCCGGGATGGTCAACTCGGTGGTGAAGGACTGCGACTTCGGGCTGTGGGACCGTCAACCGGCCGATGTGGCCGCCGTGCTGGCAGGCGACCGGTTCGCGATCGCCCGCGCCATCACCGGCGCCGAACTCGGTCGGCTGCCGCAGGACTTCCTGGAGCAGTTGCGCGCCGCGGCCGGGGCGCGGACCACCCCGGTGCTCGGCATCACCGGCACCGGCGGTTCGGGCAAGTCGTCGCTCACCGACGAGCTGGTGCGCCGTTTCCGTGTCGATCAGCAGGACAAACTGCGGATCGCGGTGATCGCCGTCGACCCGACCCGTCGCCGTGGGGGAGGGGCGCTGCTCGGCGACCGCATCCGCATGAACTCCCTCGACGGCAACCGGGTGTTCTTCCGGAGTCTGGCCACCCGCGGCAGCCGTGAGCTGCCCGAGCACCTGTCCGACGTGATCGATGTGGCGAAGGCCGCCGGGTTCGACCTGGTGATCGTGGAGACGCCGGGTATCGGCCAGGGCGACGCGGCGATCGTGCCGTTCGTCGACACCTCGATGTACGTGATGACGCCCGAGTTCGGCGCCGCCTCGCAGCTGGAGAAGATCGACATGCTCGACTTCGCCGACGTCGTGGCGATCAACAAGTTCGAGCGGCGCGGCGCCAAGGACGCCCTGCGCGACGTGGGCCGTCAACTGGTCCGCAACCGCGAGGCGTTCGCCATGCGGCCCGAGGACATGCCGGTGTACGGCTCCTCGGCGGCCACGTTCAACGACGACGGCGTCACCGCGCTCCACCAGTATCTGAAGACCGCGCTGGCCGAGAAGGGCCTGCCGCTGTCCGAGGGCACCCTGGCGCCGGTCGACGTGCGTCACTCCTCCGGTATCCGGCGGGTGGTTCCCGCGGAGAGGGCGCGCTACCTCGCCGAGATCAGCGAGACGGTCCGCGGGTACCACGCCGAGACCGGTCAGCTGGTCGAAGCGGCAAGGCGGGTGCAGCGTCTGGAGGCGGTCACGGCCGAGCTCGTCGAGGCGGGGTCCGACGCCGGGAACGTGCGGTCGCTGCTCGAGGACGCCCGCAGGCAGCTCCCGTACGACATCACGGAGCAGATCGCGAACTGGCCCGCCGTCATCGCCTCCTACTCCGGCGATGAGCAGGTCGTGAAGATCCGGGACAAGGAGATCCGCACCAAGCTGACCCGCGAGTCGCTGTCCGGCAACAAGATCCCCCGGGTCGCCCTGCCCCGCTTCACCGACCACGGCGAACTGGTGCGGTTCTGGCGCGGAGAGAACCTGCCCGGCCACTTCCCCTTCACCGCAGGGGTGTTCCCCTTCAAGCGCGACAACGAGGACCCGGCGCGGATGTTCGCCGGCGAGGGCGGCCCGTTCCGCACCAATCGCCGCTTCAAGCTGCTCTCCGAGGGCCAGCCGGCCACTCGCCTGTCCACCGCCTTCGACTCCGTCACCCTCTACGGCCGCGACCCCGATGAACGCCCCGACAACTACGGCAAGGTCGGCACATCCGGCGTCTCGGTGGCCACGCTGGAGGACATGAAGGCGCTCTACGACGGCTTTGACCTCGTCGCGCCCACCACCTCGGTCTCCATGACGATCAACGGACCCGCGCCGACCATCCTGGCCTTCTTCCTCAACACCGCCGTCGACCAGCAGATCGACCGGTTCCGGGAGACCGAGGGCCGCGAACCGTCGCCCGAGGAGACGGCCGAACTCCGTGCACACGCCCTGGGAAGCGTGCGCGGCACGGTGCAGGCCGACATCCTCAAGGAGGACCAGGGCCAGAACACCTGCCTGTTCTCCACCGAGTTCAGCCTGCGGATGATGGCCGACATCCAGGAGTGGTTCATCGCCCACAAGGTCCGCAACTTCTACTCGGTGTCCATCTCCGGCTATCACATCGCCGAAGCCGGCGCGAACCCCATCAGCCAGCTCGCCTTCACCCTGGCCAACGGCTTCACCTACGTCGAGGCATACCTCGCCCGGGGGATGCACATCGACGACTTCTCCCCGAACCTGTCGTTCTTCTTCTCCAATGGCATGGACCCCGAGTACTCCGTCCTCGGCCGGGTCGCCCGCCGCATCTGGGCCGTGGCGATGAAGGAGAAGTACGGCGCGAACGAGCGCAGCCAGAAGCTGAAGTACCACGTCCAGACCTCCGGCCGCTCGCTGCACGCCCAGGAGATGGACTTCAACGACATCCGCACCACCCTGCAGGCGCTCATCGCGATCTACGACAACTGCAACAGCCTGCACACCAACGCCTACGACGAGGCGGTCACCACCCCCACCGAGGACTCGGTCCGCCGGGCCCTGGCCATCCAGCTGATCATCAACCGGGAGTGGGGTCTGGCGATGAACGAGAACCCCCTGCAGGGGTCGTTCATCATCGACGAGCTCACCGACCTGGTGGAGGAGGCCGTACTCGCCGAGTTCGAGCGGATCAGCGAGCGCGGCGGCGTGCTCGGAGCCATGGAGACCGGCTACCAGCGCGGCCGTATCCAGGACGAGTCGATGCTGTACGAGCAGCGCAAGCACGACGGCACCCTGCCGGTCATCGGCGTCAACACCTTCCGCAACCCGCATGCGGACACCGCCGAGCCCGACGCCATCGAGCTGGCGCGCGCCACCGAGGAGGAGAAGAAGTCCCAGCTCGCGCGCGTACGGGATTTCCAGGCCCGCCACCAGGAGACGGCCCATGCCGCGCTGGCCGCCCTCAAGGACGCGGCTGTGAGTGACCGCAATGTCTTCGCCGTCCTCATGGACGCCGCCCGGGTCTGCTCGCTGCAGCAGATCACCGACGCCTTCTTCGAGGTCGGCGGCCAGTACCGCCGCAACGTCTGACCAGCCCAGCAACACCACCTACGCACCGGATAGGATCTCAGATGGATGCCGTTACCCGTCTCGGCGTCGTCGGCTGCGGCCTCATGGGCTCCGGCATCGCCGAAGTCGCCGCCCGCCACGGCCTCGATGTCCGTGTCGCCGAAGCCACCCCGGACGCCGTCGAGGCGGGCCGCCGCCGTCTGACCGCCTCCCTCGACGAGGGCGTACGGCGTGGCAAGCTCAGCGAGGAGCAGCGAGACCAGGCACTGGCCCGGCTTTCCTTCAGCCACGACCTCAGTGACCTGGCCGACCGCCAGTTCGTCATCGAGGCCGTCGCCGAGAACCGCGACATCAAGACCGACGTCCTGCGCGCCCTGGACAAGGTCGTGGAAGACCCGGCGGCGATCCTGGCCACCAACACCTCCTCGATTCCCATCGTCGACCTCGCCGTCACCACAGAACGGCCCACCCAGCTCATCGGCATGCACTTCTTCAACCCGGTGCCCGTGCAGCAGCTGGTCGAGGTCATCCCCGCCCTCACTACCAGCCAGGAGACCGTGCAGCGCACCCGCGACGTCGTCCAGCGGCTCGGCAAGCAGGCCATCCAGGCCGCCGACCGCTCCGGCTTCGTCGTCAACGCCCTCCTTGTGCCCTACCTGCTGAGCGCGGTGCGCATGGTGGAATCGGGCTCGGCACGGCCGGACGACATCGACCGGGGCATGGAACTCGGCTGCGCCCACCCCATGGGGCCGCTCCGCCTCCTCGACCTCATCGGCCTCGACACCGCCCAGGCGGTAGCCGAGTCGATGTACGAGGAGTTCAAGGAACCCCTGTACGCACCGCCCGCCCTGCTGCGCCGCATGGTCGCGGCAGGGCACCTCGGCCGTAAGAGCGGTCGTGGCTTCTACATCTACGACGCCTGAGGCGCCGGGGGCCAGCTCGACGGTTCCGTGTTCGAGCAGATTGTCCGGCCGTCCGGGCGGCTCGGGGGGGAACCGCTCGAGATGGCGGTCGTCCAGTGGGCAGACGTTGTTCCGACCGGCCGCGTCCGCCTCGAAGGTGCGGAGCATGCTCACACCGTCGAAAGGCTCCGGAGGAAGCCGAGGAAACCGCTCGATCCCACATCCGCGCGACGACCGATCGCCTGGAGAGTCTTCGGTGAACGCTCCGTGTCAGCGGCTCCGCTCGCGCAGCCGGTGCGGATGAGCCGGATACACGCCGAGGACTCGCACTTCCGAAGAGAAGAAGTGCAATTCCTGAAGGGCGAGGTCCACACGCGGATCGTCGGGATGTCCCTCGACCTCGGCGTAGAAGCCGCTGGCGTTCAGGCCGGCGCCCATCTGGTAGCTCTCGATCTTGGTGAGGTTCACGCCACTGCTCGCGAACCCACCGAGGGCTTTGTACAAGGCGCTGGGGACGTTGCGCACGCAGAAGAACAGACTCGTCATGGTCGGTTCCTCCGTGTTCGGTGGCACGGTGGTGTTTCGGGAGAGGACGACGAATCGGGTGGTGTTGTCGGGATCGTCCTCGACCTTCGACTTCATGACCTCCAGGCCGTGGAGAGGTGCCGCCGCGGGTGGGGCGAGCGCTGCGTGCCCGGCGTCGCCCAGCTCGGCCACTTCACGGGCCGCGCCCGCCGTGTCGTCACTGACGACAGTGCGCCAACCGCCCTCGCGCAGAACTTTTCGGCACTGCCCCAGGGCATGGATGTGGCTGCGTACGTACACCACCTCGTCGAGGGGCGTGCCAGGAATGCCCATGAGGTCGAAGCGGATGGGCAGGAAGTACTCAGCGACGATGAAGAGGCCTGACTCGGGGAGTAGGTGATGCACGTCGGCGACACGGCCCGCTGCCGAGTTGTCGATGGGAATCACCGCCATGTCAGCGGTGCCGAGCGTCACGCTGTCCAGGGCCTGCTCAAACGTGGTGCACGCCAATTCCCCGGCTCCCGGAAACAGAGTGAGGGTCACGGTCGCAGAGTTGGATCCCGGCTCGCCCTGGTATGCGACGGTTGTCACGTTGCCACTTTCTGCCGTGGAGATCTGTTAGTGCACCTCAGGCCACATCCTAAGCCACGGCATCGACCAGCTGGGACGGTGGACGGCAGGCACCGAGGATGTCGGCCGCGAGTACGGTCCGGGTGAGCAGGCCGAGGCGCCACGGCAGGGTGTGGTAGTCGCCGCTCGCGGCCGGATGCTTGCCCTGGTAAGGCACTGGAGTTTGCAGCCCCGTTCGGGAACTGGGCCAGGGACACCGCCATCGCGACGGCGGCCAACAGCTCGAGCGCCCACGCTCGGGGGTCGGCCACGTGGCCCATGTCGGCCACGTCGGTTCGGAAGGTGTGCCTGGGTGGTATGGGTGCTGTCTGCGGTGCCCGGTTCGCGTGGCACGCACAAGCCACGTTTTCGCCGACGGCGCGCGCGATATCAGTGGATCAACGCGCGCTTTCTGGCGCGGAGTTCGGACACATAGCCCGCGCCGATGGCGAGCAACACACCGGACAGCGCGAGGAACAGGGTCATCCAGTTCATCCATGCGTAACGGGGATCGCTGGAGTAGGCCGTGCCGTCGTCGAGGACGCAGTCGAAACGCAGCGGCAGGTAGGAGGACCGGTGATGGGAGAGGTGCCGAACCGTGTCCGGGTCGAAGCCCTCGCGGCATGCCGGAGCCGGCACTGAGTCGGCGCCGTTGTTGAACTCCTGCTCGGACGTGAGAACGGCGAAGAGCCCCAGGGTGTAGACGGACGCGGCGGCAGCGGCAGCCAGCCATGCGCCACGCTGCATCAGATGCACCGGCCACGGCTGGGGCCGCCCCGGAAGTGCCATCGCGATGACGCCGACCAGGGCGATCAGCGCGCCGAAGGCACATAACGCGGAGATGCCGAGACCCACGATCATGACCTTTGCCCTCCACCTAGCAACCCTGAAACGCCATCGGGGCCTACCCGCCCGGGGACTGGACGTATCCGCCGCCGGCCTCATTGAACCGCACGATTTCCTCGATTGTCTGCTGGAGTTTCAGCTCATCCTGGTCGGATACGATGGCCTGCCCCACGCGGCCGTACGGGCCGAGCGGCGTGTCGGGTGACGAGGAATACTGGATCTCGTCGAAGCGGAAGTTGCGCTCGAAATCCTGTTGAGTGAGACTTCCGCTCTTCGGGCGGCGTAGCAGGATGTATCCGTAGAAGCGATCCGGGTCACCGCTGTTCAGTGGCTCGGACAGCTCTTCCCCCAGTGCGAGGCTGATCTCGACGTCAAAGAGGTCGACGCCGAATGTCAGCTTGTTGACCTGAGGGGACAGCGCGCCCGGGAGGCGGATGGCACACTCGCCGAACGTCAGCCCCGCGTCTTCCGTGAACGCTTCCAGATGGAATACGCAATCAGGTGCGTCGAGGCTTGCGAGTACCTGCCCGGCGAGCGTCTCCGCTTGCTGGAACAGCGTCGAACAGCGCCTTCTGTCCAAGATGTGGGCGGCCAGGACGCCGCCTTGTACGGCACTCAGCGGTGAGGTGTGGTTGCGACTCATGGACGACCACTGGAGATCGCCGTCCTTCCAGATGCCGTCCATGTAGACTTCCGAGGCGTCGATGAAGGACTCGGCGACGACCTCGACGTCCGACTGCCCGGTGAACAGGGTCAAGGCTCGCTCGTACTCTTCCGGGGACCGGACGATGGCCGTACGGAGGGCGCCGGCTCCGGTCGCCGGTTTGACCACGAAGACCTCTCCCAGATCGTCGGCGAGATCCTTGAACGACGTGCCCACGGAGACGTATCGGCAACGCGCTCGCCTGACGTGGGGCGGCAGCTTGCTCTTCTGCAGGTACTTGTCCCGGAAACGCAGAGTGGTCATTGAATTCGTATTGCCGGGAAGATTCAACTGCTGCCGCAGATAGGCCGCTCCGAATACGCCCATCTCATGTACGGTCAGTACTCCGGCCATATCGTCGAGTCGCGCGGAAAGTACTGCTCGCAATATTTCCTGGGCGTTCTCCATGTCGGTGACGTACTTGACGCCCCGGCCCTGCGGAGGGTTCACCGGCGCCTGCACGATATAGAAGGGCTCCAAGCCTCGGCGCCGCAGTGCCTCGTCCAGCCCGTCCCTATACCCGATGACAATCATCGTCGGCATTCGTGTCTCCCCCGATTACAACCAGCCAAAACTTTGAACATCATTCCACGGGAATGCGGAAGCGGAGCCTGTGATGTAGGTCACGGGTCAATCTTCGCGGTGGGGGTCGCTGTGCGTGCTTGTCATCGGAGATCTCCGTGGAACCCGCCGGGCAGGACTCGTTGGAACCCGCCCGGCGGGACGTGACTTAAGGCTGATGCGCGATGTCCGGCCTCCGCCTGGTGACCGGCGTGGTCCGGGTCGAGACCGGTACCGGCGGACGTGGCAGTGGGGTGCGCGGCGGCAGGGACCGTGGGCGTGGCCGTACGGCCCCTGCCGCCGAGAGGCGCCGGTCAGCTCCCGGCGGTGAAGGACAGCAGGTCGTCCAGGCCGCGCTTGCCGACCTCGTTGGCGATGACCAGCCGCTGGATCTCGGAGGTGCCCTCCCAGATCCGGTCCACCCGCAGCTCGCGCCACAGCCGCTCGACCGGAACGTCCCGCATGTAACCGCGGCCGCCGAAGATCTGCACACAGCGGTCGACGATCCGGTTGGACGCCTCGGAGGCGGCGAGCTTGGCGGTGGCGGCCTTGGCGTGCAGGGTCTTGCGGTCGCCACCCTGGTCGAACTCCCAGGCCACCTGGTGGGTGAAGGCGCGGTTGGTGGCGATCTCGGTCACCGAGTCGGCGATCATGCCCTGGATCAGCTGACGGTTCATCAGTACGTCCCCGCCCTGCTCACGCTCCTTCGCCCAGTCGACGGCCAGCCGCAGCGCGCGCTCGGCGGCGCCGATGGTGCGCGCGGCGATCATCAGCCGCTCCTCGGTGAACCAGTCCCGGGTCAGGTCGTACCCCTCGCCGATCCTGCCGAGGACGGCGTCCTGGCCGACCCGGACGTCCTGGAAGAGGAACTCGGGGTGTTCGTAGACGAAGGTGTGGGTGTAGCGCGGGGTGCGCTTGACCGACACGCCGGGGGTGTCCTTGTCGACGAGGAACATCGTCGGCTCGTTGTCCGGCTGTACGTAGGCCAGGACGATGAGGAAGTCCGCCGCGTCGCCCACGGTCACGAACCACTTCTCGCCGTTCAGGACATAGCCTTCGCCGTCCCGGGTGGCCGTGGTGCGGATCCGGGAGGGATCGGAACCGGCGTGTTCCTCGGTGATGGCCACGGCATCGCGGCGGCGGCCCTCGATGTCCGGGACGAGGTAGCGCTCGCGCTGCTCGGGAGTGCACGCGCTGAGGCAGTTGGCCGGACGCCACACCGCGTCCCACAGGGCGTTGGTCAGCTTGCCCAACTCGTCCTGGACGACGACCTGTTCGAGGATGGTCAGGCCCGCGCCGCCCCACTCGGCGGGCATGTTGATGGCCTGGAGGCCATGGGCCAGCACCTCCTCGCGGATGGCGGCGTGGGTTTCGGGCGGCAGACCGTTGTTGGCCTCGCACTCGTCCTCGAACTGCATGATCTTGCCGGTCAGGCCGGCGGCACGCTGCTTGAGTTCGAGCAGACGGGGGCTGAGGGCGAATTCCACGGTGTTCCTCCTGTTGATGTGGCGCGGGGGAGAGCTGTTGTGTGCCGGGGTCAGCCCAGGACGATGCGGGCGTCCAGGCCCTGGCATCCGCGCGGAGTGGCGAGCAGCGGATTGACCTCCAGCTCGGCGATCTCCGGGTGGGAAGCCGCCACGTCGGTGATGGCGGCGATGGTGTGGGCGAGTGCGTCGAGGTCGACGGCGGGCCGGCCGCGTACGCCGTACAGCAGGGCGGCGGAGCGCAGCCGGTCCAGCAGCTCACGGGCCTGTCCGGGGGTCAGCGGGGCGAGGGCGAAGTCCACGTCGCGCAGCACCTCGGTGGTGACCCCGCCGAGGCCGAGCATGGTGACCGGCCCGAAGCGGGGGTCGCGCCGGACGCCGGCGATCAGCTCGACACCGTCGCGCGGATCCGCCATGGCCTCGACGCAGTACCCCGGCGGGGACAGCCGCTCGGCCATGTCGGCGACAGCGGTACGGACCGCCGTGTCGCCCTCCAGCCCGAGCGCGACACCCCCGGAGTCGGACTTGTGCAGCAGGCCGAGCGCCTTGACCACGACCCTGCCGCCGATCTCACGGGACGCCGCCACGGCCTCGTCCACCGACGTGACCAGGCGCGCCGCCGGGAAGTCCACACCCGCGGCGCGGATCAGCTCGCGTGCGCTCCAGTAGCCGTCGTCCGTGACCGGTGGCGCCGGGGTGGGCAGGGGCCACAGCGCGGGGTCGGCGGCGGTGCGCCGGGCCAGCATTCCGAGGCTGCGGGCCGCCTCCTCGATGGCGCGGAAGACCGGGACGCCGCGCCGCTGCAACTCCTCGGCGGCATCGCTGTAGGGGTACATGGTGTGGACGGCCACCGGCTTGCAGCGGTCGCGCACCAGCTCGCCCATCTCGGCCGCGGTCTCGACCTCGGCGGCGGCGAGGGCGGCGCTGTACTCGCCGTAGCCGCCGAAGTATCCGGTGATCAGGACCGAGTCGGTGCCCGGCGCATCGAGCAGATCGCCCAGCACACGGGCGAAGGAGGTGACGTCCTTCTCGCCCATGCCCGCCAGGTCCACCGGGTTGCCCACCCCGGCCGACGGCGTCAGATGGTCACGCAGCCGCTGCGACAGCTCGGGGTCGAACTCCGACACGGACAGCCCGTAGCGCTCGGCCAGGTCACAGGCGACCGAGGCATGGCCGCCGCCGTCGGCGAGCACCGCCACCCTGCGGGCGGGGGCCGTGCCGAACAGGTGCAGCGCCTCCAGCAGGCCGGCCATCTGCCGGGGGCTGGCCACCCGGTCGATCCCGGCGGCCCGGCAGGCCGCGTCGATCACCGAGCTGTCGCTGACCAGCGCCCCGGTGTGCGACTTGGCGCCGCGTACGGACGCCTCGCTGGCGCCGACCGTGAGCAGCGCCACGGGCTTGCCCATGGTGGTGGCCTCGGCGGCCGCGGCCACGAAGTCCCGTCCGTCGCCGAAGTCCTCGCTGTACACCGCGATCAGCTTGGTCTCCGGATGCACGGTGTAGGCACGGATGAGGTCGGCCACGGTGAGATCGGCCTGATTGCCGAGCGAGGCGAAGCGGGAGAGGCCGAGCCCCCGCTCGGAGAGGATCCGGCTGAGCTCCAGGGCCATGTTGCCGCTCTGCGAGATCAGGCCCACCGAGCCGGGCGGCAGCGGATTGGAGGACAGATACAGCTCGCTGCCGCTGTCCAGGACGCCCAGGCAGTTCGGGCCCAGCAGCACGGCCCCCGCCTCGCGCACCCGCCGGGCCAGCGCCGACTGCCGCGCCTCGCCCTCCGTGCCGAGCTCCGCGAAGCCCGCGGTGATGCCGACGATGGCGCGCGCCCCGGCGGCGAGCGCGTCCTCGACGGCCGACTCGAACCCGGCCGCCGGGACGGCGATCACCGCGAGGTCGGCGCGCTGGGGGAGTTCGGCCATGGAACGGTAGGCGCGTTCGCCGAGCACCGGTTCACCACGGCGGTTGACCAGGTACACCGGGCGGCGCCCCCGACTGCGCAGCGCCTGCACACTGATCCAGTTGCCCCACTTGGTCTGGTCGTTGCTGGCTCCGACGACGGCGACCGCGTTCGGTGCGAAGAGCGGTCCCAGGTCGCGTCCGGGAACGCGCCGCTCAGTGGCGGAGAGGCTCATGGGTTGTCCTTAGGGGACGAGTCCGGCGTGGTGAGGTGGTGGGGTACGTCGGGTACGGGGTGACCGGCACCCCAGGCATCGGCTCCGCCGTCGACGGCGACGGTCGTGCCGGTGATGTACGAGCCCTGCGGGGAGGCGAGGAAGGAGATGAGGCCGGAGACGTCCTCGGGCCTGCCGAGCCTGCCGAGCGGCACCGACCTCTCCCAGCGCTCCCGGTCCTCCGGTGTGTAGTGGTCGTCCAGGCCCCCGGTGGCGATGGTGCCGGGGGCCACGCACACGGTACGAATGCCGTACCGGCTCCACTCCAGGCTGGGCCCGGCCGCGAGGTTCTCCACCGCGGCCCGCGCGGAGGCGGCATGGGCGAAGCCGGGGATGCCGCGGCGCGGGGAGAAGGCGATGAAGAACACCGCGCCCGAGCGCCGCGGAATCATCGCCCGGCGGGCGACCTCGCGGGTCATCACCCATGTGGCGTCGACGGCGAGCCGGTGCACGGCCCGCCAGCCGCCCGGGCCGATCTCCTCGGCCGGCGCGGAGAACTGTCCGCCCGCGTTGTTGACCAGGACGTCGATGCGTCCGTACGCATCGAGCGCGCGGTCGACGACCGCGGTGACGCGGGACTCCTCGCGGATGTCCGCGAGCACCGTGACGCAGGAGCCGCCGAGGGCCTCGATCTCCTTGGCGGCCTCCGTCAGGGGCTCCGGGCGGCGCCCGCAGATCACGACGCGCGCGCCGCCGGCGGCCAGGTCCAGGGCGGTGGCCCGGCCGACGCCGGTGCCCCCGCCGGTCACCAGCGCGACCTTGCCGGTGTGGACATCCGGCCGTAGTCCGCTGACCGGCGGCACGGGTTGGTCAGTGCGCACAGAGCCTCCTCGAGCCGTGTGCCGAAGGTAGGGGCGCCAAAGGTTTGACTGATGCGTCAGTTAGCCCTCTCGTCGAGACCGGCGTCAAGGGGTGGCGACCAGAAATTCCCCGTGGCGGAAGGGGGTTCATCGCGGACCCGGGACTTGCCCAGAAACTGACGCGTCAGTCAGAATGGCCGGACGCTGGGCGCCGGCGCAGTCGGGGAACCAGGACCCAGGACCACGGGGAGACGATGTGACCACAGGGACGAAGGCCGAGCCCAGGAGCGATGAGGACCGCAGGGCGAGAATCCTCGACGCCACGTGGCAGCTGATCGCCGAGCGCGGCTTCCACGCCGTGCGCATCGCCGACATCGCCAAGGTCTGTGGTACCAGCACCGGCACGGTGCACTACTACTTCCCCGGGAAGAACGACGTTCTGGCGGAGGCCCTCAAGTACTGCGTCGACCGGGCGTTCGCCCGCCAGTCAACCCGACTGCGCGCCGTCCACAACGCACACGAGCGGCTGCTGAAGCTGATCGACATGCAGTTGCCACGGGTCGGCCAGGTCCGGGACGAGTGGGCCATCTGGCTCCAGTACTGGGCCGAGGCCACGATCCGCCCCGAATTCCGCCCGGCCCACAACGAGTACTACGCACGCTGGCAGGAAACCGTCCGCAGGATCGTCCAGCGCGGCCAGCGGCAGGGCATCTTCCGCGCGGACGCCGACCCGCACCTCGTCGCCCTGCGCCTGACCGCCCTCACCGACGGCGCGGCCATCCAGGTGCTGACCGGAGTTCCCGGCATGACCATCGGGACCATGCGCGAGCTCCTGGTGGATTTCGTCCACCAGGAGCTCGTGGCAGGCACACGCTGAGCCGGACACGGCACGAGGCCGCACGGCATCCCGGACATCGTCATCACCCATGACGCCTATGGCGGGCTGACCGGCCATCCGGACCATGTCCACACCCACAGGGTGACCACGCTCGCGGTCGAGGCCGCCGGGCTGGACCGGCTCTACCCGGACACCGGTGTTCCCTGGCGGCCGAGAGCCCTCTACCTGGCCACGCACCCACACTCCGCCGCACGGGCGCTGGGCGCCCGCCTGGTCCGGGATGGCAGAGCGATGTACAGCGTCCCCGACGAGTGGGTCAACGCAACGGTCGATGTCCGTCCTGGCTCGACCAGAAGATCCGGACCCACCTCACGTAAGTGGCCCTCACCGACGGGGGATGCGGTGAGGGCCACCCACAGTCTGGCACGACAGAGGCGCGGAAGCGCACGTTCCGAGCGAGACAGGCGCATATATCTACAACCGGAACTCGACGGCCCGCACGACGGCGGCGGTCCCGGCCACCGTCACGGTGATCACCTGGACGCCCACCTCGCGTCCCTTCACCCGCGCCGCTCGACCGGGCCGACCATGGCGTCCAGGCCGCCTTGCGCGGCGAACGTGTTGGCGGCGGTGGTGAACGGGGAGCCCGGTGGCCGAGCGTGCTGGCGCCCCGGAAGCGGTCCCGCCGCGGCCCGTGGACGGCCTTGGACGGAACGTGTTCGAGCTCGGCGCATGGAATGCCGTATTGGGGTTATCTGTCTCTTTACGGATATATCCTGACGAAAGGCCTGTTATGAAGTTCGCGGTCATCGGCGGTACCGGGCTCATCGGGTCGCAGGTCGTCAAGAATCTGAAGGCCGCCGGGCATGAGGCGGTGCCGCATTCGCCATCCACGGGAGTCGACATCATCAGCGGTCAGGGGCTGGATGAGGCGGTGGCGGGGGCCGATGTGGTCGTCAACCTTGCGAACTCCCCGACCTTCGACGAGGCCTCCCTGGCCTTCTTCCGGACTTCGATGGACAACACGCTGGCCGCGGCCCAGAAGGCCGGTGTCGGCCACTTCGTGATCCTGTCGATCGTCGGCGTGGACCAGGTGCCGGAGCTGGACTACTACCGGGCCAAGGCGCTCCAGGAGGAGATCCTCGCGGCCGGGCCGATCCCGTACTCGATCGTCCGGGCGACGCAGTTCATGGAGTTCATGGACGCCACCATGTCCTGGACCGCCGACAGCGAGACCGTGCGGCTGCCCGCCACGCCGATCCAGCCGATCGCCGCCAAGGACGTGGCCGCGGCGGTGACGGATGTGGCCCAGGGTCCCCCGCTGCGCGGCATTCGCAACATCGCGGGACCCGAGGTCTTCCCCCTGGACGAGCTGGGCCGGATCACCCTGGCCTCCAAGGGTGACAACCGCACCGTCGTCACCGACCCGACCGCCGGCATGTTCGGCGCCGTCAAGGGCGATGTCCTCACCGACACGGGCGCCGACCTCGCCCCGACCCGCTACGCCGACTGGCTCTCCTGACCCGCGCGCGCCGCTACGGGGTGTCCGGCGGGCCATGCGGCGGAGCCGCGTATCGATGCCTTCCCCTCCCCGTCCCTTCCCGTTACCAGGGGCTTCGCCGTGGGCCCCGGGGTCTGTGGGGGCGAAGCCCCTCCATGCGGCGGAGCCGCGTATCGATGCCGCGAGAAGGGGCGAGGAGGGGAGCGGCCCCCGTCGCGACCGGCCTATGCGGTGAAGGGCCCGTGGTCGACGAAGCGGTGCAGCTGGCGGGCGAAGGTCTGGGCTTCGTCCGGTGGCCAGGAGGTGAGGGAGTCCTCGATGTGCGCGGCGAGGCGCTGCCGGGTCGTTTCGACCGCCGCTTGCCCGGTATCGGTCAGGGCGAGCAGGGTGGCGCGCCGGTCGGCGGGGTCGGGCTCGCGGCGTAGCAGACCGGCTTCCTCCAGGCGGGTCGCGCGGCGGGTGACGCCGGAGCGGTCCAGGCCGATCTCGTCGGCGAGACCGGCGGCGCTGCGCGGGCCGGTGCGGGCGAGCCCGCTGAGTACGGGGTAGGTCACCTCGTCCACGGCCTCGCCCAGGCCCTCGGTCAGGCGTCGGTAGATCTGTTCACGGGTGCTGCGCTTGAGCAGCGTTCCCAGCGCGTCGGCGATCTCGTGTCCCACGTCGGTCGGCATGACTCAAGCCTAGCGTGCGCGACGCACGCAATATGCGGTACGGTGCTAGTGCGTGCTCGGCGCACGCAGTTTTGGACCTCCGAAACCGAAGGACACCGTCATGGCCACCGCCGCCTCCGCCCAAACCTCCCGTACCGACATCACCACCGCCCTCACCGACCTGCTCTTCACGCCCGGTCTCGAACTGGCCGAGGCCGCCGACCGGCACTTCGCCCCCGACTACCGTCAGCGCACCGACGGCCGCTGGGACGACCGCGGGGAGTTCATGGCCCACATCGCCCACCTGCGCACGGTCGTGGCCGACGGATCGGTTCAGGTCCTCGACGAGCTCGTACAGGGCGACCTGTACGCGGACCGTCATGTCATCGACGTCGTCAAGACCGACGGCTCCACCGTGCGCACGGAGGTCTACCTCTTCGCCGAGTTCGCCCCTGACGGGCGGTTCCGCCGCATCGAGGAGACCACCCTCATGCTCGAGGGCGCCGACGCCGACCGGAACCTGGGCAGCGCTCGCTGAGGCCGCTGGACCCCGTAGCGCCGCGGCGGTACGGGGCCGCTGTCTCCCCTGTGGGGGAACGGTGGCCGGGGCCGCCCGGGCCGTGCGGTGCCGCGGCCGAGCCGCCCAGCGGGGGAGCGGGCCACCAGCTGCCGTGCCAACGGTGGAGCGGCCCACCGGCTACCCTGATCTCCCACTACGCCCCATGGAGCACGCGTCCTGCGAGAGAATGACCCGAGCGAAGGCGTCCCGACCGGGGGCCGCCGACCGTCACACCGTATGCGGGAAAGGGAACTCGGAGATGAGCGCACAGCCCGAACACCCCACCGACCGCAGGATCCCGGCCATCCCGAACACGATCAACGGCATCGGCGACGCGCTGACCGGAGCGAACCGGGCCCAGTTCTACGCCGAGGTGCTGGCCGCCGAAGAGGAAACCGTTCCGGGCGTCATGCGCAAGTGGTGGAAGGCGGCCATGCTCGACCGCGCCCCCGGCGCCGCGGAAAGCCGCTCCCACGCCGCCGCCGGCACCCGCCTGGTCTCCGTGGACGATCTCGCCGACCGGCTGGAGGGAATCACCCGATGAGCCCCCGGCCGCGCGGCGGCTGGACGGCGTGGACCGAGGAGATCCCCGCCCGGACACTGCTCGACATGCCACCTGACCTTTCCAAGAAGGTGGTGAACTTCCTGAGCGCGCTGGCCCTTGAAGTCGGTGGCGCGCTCGACCGCGACCGACAGCCCCCCGGCGATCCCATGGACGACCTCGGCGCCCGGTACAGCCTGCAGATCGGCGGCGAGCCGGTCGTCTTCGAATACGTCGTCGTCCCCGAACTCCGTGAGATCCGCGTCCCGGTATTGGTCTGGTTCCGCTGATCTCCCGAGGGGGGCCCGGCGGGGCCGGGTGCTGACGCGGGCCCCTTGCCGCCGCCTTCCCGGCCTACTTCGATTCGACTCGTCCGAGCGGGCTGGGACCGGCCGCCAGCGCGTCGCACGCCGTCTGCCACGCGGAATCGCCGGGGTTGAGCTGGGTACGGAGGTAGGCCCAGGTGAGCCGCTGGACCGCGGACACGCGCTCGGGGCTTTCGTCCGTGGTCTCGGCGACGTCATAGCCGGAGACCCCGCCGAGCCCGTGCTCCGCGTCGTGCAGCGTGAGCAGGGACTTGGGGCCGGGGGAGAGGAAGTACGGATCGGTGTGCCACTCCGGGCCCCGGACCGTCAGGTGGGGAGAGGCGTCCTTGTCACCGGCGACCACGAGCGCGGGCGCGGTCATCTTGGAGAAGTCCGTGGTCAGGAAGAAGGGGAAGTTCTCGGCCGTGGACTCGGTGAGGGCATCGCCGCCCCTGCCGGGCGCGGCAAGCAGCACACCCGCCGTGATCCGGGGCTCGGCCAGGTCCACTTCCGTTCCGTCCTCCGGATCGGTGAGCCGGGCACCCAGCAGCAGGCTCGCCGTGTGCCCGCCCATCGAGTGCCCGGCCACGGCCACCTTGCTCCGGTCAACGCGCCCGACGAGCTGTGGAACGGCGGCCTCGATCACATCGAGTTGGTCGAGGACGCGCGTCATGTCCTCGGCCCGCGATCGCCAGAACAGCGGCGCGCCGGGGGTGTCGGGGTCCAGGGTCAGCGTCCGTGAGCTCAGATGGGTGGGCTGGATCACGACGAAGCCGTGTGCGGCCCAGAAGTTGGCGAGCGGGGCGTATCCGTTCAGCGAGGAGAGGTGGTTCGAGTAGCCCTGGCCGTGCGAGAGGAGGATGACCGGCAGGTCGGCCCCGGTCACGGGCGCGGAGACGCGCACTTCCAGGTCCACCGCTCGGCCGGGAGCCGGCAGCACCACGGGGCTGATCGAGAGGACGGGAGTGGGCGAGCCAAAGGCGTCGGCCGCGTATGTCGATTCACTCATGAGGTGCGCGTATCCCTTCAATGGCCTCTGCCGCCGGTCCCGTTCGGCCGGGGCGGGTGAGGCGATCAGGAGCGTCCGGCTTCGGGCAGCGCCGAAAACGGATCGTCGTTCCGATTAATGTACGGAGCGACGTTCCGTTTTGTCAAAGCGGTTGACCGCGAAGTGTGCGCGACGGACTCATCGACGATCCGGGCGCTGCGGGAGTCCACAGCCGCCTCCACGAGTTCCCTCCACCGCGCGTCGGCGATGTGCGGCTGCGGCCGCAGCAGACTCACCGCCGCGCCGTCCAGCTCCGTACGGCCGTTGGTGCGGTACGGCGACGGCTGACCCGCCACCGTGTGCCAGCGGCGCCCGGTGTCCAGTCAACTGGTCGGCGCCTGGGTCGGCACACCAGATCGCCCCCGCCGGGAAGCCGCCGACGGCCTCGGCGCGCGCCGCCACGAACCCCTCCGGCACGCCCCGATCCTCGGCGGCGACGGGCCGTACGGCGGCGGCGAGCCGGGCCTTCTCCGGCGGCGCCGCGGGCGCGTTGGTGGCCACGCTCACCACGTCCGACCAGCGCTCGCAGCTTGGCGGCCGTACCGGCGCCCGCCCCGGCCGCCGATCGGGGCGGGCACGCCGGGCCGTACGCTCGATCCGACGGAGAATGTCTGGTCAGCCGGGTGAGGAACAGCGGTCGGAGGAGCGATGTCAGGCGCATGTTGTGCCCCCACGTCCGGGGGCGGCGAGGAGATTCCCGGAGCGCCCGCCGTGCGGGTCCGGGCCCCGGAGCGGGACCGGGCGCAGGGGCTGCGCGCCATGCTGCGCATCCCCGGAGGGACGTATTCGATGGGAGGTGACGACGCCGACGCGTTTCCCGAGGACGGTGAGGGCCCGGTCCGGGAGGTGCGGCTGTCACCGTTCCTCATCGACGCGACCACCGTCACCAACAGGCAGTTCGCGGCGTTCACGCGCAGCAGCGGCTACCGGACCGACGCCGAGCGCCACGGCTGGTCCTTCGTGTTCTACGCACTCGTCCACCCCGACGCCCGGCGCATGGTGCGCGACGGCACGGTGGCGGAGGCGCCCTGGTGGCTCGCGGTCGACGGGGCGTGCTGGCGGGCCCCCTACGGGCCGGGGTCGTCATGGACCGAGCTGTCGAACCACCCCGTCGTCCACGTCTCCTGGCGCGACGCCTCCGCCTATGCGGCGTGGGCGGGCAAACGCCTGCCCACGGAGGCGGAGTGGGAGATGGCGGCGCGTGGCGGCCTGGAGCGCGCCCGCTACCCCTGGGGGGATGAGCTCCTGCCTCGGGGACAACACCGCTGCAATATTTGGCAGGGACAGTTCCCGCAGGTCAACACCGGTGACGACGGGTATCTGGGAACCGCGCCGGTCAAGACCTACCGAGCCAACAACTTCGGCCTGTACAACACGTCCGGCAATGTGTGGGAATGGTGCTCCGACTGGTGGAGCACCACATGGCACGCGGCCGACCGCCCGGAGACCCGCCGGGACCCGGCCGGACCTCCCACCGGGGAGGCGAAGGTGATCCGCGGCGGCTCCTATCTGTGCCACGCGTCGTACTGCAACCGCTACCGCGTCGCCGCGCGCACGTCCAACACACCGGACAGCAGCACCGGCCACATGGGGTTCCGCTGCGCGGCGGACCTGCCCCCGTCGCCCTGATGGATCGCTGACGGAGCCCTGACGGACCGCTCCCGACCGCCTCCGCCCTCAGGGATCGGGGCCGCGCCGGGACGGTGCGGTGATCGGCCCTGGTGAGGGGCGGGTTGGCAGGCGAACCGCCGCCCGGAGAGGGACGCACAGACACGGGGTGGCGGTGGTCGGCACATGGTTGACACGGGGGCATGAGCAGGCCAAACTTGCACCCAACCTACTGGTAAGACCAGTTAACTGGAGTCTTCTTCGGGACGGCCTGTCGGCCGCGTCAAGTCTTCGGACTCCGCCCGTCCGACCGCCGCGCCGCTCAGCAGATGTCATGAGTGCGGACCCGCTGCCGGCACAGCGCACGTTCGAATCTCCATGCAAAGGAGCGTCCTGGATGACCAACGCCTCTCCGCGTCCGCCGTCCGCGAACGGTACTTTCCAAGGCAAGATCGGCACGACCTACGAGGAGTCCACCCCGTGGTGGCCCGATCAGCAGGCGCCCCCCGAGGACACGCCCAATGTCGTGGTGATCGTGCTCGACGACGTCGGCTTCTCCGACCTCGGCTGCTTCGGCTCGGACATCGACACCCCGGCCATGGACGCCCTCGCCACCGGCGGCCTTCGCTACGCGAACTTCCACACCACCACGCTGTGCTCGCCGACCCGTGCTTCCCTGCTGACCGGCCGGAACCACCACTCCGTCGGTATGCGCATGCTGTCCAACTTCGACACCGGCTTCCCCAGCGGCCGCGGACAGATCACCAAGTCCGCCGCGATACTGCCCGAGGTGCTGCGCGACGCCGGCTTCAACACCATGGCCGTGGGCAAGTGGCACCTGGCGCCGATGGAGCAGACCACCGCCTCCGGGCCGTACACCCAGTGGCCGCTGTCCCGCGGGTTCGAGCGCTACTACGGATTCCTGGAAGCCGAGACGGACAGCTTCTATCCGGAGCTGTTCCACGACAACCACGCCGTGGATCCGCCGAAGAGCCCGGAAGAGGGCTATCACCTCAGTGAGGACATCGTCGACCGGGCGATCGAATTCGTCAGGGACCAGACGTCGGTCACTCCGGAGAAGCCCTTCTTCATGTACATGGCGTTCGGCGCGGCGCACGCCCCGCACCAGGCCCCCCAGGAATACCTGGAGAAGTACCGGGGCCGGTTCGACCACGGTTGGGACGTCGAGCGCGCCACCCGCCACGCCCGCCAGATCGAACGGGGCATCCTGCCACCCGGCACCGAACTGGCGCCGCACAACCCCGGGGTCCTTCCCTGGGACGAACTGCCGGAGGACGAGAAGAAGCTGTCCGCACGCCTCCAGGAAGCCTACGCGGCGATGGTCGACCACACCGACCACCACATCGGCCGGTTCATGGAGTTCCTGGAGCGGATAGGCCGGATGGAGAACACCATCACCATCCTGCTCTCGGACAACGGGGCAAGCCAGGAAGGCGGGCAGCAGGGTTCGCTCAACCCCACCGCATATCAGAACGGTTTGCCCGAGGACTTCGAGGAGATGCTCGCGCGGATCGATGAGATCGGCACCACACGCGCTCATGCCAACTACCCCTGGGGGTGGGCACAGGCGGGCAACACGCCGTTCAAGCGCTACAAGCAGAACACCCACGAAGGCGGCGTCCGCTGCCCGCTCATCGTGCAGTGGCCCCGGGGGCTGCCGCGTACCGGCGAGATCAGGCAGCAGTTCCACCATGTCACCGACATCGCCCCGACCCTTTTCGAACTGCTCGGTCTGGAAGCTCCCGCGAGCTACAACGGCATCCCGCAAATGCCGATCCACGGTGTCAGCATGGGCTACACCTTCGACTCGCCGACCGCGCCGACGCGCAAGGAAGCCCAGCACTTCGAGATGTTCGGGCATCGCGCGATCTGGCACGACGGCTGGAAGGCCGTCGCCTACCACGAACGCGGAACGTCCTTCGACGCGGACCAGTGGGAGCTCTACCACCACGACACCGACTTCTCGGAATGCAACGATCTGGCGCAGGCGCGGCCCGAGCAACTACAGAAGATGATCTCCCGCTTCTGGGTGGAAGCAGGAAAATACGATGTGCTGCCGCTGGACGACCAAGGATTCGCCCTCCGGGCGAAGATTCCGCGTCCCGGCTCTCCGCGCAAGCGCACCACCTTCACCTACTACCCCGGCATGGCCCATCTGCCCGGTGCCGCGGTGCCACCGGTGATGAACCGCGCACACCGCATCACCGCGTTCGTCGACCGGGCCACCGCGTCGGACGAAGGTGTCCTGGTGTCCCTGGGCAACATCAGCAGCGGATACGTCCTGTACGTCAAGGACAACCGGCTGGTCTACGAGTACAACTTCCTCGGCACCCGGTACACGGTGACCTCGGAGGAAGAACTCCCGACCGGCCCGGCGGAGCTGACCTTCGAATTCGTCAAGACCGGTGACATGCGGGGCGTTGGACACCTGTACGTGTCAGGAAGGCCGGTCGGCGACGAGGTCATTCCGCGGGTCCTCCCGCACTTCTTCGGATGGCAGGGCCTCGACGTCGGCCGGGACACCCTGTCGCCCTCCTCACCGAGCTATGACGGCGAATTCGCGTTCACCGGAAAGTTCGAGAAGCTCGTCTTCACGGTCGCGCCGGACGAAGAGGGCGAGGAACCCTTCGAGCGAATCGACTGATTCGCTCCCGCTCACCTCCTCCAGTTCCACGCACCCAAGGAGCAGCGATGACACTTGCGCCACTTTCCCTCGACGCGGTCAGGCGAGCCGCGGAGAACGCCGGCCTCACGATGGACGACGACGAGCTTCGGATGATGCTCACCCTCGGACAGGGCGCGCTCCGGGCGTGCGAGCGGCTGGATGAGGTGAGCGGCCACCAACCGCCGGTCCGCTACCCCAGGGCGGGGTCGCAGCGGCCGGACGCGAAGGACAATCCGCTGAATGCGTGGGCAGTCCGCTGCGATGTGCGAGGGGCTGCCACCGGGCGGCTGGCGGGCCGGACCGTGGCGCTGAAGGACATGATCCCGGTGGCCGGCGTTCCGATGGGCGGTGGGTCCCAGCTGCTGCGGGGGCATACACCCTCCTACGACGCGACCATCGTCACCCGGGTACTTGACGCCGGCGGCCGGATCACCGGCATCGGGACGACAGAAGACCTGTGCCTGTCGGGTGCGAGCGTCTCCTCCGCCGACGGGTTCGTCCGCAACCCGTGGGATACCTCCCGATCCGCCGGAGGCTCCTCCAGCGGCGTCGCGGCACTGGTCGCCAGTGGTGCCTGTGACATCGGAATCGGCGCCGACCAGGGCGGTTCGATCCGGATCCCGGCCGCGCAGTGCGGTATCTACGGGCTGAAGCCCACCTACGGCCTGGTGCCTTACACCGGCTGCTTGCCGATTGATCCCAGCATCGACCACGTCGGGCCGATGGCGAGGACCGCCCGGGACCTCGCGGCGCTGCTCGAAGTGATCGCGGGTTTCGACGGCGGTCTCGACCCGCGCCAGCGGTCGCAGACCACCGTACCGGCATACGGCGAAATGCTCGGGGAATCGCTGCGGGGGCTGCGCGTGGGCGTGCTCGCGGAGGGATTCACCGCCGATGAAGCGCGGAGCGCCGTTGATGAGACCGTACGGGCGCGCGTGGCTCTGCTGGCCTCGCTCGGTGCCGAGATCGTCGACGTCTCGGCGCCGCTGCACTCCTACGCGATGGACATCCACTCCTCGGTGCTGCTGCAGGGTGGGGCGCAGTTCATGCTGAAGGGCAACGGGATCGGGCTGCCCGGCAAGGGTTTCTACGACGCCGAGGTGGCGTTGGCGGCGGCCCGCGGCCGGGCGCTCCACTCCGATCTGCTGTTCGCCAGCGTCAAATACGCGGCTGCCGTCGGCGGTTACCTGTGGGATGTCTACGGCGGCCACTACTACGCCAAGGCGCAGAACCTGGCGATACGCCTGCGTCAGCAGTACGACCGGCTACTCGAGGACGTCGACGTCCTCGTCCTGCCCACCGTCCGTACCACAGCGCCGCCGCTGCCCGATGCCGACGCCTCGGTGGTCGAGCTGACCGAACTGGCCCTCGACCCCGAACTCATCGCGAACACCTGTGCGTTCAACCACACCGGGCACCCCGCGTTGAACGTCCCCGCCGGTCTGGTCGACGGTCTACCGGTCGGCATGATGCTCGCGGGCCGCCACGGTGATGACGGGGTGGTCATCCGCGCGGCGCACGCACTGGAGCTGAACCACGGTCTGGCCGAGGCTCCGCCCGGGGGAGCGGCGGACAGCGCCGACGCCCAGCTCGCCCGAGCCTGACGCCGCGACCCGCGGGAGAACTCAGCGGCATGGTTCGTTCCCACCACTGGGCGGACGGCCCGCCCCCGGCCGACGGTGCCTTGCCCCTGGCACCACGGCCCGCGGGGCAGCCGTTGCGGGAGGGGATCCGTCGCGGCAGGACAGCCGCCGTACAGCCTTCCCGCAACACGCGGCCCCGGTGACCGCTCACCACAACGTACCGCTACACCCCCGGACGCGGTGCCTCCCATCGCACCCGACGCAGGCTGCGAGAAGGCTGATTCGCGCCGCGCGACTTTCGCCGTCCGGGCGGCGTCGGAGTCCTCACCGCCGAACAGGTGCATAGGTCCGCGCACGCCGGTCACCCGCATGCCGAAGCGAAGCAAGCACGGGAGTTCACCCGGGCCCGCGGTCGCGCGGTACTGAGCCGCCGCACGTCCGGTCAGTTGGGCGGCGTGAAGCGTCCGTCGATCGCCGTCCAGCCTCCGTCCACGAAGAGCTGACTCCCCGTGACGAAGGAAGACGCGTCAGAGGCGAGGTAGACGACGGCGCCGGCCAACTCGTCGGCCCGGGACCAGCGGCCCAGGGCGCTCTTGCTGGCGTAGGCCTCCGACCACTCCGGCACCGCCCGGATCTGCGCGGTCAGCGGGGTGTCCACGACGCCCGGGGCGATGGTGTTCACCCGCACACCCGACGGGCCCAGCTCGGCCGCCGCGGTTCGCAGCAGCTGGACGAGGCCGGCCTTCGTGGCCGCGTACACCCCCTGGCCCGGCTCGACGGCCACCGCGCGGATCGAGCTGAAGCCGATGATGCTTCCTCCGCCGCGTTCGGCCATGCCACGGCCGAACGCCCGGACCAGGTCGAAGGACGCGCGCAGATTGAGCGCCACGACCCGCTCGAATTCCTCCGTCGTGTAGTCGAGCAGGGTCTTGCGCACGTTCGTGGCGGCGGTGAAGACGAGCACGTCGACAGGCCCGATCTCCTCGGCGGCCCGTGCGACCGCCTTGCCGTCGAGCACATCGAGGGTGTACGCGACAAGGCCGGGGCCCATCGACGCCGACTCCTGGGCCGCCGTCAGATCGCGGTCGGCGCACACCACCGTGGCGCCGTGTGCGGCGAGGGCCAGGGCGCTCTCGCGGCCGATTCCGCTGCCCGCGCCCACCACGACGGCCTTGCGGCCGTCGAGCCTGAACAGGCGGGAGTAAGCGTCCAGCGCATCGGTGTGGTCCTGTGCTTGCAAGGTGGTCCTCACGGCTTCTTTGTGGTCGGGCGAATCACTGCCATACGGGTGACGGTGAGCTCTTCGATGGCGAACCTCGGGCCCTCCCGTCCGGCCCCGGAGTCCTTCACACCGCCGTACGGCATGACATCGGACCGGAATCCGGGAACCTCGTTGATGACCACTCCGCCCACCTCCAGGCGGTCGAGAGCGGCGAACGCGGTGTCGAGGGCGCTGGTGTAGACGCTCGCGTGGAGTCCGTAGCGCGAGTCGTTGACCAGGTCGAGGGCGGTCTCCAGGTCGGGGACGGACCGTACCGCGACCACGGGGCCGAAGACCTCCTCGTCCCAGACGGCGAGGGCACGGTCCACGTCGACGAGCACGGTGGGCTGGATCACCCCGTCGGCGACCCCGCCTCCGGCCGCCAGGGACGCACCCGCCTCCACCGCCTGTTCCACCCACGCGCAGACGCGCTCGGTCGACCGCTTGTCGATGAGTGCCGAGACTCTCGTCGCCGGGTCGCGGGGATCGCCCACGGTCACCTGGACCACTCGTTCCGTCAGGCGGGCCACGAACTCCTCCCGCACCGAGTCCACCACGATGACCCGCTGCACGCTGATGCACGCCTGGCCGGACCCGTAGTACCCGCCGCGTACCACCGCGTCGGCGGCGGCG
Source organism: Streptomyces lacaronensis (assembly GCF_047337785.1). Classification (NCBI taxonomy): domain Bacteria; kingdom Bacillati; phylum Actinomycetota; class Actinomycetes; order Kitasatosporales; family Streptomycetaceae; genus Streptomyces; species Streptomyces lacaronensis. Next base: position 11,577,586 of record NZ_JBLHDK010000003.1, read on the forward strand.
TCGAGATCGGCGTCGGCGGCCACCACCAAGGCGGCGTTGGAGCCGAGTTCGAGCAGGACCTTGGTGGGTGCCGCGTCCCGGGCGATCTGGTGGCCCACAGCGGCGGAACCGGTGAAGGAGACCGCCCCGATCCGGCGGTCGGTGGTCAGCGCGACGCCCACCTCGGGGCCGCCGGTCACCAGCTGGACGGCGGCCTGCGGCGCGCCGGCGGCGCGCAGTGCCTCGCGGAGGAGGTGCACCAGCCACAGGGTGGCCAGCGGGGTCTGCGGGGCGGGCTTGGCGATGACCGGGCAGCCGGCGGCCAGTGACGGCGCGACCTTGTGCGCGGCGAGCAGCAGCGGGTAGTTGAAGCCCGCGATGCCCACCACCACGCCGATCGGTTTGCGGGTCCAGAAGCCGAGCAGCCCCTCACCCGACGGCAGCAGGTCCAGCGGCACGGTTTCCCCGTGCAACCGGGCCACCTCCTCGGCCGACGTCAGCAGTGTCAGCAGGGTGCGGTCCACCTCGACCCGGCAGTCGACCAGCGGCTTTCCGGTCTCCAGGACCAGGAGCCGTTCGAACTCCGCGCGCCGGGAGGCGATGGCCTCGTGCGTGGCGAGCAGCGCCGCTCTGCGGGTGTGCGAGGGGAGTCGTCCGACCTGTTCGCGGATCGCGAGGGCGGCGTCCACCGCCTGCCGTGCGAGACCGGTGTCCCCGACGGGGGCACGGGCGACGAGCGTCCCGTCGTAGGGGAAGCGGACGTCCTCGGTGGCGGGTGCCTCGACCCAGTGGTCGCCGATGGGAAGACCTTCGGGGAACTCCCTCCCCACGGGCGATTCGCCGACGGCGGGTTTGACATGGGTGGTCACGGTCGCTACTCCCGGTTGAGGTCGGCCGCCGAAACTCCGGACAGTGCCCTGTCCAGGGTCGGAGCGGCGGCGATCAGCCTGCGTGTGTAGGAATGCTGTGGGTCCTCGTACACCTGCTCAGTGGACCCGGTCTCCACGATCTGCCCGGCGTGCATGACCGCGACCCGGTCGCACACATGGCGGACCACGGACAGATCGTGGGAGACGAAGACCAGCGTGAGGGACAGCTCGTCGACGAGGTCGGCGATGAGGTTGAGCACCTGGGCCCGTACGGACACGTCCAGGGCGCTCACCGGCTCGTCGGCCACGATGATCTTCGGACGGGGGGCGAGGGCGCGCGCGATCGAGATGCGCTGCCGCTGGCCACCGGAGAACTGGTGCGGATACCGGCTCGCCGCGTCGGCTCGCAGGCCGACGGCCTCGAGCAACTCGGCCACCCGCTCCTTGCGGTTCTGATGCCCCTGCGCGACGAGCGGCTCGGCCACGATGTCGCCGACGCGCATCCGCGGGTCCAGCGCACTCATCGGGTCCTGGAACACGAGTTGGAGCCGCTCGCGGACGAACCGCAGTTGTCTCTCCCGGAGCCCGGTGATGTCCCGGCCGTCGATCGCGACGCTACCGCTGGTGGGTTGGTCGAGTCCGGCGAGGATCCGCAGCAGGGTCGACTTGCCGCACCCCGACTCGCCGACGATGCCGAACCGTTGCCCCTGGGGGACGGCGAAGCTGACGCCGCGCAGGGCGTGCACCGGCGGGCTGGGGCGGCGCACCGAGGCACGGGGCCGCCGGTAGTCGCGTGTGACGTCGCGGACGCTGATGGCGTCCACCGGGCCGGTCTGCGGCCCGGGCGCGAGGGGAGCGCTGGTCGGCTGCTCAGCCACGGCCGGCCTCCTGGTTCGTAGGTATGGCGGTCCCGCGTGCCCCGCTCTCGGCTACCGGGTGGAAGCAGGCGTAGCCGGAGTCCGGTCCGGTCGGTATCCAGTCCGGCCGGGTGGCGCATGCCTCGGTCGCGTGAGCACACCTGTTTCTGAACACGCATCCGGCGGGGAACCGGCCCGCCGGCGGAACCGATCCGGGAATCGTGGCCAGCCGGCCGCGGTCGTCGACAGCGGTCAGGTCCGACGCGCCGATCAGACCCCGGGTGTAGCGGTGCCGGGGGCGCGTGAACACCTCCTGGACCGGCCCGGACTCGACCACCCGCCCGCCGTACATGACCATGACCCGCTCGCAGGCGGTGGCCACCACGGCCAAGTCGTGGGTGATGAAGAGCATGGCCGACCTGCGGTCCTGGACGCCCCGCACGATCAGGTCGAGCACCCGCGCCTGCACCGTGACGTCGAGCGCGGTGGTCGGTTCGTCGCAGACCAGGAGCGCGGGGTCGTTCGCGAGGGCGATGGCCAGAACCACTCGCTGCCGCTGGCCTCCGGAGAACTGGTGCGGATAGGCGTCCACGGCGGCCGCGGGATCGGGGAGCCCCACCTGCGCGAGCAGGTCCACGGCGGCGGCCCGGGCGGACGCGCGGTCGGGCCTGGTCCGGTGGACCAGCAGCACCTCGGCGATCTGCCGTCCGACCTTCATCGTGGGGTTCAGGGCGGTCATGGGCTCCTGGAAGACCATGGCGATCTCCTTGCCCCGCACCCGGGACATCCGCGTCTCATCGGCACCCACCAGGTCGTGGCCGACTCCGGCGAGCCGCACCGAACCCGTGGCCCGGAGCCCCTCGGGGAGCAGGCCCATGACGCTCAGCGCGGTCAGCGACTTGCCCGACCCCGACTCACCGATCAGGCCGACCCGTTCGCCGGCCCGGATGGTGAAGTCGACATCTTCGACGAGCTTGCGGCCGCCCACCGTGATGCCGAGGTTCCGAACGGTCAGTACATCATCGGGGCGGTCGGGGGAGCCCTGCCCGGAAGCCGGTGCCGTGTCAGGTGCCGGGGTCATCGGTGGTCCTCCAGCTTGGGGTCGAAACGGTCGCGAAGGCCGTCACCGAGCAGATTGAATCCGAGCACCACCACCGCGATCGCGATGCCCGGAAACACGGCGAGCCGGGGGGCGACCGACAGCATCTCCTGGCTCTCCTGCAGCATCCGGCCCCAGGACGGGGTGGGGGGCGGGGTTCCGAAGCCCAGGAAGGAGAGCGCGGCTTCGGCGAGTACGGCGATGGCGAAACCGACCGACGCCTGCACGATGACGAGACTGCTGACGTTGGGCAGGACGTGCCGCAGGCCGATCGAGAACGGCCCGCGGCCCGCCGCGCGCGCGGCGACGACGTATTCGGCCTTCATGACCTGCAGCGTGCCGCCGCGGATCAACCGGGCGTAATGGGGTATGGACGCGATGCCGATGGCGACCATCGCGACCAGTGTGCTGGCGCCGTACACGGCGGCGAACATGATGGCCAACAGGAGCGCCGGGAAGGCGAGAAGCAGGTCGTTGCCGCGCATCAGCAGCTCACCGAGCCAGCCGGGCGCCATTCCGGCGACGATACCGAGCGGCACTCCGACCACGGCGGCGACCCCCACCGCCACGAAGCCGACGAACAGCGTGGTGCGCGAGCCCATCAGGATCTGGCTGAAGACGTCGCGGCCGAATTTGTCCGTGCCGAACCAGTACTCCAGCGACGGCTTCTCCAGCCGCGCCGAGGGGTTCACCAGAGTCGGGTCGTGCGGGGTCCACACGAAGGACAGCAGCGCCAGGCCGAAGACGACCATGACGATGAAACCGCCTACCAAGAGGCTGCCCGTCATCGGGCGGCGCCGTCGGCGGTCGTCGGGCGCCGCGGACGCGACGGCCGCTTCCGTGTCCAGAACAGTCATGACGCGCCTCCCCTGAGCCGCGGGTCGATCATCAGATAGATGATGTCCACCAAGAAGTTCACGAGCAGCACCGCCATTGCGATGATCATGACCACGTCCTGCACCATGATGAGGTCCCGGTTGGAGACGCTGTCCAGCAGCAGACTCCCGAGCCCGGGGATGACGAAGACCCGTTCGATGACGACGGCGCCCACCAGCAGCGTGGCGAGCTGCAACGCCAGGACGGTGACCACGGGCACCGCCGCGTTCCGCAGGCCGTGCCGCACCAGCGCCTGCATCGGGCGAAGTCCCTTGGCGCGAGCGGTTCGCAGGTAGTCCTCCCGGAGGACATCGAGCACAGCGCTGCGGATATAGCGGGTGAGCACTGCCCCCTGCACCATTCCGAGGGACAGCACGGGCAGCACCAGCTGCTTGAGGAACAGGACCGGATCCTGCACCGGGGGTGTCCAGCCGTTCGCCGGAAGCCACCCGAGCCCCACCGCGAACACGGTGATCAGGAGGATGCCCGCGAGGAAGGCCGGGACGGCCACGCCGGCTTGGGACAGGGCCGAGAGAATGAGCCCGGAGGGCCTGCGGTGCCGGACGGCCATGAGGATGCCCATGGGGACCGCCAGGATGCAGGCGAGCACCATGCCGGCGCCGACGAGCCACAGGGTGACCTGGAGCCGGTCGGTGATCTGCGGGCCGATCTCCGTGTGGGAGATGTAGGAGGTGCCCGGGTCGAAGGTCACCAGCCCGTGTACCCAGCTGAGGTACTGGGTCACGAACGGCCGGTCGAGCCCGAACTGCTCGCGAAGTTGCGCCACCGCCGTATCCGACGCGCTGGTGCCGAGGGCGACGCGGGCCGGATCACCTGGCAGCACCGCCATGAACGCGAACACCAGCACGGAGCTCACGACAAGGCTGACCAGGAGGACCGCGATCCGCTGGACTAGACGGACGATCATCGGTTGAGGCCGCCTTTCATGACCGGCCCAGGCCGGTGAGATCCATTGACTCGGAGACGTAGTTCACCGGCAGGCCGGTGATGTCCTTGTCCGCCACTGTCAGCATCGGCAGCAGGAACAGCCAGTCGGCCGCGGCGTCCTTGGACAGAAGCCGGGCAGCCGCCCGCATGTAGGTGATCTGCTCCTTCTTGGTGCCCTGGTCCGCCTTCTTTATCAACGCGCGGAATTCAGGGCTGTCGTAGCCGGTGTAGTAGCCCTTGCCCCCGAACACCGTCTGCATGTCTCGGGGCTCCAAATGGCCGATGATGGACATGTCGTAGTCGGCGTTCTTGAACACGGTGCTCAGCCAGGCGGCGGGGAACTCCAGCTGGTCGAGCTTGACCTTGAAACCGGCCTGTTCGAGCTGGCTCTTGACCACGGTGCCGCACGCGATGGCATAGGGCAGCGTCGGAATGCGCAGCCGCAACGTACGGCCGGCTTCGCCGGACTCCTTGAGGAGCTTCTCGGCCTTGTCCCGGTCGTACGGATACTGGCTGGTGAGGTTCTGGTACCACGGGTCGGTCGGAGGGACCATGCTGCCGATGAGCTTGCCTCGGCCTCCCCAGCAGGTGTCCATCAGGGCTTTGTGGTCGATGGCGTGGCGGACTGCCTGACGGGCCTTTGGGTTCCGCATGGGGCCCGATTTGTTGTTGAGGGAGAGGACCACCTCGGCGTTGGTCGAGCCCTCGATGACCTTGTACTTCGGATTGTTCTGGAACTGGAACAGAGTATCCGGGGACTGCATATCGTTGATCACGTTGATGGTGCCTGTGAGCAGCGCGTTGTTCAGGGCCGTCGGATCCTTGAAGTACTTGAGGGTGACCGACTTGAAGTGCGGTTCGCGCCCCCAGTAGCCATCACGGCGGGCCAGCGTGATCGAGTCGCCGCGGTTCCACCTCTTCACCACATACGGGCCGGTGCCCACGGGCTCAGTGGCCAGCTTGCTCACGCCGGTCCGGCTGAACATCGCGCCGACGCGGGTGGTCATCCGGTACAGCCAGTCGTTGCTCGGCCTTTTCAGGGTGACCTTCAGTTCGGTGGGCGACACCGCCCGCGCCGTGTCGACGACGTCCATCTGGGTCTTCTGTGCCACCGTCCAGTCGGACGGGACGCGTTCGATGGAGAACTTGGCGTCCTCGGCCGTGAACCGTGCGCCATTGCTGAACGTGGCGTTCTTCACCAGATGGAACGTGTACGTCCTGCGGTCCTTGGACAGGCTCCACGACGTGGCCAGCTGGGGCCGTATCTTGCCGGACTGGTCCAGTTTCACCAGGTTCTGGTAGACGTTGTAGAGCAGTGCCTGCGGAATGGCGTTACCCGCGGTTTTGGTGAAGTCGAAGTTGGCCGGCTCGGCGGTCAGGCCGATGTTCAGGGAGTTCTTCCCCGCGCTGCCGCCGGTTGCCGTGGAACCGGCCGAGCAGGATGCCAGCAGCAGGCATGCGAGCGTGGCTGCGACCGCCCCGGTACCTCGCGTCGGTCGCCTGTGATGTTTCATACGTTCTGTTCCTGGCCTTCCATCGCGTGCAGAACGGCTGATGCCACGTCCGCCGTGGTGGCGTTTCCGCCGAGGTCGGCCGTGTGGTGCTTGGTATCTCGCAAGGCGGCCGCCACCGCGTCGCGGACGCGGCGGGCCGCGCCGGTGTGTCCGAGGTCGTCGAGCAGCATCGCGCCGGAGAGCATGCAGGCCACCGGATTCGCCATGCCCTTCCCGGCGATGTCGGGCGCGGAGCCGTGGACGGGTTCGTAGATGCCCGGCACATCCGCGCCCGGCAGGACGTTGGCGCTGGGCGCCATGCCCATACCGCCGGCCAGCACCGCGGCGAGATCGGAGAGGATGTCGCCGAACAGGTTGCTGGTGAGCAGTACGTCGAGGGACCGCGGAGCCTGGATCATGCGGGCGGCCATGGCGTCGACCAGCACGGTCTCCAGCTCGACCTGCGGGTACTGTTCGCCGGCCTCACGCACCACCCGGTCCCACAGGGGATAGCCGTACCGCATCGCGTTGGACTTGGTCACCAGGCACAGGCGCCCCGACCGGCGGCCGGCCAGGGCGAAGGCATGGTGCGCCGCCCGCTCGATGGCGCGACGGGAGTGCACGGCGACCTCGATGCCGAGATCGTGCCCGCTCCCGGCGTGCGCCACCCCACCGGCGCCGACGTACTCGCCCTCGGTGTTCTCGCGCACGATCACCAGGTCCACGCCATCGGTGTCGCGCACCTTGGTGGGAACGCCGGGGAAGGCGCGGACCGGGCGGAGGTTCACGGCGAGGTCGAGTTGCTGCCGCAGGCCGATGATCAGGCCCCAGATCAGTTCGTGCTCCGGCACATCGGGTCGCCCGACGGCGCCGAACAACACCGCGTCCGTCCGTTTGACGAGGTCGGACGCGTCGGCCGGCATCGCCGCGCCCTGCCGGAGGAACCGCTCACCTCCCCAGTCGAACGAGGTCACGTCGAGCCGGTGTCCGTCGGCCTCCAGCGCCACCCGGAGCGTGGGCACGGTCGCCGCGACGACCTCCGGGCCGATTCCGTCTCCTGGAATGACCGCGAGCCGTACGACTTTGGTGTCCCGCGTCATGGACGCCACCTTCCGTTATCACTGGCCTGACCAGTAAGCTCACTTGGCAGGTACCGTGACGACTGAAGCTGTACTTGTCAAGGGTTCCGAACACCCTCGGGCATCGCGAGGGGGCCACCGCCCAGCGGTAGCTGGGAGAGGAGGAGAGTGAGAGTGCGCACGGAACAGGACCTGGCCACCATGCCGGCCGTCGAGATGCTGGCCGGATTCGCCGACGGCACGTTGTCGCCGGTCCAGGTCCACGACGCCGTCCAATCGGTGATCGAGGCGCGTGAGAGCGTGCTCAACGCGTTCTGGGTGCGGGATCCGGACGAATCCCGCAAGGCGGCACTGGCCAGCGAGGCCCGATGGGCGGCGGGGGAGCCGCTCGGGCTCATCGACGGGGTGCCCGTGACGCTCAAGGAGAACGTCGCCCGCAGGGGCGTCCCGATGCCCTCGGGCAACGCGGGGACGGAACCGGTCGTCCCCGAGGCGGACGCGCCCATCACCGCGCGAGTCGCCGAATCCGGGGGAGTGATACTCGGATCGACCGTGATGCCGGACTGGGGCATGCTCTCCTCTGGCGTCTCCAGCCGGCACGGCATTACGCGCAGCCCCTGGAACCCCGGCTGGACGACGGGCGGTTCCAGTTCCGGCGCGGGTGCCGCGGCCGCCGGGGGATACGGTCCGCTGCACGTAGGCACCGACATCGGGGGATCGATCCGGCTGCCGGGCACCTGGCTGGGGCTCGCCACGCTCAAGCCGAGTTATGGGAGGATCCCGCTGGACACCCCGTACCTCGGGCGTGCCGCGGGCCCCATGACCCGCACCGTGGCGGACGCGGCCCTGTTCATGCGTGTCCTGAGCCGACCCGATCCCCGGGACTGGTCGAGCCTGCCGCCGCAGGACATCGACTGGTCGGCACTGGACGGCGACGTGCGCGGACTGCGAGTGGGAGTGCACCTGGACGCCGGCTGCGGGGAGCCGTGCGACGCCGAGATCCTCGCCGCGGTGAACCGCGCCGCCGCGGTCTTCGAGGCGGCGGGAGCCGTGGTGGAGCCGGTCGGGGAGTTCATGACCCAAGAGCTCCTGGACGACCTGGATCTGTTCTTGCGGGTGCGGTCCTGGAACGACTTCCGCGCCCTGGAGCCCGAGGCCCGGCTGCGCGTCCACCCCCACGTCATCCGGTGGTGTCAGGGGGGCGCCGATGTGCCGGGCACCAGGGTTCTCCAGTGCTACCAGCAGATCATGGGCATCCAGGCGCGGACCGTGGCGGCGACGCTCCCGTACGATCTGGTGCTCTCGCCGGTGGCGCCGGTGGCGGCCTTTCCCGCCGAGCGGCCGATGCCCTTCGCGGGGGACGAGAAGACCATGGCCCACATCGGCTTCACCGCGCCGTACAACATGTCGGGCCAGCCCGCCGCGACCGTCAACTGCGGCTTTACGGCGGACCGCCGTCCCATCGGGGTGCAGATCGCGGGCCGCCGTTTCGACGATCTCGGCGTCCTGAGGGCGGCGGCATGGTACGAACGGAACCGGCCTGCCGAGGCGGTCCCGCATTGGCCGGACGACGCCGATGGGGCGCTCACGGGGGAGAAGACGACATCGACCACGCCCGAAGGGGAGAAGCCTTGAGCGACGGGGCACAGTTCCGGCAGGTCTCGCCGGTACGGCTCTACCAGCGCATCGTCGAGCAGATCGAGCAGGCGATCGTGCGCGGTGACCTGAAGCCCGGTCAACGGCTGCCGAGCGAGCGGGAGTTGGTGACGCAGTTCGGGGCCAGCCGTCCCACGGTGCGCGAGGCGCTGCGCGTGCTGGAGAGCGACGGCCTCGTCCGATCCCGCCCGGGTGATCCGAACGGCCCGGAGATCCTGCCCTACTCGTCGGCCGGCCTGACCAAGCAGATGACCCGGCTCGTCCAGTTCGACAATGTGTCGATGGCCGAACTGATCTCATTCCGCATGATCCTCGACGGGTCGGCGAGCTCGCTGGCGGCCCGGCTGCGGTCCGAGGAGGAGCTGTCCGCCATGGAACGGACGATCGCCGTCATGTCGGAGGCGATCGAGGAGGGGTACGAGGAGTTCAGCAAGGCCGACGTGGCGTTCCACGAGGCGGTGGCCGTGGCCGGCCGCAACTCCCTCATCGAGGTCTGCAACCAGGTGGTCAGGGGCGCGGTCCTCGCGCTGATCTCGGACAAGGTCGCCCATGCGCACAACAGCGCGGCGCTCATGCGGGAGTCGCTCCGCCACCATCAGGAGGTGCTCGAGGCGATCCGGGCGGGGGACGGCCAGGCGGCGGCACGCATCTCGCGGCGCAAGCTCTACGAGTACTACGCCGGCTACGTCCCCGAGGACGAGCGGGGGCCGCTGCTCGCGCTCGTGGAGGACGAAGAGAGCTGACCCCGCCGCCGCCCGCCCGGCGCGGGAGCCGCTTCCCTCAGTGCGGCGAGTGGCCGCCGTCGACGGCGAGCCCTACCCGCTCGGCGAGCGCGTGGACGGACGCGCTGTCGGTGACGTCCACCGGCTCTTCCCTCGCGGCCGGAGCCCGGTCCCCCACCACCACGGCGGTGCCTCCCGCCCGCAGCCGCGCGACCACGGCGGCACCGAGTACGACGCCTACTCCGGCGCCCTCGACGGGGAGCAGCGGCACCGGCTGGCGTTGCTGCTCGAGCCGGACGTGCGGAACTCGCGCGACCACTGAGCCCACCTCACCCGGCCGTGGCCGAATGCGCCGGCCACGGTGCGGGGCGAGGCGGGACGACACGCTGCTGCACCGCGTCGGCCACGTCCAGGAGCCGGTCCCCGGCCCCCGGACGGCCCAGCACCTGCAACCCCACCGGCATGCCGGACACCGTCCCGCACGGCCGGTGTAATGGGCGAGGAAGGTGTAGGCGACCAGCTTGCGGCGGGCGACCTCGGGCAGGACGTCGGGCGGACCGCCCGCGCCCTCCGGTGCGATCACTCCCGTGGTGGGCGTCACCAGGAAGTCGACGCCGTCGAGCAGCGTGTCGAGGTGGTCCGCGGCGGCGTCCGCGCGGCCCGGCGACTCCGAGTACTTCAGGGCATGGGCGCTCCGCGCTGCCAGGAATCGATGACGATCAGCGTCTTCGTCTGGAGTACACCAACCCCTTTGCGACGTAGACGATTGACCACTTTCTGCAGGTCATCGACGTTGTCGACATGCAACCTGACGAGCGCGTCCACATCGCCGGTGAGCGTCAGTACCTCGTCGACCTCCGGCAGCGTCGACGCGAACTCCACGATGTCGTGGATATCGGTGTCGCCCGTGAAGCGCAGCTCGGTGACCGCCTGAAGGCCCTGACCCAGCTTGGCCTGATCCGTGGTGATCGTGTAGCCGGTGATGATTCCCGACTCCTCCAGACGTGCGATGCGCCGGCGGACCGGCGCCGGGGAGAGCTTCACCAGGCGCGCGATGTCCCGAACGGTGCGGCGCCCGTCGGCTCGCAGCAACTCCAGGATCTGCAGATCGACCGAGTCGAGATGTACGGGTGCCGACATGCCGAAAGTGTAAGCAGCTCTTCCCGCAACGCTCACTCCGGACCAGGGCGGACTGCTCAAGAGGAGCGTGTTCCGCATCGCTGTGCACACTTTCGTTGTGCACGGACCGGGCCCCTGAAACGGTGTCCCGCATGTCAGCGTCGACACAGCCGGCAACCCACGTTGCCCCCTCCGAAACCGTGCGGCCAGGTAGCCACCAGGCCGGTGCCGTACTGCGACTCGATGTCCTCGCCACACCCCTGGCGGTCGCCCGGATCGCCTCGATCCTGGCCCACCGCCAGTTCGACGTCGTCACCATGGACATCGCCGCGCCCGTCGACGGGATGCGGCGGATCACCATCGAAGTGGACACGGCGGACGACATCCGATTGCAGCAACTCGTCAAGTTCCTGAACCGCTCATCCGACGTCGTCAAGGTCATCCGCCTCTCCGACGACATGTCGCACAACCGGCGCGGGGCATTCGTCACGGTCGCCTTCCCCGAAGGCCGGCTCGCCGAAGCCGTCGCCATCGCCCGGGCGTTCTCCGCCGAGATCGTGGAAGCCGACCGGACCCGCTGCACCGTCTTCACCGCGGCGGAGCCCGCCCGTGTCGATGACCTCGTCAAGGCGCTCTCCGGCTTCACCATCCGGGAGCTCGTGATGGCGGCGCCGCTGCGGATCGCGCGTCCGCTCCGGAAGCGCACCGCCGTGGACCGTGGCCACACCTGGGGGCAGCGATGAGTACGGACTCGGCACCTGTGGCGGCCCGCGCCGACGACGTCCTGCGGTTGGTCGATCCCGCCGGGACGCTGGACGAACGGGCGGCCGCGGGCATGCTCGACGTGACCGGTGAACTGGTACGCGGGCTGTACCGCGACATGGTGCTCGGGCGCCGATTCGACCAGGAGGCGTACTCCCTGCAACGCCAGGGTGAGCTCGGACTCTGGCTGATGTCCCTCGGACAGGAAGCGGCCCAGGCCGGGTCGATCCGCGCTCTTCGGGCGGACGACCGGGTCTTCCCGTCCTACCGCGAACACGTGGCGGCCCTGTGCCGCGGTATCTCACCGGCGGAACTGCTGTCGCAGTGGCGTGGCGCGAGCCACGGCTCATGGGACCCCGAGCGATATCACTTCCACATCTACAGCCTTGTGCTGGCGACGCAGACACTGCACGCGGTCGGCTATGCGATGGGCGTTCGGTACGACGCCGCCGACAGTGTCGTGCTCACCTACTTCGGTGACGGCGCGTCCAGTCAGGGGGACGCCAGCGAGGCGCTCAACTGGGCGGCGGTGACATCGGCACCCATCGTGTTCTTCTGCCAGAACAACGGATGGGCGATCTCGACACCCGCGAGCAAGCAGTACGCCGGCCCGCTGAGCGAACGTGCGAAGGGATTCGGACTCGACGCGGTGTCCGTGGACGGCAACGACGTACTGGCCGTCCACGCCGCCACGCGAGCCATGGTCGAGCGGGTCCGGGCGGGCGGAGCACCCGGACTCATCGAAGCGCACACCTATCGGATGTCCGGACACAGCACGTCGGACGATCCCAAGCGCTATCGCGACCACGCCGAGCTCGCCCGGTGGGAGGCACACGACCCGGTGGAGCGCGTGCGCCTTCTGCTCACGGCGCGCGGCTGGGCCGACGAGGACTACTTCGCCACGGTCGCGTCCGATGCCGAGGAGCTCGCGGCGACGACGCGCGGGGAGTGCCGTGCGCTTCCCGAGCCGTCCCTGAGCGACACCTTCCGCAACACCTTGTGTGAGGAGACCGAGGCCCTGCGACGCGAACGCGAGGGTTTCGAGACGTATCTGGAGTCCTTCCTGTGACCACGACGGCCACTACGACCACTACGACCACTACGACCACGATCGCCACGACGACCACGCTCGGACGCGCGCTGAACGAGGGCCTGCGGCAGGCGATGCGCGACGACGAGCGGGTGGTCCTGCTCGGCGAGGACATCGCCTCCCTGGGCGGGGTGTTCCGGGTGACCGATGGCCTCGCCGCCGAGTTCGGCGACCGTGTCGTGGACACTCCGCTGGCCGAATCGGGAATCGTCGGGACGGCGATCGGTCTGGCCCTGCGCGGGTACCGACCGGTGTGCGAGATCCAGTTCGACGGTTTCGTCTACCCCGCCTTCGACCAGATCGTCAGCCAACTGGCGAAGATGCGGGCCCGCTCCCGCGGGCTGCTGCGGCTTCCGGTCACCATCCGGATCCCGGTGGGTGGCGGGATCGGCGCGGTCGAGCACCACAGCGAGTCGAATGAGGCGTACTTCTGCCACACGGCCGGCCTGCGCGTCGTGGCATGCGGCCACCCCCAGGACGCGCACGACATGCTCCGCGCCGCGATCGCGTGTGACGATCCCGTCATCTTCTACGAGCCGAAGCGCCGCTACTGGGACCGGGCCGAGGTCGACCTCGGCCGCCCCGTGGACGGCGGCACGCTGGGGCGCGCCCGGATCCTGCGCGAGGGCACCGACGCCACCGTGGTCGCGTACGGGCCCGCGGTCGCGGTCGCGCTGGGCGTGGCCGAGGTCGCCGCCACCGAAGGCCGTTCGCTGGAAGTCCTGGACCTCCGCTCGCTGTCGCCGCTGGACACCACCGAACTGTGCCGCTCGGTGTCGAAGACGGGACGCGTCGTGGTCGTCCACGAGGCACCCGTCAACGTCGGCCTGGGCGCGGAAATCGCCGCGACGGTCATGGAGCACTGCTTCTACGACCTCGAGGCCCCCGTGGAACGCGTCGGTGGCTACAACATCCCCTATCCGCCGGCCCGAGCGGAAGGTGACTACCTGCCCGATCTCGACCGAGTTCTCGACGCCGTCGACCGGGTGTGTGCCCCGTGAACTGCCCGGCGAACCTCCCGGAGGACGCGATGCTCGTCACCAAGCACTTCCATCTCCCCGATGTCGGGGAGGGTCTCACCGAAGCCGAGATCCTCGAGTGGCGCGTGGCACCCGGTGACCGGGTCGGCGTCAACGACATCATCGTGGGGATCGAGACGGCGAAGGCGGCGGTGGAACTGCCCAGCCCCTACGCCGGGACCGTCACCGAGATCCTCTGTGCCGCCGGCGAGGCGGTGGCCGTCGGCGCGCCGATCATCGCGTTCCAGGTCGAGGACGACACCGCCCCGCGGACGGGACCCGAACCCGACGCCACACTCCAAGAGCCCGCCGCTCCGCCCGCCCCGGACGGTGCCCGGGACGAGCAGCCGTCCGCCCCCGCCCGCGAGCCCGTCCTGGTCGGCTATGGGCCGGCCCACGCCCGGACGGCGCGCCGCCCGCGCAAGAGCAGGCCCGCGCCACCGGCCGTCACACCGTCCAACGGGAAATCCCTCGCCGCCCCGCCGGTGCGCAAGCTCGCCCGCGACCTCGGAGTCGACCTGACCCTGGTGACTGCCACGGGCGCGTCGGGACGCATCACCCGCGAGGATGTCCACCGCCTCGCCGAGCAGCGGGCAACCCCGTCGAACGCCCCGGACCCCACCCGTGCCGACGTGGTGCGCACACCGATTCGCGGAGTGCGCAAACACACCGCGGAGGCCATGGTCAAGAGCGCTTTCACCGCTCCGCATGTCACGGAATGGGTCACCGTCGACGTGACGCGGTCCCTCAAACTGCTGAAGCGGGCACGCGCCGACAAGGCGTTCGACGGGGTGCGCCTGACACCGCTGTGTCTCGTCCTCAGGGCAGCGCTGACCGCCATCTCGCGGCATCCCGCGATCAACGCGAAGTGGGACGCCGAGGCCGGTGAGATCGTCCAGTACTCGGACGTCAATCTCGGCATCGCCGCGGCGACACCGCGGGGGCTCATCGTCCCCAACATCGCCGCGGCCCAGCGACTCTCCCTGCGTGAGATCGCCCTGGCGCTCACCGACCTCGTCGAGCAGGCCCGCGCCGGCAAGACGCCACCCGAGCGGATGAGAAACGGGACGTTCACGATCACCAACATCGGTGTCTTCGGCATCGACGGCGGAACACCGATCCTCAACCCCGGCGAGGCGGCGATCCTCTGCTTCGGCCAGGTGCGGCGAACGCCGTGGGAGCACAAGGGACGCATACGGCTGCGCGACACCACGACCCTCGCCCTGTCGTTCGACCACCGTCTCGTCGACGGTGAACTCGGTTCGCTCGTCCTGCGCGACACCGCCCGCTTCCTCGAGCGGCCGGACCTGATGGTTCTTCACCGCTGATCAGCCGTCCAGGACGTGAGGACGCGCAGGGCATCGTACGAAGCGCTGCCGGTCTCGTCGGTGAGGACCATGAGGCGCTGCCCCGAGCCGTCGGGGCTGCTCCAAGCGTGTGTAGTAACCGACGCTGATGGCCGCGAGCTGGGCGACCTCCCGGGCAGAAACGTGCCCTTCTTCCGGCGCGTGGCCCGCGCCCGGCGAGCGAGTCGAACACATAGATGCTGATGGCGTCGGCGCCACTCACGGCCAGGGCTGCGTCCGGCGCTTCGCGGATCCGGGCGGCCTCGCCGACGAGCCGCTCCCACTGCTCGGCGAGCTCGCGGTAGCGCTCACCCGCGACCGTCAGCCCGGTCCCCTTCGCTCCCCGTGCCCGGAGGACAAGACGCCGCCCCAGGCGCTTTTCCAGCCGTTCCAGCCGGTAGCTCACGGTTTGATCACGCTGTTCATCGTGTTCAACCTGGCCGAGGCGGCCGGCGCCGCACCGGCCTGTACATCGCGGCGGGCATCGGAACGGCCGGGCTCGCCGTCTCGTGGCGCATGGCGCCGGAAACCCGCCGGCTCAGCCTCGCCCAGCCGAGCGGGGCCGAGGAGCGGGGTCACGGACCGCGGCGGCCGGCCGACACCACGCGACCGGGCCGGCCGGCCCAATAGCCCCTCTGACACCACGCACCACAACGAGCAAGGAGACTCATGCCATCCCTCCCTTCCTCCTCCTTCGCCCATGTGGTGGTCGTCGGCGCCGGCATCCGGCCTGGCGGCGGCCGCGCCACGAGCTCGGCGAGACCCTGGCGGTCCGCTGGGGCGGAACGGTGCAGCTCGCACCCGGTCACGGCGCGGAACACGACCTTCTCCGCAGCGACCTGCGCCGACGGCTGACCTGGGGCAGCCCCTCCCGTGCCATCACCGCCACCGGGGCCAGGGAACTGCTCCGCTGTACCACAACGTCCACAGCGTCACCACGAACGCGGGTAACACCCGTGTACGCCCAGTACCAGCGCGCCGGGGCGAGCAGGCGAACCCTGAGCAACACCAAGGGCTGTCACACCCACACCGACTTCAACCGCAGCTTCAGCAACGCCCAGACCATCAAGTACCGCGTCTGCGTGAAGGTCGCCCTCGAACCCGACAACTGCAGCGCCTGGAAATGGGACACCACAGGCTGACCACCGCGGCGACCGGACGGGCCCGCCCCGCCCGGTCGTCGGTATGCCTACGGCTGAGCACCGCACAGCCAGCGCAGTGAGGCGAGACCCAATGCGGTCATCATGGCCACGATGTTGGGATCGGCGCCGGGCCCCGCCGAGGCAGCGGTCCGCAGGAGGAAACCGGCGTGCAGGGCGAGCACCTCGTTGATCCGGGCGGGGTCGAGATCGCGGGTCAGCGGGTGGTTCTCGGCGATCGGCCGCGGGTCCACGCCGCTGAGGGAGGCGCTCGACACCAGGGTGACCACGTCACAGTGGCGGGGGCCGATCCAGGCGTGCGGCCAGTCGACGACGAAGACACGGTCCCCGGTCAGCATGATGTTGAACGGGTACAGGTCTCCGTGCAGGAGAGTGGCGCCATCCAGCGAAGCGTTCACTTCCAGGGCGAGGAGTTGGTCGAAATGGCGGGCCGCCCACGGCGACAGCTCCTCGACCCTGCCCCTGACCGCGGCGTCGTCCGCCATCGCCGACCACCCTCCGAGGCGCGGTTTGCCCAAGATGTCCTCGTTCACCGGCGATGGTGTCAGGACCTCCGCCATATCGGTGACCGCCGCGAGCACTCTGTCGAGTTCCTCCCGCCGCCACGGCTGGGCGGGCAGATGTCCTTCGATCTCCTCGAAGGCCAGCACGACCCAGGTGCCGTCGTCGTACGCGTCGAGCAGCCGCGGCGCCGGCACCTCCCTGGGAAGCCGCTCGGACACGGCGATCTCCCGGCGGTGGAAGTCCGCCACCGCCGGTGCCACCAGTGAGCTGGCCGCCTTGATGAAGGCACGCTTGCCGTTCTCCAGACGCACTCGTGCGGCGAGACCTTCGGAAAACCCGCCCCGCTGGCTGACGGCATGGGCCACCGGGCTGCCGAGCAGCTGCCCGATCCGAGCCGTCGCCCCGCGCGGCATCGCCGCCCAGTCCATCCTTCGGCTGCCTGTGGCCTCGGGCAGGCCCAGGCTCGCCGAAACGGCTCTGTCGTCGGGATCACGTGTCATGGTCGGCTCCGAGGTCGCGCTTCACCGTTCTCCGCTCTCCGCCACCGCGTAACCGGGCACGGACGGCCATCGGACGGTCAGCACCACCGACTCTTCCTCCGCGAACCATGAATGGTCGACTCCGTGCCCCCACACGACGTAATCACCCTGCTCTTCCAGAAGAACGTCGCGGCCGGGGAGTTCCACGCGGAAACGGCCGCTGATGAGAACCAGGAGAGCCGTGCGTTCCTCGCCCCTCACCCACTCCGCTCGTTCGTCGCCACGAGGGTGGACGCCCCATTTGATCTCCACGGCCTCGCTGTGGCGCGGATCGCCGGCGTCCTTGAAGTGTCCGAGGAGCCACCCTCGGTCCAGTGCCGCATCCTTGCCCGCATTGCCCACATAAACGCTGTCGCTCACGGTGTCGGACGCTAGCAGCTCCTCGTGTGCGCCCTCGTGCGGTGTCTCGGTCCCCCGGCGCCCCCATCGTACGTCGGCCGGGGGCGGGGCCGGAGGACGGTGCCCAGGACGTGTGTCGTGGCGAAGTAGCCCGCCTCGCGGGAGTCGTAGCTGTTGTGGGTGTTGTCGCCCAGGAGGACCAGTGCCCCGGGCGGGACGGAGCCACCGGCGGCGTACGGCTCCGGGAGTGCTCCCGGGGGCGGCCGGTCGCCCGCCACCGCGGCCACACGCTTGATCATCCACTCTTGTGCCGTACCGACGGCCGCTCCCGCCTGGCTCGGGGTGGGTGAGGAGCGCCCGCCGTCCTCCTGTCGCACGACGACCACGTGCCCGACCGCGCACCGTCCGCCGCGCCGCACAACGACTCGCTCCCCGTCGCGGTACGTGGGTTCCATGCTCCCGCCCCGTACGGTCACGACCACGAGTGTCCGCCGCAGCACCGTTCCCGTGACGAGAGCCGCGCCCACCGCCATCCCCAGTCCCAGTGCCAGCAGACCCATCACACGGCCTCTTCCGGCGCTACCGGAGACTCCTCGGCGGAGAGCTGATAGCCACCGGCCTGGAGGGTGAAGAGCCGCGCGTACTCGCCGCCCGCCGCCATCAGCAGGGTGTGGTCCCCCCGCTCGGCGACCCGCCCGTCCTTGAGTACGACGATGATGTCCGCCTCCCGCAGCGCGCTGAGCCGGTGCGAGATCAGCAGGCTGGTACGGGTGCTCCGCTCGCTTCGCAGGGACGCGTGGATCTCGTGTTCCGCCTCCGCGTCGAGCCCGGCCGAGGGCTCGTCGAGGATCATCAGTTCGCGGCGGGTACACGCATCGCGCAGGAACGCCCTCGCCAGCGCCAGCCGCTGCCATTGGCCGCCGGAGAGGACCACGCCCGTCTCCGGGTTGCCCTTGTCCTCCTCCGTGAAGAACATCCGGGTCAGCAGGGTGTCGTAGCCACGGGGGAGCGCGGCCAACTGGCGGTCGATTCCGGCCCGTTGGGCGGCCTGACGCATCCGCTGGCGCGATCGGTCCCGATCCGCCAGCACGGTGAGGTCGCCGAGCGCGATGTTCTCCGCCGCCGTCATGTCGTACTGCATATAGTCCTGGAACACCGCGCCCACGCGCTCCCGCAACCGCGCCGGATCGACCTCGCGGATGTCCACGCCGTCCCACAGGATCGCGCCGTGCGTCGGGTCGTAGAACCGGCAGAGCAGCTTCACCAGAGTGGACTTGCCCGCCCCGTTGAGCCCGACGAGGGCCAGCGCACGGCCCTGCGGAATGTACAGGTCGACTCCGCGCAGCACCCACGGGAGATCGGGAGAGTAGCGGAACCAGACGTCCCGGAGCTCGATTCCATGGCGCAGTGCCGGCAACGGGCGGGGCCGGTCCGCGACCGGGAGGTCCGAGGTGGCCTGCGTCACCGCCGTGTAGTGGTCGAACATCAGCAGCGTCTGCTGGCCCTGCGCGGCGTCGCCGGCCAACGAGGTCAGCGCCCCCTGCACACCGGCGATCGCGGCCACGAACATGGTCACATCGCCCACCGACAGCGCCCCGCCGCGCGCCGCGAGGACCGCCCAGAGCAGTCCACCGCCGGAGACCAGCGCCGCCAGTCCGCCCAGCCCCGTCTGTACGGCGATTTCTCGCCGGTCCATGGCCCGCTTCGCGGCGTTGGCCGTACGCCGTTCCGTCAGCATCCGCTCGCGCAGAAACGGGCCGATGCCGAAGAGCCGGACCTCCTTGGCCGCCTCCACACTCGACAGCAGATCCGCGTAGAAGAACTCCCGCCGCTCGACCGGCCCGACCTCCCACAGCATCCGCGCCCGCCGCCGGGCCAGTGCCACTTCCGACCACAGCACGGGCACCCCCGCCACCAGCAGAATCCCGGCCATCACGGGGCTGACGAGGAAGAGCGAACCGAGGAAGCCACCGATGGTCGCCCCGGCGCGCACGACGCCCAGAATGCTCTCCGCGACATGAGTGGCCGTCTCGTGGCCCGCCTGCTGGGCCAGCCGCAGGCGGTCCAGGAAGTGCGGGTTCTCGAACTTCCCCAGCCCGACGAACCCGTCGACGGCGGCGAACAGCCGGTCCTGCATCTCCAGCCCCACCCGGCGGTCCAGCTCCGCTCGCGCGTATCGCATGGCCTGCGAGGCCACCACCGCCGTCACACCGAGGCAGGCCATCGCCGTACCGGGCCACAGCAGCGTGCTCGGGGCACCGCTCGCCAGATCGTCCAGGACCAGCTTCATCAGCCAGGCCGTCACCACCGGCAACGCGCTCACCAGCAGCGACAGTCCTATGTGGAGCAGCAGGGTGCCGGGGGCGGCGCGGGCGGTGACCGCGCAGACGGCGGCGAGCCGCCGCAGCGCGATCATGGCGCGTCCCGAGCCCCCGGAGGCGCGCCCCGAGTGTCCGGAAGGGGCGTCGGAAGGGACACGGTCGGGGTCCGCCGCCGACTCCTCGTGGCCGCCTCGCCCGCGCACGGTGCTCACACCGGAAGCGTCGGCCGGGACAGGTCCACCGCGTCGTCGGTGACCACGACATTCCCCTCGGCGTCCGGCGCGACCATGAGCACCGTGGGAAATGCCATGATCTCGAATGCCGCGCCCATGGGCTCCTCGTTGCGGGTCTGGGTCACGACCTTCGCCACCGATCGCAGTTCGGCGACCATGGGCGCGGCCAGGTCCTCATCGCCCACCACGGCGGCCAGCACCCGATCGCGTCCGCCGGGCATCGTGCGGGCGTACTCCATGAACTTCGGCAGCTGCTCCTTGCACGGTCCGCAGGTCGGCGTGAAGAAGCCCACCAAGGTGGCCCCGGTCATCATGGCGCGGCCCAACGGCTCGCCGTCCACGGTATGGGTGGCGAACTCACCCACCGGCTCGCCGAGTTCGATCGCCGAGCGTGGCCGGTCGACTGCCCTCGCCGCCAGCAGCTCGCCGTGCTCCCGCAGGCGCTTGATCACGCCCAGGGTGAGGATCAGGTCCAGCGAACACAGTGCCCCCACGAGCACCACGGCGCTGATCAGGACTGGCATGGTTCCTCCCGGATATCCCGGATGTTCCGGATCGCCTTCGGATGGTGTGTGCGCGCGTCGAATCGGGCATCTGCCGGGCCCTGGACGGACCGAAAAGCCCGGCCAGGTCGTCGAGTACGGTCACCAGGACACCCGCGACGAGCCCGGCCACCGCCGCCACGAGCGCTCCCGCCGCCGTCGCCGGTGCCGGGTCCGCCAGTGTCATCAGGCCGGCCGCCGCCGCGACGGCGGTCAGCACCACATTGCGCAGGAGGTGGCGGCGACCGAGCGGGGCCGCCGAGGCCCCGAAGCAGCGGCAGGCGGCGCCCGTTCCCCGCCGTATCGTGCGGGCTATCGCCGCCCCGAAAACGCTCAACAGCCCCGCCGCGAGGGCCAATCCGGCCACGGTGACGCCGTCGGACTCCACGATGAGCAGGGCACAGACCGCGCCCTCCGCGGCGACCACGGCCCCCGCCGCGGGTCCGACCAGCCGCGGTGGCACCACTCCCATGGCGGGCAGCGACTCCACGAAGGCCGTGAACCTGCCCCGCCCCGCAGACTTGCTCAGGAAGGCGATCAGGAAGACCACGCCGATCATGGCCCGGACCGCGATCACCAGATACTGCACGGCAACCCTTTCGATCGAGATAGGGGTGCGGGCTGGGCGTGAAGGCGGCCCCCGAATGCCCCCGTTGGCCACTCGGGGGCCGCCTGCCCGCTGTCGTTCAGCGGTGCGCCGCGTACGCCGTCGCCCAGGAGCAGACGGCGGTCAGCGCGGCCCTGCGTGGTGTCAGCAGCCCACGCAACCGGCGCAGTCGAAGCCCCCGGCCGAGTTCTTGCAGCACCGGGCGTTGCAGCTGCACGAACCGCCGTACTGCCGGTTGCACTGCCAGCATTGCGGCCAGCACTGCTTCACCTGCACGGCAGAGGCCTCCACCTGGGGAACGAACAGGCCGAGCAGCCTGCTGCCCATCGAGGTGAGCGTCCTGTACATGTCCACCCTCCTTCCGTCGAGTCCGGCCCGGCTCCGTGGACTGGGCGCGGGCCGATGTGGGGTCGAGCCGACAGACGGCGTCTGCCGACTCCGCCACCATCGCGATCCGGCGGGAAGGATGTCTTGTACGAATGCGACGCCGGGAACGCGCGGCCCTCACTCGGCGAGCAGAACGCTGGTGACCTGATCGGGCAGGAAGTCCAGCGGCTCGCCGGGCTTGGAGGACGCCCGACGGGTTCCGAACCGGCCCGGCGTGCAGCCGACCCGGTCCTTGAAGGCCCGGGTGAAATGGGCCTGGTCGTAGTAGCCCGCGAGGGCCGCGGCCTCCGCCCACGGCAGACCGCCGTCCTGAAGACGCAGCGCCGCCTGCAGCCGGAGCACCTGGGCGAACTGCTTGGGTGGCAGGCCCACTTGCTCGCGGAAGCGCCGCTCCAGCCGTCGGCGGCTCCATCCGGTCTCGGTGACCAGTTCCCCCACGCGAATCCGGCCGTGGGTGCGTCCCAGCCGCCGCCACGTCCAGACCACCTCGGGCGCGCACACCGGACCGGCCTGGGCCCGGGCCGCGAACACCCCGTCGAGCAGGGCGAAGCGCGATGCCCAGTCGCGGCACTCGGACAGGCGGCAGAGGAGACGGCCCGCCTCCCGGCCGAGGAGATCGGCCGGGTCCAGGTTGCGCTCCGCCAGCTCGGCCATCGGCACGCCGAAGAAGCGGAAGGCCGCGATCGGCGTCAGCATGACCGTCACGCCGGATAACTGGCCGGTGTGCTCGCCCAGCGTGGCGGTGGCCCGTAAGCCGTTGATCATCGAGGTTCCGGTGACGGACTGGCGCGGATCCACCGCGTCGGCGATCCGTACCGGCTCGCCGAACCCGAGCATCACCTTCACCACGCCGTCCGGCACCAGCAGCCGACATCGAGGCTGACGCGCACCGAATTGGAAGCCCCGGTATCCCAGCACATGCTCGCGCGCGGCGGCGCCGGGTTTCCTGGTGATCAGCTCTCGCGAATCCGCCGCACTCGATAAGGCCCTCGGCGAGTGCTTCTCGTGCATTTTGCTTCCCCCTCGTGTCCGTGGATCGGTCACATAAGGCCCATCGTGTCCGGCGCGGTGAGACGGGGACCACAGGGATCAGGCCAAAGCGGACGGCGGGGGCGAACCGTCTTGGAGCACGGATACAGGCCGCTGGGACCGGTTCCACCATCTGTCCGGCCAGGCGCCGGGCTCCACATCAGGCGCCGGCCGAGGGCTGCCCGGTCGCCTCCCTGCAAGCACGTAGGTAATCCAGCACCAGGGGACGGTGGTCGTCGGCACGCCGGGCGAGTGCGTACTGGCTCGGCGAGATGCCGCGCACCGGTCGGGTCACGACGCCGCCCAGGGTGATGAGCGGTGCGTTCCCGCTGGCCAGCAGGCAGACCCCGCGCCCGTCCACCAGCGCCTCGTACGTCTCCTCGGTGCTGGCGATCTCGGCGCCGACGACCGGTGGCCTGCCCTCACGGGCGTCCATGGCGAGCCAGTACTCCCGCAGCGCCCCGGCGCTCGGCGGCAGCGCGAGGAACGGCTCGTCCAGCAGATCGGCGAAGTCGACCACGTCCCGGGCGGCCAGGGGATGCCTCTCGGGCAGCGCGACCAGACGGGGTTCCTGGGCCACCACGACCCAGGTGTAGCGGTCCGGATCGGGCATCGGGAGCCAGACGAAGGCGAGGTCGCTGGAGCCGTCCGCGAGCCCCGCGGTCGGATCCTCCCAGTTCACCTGGCGCAGTTTCATACGGGCGTCGGGGTGGACGTCGGTGAACCGGGACCTGATCCCCGGCAGCAGACCGCCGCGGCCAGGGCTGGTGCTCATCCCCACGACAAGCGTCGCCCGCTGCCCGGCCTTGGCCTTCTCGACCGCTTCCCACGCGGCGTCCCACATGGCGAGCACCCGCTGGGCGTGCGGCAGCAGCGCGGCGCCCACCGGTGTGAGCCGGACGCTCCTGCCGTCCCGTACGAACAGCGGCGCGCCGAGCTGGCGCTCCAGCATCCGGATCTGCTTGCTCAGCGCCGGCTGCGAGACGAACAGCCGCTCGGCCGCGCGGGTGAAGTGCAGCTCCTCGGCCACGGCGGTGAAGTACCGGAGATCCCGTCCATGCACATCCATAACCATCGGTTATCACACCGGGTCTTGGACGGGCAAAGGACTTCTCCGCGAGAGTCGACCCCAAGAGCACAACACTTCCGTGAAGGGATGTCCGATGGGCAAGGTCTGGCTGGTGACCGGGGCGAACAGTGGCTTCGGCCGGGCGATCACCGAAGCCGCGGTGGCCGCCGGAGACGTGGTCGTGGCCACCGCACGCCGTGTGGAGGCGCTGGGCGACCTCGTGGCCGCGCACCCCGACCAGGTGGAGGCGCTGACGCTGGACGTCACCGATACCGCCGGTATCGAGGCCACCGTGCGGGACGTGGTGAGCCGTCACGGCAGGATCGACGTCCTGGTCAACAACGCGGGGCGCGGCCATGTCGGCGCGGCCGAGGAGACCACCGACGCCGAGCTGCGCTCGCTGTTCGACCTGCATGTCTTCGGCCCCGCCGCCCTGGTCAGGGCCGTGCTTCCCGCCATGCGGGCCCGGCGCTCCGGTGCGATCGTCCAGCTGAGCAGCATGGGCGGCCAGATGTCCTTCGCCGGATTCTCCGCCTACAGCGCCACCAAGTTCGCCCTGGAGGGATTCTCGGAGGCGCTGGTGGAGGAGGTGCGCCCGCTCGGCATCAAGGTGCTCATCGTGGAGCCCGGCGCCTTCCGCACCAGCCTGATGGACAACACCGGCGCCAGCGAGGAGATCGCCGACTACGCCGAGACGGTCGGGCCCACCCGGCGGATGACCCAGACCGCCGGGGGCGCGGAGCCGGGCGACCCGGCCAGGGCCGCGGCGGCGATCCTGGCCGCCCTGGACGCCGAGCGGACCCCCCTGCGGCTGCCCCTGGGCAGCGACGCGGTCGACGCGGTCCTCACCCACCTCGACGCCATCCGCTCCGACGTCACCACCTGGGAGAAGACCGCTCGCGACACCGCCTACCCGCAGTAGGCGCCACCTCGAACGCTCATCGTTGGGGAAGTGGTCCGTTCCCCGCTGGGCGGCGTACCAGCCCAGTGCGCGGACCTTGGGCTGGTGCGGAGTCGGCGGGAGCAAGGGCGCGGGCGCAGCCGTTGCAGGTTGGCTCACCAATGGTCGCGACGAAACACCGAAGCGTTACGAAACTCCCTGTCCGCGGTGCGGCAACCCCGTATCCCGCCCGGCGTAGGAAGCCCAGTGCCGAAAGTCCAGCCAGGAGTAGCAAGGCAAGACCGGATCTCTCGACCACCGAAAGCTCCGCGTTCCCTTCTCCGCGCCCGCGGCTACGCTCATCCCGTGATGCAGTCGTGGAAAGACCACGTCATCCGTCATCCACTGTGCGGCGCGGTGGAGTTGACGTTCGCATGGCACACCGTGCTGCTGCTCTTCGCCAAGGTGATCCTGCCCCCACTGGCGCCCTCCTGGTACCCGGACCTCGGCGCCACCCTGGTCAACGCCATCTGCGCCGCGGGGGTGTGGCTCGTGCTGTGGCGGTGGGGCTGGCTGGGTGTCTCCGGGGTAGCCGCGCCAGGCCGTCCGCGCCGCTGGTGGCTGGCCGCGCCGATGCTGCTGGTCGCCTGCTCGTACACCGTGGCCGGCCTCGACGGCAGCGCGACGGTGGTCGTCAGCGGCCTGGTGTCGCTGCTGTGGGTCGGCGTCAACGAGGAGATGTACAGCCGGGGACTCGTCCAGCAGACCCTCGGCCCACTCGGTCCGATGCGCGCGGCCGTCGGCGTCGCCGTCCTCTTCGGAGCGGGCCACATCCAGAACTTCCTGTTCTTCGACGCCTCGCTCGACGACACGCTGTGGCAGATGCTGTCCGCCGGATTCTTCGGCTTCACATGCGCCGCACTGCGCTATGCGATCGGCTCCATCTGGCCGATGGTGATCGTCCACGGACTCGACGACTTCTTCCAGATCCGCTCTCCCGGCTCGGCCCCGGACTGGTGGCAGGCGAGCGTGTACGCCTTCCACCTGGCGTACGGCCTGTGGCTGCTGCGCCGGTACGGTGCGGGCGGGTCGTACGAGCGCGCATGAGTCGACGTGTGAGTGGCTGTGCTCTCAGGGACGCCGTCGGTGGCGGGCGTACTCGTCGGCCAGGGCCCGGAAGGATTCCTTGGGCTCCCAGTGCCAGGGGGAGTCCGGCTCCGCCGGACGGTCCCGGATCACCTTCACCAGGCTGTAGGCGGCCATGTCCAGGTCGAGTCGCGGCTCGCGGCGGTGTGGGGCGTCGGGCGTGACGAAGGTATAGGCCATCGCCGCATACAGGTTCATCGACTCGAACACGTCGAGCACATCGGTCAGATACGCCGCCTGTGTGTGCTCGCTGCGCACCAGCCCCTTCCTGACCCGCGGCGGTGTCTTGGCGTAGTCGACGACGTCCCAGCCCATACCCCCCAGGCGGGGTGCGCCCTCGAAGGTGCAGCAGCCGAACTCGGTGATCGCGAGCGGCTTGCCGTGACGCTGGTATCCACGCAGCTCCTTGACGTGCCCGGCGCGGTTCGGAAACCAGCCGTAGTAGTCGATGCACACCAGGTCGAACAGGTCCCAGTCCACGTCCTCGTCCTGCGCGGCTCCGTACGACAGCGGCCCGCGGAAGACCGAGCGGCCGACGGCGGCGGCCCGTGCGGTGAAGCGGCGCAGGCGCCGGGCGGTCCGCACCGGGTCGTAGTTGCCCTTGACCAGGTTCTCGATCCGCTCGGTCGCGGTGGCGCCGGGCACGATCCCGGGGACGAACAGCATGAACTCACAGCCCACGTTCAGATGCACCCGTACGCCCTGCCGGCGCAGTCGTTCGGCGAATCGTCCGGTCTCCGCGAGGTGGTCGAGGATGTCCGAAGCGGGCACATCGCCGAGGGTCGGCTCCAGCCACACTCGCAGACCGCTCTCGGCCGCCTCGGCCGCGGTGCGGGTGAGCCGTTCGACGCCATCACCGGTGATCTTCACCGTGTCGGCGTGCAGTTGGCGGCGGATCACCCGCAGGTCGGTGCGGGTACGAGCCGCGCTCCACGCCGTCGCGGACGTCTCGCCTTCCCCCACTTCGTAGACGACCCCGCGATAACGCACCCCGCCCGGCCGGGCGTCTCCCGCCCGCTTCCGATCCGCCGGGGCGCCCGCGCTGTCGTGCCACTCCGTCGCGGCGGCGTACCCGGCGGGCAGTACCGCGCCGACGGCGACGGCCCCCGCGAGCCGCAGCAACCGCGCCCTGCTGACCTGGACTGCACCCATCTCGTTCTCTCCCGTCTTCCGGATGGCAGCAGCCTGCGGGAGCCACCTGGGTCGGCACCATTCGCCGACGGTCCAGGAGGAGGCGGCGGGAGCCAGACCGATGGCCAGGGGACGTCTGGCCAGTTGGCCGATGTGCCGCCCTTCGCGGCCCGCATACCCTCACCGTATGACCAACGGCCTCGACCTCGCCCGCCCGGCCGGGCGCACCTGGCGCGACCGGGCGGTGGACGCGGGACTCTGCTGCGCGGCCGTCTTCCTCGGCATGGTCGTGCTCGGTGTGGTGAGGGAGCAGGGCGATCCGCCGGGGTGGGCGGCGGAACTGGACCCGCTGCTGGGGCTCGTGGCCTGCTGTGCACTGTGGTGGCGGCGCGGTTCCCCGCTCGCCGTGGCGCTGATCGGGCTGCCCGCGGTGGCGCTGGCGACCAGCGCTCTGCCTGCCGGTGCGTTGATCGTCACCAACCTCGCGCTCCGTCTGCGCTGGCGGCAGGCGCTGCTGATGCTCGGTGCGTACGTGGTGTGCATGGTGCCCTCCGGTCTGCTGCTGTCGGGAGCGGCTGACGACCTGTGGCTCGACGCCGCGTTCTCGCTGGCCTACCTCCTGGCCGCCTTC
Organism: Streptomyces lacaronensis; assembly: GCF_047337785.1. Classification (NCBI taxonomy): domain Bacteria; kingdom Bacillati; phylum Actinomycetota; class Actinomycetes; order Kitasatosporales; family Streptomycetaceae; genus Streptomyces; species Streptomyces lacaronensis. The sequence goes on from NZ_JBLHDK010000003.1 coordinate 11,605,018, forward strand.
GCCTCGGGCAGCGCACTGCGTTCCCGGCGGCTGCTCTTCGAGCGGCTGCGCGCGGACGCCGAGCGGGCCCGGGCCGAACACGAGCGCAGGCTCGCCGACGCCCGCCGCGGCGAACGCCAGGCCATCGCCCGCGAGATGCACGACGTACTGGCGCACCGCATCTCCCTGCTCTCCGTGCACGCGGGCGCGCTGGCCTACCGCACCCGGCAGGCGGAGGCGGGCGCCGGGCCCGCGCTGAGCAGTGCCGAGGTCGCCGAGAGCGCCGAGGTGATCCGGGGCAACGCACACCAGGCCGTGGAGGAGTTGCAGGAGGTGCTGCACCTGCTGCGGGCGGAGGGCGGCGGTGAGCCGGTGTCGCTGCTGCCACGGATCGCGGACATCGACGGTCTGGTCGCGGACGCCCGTGCCACGGGGCAGCCGGTGGACTTCCGTACCGAGCTGACCGCCGACGCCGTCCGCGCACTGCGGGGGCAAATTCACCGGACCGTCTACCGCGTGGCCCAGGAGGGCCTGACCAACGCCCGCAAGCACGCGCCCGGCACAGCCGTCAGCGTACGGCTGGCCGGAGGTCCCGGCGGCGGCCTCACGGTGGAGGTCCGCAACGGGCTGGCCGCCGCGCCACGCGCAGACGGGACGGTCCCGGGCACCGGCGCCGGTCTGACCGGGCTCGCCGAACGGGTCCGGCTCGACGGCGGCACCCTCGACCACGCCGCCGCCGACGGCACCTTCACGCTGCGCGCCCGGCTACCGTGGCCCGCGAGGTGACACGATGATCCGAGTGCTGCTGGCCGACGACGACCCCCTCGTGCGGACCGGGCTGAAGATGATGCTGCGCGGGGCGGGCGGTATCGAGGTCGTGGGGGAGGCGCCGGACGGCGCAGAGGTGGCCGCCGCCGTCCGTGAACACGCGCCCGATGTGGTCCTGATGGACATCCGGATGCCGGTCATGGACGGCCTCGCGGCCACCCGCGAGCTCACCCGGCGCGGTGCCCAGGCCCCGCAGGTGATCGTGCTGACCACCTTCGACGAGCACGGCCTGGTGCTGGAGGCGATGCGCGCCGGTGCCGCCGGGTACCTCGTCAAACACGCCGTGCCCGAGGAGATCGTCGAGGCGGTACGGCGGGCCGCCCGCGACGAGCCCGCGCTGTCGCCGTCCGCCGCGCGTGCCCTCATCCGGCACGCGGCGGGCGGACCGGACGACCGCGCCGAACGCGCCCGGCAGCGGCTGGCGTCGCTCACCGAACGCGAGCGCGAGGTGGCCGAGGCGGTGGCCGAAGGCCTGTCCAACACCGACATCGGCGCCCGCCTTCACCTTTCCCTCGGCACGGTCAAGGCCCACCTCTCCAGCGCCCTGGCCAAACTGGACCTGGACAACCGCGTCCAGCTCGCCCTCCTCACCCACGACGCCCATCCGCAACCCTGACCGGAGGGCGTACGGATCCGGCAGCCGGTGCGTCGAGGGTGGTGGCGGCCAGGCCCGCCGTGGCCAGGAAGGCTATGGAAGTGCTCCCACCCTAGGAGCGGGCCGAGGGGCCGACAACGCCCGGAGCGCGGGACCGTTCCGGCTGGTGGCAGCCGCTGCACGCGAGGTACGGATTGGTCGGGTCGCCGCACACCGTGCCACCGTGTCCGTGCCGACATGCCCAAGCCCCGCCGTTTGGACGGGAGTTGTGCCATCGAGATCAAATCACTGCTTTAATTGGGTAGCTGATCTTGAGTCCCGGCCCCTCGGAAAGGCAGCCTTGATGTCCCCGGTCCTCTGCTCGTCCCGCTCCCGTTCCGAGGTTCCGTTCGAGGCTGCCGACGCCGGTGTTCTCCGTGTCATGTCCAACTCCCGCACTCCGGTGTTCTGCACCGTGCACTCGAGTGGACGACGCCGGTACGGCTACTGGCAGCCGTACGACTCCGTCACCAACCGGGGAGGCTGCTATGTCGCACTGCCCACCCCCGTATGCGACAGGCTGTACTCCCAGGGGCGGATCACTCTCGGTGAGCCCCTGGTGGATCCGGCCAAGACCACATACCGCGTGTGGCCCGCTCATGGCCCGGTCGCGCCGGTGCGCATCCCGGTGGCGCCCCTGCCCGCGATGGCGGTGGCACAGGTGCTCGCCGCCTGAGCCGAGGTTCCGGGAAGCCGGCTCGGCGGTGCGGTGGTCGGCGGTGCGGTGTCGGCCGCCGGACCCGCCGGTCTCGCCGGTCTTTTTCGTAGTGCGGCAGGTCAGACGTAGAAGCGGGACAGACTCTGTACCACGGCAGCGGGCTTCGTGCCGCCGTCCACCTCGATCGTGCCGTCGACGGTGATCTGGACGCCGCCGGGTACGTCCTCGACCGAGGTGAGCCGGGCCACCAGCCGTATCCGGGATCCGGCCTTCACCGGTGCGGGGAAGCGCACCTTGTTCAGGCCGTAGTTCACCTTGGTGGTCACGCCCCGTACGTCCAGCAGTTGGGTGAAGAGGGGGATGAACAGGGACAACGTGAGGTAGCCGTGTGCGATCGGCGCGCCGAAGGGACCCTGGGCCGCTCGCTCCGGGTCGGTGTGGATCCACTGGTGATCGTCGGTGGCATCGGCGAAGGTGTCGATGCGGTCCTGGGTGACCTCGATCCACTCGCTGGTGCCGAGGTCCGCGTCGGCGAGCTTCTTGAGTTCGTCCAGGCCGTTGACGGTGATGCTCATGAATCGGCTTCCTGTTCAGGGGCGGGGGTGCCGTAGCGGTCGCGCACCCGGGACTTGAGGAGCTTTCCGGAGGCGGTGCGCGGAAGTTCGTCCGCGATCACCACCGACTTGGGGATCTTGTACTTGGCGAGCCGCCCGGACAGTGATGCCAGCACCTGCTCCGGGTCGAGTTCGGCGCCCGCCGCCGGGACGACGACCGCCCGGGGCGCCTCGCCCCATGTGTCGTCCGGGACGCCGATCACCGCGCACTCGGCGATGCCCGGGTGGGCGAGGAGGAGATCCTCGATCTCGGCGGGGTAGACGTTCTCGCCGCCTGAGATGATCATGTCCTTGATCCGGTCGACGATGTACACATAACCGTCTTCGTCGACCCGGGCCGCGTCCCCGCTGCGGAACCAGCCGCCCGCGAACGCGGCCTCCGTCTCCTCGGGCAGCCCCCAGTAGCCGGACATCACATGTGGTCCGCGCACCACCACTTCGCCGGTCTCGCCGGTGCCGACCGGGGTGAGATCGGGCCGTACGACCCGTACGTCGCTGAAGAAGTGCGGTACGCCTGCCGAGCCCGCCTTGTCGGCGGCGTGCTCGGCGTCCAGGAAGAGGGTGCCGGGCGCGGCCTCGGTCATGCCGTAGCCCTGGAGGAAGGTGAGCCCGCGCTCCTGGTAGGTGGCGATGAGCGGGGTCGGCACCGGGGATCCGCCGCAGGTGAGGATGCGGAGCGAGGACAGATCGGCGTTCGCCCAGCGGGGATGCCGGGCCACCTGGCCGAACATCGTCGGCACTCCGAACATGAAGGTGATGCGATGCCGTTCGATCAGGTCGAGGGTCGTTCCGGGGTCGAAGGCCTCCACCAGAACGCAGGTGCCGCCCTTGAGCAGTACCGGCAAGGTGATCATGTTCAGGCCGGCGGTGTGGAAGAGCGGGGCGGACACCAGGGCGCGCTCGTCGGCGAACAGATCGTGGTCGACCAGCACATTGACGGCGTTCCAGATGATGTTGGAGTGGGTGAGCATCGCGCCCTTGGGGCGGCCGGTCGTCCCCGAGGTGTACATGATGAGGCAGGTGTCGTCGGGGGAGACCGGTTCATCGATCGGCTCGGTCGGCGCGGCCGCCAGGGTCTGTTCGTACGCGTCGCCGATCTCGAGGCGGATCCGTACATCGGTGCCGGCCGGCAGTCCTGCGACGAGTCCGGTGTGTGCCTCGCCGTGGATGAGGGCCTTGGCGCCGGAGTCGGCGAGCTGGTAGGCGATCTCGGGGCCGGTGAGCCGGGTGTTGAGGGGGACGAAGACGGCACCGAGGAGGCCGGCGGCGAACAGGGTCTCCAGATAGGCGGGGTGGTTGGGGCCGAGGTGGGCGATGCGGTCGCCACGCCTGATGCCCCGGGCGCGCAGGGCATGGGCGAGGCGGGTGGTGCGGATGTGCAGGGTGCGGTAGTCGGTCGACTGCTCGCCATGGATCAGGGCCGTGCGGTGCGGGGTCTTACGGGCCCGGCGTGCGGGCCATGACCCCAGTCCCTCGTTGCGCATCCGACACCCCTTACGGTTTGGTCAGGCCGAGCAGCCGGGCCGCGTTCTCCTTGAGGATCTTCGGCTTGACCGCCTCCTTGATGGAGAGCTTGTCGAAGTCGGCCAGCCATCGGTCCGGGGTGAGCACCGGGAAGTCCGAACCGAACAGCACCTTGTCCTTGAGCAGTGTGTTGGCGTACTGCACAAGCTGCGGCGGGAAGTACTTCGGCGACCAGCCGGACAGGTCGATATGCACGCCGGGCTTATGGGTCGCCACCGCCAGCGCCTCGTCCTGCCAGGGGAACGACGGATGCGCCAGGATGATCTTCAGATGCGGGAAGTCGGCGGCCACGTCGTCCACATGGAGCGGGTTGGAATACTTCAGGCGGATGCCGCCCCCGCCGGGCACACCGGCGCCGATGCCGGTCTGGCCGGTGTGGAAGAGAGCGATGGTGCCGGTCTCCTCGATCACCTCGTACAGGCCGTACGCCACCGAGCGGTCGTTGGGGAAGAAGCCCTGGACGCTGGGGTGGAACTTGAAGCCCTTCACGCCGTACTCCTCGACCAGCCGCCGGGCCCGCCGCACGCCCGCCTTCCCCCGGAAGGGGTCGATGGAGGCGAAGGGGATGAGGACGTCCGCGTTGGCGGCGGCGGCCTCGGCGACCTCCTCGTTCGGGACGGGCTCGGTGCCGGTGGCGGACTCGGCGTCCACCGTGAAGATGACGGCGGCCATCCGCCGCTCGCGGTAGTAGGCGGCCGTCTCCTCGAGGGTGGGCTTCCGTTTGCCCTCGACCTGGAAGTAGGCGGCGGAGGCGTCGTGCAGATCGTCGTCCAGGGAGGAGTGGCCCTTGGAGGACACCTCCGCGTGGGTGTGGACGTCGATGGCGACCAGATTCCGGAGGTCCATCACGCCTCCGGGGTCTTCGGTGCGGGGATGCCCACCGATTGCGGCTCGGCGCCGATCGATGTGTGCCAGGCGTCGGCGAGGGCCTCGGAGGTCCAGCCGCCGTCGGCGTAGGCGGTCCGAATCTCCTGCGGATGCGACCAGAGCGCCACCTTGTCGCCGCCGATGCCGACGCACTGGCCGGTGATGCCGCGGGCGGTGTCGGAGGCCAGGAAGGCAACGATGGCGGCGCAGTCCTCCGGGGTGCCGAATCCCTCACCTTTGCGCAGGAAGTCCGGCAGCGGTTCGCCGTTCCTCAGGGCCTCCACATACGGGGCGAAGGCGGGAATGGTCTCGGTCATCGCGGTGGCGGCGACCGGCACGATCGCGTTGACGGTGATGTTCGCGCGGGACAGTTCCATGGACCAGGTGCGGGCCATGGCGGCGATTCCGGCCTTGGCGGCGGCGTAGTTGGTCTGACCGAAGTTGCCGCGCTGTCCGGCCGGGGAGCCGACGAGGACGAGCGTGCCGCCCTCGCCCTGCTCGCGCATGCGCACGGCGGCGGCGCGGGCGCAGGTGAAGGTGGCTCGCAGATGGGTGGTGATGACCGCGTCGAAGTCCTCGTCGGTCATCTTCCAGAGCACCTTGTCACGCAGGATGCCCGCGTTGGTGACCAGGACGTCGAGTCGGCCGTACTCCTCGACGGCACGGCCGACCAGCCGCTCGGCGGCTTCGGCGGAGCCGACCGGGACCACCTCGGCCACGGCGGTGCCACCGGCCTCGGTGATGGACTTGACGGCCTGTTCGGCCACGGCTTCGTCGACGTCGTTGACGACCACGGACGCGCCGTGGGCGGCGAGGGCGTGTGCGTAGGCGAGGCCGAGGCCCCGGCCGCTACCGGTGACGACGGCGGCCTTGCCGGTCAGATCGATGGTGGGCACGAGCGGGTCCCTTCGCATGGGTGCGCCTGTCCGGCGCGGAGTGCGGCGGCGAGATCGAAGCTAAGCGCAATAATTGGTGTCGTCAACAGTTGTTGTCCACCTCGGGTGCGCCATGCTGGACTCTGCGCACGAGACCCACCCCTCCGGGAAGAGCCGAGACCGGCGCCCCGGGGCCGAGACCAGGGAGCCCGCCATCGCCCGCCGGCACACCGACCCCCCGCCCCCCATCGACGCGGACGAACCGTGGATGCGGGCGCTGCACGCGGACACGGGCTATCTGCTGTATCGCCTGGGCTTGCGCTCCGGCCAGCTGTTCAACACCTTCCTCCAGGAGTCGGGGCTACGGCTGCGGCACTACGCCGTGCTGCGCTACCTCGCCACCTGTGAGGGCGCCTTGCAGCGAGAGCTCAGCGCCCGGCTCGGCTATGACCCGAGCGCGATCGTCGGCCTGGTGGACGACCTGGAGAAGCTGGGCTTCGCCGAGCGCCGCCCCGCCCCCGACGACCGCCGCAGCCGCGTCGTCGTCCTCACCGAGGACGGCCGCGCGTTCCTCCGCGACACGGATCAGGCGGGCCAGCGGGTCACCGACGAACTGCTCACCCCGCTCGCTCCCGCCGAACGGGAGGCGCTGCACACGCTCCTGGTGCGCGTCGCCGGGGACGGGCTCGCCTGACGCTGCCGCGTGTGCGCGGGCCTCGTAATGTATGCGTGTGACCGCTCCAGCCCTCCGCCCCCAGTCCCTCCTGCTCAGCTTCCTCGGTGACGAAGTGCTGGGCCGTGGGGTGTGCGTGTACACGGGGAGCGTCATCGAGGTGTTCCGGCGCGCCGGAGTCGGAGAGCAGGCCACCCGGTCCACCCTGACCCGCATGGTCGGCCGTGGCCTGCTGAGTCGTCGGCGTGAGGGCCGGCGGACCTACATCGGCCTCACCGACCGCTCGGAGGCGATCCTCCGTGACGGCGAGCGGCGCATCTGGAAGACGGGCGCGGTCAACCGCGAGTGGGACGGCACCTGGACCCTGCTCGGCTTCTCGCTCCCGGAGTCCTGGCAGCGCCAGCGGCACGATCTGCGCTCCCAGCTGACCTGGGCGGGCTTCGGCGCGCTGTTCAGCGGACTGTGGATCGCGCCGGGCGAGGTCGACGTCTCCGAGATCGTCGCCGAGTTGGGCCTGGCCGCGCATGTGAAGGTCTTCCGCGCCCACGCGGACGCCGGCATGGACATCGCCGAGATGGTCGACGACACCTGGGACCTGCGCGCACTGGGCGCCGGTTACCGGGACTTCGACGCGTCCTGGCGGCCGTACGCCTCAGGTGGCGTGGACTTGGCCGGAGAGGACGCCCTCGCGCTGCGTCTCCGATTGACCGCCGAGTGGCTCCAGGTCATCCGCAGTGATCCCCGGTTGCCCGTACGGCACCTGCCGGAGGACTGGCCCGCGGCCGGGGCGGAGGAGACGTTCCGCGCGGTCCACGGCCTGTTGGAGGCGCCGGCCCGGGACGCGGCGCGCCGGTCGATCGAAACCGTTCCGGCGTAGCCGTCTTCCCGCGTGCCACACCAGGGCGTGCTCTCAGGCGAAATTGTGCATTGCGTTGACGGCTGCAAGAAATCAGCCCTACATTCCTCCACACCTTCGTTCAGCGCTGAGCACGCGCCCCAGGTTCCCCGCTCCGCAGCCGCCCACAAGGAGCCACTTCCATGTCTGCTCGCACCCGTCCGCGTGTCGCCCTGGCCGCCCTGGCGTCCGTCGCACTCGCCGTCCTTCCCTGGTCAGCCGCCCGGGCGGACCCGACGGCCACTGCCCACCTCACCGGCACCCTCGCCGACGGCGCCACCTGGATCGCGGACGTCCCCGACCGCTGGAACGGCACCCTGCTGCTGTTCAGCCACGGCTTCGGCCCCACCGTCGCCCAAGACGCCCCCTCCGACGCCGTACGCACCGAGTTGCTCTCCGAGGGCTATGCGATGGCCGGTTCGTCGTACGACCCCCATGGCTCGATGTGGGCCCTGAACAGCGCAGAACTCGACCAGTTCGCCACACTCGACGCCGTCACCGCGAAGATCGGCACCCCGCGGCGCACCCTGGCCGTCGGCCAGTCCATGGGCGGACTCGTCAACGCGCAGATCGCCCGCGACGGCGCCGGCCGTGTCGACGGCGCGCTCGGCCTGTGCGGCCTGGTCGCGGGCGGCACCGACCTGGACAACTACCAACTCGACGCCGAGTACACCATCGCTCGGCTGCTCCTGCCGGGGCAGGACGTCGATCTGGTGCGCTTCGGCTCCGCCGACGACGCGGCCGCCACCGCCGGGAAGCTCACCGACGCTGTCACCGCCGCGCAGGCCACCCCGCGGGGCCGGGCCCGGATCGCGCTGGCCGCGGCCTTCCTCAACCTGCCCGCCTGGGCGCCCGGAAGGGACCGGCCCGCCCCGGCCGACTGGGCGGGCCAGGAGGAGCAGCAGTACACATGGTTCGCGCAAGGCATCCTGTCGTTCGTCGAGGGCGGCCGGTTCGCCATGGAGCAGTCAGTCGGCGGCAACAACTCCTGGAACCGGGGCGTCGACTACGCCCGCCTGCTCGCCGGTTCCGCCCACGCCCCGCAGGTCCGCGCGCTGTATCGGACGGCCGGACTCGACCTGCGCGCCGACCTGACGTCCCTGACCCGGGGTGCCCCGATCACCGCCGACCCCGCCGCGGTCCGTACGGCGCGGCGCACCTCGTCCGCCGGTCAGGGCCTCGGCGTACCGCTGCTTGACGTGCACACGATCGCCGACAACCTCGTACCCGTGGAGCAGGAACGGCGGTTCGGCGACCGGGTGCGCACGGCCGGGGACGGCGCGCTGCTGCGGCAGGCCTACGTCGAACGGCAAGGCCACTGCGCGTTCACCACCGCCGAGACCGTGGCCGCCCTGCACGCGCTCGAACACCGCGTCGTCACCGGCCACTGGGACGGCGCCGCGACCCCGGCCGCGCTTCAGCGGTCCGCCACGGCGCTCGGCCTGGACGGCGCGGCGTACGCCCCGTACCGCCCGGCACGTCTGACGGTCGGCCGCGATCGCCCGGCGCCCCCCGCCCGCCACTGACGTTGGGACCCTCATATGTCCGACGCACCCGCCTCTTCCCCCTCCGCACAGCCTTCCGCGCATCCTTCCGCGCCCCCTTCCGCATCCCCGGTCCCGCGTCTCCCGCTCGGTACGCTCGTCGCCGGTTGTCTCGCCGTCTGCCTCGCCCAGATCGGCCTCGCGATACCGGCCACCCTCAACGGCCTGTTCCAGGAACACCTCCACCCCGTCGGCGCCCAGCTCACCTGGATCTCCGACGCGTTCCTGTTGCCCGTCACCGTCCTCGAACTCTCCTTCGGCGTGCTGGGCGACCTCTTCGGCCGCAAACGGCTTCTCGTCGGCGGGGCCGCGCTGGTGTGCGTGGGCGAGGTCGTCGCCGCGAGCGCGTCCGGCATCCATCAACTGTGGGCGGGGCAGGCGCTGGCCGGTCTCGGCGCCGCCGCGCTCTTCCCCACGTCGCTCGCCATGATCGCGGCCGGTACGCACACCGGTGCCCAGCGTGCCCGCGTCATCGCCCTCTGGGCCTCCAGCCTGTCCGCGGGCGGCTTCCTCGCGCCGCTGCTCGGCGGTATCACCGGCACCTACGGCTCGTGGCGCTCGGCGTTCGTGGTGGTCGCCGCGCTGGCCGCGGTCAGCGCCCTGGTGAGCCTGTGGCTCGCCGCCAACTCCCGGGCCCCGGAGGGGCGTTCGCTGGACATCGGCGGCCAGATCACCATCGGCGTCGGTCTGTTCGCCCTGCTGTACGCCGTCATCCAGGGGCCGACCGACGGCTGGGGATCGACCCCCGTGGTCGTGGCGTTCATGATCGCCGCGGTCTTCCTGGGCCTGTTCGTGGCCGCCGAGAGCCGGGCCCGCTCGCCCCTCCTGCGCCTGGACCTGTTCCGCGACCGTTCCTTCGCGGTCGCGTCGGTCGTCGCGGTGGTGGGCATGTTCAGCTTTCTGGGCACGGCCTACGCGACGAGCATCCGGCTCGGCCCCATCCAGCACCAGAGCCCGATGCGTACCGCCTTCGCGTTCCTGCTGCTCAACGGAATCACCCCGGTGCTCACCCCGCTGACCTCCCGGCTGCTGAACCGGCTGCCCGCACGGGCGCTGCTCACCTCCGGTCTGGCACTGATCGCCGCGGGCGACTTCCTGGCCGCCGGGCTCGACGTCGACGACCGGCGTCTGACCTCGCTGATCCTGCCGCTCGGCCTGGTCGGCATCGGCTTCGCCTTCACGGTGTCGTCCATCACCGCGACCGCAGTCAACACGGTGCCGCTCCCGCTCGCGGGCATGGCCAGCGCGGCCACCAACCTGCTGCGCGACTTCGGCTTCACCCTCGGCCCCGCGGTCGTCGGCGCCGTCGCGCTGAGCCAGGCGGCGTCCCGGGTGACCTCGTCGCTGGCCACCTCGTCGTCCCTGACCGCGGAGTCGAAGGCGGCGGCGCACGACGTGCTGAGGGAAGGCGGCCCGCTCGCGCTGAACTCCGTCCCCGCCGCCTCCCCGCCGGGCGCGGCCCGCGCACACGCTCTCGACGCCCTCGGCCACGGCTACGCGATCGGCTTCGTGGTGTGCGGCTCGGCCGCCGTGTTCTCGGCGCTGCTGGTGGTCACGGCTCTGCGGGGGCGCACGGCGGAGAAGAGCGCGCCGCAGGCGGAGGACGGTGTGCGACGGCGGCCCGCCGGAGAGTCTCAGCCGGCCGGTTGAGTGAAGCGGATGCGGTTGCCGAACGGGTCACGCAGGCCGCAGTCGATCCCGTACGGGCGCTCAGTGGGTTCCTCGGTGAACTCCACGCCTTGCGTCAGCAGGGTCTCGTAGGTCTTGCGGCAGTCGGGGGTGGTCAAGATGAGCCAGCCGCCCATCACACCCTTGGTCACCAGCTCACGGACCTGCTCGGCCGTCTCCTCCGACATCGCCGGGGCGCCCGGTTTCTCCAGCAGGATCTGCCGCTCGGGGTGACCGGGAACGCTGACGGCGAGCCAGCGCATGAAGCCCAAGTTGACGTCCGCGGCGACCTCCAGGCCGAGCTTGCCGACGTAGAAATCGAGGGCCGCGTCCTGGTCGAGGACGTAAATCTGCGAATTCACCACTGCGGGGACCTTGGGGTGCGCTGCGACGGTGCGGCCGGCCGCAGACGCTGCGGTGGGCGTTGCTCGGCCGCCCGCCCGCGGCACCGGTACTCCTCCACCGAGGGACTGGGGCCGGAGTAGATGTGCTGATCGGACAGGTTGGTTCTGGCGAGTCCATGTGGGATTGCACGACTTCTGTTGTCAGGCATTTCCTTACGGCGTAAGGTCACGCCTGACGCCGTCAGGAAATGCCTGACACGGAGGGGAAGGTGGCCGGATGCCGCCCGCAGCAAAAGACTCTGTGATCGCAGCGTGCTCGTTCTGCCAGAAGCGGAACACCGAGGTGGGGACGCTCGTGGCCGGACCGGGAGTGTTTATCTGTGATGAGTGCGTGGCTCTCTGCTCGACGGTGATCGAGGGGAGGCCCGCGGAGGGCGGACCGCAACTTGCCCCCTGGGACCAGGTGACGAGCCCCGAGGTGGTGCTGGCGAGTCTGCCGCTGATCGCAGCTGCCGGGGCGCAGGTCGAGCGGAACCTCGCTCAATGGGTGCTCAAGGCGCGTGCGCTGGGAGTGACCTGGGCGCGCATCGGGGAGACTTTGGGGATGACCCGCCAATCCGCGTGGGAGCGCTTCTCCGGCGAGGAATAGGGCTATCGAACGCGCTGGTCGTAGCCACTCGTTGATGGCCGCGACGAGGACGGCCCCCTCGGTGCCACGCCGCCGCAGGTAACGCCTGATGGAGAAGCAGCGCCCCTGATGTGCTCGGTGTGTCGCGGGGGCCATGGCCATGGCCTGAGCATGCCCCGGCCGACTGTGGTCACGTGGCTGGTCGCGATGGGGAGAGGTTCTGGTCGGCGGCCCAGGAGCCAAGGATGCGGAGCTGCTCGTGGGTGGGGGAGCCGGCCTGGGCGGTCCAGACGGTCAGATGCTGGTCGGGGTCGGTGTTGGCGGTGAGCGTGTCCCAGTCCAGGACGAGTTCGCCGACCACCGGGTGGTTGAGGGTCTTCGTTCCCACGGTGCGGGCGGCGACGCGGTGATCCCCCCACCACTGGGCGAACTGCTTGTCCCGCATCGACATTTCGCCTACCAATTCCATCAGTCGTGGGTCCTCCGGATACTGCGCGGCTTCCATGCGCAGTTGGGCGACGGCGATGTGGGCGGAGGTCTCCCAGTCGGCGTACAGGGCCCGCATGGCCGGGTCGGTGAAGATGATCCGGGGGTAGTTGCGGTGCCTTTCCGGGATGCGGGAGAAGTCGGTGACCAGGGCGGCGGCCAGCGCGTTCCAGGCCAGGATGTCCCCGCGTCGGCCCTGGACGATGGCCGGGGTGGCGGTGAGGTCGTCGAGCACGCGCTGTAGCTGGGGCTGGACCTTCTGCCGACCGCGGTGCCGGGTGCGTTTGGTGGTCTTGCCCGCGAGCTGGAAGAGGTAGCCGTGCTCGTCGTCATCCAGGTGGAGTACGCGGGCCAGGGTGTCCAGCACGGGCGCGGATGCCTGCATGCGGCCCTGTTCGAGGCGGGTGTAGTAGTCGGTGCTGATGCTGGCGAGCTGGGCGACTTCCTCGCGGCGCAGCCCGGCCACGCGGCGGGGTCTGCCGGTCTCGGGCAGTCCGACCATGCGGGGGCTCAGCTTCGAGCGGCGCTTCTTGAGAAATTCTCCCAGCTCGTTGAGGGGGACGTTGCCGGTCATGGTTCCCAGCATGGCAGGATCCCACCCGGGGAAGGGGGGAGATTTTCCTCCCAGGTTGTTTCCATCCCTGGATGGATTTCTCCGCTTTTCGCGCGTGCACTCGTGTGTGAGCTTCGACCGTGCGTGGCCGTGTCCAAGTCACGGCTGCGGCACGAGACCCTCGCGGAGAAGGAAGCACCACCATGCGTGGAGCAGTCATCCACGGCCCCGGCGATGTGCGCTTCGAGGAGCTGGACGACGCGAAGATCGTCCAACCGACCGACGCGGTCATCCGTACGGTCGCCACCTGTGTGTGCGGTTCGGACCTGTGGCCCTACCGCGGCCTGGAGTCCATCGGCGATCCGCACCCGATGGGGCACGAGTACGTCGGCATCGTCGAGGAGGTCGGCCGTGAGGTCACCGCCATCGAGCCGGGCCAGTTCGTGGTCGGCTCCTTCTCCACCTCGGACAACACCTGCCCGAACTGTCTGGCCGGCTGGCAGTCCAACTGCCTGAACCGCCAGTTCAATGAGTACCTGCCAGGTGGAGTTCGTCCGCATCGCCAACGCCCACGGCACCCTCGTCGCCACCGACGGCCACCCGGACGGCGAGTTCGTGCCCAGTCTGCTCGCCGTCTCCGACGTGATGGGCACCGGCTGGTACGCCGCCCTCGCCGCCGAGGTACGGCCGGCTTCACCTCCGTCGTCGTCGGAGACGGCGCGGTCGGTCTGTGCGGCATCATCGCCGCCAAGGAACTTGGCACCGAGCACATCACCACCATGCGCCGCCACGCGTCCTGCCAGAAGCTCGCCCTCGAATTCGGCGCTACCGACATCATCAGCGAACGCGGCGAAGTAGGCATCGGCCTGGTCAAGGAGCTGACGAACGGCATCGGTGCGGACGCGGTGCTGGAGCGCGTCGGCACCCCGAGGCCATGCGACAGGCACTGCGCTCGGCCCGGCCCGGCGGCAACGTCGGCTTCGTCGGCGTCCCGCACGAGATCTTCCAGTACAGCCCCGTGCCCCGTGCCGACAGAAGCCCCGACGTCCTGTCCCAGCGCCTGTACGACATGCACACGGACCGGACCGGCTTCCGCCACCACGCCGAACCCCTGCCCGACTGAGACCAGGACGACACCATGATTCCGTTCGCCCTCCGCGTCCTCACCCGCGCCCTACCGACCGCCGTAGTGCTGGCGGTGACCGCCTGCACTACTGACTCGAGGGGGGCCACCCCCTCTTCCTCGTCCTCCCCGTCGTCTCCCACCGGGCCTCGGCAGACGACGACAGCCCAGGAACCCATCGCACCTTCCGGCAGGAACACCGCCATGAACATCCGGCTCACCATCGACGGCCACTCGTTCGACGCCACCCTCAACGACAGCGCCGCCGCACGCGACTTCGCCACCCTGCTCCCGCTCCGCCTTGATCTGGACGACTTCCATCAAACGGAGCGGATCGCTTATCTCTCGCGCAAGCTGGACACCTCCGGCGCGCCTGAGGCAGCCCGGCCTCAGGCCGGTGATCTGGCATATTACGCACCCTGGGGCAATCTGGCCCTCTTCTACCGCGACGGCGACTCACCCTCCACCGGCCTGGTCATCCTCGGCCAGGTCGCCGACCGCGACACCGAAAGGCTCGCCACCGCCGACCACGTCACGATCGAAACCAGCTCCTGACCGGCTCACAGAGCCTTACCGCTGCCGGAGATGGCCAGTGACCTCGGCGTCAGCGTCTCCCACGTCGGCCTGCTGATCACCGCCTTCGCCATCGGCATGATCATCGGCGGGCCGACCATGGCCATGGCCACCTTGCGCCTGCCACAGCGCCAGACCCTGATCCCCTCGCCGTCACCGTAGCCGTCGGAGGTGTCGATGATGTTGATGCCTGCCTCGATGGCTGTGCGGATCATGCCGACGGTCTCGGCGCGGTCGGTGTTGGTCGGCGGCCCGAAGTTCGTGGTGCCCAGTGCGGTGCGTTGACCGACATGCCGGTCGCGCCGAGATATCTGCGTTCCATGGTTTCCCCTGTGTGCTTCGAAGACGCGGTTCGGTGAGCGGGGGTACTCAGGTCGCGTGGCTTGGCCAACATGCACGCATCGCGCCGCGTCGGCCGCGCGCGGCATGGCTGAACGGGCCTTGGCGCCGGTCGGCGCCGTCAGATGCTGAAGACGCGTTCGGCCTGGTCGCGGTCGGTGGTGTGGAGTTCCCAGTAGACGGGGGAGATCGCCTCGGGCGGGGCGACGGGGGCGGCGCTTTCGATGAGGGCGGCGCCGATGGACACATCGATGCCGACGTGGGCGGCCTGGATGCCGGTGCCCTCCAGTTCTTTGTGCAGGTTGACCGCCCAGTTGCGCAGGGCCGCCGCGGCGGCGTTGACGTTGCCGACCTCCGGTACGGGGTCGATCGAGCCGGCCCCGGTGGTGTAGAGCAGAGTGCCCGTACCGGCCTCGCGCATGGCGGGCAGCACCGCCTGGGTGGCGGCGATCGCCCCGTACAGCTGGAATTCGATCTCGTGCTGCACATGCGAGGGCTCGGTCTGGCTGGGGACGGTCAGGGCGGTGGAACCGAACGTGCCCGCCGGGGAGTACTCCAGGACGTCGAGCCCCCCGAAGTGTGCGGGGGCGTCCTGGAGCGCCTGAGCGAGGCCACCGCGGTCCAGGACGTCAGCGGGGAAGGCGGCAGCGGTGATGCCCTCCGCGGCGAACTGCTCGACGAGCGTGTCGAGCTTGGCGCGGTTGCGTGAGATGAGGGCGACGTCGAAGCCCTGGGCGCCGAAGGTGCGGGCGATGGCCGAGCCGAGCTGGGGGCCGGCTCCGACGATGGCGATGCTGGTCACGATGGATCCTTCCGTACTGCCTGAGTGGTGTGGTGTGGCGGCGGGCGCCGTGCGGCCGGGATGCCCAGCGGAGGCACATCCGGCCCCTCCACGGACAGGCCTATCCGGTGAGAATCGGAAAGGCCTATCCGTTTCTCCTCCGATAGCGTAACACCAGAAATGGATAGGGCATTCCGGTTGGTAGGATGGGGCTCATGACCCCCGCCGCCCCGCCCCCGGACAATGCGCCGCTGCGCAGTGACGCCGAACGCAACCGGGGGCGGATTATCACCGCCGCACGCACGGTGTTCCAGCGTGAGGGACTGGGCGCCTCGATGGCCTCCGTGGCCCGCGAAGCCGGCGTGGGAATCGCCACGGTCTTCCGGCACTTCCGCATCAAGGAGGACTTGGTCGCGGCCGTGTTCGGCGACCGCATGGACTCCTACGTCGCCGCCGTCCGCGAGGCGCTCGACGCCGCTGACCCCTGGGAAGGGTTCAGCACCTTCATCGAGGCCATATGCGCCATGCAGGCCGCCGACCGGGGCTTCGCCGACGTGCTGACCATGACCTTCCCTGCCGCTCAGGCCATGGAGGAGCGCCGCCAGGAGTCATACCAGGGGTTTTTGCGGCTCATCGCCCGCGCCAAGGACGACGGCCGTCTGCGTGCGGACTTCACCAGCCAGGACCTGGTCGTCCTGCTCGTCGCCAACGCCGGTGTCCTCACCTTCGCCGGCGACGCCGCCCCTGACGCATGGCGCCGATTCGTCGCCCTGATGATCCAGTCGTTCAAGGCACCCGCTCACGGCCCCCTGCCGGACCCACCCAACGACGACGCCCTGTACCAGGCCATGCTCCGCACCAGCGCCGCCGCACTGGCGACACCGTCACGCGGCACCTGAGAGCCACCCTGCCCCGGAGCGCTCGCGCTGCTCACGGCCAAGGACAGCAAGGGCGGCCGCGCTCCGCGACCACGGCGTCACCTGCGGCGCCATCCACACGCCCAAGGACGTCCCGGCCCAACACAAGGCCCGCCGCGCGTACGTGAACCGCGTCAGCGCCTTCGCGCAAGCTCACCAGCGGGCCGGGCCCGGGGAAGGTCCGGTGCGACTGCGCCCGGCCATTGGCCTGGCTCTTGATCTGGCGGCGGCAGCCGGGCTCATCTGCCAGGCGCAGGATGTGCACGGTCTTCGCGATCCGCCCGTAAAGCCGACAAGGGACCCTTGGTCACCAGCACGATGCAGGAATACCGGAGACACAAAGCCGGAGCACCGTGGAAGAGCTACGCGCCCGGTGACCACACCCGATGATCTCTACGGCTCCGATAGGACATTGGCGGAATACGCCAGACTTCTGCTCACGTGTGCAAACGCTTGATCCACGGGTGAGGTCCGTACGTCTGCGTGATCGCGGCGACGAGCCACCGCCGCTGCTGATCCGTGAGCCTGTGCAGTACCGTGTCGAAGTCCACCATTGCCAGCCTGAACATTGTGGCCAATTCGTCCAGAGGAGCGGGATCCCACCTGTCAAAGGGAGTCACGCCCAGACGGACGACGCGATGGGTGAAGATCTTGCACATGGCGGTGGCTGCCGCGCCGCGCCGCATGGTCATCGGCCCGCCCCGGCCTCGAGCCTGCGCCGGATTCGGTCGCGCGCCTCGGCGTCACCCGTATCGAGGTCGGTGTCGCGTATCGGGTGGTGGCGGCCGGCGGCCAGAATTGGGTGCCGGTCTGTGTGACCCAGCCGCAGTGTTCGATGCAGTGGACGACGATGCCGTCCTCATCTCGCTGGTCGAACACCTCCGGTGCGATCAGTACGCACTGACCGGCGCCACAGCAATTGGTTTCGTCCACATGGACCTTCACGTTATTCCTCGCTTCCTGCCGTCTTCTCCTGCGTCTCGTCGGCGGAGTGTTTCCGGGGTGGCTCACCAGCCCACGGGCACCGTGCGCAGGCCGCCGACAAGCAGTCCCTCGACACGTTGCAACTCCTGCGCGGGCACGGCCAGATGGAGCGTCGGCAGCTTCCGCAGCAGGACGTCGAGGACGACCTGGAGTTCGGAGCGGGCCAGGGTCTGGCCGAGACAGGAATGCGGCCCGGCGCCGAAGGTCAGATGCGGATTCGGGGAGCGGCTGAGGTCCATCTCGTCCGGATCGGCGAAGACCCGCTCATCACGGTTGGCGGCGGGCATGCTGCAGATGACGGTGGTCCCGCTGGGCAGGAGCCGGCCGTCCAGGTCGACGTCCTCACCGAGGTAGCGGCGCAGCCCGAAGCCCAGGTTGGCGTCGAAGCGCAGCGCTTCGTCGACCGCGGTGCGCACCAGGGAGGGGTCGGCCAGCAGCCGCTCCCACCGGGTGCGGTCGGCGAGCAGCATCGAGATCATCTTGCCGATCATGTTCGCGGTGGTCTCGCGCCCGGCGACGAGCAGCGCCACTCCGGTGTGCGGCAACTGGTCGTCGGGCGGCCCCTCGCCCTCTTCCGCGCTCTCCGCGATCAGCATGCTGAGCAGGTCCTCGCCCGCCTCGGCGTGCTTGGCCGCGATGAGCGTGGCCATGTACTGGTTGAGCTCGGTGTGCGCGGCCCGGGTCTCATCCGTCGTATAGCGGGTGACGTTCAAGAACGCGTCGGACCAGTAGAGAAGCGGTCCCGGTCCTCGGCGGGCACGCCAAGGAGATCGCAGATCACATAGACCGGGAATGGGAAACCGAGCGCGGCCTTGAGGTCCGCAGGCTGTCCGTGCTCGACCATGTCGTCGACGAGGGACTCCGCGGTGCTCATCATGCCGGGGCGCAGCGCCGTCATGCGCTTGGCGGTGAGGCACTTGCCCACCTGCCGTCGCCACCGCTGATGGGGTTCACCCCGGTCGGGGATGGCCGGCGAGGTGTCGCCGTTGGCCGCCGGGCCGCCCGCGCCGTCGGGGGCGATCCGGGCGGCGTTGTCCGTGGCGCTCGGGCGGCTGAAACGGGCGTCCGACAGCAGGTTTTTGACGTCGTCGTAGCGGGTCAGATACGTGGCCTTGTCGCCGCTCGGGAGCTCGGCGGTGGCCATCGGGCACCGCTCGCGCAGCCGCTGCCACTCGGCCGGGGGGTCCAGTGGGCCGTCGCCGGTCAGCGGCAGACGGATGTCCGGGTCGTGTCGGCTCATGTGAGACCTCCTGGTGGCGGTTGGGTGTTCCGGTCGGAGGACGCCGGTCACCTCCGGGCGCCGGGGCGCGGTGGTCTGGGCCGGGGAAGGGGTACGGGGATGCCATGGGGCCGTCGATGGACGCGGGGGCGCTAGACCTTGGGGGCGGGCACGTCCACGAGCGCGGACGGCTCGGCGGTCTCGTGGACGGCCGGGTCCGAGGTGGACAGCGGACGCCGGCGGGGGATGAACGCGGCCACCACGAAGGAGAGGAGGGAGGCTCCGGCGCCGATGGCCATGACGATCTTGAAGCTGTTCTCCGAGGGCAGTGCGTGGCCCGCGAAGTCGGTGGTCAGCTGCGCCAGGATGACCCCGGCGACGGCGCTGGCGGTAGAGGTGCCGATGGAGCGCATCAGGGTGTTGAGGCTGTTGGCGGCGGCCGTCTCGGACGGATCCACCGCGCCCATGATGAGCGAGGGCATCGCCCCGTAGGCGAAGCCCACCCCGGCGCCGATGATGCAGGACACCAGGACGAGCTGCCACACCTCGGACATCATCACGATGTTCAGGCCGTATCCGGCCGCCACTATCAGGGCGCCGGCCATCAGGGTGGTCTTCGGCCCCTTGGCGGCGGAAAGGGCCGCGGACACCGGTGCGCAGGCCATCATGACCAGGCCCTGCGGGGCCATGACCAGGCCGACGGTCAGCATCGACTTGCCCAGCCCGTAGCCGGTCGCCTCGGGCAGTTGCAGGAGCTGCGGAAGGACGAGGGACATCGCGAACATCGAGAAGCCGAAGGCCATCGAGGCGATGTTGGTCACCAGCACCTGACGGCGGGCGGTGGTGCGCAGGTCGACCAGGGGTGCGGCGATCCGCAGCTCGAAGAAGCCCCAGCCGATCAGTACGACGACGGCCGCGGTGAACAGGCCGAGCGTGGTGCCGCTGCCCCAGCCCCAGTCGGCGCCCTTGGAGATCGCCAGCAGCAGACAGACCAGACCCACGGCCATCCCGACGGCGCCCACCCCGTCGAAGCGGCCGCCCGTGCGGACCCCGGACTCCGGGACGAGGGCGAAGACCAGGCAGGTGCCGATGGCGCCGATGGCGGCCGAGACCCAGAACAGCGTCTGCCAGTGGAAGTTGTCGGCGATGAACGCGGCGGCGGGCAGGCCGAGGGCGCCGCCGATGCCGAGGGACGCGCTCATCATGGCGGTGGCGGTGCCGAGCCGTTCGGCCGGGAGTTCATCGCGCATGATGCTGATGCCGAGCGGGATGACACCGGCGGCCAGGCCCTGGAGCACCCGCCCGACGACCATCAACGTCAGGGAGTCGGACAGCGCGCACAGCACGGCCCCGGCCACCAGCAGGACCAGGCTGAGGAGCAGCATGCGGCGCTTGCCGTACATATCGCCGAGCCGGCCGACCACCGGGGTGGCGACCGCGGCGGCCAGCAGGGTGGCGGTGATCGCCCAGGCGGCGTCCGCGGCATCGGCGTGCAGCAGCGTCGGCAGCTCGGGGACGATCGGGATCACCACGGTCTGCATCAGCGAGACCACGATCCCGGCGAAGGCCAGCACCGCCACGACGACGTTCGGTTTCGGAGGCGCGGGCTCTCCGCTTCTGACGGGCTGGGCGAGGGCGTCGGGCATGGCGAGGAGCCTCCGAATAGCGGGAGTGAGTGGTGGACCGCCTGGCCGTTGGCGTGCTGTCGGACGGCCGGACTGAGCAAAATTTAACTCAGTCGATTGATTTAAATCGACTGTAGCAGAGCCCCGGACGCGGCGGGACAGGCCGGCGATCAGTCCACGGTGTCCCTGGTCAGTAGGCTGGACGGGCTCGCCTCTCGCCGTCCCGGTGGAGGACCCACGACGGTTTCGGGACCGGCCGTCGCGGATGCGGTGCGCGGTCCCGGTGAGGTGGCGGACGATGTCGGGCAGAGGGGTCCGGGAGGCGCAGGTCGAGGCGACCCGGGCGGCGATCCTGGACGCCGCGGAACGGCTGTTCGCCGAGCACGGGGTGCATACGGTCTCCAACCGTCAGATCAGCATCGCCGCGGGGCAGGGAAACACCGGCGCCGTCGGCTATCACTTCGGCACCAAGACCGACCTCGTCCGGGCGATCGCCGGCCGGCACGCGGGGGCCATCGCGGAGATCCGCACCCGCGTACTGGCCGAGGCCGGCGACTTCACCTGCGTCCGGGACTGGGCAGTCTGTACGGTGCGTCCCGTCACCGAGCACATGGCCGCCCTGGGAACCCCCTCCTGGTTCGCCCGGTTCAACGCCCAGGTGTCGGTCGACCCGGCGCTGTTCGAGGTGATGGTGGACGAGGACGCCCTCGTCTCCGCGTCACGGGAACAGTTGCGGGAGGTGCTCGACCGGTTCCTCCCGGATCTGCCCCACCAGGTGATCGCCGTACGGGTGCTGATGGCCCGCCACCTGATCGTGCAGATGTGTGTCGAGACCGAGCGGGCCCTCGCAGAGGGTTCTCCCACGGCCCGACTCAACTGGGAGGACACCGCCTCCGACCTGACCGATGCGATCACCGCCCTGTGGGAGGCGCCTGTTACGCGGCGCCCGGGAGGCGCGGCTGGCACGTGAGGACAGGCAGCGCGCGAGGGGCTCCGGCGTCGTGCGGAGCGGGCCACCGTGCCGCCGAGTCGTCTTGTTCCGCATGGTCGGTGCCGCGCGCCCGGGTGGTCAATGAGGAAAGCCCCCGGCCTCGTCCTGTGGCTGTCCGTACCCCAGCACGGAGGACGGCGGGATGGTCCATCGCCTGCTCGGCACACAAGCCTTGAACCATGACATGGCACCGAAACACCATCGTCCTGACCCTGCTCATGACCTTCGGCGCCGCGGCTCCCGTCGCTCCGGCCACAGCGTCACCGGCCACGTCACCCGCCGCCTCCGTTGTCGACGCGTTCGATCACGCCGCGCACCCCCTGAGGACCGTCGAACCGGGCGGTGACACCGGCGATCTGCGCGCCCTCGACCGAATGATCGGAGGCGCCCGGGTCGTCGGCCTGGGCGAGGCCACCCACAGTTCCCATGATTTCTTCGCCCTCAAGGCGCGCGTCTTGCGTCATCTCGTCGAGGCAAAGGGCTTCCGGACCTTCGCCCTGGAGGCCCCCTGGAGCACCGGCCTGCGCCTCAACGAGTACGTGCTCCACGGCAAAGGCGATCTCCGGGACATCATGCGGGAGGAGTTCCAGCGCGACTACCTGTGGTGGAACAACACCGACTATCTCAAGCTCCTCCAGTGGATGCGGGCGTACAACGTCCAACACCCGGACGACCCCGTCCGGTTCATGGGTGACGACATCGCCTGGACGGGACCCGAGGTGTACGACGAGATCGCGGACTACGTGGCCGCCACCGATCCCGGGGCGAGCCCACGCCTCGCCGAGCTCTACCGCGGTCTGCGGCCCGACGTGCCGACGGGTACATACATCGAACGGTATCTGAACAAGCCGTACCCCGAACGCCAGGAGATGGCCCAACGCACAGGCGAAGCACTGACGTTGGTGAAGCGCCAGGTGTCGAACACCAGCAGCGAGGCGCACGCCTGGGCCGTCCAGCAGGCGACCGCGATCGACCGGACCGCCCGCCAGTACGCCTTCGACTTCGACGATCCCGCCCAGGCCGCGCAGTCCATGCGCTACCGCGACCAGGAGATGGCCGCCAACGTCGTGTGGTGGCAGCGGCACACCGGAACCAAGGTGCTGCTGTCGGCGCACGACGCCCATGTCGGCTACGTGCCGAGCGACCCGGCTCACTACCCGAAGATGCAGGGCGCCTTCCTGCGCGAGGGTCTCGGCCGCGGCTATATGAGCGTCGGCCTGACCCTCGACCAGGGCTCGTTCAACGCCACAGGCCCGGATGACGCCATCCACCGCTGGACTCTGGGCCCTGCGGGACCGGGCACCAACGAGCAAACCCTGGACCGGGTCCACCTCCGCGACTACATCATCGACCTGCGCACGGTCGGGTCACCAGCCCATGAGTGGCTGACCCGTGCCCGGCCGACCCGCATCGTCGGCACCGGCTACCCGGACGGGCCGTACGACATCGCCCTCGCTCCCACACACGACGTCCTGATCCACCTCCACCGGGTGACGGCCGCACGGCTTCGGGACCGGTAGACAGACCGTGGCGATGGTTCAGCAACCCAGTGGCGACGACCGCCGCCATGGACACGGGGGCGTCTCGGATGTCGATGCGAACAGTGAGTCCGCAACGTCTCCGAGATGAGTGATGAGACGGGCAAACTCCGAGGACGACGGGGCAGTTGACGGATGCAGAAGGGGCTCTCCGGCGCGGCGGCCCATGTTCCTGGGCGGATTCGCCGTCGCGCAGGTCGCTACGGCGGCACGGGCGTGCGCCACGCGGTCACCCGGCGGGCTCCCGCACTCCAGTCGCGCTGAGCGGGAAAGAGAGTCAAGCGATGTGCGAGTACTGCGGCTGCCAGGCGCTGGAGTCGATCGACAGTTTTTCTGTCGCCGCGCGGAGCCGTCGCCGAGGCATCGGGCGCGCCGCGTCAGGCCGAGATCACCGCCAGCCCCTCCGGCGCTGTGACGTTCACCGTTCCGTCCGCCGCCGGCGTGATGTCCAGCCGCGCCCCGCCGACCTGGAGCCCCGTCACCGTCAGCGGGGCGTACGCCCCGGCGAAGGCGGGGGCCACCGTGACCGTGCCGCCCGGGACGTCCGCGTCCAGGCCGAGGGCCGAGCGCAGCACCAGCACCCAGAGGATGTGGCCGCCCAGGCCTGCGGGCGACAGGACGCGGGGTAGGGGGCGGGGTACGTTCCCGCGGTCCAGGAGGCGCTCCTCGACACGCTCGGCCGGCGCGACCTTGTCGAGCGCTCGGGAACGCCTGGACGGCGTGAGGAGGCCGCCGCCTGCGCCCTGCACGAGACCCCCAACCCGGGCGCCGGCGTCGACCATCCCGCCTGCGCAGGTCAGGGCCTGTGCTATGGTGCCGCGCCGACCATCCTCGACTGTGACGACCAGGGCGATCCCCTGGTAACGCTCTCGCCATCAACTGGCGACAACCTGGCTGCCGCCCAACACGCGGTGGACCTCTGCCCCCGAACGGGCGCCGAGGATTCGAGGACGACGGCCGCCACATCCCCGATCGTTGAGACGCCCTGTCAGTCACGGCGGTCTCGCCGTCAGCAGCCGCCATGCGGACGCGCCCGCCGAGGGGACCGGGATTCGTGCGGGGACTCCCTTACCCGACCTCGGAGGTACCACGGCGATGACGCCGACCGACCCCACCGACCAGAGCTCCGAAGCGCTCGCCCCGCCACCCGGCTGTCCCGCACATCGGAGCGGCGAGCTCCCGCACGGCGGGGACCAAGTCAGCCCTCTCGCCGTGCCCCTGAGCGGCCCCCGCTTCTACAACGAACCCAACCGTCTCTACCAGGAGATGCGCCACGAACACGGTGCGGTCGCCCCCATCGTGCTCGAGGGCGGCATCCCGGCGTGGCTGGTTCTCGGCTACCGTGAACTGCACCAGGTCACCGCCGACCCCGTGCTCTTCACCCGCGACTCCGAACTCTGGAACCAGTGGCACCGCGTCCCCGAGGACTGGCCGCTGGCCCCGCTGATCGGCCGTGGGCAGCCGTCCATCCTGTACACGACCGGTGAGCGGCACCGCGTGCGGGCCGCGATGATCAGCGACGCGCTGGAGTCGGTCGACCCCTTCGAGATCCGGCAGCACGCCGAGCGACTGGCCGACGAGCTGATCGACGGCTTCTGCGGCGAGGGCGGCGCGGACGTCATCGCCCGGTACGCGATGCCCTTCCCGGTGCGTGTCCTGGCGAAGATTTATGGCTTCCCCGACGAGCAGGGGCCCGGGCTGGCCGCGGCGGCCATCGACCTGGCCGACGGTGGCGACCTGGCCCAGGCGGCCCAGGTGCACCTCGCCGAGGCCACGGCGGCTCTGATGGCCGAGCGGAAGGCGGGGAACGGCCCCCGGGACGTTGCCGCCCAACTGGTCGGCAACACCCTCGGCTTCACGGATGAGGAGATCCTCCACGACCTGATCGTGCTGGTCATCGCGGGCCACACCCTGACCGCGGACTGGATCGGCAACTCGCTGCGGCTGATGTTCACGGACGAACGGTTCATCATGTCCCTGGCCGGCGGGCGCAAGAGCGTCTCGGAGGCCATGAACGAGGTGCTCTGGGAGGACACCCCCGCCCAGAACGGCGTCGGCCGCTGGGCGTCCCGTGACACCATCCTCGGCAACCGCCGGATCAAGGCGGGCGACATGGTGTGCCTCGGACTCGCCGCCGCCAACAAGGATCCGCAGATACGCCCCGACGGCTCGGGGCTGACCGGCGGCAACAACGCGTTCCTCTCGTTCGGGCACGGGGAGCACCGCTGCCCGGTCGCGGCGCAGGAGATCGCCGAGACCATCGCCCGTACGGCCATCGAGGTGCTGCTCGACCGGCTGCCCGATATCGACCTCGCCATCCCGGCCGAAGAACTCACCCGCCGTCCCTCCCCCTGGGCGCGAGGCATGACGACACTGCCGGTGCGCTTCACCCCGACGCCGGCGGTGAGCCAGACGGTCGGCTGACCCCACCCTCATCCCCGAGGGTGCCACGGCGCCTGTTCACCGAGCCCAACCACCGTCGGCACTGTGATCCGGCCCCCGACCTGCCCTGCCGCCCGGCGCCTCGCTGCCGGGCGGCAGGGCAGTACGCGGGCTACGTCGGGGGACGTAGGGCGCCTGTGACGGTCGGACCAATTAGCAGATCGGTTGTAGACCGCGCAATCCGTGAGACGCCGACGGTGGCGAATCCGCTTGTGGTGCCCGGGTCCATGGTGACGGGCCACGCCGGACTCTACGGTGTCGGCCACGTCTGGTGCTTCCGGCGCACAGCGGCGCGTCGGCCACCTCAGGAACACCGGGAGCGCCTCAACCGAAGGAGCACTTCCATGCCAGTCCCCCCACACCACGTACTGCCACGGAGCCGATGGAGCCGCGTCGCAGCCCGGCTCCTCGCCGTCGCCGCCCTCCTGCTCGGAGCCGTACTGGCCGGGCCAGCGCCCGCCGCGAACGCCTCGGTCACCCTCACGAAGGTGACCAACTTCGGGTCCAACCCCGGCGCGTTGAACATGTACGTGTACAAGCCGACGTCGCTGTCCGCGAACGCGCCCGTGGTCGTCGCGCTCCACGGGTGTACGCAGAGTGCCCAGGTCTACGCCGACAATTCGGGGCTGCCCGAGCTCGCGGACCGCGACAAGTTCGTCCTGGTGCTCGCGGAGACCACGATCTCGAACAACCTCAACAAGTGCTTCAACTGGTTCCAGACAGGCGACAATCGGCGCGACCAGGGCGAGGCCCTTTCGATCCGGCAGATGGCCGACCACGCCGTCGCGGCCTACGGCGGGGACTCCAAGCGCGTCTACGTCACCGGACTGTCGGCGGGCGGTGCCATGACCTCGGTCATGCTCGCCACCTACCCCGACGTCTTCTCCGCCGGCGCGGTCGTCGCGGGCCTGCCCTACGACTGCACCAAGAACAACAGCCCTTACCAGTGCATGAACCCCGGGCTCGACCTCAGCCCGAGCGAGTGGGCCCAGCGGGTGCGCGAGGCGTACCCGTCGTACGGGGGACCGTGGCCGCGCACCGCCATCTGGTATGGCGATCGGGACACGACGGTCGTGCCGCGCAACGCCACCGAACTGCGCGACCAGTGGACCGCGTTGCACGGACTGTCCCAGACGCCCACCCGTACCTCCAGCATCGGTCCCAACGCCACCCAGCACGACGAGTACGCGGCCTCCGACGGCACGGTGGCGGTCGAGGTCAACAAGGTCCCCGGCATCAACCACGGCACCCCGGTCGACCCCGGCACCGGCGCCGAACAGTGCGGCAGCACCGGCGCCCCGTACTTCCTTGACTCGATCTGCTCCAGCTACTGGATCACCAAGTTCTTCGGTCTCGGCGGCTAGGGCAGCGAGCGTGCTCCGGCTCGTCCACCACTCGAATCGGAGGAATCGGATGTTCCCACCCTGCGCAGCCACCGCCGCCCCGCTCCGCGGACGGCCCGGACGACGGCGTGCCGCTCTCGGGGCACTGTCACTCGCGGGCGCCTGTTCGCTCGTCGTCGCATCGGCCGCGGTGGTGCCCGCGGCCGGTGCGGAGGGGACACCGGGCGGCCGTTGCGCCGGATACGCCCTGCCGCACGTACCCGGCGCCGCCCACCAACAGGCCGACTGCCTGGACGAGTTGACCACAACCGGAACGGTGGCCTCGGGCCACACCGACCCGGCCGACTTCGCGGGACTCACCCCGGAGGATCTGCCCACGCCGAGCGGCGTTCCCGGGATCCAGATCGACGGCTACTTCCCCGGCACGTCGACCACCAACACCAACCACGGATGGAACCACGACGCGCAGTTCGTCATCCGGCTGCCCGACCACTGGAACGGTGGTCTGGTGGTATCCGGCACACCGGCCAACCGCGAGCAGTACGCCAACGACCGCGCCATCTCCGACTGGGTGCTCGCCCGCGGCTACGCCTTCGCCGCCACCGACAAGGGCAACACCGGCCCCACCTTCTACCGCGACGGTCGCAGGCCCGGTGACGCCGTCGCCGAGTGGAACGAGCGCGTCACCCAGCTCACGCGCGCCGCCGGAGCCGTCGTCGCCCAGCGGTACCACCGGTCCCCCGTCCGCACCCTCGCCACCGGCCTGTCCAACGGCGGCTACCTGGTGCGCTGGCAACTGGAGAACCACCCCGAGCTGTACGACGGGGGAGTGGACTGGGAGGGCACCCTGTGGCGCTCCGACGGCCCCAACCCGCTCACCTTCCTGCCGCCCGCGCTGCGCGCGTACCCGGCCTACGCCGCCGGTGGGGCCGGGGCCGAGGACGCCTGGAAGGCCATGCGCAAGGCCGGCTACCCGGCGGGTTCGGAGTTCCTGTGGCCGTACCACCACAGGGTCTACTGGGACCTGACCCAGCGCATCTATCGCGAGGAAGCCGACCCGGACTTCGACGGAGCGACCGAGGCGGGCACCCCCTACTGCGCCCCGGGCACTCCCGGCTGTGACGCCGACTACGACTACGCCACCCGGCCGCCCGCGGTCCACCGGGCCGTCGACCGCATCGCACTGACCGGACGCATCGGCAAACCGCTGATCACCCTGCACGGCACGCTCGACGTGTTGCTGCCCATCAGCGAGGACTCGGACGTCTACGCCCGCATGGTGCACCAGGCCGGTCGGGGCGCGCTGCTGCGCTACTACCGCATCGAGGACGGCACGCACGTCGATTCCCTTGTCGACGCCTTTCCTGACGAGCTCCGCCCGATGGTCCCCTGCCACCGCTCCGCCTTCGGGGCGCTGGAACGGTGGCTGGCCGGAAACGGCCGGCCACCGGCGGACCACACGGTCCGGCGCCCGGCCGACACGGATCCCGCGACACTGCTCACGAGCTGCCCGCTGGACCTGCGACCTCCGGGCGGCGCGTCTGCCACTGGGCCACGCACGGGCCGGCGGTGACTGTCAGCCGAACCAGGTGGCCCGGAGCACCACGATGCGCTCGGCGCGGCCTCGGCCGCGTGCGGCCGTTCGGCTGTCCGGGGATGCCGTTCGATCTCCACGGTCACCCCTCACAGGAAGGTGCCACGGTGGCCACGGCCTGGCGCGATGCGGGAAGACTGTCGGCGGGCCACGCGGTGAAGAGGCGCGGCGACGAGACCGGGGGGGGACCGATGACCGACACATCCGCCGATCAGCACTCGGAGGCAGCCGGACCGGTACACGTCACCGTGTGGGAGGACGGTGGAGCGGGCCTCCCGTCCGTCGTCCTGGTCCACGGGATCCTCACCTGGGGCGACGACGAGCAATACGGCTTCGCGGCACAGCGCCCGCTGGCCGACCGGCACCGGCTGCTGGTGATGGACCGCAGAGGTTATGGGCGCAGCCCGGACATCGCGCACAGCGACTGGTCGGTCGATGCCGAGGACATCGTCGGGCTCCTCGGTACCGGGGCCCATCTGGTCGGACACGCGTACGGCGGGGTCAGCGCGATGGCCGCCGCCGTACGCCGTCCCGACCTGGTCCACTCGCTCACCCTGATCCAGCCCGGCGCGCTGCGGCCCGCCGAACGCCATCCGGTCGTCGCCGAGGCACTGGCACGGGCCCGCGCGGCCACCGCGGAGCTGCCCGCCGACCTCACGCCCCAGGAGTTCCTGACCGCGGCTACCGCATCGGTCGGTATGGCGACACCGGAACCGACGCCGGCGCGGCTGCGCGCCGCGGCCGCCTCGATGGCCGAACGCCCCTGCTGGGACGCGGACATCCCCCTCGGGACGCTGGCCGAGGCGCCCTTCCCGAAGCTGATGATCTCCGGTGACTGGGACGGAGCGCCCGAGCAGTACCGAAAGTACGCCGGTGAGCCGCTGATCGCCTGCGCCGACTATGTCGCAGCGGCGATCGGCGCCGACCATCTGATCGTCCCCGGCTACTATCCCCACACCCAGCAGCCCGAACGAACCAATGCCGCGCTGCGGGAGCTATGGGACCACGCGCAGCGTGCGTGACCGCTTCGTGGGCATGGTGGTAGGCATCTCCCTGATGGAGACGCCCCTCAGATTCCGCGCGCTCCGAGCGGACATCGAACAAGACGCGGAAGCCACTCGCGGAGTCGTCGTGGTGCCGCTGATCGTGCAACTGGCCGCGGTCCGACCGTTCCTCCAGCAGCGCAGCAGCCGAGTGCTGGCCGGACAGCATCCTCCCTGCTCACGAGCCCATCACGCCTACGTCGGCCTCGAAGCGCTGAAGGTACCGGCCTTGATCGCCCTTGGTGCCATGGCCCTGGCTGCCCTCTAGGAGGCCTGTCTGACAATTGATCTCGCGGTGAGCAGGATGATCGTTTCAGTGTCCGGAGGTGACGGCACGCGTCAGCACCGGCAGGGCGGAGTAGCTGCCGGCGCCCGCGAAGCCGAGCGTGACGCGGCCGACCTCGCCCAGATGCGCCGCCTGCACGGTCCGTCGTGCGGCCGAGGCCTCGGCGAGCAGCCGCCGGGCGGGCTCCAGCAGCGCCCGCCCCGCGGCGGTGAGCTGCACGGACCGGGTCGTACGGTCGAACAGCCTTGACCCCGAGGTCCCGCTCCAGCAGCCGGATCTGCTGGCTCAGCGGCGACTGGGCGATGTGCAGCCGCTCGGCTGCCCGCCCGAAGTGCAGTTCCTCGGCGACGGCGACGAATCCGGAGGTGACGTAGCTCCACGCACCCGACCATGCCATCCTCACCGCTCCAAGAGAACTGAGGCCGTATCAAATGAGTTCGGCCGAGGCCGGTTCCCGGTAGAATTCATAACGCCCCGGGAACACCGGTGTGAAACGAGTGTGAAGAAGGTTTCGGTTGGGCTGACCCGGCAAGGGGGAGCCTCATGAGTTACCCCCATGACCGCGTAGCGGATAACAGTCAGTACAACAGCGATGGAAATCGCCCATACCATGCCGACCCTGCCGGCTATCCCGCCGCCAATCGGCGTCGGGTGGGCAATGGAGGGGGTCTGGGTGCAGACAGGACAGCGCTGGTCATTCACACCCTCGCAGACATTGCCGCGGGTTTTCTGGCGTTGTGGATCCTGCTGTACATGCTCGACGCGAATCAGGCGAATGTCTTTGTCGACTTCGTACACGGTGTAGCGGACTGGCTCGCCGGCTGGTCACAGGACATCTTCACGATGGACACGGAATCCGTGCGGGTCTTCTTCAACTACGCACTGCCCGCGGTGATCTACCTGGCGATCGGGCACGGCGCGGCGGCCTGGGTGCGACGCCTCTGACGCCGCACGCTCGGCGGCCGGTACCCCTATCTCGTGCCGAGGGGTGCCGGCCGTCGCCGTGTTCGGGGTGGACAGCCGCTCCGAATCGTGTGGTGACCAGGGGCGATGCCCAGCGCGGACGATGTCGGCACCTGGGGTCGGCAAGGGGTGTCAAGGAAGGCGCGGGCGGATAGCGGGTACCCGCCCGCGCCACGCGCCCTGCTGTCCCTGAACCCGGGGGGGACCGGAGATCGACCAGGGAGGGCGCGCGCCGACGACCAGTCGGCAGTACCTACAGCGCCGGACCGTAAACGCGTGTTACTCCTGGCCGATTTCGCCCGGCGCACCCCGCCCGATCCTGGCCGAGTAACACGATCCGCGCCCTCGGCGCTGTAGGTAATGGCGCCGTCGGCACCGCCGTGGAGTGGTGGGTGTGGAGCCATGCCCCCGCCGTACGCGGAAAATCCCAGAACGTCACCACGCAAGAGCCGGAGGCCCACCGAGAGTACACACAGACAATGTCCGAAATGCAGAGTGGTCGCAGGGCCTTCACATGCGCAGCCACAGCTGATGGGAAATATCGGCTGTGCACTTTTCGCTGCCCGCCTTGGAGTTGTATATCGAATTGGAAACACTCCGGGGCGCATCCCTTCCTCCATTTGCATTTCAGCCGGACGAGGAATGCACACTGTCGGGCATGCACCCAAGGACAGACAGCAGAAACCCCGACTTCGCGCACCCCTCTGGATGGGGAAACCCCGCGCCGGGCAACGACGGCACGCCTCCACCGGATGACTTTCCATACGAGGAGCACGGTGGTGGGCACCGCGGCAGGCCGCACCGCCGCCGTGGCAGGACGGTCCTACGTGTCCTGGTCGCCTTGGTCGTCGTTCTGCTGGTCGTCTCGGTGGCAACGTACTTCTGGGCCGACTCCGAGCTGCGCAAGGAAGTAGACCTCAGCAAGGTGGTCGACCGCCCCGGGACGGGGGAGGGCACCAACTATCTGATCGTGGGATCCGACAGCCGCGAGGGCATGTCGGACCAGCAGAAGAAGGACCTGCACACGGGCTCCGCCGACGGCAAACGCACGGACTCGATGATGATCCTGCACGACGGCGCGTCCGGCCCGACACTCATATCGCTGCCGCGCGACTCGAACGTGACCATCCCGAAGTTCCGCGGCTCCGAGTCCGGGGAGATCAAGGGCCCGCTGGGCGACAACAAGCTGAACGCCGCGTACTCCATCGACGGCCCACAGCTCCTGGTCCGCACCGTCGAGTACAACACCGGCCTGCACATCGACCACTACGCGGAGGTCGGGTTCTCCGGCTTCGCCAACATCGTGGACTCCATCGGCGGCGTCGACATGACCCTCGACAAGGGCTTCAAGGACAAGTGGTCCGGTGCCGACTTCGACGCGGGCGAGCAGACGCTCAACGGCCAGCAGGCACTCGCGTTCGTCCGCACCCGGCACGCCTTCGCCACCAGCGACCTGGAACGCACCAAGAACCAGCAGAAGTTCCTCTCCGCGCTGGCCGGCCAGACCGCGACGCCCGGCACGCTCCTGAACCCCTTCAAGCTCTACCCCACCATGGGGGCCGGACTCGACACCCTCATCGTCGACAAGGACATGAACCCCTACTACCTGGCCAAGATGTTCTTCGCCATGCAGGACGTCACCGGCAGTGACGGCAAGTCGATGAACATGCCCATCTCCGGCAGCGTCGGCGGCAACCTCCAGTGGGACAAGGCCAAGGTCAAACAGCTTGTGCAAGAGCTCAAGAGCGATGAGCCGGTCACCGTGGCCGACTCACGGTGATCCCCGCCGAGCGGGGGCCGGACGGCCCCCGCTCGGCATCACCGCCCGTCCGGCGGACGAGATCCATTGGCGTCCGGCGAACCGAAATACGGCTCCGTCCGCGGTTCCGTGAATCCCCGGGGCACGGCACGGGCATGATGGTTCGGTGCGGGAAGAGCTGATAGTGCGGTTACGCGGTTCGTGGCAGCGGACCGAACCACCTGACAGGGAGCTGGTCCGGACCGCTCTCGCGCCGTTCGGCGCGGACCTCGTCGAGGTGATGCCGGGCGAGCCGGGCGACCTCCGAGTGCTGATCGTGGTGCCGGAGACGGCCGACCTGATCGCCCTCGGCTCGGCGGTGGCGGGCGTGCTGGCACTGCCGTCGCCCCGGATCACCTTCGAGCGCGCGGTCTCCGAGGTCCGGGGCATCGCCGGGCGCGGCTACTCCTGCTCCTGCGGCGGGGTCGACGGCGATCACACCGCGGAGTGCCCGAGAGCGGCCGGCACATGAGCTGGCGGCCACCCGTCCCGATGGGCTACCTGGACAGCATCCAGGCGGTCGGCGGGTTCGCCGCCCCGCTGCTCGCCGGGGGAAGCTTCACGCTCGCGGTGGTGGCGCTGCAGTCGGCCCCGGGCCCCGCGGGCGTCAGCCGATGGCCGAACGCCTCCCTGGCTCTGTTCGTCCTGTCCGGTCTGCTGCAGATCGCAACCATTCAGGCGACGGCATGGGCACGACGTTATATGTGCACCCCGGGCGACCTCCTGGAGTGGTTCCCCGGTGAGGAGACCGACGGGACTCCCAGCCCCTTCCTGATCGGTATGCAGGAGAGCCATCTGCGACAGGCCCAGCACTGGGCGAACATGGCACGCGGCTTCTACCACGCGGGGATCATCGCGCTGCTCGCCGGGCTGTTCGTCATCTGCGTGCCACGAGGACAGCCGACCGGCGGCCGCTGGACGGTCCTCGCCGTCTGTGCGGCCGGCATCGTGGGGGAACTCGCCTGGCTGGTCAGGGCCACCTTTCTCGATCGCGCGATCCGCCGCGACGCCTGGCTCGGCATGGCTGTCCTGCTCACCATCCTGGTGTCGGTGTCCGCGACCGGCGTCTGGCATGGCTGGCCGGTACGTATCGGGGGCGCCGCCTGCCTCCTGCTGTGCCTCCTGCCGCTCGTCCTGCGCCGATCGGTCACCTCGGCCTCGATCACCTCGGCGCTGAGCCTGAGTCTCGGTGTGATCGCCCTGTTCTTCCGTATACCTCAGCCGCTCGTCGTGATAGCGCTGGCGCCGGCTTTCTTTCTCGGAGCCCACACGTTCGTGGACCTCATCCGCCGTCAGCGCGCTGTGAGCGGGTGACCAGACGTCACCGGAGACGAACTGATGGACACTCACGCGCTCCAGGAACTCATCGCCTGCGTCAATCGGGTGACCGGGACCGGCGACGTCGGCCTCACCCTCGCGGACGAGATGGCAAGGCCCCTCTCGGCTGTCTGGCAGAGCTGGGACGACGCCGACACCGAGTCGTCCCAGGTGCTGGGTGTCTTCCTCTTCTACCGCTATCTTGCGGCGCACGACCGAACCGACATGCTCATGGCCATCCGGACGCTCACCCCCTGCCTCCTGTACTCGGACATGGCCCTGCCGCCCGACATGCTCCCCTTCCTCGCCGACTACGGCGTCTGCGAGGCGGAACGGCTGCGCGAGGACGCCCGCAGCTCACCCGATCCCGCACGTGCCGAGCGTGCGGCGTTCGCCTGGCAACGCATCGTCATGGCGACCGAGGGCGACCATCCGCAGCGCGAGGAGCGGGAGCGGGCTCTGCGGCGGGCGCTGCGACTGCTGGCCGCCCGGCGCGGTGACACCGCCCACCTCGACCGGGCCGTCGCCGCGGCACGCGCGGGCCTTGTCCCGCATGGCCACCGGGACCGCCTCGCCACCTGTCATGAGCTCCTCCTGGCGCTGGAAGAACGCTACGAGGCGACCGGGAACGCGGAGGATCACGAGGCCGCGCTGCGGTGCGCGGAGGAGCTGGCCGCATACGCACATACCTCGGCGCGCGACGCCGTCGGATGTTCCCTCCTCTTCTCCTTCGGCGAGAAGCTCTATCAGCGGTTCCTGCGCGATCCCAACACCGCGGATCTGCGCCGCGCCATTGGCTTCTTGCAGGATTCGGTCGAGTTCCCCGGCCCGCACCTGCCGACCCGGCTGCTGGTCCTGTCGCGCGCCCTCAGCCTCTGGTCCGCTGCCGCCCGGGACCCCGGCATCGTGACCGAGGCGATCGCCCGGGCCGAGCAGGCCGAGGAGCTGGCCCTGCGGAACCACCAGGACTACCCGCTCATCAAGTGGCAGATCGCCTCGCTGTACTTCGCGCGCTACCGCACGACCCACTCCGGCGACGACCTCGACCGGGCCGCGGCAGCGATCCTCGAGGCCACCCTGTGCCTGACCCGTGAGCTCCAGATCACCGCTCTCCAGTCCGATATCGTATTCGCCCAGTACGAGCGCACGGACAACAGCGAACACCTCTTGAGAGTCCTCGACCTGAGGGAGCGCGTACTGCGCAAACTCCCCGAAGATGACGACTTTTCCCGGGCGGACGCCCTCTACGCGCTCAGCCAGGCCCAGATGCACTGGTACCGGCGGATGGGCTCCTTCTGGCACCTGGACAACGCGGTCGACAACGGCCGCGCCGCCCTTGACCTCGTGGCCACGACCGACGTGCGTCGCCGCCAGAAGTTTCTGTGCGGGCTCGGCAACGTTCACATGGCGCGCTTCACCATGCGCAGTGAGCGAGATGCCCTGCCCGAGGCGATCGACCTGTTTCGGGAAGCCATCGCCGACGCTCCCGACCGCTGCCTGCCGCTTGCCCTGCTCGCCGCCGCCCTCGGGTACCGGTACGACCTGACACGGGACATCGCCGACCTCGACGAGTCCATCGCCGCGGGTGAACGCGCCTTGGAGTTCGCCTCCGCCCACCAGCGGGCGGACATTCTGCTGGATCTCAGCGTCGCCCGCCGGATGCGCTTCGGCGGCACCGGCGACGCCACCGATCTCGACCATGCCAGGGCGGGGCTCGCCGAGGCGCTCGCCCTCCCCACTCTCTCGGCCAGAAAGCGGATACGGATCGGTCTGGAGCAGGCTGAGCTGGCGTCCCTTTCCTCGGGGCATCCCGCGGAGAGGCTGTCGGCCTTCGAGGCAATCGTCGAGCTGCTGCCCGAGGTCGGTCTGAGCAGCCCGTACTACGAGGACCGTGAGCACATGTTGTCCGTTCACGCCGGCCTGGGTGCGAAGGCAGCCGACGCCGCGGTCGCTGCCAACCGCCCTGATCGCGCCCTGGAACTCCTGGAAAAGGCGCGCGGCATCCTCGCCGACACCGCGCCGACGCCAGGATGGCGCGGCACTCGGGCCACCACCGCCCGCCACCTGTGCCGCAACGCCACCCGTGGCCCGATCGTCACAGTCAGCGCGATCGAGACCGGCGGTCTGGCGTTGCTCGTCACACCGTCGGGTGTCCACCCCGTCCCCCTGCCCGGCCTCAGGCTCCACAAGGCCAGGGCCCGGCACAAGGCTCTCAAGATGGCCCTCGCCTCCGGTACCTGTGAGGACGTCCTCGACGTCCTCACCTGGCTCTGGCACACGGTCGCCCGCCCCGTGCTGGAGGCGCTGAAGGCCGCGGGGTGGCAGGGGTCCCGCCTCTGGTGGTGCCCGGCGGGTGTGATGTCCCTCTTTCCCCTGCACGCCGCGGGCGACGGTCACGACGGTGTCATGGACAGAGTGGTGTCCTCGTATCTGCCCGCCGTCCGGTCCCTGCCCGCCGCGCGCCGGCGCCCCGCCTCCCCGGGCGAGGCCCTCGTGGTGGCCATGAGCAGAACTCCCGGCCAGGCTTCGCTGCCGGGTGCCGCGTCCGAGGCGAACAGCCTCTCCCGCCTGCTCTCGGCCACGGTCCTGCACAACGAGCAAGCCACCCGCGACGCCGTACTGACGGCTCTGCCCAGTACTCGGATCATCCATTTCGCCTGCCATGCGCAGGCCGACACCCGCGAACCCATCCGCAGTCGGCTGCTCCTCCACGACCAGCCACTCACCCCGGGTGACCTGCCGTTCGGCCTGGACGCCGACCTCGCCTACCTGTCCGCCTGCGCCACCAGCGATGTCATCTTCCTGGGCGCCGATGAAGCCATGCACATCACCGGGGCCTTCCATCTGGCGGGCTTTCGCCATGTCATCGGCACCCACTGGCGGATCGACGACCTGGCGGCGGCCGACATCGCCGACCACTTCTACACCGTCATCGCGGCCCATGGCCCCGACCACGCCGCCCACGCCCTGCACACGGCCACCGCGGAACTGCGTCGCGCCCACCCCGACAGACCCGACCTCTGGGCCTCCCACCTCCATGTGGGCCCCTGACGCCGGATCGGGTACAGGGTCCGCCCCGCTTCGGGGGCTCAGCGGGTGAGTCGCGGCCATACATCGGTTGGCTGGCGCCTTCCATCTCCTCGATGCCGTTGAGCGGCCCAACTCACCTGCGGATATGGATCCTTCGGAATTCTGATACGTCGGAGGTCTTCCCCTGGCCCTCATATGGCCTGCACCATGCCGGGTAGTTCACCCACGGATATGGGAGGCACATACGTGACCCCGACAACAGGGAATGGGATCTCTCGCAGAGGAGTGATCGGCTCGGCGGCCGCAGCCGGCTCGGCGGTCGCGCTCGGTGCCGGAGGGCGGCTCACCGGTTCGGGTACCGCCTGGGCCGCGTCCCGGGAGTCCGGCGGGTCGGGAAGCCTGTCCGAACGGCTGGCCAGGGCGGCCGCTCCGCGGTGGCGGCGGATGCCCGGCGACTGGAAGGACGGCCCCTTCCTCGGCAACGGTCTGCTCGGGGTGAACGTCTACCGGGGAGCCACGGCCAACTCCGTGAAGGTGATGGTCAGCCACAATCAGGTACAGGACCAGCGACCCCAGTGGGCCGCCACGTACGGCTACTCCCGCCTGCCCATAGGGCATTTCGACCTCACGCTGGCAGGCGAGGTGACCGGGGTCGACTGGACCCTCGACCTGTGGGACGCCGAGCTGCGCGGCACCGTCACCACCACCCGGGGCAGCGTCCGCTTCTCGATGCTGGTGCACAACGCCCGTACCGCGCTGCTGATCTCCACCCGGCCCAGCGCGGGGGAGGAGAGCGCGGCCTGGTCGTTCACATGGATGTCCGCCACCTCGCCCCGGACGAAGGGCAAGCCCGCCGACTACACCGGCAACCCCGACCCCCGCACCGGCTCCACGGGCGCCACCCACTACGTCGAACAGCCGTTGATCGCCGGGGGTGGGTGGACCACCGCCTGGCGGGAACGCCGAGCCGGCACCGGCAGGCTGCTCGCCGCGCATATCGTCTACCGCTACCCCGACGACCTCTCGAAGACCACCGAGCTCGCCGTGGCCGAGGTGGCGCGCACCCTGGCCGAGGACCCGGACGACCTGGTGCGCGAACACCGCGGCTGGTGGAACCGCTTCTACGAGCGCAGTCTGCTCTCCGTACCCGACAAGCGGATTCAGGACTTCTACTGGATCCAGCTCTACAAGGCCGCCTGCGCCACCCGCGCCGGAGGACCCTCGATGTCCGAGTGGGGACCCTGGTACCCGGAGACCGGCGGGAGCTGGACCGCGGTGTGGTGGAACCTCAACGTGCAGATCGCCACCTGGCTGATCCAGGGCTCCAACCACCTCGAACTCGACTCCGTCACCTCCACCTTCAAGAGCTTCGAGAAGAACCTGCCGCTGTCCCTCCCGCCCGAGATCCCGAACGAAGAGATCTACGCCCTGTCCCACCCCTCCGACTGGACGCTGCGCCCCGGCGCCCACACCGTCGGCGTCCCGGGCACCTCCACCAAGACCGACAACAACGGCAACCTCTCCTGGGCCATGCACAACGTCTGGCTCAGCTACCGCCACACCATGGACACGCGCATCGTGCGCGACGTCCTCTACCCGATCCTCGTCAAAGCGGTGAACTACTACGACCACTTCCTCTACGAGGGCGGTGACGGCAAGCTGCACCTGCCGCTCACCCGCTCCCCGGAGTACGCGGACGCGGTGGACTGCACCTACGACCTCTCCCTGCTCCGCTGGGGCTGCGCCACGCTCCTGGACTGTCTGCGCATCCTCCGCACCGACAACCCGCGCGCCGGGCGCTGGCGGGAGATCCTGCGCCGTCTGGTCGACTATCCGCGCGGCGCGGACGGCGTCCTGATCGGCGCCGGCACACCACTCGCCGACTCCCACCGCCACTTCTCCCACATGCTGTGGCTGTACCCGCTGCACGAGCTCACCTGGGACCGGCCGGCCGACCGGGACATCATGCGGACCACGTTCGACCACTGGACCGAGGACCGCAGCCTCTGGGCGGGGTACAGCTACGCGGCGGCATCCTCGATGGCCTCGCGGATGGGGCGGCCCGAGGACGCCCTCGACTTCCTCACCACCTTCACCGGGAACCTCTTCGACGAGTCCTACATGGACTGCTACATGACCGCGAACACCATGTACGCGGAGGACACCAACCTGGGCATCGAGAGCCCGCTGACCACGGCCCAGTCGATCCTCGACATGGGCATACAGAGCCATGGCGGCGTCGTCCGGGTCTTCCCCTCCGTCTCACGGCGCTGGCCCGACGTCTCGTTCCAGGCCCTGCGCGCCCAGGGCGCGTTCCTGGTCGACGCGGACCGCTCCGACGGCAGGACCCGGTGGGTGCGGGTCCACAGCGAGGCGGGTGCGCCACTGGTGCTGCAGCACGGCATCGCCGGCGCCATCGACGTACGGGACGAGCACGGCCGCCGGCTGCGGTACCGGGAGACGGGGCCCGGCCGTATCGAGATCCCGCTCGGCCGGGACGAGACGGCCGTCGTCGCTCCGCGCGGCGCCCACCCGGACCTACGGCCGCGCGACGTACCGGCCGTCGGCGACGCGAAACCGTGGGGGCTGCCGGACTGAGCCGGGTGCCTCGAGGAATCAGGTCTGGTCTCTTCCCCACTGAAGGCCGGCACCGGCTGAAGTACGCTGTCGGCGCACTTCCGCGCCTGAAGCACGGCTCGGGCCGGCGCCCGGCCGGCCCGCACGCGAACGGAGAGAACAGCGCACATGGACGTCAGTGCCTACCTCGAGGCCGTCTACGGCAATCTCCACCGCCGGGATCCCGCAGAAACGGAGTTCCATCAGGCAGCACACGAAGTCCTGCAAGCGATAGGACCCGTGCTCCAGGCCCACCCGGAGTACCTGCACGCCAGGATCGTGGAACGGCTCTGCGAGCCCGAACGACAGCTGATCTTCCGGGTCCCGTGGGTGGACGACCAGGGCACGGTGCAGGTCAACCGCGGCTTTCGGGTGGAGTTCAACAGCGCCCTCGGCCCGTACAAGGGCGGACTGCGGTTCCACCCCAGTGTCAACCTCGGCATCGTCAAGTTCCTGGGTTTCGAGCAGATCTTCAAGAACGCGCTCACCGGAATGGCGATCGGCGGCGGCAAGGGCGGTTCGGACTTCGATCCCAAGGGCCGCTCGGACGGCGAGATCATGCGTTTCTGCCAGTCGTTCATGACGGAGCTGTACCGGCATCTGGGCGAGCACACGGACGTGCCCGCCGGGGACATCGGAGTCGGCGGCCGTGAGATCGGCTACCTCTTCGGCCAGTACAAGCGGATCACCAACCGCCATGAGTCCGGCGTTCTGACCGGCAAGCCGGTCGGCTGGGGCGGATCGCACGCCCGCACCGAGGCCACCGGCTACGGCGCGGTGTTCTTCGCCCAGGAGATGCTCGCCACGCGCGGCCAGGACTTCGACGGACGACGGGCCGTGGTCTCCGGATCGGGCAACGTGGCCATCTACGCCATCGAGAAGGTCCACGCCCTCGGCGGACGGGTGGTGGCCTGCTCCGACTCCTCCGGTTACCTGGTCGACGAGGACGGCATCGACCTGGAACTGCTCAAGGAGATCAAGGAGGTGCGCCGCGAGCGGATCTCCGCCTACGCCGAGGCGAAGTCGACCGCGCGGTTCTCCGCCCGGGGTTCGGTGTTCGACGTGCCGTGCCAGGTGGCGCTGCCGTGCGCGACCCAGAACGAGCTGCACCAGCAGGACGCCACCGCGCTGACGAAGAACGGTGTGCTGGCCGTGGCCGAGGGCGCGAACATGCCGTGCACGCCCGAGGCGGTCGAGGTCTTCCGCGGCGCGCGGATTCTGTTCGGTCCCGGCAAGGCCGCCAACGCGGGCGGGGTGGCGACCTCCGCACTGGAGATGCAGCAGAACGCGTCCCGCGAGAGCTGGAGCTTCGAACGTACGGAGGACCAGCTCGCCACCATCATGCGGCGGGTGCACGCACAGTGCCGCGCCACCGCGGAGACCTACGGCGGCGACGCCGACGACTACGTGCTCGGCGCCAACACCGCGGGCTTCCTCCGCGTCGCCGAGGCCATGACCGCCCAGGGGGTCGTCTGACCTGCCCCCGACAGGACGAGGCGGGAGCCGCATGCCGATATGACGAGGCGGGGGCCGCACGACGTGTTGGCCCCCGCCATGACGTGTTGGCCCCCGCCGGGCCACCGGCGCGCCGAGACGCTCCGAGGTACCGCTACGAGGCCGGCGGTCCGGTCCAGTCGGCGGCCACATGGCCGATGCGCACCCGCTGCGGGTGGTCGCCGACCGACACGGACGCGGTCTTCTCGCCCGTCGCGAAGTCGATCGCGGTGACCCGGTCGGCACCGCTCTCGGAGACGACACACGAGGTGCCGTCGCCGCTCACCGTCGCCCAGTACGGCTTCGAGGTCGGCACCAGGGGGCCCTCCTGGAGCGATTCCCGGTCCACGACGGTCGCGTAGTCGTCCATCGTCCCGGCCACGCACAGCTTCTTGCCGTCGGGGCTCATCGACAGGCCATGGTGGCGGGAGTCGTTGACCCAGGTGGTGCGGTCCTCACTGGTCTCGGGGTTCTTCGGGAGGGTCTTCGCGCGGGTGATCTTGTCCTTGGCCACGTCGTACTCCAGGAACCCGTTGAAGAAGGAGACCTGGAAGTAGAGCTTGGACTCATCGGGGGTGAAGGCGACGGGCCGGACGGCGTCGGACAGGTCCTTGCGGCCGAAGGCGTCGAGCCGTTCGCGCATGTCGATGACCTTGACCTGCTTGAACGTTTTCGTGTCGACCACGGTGATGTGCCGGTCGCCCTTCGTCCAGTCCATCGACGGATCGTCCAGGTCGGTGTTGACCTCGCCGATCGACATGTTCCAGAGATACTTGCCGCCGTCGGTGAAGACGTTCTCATGGGGCTTGTCCCCGGCGGAGAACGAACCGAGCTGCTTCCCCGTCTCGATGTCGAGGACATGCACCGTGTTCGACGTCGAAGCCGACACCGCGACGCGTTTGCCGTCGGGGGACACGGCCATGTGGTCCGCGCGGAATCCCGACACGGGGAAGCGCCAGTTGACTTTGCCGGTCGTGACGTCGATCGAGACCACGTCGGCGAAGCTGGGCCGGGAGACGACGATGGCGGAGCCGTCCGGGGTCGAGTACATGTCGTCCACGAACTGGTCGTGCCCTTCTCCCGGCCCCAGCCGGATCCCCAGGAAGAAGGCGAGCTTGATGGGGTTGAGGTAGATCTCGGTGAGCCGTTGGTCCTTGTCCGGTATGACGTTGATCCGGCCGATCCTGGCCAAGTCACCGGTGGACTTGATGACGTCGGCGGTGCCGTCCCAGTTGTTGCCCACGAACATCACTTCCCGCAGGCCGTCCGCCTTCGGCTGTGCGGAGGCGCTCACCGCCGTGGAACCGGTCATGGCCAGCGCCACGGCGGCGGCGAGGGAGAGGATCATTCGGGTGGAGCCACGGTGCTCGGGAGGCATGGTCACTCCATTGGAGGTGATGGGGGTCTGTCATCGTCGGGGCGCCACCTACTGGAAAGTAATGAAGGTGGACGCCTCTCACAAGAGCTCTGACGGCAAAAAATGACACTCTCTCAACTTCATGGAGGAAGGTGGCACCCTTCGCCCGGCCGAGCCCCCCCACGACGCGAGAACCCCGCAGCGCTGCGTCAATGGTCCCGCCACGCGGCTGGAGTCGTCAGCAGGGCACGTGCCAGTCCCGTTTGAAGCTTCGCGAGCCCGCGTACCACCGGAACCGTCGTAGCCAGCAGCGCGACCCCGAGTCGGCCAACCACGAGCGAAGACAGGCCATGCGGGCCGTCGCGGAGAAGGCGGCCGACCCCGGCTAGGACGACTCCTGGCCGCCGAAGGACACACGGAGGCTGCCGTCCGTGGCGAAGGACCACTTCAGCGCGCCGGTGTAGGACGAGCACCGGGATCCGTTCGCCCCGGACCAGAACTGGTTCGAACTGTCGGCGTCACCGATGATGCGGTCCTTCGTCCCGCTGCTGCCGTCGCGGCACGACACATTGTCCCGGAACACCGAAGTGCCGCCGTCGAACGAGAAGTTGCGCTGCCCGTTGTCGATGCCGACGTTGCCCGACACCGACATATGGCCGGGGTTGCTGTTGTAGGTGAACCCGTGCTTGCCGTTGTGGTAGGCGATGCTCCGCCGGACGACGTGGTCGACGGCGATGTCCGAGCCGCCGAGCTTGTAGCCGTTGCGGTCGCCGTTGGAGTTCTGGGTGCCGTCCGAGAGGGTGCCGTTGCCATAGGCGAGGGAGTCCTCGATGGTCACCGGGCCGATGGGGCCGGTGTCCTTCTTGGTGTAGAGGTCCCAGCCGTCGTCGATGTTGTTGTGGGACACGTCGTAGCGGAACACGTTCCCGGAGCCGACCGTGAGCTTCGCGGCGAATCCATCGGCGTCCTCGCCGTCGGAGTCGGCGTTGTCATGCGACTCCGAACTCACGACGAGGTTGTTCGACGGCCACTGGTCGTTGGGGGTGCTGGAGGCGATGCGGGAGATCTGGAGCCCGGTGTCACGGTTGAAGCGGGTCACCGTGCGCTCGATGACGTTGTTGCTGCCACCGACGAAGATTCCGTTGTCACCGGCGCGTTCGACCGTGATACCGGAGACGTGCCAGAACGACCCGTTGAGGGCGAGCCCGCGGTTCGCCGAATCCTCGCTCATGGCCGAGAAGTTCAGCACCGGGGTCTCGCCGGGGTAGGCGACCAGCTCCTTGCGGGCGCTCGACGTGCCGTTGTTGCCCGGTGCGATGGTGACCGTCTGCGAGAGGTTGTAGGCCCCGCCGCGCGCGTAGATCGTGCCGCCCGGGGTGATGCGGGTGATCGCCGAGGCGAGTGTGGTGGGAGAGGACTCCGTCCCGGGGGCGTCGGCACTGCCCTTCGGCGACACGAATAAGTCATCGGCGTCGAAGGACGCGGACTGCGCCCGCGAGACGGGCGGATGGACGGCGAGCAGACCCGCCGACGCGACCAAGGCCGCCGCCGCGGCGACGAGGCCGCGAGGGAATGTCCGAGAGTGCTTCATGGCGCTGAGACCTCCTGATGTGGGGGAGCTGCCGTGGAGACGACAGACAGCACATGAGAGCGGTTGCTGACCGCATCTCATCGTCAGAGCCCATAGACGTACGCATTTGATGAGTGGCGGTATCAGCAATGCGAGTCGGAAAATTAGCAAGCGCTTGCAGACAGGTCAATGTCCCTCACCAAGATGGCGGTCGACCTTCCGGGCTTGTCGTGCGCCAGTTACAGTGGTGGGTTGGGAGCGCTCCCATGCTCTCGTCCTCTTCGAGGATCGGCGCGGCTGTCACAGGTGTGGTCTAGCGT
Organism: Streptomyces lacaronensis; assembly: GCF_047337785.1. Lineage (NCBI taxonomy): Bacteria > Bacillati > Actinomycetota > Actinomycetes > Kitasatosporales > Streptomycetaceae > Streptomyces > Streptomyces lacaronensis. Next base: position 11,649,051 of record NZ_JBLHDK010000003.1, read on the forward strand.
GCGAGATATGGACCTGGACCTTGCGGGACGACGGGCGATGGTGACGGGGAGCAGCGGCGGTATCGGTGCCGCCGTGGCCCGGCGACTGGTCGACGAGGGGTGCGCTGTGCTGGTGCACGGCCGCGACCCGGCGCGCGTCGGCGACGTCGCGGAGCGGCTTCGCGCTGTCGGCGGGGTGGTGGACGTCGTGCTGGGGGACCTCGCCGATGAGGCCGCCGCCGGGACGGTGGCCGAGCGGGCCCGGGAGTGGGGCGTGGAGATACTGGTCAACAACGCCGGCCCCTTCGCCGAGCACGACTGGGAGTCCGCGGAGCCGGCGCTGTGGCTGGACGCGATGAACGGGAACGTCGTGTCCGCGGTGCGGATGATCCGGGCCCTGGTGCCCCAGATGCGCGAGCGCGGATGGGGAAGGGTGGTCAATGTGGGCAGCAGGGCCGCGACGACTCCGTTGCCGAACATGGTCGAGTACTCGGCGGCGAAGGCGGCCGTGGTCAACATGACGACCAGCCTGGCCCGGCATCTGGCCGGATCCGGCATCACCGCGAACACGGTGAGCCCCGGTGTCATCGTGACGGACGGCATGCGGCAGATGTTCGAGGACGGAGCGGCCGCACGAGGCTGGCCGGAGCAATGGACAGAGCTGGAACCGCTGGTGGTGGCGGAATACGCCCCGAACCCGGCGGGCAGGCTCGGCACCGCGGCGGATATCTCGGCGGTGGTCGCGTTTCTCGTCAGCCCGCTGGCCGGATACATCAACGGAATCAATCTGCGCGTCGACGGGGGCATCGCGCTGGTGCCGTAAGTCCGGCCGACCCCCACCGCATGATGCCCGCCCGCGCACGGCCGGCCTGTCTGAGAAGGACTCCAAGGACATGAACACCACCCCCCGTATCGCGATCGTCGGCGGTGGCCCGGGCGGCCTCACCCTCGCGCGCATTCTTCAGGCAGGCGGCATCGACGCGGTCGTCTACGAGCGCGAGTCCGCCGACACCGCCTGCGCTCAGGGCGGCGCCCTCGACCTGCGCCCCGAGTACGGCCTGCACGCGCTGCGCGAGGTGGGGCTGGAGAACGACTTCTGGGCCCAGGCCCGCCCCAGGGGTCTGGATATGAAGATCCTCGGCAAGGACGCTACGGTCCATCCCCAGGACGTCACCCCCGAAGGGGACTCGGGCCGGCCGGAGATCGATGGCCGCGCCCTGCGCGACATGCTCCTCGACGGCCTTGCCCCCGGCAGCATCCGCTGGGGCCACAGCCTCGGCACCGTCACCGCCCTGGAGGGCGGCCGTCACGAACTCCACTTCGAGGGCGGCGCGGTGGAGACCTGCGACCTGCTCATCGGGGCGGACGGCATCTGGTCCCGCGTCCGTCCGACGCTCACCGAGGCCGAGCCCGTGTACTCCGGGATCAGCTGCATCGAGATCGGTGTCCCCGAGGCCCACCGCACCCAGCCGGCCCTGGCCGCACTCGTGGGGCACGGCAACATGTTCGCGCTCCAGGAGGACAAGGGCCTGATGGCGCAGCGGGCCGCCGATGGCCGCCTGCGCATCCACATCGCCTTCCGCGTACCCGAGGACTGGCTGACCACGAACGGCATCCCCTACCACCGGCCCGAGCGGGCCCGCGCCGCGATCCTGGAGCACTTCACCGACTGGGCCCCGCAGTTGACGGACCTCGTCCGCCACTGCGACGACACGATCGTGCCCCGCCGCCTCTACGGCCTTCCCCCCGGCACCAGTTGGCCGACCACACCGGGCCGCACCCTGCTGGGTGATGCCGCCCATGGCATGGTGTCGTTCTGCTGGGGCGTCAATCTCGCCATGCGGGATGCCGCCGACCTCGCCCGGGCCGTCATCGGGGCCGGTGACGACCTTACGGCGGCGATCGCCGCGTATGAGAAGACCATGCGTGAGCGTGCGGCGTCCATGGCCAAGGAGCTGGCGGAAATCCCGGATGCGGGGAGCGGTCCGCACGGTGTGCTCAATCTCGGCGATTTTTTCCGGCGGATGGCCACCCATGGACGGCGGGGGAGCCGGCCGGCGGCCTCGACAGGGCGGAGCCTGCCGCCCGTCGTGGCGGATCGGCCCACCAAGATCGACCTGAATCTGCTGATCCCGCTGAGTGCGCTCCTTTCGGAGCGGAGTGTCACCAGGGCAGCCGAGCGGGCCTTTGTCAGCCAGCCCGCGATGAGCACGGCACTCGCGAAGCTGCGGCGGCACTTCAACGATCCGCTGCTGGTCAGGGCCGGTCGGGCGATGGTCCTCACCCCGCTCGCGGAGTCACTGGTCGACCCGGTCAAGGAACTCCTGGGCGGGATGTACGGGGTCCTGGACCGCACGGAGGAGTTCGATCCGGCCACCAGCACCCGAACCTTCAACCTGGTCGCCGATGACTACGTGACCATCGTGATGCTGCGTCCGTTGCTCAGCGAGCTCAGCGAGGTGGCCCCGGATGTGCGGGTCAGCGTCACCGGGGTGCACACCGGCATGTTCGACCGGTTACGCCGCGGCCAGTCCGACCTGCTGATCTGGCCGCCGAACGTGCTGGCCGACGAGCTGACGTCGTTCTCCCGTGGCGATCTGCCCCCGGATGAGCTGGTCGCTGTCGTCGACGGTGACCATCCCGATGTGGGCCCGAGCCTGAGCCTGGAGGAACTGGCCGAGCTCCCCGGTATCGGGATCGGCTCGCAGGCCACGCCGTCGTCGGGCTTCACCTTCGGCGAGGGCGGCGTCTCCGGCCGGACAGTGGCGATGAGCGACACCTTCGTCGGCGCGGCCTGCCTTGTGTCCGGCACCCGGATGGTCGCGGTGATTCCCCGGCGGCTCTTCGAGCGGCTGGGGCATGCGATGGGCCTGCGGGCCGTGCCCCTGGAGCCGGTGGGAGAGCTGACGGAAGCGATGTACTGGGATCCCCGGCACACCGCGGATCCGGCGCACCGCTGGCTGCGCGAGCGTATCCAGGAGATGGCGGCACGAGGGTGACCCCACGGCTCACATACATGGATGTGGGCTGTTTGTGTGATACGTCCGGTATCCATGGCGCGGATGGCCATGATCGATGCCAGTTGCCTTCCGGGCGATCAGTGAGCTGATTAGCGTCTCCGGTCAAGGCGGCGAACACCTTTCGCTGCCACTGACTCGGCGATGGATCTGGTTTCGCCCAGCGGCATTCCGCTCGCATGGGACGTATTTCCCGGACGAAATCCTCTCGCCGCTTGTCCTGTCTCGCGGGGAGGAAAGGTTGGCTGGGTCCGTCGTGCCTTCCACGGGCGCTCACGCGTCGGTGCCGATCGCGATCACAGGTATCGCCTGCCGTCTCCCCGGTGGCCGGAACCCGGAGGAATTCTGGCGGCTGCTCTCCGCCGGGGACCATGCGGTCGACGGAACCGCGCACGGGCGCTGGAGCGCCGGAGAGGCCGTCGAATCAGGCGGCTTCCTCTCCGAAGTGGGCCATTTCGACGCCGAGTTCGCCGGAGTCACCGCTGCCGAGGCGGCCGCGATGGATCCACAGCAGCGGCTCGCGCTCGAACTGGCCTGGGAGGCGATGGAGTCCGCACGGTTCGTGGCGTCACCCCTTCGCGACAGCCGCTCGGGTGTGTACCTGGGGGTGTCGTCCGACGACTGGTCCGCCGTCACCCGTGCCCGCCGCACGGCGGAGGACCGCTACACCCTGACGGGCACCCACCGCTCCATGATCGCCAACCGGGTGTCGCATCTGCTGCGGCTGGGCGGCTCGAGCATCACCGTCGACTCGGGGCAGTCCTCCTCCCTCGTGGCGGTGCACCTGGCCTGTGACAGCATCCGCCGCGGCGAGGTCGACCACGCCTTCGTCGGCGGGGTCAACCTCAACCTCGCCCCGGCCTCCGCGAGGGCGGTCGACGCGCTCGGCGTCCTCTCCCCGGACGGCCGCTGCTACACCTTCGACGAACGGGCGAACGGCTATGTGCGCGGCGAGGGCGGCGTCATGATCGTGCTCAGGCCGCTCGCCGACGCGCTGTTGGACGGGAACCGCGTGCACGGCGTGATCCTTGGCAGCGCCGTCAACAACGACGGTGCCGGTCGAGCGAATCTGACCACACCGGACCGCGCGATACAGACCGATGTGCTGCGCGCCGCCTACCGGGCCGCGGGCGTCGAACCGGATGCGGTGCAGTACGTCGAACTGCACGGCACCGGGACCAGGGCCGGTGACCCGGTCGAGGCGGCCGCGCTGGGAGCGGCACTCGGCTCCGTACGGCCGGAGGGCACGCCCCTGCGGGTCGGCTCGGTGAAGACCAACATCGGCCACCTCGAAGGCGCGGCCGGAATCGCCGGGCTGCTCAAGGTGGTACTGGCCCTCACCCACCGCCGGCTGCCCGCGAGTCTGAACTTCGCCCGGCCCAACCCGGCGATCCCGCTGTCCGAGCTGAACCTGCGGGTGCAGACCGCCACCACCGCATGGCCGGACGAGGACCGGAGGCTGGTGGCGGGGGTCAGCTCCTTCGGTATCGGGGGCACCAACTGCCACGTCGTGCTCGCCGAGCCGCCCTCCGCCGAGCCGCCGCCATCCGCTGCATCCCCGGTGGTGACGCCGTGGGTCCTGTCCGCCCACAGCCGACAGGCGCTGCGCGGTCAGGCGGAACGCCTCCTCGACCATCTGGACCACCACGATCCGTCGCCCGCCGACGTCGGACACTCGCTGGCCACCACGCGCACGCTCCTCGAACACCGCGCCGTGGTCTTCGACCGGGAGGAGCTGGCGGCACTCCGGGAGCAGCGGCCGGGCCCGGTGCTCGGAACGGCGCGGGAACCGGGGCGGACCGCCTTCGTGTTTCCCGGTCAGGGCTCCCAGTGGTCGGGTATGGGACGGGCGCTGCTGGAGGAGTCGCCGGTGTTCGCCGCGCGGATGCGCGAGTGCGCTCGGGCCCTGTCCCGGTTCGTCGACTGGGATCTGTTCGACGTCCTGCGCGAACCGATGACCGGCGACGATGTCGTGCAGCCGGCCACCTTCGCGGTCATGGTGTCGCTGGCCGAACTGTGGCGATCCCACGGGGTGCGGCCGGACGCGGTGATCGGGCATTCGCAGGGCGAGGTCGCCGCCGCTGTCGTCGCCGGGGCACTCAGCCTCGAGGACGCCGCACGTGTCGTGGTGGCGCGCAGCAGGGTTGTCGAGGCGATCAAGGACCGGGGCCGTATGGGTCTGGTCGCCCTGCCCGCGGCCGACGTCGAGCCGTTGCTGCCGGACGGTGTCGCGATCGGTGCGGTCAACGGCCCACGTTCGGTGGTGGTGTCCGGCGACACCGAGCCGGTGCGGGACCTTCTGGAGTCCCTGTCGGCCCGGGGGGTGTGGGTGCGCACGGTGCCGATCGCGTACGCCTCGCACTCCGCGCACGTGGCGGACATCCGGCCGGCACTGCTCGATGAGCTGGCCGCCGTCCGCCCCACCCGCTCCGTGGTCCCGTTGCTCTCCACCGTCACCGGGGACTGGGCCGACGGCACCGGACTCGACGCCGAATACTGGTATCGCAACCTGCGGGAGACCGTGCGGTTCGAAGCCGGTGTGCGGGCGCTGACAGCCGAGGGCTTCACCGGGTTCATCGAGTGCGGCCCGCACCCGGCCCTGGTCATGCCGGTCCAGGAGACCGCCGGGTCCGAGGCCGTCGTCGTGGGTTCGCTGCGCCGTGACGACGGCGGCATCGGGCGCTTCCTGCGGTCGGTCGCCGAGGCCCATGTGCGGGGAATGGAGGTGGACTGGCGGCCCGCCTTCCCGGACGGCCGGCCGGTGGACCTGCCCACCTACGCGTTCCAGCGCAGCAGATACTGGCTCGGCGAGCGGACCGGCGAGCCGACCGACGGGTCGGCTCACGAGTCCGCCGCGGGGGCACCGCGCGCGTCGCGGCAGACCGCGGAGCAACGGCGTGACACCGCGTTGCACCTGGTGCGCGAGCATGGCGCCGTTCTGCTCGATCGGGACGATCCGCGGTCGCTGGCCGCGACGGAGACATTCCGTGACCTGGGCTTCGACTCGCTGACCTCCGTCGAATTGCGCAACCGGCTCGTGGCGGCGACCGGCGTACCGCTCTCCTCCGCCGTGCTGTACGACCATCCGACCCCCGCGGCGCTGGCCGAGCACCTCGCCGGCCGGCTGGGCGGTGAACGTCCCCGGGCCGCCCGGCCGGCGGTCGCCGCCGGCCCGGCGGCGACGGACGACCCCATCGCCGTCGTCGCCATGAGCTGCCGGCTGCCGGGCTCGGTGACCTCGCCCGAGGACCTGTGGGACCTGGTGGTGCGGGAACGCGACGCCATCGGCGGATTCCCCGCCGACAGAGGCTGGGAGGTCGCCCCCGGCAGCACCGCCACCCGGCAGGGTGGATTCATCGACGGCATCGACCAGTTCGACGCGGCCTTCTTCGGCATCTCCCCGCGCGAGGCCACGGCGATGGACCCGCAGCAGCGCCTTCTGCTGGAGGGCACATGGGAGGCGCTCGAACGGGCCGGAATCGTTCCCGAGAGCCTGCGCGCCACCCGGACCGGAGTGTTCGTCGGCGCGACGGCCCAGGACTACGGGCCGCGCCTGCACGAAACCGCGCACGGCGCCGAGGGTTTCCTGCTCACCGGCACCAGCCCGAGCGTGCTGTCCGGTCGGGTGGCCTACACGCTCGGTCTGCGGGGGCCCGCCGTCACCGTGGACACCGCGTGCTCGTCCTCGCTGGTGGCCGTGCATCTCGCCGTACGGTCGCTGCAGCAGGGGGAGTGCTCGCTCGCCCTGGCCGCCGGGGTGACCGTGATGTCGTCCCCGGGCATGTTCGTGGAGTTCAGCCGCCAGGGCGGTCTCTCACCGGACGGGCGCTGCAAGGCGTTCTCCGCTGGGGCCGACGGCACCGGCTGGGCCGAGGGGCTGGGCGTGCTCGTGCTGGAGCGACTGTCCGACGCCCGGCGCAACGGCCATGACGTTCTCGCGCTGATCCGCGGCACCGCCGTCAACCAGGACGGGGCCTCCAACGGGCTCACGGCCCCCAGCGGGCCGGCGCAGGAGGAGGTCATCCATCAGGCCATGGCCCAGGCCCGGCTGGCGCCGGACGATGTCGACGTGGTCGAGGCGCACGGCACGGGCACCGTGCTGGGCGATCCGATCGAGGCGCACGCCGTTCTCGCCACCTACGGTCAGGACCGGGAACACCCCCTGCTGCTCGGCTCGCTCAAGTCGAACATCGGCCATACGCAGGCCGCCGCCGGGATCGCCGGGGTCATCAAGATGGTGCAGGCCATGCGGCACGGCATCGCGCCGAAGACCCTGCACATCACCGACCCGACCGCGCATGTGGACTGGTCGGCGGGGACGGTGCGCCCGCTGACCGAGGCCGCGCCGTGGCCGTCGCGCGGCCGCCCGCGCCGCGCCGCCGTCTCCTCGTTCGGCATCTCCGGGACCAACGCCCATATCGTCGTCGAGGGCGTCCCCGCTCCCGATCCGGACCGGACTCCGGAGAGCGGCAGCACCATGCCGCTGCTGCTGTCCGGGCACACCGGGCAGGCGGTGGTCGACCAGGCACGGCGACTGGCCGTGGCGCTGGCCGGGGCCGCCCCCGACGACGTCGCCTTCTCGCTGGCCACCACCCGGCAGCACGGGCAGCACCGCGCGGTCGTCGTGGGCGGGGACCGCGACGCGCTCCTCGCGGAGCTGGGCTCCCTCGACGCCCACGACGTGTGCACGGCCTCGGCCGGTGCGCTCGCCTTCCTCTTCACCGGCCAGGGAAGCCAGCGCGGCCGGATGGCGGCGGAACTCCACGCGCGGTACCCGGTGTTCGCCGAGACGTTCGAGCGCGTGTGCGCCGGATTCGACGAGCACCTCGATGCCGGGCTGAAGTCCGTGGTGTTCGAGGGATCGGATCTGCTCGACCGGACCGATTACACCCAGGCGGCGCTGTTCGCGCTCGAGGTCTCCCTGTTCCGGCTGGTCGAGAGCTGGGGACTGCGGCCCGACTACCTCGTGGGGCACTCCATCGGTGAGCTCGCCGCCGCGCATGTGGCCGGTGTGCTCGGCCTGGCGGACGCCGTGACGCTGGTGGCCGCGCGCGGCGAGCTGATGCGGGCGCTTCCGGGCGGTGGCTGTATGGCCGCGATCGCGGCGACCGAGCAGGAGGTGCTGGCCCAGCTGCCGGGGGCGGACGGGCAGGTGGAGATCGCCGCCGTCAACGGGCCGCGGGCCGTGGTGATCGCCGGGGACGAGCGGGCCGTCACCGGGCAGCTGCTCCACTGGGAGCGGCACGGCCGCCGCACCCGCAGGCTGCGGGTCGGTCACGCCTTCCACTCCGCGCGTATGGAGCCCATGCTCGCCGACTTCCGAGCGGTCGCGGAGAAGCTGACCTTCCACGCACCGGCGATCCCCATCGTGTCCAACGTGACCGGCCGGGTGGCCGCCGACGGCGAGCTGTGCTCCCCGGAGTACTGGGTGCGGCATGTGCGCGCGGCCGTGCGGTTCGGCGACGGTGTGCGGTGGCTGTACGACCACGGCGTCACGGACTTCCTGGAGCTCGGGCCGGATGCCGTGCTGACGGCGCTCGGGCCGGAGTGCGTCGACGGCGACGCGCGGTTCGTGCCCGCGCTGCGCCGTGACCGCCCGGAGGCGGCCACGCTCACCGAGGCGGTGTCGAGGCTGTACGCACACGGTGTCGCCCTCGACTGGACAGCCGTGTTCGAGGGCACCTCGGCACGGCGCACACAGCTGCCCACCTATCCGTTCCAGCGCAGGCGCTACTGGCTGGACCGGCCTCCCGGCGCCGGTTCCTCGCCGGGCGCGGTCGGGCTGCGCCCGGCCGGGCATCCCCTGCTCGGTGCGCGGATCGCACAACCCGACGGCGACGCCGTGGAGTTCACCGGTGTGCTGTCCACGCATACGCATCCATGGCTGGCCGACCACGTCGTGGGCGGCACCGTGCTCGTCCCCGCCACCGCCTTCCTCGAGATGGCCGTGCACGCCGGGGGCGTGACGGGCTGTCGCACCGTCGAGGAGCTGGTGATGCTGGCGCCACTCGCCCTGCTGCCCCACCAGAGAGCCGAACTCCGGGTGAGGGTGCGGGAGAAGGACGCCGACGGGCGCCGCGCGCTGAGCGTGCACTCCAGGCCGTCGGACGGCGACGCCGAGTGGACGCTGCACGCGACCGCCGCCCTCGTCCCCGCGTCGGCCGCCCCCCAGCGGGCCCCCGGCCCCTGGCCGCCGGAGTCCGCCGTCGAGTCGTCCACGCGGGAGCTCTACAGAGGCCTGGCCCGGTGCGGGCTGGAGTACGGCCCGCGGTTCCGGCACGTGCGCCGTGTCTGGCGCGCCGACGACGAGGTGATCACCGAGGTCGAACTGGACGTGGATCTCGCGGGGCGGGCGGGTGAGTTCGCACTGCATCCGGCGCTGCTCGACGCGTGTCTGCACGGTGCCGGTGCGCTCGGCCTCTTCGACGGCGGGAGACTGCCGTTCTCCTGGCAGAAGACGGCCGTCCACGCCACCGGCGCCGCCGCCGTCCGGGTCCACATCAGGCGCACCGGCGAGGACACGGTGTCGCTGAGGGTCACCGACACCGCCGGGGGAGCGGTCGCCGACGTCGAGGCGCTGAGCGTCCGCACCGCCGCCCCCGTGGCGCACGGCGATCCGTTCCTGACGGTCGACTGGGCGCCGGTCGCTCCGGCGGCCGAGACGTTCCGCGTCGCCGTGCCGGACGACGGCGATCTCTCCCGGTGCGCGGAGGAGCGTCCGGACCTCGTGGTGGTGGCGGTGCCCCCGGAGGCGGACCCGGCACTGCCCGGCGCCGCCCACGCGTCGGCCGCCGGTGTGCTGGAGCTGGTGCGCTCGTGGATCACCGACGAGCGGTTTGCCTCGGCTCGGCTGGTGCTGGTGACGCGGTCGGCGGTGGCCACCCGGGACGGCGAGGAGGTGCCGGGCCTCCCGCAGTCCCCGGTGTGGGGTCTGGTGCGTACCGCGCAGCGTGAGCACCCCGGCCGGTTCGTCCTGCTCGACCTGGACGTGGACATCGAAGCCGCGCGGGGCGTCCTGGACGTGCTGCCGCCGGACGAGCCGCAGTTGGCGGTGCGGACGGGAACGCTCCTCGCCCCTCGGCTGACGCGCGGACCCGGGCCCGTCGCCTCCCGCGGCTGGAACCCCGACGGCACCGTGCTGATCACCGGCGCGTCCGGAGGGCTCGGCCGGCTGGTCGCCCATCGGCTGCTCACCGAGCACGGCATGCGCCATCTGGTCCTGGCTGGCAGGCGGCCGGTGGACCTGGAGGGGTTCGGCCCCGGGGTCAGCTGGCTGCCCTGCGACGTCACCGACCGCGATGCGGTGGCCGGGCTGCTGGCCTCGATCCCGGCCGAGCACCCGCTCACCGCGGTGGTGCACGCGGCGGGCGTCCTGGACGACACCGTGATCTCCGGGCTGACCGCCGAGCGGCTGTCCTCGGTACTGCGGCCGAAGGTGGACGGGGCCTGGCACCTCCACGAGTTGACCCGGCACCTCGCCCTCGACGGTTTCGTGCTGTTCTCCTCGGCGTCCGGCGTCCTCGGTGCCGCCGGACAGGCGAACTACGCCGCCGGCAATGCGTTCCTGGACGCCCTGGCCCAGCACCGCGCGGCCCACGGGCTGCCCGCCACCTCGCTCGCATGGGCCCCGTGGGAGGACACGGGCATGGCCGCCGAGCTGTCCCGTGCCGACCTCGACCGGCTGGCGGACATCGGCATGCCCGCCCTGTCCGCCGAGGACGGCTTGGCGCTGTTCGACACCGCGCTGCGACGGGACACCCCGCTGCTGGTGGCGGTCGGGCGGAAGGCCGGACAGCCGCGGTCCTTGTCCGGTGACCCGGGGCCACTGGCGCGCGGCCCGGTTCCGGCCGCGTCGAGGACACGGCCCGGGCCGGACGCCGCACCGCTCGACCTGGTGCGGCGGGAACTGGCCGGCTGCCTCGGTCAGGACCCCGACGAGGCGATCGACCTCGACCGTGGTTTCCGGGAACTGGGTGTGGACTCACTGATCGCGGTCGACCTCCGCAACCGGCTGAACCGGGTCACAGGACTCACCCTGACCCCCACGGTCGTCTTCGACCACCCCACTCCGCAGCGGCTGGCCGCCCTGATCGCACAGAAGATGGCGCCCGCCGCACCGCGGCCGGTGGACGAAGTGGCGTTGCGCAGGGCTCTGGCCACGCTGCCGGTGGCACGCCTGCGCACCGCGGGGCTGCTGGACCCCCTTCTCACGCTGGTGGCCGAGTCCTCCGCCCAGGCCGCGCCCCCGAACGGCGCCGACGAACCGGGCGGTCCCGACGGGCCGGACGCCACCGGCGAGTCGGGTGGCCTCGACGAACTGGACGGCCTCGACGAGCTGGACGCGGACGACCTGGTCAGGCTCGCCCGTCGCAGCCTGGAATCCTGAGCGAGCCGGGAGACGACACCGATGAGCGAATCATCCGCTGCCGCGGTCACCGACGCGTTGCGCGACAGCCTCCGCGAGGTCCAGCGGTTGCGCAGGAAGAACCACGACCTCACCGCCGCCGCGAGTGAGCCCCTGGCGATCGTGGGAATGAGCTGCCGCTACCCCGGTGGCGTCCGCTCGCCCGAGGATCTGTGGGATCTGGTCGCGCGGGGAGGCGACGCCGTCACCGAGTTCCCGGTCGACCGGGGCTGGCGGCTGACCGAGCTCTTCGACCCGGACCCGTCGCACCCCGGCACGTCCTACTGCGACCAGGGTGGGTTCCTGCACGACGCGGCCGCGTTCGACGCCGACTTCTTCGGCATCGGCCCGCGTGAGGCGCTGGCCATGGATCCGCAGCAGCGGCTGCTGCTGGAGGCGTCCTGGGAGGCGCTGGAACGCGCCGGACTCGTCCCGGGCACACTGCGCGGCAGCCGCACCGGAGTCTTCGCCGGAGTGATGTACCACGACTACGGACCCCCGCTGGAACACACCGCGGGCGCGGTCGACGGGCACCGGCTGACCGGTACCACGGCCAGCGTGCTGTCCGGCCGCGTCGCCTACACCCTCGGTCTCGAAGGGCCGGCGGTCACCGTGGACACGGCCTGTTCCTCGTCGATGGTGGCGATGCACCTGGCCGCGCAGTCACTGCGCGCCGGTGAGTGTTCGCTGGCGCTGGCCGCCGGGGTCACCGTCATGGCCACGCCCGGCACCTTCGTGGAGTTCTCCCGGCAGCGGGCGCTGTCCCCGGACGGCCGGTGCAAGTCCTTCGCCGAGGCGGCGGACGGCACGGGCTGGTCCGAGGGCGTCGGGGTGCTGGTGCTCGAGCGGCTGTCGGACGCGCGTCGCCACGGCCACCGGGTACTGGCCCTGATCCGGTCGACGGCGGTCAACCAGGACGGCGCGAGCAGCGGGCTCACCGCCCCCAACGGCCCGTCGCAGGAGCGGGTGATCCGGGCCGCGCTGGCGAGCGCCGCCCTGTCCCCGGCCGATGTGCACGCCCTCGAGGCACACGGCACCGGCACCAGGCTGGGCGACCCCATCGAGGCCCAGGCCGTACTGGCCACCTACGGACAGAACCGTGTCCACCCCCTGCTGCTCGGGTCGCTGAAGTCCAACATCGGCCACTCCCAGGCGGCGGCCGGGGTCGGTGGCGTCATCAAGATGGTGATGGCGCTCCAGCACGACCAGCTGCCGAAAACACTGCATGTCGACCGGCCCACACCGCTGGTGGACTGGGACGGCGGCGCGGTCCGGCTGCTCACCGAGCCCGCCCCCTGGCCGGACACCCGGGGCCCGCGCCGCGCCGCGGTGTCCTCGTTCGGCATCAGCGGCACCAACGCCCACGCCATCATCGAACAGGCACCCCCGGCCGAACCCGCGGAGCCCGCACCGGCCACGGCACCGCTGAGCCTGACCAGCGTGCCGCTGCTGGTGTCCGGACGCACCCCGGAGGCGCTGAGGGCACAGTCCGGCCGGCTGTCGACGGCGCTGACCGACGACACGGACCTCACCGCGTTCGGCGCCTCGCTCGCCCTCACCAGGACCGCGTTCGAACACCGCGCCGTGCTGCTCGGCCGGTCGGCGCGGGAACTCCGCGCGGGGCTCGCCGCGCTGGCCCGCGACGAACCCGACTCCAACGCCACGCGTGCCACGGCGGGCCCGCGCAAGGTCGTGTTCGTCTTCCCGGGGCAGGGCCCGCAGTGGGCGGGGATGGCGGTGGACCTGCTGAGCACCTCGCCGGTCTTCGCGCGGGCGATGGCCGACTGCGAGCGCGCCCTGGCCCCCCATGTGGACTTCGCGCTCATCGACGTGGTGCGTTCCGGGGAGTTCGAGCGGACCGAGGTCCTGCAGCCGGTCCTGTTCGCGGTGATGGTCTCGCTGGCGGCGCTGTGGAAGTCCGTCGGGGTGGTGCCGGACGCGGTGATCGGCCATTCACAGGGCGAGATGGCGGCCGCGGTCGTCGCGGGCGCGCTGTCCCTGGAGGACGCCGCCCGCGCGGTCGCGCTGCGCAGCAAGACCATCGCCGAGGGCCTGTCCGGCCGCGGCGGCATGCTCTCGGTCAGCCTGCCCCTGGACGAGGTCCGGTCCCGCCTGGAGGGCTTGGAGCGGGTGAGCGTGGCCGCGCTCAACGGCCCCACGTCCACCGTGGTCGCGGGCGACCTCCCCGCGCTCGCCCGGCTGGAGTCCGCCCTGTCGGAGGAGGGCGTCCGGTCGCGGCGGGTGCCCATCGACTACCCGTCCCACTCCGCCCACGTCGAGACGATCCGGGAGCGGGTGGCGGAGCTGCTCGCCCCGGTCCGGGCCACCGCCACGGCCACGGCGTTCATGTCCACCGTGACCGGGGACTGGATCGACCCGGCCGAGCTGACCGGGGAGTACTGGTACCGCAACCTTCGCAGCCCCATCCAGTTCGAGCCGGCCGTCCGGGCGCTGCTGGCCGCCGGCTTCGACACCTTCGTGGAGTGCGGCCCGCACCCGGTGCTGCTGGTCGGCATCCAGGAGACCGTCGACGACGTCGGCGCCGGGGCGGCGGTCCAGGGCACCCTCCGGCGTGAGCGGAACGAGTCCGACTGCTTCCTCGGCTCACTGGCCGCCCTGCACGCGCACGGCGTCGCGGTCGACTGGGCCACGGTGTTCGCCGGGGCCGGACACGAACCCGTCGAGCTGCCGACGTACGCCTTCCAGCACCGCCCCTACTGGCTGCCGAGCGGCGGCCCGGCGGATGTGCGGACGGCGGGCATGACGGCCGTGGACCACCCGCTGCTGGGCGCCGCGGTGCGCCTGGCGGACCAGGGTGACACCGTGTTCACCGGGGTGCTGTCCGCCGGTGCGCATCCGTGGCTGGCCGATCCCGCCGGTGTGGATGCCGCACTGCTGGAACTGGTGGTGCACACCGCGGCCGAGGCCGGTTTCGACCGGGTCGACGTCCTGCGCCAGGTGGCCCCGCCACGGCTGCCCGGCCCCGGCGTCCTCCGTGTGCAGGTGCGCGTGGGCGCCGACGGCGCCATCGACGTGTTCTCGCAGCCGGACGAGGAGACCCCGTGGACCCGCAACGCGACGGCGAGCGCCGTCGCCGCGCCCCCGGACACCGGGGCCGGTCTCACCCGGTGGCCACCGGCCGACGCCGAAGAGGTGAGCCCGCCGGACGGCTCGTCCCCCCTGCTGGAGCGGGTCTGGCGCGCCGGTGGTGAGGTGTTCGCGGAGGCCGGTCCGGAGCAGGGGAGCGAGGCGGAACCGTACGGTCTGCACCCGGAACTCGTCACCGCCGCGCTGAGCCTGGTGGCCGCCGAGAACGAGACGCCCGTCCAGTGGCACGGCGTACGCCTGCACGCCGCCGGTGCCGCATCGGTCCGCGTCCATCTGCTGCCACTCGGCGAGCACACTCACGCGCTGCGGATCACGGACGGTACCGGCCGGCCCGTGTTCACCGTCGAGTCCGTGACGCTCGCGGCCGTGGACACCGCACGGGCCCGCCGCCACGCGCCGCTGCACCGACTGGAGTGGACGGCCACCAGACTGCCCGTGGCGGAAGTGGGCCGCTGGGCCCTGGACGGTGCGGACGAACACGGGCTCCGCGCCGTCCACACCGGCATCGAGCGACTGCCCACGGCGGACGGGCAGGCGGACGTGGTGCTCGCCGCCTTCGGACCCGGCCACGAAGCGCCCGGTCACGAAGCGTCCGGCCACGAAGAGGAGGACACCGCCGCCCGGGCCGAGGAGGCCACCTCGCGGGCGCTGAACCTCCTCCAGACGTGGCTCGCCGAGGAACACCCCGCCGGCGCGCGGCTGGTCTTCCTCACCCGCCGGGCCGTGTACGGCGGCACCGAACTCCGGGACACCGCCCAGGCCGTGGTGTGGGGGCTGGTGCGCACCGCCCAGACCGAACACCCGGACCAGTTCCTCCTTGTCGACCTCGACGGCACCGAAGCGTCCCTGCGCGCACTGCCGGGCGCGCTCGCCTCGGGGGAGCCCCAGATCGTCCTCACCGAGGGGAACGCCCGCGTACCGCGGCTCGTCGCCACGCCCGCCGTGGACGGCACACCGCCGGTCCTCACCGGAACGGCGCTGATCACGGGCGGAACCGGTGCGCTGGGCTCACTCGTCGCACGACACCTCGTCGCCGAACACGGGGTACGGCACCTGCTGCTCACCGGGCGTCGGGGTGAGGCCGCCGAGGGCGCCGCCGGGCTGCGCGCCGAGCTGGAGTCCATGGGGGCCGAGGTCACCATCGCGGCCTGCGACGCCGCCGACCGCGGCGCACTCGCCGCACTGCTCGCGTCCCTGCCCGCCGACCGGCCGCTGACGGCCGTCGTGCACGCGGCCGGAATCGTCGACGACGCCGTCATCACCTCGATGACGGACGACCAGGTGGCACGGGTGTACCGCCCGAAGGTGCGGGCCGCGGTCAACCTCCACGAACTCACCCGGGGCGCGGAGCTGAAGGTCTTCGCGCTGTTCTCCTCGTACTCCGGCCTCGTGGGCAACGCCGGACAGGGCGCCTACGCGGCGGCCAACGCCTTCCTCGACGCACTCGCGCAGACCCGGCGCGCACAGGGTCTTCCGGGCGTGTCGATGGCCTGGGGCCTGTGGGCCGAGCGCGGCGGTGTGACCGCCCACCTCGCCGAGGGGGACCTCGCCCGGCTCGCCCGCGCGGGGATCGACCCGCTGACCGCGGACCACGGGCTGGCCCTCTTCGACACCGCGCTCAGCGCCGGCCACCCGGTGACGGCTCCGGTGCGCCTGAACCTCTCCGCACTGCGCGCACAGGCAGGCGCCGGCACCCTGCCCGCCCTGCTGCGCGGACTGGTCAGGGCCCCGGCGCGCCGGGCCTCCGACACCTCGGCCCAGCGGCCCTCCGCGTTGGCGGAACGGCTGCGGGAACGCCCCGAGTCGGAGCGGCCGCGGCTGCTGCTCGACGTGGTCCGTGACGAGGTGCTCACCGTGCTCGGGCACACCGAGTCCGGCTCGCCGGACCTGACCCGCCCATTCCGTGACCTGGGGTTCGACTCACTGGGCGCCGTCGAGCTGCGCAATCGCCTCGGCGCGCGCACGGGGCTGCGACTGCCCACCACCGTGGTCTTCGACCACCCCAGCCCGGCGGCGCTCGCCGACTATCTGCTGGCCGAACTGCTGGGCGTGGCAGCCGAGTCGGCGGAACAGCCGACTGCCGTGGCCGCGACCGACGACCCGATCGCGATCGTCTCGATGGCCTGCCGCTTCCCCGGCGGCGTGTCCTCCCCCGAGGATCTGTGGCGGCTGCTCGACGAGGCCCGTGACGTGCTGTCGCCCTTCCCCGGGAACCGGGGCTGGGACCTGGACCGCCTCTACGACGACGACCCGGACCGGGTGGGCACCAGCTACGCCCGCACCGGTGGCTTCCTGCCCGACGCCGACCGCTTCGACGCGGCGTTCTTCGGCATCTCCCCGCGTGAGGCGCTGGGCATGGACCCGCAGCAGCGGCTCGTCCTGGAGTCCGCGTGGGAGCTGTTCGAACGGGCGGGCATCGACCCCGAGGCCCAGCGCGGCAGCCGCTGCGGGGTGTTCATGGGCACCAACGGTCAGGACTACGGCGCGGGGATCGCCCCCGGGGCCCTGGACGCCGAGGGCTACCTGCTCACCGGGACCGCGGCGAGCGTGCTGTCCGGGCGGCTGTCCTACACGCTGGGCCTCGAGGGGCCCGCGGTCACCATGGACACGGCCTGCTCCTCCGCGCTGGTCGCCATGGACGCGGCGGCCAAGGCACTGCGCGCCCGTGAGTGCACGCTCGCGGTGGCGGGTGGCGTCACCGTGATGTCCACCCCGCACGCCTTCGTCGAGTTCTCCCGGCAGCGCGGACTGGCCCCCGACGGACGCTGCAAGGCGTTCGCCGCCGCGGCGGACGGCACGGGCTGGTCCGAGGGGATCGGCCTGGTGCTGCTGGAACGTCTCTCCGACGCCAGGAAGAACGGCCACCAGGTATTGGCCGTGGTCCGGGGGACGGCCGTCAACCAGGACGGCGCCTCCAACGGGCTGACCGCGCCGAACGGCACCGCCCAGCAGCGCGTCATCCGGCAGGCCCTCGCCGACGCCCGGCTGGCCCCCTCCGAAGTCGACATGGTCGAGGCGCACGGCACCGGTACGGCGCTCGGCGATCCGATCGAGGCCGGGGCACTGCTCGCCACCTACGGCCAGGACCGCGAGCGGCCACTGCTGCTGGGCTCGGTGAAGTCCAACCTGGGCCACACCCAGGCCGCCGCGGGCGCCGCCGGAGTGATCAAGGCGGTGCTGGCGATGCGGCACGGCGTCGTCCCCAGGACGCTGCACATCGATGAGGTCACCGGGCATGTGGACTGGTCGGCGGGCGCGGTGTCCCTGGCGACCGAGCCGACGCCGTGGCCCTCGGCCGGCCGGCCCCGGCGGGCCGGGGTCTCCTCGTTCGGGATCAGCGGCACCAACGCCCACGTCATCCTCGAACAGGCCCCGGCCGGGACCGTGCCTCCGCCTGCGCCTCCCACGGTGTCCACCCCCGTGGTGCCGTGGGTGCTCTCCGCCCGTGGCACGGCGTCCCTGCGGGCCCAGGCCGCCCGTCTGCACTCCTGGCTGACGGCCCGTCCGGAGCACTCCCCGGTCGATGTCGCCTGGTCACTGGCGACCGGCCGGTCGCTGATGGAACACCGTGCGGTGCTGGTCGGCGACAGCCGCGAAGACCTGATGGCACAACTGGCCCACCTCGCCGACGGCGAGCTCACCGGCGGCGCCGGCCGGGCCCGGCGACAGCGTCTCGCCATGGTGTTCTCCGGGCAGGGGAGCCAACGGCCCGGTATGGGACGGGAGTTGTACCACGCGTTCCCGCGGTACGCGGCCGCGTTCGACGCGGTGTGCGCCGAGTTCGACCGCCACCTCGCACTGCCGCTGCGCCATGTGGTCCTCGGCACCGACGACGAGGTCCTCGATCGCACCGAGTACACCCAACCGGCCCTGTTCGCGATGGAAACGGCCCTGTTCCGACTGGTGGAGCACTGGGGAGTCGCCCCCGATCTGCTCCTGGGACACTCCATCGGCGAACTCACCGCGGCACACGTCGCCGGCGTCCTGTCACTGCCCGATGCCTGCGCGCTGGTCGCCGCGCGGGGCCGGCTCATCCAGGCGCGGCCCGCGGTCGGGGCGATGGCAGCGATCGAGGCGTCCGAGGAGGAGATCGTGTCCGGCCTCGGCAACGGCGTCGAACTCGCCGCCGTCAACGGGCCGTCCGCCGTGGTGATCTCCGGGGACGCCGCCGAAGTCGACCGGGTCCGCGAGCACTGGCGCTCGGCCGGGCGCAAAACCAGCGGGCTGCGGGTCAGCCACGCGTTCCACTCCGCTCACCTGGACGGCATGCTGGACGAGTTCCGCACCGTCGCCGAGAGCGTCCGCTACCGGGCACCGGCCGTCCCCGTGGTGTCCAACCTGACCGGCAAGGTCGCGAGCGACGAGGAGCTGTGCTCCCCGGAGTACTGGGTGCGGCATGTGCGAGGATGCGTCCGTTTCGCCGACGGGGTGCGCTCGGCCGAGGCCGAAGGCGTCACCGCGATCCTGGAGCTCGGACCCGACAGCATCGCCGCCGGCATGGCCGAGGACAGCGTGTCCGATCCGGGCTCGACGGTCGTCGTGTCCGCGCTGCGCCGTCACCACGACGAGGTGTCCGCTCTCACCGGAGCGCTCGCCGAACTGTCCGTGCGGGGTGTCCCCGTCGCATGGTCCTCGGTCCTGGCCGGCCGCGGAGGCGGTCGCGTCGATCTGCCGACCTACGCCTTCCAGCGCGAGCGCTACTGGCCGGCGCGCGACACGGCCGGGGGGCCTGCCCAGGCCGCCGCCACGGAGTACACCACGGACGTCCCGGAGCCACCTGACATCGAGCCATATGGGGTTCCGGAGCCCCCTCTCGCCGAACGGCTGGCACCTCTGACCCGGGCCGAGCGGGCCGGTCTGCTGCTGTCGGTCGTCCGTCAGGACGTCGCCGCGGTGCTGGGCCACCGCACCGCCGCCGAGGTGGAGCCGACCGTGTCGTTCGCCGAACTGGGCATGGACTCCCTGGCCGCGGTCCGGCTGCGGAACGTGCTGGCCAGGCGCGCCGGCGCCGAACTGCCCACCGCCATCACCTTCGACCATCCCAGCGCGGCGGCGCTGGCGGAGTACCTGGACACCGTCGTCCTGCCCGACGACCGGCAGCGGATCGACGCCGTGTTCCACCGGCTCGACGACGTGGAGTCCGCCCTGCCCGCCGTACGCGCCGACCGTGCGGCGCGCTCCCGGCTGGCCGCCCGGCTGCGGAGCCTCAGCAGCCGGCTCGACGACCCCGGCGAGCTCGACGAGGTGGACGGCGTTCCCGACGAGGAGCTGTTCCGGCTGATCGACGAGGAATTCGAGCTGTGAACGTGACCCTGTGCGACGGGCCGGGTGCCCGTGGCCGCGCTACCCGGGCGCCCGCCTTCGACGCCGCGCCGTCCGATGTGTCCGACGAGGAGTTGGGTGTCCGATGAGTGAGCAGAAGCTCCGTGACTACTTGAACCGGGTCACCGCCGACCTCAAGCGCACCCGCCGGTCGCTGCGCCGCTACGAGGCCATGGCCACCGAGCCGATCGCCGTCGTCGGCATGGCCTGCCGCTACCCGGGCGGTGTGCGCACCCCCGAGCAGCTGTGGGAGCTCGCCGTGTCCGAAGTGGACGCGATCACCGAGTTCCCCACCGACCGCGGCTGGGACCTGGCCTCGGTCCGGGACCGCGTGGCCACCGAGGCCAGCGGGTTCCTGCGGGACATCGACCGGTTCGACGCCGAGTTCTTCGGGATCAGCCCGCGGGAGGCGGTCGCCATGGACCCCCAGCAGCGGCTGCTGCTGGAGACGTCATGGGAGGCGGTCGAGCGCGCGGGCATCGCCCCGGACTCCCTGCGGGGCAGTGACACCGGCGTGTTCGTGGGCACCTGCGCCCAGGACTACCCGGAACTGCTGCGGGACACCGTCGACCAGGTCGAGGGCTACGTCGGCACCGGCAGCGCCGCCAGCGTCATGTCGGGCCGGATCTCCTACACGCTCGGGCTGGAAGGCCCCTCCCTGACGGTGGACACGGCATGCTCGGCGTCCCTTGTCGCGCTCCACTCGGCCGTGCGTGCGCTCCGTGCCCGGGAGTGCTCGCTGGCGCTGGCCGGAGGCGTGGTCGTGATGACCACGCTCTCGCCCTTCCTGGAGTTCACCAAACAGGGCGGCCTCGCCCCCGACGGCCGGTGCAAGTCGTTCTCCGACGACGCGGACGGCACGGCATGGTCGGAAGGGGCGGGAATGCTCGCCCTGCAACGGCTCTCCGACGCCCAGCGCGACGGCCACGAGGTGCTGGCCGTGATCCGCGGCTCCGCCATGAACTCCGACGGCGCCTCCAACGGCCTGAGCGCACCGAACGGCACCGCACAGCAGCAGGTCATCTGGAGCGCGCTGGAGAACGCCGGGCTCGCGCCCTCCGACGTGGACGCCGTGGAGGCGCATGGCACCGGGACCAGGCTGGGCGATCCGATCGAGGCCGGGGCGCTGCTGGCCACCTACGGTCAGGACCGGCAACGTCCCCTGTTGCTGGGCTCGTTGAAGTCGAACATCGGCCACTCCCAGGCGGCGGCCGGGGTCGGTGGCGTGATCAAGATGGTGGCGGCGCTGCGCACGGGAGTGCTGCCCGGTCTGCTCCACTTCTCGGCGCCGTCCTCGCGTATCGACTGGGCGTCGGGCGCGGTCTCCCCGCTGGCGCACACGACCGACTGGCCGGAGACCGGCAGGCCACGACGTGCCGGAGTGTCGTCGTTCGGTGTGTCCGGCACCAACGCGCACATCATCCTCGAGCAGGCGCCGGAACCCGGGAGGCCCGAGCGGCCACCGCTCGCGCCGGACGAGCGGGTGGTGTGGCAGCTGTCCGGCAGGAGCCTGCCCGCGCTGCGCGCCCAGGCGCGAGCGCTGGTGGACCACCTGGAGTCCCGGCCGGACCTCGCCCCGGCCGACCTGGCCTACTCCCTGGCGACCACACGTACCCGGTTCGAGCACAGCGCGACCGTGGTCGGGGACCGGAAGGCCGCCTGCACCGCCTTCGAAGCCATGGCCCGTGGCGAAGAACCGGGTTCCTTGACGCTGTCCGCCGCCCAAGTCACCGACTCCCGGCCGGTGTTCGTGTTCCCGGGGCAGGGGTCGCAGTGGGTGGGCATGGCGGTGGAGTTGTTGGGGTCGTCGCCGGTGTTTGCCGAGGCGATGGGTCAGTGTGCGGTGGCGCTGGCGCCGTTTGTGGAGTGGTCGTTGGTGGATGTGTTGGGTGATGAGGTGGCGTTGGGGCGGGTGGATGTGGTGCAGCCGGTGTTGTGGGCGGTGATGGTGTCGTTGGCTGAGGTGTGGCGGTCGTTTGGTGTGGTGCCGGCTGCGGTGGTGGGTCATTCGCAGGGGGAGATCGCGGCGGCGTGTGTGGCGGGGGTGTTGTCGTTGGAGGACGCAGCGCGGGTGGTGTGTGTGCGGTCGAGGCTGATCGCACACGAGCTGGCCGGAGGTGGCGGGATGGTGTCGCTGCCGCTGCCTCTGGCCGAGGTGGGGGACCTGATCGCGCCGTATGGCGATGGGCTTGTGGTGGCGGCGGTGAACGGTCCGGAGTCGGTGGTGGTGTCGGGGACCTCGGAGTCGGTGGCGGCTTTGGTGGAGCGGGAGCCGCGGGCCCGGCGGATCGCGGTGGACTACGCCTCCCACTCCCCGATGGTGGAGGGGATCCGGGACGCGGTCCTGGCAGGGCTGTCATCGGTGCGGCCGGTCGCCGCCGAGGTGCCGTTCTATTCGTCGGTGACGGGCGGCCGGGTGGACGGTGCCGAGCTGGGCGCGGAGTACTGGTACACCAACCTGCGCGAGCGGGTGGACTTTCACGGCGCGGTGTCGGGGCTGGTGGCGGGCGGGTTCCGGGTCTTCCTGGAGATGAGCCCGCACCCGGTGCTGACCACGTCGATCGAGGAGACGGCGGAGACCGTCGCGCTGGGCACTCTGCGACGTGGCGAGGGAACACTCGACCGGATCCGCCTCTCGCTCGCCCTGGCGCACCAGCACGGGGTCCCCGTGGACTGGAGCGCCGTCTTTCCCGACGCCACTCGCGTGGAACTGCCCACGTACGCCTTCCAGTACCGGCGGTACTGGCCTCGTGCCGGTACGGCCGGGGTGGACGTCACCGCGGCGGGCCTGAGCGTTCCGGAGCATCCGCTGCTCGGGGCGGGGATCGAGCTGCCCGGTGACGACGGCCACCTGTTCACCGCCCGGCTGTCGCTCGCAACCCACCCATGGCTGGCCGACCACGCCGTGGCCGGGACGGTGCTGCTGCCCGGAACCGCCCTGCTGGACATGGTCATCCACGCGGGCGACGAGGTCGGTTGCCACCGGGTCGACGAACTCGTACTGGAGAAACCGCTCGTCCTGCCGGAACAGGGGAGTGTCCAGGTACAGATCCACGTGGACCGGCCCGCCGCCGACCACCGCAGGACCGTGCGGCTCTTCGCCCGCGGTGGAGCCAACTGGACGCAACACGCCTCCGGCACCCTGTCCACCGGTGAGCACGAGGGCGGCGACCCCGCATCCGCGACCACGTCCTGGCCGCCCCCGGGCGCGGACAAGATCGAGCCGGCGGGGGTGTACGACGCTCTCACCGAGGAGGGATACGGCTACGGCCCCGCGTTCCGGGGCCTGAGCGCCGCATGGCTGACCGAGGACGGCGTCTGCGCCGAGGTGGCGCTCCCCGAGCACGAGCGGGCCGAGGCGGGCGCCTTCGGCCTGCACCCCGCGCTGCTGGACGCCGTCCTGCACACCACAAGCCTGCTGGGCAGCACCGGTGTGCTGCCGTTCGCCTGGAGCGGAGTGCGCCTCCACGCGAGCGGGGCGACCTCCCTGCGGGCCCGGCTGCGCGGCATCGGCCCGGACACCGTCGAGCTGACCGTCGTCGACCCCGCGGGCGCACCGGTGCTGACCGCCGAGTCCCTGGTGCTGCGCCGGTACACCGCTGTGGACTCCGTCGTCGACGCCCCGCTGTACCGGCTCGCCTGGCGGCCCGTGCCCGCCGACCCGGACCATCCCCGTACCGTCGTCGAGCTCGACCCGCGGACCTGGGCACTGCCCGACGCGGGCGCGGGTGCCGACGCGGCCGTGGTCCGCCTCGGCCCGGTGGGCGACGGAATGCTGCCCGCCACCTACCAGCTCACGGCACGGGTGCTCGACCTGCTGCGGGCATGGCTGGCCGAACCACGGCTTGACGAGGTCTCGCTGGTCTTCGTGACCGAGGGCGGCGTGGCCGTCGGCGACGAGGACGTCGTGCCCGCGGTGGCGGCCGCCCGCGGCCTGATCCGGTCCGCGCAGACCGAGAACACGGGCCGGTTCGTCCTGGTGGACACGGACGGGCCCCATGTGCCGGACGAACTGGTCTCGCGCGCGCTTGCCAGTGGAGAACCCCAGCTCGCGGTGCGCGACGGCGCCCTGCTCGCCGCCCGGCTGACCGAGCCCGGCACGCTGACGCCACCGGCCGGCCCGTCATGGCGGCTGGAGACCACGCGGAAGGGCAGCCTCGACGACCTCGCCCTGATCCGGTGGCCCCGCGCAGAGGAACCGCTCGGACCCCAGGAGGTCCGGGTCGATGTCCGAGCCGCCGGGGTGAACTTCCGCGATGTCTTCGACGCGCTGGGCATGAACCGGCGTGCGGCGACCCCGCTGGGGGCCGAGGTGTCCGGTGTCGTGCTGGAGACCGGCCCCGAAGTGACCGGTCTGCTCCCCGGAGACCGCGTGTTCGGCCTGACCGTCGGCGCCTTCGGACCGCTGACCGTCACCGACCACCGGCTGCTCGCGCCGATGCCCGACGACTGGACCTTCGCACAGGCGGCGTCGGTGCCCGTCGTGTTCCTCACCGCCTACTACGGTCTGCTCGACCTGTCCGAGGTGCGTGCGGGACAGTCCCTGCTGGTGCACGCGGGCGCCGGCGGCGTCGGCATGGCGGCCATCCAACTCGCCCGGCACTGGGGTCTTGAGGTCTTCGCCACCGCCAGTGAACCCAAGCAACACATGCTGCGAGGGCTGGGCGTTCCCGATGACCACATCGCCTCCTCGCGCACCCTCGACTTCGAGCGGCGCTTCCTGGAGGTCACCGGTGGCCGGGGCGTCGATGTCGTACTGAACTCGCTGGCCGGCGAGTTCGTGGATGCCTCGCTGCGGCTGCTGCCCAGGGGCGGGCGGTTCGCCGAGATGGGCAAGACCGACATCCGCACCGAGGTGCCGGACGGGATCGGCTACCGCGCCTTCGACCTGGCGGAGCTGGAGCCCGACGCCGTACAGGAGCGGCTCACGGCTCTGCTCGACCTGTTCCGTGCCGGTGTGCTGAAGCCCCTCCCGGTGTCCGCATGGGACGTACGGCGCGGACGTGAGGCGTTCCGGTACATCAGCCGAGCCCAGCACATCGGCAAGGTCGTGCTGACCATGCCGCGGCGCTGGAACCCGCGGGGCACCGTCCTGATCACCGGTGGCACCGGCGGCCTGGCCGCGTCACTGGCCCGCCACCTGGTGACCACACGGGGCGTACGGCATCTGCTCCTCGTCAGCCGGAGCGGACCGGACGCGCCCGGCGCGGCGCGGCTGGTCGCGGAGCTGGCCGAGCACGGGGCCCAGGTCCTCGTGCGCGCCTGCGACGTCGGCGACCGGACGGCACTGGCGGACCTTCTCGCCACCATTCCCGCCCAGCACCCGCTGACGGCCGTCGTACACGCGGCCGGGGTGCTCGACGACGGCGTGATCCAGTCGATGACCCCCGAACGGCTGGCCACCAGCCTGCGCTCCAAGGCCGACGGCGCCTGGCACCTGCACGAGCTGACCCAAGACCTCGGCCTCGCGGCGTTCGTGCTCTACTCCTCGGCCGCCGCCGTGATGGGCAGCGCGGGCCAGGCCAACTACGCCGCCGCCAACGCCTTCCTCGACGCCCTCGCCGCCCACCGCAGGGCCGCGGGGCTGCCCGCCACGTCGATCGCGTGGAGCCTGTGGGCCGAGGCGAGCGGCATGACCGGCGCGCTGACCGCACGGGACATCGACCGGATCGCCCGCTCCGGGCTGCCCGCGCTGTCCACCGACGAGGCACTGGCCATGTTCGACGCGGCGGTGGCGCAGGACGAGCCCGCGGTCGCCGGGATGCGCCTGGACCTGCCGACCCTGCGGGCCGCCGCGTCCGCACCGCACATCCTGTGGGCACTGACCGGCACGACCGGCCGCAGGCACGCCGACACCGGAGAAGGCGCTCTCGGTGACCGCCTCGCCCGGATGAGTCCGGCGGACCGGGTCGCCGAGCTGACCAGGCTGGTGCGCGCGCAAGCCGCCGCGGTGCTCGGCCACCCCGACGACCGGTCACTGGAGGCCGACCGCCCGTTCAAGTCGCTCGGCTTCGACTCACTGACCGCCGTGGAACTGCGCAACCGGATCGGCACCCAACTCGGCCTGCGGCTGGCCGCCACCATCGTCTTCGAGCACTCCTCGCCCACCGCACTGGCCGAGCACCTGTCCTCCCGCATCGGCGGCGACCGGCCCCAGGAGAATCCGGTGCTCGCCGAACTGGCCCGGCTGGAGGACGCCTTCGCCCGGTTCGACGGCGACCCGGGGGTCCGGGAGCAGGTGATGCGCAGGCTGTCCGCACTGCTCGTGACCGACACCGAGACCCAGGACACCGATCTCGGCGAGGCCACCGACGAGGAAATGTTCGAGCTGCTCGGTAAGGAGTTCGGTATCTCATGACCAGCACAGAGGCCAAGCTGCGGCACTTCCTCAAGGAGACCACCGAGGACCTCCGGCGCACCCGGCGCCAGCGGGACAAACTCCTGGCCGCGCGCAGCGAACCCATCGCGATCGTCGGCATGGCCTGCCGGTACCCCGGCGGTGTGCGCAGCCCCGAGCAGCTGTGGGAACTCGTCGAGTCCGGCGGTGACGCGATCACCGGCTTCCCCACCGACCGGGACTGGGGCGAGGTGCCGTCGAGCACCCGCTCCGGCGGATTCCTGCCCGACGCGGCCGAGTTCGACCCGGCGTTCTTCGGGATGTCCCCGAGGGAGGCGCTGGCCACCGATCCGCAACAGAGGGTGCTGCTGGAGCTGGCCTGGGAGGCGCTGGAGCGCGCCGGGATCGTGCCCGGCACCCTGCGCCAGAGCCGGACCGGTGTGTTCGTCGGCGCGCTGCACCAGGACTACCAGTCGGTACTCGACCAGGTGCCCGATCTGCCTCCCGGGTTCTCCGCGACGGGCAACGCGTGCAGCGTGATGTCCGGACGCATCGCCTACACCCTGGGCCTGGAAGGCCCGGCGGTCACCATCGACACGGCGTGCTCCTCGTCGCTGGTCGCCCTGCACCAGGCCACGCTGGCGCTGCGGTCGGGGGACTGCTCCCTGGCCCTGGCGGGCGGGGTGACCGTGATGTCCACACCGTCGGCCTTCATCGACTTCACCCAGCAGGAAGGCCTGGCCCCCGACGGCCGCTGCAAGTCGTTCTCCGACGACGCCGACGGCACCAGCTTCTCCGAGGGCGCGGGCCTGCTCGTCCTGGAGCGGCTGTCGGACGCCGAACGCAACGGACACCAGGTGCTGGCGCTGCTGCGGGGCTCCGCGGTCAACTCCGACGGGGCCTCCAACGGCCTCACCGCGCCCAATGGCTCCGCTCAGCGCCGAGTGCTCAGCGGCGCACTGGACAACGCCGGTCTGCGCCCGTCCGACGTGGATGTGGTCGAGGCGCACGGCACCGGGACCAGGCTGGGCGATCCGATCGAGGCCGGGGCGCTGCTGGCCACCTACGGTCAGGACCGGGAACGCCCCCTGCTGCTGGGCTCGTTGAAGTCGAACATCGGCCACACCCAGGCGGCGGCCGGGGTCGGCGGCGTGATCAAGATGGTGGGTGCGCTGCGGCACGGGATCGTCCCGGCGACGCTGCACGTGAGCCGGGCGAGCTCCCGCGTGGACTGGGCGGACGGCGCCATCGAACTGGCCACGGCCGCACGGCCCTGGCCGGAGACGGATCGGCCACGTCGCGCCGGAGTGTCGTCGTTCGGCATCTCGGGCACCAACGCGCACGTGATCGTCGAGCAGGCCGCGCCACAGCCGCAGGTCTCGTCGAAGTCCCGGGCGGAGCCCCCGGGGGAGGGGCCGAGCCCGTGGGTGCTGTCCGGCCAGGACGCGTCCGCGCTGCGCGAGCAGGCGAGGTTGCTCGACGCGCATCTGAAGGGCCGCACCCTGTCCGCCCGGGACATCGGCGGTGCACTGGCCCTCTCGCGCACGCACTTCGCACGGCGGGCCCTGGTCACCAGCCCTGAGGGCCTGCGCGCCCTGGCCGAGGGCGAACCGTCCGCGGACCTGGTGCGGGGAACGGCACTGTCGGCGGCTGGTCCGGTGTTGGTGTTTCCGGGGCAGGGGTCGCAGTGGGTGGGGATGGCGGTGGAGTTGTTGGGGTCGTCGCCGGTGTTTGCCGAGGCGATGGGTGAGTGTGCGGTGGCGTTGGGGCCGTTTGTGGAGTGGTCGTTGGTGGATGTGTTGGGTGATGAGGTGGCGTTGGGGCGGGTGGATGTGGTGCAGCCGGTGTTGTGGGCGGTGATGGTGTCGTTGGCTGAGGTGTGGCGGTCGTTTGGTGTGGTGCCGGCTGCGGTGGTGGGTCATTCGCAGGGGGAGATCGCGGCGGCGTGTGTGGCGGGGGTGTTGTCGTTGGAGGATGCGGCGCGGGTGGTGTGTGTGCGGTCGAGGCTGATCGCGGAGAGGCTTGCGGGGCACGGTGGGATGGTGTCGCTGCCGCTGTCTCTGGCCGAGGTGGAGGGTCTGATCGCGCCGTTTGGTGGTGGGCTTGTGGTGGCGGCGGTGAATGGTCCTGAGTCGGTGGTGGTCTCGGGTGCGTCCGAGGCGGTGGCGGTTTTGGTGGAGCGGGAGCCGCGGGCGCGGCGGATCGCGGTGGACTACGCCTCGCATTCGCCCGCGGTCCAGGACCTTCGTGAGGAGTTGCTGGCGGCCCTGGGGCCGATCGCTCCGGCGGTGGGTACGGTCCCGGTCCACAGCTCGGTGACGGGTGGTCCGATCGACGGGTCGGTCATGGACGCGGAGTACTGGTACACCAACCTGCGCCAGCCGGTCGACTTCACCGGGGCCGTGTCGGCCCTGCTCGGGGCGGGCCGCCAGGTGTTCCTGGAGATGAGCCCGCACCCCGTACTCACCATGAGCGTCGAGCGAACCGCGGAAGCCGCCGGAGCGACGGCCGCCGCCCTGGGCACACTGCGGCGCGGCGAAGGTGGTCTCGGCCAGTTCGTCCGTGCGCTGGGCACCGCCCATGTGCACGGAGTGCCGGTCGACTGGAGTGCCGTCTTCCCCGACACCACTCATGTGGACCTGCCCACGTACGCCTTCCAGCGCGGTCGCTTCTGGCCCACGGATCCTGTCGGCACCGTCGATGACACCCCGGTGGCCGAAGGCCCCCAGGACATGCTGGACCTGGTCCGCGGGCATGTCGCCGCCGTGCTCGGCCATCGACGGGCCGCCGATGTCCCGGCCGACCGCGCCTTCTCCGACCTCGGACTCGACTCGCTGACCGCGACCCAGCTGCGCACGGCCCTCAGCGACGCGACCGGGCTCGACCTGCCGATCAGCCTCGCCTTCGACCACCCCACACCGGCCGCGGTCGCCGCGTTCCTGACCGGGGCCACCGACACCCCGGTCCGGCGTACGGTCGCCGCGGACGACGGCGATCCGGTGGTCATCGTCGGCATGGCGTGCCGGTACCCCGGTGGCGTCGCGGACCCCGAAGGGCTGTGGCGTCTCGTCGTGGACGAGCGGGACGTCGTGTCAGGGTTCCCGACCGACCGGGGCTGGGATCTCGACCAGCTGATGCTGGCCAGTACGACCACGCAGGGCGGATTCCTGCACGACGCGGCCGGGTTCGACGCCGAGTTCTTCGGCATCAGCCCGCGTGAGGCGCTTGCCATGGACCCCCAGCAGCGCGTGCTGCTGGAGACGGCGTGGGAGGCGGTGGAGCGGACCGGGATCGACCCGAGCACCTTGCGCGGCAGCGCGACGGGCGTGTTCGTGGGCGCGTCCCAGCAGGACTACCTGGGCGCGGCCGACGGGGAGCACGCGGGACTCGGCGGCCTGGTCCTCACCGGCAAGATGTCCGCCGTGCTGTCCGGCCGTATCGCGTACACGCTCGATCTGAAGGGACCCGCGGTCACGGTGGACACCGCGTGTTCCTCGTCGCTGGTGGCGCTGCACATGGCCGCCCAATCCGTGCGCAGCGGGGAGAGCGGCCTCGCCCTGGCGGGCGGTGTCGCCGTGATGGCGACGCCGTTCGCCTACCAGGAGTTCACCCATCAGGGCGGCCTGGCCGCGGACGGCCGGTGCAAGGCGTTCTCGGCGGAGGCGGACGGGACCGGCTGGGCCGAGGGCGCCGGGCTCGTGGTGCTGGAACGGCTGTCCGCGGCCACCCGCAATGGCCACCGGGTGCTCGCCGTGCTGCGTGGTTCGGCGGTCAACCAGGATGGCGCGTCCAACGGTCTGTCCGCTCCCAACGGGGTGGCGCAGCAACGGGTCATCCGGCAGGCGCTGGCGAACGCGCGCCTGCGCCCGCAGGACGTCGACATGGTCGAGGCGCACGGCACCGGCACGGTGCTCGGCGATCCCATCGAGGCCAACGCCCTGATCGCCGCGTACGGCCAGGACCGTGAACAGCCGCTGTGGCTGGGCTCGATGAAGTCGAACATCGGCCATGCCGCCGCGGCGGCGGGCATCGGCGGCGTGATCAAGACGGTGTCCGCCCTGGCGCAGCGGCTCATGCCACGCACCCTGCACGTGACCGAACCGGCACCCACCGTGGACTGGCCGGCCGGGGTCCGGGTGCTGACCGAAACGCTGGCGTGGCCGGAGACCGGCAGGCCACGACGTGCCGGAATCTCCTCGTTCGGCGTGTCCGGCACCAACGCGCACCTCATCCTCGAACAGGGGCCCGACCGCCCTGACGAGGCCTCTTCCGCTGACGCCGGGCCGACCGGGGTGCCCTGGCCGCTCTCCGCGCGCACCCCCGAGGCCCTGCGGGCGCAGGCGGCCCGACTGGCCGACCACCTCCGTGATCGTCCTGGTCTGCGTCCGGTCGACGTGGGCCTGTCGCTCACGACTTCGCGCACCGCTCTCGCCTGCCGCGCCGTGGCGTTCGGCCCGGACGACCTCGACCGGCTCGCCGCCCAGGACCAGGCCATGCGCACTCTCGACTCCCGGCCGGTGTTGGTGTTTCCGGGGCAGGGGTCGCAGTGGGTGGGGATGGCGGTGGAGTTGTTGGGGTCGTCGCCGGTGTTCGCGGAGCGGATGGGTGAGTGTGCGGTGGCGTTGGGGCCGTTTGTGGAGTGGTCGTTGGTGGATGTGTTGGGTGATGAGGTGGCGTTGGGGCGGGTGGATGTGGTGCAGCCGGTGTTGTGGGCGGTGATGGTGTCGTTGGCGCAGGTGTGGCGGTCGTTTGGTGTGGTGCCGGCTGCGGTGGTGGGTCATTCGCAGGGGGAGATCGCGGCGGCGTGTGTGGCGGGGGTGTTGTCGTTGGAGGATGCGGCGCGGGTGGTGTGTGTGCGGTCGAGGCTGATCGCGGAGAGGCTTGCGGGGCACGGTGGGATGGTGTCGCTGCCGTTGCCTTTGGCCGAGGTGGAGGGTCTGATCGCGCCGTTTGGTGGTGGGCTTGTGGTGGCGGCGGTGAATGGTCCGGAGTCGGTGGTGGTGTCGGGGACCTCGGAGTCGGTGGCGGTTTTGGTGGAGCGGGAGCCGCGGGCGCGTCGGATCGCGGTGGACTACGCCTCGCATTCGCCCGCGGTCCAGGACCTTCGTGAGGAGTTGCTGGCGGCCCTGGGGCCGATCGCTCCGGCGGTGGGTACGGTTCCGGTCTACAGCTCGGTGACGGGTGGTCCGATCGACGGGTCGGTCATGGACGCGGAGTACTGGTACACCAACCTGCGCGAGCCGGTGAACTTCCATGGTGCGGTGTCGGGGCTGGTGGAGGGCGGGTTCCGGGTCTTCGTGGAGGTGAGTCCGCACCCGGTGCTGACCACGTCGATCGAGGAGACGGCCGAGATCGTCGCGCTGGGCACCCTGCGACGCGGCGAGGGAACACTCGACCGCGTGTACCGGGCGCTGGGGGAGGCGTTCGCGCACGGCGTTTCCGTGGACTGGCGGCCCGCCTACCCCGGCGCCCGCGTGGTCGACCTGCCCACGTACGCCTTCCAGCACCAGCACTTCTGGGTCACCTCACCCGGTGACCGCACGTCCGTCACGGACCGCTGGCGCCACCGGATCGACTGGTCCCCGCTGCCCGAGCCCCGGGCCGCAGCCGAACCGGGACGCTGGCTCGTGCTCGGCGCGACCGGCACCGCATGGACCGACTCGGTCGTACGGGCGCTCGGCGAACGGGCCGTCCAGGTGTCCGCGGAGGCACCGCGCGCGGAGCTCGCCGAGCGGCTGCGCGCTCAGCCGCCCGCCGACGGAGTCCTTCTCACGCCCGGGACTCCCGTGGAGGCCGCGGCCATGCTTCAGGCCCTCGACGACGCCGGACTGGCCACGCCGACCTGGATCGCCACCCGCGCCGCGGTGGCCGTCGGCTCCGCCGACCCCCAGTCACGGGTCGACCAGGCAGGGGTGTGGGGGCTGGGCCGCGTCGCCGCCTGGGAGTACCCCACGCACTGGGGCGGCCTGGTCGATCTCCCCGAGGAGCTGGACGAGGCGGCGGCCGCCAGGCTGCGGTCCCTGCTCGCCGAGGAGAAGGCCGAGAACCAGGTGGCGATCCGGTCCACCGGGCTGTACGGGCGCAGGCTCGTCCACGCGGCTCCCGAGGCGCCCGCCCGCGCCTGGACCCCTGAGGGAACGGTCCTGATCACCGGTGGCACCGGCGGGCTCGGAGCGGAACTCGCCCGCTGGGCGGCGGGCCGTGGCGCCGACCACCTCATCCTGCTCAGCCGTCGCGGGCCCGACGCGCCCGGTGCCGGGGAGCTGCGCGAGACGTGCGAACAGGCCGGTGCCCGCGTCACGTTCGTAGCGGCGGACGTCGCCGACCGGGAGCGGATGGCCGCCGTGTTCGACGAGCATCCGGTCACCAGCGTCTTCCACCTGGCCGCAAGCCTCGACGACGGTGTGCTGGACACGCTCACGCCCGACGGCTTCGCCACGGTCGCCAGGGCCAAGGTGCGCGGGGCCCAGGTGCTGGACGAGCTGACGCGCGGTCGCGGCCTGTCCGCCTTCGTGCTGTTCTCCTCGATATCCGGGGTGTTCGGGGTGCCCGGTCTCGGCGCGTACGCGGCGGCGAACGCCATGCTCGACGCCCTGGCCGCCTCCCGCCGGGCGGCCGGTGAACACGCCCTGGCCGTGGCGTGGGGCGCATGGGCGGGCGAGGGCCTGGCCACACATGTGGTCGGCGACGAACGGCTGCGGCGCATGGGCCTGACCGCCATGCCCGCCAAGGCCGCACTGGTCGCGCTGGAACACGCGCTCAACCGCGAGGACGCCACCGTCGCCGTGTTCGACGCCGACTGGGACCGCGTGCCCTCCCACACCCGCGACGGCCTCGGCACCTTGCTGCACGAGCTGCCCGAGGCCCGCCGCCCGGCGGCCGTGGCCAGGCCCGACGCGACCGACCTGCGCACCCTGATCGCCGGCCTCGACGCGGCGCAGCGCACCGCGAAGCTGCGTGACCTCGTCCATGCCGAGGTCGCGGACGCGCTCGGTCACGACGACGCGGTGGCAGTCGACCCGCGCCGTGCCTTCAGCGAACTCGGCTTCGACTCGCTCACTTCCGTACGGCTGCGCAACCGGCTCACCGAACTCACCGGCCTGAGCATGCCCGTGACCGTGGTGTTCGACTTCCCCACCGTGACCGAACTCGGCGAACACCTCGCCGGACGGCTCGGCGCCGACGGCCCCGACGCCGGGGAACTGCTGGCCCGCCTGGAATCCCTGCTCGACGAGGCGGAGCCCGACGAGCTGGGCACCCTGCTGGGCGGTATGGAGGCACTGCTCAGCAGCCGACGCCCGCGAGCACTCGCCACGGACCACTTCGCCTCGGCGAGCGACGAGGAGATGTTCGGCTTCATCGACCAGGACTTCGCCTAGGCCCGCCTCGCCTCGCTCATGCCCCATCCCAAGGAGACTCCCGCGATGACCGCTGTCGACAACCAGATCCACACCTACCCGTTCGGCCCGCAGCTCGGACTCGACGAGGACCCCGCCTACGAACAGGCCCGCCGCGCCGGGGCGCTGACCAGGGTGCAGATGCCCTACGGCAGCCCGGGCTGGCTGGTCACCCGCTACGACGACATCAAGGTCGTGCTCTCCGACCCCCGGTTCAGCCGCACGGCCACCCTGGGGAAGGACATCGCGCGCAGTACGCCCGCGATCGAGACCGACATGTCCATCCTCTCCATGGACCCTCCCGACCACACGAGACTGCGCAGGCTGGTGGCGCAGGCGTTCACCATGCGCCAGGTCGAGCAGCTGCGCCCGGCGATCGACGAGATCATCAATGACCTGCTCGACCGGATCGAGGCGGACGGCACCACGGCGGACCTCGCCCAGGCACTGACCTGGCCCCTGCCGGTGCGGGTGATCTGCCGACTGCTCGGTGTGCCGATCGGCGACCACGCGAGGTTCGCCCAGTGGACCGACGACATCATGTCGGTGGTCTCCACCGACCTCGAACTGATCGTCAAGGCCAGGGACGGCCTCATCGCCTACCTCGCCGAGCTCATCGCCGAGCGCCGCGCCGCCCCCGCCGACGACCTGCTGAGCAGGCTCATACAGGCCAGGGATCAGGACCAGCGGCTCAGCGAACAAGAACTCGTCGTCTTCGGCATGACCCTGCTGCTGGCCGGACACGAGACCACGGCCAACCAGATCGGCAACTTCCTCTTCCTGCTGCTGAGCCGGCCCGAGCTGTGGCAGCGGCTGGTCGACGACCCGGGGTTGGTGCCTCAGGCGGTCGAGGAGCTCCTGCGGTACACCCCGCTGGCCACGGCGGGCAACTTCCCCCGGATGGCCATCGAGGACGTCGAGCTGGGCGGCACCCTTGTCCGGGCGGGAGACGTGGTGATCGTGCACGTGGCCGCGGGCAACCGGGACGAGACGGTCTTCGAGCACGCCGACCGTATCGACTTCGACCGCGACGCACGGGCCCACATCGCCTTCGGCCACGGCGCCCACCACTGTCTGGGCCACCAACTGGCCAGGGCGGAACTCCAGATGGTGCTCACCACGCTGGTGCGCCGCTTCCCCCGGCTGCGCCTGGCCGTCCCCGCCGACGAGGTGCCGTGGCGGATCGAACGACTGGTGAACGGCGTCAGCGCGCTGCCGGTCACCTGGTGACCCCGCGACCACGGCAACCCAACACAGCACACGCGACCAAGGACTCGGGCGGATGGCTGACCACGACAAGCTTCGCGAATATCTGCGGCTGGCGACCTCGGAACTGCACACCCTGCGCACCCGGGTGCGCGAGCTGGAGTCCGCGGCACCCGAACCGCTCGCCATCGTGGGTATGGCCTGCCGGTATCCCGGCGGGGTCCGGACCCCCGAGGACCTGTGGGAGCTGGTGGCCGGCGAGGTGGACGCCACCTCGGACTTCCCCAGGGACCGCGGATGGCGGCTCGACCCGGGTGACAGCCTGACCGAGCGCGGGGCGTTCCTCGACGGGGCGGGCGATTTCGACCCGGCGTTCTTCGGCGTCTCACCGCGCGAGGCGCGGGGGATGGACCCGCAGCAGCGACTCGTGCTGGAGGCCGCCTGGGAGGCGCTCGAAGACGCCCGCATCGTCCCGGAAACGCTGCACGGCACGCGGACGGGGGTGTTCGTCGGCGCTTCCCACCAGGGCTACGACACGCTCGCCGACGATGCGTCGGAGGTCATGATCGGCAATGTGTCCAGCGTGATATCCGGGCGCGTCGCCTACACACTCGGCCTGAACGGTCCCGCGCTCACCGTCGACACGGCCTGCTCGTCCTCGCTGGTGGCGTTGCATCTGGCGGGCGAGTCGCTGCGCCGCGGGGAGTGCGATCTCGCACTGGCCGGTGGTGTCGCGGTCCAGGCGGTCCCCGCGCTGTTCGTGGAGTTTTCGCGGCAGCGGGGGTTGGCGGTGGATGGTCGGTGTAAGTCGTTCGGGGAGGGTGCGGATGGGACGGGGTTTTC
Organism: Streptomyces lacaronensis; assembly: GCF_047337785.1. NCBI lineage: Bacteria > Bacillati > Actinomycetota > Actinomycetes > Kitasatosporales > Streptomycetaceae > Streptomyces > Streptomyces lacaronensis. The sequence continues at coordinate 11,684,664 of NZ_JBLHDK010000003.1, forward strand.
TGAGGGTGCGGGGTTGGTGGTGTTGGAGCGGTTGTCGGATGCGGTGGCTTGTGGGCGTCGGGTGTTGGCGGTGGTGCGGGGTTCCGCGGTGAATCAGGATGGGGCGTCGAATGGGTTGACGGCGCCGTCGGGGGTGGCGCAGGAGCGGGTGATTCGGGCGGCGTTGGCTTCGGGTGGGTTGTCGGTGGGGGATGTGGATGTGGTGGAGGGGCATGGGACGGGGACGGTGTTGGGGGATCCGATTGAGGCGGGTGCGTTGGTGGGGACGTATGGGCGGCGGGTGGGTGGTGAGCCGTTGTGGTTGGGGTCGGTGAAGTCGAATATCGGTCATGCGCAGGCGGCTGCGGGTGTGGCTGGTGTGATCAAGATGGTGATGGCGTTGCGGTGTGGGGTGTTGCCGCGGTCGTTGCATGTGGATGTGCCGTCCTCGAAGGTGGAGTGGGGGGCGGTGCGGGTGCTGACGGAGGCGCGTGCGTGGCCGGTGCTGGACCGTCCCCGCCGCGCCGCCGTCTCCTCCTTCGGGGTGTCCGGCACGAACGCGCATCTGATCCTGGAACAGGCCGAACCGGAGCCCCTCCGGCAGGACCCGGTCGACGCCGGGGTGCTGCCGTTTCCGCTGTCGGCCCGCAACGAGGCCGGGGTCCGGGAGCAGGCACGGCGGTTGCGTGAGCACCTGAAGCGCCATCCCGAGGCCGTTCTCGGGGACGTGTCCCACTCGCTCGCCACGACGCGGACCATGTTTCCGCACCGCGCGGTACTGGTCGCGGCGGACCGTAGCGAACTGGACGAACTCCTGGGCGCCTGCGCGGCCGGTGAACCCCGTGGCGCGGTGGTCACCGGGAAGGCGATCTCCGCTAGCCGACCCGTGTTGGTGTTTCCGGGGCAGGGGTCGCAGTGGGTGGGGATGGCGGTGGAGTTGTTGGGGTCGTCGCCGGTGTTCGCGGAGCGGATGGGTGAGTGTGCGGCGGCGTTGGGGCCGTTTGTGGAGTGGTCGTTGGTGGATGTGTTGGGTGATGAGGTGGCGTTGGGGCGGGTGGATGTGGTGCAGCCGGTGCTGTGGGCGGTGATGGTGTCGTTGGCGCAGGTGTGGCGGTCGTTTGGTGTGGTGCCGGCTGCGGTGGTGGGTCATTCGCAGGGGGAGATCGCGGCGGCGTGTGTGGCGGGGGTGTTGTCGTTGGAGGATGCGGCGCGGGTGGTGTGTGTGCGGTCGAGGCTGATCGCGGAGAGGCTTGCGGGGCACGGTGGGATGGTGTCGGTGCCGTTGCCTTTGGCCGAGGTGGAGGGTCTGATCGCGCCGTTTGGTGATGGTCTGGTGGTGGCGGCGGTGAATGGTCCGGAGTCGGTGGTGGTCTCGGGGACGTCGGAGTCGGTGGCGGTTTTGGTGGAGCGGGAGCCGCGGGCGCGGCGGATCGCGGTGGACTACGCCTCGCATTCGCCCGCGGTCCACGGCCTTCGTGAGGAGTTGCTGGCGGCCCTGGGGCCGATCACCCCCGCCGTGGGTACGGTCCCGGTCCACAGCTCGGTGACGGGTGGTCCGATCGACGGGTCGGTCATGGACGCGGAGTACTGGTACACCAACCTGCGCGAGCCGGTGAACTTCCAGGGAGCGGTGTCGGCCCTGCTGGCCGATGGCTACGGCGCGTTCGTCGAGCCCAGTCCCCACCCGGTGCTGACCTCGGCCGTCGAACAGACCGCCGGGGACACCGAGATCGCTGTCGTGGGCACACTGCGCAGGCAGTCCGGTGGCATCGCGCAGATGCTGCGGGCCGCGGCGCAAGGCTGCGCCCTCGGAATCGACGTGGACTGGAGCGCGGCGTTTCCGACCGGTGTCCGGCAGGTGGATCTCCCCACCTACCCGTTCGCCGACGAACGGTTCTGGCTGGACGGCGGCTCCGCCCGTGGTGACGTGTCCGCGGTCGGCCTGGCACCGGTGGACCATGGCCTGCTCGGCGCGAAGACCGACATGGCGGCCTCCGGCGAGCTCGTACTGTCCGGGTCGCTGTCGCTCGCCTCGCACCCATGGCTGGCCGACCACACCGTGCGCGGCTCGGTGATCCTGCCCGGTGCCGCCTTCGTCGAGCTGGTCGTCCGAGCGGGCGACGAGGTGGGCCGTCCGGCCGTCGAGGAACTCACCCTTCACGCGCCGCTGGTCATCCCGGTGGACGGGCGGGTGGACGTGCAGGTGGCGGTCTCCGCCGACGGCCATGTCCAGGTCCACTCCCGGACAGCCGGATCGGACTGGACCCACCACGCGAGCGCGGTCACCACCGACCGGCCGGGCGAGGTGCCGGTCTGGCGGAGCTGGCCGCCGGAACCGGCGGAAGCGGTGGACATCGAACGGTTCTACGAAACCCTGGAGGACAACGGCCTGGACTACGGGCCGGCCTTCCGCGGTGTGCGGGCCATGTGGCGGTCGGCGGACGCGTACTACGCCGAGGTGGCGCTGCCGGACGAGGTGCCGGAGGCCACGTTCGTACTGCACCCCGCGCTGCTCGACTCAGCACTGCAGGTGATGGCCTTCGCGGCGGCGGAGCCCGGCCGTACATCCCTTCCCTTCGCCTGGTCGGGGATCTCCGTGCACGCCTCGGGAGCCCGGTCGTTGCGCGTGCGCGTCGCCGCGACGCGGGCCGGGGACATCTCGGTGCTGGCCACCGATCCGGCGAACGCGCCGGTGGTCACCGTGGACCGCGTACGCTCCCGGACGCTCAGCGCCGACCAGCTGGATCCCCCGCTGGCCGGACTGCTCTCCCGCCTGGAGTGGACACCCGTGGAAGCCGGCCTGCCGGCCGTCGATCACGGCCCCACCGTGAGGTACGAGTGCGAGGTCGCGGACTCGCCGATCGAGGTGGCGAACCAGGTGCTGGAGGCCGTCCAGGAGTGGCTGCGGCACGAGGGCCGGCCGGACTCGCGTCTGGTCGTGCTGACGCGTGGCGCGGTCTCGACCGGCCCCGACGATCCCGTCTCCGCCATCTGCCAGGCACCGGTGTGGGGGCTGGTGCGCTCGGCGCAGGCCGAGCACCCTGGGCGGCTGGTCATCGTCGACATCGGCGACGGGTCCGAGGATGCCCTCCGCGCCGCTCTCGCGACCGGTGAGCCACAGCTCGCCCTGCGCGGCGGCGCGATCCTGGCCCCCCGGCTGGTGAGTGCCCGGGGCGAAGGTGACCTCCCGCGCATTCCGTCCGACGCGACGGTCCTGGTGACCGGTGGAACCAGCGGCATCGGCGCCCTGGTGGCCCGCCATCTGGCCGTGCGGCACGGGGTCCGGCACCTCGTACTCGTCAGCCGGTCCGGACCGCGGGCCGATGGCGTGGCCGAGCTGATCGCCGAGCTGGGGGAACTGGGCGCGCGGGCCGAGGCGGTTGCCTGCGACGTCGCCGACCGGGACCAGGTCCGCGCGGTGCTCGAGGGCATCGACGACTTCCCGCTCGCCGGTGTTGTGCACGCCGCGGCCGTACTCGACGACGGTGCCGTCACCTCGCTGACCCCGGACCGGCTGCGCACCGTCGCCGCACCGAAGGTCCACGGAGCGCTGCATCTGCACGAGCTCACCGAGGGCATGGACCTGCGGCTGTTCGCCTTGTTCTCCTCGGCGGCCGGAATCCTGGGCTCCCCGGGGCAGGCGAACTACGCGGCGGCCAACGCCTTCCTCGACGCACTGGCCACCCAGCGGCGTGCGGCCGGTCTCGCCGGGCACTCCCTCGCCTGGGGCCTGTGGGAGCAGGAGACATCGCTGACCGCCCCGGTCAAGGCCACCCGCCCCGGGGCCGCGGTCGGCGCCCTGTCCACGGCCGAGGGCCTCGCGCTGTTCGACCGTGCGCTGGCCGGTACCGACCCGGTGGCCGTGCCGGTCAGGATGGCGCCGGTCGCCCGTGGCCCGGTGCGACCGGCGGCCGCCGCGGTGGTCGCCGAGCCGGACTTCGCCGTGCGTGTGGCCGCGCTGGGTCCCGCCGAGCGCGGACGCGAACTGCTGAAGCTGGTGCGCGAGCAGGCCGCGGCGATCCTCGGGTTCGCCGGGCGTGCGGAGATCGACCCGCGGCAACCGTTCCTGAAGGCCGGGTTCGACTCCCTCACCGCCGTCGAACTGCGCAACCGGCTCAACACCATCACCGGTCTGCGGCTGCCCGCCACCACGACCTTCGACTTCCCGACCCCCGAGGCACTCGCCGGGAAGCTGGCCGCGGAACTGGCCTCGGCCACCAGCCCCGAAGAGGCGCTGCTGGCCGCCCTGGACCATCTCGAGTCGGTACTCGCCGCGGCGTCGACCGACGAGGCGCTGCGCACCGTCCTGGCCGACCGCGTGGCGAAGCTGCACACGCGCGGCAACGCCGAGGACCGGCATTCCGCCGCGCGGCTGCGGGATGCCGGCGCCGACGAACTCTTCGACTTCATCCACAACGAGCTCGGCATGAAGTAGAGCCGTTCCCCGCCCTCTCAGACCGTCTCACGGAGATCTCCCGCTTATGCCGAACGAGGATGAACTGCTCAACCACCTGCGCTGGGTCACGGCCGAACTGCACGAGGCCCGTAAGCGCCTGAAGGAGCACGAGTCAACCGCGCGCGAGCCCCTCGCGATCGTGGGCATGGCCTGCCGGTATCCCGGCGGGATCAGCTCACCGGAGGAGCTGTGGCAGCTCGTCGCCGACGAGCGCGACGCCATCACACCGCTGCCCACCGACCGGGGCTGGACCCTGGACGGGCTCCTGGACGACGACCCCGCCAGCCGTGGCAAGTCCTACGTCGGACACGGTGGCTTCCTCACCGACGGCGACTGGTTCGACGCCGAACACTTCGGCATCTCGCCCAGGGAGGCGCTGGCCACCGACCCGCAACACCGTGTGCTGCTGGAACTGGCGTGGGAGGCCCTGGAACGGTCGGGCATCGCCCCGGATTCGCTGCGCGGCAGCCGGACGGGCGTGTTCACCGGGGTCATGTACCACAACTACGTCGACCGCCTCACCGGCGTCCCCGACGAGCTGGAGGGATACCTCGGCACCGGCAACTCCGGTGGCGTCGCCTCCGGCCGTATCGCCTACACCCTGGGCCTGGAAGGGCCCGCCATGACCCTCGACACCACGTGCTCGTCCTCGCTGGTGGCGTTGCATCTGGCCGCGGAGTCGCTGCGCCGCGGGGAGTGCGATCTCGCGCTCGCCGGCGGAGCGACGCAGATGTTCACGCCTGCCGCCTTCGTGGAGTTTTCGCGGCAGCGGGGGTTGGCGGTGGATGGTCGGTGTAAGTCGTTCGGGGAGGGTGCGGATGGGACGGGGTTTTCTGAGGGTGCGGGGTTGGTGGTGTTGGAGCGGTTGTCGGATGCGGTGGCTTGTGGGCGTCGGGTGTTGGCGGTGGTGCGGGGTTCCGCGGTGAATCAGGATGGGGCGTCGAATGGGTTGACGGCGCCGTCGGGGGTGGCGCAGGAGCGGGTGATTCGGGCGGCGTTGGCTTCGGGTGGGTTGTCGGTGGGGGATGTGGATGTGGTGGAGGGGCATGGGACGGGGACGGTGTTGGGGGATCCGATTGAGGCGGGTGCGTTGGTGGGGACGTATGGGCGGCGGGTGGGTGGTGAGCCGTTGTGGTTGGGGTCGGTGAAGTCGAATATCGGTCATGCGCAGGCGGCTGCGGGTGTGGCTGGTGTGATCAAGATGGTGATGGCGTTGCGGTGTGGGGTGTTGCCGCGGTCGTTGCATGTGGATGTGCCGTCCTCGAAGGTGGAGTGGGGATCGGTGCGGGTGCTGACGGAGGCGCGTGCGTGGCCGGTGCTGGACCGTCCCCGCCGCGCCGCCGTCTCCTCCTTCGGGGCGTCGGGCACGAACGCGCACCTCATCCTCGAACAGGCCGGACCGGAACCGGCCGCGCGGCCCGGGGCACCGAGCTCCGGCACCGTGCCGTCCCGGCCGGACAACGCCGTGGTGCCGCTGGTGCTCACGGCCAGCACCCCGGCGGCACTGCGGGCGCAGGCCGGACGGCTGCTCGACGTCGTCGACCACGACCTGACCGACCTCGCCCGTGCGCTGAGCACCACCAGGGCCACACTGCGCACCCGCGCGGTGTCGGTGGTGAGCACCGTCGCCCAGGCGCGCGCCGCCCTGCGTGCCGTGGCCGACGGACAGCCCAGCGCGGACGTCGTCACCGGCACCGCGCGTGCCGGGGCCCACGATGCCGTGTTCGTGTTCCCGGGACAGGGATCGCAGTGGGTGGGCATGGCGGCGGAGTTGTGGGAGTCGTCGCCGGTGTTCGCCGAGGCGATGGAGGAGTGTGCGGCGGCGCTGGCGCCGTTCGTGGACTGGTCGCCGGCGGATGTGCTGGGGGATGAGAAGGCGCTGGGGCGGGTCGATGTGGTGCAGCCGGTGCTGTTCGCGGTGATGGTGTCGCTGGCGCGGTTGTGGCGGTCGTTCGGGGTCCGGCCCGCGGCGGTGGTGGGGCATTCGCAGGGGGAGATCGCGGCGGCATGCGTGGCGGGGGCCTTGTCACTGGAGGACGCCGCGCGGGTGGTGTGCGTGCGGTCGAGGCTGATCGCACAGGAGCTGGCCGGGCATGGCGGGATGGTGTCGCTGCCACTGCCCCTGCCCGAGGTGGAGGACCTGATCGCGTCCCGGGCCGCGGAACTGTCGATAGCGGCGGTCAACGGCCCGCTCTCGGTGGTCGTGTCCGGCGCGCCCGGGGACCTCGACGACCTGATGTCCCACTGCGCCGAAGAGGACGTACGGGCCCGGCGGATCGACGTGGACTACGCCTCCCACTCCGCGCAGGTCGACATCCTCGCCGATGAGCTGCTGCGCGCCCTGGACACCATCACTCCCCGCCAGGCCACGGTGCCGTTCTTCTCCACGGTGACCGGGCGGTTCGAGCCCACCGCCGCGCTGGACGCCGCGTACTGGCTGCGGAACCTGCGCCGACCCGTTCGACTCGACTCCGCGGTACGTGGCCTCGCCGATGCGGGCTTCGACACGTTCATCGAGGTCAGCAGCCATCCCGTGGTACTGCCCGGGGTGCAGGACACGCTCGCGGAGATGGACGTCACCGCGACGGCGGTGGGCACGCTGCGCCGCCGGTCCGGTGGCATGGACCAGTTTCTGCGTGCGCTGTCCACGGCGTTCGCCGGCGGCGCGACGGTGGACTTCGGCCCGCTGTGGGCACACCGCCCGCCCGCCTTCGTCGACCTGCCCACCTACGCCTTCCAGCGTGAGCGGTACTGGCTCACCGACGCCGGAGGCGGCGACGTGTCCACGGTCGGCCTGGCCGGTGCCGAACACGGCCTGCTCGGCGCGGTGCTGGAGGTCGCCGAGACCGGGAGCACCGTGCTGACCGGCTCGTTGTCCGTCGATTCCCACCCCTGGCTGGTCGATCACACCGTGCTCGGCTCGGTGATGTTCCCCGGCGCGGGCTTCGTGGAGATGGTGCTCAGGGCGGCGGACGAGGCCGACTGCGGGCGCGTCGGGGAACTGACCCTGCACACACCGCTGGTGTTCGAAGGCCATGAGCGGGTCGACGTCCAAGTGGCCGTCGGAGGCGACCGCGCCGGACGCCGTGAGGTGACGGTGCACTCGCGCGCGGCAGGCACCTCGACGGCATGGGTGCTGCACGCGACCGCGACCGTGGCCCGCGAACCCGCCCCGGCACCCCCGGGCTGGGAGGCATGGCCACCCCCGGGCGCCGTCGAGGCGGACCTCGGAGACTTCTACGACGCCCTCGCGGCGGACGGCCTCCGGTACGGGCCGATGTTCCAGGGGGTTCGACGGGTGTGGCGCGACGGGGAGGTGCGCTACGCGGAGATCGCCCTGCCGGAAGGGGCCTCCCCCGAGGGCTTTGTGCTCCATCCGGTCCTGCTGGACGCGGCGCTCCAGGTGATGGCGCACGGCAGCATGGCGGAGGGCCAGACGTTCCTGCCGTTCACCTGGTCGGACATCTCGGTGTCCGCCTCCGGCGCCCGCGCGCTGCGCATGCGGATGGAGCCCCGGGGCGACAGCGGTGTGTCATTGCTGGCCACCGACTCCCGGGGCCTCCAGGTGCTGGCCATCGGCGAGGTCGTCACCATGAAGCTCCCCGCGGGCAGGCCGATGTCCACCCACCGCGGTTCGACCGCGAAGCTGCTGCGCGTCGACTGGGTACCGGCGCCCGTGGACACCTGGGCACAGGCGCCCGCGGACACCTCGTCCCCGCCGAGGACGGCCGTCCTTCAGGGTCGGCCGGGGTCCGTGGAGCCCGCCCCGTCCCCCTTCGACGGTCTCGACGCCCACCCGTACGCCGGGCTGGACACGCTGGCGGCCGCGATGGGCACCGGCGCCGCGCCCGATGTCGTTCTGCTGCCTCTCGTGCCGCGGTCCGGCGACGCGGTGGCCGACGGGTACGAGCTCACCGGACTTGCCATGGACGCCATCCGGACCTGGCTGTCCGACGACACGTTCGCCGCCGCGACGCTCGCGTTCGTGACCAGGGGAGCGTTCCCGGCCGGCCAGCGCCGGGGGCCCGATCCCGCCTCGGCCACCGCCGCCGGGTTCATCCGTTCGGCGCAGAGCGAGCACCCTGGGCGCTTCCTGGTCATCGACCTCGATCCCGACGCCGATCCGCCGGTGCTGCCGCCCGCCGCCGTCATCCCCGGTGACGAACCCGTCGTCGCCGTGCGGGGCGACGGGCTGTTCGTGCCCCGCCTCGCGGAGCACGCCCCCCTGCCCGCCCTCACCGCGCCCGCGGACGCCGAGGCGTGGAGCGTGGACCTGGACTCCGCCGACACCCTGGAAGACCTGGGCATCGTGCCCGCGCCCGACGCGCTGGCGCCGCTGACGGGGGGCCAGGTCCGCCTGTCCGTACGCGCGATGGGCGTCAACTTCCGGGAAGTCCTGGTCGCGCTCGACGTCGTGCCCGGTGGGGACCGGCCCGCGGGCGGCGAGGCGGCCGGTGTGGTCACCGAGGTCGGGCCGGGCGTCACCGGCTTCTCGGTCGGCGACCGGGTGATGGGGCTGGTCACCGGCGCCTACGCCGGACCGGTCGCCGTGGCCGACCACCGCACGCTGGTACCTCTGCCCACCGGGTGGACGTACGCCCAGGGAGCGGCGGCGCCGGTCGCCTTCCTCACCGCCTACTACGGGCTGACCGACCTCGGAGGCGTCCGGCCCGGTGACCGGGTGCTGATCCACGCGGCGGCCGGCGGCGTCGGCATGGCCGCGGTGCGGATCGCACGGCACCTGGGGGCCGAGGTGTTCGCCACGGCCGGCCCGGCGAAGTGGTCCGAGGTGCGGGCCGCCGGTGTCAGCGCGTCCCACCTGGCGTCCTCGCGGACCACACGGTTCGAGAGCGCCTTCCGGGAGGTGCTCGGGGAGCACCGGATCGATGTCGTACTGAACTCGCTGACCGGCGAGTTCGTCGACGCCTCCCTGCGGCTGACCGCCGAGGGCGGCCGGTTCCTGGAGATGGGCAAGACCGACATCCGCGACGCCGACGAGGTCGGCCTGCGCCACCCCTCGGTGCGCTACCGGGCGTTCGACTTGGTCCTCGACGCCGGTGCCGACCGGATCCAGGCGATGCTGGCCGAACTGGCCGCCCTGATCGGGCAGGGGGCGCTGACCCCGCTGCCGGTCAGCGCGTGGGACGTCCGCCGTGCCGCGGAGGCGCTGCGGTACGTCAGCCAGGCGCGCCACGTCGGCAAGGTCGTCCTCACCGTGCCCCGGCCGTGGGATCCGGCGGGGACGGTGCTGCTCACCGGCGCGAGCGGCACGCTGGGCGGCGTACTCGCCCGGCACCTGGTCGCCGAGCGCGGGGTCCGGCACCTGCTGCTGCTCAGCCGCCGGGGGCGGGAGGCGGAGACAGCCGCCGCGCTGGAGGCGGAGCTCACCGCCCTCGGCGCGTCCTCGGTGACCTTCGCGGCCTGCGACGTCGCCGACCGGGAGGCGGTGCGCGGCGTCCTGGCCGCGATACCGCCACAGCGCCCCCTCACCGCCGTCGTGCACGCCGCCGGTGCCCTCAGCGACGGTCTGGTCGGCTCGCTCGGCCGGGCGGACGTCGACGCGGTGTTCCGCCCCAAGGTCGACGGCGCCGCGGTACTCGACGAGCTGACCCGGCCGGACGACCTCGCGGGCTTTGTGCTGTTCTCCTCGGCGGCGGGCGTCACCGGCAACGCCGGTCAGGCGAACTACGCCGCCGCCAACGCGTTCCTCGACGCACTGGCCGAACGCAGGGCCGCCGAGGGCCTGCCCGCCCAGTCGCTTGCCTGGGGGCTCTGGGCGGACACCAGCGATCTGACCGCGACCCTCGGCGAGACCGGCCGGGCGAGAATCGCCCGCTCCGGTGTCCGCGCCCTGTCCGCGGTGGCCGCGCTGGACCTGTTCGACCAAGCGCTCTCCCGCGACGAGGCACTGCTGCTGCCCATCGACGTCGACCCGTCCGGCGAGACGGAACCGCCGCCGCTGTGGCGCGACCTGGTACGCCGTCGGGTACGCCGGGTGGTCGCCGCGGCACCCGTCGCCGAGACCTCGACCGCCGACCTGCTGGCCGATGTCCCCGCCGCCGAGCGGGTACAGGTGCTGACCGACCTGGTGTGCGCGCACACGGCCGCCGTGCTCGGGCACGACGCCGACCGGGTGGACCCGCTGAGGGCGTTCGGCGAGATCGGTTTCGACTCGCTCAGCGCGGTCGAACTGCGCAACCGCCTCAACGCGGCGACGGGGCTCCGGCTGCCCGCCACGACGGTGTTCAGCAACCCCAACCCCCAGGCACTGGCCCGGAAGCTGGCCGCCGAGCTGTTTCCCGAAGCCGACGCGCCCGAGACCGACGCGCCTCAGGCGGACGCGGCTTCGGAACAGGCCGGGGAGGAGCGAACGCGCGACGGGGCGCTCACCGACGTGGACATCGACGGCCTCGGCGTGGAGGAGCTGATGTCCCTCGCGCTCGGCACGGCCGAACCGCACACCTCCGAAGGATGACCGACATGACCGTCTCACCCGACCGCCTCGTCGACGCGCTGCGCTCATCGGTCAAGGAGGCCGAGCGACTGCGGGAGCACAACCGGGAACTGACCGAAGCGGCCACGGAGCCGATCGCCGTGGTGGCGATGGCCTGCCGGCTGCCCGGCGGCGCCGACTCGCCGGAGAAGCTGTGGCAGCTGGTCGACTCCGGCACGGACGTGCTCACGCCCCTGCCCCGGGACCGGAACTGGGACCTGGAGTCCCTCAGCCCCTTTGTCACGGACGCGTACTTCGTCGACGACGTGGGCGGATTCGACGCGAACCTGTTCGGCATCTCCCCCCGCGAAGCGGCCGCGATGGACCCTCAGCAGCGGCTGCTGCTGGAGGCCTCCTGGGAGGTGTTCGAACGTGCCGGATTCGCGCCCGACGCCCTGCGGGACAGCGGCACCGGCGTATTCGTCGGCGCCGGACCGGGCGACTACCTGATCCGCCTCCTGGACAACCCGGACGCCGCGGAAGGCTATGTCGCCACCGGTACCGCGCCGAGCGTCACCTCCGGACGGATCGCCTACGCCTTCGGCCTGCGCGGGCCCGCCGTCACCGTCGACACCGCCTGCTCCTCGGGCCTGGTCGCCCTGCACCTGGCCACCCAGGCGCTGCGCACAGGCGACTGCTCGAAGGCGCTGGTCGCCGGCGTCTCGGTGATGTCCGCGCCATACGGCTTCGTCGAGATCGCCAAGCAGGGCGGCCTGGCCGCCGACGGCCGCTGCAAGGCGTTCGCCGACGCCGCCGACGGCACCAACTTCGGCGAGGGCGTCGCCGCGGTGCTCGTCGAGCGGCTGTCCGACGCCCGGCGGCTCGGACATCCGGTACTCGCCGTGGTGCGCGGGTCCGCCATCAACCAGGACGGCGCCTCCAACGGGCTGTCCGCGCCGAACGGCGCCGCGCAGGAAGAGGTGATCCGGCAGGCACTCGCCGACGCGGGGGTACGCGCCGACGAGGTCGACGCCGTCGAGGCGCACGGCACCGGCACCACCCTGGGCGACCCGATCGAGGCGGACGCCCTGCTGGCCACCTACGGCCGGAACCGCGAGCACCCCCTGTGGCTGGGCTCGGTGAAGTCCAACGTCGGACACACCCAGTCGGCCGCCGGTCTGGTCGGCCTGATCAAGATGGTGCAGGCGCTGCGCGCGGGCCGGCTGCCGAAGACCCTGCATGTCGAGCGGCCCTCCCGGCACGTCGACTGGTCCACCGGCCCGGTGCGCCTGCTGCGCGAGGCCCGGCCATGGCCCGCCGCCGACCGCCCGCGCCGGGCCGGTATCTCCTCGTTCGGGATCAGCGGGACCAACGCGCACGTCATCGTCGAGAGCGTGCCCGCGCCCGAGGAGCGGCCCCGCGCCGAGCTCTCCGGCCCGGTGCCGCTCATCCTGTCCGGCAGGACCGACAGCGCCCTGCGGGCCCAGGCGGCCCGGCTGCGCGCGCGTCTGCTGGAGCGCGAGGAGCCGCTCGCCGATGTCGCGTTCACGCTGGCGACCACGCGTGCCCGGTTTCCGCACCGGGCCGTGCTGCCGGTGCGGAGCCGTGGAGAGGCGCTCGAGGCGCTGCACGCCGTCGCCCTGGGAGAGCGGGCGCTCGGTACCGGACGGCCGCCCCGCCGGGAGCGGGTCGCGTTCGTCTTCCCCGGTCACGGCTCCCAGTGGACCGCGATGGGCGCGCGGCTGTGGGACGAGTCACCGGTGTTCGCCGAGGCCATGCGGGAGTGTGAGAAGGCACTGTCCGCATACGTCGACTGGTCGCTGCGGGAGGCGCTGTCCGACGAGCGGGCGCTGGCCCGGGCCGAGGTCGTACAGCCGGCGCTGTGGGCGGTCATGGTCTCGCTCGCCGCGCTGTGGCGCTCGTTCGGTGTCGAGCCCGCCGCGGTGATCGGCCATTCCCAGGGCGAGATCGCCGCCGCCTGCGTCAGCGGTGGCCTGTCCCTGGAGGACGGCGCCCGTGTCGTGGCGCTGCGCAGCCGCCTCATCCACGAGCGGCTGTCCGGACGCGGCGCGATGATGACGGTGATGGCCTCGCCGGACCGCGTACGCGAACTGCTGGCGGACGGCGGGAACGACGCCGTGTCCATCGCGGCAGTCAACGGGCCGCAGAACGTGACCATCTCCGGTGACCCGGCGGCGCTGGACGGCATCGAGCGCCGGCTGTCCGCCGCCGGGATCATGCGCTGGCGGCTCGCCGGGGTGGACTTCGCCGCCCACTCGCCGCATGTCGACGGGATCGAGGCCGATCTGCTGGCGGCGCTGGCACCGGTCCGGCCCCGCCCGGGGAAGGTGCCGTTCTACTCCACGGTGACCACCTCCCGCCTGGACACGGAGGAGCTGGACGCCGGGTACTGGTGCCGCAACCTGCGGCGGACGGTGAACTTCGCGGACACGGTGGACGTCCTCGTTCGGGACGGACACGGGCTCATGGTCGAGGTCAGCCCGCACCCGGTGCTCGCGCACATCACCGCCGCGGGCCCGGTGCTGGACACCCTGCGCCGTGACGACGGCGGGCTGCACCGGATGCTGGCCTCGCTGGCCGCCGCCGACCTGCACGGCCTGCCGGTGGACTGGACCGCGGCGCTGCCCGAGGCCCGCGCCGTGGACCTGCCGACGTATCCGTTCCAGCGAGAGCGCTACTGGGTGACCCCCGCGGAGCGGACCACCGGGGACCCCGCACCGGCGGCGAGCCCCCTCGACCGGCTGCGGTACCGGACCGACTGGACGCCGCTGCGGCTGTCCGCCGATCCGGTACTGTCCGGCACCTGGCTGGTCGTCACGGACCGGGCCGACGCCTGGTCCGACAGCGTCCTCGACGCGCTGCGGCGGTACGGCGCCGAGGTGGTGGTCCGGGCGCCGGGCGAGCTCGGCCTCGCCGCCCTCCCCGAGCCGGCCGGTGTCCTCGCGCTGCTGGCCCACGACGAGGACCCCGAGCCGGACCACCCCGCCGTCCCCGGGGGCTTCGCCCGGACCGTGCGGCTGCTGCGGCAGTTGGGCGCGGCGGGCGTCGAAGCACCGCTGTGGTGCGTGACCAGGGACGCGACACGATCCCCGGCGCAGGCGATGACCTGGGGATTCGGCAGGGTGGCCGGGTTCGAGCGGCCGCGCGCCTGGGGCGGTCTCATCGATCTGCCACAGCCGCTGGACGACACCGGCCAACGCCGGATCGCCGCCGTGCTGTTGGGCGACACCCACGAGGACCAGGTCCGCATCGACCGGAACGGAGCGTTCGGGCGGCGGATCGTGCGCGCCCCCGCGCCCCCGGAGAGCGGAGGGGACTGGCAGGTCCGCGGCACCGCCCTGGTGACCGGTGGCACCGGCGGGCTCGGCAGGCATGTCGTGCGCTGGCTGGCGGCCGAGGGCGCGGAGCGCGTGATCGTGGTGAACAGGCGCGGGACCGACGCTCCCGGCGCGAGCGAACTGGCCGCGGACCTCGCCGACTCGGGGACGCGACTGAGCATCGTCCCCTGCGACCTGTCCGACCGCGCCGCCCTCGCCCGAGTGATCGACTCCATCGACCCGGCGACACCGCTGCGTACCGTGGTGCACACCGCCGCCGTACTGGACGACGCCGCGATCGACGCCCTGACCATGGAGCAGTTCGACCGGGTCTTCGCGGTCAAGGCACGGGGCGCGGCCAATCTGCACGAGCTCACCCGCGACCTGGACCTCGACGCGTTCGTGCTGTTCTCCTCGCTCGCCGGCACGGTCGGCGCCGCGGGCCAGGGCACCTACGCACCGGCCAACGCCTACCTGGACGCGCTGGCCGAACGGCGCCGGGCCGAGGGGCTGCCGGCCACGTCGATCGGCTGGGGCGTGTGGGCCGGGGACGGGATGGGCGACGGCCCCCTCGGAGAGGCCGCGCGACGGCACGGAGTACCGGGAATGTCCCCGCGGGACGCGACAGCGGCGATGCGGACGGCGGTGGAACACGGTGACGCCGCGATCGTGCTGGCCGACATCGCGTGGGACCGGTATCACACGGCGGTCACCGCGTCCCGGCCGAATCCGGCGCTCTCGCGGATCCCCGAGGTCAGGGCGCTGCTCACCACTCAGACCGCTCCGGCGGAGGCGACCGACCCGCTCGCGGTCGTCCGCGCCCAGACCGCGGCGGTCCTCGGCTACGCCTCCGGGACGCGCGTCGAGCCGTACCGGCCGTTCAGCGAACTGGGATTCGACTCGGTGACCGCCGTCGAGTTCCGCAACCGCCTCAACGCCGTGACGGGGCTGTCCCTGGTGACCACCGTGGTCTACGACCACCCGACGCCCGCCGCGCTCGCCGACCACGTGCGCGCGGAGCTCGGCGGCGGCACTCCGGACGGGTCCCCGGCGAACCCGGTGGCCGGCCCGGACCTCACCACCGATCCCGTCGTCATCGTCGGAATGGCCTGCCGCCTTCCCGGCGGCGTCACCTCGCCCGACGAGCTGTGGGACCTGCTGGCCGAGGAACGCACCACGGTGGGACCGCCGCCGCCCGAGCGGGGGTGGGACCTCGCCGCCCTGCCCGCGGACTGTGTGACCACGGCCTCCTACCTGGACGACATCGCGGCCTTCGACGCGGAGTTCTTCGGGATCTCCCCCAGGGAGGCCATGGCCATGGACCCGCAGCAGCGGCTGGTCCTGGAGACCTCGTGGGAGGCGCTGGAGCACGGCGGCATCGCGCCCGGCAGTCTGGCCGGCAGCCGCACCGGTGTGTTCCTCGGCAGCACCGGCCAGGACTACTACGCGCTCCTGACCGGGGCCGCGGCCGACAACGCCGCCGGTCACGCGGGCACGGGCAGCGCGGGCTCGGTGCTCTCCGGCCGGGTCGCGTACGCGCTCGGACTCGAGGGACCCGCCGTCACCGTCGACACGGCGTGCTCCTCCGGTCTGGTCGCCCTGCACCTGGCCGCGCAGTCCCTGCGGAACGGCGAGTGCGCCACGGCGCTCGTGGGAGGGGTGACGGTCATGACCACCCCCACCGGCCTGGCCGAGTTCTCCCGCCAGGGCGGACTCGCCCCCGACGGCCTGTGCAAGGCGTTCTCCGACTCCGCCGACGGCACCGGATTCGCCGAGGGCGCGGGCATGCTCGTACTGCAGCGGCTGTCCGACGCCCGTGCTGCGGGACGCCGCGTATGGGCCGTGGTGCGTGGTTCGGCGATCAATCAGGACGGGCTGTCCAATGGCCTGTCGGCGCCCAACGGCCGTGCCCAGCGGGAGGTCATCCGCCAGGCCCTGGCGAACGCGCGCCTGTCCGCCGGGGCCGTCGACGTGGTCGAGGCCCATGGCACCGGGACACCACTCGGCGACCCGATCGAGGCACACGCCCTGCTGGCGGCCTATGGGCAGGACCGGGCACGGCCGCTGCTCATCGGGACGCTGAAGTCCAACATCGGCCACACCCAGGCGGCCGCCGGCGTCGCGGGCGTGATCAAGACGGCGCTGGCCCTGCACCACGGCACGGTGCCCGCGACCCTGCACGCCGGCACGGCGTCGTCCCATGTGGACTGGACGGCGGGCAGCGTCGAACTGGCCCGCGGCAGGACCGCGTGGCCCGACACCGGCGCACCGCGCCGGGCCGGGGTCTCCGCGTTCGGCATCTCGGGCACCAACGCGCACGTCGTGCTGGAAACGGACGCCCCACCGCCCACCGAGCCACGGGCGACCGGGGAGACGGCGCTGATCCCGCTGGCCGTGTCCGGCCGAGGGCCGGAAGCCCTCGCGGAGCAGGCGAGGCGGCTGTCCGTGCTGCTGGACGGCGGGACCGATCCGGTCGACATCGGCTGGTCGTTGGTCACCACGCGCTCGCAGCAGTCCCATCGGGCCGTGGTCCTCGGCCGGGACCGCGCCGAGCTGGCCGCCGGACTCACCGCGCTGGCGAGCGGCGCCTCCGCACCCTCGGTGGTCTCCGCCGTGACCGCCGGCCAGGATCCGCGCCCCGTCTTCGTCTTCCCCGGCCAGGGCTCCAGCTGGGCGGGGATGGGACGCGCGCTGATCGAGTCCTCGCCGGTGTTCGCGGCCTCGATGGCCGAATGCGCGCGGGCGATCGCCACCGAGGCCGACTGGGACCTGCTGGAGGTGCTCGGCGAGGAGGACATGCTGCGGCGGGCCGACGTCGTCCAGCCCGCCCTGTTCGCGGTCATGGTGTCGCTGGCCCGGCTGTGGGAGTCCTACGGCGTGACCCCGGCCGCCGTGGTCGGGCATTCCCTCGGTGAGTACGCCGCCGCGTGCGTGGCGGGCGCGCTGACGGTCGAACAGGCGGCGGTCGCGGTCGTGCGACGCGGCCGCGTGATCGCCGACCGTCTGTCCGGTGATCAAGGAGTGCTGTCCGTTCCGGTCGCCGCCGAACACGTGCGCTTCGACGGTGTCGAGATCGCCGCGTTCAACGGGCCGTCGTCCACGGTGGTCGCCGGGACCAACAGCGCGCTCGAGCGCGTGCTGGAAGCCGTACCCGCGGCCAAACGAGTGCCGATGGACTACGCCTCGCACACCTCCGCCGTCGAGGCGGCCGAGGACGCGCTGCTCGGAGAGCTGGCCGGACTGGGCCCGAAGGGCGTCGGCATCCCGTTCTACTCCACGGTCACCGGGGGGAAGCTGGACACCGCGGCCCTCGACGCGCACTACTGGTACCGCAATCTGCGCAACCCGGTGCTGTTCGAGACCGCCGGCCGCCGGCTGATCGAGGACGGGCACACGGTGTTCATCGAGATGAGCCCGCGCCCGCTGCTGGCGGCGGCCCTCCACCAGACGGCGGAAGCGCTGGACCAGCCCGTGCACACCGTCGCCTCGCTGCGCCGCGACGACGGCGACATGGACCGCTTCCTGCGCTCGCTCGCCGACGCGCACACCCACGGGGTGGCCGTGGACTGGAGCCCCGCGCTGCCCGGTGGCAGGGCCGTCGCGCTGCCGACGTACGCCTTCCAGCGCAAGCGGTTCTGGCCGACGGCCAGGCCACCGCGGCGCCCCGGCCAGACACACCCGCTGCTGGGCCCCGCCGAAGAGCTCGCGGGCTCCTCGGACGTGGTGTTCACCAGCACCCTCTCCACCCGGACCCACCCATGGCTGGCCGACCATGTGGTGCGGGACTCGGTGCTGCTGCCGGGCACGGCGTTCCTGGAGATGGCGGTCCGGGCCGCGGACGAGACCGGCTGCCACAAGGTCGCCGAACTCGTCCTGGAAGCGCCGCTGGTACTGACCGGCGGCGACACCCGGATCCAGCTGACCGTGCACGGCCCCGACGCGTCGGGGGACCGGCCGTTCTCCGTGCACAGCCGGGGCGAGCACGACTGGGCGCGGCACGCCACCGGCCGGCTCTCGGCGCCGGCGTCGCCGGTGCCTCCGGGGACACTGCTGTTGCCGCCCGACGCCGAACCGGTCCCACTGGACGCCTTCTACGGTGAACTCGACGGCGCCGGCTACCGGTACGGCGAGTCGTTCCGCGGCATGCGCGCGGCCTGGCGGGCGGGTGACGAACTGTTCGCCGAGGTGGCCCTGGCCGACGCGGTCCCCACCGACGGGTTCCAGCTGCATCCCGCGCTGCTGGACGCCGCCTGCCAGGCGATGACGCTGGCCGGCGGGGACGAGCCGGGGCTGCCGTTCCTGTGGTCCGATGCCGAACTGCACGCACATGGCGCACGGGAGCTGTTCGTCCGCCTCGCCCCGGCCGGACCCGACGCGATGTCGATCACCGCCGTCGACCACGAGGGAACGCTCGTGTTCCGCGCGGGCCGGCTGCTCACCCGGCCGTTCGCCCGGCCGGGCACGGGCGCCCTGCCCGCGGACTCGCTGTTCACCGTGGACTGGGCGCCGCTTCCGGAGCCGGAACCCGCCGCCGACCGGGAGTGGGCGGTGCTCGACGGCCCCGAGGCCGACCACGGTCTCGGCGTTCCCGCGTTCCCCGAGCCGTCCGCCGTGCCCCCGGGTACGTCGATCGTGCTGACGGCCGCCGACGCGTCCTCACTGCACCGGATCCTGGCCGCGGTGCAGGCCGTGATCACCGCCGACCGCCCCGAACCGCTCGTGGTGCTGACGCGTCACGCGGTGGCCGTGCGCCCCTCGGACGAGCCGGTGCCCGACCGGGCCGCGGTGTGGGGGCTGCTGCGCACCGCGCAGTCCGAGCACCCCGGACGGTTCGTGCTGCTCGACAGCGACCGGCCCGTGACCACGGCCGACCTCCGCGACGCCCTGGCGACCGGCGAACCGCAGGTCGCCCTGCGGGGTGCCGACCGGTACGCGCCACGGCTGACCCGGCGGCCGGCCGCGCTGGAGCCGCCCGCCGGCGAGGCGTGGAACCTCACCGCCTCGCCGACCGGCAGCCTGGACGATCTCGCGCTGACCCCCCGTACGGTCGAGCCGCTGACCGACGGGCAGGTCCGCATCGCGGTCCGTGCCGTCGGGGTGAACTTCAAGGACGTGTTGATCACCCTTGGCATGGTGCCCGGTGACCTGACCCGGCTCGGTGTGGAGGCCGCGGGGGTCGTGCTCGACGTCGGCCCCGGCGTGCGCTCCCTGCGCCCCGGCGACCGGGTGTTCGGCCTCGCCGACGCCGCGTTCGGCTCGACGGCCGTCACCGACCAGCGTCTGCTGGCGCGGATGCCCGACGGCTGGGGCTTCGCCCGGGCCGCGAGCGTGCCCGCCGTGTTCCTCACCGCCTATTACGCACTGCGCGATCTGCTCGGCCTCCAGCCGGGGCAGCGGATCCTGGTGCACTCGGGCGCGGGCGGTGTCGGGATGGCGGCGATCCAGCTCGCCAGGGTGTGGGGCGCCGAGGTGTTCGCCACCGCGAGCGAGCCCAAACAGGATGCCGTCGCCGGACTCGGAGTCGCCCGGGACCACATCGCCTCCTCCCGGACGCTCGACTTCGAGCGGACCTTCACCGAGGTCACCGGCGGCAAGGGTGTGGACGCCGTGCTGAACTCGCTCGCGGGCGAGTTCGTGGACGCCTCACTGCGGCTGCTGCGCCCGGGCGGCCGGTTCGCGGAGATGGGCAGGACCGACATCCGCCAGGACGGACCCGCGGGCGTGGAGTATCTGCCCTTCGACCTGTCGGACGCGGGGGAGGAGCGGATCGGCGAGATGCTGGCCGAACTGCTCACCCTGTTCGACACCGGGAAGCTGGCGACCCTGCCCGTCACCACATGGGACATACGCCGGGCCCCGAGCGCGTTCCGCTATCTGAGCCAGGCCAGGCACGTGGGCAAGGTCGTGCTGACCGTCGGCCGGGACCTCGACCCGGGCGGCACCGTGCTGCTCACCGGTGGCACCGGCGGACTCGGCGCGTCGCTGGCCCGGCATCTCGTACGGGCACGCGGCGTGCGCAGCCTGGTCCTGGTGAGCCGCACGGGGATCGACGCGCCCGGGGCTCGCGAACTGCGGGACGAACTGACCGGGGCCGGCGCCTCGGTCACCGTGGCCGCCTGCGACATCGCCGACCGCGTGGCACTGGGCCGGATCCTCGACGCCGTCCCGGCGGCGCACCCGCTCACGGCCGTGGTGCACACCGCGGGGGTGCTCGACGACGCGACCATCGGCGAACTCGACGCCGACCGGCTGGAGACGGTGCTGCGGCCCAAGGTCCGGGGCGCGCGCCTGCTGCACGAGCTGACCCAGGACCTGGACCTCAGCGCGTTCGTGCTGTTCTCCTCGGCCGCGGGCGTGTTCGGCGCGGCCGGGCAGGGGAACTACGCCGCCGCCAACGCCGTACTCGACGCCCTCGCCCAGCACCGCGGGGCGCGGGGCCTGCCCGCGGTGTCGATCGACTGGGGGCTGTGGGACCTCCCCAGCGCGATGACCGCGGGGCTGGACCACGCGCGCTTCACGCGGTCGGGCCTGCTGCCACTGGCCGAGGAGCAGGGCCACGCGATCTTCGACCATGTGGCCACCGGCGGGGACGCCCAGGTCGTCGCCGCTCGGCTGGACCTGGCGGTGTTCCGCGACCTGCCGGACCCGCCCCGGCTGATGGCCGGGCTGGTGCGCGGACCGCGCAAGGCGGCGGGCACCACCGCCGCGAGGCCGGCACGCACCGAGGAGGGGCTGCTGGAGACGGTGCGCGCCACGGCGGCCGACGTACTCGGCTACGCGGGCACCGAGGAGGTCGACCCGGCAGGGCTGTTCGCGGAGCTGGGCCTGGACTCGCTGACCGCTGTCGAACTGCGCAACCGCCTCGCCTCGGCCACCTCGCTCAGGCTGCCCACCTCGATCGCCTTCGACCACCCGACTCCGGCCCGGCTCGCCCGGCACCTCCTGACCCGGCTGAGCGTCGAACCCGCCGTGGCGACGGCGCCCGCACCACCGCCGTCCGACCTGGTCGCCGACCTGTGCGCGACGGCGTTCGAGGCGGGCGACGGGAAGCGGGCGTTCGACCTGCTGCGCACGGTCGCCCGCAACCGCCCGACCTTCCGCACCGAACCGGGCACCCCCGCCTTCACCCCGCTGGGGTCGGGTGCCGAAGCCCCCCGGCTGGTCTGTCCGACCCCCATGGTGCCGCTGGCGGGGGCCTACACCTACGCCCGGTTCGCCTCCGGGTTCCGGGGCAGCCGCGCGGTCGACGTCCTGGCCACCCCGGGATTCCTCGACGGCGAGCCACTGGCGGAGTCGGGGGAGGTCCTGGCCCGGGTGCAGACCGAGCGGGTCCTCGCCAGGACCGGGGACGACCCGTTCGTCCTGGTGGGGTATTCCTCGGGAGGGCTGCTCGCCCTGGCGATGGCCGCTTTGCTGAGCGAACGCGGCGCACCGCTGCGGTCGGTCGTCCTGCTGGACACGTATCTGCCCTCGCCGGAACGGATGGACGAGTTCGTCGCCGCGCTGATGCGCGGTATGACGGACCGCCGCGACGTCGTGCGGGGCCTGACCGGTACCGGGTTGTCGGCGATGGCGTGGAACTGCGATCTGTTCGCGGAATGGTCCGCGGCGCCGCTGCCGGTGCCGGTGCTGTCCGTACGGGCCGACGTTCCGCTGCTGGCCGGTGACGGTTCCGCGCCGGTCGTCGCGCGTGCGGATGTCCGCACCACGGCCGGTGATCACTTCACCCTGCTGGAGGAGCACGCCTCGCGGACGAGTGCCCTGGTGGCCGAGTGGCTGACCGAGGACGAGCACACGGCGCTGTGAGGCAGGCGCGGCGCCGCCTCGTCCAAGGTGATACACACCGGTGGCGGAACTGCCTTGGGGCAGTTCCGCCACCGGCGAATCCTGGGTAAACGCCTGGCGTTTGCTGGTTCGCCGCCGCTATGCCCGCGGTGAACCGGAAGATGTGGAAGGGGCCGTTCCCGCGGGTGTCCGCGTGCGCGGGCCTCCCCCTGCCGGGCGCCATGCCGGCGGGCATGACCGACCCCTGGGAAAGCGGCGCGCGTATGTCGGATGACCTTGGCAATATCGATCTCAACATTCTCATCGCCCTGGACGCTCTGCTGGCCGAACGCAGCGTGACAAGGGCCGCGGAGCGGGTCTTCGTAGGCCAACCGGCGATGAGCTCCTCGCTCGCCCGGCTGAGGAGCCATTTCGGAGATCCGCTGCTCGTCAGACAGGGGCGGGGGATGACGCTGACCCCGTTGGCCGAGTCGCTGGTGCGGCCCACGCAGGAGGCCCTGGCGGCGGTTCAGGCCGTCATGGGCGCGAGCAAGACCTTCGATCCCGCCACCGGCCCGCCTCGCACCTTCACCGTGATCGCCAGCGACTACGTCCAGACGGTGCTGATCAGGCCCATTCTGCGCAAGGTGGAGGCGGAATCGCTGAACATCCGCGTCAACACCTTCCCCGCGCAGGCCGACTTCATCGACCAGCTCCGCCGGGGACAGTGCGATCTGCTGATCTGGCCGACCAGCCTTGCCCAGAATCTGTCCGGCTTCTTCAGCGAGACGCTGTTCACCGACGAGTTCGTGGTGGCCGTCGACGAGAACCACCCCGGAGTGGGTGACACCATCACCGTCGACGAGCTGCGACAGCTGCCGTTCCTCGGCGTCAACGGGCCGATGACCTCGATCGTGGAGTCCCACTTCGACCGCCTGGGCGCCCGGCTCCGGGTCGCCGCCGACGTCGGGGGCTTCGCCATGGCCCCCCATGTTGTGCCCGGGACCCGTCTGGTCACCGTGTTCCAGGGGCTCCTCGCGGATGAGGCCGCGGGGTCGGGGCTCAGGACGATGCCGCTGCCGGTGCCCATGACCACGCTGACCGAGGCCATGTACTGGCATCCCCGTAACAACCAGGACGCCGCCCACCGCTGGTTCCGTCACCAGCTCCTGGAGTTCGCCGAGGAGCTCAGGCTGTGAGCCGCCGCTTGCGGATCAGGGTGATGCGGCCCGCCATGGGGATCAGCGACATCTCCACCCGAAGAACAGGGTGTTGTCCACCACGATGAGGCCGGTGTCGCCGACGAGGGTCGGCGACCGCTCGTAGTAGTCCGGAAGACCCCGCTTGTCGGCGCCGAAGTCCGCGGCCGGTCGCCGACGAGGTCGTCGGGGAGCTCGCGCGCACCGGCGAGCGGCTCAGGCATCGGCGGGCTGCCCGGCGTCGCGCAACCGCAGCACAAGGGCGGTCATGGCCCGCACGGTGCGGAAGTTGTCCCGCTTGAGGTCGTCTCCCAGGATCTGCACCGAGAACGCCTGCTCCAGGTGGACGACGAGCTCCATCGCGAACATCGACGACACCAGCCCGGAGGCGAAGAGATCCTGGTCGGCGGGGACCTCCGCGTTCACCCGGCCCGAGACGAACCCCGCGATCCCCTGCTCGATCCCCTCAGCGGTGATGGCCTGGTCCGCACTCATGAAAGCACCCCTTCGTAGTCATAGGAACCGCGCCCCTCTTGCGGCCCGGATCGCCGCGGCGCACCTTCTCCCGCAGCAGGTCACAGGGGGCGAAGGCGGTATCTCCGGTCCGCTCGGCAAGCAGCCGGAGAGCGTCCGCGAGATTGTCGAGCCCGATCAGATCAGCGGTGCGCAGCGGCCCGCTCGGATGGCCGAGGCACCAGCTGCCGGGCGATTTCCGCCTCGGCGGCGCGCAACACGTCGTCCGAGGCGTCGACGAGGGTGACGTCCACCCCACGGCCCAGTGCCAGTGCGGTGATGCCGCACCCCATCACCCCCGCGCCGAAGACGGCTATCGTGTCCGGGCGCGGATTCGCCGTCACTCTGCCTCCGTGATTCATCCCGTTCGGTGTGCCATGACGCTAGTCGGCTGATCGATCACCCCGGAAGGCAACTGGTATCGATCAAGGGCATCGGCGCCAGGGATACCGGACCTATCGAGCAAACCGCCCGGCATGCGCATACCGGGCCTCTCGGGGCGCGCATGGAAGGCTCCTCTAGGATCTTCGGCATGGCGAAGCGCGCGGTCCATCGGCGGGCCCAGAGGATAGTGGGCGAGGAGCCCGTGGCCCTGGTCTGGTGCGAGATCCACAAGCCCATTCCCACGCCGCCCGAAGAGGTACACCGCGCCGCGGGCAGGGGGCGGCTGAAGCCGGGTCACCACTGGCTGCTGTACGTCGGTGCCGTGGTGTTCTTCTTCGTCGTCGTCCCGGTGATGCTGCTCGACAAGCTGGGCACCGGCCGACGTGACCGGCCGAACGCCCGCCCCTCCGCCTCCGGCCGCAGTCGCAGTCGCGATCGCGGACAGGATCCGACGAACCACGTCTTCGACGGCGACTGGAGCCTGACGGCGGGCCAGTTGCTCCTGCGCTGGTACGGGCACTCACCCAACCCCAAACGCCTGGTCATGCTGGCCCGCGATCGCGTCTGTATCGCCACGTCCCCTCGCCGTCGGCTGTCGCCCACCAAGGCCGACGACTTCCGGATCGTCGCGGAGTTCCCCCTCGACCAGGCCCGCGTCGAGGGCGAGGCGGGCCAGCCGCGCGGATTCGCCACGTTCCGGCTCCGCTTCGCCGACGGCTCCTGGCTGGAAGTGGGACGGCTGGGCGAACCCGAGGACGCGGACCACTTCCTTCGCACCATCAACGGATGATCAACCATCATGGCCATCTCTCATTCGCCCCTGTCCCGCGACGACCGGCGCACCGAGCTACGGGAGTTCCTGCGTAGCCGCCGGGCCCGGGTCTCCCCGGCCGATGTCGGCATGCCCGACGGTGGCCGGCGGCGTACGCCCGGTCTGCGGCGCGAGGAGGTCGCGGTCCTGGCGGGCGTCGGAGTGTCCTGGTACACGTGGCTGGAGCAGGGGCGCGACATCAAGGTGTCCGAGCAGGTCCTCGACGCGATCGCCCGGGCGCTGCTGCTTGGCGCCGCCGAGCGTGCCCACCTGTACCGCCTGGCCGGACTCAATCCGCCGCAGGCCCCCTCCGCGCCCTCGGCGGCACCCTCACCCGAGGTGCGGCGGTTGCTGGATGCCTGGTCACCGCGGCCCGGCTATGTGCGCGACCGACACTGGAACTTCACCGCCGTCAACGACGCGGCACGAGTGGTCTTCGGCTACGGCGAAAGCGACCACAACTGCCTGGTCTCCTTCTTCACCAACGCCCGCTACCGGGTGCTGCACCGGAACTGGGCCGAGACCGCGACCGATGTGGCGGCTGCCTTCCGGGCCGACGCGGCACGTTACCCGGACGATCCGGAGTTCGGCCGCATCGCCGCCGACCTGGCCGCGGTCAGCCCCGAATTCGCCGGGCTGTGGGCGCGCCACGACGTGGCCGAGCACACCAGCGCGGTGAAGGCGGTCGATCACCCCGACGCCGGGACGATGATCTTCGATGCCACTTTGCTGCCGCTGCCAGAGCACCCCGGGCACCATCTGATCCTGCACAACCCACGCCCCGGCACCGGCACCGAGCAGCGGCTGGAGACGCTGCTGCGGCAGCACAGCCTGGTGGTGCCACACCCAGGATGAGCGGGCACTGCCCGGGTCGCCGAGGTGCCCGCAGGATCGTGGACATGAACAACAGCAGCAGGCAGATGAAGGCAGTGACCATCCCCGAGTTCGGCGACGCCGAGGTGCTCCGCGTCGCCACCGTTCCCGTCCCCGAGCCCGGACCGGGCCAGGTCGCCATCGACGTGGCGTACGCGGGCGCCAACTTCGCCGAGGTTCTCTACCGGCGCGGCGTGGTCGACGTGCCGCTCCCCTTCGTGCCCGGTATCGAGGTGTCGGGGCGGATCCGGGCGGTCGGTGAGGGCGTCGAGGATCTGACCGTCGGGCAGCCGGTGGCCGCGCTCTCGATCGTCGACAGCGGTGGCTACGCGGAGGTGGTGGTCACCTCGGCGGACCTGGTCGTGCCGCTGGACGGCCTCGGTATCGGGATGGACGTCGCGGCGGCGCTGCCGTCCAACAGCACCACCGCGTTCCTGGTGCTCGACCGGGTGGCCCGGATCGAGCCCGGGGAACGCGTTCTGATCCATGCGGCCGCCGGCGGCGTGGGAAGCCAGCTCGGCCAGGCCGCCCGCTTGCTGGGCGCGGGCCACGTGGTCGGCACCGTCGGCAGCGCGGCCAAGATCGAGACCGCCAGGCGCTTCGGCTACTACGAGGTGATCACGCGGGACCGGATCGCCGAGGCCGGCGAGTTCGACATCGTGGTCGACATGGTCGGCGGCCCGGCCCGCCGGGACGGGCTGGACCGGCTGGCCCCGATGGGGCGCCTGGTGGTGATGGGCAACGCCTCCGGCGCCGAGGACGTCGGCATTCCGGCCAACGACCTGTGGTTCACCAACAGGACCGTCTCCGGCTTCAACCTGGCCGCCTTCTCGGCCGCCTTCCCCGAGGAGACACGCCGGGCGCTGCGCCGCGCGGTGTCGGCCGCGGCGACGGGAGATCTGCGGACGCGGGTCGAAACCCTGCCGCTGGAACAGGCCGTCGAGGCCCACCGCCGCATCGAATCGGGCACGACCACCGGCAAGCTGGTGCTCGAGGTCGCGGCGTTGTGACCCACGGCCGAGCATGTGCGGGTGTATCGCGCTCAGACGTCGGGACGCGGGTGTTCGACGGGAAGGCGGGCGGGCAGGCCGCGCAGCAGCGTGTCGGCGCCGAGACGGGTGGCGAGTTCCCGCATGGTGAGCGTGGTGAGGTCGCACCGCGGGGCGGTGGAGACGATCAGTTCACGGCTCAGCCGTGCGGGGCGCCCCCGTGCGGGGTGCGCGGTGCTCTTCGTTCCGCGATGCGCGCTCAAGGGCCGTCCTCGATGAGGCGTCGCAGCGAGGGGAGCAAGGCATCGAGGTCCTGGCTGGTTCGGAACGCGACGAGGGTGGTGCCGTCATCGTCCCTTTCCTTGGGGGACTGAGGCGTCGGGAAGAGAGCGAGGACTTCGCGCATCGCCTCGTCGACCTCTGCGACGGGGTCGGCGGACTCGCCCCGGAGCCATCGGCGCAATACGTGGTTGTGAGCCGCTACCACTGCCGCCGCCATGAGCTCGGCCCGAAGCGAGGCCGCCTCGGTGGGATCTCCCATCCAGTCCGCGATGAACTCGCGGAACAGTCGCTGGTACCGCGCCACGCTGGCGATCTCCCGGTCGCGCAGGGCGGCGACCTTACTGGTGAGCGCGTACCTGCGCCGCGCGAGGTCGCCCTCATCGATGTAGTGCAGCAGCACCAGGCGTACGGCGTCGGATACGGCGACCAGGGCGGTGCTGTCACTGGAGGTCGCCAGGCGGTCCCTGATCAGCTCCAGCAGCCGGTCATGGTCGGGGAAGATGACCGCTTCCTTGGACCGGTAGTGCCGGAAGAACGTCGTACGGCCCACTCCGGCCCGTTCAGCGATGTCATCGACGGTGGTCCGCTCGTATCCGCGTTCGTCGAAGAGAACGAACGCGGCGTCCGCGAGCCGGATCCGCACGGCTGGCTTGCTCATGACCACCCATCCTTCCTTGTCTCAGTACTCGGAGACCACTTGCCCCACCGGCGCGGTACTGAGTACCGTTTACAAGACATTCAGTACCATGGGAGGTTCCGGCGTGGATTCCGTTACACAGAGTGAGTCCGGTGTGCCGATCCAGCCGGCTGGGCGCTGACGGATCCGCCGCAATCAGCCAGAAGGGATCCATTCGGTGAGTGCCGAGCCCGAGGACGTGTCCGACATCGACATCCACACCACCGCAGGCAAGCTCGCGGATCTCCAGCGCCGTATCGGGGAAGCGACGCACGCCGGCTCCGCACGCGCCGTCGAAAAGCAGCACGCCAAGGGCAAGTTGACGGCTCGGGAGCGGATCGAGCTGCTGCTCGACGAGGGCTCCTTCACCGAGCTCGACGAGTTCGCCCGGCACCGCTCCACCAACTTCGGCCTGGACGGCAACCGCCCCTACGGCGACGGCGTCGTCACCGGGTACGGCACGGTCGACGGCCGCCCGGTGGCCGTGTTCTCCCAGGACTTCACCGTCTTCGGCGGCGCGCTGGGCGAGGTCTACGGCCAGAAGATCGTCAAGGTGATGGACTTCGCGCTGAAGACCGGCTGCCCGGTCGTCGGCATCAACGACTCCGGTGGCGCCCGCATCCAGGAGGGTGTGGCCTCCCTCGGCGCCTACGGTGAGATCTTCCGCCGCAACACTCGCGCGAGCGGTGTCATCCCGCAGATCAGCCTGGTCGTAGGCCCTTGTGCGGGGGGAGCCGTGTACTCTCCGGCGATCACCGACTTCACGGTCATGGTCGACCGGACCTCGCACATGTTCATCACCGGCCCGGACGTCATCAAGACCGTCACCGGCGAGGACGTGGGCTTCGAGGAGCTGGGCGGCGCCCGGACCCACAACTCCACCTCCGGTGTCGCGCACTACATGGCCGGGGACGAGAAGGACGCCATCGAGTACGTCAAGCAGCTGCTGTCGTACCTGCCGTCCAACAACCTCTCCGAGGCGCCGGTCTTCCCCGAGGAGGCGGACCTCGCCGTCACGGACGAGGACCTGGAGCTGGACACCCTCGTGCCCGACAGCGCGAACCAGCCGTACGGCATGCACAAGGTGATCGAGCGCATCCTCGACGACGCCGAGTTCTTCGAAACGCAGTCGCTGTTCGCGCCGAACATCGTCACCGGCTTCGGGCGGGTCGAGGGCCACCCGGTGGGCATCGTCGCCAACCAGCCGATGCAGTCCGCCGGCTGCCTGGACATCAAGGCGAGCGAGAAGGGCGCGCGCTTCGTACGCACCTGCGACGCCTTCAACATCCCGGTCATCACCTTCGTCGATGTGCCGGGCTTCCTGCCGGGCGTGGGCCAGGAGCACGACGGCATCATCCGCCGCGGCGCCAAGCTGATCTACGCCTACGCGGAGGCGACGGTCCCGCTGATCACGGTGATCACCCGCAAGGCCTTCGGTGGCGCCTACGACGTGATGGGCTCCAAGCACCTGGGCGCCGACCTCAACCTGGCCTGGCCGACCGCCCAGATCGCGGTCATGGGCGCCCAGGGCGCGGTCAACATCCTGCACCGCCGCACCCTTGCCGAGGCCGAGGCCGAGACCGGCGGCGACGTGGAGGCGACCCGGGCGCGGCTCATCCAGGAGTACGAGGACACCCTCCTCAACCCCTATGTCGCGGCCGAGCGCGGCTACGTCGACGCGGTGATCATGCCGTCCGAGACCCGTCGGCACATCGTGCGCGGCCTGCGTCAGCTGAGCACCAAGCGCGAGTCGCCGCCGCCCAAGAAGCACGGCAACATCCCCCTCTAGTCCGGACCGCTCCTACTGGCCTCGTTGAACGAGCAGACCCCGAGTCTTGGAGAAAGCAGCATGAACGACCTGTTGGAAAGAGCGGAGCAGGCCGGCGCCGTTGCGGCACCGCACGCGCGCGTGGCGCACCGGCTGACCGCGGCTGGGAACGGGCTGGAGTCGGCATGCTGACGAAGGTGCTGATCGCCAACCGTGGCGAGATCGCTGTCCGCGTGGCCCGTGCCTGCCGGGACGCCGGGATCGTGAGCGTGGCCGTCTACGCGGACCCGGACCGGGACGCTCTGCACGTCCGCGCCGCGGACGAGGCGTTCGCCCTGGGCGGTGACACTCCGGCGACCAGCTATCTGGTGATCGACAAGATCCTGAACGCCGCACGCGAGTCCGGCGCGGACGCCGTCCACCCCGGCTACGGATTCCTCTCCGAGAACGCCGAGTTCGCCCAGGCCGTCCTCGACGCCGGCCTGACCTGGATCGGCCCCCCGCCGCACGCCATCCGCGACCTGGGCGACAAGGTCGCCGCCCGCCACATCGCCCAGCGCGCCGGCGCCCCCCTGGTCGCCGGCACCCCCGACCCCGTCGCCGGGGCCGAGGAGGTTGTGGCCTTCGCCGAGCAGCACGGCCTGCCCATCGCCATCAAGGCCGCCTTCGGCGGAGGCGGCCGCGGCCTGAAGGTCGCCCGCACCATGGAGGAGGTCCCCGAGCTCTACGACTCCGCCGTCCGCGAGGCCGTGGCCGCCTTCGGCCGCGGCGAATGCTTCGTCGAGCGCTACCTGGACAAGCCCCGCCACGTCGAGACCCAGTGCCTGGCCGACACCCACGGCAACGTCGTCGTGGTCTCCACCCGCGACTGCTCCCTCCAGCGCCGCCACCAGAAACTCGTCGAAGAGGCCCCCGCCCCCTTCCTCACCGAAGACCAGAACGCCCAGCTCTACGCCGCCTCCAAGGCCATCCTCAAAGAGGCCGGCTACGTCGGCGCGGGCACGGTGGAGTTCCTGGTCGGCAACGACGGCACCATCTCCTTCCTGGAGGTCAACACCCGGCTCCAGGTGGAGCACCCGGTCACCGAAGAGGTCACCGGCATCGACCTGGTGCGGGAGATGTTCCGTATCGCGGACGGCGAGGCCATCGGCTACGACGACCCGCCGATGCGGGGGCATTCGTTCGAGTTCCGGATCAACGGCGAGGACCCGGGCCGCAACTTCCTGCCCGCCCCGGGCACCGTGACCTCCTTCGTGCCGCCCGCCGGCCCCGGTGTGCGGCTGGACGCGGGTGTGGAGTCCGGCAGCGTCATCGGCCCGGCGTGGGACTCCCTGCTGGCCAAGCTGATCGTCACCGGCGCCACGCGGAGGCAGGCCCTCCAGCGTGCGGCCCGCGCCCTGGCCGAGTTCCAGGTCGAGGGCATGGCGACCGCGATCCCGTTCCACCGCGCGGTGGTCAAGGACCCGGCGTTCACCAGCGAGCCCTTCACCATCCACACCCGCTGGATCGAGACCGAGTTCAGCAATGAGATCAAGCCCTTCGCCGCCCCCTCGGACGCGGAGGCGGACGAGGAGCGGGGCCGTCAGACGGTGGTCGTCGAGGTCGGCGGCAAGCGTCTGGAGGTCTCCCTGCCGTCCTCGCTGGGCATGTCGCTGTCCAGCACCGGCCATGCGGCGGGCGCCCGCTCCAAGCGGCGCGCGGCCAAGAAGTCGGGCCCGGTCGCTTCGGGTGACACCCTCGCGTCCCCGATGCAGGGCACGATCGTCAAGGTCGCCGTCGAGGAGGGCCAGGAGGTCAAGGAGGGAGACCTGGTCGTCGTCCTGGAGGCGATGAAGATGGAGCAGCCGCTGAACGCGCACAAGTCCGGCACCATCAAGGGCCTGTCCACCGAGATCGGCGCCTCCCTCACCTCCGGCGCCGCGATCTGCGAGATCAAGGACTGACGAACGCATCGGCCCGCCCGTCCTGGGCCCGGCGCCAGGACGGAGACCGTCTCCCTGACGCCGAATCCATGACCTCTCGACGTACCCCGCTGAATGCCCTGATCTGCCACATCCGTGACCGGGGCCGCCCTCGTTCCCTTCACAGAGCCGTTCCGCCGCACCCGGCAGCGGCCAGGAGAATTCGCCATGTCCCATACAGTGATCGAAACCGCAGGCAACGGCCCCTTCGCAGGGGACGGCGCCTCGACCGCCGCATCGCGGAATGACCCGGACCAGCGCAGTGGCCTCATCTCAGCAGGGGGGATCCGGGACGGGGCGCTGTACTTCCAGCGCTGCCGCTGGTGCCATACCGCGGTCTTCCGCCGCCTGCTGTGCCCTGTCTGCGGCTCCACCGACATGGCCGAGGAACGCAGTGACGGTACCGGCGTCATCCATCACGTCACCGTTGTCGGCCGCGGCGCGGGCAGGCCCCGCGCCATGGCCATCATCGACATGCACGAAGGGTTCCGCCTCCGCGCCAGGGTCAGCGCGGTGCCGCTGGCCAGGGCGTGTGTCGGAGCCCAGGTACGGCTGGGCTTCGGGCCGGAGCCACAGGAGATCGCCTTTCAGCTCTGCGACTGATAGTGGGCGGACGTCCGGTTCGCCGTCCTCGGGTACGACCTCGCCGTCGGCGTCGCGGAAACTCTCCGAACAGTCCGATGGCCGACTAGAATTTTGATCACGCAGTCGTCCCGCTGAAGTCGTTCCGGACCCCGCAGGGGTGAGTACGGATGACCGGTAGCCCAGGTGATGATTCCAACGCCATGACGCCGACCGGTGTCGGCAACGGCCCCGCTGTCTCCCGCCGGGAGTTCGACGCGCTCTTCGAGGCGGTCCGTACGTGGGGCCGCTGGGATCCGGTCGGCCGGGGCGCCTGGAACCGGGTGACCCCGGGCCATGTGCGGCGGGCCACCGCCCGGGTGCGGTCCGGGGCGGTCGTGCCGCTCGGCCTGCCCTGGAACACCCGGTCCGCACCGGACAACCGCGGGCCCGCCCTGCACCACATGACGGACCTCGGCGATGTGGAGGCTCCGGAGCCATCCGTCCACAAGGACTTCATCGCCGTGGACTACCACGGCAAGGGCGTCACCCACCTCGATGCCCTGTGCCACATCGCCTATCGGGGGCAGCTCTACGGCGGGCGGACGGCACGCGAGGCCATCGATGCCTCGGGCGCCCGCCATGGCGCGGTCACCGAGCTCGGCCCCCTCGTCACGAAGGGTGTGCTGCTCGACCTCCCCGCCATCTGGGGATCCGCCTGGCTGGAGCCGGGGCAGGCGGTCCACGCCGAGGACATCACCGCGGCCGAGAAGGCGCTGGATGTGAGGATCGGCGACGGCGACGCTGTGTTGCTGCGCTCCGGGCGCTTCCGCCGGCGTGCGGAACTCGGCGCCTGGGACGCCGACGCGGCGGGCGCGGGGTTGCATGTGGACGCCGTACCGCTGCTGGCCGAGCGCGGTATCGCGCTGCTCGGCGGTGACGGCGACAGCGATGTACGTCCTTCGCCGGTCGAGGGTGTGCACTCTCCCGTCCATGCGCTCGCTCTGGCCGCGATGGGGGTGCCGCTGCTGGACAACCTCGATCTCGAAGCGCTCGCCGTCGCCACCGCCGAGGCGGGCCGTTATGAGTTCCTCCTGGTCGTGGCGGCTCTGAATATTCCAGGTGGGACCGGCTCGCCGGTCAACCCGGTCGCGGTTCTGTGACCTGCCGCCTTCGTTGCCGCGTTATTGTCGAAAAGGGGATATTTTGGACCGATAACCGGGAGAGGCGTGATCCAGCGCGGCGCGGAACCGATTCTGGTGGGGCTCGCGACAGATGACATCGGGCCCGCATATCCGCGTGAGCAGTTCCTGGAGGGGGAGGCGGTCCAGGGCGGCGTCCAGGGAGGCGTGCGCAACCTCATCCTGAATTCATGGCAGCGCTGCCGGTCCCTGGGTCTTCCGCTGGGCGGAATGGAGCTGCCCTACCGGGAGGACGTCGACCCGGAGGGCCGGCTGGTCCGGGCGGCCGCTCCGGTGCTCGACCGGCTGCGCGCCAGGTTCGTGGGCAGCCAGATGAACATCTCGCTCGCCGACGGAAGTGGGATGGTGCTCCTGCGCCGCTTCGGCGATGAGTCGTGGGCCAGAACCCTCCCGGATATCCAGCGGGTGCCGGGATTCGTTTTCGCCGAGCGGTTCGCCGGTACCAACGGCATCGGCCTCGCGCTCGTGGAGAGGCAACTCATCCAGGTCTACGGCGCCGAGCACTTCGCCGAGCGCGGCCAGGCGAACGGCTGTCGCGCCATACCCGTTCACGACCCGTTCAGCGGGCGCGTCGAAGGCGTCCTGTGCCTCGGCTATCCGCGCGACGCCTCGCATCCCGCGCTGGACGAGGTGGTGTGCAAGGCGGCTCAGGCCATCGAAGGGCGTCTGCTGGAGGAGAGCTCGGCGCGCGAGCGCGCCCTGTTGCGTGCGTACCTGGGGGCGAGCCGCGCGCGGATGGGGGAGCCGTCGGGAGACGAGCAGGCCATCGGGTTGGACACGCTCGTCGAGCGGCTGCACCACCACGACCGGATGGTGATCAAGGAGAAGGCCGCCGAACTGCTCTCCCACGCACAGCGGGCGGCCACCGCCGTGTCCCTGTCCGACGGACGGCAGGTCACCCTGATGAGCTACCCGACGACGAGCGTGTCCGGAGTGGAGGGCATCGCCGTCGAGGCCGTATTCCACGATCACGTACCGCGAGCGCCCCTCACCCTCCCGCACCGTCCCGACATCCCTTCCCGCGCCGCGCCAGGCCCGGATGGCCCGGCGGCCGAGGCGGTCGGCGGCACGGTCGGTACCACGGACGGCCAGGCCAGAGAGCTGGTGCTGGTGGGCGAGCCGGAGGTGGGGAAGTACGCCCTGGCCGCGCGACGCCGCATGGAGCTGCTGTCCGAGGCCAGTGCGCGCATCGGCACCACCTTGGATGTGCGCCGCACCGCCCGGGAACTCGCCGAGACGGCCGTCCCGCAGCTGGCGGACTTCGTCACGATCGACCTGTCCGACGCCGTACTGCGCGGCGAGGAACCCCTCGACATCCGGAACGACCTGCGCCGTGCGGTGGTGCACGGCATCCACGACCGCTGCCCCTTCTACCCGGTCGACAAGCGGATCGACTTCCGTCCGACCACGCCTCAGCTGCGATGCGTGAACACCGGAATGGCGATTCTGGAACCCGACCTGGAGGTCGCCGCGGGCTGGCTCGCCCAGGACCCCGAGCTCACCGAGCGACTGCTGGCCCACGTCCGTTCCCTCATCGCCGTACCCCTGATCGCACGGGGCGTCGTCCTGGGCATCGCCAGCTTCTACCGCTCGCTCGACCCCGCGCCCTTCGGCGACGACGACCGTTCCCTGGCCCAGGAACTGGCGACCCGCGCCGCCCTCTCCATGGACAACGCCCGGCGCTACACCCGCGAGCACAACATGGTCCTGGCCCTCCAGCGCAGTCTGCTCCCCCACGGCGTGCCCGACCAGAACGCCGCCGAGGTGGCCCATCGCTATCTGCCCGCCGAATCGCGGGTGGGCGGGGACTGGTACGACGTCATCGCCCTGCCCGGCACCCGCTTCGGCCTCGTCGTCGGCGATGTCGCCGGTCACGGCCTGCACTCCGCCGCCACCATGGGACGGCTGCGCACCGCCGCACGCAGCTTCGCCGAACTCGACTTCCCCCCGGACGAGGTCCTCACCCACCTGGACAACCTCGTGGTACGCCTCGACCGGGAGGAGCACGGCGAGGGCGCGGCCGAGGGATTCGGCATCATCGGCGCGACCTGTCTGTACGCCGTCTACGACCCCACCTCGCAGCGGTGCACCATGGCCCGCGCCGGCCACCCTCCGCCGGCGCTGGTCAGCCCCGACGGCAGCGTGTCGTTTCCCGACCTGCCCGCCGGCCCCCCGCTCGGCCTGGGCGGACTTCCCTTCGAAACCGCCGAGATCGAGGTCCCCGAGAACAGCCAGCTGGTCCTCTACACCGACGGACTCATCGAGGATCGGCACCGCGACATCGACGTGGCCCTCGACCAGCTGCGCGATGCCCTGGCCCACCCTGAGCGCACCCCCGAGGACACCTGCCAGGCGGTCCTGGACGCCGTGGCCCCCGCCCACCCCGGCGACGACATCGCCCTCCTCGTCGCCCGCACCCACGCCCTCGCGCCCCACCAGATCGCCACCTGGGATCTGCCCGCCGACCCGGCCGTCGTCAGCGAGGTCCGTGCCGCCGCCGCCCGACGGCTCACCGACTGGGGTCTGGAAGAGGCCTCGTTCGTGGTGGAGCTGGTGCTCAGCGAGCTGGTCGCCAACGCCATCCGCCACGGCACCGGGCCCCTGCGGGTGCGGCTGCTCCATGACCGCACCCTGATCTGCGAGGTCTCGGACACCAGCAGCACCGCACCGCATCTGCGCCGGGCCGCCACCACCGACGAGGGCGGCCGCGGGCTGTTCCTCGTCGCGCAACTGGCCCAGGCGTGGGGGACGCGCCACACCCCGGACGGCAAGGTCATCTGGGCCGAGTGCGCCCTCGGTCCGCCCTGCGCCGGTCGGCTCGGAGCCGGCGGCCGGACGCCGGGCAGATGAACGAATGACCCGCCGACCGACCGCTGATCAACTGATCCGTTGGAGTAACAGAGCCCCGGAAGACCGCTGGATTCCGGAGATATGCCGGTCGGCCCCGCTACTGTCGTGGGTGAGTTCGCGACAGTTCGCCAGGCCGACCCGGAGATGTCCGTGCATGACGCCACATCGGTGAACGCATCCCCGGCCGCCCGACCGGACCCCCTCGTCCGCGTCCGGGGTCTCAGCAAGCGGTTCGGCGGGACCCTCGCGCTGGACCGCGTCGACCTCGACCTCCACGGCGGCAGTGTCCTCGCCCTCCTCGGCCCCAATGGCGCCGGAAAGTCCACCCTCATCAAGGTGCTCGCGGGCGTCCATCCCGCCGACGGGGGAGAGGTGACGGTGGCCGGGCACCCACTGGGGACCGAGGCCGCCGCTTCGAGCATGTCCTTCACCCACCAGGACCTCGGCCTCGTGGAGTGGATGACGGTCGCCGAGAACATCGCCTTGGCCACCGGGTATCCACGCCGCGGCGGACTGATCTCCTGGCGGCGGACCGCGGAGCGCGGCACGGAGATCCTGCGGACCGTCGCCGGGCAGCTTCCGGCCGGCGCCAGGATCGCCGACCTCGCCCCCGCCGAGCGTTCCCTGGTCGCCGTCGCACGTGCCCTCGCCACGAACGCACGGCTCATCGTGCTGGACGAGCCGACCGCCAGCCTCCCCGCCGCGGACTGCGCCCGGCTCTTCGGCGTCCTGCACACCCTGCGCGACCGGGGACACGGCATTCTCTACGTCACCCATCGCCTGGACGAGGTGTACGAGGTCGCCGACGCCTTCGCGGTGCTGCGCGACGGCCGCCTGGTCAGCCGGGGCCCGCTGGCTGACCACAGCCCCACCCGGCTGGTGCGGGACATCGTCGGCGACCAGCCGACCGGCTACCGGCCCGGCACCGCCTCCGCGGGCGGCCCGGCCGTGCTCACCCTCGACGGCGTTCGGACGGCACACTCCGGACCCGTCGACCTCGAACTGCGCGCCGGGGAAGTCCTCGGCCTGGTGGGCCTCACCGGCGCCGGGCACATGGAACTCGGCCGCGCCCTCGCCGGCGCCCGGCCGGTCCTCGACGGGCGGGCCCTGCTCGACGGCCGGCCGTACCACCCCCGTACGGTCGCCGCCGCCGTCCGCTCCGGCGTCGGCCTGGTGACCGGCAACCGAGTGGAGGAGGGCTGCGCCGCCGAGCTGACCGTACGGGAGAACCTGCTGGCCAACCCCCGCGCGGGCGGTCTGCCGGCGCTGCGCCGGCTCAGCCCCCGCCGCGAGCGCGCCGAGGCCACCGCCTTAATCGAACGGTTCGCGGTGCGCCCCCGGGACACCGAGGCCCCGATCGCCACCCTGTCCGGAGGCAACCAGCAGAAGGTCATGCTCGGCCGGTGGCTCCGGGTGGGCCTGCGGCTGCTGATTCTCGAGGAGCCGACCGCGAGCGTGGACATCGGCGCCAAGGCCGCGATCTACCGCCTCCTCGACGAGGCGCTGGCCACCGGCCTCGCGGTACTGCTCATCTCCACCGACTCCGAGGAGGTCGCGGGCGTGTGCCGACGCGCACTGGTGTTCGTCCGGGGCGCCGTGACGGCCGAGCTCAGCGGCCCGTCGCTCACCGCCGCGGGACTCACTCGGGCCGTCTCGGCGATGCCCGCGCACCGGACATGAGGGACCGATGACGAGCCCTCCTCCGCCACGGTCCCGGACGGGCCCGCTCGGCAGACCGGGCCGGGAGCGCGGCCGGGGCCGTGCGGGCGGGCATCTGATCGGCACCTACGGTTTGGTGGCCCTCACCGCCCTGCTGTTCCTGATCTTCTCCGTGACCCTGCCGCGCACCTTTCCGACCCTGGACACCATCTCCTCGATCCTGACCACCCAGTCGATCCCGGCCATCCTCGCGCTCGGTGTGACGGTTCCCATCGCGACCGGCAATTTCGACCTCTCCATCGGCTACGCCCTCGGCCTGGCTCATGTCATGGTGATGCGGCTCATCGTGAACGAGGGGTGGCCCTGGCCGTTCGCCTGCCTCGCGGTGATCATTGGAGGCGCCGTCGTCGGCGTACTCAATGGGGTCATCGCCGAGTTCGGCCGGATCGACTCCTTCATCGCCACGCTCGGCACCGGCAGCATGCTGTACGCCTGCACCGGTTGGATCACCGGCGGCGGCAGGATCGTGCCCGGCCCGCAGGGGCTGCCGGCCGCCTTCACCGACCTCTACGACTCCACCTTCCTCGGACTTCCGGTGCCCGCCTTCTATGTGCTCGCCCTCGCGGTCGCCCTGTGGCTCCTGCTGGAGCGGCTGCCACTCGGCCGGTACCTGTACGTCATCGGCTCCAACCCCCGCGCCGCCGACCTCGTCGGCATCCCCACCCGTACGTACACCATCTGCGCCTTCGCGGTATCGGGGCTGGTCGTCGGCTGTGCCGGGGTGCTGCTCGCGGCCCAGCAGCAGATCGGCAACCCGAGCGTCGGCATCGACTACCTGCTCCCCGCCTTCGCCGGAGCGCTGCTCGGCTCCACCGCGATCAAACCGGGCCGTCCGAACGCCCTGGGCACCCTCGTCGCGGTGGCGGTCCTCGCCATCGGGCTCGCCGGTATCGGTCAGCTCGGTGCCCAGTTCTGGGCCACCCCGCTGTTCAACGGCGGCACGCTGCTCATCGTGGTCGGCCTGGCCGGCTACTCCGCTCGTCGCCGGCTGCGCACCGGGGTCGGAGAAGCCTGACGTGCACCGCGACCGCGCCATCCCGCTCACCGCCGTCGTGCTGCTGGTGGCGACCGCCCTCACCGGCTGCGAACGCGGCTCGTCGGCCGGTCCCGGAGAGTCCACCGCGGGCCCGAGCGGCTGTCCCGCGGCCCTCACCAGGGCCAAGGCCGCCGTCAAGCGGGCCGAGCGGACCGATGTCCCCTGGAACGGTCCGGCCGGCGGCCCCACGGCGGTGCGCGGCAAGACCATCGCCTATGTGGCGCAGACGATGACCAACCCGGGGGTCGCGGGCGTCGCGAAGGGCGTACGGGAGGCGGCCAGGGTCATGGGCTGGAAGGTCCGGCTGATCGACGGAGGGGGCACCCCCGTGGGCATCCAGGCGGCGCTGAGCGAGGCGATCGCCCTCGAACCCTCGGGCATCGTCATCGGCGGCTTCGACCCCAGAGCGACCTCCCGGCAGGTCGCCCAGGCAAACGCCGCGGACATTCCGCTCGTCGGCTGGCACGCGGTCGGTTCCCCCGGCCCCAGCAAGCGCCCCGAGCTCTTCACCAACATCACCACCGAGGTCGAGGAGGTGGCCGGGATCAGCGCGGACTGGGTGATCGCACGGTCCAACGGCCACGCCCGGGTCGTCGTGTTCACCGACGACTCGATCCCCTTCGCGAGGAACAAGGCCGGGCTGATCAGAAAGGGACTCGCCAGGTGTCCGGGCGTGCGGCTGCTGGCCTACGCGAACATTCCGATCCCGGACGCCGGCAGCCGCACCCCGCAGGAGGTCTCCTCCCTCCTCTCGCGCTTCCCGGACACATGGGACTACTCCATCGCCATCAACGACCTGTACTTCGCGGACGCCGCCCCCGCCCTCCGGGCGGCCGGCAAGCGGGGCACCGGCCCACCCTTCAACATCGGCGCGGGCGACGGCGACCCCTCCGCCTTCCAGCGCGTCAACAGCGGGCAGTACCAGGCGGCCACCGTTCCCGAACCGCTGTCCCAGCAGGGCTGGCAGGTGATCGACGAGTTCAACCGGGCCTTCTCCGGCCGCGCCCCCAGCGGGTACGTCGGCCCCGTCCACATCGTCACGGCCGCCAACAGCGGCGGAGCCACGAGCTGGAATCCGCCCGGCTATCGAAGGGCGTACCGAAAGATCTGGGGCGAGTGACACAAGGGTCCCCGCTTCCACCGGCGGGCGGAAGCGGGGACCACGGGTGCGGCCGGGTCAGAGGGCTTCCGCGGCGCTGCGGAGGTTCTTGGCGGCCAGGGCCAGACCCTCGGTCCGGGAGTACGCGGCGTCCTCGTGCTCGATGTTGACGGCCATGTCGGGGTTCACCTCGGCGAGGGCGCGCAGGAACTCCGTCCAGAAGGGGACGTCGTTGCCGAGGCCGACGGCGACGAACTTCCACGCCGGGTTCTCGGGCCAGGCGTTGCACCAGAAGCCGTAGCCGGTGGGGACCTTGCCGGGGGCGTCGGCGGGGACACGGGTGAAGGAGGTGTCCAGGACGCCGCGGATGTCGGCGCCGGGGCAGAGCGTGGCGTCCTTCGCGGCGGCGTGGAAGACCAGCGGGCCGAGCCACTTGATGGCGGCGACGATGTCCATGCCCTGCCACATCAGATGGGAGGGATCCATCTCGGCCCCGACGTTGGTCGCGCCGGTCTCGTCGACGAGCCGCTTCAGGGTGACCGGGGAGAAGACGACGTTGTGCGGGTGCATCTCGATGGCGACCCGGACGTCGTTCTCCCCGGCGAGCGCGTCGATCTCCTTCCAGAACTCGACGGCCACGCCCCACTGGTAGTCCAGGACGTCCATGTAGACGCCGTCCCAGGGGTTGACGACCCAGGAGGGGTACTTGGCATCGGGGTCGGAGCCCGGGGTGCCGGACATGGTGACCACGTGCTTGACGCCGAGCAGGCCCGCGAGGCGGATGGTGCGGCGCAGGTCGTCGGCGTGTTTCGGGCCGACACCGGGGAGGGGGTTGAGCGGATTGCCGTTGCAGTTGAGGCCGGTCAGTTCCATCCCCCGGTCGGCGAAGGCCGCCAGGTACTCCTCGCGCGCGGTGGCCGAGGACAGCAGCAGGTCGACCGGGCAGTGCGGGGAGGGGATGAAACCGCCGGTGTTGACCTCGACCGAGGTCAGACCGTTCTCCTTCAGGATGTCCAGGGCCTCGGAGAGGGTGCGGTCGTGCAGGCAGGCGGTGTAGGCGCCGAGCTTGAGGGGCATGGGTACAACTCCTTACGGGCGTTTCAGACGGCGGGCGGAACGTCGACGGCGGTGCCGCCCCGCCGCGAGGACTCGACGACGGCCTGGATGATCTCCATCGTCCGCAGGGCGTCGGCGAACGTGGCGCACGGCGGCAGCGGTTCGGCCACGCCCGCGACCTGGTCGAGGAAGGCCCGGGCCTGGTAGGTGAACATCTCGGCGTTGCCGCCGCCCACGCCCGGTGCCTCCATCGGGTAACCACCCTTGAAGTAGGGGAGGTTCGGGCCGGCGATGATCTGGCGGGCGCCGCTCGGGCGGGTGTCGGGCTGTGCGTCGTCGAAGAGGTACTCGGCCGGGCGGTGCTGGTCGAACGCGGCCCGGCCGCCCACGCCCAGGACGTCGAAGGAGAGCCCGTTGGGCAGTCCGAAGGCGGTGCGCGAGACCGAGAAGGTGCCGACCAGACCGGACTCGAAGCGGACGGTGAAGGACGCGGTGTCCTCGTTCTCGACCGCGCCGAGCTCGTCCGAGACGGGCGCGGCGTTATGGCCGACGACCGCGCCCAGCGGCAGGGGTCGCTTGGGGATCTGCGTCGACAGCGAGGCACCGGAGACGGCGGTGATGGGGCCCGCGATGTACTCGGCGGTGTCGATCACGTGCGCACCGACGTCCCCGAGCGCACCGGAGCCGGGCCCGCCCTTGAACCGCCAGCTCAGCGGCCCCTTCGGGTCGGTCGCGTAGTCACACCAGTACCGGCCGCTGAACAGGGTCAGCTCGCCCAGTTCATCGCGCAGGACATGCTCGCGGATCGCGGCGATGGCGGGAGAGCGGCGGAAGGTGTACCCGACGGCGGTCACCACCTCGGCGCCACGCTCCAACTCGGCCATCGCACGGGCGTCCTCGACCGTTCCCGCCAGCGGCTTCTCGCACAGCACATGCTTGCCCGCCGCGACCAGCGCCTCGGCGATCGGGCGGTGCAGATCGTTTCCCACGACGATGCTGACGGCGTCGATCGTCGGGTCCTCGGCGACGGCCTCCCAGCTCGGCAGCGCCTTCTCATAGCCGTAGCGGCGGGCGGCGTCCTCGCCGAGCGCGATGTTGGCGTCGGCTATCGCGGCCAGCCGGACCGGCCGCAGACCCGCGTCGAAGACGGTGTTGACGTTGCGGTAGCCGGCGGCATGGGCGCGGCCGGCCATCCCGGCTCCGATCACCGCGACGGAAAGGGGCTGGGCGGACGTGGTCATGGCGGATGCCTTTCGAAACGAGGGAAAGAGACGAGGGAACCGGACAGCAGCGGGGATCAGGCGGCGTACTGCCGGCGGAATCGGGACTCGATGGCCACGCGATCTGGGGGTGCGGCCGGTCAGGAATGGGCGGCCAGGTATTCGTCGATCTTCTTCCGCATGAAGGCGGAGGACTCCCTGGCTCGTTCCTCCCAGGCGAAGACGCAGGCGGTCAGGGTGGAGTCGAAGCCGTGTGCGCGCAGTTCACGGAAGAGCTCGTCGAAGTCCACCTCGCCCTGGCCGATGTCGAGGTGCTGATGGATCCGGGCTGGGGTGCCAGGCGGGTTGAGGATGTAGCGGTTGCCCGAGGACGCGGTGTGGTCGAAGGCGTCCGCGAGGTGGACATGGGTGAGGAGGTCGCCCGCGTACTCGATGATGCCGGGCGCGTCGTCGCCGATGTGGAAGGTGTGCGGGGCGCAGTAGAGGAAGCCGACGTGGGAGTGGTTGATGCCCCTGATCAGGTTGATCGCGTCGTAACCGTTCTCGATGAAGTCGTCCGGGTGGGGTTCCAGCGCGAGCTTGATTCCCTCGCGCTCGAACAGCGGGAGCAGCTCCTCCATCGAGCGCCAGAACTGCGCCTCGCTGCGGTCCGGGTCCTCGGGGCGGCCGTTGAACTCCGAGATCATGCTGTCCACTCCGAGGTCCGCACAGATCTGGATCGAGCGCTTCCAGTACCGGACCGCGGCCTGCCGTGCGTCCTCGTCCGGGCCGGACCAGCGGAACAGGGGCAGCAGGGAGGAGACGCCCACTCCGGCCGTGTCCAGCGCCTTGCGGAACTTCCTTACGGTGGCGTCGTCGACACGGGGGTGGCGGAAGAAAAGGATGAAGTCCTCCCGAGGGGAGAGTTCGATCCACTCGTAGCCCAACTCGGCGACAACAGAAGGCAGTTCGAGGAGCGGAACGTCGCGGATCATAAACGGGTCGAGAGCGATCTTCATGGGGAATCCCTTCGGGGCGGGAGAACCTGGGGGGAGCGGGGCATGCGCGTCACCGGGTGCCCTTCGCGGCGAACTTCGCGATCGTGCCGACGTTGGACTTGTCGACGAAGGCCGGTCCGGTCAGCACCGGCTGCTCACCGCCGCCGCTGAAGTTGCCTCGATGGCGGAGACGAGTTCCTTGTTGAGGTCGAAGGTGGCGACCTTCGCCTTGCCACCGCCCTCGGCGTCGGGCTTGGCGAGGGTGACGGCGATGCCGTCGTCCTTCGGGTTGATCGCGTTCTGCACCAGGGGGTGCCGGCCCTGCCCGCGGAGACGTCGGCCGCCTCCTCCTGGGCCTTCCCGAACTGCTGGAGCACCCCGTGATGGTCAGCGCGGCCGCGGCGGCGACGGCCACGAGGCGCGGGGATCTGGCGGATCCCGGGGAACGGGGGAGAGATGTGCGGCTCATGCTGCGTGCACCTCGCTGTGCATCGGGGAGGGGAGGGTGGATCACCGGCCGCCGGTGGGGCGGACGCCGCGGCGGCTCCGGTCGGCGCGGCTTTGTTGGAACGACAGGACTAATTTAAAGCGCTTTAAGTCCTGGTACTATCGGCCGTGCCGCTTGAGGGTGTCAAGGGTGTCGCACAAGGGGATTCGCGCCGGGAGGCACAGGTGGAGGACGGTGGTTCCGGGCGTCATCAGAACGGCACGCCCAAGCGCCCCAGGCTGGAGGACGTGGCCGCGCGGGTGGGCCTGTCCACGGCATCGGTCTCCCTGGTGCTGCGGGGTGTGCCCGGCCCGAGCGAGCGGACCCGGCAGCGCGTCC
Source organism: Streptomyces lacaronensis (assembly GCF_047337785.1). Lineage (NCBI taxonomy): Bacteria > Bacillati > Actinomycetota > Actinomycetes > Kitasatosporales > Streptomycetaceae > Streptomyces > Streptomyces lacaronensis. The sequence goes on from NZ_JBLHDK010000003.1 coordinate 11,728,636, forward strand.
TGAAGGCGGCCGCCGACCTCGGCTATCAGGTGGACCGCACCGCCAGCACACTGGCCAGCAGACGCAGCCGCCTGCTCGGCGTCATGGTCGACATCCACAGCCCGTTCCACGCCGAACTGGTCGAGCACCTGCACACCGCGGCCGAGGAGGTCGGCTACGACCTGGTCCTGAGCACCCTCACCCGAACCCGCGACGAACGGACCGCGGTGGACACCCTGCTGGCCTTCCGCAGCGAGGCGCTGATCCTGCTCGGCCCCACCGCACCCGCGGACGCGCTCGCCGTGCTCGACGGCAAGGCGCCCGTCATCACCGTCGGCCGCCGGATCGCGGACACCGCCCTCGACGTCGTACGCACCGCTGACGACGACGGCGTGAGTCAGACCATCGACCACCTGGTCGGACTCGGCCATCGCGAGATCGTCTACGTGGACGGCGGGAAGGGCGCCATCGCCACCGACCGGCGCCGTGGTTACCGCACCGCCATGCGCCGCCACGGCCTCGGCGACCACATCCGTGTGCTATCCGGAGACAACACCGAAGCGGCCGGCGAACGCGCCGCCCGCCACCTCCTCGACGACGGCCGACTGCCCACCGCGGTGGTCGCGTACAACGACCAGTGCGCCATCGGCGTCCTGGCCGCCCTCGCGCGCGCCGGAGTCGCCGTCCCGGGCGAGGTGTCCGTGGCCGGCTACGACGACGACACCCTCTCCCGGCTGAGCTGCTTCAACCTGACCACCGTCAGCCAGAGCGCCCGGGAACAGGCCCAACACGCGGTGACCGCCGCCGTGGAACGCCTCGACCAGGACCGCACCGAGCCCCGCGAGGTCGTCCTCACCCCGCGCCTCGTCGTGCGCGGCACCACGGCGGGGCGCGGATAGGGGAACACGGCGCTCGACGCGGCCGTCTGCCGCGCCCGCGCCCCCGGGCTCAGTCGTTCCATTGTTTGCGTGCGAACGCGGCCGATCCGGTCACCAGGGTGTTGGGGGGAACGTCCTTCGTGACGACGGCTCCGGCTCCGACCACGGCACCGCGTCCGATGGTGACACCGGGCAGAACCGTCACTGCCGCGCCGAGCCATGCGTCGGCTTCGACCGTGATCGGTGCCCGGGTGATGAATGCGCTCCGCTCGGAGGCCGGGAGAGGGTGGTCGGAAGAGATGAGGTTGCTCTTCGGGCCGATCAGGACGCCGTCGCTCAGGTGGATGCCGCCCTGGTCCAAGAAGGTGCAGCCCTGGTTGACGAAGACGTGCTCGCCGAAGTCGATGCCGAGCCCGTGGTCGGTGTAGAAGGGGGGATAGACGGTGACGGAGTCGGGGACGGGCCTGCCGACGATCTCGGACAGCAGGGCCGCGCGGGCGGCCTTGTCGTCGAAGGGCAGGACGTTGAGCCGTGACGTGAGCGTGGTCACGTGCTCGATCCGCTCGGCCACCCGCGCGAACTCGGCGGTGCGGACGTAGAGACGGTCTTGATCAGGCATGAGGATTCCTCACGATGGTGGCGTTCGGACCGCAGCCGTCGGATGGCACCCGTATAGCCGTCGGATGGCAGCCGTCGGATACGACAGTCCATCAACCAGAGGTTGACCGGAGCCATCAAAGCGATCCGAGCACGCCCGAATCAAACAACGATCAGGGCAGTCAGGATCAACACCTGGTTGTCCGCATAGGGTGCGCGCATGGATGTCATGGCCGTGCGCACCTTCGTCGCCGTCGCGGATGCGGGACAGTTCCAGGAGGCCGCCGCCGGTCTGTCGGTCACGCCGCAGGCCGTGTCCAAGCGCGTCGCCGCGCTGGAGCAGGAGCTCGGTGTCCGGCTCTTCACCCGTGACGCCCGTGGAGCGCGGCTCACCATCGACGGACAGGCGTTCCTGCCCCACGCCCGGACCTTCCTCCACTCCGCCGAGCGCGCCGTCGCGTCCGTACGGCCGGGCCATCGGGCGCTGCGCGTCGACGTGATCGGCCGCCAGCTCTCCCTGACGGGACTGCTGCGCGGCTTCCATCTCGCCCACCCCGAGGTCGAACTGGACGTCGTGACGCTGTTCGACTCCGACACGGCCATCGCCGCGGTCCGGGACGGGACCATCGACGCGACGTTCCGTGCCGTGACCATGCCGGGCCGATCGTTGCCCCGCGGCGTGGAGGCCACTTCCGTCTTCGATGAACCACTGCACCTGTTCACCGGACCACGACACGAGTTCGCGAACGCCCCCGCGCTCACTCCCGCCCAACTCGCCGGACGACGGATCTGGATGCCCGGCAATCTGCCCGGCACCGAGTGGGCCGCGTACTATGAGGAACTCGCCACCACCTTCGGCGTCGTCATCGACTCGGTCGGCCCGGACTTCGGCATCGAGGCCCTGCTCGACACCATCGCCGGTTCCGCGACACTGGCCACCTTCGTCAGCGAACAGACCCCCCTGGTGTGGCCGGCCGGCCACGACCTGCGCCGTATCCCCCTCAAAGACCCCACCCCGCTCTACCCCCACTCGCTGATCTGGCGCACCCATGACCGCCACCCCTCCTTGGCCGCCCTGCGTCGCCATCTCACCGCCGCGTATCCCGGCCGCCCCAACAGCGGCGTCTGGGTACCGGAATGGACACGGCCGAAGCATTGACGGTCATTAGTGACCGCTGGCCACTAATGATGTCAGGGTCGCCTCACCTAAGTCGTCGGTGTCCTCTCGTTCCTCTTGAGAGGCCGGGGGTGCCCCCGCCTGGCTGGTCACCGCGTTCATGCTGGCCTCGGCGGTGGCGACGCCGATCGCCGGGCGGCCGGGCGATCTGCGCGGCCATCGCCCCGTCCTGCTGGCCTGCCCCGGATGCCTGGCGGCCGGCGACGCGCTGGCCGCGGCGGCCGGACCCGCGCCTGTCGCGCGGCCGTGGCCCCGCGCTCACGCATCTGGCCACCTTCATGATCAGCGTGGCCATGTTCGCGGCGGTCACGCTCATCCCGCGGTACGCGCAGACTCCGGTACGCGCGGGCTACGGGTTGGGGACGTCGGCCACCGGAACGGGGTTGTTGCTCGCGCCGATGGCCGTGGCGATGGGGGCGGCGGCGCCGCTGTCCACGCGGCTCGCGGCCCGCGTCGGCAGCAGGGCCGCGTTCCGGGCGGGCGCGGCCCTGGCCACGACGACGCTCGCGGCGCTCGGCGTGGCGCATGGCGCGCTGTGGCAATTCGCCCTGCCGCGGTCGCCGCCGTGGCCCTCGCCCTGTCGGCGGCGCTCCCGGGGAAGCGGACGCCAGATGGCCGGCGTCCGGCTCGATCGCCATCGAGGCTGTGCGCTGTCCGGCGAACCCGGCGAACCCGGCGGGACAGCGCACAGACGTGACGTGGGCCCCGACTAGCCTCGTGCCACCGCGATCGAGCCCTGGAGCCGTTCTCCCGCCTCGAAGACCATGTACGGCACTCCGTGGTCGGTGCCGAACGACGGCGCCGCCGACCTGCCGTTCTCCGGTGGCCCGGAGCGGGAGTTGTAGAAGACGCCCAGATGGCGACGGAGCGAGAAGTCCGCGCCCACCTCGGTGATCATGAGGTCGCCGCCGCTCTCCTTGTCCTTGTTGTAGACCACGTACGCGGAACCGTTGCGCGTGAGCAGGTGGGGGCCGCCGACGTTCACCGCGCCGACATCCGAGTGGCGCACCAGTGGGGTCTGGTCGAACTTCCAGTTCCGGCCGTCGGCTGACCAGCCCCAGCAGATGTCACGGTGGTCGGTGGTGTTTCTGTACATGAACAGCATCACATAGCGGGCTCCGCGCGACGGCAGATCGTGGCGGAAGACCCTGGCGTACGACGTCTCGGTGGTGCCCGACGGCATCATCGAGGCGGACAGGACGACCTTGTCGTACGTGAAGTGGACGCCGTCCCGGGAGCGGGCGAGCCGTGTCGTGGTGTTCTCGCCGTGGAAGTACAGCCAGAACTCCTTGACGTCCTCCTTCCACAGCACATGCGGTGAGGAGACATGGCTGACCGAGTAGTGCGGGGACCACTTGTTGGACACGATCGGGTTCGCCGGATACTCCGTGAACGGGCCCTCCAGCGAGTTCCCGTAGGCGAGGCAGATCCCGCCGGGCGCGTCGTGCGGCGCGTAGTAGAGGTAGTAACGGCCGAGCGGCGACGCCAGCTTGTCGTAGACGCCGCGCACGGTCGGGAAGATGATCTCGCCCGTCGGGTTGTACTTCAGCTGTGACGGCGTCAGCAGCGTCCGTACGTAGGTGTAGTCGGGGAAGCCTCCGGGCGCGGCCGACGCTCCTTGCGTCGACAGGCCGCCGAGGGTGAGCGCGGCGCCGGTGACGGCGGTCGCGCGCAGGAACATACGACGATCCGGGCCGGACTGCGGCTCTTGCATGATCGGCTCCTGAGGTCGGTTGCGGTGGAAGAGGTTGCTGTTGAAAGGGTTGCTGTCGGAAGGACGTCACAGTTGGGTCGCGGCGGTGACACACAGGCCCCCGAGCGCCACGGCCCACACATACGGCAGCGTCCGCACCATCACCTGCTGCGGTGAGACGCCCGCGTACTGGGCGGCCCACACGGTCTGGGTGCTGGTCGGGTCGGCGACGCCGAAGACCTGGTTGTACGAGGTGGCCATGCCGAGGACGGCGGTGGCCGGGTAGATACCGGTGGCGATGAGGACACCCGCGATGCCGGCGCCGAGGCCGAAGACATTGAGCGGGCCGCGGTACAGGCACAGCGGCACCAGCACCGTGAAGACCAGCACGAACAGCACCGCGTTCTGCGGGCTGACGGCCTTGACGAGCGGTTCCAGGGCGTCGACCGCGCCGGGCAGTTTCACCGCGGCGAGCAGGATGCCGATCGCCACGAACAGCGTGATCGGGGGCGCCGCCACCTCGAAACCGCCGTACAGGGTGCGCAGCAGCCGTCGGTTCATCTCGCGCGGCCGTGTCGTCGTCACCAGTGCGTACAGCACTCCCGCCAGCAGCGAGGGAATGATGGCCAGTTCGAAGCCCAGGGCCAGGACCAGCGGTACCACCGGCGTCAGCAGCGCGTACCACGGGGCGTCGCCGAGCAGCTGCCGTCGGCTGCGCGAAGTCGGCCTGCCCTCAAGCGACTTGAGCGACCAGGTGTGCTCCACGCCACGCCGCCGCGACTCCACCAGGACGTATGCGACTGCCGCCACCAGCGCGAACGGGAACAGCTTCACCATGAAGCCGCGCACGGTGTCCACGGGCAGTTCCAGCGCCGTGGAGAAGAACTGCCACACCGGCAGCTCGAACGGGACACCCACCGCGATGCCCATGAGGATCGTGCCGGCGGCCGTCACCTTGGGGATGCCCACCGCGATCATGGCCGGGATCCCGATGAGCCCGGCGAGCATGGCCGCGGGCGCGGACCCCGTCACCGTGCCCACGAGGGCCGACACCGCGAGGACGCCGAGCGCCACGAACACCGGCCGGTCGCCGCCGAATTCCACGATCTTGCGGACCAGGGTGGCCGCGATACCGGTCTCCTCCAGGAGCTTGCCGAGCCACGAACCGAGCAGGATCGCGACCATCGTGGCCGCCAGCGCGGGCGCGCCCTCCTGGAGCACCGTGTCGAGCACGCTGTTCTTCCCGGTCAGCGGCGCATCCGCGGCGAACGCGATCGCCACGGCGAGCAGCACCAGCGCGAACGCGGTGGGCAGCCTGCGGGTGAGCATGGCGGCGACGCCCGCCGCCATGAGGAGCAGAATCACGACACCCATTGATCCGTCTCGCTTTCGGAACACGCGGCGGCCAGCGCCTCGGTGAGCAGCAGGGGGCTGCGGCCGAGGCCGCAGGCAGCGCGGGCGTAGGCGTGCGCGGCGAGTTCGTCGGCGCCCGCGACGTGCGCGTACAGACGACGCGGCCCGAGCCGCAGCGCGGTGTGGCCGAGCGCCCGCTTGAACTCGGCCCGGACACGCGCGTGATGGAGCCAGGCGTGCGCCCGCTCGTGGGCGAGGGCCGCGGCCAGCACCGACCCCGCGGGAAACCAGTTCCGCCAGCCGAGCTCGGCGACGAGCCGTTCGGCGCGGTCGACCGTGTCGACGTACACCTCGACCACCGGCGGTCGCGAGCGGTACCGGGCCAGCAGACCGGCGGCGAGCCCGCCGTCCCGCTCGACCACCCGGACCGGCACCGGACCGGGACGCATACGGCGTCCGAACTCCTCGGCCGCCTCGGCCCATCGGCGCAGGACCAGCGGATCGCGGCCCTCGTGCGTGGGCGTCCCCGCGAGCAGCCGCACGGCGAGGTCCAGATCGTGGTCGAGGCCGTGGTCGCGGTCGTGGTCGCCACTCATGCGCGGGACTCCACGACCGCGACCACCGGCTCGTCGGCCGCGCGCGTACGCAACTCGCTGCGGGCCAGCGCGAGCAGCGCTTCGGGTTCGAGCACCCCGGACAGATCCGCGATCCGGCCGCCCACCAGCAGACGCACCGCGGGCGCCCGCACCCCGCCGTCGCCGTACGAGGTGGACTCCCGCACCAGCGAGGCGAGCACCTCGCCGGCCGCGCCCACGGTCGTCGTCCGCACCCGCGCGTCGGACACCCCGAGCCGCACCACCCCGTCCGCGTCCACGACCCGCACCGGCTGCCGCCCCGCCCGCAGCCGGCGCCGCACCTCCGTGCCGTACACCGTGTACGCGTCCGTGCCGGCCAGGATTCTCACCCGGGTCTCCTGCGCCTTGAGGCTGGTCGCGGCCGCGCGCAGCCGCTCGGCGTCATCGGCGCGGTGCGCCCGGTCCCGTGTGCGCAGTTCGGTCGCGCCGGTGGCGACGGCCCGTACGGTGCTGGTCTGCGGGTCGACCGTCACCTCGACCTCCACACCGTCGGCTGCGGCGCCCTGCGCGACGACCGCCCGCTCGGCCTCGGCGCGCACGGCGAGGATGTGCTCCTGGGTGGCGCCGGGGATGATCCGCTCGACCTGCTCGCGGACCAGCGCGAGCGCCACCCCGATCGGGCTGATGACCTCGTGGTGACGGGCGACGCGCCCTTCCAGACCGGCGGCCCGGGCCAGATGCGGGGTCACGGCCGCCGCTCCGCCGCCCCCGCCCACCAGGACAGTGGTCTCCCGGCCGAGCCGGTAGTCGCGGATCATCGTGTCCACGACCGCCCGCACCGACGCCGTCCCCGCGTCCAGCACGGCCCGCGCCGCGCCCGCCACATCCAGGCCGAGCAGGGCGGCGAGCGGGGCGAGTGCCGCCCGCGCCACCTCCGGGTCGCAGCGCGCGAAGTCGCCCTCGGGGACCCGGCCGAGCGCGTTCGCCGCGCACGTCATCGTCACGGCGAACCGGCCGCCCGCCGCGTCCAGGACCACATGGTCGTCGGGGTCGCCGTCCATCGGCCGCACCGTGCTGACCTTCGCGTCCCGCAGCTCGTCGAGCGAGGCGAAACAGGCGTAGGGAAGCCCCGCGATATGCGCGCTGCGCGGACCGACGCCCGTGACCTTCCCTCCGGAGACCCGCACCATGGATCCGCCACCGACACCGACGGTGCGCACATCCAGGGCGTTGAGGTACGACGCCCTGCCGAGGATCGTCGCGTGCCGCACCGCCACCTTGCCGCGTCGCACCACGCTGATGTCCGTCGACGTGCCACCCGTCTCCAGGAACACCCCCTCGCTGATCCGCTCCCGCATCAGCGCCCCCGCCACCCCCGCCGCCGGCCCCGACAGGACCGTCAGCAGCGGACGGCGCCGCATCTCGTCCAGTGACATGACACCGCCGTCGCACCGCATCACCATCAGCGGCGCGGTGACCCCCGCCTTGGTGATGGAGGAGTCGACGAGATCGGCCGTGGCCAGCATGCGCGGCAGGATCGCCGCGTTCACCACGGCGGTACGGGTCCGCTTGTGCAGCCCGTACAGCGATGTGATCTCGTGTGCCGCCGCCACCGGCAGTCCCGTGGACCGCGCCACGTCCAGCACGGCCTGCTCCCCTTCGGGCCGGTCCACCCCGAACGGCTCGGTGGCGACGATGACTTGGGCGCCCTCCTCCTGTACGCGGGCCACGGCAGCCCGCACCGCGTCGCTGTCGAACGGGTCCGCCACATGCGCGTACACCAGCGGAAGCCGCTTGCCCGGGGCGACTTCCAGCTTCCCGAACGCGGCGAGGCGCCGGGTGAACACGGCACCCGCCCCGGCGCCGATCCCGATGAGCCCGACCTTCGCCACATCGCCCTCCAGGAGCGCGTTCGTGGCCTGGGTCGTGCCGTGTGCCAGGAACGTGACGTCGGCCGGGGTGCGCCCGGCCTGTTCGAGGAGACGGTCGAGCGCCTGGACGATGCCGTGTGCGACGCCGTCCTCATGGTGGTGGCTGGTGGGCACTTTCACCTGGCCCACCAGTTCGAGCGTCGCGGCATCGACGGCCACGGCGTCCGTGAACGTGCCGCCCACGTCGATACCGACGCGGACGCGACGGTCAGGGGACATGTCAGGCACCTCCTTGTGCGTTGACGTGCGTATGTTGCCGAAGAGGGGGACCGGTCAGTAGCCGCGGACGTCGGGCCAGCTCCTTTGCACACCCGCCCGGTCCAGCAGCCGCGCGAACTCCTCGAACCGCTTGTCGTCCGCCTGCACCTGGTGCGGCTCCACGTCCTCGGCCAGGCAGTGCGCGGCGAGCGCGCCCGCGACCTCGCCGACGTTCCACTCCACGGGGTGCAGGCGGTAGCAGCCGTTGGTGATGTGCGTCGTGCCGATGTTCTTGCCGGCGGGCAGCAGGTTCCGCACCCGGCGCGGAACCATCGCGCCCAGCGGGATCTCGAACGGCACCGAGCCGATGTCGATATAGGTGTCCCCACCGGTCGAGGGGTGCAGATCGATGCGGTAGCCCCCGACCCCGACCGAGTCCCGGTAGTGCTTGGTGCCGTACGGGCCCACGACGTCGATGGCGACGTCCTGCTCGACGACGGTCGTCACCGCCTTGACGCGCCGCGACTCGCGTACATAGGCGGCCTTGGCGAGTCCATCCGCCGTGCCCGTCACATCGGGGCGGATGCGCAGTCCGGGGAACCCGGTGCCGCCGTCCGCGCGCGGCGCCTCGGTCTGCAGCCAGTACAGGACGGACAGCGACAACTGCCGTGCCTCACGCAGCGCTTCGGCCTCCTGGCCGATGAAGGGCTTCAGCCAGTAGTCGTTAAGGGGCCAGTTGACCAGCGTGATGTCCGAGTCGAAGGCCCCGGGCCGGTGCAGCTTGCGGGCCAGGATCCGGCGGAAACCCCACAGCTCCTTGTCCCCGGCGTCCGCGCTCTGGTCCGCGCTGACATCCAGCGGATCCAGCTCGGGGTTGGGCACGAAGGTGCGCGGGACGGACTCCAGGGTGCGCGGGTCGGGAGCCTCGAACCCGAGCAGTGGCCCCGGCCAGAATTCGGGGCGGTAGGCGCGCCAGAAGTCATACGTCCCGGGCCGGTCGATGGTGTGGTCCTCGCCCTCGTGGTGGGAGAGCGCGAAGCACACCGTGATGCCCTGCTGGTTGCCGGGCTGGGCCTGGGCGGGGGCGTGCGGCTCCCCGAACTCGGCGTGCGACTCGGCCCCGCTCGCGTGCTCCACACCGGCCAGCTCGAGCAGCTCACCGGTCTCGGTGGCGTCGATGACGTAGGGGGCGGCGACGGTGCGCAGGGTGCCGCCGCGCAGGTCCCGTACCGTGACGGCCGTGATGGCATCGTTGTCGTGCTCGGCGGAGACGGCCCGGTGCTCGGTCAGGACGGTCAGCAGCCCGGAGGCCCGGTGGGGCGCGAGCATCGCCTCCAGGACGGCGAGCGCGACGCGCGGCTCGTGGCACAGTTTGCTGACGCGCCCGGCGCCCGGGTTGAGTTCCGTGAGCCCGAGTGCTTCGCCCCGCAGCGGATACCACTGCCGGTAGTAGGCCCGGATGCCCTCGCGCAGTGCCCGGTACGTCGCCGTCGTGCCGAACCGCTCCACCCACGGGTGCTCGTCCGGCGGCACCGCCTGCGCCGTCAACTGCCCACCGATCCAGTCGGTCTCCTCGGTCATCACCACGCGCCGGCCCGCGCGGCAGGCGGCGAGTGCGGCGGCGACGCCGCCGAGGCCGCCACCGACGATCAGGATGTCTGGCTGGGGTATCACCGTGCTCCTCGTGTCGTGACTGAACTTCGTTCCATGGCCCCGGAGTTGCCCCGGTACCGGTCGCTACGGTGCCGCGGTCGCTACGGTGGCGGCACGGGCGGGCCCGCCGTCTCGCCCGCACGGAACTCGCAGGCCACCAGCGGCTCCCGCGCCTCCTCGCCGGTCACGAGCGCGGCGAGCAGCCGGACGGCCGCGGCGCCGAGCCGGTGCCGGGGGATGTCGAACCCCATCGGCACGGGCCGGGCGGCGAGGTCGGCGGGCGGGCTCCCGAGCAGCCCCAGCGAGACGTCGCCCGGGCAGCTGAGCCCGGCCTCCCGGACGGCGGCGTTCAGCGCCCGCCACGCCGCCCCCGTGTCGGTCTCCTCGGCCACGAACGCGGTCACACCGTCCGCGACCAGGGCCCGCACGCGCCGCGCGGTCAGCTCACGCGCCGGATCGGCGCAGCGCAGCACCGCGCCGGGGCCACCCGCGATGCCCGCCGCCGCCAGGCCGTCCAGGAAGCCCTGCTGGCGGTCCGTGGACGGGGGCGCGTCGTCGTCCTCCCGAACGAGCACAATCCGCCGGTGGCCCAACTCGGCCAGATGGGCGACGACTTCACGGCTGGCGCTGACATAGTCGGCGCCGACCCAGGCCAGCCCCTCCAGCTCCTCGCGGCGGCCCAGATGCACCACCGGAAACCCGTCGGCGACGAGCCGCTTCAGTTCTGCGCGCGGTACGTGCCGGCCGAGGAAGAGGCACCCGTCGGCCAGCCGGACCCGGCTCAGCGCGTCCGGTCCCGCGGCGCCCGCGCCACCGGTGCTCGACCCTGTGAACAGCACCAGGTCGTAGCCCCGGGCGGCCGCCTCCTGCTCCACGCCCACCAGAAACGGGTAGTACGAGTGCTGTACATCGGTCGGGAAAGTGGCGGTGAAGCTGAAGACGCCCAGCAGGTTGTTGCTGGCCGCCGCCAGCCGCCGGGCCGCCGGGTCCGGCACATAGCCGAGACTGCGGGCCGCGTCGAGGACGCGCTGCCGGGTCTCCTCGGAGATCGCGGCGGCTCTGCCGTCGCCGCGCGCCGACAGGACCAGTGACACCGTCGCCTGCGACACTCCGGCGAGCCCGGCCACTTCGGCCTGCCGCGGTCGTGACGTACGGCTGGCGGGACCGGGAATCCGTCCCGGTTTCGCCCGCTTCTTCGGCTGATCCACCCCTGACGTCCCCTCGCTCACCGATCCGTTAATGCGCATTACTAATGCGCATTAACGAACTCTGGCGTGAGCTTCACCCACCGTCAAGAGCCAGGACGGAACCATTCCCACGGGACGCACACCCCACGGAGCACGCGGCGATCACCGCCGCGCCAAGCCGACGCCGGTCGCGGCCACTCCCTCGCGCGAGGTCGGCACGGGACGGGAGGTCGGAGCGAGCGCGGCGTTCCTCCTGAGCGACCGCGCGAGCCACATCGGCGGAGCCGTCCTGCCGATCGACGGTGGGCTCTGCGCCTGAACCCCCGCCCGCGCGGGTGGCTACGATCGCGGCATGACGATCATGTATGAGTGGCGAGGTGATGTCGACAGTGCGGCCATTGAAGCCTTGCACGCCGAGGGTTTCGACCATCCCCCTCTGAACGTCGACTGGCTCGCGCAACTGCGTCGGCACAGTCTGGGCTGGGTCTGCGCACGCGAAGAAGACCGCCTCGTCGGATTTGTCAATGTCGCCTGGGACGGCGGCGTCCATGCCTTCATCCTCGACACCGTCGTGGCCCGCGGGGTGCGGGGGAGCGGTATCGGCACGGCGCTCGTGGCGGCGGCGGTGGATGGCGCCCGCGCCGCCGATCGCGAATGGTTGCACGTTGACTTCGACGACGAGCTGGAGTCCTTCTCCTTCGAATCCTGCGGATTCAAGCAGACGAAGGCGGGACTGATCGCTCTTTGACTCCTTGTCTCGGGCAAGCCGGATTTCGCCCTGCCGGGTGCGTGTTCCCGGATGAACCCGGCGAAAGGGCGGGGCGGATGGCCGGTCAGGTCCAGCACCGCGGTGCTGACCCGGTCCTCGAGACCAGCCCTGATGTCGTCTTCCACGGCAGCGGGGGCGGAGACGACGGCTGCGATGTCCCGTGCGTCGATCCAGCCCACTCGGCCGTCACCGGCGCAAGGCGAGTCCGGCAGCACGATGGCGGAGCCGAGGAGCACCACCCGGCGCACGCCGAAGCGTTGAGCGTCGGCCAGGAAGGGCCCGACCAGAGGCATCGGATCCACGCCGGCCACCGGCGGCACCAGGAATACCCGGTCCACGCCGCGCGGCGCGGCAGAATGGGCGGCCGGGTCTGCCGGCCGCTATCAGCACGGCGCTGCGCAGCGCGGCCGAGCGGGAGGCCGGGCTGTTGCGCATGCAGCAGGCGGGCGTCATCGTCAGCGACTACGCCACTCTCATGGTGGCGGCTCTGGCCGACAACGCCGCCCCTCAATCCGGCGCCCTCTACGCCGCCCTCGACAAGCCGTTCGCCGTCCTGGCAGGCAGGTCTCCGCCGCCTACCGAGCCTGGAGCCACCTGGGAACTCGTCCGGCCGATCATGTGGCTGCTTCGCGTCCGGATCGTTTATGCGGTGGGCATGGGACCGAGCTCCACCTGAGCACGCGCGGCCGCTGCCGCCCGCTGTCCCTGATCGGCACCGCGAGTCGGCGGGCTGACCGCATCGGTCCAGAGGAACGGGCGCGAGGCCACCCGAGAGGTGGCGGTCTCGAGACCCGTTGTCAGACCGCACCACTACGGTGGCGGGCGTTCACACACCCACCACGGGAGGCTGGCGATGGGCGCGAGCGGCTGGGACCACCTGACTCGGTACCAGGGCAGTGTCGAGGCCACGTTGGTCGCGGCGCAGAAGCAAGTCCTGGCGAGCGGCGACTACGTATGGCCCTGGGAAACCCGGGCCGAATACGGCGTCACGGGCGACGAGTCGTTGCCGCGACCGTCGTCGTTGGACGAGCTCAACGCGGCCAAGGAAACCGATGACTTCTGGGACGAGGGCACACACACGATCCTCGACATCGGCGAGGTGGTTCACACGGCCGAGCCACCCGACCCCTACGATCCCGACGACTCCGGGACGCTACGACCACTCCGGGACGAGCGCATACGGCACCACTTCGGCACCGACCGGCCGACGCCTGCCCAGTTCCAGGAACTGCTCGCCCGCGACCGGGACTGGTCGATCCAGCCGAACCTCGACCAGGTGCTGACCGACGAGTGTCAGATGAGGTGGACCGGCTTGTACGTCATCCTCTACACCGACGACGCACCCAGCCACGTGGGAATCTTCGGATACTCCGGGGACTGAACGGGGGCCAGGTCTGTCGTGTTCAGTCGGGGACTCGGCCCGTCAAGGCGCCCCGAGCGTTCGGGTGTGGGCGGGACCGGGTCCGGGCGGCGTTGACGCCGGTCGGCAGCGTAGGCGTCCGGTGTCAGGCACGCCAGAGAGGACTCAGAGCCTCACCGGACCCCAGGACATGGTCGGCGATCACAGCCTCGGCGCGCTCGCGGTCGGTGCCCAGGACCCGTCGAGCGTCATGCCCGCGGCTTCGGCGACCCGGGCGCGGGACTCCAGCAGCCGGGTGCGCAACGCCGGCAGGTCGACGTCGAGCAGTCGGCCGTTTCGCTTGACCGGCTTTCCGGCGATGAAGACGCTGTCCACCAGCCCGGGGTGACCGGCGGAGACCACCGTGCCGACGGGATCTGCGACCGGGAAGACCGTGAGGTCCTCGGCGTCGAGGAGGATGAAGTCGGCGTCCTTGCCGACGCTGAGGCTGCCCGTCCGGGCGTCGAGTCCACACGTGCGGGCGCCGTCCACCGTGGCGAATTCGACGAAGTCCCGCGCCGTGAGGCCGCCGTTCAGACCGCGCTGGACGGAGAACGCCGTGCGCATGGTGGCGAACATGTCGCCGCCGGCGGACGGGCAGTCGTCGACGGACAGAGACGGGCGGATTCCGGCGGCCAGCATGCGGCCGGTCTCGGGCCAGCCGAAGCCCATCTTCAGCTCGACGTCCGGGCTGATCGACACCGAGCAGCCCGCGTCGGCCATCATGGCCACCTGGTCATCGGAGATGCCGTTGCCGTGCACGAAGGTCGTGCGGTCGTCGAGCAGTCCGCGGTCACGCATGTCCGCGATGGGGCGCTCACCGCTGGGCCAGCCCGTGGCGGCGTGTACGTGGACGCTCACCCGCAGTCCGAGTTCCCGTGCCAGTGCGACATCGGCGGCGGTAGTGTCCATCGAGGTCCGCTGCGGACCGCGCAGCCCCAATGCCATTCCCTCGTCCGGCAGTTGGGATCGCACGCGCCTGACCTCGGTGGCGATCGACTCGTCGGTGACGCCCGCGCCGTAGCAGAACACCGAGTGGCCGGGCGCGTCACGCAGCGCCTGGATCGCGGCGTCGGCGTTCTCCGGGCGGTCGGAGCAGTGGAACCAGTCGAGCATGGTCGTGACGCCCGAGCTCAGTGCCTCGATCCGGCCCAGCAGGTTGCCCAGGTACACGTCCTCCGGCCGGTAGTGCGGCCGGAGCGTGCTGTGCATGGCGACGCCGTACTCGCGGAAGGTCCAGTTGGCGCCGATGCCACGGAAGGCGGTCTGCCAGGTGTGCCGGTGGGTGTCGACGAAACCGGGCATCACGATCTTGCCGCGGGCGTCGACGACCTCCGAGTCGGCCGCGTCCACATCGGCGTCGACCGCCGCGATCCGGCCGTCCTCGATGAGCAGGTCCCCCTGCGGGAGATTGCCGACGGCCGGGTCCATGCTGACCACCATGCCGCCGCGTACCAATGTCCTCATCGGTGAGCTCCTTCACGCAGTTGACGCATCAACTCTAGGATTATGGTGTTGATGCGTCAACTGTTTGGCTCCGGCGGGTAGGATTTCCGCCATGACGGAGATCCGCGACCTGGACCCCGAGGAGTGGGAGCTCTGGGGCGCTTGGACGCGCGCGCAGCGGCTGCTCGCCCAGGAGCTCGACCGTGCACTCCAGCGTGACTTCGGCATCTCGAAGGCCGAGTTCAGCGTGCTGATGACCTTGTGGCGCGCGGCCGGGCGCGAGCTGCGCGTCGGCGAGCTCTCCGAGTCGCTCGGCTGGGAGAAGAGCCGCGTCTCACACCAGCTGACCCGCATGGAGAAGCGGGGTTTCGTGGCACGGACCGAAAGCGGTGCCCACGGCCGCCGTACCGGGATCAAGCTGACCGCCGAGGGGCGTAGTGCCGTGGAGAGTGCCATCACCGGGCACGCCGGGACCATCCGCCGCCACTTCTTCGACCCGCTCACTCCGCAGCAGGCCGATGCCATCCGGGCATGGAGCGAGCAGATGATCGAACGCCTGGAATCGCACGGCGACGTATCCGCCTGACCACCATCGGTGACAGACGGCCATCGGAGACAGACGGCCATCGGCCACAGAGGTCCGTGATGCCGGCCAGGCGCCGGTGATCAGCTGCGGTCCTCGACGCTGCCGTCGGCGATCGCCCGGAACAGTTCGCGAGCCCGCTCGCAGAACCGCTCGACATCCGCGATGTCCGGCTCGTCGCCGTCCGCCAGCATCCGGGCCTGGAGTCGCTCGGAGCGCAGCCCGCCATAGCGGGCCCGCACCTCCGCGGTCACCGGCTGAACCGCGATGTGCAGGTGCTTGCGAGCGTCGGGGCCATGCGACCACATGCAGACGTAGGTCTGCTCAGGTCGGCACAACGTCTCTACGACGCGAGCGGTATCGCGCAGCAAGGGGCCGAGCTCCGCCGCTGCCGTGTCCTCGAGCTCCGCGATGGCCACGACGTGCTCCCGCGGACCGACGATCAAGGTGCCGAGATTCATCGGACCGACGACGTGGTTCACCACCCAAGCAGCGGTTTCATACAGGACACCGCCGGGCAACTCCCGGCGCCCGGCCAGCAGGTCGCACCCCAGACACCCCGTCACATCCACGCGGCCAACCTACACAGGGGCCGCGGCGATGAAGTCGACAGCCAACCTGGCTGACGAGGCCCCTGGCGCCCGTCCTGCTCGGCCTCCTTCACCGCGACCCCAGCACGGATAACTCACTCGGACGGAGTTGCGGCAACGCCGGATCGCGTCGAGGCTTCTCAGGAAGGGGTTGCACCGCTGGGCTCAGCCGTACCATCGGCCGCTTCCGGGGCGGCAGCCGAGTAGAAGACGGACCTCTGCTGCTTGGTGCGGTGTGCTTGGCCCTTGGCGACGAGTGACTCGAGGGTGCTGCGCACGACTGTGGCCTTGATCTCGCGGTCCGGGAGGACTTGGCTGAGGGCGGCGGTGATTTCGGCTGCGGAGCGCGGTTCACCGTGTTGGGCGAGGTCGTCGCGGATGAGGTCCCCGAGCGTGGGCATACCCGTCTCTCGCGCCCCCTTGGTCCGGCTCCTGCCGGACTCCGCCCCCTTCCTCTTTCCGCTGGGCGTGTCGCTTTTCTTCTTCGGCTCGCGTGCTGACGGCGATGCGGACTTCCGGGTGGGGGAGGAGCCGTCCGCCAAGCCGCTGACGTCGGTGTTGTCCTCGTCACCGGTGGCCTCGTTGTCGAGGGTCTGCCGCATGCTGAGCAGGAGCGCCCGGTTGTCCTCCAGCGCCGACAGTTGTCGTTGCAACGTCGCGATGTCGGCGCTGAGGCGTTCGTGTTCGGCTGCGTTGCGTTCGAGGTCGGCGGTGATCTGTGCCGTGTACTGGGATTTCAGACTGGTGTTGTCGGCAGGGGTGTCCATCACAAGCTCCCTCGTCTGGGCGCCTTTTCATGTTGGTGGATGGTACCTCTGCGCGACGGCTGCGCGGATACTGACTTCAGCGGGCAGGTGTTTACAGGTGTGCAGGTGACGCGTGCGTCGTCCACCGCACCCCTCTTGCGGTCGGAGGGCTCCGCCGAGCACTGCGGGCACCCACCCGCTTCCCGATACCGAACAATTCACCGCTTGCCAACCCGGTCACGTCCGGGATTGCCCGGACGCGTGCCGACAGGCGGCGAAGACACTGTGGCGAGTGGTGCGGGTCTTCACCGCATAGCTGTGCTCGCCGTCGACGTTTGTGGCATTCGAGGTCCTGGCTCGTCGCGGAGGAACATCTCGAAGGGCCCTCGTTCGCTCTCGTCTCCCCGGTGCTCGCTCAGAACAGTGCCAGGCCCTCGCCGCTGGTGTCCGCGATGACTGGCCGGAACTGGGCGGGGAGGTCGTCCAAGCGGTCAGGACCGGCCGCGGCGGCCACGGCAGGGGCCGTCTCGGCCAACCAGACACGAAACCGCTCGGCGGCTTCACGGTAGGGGACTCGCGCCAGGACACGGTGCTCGCCGGAGGGACAGAAATCGACTGCGACGGTGAGCAGACAGGAGCGGGGCGCGTTCTGACTGCCCGTCCAGGAGACGCGCAGGACACCGCAGGGCTTGCGCCCGCGGGGGGCGGGGTGGGTCGGGCGCAGCGATCGGCAGGCTATGTGGGCGGTCCATGCGGCGAGGTGCGGCAGGGGCAGGGTGGTGCGTGCGCGGCAGCCGGGGCAGCGGTGCCAGTGGCGAAGCCAGTCGTCGGCGTCGGTGTGGAAGAGGCGTGTGTAGCGGTTCGCCACGCGGATGTCGTTGCTGTACAGGTGGTCGGGGCGTTCCTGTGTGTTGCAGGACTGGCATACGGGGGCGCGGACGTAGTCGTGTTCGTGGCAGTGGTCGAGGACTGCGGCGGGCACGGTGCGGCAGACGGTGCACGCCCACCCGGCCACCCTGCGGGAGGTGCCGGGCTTCCTGCTGAGCACCGAGTACAGCTGGCCTTCCAGCTCTCCCTTGTACGGGCGCGGTGAGTCGGAGGGGCCCTCGGGGCTCGTCGTCTGCCGACCGCCGGAGTCTCGGGCCTGCCGGGGGTGGGAGGGCGGCTCGGCGACTGTGCTTGCCTGGCGGGTCCGCGCGGCGTGCACCCACTGCGTTTCGGTGTGCTCGGCCGTGTCGAGCAGCCTGACCACGGCGCGCGGCAGCCACCACGTCCGCTGCCTCCCGTCGCGGGTCCGCTCCACGAGTATTTGTCGCCAGTCGATCCCCGCCAGATGGTACGGCCGGCCGACTTCACGTCGTGCAGCCCGCTCGGGGCCGCCCAGCTCCTGCAGTTCCCTTGTGATGCGCCGGCGCCATCGCAGCGGCGTTTCCTCGTCGGACTCCTGCCTTGGCGCCCCACGAAACGGACCGATGCGGACCAGGTCCTGTCGATCCATCCCCACCGCGTTCAGTTCCGCGGCCGCCCGGCGCACCTCAGCCTCCGGAACACTCCACTGACCGCCGCTCGCCCTCACCGTCGCCACCACATGGCGGCCGAGCAGGACGTACCCCACCCGGGCATGGGCAGGAGAGCAGGTGAATGCCCCAGAAGCCGTCGGCACAGCACTGTCGGCCGTCAAATCGACCCACAGAGCGTCCGCGGCACCCAGGGTGATCAGGCCGTCCGTGCGACCGGGCATGACACGCTCTGACATACCGACAGGCTAACGGCCCGCAACGCGGCAACGGGTTCGGCCTCGCTCCAGTCCCGCGGCCGTCGCCAGCAGGTCATCCCCGAGCCCAAGCCCAGCTCATGGGCAGAGACTCCCGGCGGATCCCGGTGTACAGCACGAACCGGATCCCGCACAGCACCTTCCAGGATCCCGCACAGCACCTTCGGTCAGCATCAACGAAGAGGTGTTGTCCGGGCTCAAGGGCAGAGCCGACCGGCTCGCTGGCATCAGGCACGGCGGACTCCTTCAGCGACATCGACATCGACATCGCGTGGGTGGTGCCGGACGCGTGGTTCCCGGACTGCCCGGCTCGTGGGGTGGAGGCGCTGGGAGAGGTCGAGCCGGTGGACAGTGTGCGCAGCGACCCGGACTTCCACCGCTCCGACCGCCGCCGTCTGCTGTTCGTCCGCTTCGCAGGCGTGCCGTTGTTCTGGCGGTTTGATCTGGACGTCCGCACCGCATCGGCAGCGGATGACCCGCACAGGGCCTGATTCATGACACTCCCACCGCGGGCCGCGGCGGCCGCCCTATGGCGCCGATGTGCGTGTCGGGGCGTAGTCGGTCGCTGGAAGTGGCAAGGCGGGAGTGGAGGTGGCTATGGTCGTCCTCGTCGTGTGTCGACGGGCGCCTGTCTCCGGCGCCGTGGTGGCCAGGAGGGTCTGTGCGGTTGGTGTCGGATGAAGCGGCTGTGTTCGTGTTCCGGATGTGGCGGCGCGCGTGGGACTCGGAGCGGTGGGTGCCGGGATCACGGTTGCTGGTACAGCTGAACGACGGTGGGGGCGAGGTGCCGGAGCAGCTGTCATGGGTCACCGAGGACGGCGCGCAGTGCGCACTCGGCTTCTCACCGGACATGGTGAGCTGTTACGGCCATCGCCGCACCGCCGACGGTGACGTGGTGGAGGTCCGGGGCGAACTCGACGACCAACGAGACCCCGAGGACGGGGACGGTGCGCGCGGGTACGAGTTCGACACGCAGGTCGAGGACACCGGCGGTTGGCATCCGGCGGGACGGCTGCGGGTGCTTGTCGAGGACGGCGGCGAGGCGCCGGTACGGTGGGTGGCCTGGCACGACCGGTCCGGCAACGCGTGTTCGGTGGCGCTGCGTCCGGCGAGTGGGTCCGGCAACGCGGATGTCAGCGACCTGGTCACCGCCGTGGAGGCCAGTGCCGAGCACCGGGACGCGGGTGAGGTGGCTGCGAATCTCGTGGACGCATCGGCCAGCAAGTGGTTCGCACCCCAGAACCGTGCGTTCGTGGATTTCGCGCTGACCGAGCCGGTGCCGGTCGATCGGTACGTGCTGACCTCCGCCAACGACGCGCCTGATCGCGACCCGGCGGCATGGACCCTGTACGGATCCGCGGACGGGCGGTTGTGGCGGACCCTGGACACCCGATCCGGTCAGTCGTTCGCCCACCGGCACCAGTCGCAGGTGTACCGGATCGCCGAGCCGGAGTCCTATGACCGCTACCGCCTCGAGATCACCGGCAACAACGGCTCCCCGCACCTGCAACTCGAAGCCGTCAGGTTTCTCGTCGAGGGCAGCGGCAGTTTCGTCGGCTACCGCCAACGTGCGGGCCACTCACCCGTCGCCTACCGGGGCGTACGTGTCGTACAGGAGTCACCGGATATGCCGGCACAGTCGCTGCCCGAGGACGTGTCGGCATCCTCGAAGGCGAGCGCTCCCGTGTCAGTGCCGGGGTTTGCACCCGTGCCCTCAGCCGGCACCGAGCATTTCTTGTCACCCGGCACCGAAATGGTCGAGCCGTATGGGGGTGGGGCGGGATTTCGGTTCAAGATCCGCAACATGAAGATCGATGGCCAGGGCGACGTGGTGTACGTCCGCGGAGGCGGTTCACATGAGCTCAGTTTCGATGTGCTGCATGATTGCTCGGAGTGCGGAAACGCTATCAACCAGGTGATCATTGGGCTGGCGGGCCAGGATCGCGCCCAGGCGTCGGTATGGAACGGTAAGCAGCGCAGCGGGGGAGGCTTGAAGGTCGTCAATTGGGGCACGGACGTCGAGGCGATGGCGGAAGATAATCCGGGTCCGGCTGAGTGGGTCAATGTGTCGTGCGACATCGTTGTTCCCGACAAGCCCGGTACCTATTCGGTTCGAGCGCGTTACGCCCAGGCATATCAGGGGCGGTTGATGACTGCCGAAGGACGTACGATTCCCCAGCCCGAATACCAGGACGTGCTGGGTTGGTGGAAAGTCGACCGTCCGGATGGGCCCGGCCCGGAATCGACCATAGGCACCATCATCGTCGAGTCTTGAGGCTGCTGGTCCATCGTGCGCGTCGCGACGGAGTTGCGTGACGAGGCGAGGCCGTCGTCTCGTCGCCAGCCTGCCGATTTCGCCTGTTCGGGTTCGTCTCCGGCCAGGGCTGCCGTCGTGTGACCCGTGCACCGCACCCGGCGGCTCAGCGCCAGAGTGGTCCCTCCTGGGCCGTGCGCAGGTCTTCCTCGGCCGACGGCCTCACTCAAGCACGGCAAAACGCGGGGCCAACCGGTTTATGGCCTGGAGTCTCAGGTGATGTCGCCACCCAGATGGCAGCTTCATGCAAAGGGAACCGGCACGGGCAGCTGATCGTCATGCAGAGCATGCCTTCTGCTCTCATTCTTGGTTTCGACCCGCACGCAGTGCCTGGTATGGACGGGGACGCCATGCGCGCGGTCCTGGACAAGGAACTGGCCCGTTTTGGCGAACATGCCGTCGATGCTTCCGTGACGCTGATTGCGCCGGACGAATCAGCCGAGTCCATGGTGGTCGCGGCGCTGTCCGAACGAGACTGGGACGTCGTCGTCATCGGGGGTGGGATACGCAAGCCTGAACCTCTGCTGACGTTCTTCGAGCAGGTCGTGAACCTGGTCCGGCAGCATGCACCGGGGGCCGCTATCGCGTTCAACGCCAGCATCGGCGACAGCGTCGAGGCAGCCATGCGGTGGCTATGAGACCCAGCCCGGCGAAGATCAACTGGGATCTGGCAGAAGTCGGGCGTGACGTGGAGGCGGCCGCACGGGTTCCTCGTGTGTGAAGACGAAGGAATGGGCCCGTGCGGCCTTGTCCCATCCAGCCTTCACGGGTATCGCCCATGCGCATCTCGGCGGTTTGATTGAGGAGTTGGCCGCTCCATGGACTGCACGCTGTCAGTCCGCGCTGCAGGAGCGGCGAGGCGGAAAGCGCAGGCAGCAGCCGGGCGCCGGGCCGAAGCAGGACCTGGTGTTCACCGACCGGGTGCTGGTCACTGTGGTCCACCTGCGTCACCAACTCCCGTATGGCGCTCTTGCGGAGCTGTACGGCCTGGAGCGGTCCACCATCACCCGGGCGATCGGGGAGATCCGCCCGCTGCTGGCCGAGCGCGGCTTCGCCGCCCCCGATCGGCCCGGGGTGCGGCTGCGCACGCCGGCAGACGTGTTCGCCTACGTCTCCGCCGAGAACGTCACCTTGCGGACCGACGGCACCGAGACCCAGGCCCGCCGCCCCCAGGCCCACCGGCCTGGCCGGTGCGCGTTCGTCTCCGGCAAGAAGAAGCAGAACACCATGAAGACCACCACCATCAGCGACTCCCAGGGCCGCACCCTGTGGCCCGGGGCCCACCGGCCCGGCCGCATGCATGACCAGACCGCGATGCGCACCGAGGGCATCGCCGAGCAGTTCCGCCTGCACTCGCAGGTGAAGGCGGAGGTCGGCGAGGGCTACCGAGGGCTGGCCAACGAGTTCCCCGACCAGGTCAGCGCCCCGTCGAAGAAACCGAAGGAGGATGCCCCACTCGGCGAGCAGTAGGCCTGGCGCGAGATGCGACGCCGCCAGTCTTCAGCGCGGATCCGCGTCGAACACGCCAACGCCGAGCACAAGCAATGAGCACTGTGCATCGTGAAGTTGGAGGTCACGGGGCTGGTGTGGGCGCTTCTTGCCGTGCTCGCGCTGGTCGGTGGGTGGTGTCCACGTTGAAGATCGTCTGACCGGGCGGCTGAGGCCGTTCTCGGGTTTTGCTGCGTTCACCGTGGTGACGCTCCTACGATCGTTGAGGCCGACTCGGGTGGCCTTCACGTTGATCATCTTCTTAGCAGCTGTCCCACGCGTATGCCTGATGCCTTTGGCCCTACGCCCCGGGACCGGTCCCGGGTGGGCAGCGGTAGTAGTGGACAGTCGAGCCAACGGCTGATCACGCAGTTACCGCGCCCAGGGGGTGTACATGCCCATAGGAGCCATGTCGTTTTGCGTAGCCGCAAGTCAGACTGCATCCAGCCCCGCGCAGTGGGTGCTGATTGTCGCGATCATTCTGTTGGGTGTGTGCTGTGTTCTCGTGTTCGTAGGAGGACTGGGCTTCGGATGCCTCGGCACGGTCACGGCCGCGCTCTTCTTTCCGATCAGCCGCTTTGTTGCCACTTCCTTGGGGGCCAGTGGATTAACGGCCGGGTTGATCGGTGCGCTTATTGCGGAGATCGCGTTCCTGGTTTCGTGTGGGTCTGTCGCTGCGGTGCTCGACCACCGCGAGCAGCGGGAACGGCGGGCCGAGATGGCGTACTGGGAAACGTGGCGGAAGCGGCCTCGGGGCATGGGTGAGATGAGGGAGTATTGGAATAGCGGAGAGTGATCTACGGTCGGCCGCGTTTGGCGGCGGTTGAGGCACCTACTCCCGGGCGGGCACTTCGAGTGGAGCCTGAGCAACCGGTTTGCCGCTAGGCTCCGCCATGCCCAGTGAGACCGGTGCATCGTGAAAGCTGCACGTCAGATGGTCTGGTGTGCGTAGGTGTTGGGTGGCTCGGGCAGGTCCGGGGCGTTAGTCCAGCGACATGGTCATCCGTCAGCGCATGACTTCCCGGTTCGTCAGCACGAGCAGGGCTCGCACCAGCGCGGTCGCCCACTTCGGGTCGGTGCGGACCTTGGTGAGGACGCGCCAGTTCTTCAGATGGGCGAAGCCGTGCTCGATCGGGGCCCGCACCGCAGCCAGTGCCTTGTTGGACAGCTTCTGGCCGCGGGTCAGGGGCTGGTTCCGGGCCGCCTTGTAGCCGCAGATCACCGCAGGGTCGGCGTCAGGACGACCGTCGTCGAGGCCGACGAACCCCAGGGACCACGCCGCCACCCTTTCGGGCGATCTTCTTCAACGCGCGGTCCAGGCGCGGGGCGCGGTCTGCCAGCAGGCCGACGACCTCGCGCACCCACCGGCTCACGGTGGTGCGGTGCACCCCGTTCCCGCCGGCCAGATCGCCGGGCCGCTGGTCACAGCGCAGCACCGCCAGCACGATGCCGGCGATCTTTCCGGTGGGCAGCACCCGCCACCGGGAGCCGATCTTCTTCAGGTGGCCGCGTATCAGGTCGGCGAGATAGTTCAAGGTCGCGCTCGACAGCGGCAGGCGGGCGGTGTGGACAAGGCCGTCAGGGCCTTCGGCGAGACCGTTGTTTTTCTTCACACCAAACTCAACTGCCGCCGGGTGCCCACCAGTTACGGCTCGCTTACGCCGGTCACGGACGTGCGGTGAACCGCCCGTCTCCCCGCTTGTGCAGCCAGCCGCGATCGGCGAGCTTGGTCATCTTCGCCCGCAGCGGCTCCAGCTTGCCGCGCACCGAGGCGTCCAGGCCCAGCCGCTCGTCGACCGCCCTGACCTGCACCGGGCCGTCGGCCTCCCGCACGATCGCCAGGATCTTGCGGTAGTCGCCGGGCAGTGCGCCCTCATCGGCCGCGTCGCTGCGGTGCGGGACGAGCAGCACTGCCCGCCCGGCCACCTTCGCCGATACCGGAGCGCCAGCCTTGGCGTCGGCCTGAACCTGCTCGGCCAGGCGGTTCAACACCCGCTCTCCGCGATCGCCAGTTCGTCCCGCTCGACCTGGACCTTCTGAAGCTGCTTTGTCAACTCCTCGGCGAGGGCATCCAGTTCGCTCCGGCGAGCGGTGATCCACTGCCGTTCCTGCATCCCGGGCCCTCCCGCGATCTCCTGGCGTGCCGACCTGCCGACGGATCGTATGCGGGAGCAGGCCGCGGGCGCAGCCGAACCCGGCATCCCGCCGGAACCGGACCCGCCCGATGATCTACACCAAGGTCATCTGCCGCCGACCGGCGCGAGTACCCCACTCGTCATTCACACCAGACCCGCGACCTGCGACTTCACGATGCACACCGCTCAATGGCGCCCACTGCAACGCTTCCTCGGACCGCGCGAGCACTACCCAGCGACCCACCGTGCCATCGTCGGCCGCGCCGCCCCGCACGCCACCCGACGCAAGCCGAGCACCGAACCCGTGCCCGTCAGCATGACGGCCTGCTGAACCGCCCATCAGCCGAACGCTCAGGCCAGCAGACCCCGAACGCATTCACTCACAACCTCGTAAACCATGAGGGAGTGGGCCAGTGCCGGAATCGGTGCCCTGAACGGGGCATGGCGCAGCCGTTCAGCGGAGACGCGGTCACACCATGATCACGATCTTGCCGTGGACGTGGCGTCCGGCCTGCAGCGCCACGGCGTCACGGATCCGCTCGATCGGGAAGGTCGCGGCGATCGGCACGGTGATCCTGCCGGCGAGGATCGCGTCGGTGATCCCCTTCAGGGCGTCCGGACCCGCGTCCGTGCCGCCGGTCGCGCGCACACCGCCGGGAGGGTTGGGTCCCGCGGCGATCGTGGAGATCCGCTCAGGCGGTACGCCGAGCGCGAGCGCGGTCTCGGCCGTCTCGGTGCCGAACAGGTCGGTCGCGGCGGTCACCCCATCGGGAGCCAGGGTCCGTACCCGGTCCGCGAGCCCCGAGCCGTATGCCACGGGCTCGGCACCCAGCTGCCGCAGGAACGCGAAGGTGCTCTCCGAGGCGGTACCGATCACTCTGGCTCCGGCGTGCTTCGCGAGCTGTACGGCAAACACGCCTACCCCGCCGGCGGCGCCGCCTATCAGGACGGTGTCGCCGGACCGCAGGTCGATCGCCGCCAGAGCGGCGGCGGCGGTCAGGCCGGCCACCGGAAGCGTGCTCGCCACCTCGTCGCTGATGCCCTCCGGCGTGTGAAAGAGCGCCTCGGACGCCTCGGCGGACGTCTTGACCACCACGAAATCGGCGGCGGCTCTGCCCAGCGCGCCTCCGTAGACGCGATCGCCCACGGCAAAACCCGTGGCGCCGCCGCCGACCTCGTCCACGACGCCGGCGAAGTCGTATCCGAAGCCGGATGGCACGGTGACGCCGAACTGCTCCGCCACTTCGGGCAGAGAGGCAAGGAGCCAGTCCATGGGATTCAGTCCGACGGCCGCTACGCGGACACGCACCTCGCCCGGGCCGGCGTGCGGCTCCGAAACGTCTCGCAGTTCCAGCACCTCGGGGCCTCCGAACGCCTGATAGATGACGGCTCGGCTCATGGGTGGACCTCCAGTTGGGCAAACAAGCCCGTGATGGGACTTGGTCCCATCACTATACATGGGTGACGGGACCAAGTGCCGTACACTGTTGTCATGGCCCGATGGCAACCCAACGCACCGGAGCGACTCGCTGTCGCCGCCCTTGAACTGTTCGAGGAGCGGGGCTACGAGAACACGACGGTGATCGAGATCGCGGAGCGCGCGGGGCTGACGAAGAGCACCTTCTTCCGACACTTCCAGGACAAGCGGGAAGTGCTCTTCGGCGGGGACGCGATGGCCGGACTGCTCGCCGAGGGGATCGCCGCGGCTCCGGCAACCGCCAAGCCGTTCGAGGCGGTGGCTCATGCTCTGGACTCGGTCGGGAGGGAGGCTTTCCACCCCGCTCGCCGCGAATTGAGCGCCCGCAGACGGGCAGTGATCGCCGCCAACCCGGAACTGCGGGAACGTGAGGCGCTGAAGGGCCTCGGCCTCACCGCATCGATGACCGACGCGCTCAAGCGGCGCGGGGTTCCCGAACTGACCTCGTGCGTGGCCGCGGAACTGGGCGCGCTCGCGTTGAAAATCGCCTATGAGCGCTGGAGCGACACGACTGACGGTGACGACTTCGGTGACGTCGCGCGGCGCGCCCTCCGTGATGTGCAGGCATCCAGCACCCTGTGCTGACGCGGACAGAGCGGTGCGGCGGCCCGGATCGAAACGGACGAGCCTGAGCGTCACTGATGGCTGGGGAAACTCACGAGGGTCCCGACAGCGACGCGGGCGGCAGCTGCGGACAGTAGCCGTGCCCAGGGAGTTGTCCGTCCTCGGCGTGGGGATCTGGCAACTGGGGGTACATGCGCGTTCATGGTTTCCCATATTGAGTGGGCGGCGTTCTTTCCGTCGGCAATTTTGCTTGCTGCTACGCCTGGAGCCAATCAGTTGTTGATCTTGCGTAACGGGTTACGCCACGGTCCGCGTCCGGCGATCAGCGCCTCCATCGGGCGCTTTGCCGCGTTCGCGTTGATGGTGGTGGCGGTGGCAGCCGGGCTGGGTGCTGTATTGACCGCTTCCGAGGTGGCGTTCAACGCCGTCAAATGGTGTGGTGTGGCGTATCTGCTCTGGCTCGGGGGGCGGACGATGCTGACGGCGGTGCGAACGGACACTGCCCGGGGACGGAAGGCACCGGGAACTCGGCATGCGCCTGCGGAGGTTATTCGAGAGGATAGGGGCGAGCTGGCTTGGTGGCGGCTGGCCCGTCAGGAGTTCATCGTGGCGGCCGCGAACCCCAAAGCCGTTGTTCTGTTCGCTGTGTTCCTTCCGCAGTTCCTGGCCGACGGCGCCGGGGATGTCGCGGTTCCGCTTCTTGTTCTGGGCGCCGCGTATATCGGTGTGGAGTTCTGCTGCGCGTGCGGGTACGCCGCCCTCGGGGGGCGGCTGAGGGCGATGGGGCTCACTCAGCGGATCCGAAGGCTGCTGGACGCGCTGACCGGGGTGGCAATGCTGGGACTGGCCGGCTGGCTGGCAGTGGAAAACCGATAGCGGGCCGGCCCGTCCCGCTTGTCGCCGTATCAGCCGCCGGTTGTGGGTTGTGGGTTGTGGTCGGGAGGGTGGGAGTCCTCCTCCGGCGGCGGTAGGTGGCGGAATGGCTGTCTGGTGTCAGGGGCTCTGGGCAGTGACACTGTTCGTGGCGTGCGTCGCCGTGCCCTGTGTATCGCGGCGGAGGCTGGGGCGCTGCCCGGGGTGACCGGGTGGGGTCGGGCGTTTCAGTGTTGCCATGCCTCCGGCCCCGCCTATGCGACCGTCACCCTGCCGATCGAGACTGGCTTGCCGCCGGTGGACTGGCCCTTGGCCTTGGATCACCGTGGTTGGTCTCCGGTCAGCTCGGGAGCGTTGCTGGCATGCGGCGCTCGGGCTCAGCTGGTGTGAGCGGGGTTCCCGTCGCACTCCCTGGCTGCTGTCCGGCGCTGTCTCCCGGCCGGCAAGGCGTACCCAGCATGCGGGTCTGATACGACCGGGCTGAGGCATCGGGTTCGCCCTTTCTGGGGTCAGAGGCGTGGCCGGTGGACGACACGGGTGTCGGCGAAGTCCCAGAGGATCGGCAGGAGTTGTTCGGGGGTCTCGCTCTGTGGCATATGGCCGGTGCCTTCCAGCAGGCGGAATTTCGCGTCTGGGATGGCTTGTGCGTATGTGCGTCCGTAGTCGACGTCCACGACCTGGTCGCTCGCGCCCCATGCGACCAGGGTGGGATGGGTGATCTTGGCCAGGCGCTCGGGCAGGGTGGGGTCGGCCATGTGGTGCGGGCCCGCATAGATGTGCAGGGTGGCGCGGTTGGCGGCCATGACCGCGCGCTGTGCCTGGGTCAGTGCGCTGGGGTCGAAGCGGAATTTCGTGGGGTCGTGGAAGGAGAGTCGGGCGAGTTCGGCGGGGGTCAGGGAGAAGGTGTCGGCTATGGGGTGGCCGGGGACGGGGATGCCGACGGCGTTGACGAGGGTGACGCTGCTGATCCGGTCGTTGCCCAGGGCTGCCAGTTCGGCGGCGATCCAGCCGCCGATCGAGTTCCCGACGACGGCGACGTCCCGCAGGTCGAGTGTGTCGAGCAGGTGGGCGTATGCCCGGGCCAGGGTTGTGGTGTCGGTCAGCCAGTCGGGGCGGATGGTGTCGTCGAAGCCGGGGTGGACGGGGGTGATTACCCTGGCGGGTCGCTGTTCGGCGAGGAGGCGGGCGAACGGAGTGAGGGTCTGCGGGCCGCCGCCTCCGTGCAGGAGCAGAAAGGGGCGTCCCCGCTCGCCGTGGAGGTCGACGGTGATATCGAGGGTGCCCTGGTCGAGGGTGAGGGTGTGGGTGCCGCGGGTCATGTCCGTGTGCTCCTCGGGTTGATGAGTTTCAGGGGAGGTCGGGGCGTGGTCACGCGTAGTCGGTCGCGGGGACGGTGGCGTAGCGGCTCATGATCGCGGCCGTCGACTCGGGGGTCGGTTCCCGGCCGCTCGCGATCATGTTCCGCAGGTCGCGGAAGTACTGCACATACAGGTCCGGTGTGAAGGTGTTGAGCATCACCGCCGGCTCGTCGCCGAGGTTGGCGAAGGTGTGCGGGGCGCCGGGCGGGATCATCGCGAGCGTGCCGGCGGGCGCCGCGTGGGTGGTCTCCCCGGTGGTGAAGTGGACGGTGCCGGAGACGACGTAGAAGCCCTCGTCGTGCTGGGCGTGCCGGTGCTGCGGCGGGCCCTGGGTGTGCGGGGCGATGGTGATCTCTGCGATGCCGAGGCGGTGCCCGGTGGTGCTGCCGTCCTCGAGGACGCGTATCTGCGTCGGGCCGAGCTGGATGGTCTCGCCGTCGGCCGGGCCGACCACGGAAACGGTGCTCATTGCTCCTCCTTCGTGAGAGCTGGCTCTCATGAGAGTAAGGGGCTCCGGTTTCGTTATGCAAGCCGACTCTCATGAAGAGAGGGGGCTGCTATTATGTGGAGGGATCAACGGGAGGAGTCGCGTGATGACAGCGCAGACGGGTGCCGGCCGCACCAACCAGAAGCAGCGCACGCGGACGGCGATCGTGACGGCCGCCCGTGAACTCATGGGCACGGGCACCGAAGTGACCATGCCCGCGATCGCCCGCGCGGCCCTGGTCTCCGAGGCCACCGCCTACCGGTACTTCCCGGACCTGCCCTCCCTGATCAGCGAGGCCCTGGCCGGTGTCTGGCCACCCCCCGCCGAAGCGCTCGCACCGGTCGCGGACTCCGCCGATCCCGTCGAACGCACCGCCTACGCCTGCGAGTTCCTGCTGCGCGGCATCCTCGCCCGCCAGGGCTCGGTGCGGGCGATGATCGCCGCCACCATCACCCGGCCCCAGACGGTGACCACACGCCCCGGCATCCGCTTCGGACTCATCGACCACGCGCTCCTCCCGCTGGAGGACACGCTCGGCGCGACGGACCCGGACGCCTTCACCCAGCTCAAACGGGACCTCGCGGTGGTCGTGAGCGCCGAGGCGCTCTTCACCCTCACCGACCTGTGCGGACTCGGCCCCGACGAGGCCGTCTCCAGCGCCGTACGAACCGCGTCGACCCTCACCGAAGCCGCAGTGCGCTCGACCGCGTAGCGGCGGCGGACCGGCGCGGACGCCACCCCGGCCGGCCACCCCGGTCGTGAACGCCACCGGCTTCCTGCGGCAGGACGGGGGCCGGTCCGCGTTGCGTCAGGCTGCTCTCGCCCATACCGCGCTGATGGTGTACGTCGCGGCGTACGGGCTGTCGTATCCGCTGTAGGGGGCAGTGCGCGAGTACAGCGTCGGCCTGTGCGCCGAACTCGAGCATGATCGCCCGCTCGCTCCTTGTCGCGTTCGCGAATGGCAGTGACCACCGTGCACCTCATGTGCCGAGGTAACGATCACTCCGCTGATCTGGGGTTTTTGCGCTGGTTGGCATTGAAGCGCGCTTTTTTCTGACGATTCCCACACGTGTTCATGTCACACCATTTGCGAGTGCGACTTTGGCTGGTGTCGAAGAAGGCGGCTTGGCAGGTTGGCGATGCGCACAAGGCCAACCTTCCGTCTCGTTCGCCCGCGATGATGCTGATCGCGTCGGCGGCGATCACGCTGAGGGCATCTTCCACGCGGGAAGCCGAGCCGAGCCGCCATCGCCGCTTACCCTCGGGTGTCAGGATCGCCGCGGCCCGACCCTGAGCGCTGCAGTCATTGATGACTTGGACAGCGGACGCAGGGAGAGCGTCCTGGATCGCGGCGGCTGTCGCGGCGGCGTGAATCGACTCCCTCAGTTCCCGGGCGAGGTCGAGCTGGGCAGTGGTGCAGGAGTCCACGGTGAGGCCGTTCACCGCCAGCCAGTCGATGAGTCGGTGCGGCGTGGGAATGCGCTCCACGGCGTTGCCGTGACGCTCCGACAGGGTCCCCGTGAAGCTGGTCGCTAGCACGTTGCCAAGGCGGAAGTCAGGAAACCCAGCACGCATGGAACCACCTTAGCAGGTTGCGGTGTGGCTCGGAGGACTGCTAGAACCGTCTTAGCCGGTTCGCGATAGACCGTAGCCGGCTCCACGATGGCCAGGAGGTCTCATGCCCCGTCCAACCGGCGACGTGCAAGCATTTGAAGCCCACGCAACTGACGCTGACCTCGACGATCTGCGCGCGCGACTGGCCGCGGCGCGGCTACCGGAGGCTGAGACGGTCCTTCGCGCCGCGCCGGGCCCTCGCCGATGGGAACAGGGCGTTCCTCTCGCCGACCTCGTCGATGTCGTGAGCTACTGGCGCACCGAGTACAACTGGCGGTCGTTCGAAGAGCGCATCAACCGTATCGGCCAGTTCCGCACGACCATTGATGATCTGGGAATCCACTTCCTGCACCGCCGATCCGCGCGCGCAGATGCCACTCCTCTGATCCTGACGCACGGCTGGCCAGGCAGCATTGCTGAGTTCATCGATGTAGTGGACGAACTGGCAGATCCGAAAGATGCAGAAGCGCCGGCGTTCCACGTCGTGGCCCCGTCGCTACCAGGCTTTGGCTACAGCGACAAGCCGGCCACCACCGGGTGGGGAACCGAAAAGATCGCGGCCGCATGGGTGGAACTGATGGGAAGGCTCGGCTACAGCAAGTTCGCGGCCCACGGCGGCGACTGGGGAGGTAATATCACCACGGTTCTCGGCGGTAGGTTCCCGGCACACGTTCTCGGCATCCACACAACATTCGCGGAGGGACCGCCCGGTTTGACAACGGACGGGCTGACGGCGGTCGAGCGCAAGTGGACCGAGGAAACCCGCGATTTCTGGCGCCACCACGCGGCGTACGCGAAGCAGCAGGCGACCCGACCGCAGACCATCGGCTACTCGCTCGTCGACTCACCGGTCGGGCTTCTTGCGTGGATCCTTGACAAGTTCGCCGAGTGGTCGGACACCGAAGACAGCCCGTTCGAGACGATTTCCAGAGACAGAATTCTTGACGACGTCACCCTGTATTGGCTGACGCGGACCGGCGCATCGGCGGCCCGCATTTACTACGAAAGCCACAACTCGCTGGACCCCGAACTCCGGGTCGACGTCCCGTCAGCAATCAGTATGTATCCCCGCGACGTCGAGAAGTGTCCGCGCCCCTGGGCGCAGGAGCGGTACCGACAAATCGTCCGATGGAGGTCGCCTGAAAACGGGGGACATTTCCCGTCGCTGGAGGTTCCCGAGTATTTCGTCAAGGACCTGCAAGAAGGCCTCGCGGCGGTGCTGGCCGCTAATCGGTGAACGCGGCTCGGCGTTTCGGCACTCACCCGATCATAGCCTGATCCGGCTCAAGGCGTTGCCCGACGGCTTCCAGACCGAGTTCATCGAAGCGTCTGAACGGAGGATGGCCGGATCCGATTTCTATGGGCTCATTGCTGTCCACGTCCCGCCCTTCGCGACCTCTGCCCTTGTCTCAGGGGCTCATTGCGGCAACGCCCCGCTCGAAGGCGCTCACAGGCGCCATGGACGCTTTGGCGGGCTCCTTCGGCTCCGGACGCGTGATGCCGAGCTGCTCCAGGCGCTCGCGCTGCCCGGCCCGCCAGGGCCTCCCAGGCCTCCGGCGTTCGCTGCTTGGCCAACCACTTCCCGATGTCCATACCGTGAGTCGTGAACCCGGGCAGGGCCTCCGCCTGGCCCTCTTCGTCGGCCACCGAGTCCTCTCGCAGCGCACTTCACGCGCTGCGATCTCCAGTGTCACCGGTACCTCGAACAGCGCACCGGACAGATCAACCGTCTTTGCGCACACCACCGGCCCGAGCCACGACATCGCCGTGAATCGGGCCTGGGGGAACAGGGCGTCACCGGAGAACTGCGCCAGGTGGAACCAAGCGTCGCCGGAAAACTGTGTCCCCTCGAACCTGGCGGTGCCCGAGAACAGCGCCGCGTCGAACCGGGCGACATCGGTGAACTGCGCCTGGGAGAACAGAGCGCCACCGTGGAACTGGGCCAGGTCGAACCCGGCGACGCCGGAGAACCGCGCCCCGCCGAACCGGGCATCATCGGCGAACTGCGTCCGGTGAAACCGGGCATCGCCCGCGAACCGCGCCCCATCGAACCAGGCTGTGTCGGCGAAGCGCGCCCCCTCGAACCGGGCCTCCTCGCTGAAATCCGCTCGGCCGAACCTGGCGGTGCCGCGGAAGCGCGCCCCACCGAACCCGGCACTGCCCGCGAACCGCGTTCCACCGAACCAGACATCGTCGGTGAACCGCGCCCCGCCGAACCCGGCGGTGCCGGAGAAAAGCGCCCCCTCGAACCGGGCGTCGGCGGCGAACTGCGCGCCCTCGAACCAAGCGGTGCTGGAAAAGCGCGCGCTCGCGAACCCGACGCTGCCCAAGAAGTGCGCTCCGCCGAACCTGGCATCATCCCGGAACCACGTTTCACCGAACCTGGCAGCGCCCGCGAACCGCACCCCGCCGAACCAGGCGGCCTCGGCGAACTGTGCGTGGCGGAACAGGGCGCCGCCACAAAAGCGCGCACCGTCGAACCATGCGGTACCGGCGAACTGGGTGCCCTCGAACCGGGCGTCGTGGGTGAAGTGCGCTCCGCCGAATCTGGCGGTGCTGGAAAACCGCGCCCCGCCGAACTGGCTTGTGCCCGAGAACCGCGCCCGGTGGAATCCGGCTTCCTCCGCGAACTCCGCCCCTTCGAACCTCGCGGTACCGAAGTGGGGCTTTCCGGTGGTGGGATCTCTGAGGGCTTGGAGGAGAGCGTTGAGAAGTGGTGCGGTGAAGCGGGTGCCGCGGTGGTCGATGTCTGTGCCGGGGGTCAGACCGGTGAGGTATGCGTCGCGGTCGGCGCTGTTGAGGTGGGCCAGACACGCGGTTTGGCCAGGGACGTGGATTCCGGGGCAGCCGACGGGGTTGGTGGCGTCTTCGGCACCATGTCCGCAGTACGGCCAGGAGGGGGCAGACGGTGCGGGATGCGGGGGAGTGGTCATTGGCCTGGGAGCTCCGGGGGCTTTCACTCGTGGCGGGCTGAAGGGCTGTACCTGCTTGGGCGTATGATGCCGACTTTCTGCCTGGTGCGGCTTTCAGTCGAGGCCATCCTGATGGGAACGAGGGGCATGGCCCAAGTACGGGGCGACGACGGAGTCCTGCTGGCCGACTCTCGCACTTCAGATCCTGACCCGGTGTCTGGAGGCTGCCGACGAGGCGGTTGCCGAGCTGACGCAGGGCGGGGTTGTAGCCGGCCTTGCGGGCGCTTGTTTGTCGTAGTAGCGGCGGGCGCCGGGTGAGGCGCGCAGCGCGGAGAACGCCTGGGTGTGCAACGCGTCGGCGGGGCGGTTGTCGCGCACGAAGCGGGCCTGACGGTTGGCTCTTGCCCGAGGTCCGGGCGATGGAGTTGGTCCCTGCGCAGCGCGGTCTGGACGGTGGCCGCTTTCGCGTCGCGGTTGTGCCGGCGAGCGTGGGCCAGGACGGCGGTGATCTGGGTGCGGATCAGCTTTGCCCCGACTGCCGGGGTGGGCGCCTTGATCAGCAGCTCCAGCGCGTCTGTGCTGGTCAGCGTGAGGTCCGCGTAGGCGGTCAGGGCGGCGGGGAAGTACTCGCGCAGTGTGTCGCACAGCCGGGCAGATGGTGCGGTGGGCGTGTATCGCCGGGGGGCCGCGGGAGGCTCGCGCAGCTCCGCACACGGTGCCTGCCGACGATGCGCTCGACTGCCTCGGCGAGGTTGCCCAGCAGATGCAGGAAGTCGGCCACCTGTCTGGCCCGAGGGGCTCCCGCACAGGCTCAGTCGCGGAATGACCCGGCCCGGTCGCGGCCGAGGACCGTCACCTCGGGATGGCCGCGCAGTAGCGGATCAGCCGGAGCAAAGTGTCCTTGCAGGTCGAGATATACATCCGTGTGGACAGGCGGGTTCCCGGACGGCCGCCCAGTATTGCCTCGGACAGGCGCTCAGTCGGTGAGATCACCGGTTGCGGACGGTCCACCTGGTGCGCTGTGGTCGATGAGGCGCAGGAGGTTTGGGCTGGCATGTCGGAAGCGGCCAGTAGCCTCAGGCACCATGGGCATTCAGATCGATGTAGTGGTGGGTTATCCGATCAACGATGAGATGGAGAGGGTGCTCGGGATGGCCGAGGCGGTCGGCGAGCCCGTCACTGTCACGTTCATGTGGGAGGCACGTAAAGAGGCGGAACGTGCGGTGCTGGTGCCCGCGGCCACGCTGGCGCTCTGGGAACATTGGGCGCCAACCGCCTTCCCGACGAGTGGCGTTGAGGAAGGGGACCGGGCTGTGGTGGAGGAGCCGGAACTGGCCCACCCAGCGGAATTCGGCGCGTTCACGCTTTTTCGTCGTCGCGTAGGGCGGCGCACGGCGGTTGCTCGCGAAGGCGTGGTGGTCGCCGAGCTACTGGACCCCGACGAGGCGCACTGGCTCCAGGAGAAGGCCCGCACTGTCCGCCAGGGCTTCATGGATCCGAAGCAGAAGGCGGCGTTCGAGGAGTTCCTTGCCCGGCAGGCATCCCCCGGTGATCAGTGACGCGCCGGCTGAGGAGCGGGTGTGTCGGATGACCAGGCGTTCAGGAAATCGTTGATCAGGGGGTTGGCCTCGGCGGAGCGGGTTGCCAGGACGACGCGGACCGGGTCGATGCCCTCGATGGGCACGGTGGTGAGGCCGGGGCGTAGTTGGGGCCGCCGGTCGCCGGCGGCCAGGATCAATACCGTCCGCTCCTCGGCCACAAGGTCGAGCTTGTCCTCGAACGATTCGTAGTCGATCGGCGCGCTGCGAGCCGGAACGCCGTCCGGGCGCGGTTCCAGGCGGGCGAAATCGCTCCATTGCGGGACCGCGCTCGGGCATTGCGGCAGAACTTCTTCGCTGAGGTCGTCGACGGTCACCGATTCCTTTCCGGCCAGGCGGTGGTCTGTGGAGACGACCAGAACCCGTGGCTCGGTCCACAGATCGGTGAGGCGCAACCGGTCGGTGGGGAAGGGCAGCGGGGCGCGGGCGACCAGGGCGTCCACGCGGCGGTCGGTGAGGGCGTGGGCGTCGTTCCACTCCAGGTGGCGGGTGCGGATGCGGGCCGTGGGGTGTCGGTGCCGCAGTTGGCGTACGGCGTGGGTGATGACCAGGTCCTCGACGTAGCCGATGGTGAACTCGCGCGGGGTGGCGCCTTCGCGGGCGGTGCGCTCGGCTTGATGGGCTGCTTGGAGCAGTGCCTGAGCCTGCGGCAGGAAGGCGCGACCGGCTTCCGTGAGCCGGCTGCCCTGTGGGGTGCGGTCGAAGAGGCGCACGCCCAGATGTTCCTCGAGGCGCTGGATCTGGCGGCTCAGGGACGGCTGGGCGACGTGCAGCACCGCGGCGGCGCGGCTGAAGTTGGCGTGCTCTGCGACGACCGTGAAGTAGCCGACAAGCCGCAAGTCGAGGTCCGATCCGGGAACGCGCACGCTTGGAGCGTACCAACATGCAATGTGCGCATGACGGGTTGCAGATCAGGTCTTGGACGCCGTCGCCGGTCCGGGATTTGAATCGAGGTATGGAAAAGTACAGCGGAAAGCGCGCCCTCATCACCGGTGGCAGTAGCGGAATCGGCCTGTCGATCGCACGTCTGCTGGCGGCCGGGGGTGCTCAGGTGATGGTCACGGGACGCAAGGAAGCGGCGCTCGAAGCGGCGAGTAAAGAGGGGCTGGTCGCGGTTCGCAGCGACGGCACCTCAAAGGCCGACATCGATGACTTGGCGGGGAAGGTCGAGGAGGCGTTCGGTCAGCTGGACGCGGTGTTCCTGAATGCGGGCATCAGCGACTCGGTGTCGTTCGAGGCGACGACCGAGCAGACCTACGATGCCGTCTTCGCGGCCAACACCAAGGGGCCCTACTTCACCTTGCAGCGGCTGCTTCCGCTGCTTGCCGAGGGCAGCGGCGTGGTGCTGACCACCTCGGTCTTGAACGTGCTGGGGTATCCGGACCATGGTGTCTACGCGGCGAGCAAGGCGGCTCTCCGGTCGATGGCGCGTACCTGGGCTCGCGAACTGCTGCCGCGTGGCGTACGTGTCAATGCGGTGAGCCCGGGGCCGATCGACACAGGAATTCTGCACAAGAAGCTGCCCGTAGAGGTGGCGGACGAAATGGCGGCGGGTTTCGCCGCCCAGACTCCGATGGGGCGTATAGGGAATCCGGAGGAGGTCGCGCGTGCTGCCATTTTCTTCGCCTTCGACGCGACCTACACCACCGGCGCCGAGCTCGCGGTGGACGGTGGCGGCACCCAATTGTGACGCCGCCCGTTTGAACACCGCTCAGGATTGGGCGGTGTTCCCGCCCGATCTCGGTGTCGGATGCGGATTCCGACGGGGCGAGGGGGCGATTGACGCGTCGGGACGTCGTGACCGATTTGTGCATATCTGGGCGTCGCCCGGTCCGGGAGACCTCAGCGACACCGACGGCTGAGCGTGGTCGGCAGCACGGTGCGGAGCGCGCCCCGCCGACTGACGATCCAGACGTATGCGCCGGTGGACATGAGCAGTGACCATACTGAGGACTTCCAGGCATCCGTGCATCTGCTGGAACTCGGCGCGGTGCACGTGAGGCCGACTGCCTCGCAGTCGATGCGCTTTCACCGGACTCCCAAGCTGATCCGGCAGTCCGATCCCGAACTGCTCCACATGTCGTTGGTTGCGCGCGGGACCGTGGGCATGGTCCAGCACGGGCAGGAGACCACACACGACCCCGGTGACGTGTGTGTCCTTATCAGGGCGGGAGGGGGTCGGTGCCTTGCTGGCGCAGTTCCTCACCCGCGTCACGACGGACACCGCCTCCTTTCAGCCCTCCGACGGTCCCCGGCTTGGGAACATCGTGGTCGATTTGCTGTCCGCGCCGTTCGCCCACGAACTCCGTGCCGACAACGCCCTGACCCCGGAATCCCGTCGGTCGGACGCTGACGCTGCGCATTCGGGCCTTCATTCAGCAGCACCTGGCCGATCCCCAACTCACGCCGCGCGCGATCGCCGCCGGACTACTGGCAGAAGGTGCCCTCCGACTACTACTGGACGTCGAGCTGGAAGTGGCCTGCGAAGCTGCACAAGATCGGAACCTGACCTAGCTGAACGAAGCGTCCCGCACAGGGAGAAGGCAGGGCCGCGTACGAATGGATCCTCATCGCCCGCCAGGAGGTGCCCGCCAGGAGGTCCCCGGCCAGCCGTGACCAGCGTTCCGCTGGTAGCGGAGGACAGCGGTTATACCGGCGTCCGGGGACCGCTTCTGGGTGTCGATGTTCGGCGTCCGACGCGGTGAGCAGCGCGTCCGGTGGCGCCCCCGGAGCGGCGTTCCTGCTCGGCGGGGCGTAGCCGGACCTGGGCGTCCAGACCGCCGCTCGGCGTGGCGGCGCTGAGGGTGATCTGGCCGCCGGAGGCGTGGACCAGGTGGTGGACGATGGGCAGGCCGAGGCCGGTGCCGTCGTGGTGGGAGTCGGAGGCGCGCCAGAAGCGGTCGAAGGCGCGCTCCCGGTCGGCCGGTGGCATGCCGGGGCCCTGGTCGATGACGTGGAGTTCGGCGCCTGGCGCTCGATTGAGGGTGATGGTCGTGCCGGGCGGGGAGACCCGCAGCGCGTTTGCGATCAGATTGTCGATGATCTGCTCCAGTGCCCCGGGTACCGCCCATACCCGACCGGCCCCCGGTCCGGTGACGGCCACAGTGACGTGCTGTTCACAGGCGAGCGATTCCCACGTGGCGGCCCGGTCGGCGAGGACCGCGTCCAGGTCGACCGGCTCGGGGGCGGTGGCGGTGTTCTCCAGGCGGGCGAGGGCGAGGAGCCCGTGGACCATGCGGCTGAGCCGTTCGACTTCCTCGATGGTCTCCTCGAGGCTGGTGTGGGCGCGTGGGTCGAGGTAGGGCTCGAAGTTCTCCAGCCGTAGCCGCAACGAGGCCAGCGGGGTTTTGAGCTGGTGGGATGCCTCGGAGGCGAATCCGTGCTGAGCTTGTAGCAGGTGCTGCAGGCGGGTGGCGGTGTGGTTGAACGAGGAGGCCAGCCGGCGTAGTTCGGGCGGACCGGTGGCGGCGTCGGGCGGGTTGTCCAGGTGTCCGTCGGCGAGCTGGGTGGTGGCATGTTCCAGGGTGCGCAGGGGGCGGGTGATCCAGCGGGCCAAGGTCAACGCCACGAGGGCCACGACGGCCAGGACACACCCTCCGGCGACGACGAGAGCGAGCCAGATGCGGCGCTCCCGGTCGGTGACCATCGTCATCGGGTAAGTCACCTGGAGCGCGCCGCGGATGGTGGTTCCGGAGGAGCCCGGCATGGTCACCGCCAGGGCGTCACCGCCCTGTGCGTCCTTGCGGGTGGCGGTGGTGGCCTTGTTTCGCAGGGCGGCGGCGATGTCCGGCTGTCGGGATAGATCCGCCTCGATGGCAGTAGCACCTGCGGAGTCCGTGAGAAGGCGGCCGTCGCGGTCGACGACCACGACGCGAGCGCCGGTGTCGTCGGCGTACTCCCGCGCCAGCTCGG
Organism: Streptomyces lacaronensis; assembly: GCF_047337785.1. Taxonomy (NCBI): domain Bacteria; kingdom Bacillati; phylum Actinomycetota; class Actinomycetes; order Kitasatosporales; family Streptomycetaceae; genus Streptomyces; species Streptomyces lacaronensis. Next base: position 11,767,896 of record NZ_JBLHDK010000003.1, read on the forward strand.
GCAGGGCCTCCAGGTTGCGCTTCTCGATGTTCTCCTCGGCGACTTCGGCCAGCATCGACGCGTCGCGTTCCACTCCCTGGGAGAAGCGGGATTCCTCCCCACGGACGTAGAAGTAGCCGAGCGGGATCTCCAGACCCACCAGCACGAGCAGTGCCAGCGCCAAGTAGCTCAGCAGCAGGCGGCGGGTCATGACACGGCCTTGGGAGGCGAGCCGTCGCCGGTCTGCCCGGCGGGGACGGTGAGGCGGAAGCCGACACCGCGCGCGGTGGTGATCCAGGCAGGATCACCAAGCTTACGGCGCAGGGCGGCGACGTGCGCGTCCAGCGTCTTGGTGGGTCCGAAGAAGTGCGGGTCCCATACCGTGTCCATGATCTGCTGCCGGGAGTGGACCGCGCCGGGATCCTGAGCGAGATAGGCGAGCAGGTCGAACTCCCGTGGAGACAGGGCCACTTCACATCCGCCGAGGCGGACCTCCCGGGTGCGCCGGTCGATCTCCAGCACCCCCAGCCGCTGCGGACCAGCTCCGGCCATGGACGCCGAAGGCATCTCGGCGGATACCGGGGCGTCCGCCGCCGGGGCCAGATGGCCGGCGGCGCGGCGGGCCACGGCCCGGATGCGGGCGACCAGCTCCCGCACGCCGAACGGCTTGGCGACATAGTCGTCCGCCCCGAGCTCCAATCCGACGACCCGGTCGGCTTCCTCACCCCGGGCAGTGATCATGATGATAGGGATCGCGGACCGGGCACGCAGACGGCGGCAGACGTCCAGACCGTCCATGTCGGGCAGCCCGAGGTCGAGCAGCACCAGATCGGGATCTCCCGCGGCTCCCTCGAGCCCGGCGGCACCGGTGCGCGCCCGGTCGACGGTGAACCCGTAGCGCGCGAGCCCTTCGGTGATCGGACCGGCGAGCCGGTCGTCGTCTTCGATCAGTAGCAGCCGCATGGCGAAAGGTTCGCACAGCTGCCCAGCAGCAGTCGCAGCGTTCATCACAACCTGCCAGCGCGCGGGGAAGCGGACGAGGCGACACAGCGATCGGGGGCACCCCCGCTGTCCGGTCGGCCCGCGGGAGTGACGGGCCGGCCGAGCAGCGGCAGCGGCGGCACGGCGATGGCGCGTCAGCCGCCGTTCTGCTTCTCCTCGGTGCCTTCCTGCTTGGTGTCGGTGACCGTGTAGCTCTTGTCGAGGTAGACCTCCACCGTCGTGCCGTCCGACTGCTTGACCTCCACCGCGTACATACCCGGCTTCTCGATGTCCTCCTCGGACTTCACAACCGTTCCGGGGAACTTGGCCAGTGCCGCCGCCTCCGCCTTCTTCTTCACCTCACCGGTCAGCGGTGGCTCCTTCTCCTCACCTGCCTCCTCCCCGGCCTCTCCTTCCACCTCGGCATTCCCGGCACCGTCGGCGCCCTGTGCCGACTGCTGCTGGTCTGCGGTCTTCGAACCACCGGAGTCGGAACCACCACCGCAGGCCACCAGGGAGAACATGAGAACAACAGCGGGAGCGGCGGCGGACAGGGCACGACGAGGCAATGCACGCATCAGGCGTCTCCAGAACAGTCGAATTACGGGGTCCGAAAGCCGGACTCCCGGGGGACCCACACGACCCTAGAAACACCTCACCCAGGCCAAGGCCAGCAAACGACAGGACCTGACCAGCAAATGACCAATCTTTCGCAGCCCCTGTCCCGCCGTCAGCTGCGCCTGATCGCGGCCGCGTACCGATCACCGCCTCAGCCAGTACGGATGATCGCGCGGTTTGCGGCGAGGTGGCCCTGGCGGTTTGGAAAGGATTGCGGTGGTGTGTCGAGGCCAGGAGGAGGAGCCGGGCGAGGCGGAGGAGCTTCGCCGCCTGCTGGGTGCCGCCCGGGATCGGGGCGCCCACACCCGGGAGCGAGAGCGTTGATTGTCGCGTTGACCCTGGTCGGCTACGCCACCGCCCTGGCGGCCATGGGCGGCCGGGTACTGCGCCTGGGCGGCTGGACGGATCGGGCACCCCGGCTGGGCATTACCCTCTGGTGGCGCTGGGCGTCTCCGCGCTTGCCTCAGCGGTGATGGCAGGCGTGGCGCTCATCGTTCCCACAGTGCACGGGAGCGGGGCACGGGAGCGGGGATCTGGCAGCGCTGCTCCAGTCGTGCATGAGGGCGCTCCGCGCGCAGTACGCCTCGCCCGGTGGAGCGGCTGCGGCGGCAAGCGGTGCGGTACTCGCCCTGGCTGTACTCGCCCGCGCCGCATATTGCCTGGCGGCCGCCCTGGTGCGGGCCGTACGCGAGCGGGCACGCCACCACGAGGTCCTGGACGTGGTTGCCTGCTGCGTTCTCGCGGGGCCCGAGCCCGGCCGTGGCAGCGTGGTCCGGGGAACAGGCTGGAGCCTTGAAAGACGGTGCAGCGATGAGAACGGTCCACCACCGCCCGGCCCCGAGCGCCGGGCGGCCCATGGACACTGGCCGTACAGCCGTCCTCGCCGCGCTCACCGTGCTGCTTCCGCTGCTGTGCCGGGACGCCCAGGGCGCCGACTTCGACAAGAAGTTCGCCAACATCCTGCGCGGCACCCACGGCAAGATCTTCGTCACCATCGCCCAGGTCCGCGCCAGCACCAAGAACTCCCACCGGCCTCGGCTCGCTCTGGCCCGACCCGCCACGCGGCTCACCCCCGGTAGCGCAGCAGCAGCATCGCGGCATCGTCGTGTGAAGGCCCCTCCACATGCTCCATCAGGTCCTGCCGCACGGCGGCCAGTGCCGCTTCCGGGTCAGGGTCCGCCAGTCGTCCCACCCGCTCGTCCAGCGGGTAGAAACGCCCTGAGCGGTCACGGGCCTCGGTGACACCGTCGGTGTAGAAGAGGATCTGGTCCCCGGGGGCGAAAGGCACCTGGTGTGGCTTCGGGCCCGGGGTCCTGTGCATACCGAGTCCAAGTGGCAGTGCCCGCCCTGGCGGCTCCAGATAGCGGATATCGCCGTTCGCACGTACGAACAGCGGCGCCGGGTGGCCGAAGTTGAGGAGTGTGATGCTGGCATCGTCCCTCACTTGGGCCAGGACCGCGGTCACGAACTTCTCCTGGGTCAGATGCCGCTCAAGAGCCCGCTCCAGCCGTTCACCGACAGCCTTGAGGTCCGGCTCGTCGTACGCCGCCTCACGGAACGCGCCGACGACCACCGCCGCGGTCTCCACCGCCTCCAGCCCCTTCCCCTGCACATCACCCATGATCAGCCTCACCCCGTCAGGCGAGGTCACCACCTCGTACAGGTCACCTCCGATACGGGCCTCGGCCACGGCGGAGGTGTACGAGACCGCCACCCGCAGCCGCCCCGCACCGCGCGGCACCGGCCGCAGCAGCACCCGCTGCGCCACCTCCGCGATCGAGCGGACACTCGCCAACTCCGCGTCCCGACGCTGTCGCCTGACGGCCGCCACCAGACCAGCACCCGTGACGCCAACCACCGAGAGCAAGGCGGTGTAGCCACGACGCGTGTCGAACAGGCCGTCGTACGCACCCAGTCCAAAGGAGAGGACAACAGCCACCGCCCCGATGACCGCCGTCCGGCGCCACCCTCCGGTCAGCCCCGCGAACGCGGGACCCAGCGACACCAGCGGCAGGAAACCCACCGCTGGGCCCGCGGTGAGGTCCACCGCGGCCACGACCGCCATCACGCCGAACGGCAGAGCGGACAGCAGCAGGGAGTCTCCTGGGTCTTTCTCCTGAGCCATGGACCACTCCAAATGCGTTGCAGGGCGCGTACGAGGCTTCGCGACGCTGCACAGACATGTCGGCCTCCACGACCCTATGCAAAATTCGCACTATTAGCTGTCAGATGCCGCGGACAACATCATCGGGCTCGTGTCCGTGGCCATGGCCACCGTGCGCCGCCTCAGGTACCCCTGTTTGACCTCATTCCAGCGCGCCGTCTGCCCGGCGGTGAGCCTGCCGCGCAGCTCGGCCAGTTTGAGGAGGTTGGCCTCGGCATCGCCGGTGAGGGTCTGGGCCTCGGCCCGGTAGTGGTCGTCGATGAGCGCTTCGAGTTCGGCGTCGTTCATGGCCGGGAGGACGTGCGCGGCGAGCTTGTTGGTGTCGCGGTAGGAGCCCTGCAGACGGAACGGCGGCTCGGTGCGGGAGGCGTCGGCTTGTGCGGCGGAGGCGATGTAGGCGCCGTTGACCGCGAGCACCGTCTTCTGGATGTGCAGCGGCTTGCGCAGGACGGACAGGATCTCGTCCAGCCCGGCCGGGGTGCACGGGTGGATGAGGCGGTCCGGGCCGTGCCCCTTCGTCGCCGTCGTCCGCCCGCGCGAGACGGACGAGCAGGTCGATGTCCCCGCGGTCCCGGGAGGCGAGGGGGGCCAGTACGGGATGTGAGGTGAGCGCGTTCTCGATGCGGCTGAGCGCGAAGAGTTCCTCCTTGCCGCTCAGGACATCACCGAGGTTCCATACGTCGGCCCGGTTGGCGAGCATGTCGGGGACGCGGAAGCGCTGCCCGGACTCGGTATAGGGGTTGCCGGCCATGCACACCGCGAAGCGCTTACCGCGCAGGTCGTACGTGCGCGCTTGGCCGTGCCGCACTCCCTCCACGCGGCGCTGGGCGTCGCCGAGGGGGATGAACTTCTGCAGCAGCTCGGGCGAGGTGTGCTGGATGTCGTCCAGGTGGAGGAGGACGTTGTTGCCCATCTCCAGCGCGAAGTTGATCTTTTCCACCTCGTGGCGGGCGGCGGCGTCGGGCGCCGCGACCGGGTCGAGCGAGTCGGTGCGGCGGCCGAGCGCGGGGCCGTCGACCTTGACGAAGAGGAGACCGAGGCGGGAGGCGACGTACTCCACGAGGGTCGTCTTGCCGTAGCCGGGCGGGGACAGCAGCAGGAGCAGTCCCTGGCTGTCGTGCGGCGGCCGTCTCCGTCGGCGCCGAGCTGCCGTGCCAGGTTGTCCCCGACCAGAGGCAGATAGACCTCGTCGACCAGCCGGTTGCGGCTGGCCCATCGGCATCTGTTCGAGATAGTCGATGGCCGCGTCCTCCAGGCTGTAGCCGTTGAGGTCGGTGCCGATGACCGCGATGATCCGGTCCCGGAACTCATCGCGCTTGGTGTAGAGGTCGGCGAAGTCCAACTGCTTGCCGACCGTCTTGAGCGCCTCGGAGAACTTCGCGTTGAACAGCTCCTGCAAGGTGCGCGGGTCACTGGCGCGCGCGGTGCCGATCGCCTGGGCGACCTTCACCACGTCTTCCCTGGTCTTGTTGACCCGTACGAAGAAGACGATGCGGATGTCGGCGCGGATGTTGTCCTGGCAGATCAGCCCCTCACGGCCGGTGCGGCCGATCTCGATGGTCTTCACCGAGATGTCCATCACCTCCGCCTTGTGCAGCACGGGCAGCACCACGGCACCCGTGAAGGTCACATCGACCTTGCGGTACTTGGAACGATCAGGGCCTGGCCCTGGGCCACCTTGCGGTACAGCCGGGTGACGGTGAGGAACACGACGAGTACGACGAGCAGGACGACGGCGATGACCACGCCCAGCCCTACGGTGATGGCATCCATCGGTGAGATCCTTGGCTGTCCGCGATGTGGGAAGAGATGTGGGGTGTTCAGACGGCCGGGCGTTGCGGGTCGAGCGCGCTGTCGAAGGGTGCGACCCGGAAGAATTCGCCGTCGGCGTCGTAGTCGAAGATGAGCGCGTGGGAGCCCGAGACCAGTCCGGCCTCATGGGTACGGACCTGGACGGTCGCGGTCGATCCGTCGTCGGACGTCACCTCGGCCTGACCGAAGTCGGCACTCACGCGGGAGGTGCGTATCACGCAGACGCGGCCCACGAAATGCTCGCGCGACGGCACCCGTTCAGGAGGCAGCAAGCGGTGGGCCAGGCGCCGCTGCAGTCTGATGCCGACCCAGGCCGCCCCCAGCGCGGCGGGCAGCACGGCGACCCGCAGCCAGCGGTGGTCGATCAGCGCATCCCCGGCCAGGGCCACGAACCAGGCAATGACGATTCCGGTGGAGACCATGGCGGTGACCGGTATTCCGGCGGTACCGGCGTGGACGCCGTCTCCCCCGTCGAAGGCGTCCACGCCGATCCCTCCCAGCAGCACCACAAGCCAGTACCCGGCCACGACGAGGAGCGCGAAGCTGAACAGGACCGTGGGAAACCCCAGCGCGGCCCGCAGGAACCCAGCCACAGCACCACCCCCGTCCCTCGTCTCGGTGCCACGGCATCGTGACACCGGGAGTCATGGCCGCACATTGCCGGATCCCGGCAATCTTCATGTGCTCCTGACGTCCTGTTAACGCGGGAACCGACCGGGCCCTGGGAAGCGTCTACAGCGGCTCCTGAGGCCACCCCAGCAGCCGTGCCCCCATCGCCGCCGTCTCCAGCGTGAAGCGCTGCAGCGCGTCCCCGGGGTCGTACCCGGTCAGGGTCTTGATCCGCTCCAGCCGGTAGGAGAGGGTGCGTACGCTGATCTTCAGGCGCCGTGCCGCCTCGGCGTTGACATAACCGGCCACCGCGCACGCGGTGAGTGTCTCCAGCAGCGGCCCGGCTCCGCCGCGCGACGTCGTGAGCGGGCCGAGCACCGTCCGCACCAGGTCGGACATGGCCGCCCGGTCACGCAACAGCACCGGGAAGACCAGCAGGTCGCCGGCGTGCAGAACGGGCCCTTGCAGCTCCAGCCGCTCGGCGAGCTCCAGGGCGCCAAGCGCCTCCTCGTAGCTGAGCACCACACCGCCCGCTCCTGGGTGCTCACGACCGACGGCCACCCACCGCGCCCCCAAGTGGCCGGTGCCGGGCCGTTCCGCGTACTTCGCGAAAGCGTCCAGGATGATGCGCTCACTGCTCGCGGCGACACACACCAGCCGCCCGTCCTTGGTGGTCAGGAGTACGTCGTGCTCACCGAACCGGGCGATCAGCTCCCGCTCGACGCGGCGCACCACCGGATGGACGTCGTCGTACGGCTCATCGCCCTCGGCGACGGCGACCGCGTGGGAGCCCGCCAGCCGCAGTCCGAACCGCTCGGCGCGCTCGGCCAGCCGCCCCAGGTCACTACGCCCGTACAGCAGATCGTCGATGAACTCGCGCCTCGCCGCCTCCTCCTGGCGTACCGCCAGGTGCTGTGCCCGCTCGTGCCCTTCCCCCAGCGCGCTGATCGCCGCGTCCACGGCGCCGAGCAGCGCGTCATCGGCGCGGGCCGCCGCGGCCGCACTCGGCGCCCGTGCGATGCCGGGCAGCGAACCCCAGAGTCTGCGGGTCTCGCCCAGATACAGTCCGATCAGCTCCCGCAGCCCGTACCCGGCCTCCGCCGCCCGCTCACCCAGCTCGCGCAGCGCGTCCAGCTCGGGCCGCCGCAACAGCCGGCCGGTCCCGGAGACATCGGCGAGCATGCCCGCGTAGTCCCCGAGGAAATGCCCGGGTATGCCGTCTCGTTTCACCTGTCCGCTCCTTCTGGTGCTTCCGGTCCAGGACCTGCACCACCCGAGTGGTTCCCGTGGCCGTTCCCGCGCCGGTCATCCGGTCTCCGGGGCCCCTCGCGCCACGGGGTTTCCGCCGAGGAGTTCGCCCAGGCCCTGGCGGGTGGTGGCCAGCACCACGCGGTCGTGCGGCTTCAGTACATAGCCGGGGTGCGGGTCCCATACCAGACCGGGCTCCCGGTCGGCGCCGTCGTACGGGAGCGCCGCGGCGAGGTCGCGCCGCCGGTCCGCTGGTTCTGCCGCGTCGAGCGCGATCACTCGCCAGGCGCCCGGTTTGAACGCTTCGGCGACGGTGCGGTCCTCCAACTGTGGGTGGCCCGCGACGTGCAGTGCGGCGAAGAGCAGCACTGTGCGTTCGACCGGTATGGCGCCCAGGATCTGGCGGCCCATCATGGCTCCGGCGAAGGCCGGTGCCGCGAGTGTCGAGACACTGCGGCTGCGGGTCAGGGCATGGGGGTGAGCGGCGCGCAGGGTGCGGTGGACGGCGGTGGCGAAGTGGTCGTCGTACAGACGCAGTGCCACCCGCAGGTCGGGTTTGACCGAGCGGGCGTACAGCGTCGCCTCCAGGTTGGTGATGTCGGAGCTGGTCAGCGCGAGCAGAGCGCGGGCCCGCTGAACCTTGGCGGCCTCCAGCACCCCTTCCTGGGTGACGTCACCGACGACGGTGGGCACCCCCAGCCGCCGGGCGAGCGGGATGCCTCGCGCTTCGGGGTCCTCCTCCACACACACCACGGGGATGTCCAGGTCACGCAGTCTCGCCAGGACACGAGTGCCCACCTTGCCGAGCCCGAGCAGGACGACATGGCTGGAGAGTCCGCGCGGCGGCCGGCGCAGCGCGGACGCGGTCCGGAAGGTGCCCAGCGCTTCGAGGGCGGCCGCCACCAATACAGGCAGCAGGAGCAAGCCGGTCAGCCCGGAGAGGAGCTGCAGCACCTTGCGCCCGGTCGGCTCGCCGAGAGCCGGGTCGTCGATGGCCAGCACGTCCAGCACCGTGAGATAGGCCGCGTGCAGGGGGTCCGCTCCGGTGAACCGCCACGAGGCGAGGGCAAGAGCGAGCACGGCGGTCACCATCCCGGCGACGGACCAGCGCAGCCGTCGGGAGAACAGCGAGGCGAGCGGCACCCTGCGGCTGCCGAGCCCTCGCGGTGGAAGGGGCGGACCGGTGGCGGAGACGGCTTCCAGCACCACCGTGCCGCGCCCGGTGGCGGCGGCGACCTCCGCGTCGCCGGGCAGCAGGCGCGGGCCTTCGTCTCCGCTGCTGTCCGAGCCCTCGCTGCCGCCGGGGTCGGTGGTGGTGGACGAGAGCAGCGCGAGGGTGCACAGCCCGGGGTCGGTCACCTCGTCGCGGCCGGGTGGGGTGCGCTCGGCCGCGTGCAGCAGCAGCCCGTCGGCCTGCACCACTTTCCGGGTGCCCGCGACGGCGGTGGCCGCGAGTGCGGGGGCCACGGTGTCGGCGTCGGACAGCACGGTCGTGGCGGCGTCCAGCTCTGCCGGGTCCATGCCGGGGTCGGCGACCACCGCGGCCTGGTCGAGCAGGTCTTCCAGGTGCTGGCCCAGTTTGCGGTTGTAGAGCCGGATCACCAGCCTCAGCCGGGGGTTGAGCCGACGGGCACGTAGTGCGGCGTGGATGTTGGTCTCGTCGTCGTCATGGACCAGTGCCAGTGCCGTGGCCCGCGCCGCCCCCGCCTCGGTCAGCACGTCATCGGCGAGGTCCGGCGCCTCCACGACCCGAACGCCGGTATCCGGCGCCTCGTCCGACGCGCCCTGGCGGGGGAGCGGCGCCCGTCCGACCGCCGCTGCCACGCGGCCGAGGAGGGCGGACGCGTGAGCGGGTCCTGTGGTCCGTGACCGTGTGGTCTCCCGTACCGGGGCCGCGACCGGAACCACGACCGTCACGTGAGTGCGGTAGACCTTGTGCAGTTCGGCCGCCAGGCGGTGGGCCAGCGCGTCGTCGCCGCAGACGATCATGTGTGGGACGGCGGGATCGCCGGGCGGCCCTTGAGGTGAGGAAGACACGATGGTGCAAGACCCCCGTCGGTCGGTGATGTCAGTGGTCAGCCGAGGGCGAAGTACCGCAGCCACAGGTACCCCGCCGAGAGGGTGACCGTCACGGCGGTGACGACCAGCCCGTACTTGGTGAACTGCCAGAAGGAGATGGGCTGCTGGTTGCGTTCGGCGATGCCCAGGACGACGACGTTGGCCGAGGCTCCGATGGCGGTGGCGTTGCCGCCCAGGTCGGCGCCCAGTGCGAGGGCCCACCACAGCACGTGGACGCCGTCGCCGCCACCGAAGCCGTGGGCCAGGTCGGCGGTGATGGGAGCCATGGTGGCGACGTACGGAATGTTGTCGACGACCCCGGAGAGCACGGCCGAGCCGAACACCAGCAGCATTGCCGCGCCCAGTTCGCTGCCCCCGGTGGCATCCGCCAGGGCGCGGGAGACCTCCCCGATGACGCCGGTCTCGATGAGCGCCCCGACCATGATGAACAGCCCGGCGAAGAAGGCGAGGGTCGGCCACTCGACCTCCTTCAGAACCTCGCCGGTCTCCACCTTCGAGATGGCGATGAGTATCCCGGCGCCGAGCAGGGCGACCACGCTCGGCGCGTAGTGCAGCACCGGATGTGCCACGAACCCGAAGACGACCAGGGCGAGGACCCCCAGGCCCTGGTACAGGAGCCGGTGGTCGCGGATCGCCTCGCGTTCCTCCAGCGCCATCACGTCGGCGGCGCGCTCCTCGTCGTACACCAGCACCTTGCGGAACATCACCCGGCACATCACCACCAGCACGGCGGTCAGGAGTACGGCGATGGGTGCCAGGTGGACCAGGAAGTCGTTGAAGGTCAGCCCGCCCCGGCTGGCGATGATGATGTTCGGCGGGTCACCGACCAGCGTGGCGGTGCCGCCGATGTTGGACGCCATCACCTCGGCGATCAGGAACGGCGCCGCGGGCAGCGCGAGGCGTTCGCACACCAGCAGGGTGACCGGGGCGACCAGCAGCACGGTGGTGACGTTGTCCAGCAGCGCGGAGGCGGCCGCGGTGATCACTATCAGCATCGTCATCACGCGGAAGGGCTTACCGCGGGCGCGTTTGACCGCCCAGATCGCCAGATACTCGAACAGGCCCGTCTGCCGCAGCACCCCGACGATCGCCATCATCCCCAGCAGCAGGAAGACGACGTTCCAGTCGATCCCGGAGCGCTCGTCGAAGAAGGCGGCCTTGTCGTCCGTGGCACTGATCGCGAGCATGGCTCCCGCCCCTGCCAGGGCGGCGGCCGTGCGGTGCACGCGCTCGCTGATGATCGCCACGTACGCGCTCACGAAGACCGCGATCGCCGCCCAGCTGTGCCAGTCGCTCATGTCACCCCAAGAAGACGTTCCAGCAGATGCGCGGCGGTGATCACACCGAGCAGCCGGGAACCGCCGCGCTCCCCGCGCTCACCCCGTTCCACCACCGCGATCAGCGGGCTGCGCTCACGCGCCATCAGCGCCGCGACTTCCAACGCGGTGTCATCCGGGTCCGCGACCGGTGGCTTGTGACGTTCCCTGGGCAGGCAGTCGGCCACCCGCCGTCCCGCCAGCCCCTGGCACAGCCGGTCCGCATGCGGCTCGTCGATCACCGCCGCGAGCGTGGGGTCTTCGATCACGTAGCCAGGCACCAGCAGCTTGACCAGGGCCGACCCGGGCAGCACGGCATAGGGCTCCGCTCCGTCGTCCATCACCAGCACCCCGGGCAGCCGTTGCTCGGCCAGCAGCCGGGCCGCGTCCAGCGCATCGCTGTCCAGACGCACCGACGGATATTCCACCGCCAGATCACGTGCGCGCATTGCCGTCCTCCTCCATCCTGGCCGCAGGCTCCGCGGCCCCGGCAGTCCGCTTCCCCTTGTGCTCATCGTCATCGTCGTCATCCGGTATGCCGACGAGGTCCTCGACATCGAAGAGGCGGGCGACGGGCACATCCGTGCTGCTGTGGGCGGCGATGGAGAAGGCGATGCACATCGCGATCAGGGTGTATGCCTCCTGGCCCTGCGGGATGCCCGACTGCAGCACCAGCAGCCCGTAAACGACGGAGGCGAAGCCCTTCGGGCCGAACCAGGCCGCCGCCAGCTTCTCCCGCCGGTCGAAACGCGTGCCGATCAGCGAGATCAGCAGCGACGCCGGCCGGATCAGAACGATCGCCAGAACCACCGCGACATACCCGCCGAACGGCAGGTCACCGAACAGCCGCGGAGTCAGCAGCGCCCCGAACACCAGCAGCGCCGCGAACTTGCTCAGCTCCGCCAGCGCCTCACCCAGCGGCTGGAACGCACGGCAGGAGCCCGGCGAGACGGAGGCGAGCACCGCGCCCGCCGAGAAAGCCGCCAGATAGGGGTTGGCGTGAGTGAGATGGCAGATGGCGTACAGGATCACCCCTGTCGCCAGCGGCAGCAGCGGCTGGAGCTTCGGCTCCGCGCCCAGCAGCCGGAACCGCACGAGCCCGTTCACGACCAGCGGCAGCACGATGCCCAGCGCCAGACCGCCGACCAGCTCCAGAGCGATCTTCGACAGCGACGCCTCCGCCGCATCCGAGGTCGGCCCGGCCGTCGCGATCAGCACCAGCACGACCGGCAGCGCCAGCCCGTCGTTGATCCCGCTCTCCACATTCAGCAACTGCCGCAACCGCGCCGGGACCTCCTTACGGCCCACGATCGCCGACGCGAACACCGGGTCCGTCGGCGCCAGCACGGCCCCGACCAGGAAGGACGTCGTCCAGTCCAGCCCGGCCAGGAAATGGGTGACCAGCGCCATCCCCACGAACGCCAGCGGCATTCCGAGCCCGAGGGCACGCGCCGGATTCCGCCAGGCGCCGCGCAACGCGGGGAACGACACATGCATGCCGTCGGTGAACAGCACCGCGAACAACGCCAGATCGGCCGTGACCGAGACGATCGGGCTGTCCGCCGTAATGTGGATCAGGCCCAAGGCCCCGTCACCGACGAGCGCGCCCGCGACGAGGAAGAGCAGCGAGGTGGAGAGCACGGAGCGGGCCGCCAGGCCCGAGACCAGCACCGCGATGAGGAGTGCGACGCCGAAAACAGCGATGAGCACCATGGGTTGTTCCGCCCCCGATCGGCAAAGAGAGTGATCCCCTGTTCGCCGACCAGACTTCCCGGCACTCCGCCAGGCACCTTACAGGAACCTGACGCGTTCACTATGGAATCTTGATCCCTACGGGTCGTATCGGCCCTTGGCGAAGCCCGCCCGGTACCCCGGGCGGGGCGGGTCACGGTGTGGCCGGGCGCCGCCTCCACGAAATGCAGGACTTCTACGCATTCATGCAGCGCGAGATGGCAGCGTTGATCGACAAATGGCGGGAACAGTACGACGCGGGTCGCTGACAGCGGTTCCTGGCCCGGTCTGACCAGCGTCAAGGCCGGTCCGGGACATGTCTGCGGCGATGCAGGAAGCGGGCGTGCGCGGCCTTGGTGTGGGTGACGACGCATGCACCTGCACACCGGGCTGCGGTTCGTGCGGATGATGACCGGCCCGGACACCACGATCCGCGTGTCCAGTCTGTCGCCGATCACCGTCCGCCCCGGCGGGACGCTTCACACCGCTGTCCTGCTTCGCCGACGACCTGCCCGGCACCCCGACGGAGCGCGCCGCGAACGGTACAACATGCGCTGAGCCGGACGGGCCGAGCCCCACGGCCACCGGACCGGCTTCTTCACCCGACCCCGCAGAGATCGGCAGGACGACGTCAACCCCTTCGACGACCCGGACGGCACATTCCTCGTCGTGGTCAACGATCACAACCAGCACGCCCTGTGGCCCACCTTCGCCCCGGTGCCCGACGGATGGCACGAGGCGCACCCGGCCGCACCCCGGGACGTGTGCCTGGACCACATCGAGCGCACCTGGACGGACCTCGCACCCGGCGGTCCGGCCCGGCCCACGGAGAGAGATCCGAAGCAGTCGGTGATGCCGCCCGCCGACTTGGATCGCCGCGGTCCACCATGGATGGTGGCCCTGATCCTTTTCGGCCTCGTCGACCTGACCAGCGCACCGCTGATTTACCGGTTCGATCCGTAGTACCATTTCGATAGGTAGATCCGAGGGTGTCACGAGGGTGTCACGACAGGAGGGCCGTCGCATGCCGGCAGCAGGCGAGACGGAGCGTGCCCCGAACATCGCCAAGAACGTATGGGACGCCGCAGGCCGCCGTGCCAAGAACGAAGGCCTCCCCCTTATCTGGGTGGCCTCCCGAGCCCTCACCGACTACGCCGCCGGGACTCTCGCGCTGCCGCGCACCTCTCCGAACCCTGAGGCGCTCAACCGGCGAGGCCGCACCATCTTCACCACTGATGCCGTATGGCACGCAGCCAACGAGCGCCGCACCAAGGACACGGTCCGGTCCATGTCCGCCCTCGTCGAGATCCTGCTGGACGCCTACGCCCGAGGCGAGATCCACACCCACACCCGCATGGTCACCACCGGCCAGCGCGATGCCCTCGCCTTCGCCGGCGCCCCCGGTGACCCCACGGGCGCTACGCGCTCCACACTGTCCGTAGCCTGACCACCACCACCGAAGGAACGCACTCATGACCGCCGCGCCGCTCGGCTCAGGGGCCGTGCCCCCCATGCCGGACAGGACGCCAAAAGCGCTCCGCGCCGCCATCGCCGAGCACGCGCCGCAACTCCTTGTCGACTTCGACCGGCATTGGCGTCGCGACATCGCCGATGCCTACGACCTCGCGCCGGTCCCCGCCTTCATGGCGCGCTGGTGGGGCGAATACGCCGTCTCCCGCGATCCGCGCCTGGAGGCGAAAGTGCACGCCCTGGAGGACGAGGCCGACCGGGAGCCCGACTACAGCCGCGCCAAAGCCCTCATTGAGGAAGCCGGGAACCTTCGCCGCCAGGCAGCGAAGGCGGAACCCGGCCAGTGACCGACGGTTTCATGGGGCCGCCCTGGCAAGCGGACTGGACCAAGAAGGCAGAGGAAGACCGCGACGCCCTCCCAGAAGCGGCCCGCACCCTGGTCTACGCCGCCCGTGCCGAACTCGTCACTGCCGCCGACCCCTACTTTCGGGGCATCGACACTGACCGGGACCTTCCAGCCGGGATGAGCGTGGAACCGGCCCAGTCCACCCGCCCGGGTGGTCAGCACGTCCTTTACTTCGACCACGGACGTGGCTGGCTGCGGTACCAATTCACCAGGAGAACCACCGACCCTCAGCTCGTGATCGAGGAGTGCTTCTGGCGGTGAGCCGACGGTGCCGAGAGGCGTGGTCCCGTCAGGCTCATTATGAGAATGCCATCGGCTGGTAACCGTCGCGGATGCCGTCACGACGGTCCGCCCAGGGCGCTCATGCACAGCGGCCGGACCGGAAGCGCGCCCAGGCATACCGGTCTGCTCCCAGTGCTGCTTCGTGCCCTTGGGGAGGGTGTGGTCCAAGGAGTTCAGGTCAGGCCCAAATAGCAGTAGCGCTCCGACGGCTTGGTATTCCGCGCATCGCCGGACCCCGATGGTCGAGCGGAGGCACAGACCGTGGGCATCCACCTGTGGTCCGCCTTGCACGGCCAACTTGCGCTCTGGCGGACTCCGCCCGGCCACCACAGCGACAGCGAAGCCATTCTGGCCGAGTTGGAGCAGTCACTGCTGCGACGGCTGACGCCTCGACCACGCGCTGGAGGAGCCCGCGATCTCGTCCAGGATCCCGTGCGCTGATCTCGTCCAGGACCCCGTGCGCCCGCAGCGACGCGCCCGACGGCGGCTTCCACGTCGGCCGCTCCGCCTGCGAGGTACTTGGCGATCACCGCCGAGAGCAGGTCGGCCTTGGTGGAGGAAGCGCCGGTACGGAGCGCCCACGGCCACCTACCCGAGGACCAGTGCTGCCTCCACCGCCCACGGCAAGGCACTCGCGGCCGACCGACTCGGCCCACCCCACCGTCGACCTGAGCGACGTGGCCGATTGGAGCGCCGCTGCCCGGTTGGCCTCTCGGCAACCGGTACTGACAACCCACCGTGGGCGATCGGCGGCGCGATGTGCGCGGCCCTGTGGTCCTGGTGGCCGGTGCCAACACCCGGCGGGCCCCCGGATGGGCCTCGGACGTTTCCGTCCGCCTCATCGGTCATGCGCACTGCGCAGCGGGCCTCTCCCCGGGGACCGGGGCGCCCGCGGCCGACTCATCCCACGAAGCGCAGTGCCTCGGGTGTGAGGTCCTTCAGCGTGGGATACCCGTCCACGGCCATGATCAGGTCCGCCTCCGCCAGGAGCGAGCGCAGCACGTGCGCGACGCCGTCGACGCCGCCGAGTGCCAGTCCGTAGCAGTACGGGCGACCGACCCCCACCGCGGTGGCACCCAGCGCCAGGGCCTTGATGATGTCGGCGCCCGTACGCACCCCGGAGTCGAACAGGACCGGCAGTCCATCGGCGGCGCCGAGCACGTCGGGCAGGCAGTCCAGACTGGTCAGCCCTCCGTTGGCCTGCCGTCCGCCGTGGTTGGAGCAGTAGATGGCGTCCACGCCGTGGTCCTTGGCGCGGCGGGCGTCGTCGGGATGGCAGACGCCCTTCAGCATCAGGGGCAGCCTGGTCTCCGACCGCAGCCAGTCCAGGTCCTCCCACCGGAACGGGCCACCGAAGATCGGCAAGGTGCGCACGGCTACCTCGGTCGCGTCCTCGCCGGGCTGCAGCCGCCTGCGGAAGACCGGATCACTGGTGTAGTTGCTCAGACAGCCGCTGGGGACCTGGGGGTAGTTCGAACCGGCCAGGTCTCGAGGCCGCCAGCCGGTGACCCAGGTGTCGAGGGTGACGGCGATGCCCCGGAAGCCGGCGGCCTCCGCACGGTGTACGAGACTCGCGGCCATCTCCCGATCCGGCGGCGCGTACAGCTGGAAGAAGCCCGGCGTGTCGCCGAGTTCTGCCGCCACCTCTTCCATCGGATCCGCCGACAAGGTACCGGCGAAAAAGGGAACACCGGTCCGCGCGGAGGCCCGCGCACACGCGAGGTCGCCGTGACCGTCCTGAGCGCACACCCCGATCACCCCGACCGGCGCCATGAACACCGGCGAGGGCAGCTTCACACCGCACAACTCGATCGACATGTCCCGTTCGGTGGGTGCCACCAGCATGCGCGGGTACAAGCCCCAGCGCCGGAACGCCGCGCAGTTGGCTCGCTGGGTGTGCTCATCCCCGGCGCCACCGGCGACATACTGCCAGACCTTCGGCGTCATCGCGGCCGACGCCTTCTCCTCCAGTTCCTCGAACGTCATCGGATATGGCGGCTGTCGGCCGTGCTGACCCTGGTCGTACAGCTCATCCTGGTATGAGGCGAATGTCGTCATGAGTCACTGGGTACCCGTACGTCTCGCGGATCTACCACCATCCGCGTACGGCGGTGCCACCGTCGGCCACCCACGGATCGGCATATGGGTGATCCAGCCGCCCGAAGTACCTTGGCGCAGGTCACCGTGCGGAGCCGTGCGTCCGGAGGAGATCACCAGTGGCGCCAGGGCAATCGGCGAGGTCGGACGGTTGCCCTGCCCACTCGGCCAGGTGGGAGCCACCATGAACGTCGAGGCCGCGAACCCGAACAGACCCAGGATCGACGGCACGGCGATCGGCGTGAGCAATACGGCTCCGAGCACTGCTGGAAAACGTGGAGTCAGTCTGCTGGGGAGCCGGAGTGAGGGCCGGTGGCCGGGGCTGGGGCGTGGGGTGTGGGGTGGGTCGTTGCCGCGTGGAGGGTGGTCGGCCAGTGGCGGGCAAGCCAGGCGCAGACCACGAGTTGAAGGGTGTGGTAGAGCATCAGGGGCAGTACGATCATGGCGACCCGGCCCGCCGGGAACAATACGGAGGCCATGGGCAGCCCGCTGGCCAGGCTCTTGGTGGCGCCGCAGAAGACCGCGGTCACCCGGTCCTCGCGGGGCAGGCACAACACGCGCGCACAGCGGTTGGCCAGGAGCAGGGCGACACCCAGCAGCAGCGCGCACAGTACGCCGAGGAGCGCGAGTCGCGCCGGTGACACGCGCTGCCAGATGCCGGTGGTCATGCCCCGGCTGAACGCCGAGTAGACCACCAGCAGAATCGAACCCCGGTCACAGACACTGATCACAGCGCGGTGCCGGCCGAGCCATTCGGAGATCCAGCGCCGCAGCATCTGCCCGGTGAGGAACGGCAGTAACAACTGCATGGCGATGTCGCCGAGTTGGCCGAAGCCGATCGGAATGCCGCCGTCCTCGGTGCGCTGGATCAGCAGGACCGCCAGCACGGGGGTGAGGACGACGCCCAGCACCGTGGAGAACGACGCCGAGCACACGGCGGCGGCCACGTTGCCACGTGCCATGGAGGTGAAGGCGATGGAGGACTGGACGGTGGAGGGCAGCACGGCCAGAAAGAGCACACCGGCGGTGAGTTCGGCGCCGAGCATCTGGTCCGGCAACAGCGCGATGGCCAGCCCGGCCAGCGGGAAGGCGATGAACGTCAGGGCCAGGACGGGCAGATGCAGGCGCCAGTGCCGTATGCCCTCCAGGGCGGCCGATGGGGAGAGCCTGGCTCCGTAGAGGAAGAACAGCACTCCGATCGCCACCTGGGTCAGCCAGGAGACGACCTCCGCTGCCTGCCGCTCGGCCGGGGCGAGGGTGGCGACACCGATGACGCTGAACAGCGCGACGATGTACCAGTCGACGCGGCGTGCCAGACAGCGCGCGGCGCGGGTGAGGGTCCGGGACATGCGCTCCTGCCTTGAATCCGGTGGCATGGGACCCGGGCCGGGCCGAGGCCGGGCCCGGGGTGAGGCCGGGGCCCGCTTACGGCTGATGTCGCGGGGTGCGGTCCCCTCCTGGCGGCACCGGCGTCAGACCGGCGCGTGTTCGTGGTGGCGGCTGATGTTCTTCTCCAGCAGGGCGAGGCACTCGGCGACACCGACGGTCTCCGGACCGGTCTGCGGGAGGCGGCCGTCGGCCTCCCGCAGTTCGGACAGTGCCCGGTCGATGGCGGTCTGGGCCGCGAACAGGCAGGGGGTGCTGTAGATGGCGATGTCCACGCCGAGTTCCGACAACTCGCTCAACGACAGCCGGGGCGACTTGCCGCCGGCGATCTGGTTGAACAGCAGGGGCTTGTCGCCGATGACGCGCCGTACCTTGTGGATCCAGTCGATGCTGCGCACTCCGTCCACGAGCACGACATCGGCGTCGGTCGCGGCCAGCGCCTTGGCGCGGCGCAGGATCTCGTCCTCCTCGGTCGCGTCGGTGCGGGCGACCACGACGAGCTCACGGCGCGAGGTGAGCACCATGTCGAGCTTCTCCAGGTACTCCTCCAGTGGCAGTACCTGCTTGCCGTCGACGTGCCCGCAGCGCCGCGGGCGTTTCTGGTCCTCCAGGATGACGCCGGAGGCGCCGATCGCCTCCAGGTTCCGCACGACATGGCACGCGGTCTCCGGATCGACGTAGCCGTCGTCGATGTCCACGAGCAGGTGCTGTCGCGGGAAGGCCAGTCTCAGGCGCTGGACGAAGGCGATGATGTCCGGCCAGGCGATGAAGCCGATGTCGGGCAGCCCGTAGTGGGACGCGGCGAAGCCGAATCCGGAGATGAACATCCCGTCGTAGTGCCGGGCCGCGACGGATGCGGAGAACATGTCGAACACGCCGATCAGGGGCGTGGTCCCGCTTGTGTTGATGGCATGGCGTAGCCGATCGGGGTGGCTCACGGTACCCTCCGGGAAACTGGTTGCGTGGCCTTTCCGCCGTGCGGCTGCTTGCCTGCGAAAGCCGTGGCCGCGCGGCGCGTCGCGCACTAGACAGACCGGGCATCTCTCTTCGGAAGGGGTGCCCGGCCTGTGCTGTCCAGTGCGATGACGGCACCCTAAGAAGGTTTTTGCCGTATCACAACCATCCCTTGGGGATCGCAATACGGATATGGCCATCGTCCGACGCCGGTTCGGCACGCTGAAACGCGTACACGCATGGAACTGGCCGACACCCAATGGCAGGCCATGGCGAGGATCTCGCCCTGGCGCAGCTTGTGACCCGGAGCCTTGAGGGCGGCCAGGGACCGACGGCGGCGTCCGGGCCGACAGGGGCGGCCTCCCGGCCCACTGTCTCGGTGGGGGCGCACTCGGCTTTGATCACGTCTCGCGGGGCTCGGAGTGCTATCCGACCGCTAACCCGACGGTAACGGCCGGTTGTCTCCAGGTGCGCCGGGTTGCGAGCCCGGCGATCTCCTCGGGTGTACTCCGGAATCAGAGCTGCCTCGACATACTCATCCAGCTTGCGGCTCGTGCAGGTAGGTGTGCCCTCATGGTTCGGCGGCTACCGTAGGTTGTTCGCGTCACCGGCATGCCGGGGGCCACAGCACGAGAAGATCGAGGCCGAGGGCCCGTTCATCGCCCGCTCCTCCAGGACCCTCATCGAGGCGCGCAGGACTGAGCGCGCGTAAGTGCTCGCGGAGGACAGACGTGTCCTCATGGGCGGCGGTGCGGCCGGCTGTCCCAGAGCTCGGTGGTCCCACGCCCGGCGGATCAGGCTGCGGACGATAATGATCGTGTCGTGACTGCGCATCTCGCTGCCCGGCTGGCCCTCCTCCTTGTCGAGAACGCACTCGCTTCACCGCCTTTGCCCAGGCCGTCCTCGCTCGATGAGACCCGCACGCACCGGACTTCTCATCCCACGCTCCGCGTTCCGTGAGCCTGCACTCCCGATGTCAGCAGATTCGACCACCGGCGGAACGGGACCCGTCCCGTCCTCCGAGTCAGGGCGTCGTGGGGAGTGGGCCAGGCGGTATGGGGGAGGTGTGCGGGACCCGTCCCGTCACGGGGCTGACACAGTACCTCCGGTTTTTGACCACAACCATCCGGCCCCGACCAGCCGTCTCGGTGGCCCGGGGCTGTCAATCGAAGCGAGGCCCTATGAGACGCATGCTTCATGCGCTGTTAGTGGGTGCGGTCGCCGTCGGAGTCTCGGGTGTGTTCCACCCGGTCGCGTCGGCCGCCGACACCTCTCCGCTGGAGGTCAAGAGCGTTACGGCGAGTGCCGATGACGGCAACGTTCCCGCCAACACCCTGGACAACAACCTGAGTACCCGCTGGTCGGCCGAGGGCGACGGGGCGTGGATCCGCTACGACCTGGGCTCGGCGCAGACCGTCGGGTCGGTGTCGGTCGCCTGGCACCAGGGGGACACCAGGAAGAGTACCTTCGACGTCCAGCTGTCCGCCGACGGATCGTCGTGGACCACGGTCCTGAACCGGAAAGCAAGCAGCGGTACCACACTTGAGCAGCAGAACCACGACTTCGCCGACGCCTCGGCCCGCTACGTGCGGATCGTCGGCCATGGCAACACGTCCAACGACTGGACCAGCATCACCGAGACCGACATCAACGGGGCCGACGGCGGCGGAGACGACGGCGGTGGCGGCTCCTGCGCGTACCCGGCCGACGTGCTGGACCTGACGGACTGGTACATCGGGCTGCCGGTGGGCGAGGAGGAGTCCCCCACCAACGTCTACCAGCCAGAACTCGCCACGTACGCGAACGACCCGTGGTTCACCACCGCCGACGACTGCGCGGCCGTCCGGTTCCGGGCCCCGGTCAACGGGGTCACCACCAGCGGCTCCAAGTATCCCCGCTCGGAGCTGCGGGAGATGACGGACTCGGGGGAGACCAAGGCGAGTTGGTCGTCCACGTCCGGCACCCACACGATGGTGATCGACCAGGCCATCACGGACCTCCCCGAGGAGACCCCGAACGTCGTCGCCGGGCAGATCCACGACGCTTCCGACGACGTCAGCGTCTTCCGCCTGGAAGGCAGCAAGCTCTACATCACCGACGGCGACGAGAAGCACAAGCTGGTGACGGACGACTACGTGCTGGGCACGAGGTTCCAGGCGAAGTTCGTGGTCAGCGACGGCAAGATCAAGGCTTACTACAACGGCGAGTTGCAGACCACGCTGTCGAAGGAATTCTCCGGCGCCTACTTCAAGGCGGGCGCGTACACGCAGGCCAACTGCGACAACTCGGAGCCGTGCAGCGACGACAACTACGGCCAGGTGAAGATCTACGGGCTGAACGTCACGCACGGCGACGACGGGGGCGACGAGGGCGGCAACGACGGGGACTCGACCGAGGCCGCCAAGCGGTACGGCTGGGGCACACCGCTGCCGATTTCCGACGAGTTCGACTACACCGGCGCGGTCGACCCCGACAAGTGGGCGGTACCGACGGGCGAGGTTGGCGGCACGCAGGGATGCTGGGAAGGGCATGACGAGAACGGCCGCCGGTGCGCCAAGAACAGCACCGTCGCCGACGGCATGCTCACCATGCGCGGCGAGGCGAACGGCGACACGGGATGGCTCAGGCAGCAGCGTGACGCCCAGTACGGCCGGTGGGAAATCCGCTCGCGCTCACGGAACACCGGCTCGGACGGCGGGCTCTACCATGTGCTGCACCTGATCTGGCCCACCGCAGGCAACCGGCTCGAAAACGGGGAGTACGACTGGGTCGAGAATTCCGACCCCGAATCGCGGTGCCTCACCGCTTTCCTGCACTACCCGAAGAGCCCTTCGGACAAGAAGGAGCACCGCGAAGTCTGCTCCGTGGACATGACGCAGTGGCACAACTTCGCCTTCGAGTGGACGCCGGACGCGCTGGTCGGCTACGTCGACGGCGTCGAGTGGTTCCGGGAGTCGGGCGGCGCGGACGCCGACCGGGGGGACATCCAGACGATGCCGTCGGGGCATCTGAACCTCCAGCTCGACAACTTCACCGGTGACAGCGGTCTGCGCCCGGCCGTGCTTGAGGTCGACTGGGTCCGGACCTACGACATCGAGCCTGCGGGCGAGGATCCCACCGACCCCACCGACCCCACCGATCCCGGCGGGGATTCCCCGGTCCAGGTCGCGAACGTCTCGGCGAGCGCGGATGACGGCAACGTTCCCGCCAACACCCTGGACAACGATCTGAGCACCCGCTGGTCGGCCGAGGGCGACGGGGCGTGGATCCGCTACGACCTCGGCTCGGCGCAGACCGTCGGGTCGGCGTCGGTCGCCTGGCACCAGGGGGACAGCAGAAAGAACACCTTCGACGTCCAGCTGTCCGACGACGGATCGTCGTGGAAGACCATCCTGGAACGAAAGACCAGCAGCGGCGACACGCGTGAGCAGCAGAAGTACGACTTCGCCGATGCCTCGGCCCGCTACGTGCGGATCGTCGGTCATGGCAACACGTCCAACGACTGGACCAGCATCACCGAGACCGACATCTACGGAGCCGACGGCAGCGGCGGCGGAGATGGCGGCGGAGATGGCGGCGGGGACGGTGACGACGGGGGGCAGAGCCCCGTCCGCACGGTCCGTGTCGCGGACTCGGACGAGTTGAAGAGCGCGTTCGGGGACGCGCGGGCCGGGGACCGCATCGTGCTCGCGGACGGCACGTATGCGATCGGCAAGATGACCGGCAAGAACGGAACGGCCGCCGAGCCCATCACCGTCGTCGCGGAGAACCGCGGCAAGGCGTTGATCGACGACGGGCAGCTGGAGGTGGCGGACTCCTCCTACGTAACCTTCGAAGGGCTGAAGTTCACGAACAGCGACACACTGAAGATCACCAGCTCGAACAACGTGCGGCTGACCCGCAACCACTTCCGGCTGACCGAGGAGTCCTCGCTGAAGTGGGTGATCATCCAAGGTGCGAACAGCCACCACAACCGGATCGATCACAACCTGTTCGAGGAGAAGCACCAACTCGGGAACTTCATCACCGTCGACGGATCCGAGACCGAGCAGTCACAGCACGATCGCATCGACCACAACTACTTCCGTGACATCGGCCCTCGCGCGGACAACGAGATGGAGGCCATCCGGGTCGGCTGGAGCGGAATCTCCCAGTCGAGCGGATTCACCGTCGTCGAGTCGAACCTCTTCGAGAACTGCGATGGTGACCCGGAGATCGTCTCCGTGAAGAGCAACGACAACATCGTCCGCTACAACACGTTCCGCAGCTCGCAGGGCGTCCTGTCCCAGCGGCACGGGAACCGCGGCGAGTTCTACGGCAACTTCTTCCTCGGCCAGGGCAAGGCGGGAACCGGCGGGATCCGCATCTACGGCCAGGACCACAAGGTCTACAACAACTACTTCGAGGGCCTGACCGGCACCGGCTACGACGCCGCACTGCAGATCGACGGCGGCGACGTGGACACCTCGGGCGCGCTGAGCGCACACTGGCGTGTCTACCGGGCGACCGTGGTGAACAACACCTTCGTGAACAACGTATCGAACATCGAGATCGGCACCAACTACAAGCTTGCCCCGGTCGACTCGGTCATCGCCGACAACGTCGTCACGGGCAGCCGGGGCAAGCTGATCAACGAGGTCAAGAAGCCCGAGGGCATGACGTACGCCGGGAACATCGCGTGGCCGACCGGATCGGCGACCGTCGGCGTGTCCGTGCCCTCCGACTCCGTCAGGGCAGTCGACCCGCTGCTCGCCTCCGACGGATCGCTGTACCGGATCGGTGCGGGCAGCCCGGCGATCGACACCGGCACCGGCGACCACGCCTTCGTGACCGACGACATGGACGGCCAGGCTCGCGTCGGCGGCGTCGACGCCGGCGCCGACGAGCGGTCGTCGTCCACGGCCACGCGGGCCCCGCTCAGCGCGAAGGACGTCGGCCCCGGCGCCGTGTAGGACCCGCCACGCGAAAGGACCGGTGGCGGGCCGGCCCCGCCACCGGTCGTACGCGCTCACCGGGCCAGGCAAGAAACGCCTGCCCGGCGGGCGCGGAGTCGGTCAGCGCCAGGCGAGGTGGACCTCTGTGCCGGCGGTGTAGACCAGCGCGGCGTAGGCGTTGACACGATCGGGCAAGATTCCCGCGTCGGCGTTGACCGTTCGTCCGGTGCGCCCGTCGACGACAAACGCCCTTCACGTACCGGACTTCTCATCCCGGTCTCCGCGTTCCGTGACCTGCGAGGCCGCCCCCGGTCGGTGACCAGGTGCGCACCCTGACGGCGCCACCATGACCAGGCCCGAGGAGACCGATTGTTCCGACCGCAGCGTCGGACGCCTGCTGCCCGGCGCTCGGAGGCGTTCCGCGACGCACTGCCGGAGGCAGACCGAGGCGGCAACCTCGTGGCCGCTTGCAATCGGCTGATGAACAGCATGGACGAGGCAGTCCGGGTCAAGGCCGCGCGGGGCTGGTGCGCTTGGGAGGACGCCGTCATCGCCCACGAGGCACTCGCCGAGCCTGGCGCATACAGCGACAAGCCGGAGGACGCGCTGATGGCCTTCGTCCGGATCTGCGCGCACTACTTCGCGAACGACGCCTGGCTTGAGGACGGGCAACTCCTGTGCGACGCGGGCCGGCCGGCCGGGATCCCGGCAGTGCCGATTCACGGCCGGCTCGACCTGGGGAGCGCGCTGAAGACCGCGTGGGAGATGGTCAAGGCGTTGCCGGACGCGGAGCTGAAGGTGATCGACGACTCGGGCCATACGGGCAGTCCCGCGATGCAGGACGCGATCCTTGAGGCGACCCCCGCCGTGACGGCACCCCTGGGCGGCACCTGATCCGCAGCCGCCACTACAAGAACGTCACCAACGACGACGGCCACCACGTCTCCGCCGGTGAGGACCGCAAGGTCCCCTGGGCTGCCATCGCCCCCGCCGTCCACGCCATCCGTGTCCTGGAACGCATCGTCCCCGACGCTTCGTGGCCTGGGTGAACCGGGAGGCTCTCGGTCAAGGACACCGCACCATGTCACCCCGGCTGCCTCACCATCCGCAAGGAAAGCCCAGATCAGCACCCTGATCGGAATATTGACACGCTTCAGGGGCTTGGTCAGCTGCGACCCGGCTCACGACGCCACACCATGTCGTGTCGGGGCTTCCTGTCGAAACGGTCGTGAGGTTCAGACCATCGCGCTGAGCCCCGACTGTTTCCTACAGGGTCTCTGCGGGGCGGAGTGAAAATGTCACGCTGAGAACGAGACCCCCGGTTCGCCGGCCGGGATCACCGGTAGGAGCAGGTGGCTGTCCGTGGTGCCGCCGGTGTGGATCCGGTGTCGACCGCGGTTCACTGAGTTCTCGTGGGCTTGTGTGGGTCCCAGGTCGTAACGATGGAAGTCCCGTCCTTGCACGACGAGCCTTAGAGTCTCTCCGGCGTCGAACAGCGTCGACGACGGCCAGATCTCGATGTCGACCGGTACACGCTCGCCGGCACGAAGCATCGCCTGCTGGCGATGGCGCAGTCGAGGCTGCCACGGTGTCGAGCGTTGCTCGTCGAGTTCACGGTGGCTTGCGCGCAGCCAGCCCAGCGCAACCTGTCCGTCGTCCATCATCGACCAGTACGGAAACTGCACCTCATGGCCATCGCGGTCGAGCTTCTGCAGTGCCACGAACAGGTCCATGTCGTTGCCTGCATCGGTCTCGACCCACAGTCGCAGCTTCGCGTAGCCCGTGATCTCGGTGCGAGACGCGAACTGCAGGTCGAAGACGGCTCGCTCGTTTTCGGCCATCGGGTCGTAGTCGATCGATGATTGCGTCGGCGGTGTTTCGAGATCTAGTCGGCCGGCGGCGGCGTCCAATGCGTAGGCCTGGTACGTGGTTCGGGCTATCGGCCATTCGTTCTCGGCGCGCTCGACACCCACGTCGCGACGCTCGCGGACCTCGATGCGCACCGGCGCCCACGACGCGATCTCGTCATCGTCCGTGGGATCGGCATCCTTGAGGAAGCGATCAAAGAACGCCTTTTGGCGACGCAGGCTTTCGGGCCGGTAGTAATATTGCCACTTCTTTCGGCCGTGGATTTCGAGCCATTTGTGCTTCGAACCGAGCTGACGCCAGGCTTCGATCGTCCCGCGTGTGTGGAGCCCGTGGTCGCCCCATCCGGCGACACAGTATGCCGGCACGTCGATGACCGAGAGGTTGGCAACCGACTTGCTCTCGTTGTACTCGTCGAGCAGGGGGTGGGCCTCGTGCATCGCTACCAGATCTTCGATGCGTCCGGTGCCGCACCGGACGGACCACTGCATGAACTTGACGAACTTGGTCTCGGGGATCCCGCCGTGGAAGAAGTACTCGCGGTAGACGTCGCTCAGTCCCTCCCACGGGTTGATCGCGGCGAGGTGCGGTGGTCGGGTCGCGGCGACGCGCCATTGCACGATCGCCAGGTAGGAGACGCCGGACATTCCTACCCTGGAGTTGCACCACGGTTGACGTGCAGCCCACTCGACGAGGTCGTGGCCGTCTTCACCCTCCTGCTCGCCGAAGACGACCAGGTCGCCTTCGGACATCCATGAGCCTCGGGAGTCGGCGTTGACGACTGCGTATCCGCGTTTCGCCCACCACATCGGGTCCGGGCCCTCCCAGACGGTGTGCCGGGAGACAGAGCGGTCAGGGACGTCGGCGCCGGGGAACAGGTGAAGCCCCTTGGGCGCGTGCTTGCCGTACGGACTCAGAGTCAAGATCGCGGGAACCGCTGAGCTCGTGCGCGGTCGGAAGACATCGACGAAGATCGTCGCTCCGTCGCGCATCGTGACGGGCGCGTCACGCTCGATCAGGACGCCGTCTTCCTCGAGAACGACTCCGGTCCGGAGTCCGGGATGCCCACCCTCGGCTGGGGCTACCGCGTCCGCCCACTTGAACTGAGGAAGAGTCCGCCGGTCGGAGTCGGACCAGGGCGATGAGGTAGTCATGATGGAGCACGATCCTGTTCGTTGTTGGACGGCTCGGACAGACGCCCGCGCCTAGCGGACCGGCGCCGGCCTTAAGGTCCGCCAGAAGGGCCCTAGGCGCGAAGGAGCCCGCCCTCGACCAGGGACACAGTGCCGGTGACGTAGTCGGCCTCCATCAGGTGCACGTACGACTGGGCGATCTCTTCCGGTTCCGCGGCCCTGCCGACGAGGGTGTGAGAACCCGCATGGGCGAACATCTCGTCTCGCGCCTGCTGAGGCATGCTGGCGTAGAGCGGCGTGCTGACGATGCCCGGAACGATGACGTTGACCCGAATCGGGGCGAGTTCGGAGGCCAGGGACTGCCCTGCCGAGATGAGTGATCCACCGACTGCGGCACTCAGCAGTCTTCCCGGACCGCCGAGGTAAGCACCCGCGCCGCTCGTGAGAGTGATCGACCCTGTCGGGCGTAGCGTCGAGAGCGCGGCACGGATGGTGTCGAAGGCTCTGAACACCCGGACGTCGAAGAACGCGTGCGCCTTCTCCGGGGTGTAGTCGGCGATGGGCGCGCGGACGATGTCGTCACCGGCCGTGTAGACGAGGTGGTCGAACTCGCCCGCCTCGGCGAAGAACGACTGCAGCGAGGTGAGGTCGGTGACATCCACCTGCCGGCCTCTCGCGCCGGGCAAGCCGTCGAGCGCCTCGTCCACCGACTTTGTCGAACGAGAGCCGATGACGACTCCAGCGCCCCGCTTCGACACCGCGTGAGCGACGGCAAGGCCGATGCCGCTGGTGCCGCCGACGACTACGACCCGTGATTCTGCTGCGAGGGACATTGCGCTCCATTTCTCATGACGTGACTCGAAGGGGGTACGGCGGGCGGGCGTTTCAGCACACCCGCCGTACCGACACCGGAACCGGACGCAAGAGGTTCGGGTGATCCGGCCCCGGCCGGTCGTGCGCGGTCACGCACAACGCCGTTCAGTCGAGGTCGGCCTGGGCGTCGCCGAAGAAGTGCTCGACGGCCGGCCAATCCGCGCAGAGTTCCCAGTGCTCGACGAGCAGCCCCTCCGAGAAGCGCCACATGCCACAGATGGGAACGTCCAGCTGGTCGGTGCCGCGCTGGACCTGGAACCGGGCGAACGAGGCACCGAAGTAGTCGTTGGCGATTACGAGTTCCACCGGCTCCGAGAGCGAGTCGCCCGACAGGCGCTTCATCTCTTCGGCACGGAGGATGAAGTTCGCCTTGCCCACGACGTCGCCCTTCCCCAGTCCTGCCGTCCCTTGGGGATGGACCACAATGTCTTCGGCGCAATTCTCGAACAGGAAGTCGAAGTCACTGTAGGCGCGGCGCAGGAGAGCCGCATTGGGATGTTCGGTAGATGCTTTCATGGTTGCCTCGTTGAGTTCGCGCGGGTGAGCGGTCTCGGTTCGGTGTCGTTGTGGACGCGGGTCAATCGGTGCTGGGAGTCTCCTGCCCGCCGTCCGCGGTTTCGCTGCGCTGGAGCGGGTGGAACTCGCTCGTCTCCATGAGAACGGCGGCCGCGAGTCCTTCGGACGTCAACCGGAGCGTCCCACCGCTCTCGACGAGCCAAGCCTCGAACCCGCCTTCAACGTCCTCCTCGGGGCCCCGGTGGGCGACGGCCTTCGGGATCCAAACCGTGCTGCCGGGCTCGCTCAGCCCGCCATAGGGGGCGGGACCGCGGAAGTAGAACAGCAGCTCGTCGTAGTCAGCGTTGTGGTGCTGAGGGGGACGCCCGCCGGGCCGCGAGCTCGCAGGATAGAGAAGGAGGTCCTTGGTCGGCGTCTCCGCGAAGTGGGTCGGCGGTCCACCGTGAGGCAGGTAAACGGTCGCTTGGATGTCGGCCAGGTTGACCTTCCAGACTGGCGGTTGCCCGGCGACCAGCGACGTCATTGCCAACGGGTCGTCTTTCATGGTGAAGCGTGTGATGCCGTCGGCGGCCCTGATCAGCAGAATTGTCTCGCCGCTCTGCTGAGAGGTGCGGGCGGTGTCGGGGCGGTGCACATCCCGCGCCGTGTTGACCATGCCGCGCAACGCTTCCGGGTTGAGGCCGATCGTCTCGGGAGTCTCGATGATGACCCGCAATGTCGACTGCGTCGTGGGGATCACTCGGTACGACGCCGCGCGCGGCAGGAAGACGAAGTCACCCTCGCGGACCGCCAACGTTCCCCAGTCCGTGACGTAGTCGAACTCGCCGTCCTGCACGAAATGCACTTCGTCGTACTCGGCGTTGCGCCACACGAACGGGGTCGGCTCTGAGCGTGCCGAGACCGCGAGGGTCAGGCCGGTGCTGGAACGGGCGAAGATCGTCGGTGGCTCCGCCGGGTCGGACGCGTCGAGCGCCTTGATCTTCGTGATGTCGATCCGGTGAGGCGCATGGGGTCCGACCACCGAGACGTAGTCGGTGATGGGATGGGGTCGTAGCGTGACCGCGGCGTCCCCCAAGAAGCCCTCTCGGGTCCAGCTGTGCGGATAAACGGTGTCTTCCACTTGGACTCCATTCCTATGTGACGTCTCGCTCGTCAGGCTGTTGCGCGCGCTCAGACAACCGCGGAACCACTGCGTTGTCGCGTCGGAGTCCAGGCCCCGGCCGTGGCTCGCGGTTTCACCTGGTCAGGGCGATGACGATGCTTCGCGACGGGCCGCGGCTGTCCGGCGGTACCAGAACCGGTGAACGGTCTCGACCGTGCCGTCGGCGGTCTCGCGGGTCATCTCGTCGACTGCGGTGAGAGCTGGATCGACAGCCTGATATCCGTCGATGAAACCGTCGAAGAAGGCAGCGCGTACGGGGGATTCCGCCATCCTCGTGGTGCCGAAGGAATCGTCGGTACGGACCACTTCGACGAGTTCCTCGCTGTACCGGGCGAACAGCGCCGTCGTGTGTCGTGGTCCGGCCGAGGAATGAGCCGTATCCTGCCACATGGCCATCGACTCCGCGCCCCCGGCGGACCCGCGTCCGGCGAGGAATGTGCCAAGCCGTCGTTTGCCGTGGATCATCCCTGCGGCGTAGCTGACTCGGCACGCGACGTCGACGTCGACCGTCTCCTCCAGCGCGTGCCACAGAAGGTCGAAGCTGTGGGCGAGCTCGTTCTCCAATGCTTCGACTCTGAGATGCGGATTCTCGAGGAACTCGCGAGGTGTCATCCGATATTCGGCGACTCGGGCGCGCTCGTCGGCGGACGGCAACTGATCGCGGTACCGGTCGAGCGCCACTGCCGTGCTCTCCGCCCAGGGGAGGTGGGTGAGCTGGGGTGAACCTGGACCCTCGGTACTGACCACGCGGCCCAATCTGTTGAGCGGCATCTCACGTCCTTTCTCAGCCGAGCGGAAGTCGTGCCTTCAGGCCGACCCGGGCCTTGTGCGGCGGAGCCGGCGCGTTGCGCAAGGCCGCTGGCGTCGCAGGTCGCCTCGCCGCTCGGTTCGAGCCACTGGCAAGTCATTACGTGTACGTACTATTTCTGGAACGCTAGGCCCGTGAATCGGGTAAGTCAACACCGCGAAGTACGTTTCGTCACTGGGTGCTTGCTGATCGGCGCGCTGTGGGGCCTGGTGATCGTGCCCGGTGAGCCCGTCGTCGACAGGTCAGGGCCTGATGTCGTCGGCGTAGGCCAGGTGACCCAAGTGGTGCAGGAAGCCGGCGCGGGTTGTCTCGTCGGCCAGGGGGCGCAACAGCCTGTCCTGAACCCGCTCTACGGCGGGCCGGAGTTGACGGAGTTCGCCGACGACCCCGTCGGGGAGCCGCAGCAGCCGACGACGTGCGTCGGCGGGATCCTTGGTCCGCAGTACCCAGCCCCGTCGCACCAGGCGCGCCACGACGTCCGCCATGGTCGACGGATCCAACGACGCAAGGTCGGCGCCGGTGCCCTGGTCGATTCCGTCCGGGTGTGCCCACAGTGCGCTGAGGACGGCGTATTGGGGCGCGGTGATGTTGCGGCCGACTTCCTCGGTCCATGCGACGGTGTGAACCTGTTGGGTGCGACGGATCAGGTGGCCGGGTGTGCTTCCCAGGGCCAGGACCTGGTCTCCTGCCACGCCGGGCAGCGGGGGATTGCCGGCGTAGGCCACGAGACGCAGCGCCTCGACGAACTCCTCACGGGTTGCAGACGGCAGTGGCGCGAGTAGCCGCTCCTGGACCAGGAGGACCCGGCGCGTTATGTCGGGGAGAGCGGTCCGCGCCAGTGAGGTGAGACGCAAGGTCTTGCGACGGCCGTCAGAGGGGTCTTTGGCGAGGCGGAGCCATCCCTGGCCCTCGAGGCGGGCGATGATGTCGCCGACGCTGGACTTGTCCAACGAGGCGCGCTGGCCTACGGCTCGCTGATCCAATCCGCACTCTGCCCCGATCGCCGAGATCACCGCGTACTGGGGGCCGGTGAGTGCGCCGTCGAACTCTTGCGACCACAGCGATGTGTGGCGCTGTTGCGCTCGGCGGACGAGGTGTCCCGCCGCTTCGCGCAACGCCAGTATCGGAGCACCTTCGGCCGCTCGGCCGCGTCCGGCACTCGCCTCGCTCACTGAGAGACCTTCCTGCGTCGATGCGGATTCGGACGTACCGCCCGCGCTCCGTCCCGAGTAGGAGGAATCCTATCGCGGGACCGTGGGGCCGCCCCGCTGCTGCGGCCCGGGGGCGTAGGCGCCCGTCGAGAGGGTCCAGGTGGCGACGCCGATCCTTCGCGCCGGCGCAGCGCCTTGACGCACGTGGGACTGTCTCCTACGGTCAGGGAATCGAACGTATACGGACTATCTTCGAGAAGATCGGCTGGATCACTCGCACCCGACGCACCTACCGGTCGGACCGGACAGCGGTCTTCGGTCGATGGGGACCGCAGTGTCAAGAACTCGACTCTCGTTGCTCACCCCACTGCCTTAGGAGCGGAATCTGCATG
The DNA here is from genome assembly GCF_047337785.1 of Streptomyces lacaronensis. Classification (NCBI taxonomy): domain Bacteria; kingdom Bacillati; phylum Actinomycetota; class Actinomycetes; order Kitasatosporales; family Streptomycetaceae; genus Streptomyces; species Streptomyces lacaronensis. The sequence goes on from NZ_JBLHDK010000003.1 coordinate 11,799,863, forward strand.
CGCGTTTTCGTAACCGGAGCGTCCGGCTGGATCGGCTCGGCCGTCGTGCCGGAACTCCTGTCCGCCGGACACCACGTCACCGGCCTCGCCCGCTCCGACAAGTCGGCCGCCGCCATCGAGGCGAGCGGTGCCGCCAGCGTCCGCGGCAGCATCGAAGATCTCGATCTCCTGCGCGCCGCCGCCGCCGGATCCGACGCCGTGATCCACCTCGCGTTCCCGGTCGAGCTGGCGCTTGCCGGGAACATCGAGGAGGCGGTGGCCGTGGATGTCGTCACGATCAAGACCCTCGGCGAAGGACTACGCCCCGGCGGAACCATCGCGGTCGCCTCCGCAACCGTGGGACTCGCTCAGGACGGTGTCGTCGCGACCGAACGCGACGAAGCGCCGCCGGGCGCTTTGGTCGCCCTCCGCAAGCCGTCCGACCACGCCGCTCTCGCGCTGTCGGCGCACGGCCTGCGCCCGGTCGTCGTCCGTCTGCCGCCCACGAGCCACGGCGAGGGCGACAACGGGTTCATACCGAGTCTCATCGAGACCGCCCGGAACTGCGGATTCTCCGGCTACCCAGCAGACGGTGCGGCGCGCTGGTCCGCAGTCCACGTCCGGGACACGGCTCGATTGTTCCGGATCGCCGTCGAGACGGAGGTGACCGGGTACCTGCACGCCGTTGCGGAGGAGGGCATCTCGTTGCGCGAGATCGCCGAGGCCATCGGGCGTCACTTGGACATGCGGACCCGGTCGGTGCCGGTAGACCGGATCGACGAGCACTTCGGCTGGGTCGCCCCGTTCCTCAAGGCCGACAGTCCGGTCTCCAGCGCCATCACCCGCGAGACCTGCGATTGGCGGCCGACCGAGCTCAGCCTGCTGGACGACCTGGGCGAGGGGCACTACTTCGCGAAGGCGTGAGGGACGAGAGCGACGGCGTGGATGGCGTCGGCGCGATGAGTCGTCGCTGGCGATTCGTGCACGGAACCGGTCGATGCGTCTCCCCGTGCGAGAACGGGCGACCACTGTCGAGCCTGTAGCGACGTACACGTATGAGTGTGGATGATCGGAGCGGATATGGCGACCCAACGTTTCACGGCACCAGACCCCCTGCTTGACGCGTTCTACAGCCAACTGTCGGAGCACTCGCTGCAGCCCTTGTGGGAGCTGTCCGGCCTACTGACCTCTCAACCCCGAGTAGCGGGCGTGCCCGCCCATTGGCCGGGACGGACGCTGAAGGCGCTCGCCGAGCGAGCGGGTGAACTCGTTCCCGTCGACCGTGGTGGTGATCGTCGCGTGCTCGCCTGCTGCAATCCCGGTCTCGGAGGTGCGCCGTACGCGGTGTCAACACTGTGGGCCGCCGTCCAGTATCTGCGCGGGCACGAGGTCGCCCCGGCGCACCGCCACACCCCGGCTGCGTTGCGCTTCATCGTTGCCGGCGAAGGCGTGTGGACCCTCGTCGACGGCGATCCGCTGCACATGGGCACCGGCGACTTGATCCTGACCCCGAGTTGGACGTTCCACGAACACCACAATCCCACCGGCGATCCGATGATCTGGCTCGACGTCCTTGATCTGCCGGTAGTCAGCGCGCTGGATGCGGTGTTCTTCGAAGAGGGTCCGTCCGAACAGCCGGACACCCGGGTCGCCGAGCGGTCGGCCTCCGAGGCTTTCTTCGGCGGCGGACCCGGTCTGGTGCCAGTTGACGCGCCCGGGACTTCGGCTCGCCGATCGCCCCTGCTCGCCTACCGGTGGCGCGACACTGACCGTGCCCTCGACGCCTTGCTCGACACGTCGGGCGGAACGCACGCATTTTTGAGGTACAGCGATCCCGTCCACGGCGGCGATGTGTTGCCCACGATGCGGTGCGAGATCATGCGTGTCAGGGCCGGACACTCGAGCGATCTCGTCCGGCAGACGGGCGGGCGCGTGTTGTGCGTCCTCCACGGCGACGGGGAGGTCGCGGTCGGTTCGCAGCGGTACCCGCTCGCGCCGGGCGACGTCGTAGCGGTGCCCTCGTGGACCGCCTGGTCGCTGCGCGCCTCTGATGAGCTCGACGTTTTCAGCACCAGCGATGCACCGGTGCTCGAGGCACTCGACCTGATGCGTACGGAGAACCTCAGTCGGACAGCTGGGGGTATACCTTCTGCCGTCTCGACGCACGATGCGACGATGCGTCCCACAACTGCGCGGATTGGATCTCGCGGATGAGCAAAGCGCATCGGGTACCAGCTCTCGTGGTCGGTGGAGGCATCGGCGGCCTGGCAACCGCGCTGTCCCTTGCCAGGAACGGTCAACAGGTCCATCTGATCGAGCGAGCGGAAGAATTCGGCGAGATCGGCGCGGGTCTTCAATTCGGTCCCAACGCCAGCCGCGCGCTCGACGCCCTGGGTGTCCTTGACGACATCGTGCCTGCATCGGTGGCCCCGGCTGAGGCGGTGCTCATGGACGCGATCTCCGGTGAACGCTTGACCACACTGGACCTCGGCGCCGACTTTGCCGCCAGGTTCGGATACCCCTACCTGGTGCTGCACCGGCACGACCTGCTGCAGCGACTGGTCGAGCACTGCCGGCGACATCCGCTGGTCACCCTCGAGACCGATCGCGACGTCGTCGATGTCGAAGTCGGCAGCAGGAGTGCGCTGCTGCGATGCGCGGACGGGTCGTCGTACCAGACCCCGGCGCTCATCGCGGCGGACGGATTGCACTCCACCCTCCGTCGCCATGTGATCGACGACGAGGCCTCTTGCAGCGGATACGTGGCGTATCGAGGAACGGTGCCCGCCGAGGTCGCGCCCCACACCCCGGCCCGTAACGCCATCGTGTTGTGGATCGGACCGGGACTTCATCTCATGCAATACCCCGTCCGCAACGGCGAGCTCTACAACCAGGTAGCCGTTTTCAAGAGCGAGCGCTATCAGCAGGGTTTCACCGAGCCGGCTACGTGGGGCGGGCCTGACGAGCTCGACGCAGCGTTCGCGGCCACGTGCTCAACTGTTCGCAGTGCCGTGGCCCAGGTCGGGCGGGCGCAACGCTGGCCCATGTACGACCGGGCTCCCGCCTCATCGTGGTCCAACGGCCCCCTCGTGCTCACAGGCGATGCGGCACACCCGATGCTGCAGTACCTCGGCCAGGGTGCGTGCCAAGCCCTTGAGGACGCCGTTGAGCTCGGATACCGCTTCGCGGTGCACACCCACGAGGGCGTGGTCGACGTGCCGCGTGCGTACGGGGATTTCGAACGCGTACGTCGGCCCCGTGCTGCGAGGTGCCAGACAAGCGCTCGCCCGTGGGGGGATCTGTGGCACACCGAGGACCCGACAGTGCTCGCTCTGCGCAACCGGGTGTTCTCAATGCGGGCAGCCAATGACTATCACGAGCTCGATTGGCTCTACGCGCCGGCGTCACCGGGTACGTCGGCCCCCGCGTTGACCGTGATCCGACCTGGCGAATCCACAGTCGTCCCGACTGCCTGAGGGGGAGCAGCAATGCGATACCTGTCCTTCGCCGACCCCGCGGGCCCGCCGCGGGTGGGCGTTCTCGAGCGCGGTTCCGGCACCATCCTCGATCTGACCGATCTGCTGCCCGCTCCGCCGAATCCGGCGCAGGGCGGCAGTCCCATGAGACGTCTCATTGCGGCGTCTCGCGACGTGGACGTCGCCGATCTCTTGCCGCGCGCACCAGTCGTCGACGCCTCCAACGTCGTCTTGTTGCCGATCGTTCCCGACCCGCCGAAGATCGTCGCTGCGCCGGTGAATTACCACGCTCATCAGGCGGAGATGAACGAGGCGGCGCACATCGACTCACTGGGAGTGTTCCTTAAGGCGCCGAGTTCGGTCCTCGGCGACCGGGGCACGGTCCGCCTGCCTTATGTCGATCGACGATTCGACCAAGAAGGCGAATTTGCGGTGATCATCGGGCGCGAGACCCGGAACACTTCTGAGGCCAACGCTTTGGATGCCGTATTCGGCTACACCTGCTTGCTCGACATGACGATGCGCGGCGGCGAGGACCGATCAGTGCGCAAATCGTTCGACACCTTCACGCCCGTCGGACCGACAGCCGTAACCGCCGATGAGGTGGGGCGAATCGAGGATCTCGAACTTCACCTGTGGGTCAACGATTCTCTCCGCCAGCGCGCGGACCTCAGGGACCTGATCTGGAGCGTGCCGCGCCTGATCGCCTACGTATCATCGGTGATGACGCTCCTGCCAGGCGACATCCTCACCACCGGAACCCCTGAAGGGGTAGGCCAAGTGCACCATGGCGACAACGTTGAACTCGAGATCACCGGCCTGGACCGCCTCACGGTAAAGGTCGACACCGACGGCGCCGTGCCCTGCCCCACCCGCGGCGCACAGCGCGGACCGGTTCCTCCGTCAGCACCGACGCAGGTTGCCGAGCGGTGAGCCAACCCGTCCCCTAGGGCGTGTTTGAAATGAGGTCACAGCGACTGCCGTATCAAGGTGAGTTGAATGGTGGCTTCGTAGCGGACGGCCAACTTGTCGTAGCGTGTCGCGACGCCGCGGGCCTGCTGGTGATGACCGCGGCCAGGACGTGGAAGGAGGCGTCGACTGTGAGGTGAATCTTGGTGGTTAGGCCGCCGCGCGAGCGGCCGAGCGCATGGTCGTCCGGCTCGGCCGCCAGCCCGTCGGGATGCGTCCGGCCCGTGCCGGGAGCCCGTAGCGCTTCAGAACGGCTTCACTGGTTGCGAGCTGGGATTTTCCTCATGGTCAGCTGGCTCGGTGGTACTCGCGAGGGCACCCGCGCCCAGAACCGCCTGCGCACCGCGGAGCGGATCATCAAGAAGCTCGGGCCTCTGGCTGCCACCGCCTTCGACCGTCCGGCGCCCGTTGTCTACGTCCAGGGCATCGGACACGTGGAGTTTGCGGAGTTCGTTTGCAGCTATGCCGCGAATGAGGCTGTTCTGTGCCATGTCCGTGCCCGTTGCGGCGAGGGGCGGTCGGTGGACGTCGTCCTCTTCGGCAGCATGGAGAACGTCGAGGGGTTCCGGCCCGGTGACGCGATCGACGGCGGCTGGGTCTCATCTGCGGCCCCGGCGATCGAGGAGCTGCTGTGCAGCCGAGGGGCTGAGAACACCTGGCAATGGGACGATGACGAGTCCCGCGCCGTGGGAGCTCTCAAAATCGCCGTTCAGCAGGGAAAGCTTTTCGGACAGGAACACGAAGGGCGTCCCTGGACGTGCGGTTACACCCTCGGCAATGACCGTCAGGGCCTCCGCGCCTTTACCGTGACGGACAACCATCTGGTTCGGCTGCTACGCGTAGCCTTCACCGAGTTCGAGCGCCGGAATGAGGACGGTCGCGGCATCGCAGTTGTGGCAGGCCCGAGCACCTGGCCGAATCAAGTTGGCCGAGTTGGGGTTCACTGCCGAGATCGCCCGCAAGGGTGTGCCCGCCCCGATCCAGGCCGGCAGGCGCTGGCCCGTCGAGCGCACGCATTCGTGGATGAACGGCTACGGCAAGCTTCGGCGCTGCACCGAGAGAAACGGCAGGGTCGTGGACTTCTACCTCTACCTCGCCGCTACCCTCGTCACACTTCGCATGCTGATCTGGCAGGCACGCAGCCGCTACCGCTGGGATGGCCGCCCCACCAGCCGCCGCCTCAAGTGATCCATTCGCCGGTCGGTTAACTGCTCGTTCGGAATGAGTTGAACTCTGGACCTCGCGCTCGGCGATCTTGGTCGGTGGAGCGGCTCTCGCGTCAGGTGAGGACCAACCTCTGCCTGCCGTCGATGAGTTCGCGCACGACGTCCAAGTGGCCGGCGTGGGTGGCGGTCTCGGTGATCACGTGCAGGATGACTTCGCGCAGGTTGTCGAGGTGCCAGTTGCCGAAGAAGTCCGGCCACCAGCTCGGGGCCGCGCTCAGGTCGGCGCCGGCCAGGAAGGTGTCGGCGAGCTTCCCTTCCTTCCGGTACAGAGCGAAGATCTCCTCGGCTGTCTTCTCCGGGGCGGGCTGCCACGCGTTCTCCCCGGCCCCGAGGATCTCTTCGATCGCCGCTTGCTCCCCCGCAGCAACCGCGCGGAACCAGAACTTCTCGTCGTCCAGAGCGAGATGGTGCACCAGCCCAAGGCATGTCCATCCGGACGGCAGAACCGGGCGCCGCAGCGCCTCCTCGTCCAGGCCCTCCAGGATGTCCAGGACGTGCCTGCGCTTGCTGTTCAGGACGCTGAGCAGCGTCGTGAGTTCAGTGTCAGCCATGGGCCGGACTCTATGCGGCCCCACTGACATCCGGCTCACTGAGCGTTTCAGGATGCCGTTCGGAGCCGTCGGAGGCAGATGACGCCACAGGCGAGTTCAAGGAGGCCCTGGTGGAGGTCGGCGCGCCGCTCGTAGCGGGTACGGAGCGCAACTGGGGGGCGACAAGTGCGGTAGCGCGGCACTTGGCGTGTGCGCGGACGATCAACGTGAAATAGTGTGCCAAGCACGCCGTCGAAGGGGCTGAGTGAGGCTGACGACAGCTTCCTCGGGCAGATTCCGGAAGTGGCCGAGTCGCTCGCTGCCCGCATGGTCGCGCGCATCCGCGCATGTGACACTCTGGCCGCATGATGTGGAACGGTGATGAGTACCAGTCCCGGTTTGACCGCATCGCCGCCGAAGGAGGGGATATCCACGGTGAGGCCGCGCTGGTCCGTTCCTTCCAGCCCGCCACGGTCCTCGATGCGGGTTGCGGTACCGGTCGGGTGGCCATCGAGCTGGCCCGTCACGGGATCGATGTGGCGGGTGTGGACACCGACGAGTCGATGCTCGCCACCGCCCGTCGGCTGGCCCCGGAGATCCGCTGGTACCTGCGGGATCTGATCAACCTCGACCTGGGGTTGTCATTCGATGTCGTGGTGCTGGCGGGCAACGTCCCTCTGTTCACCCCGCCGGGAACGGAACCGGCCCTGGTGGCCGGGGCGGCGGCCCACGTGCGTCCGGCCGGGCGTCTCATCGGGGGTTTCGCCCTGGACCGCGGTTACACGCTGGACGACTATGACGCGCACTGTCGTGCGGTGGGACTCGTCGTTGAAGCCAGGTACGCGACGTGGGCTCGCGACCCTTACACCGACGGGAAGTATGCCGTTTCCGTGCATATCAAGCCCTAATGCCCTGTGTTACTCGAAAATACGATTCGATGCTGTGCGCTGTGGGGATGCCCTTCGGTCAGGCAGCCTGGCGATACTCGTTCACCAGGCCACCGAGAACGGGCCGTTGTTCGGTTCGATGGGCCTTGAGGTCGGTGACGTTGTCCGGGACGGGTGGATCGGTACCGTCCGGGGTAGTTGCTTCCGGGACTGGTGGGTGGGTGTGCCGGTTGTATGGTGGAGGCACCGATGCGGTGGCCGAGCCGCATCAGCTCGCCTTGGATCCGCTTGTACCCCCAGGACGGGTTCTCTCTCGCGAGCCGTTCGATGAACGTGGCGATTGCTTCGTCGAGGGGAGGGCGGCAGCTCCTGTGTGGGTAGGTCCATTTCCGTGCTACGAGGCGGCGATGCCAGCGCAGGAGGGTGCCGGGGTGACAGCTCTGTGTTCGCGTAGCCTTCTCGGCAGGAGCGGGACCAGGGCGCTGAGGATCGCGCGGGGTGAAGGACGGCCGCCAGGACCTGGTCGGGGAAGGCGAGTCGGGGCGGGCGGCCGCGCTTGACGTCGCCGTCGAGGGCCAAAGTGTTGGTGAGATCGCTCAGTTGCTGCCCCGGACATGCCGGTCAGGACGGGGTCGGACAGGAGAGCATGGTCCCACTCCGGGGCGGGTTCCTGCGGAGGCCGGGGCGCTGGGTTGGCAGGGCACGGCTGGGGGTGCACGGCATAGTTCCAGTCGCCGTGGAAGGCGTGTCGGGTCAGTGGCAGGGCCGCCATCTCCGCGTCGCCGATCTGGACTCCGGTTGGGTAGATGTTGGTGTCCAGCTCGGCCATGACGCGCAGTCCGGTGCGGGTGGTGGTCGCAGCGATGGACTGGACGATGACTTCGTGGCTGGTCAGCGGGCGGCCGCGCCAGTTCAAGGTGATGTGCGAGAAGAGCCGATGCTCGATCTTGTTCCACTTCGATGTGCCCGGCGGCAGGTGGCACACGGTGATCATCAGTCCTGTTTCGGCCGCGAGCCGGGCGAGTTCGAGCTTCCAGGCCCGGGTGCGGTAGCCGTTCGAGCCGCCCGCGTCGGCGGTGATGAGCAGTCGTGTCGCCTGCGGGTAGGCGGCCCGGCCCTGGCCGCACCACCAGCGGCGGATCGACTCCACTGCGAACGCGGCGGTGTCGTGATCGGTGCCCACATTGACCCAGCCGGTGTTCGCCGCGAGATCGTAGATCCCATACGGGACGGCCTTGCCCAGCTGCGGGTCGGCGAAGTCATGGACGTTCACCGGCACAGGATCAGCCACAGGCCGCCACTGGCGGCCGTTGTTCTTGAACTCGCCGACGAGCTCCTTCTTCTTGGTGTCCACGCTGATCACCGGCTGGCCGGTATCCCGGTGATCACGGGCCTGCTCGTTTAGATAGCGGAACTGGGCATCCCGGTCCGGATGCTGGCTGCCCTCGATGGTCTTGGCGTTGGCCTGCAGACTGAAGCCTTCCTCCCGCAGCAGGTCCGCGACGGTGTCCGCACTGACTTTGTGCCCGCTCCGGGCCAGCTCCCGCGCCAGCGTGCGGGTCGACTTCACCGTCCACCGCAGCGGCGACATCGGATCACGGCGCTCGTCGGGCTCGACCAGCGCCAGGAGGGCCGGCCGCAGCCCCGGATCGAGATCTGCGACCCTCTTGCGGCCCCCGCCCGGCCGCCGAACCCGCCCCAGAGGCTCCTCGCCGGCCTCCAACTCGAACACGCCCTTGCGGACCGTGGTCTCACTCACCGAGGCCGCCCGCGCGACGGCCCGAACACCACCGTGTCCTAGGACACGGGCCTCTGCGGCCATCAGCGGCCGTCGCTGTCGCTCATCCATATGTGGGAACAACACCGCAAACTTCACAGCGAGTTGGGTACGGATCTCGTCCGGGATGCGCATACCACATCAACGAGCCATCGGACGGGAAGCAACACCTTGATGATCTGCAAGCCCTTAGGGACTGTTTCCAGTTGTGATCATTGGGCTTTCAGGATGCTGCTGATCCAGATGGTCGCTGCGCGGAGATGGAGTCCGGCGAGGTAGCTCTCGGGCGTCTTGTCGTAGCGGGTCGCGATGCCTCGCCAGTCCTTCATCCTGTTGATGGCCCGCTCGACCGTGTTGCGGTCGCGGTAGAGATCGGCATTGTGGGTGACGGGCCTGCCGCCCCGGCTGCCTTTCTTCCTGCGGTTGGCGGCCTGGTCCCTCTTCTCCGGGATGACTGCCTTGATGCGGCGTTTGCGCAGATGGGCTCGGTTGGCGCGGGAGGAGTAGGCCTTATCACCGGCCACGGCAGCCGGCCGGGTGCGGGGACGGCCGACCGGCAGACGGACCCGTACCTTGCTCAGAACCGGGATGAACTGCGGGCTGTCGGCGGCCTGTCCGGCGGTCAGAAGGAGCGCCATCGGCCGGCACCGCCGGTCGGCAGCCAGGTGGATCTTGCTGGTCAGCCCGCCGCGCGACCGTCCGAGCAGGGCGGCCTTCAGCCGGGCCCGCCGTCGCAAGCGGATGCGCCGGCGTTCGGCCCGGACCGGATCGCTTTCGCCGTCCTGCCCGCCTTGTCCCTGCGATGCTCCCCCTTTTGCGAGGCTGCCTCCTCGAGTGCGGCCAGAGTCTGTTCGCTGACCCGCATGCCGGCGGCGTCGTGATGGGCCCGCGCGGTGGTGGAGTCCACGCTGACCAGGGACATGTCGATCTCGTCCCTGCGGGCGGCCTCGGCGATCGCTTCGTCCAGCAGGGTCTGGAAGACGCCCGCGTCCCGCCATCGCATGAAGCGGTTGTAGACGGTCTGCCAGGCGCCGAACCGCTCGGGCATCTCTCTCCACTGGCTGCCGGTGCGGAACCGCCAGATCACCCCCTCGAACTGCTCACGCAGCCGCTCGGGGTACGGGCCGAACCTGCCGACCGGCAGGAACGGCTCGATGAACTCCCACTCAAGGTCGGTGAGTTGCGCACGCGTCACAGCACAGTCTTATCGGACCGGCCCCCACCCCGGGGCTTGATCACAACCGGAGACAGTCCCTAGACGTACACGCCGCGGGGCGGGCAGGGGCAGCCGGTGCAGCAGCGCCCCCAGGAACGCCCGGTCGCTGGGCTGAATCGGGCTTTTCTTCTGCCGAGTTGGTGTTCCAGAACCGCGAGCCGATAGCCGTAGTGCAAGGATCTCCACGTCCTTGTCCTGCTCGCTCATCGGCAGCTCACGCTCGGACAGGTAATGTCGCCATGCCCCCGAAGTGGACAGATGGGGAGGGCTCGTTCGCCACTCCGGCCCAGACTGGCACCGAATCCGGCCCCGCCGGCCGCTTGCGCGGCGTCGGGGCCCGTTGCTCGCGCTCTTCGCGAGTATCGTTACGAGGGTGGTGTGTTGTTGCACCTGCCGTAGCGGCATGTGGTGTCGTCGAGGCACCACAGCACGAAAGGCTCCGTCTGCGATGTACCCCTTCGTCACACCGCCCCGCCAGGTCAAGATAGGCGCTGCTGCCGCCTTCGCCGGGACCACCCCACGCGCTATCCGCCACTACCACCAGATCGGTCTGCTACCGGAACCCGAGCGCGGTGGAGACGGCCGCCGCCGCTACGGCTACGACGACATGATCCGCCTGTTGTGGATCCGCAGAATGGCGGAGGTCGGCATCAGTCTGGACGACATGCGAGCTGCCTTCGACGAATCCGGGGACATCGAGGAGACCCTGGGCCGGCTGGAGGAATCCCTGGCTGCCCAGGAGGCCGACATCAAACGTCAGCGCGCGGCCGTCGGGCGCCTGCGGGCTGTGGGCAGCCCGCAGGGCCTGCTCTCCGAGCCGGTGACGGATCGGCTCAGCCACCTGCCCCCTGGCGCATTGCGCGCCTCCGACATGGAGGCCCTGCTGGTCACGGAACGGATCTTCGGTCCGCTCGGCTCCGCACTACAGGCCGGCGTGTACATCGTGCTGGCCACCCATCCCGACCTACGGGCCGAGGAGGACCGTCTCGACGAGGCCGAGGCCGCCCTCGACGACGGCGTCGACCCCGATGACCCGCGCGTCGAGGAAATCGCCGTACAGCGATACACCCACCACATGGCCCTCGTGCAGGCCATCACGGCAGCCGGGCTGGACACGGCCGATGACGAGCTCTTCGAGACCTACGACGCCGACCTGGCAGAGGAGGAGGACACGCAGATGGGCGCCTTGGAGGCGATTACCAAGATGCCCTACGACTTCTCTCCTGCCCGGATGCGCTGCATGGAGCGCGTGGCACAACTCGTCGGCCAAGACGCCTCCGCAGACAGTTGATCACCTGTGCCCGGTACCGACCTGGCCGGCATCCCATCCCGTCCACCTGTACGTGACCGGCCACATCAGGAACCGGTCAATCCGAAACCGAGAGTGACATCTCAACTGGCCGTACGTCGGGATTCCGGACTGGCCGCTGACACCCCATGCCCTCATCGGCCCTGGAAGGCCGGCAACTCCACGGAGAACCGGCTGTTGTCGCGCTTGATGGTTGTCCGTGTCGATGTGCCAGCCACCGAGATGTAGGGAGCTCCGTGCACGGCGTCGGGACAGGGCAGTTTGTGCCGGTCAGCCCACTGTTGGGAAGGCTCTGTTCGAGGTGACGGCGTCATGCCTTCGTGATTTGCAGCGCGCGGGTGTCGGACCAGGGGACCAGCGCGCGTAGCCATACTTGCGGCATCTGGTCGGCCATCCAGTTCTTTTCAGGCGGGCCCTGGTTGAGCGTGAAGCGCATAGTCGGATCGTTCCTGCTGGGGCGTACCACGGTCAGCGGCACGGTGGCGCCCACCATTTGGCCCAGGCTCAGCGAATTTCCGCTGTGGCGATGGGCCGATCCCTGCTTGCTTCAGAATGGTCCAGACAGTGGAGGCCGCGACGTCACGTCCAAGGCCGAGGAGCTCTCCGTGGACGCGGCGGTATCCCAGCCCGGGTTCTCCTTCGCCAGGCGCAGGACCAGTTGGCGCAGGGTCTCTGGTTTCGGTGGTCGGCCCGGACGACCAGGGCGGCTTCAAGTTCCGGGATCGCGTAGATCGTCGGGGCCGTTCACGGGTGGGGCTGAGCTGGGGCTTTGACAGAACTCAAACCGCCGTTCCCAAATCGCGTGGAGATCATTACCCGACTGCGTGCATAGTGCAATTATGTAGGCCTCCGGCCCTCCGAAGCGATGCCGCTCCGCCGACCTGATCGGCTGCGGCGTCACGGGTTTTCTCGTTACTCCACAGCGCGGCCGATGAGTTTGTGGCTCCGGGCCGGTCCAAGCTCATGACACCCCTAGGAAAGGACACCGCCATGTCGGAGCTTCTCGTCGACTTCATCACCTCCCTCGACGGCCACGCATCGGGAGAGGGATGGCCCGGGTTCTGGGGCCTCGAGGGCCCGGAGTACCTCGCATGGCTCGGCGAGCAGCCCGAGGTCACCTACCTGATGGGAGCGAACACCTACCGCCTGATGTCGGGCTTCGCCGCAGGCGAGGCCCCGAATGGCCAAGACGAGTTCAGGCCCGAAGAAGAGGCGTCCGTCGACGAGCTCACGCAAGCGTCCAAGGTGGTGTTCTCCTCCTCACTCGAGGAGCCACTGACATGGGCCAACTCCAAGCTCGTTCGCGACGACGCCGTCGAGGCGGTCCGCGCCATGAAGTCGAGTGGCTCGGGGCTCCTCAGCACGATCGGCAGCCTCAGCCTGTGCCGGTCCCTGCTACGAGCCGGACTCGTCGACCGCTTCCGGGTCGTGATGTTCCCGGTGATCACCGGGGCCACGGGCGAAGAACGCATCTACGACGGCTATCCGGACGTTGCCCTCGAGATGATCGAGCACCGCACCTTCGACGGCCGCATCCAGCTGGTCGAGTACAAGCCCCGCGTGCTCGAGCACCCGCCGCTCGGCGTCCCTGCGTGACGTCGCCCCGTCCGCCGGTCTGGACGGCCGCCAGGCCCCGGCGCCGGCGGGCGCGGAGCAAGACCTCATAGGGGGCGAACGGCCAACGTCAGGAAGCCCGGTCCATCGCCGCTGTGCGGCGGGGGTTGACGCCGCAGCAGAACAGGCACGGAGCCAGTGATCACGTTGGTGTCGAAGCCAGCTGATCACGAAGAGGTCCCGTGCCTGCCCGCTCATCTCCGCCCATCCTTGTCGTCCTGATCGAACCGGGTCCGCTCGACGAGCGCGGAATCGGGCGTCTGCGCGCCCATCTCGAGCGCGTCCCTGACCCGCGCTCGCGCCGCGGCCGTTGGTATCCCCTGGTCAGCGTGCTGCTGATCTGCTCGTGCGCGGTGGTCTCCGGCGCGCGGACCATCGAGGAGATCGCCGAGTGGGGCCAGCGCGCCGCCGTCGGCCTGCTGGCACGGATGGGGGTGCGCCGCCACCTGCCCGGCCGCTACCGTGCCCCCTCTCACCCCATCATCACCCGGATCCTGGCCGCCGTCGACGGCGACGCCCTGGACACGGCCGAGGGCGCCTACCTGGCCGAACGCCACGATCACCCTCGCCCAGCGGGAGGTCGGTGCCAAGACGAACGAGACGGCCGCGTTCCGCCCGCTGCTTGAGTCGCTGGACCTGGCCGGGGCTGTGATCACCTTCGATGCGATGCACAGCGTCAAGGACCAGGTCCGCTGGCTGGTACAGGACAAGGACGCCCACTACCTCGCGGTCATCAAGGGCAACCAGCCGACCGCGTTCGCGCAGCTGACCAACCTGCCGTGGGACGAGGTGCCCATCGCACACACCGCCTCGCAGTCCGGACACGGCCGACGGGAATCCCGCTCACTCAAGACGCTCACCCTCGCAGCGTCCACGGGCGGGCTGGCCTTCCCCTACGGCCGGCAGGCGCTGCGGGTGCGCCGCCGCCAGGAGACCGGGCGCAAACAGTCACGCGAGACTGTCTACGCCGTCACCAGCCTGGATGTCCACCAGACCACCCCGGCTGACCTGGCCGGATACGTTCGCGGACACTGGGCAGTGGAAAACTCCAGCCACCATGTGAGGGACCGGACCTTCGCCGAGGACGCCTCCACCGTCCACACCGGCACCGCACCACGGGCCATGGCATCGCTTCGGAACCTGGCGATCGGACGCCTGCGACTGCTCGGCGCGACGAACAGCGCCAAGACCACCCGGGCGATCCGGGACCTACCCGAACACGCCGCATGGATCATGGGCATCACCGACAGCCCGTACCCTTCGGGAACTTGAAGCCGCCCTGCCGGACGACGGGATGGGTAGGTCCACTTCCAGGCGATGAGTCGTGCGTGCCAGCGCAGGACCGCCCGCGGAGAGATCAGCAAGGCCACTTGTGAACGCCGCTGCTTGCTGACGATCATCCGGAGCAGTGCCGCCATGACGGCCCGGTCACTCCAGGAGAAGGGAGGCCGTGGCTGGGCGCGTCGTGCGATGGCGAGTTGATGCCGGAGCATCAAGGTCTCTGCGTCTTTCGTCGCGCTCGAGCGGGCGAGCAGGGCAAGCCATCGGAAGGTCTGGCAGGCGAGCAGGTAGATCAGCCGTATCACCACGACCGGAATGCTGCCTCAAAACGGCTCGTCGTTCCTGAGATCTGGGCAGGTCCGAAGCAACAGGTCAGCCCAGGTGACATGAACCCCGGCACCCACAGGGATCGACTCTTGACGCGCGCAAAGCGGGACTTGTATTTTGATCCTAAATTGAAGTCACTTCAGTTAATGGCCCATCATGGTGATGGTCGCGGTAATGAGGGAGCGCATCGGGGAAGGACGCACAATGACGACGCTCAATCGGAGGCGTTTCTTCGGGGTTGCTTCGACGGCCGGAGCCGCCGCGACGATGTCGCAGGGTGTCGCTCTGGCGAGCGGCCGTGATGCGCGAAAACCGCACCTCATCGGAGTCCGGGCCGACAACGGCGCGAGCGTGATCGCGCAGAACTTCCTTGATCCGAACACGGTGGACATCACGATCGACTCGGTTGCGCTGGGCCACGCCGCATCTGCGCGCATCATCCTTCCGCGTCGGTTCGGGACGCGGTCCAGTGCCTCATGGCCGGTCCTCTATCTTCTCCATGGCGGTTACGGCGCCTATGTGGACTGGGCGCGGCACAGCGACATCGCGGGCCTCTCCCGTAAGCGCGACGTGTTGGTCGTCATGCCGGACGGTGGAGAACTCGGCTTCTACACGGACTGGTGGGCCCGTGGTGCAGGAAATAAGCCTGGCTGGGAAACCTTCCACCTGGTGGAGCTCTCGCAGATCCTCGTGCGGGGGCTCCGTGCCGCCGACCGGCGCGCGATTGCCGGTCTGTCGATGGGGGGCTTCGGCGCGATGTCGTACGCCGCTCGCCATCCCGGTTCCTTCCGGGCGGCGGCGTCCTTCAGCGGTACGCTCGATATGCTCCACCCGACCGTCGAGCCCGTCTCCTCCGACCCGTACGCGACGTGGCTCTTACGGACACACATCGCGCCGAACGGGTATGACCCGCTCGGCCTCTTCGGCGATCCGACGGCCCAGCGCGCCGTATGGGCAGCGCACAACCCGGCGGATCTCGTAGAGAACTTGCGTGGCACGAAGCTGTTCGTATCCTGCGGCAACGGGCGGATCGGCCCGCTGGATCCACCTGGAACCGATCCTTCCGACGTCTCCGCCCGATTCGAGGCATCCCAATTGCTGCAGAACCAGGAGTTCGTCAAGCGGGCGACCAGCCATGAACTCGACGTGACCTTCGAGACCTACACCGGCACGCACACGTGGCCCTACTGGGCGCGCGAGTTCGAGAAGGTGTTCCCGCTCCTGATGCGGGCGATCGAGATGGGGTGAGTCCGCACCACGTGCAAAGGTCTGGTCGAGCTCTGGAACTCACAGCGTCAGGACCATTTTCTGACCACACACTCGGCTGTCGCGTCCCTGAAGGGTGTCTTTGTCGCAGTACGGTGGCTGGCCAGGCGCTTTGCGTGCCACCCGCTCTGCGCAGCCTGTGCCGGGTCCCAGCCGGTCCTGCCGATAATGCCGGGCATGCCCGAACGACGCACCCATGACTACGTCCGCAACGGGCTGACCACCCTGTTCGCCGCATTCGATGTCGCAACCGGCGAGGTCATCAGTGCCCTGCACCGCAGGCACCGGGCAGCGGAGTTCAAGAAGTTCCTGATCCGCATCGACAAAGAGGTGCCCGCGCACCTGCAGGTCCACCTGATCGTGGACAACTACGGTACCCACAAAACCCCCGCGATCAAGGCGTGGCTTGGCAAACACCCGCGGTTCCAGCTCCACTTCACCCCGACCGGCTCCTCCTGGATCAACCAGGTCGAGCGATGGTTTGGCTTCCTGGCCGACCAGATGATCCGCCGTGGCGCACACCAGAACGTCCAGGCCCTCGAAGCTGACATCCGCGCCTGGGTCAAGAACTGGAACGAAGACCCCAAGCCGTTCATCTGGACCAAGACAGCCGAAGAAATCCTCGACTCCCTCGCCCGCTTCTGCCGACGGATCTCCGGCGCAGGACACTAGTAGGACTCCGTTAGGTCTGTGTGTCGACCGTCTTCGGGGGCACATGGGGTGTATGGACGCACATGAAGTCAATCGTGTTCGGGCGTCGTTGGCGTTATTCGTGGCGGATGTGTTCGCCTCGGTGCCGCGCAAGGACCAGCGGGCCAAGGGTGACTGCTATCTGCGGGGACTGATGCTGGACGGTCGACGCAAGTCCATCCAGGCCATGGCCTCGCGGCTGCCGGACGGAAACGAGCAGAACCTGCAGCAGTTCGTGAACCAGTCCACGTGGGATCCGGTGCCGGTGCGTCGGCGGATCGCGGAGCGGATGGTGCCGCGGATCGGCCCGGACGCCTTCGTGGTCGACGATGTGTCCTTTCCCAAGGACGGCCGGATGTCGGTGGCCGTCGCCCGCCAGTACTGCGGCGCCCTGGGCAAGCAGGCGAACTGCCAGGTAGCGGTGAGTGTGCATGCGGTCAGCGACACCGCTTCCCTTCCCCTGGGATGGCGGCTGTTCCTGCCCAGGGAGTGGGACACCGACCTCCAGCGGCGACAGGCGTGCGGAATGCCGGAGGACGAGCGGCACCGGGAGAAGTGGCGGCTGGCGCTGGATGTCCTGGACGAGCTGGCCGGGTGGGGCCTGACGCCGCCAGTGATGGTCGCCGACGCCGGATACGGCCAAAGCCACGCCTTCCGCGCCGGGCTGCGCGAGCGCGGTGTGGACTACATCACCGCCGTGCGCGGGGACACCAGCGCGCACCCCGCCGATGCCGTGCCCACCGCGCCGGAACGGGCCGGCCGGGCCGGCGCACCCCGCCTGCCCCGCTACCGCGACCCCGCCCGCCCGGTGAAAGACCTGGTCATGGCAGCCGGGCGAGGGTCGCTACGGCGATGCACCTGGCGGCGGGGCAGCCGCGGTGCGATGACCGGCCGCTTCATCGTGATGGAAGTGCGTCCCGCCGGTGTCGCGGCCCGCACAGTGGCCCGCGAGCAGGCCGGCGGACGCGCCGCCTGGGACGGCACCCTGCCCCTCGAGACCCTCCTCGCCGAATGGCCACCCCACCAGGACGAGCCCACCGACTACTGGCTGACCAGCCTGCCCACCGGTACTGCCCTGCGCCGCCTGGTGCGGCTGGCCAAGATCCGCTGGCGGATCGAGCACGATGACCGCGAACTCAAGCACGGCCTGGGCCTGGACCACTTCGAAGGACGCTCCTTCAACGGCTGGCACCATCACGTCACCCTCGTCACCGCCGCCCACGCCTTCCTCACCGAACAGCGCCTGTCCCCAAAAGCCGACACACCGGACTCACCCTCTACCAGATCCTCGACACCCTCCAGGACCTGCTGAACTGCTGGACCGGCATCTGCACCACCTGCCACCAACCCCTGCCCAGCAGAACACACACAACACCAAGATCGAGACAGACCTAACGGAGTCCTACTAGGGACTGTCTCCAGTTGTGATCATTGGGCTTTCAGGATGCTGCTGATCCAGATGGTCGCTGCGCGGAGATGGAGTCCGGCGAGGTAGCTCTCGGGCGTCTTGTCGTAGCGGGTCGCGATGCCTCGCCAGTCCTTCATCCTGTTGATGGCCCGCTCGACCGTGTTGCGGTCGCGGTAGAGATCGGCATTGTGGGTGACGGGCCTGCCGCCCCGGCTGCCTTTCTTCCTGCGGTTGGCGGCCTGGTCCCTCTTCTCCGGGATGACTGCCTTGATGCGGCGTTTGCGCAGATGGGCTCGGTTGGCGCGGGAGGAGTAGGCCTTATCACCGGCCACGGCAGCCGGCCGGGTGCGGGGACGGCCGACCGGCAGACGGACCCGTACCTTGCTCAGAACCGGGATGAACTGCGGGCTGTCGGCGGCCTGTCCGGCGGTCAGAAGGAGCGCCATCGGCCGGCACCGCCGGTCGGCAGCCAGGTGGATCTTGCTGGTCAGCCCGCCGCGCGACCGTCCGAGCAGGGCGGCCTTCAGCCGGGCCCGCCGTCGCAAGCGGATGCGCCGGCGTTCGGCCCGGACCGGATCGCTTTCGCCGTCCTGCCCGCCTTGTCCCTGCGATGCTCCCCCTTTTGCGAGGCTGCCTCCTCGAGTGCGGCCAGAGTCTGTTCGCTGACCCGCATGCCGGCGGCGTCGTGATGGGCCCGCGCGGTGGTGGAGTCCACGCTGACCAGGGACATGTCGATCTCGTCCCTGCGGGCGGCCTCGGCGATCGCTTCGTCCAGCAGGGTCTGGAAGACGCCCGCGTCCCGCCATCGCATGAAGCGGTTGTAGACGGTCTGCCAGGCGCCGAACCGCTCGGGCATCTCTCTCCACTGGCTGCCGGTGCGGAACCGCCAGATCACCCCCTCGAACTGCTCACGCAGCCGCTCGGGGTACGGGCCGAACCTGCCGACCGGCAGGAACGGCTCGATGAACTCCCACTCAAGGTCGGTGAGTTGCGCACGCGTCACAGCACAGTCTTATCGGACCGGCCCCCACCCCGGGGCTTGATCACAACCGGAGACAGTCCCTAGGGCATCTAGGGCAATCTGCCTACTTCAAACGCCCTCTGAGGTCCGGCGCGTAAGACCGGAGGAGCCGTGAGGAGACGGCGGTTCAAGGAGTGGACAGGGGCTCGGCGACGATGGCCGTCGAGCCCCTGTCGGTCTCAGTGGAAGACCCGCTCCACGAACGCGTCGAGGTTGCCGCGCAGGCGCTCGATCTGCTGCTCGACAGTGAGGTACTCCTCCATGCGCCCGCCCGGTGCCGCCTTCTTCCTGCCCCGTGCGTACAACGAGCAGTCCAGGTCGGCGCAGATGTAGAGGCCAACCGAGTTGCCTTCGCGGCCGGCCGGGCCCGCCTTGGGGGCGGTCATGAGGGAGACGCCGCTGCCGGGATGCGTGGTCAGGCACAGCGAGCACAGGCTGCGGCGCAGGAAGCCGCGGTTGCCGGAAGCGGAGCGCAGGGACAGGCCGACGAGTTCATCGGCGCGTTCGACGACGAGATACCTGCGATCGGGCGCGGACAGATCGAACCAGCCCAGGAAGTCCAGGTCGTCCCAGTGGTCGAGGTCCGCCAGGTTCTTGGGCAGGGGGAGGCGTTTGGCCTCGCCCTTCGAGCAGTTGACGAACGAGGTACGGATGTCGTGCTCGGTCAGGGGTTTCATGGAGGATCCTTCGAGGGGTGAGGTGGACGGTGGCGGGACACGACCCCGGCAAGCTAGGCCGGTGCGTCGTTTCCGGCGTGCTTCGGCGTCTTGTGCCGTACGGTGAGGCCCGCTACCAGGGCGGCGAGCAGCAGGACGCCCGCCGAGCACCAGTAGGCGACGGAGAAGCCGTGCACCATGCCTTCGTTGAGGGTCGCGCCGCCGTGGGCCGGATCGTGCACGTGCGAGTGGACGTAACGGCTGGTGGCGCCGGTGGCGATGGTGTTGAGCAGTACGGTGCCCAGCGAAGCGCCCATCTGCTGAACGGTGTTGAGGACAGCCGAGGCCACACCGGCGTCCTGCGCGGGCACGCCGGCGGTGGCCGTCGCGTAGACCGGCATGAAGGTCAGGCCCATGCCCAGACCGAGCAGCAGCAGGGCGGGCAGCACGTGCGGGACGTACTGCGCATGCACGGTCAGGCTGCTGAGCAGCACCATGCCGGCGGCGGCCAGCACCATGCCGGACGACATCAAGGTGCGCGGCGCCGTGCGTGGCAGCAGGCGGGCCGCGATCTGGGTCGCGCCGATGACGATACCGGCCGAAATCGGCACGAAGGCCAGGCCCGTCCGCACCGGCGGGTAGCCGAGGACGACCTGCAGGTAGTACGTCAGGAACAGGAAGACGCCGAACATGCCGATGGTGGCCAAGCCCATCGTCGCGAGCGATCCGGCCCGGACACGGTCCTTGACGATGCGCAGCGGCAGCAGCGGGCTCGCCGCGCGGCTCTGCCACCACACGAAGGCGGCGAGCAAGATCACGCCGACCACGAGCAGCGTGAGCACCGACGGGCTGGTCCAGCCGCGAGGTTCGGCCTCGCTGAAGCCGTACACGAGGGCGACGAGCCCGCCGCAGCCCAGCAGCGCGCCCGGCACGTCCAGGTGCCCGCCCCGGCGGCCGGAGCGGTCGCGCAGGAAGGCCGGTGCGCCGAGCAGGGCGGCCAGCGCGATGGGCACGTTGACGTATAGGGACCAGCGCCAGTTCAGGTACTCGGTCAGCAGACCGCCCACGATCAGCCCGATCGCGCTGCCGCCGCCGGCCAGCGCACCGTAGACCCCGAACGCCCTGGCCCGCTCCTTGGGGTCGGTGAACGTCGTCGTCAGCAGCGACAGGGCCGAGGGCGCCAGGACCGCCGCGAACGCACCTTGCAGGGCCCGCGCCGCGAACAGCATCCCGGGACCGGCCGCCGCGCCGCCCAGCGCGGAGGCCGCGGCGAACCCGGCCAGGCCGATGACGAAGGCGCGCTTGCGGCCCACCAGATCGGCGATCCGGCCGCCGAGCAGCAGCAGCCCGCCGAAGGCCAGCGTGTAGGCGGTGATCACCCACTGCCGGTCGGCGTCCGACATGCCGAGAGCGCGCTGGGCGGAGGGCAGCGCGATGTTCACGATGGTGCCGTCAAGGATCACCATCAGCTGGGCGAGGGCGATGACGGCCAGCGCCCACCAGCGCTTCGGATCCGGTGCCGGTACCGGAGTCGCGGCGGGAACCTCGCGGTCCGGGGAACGGTCGGTGGCCGTGGAAGGGGCGGACGGGAGGGATTCCCCTCCGGGACGTTTCTTGCTCATGGCGATCACGCACGTTTCGTGTCGAAGTGCTGTCGGGACAGCCGGCCAGGGACGGTCGCAGTGGTGACGACGGGCCGGTGTACGCAGCACGGGGACACGGCATGGCGGTGGGGCAGCGGGAACCGCGGACAGCACCCGGGGCCTGCCTCACCAGCTGCGTGTCACTCACGCCGGCGCTCTTGCTGGTCGTGAGGCGGAGAGTGCCGAGATCACGGTGACCAGCAAAAGAAGGGCCCGTCTTCGGGCACGCGCCCCCGCGGCCCGCGCGGCGACGAACCGCGCAGGCCAGGACATCTCGTGACGCGGCATCTCAGGAAGATGCCGAAGACAAGAAACAAGAAGGGGGAAGAGTTACCGCGCGCCGCAGAGGAGAGAGGGCACACGGCCGGAGGCAACTATGGCCGCAACGCATTCGGCACGGTCCATGTCTCTCGCCTCCTTCCGGGCAGGGCACGCGGTGCGTGTCGACGCCGAGCGCGCCGAGCGGGGCGGCAGAGAACCTGCCGCGCGAAATCCCGGACAGGATATCCCATCGACGCCACCGCGCGACCGGAATTGCCGACCGCCCGCGCGCACACGGAAGGGGTTTGACGACGGCCGTCGTCAAACCCCTTCCGTGTGCGCGCCCAGCATGGGTGATTGCTTGGGGTGGAAGTCCCTGGGGGAAGAGGTGGTGCTCACCCCGAGCCGGGAGTACGGGGCGGGAAGCCGTTGACGATGTCTGACAGCTGCTGGTGCAGCCCCGACACGTATGCGGTCTGGCCGCCGCGGGGCTTGATGTCCAGCACGACCCAGGTGCCGAGTAGTCCTGCTGCTCTCGCTCGACCAGAGCGCGGCGTTCCTCTGGGGCGACGTCGTCAGACAGGACGTCGACGACCTCGACGTCAGCTTCCGTGGGCTCGGGAGCGATCCTGTGGGCGCTGGCGAACCCGAAACTCGACGAACGCGAAGTGCTCCAGGCCATGCTCGACGTCGATGAAGACCTGGTCGCCGACCGGCCCGGACTGCTGATCATCGCGGACAAGGGCTTCGCCTCCAAGGAGTTCGACAATGACCTGGTCATGCGTGGGGCCGAACTGCTGCGGCCCTCGTTCAAGCGGGAGAAGAAGCGCAAGGGCGAGGGCCTGCTCAAGTCGGTGCGGCAGCTGATCGAGTCCGTGAACGAGACCCTCAAGGGGCAGTTGGACCTGGAGCAGCACGGCGGACGGACCTTCGAGGGCGTCGCCGTCCGTGTCGCCCAGCGCATCCTCGCCATGGCCGCCGCTATCTGGCGCAACCGCAAGACCGGCGCCCCGAGCACGCGGTCGCTGGTCGCATTCGATCACTGAATACATCGGACTTATTCGTCTAGTAGGACTCCGTTAGGTCTTCCGGTTCGGGCTGTTCCTGGGCATGTTGGATGTGTGGATACACGCGAAGTGAACCGTGTACGGGCGGCGTTGGCGTTATATGTGGCTGATGTGTTCGCCTCAGTGCCGCGCAAGGACCAGCGGACCAAAGGTGACTGCTATCTGCGGGGACTGATGCTGGACGGCCGCCGCAAGTCGATCCAGGCCATGGCCTCACGGCTGCCGGACGGCAACGAGCAGAACCTGCAGCAGTTCGTGAACCAGTCCACCTGGGACCCGGCGCCGGTGCAGCGTCGGATCTGCGAGCGGATGCTGCCGCTGATCGCCCCGACGGCCTGGGTGATCGACGACGTGTCGGTACCCAAGGACGGACATGTCGGTCGCCGTGGCTCCGCAATACTGCGGGGCACTGGGGAAACGGGCGAACTGCCAGGTGGCGGTCAGCGTCCACGCCGCGAGTACCACCGCTTCCCGCCCGTTGCAGTGGCGCCTGTTCCTGCCCGAGGAGTGGGCCTCGGACACCGCTCGCCGGGCCACAACCCGCATCCCGTCCGACGTCGTACACCGCGAGAAGTGGCGCCTGGCAGTGGACATGCTCGACACGCTCGCCGGCTGGGGCATGACGCCGCCGGCCGTGATCGCTGATGCCGCCTACGGCACCAACGCACACCTGCGGGCCGCCCTGGCCGACCGGGGGCTCTCCTACGTACTCGCCATCAAAGCGAATGTGACCGCTCACCCCTTCGATGCCGAGCCCGTGGCCCCGGACCTCAACGGAGCCATCGGCTGCCGGCCCAGCCCCGCTACCGGGATCCCGCACCCTCGGTGGCCGCTCTGGCCACCGGCCTCGGGCAGGAGACATTCACCGCTCTCACCTGGCGGCAGGGCTCGTGCGGGGAGTTACGCTCCCGCTTCGCCGCCGTGCGCGTCCGCCCCGCGGGCAAGGCCGTCGAGCGCCCCATCCGGGCAGCCGCCTCGGCCGAACAGGGCTGGTGGGACAAGATCCTGCCCGACTGCCGGCTGCTGATCGAGTGGCCCGCCGGCGCCGAGGCGCCGACCGACTACTGGCTGTCCAACCTGCCGGCCGACACCCCGATCATCGACCTGGTCCGTCTGGCCAAGGTCCGCCGGCGCATCGAGCACGATGACCGCGAACTCAAGCACGGCCTGGGTCTGGACCACTTCGAAGGCCGTTCCTGGCCGGGCTGGCACCACCACGTCACCCTCGTGACCGCCGCCCACGCCTTCCTCACCGAACAGCGCCTGGCCCCAAAAGCACCCGAACAGGACTCACCCTCTACCAGACCCTCGACACCCTCCAGGACATCCTGAGGTGCTGGACCGGCATCTGCACCACCTGCCACCAACCCCTGCCCAGCAGGACACACACAACACCAAGATCAAGACGAACCTAACGGAGTCCTGCTAAGCGAGGAACACCCCGATCTGGCTGTTCTCGGTGCGTCCGGCGGTGCCGGAGTACCGCCTTTGTACGCCGGCTTCCGGATAACCTGACCGATGGCCACCACGCGGAACCTGTCCCTCAGGCCATCGCCCACGACTACGGCACCACCGCCACCTGTCCTGCCGCCCCGCAAGATCCCGCACGAAGGAACACATCACATGCAAGACGACCTGGAAGACCGGCTGCGCGTCGTCGAAGACCGGTTGGCGATCTACAATCTGCTCGCCGCGCACCCACTCAGCGCGGACACCGGCGAGCCCGGATTCATCGAATCCATCTACACGCCCGACTTCGTGTTCGACCGTGGCGCCGGGCTGGCAGGCGCACGCGGCCGCGACAACATGGTCACCTTCGTCGGAAGCGACGCGCACCACACCGCCATCGCCGGCGGGCTGGCGCATTTCGGCAACCTGCCGCTCATCGAACTCAACGGCGACACCGCCACGGCCACCTCCTACATCGCCCTCATCACGCCGGACGAAGAGGGCGAAGAACGGGAACTGGCCAACCACGGAAGGTCAACAGGATTCCGCATCCACCGCATCGTCGCCAACCGCTGGTCGCTCGTCCGTGAAGACGGACGATGGGCGATCGCATCCCGGAAGGTCCTGCCCATGGACGGCAGCGGGCCGGCACTGGACATGTTGCGCCAGGCCGCCACCTACTACACCGACCGCTGAAGGGCCCACTGTGTATGAGGACATCTACCGGGTAAGCCAGGACGACCCGGAAGGGTTCTGCTCGACGCGCCACGGAAGCGCTCGACTGGTCGCGGCGTCCCCCCGTTATCTTCTTCGCGGTCCTGCAAGGGGACCGCTGGCCTCCGGGCCCGGCATGACTGTTCCCCCCTGTCGAAGGGATGACCTGGGGGGTGGTGTCACCGGACCCGAGGGGTGCCGTTGGAGACGCTGATGAGAGGTCCGACTACCGCCCGGCCTGGCGCAACGCCAGGCCGCTTGCGGGCGGCAGGTCTGCATAACGTGGATGCGCGCGTACGGCCCCGAAGCCCTGGCCAGCACCGCACGAACCCCGCTTTGGGAGGATGGGTTGGACGACATCGACGACGTGGGCGTCTTCCTCGGCCTGGACGTCGGCAAGAGCGCCCACCACGGGCACGGCCTCACCCCGGCCGGCAAGAAGGTCTTCGACAAGCAGCTGCCCAACAGCGAGCCCAAGCTGCGGGCCGTCTTCGACAAGCTGGCCGCGAAGTTCGGCACCGTGCTGGTGATCGTGGACCAGCCCGCCTCGATCGGAGCCCTGCCCCTGACGGTCGCCCGGGACACCGGCTGCCAGGTCGCCTACCTGCCGGGCCTGTCCATGCGGCGAATCGCCGACCTCTACCCGGGAGAGGCAAAGACCGACGCCAAGGACGCCGCGGTGATCGCGGACGCAGCCCGCACCATGCCGCACACCCTGCGCTCGCTTCAGGTGACCGACGAGATCACCGCCGAACTGACCGTGCTGGTCGGCTTCGACCAGGACCTGGCAGCCGAGGCCACCCGCACCTCCAACCGGATACGCGGCCTGCTCACCCAGTTCCACCCCAGCCTGGAGCGCGTCCTCGGACCCCGCCTGGACCACCATGCTGTGACCTGGCTGCTGGAACGCTACGGATCCCCGTCCGCCCTGCGAAAGGCCGGTCGACGCAGACTGATCGAGGTGATCCGGCCCAAGGCCCCACGCATGGCCCAGCGCCTGATCGACGAAGTCTTCGACGCACTCGACGAGCAGACCGTCACCGTCCCCGGCACGGGCACCCTCGACGTCGTGATCCCCTCGCTGGCCCGCTCGCTCGCCGCCGTTCACGAACAGCGGCAAGCTCTGGAAGCGCAGATTGCGGCCCTCCTGGAGGAGCACCCTCTTTCCCAGGTCCTGACCTCGATGCCGGGGGTCGCGGTCAGGACCGCCGCCACCTTGCTGGTCACCGTCGGCGACGGCACCAGCTTCCCCACCGCCGCCCACCTGGCCTCCTACGCCGGCCTCGCCCCGACAACGAAGTCGTCGGGCACCTCGATCCACGGCGAACACGCGCCCAGAGGCGGCAACCGACAGCTCAAACGGGCCATGTTCCTGTCCGCGTTCGCCGCCCTGCACGATCCCGCCTCCCGTTCCTACTACGACCGGTGCCGGGCCCGAGGAAAGACCCACACACAAGCCCTCCTCCGCCTGGCCCGCCACCGCATCAGCGTGCTGTTCGCCATGCTCCGCGACGGCACCTTCTACGAACCCAGAACCCCCCGCCTCGCTTGACGAAAGACATAGAGGCACCCCCGGGGCATTCGACGACACGAACCCACCGTTCCACCAGTGGTTCCCGGACGGTGAGCTGAACGTCGCCCACAACGCGCTGGACCAGCATGTCACGGCCGGCCGTGGCGCGCAGACGGCACTCGTCTACGACTCACCGGTCACAGGAGTTCAGCGCACCTACACCTACACACAGCTTCGGGACACGGCCGCGCAGTTCGCCGGCGCCCTGCGAGACCTCGGGGTCGGCCTGGGCGACCGGGTGGTGATCTACCTGCCGATGGTGCCCGAGGTCGTGATCGCCATGCTCGCCTGCACGCGCATCGGTGCGGTGCACTCGGTGGTGTTCGGCGGGTTCGCCGCCCACGAACTCGCCATCCGCATCAAGGACGCCGCGCCGAAGGTTCACCGCGTCGGATGTCGGCTGGGTGGCGGGACACTCGTACATCGTCTACGGCCCGCTGCTCGCCGGCGCCACCACCGTCTTGTATGAAGGCAGGCCAGTGGGAACACCCGACGCGGGGCAGTTCTGGCGGGGCGTGGCCGAGCATCGGGTCCGCTCGATGTGGCCGTGAGCCCCTTCATGTGCTGCGGTTGTCATGACTCAAAAGCTAAACTATGGCGTTAACCTGAGTGTCAGCCTTGGAGGCTCGTCGTGCGGATCGGAGAACCCAGCAGGGCCACTGGAGTAAGCGCCCGTTCGCTGCGGTACTACGAGGAACAAGGCCTGCGCCAGAGTCGTCGGCGTGCCAACGCCTACCGGGAGTACCCGGAGGCCGTGCAGCAGGTCGCTTTCATCCAGGACCTCCTCAGCGCGGGCCTGCCCTCGCAGGTCATCCGCGGCATCCTTCCGTGTGCTTGGCAGGCGCAGCCTCAAGGTGACTGCGCTCCGATAGGGTCGACCTCGCCGACCGGACGTTCTTCGGCATGCGGAGGCTGAGATGGATCGGGCACTGCTGGCCGACTTTCTCCGGGCACGTCGGGAGGTGTTGCAACCGGAGGACGTCGGGCTTCCCCGCGGCTCCCGGCGTCGTACCGGTGGGCTGAGGCGTGAGGAGGTGGCCGCGCTGGCTGGTATGTCGGTTGATTACTACAGCCGGATCGAGCAGCAGCGTGGGGCGATGCCGTCCGAGCAGGTGCTCGCCGCGCTCGCCCGGGGGCTGCATCTCAGCCTGAGTGAGCGGGACTACCTCTTCGATCTCGCCGGGCACCCTGTACCGCGGCGGGTCCTGCGCGAGGATCACGTCAGCCCCACCATGATGCGCATCGTGGAGCGGCTTTCGGACACGCCCGCGTTGGTGATGTCCCGGTTCGGTGAGACGCTGCTGCAGACCCGTCCGGCGGTTGCCCTGCTGGGTGATTACACCAGGTTCAGCGGACTGTCCCGCTACCTGGTCTACCGCTGGTTCACCGACCCGGCGCAACGCGATCTCTATCCCGTCGAGGACCACGCCCTGCGGGGCAGGGTCTTCACCGTGGACCTCCGGGCGGCGTACACGGCGGACCCTACGGGCAGGGCCGGCGAGATCGTGGCAGCGCTGCTTGAGATCAGCCCGGAATTCGCCGAGGTCTGGCGGTTGCACGAGGTCGACGTCACCCACCATCTGGACCTCAAGCGCTACCGGCATCCTGAGCTGGGCGAGATGGAGTTGTACTGCCAGCGACTGGTGGACCCCGACCAGGCCCAGGAACTGCTGGTCTTCTCCGCCACGCCCGGCTCACCGAGCCACAAGAAGCTCCAGCTCCTGTCCGCCGTAGACGCTTAGGGCGTGCAGATCTTTAACTCGTGGCTTTTCGCTCGGTGGTTCGTTGGTCTTGCATGAGCGGGTTGGAAGGGCAACGGGCCGTGCTGGCTGCCAAGTTCCGGGCGATTCTGCCGCACCTCGACGAGCGGCAGCGTCGTCTGTTGATAGGGGCGGAGGCCCAGTCTCTCGGCCATGGCGGGATACGGAACACCTGATCCCGACGCGAGGCTGAAACGGGCAAGAAATCGCTTCTCGCTCTCTCATGAGTGCCGGTGATAAGCCTTGTTGGCGATGCGCCAACTGTCGTCGACGCGGACCAGCAGGAAGATGTCGGTGAAGGTGTCCGCGCCGTGCTGGAGCGTCATGGTCGCGGTAGCGATGGTGCCGTGGACGTCGACGGTGTCGATCCGGCGAGAGCGGGTCGGTTCGTCCGGGGCCGAGTGGCCGTGGAAGAGAGCACAGTATTCGTCCAGAGGCCACGAGACGAAGGCGCCGCCCCGGATTCCCTCGATGTGGGCGGTGGGCAGGAACGCGTCGCGGAAGTGGGTGGGCTCGCCGGTGGCATGTCCGCGAATGTAGGCGCGGAGCGGTTCGAGAACGGCGTCCGATACGGCGGGGACCGTGGCGGCAATGGCGATGTCGGCCTCGGGAGCGGCAGGGGTGTCAGCCAGACCCACGGCGCTGCGCAGAGGCGTGTTCGACGTGTCGGCCAGCAGAGTCATGTCCTTGGCCAGCGCACCGATCGTGAAGTCGGCGGTGCCGGCGGGCGACTCACCGTCGAGGAAGGGGCGTTTGCGGGCCACGAGCCCGCCGAGCTGGCCGAGTTCGAGGACGTCCAGCGCCTGGGTGCGCTGCAAGCCGAGGGCGTCGGCTTGCCGCAGTGAGTCGCGCAGTGCGAGGACGGCGCCGGCGAGGCTGTTGTTGGCGATCAGCTTGAGCACGGCGGCGGTGGAGGCGTCGTCGACGCGCCGCACGGTGCCGAGCGTTTCCAGAACCGGTTGGGCTCGATCGAGCGCGTCTTGGTCGGCGGCGGCGAGAATCCGCAGGGCGCCCGCGGCGGCAGCCGGCACCGTGCCGAGCACGGGCGCGTGGACGTAGGACGGGCCGAGTTGCCGGGCCAGATTCGACGCTTCGGCAGGGGCGATGGTGCTGGTGTTCAGCACCATCGTGTCCGGTCGCAGCGAGTCACGGACGTCGTCGAGGAGCTGCTGGCAGGCCGGGCCGTCGAACAAGGCCAGGAGCACGAGATCAGCCTTTGCCACTGCCTCGTTCGGATCGCCGGTCGTCTTGACGGCGCCTGATGTACGCCCTGAGCGTGTCCAGCCCACGACGTCCCAGCCCTGGGCAGTGAGTCGGGTCGCGATCGCGCCACCCATGCGCCCCAAGCCGAGGACGGCGATCGTGTGCGGTGTGGTCATGCCCGCCACATTGGCGCACCGAGAAGGCTGCGACAAGCGCATATTGTGCAGGCCAGGCATGCGGGAGACGCATGCCGGCTGTGCATACTGGCGCCATGGAACTGACGGTGTGGCGCACCTTCGTGACCGTGTGCCGACTCGGGTCGCTGTCGGCGGCGGCCGCCGAGCTCAATCACACGCAGTCGGCCGTCTCGCGGCAGATCGCGGGGCTGGAGCGGCAACTTGGCGTGCCTCTGGTGGAACGCCATGCGCGGGGTGTGCGTCCGACGCCTGCCGGCGAGGTGTTCCGGCACCACGCGGTGGCCACGCTCAACGAGGCGGACCGCGCTGTTCGTGCCGTACGAGACGTTCGTGACGGGACGTTCAATCGGCCGCTGACTGTTGGCGCGACACCGTCTCTGGCCGCAGGGATCGTTCCCGAGGCCATCCGGGGGCTGCTCGAGCGAACCGGATCCATCCGGTGGAACCTGCTGCCGGGCCTGAGCGCGCAACTGCACAACCGCGTGATCGCCGGCGATCTCGACATCGCTGTTGTCACCGATGCACCGCCAGGGCTGCCCCATGGCTCCCGGGTCGAACGCCGGTACCTCGGTCTGGACGACATGGTCGTCGCACTGCCCGTCGGCCATCCGCAGGCCGGGCCCGGCCCGGTGCACATGCAGACGCTGGCCGACCAGACCTGGGTCGAGGACAACGAGGGCTCGGCGGCGCTTCTGCGCCAGCACGCCGCCCGCGCCGGGGTGAGCGCCCGCATCGACCTCACCGCAGCCGATCTGGTCGGCAAGCTGGCCCTGGTCGCAACCGGTCACGCCATCGCGCTGATACCCGGCGTGCTGACGGGCGCCCTGCGGACCGGCGTCACCACCATGCCCCTCGTCGATCCTCCGACCCGCGGCATCTACGCAATCACACCACGCCGTGACCCCCACCCCTCCGCGGCGC
Source organism: Streptomyces lacaronensis (assembly GCF_047337785.1). NCBI lineage: Bacteria > Bacillati > Actinomycetota > Actinomycetes > Kitasatosporales > Streptomycetaceae > Streptomyces > Streptomyces lacaronensis. The sequence goes on from NZ_JBLHDK010000003.1 coordinate 11,830,283, forward strand.
CCCTGCTCGACCAGCTCGCCACAGCCTTCGCCTCGGTCAGTCCTACCCGTTTCCAAGCCCCGTTCTGAGTAGCTTTGCGTCCTACGCCGGGCTGATGTCCGAGGGCACCGGACGAGCCGGGGAGAGAAACCGGCCCGGCGGCCGTGCTGCTTCCAGGTGAGGCGGCGGCGCAGGTCGGCGAGGTGGTGCTGGGTGAGCTGGACGATGTGGAAGCAGTCCACGATGACAGCTGCGTGCGGCAGTGCGCGGTGGATGGCGGCGCGGAAGGTGGAGCACAGGTCGATGGCGACGTAGCGCACCTTCTCGCGCCAGGTGGCGGGCTGGGAGGTCAGCCAGTCGGTGACCGACCTCGCGTCGCGGCCTTCGACCTGCCCGAACAGGCCGCTTCCGCCCACCGCGTCGACGAATCCGATGTGCCAGGCGTCCGCGGCCAGCTCCCACTTCCCGGTGTCAGGGTTCTGCTTCCACACCGGTTTGCCGGCCGGGTCTCATCGATCCCGATCGCCCAGGTCTCGGGCAGGGCCTTCGCGGCGTACTCCTCCAGGCAGCGCTCCACGATCGCCCAGGACAGGCCCAGATCGCGGCCGGCCCGCACCACGGTGCGCCCGCCGTCACACACCGCGGCCCCCGCCGCCTCGCGCAGAACGGTCGTGGTGCGCATCCGTGCGGGCACCGCGTGGATCGCCTCGGTGAACGAGCCTCGCTCACAGGCAGGTTCGGTGCAGTACCAGCGTGCCTTGCGCCACCGGATTTCTCACGGGACGCCCGCCGCAGGGCAGGTGTCCCGGCCGGGTGGTGCGTAGCCCTTCAGCCGGGTGGCGAAACACCCCACAGGAGGGACCGGCGCGGGCACCGTCCTCGGCGGTGACCACATACACCACCGAACCGCCCTCCCCGTCATCCCTCACCTGCGTCACACTCACCCCCCAGCCCCAGCAGTTGTGTCGCTGCGGTGTTGATCCCCGTATCAATGCTCAGGCCCGTGGGCTTTCAGGCTCTGTCGCCGAACTTGTGGTCCTCGATGCCTTTTCAAGGGGACTGGGTGCCGTCCGAGCTTTGCCTCGTCAATGCCGGACGGCGGGGTCCCGCGAGGTCATGAGGCGTTGTCGAGGCGGTGCCGCAGCTCGTCGTCCAGCTCCAGGTCCAGGGCGCCGAGGCACTCGTCCAGCTGATTCACCGAACTGACGCCCAGCACCGGCAGCACCGGCGGGTCGCCGCGCATCAGCCAGGCGAGGACCACTTGGTTCCGCGTTATGCCCAGCTCGTTCGCCACGTCAGCCAGCACCGCCAGCCGACGCCTGCTGCCCTCGTGGTCGTACTGCTCGGGCAGGGGTCGGTCGGGGCGAGTGTACGCGCCGGACAGCAGCACCGAGTAGCTGAGCACTGTCAGGTTGGGCTCTTCGCGCGCGTAGTCGAGCAGTTCGTCGCTGATGTGCGGGTTCACACCGAACTCGGCGCCCGGCCGCGGCCGCAGGTAGGTGTGGCGCTGCTGGACACACGTGAAGCCGGGCAGCCCCGCGGTCCTGGCGATCTCACGGGCCTTGGCGATGCGCCAGGCGGCGTGGTTGCTGCACCCGGTAACCCGAACCAGGCCGTCGGTCACCAACGACGCGAAGGTGGCCACGGTGTCTTCCAACGGTGTGCGACGGTCCTCAATGTGGGCGAAGTAGACGTCGAGATGGTCGGTGCCCAGGCGGCGCATGCTGGCCTCGGCTTGGGCCCGGACCACCTTGTGGGACAGCCCTTCCGCGTGCTGCGGCCAGGGAGCGCCCAGCGGGTCGGGCAGCGCTCCCACCTTGGTGGCCAGCACGACCCGGTCCCTGGCCCGCCGGGACGCCAGCCACCGGCCCAACAGCTCCTCGCTCTCCGCACCGGTGCCGCCAGGCACCCAGAACGCGTAGGTGTTGGCGGTGTCGATGAACGTGCCGCCGAGGTCGGTGAACCGGTCGAGGATGGCGAACGCCCGCCGTTCGTCGACCGTCGTGCCGAAGTGCATGGTGCCCAGGCACAGCGCACTCACGCTGAGCCCCGACCCGCCGTCGGACAAGATCCGCTGTTCCACGTGAACCTCCTGTGATGATCGCGGATGACGCTAACGGCGATTGGCTCGGCATTACGATCCATTCACATGGAAGAATCCCGAACCAATCTCGCGTGGGGCGTGCTGCTCGACCTCCCAGGGGCGGGCGCGAAGCACGAGCGGCTGACCCGCGCGCTGCGGGTGGCGGTCCGCTCCGGGCGGCTGCCCGCGGGCAGTGCGCTGCCTCCGAGCCGCACCCTGGCCGCCGACCTGGGCTGTTCCCGCTGGGTCGTCACGCAGGCGTACACGCAGCTGGTCGCTGAGGGGTACCTGGACGCGCGGGTCGGGTCGGCCACCAGGGTGCGCTGGACTCCCGACACAGTGCCCGCGCCGTCGGACGCCGACCGACCGCCGGAACCACAGACCCGGTTCGATCTGACCCCGGGGCTGCCGGACCTGCGGGCCTTCCCGCGCGCCCGGTGGGGCGAGGCGGTCCGCGACCAGGCACGCCGGGCGCCGTTCTCCGACCTGGGTTTCCCTCCGCCGGGCGGACACCCCGAGCTTCGCCGGGTCCTGACCGACCACCTGCACCGCTCCCGGGGCGTCGTGGTGGACACCGACGACATCGTGGTCTCCACGGGCGTCACCGACGGCGCCGCCCGCCTGTTCCGGGCCTTGCGGGTGGAGGGGATCACCCGCGTGGCCGTCGAGGATCCTGGTTGGACGCGGCTGCACCACGTGGCCCGCGAGGCCGGGCTGACCGTCGTGCCGGTCCCGGTGGACGAGCAGGGCCTGCGGGTGGCCGAGTTGGACCGCGATCCAACGGTCCGGGTGGTGCTCACCACGCCGGCCCACCAGTTTCCGACCGGCGTCACGCTCAGCGCGGAGCGGCGCGCCGCGCTCGTGGAGTGGGTGCGGCGGATCGACGGGGTGGTGCTGGAGGACGACTACGACGCCGAGTTCCGCTACGACCACCGCCCGCTGGGCGCGGTCCAGGGGATGTGCCCGCAGCGAGTGGTGCTGCTCGGTTCGGTCAGCAAGACGCTGTCACCGGCCCTCGGCATCGGTTGGGTGGTCGCGCCGCCGCAGTGGCGCCGGGTGCTGCAGGCGAGCGGCACCGTCCGGTCCGGCCCGCCGGTGCTGGACCAACTGGCGTTCGCCCGCCTGGTCCGGACCGGTGGCTATGACCGGCACCTGCGGTCGGTGCGACAGCGCTACCGGACCCGGCGGGCCGCCCTGCTCGACGCGCTGCGCACCCGGCTGCCGACATGCCAGGTCACCGGGTCGGCCGCCGGTCTTCACATGGTGGCCCACCTCGGGGACGGCGTCGACGCGGCCGACGTCGTCACGGCCGCGGCCGCCCGTGGGCTTCGGCTGGTCGACCTGGGGACCTACCGAGTGGACCACCGGGAACCGGCCGACTGCCTCGTCCTGGGCTACGGCAACCTCGCCGACGGCGCGGTCGACGACGCGGTGGTCGTGCTCGCCGCATCGGTGGCCGATCAGAGAGCGCACGACAGCGGATCACCCCGGTAGTCGATGGCATTCGGACCTGGCGGCCACGCAGTCCCGTTCCGCGCCCGCGTGGCATCTCAGTACCTCATCACCGCGCCGTGACTCACGTCCTGGCCTCCACAGGGCAGGGCACGCCGAGACCGGCCCGATCAACCTGGCCTGTCACGATGTGCGGTTCGTGGCGATGGGGTCGAGCCTGAAGACGGCCGTCTTGTCGACATGACGCTGGATCAAATCGAGTGGTGCTTTCCGGCTCGAACAGCAGATGCGGCGCCGGGCACGTTCAGCTCAACACGCTGGACTTGACAGAGAAGTCGTCGCTGACCACGCCGCGCAGACGATGGAGCGAGAGGACCTGGGAGGCCGGCCAGGTGCGGGCCGGCGTCGACTTGCCCGCGCCGGAGGCGCCGATCAGCAAGATCAGCCCGTTGTCGGGCAGGTCCGGGTACAGCGGCGAGGTCATGCGGGTTCTCCTTCGGGGTACAGGACGCGGGTGGCCCAGTAGAGGCGGACAGGGACGTGGTCGGTCAGCAGGGCGGCCGCGTCGTGCAGCGGGCCGGAGGCGTCGCCGTCGCTGTCCGTGTCGCGGCGTTCGGCGGTTCGGGCGGAGACGGTGAGCAGCTGCGCGACGCCGGCGAGGACTCCGTCGTGTGGGTCGTCTTCGCGGTGAAGCTCGCGCAGGATCTGGGCGAGCTCCTGGGGGGGTGATGTCGTCGGCGAGTTCGTCCTCGATCTGCTGCAGGGCGAGGCGGACGATTCCGGCGGAGGCGCGGACCCGGTCCAGACGGGTGCGGGTTGTGGTCATCGCGGCCGCCGTCACAGCGTGGCGCCGGCGGCGGCGAGTGCAAGCAGCGCCAGGGCGGCGAGGCTGAGGTGCACCGCGTGGCGCAGGCGCGTGAACTTGGCGACGGCGATCGTCGACAGGACACGGATGCGGGCCGGGCGGTTGTCGCCGTCCATGCAGGCGCGGATCTCGTGTTCGTCGATTCGCGCCGAGTACGGGAAGGACGCCTTGTCGGAGCCGCTCAGGTTGGGCCGGACGACCAGGAGCAGGAGTACGGCGGCGGCGCCCAGGGCGATGACGGCCGCAGCGCCGAGACCTTGGTCGCGGGCGGCGGGTCCTTGTCGGCGACGGACGCGAGCCCGGCGAGCACGGTGCCGTTGAAGGCGAGCAGTAAGGATTCCTGACAAAAGTGGTGGGCTTGACCTGGCCACAGGTCGGTGTCGTGCACGAGGCCGCTGGGTAGCGGGACGCGGTCAGCCGCGTAATCGCACGCGATAAACCCGGCGACGTCGGCGAACATCCCCGGGATACTGGTCGCCCATGGATGAGGTCAAAGTCGTCGTCGCCCATTCCGAGCGGGCGACTCTGCGCGTCGGCGATGTGTTCCTGAAGGTGGACGCCGATCAGGCGCGTATCGACGTCGAGGTGGAGGCGATGGCCCTGGCGCCGGTTCCCACCCCGAAGGTCCTGTGGCGCAAGCCGCCCGTGCTCACGATCGCCGCGGTCCCGGGGGCGGCGCTCGGCCGGCTCGGCGAGCCGTCGACCGCGTCCCCGGCGGCGTGGGCCGCGGCGGGTGCCGCCATCCGGAAGGTGCACGACGCACCGCTGCCGCCCTGGCCCGGCCGCGCCGGCCGGGGCCTCGACGAGTTGGCGGCGGAACTCGACGACGAGTGCGAGTGGCTCGTGACGAACGGCGTCCTGCCCGCCGATCTGGTCACTCGCAACCGTCAGGTCGCCGAGGCCGCGCTGCGGCCGTGGTCTCCGGTGTTCACGCACGGCGACCTGCAGATCGCTCACGTCTTCGTCGACGGCGACGAGGTCACGGGCATCATCGACTGGTCCGAGGCGGGCCAGGGCGATGCCCTGTACGACCTCGCCACCTTCACGCTCGGACACGAGGAGCACCTCGGCGACGTCGTCGCCGGCTATGGCACCGACGTCGACCTCGACGTGATCCGCGCATGGTGGTCGTTGCGTAGCCTGCTGGGGGTTCGCTGGCTGCTCGAGCACGGCTTCGACCCGTCCGCGCCGGGCTGTGAGGTCGACGTGCTGAGATCCCGCCTGTGAGGCTGCGCGGGCCCGACTGCCACGTATGCGTGTCGACACATCGAGCAGGCCATCCCCTGGGGCGCATCGCCTGCCCTTACCCTCAACAAAGTGCGGTGCGTCGCAGTCGTCGCCAGCAGATGACGGCGCAGCCGAGGGTGACGAACGCGTGGTGGATGTCGTCGCGCATCTCCCAGCGGATGCGCAGGCGGCGAAACCAGTGCAGCAGAGCGATCGCTCCTCCCACGACCCAGCGGTACACGCCCAGGCCGGAGCCATGCCTGGTGCCGCGCCGTGCGAGGTGCGGGGTGATCTGGAACCGGCGGATCTTGTCCCGGTAGGCCTCGTGGTCATGGCCGCGGTCGGCGTACAGGTGCTCGGGGCGGCGCAGTGGCTGGCCGCCCTTGCCGCGGATCGATGGGACGGCCTGGATCAGCGGGATCAGTTGGGTGACGTCGTTGCGGTTGCCGCCGGTGGTGATTGCCGCGAGCGGGATGCCGTGCGCCTCGACGATCAGACATCCGATGGGGTTAGTACTCCAGCTGTAGATCGCGATCTTCATGCCTGAGCGGCTTGTCGCTGATAGTGGCTGGCTTGGGATCGGGCCTGGTGGCGGCGTCGCCAGTTGGACCGTGTGTTCGTCGGCGCGGACGACGGTGAGGAAGACGTGGGCGAGCATCGAGAGGGTGACCCAGCGGTGCCAGGACGGCCAGCGCCTGACCTGGTGTTCGTCCAGCCCGGCCAGGCCCTTGCCGGACTGGAAGGTCTCCTCGACCGTCCATCTGCGTCCGGCGACCCGCATCAGGGTGGCTGGCGGGACCCGGACCGGCGAGTAACAGCGGTAGAAGGCGAGTTCGCCGGTGCGCCGGTTGCGGCGGACGAGCAGCTGGTGGTGACCGGGCCGGTCGTCGGCGAGATTGGCCAGGGCCCAGTCGTAGAAGCGGTGCCCCTTGGCTCCAGCCCCGGCGGACAGCTTTTGCCAGGCCCGTTTCGGCAGCTTCCTGGCCAGGGCGTCGGCTCGGAACTTGCCCGCACGGGTGGTGATCTGATGGTCGCAGGCGATCGCAAGGACGTAGCCGACCTGCCGATTCTCCAGCTCGGTCCTCAGGTGCGGGTTGCCTCCGTAGACCTCGTCGCGAGCCACCCAGGACGCGAGGACTCCGGCGTCCAGGGCGCGGCCGATCATGCGGGCGGCGAGGGCGGGTTTCGTGGCGAAGGCGCCGCTGTCGGGGATCCCGGCGGCCCGGCAGCGGGCTGTGTCCTCGGTCCAGGAACGTGGGAGATACAGCTCCCGGTCGATCGCTGCGTGCCCGAGAGGGGTGGAGTAGGCGAGGTAGACGGCGACCCGGGAGTTCTCGATGCGTCCGGCGGTGCCGGACCTGCGGCCACCGACTGATCTTCTGTCTTCACACACCGATGATCACCGGTGGCCGCACCCGCTCCGGAACCGGCAGCACTCCGCCCTACGGCGCGCCGCCTGACATGGCAGCGCGCGCCTCACTGTGCCAGGACCTTGTCCAGCGCAGGGCGAAGCCCCGCAGCACCGCTGAACTGGATCGCGGTGATCCCCAGCTCCTGAGCGGCCGCAACGTTTGCAGGCTTGTCGTCGATGAACACGGCCTCACTCGCGACACTGCCCATCACGTCGAGCGCCTGGTTGAACACCACCGCACTGGGTTTGGTGGCCCCGAACCTGCACGAAAAAAGCAGGGCATCGAAGCGGGACGCGACCTGGGGCAGCTCCTCCGGCAGCGCGTCCAAGAGCAGATGGTCGTTGTCGGTGAGTAGGGCCGTTCGCAGCGGGCGCACACCATCCACCAGGTCCAGCACCTGCGGATCCGGCTCGAAGGCGCGGCACCAGACCTCCCGGAGCTCCGCGAGATTCCCTGGGTAGCCCAGCCTCTCCCGCACCACACGGTGGATCTCCACGGGCGAGCCGAGGCCACGATCCCACCCCTCGATGAGTCCGGATGCGTAGAGCACGCCCTCCACCTGCTCCGCACTCACCCCGCATGCCTCACCAAGCGCCGCAAGTCTCCGCTGCGGAAGGAACCGGCAGACCACGCCCCCAAGATCGAAGAAGATCACCTTTGGCTGCATGCGCTGACGATAACCGCAGCCATCCTCCATCCAAAGCGGGCCGCCTCGACCGCAAGCCTGCCTACCGCCGCTCAGGGATATCCCGTAAATGATCTCTGACGCGGTCGAAGCGTTGGGCGACTGCGGGTGGTCGGGGGCGCCTGTCCCGCGAGGTTGAGGTTGTGCGGGCGGGCTATCCCGCGCATAGCGTGGTGGACGCCGTCGCCCCTGAGCCGGCAGTCGCGGAGGATCTTCCAGCCCATACGGGCGAAGACATGCTCGACGCGGGCCCGGAGGCGTCTATGGGAGGTGTTGTGCTCCTGCTTCCACTCGGCCAGTTCGTCGTCCTTGCTCCGGCGGTAGTGCGGGATGACCAGGCCGGTGCCCCTGTAGCCGCCGTCGGCGATCGTTGTGGTGGCTCCCACGGCCTCCTTCGCGCCGGATTCGCTCCAGGCCCGGCAGTCGTTGCGGTTGCCGGGCAACGGCTGGCCGATCACGACCACCAGGCGAGTGTCGGCGTCGATGACGACCTGGTGATTGGTCGAATACCGATGGTTCTTCGACTGCTCGGCGACGCTGTGATCGCGGGTGGGAACCAAGGTGCCGTCGACGATGAGCACAGTGTCCTTACGGAACCGTTTGCGAGGCTTCAGTGCCAGCAGCGGGCCGAGGTGATCGATGATGCGGTCCGCCGCTGACTTCGACACCCTGAACAATGGAGCCAGTTGGCGAATGGTCAAGTTGGTGCGCCAGTACGCCGTCACCAACAGCACCCGGTCCTCCAACGACAGGCCACAGGGCCGTCCCCGCCGCGGCGAGTCGGCGCCGTCGCGCCGCAGCACGCTCACCAGCTTGCCGAAGGCGCGAGGGCTCAGCCCGGTGAACGGGGCTATCCAGGAGGGCTCCGACGCCGTGATCACATCAGCCACCTCAAGATCATCCCACGGCGACCCGCCAGTTCAGTGCGTCGGTGACAGTCGGGAGCTCGTGGGGTAGGAGCACCCGGACGGTCCGCAGACGCATACGAGGGCGGGGTTGATGGAAAACGTAGGGCAGTGTCTGGACGGGGGCGGGGATGCCGACGACCCGTGGTCGGGGGTGGATGCCGCCCGGCTGGCACGTGCCGCGAAGGAACAGGCTGAGCGAACGGTACCGGGTATCCAGGACATGAGGTCCTACCTGACCTCCCAGGTTGGCGATGTCTCACATCGGGAGGTTCTGGGCCCCCTGCTCGACGGGCACGGGGCGAGCGGTGTCGTCGCGCGGCGCGGCGTGGTACTCGCCTCCTGGGGCGACCCAGAGCGGACGGAGATGGCCTTCAGCGCCACCAAGAGCGTGCTGTCCCTGGTGGCCGGGCTGGCCTTCGACGACGGACTGCTCCGGCTGGACGAACCCGTGTGCCGTTCGGTCGACCTGCCGCAGTTCGGCGGCGCACACGCGCGGAAGATCACCTGGCGGCATCTGCTGGACCAGTCCAGCCAGTGGGAGGGCGAGCTGTGGTCCAAGCCGACCTGGGTCGACGCCCAGAGCACCCGTGAGGGAACGGAGTCAGCCGGCGGACCGCCCGGAGCGGGCTGGGCCTACAACGATGTCCGAGTGAACCTGACGGCCCTCGCGCTCACCGTCCTGCTCCGTCGGCCCCTGCCGGAGGCGCTGCGCGAGCGGATCATGGAGCCGATCGGGGCCTCGTCCGGGTGGTCCTGGCACGGTTACGCCGACTCCGCGGTCGAGATCGACGGCCGCCGCATCGCCGTAGTGTCCGGCGGCGCACACTGGGGCGGCGGACTGTGGATCAATGCTCTCGACCTGGCCCGGATCGGGCAACTCTGCCTGCGGAACGGGCAATGGGGCGGGCGCCGGCTGCTGTCCGCCGCGTGGATCGAGGAGATGTGGCGGCCCTGCCCGGTCAAGCCCAACTACGGGCTCTCCTGGTGGTTGAACGACCACCGCACGGTATGGCCCAAGGCCCCGTCCACCGGGCGCTGCGCCCGAGGAAATGGCGGCGGCCACCTGCTATGGGTCGACCCGGCACGGGACCTGGTGGTGAGCTCGCGTTGGGGAGCGGGTGTTGCGTCGCTTCTCGCTGAAGTGTCCGCTGCGATTGAGCTAATGCCGTCAGCCTGAACACGTCCCTGGCAGCTCCGCCATGCATCTCACTCCCCTCGGAGATCATTTACGGGACATCCCTTCTTTTCGGGCGATCTTCTTCAGTGCCCGGTCCAGTCGTGGAGCCCTGGCGGCCAGCAGTTCGATGGCCTCCGGCACCCAGCGGCGCACCGTGGAGGCGGAGACGTGGTGGCCGCCGGCCAGGTCGGCAAGGCGCTGGTCGTGCCGCAGGTGGGGGAGGACGATCACGGCGATCTGCCCGCAGTTCAGCTTCCTCCAGCGGGAGCGGATCTTCTTCCGGTGGGCCGCGGAGAAGGCCTGCGACCAGGTTCACGGTGGCGTTCGACAGGGGAAGGCGGCACTGGTGGACAACACCGGAAGGGCCCTCGGCCGGCTGGGATTGCTTCTTCACGCCAAGCCCCAACTTCCGCCGAGAGCCTGTGCGTTGTGCCCATAACCGGACAGTTCGCCCACGCTGGCGGACGCGGATCACCGTGGCAGGTAGCGCCCGGACCCGGTGCGCACCAGCCAGCCACGTTCGGCGAGTTTGCGCAGCTGACCGCGGACCGGCTCCACTCTGGCCGGTGTGTTCTCCCTGCCCAGCGCCGCCGCTACGTCCTTGGCCACCACCGGCCCGGTGCGGCCCGATCGTCATGAGCCTTTGGTAGGCCTCCGGCAGCGCCTCGACCCCCATGCCCTCGGTGCGGTGCGGCACCAGCAGCATCCCTCCGGCTCCCGGCGCGGCCGGAGCAGACGCACCGCCACCACCGGTGGCCTCCTCCAACGCCTGCTCCCAGGCGTCCTGGCCGGGATGGCCGGCCTCCCGGTCGGCCAGGTACTGCCGGATGACGACCTCGGCCGCCTCCAGCCGGGCCACCTCCGCCTCGGTCTCGGCCAGGTCCTTGCGTAACTGCTCGACCCGCTCCTCCAGCACCACCCGACGCTCCATCACCCACACCAGCACATCGGCCACCCCGAACTCCCCTCCCGGGGCCGCATCCAGCCGTTCTTCCGGAGCGTAAGGGAGCGACTACCAGCCGCGTCAGCGATTCCGAGCAGTCCGCACCCCGTCTGACGGACGATCGGGCGCTGCAGAGCAGGTGCTGCCAGGGGCAGGGGGCCTGGCGCTTCAACTACGTTGGTACCTGGCCGCCATCGTGTGGAATACCTTCTTCGGTTCCCAGCGGGTCTCGTCGAGCATCCGGACAACGCCATAGGAGCCAAGACCTTGCTCCCCGGGCCTGCTGTAACCGGCGAAGGTGAACCAGAGCGCGGTGTCCAGGCCTTCCTCCTCGAAGATGTCCAGCAGTTCGGTGAAGTAGCGCACCTGCTCTTCCTCGTCCGATACCGCGCCGTGCGGCACCTGCCAGGCCATGCCGCCGCGCTCTCCCGCGTCCTGGTACGCGCAGGTTCCGTACTCGGTCACCGCGACGGGCTTGCCGTGGGCGAGGTGCCCACGCAGCTCGTCCCGGAAGCTGTCGGCGTTGTAGGCGGCCCGGTAGGCATCGATGCCGACCAGGTCGAATGGACGCCAGTCGACGAACTCCCAGGGGGCGGAGGCGTACGTGATGCGCCCACCGAAGTGCGTGCGGACCCTCGCGGCGACCTGAACGAGGAAGTCGTTGAGGCGCTTCTGTACCGGACCGAGGGAGGACCACCACTCCATGTCGGCGGCAGCCATGGCCCGCAGGCGGTCGCCGTAGGTATCGCCCGGGATGAAACCGCCACAGAACGCGCTGATCTCGCAGCCGGCAACGAACACCACATCGGCGCCGGCCTCCCGTACGGCTTCGGCCCGACGGGCGCAGTCGGCGAAGAACGGGAGCAACTGATCGGGAGGAAGGTCCACGGGAAATGGGGCGAACCAGACCTCAAGGCCGGCAGCTGCAGCGTGTCGCGCCGCGATACTCAGCCGCTCAGGCTCTCGCCCGGAGATACGAACGGCGTCACAGTGGAGATCCCCGGAGATCACCGCCATGTCGCGCTGGACCATCTCAGGGGTGAAGCTCTTGCGGGAAAGTTCCTCCCCGGGGAGGAACCCGGTGTCGTAGTTGATGCCCCGTGCACGCACGTCAGTGTCCCTTCACATAACCGTTGCCGTGTTCCAGTCAAGTCAAGGGCGCGCTCGGTGTCCTTGGCCAGAGGGGAACGGCTACCGACCCTGATCTTCTGTCGACTACTGGGCTGCTTGCTCTTGCCGGGCCGGTCGACCGCCGCGAACAATGCCGAGATCCTCGTGCTTCGTCATGAGGTCGCTGTGCTTCGCCGGCAGATCGAGCGGCCGCGGCTCTCATGGGCTGATCGTGCCGTGTTCTCCGCTCTCGCACGGCACCTGCCATCCGCCTTGCGCCGCTATCGGCTGCTCACACCGGGCACGCTGCTGACCGGGCACCGGCGTCTGGTGCGCTGGAAGTGGCGCCAGACGGCGGTCGGACCCGGTCGGCCACCGTTACCGGAAGAGATAGTCGCGCTCATCCAGCGCTTGGCGCGAGAGAACCCGACCTGGGGGTACGTCAGGATCCAAGGTGAGCTGTGGCGGCTCGGTCATCGGGTCGCGGCCGCCACGATCCGGCGCGTCCTGCGCCGCTCCGGTCTACCGCCGGGCACCCGACGACGCCCCGAACGTTATCCCCCTGCCCGCTGTCACGGTCAGGCGCCGCCAAGTACTTGGCGGACTGCTCAACGAGTACCACACCCTGTCGCCCCGACTGCCTCACCATCCACAGGAAACGCTCAGCTCAGCAGTCTGATCGGAATATTGACACCCTTCAGGACGTCGCGGCTTCGGTGTCGGTGAGGCCAATGCCTCCGCACCAACCGGCGGTGCACTCCGTACCTGCGCGCGAGTGCCCGGGTCGACAACCCCTCCCGCCACGAGTCGCGACGGATCCGGAGAAAGATCTCTTCCTTGGTCAAGGACACCTGAAGTCCCCCCAACACCGCGGACCACAGCGAGCGTCCCACCGCACGAGGTAAGCCGGGGCCACAACAACCCGTCACATACCTCGAATACCACCGTGAAAATGGGGTCCGATCCTCCAGTCCGTGGAAGGCCATGCCGAGACACTGCCCGAAGGTCAACAGCAGGCCCCGCACCGTGATGGACCGCGGCAGACAGCGATCCAGCAGTTGCCGTGCCGCCGGTAGCGGCTGCCTCGTACTGAGAAACTCCGTTAGGCGGGAGCCACGCAAGACGTCCAGCCGGGCGAAGAGCTGCAGGCACGAACAGACAGTAGGGACAAACAGTGAAGCGCATTGCCTGTGAGTGCCCGAGCCCTTGTCCGTCCGCGCTTCCGTAATCTGCGCCATCAGGCAACAACCAGTGCACTGCGAGACAACAGGGGCAGGGCATCCGCCCTAGCGTGAACGGCGTTCCGTCGCGCACGCCTGCGGACCGGCCGCCGACGGCCCGGTCTTCCCGTACGACGCGTTCTTCCGCACCGAAGCGGGGCGTGGCCGCGCGCACCAGTCATCCCGGAAACGAGGTAGCAACCCATGCCGTACATCACCGTGGGCCAGGAGAACTCCACCGCCATCGACCTCTATTACGAGGACCACGGAACCGGGCAGCCGGTCGTCCTCATCCACGGCTTCCCGCTCGACGGCCACTCCTGGGAGCGGCAGAGTGCCGTGCTGCTCGACGCCGGCTACCGAGTGATCACCTACGACCGGCGCGGCTTCGGTCAGTCCAGCCAGCCGACGACCGGCTACGACTATGACACCTTCGCGGCCGACCTGAACACTGTGATGGAGACCCTCGACCTGCGTGACGCCGTCCTCGTCGGGTTCTCGATGGGTACCGGTGAGGTCGCCCGGTACGTGGCCGCCTTCGGCTCTGCCCGAGTGGCCAAGGTCGCCTTCCTGTCCTCGCTGGAGCCCTGCCTGCTCAAGAGCGACGACAACCCGGACGGGGTAGCCCCGAAGGAGTTCTTCGACGGCGTCGTCGCGGCGGTCAAGGCGGACCGTTACGCGTACTACACCGCCTTCTACAAGGACTTCTACAACCTCGACGAGAACCTCGGCACCAGGATCAGCGAGGAGGCGGTACGCAATAGCTGGAACGTCTCGGCCGGCGGTGGCTTCTTCGCCGCCGCCGCCGCGCCGTCGACCTGGTACACCGACTTCCGTGCCGACATCCCGGCCATTGACGTACCGGCCTTGATCCTGCATGGCACGGGCGATCGCATCCTGCCCGTCGAGGGGACCGCGCGGCCGTTCCACAAGGCGCTCCCGTCCGCCGACTACGTGGAGATCGAGGGCGCCCCGCACGGCCTGCTGTGGACCCACGCGGAGGAGGTCAACGCGGCGCTTCTCACCTTCCTGGGAAAGTGACCGAACGGGAGCCGGGTCGCCTTCGAAGGCGACCCGGCTCCCGCATGTCTCCGGCAGCTGTCCGCCATGGTCGGTCCTGCTAGGCCACCGACTCGGGACGGAGCGGCCGTTCGGCGGCCTGGCCCAGCCGGACGACGAGGGTCGGTGTCCGCTTCAGTACGCCAAGGTCCTGCTCCTGCAGGGTAATCACCAACGCGGTCTCGGGCAGCGCCTCGGCCAGTGCGGCCAGCAGCGCCTCGGCGGTGGGGCGGTCCAGGCCAGCCACCGGTTCGTCGAGCAGCAGGACCGGAGGACGCCTCAGTACGGCGCGTGCCGTGGCAAGGCGCCTCCGCTGACCCTGGGACAGCAGACGTCCGCCCGGGCCAACCGGTGTGTCGAGCGGCAAGGCCGACAGGCCGACGGGTTCCAGTGCGCGCCGTAGAGCGGTGGTGTCGGCCGACGGTGCCGCCTGACGCAGATTCGCCGCGACGGTGTCGTCGGCCAGCCAGTCGTCGGCCTCGACGAGGGTGACCGTCTCCGCGACGGTCTGGGCGGGCAGATCGTGCAGCGGTGTGCCGTCGAGGAGGACTGTGCCTGCGGGAGCAGGTATGCGCCCCGCGAGTCGGCCGAGCAGTGTGGACTTCCCACTGCCGTTCGGACCGGTAACGAGAATCATGCCGGGGCCTTCTACGGTCATGGTGAGTTCCGCGGTCGAGTCCATGAGAGGGAGGCCCATGGTTTCGACGGAGCGAGCGGTCGGCCGCTGCTTCCGACCTGCGGGCTGATCGTCGGCCGCGAGGGCGGCGAGGCGGCCGGCCGCGTCCCCCGCCTGAGTCATCTCCTGCATCAGCCGAGGAAGCCTCTCCAAAAGCTCCCACCCGGCGGCTACCAACAACACCTCACCCACCACGACCGCGATCGGCCGGGCAGGCGCGGCGCACCAGGCGACGACCAGCACCGCCGCCTGCCCCAGCGCGGCAAGAAGACGCAACGCCAGTCGTCCATGCCGCTCGGCCCGGGCGGCGGCCCACTCTGCGGACTCGACGGCGGCCATGGCGTTCGCTGCCGTTTGTCGCGCCTGGGGCACGGCGTCCAGACACCGCAGTTCATTGAAGGCGGCCCGACTGCCGAGCAGCACGGTACGGTGCGCGGCCCTGGCCTCGGCGGCGCCGGCGAGGTGGGTGCGCCCACGGCGGTGGGCTTGCCGGGCACAGGCGAAGCCGACTGCCCAGACGACCAGTTCGGCCGCCCCCATGACCGGCATGGCCCACAGCAGCAGGATCTCGACCAGGCACGCGGTTGTGATCGCCGACATCAATGGCGCGATGGCGTTCGCGGGCAGGCCCGCGACGGTCTCCACATCGGCGGTGAGCCGGGTCAGCAGTATCCCGTCGCGTTGCCCGCGCAGCTCATGAGGCGTGAGGAGGGCAGCGCCGCGGGCCAGTCGAGCACGCAGGGTCACCTGGATGGCGAGCAGCGTCCGGTGGTTGACCAGGCGTTCGAGGTAGCGGAGCCCGGTGCGGGTCAGGGCCAGTGCCCGGACGGCGCTCGAGGGGTACATCCAGGACCACGTGGTGTTGGCCTGGAGGGTGACCACGGCACAGGTCGTCAGGAACCAGCCGGACACACCGAGCAGTGCGGCGCCGCTGAGTTCCGCCGCCGCGGCCAACAGTGTGCCGGTCAGGAGGGCGCGGCGCGGAGCCGCCGTACGCAGCAGCCGCCAGGCGCTGATCCGGTTCACTGGGCTCTCCCGTGGTCCAGCGTGATGACGTGGTCCGCCAGTTGCAGCAGCCCGGGACTGTGGGTGGCGAGCAGGACCGTACGGTCGCGGGTCAGCGTGCGCAGCGCGGACAGCACGCGTTGCTCCGCTTCCGGGTCGAGGTGTGCGGTGGGTTCGTCCAGGCACAGCAGGGGCACGTCCCGCAGCAACGCCCGGATGAGGGAGAGCTGTTGGGACTGGCCGGAGGACAGGCCGGTGCCGCGTTCGCCGAGCGGTGTGTCCAGTCCCTGCGGCACTGCGGCGAGGAGGTCTTCGAAGCCGAGGGAGGCGACGGCGTTCAGGAGGTCGTGGTCGCTCGCTGTGGGCCGGGCCAGGAGAAGGTTCTCGCGCAGGGTGCCGGGCAGCAGGTGCGCGGGCTGGCCCACCCAGGCGACCCGGCTGGGGTCGGCGGGAACGGGCCGGCCGTCCAGTAGGTGGAGCGTGCGTCCACCGTGCGGGGTGTACAGCCCGGCCGCAACGGCGAGCAGCGTGGATTTGCCGGCTCCGCTGGGGCCGGTGATGGCGAGGCACCGGCTCGGCGCGAGCTGCACGCTGATCCGGTCCAGCGCGGGTGCCTCCCGGCCGGCGTGATGGACCGTGACGGCTTCCAGGCGCACCCCGGGTGGCGCCACGGCCCGCCGGGTCGGTCGGTCAGGCGGCACCACGGTCTCGCGGTACGCGTCCAGAACCGGCGCCAGCAGGCCGGCGGCGGCGGTCGCCCGGGCGCGGGCGTGGTAGCCGGCAGCCAGGTCCCGGGCCGGCGCGAAGTAGGCGGGCACCAGGATGAGGACGAACAGCGCGGCGGACAGGCTCATGTGGTCCGGTACGACGGGCAGGTCCAGGTAATCGAGCAGGACCAGGCCGCAGTAGGTCGCCACCACGGCGAGGGTGCCGGTGATGAGCAGTTCGACCCATGCGGTCGACAGGAAGGCGATCCGCAGCACCTTCTCGGTGCGACCGGCGACCTCCCGGTCGTGCCCGGCCAGCGACTCGGCCGCCTGGTCATGGGCCCCGAGCCCGACCAGGGTGGGCAGCCCGCGCAGATGGTCCAGCAGGCGGTACTGGTGCGTGCGGATCGCCGCCAGTTGGGCGCGTACGGCGGTCTGCGTGCCCAGGCCGATGACCTTCAGGTTGGCCGGCAGCAGTGGCGTGGCGGCCAGCACGAGCAGGGCGACGAACCAGCTGCGGGAGGCGATCGCGGCCAGGGTGAGGCCGCTGCCGAGCAGCATGGTGGTCCGCGCGGGCAGATAGTCGGTGAGCCAGTCGGTCAGCTGACCGATCTCGCCGTCGACGGCCTGGACCAGTGCGGCATCGTCCAGGTCGGTGGGGGCCGGTCCCTGTGCGGGTAGCGCCGTGTCGATGAGCCGGCCGCGCAGGGTCTCGCGTACGGTGCGGGCGCCGCGCGCGGCCGCCGTGTCGCCCGCGGCCAGCAGTACGGCGCGCAGGGCCACGCCGACCGCTATCAGCAGGGCGGGCGGCAGTACGGCGGACGTGGGGCCGCCGTGGAGTGCGGACAGACCGCGCTGGGCGCCCCAGGAGAGCCCGCCCGCCCAGATGACCGTGCCGAGCTGGGCCGCGCCGCGCAGCAGTCCTGCGCGGCGCAGCTCCCGCCGGCCGACGGCCGCCCATTCCTTCAACCGGGCGGGCGCCGGGTCCGCGGCCCGGTCCGCGGCCAGTTCCTCCAGGAGCACGGCGGTGGTGCTCACGAGGGGGTCTCCGCCTCGATGTCCGCGTGGAAGTATCCGGCGCGCCGGTCCCGGCGGTCGCCCATGATCCAGGCGGCCAGCGCCGCGCAGCTCAGGACGGTGACACCGACCGGGCCGATCCAGGCGGCCACACCGCCGAACACATCCTGGGACAGGGCCGTCGCCAGGACGCCGAGTACCACCAGCAGGGTCCGTCGCACGATCGTCCGCAGGGTGCCGGAGGGCGCGGGGGAGACCGCCAAGGGGTGGGTACGGGCGTGCAGCGGTGGGATCGGACGCTCCACCGGATCGGTGTACTTGCCGCGGAAGCTCCGCCACGCGTAGACGTTGTAGGCCAGTACGAACGGTATGCACAGCCCGACGCCCAGGACCAGGAAGAGCTGCGAGGAGTACGGGCTCGCAACCTGATGGACGGTCAGTCCGGGCGGTACGACGACCGGTACGGAAACCACCGCCAGGCCCAGCAGCCCACAGGCCGTCATCGTGGCCACGGCGGCGAACGGCAGCCAATCGGGGCGACGGCCGAAGCCGTACCAGGCGATGGCACCGGCCACGACAGCGGCGACGACCGTAAGCCAGAACAGCACCGCCCGCACAGGCTGGTCCATCTGCAACGGCTGCGGGTCCGCGCTCGGCAGCAGCAGGCCGAGTACGACCGCCATGACCGCGGTGACCACCAGCAGCGACCGTCCGGTGCGGCGGGCGTCCGACCGTGACCAGCCCTCGGTCTTGTCCTGCAGCCAGGCGGCCCCGGCCAGCAGATAGACGGCGACCAGACCGAGCGCGCACAGCACGCCGTAGCCGCTGAGCCAGTCGAATGCCCCACCCTGGAAGGCACCGTTCCGCTGGTGCGGGCCGGTGAGCACGGCGCCGAGGACGAGACCTTGGCACACGGTGGCGGCGAACGACGCCCCGCCGAACAACAACGCCCAACCCCGCCGGTAGCCACCGGCCGCGCTCTGCATCTCCAGGCCGAGACCGCGCAGGATGATGGCGACCAGCATGCCGATCAACGGCAGATAGACACCGGGCAGAACCACGGCGTAGGCGCCCGGCAGGCCGGCCCAGAGCACGACGCCGGCCAGGATGATCCAGCTTTCGTTGGCGTCCCAGGCGGTGGCGACGATCTCGCTGTACTCCCGTCGGCGCTCCGGCCGGGCCGTCAGGCTGAGCATGCCCACGCCAAGATCGTAGCCGTCGAGGACGACGTACATGGCGAGTGAGAAGAGGGCCAGAGTGTAACTGGCGTACTCAAGCAACGAGGGCCTCCGATGCGTCGGACGAGGCGGGCCCGGTGGGCAGTGCCTCGGGGCCGGCCTTGACCGTGCGGACGATGTAGCGGGCCCAGATGGCCAGCAGGGTGACGTAGAGCAGGACGAAACCGGCCAGGCTGGCGGCGACTTCGAAGGTGGACAGGTGCGAGACAGCGTCGGCGGTGCGCAATTGGCCGTAGACGACCCAGGGCTGGCGGCCCGTCTCAGCGACGATCCAGCCGCCGGTGATGGCGATGATCCCGGCCGGGGTCATCCACACCATCCACCGCAGAAAGCGCGGGGAGTCGAACAGGCGCCGCCGCATGCGCAGGACGACGCCCGCGAAGGCCGTGCCGAACATGAGCAGCGCGGTGAAGTACATCGCCCGGAAACCGTAGAAGGTGGTCCATATGTTGGGGCGCTCGTCGGGCGGGGTCTGGAGCAGTCCGGGCGTCGTCGTCTTGCCGCTGAGGTCCTGGGCGATGACCGACCCGAGATAGGGAATCTCGACGTGCAGTCGGTTCTCGCCCTTGTCGGTGTCGGGAACGATGAGCAGGTTGTAGCCGTTGTTGTCGCTCTTCCAGTTGCCCTCGAACGCCTCGAGCTTGGGGAGCTGGTGCTGGCCCATGTAGACCGCCGTGCCGTCTCCCACGTACAGCTGCACCGGCATCAGCACTCCCAGCACGCCGAGCGCGATGGACAGACAGCGGCGGGCCATGGGCTGGGCGTGGACCCGGTTCTTCACCAGGTACCAGGCGGAGATCCCGCCGACGAACCAGGCGGCGCTGATCAGCACGGCCAGCAGCATGTGCGGGAAGCGGTGGGCGAAGGCGGGGTTGAACAGGATGCTGATCCAGTCCCTGGCCTGGAACTGGCCGGCGACCTTCTGGTAGCCGACGGGGTCCTGCATCCAGCTGTTGGCCGACAGGATCCAGGTCGTGGACAGCAGCGTTCCGAAGGCGACCATCCAGCTGGCCAGGGCCATGGTGCGCGGGCGGATCCGCCCGTCCCCATAGAGCATCAGGCCGATGAACCCCGCCTCCAGGAAGAAGGCGGTGATCACTTCCATGCCGATGGTGACACCGATGATCGGACCGACCGCGTGGGCGTACGTGCCCCAGTTGAGGCCGAACTCGAATGTCATCACCGTGCCCGCGACGACGCCCAGGCCGAAGCCGACAGCGAAGATCTTCTTCCAGAACCGGAAGATCTGCAGGTACAGGGGATTCCCGGTGCGTACGTAGACCGTGTACACGACGGCGAGGAGCACGGAGAGGCCGACGGTGAGCGCGGGGAAGGTCATATGGAAGATCGCGGTGATCGCGAACTGCCATCGGGACAGTTCGACGACGGTTGACGAGTCCATGGGTACTCCCGGGAAGGCAGCGGTTCTGGCGGGGGCTCGCGCAGGTTCAGTCCCGTGCGAGGGGAGGCTTCAGGCACGGACTGCCCTGGTCGGCCTTCGCCGACTGTCGCGTGGCGGGTCCGCCGCGACGGCCGTGCCGGGCCGGAGGAGGGGACGCGGTCGCCACCCTGTGACACAGACACGCTAGACAGCCGACCGGGTACGACGATTGCCTCCGAGCGCCCCTGCACTTGCCTGATGCTGCACACTTGCGATCGCACAGACAGCGGCCTGAGACGCGGGCCGGGAGAGGGCGCTGACGGGCAAGTTCCTCTGCACGCACAGGCATGACGGCCGTCCGGCGAGTGCCTACATTTCCGGCGTCCACTCAGTTGCCGGAACGAAGAGGCACCCATGCAGTTCGGAATTTTCTCGGTGGGGGACGTGACCCCCGACCCGACCAACGGCCGTACCCCGTCGGAGCACGAACGCATCAAGGCGATGGTCGCCATCGCACTGAAGGCGGACGAGGTCGGCCTGGACGTCTTCGCGACCGGCGAGCACCACAACCCGCCGTTCGTGCCGTCGTCCCCGACCACGATGCTCGGCTACATCGCCGCCCGTACCGAGAAGCTGATCCTTTCCACCGCCACGACGCTGATCACCACCAACGACCCAGTGAAGATCGCCGAGGACTATGCGATGCTCCAGCACCTGGCCGACGGCCGGGTCGACCTGATGATGGGGCGCGGCAACACCGGTCCGGTGTATCCGTGGTTCGGGCAGGACATCCGGCAGGGCATCAACCTCGCCAAGGAGAACTACGCGCTGCTGCGCCGGCTGTGGCGCGAGGACGTCGTGAACTGGGAGGGGAAGTTCCGCACGCCTCTGCAGGGCTTCACGTCCACACCCCGGCCGCTGGACGGCGTACCGCCGTTCGTCTGGCACGGCTCGATCCGCTCGCCCGAGATCGCCGAGCAGGCGGCTTTCTACGGCGACGGCTTCTTCCACAACAACATCTTCTGGCCTGCCGACCACACGAGGCAGATGGTCCAGCTGTACCGGCGGCGGTACGCCCACCACGGTCACGGCCGGCCCGAGGACGCCATCGTCGGCCTCGGCGGACAGGTGTTCATGCGTAAGAACTCCCAGAACGCCGTACGGGAGTTCCGGCCCTACTTCGACAACGCGCCCGTCTACGGGCACGGCCCCTCGCTGGAGGAGTTTACCGAGCAGACTCCGCTTACGGTGGGCTCTCCTCAGCAGGTCATCGAGCGGACGCTGTCCTTCCGTGCGACCGTCGGCGACTACCAGCGGCAGCTGTTCCTGATGGATCACGCGGGGCTGCCGCTGAAGACCGTCCTGGAGCAGCTCGACATCCTTGGCGAAGAGGTGGTGCCCGTCCTGCGGAAGGAGTTCGCGATTGGCCGCTCTGCCGACGTTCCGGACGCGCCCACACACGAGTCTCTGCGGGCCGTTCAGGAGGTGTCCGCCGCATGAAGCTCGTCGCCGTATCCGCGGGGCTGAGCACCCCGTCCTCCACACGCCTGCTCGCCGACCGTCTCGCCGAATCGGCCCGTGGCGAGCTCGCCACTCAGGGCCACGACGTGGAGACCGAGGTCATCGAGCTGCGGGAACTGGCCGTCGCCGTCGCCAACAACCTCCTGACCGGCTTTCCGTCTCCCCAACTGGCCGCCGCGATCGACGCGGTGACGTCCGCCCAGGGCCTGATCGCCGTGACCCCCGTGTTCACCGCCTCCTACAGCGGGCTGTTCAAGTCCTTCTTCGACCTGATCGACCCGGACGCCCTCACCGGGAAGCCGGTGCTCGTCGCGGCGACGGGAGGCACGGCCCGCCACTCCCTGGTCCTGGAACACGCCCTGCGCCCGCTCTTCGCCTACCTGCGCGCCACCGTAGTGGCCACCGCCGTGTACGCGGCGTCCGAGGACTGGGGATCCGGCGGCGACGAGTACACCGAGGGGCTGCCCGCGCGCATACGGCGGGCGGGCGGCGAGCTGGCCGGCCTCATGGCCGCCCGCCCGGTCGAGGAGACACCCGAGGACGACGTCACCGCACTCGAACGGCAGCTCGCCGACCTGCGCTTCGATTGACCTGACCGACTGTATGGGGCTCTCATCCGTCCAGCTGGAGCTTCTCCCGCAACTGGCGACGGGATGAGATCCCCAGCTTGGGATAGATCCGGTACAGGTGTGCTCCGACGGTGCGGTGGGAGAGGTAGAGCTGCTGGCCGATCTCGCGGTTGGAGAGCCCCGTCGCGGCCATCTGAGCGATCTGCAGGTCCTGCGGCGAGAGCAGATCCCAGTCCGTGGGCATGCTCTGCGTGCCCCCCTCGCCCGCGGCGCGGAGTTCCTGGCATGCGCGCTCGTGCCACGGCCGGGCCCCAGCGAGACGAAGGAACCCCCTGGCGATCCGTAGCGGCGCCCGGGACTCCATCACCCGGCGTCTACGGCGTAGCCATGTGCCGTAAGCGAGGGGAAGGCGGGCCCGCGTGAAGGGATCCAGGGACAGGTCCAGATCGAGCGCGGACCGGAATGACGCCTCGGCATCCTCGTCGTCGGCCGGGAGGGCATGCGCGAACCCCAGGTTCGCCCTGATCAGCGCCGCCGTCGTGGCCGCGGCCGAGGCGTCGAGCCGGCTGAGGGCGTCGCGCGCCATTGCCCTGTCCTCGACTTCAACGGCGGCCTCGGCGAGCGCCGCGATGGCGATGATCTGGAGAAAGGCATGGTGTGCGGGGTCCGTGCGGTCGAAGACCCGCCACACGCTGGCGAACGCCTCTACGTGACGGCCGGTCGCGAGTCCGATCATGCCGCGCGTGATTTGGATGAAGGCGAGGTGGGAGGGATTCGCCACGGAGAGAGCCTGGCGTTCGGCCTGTTCTAGGGCGGTCTGCGCCGTCTCCAGGTCCCCGAGCACCAGCATCGTCGCGCTGCCGCGCGCAGAAGCCGCAGCGCGAGTGCGGGATCACCGGCGTCTGTCGCCTTCTCCGCCGTGGTGAGGTGCAGACGCGGGACGCTTGTCGACACATCGACTTCTGTTCCCTCGCGCACCAGCACCGTGCGACCTGGGCATCTCCGGCACCGACGACAACCCGGCCGCGATCTCCCGTACCAAGGGCAACATCGAGCTGTTCATCCGCGGCCGCGACAACCACCTCTACCGCCGCGCCTACACCGCCGACGCCGACGAACTCAATGACAACGGCGGCGTGACCGACCCCAGCTGACCACCCCTGAGCTCCGCTGGTCGGCCTCCGGACCCGGATGCCGACCAGCAGGACTTTACGCCGCGGGGGCGTCTCCGCTGCCGTAAAGGCGGTGGCGAGGGCCCGCTCAGGCGGTCTGTGCGAGCCGGCCCCGCCGGGGTGTCGGCGGTTCGGCCCGGCGAGCGGGCTTGCGGGTGAGGCGGCGGGTTGTGGGCCTGATCGCAGCCCAGAGCGCCGGGGATCACAAACCGGCCGCACCCTCGCGCCCGCCAAGTACAATGCTCACAGCTCGCCGACTAGAGCGCTCACTCGTCAACTACGGCGCCTGGCCGATCCCTTCACCGAGCAGGTTGAGCGTGGCCAGAGCGATCACGAAGGGCTGTGGGGCACTCGTGGGCGACGACTCGGCCATTCCGAACGCCCCCAGCAGTGCTTCGGCCTGAACCGGCGGCAGCTCCGGAACACCTCCAGCATCGTCTGCGTCAGCTGGTACAGCCCGGCAAAGGGCAGATGGTCTCGGCCTCCACGCCAGTCGCGGTGAGCACGGTGACACCCGAGCGCTCCGCCCGGCGCGCGGCCCGTGGCAGGAGGGCGGACTTGCCGATGCCGGGAGCGCCGCGGAGGCCGTGGTCTTGCCATCGCCGCGGCGGCACAGGTGGGGTTTCGCCAGTGC
The DNA here is from genome assembly GCF_047337785.1 of Streptomyces lacaronensis. NCBI lineage: Bacteria > Bacillati > Actinomycetota > Actinomycetes > Kitasatosporales > Streptomycetaceae > Streptomyces > Streptomyces lacaronensis. Next base: position 11,854,323 of record NZ_JBLHDK010000003.1, read on the forward strand.
CGCTCACTTCAGCCGGGATTTCCAGGCTGCTTATCGCATGGCCCCAGTGAGTGGCGCGACATCCACGGAACGGCGTCGCGCGTCCGAGTTCTTGTGAGACCCGTCAATCCGGTAAAGTCCGCGTTCGCTTCTTCTTTCTCGGACAACACCTCGTACGTTCTTCGACAAGGCGCCCCATGGGAAGTTTTAGGTTGTTCTCAACGAAATCACCCCTGAGGGACCCGAAGAGCGGGGTCCGAAATGAGCAAGCCGTTTTCCGGTGCCGCCGACGAGATCTCGGTCACCCACGAAGTGGTAGTACACGTCGTCGTCGCGGATCAGTGACCGACATCACTGCCCTCGGAGCTGCGCTGCGGCAGGACGGATCCCTACGCCGTGGGCCTCTCCTTCGGGGCGATGTCGACCGGCACGGTCGACTGGGCGTTCGCCCACCCGATCTCGTGCCACCGGGCACGGAGGACCTCCACATCGACATGACCGGGTCGTCGCCGAGTTCATGGCGGGAAGCGACTGACGGATCGGCTCGGGTGGCGCGGCCGTTTCTCACATTGTGGAATATTTGCCCACAGGGTTGCCATTGTCTGTACAAAGGGGTCTTCGAGAGAGGGACTCCGCATGACTGAACGGCTTCAGCAAGCCCCCGCCCCGGCAGTGAGGCGCTCCAGGGGCTCGTCGACGAGCCCGCGGAGGAGCTCGACCGGTCTGTGGCGATCGACGACCCGCTGGTCAGAATGATCCGCACGAGTCGGCACTTCGGCGGAGAGGACCCCGTGCGCGTCCGCACGATGCCGCAGGGCAGAGCCGACAGGGAGGTCATCCGGTATGTCCTCGCGCAGGGCGTGGCCCAGTGGTCTGAGCCTGGGTTCATCGACGGCCGGGATGATCTGGGACCGCTGCCCCGTTACGTCGTGCCCCTCCGTGAGTGTGGTCACCTCCTCCACCTGATGATGATCTTGTCGCAGCGGGTACTGACAGAGCAGGAGATGGAGGCCATCACGCGAGCAGTCCGCGTCATGACCGCGCAAATGTACGCGGAACACCTTGAGGCCGACACCGAGCAGAGTGACGCGCGGGACCTGCTGCTCGAACTGCTCGGCACCAGCCCGGCAGCGCGCGACGCGGCGCGGCAGCGGGCGCTGGACAGTGGGCTGCTGAAGGAGATGCCGTACGCCGTGTTCAGCGCCATCCAGGTGGCCCGGGGACAGGAGCCTCCGGGGCAGACCGAGGTAGCCCTCCACGGCGCTGCGGAAAGGTTCCTGCAGACGCATTCGGCGCACGGCACCATGGCGATCGAGCAGGACCGCGCGATCCTGCTGCAAGTGCGCGACCGGCCCTCGGACCCGGACGAACTCGGCGAGCAGTCCAGACGCGTCATCGAGGCGCTCCGCGCCTTCCTCGACGCGTCGGCCGCTCCTGTGGGCGTCTCGGTGTGGTGGAGCTTCGTGGACCAGTACGGGACCGGCCGGGTCCGACGGTTCGTCGCCGTCGACCAGCACGCGGCCGTTACGGCGGTTCCCTGGATGACGGTCGAGGAGCAGCAGGACTCCGGCGCCATCTTCGACATGGCGGGACTCATGGAACTCGGTGCGGCGCTCGCCGGCCCGGATGGCGAGAAGACGCGTCAAGACTTCGTGCCCGGCATGTTCTCCGGCGCCCCGGATCCCGAGATGCTGGCCTTCATCGCCGAGCAGATCACATCGACGCCGCCCTACGGCGGCGTCTCCCTGCTGTTCGATCACTGTGCACAGGACTGGCGCGATGCCCTTCCCAGGATCGATGTGCCGACACTGCTGATCGGCTGCGACGGAAGCCATGTGAATCCCGGTTCGCGGCGCTTCATCGCCGAGCAGATTCCGGACGCACGCCTTCACGTCTTCCCGACCGATGTGGCAAGCTCACATCTTCCTTTCCTCGAAAACCCTTCCGCCTTCAATGTCGTGGTGGAGAAGTTCCTGGCGCCGAAATTTAGACTTCGGCCCCTGGGTGAACATCCGGTTGGAGTTCTCATGACCCAGTCCTTTACGACACGTGTGCCAAAGACAGGGGATGAGCAAGCACCCGATCCCTTTTTTCCTTCTGGTTGCGGGGTTATTCGGATTCTTTCCGAAATGCCCGACGGTGGTGATGATGAATTCCTGTACCTGGGAATGCATGTCCGTGGGTCGGTCGCGATCACCAGGGCTGGTGGCAAGGTTTTCCTGGAGCCGAGTGACGTTGTTTTCTGCCATCCGGATCGGCGTCACTTCTTGCAGTTCGGCGAGGACTGCCAGATGAGGTTCTTCCGTATACCCCGCCGCTACTTGAGCGTTTCGGAGTCGGACCTGGACCGTATCCTGGGTGTGCCGGTGCGGCACGATGAGGGCATAGGCGCGCTGGTTTCGGACTTCATGTCCGGGCTCGCCGCCGAGGCGGAGTTCCACCGGTCGACGATCGTCGACCGGCTCGCCCGCAGTGCCGTGGATCTCCTCGCCGTCCTCGTCATGGAACTTCTTCGGACGGAGGCGGCAGAGGAGACGAGCGGTGCATCGAAGGCCGGCAGTGAGATGCTGTCCCGGATTCGGATCTTCATCGAAGAGCATCTGACGGAGCCGGACCTGTCACCGGAAGCGATCGCACGCGCACACCACATCTCCGTCCGCTACCTGCACAAGCTCTTCCAGAACGACGGCACCTCAGTGAGCCAGTGGGTGCGGCAGCGGAGGCTCGACTCCTGCAGGCACGAGCTGGGTCGGACGTCGAACCGACCGGCCACCGTGGCCGCTGTGGCGCACCGCTGGGGCTTCAGTAGCCCATCGCACTTCAGCCGCACCTTCCGGGACGCCTACGGCATGTCTCCCAGCCAGTGGCAGGCACTGGCGGCGTCGGGCATCGACTCGCCGCTCACCTGCGCGCGGGCTGACGGGTGATCCTCGGCAGCTGACCCGCACCAACCGAAAGACATCCCGATGACCCAGCCTTCCGCCACTCCGGCCGTGGAGCCGAGAGACAACAGGCGCCGTCACGAAATCATCGTCGACGGAAAGCGCGTCGGCCTGACCGCGTACCGCGACCGTGGTGAGCAGCGGGTCTTCTACCACACGGAAGTCGAAGACGCCTTCGTGCCGGTCTGTCGCCATGTGACCAAGTACCTGGACAGGCATGGGGAGTTCAGCGACATCACCGGTCCGGTGACCCCTGAGGTCCTCCAGCGGCTGGATACGGAGTTGGCTGACGGCCGAGTTGATCCACTCACGTCCCTGTAGGAGGTCCCATGCCTGTCGTTCTCTCGACCACGCCACTTTCTCCGTCTCAGCGGGCGGAATGTTGGGACGACGTTGTTTCGAACACCTTCATACCGCTCAGGGTGAAGCTTCTCGAGCGTGAGCCTTCGGCGGGCACCATATCGAGCGAGCGGTTCGGTTCCCTGCAGATATCCGTGGTGCGGGCAGGCCCACAGGTGGTCACACGCGGTCCACGGCTGATCGCCAAGGACGGCGAGGAGCGGATCACTGTCGCACTTCAGCACCGAGGGACCGCCGCGCTCGAACAGGACGGCAGACAGGTTTTCCTGAGGCCTGGCGAGTTCGCCATGTCCGACTCCGGCCGACCCTTCCGGAAGGAACTGGCGGAGGGGTTCAATTTCACAGCGTTTCACCTGCCCCGCAAGGATCTCCGAATACCTGAGCAGGACCTACGGGCGCTGACCGCCACCATCTTCTCGAGTAGCGGAGGCAACAGCGGACTGGTGGCCGCGTACCTGACGCGTCTGGCTCAGAGTATGGGGACCTTCGATGTGTCTGTCCGACGCAGGCTCGGCATCATCGCAACGGATCTCCTGGCATTGCTCGTCCAAGAGCGATCCGGAAAGCTGAACCCGCAGGCGCCGGGATCGGCCCACGCCAAGCTGGCGCTGATCAAGGAATATATCCTTAAAAATCTATCCAATCCCGGAATGTCGCCCGAGGTGATCGCGGCCGTGCACCACGTCTCTGTCCGGTATGTCCACAAGCTCTTCGAGTACGAAGAGACCACAGTGAGCCGCTGGATCCTGCAACAACGGCTGGAAAGGTGCAGGCGGGATCTGTCGCAGGCCTCAGGCCCACACCGCACGGTGGCAGCGGTCGGCCGGCGCTGGGGCCTCGTGAGCCCGAGCCACTTCAGCCGCGTCTTCCGCGCCGCGTATGGAATGTCTCCCCGCGAATGGCAGATGGCCGAGTGGACGCATCAAGGCGGCCTGGGGCAGAAGCGCGGGAGGCCGTCGTTGACGGACTCGGGCCGGCGGGGCGAAGGCACCGGGGCAGCCTGACGGCTCTGGACGACAGTGAGGTCGCCGAGCCAGGGCCGTGGGGGGGCTGTCAAGCGGCCTCCTTTCAAAGGGAGTTACGCCCTCCTCGCACGCGCGGCCTAGGCAGTTTCAGTTTGGATCAGCCGGTCGTTGGTCCGGGTGTGCCGTTGACTGACGCGCAGTGGGGCGGATCGAGCCGTTACTCCCGGACCGGACGCCGAAACGGGGTGGCCGGTGGAGGGATCACCGCGAGGTGATCGACGCCATCGCCTTCACGTTCCAGACCGGAACGCAGTGGGTCCACCTGCCGGAGAAGTACGGCAATTGGCGAGGCGTCTACAACCGGCTGCGGATGTGGGCCATCGACGGCACCTGGGAGCGGATGTTCACGATGCTGATGGCCCAGGCCGACGCCGAAGACGACCTGAACTGGGCCGTCTCGGTGGACTCCACCATCGTGCGGCCCTACCAGCACGCCGCCGAGGCCGCAAAAAAGGGCCCCAGCCGACGAGCCCGACGACCACGCCATCGGACGGTCCCACGGCGGACCGACCACGAAGATCCACCTCGCCGCCGAGACCCGCTGCCGCCCCCTGGCTTTCGTCCTCACCGCCGAACAGGCCGGCGATGCAGCCGCCTTCATCAACGTCATGGCCCGCCTGCGCGTTCCCAGGCGCCGCGGACGCCCCCGGACCAGGCCAGACGCGGTCCTGGCCGACAAGACACCCCATGCAGTTATGGGGTCAAGCACCTGCGCAAGCGCGGCATCCGAGCGGTGATCCCCGCCCCGGCCGAGCAGCAAGGTCACCGACTCCGTCGCGGCAGCCGAGGCGGCAGACCACCGGCCTTCGATCGTGACGCCTACAAGCAGCATCGCACTCGATACGAGAAGACCGCCACCATCTACCTGGCCGGACTCCACATCGCAGGCATCTTCCTCTGGTCCGCCCGGTGATCCGATGGGGACTACGATCTGGCGATCTCTTGCCGGAGCTGGTGGGTGAAGCGACGCAGGAGGTCCAAGGTCTCCCGGAACTCGGCCCGGCGGTCGTCCCTGCCGTCGGTGGGCCGGGTGCTCCAGACCCGACGCGCGAGAGCATCGGCGAGATCGACGGTGTCGCTGGCGCACAGCAGGTAGAGGGCTGAGCGTGCTTCCTGTATCTGGTTCGTCAACTCGTTGGCTCCGGGACCATCGTCACTCAGCTGTGTTTCCTTCAGGTAGTCCAGTAGCTGAACTACGGCCGTGTTGAAGCCGATCCCGGCTTTGAGCTTCTGTTCACGGAGCCACATGCGGTCCTGTCGGCGCGCGGTGAACCACGAACCGAACACCGCCCCTATGAGGCCGATAGCGGCCCCGATGGCCACGGACAGGATGTTCTCCACGGTCAACTCCCCCCGACGTACAGCGCCGCCAGGCTACAGAGGCCGCCGGAGGCGCCGCACTCGACGAGCGCCCGCACATGCCAAGGGTTCGGCGATCCGGCCTAGCTGTGCTGTTCGGAGAGGTTGGTGATGCGGCTGGCTGGGGTGTGGCTGCTGAGGGCAGACGGGTGCGAGTGCACTCAACGGCACGGTGGATTTCCACGCGGTGCGATCACGGCGTTCGGCAGGGCCGGCGCGGGAAGGCGGTTGCCGTCGTATCCCTCGACCGCGCCGAAGCGTTGGGAGGCGTTCTGCCAGTCCTCCCGAGCCCGGACGATCTCTTCATGGTTGCCGCCGATGAAGTTCCACCACATGACGATCTGTTCGCCGAACGGTGTCCCACCGAGCAGGACGGCCCGGGCTCTGTCGTCCGACTCGTTCGTCAATGTCAACGTGTCGTTTCCGGTGTCGGTGTATCCCAACTCCGCAGGGCGCAGAAGCGTGTCGGCCATGCGGACAGGTCCGTGGTCGACGATGAGGCCGTGCTCGAAGCCGGGGTCAACGGCGAACGCGACGGCCGCGCGGGGCTCCAGGACGATCTCGGCACCGAGCAGGGGCGTGAAGGTCGGTACGGGGGAGACGTCCCCGGCGAAGGAGCCCAGGAACACCCTGACCTCGGCTCCGGCGATCCGCACGGGGCCGGGCACGTAGTGCTGGAAATCGCGTTCCGCGTGCCTGTGCTGTTCGGGCAGCGCCACCCACAGCTGGACGCCGTGCAGGACCGTGGTGTGCGCGGTCGAGACCTCCGAGTGGCTGATGCCGTGCCCGCCCGTCATGAGATTCAGCTCGCCCGGCCGTACCAGCGCGTGGCTTCCAAGACTGTCCCGGTGCTCGATCTCCCCGCTGAACAGCCAGCTCACCGTCTGCAGCCCGGTGTGCGGATGCGGGGCGACATCCATGCCACCCGTGACCGCGACATCGTCAGGGCCGTAGTGATCGGCGAAGCACCACGCTCCGATCAGGGTTCGGCCCCGCCGCGGCAGTGTGCGCCGTACCTTCATCGCCCGCGGGCCGCCGAGGGGGACGTCCCGTGGGGCGAGTACGTCGATGTGCGGGACCCCCGCGCTCCGTTCGCCGTCGACCGGTGTTCCGCAGTACAGCTCGGTCGGCTCTGTTTCGACGTTGCGCACCAGGCACCGCCTCCTTTCTTCCCGCGACTTGTTCGTAGCCTGCTATTCCTGTTCCTCCGGCATGCGACGGAGGCCCGGCGGCGGCATCGCATCGCCGTCTTCCGGGACGACGGGTCCCGAGGAGGTGTCGAAGGCATGGGTGACCTCTGGCCGGGTGCCGGGGACGAGGAGACGGCGTGCCCGCTCCTCGTAGCGGCGGTCGGCAAGGGTGAGCCTGTCGGTGTGCTGGGCGAGATGCTCGGACCAGGAGGCGACGAGGTAGTTCTCGATGAAGTGCCCGGGATTCTGCCCGTCCTGGTACAGACCCCATGTGAGGGCTCCGGTGCGCCGCCGGGAACGGGCGACGTGCTCCATGCAGTCGCTGAAGGCGGATCCGTTCCCCGGGGCGACGCGGTAGGAGACGGTGACCAGCACCGGGCCGACGGCCGGCCCGGGCTCGAACACCAGGGGCGGAACCGGCCAGTGCTCGGACGGGGAGGAGTCGACGCCCTCCGCCCCGTACAGCGGCCAGCGACGCAGGCTTATGGCACTGACCAGCAGCAACGCGCTGCCGGCCAGGAGAGGGACGGCGAGGCCCAGCCGGTCGGCGAGGGCGCCCCACAGTGGCGCCACCAGCGCCTGGCCGCCTTGGAAGACAAGGAGATAGACGGCGAGGCCACGGGCCCTGACCCAGCCCGGGAGCCGCGTCTGCATGGCCGCGTTGAGGGTGGACAGGACCCCGATCCACGCCAGCCCGGCGAACAGCAGCGCCACCGTCACCAGCCACGGGATGCGTACGGTGGCCAGTATCACCAGGACACTCGCAAAGACCAGGGCACCGCTGCCCAGAGTGCCGTTGGCACCGAGCACCCGGTTGCTGTGGGTCAGTATGAAGGCGCCCGCCACCGCTCCGACGCCGACCGCGCCCAGCAGCAGCCCGTAGCCGCCCGAGCCCAGGTTCAGGGAGCGGCTCGCGACCAGCGGCAGCAGCGCCCACAGGGCGGCGCCACCAGGGATGAAAAGGATCATGCGCAGGAGGACCCGGCGGATGCCCGGTGCGTACCACACGTAGCGACGGCCTGCGTCGAGGGCGGTCAACAGCTTCTCACCGCTGGGGGCGGGGACAACTGTCCGGGGAGGCCGCCAGAGCAGCAGGACGGCGGCGATGCCGAGATAGGAGGCGGCGTTGAAGGCGAACACCCACCCCGAGCCCGCCGCTGCCACGACCACTCCCCCCACGGCTGGTCCGACGGCGCGGGCCAGATTCATGTTCACGCCGCCGAGCGCGGCGGCCTGTCCGAGCTGGCGGCGTTCCACCAGATCCGGCTGGATCGCCTGCCAGGCCGGGCCCATCAACGCGGTGCCGCATCCCAGCAGGAAGGTGAGAACCAGCAGCAGCACAGGGGTGAGCGCATCCGCGAAGGCCAGCGCGGTCAGCACGCCGGAGACCGTGAGCATGGCCAACTGCGCGGCCAGGAGCACCCTGCGACGGTCGTAGCGGTCGGCGACCACGCCCGAGGGCAGAGCCAGGAGCACGACGGGCAGGCTGGAAGCCATCTGGACGAGCGTCACCAGTGCCGCGTCGTGTCCGATCAGCAGCCACTGGGCGCCCACCATCTGCATCCAGCTGCCGATGTTGGAGACCAGCTGGGCGATCCACAGTGCCCGGAAGACGCGCGCTGCGAGTGGGGCCCATGCCGAATCCGGCTTGGGGGACTGTGTCGGTGTGGAGAGTGGTGCGGGGCTCATGGTGGTCCAGGCGGGGTGGGTGCGGACGCGTTGACTCCGGCAGATGTCGCGTATGCCAGGCGGCTGCTGCCGTGTGGAAACCAGGACCGGCCCACCGGTCGGCGTTGACCGTCAGCGAACGGGGTGTGTTCCCTCGGTGCAGTGCCACCGGTGGGCCGGTGTGTTGTTCACAGCTGTGGCCGGATCCAGGCGGCATCAGCGGTCGAGAGGCGATGAGTGATCACGGAGGTGACCGCAAGCAGCACCAGCGTCAGGCCCAGGGTGAGGACGAGACGGCCGTGCAGGACGAGTTGGGCTCCGACGAGGGCTCCGAGGAACATGGCGAGCACGGAGAGGATCCGGCGGCCGGCGCGCGGCGCCTCGCCGCCGGCCGGAGTGGAGTCCGCCGCCAGGCCCGTCAGGGTCAGGGTCAGGACGGTCGTGGTGAGGTCCGGGACGCCCAGGCGTCGGGCGACCGCGTTCTGGAGGCCCATGGAGAGTCCCAGGAAAACGATCAGGGTGTACTGGACGCCGGTGGTGACCCGGCCGTCCGATACTGCGGCGGCCGTCACGGCGACGGCGACCAGGGTCGTCTGGACGGCCGTTGCCGCGCGCAGCAGGTGCCCGCGGTGCAGGGCGAACCGCGTGCCGAGCCTGCCCCCTGCGAGCGCGCCGAGGAGGAACGCGACCATCGAGATGACGGACGCGAGCGCGGACAGGGTCTCGGCGCCGGCCAGGGCGAACCCGAGGAAGACCACGTTGCCGGTCATGTTGGCGACGAAGACGTGACCGAGTGCCAGATAGCTCACGGCGTCGACCAGCCCGGTCGCCACCGTCAGCATCAACATCAGAGGAGGCAGCGGGCCGTGACGTTCCTCTCCGCGCGGTACCAGGGTGCGGACCGCGTCACTCAGCAGCCTGCGCATGCCGTGTCCCTTCCGTTGCGGTGGGCGGGCGGTGCAGCACTATGCGGGTGAGCAGTGCGCTGGCCGGCCCGATCACGATCGCAATGACGGCGACCCACACCGGCCAGGTGGTGACACCCAGCGCGTGGTCCGCGGACCACCGCCCGGCCCCGGTGAGGGCCAGTGCGGCGGAGACGACGACGAGGACGAGGGGGTATTCGTAGCCGTCGTTCTGGACCCACAGCCCCTTGGGCCGCTTCACGGTGCCCGCGACCGTCATCACGCCCATCGCGGCCATCGCAGCGAGGGGCGTGAGCAGGCCGGCGGCCAGGAACAGGCCGGAACCGATCTGACTGGCTCCCGCGACGAGGGCGGTCAGCCGACCGCCGCGGAACCCGTCTCGGCGGAACTCCTCGGTCCCGCCCGCCAATCCGTTGCCTCCGAACCGGAAGCTCACTTTCTGCACCCCGTGACCGGCGATGAGCAACCCCACCACCAGCCGGAGGATCAATAGTCCAGCGTCCATCGTGTGCCTGCCTGTTCCTGGCGTTCTTGTTCCGGCGCGGGGATCAGCCGGCGGCGTGGGCGCCGATGATGGCCTGCGCGTAGACCATTCCGAGGCCGTAGGTGCCGCCGTGCTCCTTGACCACGTCGCCCACGGCGGCGTACGTCTCGGTACGGGCCCAGTCGCGCTGGAGTTCCAGGAGCACCTGCACCCAGGTGACCGGGACCGCACCGGCCTGCACCATGCGCTGGATCGCGTGCTCGTGGGCCTGCGGGCTGACACCGCCGGACGCATCGGTGACCACGTAGACCTCGTAGCCCTGGGCGATGGCGGAGAGCGCGGGCAGGACGACGCAGACCTCGGTCCACAGACCGGCGATGACGAGCTTCTTGCGACCGGTGGCCTTGACCGCTTCGACGAAGGCGAAATCCTCCCAGGCATTCATCGTGGTGCGGTCGATGATCTTCTGCTTGGGGAAGACCGCCGCCAGCTGGGGCATGATCGGACCGGAGAAGGACTCGGCGGCCACGGTGCTCAGAACGACCGGCACGTCGAACGCCTTCGCGGACTTCGCCAGGCCCACGGTGGAGTTGATGATGGCGGTGCGGTCGCCGCTGCCGGTGCCGAAGAACATCTGCGGCTGGTGGTCCACGAACAGCACCGCGCAGTTGTCCGGGGTGAGCAGGTCGGGGCCGGGGGCGGCGGTGACCTCGGAGATGTTGACCATGAGTGTGCCTTTCTCGGCAGGTGGTGGCGCGGACCGCTGTCCGTGCCGTGGGAAGGACCGTCCGGTTGGACGAAGCTGGCGGTGTCCTGGAAGTCGCGGCTCAAGGCCAGGCGGCTTCCGGGAGCTCAGAGGTCGAAGCAGGGATCGAAGGGGGTGCTCGCGGCCTCGGGGGTGAAACCGCGCGCGATACGCCACTGGCGGTGCTGCTCCGACTCGGCGACGGCCTGGCCGAGCAACTCCGCCTGGCGGGCGCCGGGAAGGGCCGCCCGGCGGGACACCTGGTAGCCGCCGAAGTGCGCCACCGGGCTCCAGGCCGGGCCGATGGGGGGAAGTTCCTCGTCGAGCCCCTCGTACTCGGCGGCGGCGTAGACGATCCGCCCGCCGGTCATCGTCAGCAGCGACTCGATGTGCGCGATGTCCGGCTCGGGCACGGCGAAGTAGTCCTCGGACAGGACCGCCAGGTCCCCGTAACACCCGGGCCGCAGCACGCCTTTGACCTCATCCTCGCCGGTCAGTGCGGCGCCGGCGCGCGTGAACATCGCCAGCGCAGTCTGCCGGTCGACGCGGTTCGCCGGCGGGCGGAGCGCCAGATCGCCGACGGTGCGGCCGCTGACGAGCCAGTGCAGGGTCACCCAGGGGTTGTAGGTGGAGACCCGGGTGGCGTCGGTGCCGGCGCCCACGGTCAGGCCCCGGTCCAGCATGGCCCGGATCGGCGGGGCGTCCGCGGCGGCGACGGGGCCGTAACGGCGCACGAACGCCTCGCCCTGGAAGGACAGCCGGTTCTGCACGGACATCGCGCCGCCGAGGGCGGCGACGCGGTCGAGGCTGTCCGCGGAGACGGTCTCCGCGTGGTCGAACAGCCACCGGTTTCCGGCCGGGAAGAGCCCCTCCGCAGCGAGCTTCTCGAACACCGCGAGGTCACGGCGGATGGTTTCGTCGTACGTGGCGTGCAGCCGAAATCCCCACCCGTTCTCCATCAGCAGGCGCACCGCCTTCTCGAACTCCGCCTCGTAGTCCGGAGAGAGTTCCGGACGCGGCTCGGCGAAATTCTCGAAATCAGCCGCCGCCCAGGTGAGATTCTCACCCGCGCCATTCAGCCGTAGCCATTCGTCCCCGTCCTCGGGGCGGGCCATTTCGATCCAGCGCGCGAGATCGTCGATCTCCTGGCCAGGAGTCTGCGGAAAAAGGTGATAGGCGATGCGCAACGACAACTGTCCGGCCTTGGCCAGTTCGACGACGGTGGCGTAGTTGTCGGGGAAGTTCTGGAAACCGCCGGCGGCGTCGATCGCCGAAGTCAGTCCGAATCTGTTCAACTCGCGCAGGAAATGGCGGGTGGAGGTCTTCTTGTCCTCGCCCTCCAGCACCGGCGCCTTGGCCAGGGTCGAGTAGAGGATGAGGGCGCTGGGAGCGGCCAGCAGCATGCCGGTCGGTTCCCCGTCCCGGCCCCGCACGATCTGGCCCCCCTTGGGGTCGGGCGTGCCCTTGGTGAAGCCGGCCGCCTTGAGCGCCGCCCGGTTCATCACGGCCGACTGGTACAGGTGCAGGACGAACACCGGGGTGTCGGGGGCGGCGGCGTTCAGCTCGGCGACGGTCGGCAGCCGGCCTTCGGCGAACTGCTCGGCCGACCAGCCCCCGACCACCCGCACCCACTGGCCCTTCGGCGTCCGAGCGGCCTGCTCACGCAGCATCGCCAGGCCCTGACGCAGGCTGCGCACGCCGTCCCAGCGCAGTTCGAGTACGTAGTTGAGGCCCCCGCGGATCACGTGCAGGTGGGCGTCGTTGAGGCCGGGGATCACCCGTCGCCCGAGTGCGTCGACCACCTTCGTGCCCATGCCGACGTGGGGAGCCACGTTCTTGTCGTCACCGACAACCGTGATGACGCCGTCGCGGATGGCGAGCGCCTCCGCATACGGACGGCCCGGGTCCCCGGTGTGGATCTTCGCGTTGCGGACGACGAGGTCCGCGGCATCGTCGATGGCATACGGAACCAGCCCGCCGACGGGCATTGTTGACATCTCTGGAAACCCCCTCTGGTAAAACGACTTCGATCCAAGTCATGGCCGGTACAGGCGGCTTTCGGCGATTCAGTTACGGTTGAAATGCCTGTTTGTTCGAATCGAACCGGGTGAATTCCACCGACACTCGTCGTGTGCCCTGAGAGCCAGGGCAGGCCCTGTGCTTGAGGGGCTGCGGTTGCTTCGCCATCACGATAGACACGACAGATGCGCCCCCATGTCCCGCCAGTGCACAGGACTTTGTCTCATAGCGCACTGACTCATTCGCGCTGAGAACGCGATGGGAGGAGCCCCGAAGGTAGCCGGTGCACTGTGAGGACAGCAGCGATGCGCCCGTGGGCAATTGCCGCTCGCCCAGCGATTTAACGTGGCGCAGAGAGGCTCCGGGGGGCCTTTCGTGGCATCCTGACCCGTATTGCCGGAGAGACCGGCATACATGAACTTCGAGGAGATTTACATGTCTTATGCCGTTGAGCCGGTTGAGCCGGTGCTGGAACCTGCGGCAGCCGCTTTCGCGGAGGCGACCGCCAATCCGCCGTACCTGTTCGACCTGCCCCCGGCGGAAGGGCGCCAGGCCGTCGATGAGGTGCAGGCCGGCGAGATCGACAAGCCCGCGGTCGACGATGAGTGGATCAACGTCGCCGGTGGGCCGACGGGCAGCGTCCGCGTGCGGATCGTCAAGCCCGCCGGCGCCGAGGGCACCCTCCCGGTGATCCTCTACATCCACGGTGCGGGCTGGGTCTTCGGCAACGCCCACACCCACGACCGTCTGGTGCGCGAACTCGCCGTCGGAGCGGGCGCCGCCGTGGTCTTCCCCGAGTACGACCTCTCGCCCGAGAACCGCTACCCGGTCGCGATCGAGCAGAACTTCGCGGTCGCGCAGTGGGTCGTCCAGCAGGGCGCGACGAAGGGGCTGGACGCCACCCGCATCGCGGTCGCCGGTGACTCGGTCGGCGGCAACATGACCGCCGCGCTGACGCTGATGGCCAAGGAGCGCGGCGGCATCCCGCTGGCGCAGCAGGTGCTGTTCTACCCGGTCACCGACGCGAGCTTCGACACCGGCTCCTACCACCAGTTCGCAGAAGGCTACTTCCTGCGCCGCGACGGCATGCAGTGGTTCTGGGACCAGTACACGACCGACGAGGCCGAACGGGCGCAGATCACCGCCTCCCCGCTGCGCGCCACCACCGAGCAGCTCGCGGGTCTGCCGCCGGCCCTGGTCATCACCGGCGAGGCCGACGTCCTGCGCGACGAGGGCGAGGCGTACGCCAACAAGCTCCGCGAGGCGGGCGTCGCGGTCACCGCGGTCCGCTTCCAGGGCATCATCCACGACTTCGTGATGCTCAATGCCCTGCGCGAGACCCACGCGGCCGAGGCCGCCATCACGCTGGCCGCCAACACCCTGCGTACCGCCCTGCATACCTCCTGACAACGAGAAGAGACACCTCCATGACCAGCCCGACCCCCACCGTCGTCCTCGTCCACGGCGCGTTTGCCGACTCGGCCAGCTGGACCGGGGTCATCGTGGAACTGCACCGTCACGGCATCCCGGTGATCGCGCCGCCCAACCCGCTGCGGGGCCTCGCCGCAGACGCCGCATACATCGCCTCCGTGGCCTCACAGATCGACGGCCCCGTCGTGCTGGTCGGGCATTCCTACGGCGGGGCGCTGATCACCGTGGCCGGCACCACGGAGAACGTCGTCGGGCTGGTCTACGTGGCGGCCTACGTTCTCGAGGAGGGCGAGAGCCTCGGCGAGTTGCAGGGCCGCTTCCCCGCCTCCCCGCTGGTGAGCAACCTGAAGCAGTGGACGTACCCCGTCGAAGGCGGTGACCCCGCGGCCGAGGTCACCATCGCCGCCGACGCCTTCCCCTCGGTCTTCGCCGCCGACGTGCCCGCTGACGTCACCACGGTCCTGGCCGTGGCCCAGCGGCCGCTGGCCGCGGCGGCCTTCGAGGAGACGGCCGCCGCGGCCGCGTGGAGGACCAAGCCGTCCTGGGCCCTGGTGGCCGGAGCGGACGAGGCGATCAACCCCGAGGTCGAGCGGTTCGGAGCCAAGCGCGCCGGGGCGACCGTCGTCGAGCTCGAGGGCGCGTCGCATGCGGTCGCCGTCTCCCGGCCCAAGGAGGTAGCCAACCTGATCCGCGACGCGGTGCGGGCGACGAGCTGACCAAGGGCATACCAACTGCGCGGACGAACTCGTTTCGTCCGCGCAGCCGTGTTTCCACCTCAATGCCGCACTCGCTCCCTCCAGTCGGCCACCGTGACCACGACGACCAGGGCCGCGGCCAGCAAACTGGCGATTACGGCCGGTGCCGGGGAGCGACCGGCCACCAGCACAGCGACCGCGACAGCGGGAAACGCAAGCTGTTCGGCCCCACGCTGCTGGTGCGGCCGGACGTGTATGGCCCACACGGTGATCAGGAAGAGCGCCACCGGCATGGTGATCGCGACACCTGCTGCCGGCGAAGGGACATCGGTGCGTCGCGTGATCAGCTCGGCATACGCTGCCAGGCCGGCCCCCTCGGCGGCTGCCGATGCGAAGATCAGGTAGTGGCCGTACGCCCAGGTGAACCTCTTGCGATGGGCCTGGTGCGTCGTGGCGAGCAGGGTGTGCGCCGGTCTGGCGAAGTACAGCCACCACATCGCGAAGACCATGAGCAGTCCCCCTGCTGCCAGCATGTACAGCGCACCGGCGTTGTGGTGCCGGTCGAAGCCGCTGCGGACCGCCGCCGCGGCGGCTGCGACGGACTCACCGAGCACGATGAGGGTGAACAGTTCGTACCGCTCGGCGATGTGGTGTGGATGCCACGGGGTCATCCCGGCCGACTGCGCCCACACCGGGACGGATAGCTCGGCAACAACCCGATGATGGCCGGCAGTTGTGCCGGGGCCGGTAGGACGAGCACTCCGACCCAACCCACCTGGCAGCTCGTCACTCCGGCGGCGAAGCGGAGCGCCGTCCGCCGCCGGCCGGGGTCCGATCGTGCGGCACGCAACCACAGGACGGCCAGGGCCGTACGCAGTACGGCGTATCCCAGCGTGATGACGCGCAGGTCGCCTTCCTCGAACGCCCGCGGGACGCCGGCGGCGAGAATGAGGGACCCCGTGATCTGGACCAGGACCGTCAACCGGTACGGGACGTCGTCCGGGTCGTAGGCGGACGCGAACCACGTGAAGTTCATCCACGCCCACCAGATGGTGAAGAACACCAGCGCGAACCGCAGAGAGCCGATGACGTAGTGCCCGCCGGTCACCGCTGTGCTCAAGCTCGCGGACGCCTGCGCCACCGCTATGACGAAGCACAGATCGAAGAGGAGTTCCAGCGACGTGGCGGTCCTGTGCGGTTCACCGGGGTCCCGGCCCGGCATGGCGCCGCCGGGCCCCCGTCCGGCTCGCTGCGTACGCCCCGAGGAGAAGCGGCTCAGCGAAGGGCTCCCAGAGCGGCTTCCACAGTTCGGTGGAAGGTGGGGTGGGTGTAGATCATGTGCCGGAGGTGCTCGACGGCTATCTCCGCGTGGACGGCGACATTCAGCCCGTACAACACCTCACCTCCCGCCGGTCCCGCCGAGGTCGCTCCGATCAGCACGCCCCGGTCGGAATCCTCGATCAGTTTGATGAACCCCTCGTCGCCCCGCCCGTGGATCCCGCCGCACGTCGAGGAGGCGATCGGCACCACGCTGGTGCGGAGGATGTCCCGTGCGGCGATGTCCGCCTGGTACATCGACACATGGGTGAAATTGCCGTGGCCGGTGACGTCTCCGATCGCCCGGAGCCCTTCCCCGGCCCGCATCTGCCCGTTCGTGCGCACGGCTCGTGCCGAAGGGTCGAGACCCGCCGCGTCGACGCCCAGCGCGGCGAGGTCGGCGCGGTGCCCGGTGGCGACCAGAACCCGCTCGACGCGCAAGGGCTCCTGCTCGCCCTCCAGACGGATGGTGAAGCCGGTGCCGTCATGACCGACCTGCCGGACCCGCGTCGAGGTGAGAACGGTGACGCCGTCCTCCCACAGGACCCTGTCGGCCAGTTGCCCGGCTTCCGGTTCTTCCTGCGACAGCAGCCGGTTCTGCCTCTCCACCACGGTGACCGTGCACCGGAAGCGGGCGAATACCTGGGCGAGTTTCACGCCGATGGCGCCCCCGCCGAGCACGATCATCGGGACAGGCAGCTCCCTGGCCGGCATGGCGTCCCGGTTGGTCCAGTACGACGTCGAGGCCAGGCCCGGGACCGGGGGAATCCGGGGCCGGGTGCCGGTGGCCAGGACCATTCCCTGCCGGGCCCGGAACGTGCGCCCGCCGACCGTTACCTGCCGTGGGCCGGTGAGCCGTCCCGTTCCACGTACGAGCCGGCCGCCCTTCGCCGCGAGGCGGTCGGCGGCCACCTGGTCGTTCCAGTCGCCGGTGGCCTCGCCCCGGATACGTCCGGCAACCCGGATCCAGTCGGGAGTCACCTCCACATCACCAGCGAGGAAGGGCACGCGGCCTGCCTCGGCGAGCAGGTTCGCGGCCCGGATCGTCATCTTGCTGGGCACGCGTCCCCACCACATCCAGTCCGGCCTCTGTCAGCGTGCCCGCGACGTACTCGCCCCTGGGCCCCAGACCCAGGACGACCACATCGGCCTGCTCGCTCACCCTCATGCCTCTCCCTGCTGGTCGTCGGCTCACGCCCGTCCGCCCGAGGCTAGAGGGGGCTAGGCACCGGGCCGTGCCCGCCAGCGCACGGTGACTTGCCCGAGAACGAACACCGGGCACGCACCCCTCGCTGAGTGCGCTGCCGAGCACCACCGCATGCGCTCCTGGACAACGAGTCCGCTGTGCAGGTACCTAGCGTCACTTGTGCACAATGGCCGGACCGTAGGACGTGGCCACGACAGTTCCCAGGCCGTGAACAGTCGGGCCGTGGCTGCGTCAGAGCGGCGAGACTTTCCGGAACTTCTGGACCGTCAAGCAATCTCCTCTCGGCATGTCCTACGAAACGCCTATGAAGCCCCCACGGAAGTGATCAACATGGCGAGCAAGCGCTGGACCGTTGAGATCGACATCACAGAGGAAGGTGACGACACCCGTGCCCGCGCGGTGCTGGCCATCTCGGAGAACACCACGATCAGCGGCACCGGCGTGGCCCGCCGGAACCCGATTGACCGACCGATTCCGGAGATCGGCGACGAACTCGCCGTGAGCCGTGCACTGGAGGATCTCGCGATCAGGCTGCATGACGTCGCCTCTGACAACATCGTGGACCTTGCCGGACCCGCGCAGGTGTAAGTTCGGCCGCGCGCCCGGCGTCGGGTTGTGGCCCGAGACCACAGGGGCAGGTGCCGTGCCGGGAGGGCGTGGACGCCACCACCACGTACCGGCCTCCGCCGGGCACGGGCCGCCGCAGACCCGGCTCGAGTCCGCAGCCATCGGTCGAGGCCGTGCCCTCGATCGGTCGCTCGGTGGTGCGGAGCTGTCCGGATCAGCTTTGAGCCGCGGCCGGCCACCAGCTGCGCCTGCTTGGCACACAGTCCGAGCGTGTCCCCTCGTGCACGGGGACCGCAGGCTCCAGTGGCTTGCCTCAGGTGACACTGCGCCACGTTGAGCTGCAGCTTGATCGCGTGGCCGCCCTGATCTCCGGCGATGACCGTGACGACGAACGGCCGGCCTTTGCGCGGAGGACTTCCGTGCCATGCGGAGCCGTCAAGGCCGCAGAGCTTCTCGCGAGTAGGTTCCCGGCCCCGATCAGACATAGAACCGTGCCCGTCGGCGCACAGGGCTTGCCCGAGAACGAAACACCGGGCACGGACTTCTCGCTCAGTGCGCTGCCGAGCAGTTCGGTATGCGCTCCTGGGCAATACGTCCCACTTGCAGGCGCTTAGCATCACTCGTGCGTACAAAGCCCACACCGCAGGAGGCGGATCATGACCACCAGCACCCAGAACGTGAGCAGCCAGCCGTGGCTGCATCAGAAGGGCGAGATCATCCAGGAGTTCGGGACGGTCAAGCAGTTCCCGCTCGGCCTCTCCTACGAGGCGCGTATGTACTCCTGCCAGCGCCTCAACAGGGTTCTGGCGGATACCCAGATCCTCTACAGCCTCTACAAGAAGCACCATTGGCTGGTACGCGGCGCGACCTTCTACCAACTGCACCTCGTGCTGGACAAGCACGCCGGGGAACAGCTCGCGCTCGTCGACACCCTCGCCGAGCGGGTCCAGACGCTGGGCGGTGTCGCGGTGGGAGATCCCCGGCACGTCGCCGAGATCACGTCGGTCCCGCGGCCTCCGGACGGCGTGGAGGAAGTGCCCGCCATGCTCTCGCGGTTGCTGGCGGCACACGAGACGATTCTCGCCGACGCCCACGACGCGGCTTCCCGCACCGGGGAGTTGGGTGACGACGGCACCAACGACCTGCTTGTCTCACAGGTGATCCGGACCGGCGAACTGCAGGCGTGGATCCTTGCCGAGCATCTGGTCGACACACCCTTGGTCCGTGCCTGAACGGGTCTGAGCCGCCGGCGCTCGCGGCGGCGGCTCGGCGCGAGCAACGCCGCATTGCGCCGTTAAGCGGCGTGGGTCCGCGGTCAGCACGGCGCGGGATCCTTGGTGGGAACCGGGCGCCTGCCCCTCCGCGATGCCGGACCCGCGCCAGCGGAGGTTTCCGTCCTCGATGTTGATACGGCCTCCCTCGGAGTCAGCCCTGCCCAGCGGGAGGTAGATGTTCCCGGCCCGCGACCCGTTTAGCCTGAATCCACCGACGTGATACGTGTGGATAACTTGCAGGAGCCGATCCACTACTCCGGTCTGGTTTCGCGATCGTGTGTCGGGCGCGGCCCGGGAACGGGTACGGCCACCGCGTGATCGTCGGGGTCGCTGGCCCCGGGCTCGTGTAGACGCCGTGGGGCACGGCGGCGTCCAGGACCGCCGCGTGCCGGGCGACGGCTTGGTCATCCTGGGCAATATCCGGCGGAGATCAGCAGCAGGGTCGACACCCCGGGGAGATCGGACCGCACGGTGGTCGAGAAGGGGGCAGTTCGATGTCACCCACGCACAGCGGGGTAACCGCCCCCGCCGACCTCGATCCCTGCGGAAGCGAAAACCACCCCGACTGCGGCATATGCGACCAGGACGCCACAGCCTGTGGCGCACGGCCGTTTCGACGGCATCGTTGCGGGCTGCGGCGGCGAGGCGTGGGCGGTCGGATCCGAGGGCGACGGCTACGTGCCGACCGTCGAACGCTGGGACGGGAGCGCCGGCAGTTGGAGGATGTGCCCCTGGCCGTCGGCGCGAACGGCGGCTTCCACGCGGTCGCCGAGGGTCGTGGACCATCCGGAGCGGTCCGGTTCGTGCCTGCCGTATGCCGCCGTGCGGGACTGACCCACGCCGAAACCCCCACCGTTGGACATGTGGGACAGTCTCCGGTTTTACTGAAATCAGTCGAGACGGAGCGAGGCGACATGGTCGGCGCGGTTCTCGTACGGCATACGGGGCCTCCTGAAGTGCTCCATTGGGGCAGGACATCCGTGGCCACTCCCACGTCCCTGGACGTCGTCGTGGATGTGCGCGCCGCAGGCGTCAACAATGCGGACCTTCTTCAGCGCGAGGGTGCCTATCCGGTACCCGCGGGGGCGTCTCAGGTGCTTGGGTTGGAATGCTCCGGCGTCATTTCCAGGGTCGGTTCCGAGGTGACGGACTGGTCGGTGGGCGACCCGGTGTGCGCGCTGCTGTCCGGCGGTGGGTACGCCGAGCAGGTAGTCGTCCCGGCCGCCCAGCTGCTGCCCAAGCCGGGGTCCTGCACGTTCGTGGAAGCGGCCGCGCTGCCGGAGGCGGCCTGCACCGTGTACGCGAACCTGGCGATGAAGGCGGCTCTCGGTTCGGGCATGACCCTGCTCGTCCACGGTGGCACCAGTGGCATCGGCAGCTTCGCGATCCAGTGGGCCAAGGCGATCGGGGCGCGGGTCATCACGACCGCGGGGACCTCGGCCAAGGTCGAGCGTGTCCGGGAGCTTGGCGCCGACGTCGCGATCAACTACCGGGAGGAGAACTTCCTCGAGGCAACTCTGGAGGCGACGGAAGGCAGGGGGGTGGACGTGATCCTCGATATCGTCGGTGCCCCCTATCTCGACCGGAACACCCGGTGTCTCGCTCCCGACGGGCACCTTGTGATCATCGGCGGTGACCTGTCGCCCGGCGCCCTCGACCTCGCGTCGTTGTTCACCAGGCGGGCGAGCATGTCGGCCACAACTCTGCGTTCGCGACCGGCGCGGCAGAAGGCAGAGATCGTCGCGGCCGTCCGGTCGCATGTCTTGCCACTCGTCGAGCAGGGCCGTATCCGCCCCCTCGTCGACACGGTGCTGCCGATGGACCGCGCGGCCGAGGCCCACCGTCTGCTCTCGGAAGGCCGCGTGATGGGCAAGGTTGTACTCACGCCGCCCGGCGGATAGGCCCCGCTACGCGGCAGTCGGCAGTACCTGCTCCGTCCAGATGCACTTGCCTGTCGCGGTGTAGCGGCTGCCCCAGCGACTGGACATGGCTGCGACCAGCTGGAGTCCTCGCCCGCCCTCGTCGGTGTCGGCGGCGTGGCGGATCCGGGGCATGCTGGGGCTGCTGTCGAAGACCTCGCAGATCAGTGTTCTGCTGTTGATCAGGCGCAGTCGGATAGGGCCTTTGGCGTGTCGGACGACATTGCCGACCAGCTCGCTGACCAGCAGTTCAGTGGCCATGGAGAGGTCGTCGAGATGCCATGCGGCAAGTGCGCTCCTGACGTGGCGGCGGGCGTCACGGGCGGCGGTGGGGTCCTCCGGCAATATCCAGGAGGCGATGTCGTCGCCGGCCAGCAGATGGGTACCGGCGATCAGCAGTGCGGCGTCGTCGGGCATCCGCAGCCGTTCGGGCACCAGGGCGGTGATGAGGGTGTCGCACAGGCGGTTCAGGCCGTTGAGGTATTGGACGTCGCTGTCGCCGGCGCTGTCGCCTTCCGGCGTGCCGCTCTTCCCGCCGGCGGCCGTGCTCCGGGGGAAGAAGCCCGGGGATCCGGCCGCGGCGCTGGTGAGGGATGCGGCGAGGTCGGCCATGCCTCGGTCGATGTCGCGGGTGGCGGACTCGATCAGGCCGTCGGTGTAGAGGGCGAGGAGGCTGCCCTCCGGAAGGTCCAGCTCGACAGCTTCGAAGGGCGGGGTGGCAGCACCCAGAGGAGGGTCCGGGGCGTTGCTCGGAAACTGCACCGTGCTGTCGGGGTAGATGACGGCGGGCGGGGGGTGCCCTGCGCGGGCATAGGTGCAACTGCCGCTGGTCGGGTCGTAGACGGCGTACAGACATGTGGCATAGAAGTCATCACCGAGCAAGCTGACGATGTCGTTGAGGCGGGTGAGCAGCTCGTCGGGGGCCAGATCCAGGTCGGCGAGGGTGCGCACGGCGGTGCGCAGCCGTCCCATGGTGACTGCCTCGGACAGGCCGTGGCCCATGACATCGCCGACCACCAGGGCGACCCGGTCCCCGGAGAGCGGGATGACGTCGTACCAGTCGCCGCCGACCTCCATCCCTCGGCCCGCGGGCAGATAGCGGGCGGCGGCGGTGACCGCGGGGGTGGAGGACAGGTCGCGGGGGAGCAGAGCGCACTGGAGCTCTCGGGCGCGGGTGTGCGCCGCGTCGTAGAGGCGGGCCCGCCCCAGGGCCTGGGCGACCATCCCGCCGACGGCGGCAAGCAGGGTGCGCTCCTCCTTGGTGAAGTGTCGTGGCTGGTCGAACGCAATGACGCAGTAGCCGATCCACCGGTCGGAGGCGATCAGGGGCAGGAACGCCCATGCCTTCATCCCGCTCAGGCCGACGTAGTCGCGCACCTCGGGGTAACGGTCGACGTACTCCTTTGGCGAGGAGATGAAGACCGGGCGGCGGGATCGGAGCACCTGGGCGACGGCGGTGATCTCCGACAGGGGGAGGGTCTCGACGAACGTGAGGAAGTCCTCCGGATATCCGGCGGATCCGGCCATGCGCAGGTGGTCGTTCTCGATGAGTCGGCAGATCAGCCCGGTGGCGTCGAACGGTGGCAGTACGTGGTCGGCGACGGCCTTCACCACGTCCTGGACCGCCAGTGCCCCGGTGAGCGCGCTGGTCAGCTCTCCGAAGCGGGCGGTTCGCACGGCCCTGGGGCACGCGGCGGTGGAGTCGGTGGAGTCCTCGGTGTCCTGCTTCCGGTGTTCGGTGATATCGGTGAAGTGGATCGCCAGTCCGTCCGGCAACGGGAGCAGCCGCAGGTGGTACCAGCGGTCGCTGTCGGGCCACAGGGCGTGGAGATCCACCGGAGCCCGGGTGGCGGCGACCCTGCGGCAGTGGGTCTCCATCCGGATCGCCCGGAGGCAGGGGACCTCCGACAGCGCCTTGCCCAGCAACTGCTCGGTGGAGCCGAGCAGCCGCTCAGCCTCGGCGTTGGCAAAGGTGATCCGGAAATCGTGGCCGATGGTGAGGAATCCGTCCCCCATGGACTGCAGGGCATGGATCAGGGAGTCACTGGTGGCACTGGGCTCGGTCATTGCCGGTCCGTCGGGCTCGGAAAGCTGGGGCATGGTTTACTGGCGCCGCAGCAGGTACTTGTGCTGTCCGGACAGGACCAGTTCGCCACGCTGATTATGGATGGTGGCTGCGGTGACCACCAGGCCGTTGTCCCCCTGGGGCTCCAGGCCCGTAATGGTAAGAGCTGGATAGAGGGTGTCTCCGGAATGTACCTCGACCAGAAAGGTACACGACAGCTCCACGAAAGCGATGAAGACCTCTCCGATGAAGTGCGGGAACAAGGTGGCACCCGGAGCTGTGAACGCCAATACCTGGAGGCCGTGCACCACAGGTGCCGAGTGGCCGTGTTCCCGCGCCCATACCTCGTCGTAGTGCACCGGGTGGTTATCCGCCGAGACTGTCTGGAATGCCGCGGCATGCGCGTCCGTCAGAGTGCGGCTGGGCGCACGGAACACCTCCCCGATGCGCAGATCCTCGAACGTTCTGGCCGGAACCAGCAGGAACGAGCCGGCGTCGAATTCGGCCGGAGTACCGGCCGGGGCCGCTTCTCTGTTTTCCTTGCCCATCGCATGATCCTTCCTCAGTGGCCCCGGGAGATGCGGGCGGTGAGGATGTTGGGGTCCTTATTGGTGAAGTAGGCCCCGCTGGTGACGTACATCGCCCCGCCGCGCACCGCGACGGAGGTCGGGTTCTGCACGCCGTCGGCGGCGTTCAGCACAGTGGTGTGGGTGCCGTTGTCGGGCCTGACGAGTACGACCTTGTTGTTCTTGTCGACGGCCGCCAGCAGGTTGTCGCCGTGGCCGGTGAACGCGAAGTCGTCGATGTTGTGGATTCCGGTGGCCTTGGTATGTACGGTCCCGGCGGCGCCGTGCCGGGTGATCGGAATTCGGAGGACGGTGCCCTTGTCCAGATTGACCACCCATACGGCACCGGAGTGCAGCTTGAGGCCATTGGCTCCCAGGAACCCGGACGGTGCCAGTGCGGGCGAGGTGGCCCACCGGGCGGGAGTCCCGCCGGAGGTGGGCACACGCCAGACCGTGCCGCGTACCGAATCGGCTATGTACAGCAGGCCGCTATGCGAATTCAAGGCCATGCCGTTGAGCAGGCTGTTCGCCGGGAACGGGGCTATGCGATGCGGGGTGCCCCCGGGGCGCAGGCGATAGAGGCCGGTCAGCTGGGAGGTGCCGGTGGAGTAGAGGAAGTACAGCGTCCCATCCTGGGCCCTGGTGATTCCGCCGAGGAAGGGCTCCTTGAGAGCGGGCGTGACGGCACTGGCCGGGGGGTTGGGCATGGTCGCCAGAATGCGTACCTGCCCGCCCGCCGAGACGTGGGCGACCTGACGATTGTAGGCGAAGGTGATATCCGCGCCGCCGTTGGGATCCAGTGTGATGTTCTCCGGTCGCTGCCCTGCGGCGACATTGAAATGGGCCATGAAGCGCACGTGGGGTCTTGTGCCGGCGGCGGTTGTCGCGGTGGCCGGACTTATCGAGGTCGCGGTGAGCGCTGCCACCGCGGCCAGGGCGGTGAGGCCGGCTCTGATGCCCATGACTTTCTTCGCCATACCCATCACGTAACTTTTCATTCTGTGGTCTCGGGCCGGGGAACGCCGATCGGGTTCTTGATCAAGTGCCTCAAGACAAATGGCTCATGCACGACCCACCCAGTGAATCGCATAGCGACCCGCCAACGTTGTGTGCGGGGGTGGCGTCCGCTTCCCGAAGAACCGCACCTGATGGACGGAAGGCTCCCTGCTGAGAGATTAGAACGATGGGGAACGGTGCGCCACCGGAAGCCGGTCGAGAGGCGCCGTAGCCGAATCCGGCGATCGCGGTCCTGACGAGGCAGACGGCGGGCATGTTCGCGACCTTCCGATCCCGGTCGCGGAGCGCTGCGGGTGTGGCTATATTTCTGATCATTAGCCTCGATAATTCATGAGGTCCGTCAGCTTGCTGACGGACCCTTTCGTGATGAGGGCGTGGTAGCCCTGCGTTATACGAGGGAAACGAGCTTTCGAAGGAGCTGGAAACCGGCGCGGCAGAACGTTTGCCGTTTCAGCATCTTGATGCTTCTGTGGAATCTGATGTGCCAACCGCCGCCTCACTCGCAAGCGCGCCCTCAGGGCCGAACAGCCGACGTCGGCCGGATACGCTCGCAAAGGCCGCCCGATCGGCGTCCTCACGACGACGGAGACGCCCCCGCAGCCAGCATCACCGCAGTCGTCACCGACGCCGGATCACCGCTGGCCACCCACCGGAAGCGGGCCACCATCATCACCTCATCGAGGTCTTCACGCACATAGCCGTCCACGACGCCCAGGCCGCCGGGACGCTCCCGCAGAATCGCGTGTCCGGGAACGGTCTCCTGCCCGAGGTGCTGCTGGTCCTCCAGCTCCGGACAACCCGAAGACCTATACACCCAGTGCCCCCTCCTGACCTTCTGCCAGGCAACGATCATCCTGCTGATCAGGCACTCGTCTGTGCTGCACGGGTGAAGGTAGACAAAACCGCCGACTTGGAGTTTTCCTGGACACAAGCCCTGGGGGCTACCGCGCGTCAAGGGAGCTCACCAGTGCACGAGACGATCAGGGTGAACCGGAAGGCCACCGGACCCGACAGCTGCCGGGTCGCGGTGTCGGGGGAGCTTGACCTTGTCACCGCCGCCGAGGTGCGCCAGCCACTCCAGAGGGCCGTCGGCGAGAACTGTGTCGTGGTCATCGACCTCGGTGGGCTGAGGTTCTGCGACTGCACGGGGCTGAGCGCGCTGCTGGCCGCTGCCCGCACAGCTCAAGCCGGTGACGTCGAGCTGCGGCTACGTGCTGTCCCGCACTTCCTCGCCCGCATCCTGCGGCTGTCCGGCACCCGTAGTTCGTTCATCCTCGAATAAGACCGTGTCCTGCGTGGTGAGGCGGAGGAGTCGCTTGTAGCAGCAGATGGCTGCGGCGAGACCGAGGAAGGCCAGGTAGTTGCGGGGATTTCGCTCGTAGCGGGGACTGAGCCTGCGGTAGCCGGACAGCCATGACATCGTCCGCTCGATCACCCACCTGCGACGGCCCAGCCGTTCGCTGGACTCGATGCCTTTGCGGGCGATCCGGACTCCGATGCGCTTGCCGCGTAACCATTTCCGCAGGTCGGGCCGGCATAGGCTTTGTCCGCATGCAGGCGCTGGGGCTTGAAGTAGCGGCCGCGGTCGGGGGCGTGTCTCGTTTGGTGACCCACCACCATGGGCTTCAGTCCTTCGCTGTCGTGGGTATTGCCGGCCGAGACGCCGACGAGGAGGGGCAGTCCGTTCGCGTCCGACAGGACGTGCATCTTGGAACCCGGCTTGCCTCGGTCCACGGGGCTCGGACCTGTGTGTTCGCCCCTTTTTTCGCCCTGACGTGAGCGGTGTCGAGGACGACGCGGGTGACGTCGATAAGGCCGGTGTCATCCAGCCGGTGCAGGACCGCTTCGTGCAGGCGGCCCCACACACCGGCTCTGGACCAGATCAGAAACCGCCGGTGCGCGGTCGACTTCGAGACGCCGAAGCACGGCGGCAACGCTCGCCAGGCACACCCACTGACCAGCACGTAGATGATGGCCGCGAACAACGTCTCATCAGGTGTGTTGGCCGTTCCGCCGCCCTGCTGCCGTGTTCGTTGCTCCGGGATCAGCGGCCTGGCGATCTCCCACAAGCCGTCCGGCACGATCCAACTCCACGTTCCCTGCCCCATACCGAGTCAACGTCCGCCTCACCACATAGGACACGGTCTTAGAGGGCGCGTCTGACCATGTGCTCTGTCGACACCGTCGGGCTGGTGGGTGGCGTGGTGCCGAGATATGCAACTCGTCCGGGCGTCCGAGTGGTGGGCCAGTGTGTGGCGGTTCCGTGGGCGATGCTCTCGGCGATGCTGGCCAGCAGTCGACTGGATGTGTGCGGGGAGGCTGTGAGGGTCCAGGTGGGGTGGTCGATGTCGGGACCGGCCCAGATGGTCCAGGTGGGGAGGCTGCTGTTCGCCTGCTGGGCGGCGAAGGCGTCGAGCTGTATGCCCGCCTCACCGGCGGGGTTGGTCCACCGGATCCAGCGTCCGTCCATGTTGTGTGTCCATCCGGCTTCGGCGAAGGGTGTCGTGACGCCGACGACGGCCTTCTCGTCCGCGGGATGACTCATCGCATGGCCGCCCCCGGCACCGTCAGCGAGGTATTGCAGCAGGGCTCGGAGTACCGGGGCGGGGGCGGCGGCGGTCCAGGCGGTCTCGTGGGGGTGGGCTTCGTGGACGCGTTCGATGCGTAGGGTCTGGGACTCGTGGATGGCGTGGGTGGTGTCGTCGGACCAGGTCCGCCATTTCTCCCAGCCGTCGTGTGCGGCAAGGAATTCGTTGAGGATGGCGTCGTGGTCGCCTGGGTCGGTGGCATGGACGGGCTCGATCATCGGCTGTCTTCGGCGTGGGCGTGGATGAGGAGCCGCCTGCGGCGGATGTCGTCGTACAGCTTTTGGGCCTCGCCTGAGACCTCATGGACTTCCTGGCGGGTGCACCAGGGCATGGGGTAGTTGGCCTACTGCTGTTGGCCCTGCTCGCTGCCCACGGTAGCAGGCGGTCTATGTGCCGGGCCGTACGGTCAACCGCATGGCGGGCGCTTACCGTGGCGAGGCTGAGACCGACGCCCGCGACGCCTACGTCACCGCCAAACCGCCCGCCATCGCCAGGATTTCGCAACCATCGAGGTGCCTGCCCAGCTGGCCGCTGATCTCTCGCTGCTGACCGCACACCGGTCGGATCTGGTTGCTGATCGAATGCGGATGATCAATCGGCTGCGTGACGTGCTCAGCGGCGTCTTTCCCGCGCTGGAGCGGGCTTTCGACTACTCAGCTCGCAAGGGTGCCCTTGTCCTGCTGACCGGTTACCAGACTCCCGTCGCTATCCGCAGCCGCGGCCGGGCCGGGCTGACGGCCTGGCTTGCCAAGCGCGGCGTCCGCGGCGCCGGCACGGTTGCCGCCACTGCCTTGGACAATGCTCAGGCTCAGTACACCTCGCTGCCCGGCGAGGATGTGGCAGCGCAGATCGTCGCCGATCTGGCCGCCCAGATCCTGGCCCTGGATGACCGGCTCAGGAGCGTCGACCGGCAGATCCGGGAAACGTTCCGAGCCCACCCGCAGGCGGGGATCATCGAATCATTGCCCGGTATGGGCCCGATACTCGGTGCGGAGTTCGTCGTAGCCGCCGGTGACCTGTCGGCCTACGCGGACGCCGGCCATCTGGCCTCCGCAGCCGGGCTGGTGCCGGTGCCGCGGGACTCGGGCCGTCGCAGTGGCAACCTGCACCGTCCCAAGCGCTACAGCCGCCGCCTGCGCAGGGTGTTCTACCTGTCCGCACAGACCAGCATCATCCGCGAAGGCCCGAACAGGGACTTCTACCTCAAGAAACGCGGTGAAGGACTCAAGCACGTTCAAGCCGTGATCGCGCTCGCCCGTCGACGCGCCAGTGTCCTGTGGGCACTCCTGCGCGACAATCGGGCGTTCACCTTCGTTCCGCCGGTCGCGCAGGCAGCTTGACCGGTGGATGGGGCCAGTCCGTGCGGATTGGCCCAGCAGGCCGCCGCACGCCTTCAACTCGGGGCGCAAGCCGTTGGGGCCGAAACACCCCCTGCGTCGGCCTTCCCGAAGAGCCGCCCTGCCACACCCCCCAGTTTCGTCCCCCCGCCGTCATTCTGTGTTCATGAGGTGCTTTGGGTTCTCGGCGGTCGCACGGGGCAGTGCCGTCTGCGGTGTGCGGGCGGGCTTGGCCGGGCTTCAGACGGACCGTCGGATGGCGTGCACGGCTGTGTCGTAGAGGTCGAACAGGTCGACCCGCCCGCCGAGGCGCGCCCACTCCTGGTTCGCTGCCTGGAGGCAGGTGATCGCCGTGGCTGCGATGGCGCGCGCTTGGAGGGCGCGGTGGTCGGAATCGGGCAATCGCGGTTCGATCAGTGGTGTGAGCAGGTCTTGCCAGCGAGCCTGCTTTTCGGCGTGGCCGGCGCGCAGCGACTCATTGTCAAACAGGAGGGTGACCAGTTCGAGGCGGTGCTCGGGGGTGGTTTCGATCTCTTCGATCACCTGGAATGCCGCGCGCAGCGACGCCCAGCAGTCTTCGTCGGCGGGGCGCTGCGCGAAGCGCTCCGCGATCAGCTCGCCTTGTTCGGACAGGCCGCCGAGCGCGAGGTCTTCCTTGCTGGGGAAGTAGTTGAACAGGGTCCGCCGGGAGACGCCCGCTGCGGCGGCGACCTCCTCCAGTGTCGTGTTGTCGTACCCCTGGGCGGCGAACAGCTCGACAGCGGTCCGGGCGAGCAGGGATCGGACCACGGAGCGGGTCTGCTCACGAATGGATGTCTGTTTCCGGGCCATGCACCCATGGTACAAGCATTCCTTCTATGTAGTTCTTTGCACTCAGTGCAAAAAAGTGCTTAGAGTGTATGGCATGACAGGGATCGACTATCGCCATCAGACCGTCATCGTCACCGGGGCCAGCTCCGGCCTCGGCGCGGAGTTCGCACGCCAGCTGGCCGCCCGCGGCGCGAACCTCGTGCTCGTCGCCCGCCGGGCGGACCGACTTCAGAGCCTGGCCGACGACCTCATCCGCACCCACGACGTCACGGTGACCGTCATTGCCCGTGACCTCGGCCTGCCCGACGCCGGCCGCACGCTGCGCGCCGAGCTCGAATCCCGCGGCATCTACGCCACCGGACTGGTCAACAACGCGGGCTTCGGCACTCACGACGCCTTCCGGGACGAGGATCCAGAGCGCCTGCAAAGCATGATCGCGCTGAATGTCGCTGCCCTCGTCGACCTCAGCCGCGCCTATATCGACCCGCTGACCTCCGCCAGCAACGGCGTCCTGATCAACGTCGCGAGCATCCTGGGTTTCCAGCCGACCCCGTACCTGAGCGTCTACGGCGCCACCAAGGCATTCGTGCTCAGCTTCACCGAATCGCTGTGGGAGGAGACCCGCGGCACTGGCCTGCGCGTTCTCGCCGTGTGCCCTGGTGCGGTGGAGACCGAGTTCTACGACGCTGCCGGCAGCCAGTCGGCCGACTACGGATCGAAACGGGCCACCGTCGACCACGTCGTGAAGACAGCCCTCGACACCCTCGACCGCCGTTCTGCACCGCCATCAGTCATTACCAACGGCCGCGGCCTCGCCCTCGCCAGCAAGGTCCTGCCACGGCGCCTGGTCGTCCGCGCGATGGGCTGGATGGCACGACGCGCCGTGCACGCGTAGCTCCACTCATCGCCAGACCGCCACGGGCATGGGGACCGCCAGTACAGCCGTGGCGCTCGGCACTTGATCTGGGGCGCCGGCGGCGGGCGCGGACCTGGATGACACGGAGTTCCTCCGAGAGAAGAGAACGGCATGACCGATCGCCTCCCCGCAGCAGACCTGCGGAACATCGTCGCGGACACCCTCGTCTCCTCACACCGGGAGGGGAGCTACGCGGTGACTTTGTCCGTGGCCGCGGTGTCGTCGTCGAAGGTCATCTCCGGGGCGGGCCGGCGGAAGCCCTTGGTCAGGACGGCCAGGTAGACGACGCCGATCGCCAGCCAGACGCCGCCGATCTGGAGTGCGACGTGACCGAGCTTCGTGAGGAGGTAGAGGGAGACGGCGGCGCCGATGGCCGGCATCACCAGGTACGAGAAGAGGTTGGGGGTGTGGCCGTGTCTGCGCTCTCGGACCAGGTGGGCGATCACGCAGACGTTCACCAGGGTGAAGCCGAGGAAGGCGCCGAAGTTGATGAATGAGGTGGCTGTGGTCAGGTCGAGATTCATGGCGATGACACCGGCGGCCGCGGTCAGCAGCAGGTTCAGGACGGGCGTGCCGGTCTTCCCCGACAGGTTGCCGAAGACGGCCTTGGGCAGTGCGCCGTCGCGTCCCATGACGTACATGAGGCGGGCGGCGGAGGCTTGCAGGGCGATACAGGAGGCGATGGATCCGGCGATGGTGACGAAGTTGATGATCTCGGCGTACGTTGTGCCGCCGACCTGGACCTTCAGGTGGTAGGCGGCCGCGTCGACGTCGGCGAACTGCGCGCCGGGGTGGACCAGTTGCATCACGAAGGACAGCACGATGAAGATCGCTCCGGCGGCGATGACGCAGCCGATGATGCCGCGGCCGATCGTCCTCGCCCCGCCCCTGGCCTCCTCGCCCAGCGTGGAGACGGCGTCGAAGCCGAGGAAGGAGTAAGCGGCGATGGCGGCGGCCGCAGTGACCGCGCCGATCGAAGTGCCGGAGTTCCACAGGGCGTCCGTGGCGGGGGCCGAGGAGCCGTGCTTGCCGAGGAAGACGACACACAGGGTGGCGAAGAGGACCAGCGACCCCAGAGCGATGAACATCAGGACCTTGTTGACGCGGTCCGCGAGCTTCATGCCGAAGACGTTGATGGCGGTGGTGATGCCCACCGAGACGATCAGCCAGACCCACTTGGGTATCTCAGGGAACTGGGCGTTGAAGTAGATCGCCGTGATCAGCCAGCCGACCATCGGGATGAAGAAGTAGTCGAGCAGCATCGCCCAGCCGGACAGGAAACCGATGCGGCTGTCGAGCATCTTGCGGGCGTAGGTGTAGACCGACCCCGAGCCGGGCACGGCGCGCGCCATCCTCGCGTAACTCAGCCCGGTGAGCAGCATCGCGAGGGTGGCGACGGCGAACGCGGTCGGGGCCACGCCGCCGCTGGTGGTGGCGACCACGCCGAAGATCGTGACGACGATGCCGGGGGAGATGTAGGCCAGGCCGAACAGGACGACGGAGAGGAGGCTCAGGTCGCCCTTCAGTCTCCTGGTGTTGCCTGTGGTCTCGCTGTTCATCGTGGTGGCTCCTCGGTGGTGTGGGCGGGGTTCCAGGTGGCGGGGTCGATGCGGCCCCCGTACAGCGGGAGCTCGAGGGCTGGGTCGCCGGGGCGGAACTGGTCCCAGATCCGGTTGAGACCGGCGGTGCCGTAGCGGCGGACGTTGCTGACCTCGTCGAGGTCGATCACGTCGGTGAGGGTGGAGTCGCCGGCATCGACGGTTTCGGCGCGCACCGTGCCCTGTGGATCGATGACGAGGCTGCGGCCGATCCCGGAGGGGGCGGCGGAGTTGACGCTGGCGACGAAGACCTGATTGGCGATGGCGTTGGCGCGGCTGAGGACGACCTCCTGCGCGCGGTCGCTCGTCGACGTGCGGACCACGTTGACTATCAGCTCAGCGCCCATCCAGGCCAGATGGCGGGAGATCTCCGGGAACCAGGTGTCGTAGCAGATGGACAGTCCGATGCGGCCGACTCCGGCGAGGTCGACGACCTCGAACCGGTCACCGGGTGTGGTCGTCTCGTACGGGCGCCACGGGAAGATCTTGCGGTACGCGGCGAGGCGCTCCCCCCGTGGTGAATAGACCGGTGTCGTGTTGTGGACGCGGTCGCCGGTGCCTCGCTCGTAGACGCTGCCGGGTACCAGCCAGATGCCCAGATCCCCCGCGAGCTCGGCGAAGGCGGCATCGCGTTTTCCGTCGAGCGGCTCGGCGGCCTTCTCCGGGGTGGCCGGGATGCCGGGGGCGCTCTCGCCGAGGTGCAGTTCGGGGTAGACGACGAGGGCGCCGGGTGCGCGCAGTTTCACGCGCCGCTCCACGTCGGCGGCAAAGCCTGCGAGGTCGTCGGCCGGGCGGCCGGGCGCCTGGGCGAGGATCAGGGGCAGGGGGCGGGCCATGCGGGAACACCAGCCAATCGAAGGGGCTATTCGAGGAGAAGTCGACGGAGATTCGGGCGCCGATAACCAAAAATTCCGGTGGGACAAGAATGCGGCTAGTCATCCATAGCTTCAAATACTTGGGAGGGGTGATTACCATGCCTTTGAGGCATGAAGGTGTCATGCCTCCTCCGTCTCCCGAGGAGCCACCGCCATGGAACTCCGAGTGCTGCGGTACTTCCTGACCATCGTGGAGACCGGTTCGGTCACCAAGGCGGCCGAGGTGGTCCGCGTCGCCCAGCCCTCGCTGTCGCGCCAACTGCGCGGCCTGGAAGGCGGCTTGGGGATGACGCTCTTCGACCGCGGCGGCAAGCAGATGGTCCTGACGGCGGCCGGCCGGCGCTTCCTTCCCCTGGCCCGCGACCTGGTCGCCCGCGCGGACGCCGCCGAGGCCGCAGTCGGTGCGCTGGCTGCCGGTCGTGCCATGCGGATCACCGTGGCGGCGCCGCCCACCACCATCACCGACGTGATCGCGCCGTTCCTCGCCACCTGGGGGCCGGAGGATCCGCTCGTCACCGTGCAGGCGGAGAGTCCGGCACGTGCGTACCAGGCCCTTGCCAGGGGCGCCGACGTAGCCATCTCCTCGGCACCTCCGAGGCGCCGTTTCGCCGGGCTCCCGGTGGCCCGCCTGCCGCTGTGGGCCTACGTCCGTGCCGACCATGCCTGGGCGGACCGGGACCGCGTCACCATCAGCGAACTTGCCGCGGAGCCCCTCATCGTCCTCACCCCGGCGCACGGCACCCGCCGCATCCTGGACCATGCCGTGCAGGACGCGGACGCCTCGTACGACATCGTGCTCGAATGCGACACCCCGCACGTCGCACAGGCCATGGCGGCTTCGGGCCATGGTGTCGCGGTGGTCTCCGACGATCCCCGCTTCGACCTGCACCCGCTGCTGATCCTCGACAGCACGGGCGAACCGCTGCAGATCCACCTGCACGCGGCGTGGGACGCCGGCCACTATGCGCTGCACAGCATCGAGGCATTCGCGGCCGGGTTGTCACGTTTTTGTGTCGAGCGGTACGGGCCACAGGTCGCCGCCCGCCTGTGAACAGCGACGACTACGGACCACGGCCCTCACCACGACGCGAGGCGTGGGGCCCGGCATCTGCCGGGGCCCCTCCCACGAGTCGCCAGCGGGGGACGTCAACCGCGGATGATGTTCCCGGCCTTGGGGTCCTTCTGACCATGGGCACTGGACACCCGCGCATCAGGCAGTCGAGCAGGAGGATGCAGAGGCCCAGGCTCGGTTGCCGGCGGCCGGCTTCGATCCCGATGAGATCTTCAGCGACATGACGCTGCTGACGCACGCAATCGACGTCTGCGCGAGCTTGTCGGTGTGCGTGGTGCCGAAGCCGTCGATCCAGGCGAACCAGGTGCCGCTGTGCGGTACTTCCCGCGCGTTGTTGGACGCGACCTTGTCGTCCGCCGTCCACGGCGACGCCGTCCCGGTCTCGAAGCCGCCGTTGTCGAGCGGCCGGCCATGCACGGCCGGCCGCCCCCGCCGCCTCAGCCGGTGGCGGGCAGCTTGTACGCTTGCGCGGCCGCCGCCGACCAGTCGAACTCGTTGTTGTCGCTGAAGTAGTAGTACGTGGCGCCGTTGGGCAGCATCGCCGCGGTGATGCCGCCGAAGCCGGACATGAACGGCACGTACACCGGGCTGGTGAACACCGGGTTGTCCGCCGAGGTGAACTGCCGGGCCCACAGGCCGCTCTGGTACTTGTAGGTCTTGCCGGTCGTGTCGGCGGTCGTGGTGATGCCGCGGTTCGCCGGGTTCTGCTGCATCGCGTCGGCGAGCATCGTCGGGTCGAGCTTCTGCACGCCGCCGATCTTCCCGCCGTCGGCGTTCAGGAACCGGCTGACCTTGGCGATGTCGTCCTGCGTATAGAACAGGCCGTACCCGCCGAACGGCTGCCCGGTGGCGCTGTTGTCGGTGCGCTCGGTGGTCAGCACGTCCGGGCTCAGGTGCAGCGGGACCAGCACCTGGTCGCGGATCCAGCGGTAGATGTCGCTGCCGGCGCCGGCCTTGGACACCAGGTAGTTCTGCATCGCCCGAGCCAGCACGAAGGTGTCGGAGGAGTGGTAGACCCACTTCGTGCCGGGCGCGGCGGAGTGCGGGAAGGCCAGCGCGGCGGTCATCTTCCGCCCGTACGCCTCGGCGTCGAAGAACGCCGTCATGCCGCTGCCGGACTCGTCGGACTCGAAAGCGCTGGAGGAGTAGTTGCCGGTGGCCATGTTCGCGGTGTCCTGGAACGTGACGCCGCTCCAGGCGGAGGTGTCCGCCTCGCTGACCCAGTCGCGGATCAGCTGCGACGGCACGGACGAGCCGTAGACCTGCGTCAGCCGCATCAGCACGATGCCGGCGAACATCGTCTTGGCCAGCGAGTATGACGGCAGCACCATCTGGTTGCAGTACGGATACGCACCCTGCCGGGTCTGGCACGCGCCGACGTAGTTCACCCCGCCGTAGGACACGCCGTACGTACTCAGCGCCGAGGCGGTGACGCCGCTGCCGAACGCACTGGTGTCGATGTCGGTGTTCGGGTAGTCGGTGCTCAGCGCGCTGATCGGCTTGGTCGGGATGCGGTGGGCGACCTCGGCGGCGTACGCGTTCTTCAGGTCGGTATCACCGGTCACGGTGTGCCGGGAGTAGGTCGCGCCGACCTGGCCCCACATGTCGAACTGGAAGTACTCGCACGTCTCGTGCACGATCTGGTAGCGGACCTGGGAGATCGTGCTGCCGTCGAAGAGGAAGGTCAGCAGGCCGTTGTGCACGCAGTTGGCGTTGCGCTCGACCAGCGCGAAGGGCAGCGAGACGCGAGTGCGGCCGCCGTCGCCCTTCTCGTTCCAGGCACGGCCGCCCCCGATGATCAGGTTCCAGTACGCGCTCCCGGTGATCTGCAGGCCGCGGACGGCAGGGATGACGTGGCTGCCGTTCTGCACGAGGTCGATACTCACCGGCGGCAGGTGCTTGAGCGCGGCGGTGGCCGCGTAGTTGTAGGTGTCCTTGATGGTGCGGAAACCGCCTTCGGTGGCCACGCCGTTGAGCGTCAGGGTGCCCTCGAAAGTGTGCGTCGGGGCGGCGGCCGCCGCGGGCAGCGCGAAGGCGTCGTCGGTGACGGTGCCGGTGGCCGCACCGCTGGTCAGATCGGCGGTGGTCAGCACCGACCTGGTCACGGCGCCGCTGCCGGTGAGCGGATCGCCGGGTACGGCGGTCGCGGCGTACGCGGGTATCGCCGCCAGCGGCGAGAACGGCACGAGGACCAGAGCCAGTACGAGGAAAGCCAATACGACACAACAGCGCCGGGCGTACAAGACGGACACGGTGAACTCCTCGGGAACGCGAAGGGGTAGTGCCCGCATTCTGGGGACGCGCGGTGCTGCCGTCGAAGACCCATTGGGGTTCGACGGCATGCCTCGAAGGCATCGGCGGGGGCAGAGGTCATGGGGCGCGCAACCGCCGCTGGTGGGCAGCAGCAGCCGGGCGAGGAACTCGGCGGCGTGGCGCGGCACGTCGAGCGTGGCAACATCGGTGACCAACGTGAAGCCTCTGGTTCAGCAGACGATCTTGTGGTGAGAACCGCCAGCGGGTATCAAGCCCTCCGACATCAACCACGTGATTCTGGTGGGCGGCTCGACCCGGATGTCCGCGGTGACCGGGCTGGTCCGTGAACTGACCGGCAAGGATCCGCACAAGGGCGTCAACCCGGACGAGGTGGTGGCCGTCGGCGCCGCGCTGCAGGCAGGTGTGCTGATGGGTGAGGTCAAGGACGTTCTGCTGCTGGATGTCACTCCGCTGTCCCTCGGTATTGAGACCAAGGGCGGCATCATGACCAAGCTGATCGAGCGGAACACCACCATTCCCACCCGGCGGCCGGAGGGTCTTCACCGGCGGAGAACAACCAGCCGTCGGTGCAGATCCAGGTGTTCCAGGGGGAGCGCGAGATCGCGGGCCGAGACCGAGACCGCGCTGTCGGAGGTGAAGGAGAAGCTCAAGGGCGAGGACACCGCCGCGATCCGTGCCGCGACCGAAAAGGCGGCAACGGCCGCGCAGAAGATCGGCAGCGCCCTGTATGCGCAGGCGGCGGATCGAGCCGGTCATCCCCGGCTCCCCGACGACGCGGCGAAGGGCGCCGGGTCCGCCGACAAGGCGGGCCCGGGTGCCCCGGCCGGGGACCGGTCTCGCAATGACGACGGTCCGCCGGCCATGGAGTCCGGGGCGCCTGCCGAGCGCGGTCGTCGGGCGACGCCCACCGCGCGCAACGGCTGAGACGAGTACGACGACCGCAAGCGCGTGAAACGTGATCGCCTCGCGGTGGGCGTGAACGCGGTGGCCAGCGTGTCGCCGGGGGCCTCGACCCGGCCGTCTACGAGGCCGTCTCCTCCGGGAGCGAAGACTTGTCCAACATCCTGTCTCGGTCAGATGGGTTGTGGCCGGCCGAACAGCAGGTCGTAGCCCCGGGGTAGCTGGAGCAGAATCTGGTTCGTCAGGTCTTCGCCGGCGAGGTCGGCCACGACGCTGAGGACGGCGCTGACATCCCACGTTGCGGTCTTCTCGGTGGCTCCTTCGATCCATGCCGCTGTCGCGCGGATGAACCGCTCGGGGGAGAGAGGTTCATGCGCCTCGAGTGGGTTGAGCAGTATCAGCGCGAGAGTCTCCGGGAGCCGGGCGGCGAGTTCTGCTCGTACATCGCCCACCAGGTGAGCCCCCAGCAGAGCGAGAACGACGCGCGATGATCGCTCGGCCTCCTGTCGTGATGGGTATTCGCCTCGTTCCTCGACCGCTGCCAGGAAGGCGTCCCACTGTGTGCGCACGATCGTTCCTCCTGATGCCGGGGCCCGCGCTATCGCTGGCGGGACCGCTGGGACAGCGGGGGCGTTGTCTTCTGGCGGTTTGCCGCCTCGTTGGCGCGGCTTCGGGGGCCGCGCCAGGAGGCGGGCGGGCGATCTGCGCGGTGGGCAAGGCCGGGGTTCCCGCCCTCGGCAAACGCTCGTACCACCAGGTCCCGGTCGGTGACCAGGCCGCGGAGCCGATCGCCTTCGGTGACCAGGACGTCGCCGATGTTCTCCTCCCGCATGCGGCGGGCGACATCGGCCACCGGGGTCTGCGGCTGGACCGCGACAGGAGGTCTGGTCATGATCTCTCGTATGCGCTGCGACATGGAAACGCTCCTCAGTGCCTGAAGGTGCGGATCCCCCTTGGCCTGTACAGCGGCCTTCGCGGCTCCGAGTACCCGGCGAACCGCTTGTACCTCATTGTGCGGGAGGGTTTCTGTTCCCGGAGGTGGGTGCCAAGGTGCGCTCCGTGGCTCGGCCCCGCGACCCTGGCAGGCAGGGTCAGTGCGGCGAGGATCGCGCGGGAGGCCCCGTGGGAACCGCGACTGGGGGACGACCTCGTGGCGCAGAACAGCAGCTCGACATCTGTCGACGCCGGGGGAGGGGCGAGCAGCACGAGCCATTCACAGCCGAGTCCCGATCAGCTCTAGCAGACGTGACGACACGGTCCACGATTCTGCCTGGCTATCGGCGCCCCATCGATCTTTGCTGG
Source organism: Streptomyces lacaronensis (assembly GCF_047337785.1). Taxonomy (NCBI): domain Bacteria; kingdom Bacillati; phylum Actinomycetota; class Actinomycetes; order Kitasatosporales; family Streptomycetaceae; genus Streptomyces; species Streptomyces lacaronensis. Next base: position 11,892,750 of record NZ_JBLHDK010000003.1, read on the forward strand.
TCAGCGGGGATCGACGTTTCGGCGTACGGCCTTACGAGGAGGCGAGCACGTGAGGCTGCTCTCACCCTTGATGAGCACGCGCTGGAACTCGCGAAGCGTCCCTATGACCTGCGCCATGCAGGCATCTCGTTCTGGCTGGCTTCCGGAGTCGACCCCGCGGAGTGCGCGCGCCGGGCAGGGCATCCAGGTCCTGTTCCGCCATTACGCCAAGTTCCTGGCCGAAGCCCGGAATCATGCGAACAGCCTGATCGAGGAATCCATGCGGCGGTGGGAGGAGGCGACGGACAGCTCGGAGAGTGCCTTAGCAGGGTCTTGGCCCGGAAATGCCCCGGAACAGCTGGTCAGAGCCGGGATACCCGTGGGAGGAATCGTGACTGAGGCCGTGTTTCGACTCGCGGCCTAAACCGTGCGCCGACAGGGCGCCTGACGGGCATCTGCCCTGGTCAGGCGCCCTTCTGCGGTGCTCAGAAGAAGCCGGGCTGCTTCGGCGGGTACGACACCAGGAGATTCTTCGTCTGCCGGCGGTACACGCGCGACCGCGCCGCTACAGGAAGCACACCATCCGGTAGGTGGACCACCGCGCCGCGGCCTCGTCCGCGGGCATCGGTCGTACCTGGTCCAGGAGGCGCCCCTCGCCGTCCAGTCCGTATGCGGCCAGGCCGGGCTCCTCGGCGTACACCCGCACCCCGGCGTCCTGCAGCCGCCGCACGTCACCGCGCGGATCGGTGAGCGTTTCGACCACGCGGTTGCCGAGCCGCAGCGGGGGCACGCGGGCGTCACGCGCCGCGTATGTCACGGCCTGGCCGCGCAGCAGGATGTCGATCCCGCCGAGCCTGCGGTGCAGTTCGAGCGCCAGGTACAGGGCGTCCGCGAACTGCTTCTCCACGGCGCCGCGGTAGGCGCGTTCCACGATGGCCAGCACCTGGGGCCGCTCGGCTGCGGCCGAGGGCAGGTCGGTGGGCTTGTGCATCTCAGATCACCCCGACCATCAGCGTCTTGCCGGTCGCGGCGCTGTTGGCGGCGAACGCGGAGGGTCGGCGCACGATGACCTCGGGCACATGATCGTGGACGCCCCGGTCCTCGCTGCAGAACTGGCAGCCGTACCAGTAGAGCTGGTCGGGGAAGGCCGCGAGCAGGTCCTGGACGAGCGTGGCGGTCGATGGATAGGAGGTGGTCCAGGAGGCGACATTGCGCTGTTTGGCCGCGCCGAGCGCCTGTCGGGTGAGATGGGTGGCGTAGCCGCAGGTCCACACCTGCACCCGGCCACCGCGCTCCAGCATCGCCTGGAGCAGCCGCAGCACGCTGGTGGTCTGGTCGGACTCATGCGGTGCGCCCATGAGGATCACCATGATGTCGGTGTGCGGAACAGGACGACCCATCAGTGCCACACCACTTTCACCGCCGGGTCGAGCACCGCCTCGGCCACCGCGCCCATATCGGTGCGGTGGGCCGCGGGCAGGAGGCCGGTGTTCTCGAGGCCGCGCTGGGCGAGCGAGAAGTCGTCCACCCAGACGCGGCCGCCGGCCCCGATGAAGACCTCCAGTTCCGGTGAGCGGCCCGGGACGGCCAGGGTCACGGCGTCCTGGATGAGGAACAGCACCACCGGGTGGCCGAGCCGTGCCTGGGTCACCGCGTCACGCCGGAATCCCGGCCCGTCCGGCAGGGCCGCCGCCTGGCTCTCGATCAGCAGGAATCCTTCACGCGCTGTGGTCATCGATGGCGCTCCCCCTCGGGTCGAGAATGCGGCAGACCGTGCTGGTGGATCTTTCTGCAGTCGCCCGCGGTGCACTGAAACCACCCGAGGAAATCCCGGGTAAATACACTGGCGCTGTCCGGAGCCCGAGGCTACACGATCCCTGATTGCTGGCCGATACACACGTCGGAATCGGGAATTTCGCATGCTCTGGAATTTCGGAATCCGCAATTCCCGCCGCAATCGGAAGGCGAGCCCGTTTCGCGTTCACCCGCTTCCGGGTGCGGCCCCTGCGGATGGCGAAACCCCTGGTCAGGTCCACCATGTAGAACCTTGTGCAGTCGGCGGAATTCCTCATTACGCCGCTACGGAATCATGCGTTACGCAATTGATTCTTCAATGCGGGGTGTCCGCGCGTGGTCCCGCTGCCCAAGATAGGGGCCCAGTCGGCCGCGTGATCCCCAACCGTGGAATTGCTGATTCTGCCGCCGCGGCCCACCGCGCGTGACCGGCGGACACCGATATCCGAGAGGCCCTGTCGTGGAGACCATCCGTGTCGAAGACCTGAGCAAGTCCTATGCGAAGACCCAGGCGCTGTCCCAGGTCGGATTCACGGCTCGGGCCGGCACCGTCCTGGGGCTGCTGGGCCCGAACGGATCCGGCAAGACCACCACGGTGCGCGTTCTGTCCACCCTGATCCGCGCGGACAGCGGGCGGGCCTGGATCGACGGACACGATGTCATGGCGCAGCCGCACCGGGTGCGGGCGGCGATCGGTCTCACGGGTCAGTACGCGGCGGTGGACGACGAACTGTCGGGGCAGCACAACCTGGAGCTGATCGGCAGGCTGCTGGGCCTGTCCCGGGCGGCGGCGCGCGGCCGGGCCACCGAGTTGATCGAGCGGTTCCGGCTGGAGGACGCCGCGGCCCGGCTGACGAAGACGTACTCCGGTGGCATGCGGCGCAGGCTGGACGTGGCGGCGAGCCTCGTCGGTCGGCCGCGGGTGCTGTTCCTGGACGAACCGACGACCGGGCTGGATCCGCGCAGCCGCACCGAGGTCTGGACGCTGGTGCGCGAGCTGGTGGCGGACGGCGTGACGGTCCTGCTCACCACCCAGTACCTGGAGGAGGCGGACCATCTGGCGAACGATCTGGTCGTACTCGACCAGGGACGTGTGGTGGCCACCGGCACCCCCACCGAACTCAAGGCCCGGGTCGGCGGCCTCGCCCTGCAGATGCGGGTGGCCGATCCGGCACAGGGCGCGCAGGCCGCCGCGTACGTCGCCGAGGCGACCGGGGTGGAGCCGGGTGTCGACGCGGACACCGGCCTGATCGACGCCGCCGTCGCGGATGTGACGGCGCTGCGGCGGGTGGCGGCGCGGCTGGAGGCGGAGGGGATCGGCTTCGTCGAGCTGGGGCTGCGTCAGGCCACCCTCGATGAGGTGTTCTTCGCGCTGACCGGCCGTACCGCCCGGCCCGCCGACCCCGCCCAGGACCGCGACCCCGCCCAGGACCCCGATCCGGCACCGGTCACGGCCGGGACCGCCGAAAGGAAACCGCGATGAGCAGCGCCCAGCACAGCACCCCGGCCCAGCTCCCCGCCGACCCGGGCCGCGGGGCCCTGGTCAGCCATACGCTGATCCTCGCCGGACGCCATCTGACCAAGTTGCGCGCCTCGCCGCAGATCGTGGTGTTCAGCGTGTTGCAGCCGCTCATCATGATGCTGCTCTTCATGGTGTTGTTCGCCGGGGCGGTGTCCGGGAGCCAGTCGGCCTATCTGCAGTTCCTGCTGCCGGGGATGCTCGCGCAGAACGCGGCGTTCATGGTCACCACCGTGGGCCAGGCGATCAACAGCGATATCGACAAGGGGATCTTCGATCGGTTCCGGAGCCTGCCCATCGCCCGGCCCGCACCGCTCATCGCGCATATCCTCGGGGACCTGCCGCGCCAGGCCGCCACCACGCTGGCGCTGCTCGCCTTCGGCTTCTGCATCGGGTTCCGCGTCCACACCGATCCGCTCTCGGTGGTGCTGGCCGTGGCGTTGGTGCTGCTGGTGTCGTTCGCGTTCTCCTGGATCGCCTTGACGATAGGGCTGATCGCGGACAAGCCCGAGTCGGTCAACATGCTCGTGATGATCCTGCTGTTCCCGATGGCGTTCGGCAGCAACACGATGGTCGCCACCGACACCCTTCCCGGGTGGCTCCAGGCATGGGCGAAGGTCAATCCTGTGACGCATCTGACCGATGCCGTGCGGGCCCTGCTCACCGGCCCGGCTTCGGATTCTGGTTCGGCGCTCGGAACCACGCTGCTGGCCTCCGCGGTGATCCTCGCACTCTTCGTGCCGCTGGCCGTCCGCGCCTTCACCCGCCGCCTGTAACCGGCCGTTCCACACCATTTCGTTCTTCCGGATCAGCCATGTCCGGGTCACTGCAGAAGGGGACGTCGACGTGTTTAGCGAGACCTCGGGGCGCGCCACGGATGAGCGCGAGGCGGCGGACGGCCGCGAGCGGCGGGAACTGCCGCTGACCGCCGCGCAGCTGGGCATCTGGCATGCCCAGCAGCTCGCCCCGCTCAGCACCGCTTACCAGGGCGGGGAGTACCTGGAGGTCGCACGCCCGGTGGACGCCGCGCGGCTGGAGGCAGCGGTCCGGCGGACGCTGGAGGAGGCCGAGACGCTGCGGGTGCGGGTGGTGGACGGACCCGACGGGCCCCGGCAGGTCGTCACGCCCGTGGGCGACTGGACGCTGCCGGTGGTGGATCTGTGCCGGGAGGCCGATCCTCGGGCCGTCGCCGAGCAGGCGATGTGGGAGCGGCTGCGTACCCCGCTCGACCTGGGCGGGGACCCGCTCTTCGGATGCGTGCTGTTCGCCCTGGCGCCGGATCGGTTCTTCTGGTTCCACCACTACCACCACCTGGTGGGCGACGGGTTCACGGTGGCCGCGGTGGCCCGGCGGGTCACGGAGCTGTACAACGCGGCGGGCACCGGGGGTGTGGCCGTGGGCACGCCGTTCCCCCCGCTGGCGGAGCTGGTCGAGGCGGACACCGCATACCGTGCGTCGGAGCAGTTCGAGGCCGACCGTGCGTTCTGGGCGCGGGAGCTCGCGGACGCACCGGCACCGGCGTCGCTCAGTGCCGGACCGCCCGCGCCGCCACGGGAGAAGGTGCGGCGCGGGATGACGCTGGACGCGCCCCAGCTGGACCGTCTGCGGGACGTGGCGCGCGAGGCCGCGCTGCCCTGGCCGATCGCGGTGCTCACGGCGGTCGCCGTCTATGTGCGGCGGATGTCCGGGACCAGCGAGGTCACCCTCGGTGTGCCGGTCGCGTCCCGGATCGGCCAAGCCCCGCAACGGACTCCGGGCATGATGTCCAATCTGCTGCCGCTGCGGCTCGATCTGGGTCCGGGCCTGACCGTCGGCGAGGCGCTGCGCCAGGTGTCCCGGCGGCTGCGCGCGATCCTGCGGCACCAGCGGTACCGCTACGAGGACCTCCGCCGCGAGCACGGCGGCCCCGACGGCCTCACGCCCCTGTTCGGCCCGCAGGTCAACATCATGTCCTTCGCTGCCGAACTGGCATTCGACGGCTGCCCCGTCACCGTTCACAACCTCTCCATCGGGCCCACCGACGACTTCTCGGTCGTCGTCTCCGTCCGCCCCGGCGGCGCCGGGCTGAGGATCGAACTGGACGGCAACGCGGACCGCTACGAGGAGGCCGATGTCGCCGCGCACCAGCAGCGGCTCGGGCACCTCCTGGAGCGGCTGGCCCGCGCCGATGTGGACACTCGGCTCGGCCGGCTGGACATCACGACGCCCGACGAGCGCGCCCGTGCGCTCGCCGAGGCCGCGCCCCGCCCCCGTACGACGTCTCCGCGGGCGCCTGCCACGCTGTCCGGGCTGTTCGCCCACCAGGCCCGGCGTACGCCCTACGCTCCGGCGCTGACCTGCGGCGACACCACGCTGACCTATGGCGAACTGAACGCCCGGGCCAATCAGCTGGCGCGCCGTCTGATCCATCGCGGTGCGGGCCCGGAGCGGCTGGTGGCCCTCGCGCTGCCCCGCTCGCTGGACCAGGTCGTCGCGATCCTGGCCGTGTTGAAGGCCGGCGCCGCGTATGTGCCGCTGGACCCCGCGGCCCCGGCCGACCGGCTGGCCCTCATCCTCGGCAACGCCCGTCCCGCGCTGCTGGTGACCGCCGCCGAGGTGGATGCCGCGGTCGGCACGCACACCGGGGACGCGGTGCCGCGGCTGGTCGTCGACGCGCCCGAGGTCCGTGCGGCCATGGCCCGGGAGCCCGCGACCGACCCGGCCGTGCCCGAGCTCCGGCCGGACTGCCCGGCGTATGTCATCTACACCTCGGGCTCGACCGGGCGGCCCAAGGGCGTCGTCGTCACCCACCGCAATGTCACCCGGCTGTTCACCGCGGCCGCCGAGCACCTCGCGTTCGGCCCGGAGGACGTGTGGACCATGTTCCACTCGTTCGCCTTCGACTTCTCCGTGTGGGAGGTGTGGGGTCCACTGCTGCACGGCGGGCGGCTGGTGGTCGTCCCGTTCGACGTCTCCCGTTCCCCCGAGGACTTCCTGGACCTGCTGGCCGAGCAGCGGGTGACGGTCCTGAACCAGACGCCGTCGGCCTTCTACCCGCTCATCCAGGCCGACCGGGAGCGGTCCGAACGCCACTTGGTCCTGCGCCACGTGGTGTTCGGCGGCGAGGCGCTCGACCTGGGGCGGCTCGAAGCCTGGTACGACCACCGCGCCGAGGACGCGCCCGTGCTCTCCAACATGTACGGAATCACCGAGACCACGGTCCATGTCACCCACCTCGGGCTCGACCGCGCCACGGCGTCCCGCGCGTCCGGCAGCCTCATCGGCGGCCCGCTCGGCGACCTTCGGGTGCTGGTGCTCGACCAGGCGCTGCAGCCGGTGCCCGAGGGCGCCGTGGGCGAGATGTATGTGACCGGTCCCGGCCTCGCCCGCGGTTACCTGGGCCGTCACGGGATGACCGCGAGCCGCTTCGTGGCCGCGCCCTTCGGCCGCCCGGGCGAGCGGATGTACCGCACCGGCGACCTCGCCCGGCGGCGCGCGGACGGCGCGCTCGAATACCTGGGCCGGGCCGACGATCAGGTGCAGATCCGCGGGTTCCGCGTCGAACCCGGTGAGGTCGCCGCCGTCCTCGCGGATCTGCCGGGGGTCGCGCAGGCGGCCGTGGTGCCCCGGACGGACCGGCCCGGACAGACCACGCTGGTGGCCTATGTGGTGCCCGCCTCCGGTGCGACGCCGGAGGTGTCGGCGCTGCGCGCGGGGGCCGTGGCGGCGCTGCCGGACTACATGGTCCCCGGCGCGTTCGTGACCTTGCCGACGCTTCCGCTGACCGTCAACGGCAAGGTCGACCGCGCCGCGCTGCCCGCCCCCGACCCGGGCGCCGAGGTGTCGGGGCGGCAGCCGCGCACCGAAGAGGAGACGGTGCTCTGCGACATCGTCGCCGAGCTGCTGAACCTGGAGCGGGTCGGCGTCGACGACGACTTCTTCACCCTGGGCGGCGACAGTATCGTCTCGATCCAGCTGGTCGGCGCGGCCCGCCGCGCGGGGCTGCGGTTCACCACGCGTGAGGTGTTCGGGTGCCGCACGGTCGAGGCGCTGGCCGCGGTGGCCGAACGTGGCGCGGCCCAGGGCGGTGACGGTGACGACGGCACCGGTGAGCTGCCCGCGACCCCGGTGATCCGCTGGCTCCAGGAGCGGGGCGGCGCCATCGACCGCTACCACCAGGTGATGACGTTCACCACCCCGCCCGGCGCGCGTCAGGAGGAGCTGACCGCGGCCCTGCAGGCGCTCCTGGACGGCCATGACGCGCTGCGCGCCCGGCTGCTGGACGACGGCGACGGCCCGTGGCGGCTGGCCGTCGCCCCGCCCGGCGCTGTGCGGGCCGCCGACCGCCTGCGGCGGGTGCCGCTCGCCGACGGCGACGCGCGGGCCGAGGCGACCGCGGCGGCGGTGCGCGCCGCGGTGGACCGGCTGGCCCCGCGCACCGGAACGATGCTGCGGGCGGTGTGGTGCGACGCGGGTCCCGACCGGCCCGGGCGGATGGTGCTGGCCATCCACCACCTGGTGATCGACGGCGTCTCCTGGCGCGTCCTGCTGCCCGATCTGGCGGCCGCCTTCACCGCGGTGCGCGAGGGCCGCGACCCGCGGCCCGCACCCGCGGCCACCTCGCTGCGCCGCTTCGCCGGGCTACTGGCCGAGCAGGCGGCGACCGGCGCCCGGGACGGGGAGGCGGCGTACTGGCGGGCGGTGCTGACCTCCGCCGAGGAGCCGACCCTGGGGGCCCGGCCGCTGGACCCGGCGGCCGATGTGGCCGGAGCGCGGCGGCAGATGACGGTCACGCTGCCCGCCGGCCCGGCCGAGTCCGTGCTGACCACCGTCCCGGCCGCGTTCCACACCGGGGCGCGTGAGGTGCTGCTGGCCGGGTTCGCCGCCGCGGTCGCCGACTGGCGGCGGGAGCACGGCGGCGCGGCGCCGGAGGTGCTGCTGGACCTGGAGGGCCATGGCCGCGACGCGGTGGTCGACGGGGCCGACCTGACCCGCACGGTGGGCTGGCTGACGGCCCTCTTCCCGGTCCGCCTGAGCCTGGGCGCCCTCGACTTCGACGAGTTCGCCGCGGGTGGCGCGGCCGCCGGGCAGGCCCTGCGGGAGGTCAAGGAGCGGCTGCGGGAGGTCCCGGACGGCGGCGTCGGCTACGGCGTACTGCGCTATCTGGCCCCGCCGGGAACCCTGCCGGACGACGGGGCCCGGCCGCAGATCCTCTTCAACTACCTGGGGCGGTTCGGTGCGGCCGACCCCGGGCGGCCCTGGACGCCGCTGCCGGGCCTGGAGGGGTTCGGCGGGGGCGACGACCCGGCGATGCCGGTCTCGCACGCCTTGCAGGTCGACGTGGTGGCCCAGGACGGGGCCGACGGGCCGGAGCTCACCGCGGTGCTGTCCTGGCCCGACGGCGTACTGGACGAGGCGGCGCTCGAGGCGCTGGCCCAGAGGTGGCGCCGGGCGCTGGACGGCCTGGCCGCCCATGCCGCCCGCCCCGGCAGCGGCGGCCTCACCCCCGCCGACGTCCCCCTGGCCGGGCTGACGCAGGACCAGCTGGACACGCTGGCGGCCGCGTCGGGGCCGCTCGCCGACGTGCTGCCGCTCGCCCCGCTCCAGCGGGGCCTGCTGTTCCACGCCGCCTACGACACCGAGCAGCCCGACGCGTACACCGTCGAGTTCCGCTTCGCGCTCGAGGGCACGGTCGACCCGGAGCGGCTGCGGCGGGCGGTGGAGGCCACGCTGCGCCGCCACCCCCAGCTGCGCGCGGGTTTCTGGGACGACGGGTCCGGGGCGCCGGTGCAGTTCGTGCCCCGGGCGCTCACGGTGCCCTGGCGCCGGATCGACCTGCGCCATCTGGACGAGGGGGCGCGCGCGGCGGAGCTGGAGCGGGTGTCGGCCGAGCAGCCGCGGTTCACCCCGGACCGGCCGCCGCTGTTCCAGTTCCTGCTGGCGCACACCGGCGAGGACCGGCACATCCTGGTCTTCCGCCATCACCACCTGCTGCTGGACGGCTGGTCGGTGCCGCTGCTGCTACGCGACGTCCGCACCGCGTACGCCGCGGAAGGGGCGGACGCCGGCCCGGCCACGCCCCCGGCCGTGCCGCCGTACCACCGATACCTCGACTGGCTGCGCGGCCAGGACCGGGAGGCGGCCGAGGCGGCGTGGCGGGCGGCGCTGGCGGACCTGCCGGGGCCGACCCGGCTCGCCCCGGCGGACGCCCCGCCCGCCGGCGGCGGCGTCGAGGAGCTGGCCGTGGACCTCGGCGCACCGCTCACCGCTGCCCTGGCGGCCACGGGCCGCCGCCACGGCCTCACCCTGGGCACCCTGGTACAGGGCGCGTGGGCCATCGTCCTCGGCGCCCTGACCGGGTCGCGGGACGTGGTCTTCGGCGGTACCGTCGCCGGGCGGCCCGCGGAGGTCGACGGCGTCGAGTCGATGGTGGGCCTGTTCATCAACACCCTCCCGGTGCGGGCGAGGTTCCGCCTGGACGAGCCGGTGCGCGCCCTGCTGGAGCGTCTGCAGCGGGAGCAGGCCGAGCAGACCGCCCATCAGCACCTGCCGCTGGCGGCGGTGCAGCGCCTGGGTGGGGTGGGCGAGCTGTTCGACACCCTGCTGGTGATCGAGAACTATCCGTTCCCGCCCGAGTCGCTGCGGGCGGCCGACGGCGCCTGGCAGGTGGCGGGCATCGACGGCCGCGACGACACCCACTACCCGCTGAGCATCGCGGTGATGACGGGCGACGCGCTGCGGCTGCGCCTGGGCCACCGCACCGATGTGTTCACCGCCGAGCAGGTGCGGGCCGTCGCGTCCTGCCTGCACCAGGTCCTGGCGCGCCTGGCCGACGACCTGGAGCAGCCGGTGGGCCGGGTGCGGCTGCTGGACCCCGCCACGCACCGTACCGTCCTCGGCTGGGGCCGGGGCGCGGCCGCCCCCGCCGCGGCCGGCACCGTCGGCGGACTACTGGAGGAGGCCGCGGCCCGCACCCCGGACCGTACGGCGCTGGTCGGCGAGGGCGGCACGCTGACGTACGCCCAGCTGGAGGAGCGGGCGAACCGGCTCGCCCGGCTCCTGGCCGCCCGGGGCGCCGGGCCCGAGCACACGGTCGGGCTGCTGCTGCCTCGCGGCGTGGACGCGATCGTCGCCCTGTTCGCGGTGCTGAAAGCGGGCGCCGCATACGTGCCCATCGACCCCGGGCTTCCGGCCGAGCGGATCCGCTTCGTGCTCGAGGACACCGCCCCGGTCGCGGTCGTGACCGCGACCGGACTGGCCCCGGCCCGCACCGGCGCGCCCCTGGTCGTCGTCGACGACCCACGGACCGCGGCCGAACTGGCCGCGCTGCCCGGACAGGCCCTGGCCGACGAGGAGCGCCGCGGCGCGGTGCGGCCGGAGAACCTGGCGTACCTCATCCACACCTCCGGCTCCACCGGTGTGCCCAAGGGCGTGGGAGTCGAACACCGCAACCTGGTGAGCCTGTTCGCGGCCCACCGGCGCGACCTGATCGAGCCGGCGGTGGCGGCCGCGGGGGGACGCCGCTTCCGGGCCGCGATGACCGCGTCGCTGTCGTTCGACACCTCCTTCGACGGGGTGCTGTGGATGCTCGCGGGCCATGAACTCCACGTGGTGGACGACGACACGCGCCGCGATCCACTGGCCCTGGTGGCGTATGTCGCCGAGCATCGCGTCGACTTCCTCGACATCACCCCCTCCTACGCCGCGCGGCTGCTGGACGCGGGCCTGCTGGAGGCCGATGCGGCGCCCGCGGTGCTGATGCTCGGCGGCGAGGCGCTCGGTCCGGGCCTGTGGGGCCGGCTGCGCGCGGCGGCCCCGGCGACCGCCGCGCACAACTTCTACGGTCCCACCGAGTTCACGATCGACGCCCTGTCGGCTCCGCTGGCCTCCGCGGAACACCCCGTGGTCGGACGGCCGCTGCGCGGTGGACGGGCGTACCTCCTGGACGGCGCGCTGCGGCCGGTGCCCCCGGGCGCCCCCGGGGAGCTGTATCTGTCCGGGCCGCAGCTGGCGCGCGGCTATGCCGGGCGGCCGGCGCTGACAGCGGATCGGTTCGTCGCCGACCCGTTCGTCCCCGGCGGCCGGATGTACCGGACCGGCGATGTGGTGCGCTGGTCGGCCGAGGGGCAGATCGAGTTCCTCGGCCGCGCGGACGAACAGGTCAAGGTCCGCGGGCACCGCATCGAGCTCGGTGAGATCGAGGCGGCGCTCACCGGTCACCCCGCGGTGGCCCGGGCGGCCGTGGTGACCCGCACCGACACCCCGGGGGTGACCCGGCTGGTGGCGTACGCCGTCGCCGCCGCGGGCCCCTGCGACCCGGCGGAGCTGCGCGACCATCTCGCCCGGGCACTTCCGGAGTACATGGTCCCGGCCGCGGTGGTACCGATGGCCGAGCTGCCGCTGACCGCGAACGGCAAACTGGACACCGGCGCCCTGCCGGCGCCCGACTTTGCCGCCGTGGCCCTCTCGCGGCCCGCGGCCACTCCGGCCGAGCACACGCTGTGCGCACTGTTCGCCGAGGTACTGGGGTTGCCCGCGGTCGGTGCCGATGACGACTTCTTCGCCCTCGGCGGCGACAGCATCATCTCCATCCAGCTGGTCAGCCGTGCCCGCCGGGCGGGGCTGGGCCTGAGTCCGCGTGATGTCTTCACCCGCCGCACCGTGGCGGCCCTCGCGGCCGCGGCCACACCGGTGACCCAGGACGAGACGGTCGCCACCCGTGACCCGTCGGCCCCGGGTGAGCTGCCGCTCACCCCGATCGTCGCGGCGCAGCGCGAACTCGGCGGCCCCAACGACGGCTTCCACCAGGCGTTCGTGGTGGCGGTGCCCGCGGGCGCCGGCGCGGACACGCTCAGGGAGGTCCTGCAGGACCTGGTCGACCACCACGACGCGCTGCGGTTGCGGCTGGACGTCGGGGACGGCGACTGGCGGCTGACCGTGCGCGAACCCGGTCAGGTGTCCGCCGCTCCATCGCTGACCACAGTCGAGGTCACGGCGGCCGGGGCGGACGGCGGCCCCGACGCGTACGAGGACGCCTTCGCCGCCGCGCTGGACGCGGCACTCCCCGGAGCGCGGGCCCGGCTGAACCCGGCGGCCGGCACCCTCCTGGACGCCGTGTGGTTCGATCCCGGCCCCGAGCGTGCCGGGCGGCTGCTGCTGAGCGTCCACCACCTGGCCGTCGACGGCGTGTCCTGGCGGATCCTGCTGGAGGATCTGGCCCTGGCCTGGCAGGCGCGGGCCGCCGGCCGGCGGGCCCAGCTGCCGCCGGCCGGCACCTCGCTGCGGACCTGGGCCACCGGGTTGGCCGCGCTGGCGCGCACTCCGGAGGTGGCGCGGGAGCTGGAGGTGTGGACGGGGCTGCTGCGCACCCCGGACCTGCCGGTGGCCGACCGCCCGCTGGACCCGGCCCGGGACGTGGCCGCCACGGCCCGCACATTGACCGTGACCGTAACCGCCGCGCACACCGCGCCGCTGCTCACCACGCTGCCCACCGCCTTCGCCACCGGGGTGAACGAGGTGCTGCTGGCCGGGTTCGCGGTCGCGGTCGCCGACTGGCGGCGCCGCCGGGGCCTGCACCCGGACGGTCCGCTGGTGGACGTGGAGAGCCACGGCCGGCACGACCTGCTGGAGGGCGCCGATCTGTCCCGTACGGTCGGCTGGTTCACCGAGCAACACCCGGTGCGGCTCGACCCCGGCCCGCTGGACTGGGCGGACGTCGCGGCCGGCGGCCCCTCCCTCGGCCAGGCGGTCAAGCGGATCAAGGAGCAGATCCGGGCCGTCCCCGGCGACGGCGCCGGATACGGCCTGCTGCGGTACCTCAATCCGCGCACCGCCGCGACGCTGGCCGAGCTGCCGCGCGCCGCGTGGGGCTTCAACTATCTGGGCCGGTTCACCGCCGGGCGGACGGAGGAGGACTGGGCGCCGATCGGCGCGGCCGGGCCGCTCGGCGGGGCCGACCCGGGGATGCCGCTGGAGCACGCCGTCGACCTCACCCTGGTCACCCAGGACCAGCCGGAGGGCCCCACACTGGTGGCCACCTGGACCTGGGCGGGCGAGCTGCTGTCCGAAGCGGATGTACGGGAGCTGTCGCAGGCGTGGCTGCGGTCGGTGGAGGCGCTGGCCGCGTACGCCGCCCGGCCCGGCGCGGGCGGCCGCACCCCGTCCGACTTCCCGCTGGTGTCGCTGTCCCTGCACGAGGTGGAGCGGCTGGAGGCCGCCCAGCCCGCGCTGGTGGACGTGGTGCCGCTCGCCCCGCTGCAGCAGGGCCTGATGTTCCAGAGTCAGCTGAGCGAGGGCCAGGTCGACCTGTACACCTCGCTGCTCACCCTGGAGGTGCGGGGCCCGCTGGACACCGCGCGGCTGCGCGCCGCGTGGGACGAGCTGCTCCGCCGCCATCCGCTGTTGCGCACCGAGTTCCGGCAGGACGGTCTGCGTGAGACCGTCGGCGTGGTCGTGGACGCGGTCCAGCTGCCGTGGGCGGAGGTGGATCTGTCCGGTTGCGCGCCGGAGGTACGCGAGAGCCGGCTGGCGCGGCTGGTGGAGCGGGAACGCGGGCACCGCTTCGACCTGGGCAGCGCACCGCTGCTGCGCTTCACGGTCGTGACCCTGGGCCCCGACCGTTGCGCGCTGCTGTTCACCAACCACCACATGCTGGTGGACGGCTGGTCGATGCCGATGCTGTTCGCCGAGCTGTTCGCGCTGTACGGCGGTGGCGGCGCCGCGCGGCCGCCGTTCGCCTACCGGGACTATCTGGCCTGGCTGGGCCGACAGGACCGGGCGGCGGCCGAGCGCGCCTGGAGCGAGGAACTGGCCGGTCTGGGGGACGCCACGTTGCTGGCGCCGGGGGAGCGGTCCGGCGCGGTCGTGGTCCCGGAGCGGCTCACCGCCGAGCTGTCGGAGGAGACGACGGCCGCACTGACGGCCACCGCCCGCACATTCGGCCTGACCCTCAACACGGTGGTGCAGTCGGCGCTCGCCGTGCTGATCGCACGGGCCACCGGACAGAGCGACGTGGTGTTCGGCACGACCGTCTCCGGCCGCCCGGCGCAGCTGCCCGGTGTGGAGGACATGCTGGGCATGTTCATCAACACCATCCCGGTGCGGGCGGCGGTGCGCCCCGAGCAGACCCTGGTGGAGACGGCCAAGCTGCTCCAGGAGCGGCAGGTGCGGCTGCTGGACCACCATCACCTGGGGCTGGCCGACATCCAGCGGACCGTGGGGCGGCGCGAACTGTTCGACACCGTCATCTCGTTCCAGAACTTCCCGCTGCAGCAGGCGCTGCCCGACCTCGGCGCGGCCGGTCTGGAGGTGACGTCCGCGGAGAGCACGGACGCCAGCCACTACCCGTTCGTCTTCCACGCCTTCCCCGGAGAGCGGCTGGAACTGCGCATCACCTACCAGCCCGATGTGCTGGATACCACGGGCGCCCGGGCCATGCTGGACCGGCTGGCCCGTGCGGTGTCCGCGTTCGCCACCCGGCCGGAGGCCCGGGTGGGGCGGCTGGACCTGCTCGCCGACGGCGAGCGCCAGGCGCTGCTGTCGGCCGGCAGCGGCCCGGCCGAGCCGGTGGTGGACGGCCATCTGGCCACGCTGTTCGAGCGGGTGGCCGCCCGCGCGCCCCAGGCGTGCGCGGTCCGCTGGGAGAGCCAGGAGCTGAGCTATGACGAGCTGAACCGGCACGCCAATCGGCTCGCCCGGCGCCTGGTGGCGATGGGCGCCGGGCCCGAGCGGTTCGTGGCGGTGGCCCTGCCCCGGTCCGTCGCCTGGATCACCGCGGTGCTGGCGGTGGCGAAGGCCGGGGCCGCGTATCTGCCGGTCGACACCGACTACCCGCACGAGCGCATCGCGTTCATGCTCGACGACGCGCGGCCGGTGCTCGTCATCACCGCCGACGCCGTCCAGGACCCGCTGCCGCCCGCCGATGTGCTGCCGCGGCTGTGCCTGGACGACCCGGCGGTCGCGGACGCGCTCGCCGCGGCGTCCGACACCGACCTAGGCGACGCCGACCGGGCCGGCGCCCCGGTCACCGCCAACGCCGCCTACATGATTTACACCTCCGGGTCGACCGGTCGCCCCAAGGGCGTCGTCGTCACCCACGCCGCGCTGGCCGCACTCGCCGATCTGCACACCCGCCGGCTCGGCGCGGGCCCCGGCAGCCGGGTGCTGCAGTTCGCGTCGCCGAGCTTCGACGCCTCGGTGTGGGAGGTGTGCATGGCGCTGCTGACGGGCGCCACCCTGGTGCTCGCCCCCAAGCACCGACTGCTGCCGGGACCCGCGCTCGCCGAACTGATCGCCGAGCACCGGGTCACCCACGCCACCATCCCGCCGACCCCGCTCGGGGCGGTGGGCGAGGAGGAACTGCCCAGCCTGACCGACCTGGTGGTGGCGGGCGAGGCCACCGGCGCCGACCTCGTCGCCCGCTGGGCCCCCGGCCGCACCATGATCAACGCGTACGGGCCCACGGAGACCACGGTCTGCGCGACCGTCAGCGGCCCGCTGACCGGCGGCCGCCCCTCCATCGGCCGCCCCGTACCGCACGCCCGGGTGCGGGTCCTGGACACCACGCTGGCCCCGGCCCCGGTCGGTGTCACCGGCGAGCTGTACATCGCGGGCCTGCCACTGGCCCGTGGGTACCGGGGCCGTCCGGACCTGACCGCCGACCGGTTCGTCGCCGACCCCTTCGGTCCGCCCGGAGCGCGCATGTACCGCACCGGCGACCTGGTGCGCTGGCGGTCCGACGGCGAACTGGACTTCCTCGGCCGGGCCGACCACCAGGTGAAGCTGCGCGGCTTCCGGATCGAACCCGCCGAGATCGAGGCCGTCCTGTCGGGAGCGCCGGGCGTGGCCGAGGCCGTCGTGCTGGTACGGGAGGACCAGCCGGGCGAACCGCGCCTGGTCGCCTATCTGCTGGCCGAGGACGACACCGGCCTCGACCTGGACGTGGTCGCGGCCACCGCCGCCGCGGCGCTTCCGGATCACATGGTGCCGCGGGTGTTCGTACCGATGACCGCGTGGCCGCGGACGCCCAACGACAAGCTGGACCGGGCCGCGCTCCCCGCACCACAGGCCCCGGCCGCGGCCGGCCGGCCCGCGCGCACCGTGCTGGAGCAGGTGCTGAGCACCCTCTTCGCCGAGGTGCTCGGACTGCCCGCGGTCGGCGTGGACGACGACTTCTTCCACCTCGGTGGGCACTCCCTGCTCGCCAGCCGGCTGGCCGGCCGCATCCGTTCCACGCTCGGGGCCGAGCTGCCGGTGCGGGCCCTGTTCGACAGCCCGACGGTCGCCGGGGTCGCGGCCTGGTTCGGCCGGGAGACGGCGGCGCTGCGGCCCGCGATGCGCCGGATGCCCCGCCCGGAGGTGCTGCCACTGTCCCACGCCCAGCGACGGCTGTGGTTCATCGACCGGTACGAGGGCGGCAGCGCCACGTACAACATGCCGATCGCGATGCGGCTCCACGGTCCGCTGGACCCCGGTGCGCTGCGCGCGGCGGTGGCCGATGTCATGGCCCGCCACGAGGCGCTGCGCACCGTCTTCCCCGAAGAGGCCGGCATCCCCCGCAGCTGCGTCCTGGACCCCGAGGGGCTGCGGATCGACCTGCCGGTGACCGCGGTGGCCGCCGACGGGGTCGCCGAGGCGCTGACCGGGGCGGCCCGCCGCCCCTTCGACCTGGCGGTGGACCCGCCGCTGCGCGTGGAGCTGCTGCGTCTGGACGCCCGGACGCATGTGCTGCTGGTGGTGGTGCACCACATCGCCGGTGACGGCTGGTCGATGGGCCCGCTGTGCCGGGACATCAGCACCGCCTACACGGCCCGGCTGCACGGCGAGGCCCCGGACTGGGAACCGCTTCCGATCCAGTACGGCGACTACACCCTGTGGCAGAACGAGCTGCTGGCCGAGGAGGCCGGGCCGGACAGCCCGTTCGCCCGCCAACTGCGGTTCTGGACCGAGGCCCTGGAGGGCGCGCCCGAGCAGCTGGCCCTGCCCACCGACCGCCCGCGCCCGGCCATGCCCAGCTACCGCGGCGACGATGTGGTCTTCCAGGTGGACGCCGAGACGCACACCGGGCTCACCGAGCTCGCCCGCCAGTGCGGGGTCACGGTATTCATGGTGCTCCAGGCCGGGCTCGCGGCGCTGCTGACCCGGCTCGGGGCGGGGACGGACCTCCCGCTGGGCAGCCCCATCGCGGGCCGTACCGACGAGGCGGTGCGGGACCTGGTCGGATTCTTCGTCAACACCCTGGTGCTGCGCACCGACACCTCGGGCAACCCCGGCTTCCGGGAGCTGCTGGACCGGGTGCGACGGACCGACCTGGCCGCCTACGCGCACCAGGACATGCCGTTCGAGCGGCTGGTGGACGCTCTCAAGCCCGAGCGCGATCCCTCCCGCAACCCGTTGTTCCAGGTCGCCTTCGGGCTGCAGAACGACGCCACACCCGTGGTGGACCTGCCCGAGGTACGGGGCGAGGAGGAATTCGTGGGCATGAAGGTCGCCCGCTTCGACCTCATGTTCGGCTTCACCGAGACACATGACTCCGACGGTTCGCCCGCCGGCCTGAACGGGTCCGTGGAGTACGCCACCGACCTGTTCGACGCGGAGACCGTCGAAGGCTTCGTACGACGGCTGATCCGGCTGCTGCGCAGTGCGATCCAGGAACCGGACCGCGGCTTGGACACGCTCGCGATCATGGACGAGGACGAGCGCCGCCGCATGCTGGTCGACTGGAACGACACCGCACGCCCCGCCCCCACCGGCACCCTGGTCAGCCGCTTCGAGGAGCAGGCGGCCCGCACTCCGGCGGCCCCCGCGCTGCTCGGCGGCGACCGCACGCTGGACTACGCCACGCTCGACCAGGAGGCCAACCGGCTCGCCCGGCTGCTGGTGGAGCGCGGCGTCGGCCCCGAGACGCTGGTGGCGATCGCGATTCCGGCGTCGGTCGAGCAGCTGGTCGCGGTGTTCGCGGTGCTCAAGGCGGGCGCGGGTTATGTGCCGCTCGATCCGCGCCACCCCGTCGAGCGCGTCCGGTTCATGCTCGACGACGCCCGGCCCACGCTGCTGCTCTGCACTGGGCAAGGGGCCTCCCAGCTGCCCGCGGACGATGCCCGGCCCCGGCTGTACCTCGACGCGCCCGCTACCCGGGCGGAGCTCGCGGCGCGTCCCGGCCATGCCCTCGACGACACGGAGCGGCGCCGTCCGCTGCACCGGAGCAACGTCGCGTACGTCATCTACACGTCGGGCTCGACCGGTCGCCCCAAGGGCGTGGCCGTGGCCCACGCCTCCGTCCTGCAATACCTGGACTGGGCCCTGGACATCTATCCGGGCCTGCGCGGCACCGCGCTGCTGCACTCGCCGATCTCCTTCGACCTGACGGTGACCGCGCTGTTCGGGCCGCTGCTCTCCGGTGGCCGGCTGCACGTGGCCGGGATGGAGGAGGACCGGCAGACCGTCGAGGCGCTTGACGCCGCCCCGCTGTCGTTCCTGAAGGTGACGCCCACACATCTGCGGCTGCTCGACGCGCTGCCGCCGGAATTCTCCCCCGTCGACGATCTGGTGATCGGCGGCGAGGCGCTGACCGACGCCGCACTCGCCAACTGGCGCGCCCGCAACCCGCGGGCCACCGTGCACAACGAGTACGGCCCCACCGAGACCACGGTCGGCTGCAGCGTCCACCGGATCGCGCCGGGTGACGAGGTGCGCCCCGGCGTCGTGACCCTCGGCGGCCCCGCGTGGAACACCCGGATGTATGTGCTGGACTCGCGGCTGCGGCCGGTTCCGGTGGGCGTCCCCGGCGAGCTGTACATCGCGGGCGGGCTGCTGGCCCGCGGCTATCTGCACCGGGCGCCCCTGACGGCCGAGCGGTTCGTCGCCGACCCGTTCGGCACCCCGGGTGAGCGGATGTACCGCACCGGCGACCTGGTGCGCTGGCTCCCCGACGGCCGGCAGGAGTTCGTCGGCCGGGCCGACAACCAGGTCAAGGTGCGCGGCTACCGCATCGAGACCGACGAGATCGAGCGCACCCTGCGGGACCACCCCGAGGTGGACGAGGCCGTGGTGACGGTGCGGGAGGACCGCCCGGGGGATCCGCAGCTGGTGGCGTACGTGGTGCCGGGTGCGGACGGCGCACAGGCGAAGAGCGGGTCCGCCGAGGAGCAGATCGACCAGTGGCAGCAGGTGTACGCGCAGATGTACGGCGTGGAGCGGCCGGAGGAGTTCGGTGAGGACTTCAGCGGCTGGGCCAGCAGTTACACCGGCGAGGACATTCCGGTGGGGGAGATGCGGGAGTGGCGGGACGCCACTGTGGAGCGGATCCGGGCCCTGCGGCCGCGCCGGGTGCTGGAGATCGGTGTCGGCAGTGGTCTGCTGCTGGCCAAGCTGGCCGGTGACTGCGAGGCGTACTGGGGTCTGGACTTCTCCGCCGAGGCCATCGGCGTGCTGCGCGAGCAGGTCGCCGCCCGGCCGGAACTCCTCGGGCGCGTCGAGCTGAGGCTGCGTGCCGCGCATGAGCTGGAGGGGCTGCCCACCGGGTTCTTCGACACCGTGGTCATCAACTCCGTCGCCCAGTACTTCCCCAGCGCGGCGTATCTGACGGACCTGTTGGAGTCGCTGTCCGGTCTCGTCGTGCCCGGTGGTGCGGTCTTCCTGGGTGACCAGCGCAATCTGCGCACCCAGCGCGCCTTCCAGACCGCGATCCGGCTGCGGCAGCACGTGGAGCATCAGGACCGGGCCGCGGTGTCCCGGGCGGTCGAGCAGGCGATCATGATGGAGAGGGAACTTCTGGTCGACCCCGAGTACTTCGCCGCCGTCGCCCGTGAGATCCCCGCGTACACGGCCGTGGATGTCCGGATCAAGCGCGGTACGGGTGGCAACGAGCTGACCCGTCACCGCTTCGATGTGGTGTTGCGCACCGGTCCGGTGGACGCACGCGGCCTCGGCGGGATCAGCCGGCTGCGTTATGGCGTGGACCTGACCGGTCTGACCGGTCTCGAAGACCATCTGGCCGAGTACGGCGGTGAGCCGGTCCGGGTCACCGGTATCCCCGATGCCCGGCTGGCCGGAGAACAGGCCGCCCTGCAGGCCCTGACCGAGGGGCGCCAGGTCGCCGAAGCCCTGGAGGTCCTCAGCCGTCCGGAGGAGCCGGGGATCGATCCGGAAGCTCTTCATGCCCTGGCCGACCGTCTCGGGCTGCCGGTGCAGGTCACCTATGCCTCCGGTGCCCCGGGCCGGCTCGACGCCGTCTTCGGCGCCGGCGGACCCGCCCTGACCGATGTGTACGTCCCCACCGCCCGTCTGGAGCCCGGCGCACACGTCAACAACCCCCTCGGCTCCCGCAGGCTGGGCACCCTCGTGGCCGACCTGCGCGCCCACGCCGAGCGGCAGCTGCCCGCCTACATGGTGCCCGCCGCGTTCGTCCCGCTCGACGAACTGCCCATGACGGTGAACGGCAAGCTCGACCGGCGGGCGTTGCCCGCGCCGGAGTTCAGCGTCAGTTCCACTCCGCGGGCGCCGCGCACCGAGCGGGAGGCCCTGGTCTGCGCGGTGATGGCCGAGGTCCTGGCCCTGTCCACGGTCGGCACCGAGGACAGCTTCTTCGACCTGGGCGGCGACAGCATCATCTCGATCCAGCTCGTCAGCCGTCTGCGGGCCGCCGGTGTGGTCCTTACGGCCCGTGATGTGTTCCGGCACAAGACGGCGGCGGCCATGGCGGCCGTCGCCGACACACCCACCGACACCACACCGGCGGGGGCACAGGCGCCGAGCGCGCCACCGCCGCCCGACGACGGGACGGTCGACCGGTCCCTGGTGTCGCTCTCGGACGACGAACTCTCACTCCTCGAATCTGACTGGAGGTTGCCGGAATGAGCACATCGGCAGTCGAAGCGATCCTGCCGCTCACCCCGTTGCAGGAGGGGCTGCTCTTCCACAGCCTGTACGACGACCGCAGCGTGGACCTGTACACCTCGCAGCTGAGCGTCGAGCTGGAGGGCCGGCTGGACGCCGACGCCCTCCGGGCGGCCGCGGCCACCGTGCTGCGCCGCCACGCCAACCTCCGGACGTCCTTCCAGCACCGCAGCTCCGCCCAGCCGGTGCAGCTGGTGATCCGGGAGGTGCCGGTCCCCTGGACCGAGCACGACCTCAGCGGGCTGACCGACGAGGAGCGCGCGGCCGAGGTGGCGCGGCTGACGGAGGAGGACCGCTCCCGCCGGTTCGACCTCGCGCGCCCGCCGCTGCTGCGGTTCACCCTGATCCGGCTGGGTGCCGAGCGCTGCCGGCTGCTCTTCACCCACCACCACATCCTGCTGGACGGCTGGTCCATCCCGCTGCTGTTGAGCGAGTTGTTCGCGCTGTACGCGCGTGGCGGCACCAATGACAGCAAACTGCCGCCGGTCCCGCCGTTCCGCGACTTCCTCGTCTGGCTGGCCGGGCAGGACCGGCCCGCGGCCGAACAGGCGTGGGCCGAGGCGCTCGACGGCCTCGCCGAGCCGATGGTGGTGCGGCCGGTGGCGCCGGACCGCATGGCGGTACTGCCCGAGCGGGCCACCCTCGACCTGAGCCGTTCGCTGACCACCGCGCTCACCGCGCTGGCCAGGCGCCACTCGCTCACCCTCAACACGGTCGTCCAGGGCGTGTGGGCGCTGCTGTTGAGCCAGCTCACCGGGCGCCGTGACGTGGTCTTCGGCACCACCGTGTCCGGCCGCCCTCCGGAGCTGCCGGGTGTGGAGAACATGGTCGGCCTGTTCCTCAACACCCTGCCGGTGCGGGTGCGCGTCGATCCCGGCGAGTCCTTCCTGGACCTGCTGGTACGGGTCCAGGCCGAGCAGACGGAGCTGCTGCCGCACCAGCACCTGGGGCTCGCCGCGATCCAGCGGCTGGCGGGCGGGGCCGAGTTGTTCGACACCATGACGGTGTTCGAGAGCTTCCCCGTCGACCACAACGCCGAGAACCTGCCCGGCACCGGGTTGCGCGTCCTGGATTCCGAGGGCACCGACTACAGCCACTATCCGATCGCGCTCATGGTGCTGCCCGGGGAGCGGCTGCACCTGCGGCTGAGCTACCAGCCCGACCTGTTCGGCGCCGGGGAGACCGCGGCCCTGCTGGACCGGGCGCGGCGGCTGCTGGAGACCCTCGTGGCCGAGCCGGAGCGGCTGGTCGGGCGTCTCGACCTGCTGGGGGCGGCCGAGCGGCAGCGGCTGCTGGTGCGGTTCAACGACACCGGCCGGCCCGTCGAACCGGCCACCCTCGCCCAGCTCTTCGAGGCCCAGGCCGCCCGGGCACCGGAGGCCGTCGCCGTCGAGTACGAGTCGACCACCCTCACCTACGGGGAGCTGGACGCGCGGGCCAATCAGCTGGCCCGCCGGCTGGCCGCCCGTGGCATCGGGCCGGAGCGGGTCGTGGCGCTGGCGCTGCCGCGCGGTATCGAGTTCGTGCTGTCGGTGCTCGCGGTGGCCAAGGCCGGGGCCGCGTACCTGCCGGTGGACCTGCGCTACCCGCGCGAGCGCATCGCCTTCCTCCTGGACGACGCGCGGCCCGCGGCGGTGCTCACCACCACCGGCGCCGCCCGGATGCTGCCCGCCACCGGTGCCGCCGAGGTGCTGCCGCTGGACGACCCGGGGCTGGGCGCCGCGCTGGCGGACACCGCGCGCACCCCGCTGACCGGCCGGGAGCGCACGGCTCCTCCGCACCCGCTGCACCCCGCCTACGTCATCTACACCTCCGGCTCCACCGGGCGCCCCAAGGGCGTCGTGGTGAGCCATCTGGGTCTGGCCAACGCCGTCGCGGTACAGCGCCGTAAGCACCGGGTGGGGCCGGGCGACCGGGTACTGCAGTTCGTCTCCCCGAGCTTCGACGCCTCGTTCTGGGAGCTGTCCAAGGCGCTCTTCACCGGCGCCACCCTGGTGTGCGCGCCCGAGGAGCGCCTCACGCCGGGCCCCGACCTGGCCACGCTGCTCGACGAGCGGCGGATCACCCATCTGATGATCCCGCCATCGCCACTGTCGATGATGCCGGCCGACAGCCTCGGCACGGTGCGCGGGCTGATGGTGGGCGGCGAGGCGTGCTCGGCCGAGCTGGTCTCCGCCTGGGCCCCCGGGCGTCATATGGTCAACGCGTACGGGCCGACCGAGGCCACGGTCGCCGCCACCATGACCGACGGGCTCACCCCGGACGGCGCCGCGCCGTCCATCGGCACACCGCTGGACAACGTGCGTGCCTATGTGCTGGACCAGGCGCTGCGGCCGGTGCCGGTGGGCGCGGTGGGCGAGCTGTATCTGAGCGGGGTGGGGCTCGCCCGGGGCTATCTGGGGCGGGCGGCGCTGACCGCGGAGCGGTTCGTGGCCGCCCCGTTCGGCGCGCCCGGGGAGCGCATGTACCGTACCGGCGACCTGGTGGCCTGGACCGACGCCGGGGTGCTGACCTTCGCCGGGCGGGCCGACGACCAGGTCAAGATCCGTGGCTTCCGCATCGAGACCGGTGAGATCGAGTCCGCGCTGCGCGGCCACGCCGCGGTGCGGCAGGCCGTCGTCACCGTCCGCGAGGACCGCCCCGGCGACCGCCGCCTGGTGGCGTACGTGGTGCTGGAGGGAGCCGGCGCGGACGAGGTGCGCGAGCACATCGCGGAGCGGCTGCCCGGCTACATGGTGCCCGCCGCCTTCGTCGTCCTCGACGAGCTTCCGCTGACCCGCAACGGCAAGGTGGCCAAGGCCGCGCTGCCGGCACCGGCGGCGCAGGGCGCCCGGCGCGCGCCCTCGACGCCGGAGCAGGAGATCGTCTGCGGTCTGTACGCCGATGTCCTCGGCGCACCCGAGGTCGGCGTCGACGACGACTTCTTCCAGCTGGGCGGTCATTCGTTGCTCGCGATCCGGCTGGCCGGGCGGATCCGCTCGGCCTTCGGGGTGGACGTGCCGATCCGCGTCATCTTCGAGGCACCCTCGGTCGAGGCGCTGACCGCCCGGATCACGGCCGCGCTGCCGCAGGGCGACGCGGCGTCCGCGGCCGGGGCCCGCACGGTGGAGGTCTCACGCGCGGACCGCCGTCTGTGGTTCATCAACCGCTTCGAGGAGCACCGGGCCGCCACCCACAACGTGCCGTTCGCCGTGCGGCTGACCGGCGACCTCGACCAGGAGGCGCTGCGCGGCGCGCTGCACGATGTGCTGGCCCGGCACGAGGCGCTGCGTACGGTCTTCCCCGAGCGTGACGGCGAGCCGAGCGGGGCGGTGCTGCCGCCGTCGAGCGTGCGCGTACCGCTCACGGTGGCCGACTTCGACGAGGCGGCGGTGACCGCCGAGGTGGCCGGCGGATTCGACCTGGCCACCCGGCTGCCCGTGCGGTTCGCGCTGTTCCGCGTCAGCGGCGGCGAAGCCGTCCTGGTGACGGTGGTGCACCGGATCGCGGGCGACGACTGGGCGGGCGGACGGCTGCTGCGCGACCTGGCGTCCGCCTACCGGGCCCGGACCGGCGGCGAACCGGTGCGCTGGGAGGCGGAGCCGGAGCCGGACCGGGCCCGGGACGAGGAGGCCCTCGCCTGGTGGGCCGGACACCTGGCGGGCGCGCCCGAGGAGCTGCCGCTGGCCACCGACCGGCCGCGCCCGGCCGTGGACGCCCAGCCCTCGCACGCCGTGCCCGTCCGGCTGGGCGCCGAGGCGCGCGAGCGCCTCGGCGCGCTCGCCGAGCGGGCCGGCACCGACCTGGAGACGGTGCTGCGCGCCGCGTTCGCCCTGGTGCTCGGCGGCCTCGGGGCCGGCCATGACGTGCCCGTCGCCACCCTGTCCCACCCCGCCGGGGAAACCGGCCCCGCGGCCTTCGGGGCGCATCTGTCCGTCCTGCGCGTCGACACCTCCGGTGATCCGACGGCGGCCGACCTGATCGCCCGCGTCGGCCGGGCGGCCGCCGAGGCCCGGCGCCACCCGGTCCCGTTCGAGCGGCTGTTGCGCCGTCTGGAGCCGGATCTGATCGCCTCGCGCCATCCACTGGCGCAGGTCGCCCTGACCGTACGGAGTGGTGGGGGCTCCGCGCGGTGGCCCGGTCTTGTGGTGCGCCCGGACGACGCGGCCCTGGGCGTGGAGAGGTTCGACCTGGCGGTGGTCCTGGCCGAGACGCCCGGCGGCCCGGAGCTCACCGGACGGCTGTACTACCGCTCGTCGCTGTTCGACGCGGAGTCCGTGACGGGGCTGTGGGAGCGCATGACCTCGGTGCTCACCCAGCTCGCCGACGCGCCCGGCGGGCGGCTGTCGCGGCTGCGGCTGCTGACCGGGGCCGAGCACGCGCGGCTGCTGACCGAGTGGAACGACACCGCCGTCGAGGTACCCGCCCTGGCGGACACCGTGCAGCACCGTTTCGCCGAACAGGCCGCGCGGGTGCCCGATGAGCCGGCCCTGCTGTGGCAGGGCGGGCAGCTGACGTATCAGGAGCTGGACGCGGCTGCCAACCGGCTGGCCCATCTGCTGCGCGCCTCGGGCGTGACGGCGGGCTCCCGGGTGGCCGTGCTCCAGCGCCGCTCGCCGGATCTCGTCGTGTCGCTGCTGGCCGTGCTCAAGGCCGGCGGGACCTACGTACCGCTGGACGCACGGGCACCGCTGGCACGCACGGCCCTCATCGTCGCCGAAACGGGCGCCGCGGTGGTGCTGACCGACACCGCGTCGGCGTCCGACGCGCCCCCGGCCGGCGGTCCGGTCATCGTCGTGGACGACGAGCCCCGGCTGGCCGACCAGCCGGCCGAGGACCCGGAAGCCGGGGGTCATCCGCAGCAGCTCGCGTACATCATGTACACCTCCGGCTCCACCGGTCGCGCCAAGGGCGTGGCAGTCACCCACCGTGACCTGCTGGCGTTCGCGCTCGACCGCTGCTTCGCCGGGGAGGCCCACCGCAGGGTACTGCTGCACGCCCCGCACGCCTTCGACGCCTCCAACTACGAACTGTGGATGCCTCTGCTGAGGGGCCGTCAGGTGGTGCTCGCTCCGCCGGAGGAGCTGGACGTGGCGTCCCTCGGGCGGCTCCTGAGCGAGTACCGGGTGACGGCGCTGCATCTGACGGCAGGGCTGTTCCGGCTGGTGGTGGACGAGGACCTGGAGTGCCTGGCGCCGGTGCGCGAACTGCTCGCGGGCGGCGACGTGGTGCCCGCCGCCTCGGTCGCCCGGCTGCTGGACCGCTTCCCCGGCATGGTGTTCAAGGACACCTACGGTCCGACCGAGACCACCAGCTTCGCCACATTCCACCGGGTGGACGCCGCCATCCCACCCGCCGGCACCGTGCCGATCGGCGGCCCGATGGACAACATGCGCGTCTATGCGCTGGACGGCATGCTGCGACCGGTGCCGACCGGGGTCACCGGTGAGCTGTACATCGCCGGTGAGGGGCTCGCGCGCGGCTACTGGGACCGGCCGGGGCTGACGGCCGCCTCTTTCGTGGCCGACCCGTTCGGCCCGCCGGGCAGCCGCATGTACCGGGTCGGCGACCTGGTGCGGTGGACACCGGAGGGCAGACTGCTGTTCGCGGGCCGCGCCGACGACCAGGTCAAGATCCGCGGGTTCCGCATCGAACTGGGCGAGGTGGAGGCGGCCATCTCCCGGCTGCCGCGGGTGGCCCAGGCCGCGGTGGTCGCACGCCGCGCCGCCGACGGCCCGCGGCGGCTCAACGCCTATCTCGTGCCCGCCGACGGCGCGGCCCTTGACGCCGAGGCGGTGCGCCGTCGGCTGGCCGACGAGCTGCCGGACTACATGGTGCCCTCCGCCGTGGTCACCCTGGACCGGCTTCCGCTCACCGCCAATGGGAAAGTCGACCGCGCGGCGCTGCCCGCGCCCGAGGTCACCGTCTCCGGCCGGGCCGCCCGCACCCCGCGCGAGGAGCAGCTGCTGGGCCTGTTCGTCGACCTCTTGGGGCGGCCGGACGTCGGCGTCGACGACAGCTTCTTCGCCCTCGGCGGCGACTCGCTGCTCGCCACCCGCCTGGTCAGCCGGGTCCGGGCCGCCTTCGGTGTGGAGCTGCCCATCCGGGCGGTGTTCGACGCGCCGACGGCCGAGGCGCTCGCCGCCCGGCTGGACGACGCCCGCGCCGGGCGCAGCGCGCTGCGGGCCATGGCGCGGCCGGAGCACATCCCGCTGTCGTTCGCCCAGCGGCGGCTGTGGTTCATCAACCGGTTCGACGGCCAGAGCGCCACGTACAACATGCCGATCTCGATCCGGCTGCGGGGCCCGCTCGACGAGGCCGCGCTCACCGACGCGCTCGGCGACCTCGTCGGCCGGCACGAGAGCCTGCGGACGGTCTACCCCGAGCGGGACGGCGTGCCCTACCAGCGGATCCTGCCCGCCGACGAGGCGCGGCCCGACCTGGCGGTGGTGGAGGCCGGCCCCGGGGACGTGGACGAGCGACTGGAGGCCGAGGTCCGCCGCGGTATCGACCTGACGGCCGAGGTGCCGCTGCGGGTGTCACTGTTCCGCCTGGCGGAGGAGGACCACGTCCTGCTGTTCGTGCTGCACCACATCGCCGGTGACGGCTGGTCGATGCGGCCGCTGGCGACCGATCTGGCCACCGCCTACGCCGCGCGCTGCGACGGGCGGGCGCCGGGGTGGGAGCCGCTGCCGGTGCAGAACGCCGACTACGCGCTGTGGCAGCAGCAGGTGCTGGGCGACGAGGACGACCCGGACAGCGTCTTCTCCGGGCAGCTGCGCTACTGGCGTGAGCAGCTCGCCGCGCTGCCGCAGGAGCTGGCGCTCCCGGTGGACCGTCCGCGCCCGGCGGTCGCGAGCCACCGCGGCATGCCCGTGTACTACCGGCTGGACGCGGAGCTGCACCGGAAGCTGCTGGCGCTCTCCCAGGAGACGGGCGCGAGCCTGTACATGGTGTTGCAGGCCGGGCTCGCCTCGATGCTGCACCGGGTCGGTGCGGGCACCGACATCCCGATCGGCAGCGTGATCGCCAACCGCACCGACGAGGCGCTCGACGACATGGTCGGATTCCTCACCAACATGCTGGTGCTGCGCACCGACACCTCCGGGCGCCCGACGTTCCGTCAGCTGGTGGACCGGGTGCGGGAGACCGACCTGAGTGCCTACGGCAACCAGGACGTGCCGTTCGAGCGGCTGGTGGAGGCCGTCAACCCGCCGCGTTCGCTGGCCCGGCACCCGCTGTTCCAGGTGCTGCTGAACCTCCAGAACCTGCCGGACTACGCCAGCGAGATGCGGGGCCTGGAGGTGAGCTCGTATGTGGTCAACCTCGGCGCGGCCCGGTTCGACCTGGCCTTCGGCTTCTCCGAGGAGTACGACACCGATGGCGGCCCGGCCGGGCTCCAGGGCGACATCCAGTACAGCGTCGACCTGTTCGACCAGGCCACGGCGGAGGACTTCGCCGCGTACCTGGCCCGGGTGCTGCGGTCCGCCGCGGACGACCCGGACCGGCCCATCGACCGGCTGGCGATGCTGCCCGCCGAGCGGCGCGACCGGCTGGTGTCGGGGTACGCGGCGGGCCCCTCCGTGAAAGTGCCCGCGGCGACCCTGCCGGAGCTGTTCACCGCCCAGGCGGCGCGCACCCCGGACGCGCCCGCGGTGGTGCGCGGCCCGCTCACGCTGACGTACGCGGAACTGGCGGCCGCCGCGGGCGGGCTCGCCCGCCACCTGATGGCCGCCGGCGCCGGACCCGGCGCGCTGGTCGCGGTCGCGCTGCCCAGAACACCGCGGCTGGTCACGGCCCTGCTCGGCGTGGTGACATCCGGTGCCGCGTATCTGCCGATCGATCCCGGCAACCCAGCCGACCGCATCGCCTTCGTGCTCGGCGACGCGGCGCCCGCGGTGGTGCTCACCGACACCGCCACCGCGGCGCGGCTTCCGGAGTGCGCCGCGCCCGTGGTCCTGCTGGACGCGCCGGAGACGACGGCGGCCCTGGAGCGTTGCGAAGGCGGGCCGGTGACCGACGCGGAGCGCGGCCGCCCGTTGTCCCTGCGGGACGCGGCGTACGTCATCTACACTTCCGGCTCCACCGGGCAGCCCAAGGGCGTGGTGGTCGAGCACCGCTCACTCACCGACTACCTGGCGCACACCACCGCCGAGTACGCATCGGCGCGCGGGGTCGCGCTGGTGCACTCGCCCGCCTCGTTCGACCTGACCGTCACCGGCCTGTACACACCGCTGCTGGTCGGCGGCTGCGTCAACCTCGCCTCGCTCAGCGAACCGGCGCCGCAGGAGGAGGCCGGGCTCGCCACGGCGCCCGTCACGTTCCTCAAGGCCACCCCGAGCCATCTGCCGCTGCTCACCGCGCTGCCCGACGGCTACTCGCCCTCCGGTGACCTGCTGCTCGGCGGCGAGCCGCTGCTCGGCACCAGCCTGCGCGAATGGCGCGAGCGGCACCCGGACGTGACGGTGCGCAATGTGTACGGGCCGACCGAGGCCACCGTGAACTGCGCCGAGTACCGCCTCGCCCCCGGGGCACCGCTGCCGGACGGGCCGGTGCCGATCGGGCGGCCGCAGGCCAACGCCCGGCTGTATGTGCTGGACGCGGGGCTCGAACCGGTGGCCGAAGGCGTGACCGGGGAGCTGTATCTGGCCGGTGAGGGGCTGGCGCGCGGCTATCTGCACGCGCAGGCGCCGACCGCGGAGCGGTTCGTGGCCGACCCGTACGGACCGCCCGGCGCCCGGATGTACCGCAGCGGCGACCTGGCCAAGTGGAACCGGGCCGGGGAGCTGGTGTACGTGGGCCGCGGCGACGACCAGGTCAAGCTGCGGGGTTTCCGGATCGAGCTGGGCGAGATCGAGGTGGCGCTCGCCGCGCATCCGGCCGTCGCCGGCGCGACGGTGATCGTGCGCGAGGACCGGCCGGGCGACCAGCGCCTGGTGGCCTATCTCGTCCCGGCACCCGGCACCGAGCCCTGCGCCCCCGCCGACCTCGCGGGGCACCTGGCCGGACGGCTGCCGGAGTACATGGTGCCGCAGGCGTATCTGACGTTGGACGAGCTGCCGCTGACCGCGCACGGCAAGGTGGACCGCGCCGCGCTCCCCGCTCCGGCGGCGGACCGGCCGGACAGGCCGGGCGCGGCCGGCGCGCGCACCCCGCGGGAAGAGGCGCTGTGCCACCTGTTCGCGGACATGCTCGGAGTGCCGGACGTCGGCGTGCACGACAACTTCTTCGACCTGGGCGGGCATTCGCTGCTCGCCACCCGGCTGGTCAGCAGGATCCGCTCGGCCTTCGGGCTGGAGCTGCCGATCCGCGCCGTCTTCGAGGCGCCCACGGTGGCCAGGCTGGCCGCGTACCTCACCCACGCCGGGGCGGGCCGCCGTGCGCTCGCGCCGATGCCGCGCCCGGCCGACATCCCGCTGTCGTTCGCCCAGCGGCGGCTGTGGTTCCTCAACCGCTTCGACGACACGGCCGACTCCGCGTACAATCTGCCGATCGCCCTGCGGATGACCGGTGCACTGGATCGGGACGCGCTCACCGCGGCGCTGGGTGACCTGGTGGCGCGGCACGAGGTGTTCCGCACCGTCTTCCCCGAGTCCGCCGGAATACCCGTGCAGCGGGTGCTCGCCGCGGACCGGGCCGCGCCGCGGCCGGAGATCACCGAGACCACCGAGGAGCATCTGGCCGGGCTGCTGGCGGCCGAGATGCGCCGCGGCTTCGATCTGACCGCCGAGCCCCCGCTCAGGGCCCGGGTGTTCGCTCTGGCCGCGGACACCCATGTGCTCACCCTGACCATGCACCACATCGCCGCCGACGGCTGGTCGCTCGCCCCGCTCATGGCCGACCTGGCGACCGCCTACCGGGCGCGGGCCACCGGCCGCGAGCCCGGCTGGCAGCCGCTGCCCGTGAGTTACGCCGACTACGCGCTGTGGCAGCGCGCGGTGCTGGGCGACGAGGCCGAGCCGGACAGCCCCATCGCCCGGCAGCTGCGCTACTGGGAGGAGACGCTGGACGGGCTGCCCGACGAGCTGTCCCTGCCCACCGACCGCCCCCGCCCGGCCGTGGCGAGCTATCAGGGCGCCAATGTTCCGGTGGAGATCCCCGCCGGACTGCACCAGCGGATCGGCGAGCTGGCCCGGTCCCGCCAGGCGAGCGTCTACATGGTTCTGCAGGCGGGCCTGGCAGCGCTGCTCTCGCGCCTGGGCTGCGGCACGGACATCCCGATCGGCAGCCTGATCGCCGGGCGCACCGACGAGGCCCTCGAGGCCCTGGTCGGATTCTTCGTCAACACCCTGGTGCTGCGCACCGACACCTCCGGAGAGCCGACCTTCGCCGAGCTGCTGGACCGGGTGCGCGCGACCGACCTGGCGGCCTACGCCCACCAGGACCTTCCGTTCGAGCGCCTGGTGGAGGCGGTCAACCCGGGCCGTTCGATGGCCCGCCACCCGCTGTTCCAGGTGGCGCTCAACCTCCAGAACGCCGCGCGGGCCGACTGGAGCCTGGGCCTGCCCGGGCTGACGGTCGAGCCGGAGGGCTTCCACCTGGAGACGGAGAAGTTCGACCTGTCCTTCACCTTCACCGAGCACCACGCCGCGGACGGCACACCGGCCGGTATCACCGGCACGGTGGGCTACGCCGTCGACCTCTTCGAGGGCGAGCGGGTGGCCGGGCTGGCGGCCCGTCTGGTGCGGCTGCTGTCCGCGGCCACCGCCGCGCCCGACGAGGCGGTCGGGGAGCTGGAGCTGCTCGACCCCGAAGAGCGGTCGGCGCTGCGTACGGCGGGCACCGGGCCGCGGCGGACGGTCCCCGCCGACGGCGTCGACGCGCTGCTCGCCCGACGCGCCGCGGCCACCCCCGGCGCCCTCGCGGTGCGCGGCCCCGACGGGTCGCTGACGTACGGCGAACTGGACGCCGCCGTGACCCGGCTGGCCCGGCGCCTGGTCGGCCGCGGCGCGGCGCCCGGTCGCCTGATCGCCGTGGCCCTGCCGCGCGGCACCGGCCTGCTGGTGGCGCTGCTGGCGGTACTGCGCTCGGGCGCGGCGTATCTGCCGCTGGACCCCGCACACCCCGCGGAGCGGCTGGCCGCCACCCTCGCCGACGCGCGTCCGCTGCTCGCCCTCGCCACCCGAGCCACCGCCGCGGCCCTGCCCGAGGGCGCGGACCTGGAGCTGCTGGACGACGCCGAGCCGCACCGTACGCCGGATTCGCCGGGGCGGCCGTGGGCCGACGACGAGCGGGCCGCACCGGTGCATCCGGAGCACCCCGCGTACGTCATCCACACCTCGGGATCGACCGGACGGCCCAAGGGCGTGGTGGTGCCGCGGCGCGCGCTGGCCAACTTCCTCGCCGACATGGCCGAGCGGTTCCCGCTGGAGGTCGCCGACCGGCTGCTGGCCGTCACCACGGTGGCGTTCGACATCGCCGCGCTGGAGCTGTACCTCCCGCTGGTGAGCGGAGCCGCGGTGGTCATCGCCGACCGCGACACGGTGCGCGACCCGGCGGCGCTGCTGCGGCTGGCCGACGAGGCGGGCGCGACCGTTCTGCAGGGGACGCCGTCCCTGTGGCAGGCCCTGGTCGCCCATGACCCCCACGCGCCGCGGGGCCTGCGCGCCCTGGCCGGCGGTGAGGCGCTGCCGCGCGAACTGGCGGACCGGATCACCGGGGTCGGCGCGGAGCTGACCAACCTGTACGGGCCGACGGAGACCACCATCTGGTCCACGACCGCGGCCCTCGGTGCCCGCCCGGGCACCCCGGCCATCGGCGCCCCGATCGCCAACACCACCGTCCACGTCCTGGACGGGCGGCTGCGGCCGGTCCCGGCCGGGGTCGCGGGCGAGCTGTACATCGGCGGCTCGGGTCTGGCCCACGGCTATCTGGGACGGCCCGGCCTGTCGGCCGAACGCTTCGTGGCCGACCCGTACGGCCCTGCGGGCACCCGGATGTACCGCACCGGGGACCTCGCCCGGTGGGGCTCCGACGGGTGCCTGGAGTACCTGGGCCGGGTCGACCACCAGGTGAAGCTGCGCGGGTTCCGCATCGAACCCGGGGAGATCGAAGCGGCGCTGACCCGCCATCAGGATGTCGCCCAGGCGGCGGTGCTGCTGCGCGAGGACAGACCGGGCGACCAGCGGCTCGTCGGATACGTCGTGCCGGCGCCCGGCCGGGCGGCCGACGCCGGGGCGCTGCGCGCGCATCTCGCGGCGTGTCTGCCCGAGTACATGGTCCCGTCGGCACTCGTCGCGCTCGACGCGCTGCCCATGACGCCCAACGGCAAGCTCGACCGGCGTGCCCTGCCGGAACCGGCGGCCACGGCCCATGGCCCCCAGCGCGGCGCCCCGCGCTCCCCGCGCGAGGAGATCATGTGCGGACTGTTCGCCCAGACCCTCGGCATGGACGCCTTCCCGGTCCATGACAGCTTCTTCGAGTCCGGTGGCCATTCGCTGCTGGCGACGCGGCTGATGAGCCGGGTGCGCACGGTCTTCGGCGTCGAACTGCCGATCCGCGCCCTGTTCGAGCACCCCACCGCGGCCGGGCTGGTCAGCCGGCTCGACGGTGCCGAGCAGGCCCGCCCCGCGCTGCGCCCGCTGCCCCGCCCGGAGGTGCTGCCGCTGTCGTTCGCCCAGCGCCGGATGTGGCTGCTGCACCGTCTGGAGGGACCGAGCCCGACGTACAACATGCCGTTCGTGGTGCGGCTCTCCGGCGACCTGGACCGGGACGCGTTGCGGACCGCGCTGGACGATGTCCTCGACCGGCACGAAAGCCTGCGCACCTTCTTCCCCGAGGTCGACGGCGTGCCCAGGCAGCGGATCCTGACCGGGGCCGACGCCCGGGTGGAGATCGCCTCTCGCCAGGTGACGCGGTCCGAGGCGGAGGCCGCGACGGCCGAGGCGGTCCGGGTCCGGTTCGACCTGACCACCGGCCTGCCGGTGGCGGCGACCCTGCTCTCCCTGTCGCCCACCGAGCACGTCTTCGTCCTGGTCGTCCACCACATCGCGGGCGACGGCTGGTCGATCGGCCCGCTCGCCGGGGACGTGGCCCGGGCGTACACGGCCCGCTGCGCCGGGCGGGCTCCCGACTGGGAGCCGCTGCCGGTGAGTTACGCGGACTACGCGCTGTGGCAGCGGGAGCTGCTGGGCGAGGAGTCCGATCCGGACAGCCTGTTCGCGGCGCAGGTCGGCCACTGGGAGCGGACTCTGGCGGACCTGCCCGACCAGCTGAACCTGCCCACCGACCGGCCGCGCCGGGCGGTGGCCAGCTTCGAGGGCGGACGGCTGGACATCCGGCTGCCGGCGCGGCTGCACTCCGCGATCCGGGCGCTGGCACGGCAGCAGGGCGCGAGCACGTTCATGGTGATGCAGGCCGCGGTGGCGGCGCTGCTGAGCAAGCTCGGCGCGGGTACGGACATTCCACTGGGCAGCCCCATCGCGGGCCGCACCGACGAGGCGCTGGACAAGCTGGTCGGCTTCTTCGTCAACACCCTGGTGCTGCGCAACGACATCAGCGGCAACCCCTCGTTCGCCGACCTGGTCGGCCGCGCCCGGGAGACGTCGCTGGCCGCGTACGCCCACCAGGACGTGCCGTTCGACCACCTGGTGGAGGTGTTGCGGCCGGACCGCTCCGCGGCACACCAGCCGCTGTTCCAGGTGATGCTGGCCCTGCAGAACGCCACGGCGGCCGCGGACCTGCAGCTGCCCGGGCTCACCGTCACGGCCGCAGACGGCTTCACCGGCGCCTCCCGCTTCGACCTGTTCTTCAGCTTCGCCGAGCAGTTCGACGACGACAGCGGCACGCCGGAGGGCATGGCCGGGTTCGTCGAGTACAGCACCGACCTGTTCGATGCCGGCACGGTCGCCGGGCTGCTGGAGCGTCTCGAGCGGCTGCTGACCGCCGCGACCGCGGATCCCGAGCGTCCGGTCTCCGCCATCGACCTGCTGGGCGAGGAGGAGCGGGAGACCGTTCTGCGACGGTGGAACGACACCGCCACGGAGGCCGCGCCGGACAGCGTGACCGGGCGGTTCGCCGCCCAGGTGGCACGCACACCGGACGCGGTGGCCGTCGCCGCGGGCGAGCGGCGGCTGACCTACCGGGAGCTGGACGAGGCGTCCGACCGGCTCGCGCGGCGCCTGGTCGCACTCGGGGTCGCCCCCGAGGGCCGGGTCGCCCTGTTCCAGGAGCGCTCGCCCGCGCTGGTGGTGTCGATCCTCGCGGTGCTCAAGGCCGGCGCCGCGTATGTGCCGATCGATCCGCGCTACCCGGCCTCCCGGCGCGGCCACATCATGGCGGACAGCCAGGTCTCGGTGCTGCTCACCGACCTGGCCTCGCCCGCGCTGGAGTGCGCGCACGACGCCACCGTCCTCGTGGTGGACACCCCGGCCCAGGCCGACGGGCCGGACGCGCCACTCCCGGTGGCCGTGCACCCCGAGCAGCTGGCGTACGTGATGTACACCTCCGGTTCGACCGGGGTGCCGAAGGGCGTGGCGGTCACGCACGCCGACGTCACGGCGCTCGCGGCCGACCGGGCGTTCGCCTCGGCTCACCACCGGGTGCTGCTGCACTCGCCGCAGGCGTTCGACGCCGCCACCTACGAGCTGTGGGTGCCGCTGCTGAACGGCGGCCGGGTGGTCGTGGCCCCGCCGGGCGACCTGGACCTTCCGACGCTGGAGCGGGTCGTCGCCGAGCACTCGGTCACGGCGCTGTGGATGACCGCCGGGCTGTTCCGGCTCACCGCCGAGGAGGCCCCGTCATGCTTCACGGGCGTGGCCGAGGTGTGGACCGGCGGCGACGTGGTGCCCGCGGAGGCGGTGCGGCGGGTCATGGCGGCCTGCCCGGGGACCGTGGTCGTGGACGGCTACGGCCCGACCGAGACCACCACCTTCGCCACCCGCTTCCGGGTGCCGGACCCCGACCGCGTCCCTGCCCAGATCCCCATCGGACGGCCGCTGGACAACATGCGCGTCCACGTTCTGGACGACGGGCTGTGCCCGGTCCCGCCAGGCGTGCCGGGCGAGCTCTACATCGCGGGCGCGGGTCTGGCGCGCGGCTATCTGGGGCGGCCGGAGCTGACGGCCGAGCGGTTCGTGGCCGATCCGTACGGCCCGGCGGGCGGCCGGATGTACCGGACGGGCGACCTGGTGCGGTGGAACGCCGAGGGCGCGGTGGAGTTCCTCAGCCGCGCCGACGACCAGGTCAAGATCCGCGGCTTCCGGATCGAACCGGGCGAGATCGAAGCTGCTCTCGCCGGCCACCCGGACGTCGCCCAGGCGGCCGTCGTGGTGCGGGAGGACCGTCCCGGCGACCACCAGCTGGTGGCGTATGTGGTGCCGGGCGCCGACGGCACCGCGGAGGAGACCGGCTCCGCCGAGGAGCAGATCGACCAGTGGCAGCAGCTGTACGCGCAGATGTACGGCGCGGAGCGGCCGGAGGAGTTCGGCGAGGACTTCAGCGGCTGGGCCAGCAGCTACACCGGCGAGGACATCCCGATCGAGGAGATGCGGGAGTGGCGGGACGCCACCGTGGAACGGATCCGTGCCCTACGGCCCCGCCGGGTGCTGGAAATCGGCGTCGGCAGTGGACTGCTGCTGGCCAAACTCGCCGGCGACTGCGAGACCTACTGGGGCCTGGACTTCTCGGCCGAGGCCATCGCCGTCCTGCGCGGCCAGGTGGCGGCCCGGCCCGAACTGGCCGGCCGGGTCGAGCTGAAGCTGCGCGCCGCGCATGAGCTGGAGGGGCTGCCCACCGGCTTCTTCGACACCGTCGTCATCAACTCGGTCGCCCAGTACTTCCCCCACGCCGCCTACCTCACCGACCTGCTGGAGTCACTGGCGGACCTCGTGGTCCCCGGGGGCGCGGTGTTCCTCGGCGACCAGCGCAACCTGCGCACCCAGCGCGCCTTCCAGACCGCGGCGCGGCTGCACGGGTGGACCGGACAGCAGGGCGCGGCGGAGCTGTCCCGGGCCGTCGAGCAGACGATCCTGATGGAGAAGGAACTCCTGGTCGACCCCGAGTACTTCGCCGCCGTCGCCCGCGACATCCCCGCCTACACGGCCGTGGACGTCCGGGTCAAGCGCGGGCACAGCGACAACGAGCTCACCCGCCACCGCTTCGACGTGGTGCTGCGCACCGGCCCGGTGGACGCAGAGGGCCTCGGCGACATCGAACGGCTGCGCCACGGCGTGGACGTCACCGACCTGGCCGACATGGAGCGCGTGCTGGCCGGGCGCGGCGGGCCGGTACGCGTGACGGGCATCCCGGACGCCCGGCTTGCCGGGGAGCGGGCCGCCCTCCAGACCCTCGCCGAGGGACGGGAGGTCGCCGAGGCCGTGGACGCCCTCCACCGCCCCGACGAGCCGGGCATCGACCCGGAGGCGCTGTATGCCCTGGGCGACCGCCTCGGGGTGGCCGTGCTCGTCACGTACGCCCCGGGCGCACCCGGGCGGCTGGACGCGGTCTTCGGCGCCGCCGGGCCCCTTCTGACCGACGTGTACCTGCCCGCCACCCGCCTGGAGCCCGCGGCCCACGTCAACAACCCCCTCGGCTCCCGCAGGCTGGGCACCCTCGTGGCCGACCTGCGCGCCCACGCGGAGCGGCGGCTGCCCGCCTACATGGTGCCCGCCGCGTTCGTCCCGCTCGACGAACTGCCGACCACCGTCAACGGCAAGCTCGACCGGCGCGCCCTGCCCAAGCCCGACTTCTCCGGCGCGGCCACATCGAGGGCGCCGCGCACCGAGCGGGAGGCGCGGCTGTGCGCGGTGATGGCCGAGGTGCTGGCCCTGCCCTCCATCGGCGTCGACGACAGCTTCTTCGACCTGGGCGGCGACAGCATCATGTCGATCCAGCTGGTCAGCCGCGCCCGGCGGGCCGGTCTGCTGATCAGTACGCGCGATGTGTTCCAGTACCCGACCGTCGCGGAACTGGCCGCCGTGGTCCGCCTCGCGGACGGCGCCGCGCCGGAGGGAGCCGACGAGCCGGATACCGGCGAGGTGCCGCTGCTGCCCATCGTGCACTGGCTGCGTGAGCGGGGCGGCCCCATCGAGGGCTTCCACCAGTCGCGGATCGTGCCCCTGCCCGCGGGCGCCACCGCGGAGCCGCTGCTGCGGGCCCTGCGGGCGCTGCTGGACCATCATGCCGCGCTGCGCATGCGGCTGCGGCGGAACGAGGAGCGGTGGCGCCTGGAGATCCCGCCGGTCCCGGCCGTCCGTGCGGAAGAGCTGCTGCGCCGCGTGGACGTGGCGGGGCTGGACGAGGCGGCGCTCGACGCCGCGGTCACCGACCATCGCGAGGCGGCGGCGGCCCGGCTGGCCCCGGACGACGGCGTGATGATGCGGGCCGTGTGGTTCGACGCGGGCCCGGAACACGATGGGCATCTGCTGCTCCTGGTGCACCATCTGGCCGTCGACGGAGTGTCCTGGCGGGTGTTGGTGCCCGACCTGGCCGAGGCGTACGAGACGGCCGCGCGGGGCGGTGAGATCGCCCTCCAGCCGGTCGGGACCTCGCTGCGCGGCTGGGCCACCCGGCTGCACCGGCTGGCGGCCGGGCGCCGTGCCGAAACCGGGTTCTGGGAGGCGGTGGTGGGCGCTCCGGAGCCGCCGCTGGGCCGCCGCCCGCTCGACCCGGCCCGCGATACCGTCGCCTCGACCCGGTTCACCCACGTCCGGCTGCCCGTCGAGCTGAGCACCGCGTTGCTGACGGACGCACCGCGCGCCATCCACGGCGGGGTGGACGACATCCTGCTCACCGCGCTGTCGCTGGCTCTGACCCGGTGGCGCGCCGCGCGCCGCGGCGACGCCCGCGACGACGTCCTGGTGGCGGTGGAGAGCCACGGCCGGCACGACATCGTGGACGGTGTCGACCTCACGCGGACCGTCGGCTGGTTCACCGCGATGTACCCGGTGCGGATCGACCTGTCGGGTCTCGGCCCCGCGTGGGCGGGGGGTCCGGCCGCCGAACGGGCCGCGAAGGCGGTGAAGGAGCAACTGCGACGGATCCCCGACCACGGGATCGGCTACGGGCTGCTGCGCTACCTCGACCCGGAGTCCGCCGTCCGCCTCGCGGGCGGCGCCGAACCGCAGGTCGCGTTCAACTACTTCGGCCGGTTCGCGACGCCCGGCGACCCGCTGCCGCCGACCGCCGCCGAGCCGGTGTACGAGACCGGCCGCTATGACGGCGGCACCGACGGACAGCGGCCGTTCGGCCATGCCCTGGAGATCAACGCGCGCGCGGACGACACGGCCGACGGACCGTCCCTGAGCTGCGTGTGGACCTGGCCGGACGAGCTGTTCACCGACGAGGAGGTCCACGAGCTGTGCGCGGGCTGGGTCGAGGCGCTCCAGGCCCTGGCCGACCTGCCGCGCCGGCCGGGCGCCGGCGGGCGCACCCCCTCCGATCTGCCGCTCGTCCAGCTCACCCAGCGCCAGATCGAGCGGCTCGAGGCCGATCTGCCGGGCCTGGCGGACGTGTTGCCGCTCACCCCGCTACAGGAGGGGCTGCTCTTCCACGCCCGCTATGACGAGGCCGGCCACGACCCGTACACCGTCCAGTTCCTGTGGGCGCTGGACGGCCATGTGGACCGGGACGCGCTGCGGGCGGCGGTGCGCACCCTGCTGCGCCGCCACCCCAACCTGCGGGTGGCCTTCCGCCAGGACGACCTGGACCGCCCGGTACAGGTGGTGGTCGACAACCTGCCGCTGCCCTGGTACGAGCACGATCTGCGGACCTTCAGCGGCGGAGAGCTCGACCGCGAGGTGGAGCGCATCGTCACGGAGGACCGTGCGCGCCGCTTCGATCCGGGCCGGCCACCGCTGATCCGCTTCACTCTGATCCGGGTGGCCGAGAACGCGTACCGCTTCCTGTTCACCAACCACCACATCCTGCTCGACGGCTGGTCCATGCCGATCCTCCTGGGCGAACTGGCCGCCCTGTACGGGGCGGCGGGCGACGACCGGGCTCTGCCCGCCCCGGCCGACTACCGCGGATACCTCACCTGGCTCGCCCGGCAGGGCCGGAACGAGGCCGAGGACGCCTGGCGCGAGGCGCTGGCCGGGCTGCAGGAGCCGCTGCTGCTCGCGCCGCGGACCGGCGCCCGGGTACCGGCCGCGCCGTCGCGCCGGGTGGTGGAGGTGGACGAGGAGCTGAGCGCGGCGCTGGCCGAGGTGGCGCGCCGCCACGGACTGACCCTCAACACGGTGGTGCAGGGCGCCTGGGCCACCCTGCTGGGCAGGCTCACCGGCCGGGACGACGTGGTGTTCGGCGCCACCGTCTCCGGGCGGCCCCCGGAGGTGCCGGACATCGAGACGATGGTCGGGCTGTTCATCAACACCCTGCCGGTCCGGGTCCGCCTGGACCAGTCGGAGCCCCTGTCGGCGCTGCTGGAGCGGATCCAGCGGCAGCAGTCGGCGCTGATGGCCTATCCGTACCTGCGCCTGTCCGACGTGCAGCGGCTGGCGGGCCTCGGCGAACTCTTCGACTCGGCCACGGTGTTCGAGAACTACCCGGCCCCGCCGCCGGGCCTGGACGCCGAGCCGGGCGAGGTGGACGTCAGCGGAGACGAGACGCGCGAGGCCACCCACTATCCGCTGGCCCTGTGCGCGTCCATGCGCGGGGCAACGCTGCGGCTGCGGCTCGACCACCGGCCCGATGTGGTCGACGCGCCGACCGCGGCGGGGCTCGTGGACCAGCTGACGCGCTGGCTGCGGGCACTGGCCACCGACCCGGACCAGCCGGCCGGCGGGATCGACCTGCTCGGCCCCGGCCAGCGCGACCAGGTGCTGCGGCGGTTCAACGACACCGCCCGCGCCGTCCCGTCACCGCGCTGGTCCGAGCTGGTCGCCGAGCAGGCCCGGCTCGCCCCGCGGCGCACCGCCGTGACCTGTGGGGACGAGCGGCTGAGCTACGCGGAGCTGGACCGGCGCGCGAACCAGCTGGCCCGGCTGCTGGCCGAGCGCGGCGCCGGGAAGGGCGCACTGGTCGGTCTGGTGCTGGAGCGCACGCCCGACACGGCGGTGGCCGTGCTCGCCGTCGCCCGGGCGGGCGCGGCGTACCTGCCGGTGGACCCGCGCTATCCGGCCGAGCGGTGCGCGTTCATCCTGGACGACGCGCGCCCGGCGCTGATGGTGGCGACCACGGACACGGTGCGCCTGCTGGCGGAAGCCGGCGGTAACCGGCCGGCGCTCGTCCTGGACGACCCCGCGGTACGAGCCGCGTGGGCGGCCCACAGCGACACGCCCCCGGCCCCGGCCGGACCCGCCTCACCCGACGAGGCCGCGTACGTCATCTACACCTCCGGCACGACCGGGCGGCCCAAGGGTGTCGTGGTCACCCACCGGGGCATCGGCAATCTGGCGGCGGCGCAGACCGAGCGGTTCGCGATCCAGGCGGACAGCGGCGTGCTGCAGTTCGCCTCGCCCAGCTTCGACGCGGCGGTCTCGGAAATCGTCACCGCCCTGACGGCGGGCGCCACCTTGGTGCTGGCCCCTGCGGCCGAGCTGATACCGGGTCCGGCGCTGGCCGGGGTGGTCGCCCGGCACGGCGTCACCCACGCCACCGTCCCGCCCACCGCGCTCGCCGCGGTGGCGCCCGACGGGCTGCCCGGGCTGCGCACCCTGGTGGTCGCGGGCGAGCCCTGCCCGTCCCATCTGGTGGAGCAGTGGGCGCCGCGGCTGCGCATGGTCAACGCGTACGGACCGACCGAGCTGACCGTGTGTGCCACGATGAGCGATCCCCTCACCGCGGGCGCCGCGGTCCCCATCGGCCGGCCCATCGCCAACACCTCCGCCTATGTGCTGGACGCGCGGCTGCGGCCGGTGCCACCCGGGGTGGCCGGTGAGCTCTACGTCAGCGGGCCCGGCCTGGCGCGCGGTTACCTCAACCGGAGCGCGCTGACGGCGGAGCGGTTCGTCGCCGACCCGTTCGGCACGCCCGGGGGACGCATGTACCGCACCGGCGACCTGGTCCGCTGGACTCACGACGGGCAGCTCACCTTCGTCGGCCGGGCCGACGAGCAGCTGAAGGTACGCGGCTTCCGGATCGAACCCGGCGAGATCGAGTCGGTGCTCCTCAGCCACCCGGACGTGGCCCAGGCCGCCGTCGTGCTGCGGGAGTCCGGCCCGGCCGGGCGCCGCCTCACGGCGTACGTGGTGCCGCACGACGGGGGCCGGCTCGACCCGATGGGCTTGCGCAAACACCTCGCCGGCCAGGTGCCCGACTACATGGTGCCCGCGGCGTTCGTCGCCCTGGACACCTTGCCGGTCACCCCGAACGGCAAGCTGGACCGGCCGGCCCTGCCCGCGCCGGACACCGCGGGCAGCACCGGCGGCGGCGCGCCGAGGACACCGCGGGAGGAGGTCCTGTGCGGGCTGTTCGCCGAGGCGCTCGGGGTCCGCCGGATCGGGGTCGAGGACAACTTCTTCGACCTCGGCGGCGATTCACTGACCGCTGCCGGGCTGG
The DNA here is from genome assembly GCF_047337785.1 of Streptomyces lacaronensis. Taxonomy (NCBI): domain Bacteria; kingdom Bacillati; phylum Actinomycetota; class Actinomycetes; order Kitasatosporales; family Streptomycetaceae; genus Streptomyces; species Streptomyces lacaronensis. Next base: position 11,935,333 of record NZ_JBLHDK010000003.1, read on the forward strand.
TCAGCAGGGTGAACCTGGCCTTCGGCACCGCGGTGAGCATCGCCGCGCTGTTCGACGGCCCCACCGTCGAGGGCCTCGCCGAGCGGCTGACCGCCGGCGACGAGGGCGACCCGCTCGACGTGGTGCTGCCGCTGCGGAGCACCGGCGACGCCGAGCCGGTGTTCTGCCTGCCGCCCGCGGGGGGGCTGAGCTGGACGTACACGGGGCTGCTGCGCCACATCGACCCCGAGCACCCGGTGTACGCCCTCCAGGCGCGCGGCCTGGCCCGCGACGAGCCGCTGCCGGAGTCGGTGGCGGCCATGGCCGAGGACTACCTGGAGCAGATCCGGGCCATCCAGCCGCACGGCCCGTACCATCTGCTGGGCTGGTCGCTCGGCGGTGTCCTGGGGCATCTGATCGCCACCCGGCTGCAGGCCGCCGGGGAACACGTCGCGACGCTGGCCATTCTCGACGCCTACCCCGTGGTCAACACCCATGAGGCGGTCGAGGAGCGGCCCGAGGACGTTCTGCGGCAACTGCTGACGTACCTCGGCCACGATCCGGCGGAGCTGGGCGACGGCCCGCTGGACCACGCCCGGGCCCGGGCCCTGCTCGACGACGGCGACAGCGCCATCGCCGGGCTGGAGGAACGCCACATCGAAGCCCTGGCGCGGGTGGGCAGCAACATCTCCCGCATCACCGCGGACTTCCACCTGGACCGGTACCGCGGCGAGGTGCTGGTCTTCCACGCCGCGCAGGGCAAGGAGGGCTCGGCCTACACACCCCAGTTGTGGGACCCGTACGTCGACGGGCGCGTGGTCCGGCACGACGTGGCCTGCGCCCACAACGACATCACCAAGCCCGCCGCCTGGGCCGTGATCGGCCCGGTGCTCGCCCGGTCCCTGCGCGACGCGCGCACCACCCAGAACCCGTCCGACCGTTGACGGACCTCTCCACCGAAGGAGCACACGCGATGCGACAAGCGACCGACGCGCGCCAGGATCCGGCGGGCCCGTCCGGCGACGGCGTCCCCGTCTTCCAGCTGATGGACCCCGAGCTGGTGCGCGACCAGTACGGCTTCTTCGCCCGGCTGCGGGAGAAGTCGCACGTCTGGTGGGCGGAGCTGCCGGACGGTTCGCGGTGGCTGGTGCCCACCCGCTACGAGGACATCCGGCTGGCCCACCTGGACCCGGTGCTGCGGCAGAAGCCGGACCCGGAGGACGACCCGGTCTCCGACGAGGAGGGCGGCATCTGGCGGATCTACAACGAGCACCCGGTGGTGACCGACCCGCCCAAGCACACACGGCTGCGCAAGCTGCTCAGCGGCGCGTTCACCGGGCGGCAGACCGAGCGGATGCGGCCGCGGGTTGAAGAGACCGCCGCCGAGCTGCTGGACCGCCTGGCCGAGGAGGGCGCTGACGGCAGCCCCGTTGACCTGATGGAGCGCTATGCCTGGCAGCTGCCGCTGGTCCTGATCTGCGAACTGCTGGGCGTCCCCGAGGACCGTCGCCAGGTCTTCCACGACTGGTCGCGGAACGCCCGCGACTTCAGCGGCGGTGATACCCACGAGGGCCGGGAGGAGATCGCCTACCGGATCATCGACGTCATCAAGGAGCTCATCGCCGAGCGGCGCGCCCACCCCACCGAGGACCTGCTGGGCCAGATGGTGCAGGCCCGGGACGCCGACGAGGGCAGGCTCAGCGAGATCGAGCTGATCTCGACCGCGTTCATCGTGCTGCTCGCCGGGTTCGAGACCAGCGTGGGCCTCATCGGCAACGGCGTGCACGCGTTGCTGCGCAACCCCGAGCAGCGCGCGCTGGTGGAGCGGGACCCGTCGCTGATGCCGGGCGCGGTCGAGGAGTTCCTGCGGTTCGACCCGTCGCTGTTCCTCACCAACGTCAGGATCTCCGGCGCCCCGACCACCGTCGCCGGGGTCACCATCCGCAAGGGCCAGCCGGTGCTGCTGTCCCTGGGCGCCGCGAACCGGGACCCCGGGCAGTTCCCGGATCCCGACCGGGTGGACGTCACCCGCCAGGCCGGCGGCCACCTGACGTTCGGCTACGGCATCCACCACTGTCTGGGCGCCCCGCTCGCCCGGATGGAGGGGGCGATCGCCATCGGGCGGCTGCTGGAGCGCTTCCCGCGGCTGCGGCTGGCCGGTGACGGGGACGTGCCGTTCATCCCCAATCCCATCTCCCGCACCCCGCTGACGCTGTCCGTGCTGCTCACCTGACACCCCGTGGGGTGGGTCCCGCTCCGGGATCCACCCCACGGGCCCCGCGAGCGTCTCCGGCCCGGCCCTTGCCCCGCCGGGCCGGAGACCTCACGACCGCGCACAGGCCGGGCAGTCCGCGGTGGTGCGGTGGTACTCCCAGGCCGCGCCCGCCAGCGCGACGCCCCACAACACCCAGGAGGAATAGAACATGAGCGGAACCCACGGGCGCAGCCCGATCTCCTCGACCGGCGGCGTGGCCGGGTCGTTGACATACCGCACACCCGCCACCAGCGCCGCCGGGGCCACCTCGGCCAGCACCGCGAGGCCGAAACAGCTCGGCACCAGCACCAGCGGCCGTGGCACCCGCGAACCCCCGGCCACCGGGACCCAGCGCGGGAACACCCGGCCCCACGGCCGGACCAGCGCCAGTGACAGGAGCGATCCGGCGAGGGCGGGCACGACCGGCAGCCAGCCGCCCGGGACGGCGTGGATCACCTCGGGCCGGGTGATACCGATGTCGCTGCCGCACTCCCAGGCCAGCTTCACCACCGGGTACGGCAGGGACAGCGCGCACGCCGCGTAGCCACTCCACACCAGGGCCCGCGACGCGGCCGCCCGCGGCCGCCGCCCGCACCGCGGACAGGCCAGTGCTCCCTCCCGCGCCTGCCACCGGGCGGCCGAGAGCGTCAGCGCGGCCGAGCCGAGGGCGAGACAGCGGGCCGCCACCCGGCCCGGGACCACTTCGGCGGCGTCCGGGTCCGTCGTTCCGGCCGTACGGCGCAGGGCCACGGCCAGCGCGTCGAACAGGAGGTGACTCCCACCTTGAACCAGCCCCGCGGCCGCGCCGCGCGCCGCCAGCTGAGCGGCCCCCCGCGTCCGGTGCCGGGCCGCGGGTACGGCCGTGAGCGCCGCCAGCGCCAGGCCACCCGCGGCGGAGGCGCCCTTGAGCAACCGCTCGCCGGGGAACGGCCCCCGCTCACGGCGGCGGGCGTGGGCGGTCGCGGCGAACGTGGCCGCGCACCCCGCGACCGCCCACGCCGCGCGGGCCCGCCCCCGTCGTTGTGTTGACGCCATGTCAGCTCTCCCGTCCATCCGCTCGCCGCTGCCGAGCACACAGTACGAACGCGCCCGCGCGAAATGGCAGTCGGCTTCCAAGAATCGAGAATCGGCAGACCCCATGTCCCAGACCACCGACCCGCTGCTCATCACCGCACCACCCGACCTGGCTGACCCCCGCCGCTACACCGAGGACGGCATCGAGGAGGTATGGCGGCGGCTGCGCACCGTCCACCCCGTCTTCCTCACCCGGCGGCCCCACGCCGCCGACTACTGGTCCGTCCTCGGCCACGATCCGGCGGCCCAGGTGCTCAAGGACGCCGCCACCTTCTCGTCCACTGGCGGCATGCGCCTGGACGCCGACCCGGCGTCCAACGAGGCCGCGGCCGGGAAGATGCTCATCGTCACCGACCCGCCCCGGCACGGCGGCATCCGCCGCGTCATCAACTCCGCGTTCACCCCGCGGATGGTGGGACGGCTCACCGACACCATCCGGCAGACCGCGGTCGAGGTCATCGAGACCGCGCTCGACCAGGGCGACGTCGACTTCGCGCAGGTCGCGGCGCGCCTCCCGGTCTCGGTCATCTCCGACATGCTCGGCGTGGAGCGAGCCGACTGGGACTTCATGCTCAAGCTCACCATGATCGCCTTCGGGGCGGATGAGGAAGCCGGCACCGACCCCCAGCGGATCGCCGAGGCGCACACGGAACTCCTCGTCTACTACGACAACCTGCTGGCCCGGCGGCGGCGCGATCCGCAGGAGGACATCGTCAGCGCCCTCGCCCACGGCACCGTCGACGGTGCGCCCCTGACGGATGAGGACGTCCTGCTCAACTGCAACGGGCTCATCTCCGGTGGCAACGAGACCACCCGCCACGCCACCATCGGCGGGCTGCTGGCATTCCTCCGGGCGCCCGACCAGTGGGCCCGGCTCCGCGCCGAGCCCGAGCTGCTGCCGTCGGCCGTCCAGGAGATCCTGCGCTTCACCAGCCCCGCACTGCATGTGCTGCGCACCGCGCGGCGCGAGGTGGACCTCGGCGGCCACCGGATCCGGCCCGGCGACCAGGTGGCGGTGTGGCTGCCCGCGGCCAACCGTGACGGGGCGGTGTTCGCCGATCCCGACCGCTTCGACATCGCTCGTACCCCCAACCGCCACCTCACCTTCGCCACCGGCACCCACTTCTGCCTCGGCTCCGCGCTCGCCACCAGCGAACTGACCATCTTCTTCGAGGAGTTGCTGGCCCGGGTGGACCAGGTCGCGCAGCGCGGCGCGGCGCGGCGCATGCGGTCCAACCTGATCTGGGGCTTCACCTCGCTGCCCGTCACCCTCACCCGCCGCACGACCTCGTCGCGCTGACCAGCGCCGGCGTCGGGTCAGCCCTGAGGACATCTAGGAGAGACATGATCACTGTGAACCTGTCCGCCGCGGACCGCCGGGAGACGGGCGCGCTGGCGGCCGAACTGGCCGCCACCGCGCCCGGCCTCATCGACGATCCGCGCTGGGTGGCAGAGGCCCGGAGAATGTCCTGCCGTCTTCCGGCGCGGCTGCGGGAGGCCACCCGCCTCTTTCGCCACGACCCCGGGCGGGACGGCGTTCTGATCGTGCGCGATCTGCCGGTGGACGAAGCGAAGTTGCCCCTGACTCCCACCGTGCCCGAGTCGGTGGAGCGCACCGCCACCGTGCCCGCCGCCGTCGCCGTGATGGTCACCCTGCAGATCGGCGAGATAGCGGCGTACCGGGACGAGAAGTCCGGTGCGCTCGTCCAGAACGTGGTGCCCGTGCCCGGCCGCGAGGAGTCGCAGAGCAATGCCGGCTCCACCCCGCTGGAGCTGCACGTGGAGAACGCGTTCCATCCGCACTGCCCCGACTACGTCGGCCTGCTCTGTCTGCGCAACGACCAGCCCCTGAACGCCGGCACGATGGTGTCGTCGATCCGTACCGCCCTGGGGCTGCTGAGCCCCGGGACGCTGCGCGTCCTGCGGGAGGAGCGCTTCACCACCACCCCGCCGCCGTCCTTCAGCGGCGGCGGCCCCGACCCCGCGCACGCGGTGCTCAGGGGGGACCCGGACGATCCCGATGTGAAGGTGGACTTCCACGCGACGACCACCGACGACGACGAGGCGAAGGTGGCGATGGAGGCCCTGCGGGGCGCGTTCCTCCAGGCCGCGCGGACGCTGGTCCTTCGGCCGGGGGAGATGGCCGTCGTGGACAACCGCATCGCCATTCACGGGCGCACCGCGTACCAGCCCAAGTACGACGGCTACGACCGGTGGCTGCACCGCACCTTCATCCATCTGGACCACCGCCGTACCCGGGCCCACCGGGCCGGCAACGGAAACGTCCTGTTCTGATCCGCCCGGCCCCGCGGGACGGGCGGGGAGGGGCGGGGTGTCATCCGCGAGGCGCATCCGTCCTCCCCCGCGCGGCGGAGGCGGTGCGCCCCAGGACGGATGCGCCCCCCGACCCTACGGGACAGGCTTGATTGTCGGCACCGCGAAACCGGAGGTCACGGTGACTGTTTCCGCGCAAACCCCGGCCCGCCCCGGCCCCGGGCTGCCGTCCCCGGAGCCCGGGTGGCGGACATGGCCGCGGCGGTGGCCCCGGTGGGCGCCCCACGCCACCGCGGCGTGGGGCGTGGGGTACGCCGCCGTCCAGGTGGTCTGGGCCGTCGCGGGCACCACCGTGCCCTGGTCGCCGCATGTGGCCTACGCACCCGGCGTCCAACTCGCGCTGGCCGCCCTCGCCCTGCTGGCTGCCGGCGGCTGCCTGGCCACCTCCCGGCCACTCGCGCGGCGCGGCCGGGTGGCGGTGGCGGCGGTGCTGGCCGTGGCGATCCCCGTCTTCGGGATGGGCATGGCGAGCCTGCCCGCGTACGTCGTCACCTTGGCGTCGTTATCGGGCGTGGAGAGCGCGACCGGCTTCGCCCATGTCCTGCTGAACACCGTGGGCCTGGCCCTGCTGCTGCTGGTCGGCGTCTCCCACCGGCGGCGGCTGCGGGGCCGGTGTCCGCGGTGCGGGGCCGGGCACACCGGCGACGGCAGCGGGCCGCTGGTCCACCCGCCCGCCTCCGTGGCGTCCCGGCGGACCCGGGTCCAGGTGTACCTGCTGATGAGCGGCCTTCTGCCGTGGGCGGTCGTCAAGACTGTCTGGACGCTCGGCGGCGACGCGCTGAGCGTCACGGCGGAGAAGTGGCGCGCGGAGAACGAGGGCGGCTCGGGCGTGGCCAAGGCACTCGCCTCGGTGGGCATCGACGTCACCGTCCTGGCCGCGCTGGCCGGGATCTTCCTGCTGCTGGGGCTGATGTACCCCTGGGGCCAGGTGTTCCCACGCTGGACGCTCCTCCTCACCGGGCGGCGGGTGCCCCGGCTCCTGCCACTCCTCCCGGCGTGGCTGTCGGCCATCGGCCTGTCGGTGTACGGCGTCGTCCTCGTGATCTACGCCCCGCTCAGCGCCGCAGGTGTGCTGCCTCGGATCAAACCGGACGGAGCGTTCACCTCCAGCGCGGGAATCACCTGGATGGTGCTCTTCGGCGGGCTGGCCTTCGGCGGCCTGGGCTTCGGACTGATCGCCGCGGCCCGCTCGTACGCCGCCCGCACCCGTCCGGTCTGCGCGATCGCCGCCACGGACGCGGTGCCGGGGAACTGATGGGGTACGCCCAGGGCGCCTGACGGGCATCCGCCCTCGTCAGGCGCCAAGCGGATGTGTCGGCCCGTCGAGTGCTATCCCGAGGTGGGCAGGTGCGGGGAGCGGAGCACGAGGAGGGTGATCTCGCTGGGGGCGAAGACGCGGAACGGCGGGCCCCAGAAGCCGGTGCCGCGGCTGGTGTAGAGGAGGGTGCGGGGGCCGTGGTGGCTGAGGCCGGCGAGGGCGGGCTGGTCGATGCGGACGAGGTGGTGGAAGGGCCAGATCTGGCCGCCGTGGGTGTGGCCGGAGAGTTGGAGGTCGATGCCGGCGGCTGCCGCCCGGTCGACGAACTTGGGCTGGTGTGCCAGGAGCAGGACGGGTAGGTCGGGGTCGGCGCCGTTCAGGGCTCCGGCGAGGTGGGCGCGGTGGCCTGCCAGGCCGGAGGACTCGGCGGTGACGTCGTCCACGCCGGCGACCACGAGGGTGTCGCCTCCGCGTTCGAGCAGCAGATGGCGGTTGCGCAGCGGCTCCCAGCCCAGCTCGTCCATCAGGTCGACCCAGCCCTGGGCCTCGCTGTAGTACTCGTGGTTGCCGGTGACGTATACCCGGGCCCGGGTGGCCCGCACGGTACCGAGTGGGGCGGCCTGGGCGCGGCGGCGTTCGGCCGTGCCGTCCGCGATGTCGCCGGTGTGGCAGACCAGGTCGGCTTCCAGAGTGTTCACCGTCTCGCATACCCGCGTCGACCAGCGAGCGCGATCGAGTGGGCCGTAGTGGGTGTCGGTGATGAGGGCGACGCGGATGCCGTCCAACCCGGCACCCAACCGGGGGAGTTGGACGTCGAGTCTGCGCACGCGTGGCACGCGGCGGGCCTCGGCGTACCCCCAGCCGAGCAGTACGGCGGTTGTGCCGAGGACGGCCCAGGCGACGATTCGGGCCCGGTCCTGGCTCTCGCCGACGCCGGCCACGGTCAGGACGAGCCGCAGGAGGACGCCGAGCAGAACGGACCAGGTGAACAGAGTCCAGATGGTGCCCAGCAGGGTGTCGCCGATGATCGCCGCCCGGTCCTGCTGGCGCGGGCCGTGGCCGCGCACCATCGCGAGCGGCATACCGATGAGGCCGAGGGTGAACAGGGCGGTGCCGGCCAGCGTGACGGGCAGCGGCCAGTGCTGGCCGGTGTGCAGGAGCACCCAGCAGGGCACGGCCCACAGCAGGACGGGGGCGATCAGGGGGAGGTAGCGCATCAGGCGGCGCGGTGGGCCCTGCCGCGGCGCTTGCGCCTCACCCTCGGCGGGCCGGGTGTTGCTGGTGTCGGTCACGCTTCCCCTCCCTGACCAGGCTGCCCTCTCGCGCACTGTATCCGGTCGCCTTGGGCCGGCCGGACCGGTTCGGCCCTCGCTGAACTCCCCCGCTGGCGCGGGGCCGACGTGGCCGTGCGGATGCTGCTCGTCGCGCCGGTCGAACCTGTGCCGTTCAGAAACTCGTCGCGGCAGGTCAGGCCGCGTACCTGTACTCGTTGCTGGGGCGATGGCCGTTGTAGTGCCGGGCGTAGACGTCGGGGATGTGCCGAGCGTGGGTCTCGTTCCAGATCAGAGGAAGACCGGCGCGTAGACCCGGCGAAGGTCCACCAGGTCGATGTGCAGGAAGTCGCAGGCGATGATGGAGCCGGCCTGAGCCGTACGGAAATCGCGCCATGGCGGCCCCATGCGGCGAGGAGCCGGATCGACACCGGCTGCAGTCAAATCCTCCACACCGTGGAGGCGCCGATCCCGTGGCCCAGCCGGGCGAGCTCGCCCTGGATTCTGCGGCTGCGCGGCGTCCAGCACATCCTGGCAGACCTCAGCCAACGACTCTTGACACGGGGCGCGCCGCTCCCTGGCGTTCTCTGGTACGGGTTCAGCATCGCTGTGCCCACATGGTGATGGCACTTGATTCGCCGGGCGTTGTCTGTGGGCTCACACTCGTATATCCGCACCGTGCTGTCGCTGCTTGCGGTGGCGAGAAGAGTGCCGTCCGGCGAGGAGGCCGCCGGCGCCGGTCTGGCATCCGTGACCGCTGGCTGCGACCGCGCCTGTCCGGGACACGCGGCCAGGGGTCCCGGACGCCGTGAAACTGTCGGCCCGCACCGGCATCGTCACCGCGGACAACTCCGGCCTGTCCCCGGCACTGTCGTATGTCCCTCCGAAAGGGGCGGCTCTTCTTCACCTTGTCGAAAACACACCCGCATCACCACCCTTGTCCAAGTCGTCCTCACCGGCCGGCTGGCCTGCTTGAACTGAGGTCGGAAAGGTTCCTTATCGGCGATGGAGGTCAATCGGCCACTGTGTGACTTTTTGGTCGAGTTCTCAGAGAGGAAGGTAAAGCAGCCTCGCGCAGGCTGGAATTCCTCCTTCCGTCTTGCGAAGACCTCGCCACCTGCGTCTTTGCCGTTACCTGACTAATCGTGAGATCTATCACGTTGCCATTACTTTACTCATCCATTGCCTGTTGTGTTTCGATGGTGCGCATCGTTTCTCGATCGACACGGACACATCGGACGGCAGTCGTCGGCATACCACCGACGGGACGGATGGGAACGCTCGCTCATATGCCTGACAACCGTGCTGAACTGCCGCTCACCGACGCGCAGCTGGGGGTATGGGTCGCCGAACGCGGGGGGTTCGGAGAGCCCGGCGCCTACCAGTGGGCGGAGTACCTCGAGCTGGACGGCCCCGTCGCCGTCGACCTGCTCGCGACCGCGGTCGCCAGGACGGCCGCCGACTGCGAGGCGGTGAACGTCCGTATCCGAGCGGCCGGTTCGGCGGCCCCCGTGCAGTGGCTCGTCGCCGATGCCGAGCATGTCGTCGAGACGGTCGACCTGCGGGAGAGGCCCGACCCGGACGCCGCGGCGCTGAAGTGGATGCGGGCGGCCATGGCCGAGTCGGGAGGCTGCGACGCGGGGCCGCTGTTCCTCGGCGCGGTGCTGCGCGTGAGCGACGACCGCACTCTGCTGTTCCACCGGGTCCATCACATCGCCCTCGACGGGGCGGGCATGGCCCTGTTCGCCGAACGGGCCGCTGAGGTCTACAGCCATCTGTACGAGGGCAGCCCGGTGCCGCCAAGCGGCTGGAGCGGGCTTCGGGCGCTGATCGACGCCGAGACGGCATACCGCGGTTCCGCCGAGCACGACGCGGACGGCGACCGGTGGAGGGAGCGGTTGGCGGGCCGGTCGCACTTCCCGACGCTCGGCGCGGGTCCGGCCGCGGCGTCGGACCGGTCGCTGCGCACGAGCAGGGGTGTGCCGGCGGCGGAGTTCGTCGAGCTGAGGAACGGCGCGCGGCGGCTCGGGCACCGCTGGACCCGGCTGTTCACCGCGGCCACCGCGATCCAGTCGCACGCGATGACCGGTGACCGGGACGTCGTCCTGAGCCTGCCGGTCGCCGGCCGGTCCGCCGAACTCGTCCGCCGCGTCCCGGCGATGACGGCCAACGTCCTGCCGCTGCGGCTCCGCGTCGACCCGGCCGCGTCCGTCGGCCACCTGCTCGACGAAGTGGCCGAAGAACTGCGGGCGGTACGCCGGCACCAGCGCTACCGGGGCGAGCGCCTGCGCCGGGAGGTGGACTGTCCCGACGACGGACGAAGGTTCTTCGGGCCGCTCCTCAACATCCAGCGGTTCGACCGGCCGCTGCGCTTCGGTTCGGTCACCGCGACCGTCCGCAACCTCCAGGCGCCGCCGTGCGAGGACCTCTCATTCTTCGCGCACGACCGTGGTGACGGCGAACTGCGCCTCGATTTCGACGCCAACCCCGCCAACCACGGCGAGGACCTCCTGCGAGGCGTCGCCGACCGCTTCCCGCACGTGCTGAGGCAGGTGGCGCGCGCCGAACGCGACACGCCCCTGGCGCGAGTGGCGATCACCACTACCAGGGAGCGCCGCCGTCTCGTCGCGCTGGGCACGGGCGCGCCCACCTCGGCCGCACCCGCCGCCACCGCCGTAGACCGGTTCGCGGACCGGGTACGCCGTAACCCGGACGCCTTCGCGGTGCGCTGCGCCGGAACGGGTGAGCGGCTGACCTACCGCGAACTGGGCGGGCGTGTCGCTGCGTTGGCGGGCGCGCTGGTCGCCGCCGGTGCGGGGCCGGAGCGCACTGTCGCCCTGCTTCTGGAACGCTCGGTGGATCTGGTCGTCGCCGCTCTCGCCGTGGTGTGGACGGGCGCGGCGTACGTACCCCTGCACCGGGACGACGCGTCGCCCCGGCAGGAGGCCGTCCTGTCCGACGCGGACGCGCGGCTGCTGGTCACCGACCGGCACACCGGGGGCGACGCCATCGTGACGTACGCCCGCGACCGCGGACTGCGCCTGCTGGACGTGCGGGCCGACTCCGGCGCGGCCGCCGATGATGCGCCCGCCGGGGCCGGGACGTCACCGGACGCCCTCGCCTGCGTGATGTTCACGTCCGGTTCCACGGGCCGGCCCAAAGGGGTCGGCATCACCCAGGGCGCCCTGGCCGGGCTCGCCGCCGACCGCTGGTGGTCCGAGGGCGGCGCGGACAGGGTCCTGCTGCACTCGCCGCACGCCTTCGACGCGTTCAACCTGGAGCTATGGGTGCCGCTCCTGACCGGCGGTGAGGTGGTCGTCGCCGCGCCGGGACATCTCGGCCCGGCCGAACTGGCCCGGACCGTGGCGGAGACCGGGGTGACCGGGCTGTGGCTGACCGCGGGACTCTTCCACGCCATCGCCGCTGAGGACCCGGCCTGCCTGGCCGGTGTTCGCCAGGTGTGGACCGGAGGGGACGTGGTGTCCCCGGACGCCGTCCGCGCGGTGCGTCAGGCGTTGCCGGATCTCACCGTCGTCAACGGTTACGGGCCCACCGAGACCACGGTCTTCGCGACCCGGTACGCCGTCCCGGAACTGCCCGCGGACGCCGCGTCCGTCCCCATCGGCGCCCCGCTGGACGGCAAGCGGGTGCTGCTTCTCGACGACGCGTTGCGGCCCGTGCCGCCGGGGTCGGTGGGGGAGCTGTATCTCGGGGGAGCGGGGGTGGCGCGCGGTTACGTCGGGCGCGCGGGCGCGACCGCGGAGCGCTTCATCCCCGACCCGTCGGGGCCGCCGGGGGCGCGCGTCTACCGCACGGGCGACCTGGCCCGGTGGAGCGCGGACGGTCGGCTGGAGTTCGCCGGTCGCGCCGACGGACAGGTCAAGCTGCGCGGTCACCGGATCGAGACGGGCGAGATCGACGCCGTGCTAGGTGCCGACCCGCGGGTCCGGCAGGCCGCGACCGTCGCACAGGAGCGCCCGGGAGGGCGGCGGCTGGTCTCCTACGTGACCGCGTCCGGCGGTGCGGCGGACGGCCTCGACACGGTGGCGCTGCTCGACCGGGTGCGGGACCGGCTGCCCGCTTACATGCTGCCGACCGCAGTGGTGGCCGTTGACCGGCTGCCCCTGACCCGCAACGGCAAGCTGGACCGGGCCGCGCTGCCCGCGCTCGAGTCCGCGGTCGCTGTTCGTAGCGCCGGAAGGGGCTCGGCCCCGCGCACGCCCGCCGAGAAACTGCTCGCCGGGCTGGTGGGCGAGCTGCTCGGCGTGCCGGACGTCCCCCTCGACGAGGACTTCTTCCGGCTCGGCGGTGACAGCATCCAGGCGATCCAACTCGCGGCGGCGGCGCAGCGTGCCGGTCTGGCGATCACCACCCCGGACGTGTTCCGCACCCCCACCGTCGCCGGACTCGCCGCCGCACTCGCGGACGACAGGCTCCCCGCGCACCGGATCGCGCTGGACGACGCGGACGACTCCGCGGTGCCGCTGACGCCCGTCATGCACTGGCTGCGCGAACGCGGCGGCACACTTCACGGATTCGTCCAGTCCCTGACCGTACGCACCCCGGTGGGCATCACCGGGGAACAGGTCCGCGCGGTGGTGCAGGCCCTCGTCGACCACCACCCCATGCTGCGGCTCTGTCTGACCGCCACGGGCCCGATCTGGTCGCTGGAGGTGCTGCCCACCGTGCCGGTCGAGCTGAACCGGCCGGGCCCGCCTACCGACCCGGAGCGCGGCCGGATGGTGCACGCGCGCTGGACGGACCCCGGACCCGGGACGGCGGGCGCGCTGACCCTCACAGTGCACCACCTCGGGGTCGACGGCGTCTCCTGGCGCATCCTCCGGGACGACCTCGAAACCGCCTGGGACGCGGTACGCCACGGCCGGACCCCGACGCTGCAACCGACCGGGACGTCCTTCGCGCAGTGGGCGAAGGCGCTGGTGGGGTACGCCCATCACCCGGCCGTGCTCCACACGTTCCCCCACCAGCGGCCGGAGCCCGTGGAACCGCCGGTCGCCGCGCGTCCCCTGGATCCCGCGTCGGACACCGAGGACACCCGGCGCCGCCACACCGCCACCCTGCCCGGCGCGCTCACCGCGCGCCTGCTGAGCGACGCGACCGCGGCTTTCGACTGCTCGGTGCAGGACCTGCTGCTCACCGCGTTCGCCCTGGCCGCCGCCGACTGGCGGGACGGCCCGGACGCGCTTCTCGTGGACCTGGAGGGCCACGGACGTGAGGAGTTCGCGGACAACCTCGACCTGTCCCGTACGGTCGGCTGGTTCACCACCCTGTATCCCGTGCTACTCGACCCCGGCTGCTCCTGGACCGAGGCGCGGACCGACCCGGTCGCCCTGGACGGCGCGGTCGCCCAGGTGCGGTCCCGCACCCGTGACTCCGGCCGCGCGGGACTGACCCACGGTCTGCTGCGCTACCTCAACCCGCAGAGCGCTCCCGCCCTCGCCGCCCGCCCCACGCCGCAGTTCGCCTTCAACTACCTGGGCCGCTTCTCCGTCGGCGGCGAAGGCCCCTGGTCGGTGCTGGCCGACGTGACCGCCGCCGGGACCCCCTCGGATGACGGCCCGACCACCGCGGCCGGGCCGGCCATGAGCCACGCCGTCGAGCTGGACACGGTGATCACCGACCGCCCGGACGGTCCCGAACTGGTCGCCCACTGGTCCTGGCCCGGCGGCCTGCTCGACGCGTCGCGCGTCGCCGCCCTGGCCGAGAGGTGGTTCGACGTCCTGGGCGCGCTGGTCGACCGGGTCCGGTCCCGCACCACCGGTGAACTGCCGCTGCCGCCGTTGGCCCAGGGCCTGCTCTTCCACTCGCTCTACGACCACGACGGGGTGGACCCCTACCTCGTCCAGTTCGTCTTCGACCTCGACGGGACACTGGACGCCGACGCGTTGCGGGACGCACTGCACCGCCTGCTGAGCCGCCACCCGCAGCTCTCCGCCGGTGTCCGGCCCGGCGCGTCGGGCCGGCCGGTCCAGGTGGTGGTGCCGGGCTCCGTCGTGGAGTGGCACGAGAGGCCCGAACCGGAGGACCTGGAGGGCTTCCTCGCCGCCGACCGCCGGCGCCGCTTCGACCTCGCCGACCCCCCACTGATGCGCGCCGCGCTGCTGCGCGGGTCCGCCGACCGGCACACCTTCGTCCTGACCACGCACCATCTCCTGGTCGACGGCTGGTCCATGCCGATCCTCGTCCACGAACTGTTCTCGCTCTACGCCGGTCACCCGCTGCCGCCCGCCACGCCGTACCGCGCCTTCCTCGACTGGCTGGCCACCAGGGACGCCCGCGCGGACGAATCGGCATGGCGCGCGCTGCTGGCGTCCGTGGACGGCCCGACCCTGGTCGGCGGCCCCGGCCGGCGCGGCGCCACCGGGGCACGTGGCCGCACGACCGCCGAGCTGGACCCTGAGTCCACCGCCCGCGTCGAGGCCCTGGCGCGGGAAGGCGGCCTGACGACCAGCATCGTCGTGCGACTGGCCTGGGCGCTCCTGCTCGGCACCCTGACCGGCCGGGACGACGTGGTGTTCGGCGCCACGGTCTCCGGCCGGCCGGCCGAACTGCCCGGCGCGGCGCGGATCGTCGGCCTGCTGATCAACACCGTGCCGGTCCGGGTCCGCCTCGACCCACGTCGGCCGGTCGCCGACTGCCTGGCGGACCTGCGGGCCCAGCAACTGTCCATGCTCGACCACCAGCACGCCGACCTGACGACCCTGCAGACGGTCACCGGGCACGCCGAACTCTTCGACACCGTCGTCGTCTTCGAGAACTATCCGGTCGACGACGAGGAACTCGCCACCCTGGTACCCGACCTCGAGCTGCGGGTGGTCCAGGGCCGCGACGGCACCCACTACCCGCTGACCCTGATCGCCGTGCCCGGCGACCGGCTGCGGCTCCAACTCGACCACGACACCGACCTGTTCGACGGGGAGGCGGCCGGCCGTCTGCTCGACCGTCTGCGCGCCGTCCTCGACCGGATGGCCGACGACCCGGCGGCACCCCTGGGACGCGTCGACCTGCTGCTGCCCGACGAGCGCGTCGACCTCGAAGCCCCCGCGCCCGCCCCGGACCGGGACACCGGGCCGGCCACGCTGACCGCCCTGTTCGCCGCGCAGGTGCGCCGCCGGCCGGCAGCCCCGGCCCTCACCCACGGCGGCACCACCCTGTCCTACGCGGAAATCGACGCGCGCGCCAACCGTCTCGCCCACCTCCTGATCGAGCGCGGCGCGGGACCGGAGCGCCTGGTCGGCCTGGTGCTGGAGCGTTCGGCGGACCTCGTCGTCGCGATCCTGGCGGTGCTGAAGTCGGGCGCGGGCTATCTGCCCCTGGACCCGGCGTACCCGGAGGAGCGTATCCGGGGGGTGCTCGGGGAGGCCGGCCCCGTGCTCGTCGTGACGGGCGCCCCGCTGCCGGTCCCGCACCCGCAGATCCTCCTCGACGGCGCCGACACGGCCGCCACCCACCCGGCGCACCCGCCCGCCGTGACCGTGGACCCCGAGGCGGTCGCCTACGTCATCTACACCTCCGGTTCCACCGGCCGGCCCAAGGGCGTCCTGGTCACCCACCGCAATGTCGTACGGCTGCTGGCCACGACCGACGAGCGGTTCCGGTTCGACGCCGATGTACACGCCCTGTTCCACTCCTACGCCTTCGACGTCTCCGTCTGGGAGATGTGGACGGCTCTCGGCCGCGGCGGGCGGCTGGTGGTGGTGCCGGACGACGTGGCCCGCTCGCCCAGGGACTTCCTGGCACTGCTGCGCCGGGAGCGAGTCACCGCCCTGAACCAGACTCCCTCGGCCTTCTACCAGCTCCTCCGGGCCGAGGAGGAGGCCGGCGCGGACGCGCTGCCCGACCTGCGGGTGATCGTATGCGCGGGGGAAGCGCTGGAACCGTCCCGTGTCCGCTCCTGGCACGGTCCGGGCCGGCCCGCCCTGGTCAACATGTACGGGATCACCGAGACCACCGTCCACGCGACGTACACCGAGCTGACCGACCCCGAAGAGACCGCGAGCGTCATCGGCACCGCGCTGCCCGACCTCCGCCTGCGGCTGCTGGACCACGCGCTACGACCGGTGCCGCCGGGCTGCCCCGGCGAGATCCACGTGTCCGGCCCCGGCGTGACCCGCGGCTATCTGGACCGGCCGGCGCTCACCGCGAGCCGGTTCGTCCCCGATCCGTTCGGCGCGCCCGGCACCCGGATGTACCGCTCCGGTGACCTCGCGCGGCAGCGGCCGGACGGCACGCTGGAGTACCTCGGACGGATCGACCAGCAGGTGAAGATCCGCGGTTACCGGATCGAGCCCGGCGAGATCGAGCGCGTCCTCGAACAGCACCCGGCCGTGGACCGGGCCGTGGTGCTCGCCGACACCGGCGCCGACGGCGGCCGCCTGCTCTGCTACGCCGTCCCGGCCACGCGACCGGCCGGGTCCGGCCCGGCCGAGACGCCGTCGGCCGCGGAACTGCGCGCCCACGCCCGCACGGTGCTGCCCGCGCACATGGTGCCCGCCTTCGTCGTCCCTGTAGACGAGATCCCGCTGACCGGGAACGGCAAACTGGACCGCGCCGCCCTGCCGCGTCCGGAGACCTCGCTGCTGGTGAGCCGCGGGCCGGAGAACCCGCAAGAACGGCTGCTGTGCGACCTGTTCGCCGAGACCCTGGGACTGGCCGAGGTCGGCGCCGAGGACAACTTCTTCGACCTCGGCGGGCACTCGCTGCTCGCCACCCGTCTGATCAACCGGCTGCGCGCGGAGACCGGCCGCGAGCTGAGCATCCGCACCCTGTTCGACGCCCCGGTCGTCGCCGACCTGGCACGCCACGTCCCGGAGGGCGCTGCCGTGGCTCCCGCCCGGGCGGCGGCGGCCGACGCCCCGCGACCGGAGCGCGTACCGCTCTCGCCCGCGCAGCGTCGGCTGTGGTTCTTCGACCGGTTCGCCGGCCCCAACTCCGTGTACAACATGTCCTTCGCCGTCCGGTTCACCGGGCCGCTGCGGGTGGAACCCCTGCGGGCGGCCCTCGGCGACCTGCTGGACAGACACGAGAGCCTGCGCACCACCGTGGTGGAACACCACGGCGAGCCGTACCAGCGGATCCGCGACGCCGACGGCCTGCCGTTCCGGACGGTGGTCACCTCGGAGGCGGAACTGCCCGGACTGCTCGCCGCCGCGTCCGCGCACGTCTTCGACCTGGAGACAGAACTCCCGGTCCGCGCCGTGCTCCACGAGACCGCACCCGACCACCACGTACTCCTGCTCCTGCTGCACCACATCGCCGCCGACGGCTGGTCGCTCGGTCCGCTGGCCCGTGACCTGTCCACCGCCTACCGGGCCCGTGCCGCGGGCGACGCCCCCCAGTGGACGAGCACGCCAGTGAGTTACGCGGACTACACGCTCCGCCTGCTCGACCGCGACCCGGACACCGGCCTCGACCACTGGACGCGGATCCTGCACGGCGCCCCGGAGGTGCTGCGGCTGCCGCTGGACCGTCCCCGGCCGCCGGTCTCCGCACACCGCGGGGAGACCGTCCCCTTCAACCTCGACGCCGCGCTGCACGCCCGCCTGAACCGGCTCGCCGCGACCACCCGGACCAGCCTGTTCATGGTGGTGCACACCGCGGTCGCCGCACTGCTGCACCGGCTGGGGGCGGGTGATGACATCCCCGTCGGCACACCCGTCGCAGGACGACACGACGCCGCGCTGCACGACACCGTCGGCTGCTTCGTCAACACCGTGGTGCTGCGCACCGACCTGAGCGGCGCGCCGACGTTCGCCGAACTCCTCCAGCGGGTACGCGCCACCGACCTCGACGCCTTCGCGCACCAGGAGGTCCCCTTCGAGCGGGTGGTGGAGGCCGTCAACCCGTCGCGTTCCCTCGCCGCCCACCCCCTCTTCCAGGTGATGCTGGCGTTCCAGGACACCCCGGCGGCCGAGTTCGACCTGCCGGGCCTGCGGACGGAACCGGTCGCCGTGCACGGCGGGGCCTCCCGGATGGACCTGCTGTGGAGCATGCGGCAGCACTACACGGTCCACGGCGGTGAGGCCGGGATCGAGGGTCTTCTGGAGTACGACACCGAACTGTTCACCCCCGCGTCCGCGCGCCTGATGCTCGCCCGCCTGGAGAGGCTGCTCCGCGCGGCCGTGGCCGATCCCCAGCTTCCCGTCGCCGACTTGCCGGTGCTCGTCGACGGCGAGCACGAGCGGCTGACCGGGCTGGGGAGGGGCACCGACCGCGAGGCGCCCGACACCTCCGTGGCGGCGCTCGCCGCGGCCCAGGCACACCGCACCCCGGAGGCACCCGCCGTGCTGCACGGCGACACCGTGCTCAGCCACCGGGACCTGTCCGAGCGGGCGGAACACCTCGCCGGGGAACTCCGCGCGCACGGGGCGGGCCCCGGAGCCCTGGTCGCCGTGGTGCTGCGCCGAGGCCCCGACCTGCCCGCCACCCTCCTCGCCGTCCAGGCGACCGGCGCCGCCTACCTGCCCGTCGACCCCACCCTGCCGGCCGAGCGCGTCACGGCGCTCCTGGCCGACGCCCGGCCCCTCCTCGTGGTGCGCGACGCCACCGGACCCGCCACCGGACCCGTTGTCACGGCCGGGGCGGCCGAGCCGCTGACGGTGCCACCCGACACCGCGTACGTCACCTACACCTCGGGCTCCACCGGGCGGCCCAAGGGCGTCGTCGTACCACGGACCGCGCTGGTGAACCTGCTGTTCGCCCTGCGCGAGCAGCTCGCGGTCGGTCCCGATGACCGGATGCTGGCCTCCGCACCCATCGGCTTCGACATGTGCAAGCCCGAGCTGTACCTGCCGCTGATCACCGGCGGTGCCATGGTCCTCGCCGACCAGGACGCGCTGCGCGACCCCGACCAGCTGTGCGCGCTGCTCGACCGGCACCGCGTCACCGTGATGCAGGCGACCCCGTCGCTCTGGCGGACGATCGTGGCACGACGACCGCGACAACTGCGTCACGTACGCGCCGTCGTCGGCGGCGAGGCGGTCCCCGCGGAACTCGCCGGGGAGCTGGCCGCCGCCACCGCGTCGCTGCTCGCCTGCTACGGCCCGACCGAGACCACCGTCTGGTCCGCCACCCACCCGGTCGGCGCGCGGACCGACGGTACCGTGCCGCTCGGCCGGCCGCTGCGCAACACCCGCGCTTACGTCCTCGACGACCGGCTGCGCCCGGTCCCCCCGGGCACGACAGGCGAGCTGTACCTGGCCGGCGCGGGCCTCGCGACCGGCTACCTGGGCCGCCCCGAACTGACGGCCGCCCGCTTCCTGCCGGCCCCCTTCGGACCGGCCGGCCAGCGGATGTACCGCACCGGTGACCTCGCGTCGTGGAGCCGCGACGGGGTGCTCCACTTCCACGGCCGGACCGACGACCAGGTGAAGATCCGCGGTCACCGCGTCGAACTCGGCGAGGTCGAAGCCGTGCTGGGCGGGCACCCGGAGGTCACGGCCGCCGCGGTCGCCGTGCACGATCGCGGCGCCGACGACCGTCGGCTCGTCGGCTACGTCACCCCCAAAGGCGCGGACCTGGGCGCGGTCGGGGCGCACCTGACCCGGCACCTGCCGGACTACATGGTGCCCGCCCGGCTGCTGGCCCTGGACCGGCTGCCCCTCGGCGCCAACGGAAAGCTGCTGCGCGACCGGCTGCCCGAGCCCGACTGGGCGGCCGCCACCGACGCCGAGCCGCCGCGCGACCTCCGTGAGGACCTGATGTGCCGCCAGTTCGCCGAGGTCCTCGACGTACCGAGGGTCGGCCCCGAGGACAACTTCTTCGAACTGGGCGGCCACTCGCTGCTCGCCGCCCGGCTGACCGAGCGGATAAGCGCCGTCCTCGGCCTCGCACCCGCGCTCCGGAACGTCTTCGAGGCCCCGACCCCGGCCGCCCTGAGCCGACTGCTCGTCGGGCCGCCGAGCGCGTCCACCCCCGCACACCTCGTGCCCTTCCGGGCCACCGGAGCGGCCGCGCCGGTGTTCTGTGTCCACCCGCTGAGCGGTATGAGCTGGAGTTACGCCGGCCTGCTGCGGCACGTCGGCCGGCACCACCCGGTCCACGGCATCCAGGCCGAGGGCACCGGGGGAGTGGCGGACCTGCCCGGCACGGTCGAGGAGATGGCCGAGCGCTACCTGCGACTGCTGCGCACAGTGCGCCCCTCCGGCCCGTACCACCTGGTCGGCTGGTCCTTCGGCGGACTGGTGGCGCACGCCATGGCCGTCCGGCTGCGGGAACTCGGCGAACCCGAAGGGACGCTGTTCCTGGTCGACACCGTCGCCGCCACCGGGGCCGGGCCCGCCGAGCCCATCGACGAGCACCGCGTGCACCGGGTGCTGCTGACGGCCGCGGGGTTCGACGACGACCGCCTCGCCCCGGAGACCCTCGACTTCACCACCGTCTCGGCACTGCTGCGCCGCGAGGGCAGCCTCTTCGCCCGCCTCACCGAGGACGACATCGCCCGCGTCATCGCCGTCTCCCGGCACAACGACGCTCTGCTGCGCGCCTACCGCCCCCCGCGCTACGCGGGCCACACCACCTACATCGAGGCCGCCGGCGAGCCTCGGCGCGCGGCGCCCACGCACGAACTGTGGCGGCCCTACGCCGGCGGCGAGCTGACCGTCGGACACGTCGACACACGGCACCACCAAATGATGCAGCCCCAGCACATCGACGCCGTCGGCGTCCAGCTCACCGAAGCCCTCGGGAGGGCCCGTTGACCGCCATCGAGGACGCGACGTACGAGGCGGACAGCGCCGCACTCGACGAACTGCCCGCAGGAGCACGGGTGGTGATCAGGCTCCCAGGCGGCCGCCGCCTCGCGGACATCCTGCTCGGCTGCTTCGACCGGGAACTCGTCGCCGTCCCGCTCCACCCGCGGGCCGGGGACGCGGACCTCGCCGCCGGCGCCGCCCGGGTCGCCGCCGCGGCCGTCGTGGACGTCCACGGGGTCCGGCCCACCCAACTGCCCGACGCGCACCCGATACCCGAAGCTGCGGCGCTCATCATGTTCACCTCCGGCTCCACCGGTCCACAGAAAGGGGTCGTGCTCAGCCGCCGGGCGGTTCTCGGCAACGCACGCCGCACAGCGGTCCTGCACGGCATCACACCGGACCGCCCGCACGGCACCTGCCTGCCGCTGTACCACTGCAACGCACTGGTCATGTCACTGCTCGGCACCCACCTCACCGGCACACCGCTCACCCTGCACCCCTCCTTCGACCCGGCCGGCTACTTCGCCGCGCTGGACGCTTCCGGCGCCAGGACGGCCTCCATCGTCCCGGCCCTGCTGGCGGACCTGGTCGAGGCCGCTCCCGCGTGGCCCGACGGGCTGGATTACCTGATCACCGCCGCGGCCCCGCTCACGGCCGACCTGGCCCGGCGCTTCCACTCCCGCTACGGCCCGCGGCTGCGTCAGGGCTACGGCCTGACGGAGGCGGTCAACTTCAGCTTCACCATGCCGCTGCTCGACGACGCCGACTTCCGCACCCACTACCTGGAGCGGACGCCCCCGGTGGGCGTACCCCTGCCCGATACCGAACTCCACCTGGAATCCGGCGAGGTCTGGATCCGAACCCCTGACCTGATGACCGGCTACTGGCAGGACCCGCGCAACACCGCCGCCGCCGTCACCGACGACGGCTGGCTGCGCACCGGCGACCTGGGCGAGCTCCGGGACGGACTCCTCGTCCTGCGGGGCCGCGCGGGCGAGCGCGTCAACCGAGGCGGGGAGAAGCACCATCCCCTCGACATCGAGCACGGCTGGCGCCGGGCGGGCCTCACCGGCCGGTTCGCGGCGGTCGCGGTGGACGAGCCCACGCTCGGCGACGACGTCGCCCTCGTCGCGACGGAACAGCCGGTGCCCGAGGTCCGCACCCTGTGCGAGCGATCGCCGCTGCGGCCCGCGGTCGTCCAGTTCGGCGGGTACCGGGCGACCGCCACCGGAAAGCCGCAACGCCGGGTGATGAGCCGGCCGCTGGCCGCCCGCCGCTTGGCGCCCGCGCGGTACGACCGACTGCTGCGCCACGCCGCGGCCACCGCACGCCACCTGCTGGACTCCGGGACCAACGACCCGGCCCTGCGGTCCCTCGCGGAACACACCGCCGCCCGGCACGCCGGGACCGGGGACGACACCGTCCTGGCCGCCTACGACTTCCTGCGCGAGCACTGGCACACCCCCGACGACGCGGAACTCGCCCGCGCCAAGGCGCGGTGGCGTGCGAAGGTGCTCGCCGCGTGGCCGCTGTCGGTGCACGGGGAACTGGCCGCGGAGCTGGCCGCCCGGCACCGCGTCGAGGAGGGGCCGGTGCCGTGGGGCGTCGAGACCCGCCTCGACGGCGGCGCACTGGTCCTCCTCCCGCACGGCCCCGCGCCGGGCGGCCCCGCCCGGCCGCTGGTCCCGCTGCTGTCCTTCCTCGGTGTCCCCGGCGGCGGGGGAACGGACCGCTGGGAGTGGCTGTCCCGGCAGCGGGGCGGCGGAACGTCCATGACCGGCTGCTCGGTGCTCCGCGCCGGGCGACACGACGCGGGCGGCGTCCTCTGGGCGCGCCACCTCGATTGCGGTCCGAACGAGCACACGGGAGCGACAGGATGATCCAGCCCACCGAGACCACCGGCCGGATGAAGCGGTCGCCCGACCACGAGGACGAGATCCTCGACGTCCGAGGCCACCGGGACCCCGACCGCAACCGGCTCACCCCGGTGGTGCAACTGCCCCCGGAGACCGCCCTGACCGTTGTCGACGCTCTGTCCGGCCTGGTCCGGGCGGCCCATCGGGAGGAGGGGGAGCGACCCGCACCGGCGGGCGAGCCGAAGCGGGCGCAGGTCTTCGAGGAGGGCGACGTCTTCATGCTGGAGCCGCCCTTCCCGGGCTTCTTCGCCGACCGCTACCTCATGGACTTCTACGACACCGCCGCACGCGACATCTGTTCGCGCATGCACCTGCACACCGGGCTGCGGTTCGTGCGGATGATGACCGGCCCGGACACCACGATCCGCGTGTCCAGCCTGTCGCCGATCACCGTCCGCCCCCCGACGGGACGCTTCGCACCGCTGTCCTGCTTCGCCGACGACCTGCCCGGCACCCCCGACGGGGCGCGCCGCGAACGGCACAACGTGATCGTGCCGCCCAACTCCTGGGTGGACATGCAGATACCACGCGGAGTCTCACATCAGTTCAACGCGGTCGGTCCGAACGCGGTCATCGACTCGGTGCACCCGGAGGAGTCCATCGAGACCCTGCGGGAGGGGATGTCGGGCTACCGGATGATGGCGCAGACCATCTTCCTCGCCAAGGACAGGAGCCCCGCCGCGACCTGCGCCGACGCCGGCGCGCCGGAGACGACCCCGCCACGCTGAGCCGGACGGGCCGAGCCCCACGGCCGCCGGACCGGCTTCTCCACCCGGACCCCGCAGAGATCGGCAGGACGACGTGAACCCCTTCGACGACCCGGACGGCACTTTCCTCGTCGTGGTCAACGACCACAACCAGCACGCCCTGTGGCCCACCTTCGTCCCGGTGCCCGACGGATGGCACGAGGCGCACCCGGCCGCATCCCGGGACGTGTGCCTGGACCATATCGAGCGCACCTGGACGGACCTCGCACCCGACGGTCCGGCCCGGCCCACGGATCCGGCCACCGGCTGAGCTGTCCGGGCGGCGGTGTGGGTCAGCCCGCCCCGCCGTCGAGCAGCCATGCGACGATCAGGTACATCAGCGCGCGGCCCGTGACCTTCTCGGACTCCATGCGCTCCAGGCGGAAGCCGCTGTGCGGTTCGGCGCGTTTGGGCAGTTGAAGGGCGTGCACGCTCAAGACGACGTTGTCGGCGCCGATCCGTACGGCAAGGGCCGGCCTTTTCCTGGCATCGATGATCCGTACGACCGCGTGCGCTCCCGCGATGACGGGTGGGTTCGCTACAGCGGTCGCCCTCACAGGGCCCTGTTGCCGGCGATGCCCCTATGACGACCCCGGCAACCTGGGGGGCGAAGGTCATCGACTCGACCGGGAAGGTGTACGCCGGTAGGCCCGGTAGTCCCACCGCCGGTGAGTCCATGGACCTCACCATGATCCTCCAGCCGGGCGACAAGGTCACCGGCTGGGTGATCTTCAACATGCCGCAGGACGCGAAGATCACGGCTGTGACGTACCAGATGGACTCCGCTGTACTGATCCATGCCCCGGCCGTGTCCCCTGCAGGGGGCGTGCCGGGCGCTGTTGTCGGGCGGGAGTCCGCGTGGCGGATTCCGGGGCGAGTTACGTGCGGGGGAGTAGGGGGCGCAGCAGGAGGGGGCGGGTTCGACGCGGATGGTGACGGTGTCGGTGTTGTTGGTGGGGTCGGGGCGGACAGGAAGGTGAGACCGTCCGGGAGCGGATCGGTGACGGTGACGCCGGTGGCCTGGTTCGGGCCGGGATCGCTCGGCTGCGCCTGGTGGCCGGCCTGCCGCTGCTGTGGCCGGATTCCCAGGGCGGATACCTAGCGCGCGGCGGTGAGGTGGGCGTCCACGGTGACGACACCGTCGACGCCCTGGCACAGGCCCACGACCACCGGGATGAGACGCGGTTCCGGGACGTGGCCCCGAAGGGTGACGTCCCCGTCGCGGACCTCGACCGCGACGGTGCCCTTGTCCAGGCCGAGGATGCGTCCCAGGACGTCCTGCTCGACCTCGTCGCGGATCTCGACGTCGGAACGGATGAAGGCGTCGAGCAGGTCGCTGCGGCTGACGATGCCAAGGAGCCTGTCGTCGCCGACCACCGGCAGTTGCTTGACGTGTCGCCTGCGGAGTTCGCGCGCGGCCCGGGGGATGGTCCAGTCGGCGCGGGCGGCGATGACGGGGCTGCTCATGAGCGCGCCTGCGGTCTGGGCCCGGGCCTTGCTCCAGGGGTGCTTGTCGTTCTCGTCCTGCCCCTGCGGATCGGGCATGCCGGTCTCGTGCCGCAGCACGTCGGAGGCGGACACCATGCCGACGGGGGCGTCGTTGTCATCGACGACCGGAGCCGCGGCAATGTCGTTCGCGTCCAGCAGGGCGGCGACGTCCTGGAAGGGTGTGTCGGGCCGGAGGGTGACGACCTCCTCGGTCATCACGTCACCGACCGTGCGGCGGTGCAGCATGGCATCGGCCTCCTCCGCTTCGCGACGGGGCGCGGCCGCGGCCGGACCGCCGCGGCCGGACCGCCCGGGCGGACCACGCGCGGCGCGCCGACTTCCGCGGCCCGGCCGGCTCGCCCACGCCGTCTTCCCTACCCATGACAGCACCGCGCCGCTCCGGCGACCACTGGCGTTCGGCCTGGCGGGGAAAGCCGGCGGTCCTACGGCCGGGAGTGCGGCCGAGCGCGCGGTGGAGGCCGGCACTGGGCGCCTGGCCCTTGCGCTTATCGAAGGGGGATGGGCAGGCGGCCCTCCTGACCGCTCACTCAGCGTCCGTGCCCACGCCCACGGGCCCGGCCCCCGGAACGGACGAAGGGGCCGCGGCCGCCGGACAGTGCGGGTGCGGGCGCTTCGGGAACTGAGGGAGGCTTCAGGCAGGCGGCCTGGTGGCTGATCAGTCGTCGTCGCTGTCGTTGTCGTCCCGGTCGTCCTGGTCGACGTGCTGGTTGAGGACCTTGCCGCCGGCGGCGTCGACGGTCGCGTCGTGGCTCTTGTGGTCCATGCCGAGGACGTCAGGCCGACCGGTACCTGAATTCAGCAATTCGCACTGTCATGGTGTGCTGACCGTTGCCTCCGACATCGACGTACTGGCCCGTTCGGCCGCGCGCTCGCCGGCCCGATCCGCTGCCGTCTCTTGCTCGCTCTGCGGGATGCCCCCGCCTACCCCTCCGACCTCGCCGACGCCCTCGGTATCTCCCGCACCCGGCTGTCGAACCACCTGGCCTGTCTGCGCGACTGCGGCCTCGTCGTCACCGTCCCCGATGGACGGCGGGCCCGCTACGAGTCGGCCGACGAACGCCTCGGCCATGCGCTGGACGACCTGCGCACCGCCGTGGTCGCCATTGAGAGCGACCGGACCTGCACGGACGCCGACGGGAAGGGCTGCTGCGCCGTACTCGCGACCACAGCGGTGTCGGCCGCCGACGCCGAAACGGACGCCTGTGGCTGCCGCTGATGGGACTCGGGCTGCCGGACACCCCCACCAGGCCATACCCGCCCGGCGCAGGAGTCATCGGCAAACAGGACCCCAGACCGCACGCGGCCTTCCCTGACCGCTTCACCGGCGCCCGCGCCCAGAAGGCCGCCGATATCGTCGTCAATTCGGTGGTCTTCCGCCCCAGCGGCCGGGACCTGACCACCGCGGGCCGCTACACCGAGATGGCCTCTCGTTTCGCCGAACCCGTCCTGCTCGCTCTGGCCCTCCTCGCCGTCCGCGGCCCGGGGCGAGGGTCGGCGGCTGGCGGTTCCGGCCAGTCGGCAGGGGCGACGGGTCGCAGCCCGTAGGCAGCCTGCACGGCGGCAATCGCCTGCTCATAGGTGTCCGTCTCGGTGTCGATCGTCAACCGCATGACGCCCCCCTTTCGTGACCACTGCCAACATTCTTCCCCGGCCGCCCCACGCCCCCAGCTCGGTCCGGGCCGGGGCGGACCGCGACGAGGGCCGCCGACACCGCACCGCCCAGTACCTCCTGGCGACGTCACTGGAGCAGTCGCGCGAGCGGCGGGCGGCGCGCACCGAGCAGGCCACGCCCGCGCCCGCCGTGGTCGGACCCGCTGCCTGATCCTGAAAAGCGCCTGTTTCGCTCGCTAGTAGCCCTGCGAGCGGTTACCCCTCGCGGGTCCAGCGGTGTGACATCACCGCGGTCACCGGTGACGTGGTCGTCTGTGCCTTGGCGACTCGGATCCACCGCTGTCGGCGGGCTCGGCGGTGGCCGGGCGACGGCCCGCGGCGACCAAGCCGATCATCGCTGTCAGCAGCCCGAGCACCTGGCTGATCAGCCCGATCCAGGAGGTGAGCAGCGCTGCCGAATTGGCCATCACCTCCTGTGTGTCCTGGCTCAGTGGGCCCGAGGCGGGGCCGGGCGTGGCGGGTGCGGACGGCGGGGAGGTGGGCGGTGAGGTGGGTGGGGAGGTGACGGGTGAGGTCGGTGGCGTGGTGGGCGGTGAGGTCGGCGGACCGGACGTGGTGTCCGTGTCGGTGGGGTTCGGGGTGACCGTCCGCGTGGGGTGGACGGTCAGCACGGTCAGGCCCCCCGCCGACAGGAGCGTGCCGATGCCCATCAGTGCGAGGGTGACCAGGAGCAGGGTGGCCGGGAGCTTGAGGACGGCGAGGGTACCGGCTTGCGGAAGGCGCCACATGGGGCCACTTTACGAACGGGATGTACGGATGTGATCACGTTGCGTTGCGCCTGTCGGGGCAACGCCGGGCCCGCTCCCGGGCCCGCGCCAAAACCTGTCCGCCCGCCAACGGCAGCGTCCACAGCTCGGTCGCGTTTCTCATGCGCCCTTCTACGAGGTGGCCATGGTGATGTCGTCGTAGGACTCCAGGAGGGTCCAGCGCCGTGCTGCCCGCACTCCGGCGGGGAGCCGGTCGGCCGCTGGCAGTGGGCCCGGGCCCGGGTCCAGGCCGGTGAGGGTGGTGATGTCCAAGACAGGTACCTGGAAGGTGCGGAAGGCGCTCGAGCGGGGGAGGGTCTCCTGCTCGCGTGGCTTTGGCCATGGCTTGGGCGGCGGCGTCTTTGGTGAGGTCGGGGCTCTGGTCCAGCACGTAGGCGGTGGCCGCCAGGTCCCTGTCGTGCATGAACGCGGCGACATTCCGGAACCGGAGCGGTACCTGGATGCCCCGGCAGGGCGGATCGGAATCCTCGAGTACCGGCCCGGTGAAGACCGTCAGCTTGCGATCGAAGTCTTCCGCATGGTCGAGCAGACCCCGGCCTGCGACACCCGCCGCGGCGGTCGGCCGGAGAAGCACCCCCGGCGCGAGATCGTCGACGCGATCCGCTACGTGGTCGATACCGGATGCAAGTGGAGGGCTCTGCCTGCGGATTTCCCGCCGTGGCGCACGGTTTGGGGGTTCATGGCGCGCTGGGCCGCCGCCGGGATCATCGGACAGATCCGCGACCAGCTCGCCGGCCGGATCCGTCGTGAGATGGGCAAGGGCCCCCGCGCGGTCGCCACGGTCATCGACTCCCAGAGCGTCAAGGCCGCCGAGACCGTCGGAAAGGACAGCCGCGGCTACGACGCAGGAAAGAAAATCAACGGTCGCAAGCGCCACCTGGTCGTGGACACACGCGGGCTACCCCTGCTGGTCATGGTTACCCCGGCCGATCTGCACGATTCCGCCGCAGCGAAGGAAGTCCTCTTCCGCCTTCGGCTGATGCACCCCGAGATCACCATCGTCTGGGCCGACCGCGCCTACGCGGGCAAGCTCGTGACCTGGGCCAAACAGCACCTCAACATCACGATCAAGACCGTCAGCCGCCCCAAGGACACGACGGGATTTGTCGTCCTGTCCCGCAGGTGGGTCGTCGAAAGCTCGCTGGCCTGGATCATGCACGCCCGCCGTCACGCCCGCGACTACGAACGACTCGTCCAGCACTCCGAGACCTTGATCACCTGGGCCGCCATCACCCTCATGACCAGGCGCCTCACTCGGCGCCGTCAGGTGAAGCCGACGGCACCGCCCTCGCCAGCGCAGGCAACGTGATCACAGCATTCCGAGGTGTCACCTAACGCCGAGCCGCCGGGAAAATGATGCCGAGGATTCCGCCTACGCCGCTGCCGAGTACTGCGCCGAGGGGGCCGCCGGGGCGCAGCAGTGTGATTGAAACCTTCGCCGGGCGCTGGGCGGGGACATTAAGCCGAGCCCGGACGCGATCACCGTTCCGCCCGTCCTCGGCACCTACTACCGCTCAAGAAAGTCCAGGGCTTCCGACACGAACTGCTCGTGGAACTGGAAGATGCCTCCGTGGCCGGCGTCGGGGTAGACGACCAGATCGGCGTTCGGCAGTCGCCGTGCCAGGTCGAACGAGTTCTTCGTCGGCACCATCCGGTCACTCTGGCCGTTGGCGACGAACACGGGCTGATGAATGACGGAGAGATCCTGGGGCTGCGCGAGCCCCCAGCGGTGGATGGCCCTGAGCTGGGCGAAGTACGACGGGAGAGAGATCACCTTGTCCCGGTCGTGGGTGCGCTCCTTGAGCCGGGCCAGGAACTGCTTGCCGGCTCGGCGTCCGCCCGCGGTGCGGGTGAAGAAGAGGAACTGCTTCGGGTCCTGCAGGGTGAACAGGCCCCGGACGGTGTCCAGATGGGAGAGCCAGGTCACGTTCTTGATGCCCTCGCCGCCCGCGGGGCCGGTACCCGTGAGGATCAGCCTGCGGACGAGCCGCGGTTCCTCCTGCGCGATCACCTGGGCGATCATGCCGCCCATCGAGAAGCCGTGGATGTCGACCTGTTCGAGCCCGAGGCCCCGGATGAAGGTGACGGCGTCCCTCGCCATCTCCTCGATGGTTTTCGGTGTCGCGCCACTGGATGCGCCGACACCCCTGTTGTCGAAGGTGATGACGCGATGCCTGGCGGCGATGCCGTCGACGACCCTGGGGTCCCAGTTGTCGAGGACCGCGGCAAGGTGGGTGAGGAAGACCACCGGCACGCCGGTATTCGGACCGAGGTCACGGTAGGCGAAGGTCACTCCGCCGGCGGTGAGGGTGCGGGTCGGGGCCTTCCTGTACGAGGTCACCACGTCGCCTCGTACTCCTTGTGCGTCGTTCATGACCGTGCCCTTCTGGTGGGGTTCTGCACTGCGTCTGCAGTCAGTTCGGTCGACGACAGAAGATCCGTAGGAGTCACGCCAACTTTTAAAGTATGACCGTAATTCCATTGGGTCGCAAGAGAGGCGGCGCACACCATGACGGTGAGGCCGCACCTGCGCGACGCAGTGGATATGGACAGCTCGGTTGCGGGAACCGAAGTACGCGCCAACTCCAGCCCTCACCAGGGGCGTTGTGTGTCAGACGCGCTGCCCGGCATCCAGCAGCGCGAGGGCGTTGTTCACCCCCTGCTCGAGGAGCTCATTGGCGAGTTGGCTGTCGGTCAAGGCGCGGGAGAGCTGCAGCGTCCCGGCCATCAGGCCGAGGAGGCTGAGTGCCTTCACACGGGCGGAGGACGGATCCTCGGGCGCCATGCGGGCGGCGATGCCGTCGATGAGGATCAGCACGCCGTCGGTGTACGCCTGCCTGGTCGCGTTGGTGCAGCGCCCGATCTCGTCGAGCAGAGCGGCGTTGGGGCAGCCATCGCCAAGCATTTCGCGGTGCTGGGGTGAAAGGTAACCCCGCACGATCTGCTCCAGTCCGGCACGGCCGGGCGCGGCCTGTGCGACAACGCTCGCGGCCTGTGCCTTCAACTGGTCGGCGATCGCCGTGGTGACGAGGTCATCTTTGGATGTGAAGTGAGCATAGAAGGCACCATTGGTCAGCCCCGCGTCCTTCATGAGCGTCGAGACGCCGGAGCCGTCGATACCGTCTTGCTTGAACCGGCGGCCCGCCGTCTCGATGATCCGCCGCCTCGTCTCCGACTTGTGCTCTTTTCCGTACCGCACCACAGCGCACGCTCCCTCGCCGACCAAACGGACCCGTTGCCCTTTACCGACTGCACCAGTCTATGGTATTGCGAACGTAATCCAAAGAATCGACGTCGGCTCGGCGAGGCCGGGGTTGGTCAGGACTGCAACTGGGCGAACAGCGTCGCGAGGTCGATGAGGCCCCAGTGGTCGGTGAGTTTCCCGTCGGCCACCTTGAACATGCGGACCTCCAGCACCTTGATCGATCGGCCGGTGGCGGGAGTGCCGTTGAAGGGCCCGGTGTTCGTGCCGGTGAGGACGAAGCTGATCGTGAACCAGTCGTCCTCGGCGACGACACGGACCGGCGCGGCGGCGAAGTCGGGGACCGCGTCCAGGAACGACTTCAGCACCGCGCGGGTCTCCTCGACGCCGGAGGTGGTGCCGTCGGCGGCGTGGTCGCGGAAGTCCGGCGCGTACAGGGCGAACAGGCCGTCGATGTCATGCAGGTTGACGAGTTCGACGTACTCATCGGCAAGCCGGTGCAGGTCGGCCGTGGTCGTTCGGTTCTCGACGTTCGAGGAAGACATGCGCTTCTCCGATGTGGGTCGAACAGGCGGGTTGGACGAGCAGGGCCTGGCAACGTTTCCGTGTGGAGTGCCGGCGTTCCGGTCGACGTGGTCAGATGGTGAGGAAGGTGGCCACCTCGACCGTGAAGGCATCGACGGGCCGGCACAGGTGACGACGGCTGAGCGCTCGTCGCCGTCCTGTGCCGCCGCTGTCCTCACCTCGATGACGCGAGGGCGCGGGAGTGGGACACCGGGCGTCGCCATCCGCCGGCCCGGTGAGGGTTTCCGGGCCGGCGTGGGCGTTCAGGAGAGCTGCGGATAGAGCGCCGAGACGCCTCCGGACAGTGCAGGCTGGGCTTGGCGGGCGGGGTCGTCCGCGAGGATCTCGTAGGCGCCGGCGGCGATGCCGTCGACCGCGATCCTGGCGATGTCGGCGGGGTCGGACTTGGGCGCCTCGACGGTCCGGACCATGTCGGTGTCCATGTAGCCGACGTGTAGGCCGGCCACTCGAATGCCCTGGTCGGCAAGCTGCAGGCGCAGGGCGTTGGTGAGGGACCACTGGGCGGACTTGGCCGCGCAGTAGGCGCCGTGTTCCGGGGAGCTGACCCAGGACAGGACGGACAGGATGTTCAGGATGGCACCGCCGCCGTTGGCCGCGATCTGGGGCGCGAAGGCGCGGACCACCGACAGGGTGCCGTAGTAGTGGGTGTCCAGCTCCAGGCGGATGTTGTCCAGGTCGCCTGTGAGCAGGTCGGTGCCGGTGGCCGAGCCGGCGTTGTTGATCAGGACGGTCACGTCGCCGGTGGCCTGGGCGGCGGCCGCGACGGAGGCCGGGTCGGTGATGTCGAGCGCGATCGGCTTGGCGCCGGGCAGGTCGACCTGGTCGGGGTTGCGGGCACCGGCGTAGACGGTGGCGCCACGGGCGAGCAGTTCGGCGGCGAGTGCCCGCCCCAGCCCGCGGTTGGCCCCGGTGACGAGGACGGTGCTGGCGGAAAGGTCCATGAAGAGTTCCTGGTGAAGTAGGAGGGCTCACTGCCCGAAGCGACCACGCCGTGACAACGGCGCCGGTGCGCGGTGTCGGCCCTACCGCAGGCGGTTCAGGCCCTTGTCGCGGGCGGCGTGGGAAGGGTGCGCCGTATGGGCGAGCACGCTCAGGTTTAAATTACGTTCGTAATACTATAGGGGTGCTTCGATGATCGCAAGCACCTTGCACGGGGAACGGACCACGCGATGTGCCGTGCGCGAGGGGTGCAGGCAGACCGCCACCCTGTCGGCCGGCCAGGATCTGTCACTGAGAGGAGGCATCCAGGGGCGGCACGCCTGTCAGTTCACCGGACCCACCTCGGGCCCCTGAGCCGCCTGCGCCGCCTGCGAGCGTCGCGAAGCAGAACGGGACGTGCGCTCCTCTCACGGAGTCCAGCGCCTCGCCGCCCGCCGCCGCTGAACCACTCGGCCGCCGCCAGCGCCCCGCGGTCGATCTCCGCCTGAGTCGGCAGACACGATGCGAAGACCTGCGCCAGTTCGTGGAAGTCGGGGCCGCCGTCCGGCACCCACGCCGTCACGCGGAGCCCCGCCTGCCAGCCGTCGCCACCGCGGAGGACCTGAAGTACGAGGTGCTCGCCACGCAGGGCGCGTTCCTGGGGCACCCCGCTCGGATACCCGATCACGACACCGTCCGTGTGGTCGTAGTAACCGCCGAGTCCCTGGCGCCGGACGGCGTCGACCAGGCGCTGCTCGTTGCAGGCGAGGTCCGAAGGGAGCGGTCAGACCAGGAACGGCCGGAGGAACGGCCGGTCGTACGGAGCGGAGTCCCTGGCGGAAAGCACCTGCTGGGCGACGGGGCCGACAGGCACCCTCAGCGGAACGGTCTGCGCCGCCGCGAGGTCGGCAAGCGCTGCAGCGACCTGCTCGGGACTGCTCATCATCTCGGCCGGGATGCTCCCCTGCAGCAGGGCCTCGTAGGGGTCGTCCGGCAGCCGGTAGGCGGTCATGCCGTCGAGCGCGCCGGAACTGATCGGCCCGGGCTCGGCAAGGGTGACGTCGATGCCGAAGCCTTCCAGTTCGACGGCGAGGCTCTCGCCCAACGCCTCCAGTGCCCACTTGGAGGCGACGTAGGCGGCGTTGCCCGGCAGGACGATGCGCCCGCCGACGCTGGAGACGAACACCAGCCTGCCCGCGCCCCGCTGGCGCATCTGCGGCAGAAGGGCTTGCGTCACGCGGATCGCGCCGACTGTGTTCTGTGCGTAGAGACGCTCGATCTCGGAGAGGGGGCTCGCTTCGACGGCGGCGGCGAAGGTCACGGCGGCGTTCGAGATCAGAACATCGATGCCACCGGCCTGCTCGACGGCGGCGTCGACGCTGGCCTGATCGGTGACGTCCAGGCGCAGCCGCTGGTCGACGTCGAGGCCGTCGAGTGTGCGTGGGTCACGGGCCGTCGCGACGACGCGGTGGCCGCGCTTGGCGAGTTCGGCGGCGGTGGCGCGACCGACACCCCTGGAGGCGCCGGTGATGAGGATCGAAGACATGGAGGGTCCTACCTTTCAGATGTGGGTCTGATCTGGTCATTCGTAAGATCGGAGGGCCCAGGGGTTCTGGGTATGGCTGGCATGGTGGAGACCGTTCGATGGCTCAAGGAACTTGGCCGCCCGGAGCCCCGCGACGACTCGACCGCCAATTGGGAGATGCGACTTTGATCGCTGCTGTAGGACAACGTCGGCGAGGTCGTCTGTGGGATCGATATACGACGAGCTGGCGGAGGGGAACGTGCCCGAGATCTGGGCCGGAGTGGACATCGGCAAGACGCATCACCATGCGGTGGTGATCAACGCGGAGGGCAAGCGTCTGCTGTCCCGCCGAGTCCAGAACGACGAGGCCGAGCTCCTCGCTCTGATCGGCGACGTCCTGGAGATATCGCGGGATGTGCTGTGGGCGGTGGACCTCAACCATGGTGGTGCCGCGCTGCTGATCGGCCTGCTGATCAGCCATGGCCAGCCGGTCGCCTACCTCACCGGCCTGGCGGTCCACCGTGCTTCTGCCACCTACCGCGGCGAGGGCAAGACGGACGCGAAGGACGCCTTCGTCATCGCCGACCAGGCTCGCGTTCGCCGTGACCTCGGCCTGCTGAGGCCCGGCGACGAGATCGCCGTCGACCTGCGCACCCTGACTACCCGTCGGCTGGACGCAGTCTTCGACCGCACTCGCCAGATCAACCGCCTGCGTGCCCAACTCCTGGAAATCTTCCCTGCCTTGGAGCGGTCCTTGGAGCTGACGAACCACGGTCCGGTGGTGCTGCTGACCGGCTTCCAGACCCCGGCGGCGATCCGTCGTGCGGGCGTGAACCGGATCGAGACGTGGCTGAAGAACCACAAGGTCCGAGGTGCCGCCGCACTGGCGAAGACGGCGGTGGAGGCCGCCCGGGCTCAGCACACCGCGCTCCCTGGCGAGAAGCTGGCCGCCGCCATGGTGGTCCGCCTCGCGAACGGGGTGATGGACCTCGATGAGGAGATCGCCGAGCTCGACGCCCTGATCGAGGCTCGGTTTCGCGAGCATCCGCACGCCGAGGTGATCCGTAGCCTGCCCGGCATGGGGACCAAGCTCGCCGCAGAGTTCATCGCCGCGACCGGCGGAGACATGGACGCCTTCGCCAGCTCCGACCGCCTGGCCGGCTTCGCCGGCCTGGCCCCCAGGCCCCGCGACTCCGGCCGCGTCAGCGGCAACATGCGCAGACCCCGGCGCTATCACCGCGGGCTGCTGAGAACTATGTACCTGTCCGCGATGGTCAGCCTTCGATGCTGCCCCGCCTCCAAGGCGTACTACGACCGGAAGCGGAACGAGGGCAAGGGGCACAAGCAGGCGCTGCTGGCCCTCGCACGCCGACGCCTCAACGTTCTGTGGGCGATGATCCGTGACGGAGAGTGCTTTCATGCTTCACCTCCCGTCACGGGAGCAGCTTGACAACACGATTGGGAAGTTCCTTGAGGTGGAAGGTGCGTCGCGGAGGACGACGAGCGACAGAGGTAAGTTCGGTTTATGGACCTACCCACGTGGCCCACGATAGCAAGGTGAGTCCAGAAAGCGAATTGACTACTCCGGGGGTGCGCGGTGACGGCTGCCGCGCCGGTCACGGAGAGCGATTGGGGGGCGCGGCGTCGGCGGGGCGAGCGGCGCCCAGCCCACCCACAGGGGGATTCGGCCTGCCGCTGCGAGCGGCCGGCGCGTGCATTCGGCGGCTCGCAGGGGGTGATCACGCGATCCGGCCCCGGGGGCGGCGCGGGCGTCACAGCGCACCTCAGCGCGCATGCGGTGGACTACCGGGCGGGCTTCGTCGGTCGCCTGGCGGTCGGCCCGTCCGGTCCGGTCTAGACTCCGGGCAAGTCCATTATTCGAACCAACCTAGGGGTGAGTCGCTGTGTCGACACTGGAGGATTTCGCGGATCTGCTCCGCACCGAGCGCGGTCTCGCAACGGTGACGACGCTCCGGGCGGGCGGAGGCGTGCACGCGTCCGTCGTCAACCAGGGCGTCCTCCGGCATCCGGCGACCGGCGAGGACGTGGTGGGGTTCGTCACATACGGCAAGGTCAAGCTCGCCAACCTGCGCGAGCGGCCCCGTCTCGCGGCGACCGTGCGGTCCGGCTGGCGGTGGGTGACGGTCGAAGGGCTTGCTGAGATCGCCGGACCGGATGATCCGCATCCTGACATCGCCGGCGACGGCCTGCGCTCGCTGCTCCGCGACATCTACGCGGCAGCGGCAGGCGGCGAGCACGAGGACTGGGACACCTACGACCGCGTCATGGCGCACGAGCACCGCGCGGCCGTGCTCGTACGGCCGGAGCGCGTCTACGGCGTCTGAGTCGCCGGTTCGCCGCGACAGCGGAACCGTGCCCGTGCCTCGCGGGCGATCGCGACGACCCTACGCGCCCGGCATCCCGTCCGGTACGGCGTTCCCGCCTGCGTATCGTTCTCCCCACGTGTGAAGCGCGGCGAGGACGGGGGCGAGTTCGCCGCCGCTGGCGGTGAGAAGGTACTCGTCGCGGGGAGGGCGGTCGCAGTAGCGGCGGCGTTCGATGACGCAGGCCTCCTCCAGCTTGCGCAGGCGCAGGGCGAGCGTCTCCCGGGGGGCACCCGTGTTGACCTGAATATCCTTGAAGCGATGGACCCCGAGACCGATCTCCCGCAGGATGAGCAGACTCCAGCGTTCTCCGACGATCTCAAGCGCATCGGCAATGGGGCAGACGCGGGGCGCCCCCAGATTCATCGATTCGAATTCCTGACTCACTTGTCCAGCATAGCGCCGCCGCCGACACCGCCTTCCACCAAAATCGTCGCCGGCAGCGGATCACCGCACTCCCGGCAGTACCGGCGAGCCGTCCCGCCATCCACCACGAACCAGATCATCCAGTCGCACACACCTCACGACCAGAGTCAAAAACACTCACTTAGAGGTTGTTTTCGCCTTGAATGCCCTGGTGCCTGCCGATTTTCGCAGCACGGGGTTGTGGTGGTGCGGAGGTTGTTGATGAGTTTGGTACCTGATGGACAGGGGGGGTGACAAGTGGGGCGGGAGGTGGCCTGTGCCTGTCTCATCCCAAGAAGCCGGGCTTTGTGCTGTGTGCTTCCGTCGTCGTTGCCGTGCGCCTGGGCGCACTCGGTCCGGAGCGGTACGTCAGGAGCATGCCTGCGCGACGCCCCTATCCGAGTGATCTGTCCGATGCCCGCTGGGAGTTGATCGAGCCGGTGCTGTCCGCCTGGCGCTTCGAGCGTCGCGGCAGGGCCCTGGACGTCGGCCGGCCACCCGAACACGACCTGCGCGAGATCATGAACGCGATCTTGTATGTGGACCGCACCGGCGTCCAGTGGCGCTACCTTCCGCACTTCCCGCACTGGAACACGGTCTACGGCTACTTCGCCAAGTGGGCGACAGACGGCGTCTTCGCCCAGCTCAACGGCCTGCTCAGGCAACTCCTGCGGCAGAAAGAAGGGCGGGACGCCGAACCTTCGGCCTGCGTGATCGACGCGCAGAGCGTCAAGACGTCCACCAGCGTCCCGGCCTCCAGTCAGGGAACCGACGCCGGGAAGAAGATCGTCGGACGGAAGCGGAGCATCGTCATCGACACGATCGGCCTCCTGCTCGCGGTGCTGGTCACCGCGGCCGGCGTGCAGGACTCCGTGGCCGGCACCCGGCTCCTGGACCAGGTGACCGCCGACCACCCTGGCATCCGGAAGGTGTGGGTCGATGGCGGCTACGGCCAACACCTCGTCGAGCACGCCGCCACCCTCGGCATCGACATGGAAATCACCGCCCGCACCCCCGGGATCAGCGGCTTCACCCCGATCCCGAAACGGTGGGCGGTCGAACGAACCTACGGCTGGCTGATGCTCCACCGACGTCTTGCCCGCGACTACGAAACCCTTCCCGGACGCTCCGAAGCCATGGTCCACCTCGCCATGACCGACCTCATGACTCGCCGCCTGACCGGCGAAGCCACCATCTCCTGACGCGACCCGAAAACCGTCACTAAGCAACCAATTCCGGGATGAAACACTGGGAGAAAACGACCTCTCAGCGTTCGGCGGGGGATCGAGGGGAGTGGCCATGCCGCTCTAGGTACCGCACCGCCCGGGCTCGCACGCGGACGCGGCCGGTCACCTCACCAGAATGGCTGAGGAGCAGGTTCGACCTCGAGGTACCCGCGTCAGGCGACGCGGGGGGCGGTTCACCGCGCAACAGGCGCGCCGCGAGCCCGACACGGCTGGGTGGCGCTCACACGGATCGCCGAACGGCGTGAGCCTCTGGCCGCCGCGAGGGCCGGACACCAGTATGGCCGCAGCACTGGCCACCGACGCGGAGGTCGCCTGACTCAGATGTGTTGCCGCGAGAGGGGCCGCTACCGTTCGGGTGAGCGGCCCCGAGCGGCGTCAGGAAGAGATGACGGCACCGTTGGGGACGGCGTCCAACACGACCGCGCTCACGGTGACGATCTTGTCCCAGTCGAAGGAGTACTTGTCGAACACCGCTGCGCTGGTGATCCCGCGCTTGACGCCGTTGCTGACAAGGTAAACGGTGGCGGAGGAGGGGGACTTGGCCAACATGGCACCGTCCGACAGGTTGCCGCCGTCGTCGATGCTGTCGATGTCGATCACGTTCTGAATTCCGTCCCAGCTGCGGAACAGATTGAAGTATGTGGCCTCGTTGGGGATGCCGCGGCGCTTGCCGTCGAGGACCAGGTAGACGGCAGCGCTGTTCACCGTCTTGATGCGGTAACCGTTGAGTTCCGGATGTTCGCCCTGGACCTGTGCGGACGAGCCCTGAGCAGCGGATGCTGCTCCGGCGGCGTGTGCCGCGGGGGATGCGACGAGTCCGAGCAGAGCGGCCACTACCAGGCTGACCGCGCCGAGTAAGGCACGTCTTCGGGTCATGTGTCCTCCAAACAATCGGGAGAGTATCCGGACCGGGGCGAGGACCGCCGCCGATCCCGGTCACACAGGTGAACGACGGAGGGGGATCTGGCGGATAATCCTCACGCATCGGATGCTGCGGGGAAAGGCCAATGCGAGTCACACTCGATGCCGCACTGCGGGCAAGGCCCGCGCAGCCCTGCGCGCCGCGATGCAGACGGCGAGGAACCGCGGCGACCAGCCACGAATGTCAGCGCAGGACCGATCCGGTCGACGGGATGGTCCGTGAGACGGCAGACTCAGGGACGGACGGATAGGGCAGCATGAGCGCACAGCCGATTCACCCGCACACGGAGCCGGACCCGGTGTCGCGGCCAGAAGACCCGAGTCGCGATACCCCTCGCACAGGGATTCGGAGGGTACGGACACATCGTGGCTGGCCAGGCATACCCAGTGGCCGCCTGTAAGGCCCAGGGTGGAGGTCGGCGAGCCGACTCCTTCCTGGCAGCCGTACAGGCGGGCTCCCGCTCCGGCTCCCGGCTGAAGACTCCGGAGGGTGTGCCGCTGAGCACCCCTGTGAGCCGGGCACTGTCACCCTGCGGACAGAGGCAGGGTGCACCAGGCATTCTTCGGGCTGGGCACCGCATCGAGTTCCTGCGAACACTGTTCCGCATTACGGTCGTTGGTCACGGCCACTTCGAACTTGGTTGTCATGATTACTGAGGTTGAACTCGCCGTGTCCCTGGGCTCGTGACGGTCTTGATCGTTGTGGCAGGCGGTCCTGATGCGGTATGCGCTGTACGTGGGCTGACGCCCAAGGAGGCGGTCCAGCCCCGGCCGTGTGGCTGGGCGTCCAATCGCCGGACAGTCGGCCGACAGCGCCGAGATTGAGGCGGCTGCTTAAACGGGGGCCTGGGCCGGAAAAGATCACCCGCAAGCTTCAGGGGCAGTGGAGACTGTGAGGCAGTTCTCCCCGATGTGATCAGGAGCCTCAGTGAACGACATGGAATTCGCCGAAGCTGTGGAGACAGTCCTGCGGGACCTCCAGGTGCAGTGCGCGGTGCAACCAGACATACGTTCGGATGACAGGATCGGGATCACGCTCTGGGCCCCGGACGGTTCAGGCCAAGGCCTGACCTCACATCCGGATGGCACCGCTGCAGAGTTGCTCGTGCACCTGGCAGATCAGGTCCAGGACTGGGCGGTGGAGGCACTATGGTCTGAAGGTGCATCGGCGGTCTGGCCACAGTGCCCGACGCACCCGGACACGCATCCGCTGACGGCGACTGTCCGCACGGACGTGGCGGTGTGGGTATGCCCGAAGGAGAGAATGACGGTGGCGCGGATCGGCGAACTGAAGACCCATTAGAGCAGGCGGGGCCTGCGGCCGGCGACAATCACGGCACGCCGTGCAGCGGCTGTGGGGGCGGTTGCCGTACGTGGGTGATGTCGTCGATCTCCTGCCGGTTCTCTTCGATCGTCTTGTTCACGATGTCGGCAGGGAAGCCGATCAGAAGGACCAGTGCGGAGGCCACCCACCAGCGTTGTGGCTACGCTGCGCAGGCCCCACGGCACCTCGGAAGGCTTGGGGATCGCCGAGAACACTGGCGAGGTGCCGGCGGCAGGCGATGGAGCATCGGCGGGGGCTGCCGTCCTGCTGGCGGCGATCGGGTAGCTCATCAACGTGTCCTGCCGGCAGTCAAGCGCGATCTGGCGCCGCCCCTGTCGGGTGTTCGCGGGGACGGTGAACTCGGCTGTGACGTACCCCAGCCCTCCCTGTGAGGTCAGCGTGGTCGCCAGTGCGCGCCCATCCAACCGGACCTGGCCGCCGGAGCATTTATGGGCGGCGCCCTGGCCGAGCCCTTCGAGGTCGAGCGTGGTGGTCCCGGCCCTGGTCCAGGACTTGCCGTCGGCAGACCGGCATTCCACGACCACGGTGTGCGATCCGCCCCGGTCGCCGTCCGAGATGTTCGGATATTGAAAGCACCCCCGGGCCCTGGACGCCGGCCTGCGCTGGCGCAATGCCCACGCGCACCATCCCGACGCGGTTCACTGCACAGTGCACGGGACCCGTCCGGTGCGCAGCGAGAAGGATATCCGCGGGGGTGGACGCCCCTTCAAGTCATGGCCTGATGGGCCGGGGCTGCTCCCGGGCCCCCGGGCGGGGGCGCCGTCCGCGTGTCTCTTGCCGGCTGGACGCCGCACCCTCCGGGGCGCCGGGGTGCCGCCGAACGACGCTGGTGACCTGTTGTGCCGGGCGCACCTCGGGGGAAAAGGGCTACGGGTCGCTGTCGATGCGGCCATGTCCCGTTCGACGCCCTGGTGTGGGGCGGCATCTCGCCACACGAGGATGCGACAGGACCGGTGAGGAAACACGTGGATCAGCTGCTGAGAGTCATGAACTTCAACGTCTCAAGTGAGGGAATCGGTGCGGGTGAGCACCAGAGCCTCGAGAGCCCGTTCGGTTACGCCAATCCCGAAAGGCTGTTCGCCTGGGCCGGTGCCACGGCGAGCTGGCCCATGCGCACCGATCCCGGAGGGAGCCGCGGCCTCGACGACTACTTCACGCGGGACTTCGCACACAACGTCGGCGCCGAGATCATGGGCCGCAACAAGTTCGGCCCACAGCGCGGCCCCTGGCACGACCATGACTGGCGCGGCTGGTGGGGCGAGGAGCCCCCGTTCCACACCCCGGTGTTCGTCATGACCCATCACCAGCGTCCCTCGTTCACGCTGTCCGACACCACATTCCACTTCGTCGACGGTGACCCGGTCACGGTCTTGGAGCGGGCACGGGCGGCAGCGCGGGGCAAGGACGTCCGACTCGGCGGCGGGGTCACGACCATCCGGCAGTTCCTTGAAGCCGACCTCGTCGACACCATGCACGTGGCGGTCTCGCCGGTGAAGCTCGGATCCGGCCTCCGTCTGTGGGAGTCGCCCGATGAACTGCTGGACCAGTTCCATCTCGAGGTCGTGCCCAGCCGAAGTGGTGTGACGCATCACCTGTTCTGGCGAAAATGATGCGGGGCCCACCTTGGGGATCTCAGCACAGTCGATGCGAGTGTTTCCGCACATGAACGCGTAGGTGTGGGCGAGTTGCCGAGACCGGCCGCGGTACTCGCCCACAGCCAGCCGCATGAGCAGCAGGGCTGCCTGGCCGCCGTATCGCCCGATGAGCAGCACCCAACTGAACAGGTCCGGATACGGCCCGCCGTGAACGGAAGGCCGGACGCCTGGCCACAACAGGAACACCCCCGGGGGCCACGGCCCGCCCGAGCACCCCCCACGGCCGAAACGCCGACCGGCAGCGGGCCGCTGGGACGGCCCGCTGCCCCGCGTCACCGGCCGGACCCGGCACGAGAGCGGTGAACGTCTCGTCCTGCGG
This sequence comes from Streptomyces lacaronensis, assembly GCF_047337785.1. Classification (NCBI taxonomy): domain Bacteria; kingdom Bacillati; phylum Actinomycetota; class Actinomycetes; order Kitasatosporales; family Streptomycetaceae; genus Streptomyces; species Streptomyces lacaronensis. The sequence continues at coordinate 11,977,331 of NZ_JBLHDK010000003.1, forward strand.
AAGCCATGGGACTGGCAGGTCAGGGTCTGTCCGGTGCTGCGGGTCCGACTGCGGGACCGGCCGATTCACCCTTCCCGCCCCCGCCCACGCTGCCCGCCCGTCGACAAGCGAAGAGACACGGCTCAGCCGCCGACCGCCGGCACTCACCGCCGGCTGTCAGCTGTGCAACCACGGCCGGTGGCCATCGTGCAGACGGTCGGGTGGTCAGGTGGTGGTCTCCTGAACAGCCCGGCCCGCGCCGCTGGATAGGGTCGGGCCGCGGACCCCACCACCAGACACCCCGACGACACACACGCCGGACAAGCGCGGGGCGAGCTGTCACCTCGCACGGCCCGGACGCTGTGGTGGGGTCGGCCGCTGTGGTGCTCGCCGTGCTGGGCACCTCGGTACTCGTCGCCGGCACCGAACACGGCCGACGACTCCCCGCAGCCGTGGCCGTAGTCCTGGTCCTCGCGCAGACCGGTGCCCTGAAATGGCAGACAGGCGCCCCGGTCACCGTCCTGGCCGTGAACGCGGCGACGGGGCCGGCGGTGTGGGCGCTGCTGCCCGCGGTGACCTTGACCGGGGCCCTGCTTGCAGCGCAGGTCACCTTGTGCGTGCTCTCGGCCACCAGACCACGCCGGATCTCGGTACGGGCACTCGCGGCGATGTGCCTGCCGGTGCCGCCGGCCTTCGCGGCCGGCGGCCCCGCAGGCCTGGCGGTCTATCTCCTGACCGTGGCCCTGGGCTGGACCGCGGGCCAGTGGCGCAGGGCACGGCAGGCACGCACCAGGGCGGAGATGCGCCGGGCCGTGGTGGAGGAACGCGCCCGGATCGCGCGCGAGGTGCACGACGTCGTGGCACACACCCTGTCGGTGGTGATCATCCAGGCGGGCGCCGCCGACGACGTGTTCGCCCATCAGTCCGAACAGGCCCGCCAGGCCCTGCGCGCCATCGAGACATCCGCCCGCTCCGCGCTCGGCGAACTATGCCTGCTGCTCCGTGCGTTCCGGCCCGGTACGGGGGAGGACGGGCCAGGGGAGGACGGGACGGGGGAGCAGCGGGAACCGGGACTCTGGCTCGCGCGCCTGGAGGAACTGGCCGACACCATGCGCGCGACCGGGATGACCGTCCACATCCACCGCGAGGGCACCCTTCTGGCGAGTCGCATCGAGGCCCCTGGAACCTGCGCGAGGGCTCCAACTCCCTCATCCGGATGCACCACCGTGCTCCCCCTGCCACCATCAGGACCGTGACGGAGACACAGGCAGCGCTGTACGCCGCAGCGGTTGGCGCGCTCTCTGCGCTCGTAGTCGGGTGCATAGCCGGTTGGGCAGCGCTCCGGCAGGTAGAAAAGACCGCAGAAGCTCAACGAAAACAAGCCGACTGGCAGCTTCGCAGCGAGGACTACGCCAACTTCATCCGCGTCATGTTTCGTTTCCGCGCTTCCGTAGGCCATGCTGCGGAGGCGTCGCAGCTCTCTGCCGATCTCGCGAACGAGGTGCGCGCTCTATACGCGGATCTCGCCAACGTCGCAGCAACGCTCAGTATGCGCATCGCCGCAGCTCCCGCGATGGACGCCATGATGGGCTTGGTGAACTGCGCCTATGCTCTGCACTCGCGGGTCACCGACCGCAGACAGCTCTACCTGCCCTCACGTGATGCCTCGATGGATCGATTGCTCGAACAATTCGAGAAGGCGGAATTGGCTGTACGTAAAGCCTTTCGGGACGATCTGTGGGGAGGGCAGCCTCTGCGGAACAGCAGAACCGGGGGAACTTCGACCGATCCTTAGCACTGGTCCCCCTCGCCCGTCCGCCGTGGCGGCTGTCGCCCTGGCCGCGGCCACGGCCTCGGCGCTCAGCCAGGCTCCGGCCTCGGCCGTCTCCGCGCCGCTGAGCAGCGCGCGGATCGCCGCGCACTCCGACTTGGCCAGGGGGCAGATGCCGGAGAACCTTGCTCTGGCACCGGGCGGCCGCGCGTACGTCACCTTCGCCAAGGGCCGTCAGGTCGCCGAGGGCTCCCTCCGGGGCACTGTCCGGATCCCGGCCACCCTGCCCAGGCCCGCCGACGGCGGTGTCCACACTCCAGCCATGGGCTTCCCGCTGGCCGCCGGCATCGTCCGGGCCCACGACGGAACCTTGTCCTTCCTGTACGCCACCGGCACCGCCGACCTGACCGGCTTATGGCGGATGCGCCCCGGCGGCCGGCCGGAGCGGATCGCCACGCTGCCGGCGGACGGTCTGCCCAACGGTCTGGTGCTGGATGCGCGCACCCACACCCTCTATGTCGCCGACTCCGTGCTCGGCGCCATCTGGACGGTGCCCACCACTGGCGGCACCCCGACCGCCCGGTCCACCGCCCCCGAACTGGCCCCCACCGGCTTCCTCGGCGCCAACGGCCTGAAGACCCACAACGGCGGGTCTGGGCCACCAATCTCGACCAGGGCACCATCTTGCGCATCCCCGTCCTCCGGGACGGAGGTACGGGCGGAATCCAGACTCGGGCCAGCGGTATGCCGGGGATCGACGACTTCGCCTTCACTTGCCGTGGCGACCGGCTCCTGGCCGCCCTGGACGGACCGGACGACGTCGCGCTCGACCAGCCCGACGGCAGCCATTCCACCGTGCTGAATTCGGTGGACGGTTTGCAGAACCCCACGTCCATCGCCCTGCGTGGCGAAACGGTCTACGTGCTGAGCGCCGGCTGGAGCATCGCCGAGGACCCCAACCTGATCCTCGCCCACCTGGCCAGGTAGGGCCGCGGGCACAAGCACGGGCCCAGGCGAAACACACCCGGCCCGGACCGACGGGTTCCGTCGGTCCGGGCCGACCGGTCACACGGCCCTCCGCGCCTCCGGCAACCGCGCCGCGCGGAGGGGTTCACCATGCGGGTCTCAACTCCTGGTCGGATCCGCTTATCGAAGATCGGCTTGGTCTTCTCGGCCAGGTATGGGTCCGTGTCCGCCGGCAGCCCGTAGGTCAGGGCTTGACGAAGGAGGCACACTTCAGATCGTTCAGATCATGGTCGTCGAGACAGACCATGACCAGGTCGGCTCCGCCGTCGGTGTCTGCGGGGACGGTGAAGTCGTAGGTCGTGGCGCGGTCGCACACGAAGCCCATGCCTTTGGAACCCAGTCTGTTCCTGGCGATGTCGAAGGTATAGACCCAGGTGGCCCGGCAGTCGTCCGCGCTCGGGGAGGAGTGTTCCCCGGTCACGGTGACGGACCGGTCGTTCCAGGTCACCACACCCCTCGTATAGGTGGTCGCGTCGGAGATGTCGAATGAGGCGGTGGGGGCGGCCGTCCGTGCGGCGGCTCCGGAGGGGGCGAGGAGCATTCCGGCGGCCACAACCGTGACACAGAGACCTGCGGCGGTCTGCGTACGCATACTGTCTCCCGCTGCTGAGGAAGGGCAGGTGGTGGGCGATTGAGCTGATTCGGCCCGTTCAGTCTCCCGGTGGAGAAGTTGTCGCGACCATGACGTATTGCGCCATCCTCCGCCTCTCCTTCGAACGGCGGCCGGCGCATGCCAAGGACCGGGCCGGCCCGGGAGGCGCGATCGGCGTCCGCGCTGGCGGCCGTCACTCGGCACTCGCCAGATCACTCCGCCCAGCGACCGCTCCGCGACCACAACCCCCACGTCGCCACCGGATCACGCTCGGCAACACACCGGCCGGAACGCCGAGGAACCTGCGACCCCTTGACACCGCGAGTCTCCTGGGGTGCCGGCCATCGCTACCCAAGCGGGTACGCCGCGTCTTTGGCCGCAGTGCGTTCCGGCACCGTGCCCCCGACCGTGTCGCGTGGCCGGGGGGTGGCGGAGTCCGCGTGGTGTGTTCCTGGGTGGGTTACTTGCGGGGGGAGCAGGGGTCGCAGCAGGAGGGGGCGGGTTCGACGCAGATGGTGACGGTGTCGGTGTTGTTGGTGGGGTCGGGGTCCTTTTCGTTGCCGGCGGCGGTGGCGGTGTTGGTGATCCGGCCGGTCTTGGTGGCCTTGGCCCGCAGTACGAGGGTGGCCGTGGCGCCGTCGGCCAGGTCGCCCACGGTCCACTGCCCGGTGGCCGGATCGTGGCTTCCGGGGGTGCCGTCGGCGGACAGGAAGGTGAGACCGTCGGGGAGTTGGTCGGTGACAATGACGCCGGTGGCCTGGTTCGGGCCGGTGTTGTGGACGGTGACGCGGTAGGTCACGGTCTGGCCGACGGTGACGGTGGTCGCGTCGGCCGCCTTCGTCACGGTCAGGTCGGCAGCGGGCTTGACCTCCGTAACCTGTTCGTTGGACGTGGCCGTCAGGGGTTCGGGCGTGTCGCCGAGCCGGTTCTCATAGGTGGCGGTGGCGGTGTTGCTGATCTGCTTGCCGGCGGCGGCCAGGTCGATGGTGGCCCGGTACTCCACCGTGGTCCCCGGCGGGAGCGTCCCGGTGTTGGGCAGGCTGCCGCCCTCCACGCCGGAAGCGCCGTTGCCGAGATGGAAGACGACCTGGTTCGCCTGGGCGTCGTAGTACGCCTGGTCGTCACCCTTCGCGTCACTCTTCGCTCCGGCGTTCGGGCCGTCGACGATGCGCAGGGAACTGGGCAGATAGGTCGTGCCCTGCGGGATGGCGTCGGTCAGGATGAGGTTCTCGGCCCCGCCGCCGCCCTCGTTCTTGGCGGTGATGCGGTAGGTGACGGTGTCGCCCACCTCCAGGGGCCCTGCGGGAATGGCGGTCTTGGCGAGCGTCAGGTTGGGAGCGGTGCCGAAGAAGATGCCGTCCAGGAAGTTGCCGATGCTGCGGTTGCCGCCGGCGGCGGAGACGGAACGGAAGGCGAAGCGCGTCAGTGACTGGCCGTCCGGGACGGTGTAGGTGCCTGTGTAGTAACCCCAGGCGGTGTTGCCGTCGGTGAAGCGCCTCTGCTCCACCGTGGAGCCGGGCGTGCCGATGTCCAGCGCCATGGTGTCCTCGCCCTGGCGGCCACGGTGATACAGCCGCCAGTACAGCTTCGTGCCGGGCGTGGTCGGCAGATCCTGGTAGAGCGTGGAGACCTGGTTCGCGTTGAGCTCGGCGAACTGGACGCCCTGGGCCGCCGGCACACCGCTGAAGCCCGACCGCCACAGCTCGATCTTGTGGTCGGAGGCGGTGGTGAGCCAGGCCGGGACCCGCTTGGCCGCCTGCGTCTGTGAGGCGTCCGGCAGAATCTCCACACCGGTTACGGCGGGCTCTTCGAAACTGCCGTTGGCCAGGGCGACCCGGAGCGGAGCAGCGGGAGGTGTGGTCATGGTGATGTCCCTCGAGTCGATGCTGCTGGAATGCACCGCCGGGCCGTGACGGAGCCGAAACAGCCAGTAGCACAACGCGTTCATGTGAACACGTAAAGTGATTAGCGAATGAGTCCGGCCAACCCTCCGCAGCACGTTTGCGCACCCCACCCCTGAGCGCCCCCGCCCCGCCGTCCCCACACGCCGCCGGTGGCACACCCCTCCCACCACACACCCCTCCCCACTCTCGCCCACCACACCGGTCATGGCCGAAAGCGCCCGTCGCACTACCCGCGCTCACCCCCGCGCAGGGTGAATCAGCCACCAGCGAAGTTGACGCTCCCGGCACTCCCGAGCCGACTCACCTCGGCGAGCGTGGCGCCGGCCGTGACCGTGCCGACGTGGCGCTGCTCCCGGATCCACCGGGTGTCGACTGCGCTTCGAGGGGGATGTCGGCCAGCACCGACTCCACATCGTCTTCGTCGCCCTCACCGTCGCCGTCCACGGCCAGGTCGTGTTCGGGTGGCCGGCCGACGTCCAGGGCCCTGCCGCGACGCTCGAAGCGCCAGGCGGACAGCACCGGCTCGATCAACTCCCAGCGGGCATCGGACAGATCATCCGATAGGGGCGTCGCGCAGGCATGCTCCTGACGTACCGCTCCGGACCGAGTGCGCCCAGGCGCACGGCAACGACGACGGAAGCACACAGCGCAAAGCCCGGCTTCTTGGGATGAGACAGGCACAGGCCACCTCCCGCCCCACTTGTCACCCCACCTGTCCATCAGGTACCAAACTCATCAACAATCTCCGCACCACCACAACCCCGTGCTGCGAAAATCGGCAGACACCAGGGCATTCAAGGTGAAAACGACCTCTCAGTAGGTGTTTTCGAACCCGAGGTGACTGGGCGATCCCGAGTTCTGTTGAGCCCGCCCACGTCTGGATGAATTCGGTTGTGGCGTAACCGGTGAGCCCGGTGAGGTACCTCCATGGACGGGGTCACGAAGCAGGCACAACGAGGGAGCTCAGGAAGAGACCGTGCGGTCACGGGACAACCGGTCCCATGGCACGCTCTGGCGGTGCTCGTGGCCCTGATGCTGGCTGCCTTCACCTTCAACACCGCGGAGAACCTGCCAGTCGGCCTCTTGGAGCTCATTTCCGAAAGCCTTCGGGTGTCCCTGTCAGCGGTCGGTCTCCTGGTCACCGGTTACGGCGTGACGGTGGCCGTCGCGTCTGTGCCGCTCGCCCACTTCGTTCGGGCTGTGCCCCGACGTCATGTGCTCACGGGACTGCTGGCCGCGCTCGTCGTGTCCAGTCTGGTTGCGGCGCTGTCGACTTCCTACTGGCTGCTCCTTGTGGCGCGGCTGCTGACGGCGCTCGCCCAGGCGCTGTTCTGGGCCGTGATGGGGCCGGTCGCGGTGGGCCTGTTCGCGCCCGAGGTCGGTGGGCGTGTGGTCGGGGCGTTGTCCGTCGCTGGTTCGCTGGCCCTGGTGCTTGGTGTTCCTGCCGGAACCTGGCTGGGCCAGCAGAGCGACTGGCAGGTGCCCGTCGCCACGTGAGCGGGTTCTCCCCGAACACGGTCAGCGCCCTGTTCGTGGCTTTCGGTGTTGCGTGTCTGGCCGGGGGTGAGTATCACCGGTGCGTTGCTCGACCGCTTTCCGCAGTCCGCGCTGACCACGGCCGTAGCCACGCAGGCAGTGGGCATGCTGGGCCTGTACTCGGCTGGCACCAATCGGGTGGCGGCGGCGGTGTTCCTGGCGCTCATGGGCGGTGCGCTCGGGCCGGTGTTCATGACCACCCAGAACGCGATGCTGCACTGCGCACCGGGCCGCACCGATATCGCACTGGCAGCCAACTCCGGTTCATACAACGCCGGCATGGCGGCGGGCGCCGCGCTCGGGGGACTGATTCTGCCGCTGGCCGACGTGCGGGACACCTTCCTGGCCGGTGGGCTGCTGACCGTCGGGGCTTGCGCGGTGCTGCTCGGCGAGCGGCTGCAGGGTTACAAGTCGAGGTCCGCCAAGTAGAACCGGCGTCAATGCGCGGTTGGCGGTGTCCCGTCAGGCTGAGTGTTACGTTGATCCGCTTTGCTCCGATCGGAAGGAAAGCAGATGGACGTCCCCTCCTTGCACAGCCGGTTCCTCAGCGACGCACTACCCCGGATCCGGCAGGATGCGCGCGTGGTCGGCGTGGCGATCACCGGGTCGATCGTGGGAGGCCGCCCCGATGTCTACTCGGACGTGGACCTGATCCTGGTCATCGATGACGAGGCGTACGAAGCGGTCATGCGGGAGCGGCTCGTGCTGATCGGCTCCTGGGCCTCCCTGGTGGCCGGGTTCACCGGGGAGCATGTCGGCGAGCCGCGCCTGATCATCACGCTCGTCGGGCCGCCCCTCCTGCACGTCGACTTCAAGTTCGGCCAGGTCTCCGACTTCGCCGAGCGGAACGAGGACCCGGAGATCCTGTGGGACCGGGACGGCCTCCTGGCCAGCGCCCTCGCCCAGCAGCCGCCGGTCACTCCGGCGCTCGACCTCCAGTGGATCGAGGACCGGTTCTGGATCTGGGTGCACTACGGCGCGACGAAGCTCGGCCGCGGGGAACTGTTCGAGACCATCGGCTTCCTCACCTACCTGCGCGAGACCGTGCTCGGCCCCCTGGCCGCCCGCCGGGTGGGCGCGATCCCCCGCGGTGTACGCCACTTGGAGACCACCGCGCCCGAAGAGGCGCGCGACCTTCAGGCAACGCTGTGCGGCTACGACCGCCACGAAGCCGGACGGGCGCTCCTCGCCAGCGTCGATCTCTACCGCCGATGGTCCGACGCCGGTGGAACGATCGTTGAACGGCGCCACAACGCCGAGAAGCTCGCCGTGCAGTACCTCCACGACGTCATCGAGCAAGGCTGCTGACTGAAGCGGGCACACACAGCCGACTGAAGTACCTCGCCGCCCTTGTCGGCTCAGGTTCTCCATCCCGTCCCGGTACGCCTGATGGATGGCGCCAACACCCCTCCTCACCTTTGGCCATGCCTTCCCCGGCCCACCTCACCCCGGTCAATGATCCAGCCACCCCGGGAGCGACGCCGAGGCATGGCTCTTTCAGGCTGCCGATCCGGCTGCGCCGTCCGCCGCCGATCGGGCGGTTTCCGCACCGGGCGCGGTGCAGGGGTCGGGCACCGGGGCCGCGGTGGCGAGGTCGAGGTGGGAATTCATGTCCAGCTCGAACCGGCCGTAGGGGTTCACGTGGGTGGCTTCGTAGCTGACGGGCGACACCGCTTGTCACCGAATCTGGACAGCACTTGGTGATCACAGGGCAAGAAAATATCGATGAGGACTGACACCGGTCATGGGCGCACTGCGGCGCGACGCTGATGAGGATCTCCGAAACCTCCACCGCGGTTCGGTTGGTCCACCAGACTTGCTCCTGTTTCCCAACGGAGAAGGGACGGCAAGGATGGCGAACAGCGCACTTCTGGTGATGGACGTCCAGCGGGACGTCGTGGCCATCGCCGACGACGGTTCTGGGTATCTGCCGCGCTTGCGCAGGGCGATCGACGGTGCCCGGGCTGCCGGCATCCCCGTGATCTACGTGGTGATGGGGTTGCGGCCGGGCGATCCGGAAGTCAGCCCCCGCAACAAGGTGATGACAAATGCCGTGCGGGCCGGCCTGTTCACCGAGGGTGCCCCTGGCACCGAGATCCATGACGACGTCGCGCCCCAGCAGGGCGACGTCGTGGTCACCAAGAGGCGGGGGAGCGCGTTCTCGGGCAGCGACCTCGACCTGGTACTCAGGGCTCGCGATATCGACAGCCTTGTTCTCACCGGCATCGCCACCAGCGCTGTAGTGCTGTCCACCCTGTGGCACGCCATCGACCTGGACTTCGGCCTCACCGTCCTGGCGGATGCCTGCCTCGACACCGACCCCGAGGTGCACCGGATGCTCACCGAAAAGCTGTTCCCGCAGTGGGCAGACGTCGTCGCCGTCGAGGACTGGCTCAAAGCCATCGCACCGCAATAGCGGGAGGCCGCCCGGGCCCTCGCATGCGGGGCAGGGCGGCACTCCCGCTGGCCGGATAAAGCCACCGGTCGCTCGTTCAGCAGGATGTCTTTGCGTCGACGGTGTGCTTCTTCGTCCAGATGTCGGTGCGGGGGCTTTTGCGGGTGAGGCGTCGGGTCATCATGGTGATGAGTGCCCAGTTCAGGTGTGCTTCGGAGTGCTGGGGCAGGCGTTCGTAGTCGCGCGCGTTGCGGCGTGCGTTCATGTACCAGCCGATCGTGCGTTCGACTTCCAGCGGCGGGGCAGGACGACGAAGCCTTTGGTGCCTTTCGGCCTGGAGACGATGCGCAGGCGGCGGTTCCACCACCCACCCAGGTGCTGCCGACGAAGAACGCTCACTCAGAGCGCGGCACGGGCCGCAGCGCGTCCAGCACCGACGGATCCTCGATCGTCGACGGCACTGGTTCATCGCGCCCGTCGGCGATTCCGCGCATCGTCTTGCGCAGGATCTATCCCGACCGGGTCTTGGGCAGCGCCTCCACGACCGGGACGGCCCGGAACGCGGCGACCGGGCCGATCTCCCGGCGTACCGCCGCGACCAGCTCCTCGCGCAGGTCTTCGTCGCTGATGTCGGCGCCCGCCTTGAGCACCACGAAGCCCCGGGGCAGCTGGCCCTTGAGCTCGTCGTGCACCCCGATCACCGCACACTCGGCGACGGCCGGATGCGCCGCGAGCACCGCTTCCATCGCACCGGTGGACAATCGGTGCCCCGCGACGTTGATCACGTCGTCGGTGCGGCCCATGACGAACAGATAGCCGTCCGCGTCGCGGTACCCGGAGTCACCGGTCAAGTAGTAGCCGTCGTACCGGGACAGATACGCCTCGATGAACCGAACCGCTGGTCGTCACCCCACAGCGTGGGAAGCGCGCCGGGTGGCAGCGGAAGCCGGATCGCGATCACGCCTTCCTGGCCCGCGGGCAGTTCGGCACCGCCCTGGTCCAGGACGCGCATATCCCAGCCGGGAACCGGCACCATGGCCGACCCGGGCTTGACCGGCATCGGCTCCAGCCCGTGGAGGTTGGCCGCGATCGGCCAGCCGGTCTCGGTCTGCCACCAATGGTCGATGACCGGTGTGCCGAGGTGCCGGTGCGCCCAGTGGTAGGTCTCGCGGTCGAGCCGCTCCCCGGCCAGGAAGAGGGTGCGGAACGACGGCAGGTCGCACTTCCTCGGCTCGGCGGCCTCCGAGTCGAGTCTTTTGATCGCCCGCAATGCCGTGGGAGCGGTGAACAGCGCCTTCACACCGTGGTCGCTGATCACCCGCCAGAACGCCCCGGCATCCGGGGTGCGCACCGGCTTGCCCTCGTACAGCACGGTGGTCGCACCGATCAGCAGCGGCGCGTAGACGATGTACGAGTGACCGACCACCCAGCCGACGTCGGATGCGGTCCACCAGACGTCGCCCGGCCCGATGTCATAGAACGCAGCCATCGACCACGCCAGTGCGACCGCATGGCCGCCGTTGTCGCGGACGACGCCCTTCGGCCTGCCGGTGGTACCGGAGGTGTACAGCACATACAGCGGGTCGGTCGCCGCCACCGGGACCGGACCGACCGGCTCGGCACGGACGACGAGATCCGCCCAGTCCACGTAACGCTCGCCGAGCCGCGCTCGCGCCCGGTCACGCTGCAGGATGACGGCCTTGTCCGGCTGATGGGTGGTCACGCCGAGCGCCGCCTCGACGATGGGCTGGTACTCCACGACCCGTGCCGGCTCGATCCCACAGGACGCCGCGACGATCACGGCCGGTTCGGCGTCCTCGATACGGGCGGCCAGCTCCTTGGGAGCGAAGCCGCCGAAGACCACCGAGTGCACTTCCGACCACGCGGCCGGTACGTTGGCGGCCACCGGTTCCCCCCGGTTGACGCGGACCCGTAAGGCGGCCGCCCCGCAATCCCGCAGTTCAGGGACGGAACGGCCACTCCGCCGACCTGACCGCCGAATACCGAGCCGGTGCCCGATGGCCGACCGCCTCACCGTACCGTCGGGCCCGTTGCTCCCGTGGGGAATTCCTCGATACCGATGACCCGCAGCAGCTCCAGCCGCTCGCGGGCCTCGGCGTCCGCCGGGGTGAGCACCAGCAGGTGCTGGCCCTGGTCGGGAGTGACCAGGGTCTCGCAGTCCATCAGCAGGCGGCCGACCCGCGGGTGCAGCAAGGTCTTGCGGTCGGCGCGCCGGACCGCCACCTGGTGCTCGGCCCAGATCCGGCGGAAGTCGGCGCTCGCCGCCTGCAACCGGTCGACGAGTCCGGCGGCGATGGAGTCGCCGGTCCGGCGGCCGGCGGCCGCACGCAGGTCGGCCACGAGCTGGCGGGCGTGGCGTTCCTGTTCTTCGAGCGGGGCGACGGCGCGGGCTGCGGGGTCGGTGAACCAGCGGTATGCGACGTAGCGGCGGTCGCCGGAGAAGGCGGTGTGGTCGCCCGTGAGCAGGAGGGCGGCCCGGTTCTGGGCGAGGACCTCGCCCAGGTCGGACAGGACCAGGGCGGGGGTGTCGCCGAGCAGGTCGAGCATGCGGATCAGTCCGGCACGGGCCAGGCGGGCCACTCCGTCGGCGGGTGGGGGCTGGTGGCCGGCCAGGTGGAACAGGTGGTCACGCTCGTCGTCGGACAGGCGCAGCGCCCGGGCCAGCGCGCCGAGCAGATGGACCGAGGGCTGGCTGCTGCGGCCCTGTTCGAGGCGTACGACGTAGTCCACTGACATGCCGGCGAGCGTGGCCACCTCTTCCCGGCGCAGGCCGGTGGTACGGCGGCGGGGGCCGTCGGCGATGCCGACCTCGGCCGGGCGCATCGCCTCACGGCGGCGGCGCAGGAAGTCGGCGAGCTGGTCACGTTGCATGGCCTCATGGTCCCTCGCGGCGGGCAAGCCGATCCAGGGAGCGGCTCTCCCAGGATGAACGCTCCGCTCCCTTGCCTCGCGGCGCGGGCGCACAGTGGCTGGCAGATCGACAACGAAGGAGAATGCGATGCAGACACGAACCCTGGGCAGCACCGGCCCGGCCGTTTCCGCGCTGGGGCTGGGTGCGATGGGTATGTCGGGCGCTTACGGCGCGGCCGACCGCGCGGAGAGTATCGCCACCGTGCACGCCGCGCTGGAGACCGGTGTCACTCTGATCGACACCGGCGACTTCTACGCGATGGGCCACAACGAACTGCTGATCGCCGAGGCGCTGCGCGGCCGGGATCGGGACAGCTACCAGCTGAGCGTGAAGTTCGGCATGCTGCGGGGGCCGGGCCCGGAGTTCGGTGGGACGGACGGCCGGCCCGAGGCGGTCAAGAACTTCCTGGCCTACTCGCTGACCCGGCTGGGCACCGACCACATCGACATCTACCGTCCCGCTCGGCTGGACCCGGCGGTACCGATCGAGGAGTCGGTGGGGGCGATCAAGGAGATGATCGACGCCGGGTACGTCCGCCACCTCGGCCTCTCGGAGGTCGACGCGGCGACGATCCGCCGGGCGCATGCCGTGCACCCGGTCGCCGATCTGCAGATCGAGTACTCGCTGATCTCCCGCGCGGTGGAGGCGGACATTCTGCCTACCCTTCGGGAGCTCGGCATCGGCCTGACCGCGTACGGCGTCCTCAGCCGCGGCCTCATCTCCGGGCACTGGTCCGCCGGCCGCACCGCCGGGCCCGGCGACAGCCGCGGGTTCACCCCGCGATTCTCGAGCGGGAACGTGGAACACAACCTCGCCCTCGTGGAGGCACTACGCCGGGTCGCCGACGCGAAGGGATGTACAGTCGCCCAACTGGCCATCGCCTGGGTGGCCGCACAGGGTGACGACATCGTGCCGCTGGTCGGCGCTCGAACCCGCGAGCGGCTGGCCGAGGCGCTGCCCGCGATGGAGCTGAACCTCACCGCGGACGACCTCGCCGAGATCGAGAAGGCGGTGCCGCCGGGTGCGGCGCGCGGCGACCGGTATCCGTCCGCGTTCATGTCCAGCCTCGGCGCCGGCAACTGAGTCCGCCTCTCACCCTGCCAACGATGACCAGCCGGTTGTCGTGCAGGTCGCCCGGAGCGATATCACGCCGGCCGACGGCAGGACCTGTACGTCGTCCACTCCAGTCGATGCAGGTCAGGGCATCGCTCCGGACTAACTTCCGTGTCAAAGGACACGGGCCGTGCCGACCGGTCAACGGCGCCTTCGACGGCGTGCGCGCTGGCCTTCGCCCACCCCGGACAGTCCGTCCCGCCCCTGACCTGGCCGGCTATCGGGCGACCCTCACCTGTGGTGCCCGTCGGCAGGTCAGACGCCCTATGGGTGGGGAGATCCACCGAGCAGGTCTGAGGTCACCTCCAAGCAGGAGGGTGGTCGCTTTCAACGAGCGCCATCAAGCCTGCTCGCGAGTTACGGGTCGGTCGGCTTCCGTTTGCGAGGAGCCCGCACAACCGGCAGCCCACCGGTGCTGTCCGTGGCATGGGGTGTACGTCTCTGTGCGTGCTGAATCTGGGGGGAGGTGCCGTCGCGGCTGCGCTTCTTTCCTCCGCCGGGACCGCGCAACGGCGGGAGGGCCTTCGGGTCGATGCCGTTGGCCTTGAGACGCTCCGGATGGACACCATTGCGCGGCCGGTCAAATCACGCGTGAAATGAGTCGTGAGGAGACGAACGGTGATTGTCGTGAGTTGCTGCTGAGTCTGGTCCGGCCCGCGGGGTCAGCAGTCCGGTATGAGGAGCCTCCATGGCAGCGTCGCCGTCCGCCGCCGCCCGGACCGGTGACGTGTACGGCTTCGATGACCTGACCACTGTGTACGCCAACTGCACGCTCAGACCGTCTGGGGCAGCAGGGCAGTACCGAGGGGCTGGCCGACGGAAGTCGCGCGATCATGGATACGCACGGCGTGACCACAGACGGGTTCCGGGCCGTCGGCCACGATATCGCGACGGGCATCTACCGGACATGACCGGACACGGCTTCGCCACCGATGCCTGGCCGAGGCTGTACGAGCGGGTGATGGCGGCGGACATCCTGGTGCTGGCGGGGCCGATCTGGCTCGGCGGCGACAGCTCGGTGGCCGAGCGGGTGATCGAACGTCTCTGGGCCTGCTCGAGTCTGCTCGACGACAAGGGCCGGTACGCCTGTTACGGACGCGTCGGCGGCTGTCTGATCACCGGCAACGAGGACGGTGTGAGGCACTGCGCGGTGAGCGTCCTCGACCTCCAGCGCTTCGGCTACACCTTCCCGACGCGGGCTGCCGCGGGCTGCCGCGGGCTGCCGCGGGCCGGGTCGGCGCGGCGGGACCGGGACCGTGGTACCTGGGCCCGGATCCGGGCGGCCCGGAGAACGACTTCACCAACCGCGACACCGCCTTCATGACCTGGAACCTGATGCATCTGGGGGCCGTCCTCGAGGGTGCCAACGGCATCCCCGCACACGGCAACCAGCGCTCCGGGTGGGAAGGGGGGTGCCGCTTGGGCTACCCCGGCCCCGACTACCGCTGAGGTTGCCGGGGATCTCTTTGAGGGGGCCGCCGGCCGGCCCGGCCTCTCGAGGAGAATCGGTGCCTCACGCGGGTGTCCGGTACCCGCCGAGGATCCCCTCCGCAATGCGGGCGTCCTCGGCCTCGGCCTTCAGCGCTTCGTCGATCACCCGCCGCGGGCTTCCGCCCGGGATCACGACCGCGCCGCTGGCGCCGGGGTGAACGTAGTCCCCGGGGACCATGCATACGCCGCCTACTTCCGAGCCATTGCCAACGGTTGTGGATCGGTTGAGGTGGCGCGGCCGGCCATCTCCTTTTGTCGGCGTCAGCTTATGGACGGATGATGGCCTGCTCGAGCAGGTCCTGAAGGACGTGCTGCTGCTGGGGGGTGAGGCCGGCCAGCGGCGAGTCCTGCGCGAGGAGTTCGAGGAGCCGTTCGCGGAGGGCAGTGCCCTCAGCGCTGAGGACGAGGTGCTTGGCTCGGCGGTCGGTGGGATGCGCGCGGCGCTCGACCAAGCCCTGTTTCTCGAGCTTATCGACGACGAAGGTGGCGTTGGAGGGCTCGCAGCTCATGCGCTCGGCGAGCTCCCGCATCGTCATCGGCCCGGTCATCTCCCGCAGCGCGGTCGCCTGGGCTGCCGTCAGGCCAAGGGTGACAGCGCGTTCGCGTACGTGATCCGCGATCTGCTGGGCCAGTCCGTTCACCAGACCGCACAGCTCTCGCTCGGCGATGGCTTGCGGTTCCGGGGGCGTCGTCATGCATCCCACCCTAGCAAGTCCATCAAGCCAGAATAATTAGAGCTTGAATGTTTCTAGCTTGATGCTTATGGTGGCGTGGTCGTCGCCGGGAGACGCGGCGACGAGCCGACACCGAATGGGGAGAGGGACCATGGTGATGAACTCCGCGGTTGACCAGAGCGAGCGGCTGCGGCGGCCTGCGGGTATCCGCTCGGTATGGCTGGGCGACACGAGGGTGTCCTTCGTGCCGGACGGGGACGTGCGGCTCCCGCCGCGCGGTTGGCTCCCGGACACCACCGACGAGGTGTGGGCCGGACACCCGGACTACCTGGACGCCTCCGGCCACCTCGTGGCAAGCATCGGCGCCCTGCTGGTGGAGAACGGCGATCGCGCGCTGCTGATCGACGCCGGGTTCGGGCCGCAGACGCTGCCGCCCGACCTGGGCACCCCCCGTGGCGTCATCCACGGGGGTGCGCTCTTGGACAACCTGGCCGAACTCGGCCGCAGGCCGGAAGAGATCGAGGCAGTGGCGTTCACGCACCTGCACCCCGATCACCTCGGCTGGGCCTGGCACTCCGCCCCGGGTGGTGACCGGACCGCCTTCGCCCACGCCGACTACCTGGTGTCCGAGCCGGAATGGGCCCAGCGAGACCTCCTGGCGGCGCACGGCATGGCCGAGGAGGTCACCGGCCTGGCACCGTATGTGCGCACGGTGACGGGCGGTCAGGAGATCTTCCCCGGTGTGCGAGTCCGGATCACCGCCGGTCACACGGCCGGGCATGCCGAGTACGTCATCACCTCGGGCAGGCGGCGGTTGATCGCCTTCGGCGACGCCCTGCACTCACCGATCCAGGTCGACCACCCCGAATGGTCTGCGGCCGTCGACCACGACCCGGTTCGGTCCGCCGACCACCGTCGCCGTCTCGTCGCCGAGCTGGAAGAGCCCGACACAATCGGCTTCGGCATCCACTTCGCCGACGTCGTGTTCGGGCAGGTCCGGCGGGACGGCAACGGTCCCGCCTGGCGCCCCCTGGACACCTGACCCGCCGGGGACGACCGGTGACAACGACGATCGCGTGCGGGCTCCCCGTCACATCGCGCGCCAGTACTGGCTGGGCATCGTCGCGGCCGCGCTGGCCACAACGGTCACGGGGCGCCACCCTCATCGCCGCCACCGCCGCCTGCACCGGAGCTACAGCCATGAGTGCCGGAGCGTTAGTGTCCCGACGCCTCAATGTGGATTTCAAGAAGTCGTGTGCGGATGTCGGTTTACACCACGATTTCCCGGCCGCCGGCACCCGCGAAGAGGTCAACGACGTTGCCGAAGCCCCTGGTCAGACTGAGTGGAGGACTCACGATCGACGGCCGCGTCCGGCCCTTGGGCGACCTCACCGTGCACGTCGCCCGCGATGGGCTGAACGTTCGGCGCCGCCGCTGGCCCGACACCGCCAACCCTCACTTGCTGATCAACAAGTTCACCGCGCTGGGCACCGGCCCGGTCAGCCAGGTCTCCCTCACCACATCGCTTCGCAGTCAGGCAGCCACACTGGAACAGCTCCGCGTCGACCGCCGGCTCGAAGAAGCCCTCGTCCGCGGTCCCGATCCGCTCCACCTCGCCGAGGTCTTCGGTCTCGATGAGAAGGCGGTGAGGCCGTGAGGGGCGAGGGCGTGGTGCGGTCGACGGACAGCCGGACCCTACCCCGCCCCTGCGATGATGGGCCACCTCGTCACCATGGGGTGATGTGCCGTCGTCTCGTACTCCTTGATGCCCCGTCGAATCTCGGCCTCAGGCCGCCCGTAGAAGGGGCCGTGCCCGGGTGCTACAAGCTGGCCGGTGCCCTGCGCGAACAGCGGCTGCTGGCGCGGCTCGGTGCCGAGGAGGGGGGAGTCGTCGTGCCGCCCCGTTATGACCGCGGGGACTGGAAAGAGGGCGACGGGGTGTTCCACGCGGGGGCCATCGCCGCGTACACCCGCAAACTCGCCGACCGCATCGAAGGGCACGTGCGGGCTGGGGACTTCCCCGTGGTCCTGGGCGGGGACTGCTCCATCCAGCTCGGCGCTTCGCTCGCGCTGCGCCGCATCGGGCGTTACGGAATCGCCGTGATCGACGGGTCCGCCGACTTTCGGCACCCCGGCAACTCCGACCGCGTCGGCGCCGCGGGTGGTGAGGAGCTGGCTCTTGCGACCGGCCGTGGGCAGGCGGATCTCACGGATCTCGAAGGGCTGCGGCCGTACGTGCGGGAGAGCGACGTCCAGGTCTTCGGCATCCGGGACTACGACGTGGAGCGCGCCGAACTCACGGACTCGGGCATTGCGAGCACGACGGTGGGGGAGATCCGGGAGTGCGGCCCCCAGCAGGCGGCTGGCGCGGCGCTGCGAACGCTGGAGGCAGCCGCTCTCGACGGCTTCTGGGTGCACCTGGACGCCGACGTCCTGGATCCGTCGGTGATGCCCGCCGTGGACAGCCCCGACGACGGCGGGCTGCTGTCCGGCGAACTCTCGACGCTGCTACGGACGTTGGTCGGCTCGCACCGGTGCGTGGGGCTCAACGTCACCATCTACGACCCCGATCTCGACCCGGACAGCTCCTGCGCGGCCCTGCTCGCCGACCTCCTCGTCGCGGCTCTCGCCCGGCCCTGACCAGCAACGGCGCCAGGCTCGGAGGACGTGATCCGGCCGCCTCGATGGAGCTCGGGGATGTCGACGAGCTCCCAGTCAGCGTTCTTGGGCGGGCGGACTCGGTCAGCTTGAACATTCATGGCCAGGGCCGCAGCCGCGCTGCCGGCCCCGCGGGTGACCTTCGTCCTGAGTTTCACGGTGCTGAATGTACTTTCGATCGGGTTTGTCGTGCGCAGGTGCACCCAGTGCTCGACAGGGAAGTCGTAGAACGCGAGGAGCTCGTCGACCTCGCCGGTGACCTTCTTCACCGCCTTCGGCCACTTCGCGCCGTAGGCGTCCTTGAAATCGCGGATAGCCTTCTCTGCGTGGTCGCGGTCCTGGGCGTTGTAGATCTCCTGGAGGGCCTTCTTCGCGCCGGGCTGGGCCGACTTCGGCAGGGCATTGATCACGTTTCGGGTTTTGTGAACCCAGCACCTTTGATGCCTGGACTGCGGAAACACCTCCGCGAGGGCCCGCCACAGGCCCATCGCGCCGTCGCCGACGACGAGTTCGGGATCCCGCATGCCGCGCCGACGGCAGTGGCGCAGCAGGTCCGCCCAGGACTCGGTCGACTCGCGCAGCCCCTCGGTGGACGCCGTCGGCCCACACATGGACATAGTCGGATTCCGACAGGTCACGGGCCTGGAAGGCGGTGTGGTCGTCCTGCCACTGCTTCGTCAGCCGCGTGATCGTCGCCGGGGGAGAGTCCAGCCGCCGGGCCGAGGAACTGCTCCATCGCCGGCACAAAGTCGCCGGAGGACAGTCCGTGCGGGTAGAGAAGCGGGAGGACCTCGCTGATCTTCGGAGACTTCCGGCACCATGGCGCGAGGATCTTCGACGAGAACCGCTTGCGCTCACCCGTCGCCTCGTCCACGCGCCTGTCGTTCACGCGCGCCGCCTTCACCGCGACCGGCCCGGCGGCCGTGGTCACAGCCCGCTCCCGGCGGTGCCCGTTACGGACGACCAGACGGCGGCCGGCCTCGTCACGCTGGCCTGCCAGCTCGGCTATGTACTTGGTTGACCTCGGCCTCCAAGGCCGCGGCGAGCATCCGCCGGGCACCCTCGCGGACGATGTCGTCCATCAGGGAGCCAGTCTCGGTGGTGCCGTCCTTGTTGACTACGCTCAGCATGGGCGTGCCTTCCCGACCCGCGGTGCAACGCGGGCCTGCTCGATGACCTTGAGTCGATCACTCGGGAAGGTACGCCCTCCGCGTCACACGGGGCATCCCATCCGAGGCCGATCCACAAGTCCTGAGCATTGCTCGTTCGAGCCTGGAGAGCTTGGTTCCACCGCTGTGGGATACGTCGGGACGGCCTCCGCTGGACAGCACCAGCACGGTGTCCGCCGGACGGTCGCCCGCCGCGTGGCCGAAGGGATCGCCGAATTCGGTGTGCGGGATGTCGTGGCGGTAGGGCAGGTGGGCAATCGTGGCCGCCGGGCCGAACAGTTTGCGTGGCGCGGGGCTGACGAGGCCGACGATATGCGACCGGTGATCGTGAACCCGGCCCATGGCGTCGACCAGCGACGGGCAGGACACGCGGTCGTGCACGGGCTTTGAGGTCGCCGGCCATCGTCGCTTCCTTCCTGTCATCGCGGCACCGGACGCTCGCCCCTGTACCAGGCATGCCTTGTGGTGGATGCTGGCCGTCCGGCCGCGGTGCGGCAGCCTGGTGACGAGGCGCGGAGCGCGGGTGATGACGAGTCCCTCTCCAGCAGGCATGTGTTTTTGCGTGGCGGTCGCAACACTGGGAGAATTGGGAATAACCCGGACAGTGGATCCGGAGGGAGTTCCGTATGGACTCGTCCGAAGCGCTGGGGATGCAATTCGGCATCTTCACGGTCGGTGATGTCACGACCGACCCCATGACAGGGACAGCTCCCACCGAGGCGGAGCGTGTCCGGGCCACCGTTGCCATCGCGCGCAAGGCCGAGGAGGTCGGACTCGATGTCTTCGCCACCGGCGAGCATCACAACCCGCCTTTCGTGCCGTCCTCACCCACGACCCTGCTCGGCTATATCGCCGGGCAGACCGAGCGCATCATCCTGTCGACCTCGACCACGCTGATCACGACCAATGACCCGGTCAAGATCGCCGAGGACTTCAGCGTGCTCCAGCACCTGTCCGGCGGTCGTACGGACGTCATGCTGGGACGGGGGAATACCGGGCCCGTCTACCCGTGGTTCGGGCAGGACATCCGCCAGGCCGTCCCGCTGACCGTCGAACACTATGGCCTGCTGCGCCGTCTGTGGCGCGAGGAGGTGGTGGACTGGGAGGGCGAGCTGCGTTCCTCTCTGCAGGGCTTCACTCTGGTGCCACGGCCACTGGACGACGTCCCGCCCTTCGTCTGGCACGGCTCCATCCGCACTCCCGAAGTGGCGGAGCTGGCGGCCTATTTCGGCGACGGATTCTTCGCCAACCACATCTTCTGGCCCACCTCCCATACGCAGTCGATGGTTCAGATGTACCGCCGGCGCTTCGCGCACTACGGTCACGGCTCCCCGGAACAGGCCATCGTCGGCTTGGGCGGGCAGGTTTTCATGCGTCGCAACAGTCAGGAGGCGGTCGGCGAGTTCCGGCCGTACTTCGACAATGCCCCGGTCTACGGACACGGCCCCTCGCTGGAGGACTTCACGACGCTCACGCCGTTGACCGTCGGCTCACCGGCCCAGGTCATCGAGAGAACGCTGGGTTTCCGCGATTACACCGGTGACTACCAGCGCCAGCTCTTCCTCGTCGACCACGCCGGTCTCCCGCTCAAGACGGTGCTCGAACAGCTCGATCTGCTCGGTGAGGAAGTGGTGCCGGTACTCCGCAAGGAGTTCGCCGTCGGCAGGCCGGCCGACGTTCCGCCGGCCCCGACGCATGAGTCCCTGCTCCGTGCCCGCAGGGGCGAGGAAAAGCCGCAGTCCGACGATGAAGGGGGTCCGGAAGCGCGATGAAATTGGCGATCATCACCGGCGGTCTGCGCGAGCCGTCCTCGACGCGGCTCCTCGCGGACCGGCTGGTGACGGCTGTGACCAGGGAACTCGAACAACACGGCGAACAGGTCGAGGCGTCATTCGTGGAACTCCGTCCCCTGGGCCACCTCATCATGGACGCGATGCTGACGGGATTCACCAAGGACGAACTGGAATCCGCCTTCCGAACGGTCTCCGACGCCGACGGCATCATCGCCGTCACACCCGCCTTCAACGCCTCTTTCAGCGGGCTGTTCAAGTCCTTCTTCGACGTACTGCCGGAACAGACGCTCTCGGACCTGCCCGTCCTCATCGGCGCGACCGGCGGAACCGAGCGGCACTCGCTCGTTCTCGAACACGCGCTGCGCCCGATGCTCACCTATCTGCACGCGATCGTCTCCCCCCGTGCCGTCTACGCCGCCACCAGCGATTTCGGCTCCCAGTCCGGGGCCGCCCTGGCGGAACGCATCACCGATGCCGCGGCCGACTTCTCCCGTCTGCTGCGCGTCTGCGGTCCACGGGTACGTCGCGAACCGGCGGACGAAGATCTCGCCTCCATGCGGCGGCTGCTGCCCGGCACGACCGGTGTGGGCCCCGGCCGGCCGGCGGATCCGGCATGAATTCCGCTGCCCCCGGCACCGGGCCCGTCGTCCGCATCGCCGTGCGACGGCTCGGCCGCCGGTGGACTCCGGGGTGACCGTGGCGGCGGCCTCCCCGGCCACGGCACATGCCTGCTTCTCGGGCACACCGGCCGCGATGGGCATGGCAACGGTGTTCCTGTTTCCAAGGTCGCCCTGGCCGCGCTCGCCTCCGCCTTCGCCCCCTCGGTGGTCGGTGCCTCCACCGACGCCGTGCTGTCCCTGACTCATAGCGGCAGCATCGCCCCCATTTGGCTCCTCGGCCCGGCCTGTGGCCTCGGTGGTCTCATCGGCGGCTACGTCGGAGCCCGCCTCCAGCCGCGCATGCCCGAGACCTTCCTCCGCCTCCTCCTGGGCACCCTGGCCGCCGCACTCGGCGGGTCTGCGCGCTCAGTGCACTGCGCTGACCTGGCCGATCAGCCTTCGCTGTCGCGGGATGCCCGGCGTTTTGTGACTCGTGGCGCTGGTCGTCGTCCTGTGATGCGCAGCGTGAGCAGGCCGAGCTGGATCGTTTGGACCAGACCGCGGCCAGTGTGCAGGTCACCGACCCGGCGGAGGCGGAGCGGGCACGTAACCGCCAGGAGGCCGTCTGGCAGACCCGTATCGAGATCCTTATGGAGAGCCTGGACGCTGCCCAGCGGGAGCAGGCGGCCGAGCAGTTGCGCAGTCTGCTCGCCCAATACGCCCCGCAGTCCGGCGTGGTTGCGGGGCCGGGCGGGCTGGCCGCGAACACGGTAGGCATCTAGGCAGATCGAGGCTCGAGAGCGGGCGGTGTGATCCATGGAGGGACGCAGATCGGCTCCCCTTCCCCGCCGGATTCGCCCCAGGGCTGAGCGGACCGGCCAGCGCAAGCCCACCCGAAATCCCGCACCACCCCGGCGCAGACGGTGCCAGGGCCATCACCGCGACCGGCGGCGGCATCGCCGCCGGCACCGTTACCGGGGGTATCCACCAGTACCGGCATGCCGCGCGCCGCGAGCCCGCCGTGTGGCCGCACCAGGTCGGCGTCATCCCCTCCCGGGCACAGTCCTTCCAGCACCGCGCCGAGGCGGACCGGCTGCGGGCAGCGATCGACAGTGGCGGCACTGCGGTCCTGCGCCAGGTGCTGACCTGGATGGGCGGGGTGGGCAAGACCCAGCTCGCCGCCGACTTCGCCCGCACCGCCTGGGACACCGGCGGCCTCGATGTCCTCGTCTGGATCACCGCCGGCGACCGCTCGCCCGTCGTGAGCGGATACGCGCAGGCCGGTATCGAGCTGTGCCGGGCTGACCCCGACGACCCGGAACAGGCCGCCGACTCCTTCGTGGCCTGGCTGACTCCCAAGTCCGGCGCTCCGCCGTGCCGGTGGCTGATCGTCTTGGACGACGTCGCCGACCCCGCAGATCTACACGGTCTGTGGCCGCCGGCCAGCCCGTACGGCCGGACCCTGGTCACCACCCGCCGCCGCGACGCCGCCCCGACCGGGGAAGGCCGCCGCCTGGTCGAGGTGGGCCTGTTCTCCGAGGCCGAAGCCCTCGCCTACCTCACCACGCCCCTGGCCGCGCGCGGCCGGGCCGAGCCCGCCGACCAGCTCACCGCCCTGGCCGCCGACCTCGGCCACCTGGCCCTGGCCCTAGCGCAGGCCGCCGCCTACCTCATCGACTCCGGCGAAACCGCGGCCGCCTACCGTCGCCTGCTGACCGACCGCACCACCACACTCACCGACCTCGCCCCCGACGCACTGCCCGACGAGCAGGCCATCGCCCTCGCCGCCGCCTGGTCCCTGTCCATCACCCGCGCCGACACCCTGCGCCCCGCCGGCCTGGCCCGGCCCATGCTCCACCTGGCTTCCCTACTCGACGCCTACGGCATTCCTCAGGACGTACTGACCGGCGAGGCGGCCCGTGCCCACCTCGCCGCACACCGCACCGCAACCGGCCCCGACCCCACCGCGGAACCGGCCCCAGTCTCCCGCCCAGACGCCGTACGCGCCCTGCGCGCCCTGGACCGGCTCAGCCTCATTGACCACCGACCGGGCACCCCCCACCAGGCCGTCCGCATCCACCAGCTCATCCAGCGGGCCACCCGCGATACCCTCAGCCTCGCCCAGCAAGACCAGTACGCCCGCACCGCCGCCGATGCCCTCATGGCAGCCTGGCCCGCGATCGAACGCAACACCGCCCTCGCCCAGAACCTGCGCGCCAACACGGATGCCCTCACACGCCACGCCGAAGACGCCCTGTACCGGACAGACGCCCATAGCGTGCTGTACCGCCTCGGCCAAAGCCTCGGCGACAGCGGCCAGACCAACGCCGCCACCACCCACTTCCAGCACCTGACGGACACCACCACCCGCCACCTCGGCCCCGACCACCCCGAGACCCTGGCCGCCCGCCACGAGCTGGCCCGCTGGCGGGGCGAGTCGGGAGATGCGGCCGGTGATCAGTCGACCGATTGATGAGAAAACTGATCAACACCGTTTGCGGCTGCTAACCAGGTTCTTATCGGCGCCCCATTACGGCATGCCGACGATCAGCCCTCGGGTTCCTCCGCCTTTCTCCTGCTCAGGAGATACTTCGCGGCCTCGATCATTTCCCTGTTGAGTTCCTCGACGGAGACGCCCCAGGTCTCCTCCCAGCCGTCCAGGCTGTACGCGCAGTGGACAAGCGTCTCCAGCTCTTCGGGATACCCAAGGTCATACGCGACGCCTGCGCATATGAGACGCACCCCTGCGGCAGGATCGAGGGATCCATCGGCGATCTGTTCAGCGAGCCAGTAGGCCATGGCCCACTTCGCAGCCTGTCGGTCATCCGGCGGGCGGAAGAGCAGTCCCAGCTCCTCCAGCACCTGGTCGAAGAGCTCAGGAGCTTCGGACTCTTCGCTCCGCAGGAGGCCGGCCAATATAGCCAGCGCAGGACTGTCAACCCCAGCGGTTAGAGCGTCCAGCCCCGCCCGGATCAGTCGATCCGAGCCGATATGGCCACCGAACGCCCTCTCCCGCGCCATGTGCCTGAATTGCTTGAGGGCCTCATCCTGGTTCATCTCGGGCTTCCTCATCGGCAGCTGGCAAGGCACTCTCGCACGGCGGCCGTCACTGTCGCCATCGAGTTCCGCTGCTCCCGCCATCGGACTGCTGCTGTGCACCACCGCCGGGTATGAGTTCGCCTGCCGCCTGTTCCAAGGCTGCCTGGTGAAGGCCGCCACCCTCGATCAGGTACTTGTCTGGAAGCAGCCGCGCCGGCAACCCCCAGGCGCCAGCCCGGGTCCGCACATCGATGTCGCGGCTGACGACGACGACCTCGACCGGGGCGACGGCCTGCTGCAGACGCAGCGCCGAGGCCACCAGTTCGTCGTCCGGCACGGGGAGGCGAGCGTGCCCCGGCTTCGTCGGCTGCGATCAGCACCGCCGTCCCGTCGTCGGCCGTCCCTCCCTCGGGTCCCTGCTCCAGCACCGACTCCAGCAGCCGGAAGACCCCGCGCGCTCGCTTCGAGATCCTCTTGTCCCCCGTCTGGTAGCTCTTGGTGTCGATCTCATCGACCACGACGTGCGGAACCACCACGGTGGTCCCCTTCCCGAACTCCTTCTGCCAGGGAACCTTGTGAAGTATTGGCCCAGCTCGACGAACTCCGCGTCATACGGGTGCGACTTTTCTAGTGCCGCATCAGGCAACGTTCGCCCTGTTCACGACCTCGCGGAGGCGTTCGTCGGCGGCGTGCTAGTTTCACCAGACGATGTAGCGACGGATCATGCCCTGCTCAAGTTGTCGAGCACGATCGCGATGCGGATCTCGGGCGGGTAGAGGCTGCGCAGGTAACGCCAGAACTCCAGGAACCTGGTCCGCTTCTTCTTCGGCTTGATGTGGCCCCGTAGAGTTAGCCCTTGGCCAGGTCGTAGGCGGCGAACAGGTGCCGGACCCCGTGCGGGCGGGTGTAGGTCGCCCGCCGGCGGGGCCTCGGTTCCCGGGCAGAGTCCTTGTGGCGGCCGCCGCGTTCGGTCCACTGCCGCCCGGGGTAGGGCTGGAGGTTGAGCGGCCCGAACTCGTCCATGCAGAAGATGACTTCGGGCTTGCCTTCCTCGGGTATGACCTCACCGTCGGCCATCGCGTAGAGGTGTTCGACCTGGGCCTTCTTGGCCGCGTAGTCGTGTGAGGTCTTCCAGGTCTTTATGCATTGAAATCAGACGCCTTCCTCGCGGAGCAGGGCCCGAAGGCCCTCGTGGCTGATGTCGTCGAACGCCCCCTCGGCTACCAGGAAGTCGGCCAGCTTGGCTGGGCTGGCTCCAGGTCGAGAGCGGCAGGCCGTGCTCGGCTGGCTTGGACTTGGCGATCTTCTTGATCTCCCGGCCGGTCCGGGCGAACAGGGTCTGGGCCACGGAAGATTCAACGGAGGCGAGACGGGTCCGGCGGACACGGTGGGAATGACATTCTGTTCGGCCCGGACCAGGTCGCGGTGAGCATCCGCCAACGCCGCGCGGGTGCGTCGAGGAGATCGCCGTCGCGCCCGCCGGCCGGGAGAGGGTGACGCTCGCCGCGGGCGTGGAGGTGCTGCCGGTGATCACCCAGGGCTGGCAGATATATTTCGTAGCTCGATATATGCTCGATGCATGACCAGACAGAATCCGCCCTTGACGGAACCGCAGTACTTCATCCTTGCTGCACTCATGGATGGTCCGTTGCACGGTTACGGCATCATCAAGGCTGCCGAGCAGGCCACCGACGGGAGGCTCCGGATTGCTGTCGGCACTCTCTACGGCGCGTTGGAGCGGATGGAGCGGGCCGGGCTGGTGGCCGCCGGCCATGAGGAGATCGTGGACGGGCGGGCGCGGCGC
Source organism: Streptomyces lacaronensis (assembly GCF_047337785.1). Classification (NCBI taxonomy): domain Bacteria; kingdom Bacillati; phylum Actinomycetota; class Actinomycetes; order Kitasatosporales; family Streptomycetaceae; genus Streptomyces; species Streptomyces lacaronensis. Next base: position 12,003,806 of record NZ_JBLHDK010000003.1, read on the forward strand.
TACTACCGGCTCACCGAGGACGGCACCGAGGCGCTCGGCCGGGAGGCGCTGCGGATGCAGCAGGCGGCGGCCGTCGTCATCGGACACTCGCGGGACGCCGGAGCGGCCCCGGCATGAATCGTCTGCTGCTCGCGGCCTATCCCGAGCCCTACCGTTCCCGGCAGGGAGAGGAGGTGCTGGCCTGCCTGTCCGAGGCGTATCCCGGCCGCTCCTGGCCCCCGCCGCGGGAAGTTGCCGCCCTGGTGCGCGCCGGGGTGCAGGCCCGCGCCCGTGCCGTCGTCGACGACACGGCCCGGCCGTGGTGGCTGGACGGCATCCATCTGGCCGCCCTGGCCCTCGCCGCGCTGGCGCTGGTTCCGTACTTGCAGGATGTGTGGCACTGGGCACTGCACATCGACCCCGGACAGCACGCCATCGCCTTCCACTTCTCCGGCTGGTACCCGTGGGCCGAAGGTCCCACGCGGATACGGCTGCTGCCCTACGGGCTGCTCCCGCTGGGCTGCCTGATCGCCCTGCTGCGCGGCAGAGCGTGGATCGCGCTGCCGGCCGCGGCAGCCATGATGTGGGCCGGCGCCACGTCCCACGGCCGCACCCTCTTCGGCGACGAGGGCAAGGCGGGCCTGGGCTACTACGGTCTTGGCGCCCCGATAACGGCCCGTGACCTGGTGCTGTCGGGGGCACTGTGCGCCGCGTGCGCCATGCTGGCGCTCTGCCGTCCCAGCCGTCTGCGACGCCGCTCGTACCGCTGGCTGGCCCCCGTCATGCTCGCCATGTTCGTGGCCGGGGGTCTGCACATCATCTCCGTCAGTCCGGCTTTCCAGCGCGGTCTGTTCGTCCTCGAAGTCGCCGCGCTGATCGCCGCCTGGGTGGCGACGGCCGCCACCGGCGACCACCGGTGGCTGATCCCCGTCGCGGCGTTCGCGATCGTCCGCATGCAGGCGATCGTCGTCCGGCCGGACGCGTTCATGCAGTCCTTTCCGGACCTGGTCGTCCTCATCCTGCTGATCGCACCCCTCCCCGCCCTGGCGATCGCCGCCCAGCGCCGACAGGGGCAGGCACTCGCCGAATAGGAGCGGACCCCCGGTGGGCCGGCCGAGCCCGGCGGCCCACGTCGTGCCGGAAGACGTGCGTGACCGAATTCCCCCCAACGGAAGAAACAGAGCGATGACTCAGCACGATTCACCGTCCCTGCCCGCGCACCGTCCGGGGGCCTCAAGGCAGGCCCCCGAGGCCCCCGACGACCCCAGCCCGTCGCGTACGACACGGCCGTGGATGCCGGCTCTGCTGTACGCCCTGGGGTTCCTGACGGTCTACCTGCTCGCCATCTGCACCCCGTGGGGGCAACGAGCTGAGAACGCCCTGTTTGATCTCGGTAAACAGGGCGGCGAAGAAGCATGGATCTACCCCCTGTCAGGAGCGGTCTACGGCTCGACGCCCCTGCCGCCGATGGAATTGAGCGCCAAGCCCACCCTGATGGTGGGCCTGGCCGTCATCGTGGTCCTCACCCTGGTGCGGCGGTGCTGGCGGCAGGGGTGCGCGGCGCTCGGGGTCGTCATTCTCACGACCGGAGGCAAGGAGGTGCTCAAATCGACGATCCTGCCCCGCCCCGATCTGGTGGGCGCGCCGGAGAATCTCCTTGATCAGGGTTTCCCCAGCGGGCACACGGCCATCCCCGCCGCGCTGACCCTCGCCGCCGTCCTCGTGGTTTCCCCCCGCATCCGCCCCTCCGTCGCCACGGCCGGTGTGCTGTGGCTCGCCTGCATCGCCGCCGCCAGCGCGACCATGGGCGGCCACCGGCCCAGCGAAGTGCTGGGAGCCACACTGTTGGCCTGTGCCTGTTACGGCCTCGCAACCTGGCTGCTGCCGCCAGCCGCCGTGCCACGCGCCACGCGGATCCCCCGTGCGCTGCCCGTCATCACCCTGACGCTGGCACTGGCCGTCGCCCTCGTTTCCGGCGCAAGGAACGACACCCTCACAAGGTCACTGGTCTCCGCGGCGACGGCCTTCATATGTGCGGCCCTGGTCTGGTACGCCGCAGTCGGGCGGCCCGCACACACCGCACGCCGCACACGCCCCGCCCTGGACTGACCACCCGGCCGGTTCCGGGCGGGAACCGGCGCATCCTGGCAAAGCGGCGGTCCGCGCCACCGCCCAGTCGTAGAAGCCGTCGACGCCCGAGCGCGGATGCGCTACCGCCCGGCGCGTCCTCCCATATTCCGGCCAACAGGCCGGTGTCGCCCGGCGCGGCAACCGGACGGCCAGAATGATCACGTGGCTGAACGAGTGCAGGTCCGGGAGATCGACGATGACGAGGGCCGGCGGCTGCCGCGGATTATCCGCAGGGGCACCGGGGCGGTGGTGACCTGGCGGCGGGCCCAGATGGTTCTGCTGTCCGCGCAGGGGATGCCCCTGGCGAAGATCGCCGAAGTGTCGTTCACCAGCGACGACCGGGTCCGCGATGTGATCCACAACTTCAACACCGATGACTTCGACTCGCTCTACACGAAATACAAGGGCGGGCGGCCCAGGACGTTCACGCTGCCCGAGCGCCGCGAGATCAAGAAGATCGCGAAGTCTGAGCCGACTGAGCACGACCTGCCCTTTTCCACCTGGAGTCTGTCCAAGCTGGCGGACTTTCCTGGTCGCAGAGGGAGTGATCGACGACATCAGCCACGAGGCCTGCGCATCCTGCTCCGCAAGGAAGGCGTCTCCTTTCAACGCCTGAAGACCTGGAAGACCTCCCGCGACCCGGACTACGCGGCCAAGAAGGCCCGCGTCGAGCACCTCTACGCGATCGCCGACGGGGAGGTCCTGCCCGAGGAAGGCGAGCCCGAAGTCATCTTCTGCATGGACGAGTTCGGCCCGCTCAACCTCATGTCCCACCCCGGGAAGCAGTGGGCCGAGCGCGGCGGCAAGCACAAGGACCCCGACCGTGAGCCGGGCCGCAGGCGGCGGGCGACCTACAACCGCTACGGCGGAGTACGGCACCTGTTCGCCGCCCTGGACCTGGCCAAGGACAAGCTCTACGCCACATCAAGCCCCGGATGAGCGCGGGCAGGTCCATGTTCTTGTGGTCGGCGCCGTAGAAGTCGAGGATCGCCTTGCAAGTACTCTTCGGCTTCGCCGTGACCGGGGTCTGGACATAGGCGACGGGGATGTGCAGGTCACGGGTGCCGGGGATCGCGTCCGGGTTGAGGTGGTGCAGTTCCAGCCAGGAATCCTCGAACGCGGCCGCGACTTCGCAGGCTGTCTCGGTCTTCCCCTGGCATCCGCCGCCGTTGATGATCAGGCCGCGGCGGGTGGTCGGGGCCTGTTTGAACGCTTCCTTGCGCAGGCGGGAGCGCATGACACGGGCGAGAGCCGCCGGGACAGCCGCCAGCGTCTCCAGCCCTCGGCTGTCTGCCGGTCGGCCGGCGGAGGCGGCAGGATGAACCGGGCGGCCTGGGACGTGCCGGGTGGCGGGCCGGTCACCGGGCAATCTCGGCGTCGTCGGCCGGCGGGAGTGCGAACAGGTTGCGGCGGCGGACCTCTTCTCCGAGCCGTGGTGGCGGCTCCAGCTGTCCGGCAACGGCGGCCTCCCGCTTCCTGCGGCGCTCGGGATCCGGTGCCAAGGCAGCAGGGCGGCTTGGGCTGGAAGGCCGTTGCCTCGTCTTCTGGGGTGATGGGGCGGCCGGACGGTCAGCGGCGGCAGCCTTGGCCATCTCGCGTTCCCGGGAGGTCTCGAGCCGCTGGGACTTGGTCAGGCGGGTGGGCCACCGGTTGACGGGGTGGGTGGCCCGCATCAAGCCCGGTAGGTGCGGCAGGAGTTCGGCGTCCGTGCGGGGCCGAAGTCCTGCCTGTTTGGCGCGCTTGAGCGCAATCCCCGCAACTACCTGGCCTTCCTCGGTCGCGCCGCAGCCATCTGCTGCTACAAGCGCCTCGTCCGCCTCACCACATAGGACACGGTCTTAACCGTAGTATTCGACGTTGTCCCAGAAGACGGTCCGTGGGTCGACGGCGCGTGGGTCGTCGGTTCGGAGCATCCAGTTCTGGAGCTGTTCCCGGAGCCGGGTCTTCACCGCGGCACATTCGGGATAGTCCGTGAGGTTTTCCAGGCTGTGCGGATCGGATTCGAGGTCGTAGAGCTCCTCCTTCGGCCGCTTGCCGGTGGCCAGCTGGAATGCCATGGCGAATTCCGGCCGATGCCGGTTCTCCAGGAGCTGTGTCTTGGTGGGGCCCGCGTCGATGTCGCCGAAGACCCCACGGTCGGGCGAGGGGGGCTGCGGGTCGCCGGCGGGCCAGCGCTCCGGGAAAAAGTTGCGGATATACAGCCACCTGTGCGTCCGTAGTGCGCGGATGGGGTACGAGAGATTCCCTTCCCGGGCGAAGGAGTGTCGCTCGCGCTCGAGGACGACGAACTCGCGCGGGGCGGCTGTGCCCGAGAGCGCCGGCAGCAGCGACTGCCCGGTCATCGCCGGCGGCGTGGACAGCCCGGCGGCGTGGAGGAAGGTGGGAGCGAGATCGCTCAGCACCGTCAGGCGATCGATCACTGTTCCCGGGGCGGCCCGGCCCGGCCAGCGGATCGCAAGCGGCACGTGGGTACCGGCGTCGTAGGTGTTGGCCTTGGCCCGCGGCCAGGGCCAGCCGTTGTCGCTGGTCATCACCACGATCGTGTTCTCGGCGAACCCTCGCTCGTCCAGGAGTTGCAGGGCATCGCCGACCTCGCGGTCGAAGCGTTGCACCTCGGCCAGGTAGTTGACGGCGTCGGCGCGGACCTCCGGCGTGTCCGGGAGATACGGCGGGACATCCACGGTGGCCGGGTCGATGCCGGAGTGCTCGCCCAGCTCGGGGTCGTACGGTCGGTGTGGATCGGAGGAGCCGAACCAGAAGCAGAACGGCGTCCGCTCCGGCTGCTGTTGGAGAAACTCGCCGAACGACGGGAAGCCCGGGCCCGCCGGGTCGTGCGGCCACTGCGGAAACACGCCGGGGCCGTAGCCCTTGCGAATTCGCCCGATACGGTATCCCGCCTGCTCAAGGAGGTCCGGGTACACATCGAACGTAGCCGGGAGCTCGGACCACAGGTTTGCTCCCGCCCCGAGGCGGTGCGGCGCCTGGCCGGTGAGGAGTGCGTTCCGTGACGGCGTGCATGAGGGGGTCGCGCAGAAGGCGCGCGTGAACAGCGCGCCTTCTGCCGCGAGCCGGTCGAACGTCGGCGTCCGCGCGGCGTGGGAACCGTAGGCGCCCGCGTCCGGGAAGCCCCAGTCGTCCGCGATCGCGAACAGGATGTTGACCGCTGGGTCCGGCTCGCCCCTTGCCGCCCTGGCCGGCGTGCCCAGCGCCAGCGCACCGGTGATCCCAGAGATCAGCATCGTGCGCCTTCGCACGTCATTGCCGCGCAGGTGCCTTGAACTCATCGAAGGCCTCCGCTCCGGTCGCCATCGGCCATCGGCCGCGTCGTGATCGCACCGTCTCCTCGCAAGAGCAGCTCGTCATCCGGTGTGGCTCCACACCGCCGTGGGCCGCATGAGCGGCGAACCGACATCTGTTACGTGTACCTCGCCAGGCCCAGCATGCCCTCAACTGGTCTGAGGAAACGCCGAGTGGAGCCAGGCACGGGTGTGGGCCAAGCTGCACCGTCTGATCTTCGATGAGCTGGGCGCGCGAGGTGAGCTCGACTGGCGCGGCGCGCGATCGACTGGGTGAACATGCGGGCGCTCAAAGGGAGGCCCAGGGTCTGTCCGGCGGATCATGCGGGCTGCCCACCGGCCCTGAATCGCTGTCGCGACCCGCCGGACACGGAGCTGGGTGGAGCAGGTTGCGCCCGGCGTTAAATGCCTCGACATTGGTCGCGGTGATCGGGGACGCTTCGCGCGATGACAAGAATCGACGACACGCCGCCCGCGTGGGACGAGCGCACCCAGCTCACCACGTTTCTCGACTACGCACGTGACACCGCCCGCGCCAAGTGCGATGGCGTCTCTGCGGAGAACGCCCACAAGGCACTCCTGCCGGGCTCACCGCTGATGACCATGAGCGGAGTGATCAACCACCTCCGTTGGGTCGAGTACTACTGGTTCCAGGTGGTCTTCCTCGGCGAGGAAGACCGGGGCCCCTGGACCGAGGAGGACCCCGACCGCGAGATGCGTATCGCCGTCGACTTCCCGCTCACGCAGTTGCTCGACGAATACGCCGAACAGAGCGCCCACTACCGCGAACTGGTCGCCGGGAACGGCCTGGACAAGCAGGCCCAGCGAGCCGTCCGCGACGGTCTCCATGTCGACCTGCGCTGGATTCTCTTTCACCTCACCGAGGAGACGGCCCGCCACAACGGCCACCTGGACATCCTGCGCGAGATGCTCGACGGCACGACCGGCGACTAGATCCGGCGGAGATCACGGGCGGAGCCAGAGTCGGATCGAGGCGACGGTGACGGTGCCGTGGAAGATGTAGCCGCGCTTGTCGAACCTCGTGGCCACGGCCCGGGAGTTCTTTAACGCGTTGATCGTTCGCTCGACTTCGTTCCTTCGCTTGTAGATCGTCTTGTCGAAGCCTGCGGGTCGGCCGCCTTTGCTGCCGCTTCGTTGGCGGTTGGCCCGCTGGTTCTTCGGTTCGGGGATGGTGGGCTTGATCTGGCGTCGTCGCAGGTAGCGGCGGTTGCGATGGGAGGAGTACGCCTTGTCGCCGCCGAGATGGTCGGGCCGCGTGCGTGGATGCCCGCCGCCGAGGCGGGCGACACGGATGCGTTCCATGACCGGGATGAGCTGCGGAGCGTCGCCCCACTGGCCCGGAGTGATCAGCAGGGCCAGGGGGCGGCGCCCCCCATCACCGGCGAGGTGGATCTTGCAGGTCAGGCCGCCCTGGGAGCGTCCGAGTCCCTCGTCGAGGCGGTGCTGCCGGGGCGTGCGTCTTTTCCCGGCACTCGTGGCGGTTCCCTACGAGCCCCAGCGGCGTGCTGATGGGCCCGGCAGGAGGTCGAATCGACGCTCACCATCGACCAGTCGATCCGGCCTTCCGCGTCGGCGTCGGCCAGAACGGTCGCGAAGATCCTGTCCCAGGTGCCGTCCGCCGACCAGTGTCTGTGCCGTTCGTACGCTGTCTTCCATGGACCGAAACGCGCAGGCAGATCCCGCCATGGCACCCCAGTGCGCAGTCGGTACAGGAACCTGTTGATGACCCTGCGGTGACCGGCCCACCGGCCGCCGCGCTGCCCGAACTTCGGCAGATGCGGCTTCAGCCGGGCCCACTCCTTATGCGTTAAATCTCGCCGCTCCATGCTCATGCCAACGACTCGAAGCCACGACGGTCACATGATCCGCCGGACAGGCCCTGGTCCCGTACTTCGCGGGTCACTCGTTCGTGACGGCCAAAACCATGATCGACAGGAGGTCACTGCTGGTCTTCAGCATGTTCGTCTCATGGCTGGTGGGGGCCGATTGCGGCATCATCCTGTGCGGGGGTGGTCCAGCGGTCTAACGCCCGACATCACCCGGTCTCGCGGCGCCAAGGACGCCGGGGCCCTTCGTCCGGTGCGACGGCATGGGGATCATTCGGTTCCTCCGTCCTTGGCCTGCGCCAGCAGGTTGGCAACGACATCGGAGCCGTCCCGGCTGCGTCTGAGCAAGTCGTCAGCACCCGGCCGCCGCCCGTGACCTGCCGGGTGAGCCGTACCATCAGCTCTGGGTCGATGCCGCTGCCCGGTCTGGTGAGCCGGACGCGGGTGGGGCGGCGCGGGCCGACGGCCTGCGCATCCTGTTCCTCGGCTTCGGCAAGCGCCCGGTACAGCGAGGCGACCGAGGGCTGCTTGCCTGTGTTCTTCCCCGTCTTGGTGGTCAGCTTCGGCGTCGATGTCCTTGAGCGTCAGGCGATGGTTCCCGATCAGGGGCTCGACCAGCCCCTGCTGGCGCAGGCGGATCTCCCCCAGCTCCGCCCCGCCCAGGACGGCCATTCCACCGCTCGGGTGCCGGACTCGCTCACACTGGGGGCATCGGCCGAGATAAGCCGAAAGACGTCCGGCGCCACCCGGGAGCAGTGCCGCCGGACAGCCACAGAAGGGTCTCGCGGCTGCCCGGCGATATTCATCCCAGTTCTACTGGCTCAGGCCTCCCTGAGGTATACCTGCACCTGCACGGGCGCGTAGCCGGGGTAGTTCCAGCTGAAGTAGGTCTCCGTGCCCTTGGGACATGCCTTAGCTTGGTTGCGGATGGTGCCACTCCCGTTGAGGGTCGTGTAGACGTAGGCGCACTGTGCTGTCGCAGTAAATACCCGATTTGCTGGGCCGTTGCGAACGCGTCCCGCGATCGAGCATCCGCCCGAATGCGGTTCTGCTGTGCGGACTTGAGGGGAGGGGACGGTCAGTGTCCGACGCCGGCCAGGCCCGGCGCCAGCATGCTTACCTGGGTCATGCCCTCAGGTCCTCCGTCACGGGCAAGCACTCGGCGAGCAGGTCGACGACGTCGCGCCAGGCGCGCTGCGCGTGCCGTGGGTGGTAGCCGACGCCGGGGACTGCGGGGTGGTCGACCGGCGGGTGGTGGAAGGCGTGCAAGGCGCCGCCGTAGACCGCGAGGCGCCAGTCGACGCCTGCGGCCTGCATCTCAGCGGTGAACGCGTTTCGTTGCGCGGGCGGCATGATCGGGTCTTCCGATCCGACCCCGGCCCACACCGGGCAGCGGATGCGCGCTGCCTCGCCCGGTCGGCCCGTGGTCAGTGCGTTGACTGTCCCGATCGCGCGCAGGCTGACGCCATCACGCCCGAGTTCCAGCCCGATGGCGCCCCCGGTGCCGTAACCGACGGCGGCGATCCGGTCGGGGTCGGTCCGCGGTTCGGTGCGCAACACGTCGAGCGCCGCATGGCCGATGCCCCGCATCCGGTCGGGATCAGCGAGCAGTGGCATGCAACGGGCCAGCATCTCCTCGGGGTCACCCAAGTAGCGCCCGCCGTGAAGGTCAAAGGCCAGCGCTACATATCCCAGCTCGGCGAGAGCATCGGCCCGGCGGCGCTCGACGTCGCTGAGCCCCATGCCCTCCGGCCCGAGCAGTACCGCGGGCCGGCGGTCGACACCGGCCGGGAGCGCGAGGTGCCCGATCATCGTCAAACCGTCGGCCGGGTACTCCACCGTGCGCGTCGTAATCGTCGTCATGAGACTGGACTGTAGTGATCGTCAAGCCCGGTCCGGCCGCTGTTCTACCGCTGGTGTCGGCGGCGGATGAATCGTGGTTCTGTCGCAGGTGTTGTGGATGGTCGCGGACTGTAATTGCTGGCGGGCTGGACGGCTGCGTGGAAGTTGCCCGAAATCGGCCCCGCTCAGCGCTCGTCCGGGTGATGGTCACCGGGCGTGGGAGAGAAGCACGGTCGATCTGAGGGAGTTGCTGTTCCCTGGCGTTGCCGACGTGGCCATCGCGTCGATAGAGGCAGAGCCGGGGGTCATACGCGTTGCGGCTCGCAGCACGGCCCGTGGTGCGCGGTGTCCGGGATGTCGCGGCTGGTCCGAGCGGGTCCACGGCTCCTACCAGCGTCATCCCGCCCACCTGCCAGCCGTGGGGAAGGCAGTTGGTGCTGGTGTTGACGGTCCGTCGCTTCCTGTGCGATGACCGGGAATGTCCCCGGCAGAGACCAGGAATGTCCCCGGCAGACCTTCACCGAACAGGTATCAGGGCTGACCAGGCCCTACGCTCACCGCACCGAACGGCAACGCTCCACCTTGGCCCGGATCGCCCTGGCATTGGCCGGCCGGGCCGGCGCCCGCCTGGCCCACCTGCTGGGCATGAACGTCGGCCGGGACATCCTGCTGCGGCTCATCCTCGCGCTGCCCGACCCCGGCAGACCCACCCCACGGGTGCTGGGCGTGGACGACTTCGCCTTCCGCAAGGGGCACACCTACGGCACGATCCTGATCGACATCGGCACCCACCGGCCCATCGACGTTCTCCCCGACCGCGAGGCCGCCACCCTGGCCCGCTGGCTGGCCGACCACCCCGGCGTGGAAGTGATCTGCCGCGACCGCTCCACCGCCTACGCCGACGGCACCCGCGCCGGAGCACCGAACGCCGAGCACTGCGCGGACCGCTGGCACCTCTTCCACAACCTCGTGGAGGCCGTGGAGAAGACCGTCGTCCGCCATCGGGCCCTGCTCCCCGAGCCCGAACCGCCCGACGACCAGCAGGCGGTGACGGCCGAGGACGTCAGAGCCGGCGCGTCCACGGCCCGAACAACAGCCGTGCCTCGCACGTCCGGGCGGATCAGTGACCGCACGCGCGAGCGCCATCAGGCCATCCACAAGCTGCACCGCCACGGCCACAGCCTGCGCGGCATCGCGGCCCAACTCGGCCTGGCCCGCAACACCGTCCGCCGCTTCCTGCGCGCGGCGACCGCGGACGACCTGCTGGTCGGCAAGTGGACCGGCCGCACCAGCTTCTCGACCCCCACAAGCCCTACCACCACCAGCGGTGGGCGGAAGGCTGCACCACCGCCCGCCGACTGTTCGAGGAACTCCGCGACCGCGGCTACACCGGAGGTGAGAGCGTGGTCAAGGAGTACGTCCGGCAACTGCGCGACGCCTTCCCCCGCACTGACCGGCCGCCCCGTCGGCATCCATCCGTGCGGGAGGTGACCAGCTGGATCACCCGCCACCGGACAACATCGCCGATCACCAGGCCGAGCGTCTCAAGGCCATCCTGGACCGCTGCCCGGAGCTGGAGAAGACCGCCCGCCACGTCCAAACCTTCGCTGAGCTGATGACCAAGCGCCACGGTGACCAGTTGGAGGAATGTGGGACCGGGGGATGACGATCCGGGCCAGCCGTCCGTTCGATGTGGTACGCGGTGCGGGTGGGATGGGTGCTGCCTGACCCAGGCCGGGGAGTCGGCGGCATGGCTGCCGCAGGGCAGAAGCAGCGGGGTGGGTCAGAGGGTGCCGGAGAGGACGATCTTGCCGGTGGTGCGGCCGGTCTCACCCAGCGTGTGGGCCCGGGCGGCTTCTTCGAGGGGGAAGACTGCGTCGACGATTACGCGCAGGCGTCCGCCCTCGACCAGGGAGGTGATCTCGCGCAACCCCGCATGGTCGGGCTCGACGAGCATGAACACCGCCCGCACTGCGGCCGCTTCGGCCTCCTCGGCGGGGAAGGTGTCGTCCAGCGGCAGGATCGAGACCAGCGTGCCGCCCGGCCGCAGCGTTCGCAGGGACCGGGCCCAGTTGGGGCCGCCGAGGGCGTCCACGACGACATCGACGTCGCGCAAGGTCTCGGCGAAATCCTGGGTGCGGTAGTCGATCAGCTCGTCGGCGCCCAGCGAGCGCAGCAGCTCGTGCTTGGCGGCGCTGGCCGTGCCGATGACGTACGCGCCGCGGGCCCTGGCGATCTGCACGGCCAGGTGGCCGACTCCTCCGGCGGCCGCGTGGATCAGGACGCGCTGGCCGGGCTGGACGTTCGCGGTGTCCACCAGGGCCTGCCAGGCGGTCAGCGAGGCCAGCGGCAGGGCGCCGGCCTGGATGTAGGTGAGGCCCTGGGGGCGCGGGGCGAAGTGCCGGGCCGGGGCGGTGACGTACTCGGCATAGGCACCCGCCGGGTGCGGGAAGCGCGGCATCCCGAACACCTCGTCGCCGACCTGGAAGAGTGTCACCCCGTCGCCGACCGCCTCGACCACCCCGGCGACGTCGGAGCCGAGCGTGAACGGCGGCCTGGCGCCGTTCACGAACACGCCCCGCTCGCGGGTCTTCCAGTCGGACGGGTTCACACCCGCCGCGTGCACCCGGACCAGGATCTCGCCCCGGCCCGGGAGCGGACGCTGCGTCTCGACGAGCTTGAGGACGTCCGGTGCTCCAGCGACCTCCTGGGAGATGGCGCGCATGGTCGCGGGGGTTGCGGGCTGGTCCATGATGACGTGTCTCTTTTCATCAGCACTGAGTTTCTTGTGGTTTGTGCCGGTTCTCCTCGGCACGTCCCAAGACTGTCTGGCCGGATAGCCCCTCAGTAGTGGCCCAATGGTCACGAGATGAAAGGATCGGGTCATGCACCACGTTGGCGTCCTGGCCCTGGACGGTGTCGTCCCCTTCGAGCTCGGTATCCCCGCGCGGATCTTCGGCGCCGCCCGCGACGGCAGGGGAAACCAGCTCTACTCCGTAACCACGTGCAGCCTGGACGGCCGCCCCGTCCGCGCCGAGGCCGACTACCAGCTCACCGTCTCCCACGACGCCTCCCTGCTGGCCAGCGTCGACACCGTCGTCATCCCGCCCTCCCACGCGCTGGGCCCCATCCGCGAGGAGGGCCGCCTGCCCGACACCCTGCGCAAGGCCCTGGACGCCATCCGCCCCGGAACCCGGATCGTGGCGATCTGCACCGGCACCTACGTGCTGGCCGCTGCCGGACTGCTCGACGGCCGCCCCGCCACCACCCACTGGCGCGAAGCCGACCGCCTGCAGCGCATGTTCACCACCGCGCGTATTGACCCCGACGTCCTCTTCATCGACGACGGCGAGATCCTCACCTCCGCCGGGGTCGCCGCCGGCATCGACCTGTGCCTGCACCTGGTCCGCCGCGACCACGGCAGCGGCATCGCCAACGAGGTCGCCCGCTCCTGCGTCGTACCGCCCTGGCGCGACGGCGGCCAGGCCCAGTACATCCAGCGCCCCGTCCCCGACCCCTCTGCCCCCGGCACCGCCCCCACCCAGGCCTGGGTCATGCAGCGCCTCGCCGAACCCGTCACCCTGGCCGACATGGCCGCCCACGCCAACGTCAGCGTGCGTACTTTCACCCGCCGCTTCCGCGACGACGTCGGCACCAGCCCCGGCCAGTGGCTCGTCCGCCAGCGCGTCGACCTGGCCCGGCACCTGCTGGAGACCACAGACTGGCCGATCAACCTGGTCGCCGACCGCGCCGGATTCGGCACTGGTGTCTCCCTGCGCCAGCACCTCCGTGTCGCCATCGGGGTCACACCCCAGGCATACCGACGCACCTTCCGCCCCACACCCGCAGCTGCCTGACAAGCCGCAGCTGGATCAGCTCTTGGCACCTTCGAGCTGGCGCAGAACGCGGACATTCCAGTCGGCACCGACCCGACCTCGCGACCGCCACGGTCTGGGCGGGCGAGCCTCCCCACCCAGCGACGGTTCAGCGCGGTAGCGGCGAGCAACTCACGGTTCCGCCCGGCCTGCGGCACGTTTCCGGCGTATTCCGGTTGTCCTCCTGATACCGAGGGCGTTGATCATGAAGGCCTCCCACCCGCGGTCGCTCATCTCCATGCTCATCCACTCAAGATGCGCCGCCGTGGATCTCCTCGGCGCCGCCGCTCGCAAGCCCCGGGGCGGTCGAGCGCGAGAGGCGGGGGCGGTACACCGCGGCGGGCTACAGCAGCCCTCCCAGCGGCAGGACGCGCCCAGCAAGCTGTCCGCGCAGCCGGTCTCCGGCAGTGTCGGTTTCGGCGAGCCAGTCGGCAGTGATCAGCAGTCCGGCGTGCTCGGCGACCTCCTCGGGTGGCAGGGCGGTGACCGCGGCGGCCTGGTCCAGGTGCGGCCCGCCGTCCTCGGCGCGTCCGAGGCGGCCGTCGGGGCGGGCGTGGGCGGCGGTACACAGGGCCAGGAGCCGGGGGGCGGCGCCCAGCTTCTTCTTGCGGAGCTTCCGGTCACCGACGACTTTCTGGGCCCAGCCAGAGATCCTCGCGCGGCTGGTCTTGCCGAAAGTGAACGGGCGGGGCTGCTCAGGCAACAGCGTGGGGACGGTGACCTCGACGGGGTCCTCGGGGCGGGAGGCCATCACCTCGGCGACGGTTCCCGGCAGGCGCAGCCAGCCGCCGGTGACCAGCCGCCCAAGCACCCGCTCGGCATCGTCTTGGAGCCAGCCGGTCAGATCCTGGCCGGTGACGTTCCCGGTACCGGCGCGCGCGGCCCGCAGGGTGAGCATGAGCACCGCCAGGCGCACCTCGGCCCCCGGGTGTGGGGAGTGGGCGGCAACGTAGTCCAGCACGGCTCGGGCGGGCACGCCCTGTTGCCGGGTCAGCAGCCGTTCCACCAGATGGTTACCGCTCACCCTGTCACCGACCACCGGCTGGTTGCCGCCTGCCGTGTCACCGACCGTCTGGCCGCCACGGTTGGCGTGCATCTCGCGGGTGGTCTGCGCGGCCTTCTCGGCACGCTTCGCCTCGTGGCGCAGGGCGCCGTCGCCACTGACGTCGGCCCACGAGGCGAAGGCGCGGGCCTTGCGCTCGTGGAGCCTGGCGAGGAGAGCCGGGTCGGGTTCGGCGCGCTGCTGGTAGGCGCGGAAGGCGTCCCCGAGCTCGATGAGCTCCATCCGCAGGACGTCGGGCTGAAGGTCGTGCGGCACGATCCGCTCCGCGATCTTCCCCCACCGCTTCGCCCGCCGGGATGCCCCGCCCGGGGAGGCGGCGCGGGCACGAGGGACCGACGTCGGCGCAGACGCAGCACCGGCCGCGGGGGATGGGCCGTGGTCGGAGAAGACCGCCGCCGCACCATGACCGACCGTGTCGCCTGAGGGATCCCGCTGTGCGGCCGGTTTCCCCGCCGCCTGGTCCGTCCCGGCCGGGGCCGTACGGGCCGCGGGCGGGGCGGTGTCCAGGACACGGCAGCCGGGAGTAGCGGCCGCGCACCGAGCGCACGTCTCCGCGATCCGCCACAGCCTTCCGGCACGGTCCGCGTACACGGTCAGGACCACCGGGCCGCCGCACTTCACCGCTTCTGCCGCCGACCGCGGCCTGCCCCGCTGCCCGGCGACGGGGCTGGTGCCGGTGTCGGGGGTGTGCCATGCGCAGTCGGCGGCGCGGCAGGCGCACCACGCTTCGCCGCGCGGCCCGCCGCCTGTGCGAATGCGGGCCAGGTGCATGTTGACGTGTTCAACTGCGGCCTTGCGTCCCGCGGCGGCGCCGGGGAAGCGTTGATCGGCGCAGGCCGGGCGGGAGCAGGAGAGCCGGACCGAGCCGGCGGAAGGGCGGCCGTAGGGGTCCAGGCGCACCGTCCATACCCGCCCTGCGACGCGGTCCTCCTGCCATGCGCCGGTCTCCACCGCCATGTACGTAACTCCCAGCATTGCTTGATCCGTTGCCCGGGTGGTCCCCCATCATCGGGGATGATCGCCGATCAGCCCCCAGGGAGCGGAAGTTTCAGCCCGGCGTGCCCTGGCAGCGCAGCAGAAGATCAGCATTCGGCTGGATCCGGCCACGCCAGATGGCTGGCTCGGCTTGGATAGTGCGTCGAGACCAGGCATCGGCCAAAAGGCGGAGCACGAGCGCCGGGCGAGCCCGCCGACGCCATGGTCGGCGACGCCCGACAGCGTCGACAGGAGACAACAGCCCGTGGACTTCCCGGCATTCACCGAGGCCGCGCCGCTGACCGCGCTCGAGATCGAGGCACTGCGCGCCCTGCACGTCACGCTGCAGGACCTGCGGCACGAGTACGAATCCGCGCTCGCCGTGACCCACCGCTCCTACCGGCTGGAAGAGAACGCGGAGGTGTACACCCACGGCCGGGCCCTGACCCACCACCCCGACGCCTTGCACGAGCTCAGCTGTCTGGCCGACCGCTACGAGCGCGGCGTCGGGCTGCTCACCTGGCGCTACGCCAGCGCGGCCGCGGTGCTCGGCACCAGCGTCCTGGACCGCGTCACGGGCGGCCGGCCCGCGCTGACGGCATCTGTCGTGACGGCACTGTGCGAGGAGCCGACCCTCGGCCAGCTGCGGGATGCCTTGTCGATCCCGTCCACTGACCTGCTGATCGCGCGTGAGCCCGTGCTCCGGGACCGGTATGAAGAGGAGCGCCAAGCACTGCTTCGTGCGGTGGAGGACATCATCGAGTTTGCCGTCGAGCTCGGCGACGGCGTGCCGGGGACGGCGGCGGCCCTGTGGGCCGGGCGGCTCACCGCGTTCGACCGCCTGGGCACGGACCCGCTGTACGAAGGTGTTCTGGGACGGCTCCTGCCCTTCGCCGAGCAGTTCCCCAACGAGATCAGCTGGTACCTGAAGTCCCGGGCGGGCGCACTGCCCCGCCAGATCCGCACCTGACACCGCACGAGGTTGGGCTTGTCGACAGCGTTGCGCGAGACCAGGCGGCGCGCAGCGGAGTTCTTCAGCTGAAACCCGATGCTCCAGGCCGGCTCTCTGGCTGGCCGGGCTTTGAATCGATGGTGAACGCACTGCGGGTGCCGGACAGGTGCAGGATGCGGGCGAGGAAGTGCGGGACGGCGCATAGTCGCAGCTCGACGTCACCGGCTCGAGCGGTGCGGGCGGCGGCCAGCAGCGCGTTCAGCCCGCTGCAGTCGCAGAACGTCAGTCCGCCGAGGTCGATGACCACCACACGGTTATCGCCGACGGCCGTCTGGAGTGCCTGGCGCACCTCGTCGGCGGTGACAAGGTCAAGCTCTCCCGACACCGCGACCCGGCAACTGTCGGGTCCGGTGGCCATACGGTCCACTCTGATCGTCTCGTGCACCGGCGTGCCTCGGCGCGAGCAGGCTCCCCAGAACTGATATCCAGGAAACTCCAGGTCAGCGGTTGCGTCCACCGTCCCCTGTGCAGCGCGTGCGCGTGCCTGATCACCCGGGTGATCGTTGGTGCGGATGGGGGCACGTCGCTCCGACACCGCGGTCGACGCCTGATGCGGGAAGCCGGCCGACGTCGCGGGGAGAGGGGGTGACGCCGTCGGGCGACCGTGCGAGGCTCTGCCCCCGTAGCCGTCCAGCACACTGCTCTGCGCCCCGGGAAAGTGGTGGCGCGGTCGGCTCGTGTGGAGACATACGATCAGCTGTTATGAGCATCTCGCGCCGACCGCTCGGCCACGGTCCGCAGCCGCAGTCTCCTGCTGTTGCTCAGCTGGAGACGGGCAGCGTCCGCAGGATGAGTGCTGCGGAGGCCGACATCGACGCGGCTGCGCTGTACCGGCCTGGTGGTTTGGAACACCTCGCCCAACTGCGTGAGCGTGGCGTGCTCGGCTCGCCAGCTTGCACACCGCTCACTGCTGACCGCGCTGGGCATGGTGGAGCTGGTGAGGGTGGTCAAGAGCCGCACCGTCTACCGACGCTCCGGTGAGGAAGACCTGGTCGTCGCGATCGACGCCGCGGTCGATGCCGGCATCTTCACAACGGTCGAGATCATGGGTGAGGACAGGGACGAGGAAGCCGACCGCTTGAACCAGGTGGAGAAGGAACGGGGACTGGACGCTTTCGACGTGGTGACGCTGCCCTACCGCGACCTTGTCATGAGAGCCCCGTCGGCGGAGCGGTCCTGACCTGTGCGGCCCTCGCCTGAAGTAGCCCCGATCCGCAGGTCACTTCTGCCTGCGGGCATATTCGGCGGGTGTCTGGCCGTACTCCTTCTCGAAGGCGTGGACGAAGTGGCTGCTGTCGGCGAACTGCCAGTGTGCGGCTATTTCCGAGATGCTCGGGCGGGTGCCCGGCGCCGTCAGTTCGAGGCGGGACTGCTCCAGGCGTCTGCGGCGGATGTACGCGGCCACCGAGTCGTCGGTCTCGGCGAAGGCCCGGTACAACGTCCGTACGGAGACCTTGAGTTCGCGGGCCAGAGTCGCGGGGGAGAGATCGGGGTCGGTGAGGCGGCTGTCCGCGATGTCTCTGGCCACCTGGGCCAACGCGGGGGCCAGCAGGGGTTCGGTGTCGTCGAATGTCTGCATGAGCACCCCTTTGATCAGTTCGAGCAGGGAGTTGCGGGCGGCTCGTGCACGGCGGGGGTCAGGTCGTCGAGCGTCGCCTCGACTATCTCGGTGTACGCCATGAGCAGTTCGACGTCACGACGGCCGGGCGCGACGTGGTCTTCACCTTGGCGCTGGCCTGCACGCTGGAACTGCCCCTGGCGATATTGTGCGCTGTCGCCGCGCTGCGACCGCCAGGGGTGGCTTCCGTTCAGGCAGCCGTGGTGCAACGGGTGGCCGTCCATGTCTGACTCGCTGGATGCCCGGATGCGGGACGGGATCGACGACCAGGTAGCGGAAGCCTTCGATGCCTACCTGGCCGACCGGCTGGCCGAACCGGGTCCACTGCGCGCGTCACTGGCACGGGGGCGCAGCGCCGGGGTGGTGCTGGGCACCGTCGGGCTGGGCGCCCTCGCCACGGCGCTGGCGCCGACCGGAGGCGCCGTCGTCTGCTGGATTTGGGGGGCGATCGCGGTGATCGATCTCGTCTGGCTGCTGACCGCGCGCCGTCGTTGACGGTCCGTGGGCCAAGCTCTCGCCGACCGCCGATCGTACTCGGCCCATAGAGTCCGGTCTTCGAGCAAGGCAGAGCTGAGAGGTGCGCACGGGCGCTCTCTGCCGTCACGAGCCCACCAGCGGATAAACCGGTCACCTGACGCTGCTGGTTAGTGCAGAGAAGCATCTCGCGCTCCTGCGGTCGGCAGGCGTTCTTCGAAGGACACGTGCACGCGCTGACCGCGCTGGGCGGAGTGCCGACCGGTCAGGTCCGTTACGACAACCTCACCCCGGCCGTGAAGAAGGTGATCTTCCGCAGCCGCTCGCGGAAGGAGAATTCGATGAACTCGGCTACCTCGAACTGGACCGCCGCGGCGCGGAGATGCTCCTCCAGGTTCTGGCTGAGCGGGGGGAGAAGAACAGCATCGCGATCGCTTCCAACGAGGCGTTCACCGATTGGGCCGGCGCCTTCGGCGACGCCACGGTCGCCGCAGCGATGCTCGACCGGCTCCTGCACCGGGCCGCGGTCCTGGCATCGACGGCCCCTCCTACCGGCTCCGCGGCCACCAGAACAAGGCCGAGGCCATCCGAGCCGGGGCGAACGCCTGTGTCTCCTGATAACGCCCCCGACACCACCGAGGTCACGTCCGAGATGGCCCGTTGCTGCCCGGTCTGCACGACCGTCTTCACCGTCGCCACCGCCACCAGCCGCCAGGTCTTCTGCTCACCCACCTGCAAGGAAACCAACCGCCAGAACAAACCCGTCCAGCAGACCTGCCCGACCTGCCACACCGCTTTCACCACCACGGTCGGCCAACGCCGGATCTACTGCTCGGACGAGTGCCGGACCACCTCCCGCACCAGCGAGGACGCCCGGGAGAAACGAACCTGCCCCGTGTGCGAGGGCCCTTTCGATGCCCTCAGGACAGTCCGCCAGATCTACTGTTCACCGGCCTGCCGCAAGACGCCGAACGCAGACGCGACCAAGCCCGGGACGAAGACCGGGCCGGCCGCCTCGGCGAGAGACCGACACCGTCGCCACTGCCGGAGTTGCCACCACAGCCCAAACCGGTCAGCCGAGCGTCATCACGCCAACCAACCCTGGAACGCGACCCGTTGGAGCCGACCGCGACCCGGAACTGTCCGCACTGCCGGCAGCCGATCACCATCGTCGCGCTGCTTGCGACCCCGGACGCCGCCCGCCCCTCTGTCCCCACGACCATCCCCGACATCGTTCCGCTGCGAAGGACTCCATGACCATCCACTGACCGTCACCGCTCACCGGGCCCGCCGACCTGACGGTCGGCGGGCCCACACCGTCAGACCGTCGAACGCAACCGGTCCAATTCGCTGCTGATCACATCCCGCAGCACGTCATGCTGCGGACCAAGCCTGAACCGCTCATCACTCCACCGCTCATGCGGATACAGCCACACAGGCTTGCCCGCCAGCTCGGCCGGCTCCCACTCGAACCGCGGCCAGACGTGGGCATGCAAGAACGGGTCCGTGTTACCGAGGATCTCCAGATTGACCCGGCGAAAATGGGGATCCAGCCGCCGGCAGGCCCGCTCAACCGCTTCCCCGAGTTGGTCCATGTCGGACAGAAACGCCAGCCGCTTGGTCTTCGGCAGGTCAGACAGCCGTTGAACACCGGGTTCGTCCACGAGGAGGACCGAGTAACCCGGCAAGAACTGAACGTCCCCGATCACCGCGAATCCCGACTCAAGCCGCCGCAGCACGGTGAGATTCTCCCCTCGCAGAGCAGCCTCGATCCGATCCATCCGCCAGTCACCAGTCACGGCCAGAACCTACCCACAGGTGATCAAGACCCGATCCTCGCTCCCCACTTTCCCCACACATCAAGGACCAACCAAGTGAGGCGAGAAGCGACCTCGGCCGTTTTCAGGAATCGCCATCACGGCCCGGCCCGGACGCACCTCGGAAATCACCGCCTGCCGGCACGACCGGCTCACCGCCAGGCTGCGGGACGCCGGCCCCGTAGCCATCGCCGACCTGGGATCCGTCGGGCTCGACGACAGCGGCTCCGATGCCGATCCGGCGGTGATCACCGGCTACAAGGCCGCCAGGAACCGGCCGCTGACACGAGGGCAGAAGCTGTCGGACAAAGCCCTCGCCGCCGTGTGGGCACCGGTCGAGCACGGCTTCGCCCACCTGAAGAACTGGCGCGTACTCGGCAAGATCCGCACCGACCCGAAGTGGGCGACCGCACTGATCAGGGCTCTACTGGTCCTGACGAACCACGAAGTCGCCCGCTGACCGACGATCTTCCCCGTGGACACCAGCCGACGACCAGCACGAGTAGCTCTCCCGACACTCACACCAAACCCGCGACCAGCAACTTCAGCCTGCACACCGCTCACTGAGGGTTCCCCTGTGAGATCCGGACGTTCGTCAGGCCTGATCGTCGTCTGTTCGTGTGTGCGCTGACGCGGCGGGCAGCTGCACCGTGACGCGCAGCCCGCCAGCGGGGCGGGGGGTGAGGGCGAGGGTTCCGTCGTGTGCCTGGGTGATGCTTTTGACGATTGCCAGGCCGAGGCCGACACCTGCGTGGCCGGTGTGCAGGCGTTCGGTGCCGCGCTGGAACGGCTCGGTGAGTGTCGAGACCAGCTGCGAGGTGAGCTTCTCGCCGGTGTTGTCGACAGTGAGCACAACAGTGTGGGGGCGGACGCTGGTATTCACCCATACGATGCCCTGGTCAGGCAGGTTGTGGCCGATCGCGTTGTGCAGAAGGTTTGTGGTCATCTGCAGCAGGAGCGCCTGTGAGCCGATGGTGATGCTCATCTCGCCGGAGGTTTCGATGGTGACGCCGTGCTTTTCCGCCAAGGGCAGGAGCGTTTCCGTGGCTTCTTCCGCCATGAGGGACAAGTCGACGTGTTCCCTGGTGAATGACTGCTGGTTGGCGCGGCTGAGCAGGAGCAATGCTTCAGTGAGGTCGATGGCCCGGGTGTTGACCACGCGCAGGCGCTCGACAAGCTCGCAGATGTCGCGGTCCGGATCTTTGCGGGCCACGTCGAGAAGCGCCTGCGTGACCGCCAGCGGGGTGCGCAGTTCATGAGAGGCATTGGCCGCGAATCGCTGCTGCTCGGCGACGTGGGCTTCGAGCTGCGCGAGCATCATGTCGAAGGAGTCGGCGAGTTCGCGGAACTCATCTCGGCGGCCCGGCAGGCGGATCCGGTAGGAAAGCGGCCCGTTCGCCACCCTGCGGGTGGCGTCGGTGATGCGAATCAGCGGGGTGAGCATCCGGCCGGCCAGAATCCACCCGCCCACGAGACCGAACACCAGCAAGAACGCCAGCACCAGGATCCCCGCCGGGACGAAGACGACCGGGCCGAAATTGCTCGGGTCGAAGACGCGCAGGAAGTCGGACCGATCGGGGACGTCAAGGCTGTTCGACCTTCCCCGCAGAAGGAACACCCACACGGCGGCAAGCAGCAAGGCGCCCGCGACCACGAGGAACCCGGCGTAGCTGAGGGTGAGCTTGAGGCGGACGCTCAGCCCCTGACGCCTATCCACGCGCTGTCCGGCCATCGGCGTCCGCTCCTGTGTCGATGCGGTAACCGACCCCGGGCACGGTGGCGATCAGCCAGGGCTCGCCGAGGCGTTTACGCAGGGCCGAGACCGTGATGCGCACGGCGTTGGTGAACGGATCCGCGTTCTCATCCCACGCTCGCTCCAGCAACTCCTCTGCACTGATGACACCGCCTTCGGCAGCGACGAGGACTTCGAGCACAGCGAACTGCTTCCTGGTGAGCGCGATGTAGCGGCCCTCGCGGTAGACCTCGCGGCGGAAGGGATCCACACGTAGGCCTGCGATCTCTCGCACAGGTGGTCTGTTGTGGGCGCGCCTGCGGTCGAGTGCTCTGAGCCTGAGCACGAGTTCTCGCAGCTCGAAGGGCTTGGTGAGGTAGTCGTCGGCGCCGAGCTCGAACCCGGTGGCCTTGTCGTCGAGCCGGTCGGCAGCGGTCAGCATGAGGATCGGCATGCCGCTGCCGGAGGCGACGATGTGCTTGGCGATCTCGTCACCGGTAGGTCCGGGGATGTCCCGGTCGAGGACGACGATGGCGTAAGCGTTGGTGCTCAGCAGCTCCAGAGCGGTATCACCGTCACCGGCGATGTCGGCCGCGACCGCTTCCAGGCGCAGCCCATCGCGGATGGCCTCTGCCATGTAGGGCTCGTCCTCAACGACTAACACGCGCATAGTCGCATGCTACGAGCCGGTGCCATATCGCCGGCGTATCGAAAACCGGATACGGGCCGGCAACACCACGCCCCCTCGACTGGAGGCATGAACGAACCACATATCATCCCACCTCGGCTCCGCGACCGGCTGTTCGCCGTACTTGCGGTGGTCCTCGCCGTGCTCCTGCTCCCCGTTGCGTTCGTCCGCCATCCCGGCCCCGCCGAACTGGCCTGCCGCTGGGCGCTGGGGATCCGATTTCCGCTTGAGGACCTCACCGGGCTCACCGACGAGCCTGTCCAGTTCACTTCGGCGAGCCGTGATCCGCTCCAGCTCCTGGCACGAGTAGCTCTCCCGACACTCACACCAGACCCGCGACCAGCAACTTCAGCATGCACACCGCTCAGTGAGCTTCTTCGGTGTTGCCGCTTCGCAGTGAGGACAGCTGTGGCGATGGACGTCATGCGGTGGGACTGCCGCGGGCCCGCGGAAGACCCGCCAGGACGTCAGGCGGGTGGCGCCGCGTTCGACCGGTGCCCGGGCCGGCCGGGCCCGGGCAGTGGGCGGTCTTATCGGTGGGGGCAGTTCCCGCAGGGGCCTGCGTCTGCTGCCCCTGGCCCCACTGACCCGCCCCTTTGGGAAACGATCACAAAGCCAACCCGAAGCAAGCGGTCTTCCATCACGCCGGGCAGTGCGGGCCAGGGGTTGTCGTGAACATCCTGTGTCATCGCCCGCCGCTGGCCACCGGCGGCTCACCGGTGCAAGCGGCCTCGAAGGAATTCGTGCGGACTCCTCGGCCGGCCGTGGCCGAAGGCACCGGCGCGGCTGCGGCAATGACCACCCGCTGCCCGCTGTAGGTTTCGGCGGACCGTCTGCGCCAGGTGTGAGGCGAATGGGTGGCCCGATGCTGTCATCGGCCGATCTGCTGATCGCTGCGAGGGCACGTGCGATCGGCGGGCACGGCCCCCCAACCGCGCCGGCTGCTGCTTTTATGCCCGCTTCGCGTCGCGCCCGCCGAGTTACGCCACCGGCGGGCTGCCTCAGCCTCGACGGGACATGTAGACGTCGAATGCCTTGTAGAGCAGGCGATTCAGCGGCAGATCCCATTCGCCGAGATACTCCACGGCTTCGCCGCCGGTGCCGACCTTGAACTGGATCAGGCCCAGGTGCGGGGCCTTCTTGTCCACGGTGTCGGTGATGCCGCGCAGGTTGTAGACCGTACATCCGGCCGCCAGAGCATCAGTGATCATCTTCCACTGCACGGCGTTCGACCCGCGTACCTCCCGTTTGGCCGTGGCGGAGGCGCCGTAGCTGTACCAGGCGTGTTCGCCGACCCGGATCCAGATGGTGGAGGCAACGAGGTCGCCTTCGTGGTGGGCGAGGTAGAGCCGGATCCGGTTCTTGTCCTCGGCCAGCAGCGCCTCGAACATGGCCGGGAAGTAGCTGAACGGCCGCGGGATGAAGTGATCACGTTTCGCGGTCTCGAGGTAGACCCGGTAGAAGTCGGGCAGGTCCTCGACACTGCCCTGGGTCACGATGACGCCCGCTTTGCCGGCCTTCTTGATGTTGCGCCGCCAGAGCTGGTTCATCCCCTTAAGAAGCTGATCTTCGTCCTTGCCGGCCAACGGGACCTGGAAAACCCAGCGCGGCTGCCCGGCGGAGAATCCTTCTTCTTCCTTCGGCGGGCGCCAGCCCAGATGCCGCAGCTGGATGCGTGCCCGGGCGGCGGCGTCGTTGACCGTGTCCGGCGGCACGTCGCTGAGCCTGGTGATCTCCGGGTCGGCGATCGCGGCCTTGATCGTCTCAGCACTCCAGGTACGGGCCACCGCCGTCGTCCCGATGCGTATGGCGAAGGCGCCAGAGCGCTTGAGGTGGTCCACCAGCGGGCCGAGCCAGCCGGCCAGTTCATCCGAGGACCAGTCGATCACCGGCCCTTCGGGCAGGTACGCCAGCGACGTCTTGAACCCGGGCAGCCGCCGAAACAGCACCAAACCCGCGCCGACCAGTCGATCGCGGTCGTCGAACCAGCCCAGCGACTGCGACCCCCACTCACTCTTCACCGACGCCCAGGCTGGGGTCTGCAGGAAACTCACCGCAGGCTGGGTCGCGTTAAACGCGGCGTGATCGCTCGCCGTGATGACCCGTACCCGAAAAGCCACAGCCGCTCCTACCTGTCGTTCCTTGGTTGATCTACCAGCACATCGGGGGGTCCGGACACGAGCGCGGCGGCGACCTCGTCGAGGCGCGCCCCGCGGGATGCCTTGACGAGCACCACATCGCCGGCCGTGAGCCGACCGCGCAGCCACTCGACGGCCGCGGCGTTGTCGGCCAGCGCCACCGCCCGCTCTCCGGCGCCGCCGGCGAGCGGCCGGGCGCCGACCGCGACCACCACGTCGGCCCGGCGGGCGGCGTACTCCCCGATGGCGCGGTGCGCGGCCTCGCTGCCGTCGCCGAGTTCGAGCATCTCGCCGAGGACGGCGATGCGGCGCCCGCCCTCGATCGCCGCCAGCGCGTCCAGGGCGGCACGGGTCGAGTCGGGGTCGGCGTTGAAGGAGTCGTCGAGCAGCGTTGCGCCGCCGGCGAGGTCACGCAGCTCCAAGCGCCACTTCGACAGCCGGACCGTGGGCAGCGCCGCTGCGGCCGCATCGAGGGAGACGCCGGCCACCAGCCCCACCGCCGTGGCAGCCGCCGCGTTGAGCGCCTGGTGCGTGCCCACGAGCGGCAGCGTGACCGGAGCCCAGGCGGTGGCGGTCCGCAGGGTGAAGGACGGCCGGGCGAGCCGGTCCAGCACCACGTCGAGTACGCGCACGTCGGCGTGTTCCGCCCGGCCGAAGGTCAGCACCGGGCGGTCGGTGAGCGAGCGCATCGCGACCACCCGGGGATCGTCGGCGCCCAAGACCGCGGTGCCGCCGGGCGCCAGACCCTGCACCAGCTCACCCTTGGCCTGGGCGATCGCCTCGCGCGACCCGAGATAGCTGAGGTGGGCCTGGCCGACGTTGAGGACGACACCGACGTCGGGCGCGACCAAGCCGGTGAGGTTGGCGATATCGCCGATGCGGCGCACTCCCATCTCAAGGACGAGGAAGCGGGTGGCCGCGCTGGCACGCAGCATGGTGAGCGGCACGCCGAGCTCGTTGTTGAGCGAGCCGGTCGTGGCGATCGTCGGCGCGGCGCTCGACAGCACGGCCGCCAGCAGGTCCTTGGTGCTGGTCTTGCCGCGGGATCCGGTCACCCCGACCACAGTCAGCCCGTCGCGCAGCCGTGCCACGACGTGGGCGGCGAGCGCCTGCAACGCGGCCTCGGCGTCCTCGACGACGACGGTCGGCAGCGCCGTGGGCCGGGAGCCGAGCACAGCCACCGCGCCGGCCCGGCCGGCCTGGACGGCGTAGTCGTGGCCGTCGGCGTGTTTGCCGACCAAGGCGACGAAGAGGCCGCCCGGCTCGGCCTGCCGGCCGTCGAGTACGGCCGGCGCGGTCACCGTCACGGCGTCGTCGCCCTTGACCCTCCCGCCGACCACTGCGGCGATCTCGCCGAGGCTGAGCGGGATCACGCCCAGACCGCGCAAGGATCGGCGAAGCACATCGAGACCCGGCCGGTCGCCAGGACGGCGAGCGGAGGCGGGCTGGCGAGGTGAAGGAGGGCAGAGGCTGGCTCGCTGGTACTCATACCCTCCAGCCAAGAGAGCGTGATGTTGCCGGAGCGTATGCAGTTTTCGATACGCCGACGATATGTTGCCGGCCAGCCCCCGGCGAGAGCAGGCAAGTGGCTGCTGGGGCCGCGCCGGCTTCGCCCGCGGGATCGACCGAACACCCCGGCAGTTCGAGCATCAGGTCCGGCAGCAGCGTTGCTGGCCCGCCCCGGCCCTGCTTCGGGATCGCCCTGAGCGGTGAGGGCGACACGGCAGCGTGTTGCGCATTCACCTCCGCCGGCCCCCCCTGCGGGGGTGGGGACTCGTCCTTGAAGATCAGGACGAGCATCGTCGCGCCTTGCAGCGGCCGACATATCGTCGGCGTATCAAAAAACGCATACGCTCCGGCAACGCCACGCTCTCTTGTCTGGAAGACATGAGTTCCAGTGGACCAACACGAGCGGCGGTGCGCCGCACCCGAGCGCCGGCGTCGTCCTCACGGGCCGTCTCGACAACGGAAATCACGGTCTATGGATGCGAGCAGGATGAGGCCCTTCTCTTCCGAGAAATGGCGCCTCGCTTTGGTGTGGTGCCAACCATCACGAAGGAAGCGGTATCTGAAGCCAATATCGACCTGGCAGCCGGGAACCGATGCATCAGCATCGGCCACAAGACGCACGTCACCCGTGCCACGCTCACCGCACTGAGCCGGGCCGGTGTGGAGTATCTCTCCACACGAAGTGTCGGATGCAATCACATCGACGTGAGCTACGCGAAGAGCGTCGGTATCTCCGTCGGAAACGTGGCGTATTCTCCCGACAGCGTTGCCGACTACACGCTGATGCTGATGCTGATGGCCGTGCGCCACGCGAAGGCCACCGTCCGCCGCACCGATGCCCATGACTACCGGCTGAGTGAGATACGCGGCAAAGAGCTGCACGACCTGACTGTCGGAGTGGTCGGCACGGGGCGTATCGGCACAGCAGTCATTGACCGGCTGCGAGGCTTCGGCTGCCGCGTGCTGGCCTACGACAATCGCCCCAACACCGCTGCCGATTACACGCCGATCGACGAGCTGCTTCGGCACAGCGACATTGTCACGCTCCACACCCCGCTCACCGCAGAAACGCGCCATCTCGTCGATCGCCGACGTATCGAGCAGATGAAACACGGCGCGTTCATCGTCAACACCGGACGCGGGCCGCTCATTGATACCGAAGCCCTTCTATCGGCATTGGAAAGCGGCAGATTGGGCGGCGCGGCGCTGGACGTCCTCGACGGTGAGGAAGGAATCTTCTACACCGACTGCCGGAACAAGCCCATCGAGAACCGCTCGCTGTTGCGACTTCAGGAGCTGCCGAATGTGTTCATCAGCCCGCACACGGCCTATTACACCGACCACGCGCTGAGCGACACCATCAGAAACACCCTCATCAACTGCCTCGACTTTGAAAGCGGGAAAACGTGCACAGGTTGAAGATCGGCATCATCTTCGGGGGCTCTTCCGAAGAACACCTCGTCTCCGTCAAGTCCGCCCAGGAGGTCGCAAAGAACCTCGATGCCCGTACATACGAGCCGTACTGGATCGGCATCACGCAGTCCGGTGCCTGGAAGCTCTGTGACTTCCCTGGCACAGACTGGGAGAACGGCGGCGCCCGTCCGGTCATGCTGTCACCCGACCGAAGCGTCCACGGACTGCTCGTCCTGGAACAGGGACGATTCGAAGTGATCCGTCTGGACCTCGTGCTGCCCGTTCTGCACGGCACGCTCGGCGAAGACGGTGCAATCCAGGGGCTGTTGGAACTCTCTGGCATCCCCTATGCCGGCTGCGATATCCAGAGCTCCGCCATGTGCATGGACAAATCCCTGACCTACACCATCGCCAAGAGCGCGGGAATCGCCACGCCAAATTTCTGGGTGGTCGCGGCGGACGAGAAGGTCGACGCCGGCCAGCTTCCTTATCCCGTCTTCGTGAAGCCGGCCCGTTCGGGCTCATCTTTCGGCGTCAGCAAAGTCGCCGGAGAAGAGGACTTGCTGAGTGCACTGGAGGCCGCACGACAGTACGACTCGAAGGTCCTGATCGAAGAGGCCGTGGCCGGGAGCGAGATCGGCTGCGCGATCCTGGGGGAACCATCCGCCCCGATCGCGGGCGAGGTGGACCGTGTAGCCCTCTCACACGGGTTTTTCAGGATCCACCAGGAGGACTCACCCGAGACTGGTTCGGAGAACTCGACGTTCATCGTTCCCGCCGACATCTCCGAAGAATCGCGCCAGCTCGTCCAAGAGAGCGCCAAGACCATCTACCGCGCACTGGGCTGTCAGGGGCTTGCCCGCGTGGACATGTTCCTCAAGGACGACGGCCAGGTGGTGCTCAACGAAGTCAACACCCTTCCCGGCATGACCTCCTACAGCCGCTATCCCCGCATGATGGCCGCCGCAGGCCTGCCGCTTTCCGACGTGATCGACCGACTCGTGTCAATGACACTGCACCAAAAAAAGCGATGAACGACGACTTCGTGTACCTGGACGAGCTGGTGCCCGGAATCCGGTGGGATGCCAAGTACGCCACCCCGGACAACTTCACCGGAAAGCCGGTAGACGGATATCTGGCAAATCGGATAGTTGGCACAAAGGCTTTGTGTACGGCCCTGGGGCACGCGCAAGAAGAAGCCGCGTCCCTCGGCTTCGGCCTGCTTGTCTGGGACGGATACCGTCCGCAACGCGCCGTCGACTGCTTCCGACGCTGGTCAGAACAGCCGGAGGACGGCCGGACAAAGCAGCGCCACTACCCCAATATCGACAGATCCGAGCTCTTCGACAAGGGATACGTGGCCGCCAAGTCAGGCCACAGTCGCGGCAGTACCGTCGACTTGACGCTCTACAGCCTCGCCACCGGAGAAAACGCCCGCATGGGCGGCGGCTACGACCTCATGGACCCGATCTCACATCATGGAGCAAGAGGAATAACGCCCACCGAAGCGAAAAACCGCGAGCACCTTTGCTCCATCATGGAAAAATGCGGATTTGCTCGCCACGCCTGCGAGTGGTGGCACTACACGCTGAAAAGCGAGCCTTATTCAGATGTCTATTTCGACTTTCCCATCACATGATGGAAGCCTCCCGTACGTCTCACAATGGGGAAGCCTGGACCGGAACGACGAGGTCGTCATGCGGCGTGCCGCCCCATCGAGGCTCGACGTCTTCCTGAGACGCACCGATCCATCGCAACTGCACGACTGGGCCTCCGATGGATACCACTCGTGCGAGGAGTACCTCTTCTGGTCCCGCAAAGTCTGCGGCTTGGCATGCCTGCAGTCCCTGCTCCACGGCTGGACGGACATCCGGCTGCCGATGCGTGAACTCCTTTCGCTGGCCCTCGACTGGGGCTGCTACGTGATGGAACCCCAAGGCAAGGTCCAGGGACTGATCTACAGGCCATTCATGGCCTGGGTCAGCTCACAATTCGGATTCAAATGCCAACTGGTCGAGAACACGCCGATCCAGGAATCCGCCCGGGCGGTGCGCCCCGGGCAAGCCCTGATCGCTTCAGTGTCTCCTGAGATTCGCGAACCAAGCACCTACAAACCGCGACGGGGAGGGCATCTCGTGGTGATTCATGAGGTCCATGGCGGGACGGTGCGGTTCCATAATCCGTCGGGCTACTCCCACAATGCAGACTCCGCATCGCTGCCCATGCACGTATTCGAGCGCTTCCATGCAAGACGAGGAATCCTGGTCAGCGCGACACCGTGAGGCCAGGCGAACCGGCACCGCGCGCCACTGAGAGCGCGCGATTGAGGGTCTGCTGAGTCGGCATCAGCTTTGGCCGGCTCTGCGGCGAGCCTGTCCAGCGTCCAAAGTCGAACGCGGCGCTGCTTCTTCTTCGCCTGCGTCCGCGGTCGGGGGCTTCCTCCACCATCTTCCGGGCGGCGGGAGCCAGCCGAGTCCGCTGCTCAAGCGACCTGACGGCCGTGCGTCTCCAGGTCGGGAACCTCGATCAGAAGGTGGACCGGCTGGAGAGCCGCCTCGAGGAGTTCGGGCAGAAGATGGACCGGAACCAGGCCCAGATCGTGGAGCTGCTCACGCGGCTGGTCGGTCAGGACCCGGACACCGGCTGAACGCGTTCCTCAACAGGACAGGGCCCGGAATCCCAGCCGCCGGGGTTCGGGCCTTCTTCCTGCGGCGGCCGCGGCAGCGACGGATGCGGCTGAGCTGGGCTCTGTCGGGTGAGCCGAGCTGTTCCACGGTCCCACTGGCCAGGGCGTCCGTGGCCAGCACGCAGTGCGCCTCCCGGACGCCTGCTGGGAAGACCTCGCCTGCGGCCCGGCCCGGGGCGCGCAGCTGCTGCGGCAGCCCGGCCGGTGACCGGCCCGCCGGATGGTAGAACCGGGCATGACCTTCATACTGACTTCGGCTCGTCAGGGTGAGGTGGGGGCACCGAGGGTGAGACCGGTGCCGACTATGAAGCCGTCGAGGGTTTCGGGCCGGTACTGGAGGCGTAGAGCCGGTTGCGGACGAGGACCTCCAGGCGGTCCAGGGCGACGACGGCGAGGTTGGCCAGGCTGCGCTTGACGTGCGCCCACACGCCCTCGACCGGGTTCAGGTCGGGCGAGTAGGCGGGCAGCAGGAACACCGTCAGCCATTGCCGTGCCTCGATCAACTCTCGCATCATGCGGGAGACATGGGTGTTGAGCCGGTCCCAGACCAATACGACCGGTGCCTTGATGAGCTGGTGGGTGCGGTCGAGCAGGGCGATAGAGTCGCGCTCGCTCATGCTGCGGCGCTTGCCCTTGCCCGCCGGGTGCGCGATCGGCCCGGCCACCGACAGCCGTCCCGAGCGCCCGTCGGCTGACCGTCACGACCGGGGTGTATCCGCGTCGGATGGAATTTCCGGCTGATCAGCGTGGTCACCCGCGCGGCGGTCCACACCTGGTCCTCCACCCAGCCATGCGCGGTCGGCCCCTCGGCCAGATACGCGGCGAGCTTCTCCAAACAGTGCGGTGACAGACGGCTCCGTGATCCGCTCGGTCCGCGCGAGGCCAGGGCCTCGATCCCGCCGTCCCGCCACAGTTGGTGACACCGGTAGGCCGACTTCCGGCTCACCCGGAGGCGCTGGGCGACCTCCAGCGGCTTGATCTCCTGCTCGGACAACTCGGCCGCCTGCCGCCGTACGGCCTGCCGACGGCAGCGCCCCGCAGCGGTCAGCCCGCCCCCATCCGCGTATCTCATACAGCATGAGATACAGCCCGCACCCCGGACCACCAGGCACATCGACAAAGAGCACCCTGACGAGCCGAAGTCAGTAACGCCGGGCGTGGCGGCTGCCGGTATCAAAGCGACAGGGAACGTGGTCAGCGCGGTGGTCGGGCGGTACCGGCCTGTGGGCATTCCCCGGCTGGGCAGCAGGGAAGACCGCGCAGAGGCGTACCGCCGGTTGCTCGACGCCTCGACCCGCTCGTTCAACTACGCGTACCAGTTCGCCCACCTGAAGCGCGAAGCCGGACGCGCCGCGCACAAGCTGCTGCTGGGCCAGTTCCCCAGGCGTGGGAGGTCAGCAGCAAGCTCATCAGCGCGCTGCACGGGGTCCGGCTGTGCGGCAGCGTCCACGTCATCGCCGCGGCGGAAACCCTCGTCGAGGCCACCAGCAACCTGGAGCTGAACGAGAACGGCGCCCGCCGATCCCTCATGCTGTGGGAGTCTTGTGGTGTTCGATGAGGTGGTCGTGGTTCAGTGTGGGCCGGTGGGGTGGGGTGGGTTGACGATGGCCTGCCGGTTACGGGTCGGTCCGGCGGTCAGCCGTGGATGGCGTTGAGGGTGGCGGCGAGTTTCTCGGGTGCGCTGATCATTGCCATGTGGCCGGTGTCGAGGTCCATGACGTCGGTTCGGAGCAGTGCGATGGATCGTTGCTGGAGTTCTTCCACGTAGCACTGGTCGCGCGTGAGGTGGATGTAGGTCCGGGGGATCTGGCGGCTGTAGCCGCTCAGGTCCACGGTTTCGCTCAGCAGGGCGGCCGAGTCATCGGCCAGCCGGTCCAGGGTGGATGCGGTGGTTGCCTGATCCATGTCGTTGCACAGCATTGCGGCGGCGCCCTCGCGGGTCTGGTGGTAGACGCCGTCGGCGATGGACTGCTCGACCGTATCCCGCACTCCGGGGTCGATCTGGTCAAGTACCCGGGACCTGTCCGCCGGCACGACGGCCGATACGAGGACGACGTGGCGGATCCGGTCGGGTATGAGGTCCAGGACGCGCGGGATCGTGACTCCCGCGAAGGAGTGACCGACCAGTACCACGTCCCGTAGATCCTGCGCTTCGACGTCTTCCCGGACCGCGTCGGCACAGTCCGCGAGAGTGACCGTGCCCAGGGGGACTGCGGCCCTGGCCCCGCGCCCGGGAAGGTCGACTGCCAGCGTTTCCGCTCTGAGGTGGGGGATCAGCTCCTTCCAGCAGTTCGCGCCGAAACCTGCGCCGTGGATGAGAACGAATGCCATGGTCGGCCTCCTCGTCAGCGACTTAAACGGAACCTTAATTGAATTCAGTTCCGCTGTGCAGTCTGGTGAGAGCGGGGAGGGGCCGGGGACCCGGCTCCGTCCGCAGGACGCCGCCCCTGCCTCATGAGCTGTGTGAGCTGATCACTCGCCTCGGCACGGAGAACCCCCGCTGGGGCATCGGGCGTGTCCATGGCGAACTGCGTCGCTTTGGGCGCAAGGCCGGCGCCGTGACCGTCCGACGCGTTCTGCGCGATACCGGCCGCGGCCCCACACCCCGCCGTCACCCGGCGCGCCGCGAAGAGCACGGTGTCATCCGGGGTGAGCTGGCGCCGCTGGTTACGCCACGGTCGGTTCTGCGCGGGCATGCATGCCTTGACGGCGGTGTCGTGTCGGAGTGCTCCGTCGGCGGTTCACAGCCGGACGACGCAGGCGCGTTCCTCCAGCTGGGTCAGCAAGTGGTGGGAGGGCGCGCAGGTGTTCCAGCGGAGATCCAGCGTCTCCAGGGCTGGCATCCGTGCGACCTGGTCCGGAATCTGGGTGATGCGGTTGCTGCGGAGGTCGAGGTGCCGAAGCCGGGGGAGGCCGGCCAGCGACTCGGGCAGTTCGGTGAATGCGTTCTCCCGCAGGTCCGGGTGCCGCAGTTGACGTAAGTCCTGTCACCGTTGACGGCAGGGTGGTGAGTGCGTTCCCTCGCAGCCAGACCTCGCGCAGTTGGGGAAGGTGGCCGATGGTGTCAGGCAATCTGGTCGGCCGGGTGTGCTGAGCCCGGAGCTCGATCAGTTCCGTCATCCGGCCGATGGTTTCGGGCAAGGCGGTGAGAGGGTTCTCGCCGACGTTGAGGTAGTTGCGGCCGCGTGAGGTTTCCCAGCGTGTCCGGGAGCTGGGAGAGGTTGTTGTCGTGGGGGTAGAGGCAGTCGCTTGAGTTGGTCCAGGTCGCCCAGTGAGTCGGAAGCGAGGTGAGTTTGTTGTGGCCGAGGTCCAGCGTGGTCAGGCTCTTCAGTTGTCCGGTCTTCGCAGAGAGGGCCGTGAGGCCGTTGTCTGCCAGGATCAGCACTCGCGGCTGGGTGTGTTGCCGGGCCGGCTCGGGCACTTCTCCAGGCTGCCGGCGCCAGAGACTGGGTGTGGGCTGCACGGTCCCGTCCTTTCCGTTGGCCATCTCCCTGGAGATTCTCGCGTGGCCCGGACGGTCCAGCCGCCGGCCCGGCCCCCGTTCGACTGTGGTGCGCCATGGAGAGGCCCTGACTCCGTCCACCGCCGGGGCGAACGGAGGAATGGTCGGATCCTGTGGTCCTGCGCCGCTCGGCTGCTGCTCGCCGCTTTCTGCTGGGCCGCCCGCCGTGGACCTTCGCCTGTCTGTGTCCCGCCGCCTGGGGCGTCACCATGCGCCCGGCCGCCGGGCTGGGCGCTGCATGCTCCTCACCGCCGTCTGGGCACCATGCAGCCGCCCGCCTGCTGTGCGTCCCGTCCCTGCGGTCCGCTCGGCCGCCCGCGGTGCGGCCGAGCTCGCCCGGATCCCTACCGGGCCCTGCGGCGGCCCCGGGTTTGGCGTCCCTGGCAGGCCAGGCCGCCGGTGGTCGGCGCCGTGGACCGTTTCTACGCGTTGGAAGCGCCCTGATGAGCGGCTTGTTCGGCAGGCTGGTCCAGCCGGTGTGCTGCTCGCGTGCCGTGGGAATGCCGAAGCTCACCGTGGGCTCCGTGTGCGGGATTACCCGGGGTGCTTTCGCGGACCATCGTTGGACAACAGTGCGTCGGCGGCGCGGCTGACGGCCTCAAGTGTCGCGGGCATGGACTCGGGCGGGATGTGGGCCAGGATGCGCGTGCGCACGCTCGCCACATAGTGGGGGTGCGCCTGGTCGGCTGCGGCGCGCCCGGTGGCGGTGAGGGTGGTCACGTTGCTCCGCGCGTCGTCTGGGTCACGGTCTTTCGTGACGAGGCCCTGGGTGCGCAGTCCGTCGACGACGCGGGTGATACGGCTGGGGGTGAGCCCCACACACTCGGCCAGGTCGGCCATGCGCAGGCGCTGGCCGGGTGTCTCGGTCAGGACGATCAGCACCGCGAAGTCGGTCATGGCGATCCCGGCCGTGCGGGTCATGTCTTCTTCCAGGAAGCGCGGCAGGCCGTGCACAAGGCGCCCCAACTGGCGCACGAGCTGTTCTTCCTGGGGGCTCAGCGGGATGTTCTCGGCCACGTGGTCATCATGCCCGAGTTCACTTGCTCAAGCAAGGAAACTGCTGTAATGCTTGCTCAGGCAAGGAAATGGTGTGGGAGAAGAAGGGACCGCGATGACCGACCTGTCCGGCAAGGCCGCTGTGGTGACCGGTGGAAGCCGTGGCATTGGCGCCGCGATCGTCCGCCGGCTGGCCCAGGAGGGTGCCGATGTCGCTTTCACCTACACCAGCTCTCATGAACAGGCGACGGCTCTGGTGGAGGAGCTCCGCGGGTGGGGGCGTTCCGCGATCGCTCTGCGGGCCGACAGCGCCGACCCCGAGGCCCTGTCCGGCGCAGTGGATGCCGCGGCCGCGGCATTCGGGCGGTTGGACATCCTGGTGAACAACGCCGGCGTTGTCGTGGCCGGCCCGGTCCGCGATCTCACCGTCTCGGACATGGACCGCGCCCTGACCGTGAACGTGCGCGCGGTGTTCGTCGGAATCCAGGCGGCGCTGCGCCACCTCCCCCCAGGCGGACGGATCGTCACGATCGGCAGCAACATCGCCGACCGTGTCCCCTTCCCCGGCGCCGCTGTGTACGCGGCGAGCAAGGCCGCGCTGGGCGGCCTGACACGGGGGCTGGCCCGTGAGGTCGGGCCCCAGGGCATCACCGCGGTGTTGGTGCAGCCCGGCCCGACCGACACCGAGGCCAACCCGGCAGACGGCCCCATGGCCGGGTCCCTGCGCGATGCCACGCCGCTCGGCCGCTACGCGGCGCCCTCGGACATCGCGGCGACCATTGCCCACCTCGTCGGCGAAGGAGGCCGGCACATCTCCGGTACCACGATCACCGTGGACGGCGGACACAATGCCTGACCCGCGCCGCGGCCCTCATCGTGCGGAGCACCCGCCACGGTCCGCCCGGCCTTCCCCTTCCCGATCGCCGTTCCCGAGGCAGACCTGCAAGAGGCTGCGTCACCGCCTGGAGAACACCGGCTGGCCCGCCCCCGAGACGGTCCCGGACACCAGCCGGGGCCCCAACTCGCCGAGATCCAAAGCCTGGTGGAGTTCTGGCGCACCGCACTTGCCGCCGAGCTCGAAGAGCACTTCGCGTCACCAGGAAGAAGACATGAACGGCAGGGGCCGGGCCGGTACGCAGACGTCGTACCGGCCCGGCCGGAGGTCGCTCTCCTCGCCCGGCTACGGGGCGGGCCGCTTCTTCACCGGGGCCTGCTCGGCGGCCCGCGCGCGCTGTCCCGGAGGGCGGACACGAGGCCGGCGACCTTGCCTCTGGGCGTGGCCGGCGCCTGGCGTCTGCCCCGGCGTTGCGCGAGGAGGATCCGGCCGCGGTCCGCTTCGGATGGCCCGTATGACCCGGTCACGGCGGTATGACGGGGGCCAGGGACGACACAGAGCTCACCGGTGTCGAAAGGTACGGCCCGCCCGCAGTGACAGTAACGGGCGCGGTACGAGCGGGTCCGTGGTGAGTGAGCGGGTGTGCGTCTTCATGGGTGTCGGACAGGCTCAGCAGGCCGCGTCGACGGAGCTCAGCTTGTTGTCGTGGGCAGGGTTGAGGTTGCCCTTGAACCACCCCGGCATGGTTCCCAGCTTCCCGGTGTAGGTGCCGTCGTAGAGGATGACAGGTGTCGGTGTCCTGTTCCAGGCGGAGGTCGCCTTGCCGTCGAGGTAGTCGGGGAGATGGTGTCGTCCGCAGCTGGGGACGACCCAGAACAGCTTTTCGCCGTTGTAGTCCTGGAAGAAGCATGTGCCTGCCCCGCAGCGGTCGTACGCGTCCTGCGCGATGACGTCGCTGCTGGTTCCGGTCACCCTGTACAGTCCCTCGACCCCGGCGACTTTGGTGAAGCGGGTCTCGGACGCGCTTGCGGCGTTTGGTGCGGCAAGTGTCGCCGCGAGCGCGGCGGCACCGGCGAACACAGCTAGCAGTTTCCGCACGGATGTTCCCCCTTTGGCTGAGAGTGTTGTGCTGGAGGTGCCAGCCCTCTTGTGCACAAGGGCGGAAGGCGGGGCGGCACAGCCCGTTGCCCGCCCTTCGTGTTCCCTCTCTGGCTGGCCCTCACATCGTGGCGCGCGGCGTCGGCGGCGAGTTCGCGATGCGTGCGGTGTTACTTGTCGCTGGGCGCGCTCTGCGGCGCTTCGGCCAGACTGCGCAGGACCGCCTGCCGGAGTTCTCTGGGTGCCACGCCGTACGCGGCGCGGAAGGCCCGGCTGAAGTCGGCCGGGCGCAGAAACCCCCACCGGGCGGCGATGGCGCCGATCGACCGCCACCGCAGCCGCGGGTTGGTGAGGTCGGCGTGACAGCGTTCCAGGCGGCGCCGGCGTATCGAGGCTGCCACGGTCTCCCCCTGCTGTCGGAAGAGCGTGTGCAGGGAGCGCACGGAGATGTGGTGGTATGCCGCGATGTCCGCCGGTCCCAGGTCCGGATCACCCAGGTTGTGGTCGATGAAGGCGTTGACGCGGGCCAGCATGGCCTGCTGGCGGGTCTCGGCCGGAAGGTCGTCGTAGGCTCCGAGGTGCTGGGCCAGACAGGCACCCGCCAGGTCGAGCGCCATCGCCCCTAACCGGGTCAGATCACGCGGGTCGCAGTCGGGGCCGTAGACGTCCAGCGTGGTCATGAACCGGGCGAGAATCGCTCCCATGCCGGTGCGGGTCGACATGGGCTGGGCGAGCAGCCGGCAGACCTTGTCCGGTGGAAGCGGCAGCTCCTGGCGCGGCAACTGCATGATGACCACTTGGGTGTGGCGGCCCCTGTCGGGCACTGCGCCTTCGAACGGGTGCGATACGTCGAAGAGCACCATGTCGCCGAGCACGAGCCCGGAGTCCTGGCGCCGCTGGCTGATCCACAGGGGGGTGCCGGATACGAAGGTCAGCTGGTACGTGCCCGGGTCGGCCCGCCGGATGTCCGCGCGGGTGCGTCTCAGGTACGCGGGCGGGCTGCTGAACGCGGCCACCCGTACGGAGCCGAGGTCCAGCACCGAGGCCCGGGCAGGGAAGCCCGCCGCGCCCTTCGCGCTGCTGAGGGTGAGCGGTGCCAGTTCCCGGGAGACCAACTCGCCCCAGAACGGCAACTGTTCCTTCGCGGGCAGTTCCTCGTTCGACACCTTCAACCACATGACCGCCCCCCCGGATCACCGTACCGACGACCATGGACGAGAAGCTTCCCCAGCACGCCGGGGCGGGTCAGACCTGGACCCGCCGGCTCGCCGCGCTCTTCGAGGCCGTGACCACATCCCGGATACCCGACTCAACCTTGCCCGCACTCGCTCGACTCCACGCTCATATCGAGGCCTTCGGCATCACACCGGAGTACCTCAACGACGACCGGATCGGCCGGGCCCTGGACGCGATCGCCCCGCGCCTGGCCCGGATCACCGGCGGCGCCGGCGCCAAGGCGATCAATGAGTTCGGCATCGACACCACCCGCCGGCACCGGGACATGACCAGCATCTCCCTGCACGGCGCCTGTGAGGACCCGGGCACCGGCTACCCGATGGTCCGCTACGGCCCACGCCAAGGACCGCCGCACCGACCTCGGACAGATCCGGGCCGGCCTCGCGGTCACCGCCGATGGTGGCTCCCCGTCCTGCACCGCGCGATCAGTGGCGGGGCCGGCGAGGTCTCCCAGGTCACGGATTCCATGCACGCCCTGCGGCAACTCGCCGAGCGCCCCGGCTTCCTGCTGCTGGGCGACTCCGAACTGCTGTCCTACGACAGCGTCGCCGCCATGAACGCCGCCGGCGTGCGCTTCGCCGTCCCGGCCGCGGCGGCCTGTGGTGATCCGGCCGTGCACGCGGCCCAGGACCTTCCCACCGCGACCGCGGTGGAGTACGTCGCCGAGCGTGACGCGCGCAAAAGCCCCCACCGGCGCGGCAGCTACCGCGTGGTGGAGGATGAGCGCTTCGTCCGGAAGGGCCGGCGCAGGAGCGATCCGCCACAGCACCTGCGCCGTATCCTGGTCCACCCCAGCGCGAACGCCGCCGGGCAGAGGGCCACCCGGGAGCGGAAGCCGGCCAGGGCCCGCGAGGGCCTCGGGCGTCTCCGGCGCGGCCTGGGCACCCACCACTGCCCCGATCAGGCCGAGGCCGACGCCCGCCTGGCGGCCATCGCCCACACCCGCCGCGTCAGCGCCTGCCTGCGTGCTGTCACCAGCACGGCACCGGACGGCAAGCCGACCTTGACCTGGTCCTTCGGTCAGGCGGCCATCGCCGCCGAAGCGGCTGCCGACGGCTGGTACGCGCTGCTGACAAACCTGCCCGCCGACCAGACCGACCCCGCCCAGGTCCTGCTGTACCACAAGGGCCGGCCGGTCATCGGGCGCCGCTGCGGCGAGTTCAAGGGCCCGCTCGCGGTCGCACCGATGTTCCTGCGCAGCGACAAGCGCATCGCCGCCCTGATCACCGTCATCTGCCTCGCTCTGCCGGTGTTCTGCCTGATCGAACGCCAGGTCCGCCAGGCCCTGGGCACCCCGCGCACCATGCGCGGCTTCTACCTCGAACCCCGTGCCGTCCGCCCCACCGGCGAGCTGATTCTCACAGCTCTGTCCGGACGACGGATCAGACCCGGCACCGCTGCCAGCCCACCCGTCGTCTTGATCACCGAGGGCATCCGAGCCAGGCTCCTGGACCTACTCGAGGTCGATCCACCCCGCCCACGCTGGCTGGACACGCGTATCCGCACCTGCGCAAGACAGGACTGGGGCGGGTATCGAGTCGTGATCAATGAGCACCGCAGCTTCCGGGCCGGGTGCCCCGTCGGGGGGCGGGGCCGGCGATGTGCGGCTGCGCCGTGTGGGCGCCAGTGACCGGAAGCGGTGCCGCAGGCAGGCAGCGGGGGCCGGGGGCCCCGGCCGTGTGCCATCCGGGGCGGTGCGTCAGAGCGTGGCGAGCCGGTCCACCAGCAGCTCCGTCCTGCGCTCGGTGTCCTCCGGCGGGAGCCGTCCCGCTCGGGTCAGGGTGGCCAGTCCGCGCAGGGACGCCCGGAACGTCTCGGTGAACAGCTCCGGGCGCACGCCGTCCCCGGCGACCTCGCTGAGGCACTCCAGCAGCGCGGCGAAGGCGTCCTTCAAGGGTTCGGGGGTGTCCTCCTGCGCGTACGCCAGGCCGCCGTCGAGCTGGAACAGGGCGTCGTGGACCGCCGGATGGCGTTCGGCGAAGGCGAGGTAGGCACGGGCCGGCGCGGTGACCCGGGCGCGGGGGCCGTCGGCGGCGGCGGTCGCGGCCGGCATCGCCACGGCCATCTCGGAAGCGCCCTGCAGAGCGACGGCGCCGATGATCTCGCGCTTGCCGCGGAAGTGGCGTCCTAGCGCCGCTAGCCAATCGAGCGACAGCAGTGATAGCGTTGCGTCATCTTCTAGCAGCGCTAGATCCCGGAGGGGTCATCATGCTCAATGCACTCGAGGTCGTCACCATCGTGGTCGTCGGCGTGATGGTGGGGGTGGAGTTCTCCGTCCCCTTCTTCAGCAACCCGATCCTCAACGCACTCCCCGGCGACAACGGCCTGCGCGGCCGCGTCCACGGGGCCCGACTGGGCGGCGCCGTGATGCCGTTCTGGTACATCGGCTCGCTCGTCCTCGTCGGGGTCTGGGCCGTCGCCGGATGGGACGACGACGGCACCGGCCTCGTCGTGACCGCCGCCGCGCTGCTGATCGTCAGCGTGCTCATGTCGATCCTGGTGCTCGTCCCGATCAACAACCGGGTCAAGACGTGGACCGCCGGCAGCCGGCCGGCCGACTGGAAGGAGCAGATGAAGCGCTGGGACCGCTGGCACTACGTCCGCGTCGCCGTCATCATCGCCGCCTTCACCTGCCTGGCGGCCGCCCTCACCTGAGCCCGCGGGCCGGCGCGGCGCCGGTGGCGCACAATCCCCACTCCCCGGACGGCAGCGGGCCACCGAAATCCCGGGCGTCCGGGCACGCAGCTGCCGCTGAGAGTCCACACCTGCGATCCCGACACGCTGCGCCCCTCGATCACCTGTACGGCTCTCGGCTCCGGTTCGGGTGAGGTCTTTGATCCAGATCACCCAGGCACGCAGGTCAAGCCCGGCGAGGTAGCGCTCCGGGGTCTTGTCGTAGCGCATCGCGATGCCCCGCCACGCGATCAAAGCGAGGATGCCGGAGCGTTCCCTGATGGGGGTCGTGGCCCGGACCGCGTACCGGGTGGAGTGGTGGCTCCGTTTCGGCCCCCCACCGTCCGGCAACGAGCCCAAGCTCACCGACCCCTTGGGGCGCTAGGTGATCGTCACGTTCGTCAAGGGCACCAACATGGGCCCCTACGAGGCCGCCCGGCAGAACCCCGGCGTGAGCGGACACGAGCTGTCGTACGTTGCCGACAAGCACTTCCCGATCGTGCTGCTGAACGAGGCGATCGCCGACCTGGTGAACGCGCACGCTCGCCTGGACATCTCGCAGGCGTGGGGCGACGGGACCGCGGTGGCGGCGGACGGCGCCCACATGGACACCTATCTCGACAACCTGCTCTCCGAGACGAGCGTGAGGTACGGCAAGCCGGGCGGCATCGCCCACCATCACGTCTCGGACACCTACATCGCGCTGTTCA
The DNA here is from genome assembly GCF_047337785.1 of Streptomyces lacaronensis. Lineage (NCBI taxonomy): Bacteria > Bacillati > Actinomycetota > Actinomycetes > Kitasatosporales > Streptomycetaceae > Streptomyces > Streptomyces lacaronensis. The sequence goes on from NZ_JBLHDK010000003.1 coordinate 12,044,950, forward strand.
CGCGCTTCATCCCGTGTGGGGTGCGGGAGGCCGGCTACATCATCGAGGGGCCTGCTGGAGAACACCAGCGACGCGAGGGCACCATCTCCTTCTCTCTGCTGCTCAAGCGCCTGCGCTCGGGCTCACGGAAGAACGCCGCCTGCGCTGCCTTCCGCGAGGCCGGCCGCGTGATGCGCACTGTTCACCTGCTGCGCTACCTCTCGGACGCGCTGCTGCGCCGACGGGTCACGGCGGCGACCAACAAGGGGGAGTCGGTCAACCGGTTCTCCCGGTGGACCGGCTTCGGCAACCGCGGCGTCATCGCCGACAACGACCCCATCGAGCAGGGCGCACATCTCGCCGTACCAAACCGAGCACATCAACCGGTTCGGCGAGTACAGCACCCACGAACTCGGTATCCAGCCCGACGCGTACGACCCGGAACTCGACGTTGACTTCACCCCGCTGCGCGAGCAGGACCTGACCGCCGCCGGACTCGGCCAGGCCGCTTGACCGACCGCGAGCCTTCTGGTGTGAGCACGGGCCGTGGAGTCGAAGCGGCGCCCGAAGCCACCTCCTATGGTGTCGGGCGCTGGTCGGCTCGGCCGTCCAGACCGGCTGTCCTTATTGACTGGCGATTGAGGGTGTCGAAGCCGAGTTGCCAGATGCGCCGGCCGTCGTTCAACGCGACGGTGTTCACGGCTCCTGCCGGGAGATCGGCGGGGTACCGGGACGGCGGCGCGAACGTCGCCCGTCCCGGTCCGGTGGGTCAGTCGCGGTAGCGGGCGCTCAGGGTGTCCAGGACGTCCTGGTAGCGGCCCTCGGCCTCGGCATGGCGCTGCCACTTCACCCGCTCGACGAGGATCTGCTCAGCGTCTGGCTGGGTCCGCAGCAGGTCCATGACCTCGGTGAGGAACTCCTCCAGGGGCATGGCGACGTCGCTGTTCTGCTGGCCCATCAGCGAGGTCCGGGTGGCTGGCGGGACCAGTTCGATCACCTGCACGTTGCTCTTGGTCAGCTGCACCCGCAGCGACTCGCTGAAGGAGTGGATCGCGGCCTTGGTCGCGTTGTAGGTAGGGGTGGCGGCCAGCGGCACATAGGCCAGGCCGGAACTGACCGTCATGACTGTCGCCGTGGGCTGGGCGAGCAGACCGGGAAGGAAGGCGTTGACCAGGCGGATCGGCCCGAGCAGGTTGACCGCGATGGTGCGCTCGGCCACGTCGAGGGATGCCGGGTCGCGCAGGTCCTCCGGTTCCATGATCCCGGCCATGGTGACGAGGGCGTCCAGTGCCGGATGACGCTGTGCGAGGTCTGCCTGCGCGGCGGCAATGGAGGCCGGGTCGGTGGTGTCGATCTCGACGGTATCGATACCGGGGTGCTCGGCGGCGATCTGCTGCAGCAGTTCGGTGCGGCGTCCGCCCACGATGACGGTGCTGCCGGCGGCCTGCAGGCGCAGGGCCAGGCCCAGGCCGATCCCGGAGGTGGCGCCGGGGATGAAGACGGTGCTGCTGGTGATGTTCACGGTGTTCCTTCTCGGTGTTGTTCAGGTCGATGGGCGAGGGCACGCGGGCGCGCCTGGGGGCCGCGGGTCCGGTCGGACCGGCGGGGGTCAGAAAGCGGGCTTGGGCGGGGTGGACTCAGTCGAAGGACTGCGGACCCAGCACGGTCAGGAAGTCGAACTTCGCGATGGCGTCGGAACCCACACGGGGACGGAACAGGACCAGGCGGTGCCCGGTCGCCGGGCTGAGCACCACATCGCACTGCAGGTCCAGGTCACCGACCAGGGGGTGCAGGATGCGTTTGGGCGCCGAGGACAGCGCCGCGACATCATGTTCCTCCCACACGCGTGCAAACTCCCTGCTGCGGGCCAGGAGGTCGGCCACCAGCCCGTGGGCGGCGACATCGCGCATCGAACGTTTGGCCAGGCCGGCGCGCAGATCGGCGGCGTAGGCGCGGCCGATGCGTTCGTGCTCGGCGGGGTCGTTCAGCTCACGCGAGGCCGGGTCGGCGAACCAGCGCCAGGTCACGTTCGACTCGTAGCCGGGCAGTCCGGTCCATGCCCCGAGCAACGCCTCCGCGGCCCGGTTCTGCGCCACGACCGTCAGCAGGTCGTCGCAGACCTGCGCCGGGGTGCTGTCCAGCACGTCGAGCAAATACTGCATCGCCGGATCGACATGGGCCAACGGAGAGTGCGGCTCGGGCGGTCGCTGACCGGCCAGACGGAACAGGTGCTGCTGTTCCTCGCTGCTCAGGCGCATCGCCCGGGCCAGATTCGCCAGAGCCGCCTCCGAGGGGGTCTTCACCCGTCCCTGCTCCAGGCGGGAGTAGTAATCGGAGGAGAGGGCGGCCATCAGCGCGACCTCTTCGCGTCGCAGGCCAGGAGTGCGGCGCCGCCCACTGGGGGCCAGGCCCACGTCCCAGGGGCGCAGCCGCTCGCGGCGCGAGCGCAGGAACTCACCGAGCGCGTTCCGGTCCTCCATCACCGCCTCCTTCCGTCCGTACGGTGATACGAGTGTCGGTCAGTCCGACGTTGGCTACCAGGCCACGTTTAACCGGGGACTGCGAGACCTACCTCCGCGTCCCTGACGCCGCCAGTGCAGCGCAGTATGTGCAGGTGTGCGACATCCCGTTTACTGCGGTAGTACCGGAAGGGCGGTGCGGGCATGACGATCGAACCACTGACCGAACTTGGAAGCGGGGGCGCGCTTCGGTTGCCGCGCGCCCGGGTCGTGCCGCTGTCCTGTGCCGTTCAGAAATGCGTCGCTGCTGCTCATAGGGGGTCTGGCGAGACCTGCGGGGATGTTGGGAACATGCCGGGTGATCGTCTCACTGGTGTATCAGGTGACGCGGAAGCTGCTGTCGGTCCCGGCGGTGCTGCTGCACCGGCAGGCGGCCAAGGATGCTGAACTGCTGGTGCTCCGTCACGAGAACGCGGTGCTGCGCAGGCAGCTTGCGGGCCGGGTGCGGTTCGACCAGGCGGACCGGCTCTGGTTCGCGGCTCTGTCCTCGCTGATACCCAGGTGGCGCTGGACGCGGGTTTTCCGGTGACTCCGGGGACCCTGCTCGCATGGCACCGAAGGCTTGTTGCACGCAGATGGGACTACAGCAAGTACCGGAGCAGCCCTGGGCGCTCGGCGCCGATCCCCTCGCGGCCGCAGCGCCGGGCGAAGTCCGCGGCCCGCGCCCAGGCGGAGACCACCGGCCTCATCGGCCAAGCCGTGCACGAAGAGCTGGAGCGCGCCGAAGGCGACGCCGACGCCGCCATGAAGGCCCTGGTCAAGCGCGCCATCCCGGACGTCATGCGCTTGTTCGAGGAGACCCGGGCCACCGCCCGCTACACCTACACCGCCTACCCGGCACTGCCTCACATCCTCAAGAAGCCCTCGAAGAAGGAGCCGGACCAGATCTGGGAGGCTCGCCCCAACTTCCACCACCCCGACTACTCCCTCAAGGGCTCCGGGAGCGTCGCGGTCACCGCCCTGGACGTCAACGCCGCCTACCTCTCCGCCCTCAAGACCTGGCTGCCGATCGGGAAGCTGGAGCACTCCACCGGCGCGGACGGCGTGGACCCCAAGCGCTCCGGAGTCCACCTGATCACCCCCGCCCCCTGGCACCACCCGCACCTGCCCGACCCCCTCGGCGACCGCGACCAGCCCGGCCCCGTATGGGTCACCAACGCCACCCTGCGCCTCCTGCTGCGCCTCTCCGGGCCGAAATTACGGGCTCATCGACGCGCCGGTCATTCACGAGTCATGGAGGTCCGGGGCGACCGAGAATTTCCTGGACGCCCTGCGGAAGACGCTCACCGCGGCGCGGGAGACGGCTATCGCCGAGGACAACAGCATCACTTTGGAGTACATCAAGGCGATGTATTCGAAGTTCATTTCCACGATGGGCGAGTCGATTCATAACCGCGAAATGGTGCGCCCGGACTGGATGCGCATCATCCACAGCCAGGCGTACGCCAACCTCCGGGGCAAGGCATACAAGGCCCACCAGGCCGGTCTGGACGTCATCGCCATGATGGGCACCGACGAGCTGCACGTCACCGGCGACTGGCGGCAGGTCTTCTCCGAGGGACGGGGAGTCGCCCAGATGAAGATCAAGCACAGCGACGCCAAGGCGTCCGGTGAGTACACCGTCGGCAAGGTGACCCGCTGATGGCCTCCGGAAGCCGCTGGAGGCGCCTTGGCACCTTCCGCGCCCGAGGCGTCCATGGCGGGGTCGCTCTGGCCGAGGGCATCGACCGGATGGTCACCGGCATCGAGTCGCCCGTTACCTCCGAGCGCGGTCTGGCCGCCCGCCTGCGCTACCTCACCGCGAGCGACGCCGGCTACGAGGCCATGGACCGCGCGGGTGTCCACGTCAGGCCCCGCACCCTCATCGCCTGGCCGGCCGAGGAACAGACACCCAGCAAGGCCAACCTCGCCCGCCTGGACGCCGCGTACTGGGACCTGCGCCGCCGCAACGTGGTCGCCGACCTCAAGCGACGGCTCGACAACCGCGGCCGCGGAACCCGTATCGAGATCGACCCTGCCGACCAGTCCCGCGTCGACCGCAGGCACCAGCGCGACCTGGAGACCCGCAGCGTCAACGTCCGCGGCGCCGTGTGGGACCGCGCCGTCGACGCCTGGATCGCCGAAGACATGGGAGAACTCGAAGCCGTCTGGGACGACATCATCCAAAGCACCCTGGGCACCGACTGGGACGCCTACACCTACGTCTCCTCGATCGGCTGGTCCGCATGATCTGACCCGCACACGTACGGCCCGGAGTCACTCCAATTGACTCCGGGCCGTACAACGTCACCGTATTCCTGACCCCGCGCAGCATTTGCACGCCCCACAGCGACACGGCCGGTCAGCACGCACGCGATCCGCCAGCTGCTGCTCGAAGTCGCCGCAGGCTGTACGAGGCGATCGGCGAAGGACTTCGAGAACGGCCTCCAGCGCACCCGGCTCGACGATCGGCTTACCGGCCGCCCATGAAGAACAGGGCCGAGGCGGGATTGGCCAGGTCTTTCGCCAGCTGCTCACCGCTGGTACCAGCAGTGAGCAGTTCCGCCGCTACTTCAGCCACCGCGGCCTTCGGGTCCTGACCGTCCACCACAACCTTGTCCTGCTCGGCGAGCACCTCCAGGACGTCGGCCGTCTGCCCGAACCTGCGGAAGCCGCTCAACCAACTGCTTGAGCACCTGGGTGGTCTCTGACAGCACTGGAGCTGACAGCAGTCCCGCGTCGTCCAGGACCACACGATTGAGCTCCTCGATCAGGTCTCGGGCCTGACGCGCAAGCCTCGCGGGGTCCGTTCTCGTTGCCATGCATTCACTCCCTGCCGCAGAGACAGGGCCCCTCAGAGCTTGTCTCACGTGGTGCCAGGTTGATGCGGCATGATGTTGCATCATCATGGGTGTTGGTGATCGGCGCCGCCTTCGACGCGGCCGGTCAGGGCGCGGTGGCCCGGCTGGAGCGGGTGCTGGTCCGCAGCCCGGGTGCTCCACTTGTCGGACAGCGGCAGGGGACTGGACGAGTCTGGACATCGGGCTGTCGCCGAGTTAGCCACTCATAGCAGCGGTCCGGCCTGCCCAAGGCGCTGCCGCGGAGCGAGCTGAAACTCCTGGTCCAGTTCGGTCCGCTGACCCCCGATCAGCAGCAGAAGCTCACGGCACTGCTGCCGAGCCTCAGCGACCCGGCACCGCTCTCGTACACCCTCCAGGGCAACGACACCTTCTGGGTGGAACCCGAGACCGGCAGCGTGATCGACGTCAAGCGCGTCCAGCAGCGTACCGCCGCGCTCACCGGACCGGACGGTACCCTCATCCCGCTGCTCCCCGTCATCGACGCCAGCTACCAGCAGACCCCGGCCGCCGTGTCCTCCGCCGTCAACGACGCCAAGAACGGCCGGGCCACCATCTCGCTGGTCGGCACCACCCTCCCGATCATCGCCGGCATCCTCGGCGCCCTACTGATCGCGGGCGCCACCGCGCCGCCGAACCCACCACCGGGCCACCCACGAGCCGCCCGCCGGCCCCACCTGCGGGCCGTCCACCGAGCCCTCCGCCGGCTCGGAGCCGCCCCAGGGAACCGGCAGCTGACGCTCCGCGCGGCGGTGGTGCGGAGTCCGGAGCGGTCCTCGGGCGGACGACCGTGCGAGTGCCCCATCCCGCTCCGCTCGCCGCAGCCGAAGAGATCCACGCACGGGGCGCGTCCGCCAGTGGGCCGCCGTGGACCGAACCTGGGCGGACGTGACGGCGGAGTTCGGCTCGCCGTCCGTGCGCTCCGGGCGGGAACAACCCCCTGTACGGGAAGGCGGTCGGCTACCTCACCGAGGACCCTCGGCAGCCGATGGCGGTCTTCCACCAGTGGAACGGCAGCCGACCCGGGGCCGAATCGTGGCCGCCCGAGCACGAGCAACCGCTGCTCCTCGCGCTGCGGTTCGGCGGGGGAGCGTTCCGCGCATCGGTGACCTTCACTCCCAGATGTGGCACCGGGCCACCGTCGGCTTGGCGGGCGCGCTACCGGACCGCCCCCGGTTGGTGCGGCACTCGGCGGCCGCGCTCGTCGAGTGGATGAGCGCCAAGGACGTCCACCCGGCGGGGGCGGTCCTGGCGGACCGGTACTACATCGAGAGCCTCTCGGACCTGTACCTGCGGTGCTTCGTCGCCGGGGCCAAGCGCCTCGCGGAGCACGGCGGGCGAGCTGCGACCGGCGGGGCCGGAGGGTCGAGCGAGGGGGAAGGGGCGAGCGGCCGGCACCGCCGCGTCGGCCGGGAGGGTTGACCGACGAGGTCCGCTTCCGTCCGCTCCCGCCCGGTCGCGGGAGTGGGAGCGGGTCGGTCAGCGGATGCGCAGGGGAAGGGCCTTCGGCCCGCGGGCCTGGGTGCCGCCCCACGCCACCGTGGACGGGTCCTGGAGGCTGAACTCCGGGATCCGCTCCAGCCAGACCTCAAGTGCGACGCGCAGTTCCATCCGGGCCAGGTGCGAGCCCAGGCAGCGGTGGATGCCGAGGCCGAACGCGGCGTGCCGGTTGCCTTCGCGGTCGATGAGGACCTCGTCGGCCCGGTCGAACTGGGCCGGGTCGCGGTTGGCGGAGGGGAAGGACAGCAGGATCCAGTCGTCGGCCTTCATGTCGACGCCCCGCCAGTGCATGTCCTCCTTCACCAGCCGGGCCATGGTGACCGGTGCGTAGGCGCGCAGGAACTCCTCCATCGCGGCCGGCAGCAACCCGGGCTCGGCCACCAGGCGATCGCGGTCCTGCGGGTTCCCGGCCAGGTGCCACAGGGAGGTGCCGATCGCGCTGTAGGTCGTGCTGATGCCGGCGATGAGCAGCAGCATGATGGTGCCGATGACGTGGTTCGGTTCGAGCTTGCGGCCGTGCAGCTCCGCGTTGAGGAGGTAGCTGATCAGGTCGTCACGCGGCTGCTCGACGTGCTTGTTGACCTCCGCGAGCAGGTAGATGAACACCCGGCCCATGTGCTCCAGGCGCTCTTCCCGCGACTGCTTGCCCTCGCCCTCCAGGTTGGTGGCGAGCTCGTGGAACCGTTTCCGGTCCTCGGGGGGCAGGCCGAGCAGGTCGCCGATGACCCGGCTCGGGATCTGCTGCGCGTAGTCGTGGGCGGCGTCGACGACGTCCCGTCCCTTGAAGCCGTCGATGAGGGAGTGGCAGAACGCCCTCGTGCCGGGCTCAAGCTTGGCGACCGCGGTCTTGGTGAACGCCGGGAGCAGCAGCTTGCGCGCGCCGTGGTGGAACGGCGGGTCGGAGGTGATGGGCGGCGCTTCGCCGATCGGCGCCAGGTCCCGCGGCGGCCGGAACTCGCTCAGGTTGGTGCCGAGCGAGGAGAAGTGGTCGGTGTCGTAGGCGATCGCTGCGACGTCCTCGTACAGGGTCGGCAGCCAGGCGCCGCCGAACCGCTCGGTGTGCGCGATCGGGCACCGCTGCCGCAGGTCGTCCATGATCGGGAAGGGATCGTCGGCCCACCGCGGATCCAGGTGCGAGAAGTCCGTCGCCCAGTCCGTCACCGGGCCGGTGATGATCTCGCCGCGCGAAGTGTGGAACCGATCCCGGTCGGCGTGCCGGAAGTCCTTGTTGAAGCGGTCGTCGGCGGCCACGTCACGCCCCCTCGGTCAGGGTGATCGCCCGCTCCGGGCAGCTCGCGACCGCGAGGCGGACCTCGCGCTCGTCGCCCGGCGCCACCGAGCCGTCGCCGGGAATGTTCCCGTAGCCCTCGCCGTCCTCGCCGAAGACGCCGGGGGCGATGTCGTAGCAGCGGCCGTGGCCCTGGCAACGTCCGGAGTCGATCTGTACTTCCACAGTGAACTGGCCCCTTGTCATGAGACTGATCCGCACGCCCTTCGGCATACCTCGTCGTGCCGTTCGATCAGCTCCATGCCGTGGCCCACGAGAGCACGGGCCCTCGCGAGGCGCGTGCGGCGGCGACCGGAACCCCCGAAACCCGGCGGGTCCAGTGGGCCGGATGCCCACGAGCGGTCACCTCAGCGTGCGACGTGCCGGATGCCGACGCGGTCCATGCTTCCTGGCACCGAGCGGCACGGAAAGGGAGGTCGGCCATCGCCCGGCCATCGCGCGGTAATTGAGTGCCCATCGCGGTCCGCGGCGTGCTCCAGTTACCCCGCAGTGGCCGACCGATGGCCGACCACCCTTTACACCACCGCGCGGCGCCAGCAAGCATGAGAGCGCGACGGGCCTGGCAACGACGAAGAGATGGTGATCCTCAAGGGTCGGCCGGATACGAGCACACCGCCCTCTGACGACACATCCGCCTGCTGAAGTACGGTTCCGCGACACGGCGATACACAGAAGATGAAAAGGTGACAGTCAATGGGGTATGTGTTCTCGCTGGTTCTCAGCCGGGAGATTACCGAGGACGAGATGACCACCCTGAAGGTGGGTTGCGGCGCCGCCGACTTCGGCACCGACGTGCTTCCGACCGACGCCGAGGTCACCGTCACGCGGGTGGACTTCCATGACGCCGTCTCCCCGACGCTGGCTGACGCCATCGACGCGGCTCTCGCGGCGGTGACCCAGGTGTCCGACCTCAGCGTGTCCGAGCTCACCGTCCCGGCCCAGCCGGCGGGTGCCAAGGAGGGCGAGGCCGCCGCGGCCGAGGCCAAGGAGCCCGTGGCCGCCAGCGTCGGTACGGACTGACAGCGGGTCGGTCTTCGCGCCGCCAGATACACGCCATCCGACCAGCCGACGGCGTGTTTCTGCGTGTCGGCCCCGGAGGCCCGGCCGGTTCCGCGGCCTCGGCCACCGACCCCGGGACGTCGTTCCCGGCAATGGGCACTCAGTTACCCCGCGATGGCCGGGCGATGGCCGACCGCCCTTTCGGCGGCCGTGCGATGCCGGACAGCATGAACACCGCAGGTATCCGGCTCGACCGCATGCCGGGGGGACCGCCCGTGGCCATGGGGCCCGTTCGTCCGTCGAACCCGCCCGACCGGGGCGTCATCGCCTTCCCGGAGACCTCCGCCGCCGTCGGCCTGCCGCGCAGGATGGCCGAACGGGGCCATGCGGATCAGCTTCATGACAAGTGGGACGGTTCACTGTGAAAGTACAGATCGACTCGGGACGTTGCCAGGGCCACGGCCGCTGCTACGACATCGCCCCCGGCGTGTTCGGCGAGGACGGCGAGGGTTACGGGAACGTTCCCGGCGACGGCTCGGTGGCGCCGGGCGACGAGCGCGAGGTCCGCCTCGCGGTCGCGAGCTGCCCGGAGCGGGCGATCACCCTGACCGAGGGGGCGTGACGTGGCCGCCGACGACCGCTTCAACAAGGACTTCCGGGACCCGGACCGGGACCGCTACCACAACATCCGCGGCGAGAACATCACCGGCCCGGTGACGGACTGGGCGACGGACTTCTCGCACCTGGATCCGCGGTGGTCCGAGGATCCCTTCCCGATCATGGACGACCTGCGGCAGCGGTGTCCGATCGCGCACACCGAGCGGTTCGGCGGCGCCTGGCTGCCGACCCTGTACGAGGACATCGCGGCAGTCGCCTACGACACCGAGCGCTTCTCCTCGCGGTCGGTGAACGTGGGCAACTTCCGCCCGCCGCGGGACCTGGCGCCGGTCGGTGAACTGCCGCCGATCACCTCCGACCCGCCGTTCCACCACGGCGCGCGCAAGCTGTTGCTGCCGGCGTTCACCAAGACCGCGGTCGCCAAGCTTGAGCCCGGCACGAGGGCGTACTGCCACTCCCTCATCGACGGCTTCAAGGGGCGCGACGTCGTCGACGCGGCCGAGGAGTACGCGCAGCGGGTCCCCGAGCAGGTGATCGGTGACCTCCTCGGCATCCCGCAGCGGGACCGGAAGCTGTTCCGCGAGCTCATCGCGAACGTCAACCGCGAGGACGCCCTTGACTCGCGGGACGAGCACGTCGAACAGCTGAGCAAGATGTTCGTCTTCCTGCTCGCGGAGATCAAGGAGCACGTCAAGAACCCGCGTGAGGACCTGATCAGCTACCTCCTCAACGTGGAGCTCCGGGGCCGCAAGCTCGATCCCAACCACATCATCAGCATGATGCTGCTGCTCTTCGCGGCGGGGATCGGCACGACGACCAAGTCGATCGGCTCGTCCCTGTGGCACCTGGCCGGGAACCCGCAGGACCGCGATCGCCTGGTGGCCGAGCCCGGGTTGCTGCCGGCCGCGATGGAGGAGTTCCTGCGCGCCTTCGCGCCGGTCACCATGTCCCGGCTGGTGAAGGAGGACATGCACTGGCGGGGCGTCGACATGAAGGCCGACGACTGGGTGCTGCTGTCCTTCCCCTCCGCCAACCGGGACCCGGCGCAGTTCGACCGGGCCGACGAGGTCCTCATCGATCGCGAGGGCAACCGGCACGCCGCGTTCGGCCTCGGCATCCACCGCTGCCTGGGCTCGCACCTGGCCCGGATGGAGCTGCGCGTCGCGCTTGAGGTCTGGCTGGAGCGGATCCCGGAGTTCAGCCTCCAGGACCCGTCCACGGTGGTCTGGGGCGGGCGCCTGGCCCGCGGGCCGCTGTGCCTTCCGCTCCGGATCAGCTGACGCAGGGCGGACCGCAGTACGTTGAAGGGCCCTGGGGACCCGGCTCGCGCCGGGTCCCCAGGGCCCTTTCCACTGCACCGGTGGACCGGCCACGGTCCGCCTTCCTGGCCGAAGCCGCCCCTCGGGGCGAACGCCGAACCCCGGCCGGCTCAGCCCGCGCGCTGCGCGGTGAGCGGCCGGGGTTCGGCGGCAGCCGGCCCTACGCCGTGGGCGTGCTCCAGGCGCGCACCTGCTCGACGACGGCGGTGACGTGCTCGATGGGCGTGGTCTTGACGATGCCGTGTCCCAGGTTGAACACGAACGGCCCCCCGCTCAGGCCGCGCAGGATGCGCTCCGTCTCGGTGTGGAGCACGGGACCGCCGGCGATCAGCAGCTGGGGGTCGAGGTTGCCCTGCACGCAACAGCCCAGCCCGCGCTGGAGGTTGCGCGCGGCCCAGTCGAGGGGAACCGTGGAGTCCAGGCCGATGCAGTCCGCACCGGTCGCCTCGGCGAAGCCGTTGTAGGAGAGCCCGGCGCCCCGGGGGAACGCGATGACGGGAACGTCCGGGTACCGCGCCTTCAGCGCGCTGATGATGGCGGCGATCGGCTTGACGCACCAGCGGTCGAAGAGGACGTCCGGAAGCACCCCGGCCCAGCTGTCGAACAACTGGACCGCTTCGGCGCCCGCCTCGATCTGACGGCCGAGGAACTGGATGATGGCGGTCGTCAGCAGGTCCATCAGGGGCTGGAACCCGTCGGGGTCGCTCAGCGCCCACTGCTTGACGACGGAGTGCTCCGAGGCGGCGCCGCCGCGGCCTTCGACCATGTAGGTGGCGATGGTCCACGGTGCGCCGGCATAACCGATCAGGGCCGTCTCGGCGGACAGGGCGCGGGTCAGCTGAGTGACCGTCTCGTAGATCGGGGCCAGTTCCTCGTGGAGGCGGGAGATGCTCAGGAATTCGGCGATGTCCGCCGTCGAGCGCACGGGCGGCGTCAACACCGGCCCCTCGCCGACCCGGTAGTCCAGGGTCTGGCCCAGTGCGGCGGCGACCTGCGGAAGGTCCGCGAACACGATGGCGGCGTCGAGCGGGAAGCGGCGCAGCGGCTGCAGGGTGACCTCGACGGCGTGCTCGGGCGTGGTGCAGAGCCCCACCATGCCCCCGGCCGCCTCGCGGACCTTGTGGTACTCAGGCAGGTACCGTCCGGCCTGCCGCATCAGCCAGACCGGCGGCCGCTCGGTCCGCTCTCCCGCGAGGGCGCGCAGGAGCAGCTTCTTGGGCTGGACATTGCCGGACCCCGGCTTCGGACCGACTGCTTCCCGGATGCCGACGTCCACGCTGTTCCATCCTGTTGAATCGCCCCGGTATCGGCGGGACTCAAATAGAGAGCTCGGACCCCTCGGAAGGGGGCCGTTGGCAGCGTAGCAGAGCCCGGTCGGCCGTCCCGGCGGGCATTTGACGGTCAGTCAAGGGGCCGGTCAGATCCCGGACGGGCCGTGCCCCGGGATGGAAGTCCCAGTTACCCCGCAGTGGCGGATCGTAGGCGGAGCGCCATTTACGCCTCCGTCGGGCGCACGCGAACATGATCGCCGTCGAGACGGCGATCGGGAGGATGACCGGATGAGCCTGGCGGGACGCGCGGAGGCGCCGATCGGTCGGACGGACCGTTTCTTCATCGGCGGGCAGTGGGTGGCGCCGTCGTCCAGCGCCGTGATCGACGTGATCGACTCCGGGACCGAGGAGGTCTACTTCAGGGTCGCGCAGGCGCAGGCCCCCGACATGTCCAGGGCTGTCGCGGCGGCGCGGGAGGCCTTCGACGAAGGTCCCTGGCCGCGCCTGACGCCGGCCGAGCGGGCCGGGTACCTGCGGGCGATCGGTGCGGAACTCAGGCTCCGCGGTGAGGACATCGCCGAGATCTGGCCGCGCGAATCCGGTGTCCTGCACACCTTCGCCGCCACCGCCGGCACCGGCGCGGAGGCCGCCTTCAAGCGGTACGCCGCGCTGGCCCGCACCTTCCCGTTCGAGGAGCCGGTCAAGCCGACGGCCGGCGGACAGTTCGGCATGATCGTCCGTGAGTCGGCCGGTGTGGTCGGTGCGATCATCCCGTGGAACGCCCCGATGGGGATGATCGCCAACAAGGTCGGCCCCGCGCTGCTCGCCGGGTGCACGGTGGTCCTGAAGTCGGCGCCCGAGGCGCCGGGGGAGGGCTACCTGATCGCCGAGGCCGCCGCGGCGGCCGGGCTGCCGCCCGGCGTGCTCAACGTCGTCACCGCCGACCGCGAGGTGTCCGAACTGCTGGTGCGCGACCCGCGAGTGGACAAGATCACGCTCACCGGGTCGACGGCCGCGGGCCGGCGCATCGCCTCGATCTGCGGCGAGCGGGTGGCCCGCTGCACGCTGGAGCTCGGTGGCAAGTCCGCCGCCGTGATCCTCGACGACATGGACCTCGGGACGGCTGCGCGCAGCCTCGCCCAGGCCGAGTGCTTCCTCACCGGACAGGTCTGCTCGTCGCTGACCCGGATCGTGGTCAGCCGCTCGCGTCACGACGAACTGGTCGAGGCACTCGTCGGCGTGTTCTCCCGGGTGCGCGTCGGGGACCCGTTCGACCCGCGCTCGCAGATGGGGCCGCTGGCGGCCAGCCGGCAGCGGGACCGGGTCGAGGGGTACATCGCCAAGGGCGTCGCGGAAGGGGCCACGCTGGCCACCGGAGGCGGTCGCCCGAAGGGCCTGACCCGCGGCTGGTACGTCGAGCCCACCGTGTTCGGCAACGTCGACAACCGTTCGGTCATCGCCCAAGAGGAGATCTTCGGCCCCGTGCTGTCGGTCATCCCCGCGGCCGACGAGCAGGACGCGATCCGGATCGCCAACGACACCATCTACGGCCTCAACGCGGCGGTGTTCACCAACGACGTCAACCGGGCCCGCGAGGTCGCCAGGCAGCTGCGCTCCGGCACCGTCGGCCACAACGCGCTGCGCAGCGACCTCGGCATCGCGTTCGGCGGGTTCAAGCAGTCCGGCATCGGCCGCGAAGGCGGGCGCGAGGGACTGCTGCCCTACCTGGAGACCAAGACCGTGATCCTCGAAGGCCGGCCGGCCGGGTACGAGGACACCGTCTTGTGACGGCAGCTGCCCTGACGCCGTGTCCGCTCGTCGGCCGACCCCTGCCCGCCACGTTGCTCGACACCACATTGACCACCCGGCTCACCCGTGAGCCCGCACAGCCGACGAGGACACACTGATGACTGACCTTGAGGTCCGCCCGGAGGAGCTCCAGGCCCTCGCCGTTCTCTTCGGCCTCGGTGACCCGTACCCGGAATACGCGAAGTGGCGTGCGCGGCAGTCGGTCGTCCGCCCGCACGAGAAGCTGTTCGTCTTCAGCCGCTACGAGGACTGCGCGGCGGTCCTCGGCAGCTCGGCCTTCGGCCACGCGCCGCGCGAGGCCAGCCCGTTGCGCAGCCTGTGGCGGGGCGTCGGCCGACCCGCACCCGCTGCCCCGGACACCGCCAGTGCCGCCGACGCCGACATGGCCGTGGTCACCGCCCAGGACAACGCCAGCAACATGCTCCGGCTGAACCCGCCCGACCACACGCGGCTGCGCCGCCTGGTGTCCCGCGCCCTCACCCCGGCGAGCGTACGGGCCCTGATGCCGCGCATCGAGGCGATCACCGGCGAGCTGGTGGGCGAGCTCGGCCCGAATTTCGACATCATCGGCGATCTCGCGCTCCCGCTGCCGGTCCGGGTGATCAGCGAGCTGCTCGGCATCCCGGAGGCCGACCGGCCGATGGTGGTGACCTGGGCCGAGCAGCTGTCCCGGAGCATCGACCCCGGCTTCCTCATCACGCCCGAGGACCGCGTCGCGATGCGCACGGCCCGGGACAGCTTCCACGAGTACCTCGGGGCGCTGATTCCCAAGCGGCGCAGCGAGCCGGGCGACGACCTCGTCTCCGCCCTCGTCCACGTCCACGACGAGGACGGCACGCTGACCGAGCACGAGATCATCATCACCTGCCGACTGCTGCTCATCGCCGGCCACGAGACCACCCGCGGGCTCATCGGCGGGTCCGTCCTCGCCCTGCTCAACCACCCCGCCCAGCTCGCCGCCCTGTGGGCCGACCCGGACCTGGTCGAGCGGTGTGTCGAAGAGGCCCTGCGCTACGACCCGCCCATCCAGCTCCTGGTCCGCTCCACGCTGGAGGACACCACGGTCGGCGACACCACGGTCCCGGCCGGCGCGCGTGCCCTCATGCTCGTCGGCGCGGCCAACCGCGACGAGGCGCTCGGCGACGACCCGGAGGACTTCGACTTCCTCCGTCCCGCCCGCCGGCACCTGTCGTTCGGCCACGGGATCCACTTCTGCCTGGGCGCCCCGCTGGGACGCGCCGAGGCCGCCATCGCCCTGCGTCACCTGCTGCCGGTCCTCGCCGAGGCCCGGATGACCGAGCCGCCCGTGTGGAAGCCCCACACCGTCCTGCGCGGTCTTGAGCGCCTCCGCCTGACCACGTCGAACTGACGGCTGGTCAGCCAGAGGTGGGCCAGTGACGGTCAGGCGGCGGAAACCGGCGGCTGGAGGGCCTCGCCGCTGCCGGCCACCTCAGATGGCCGGCCCTTGGCGAGGGCCGGGATCGCGGCGGCGAACCGTCGGAGCGCGGCATCGAGGTCGGCCAGCGGCGCCGTCGCAGCGGGTTCCGGCAGCTCGGGCAGGGGGTCCGTCGGGGCCGACACGGCACGGCGCAGCAGGCTGACGGTCTCGGCGGTGGCGCCTTCGCGCGCGCCGGGCTCGCTCGCGGCCAGGGCGTGCACCGGGCCGCGAGCCGCGAGCAGCGCCTCGCCGGCATCGGCCGGCGTGATCCTGTGTCCCGCGCCCAGCCTCCGAGTGGCCCTGCGGTACAGCCGGTGTGAACGGGCGCTCGCGTTCAAGTTGGTGGCCGCGGCGTCGAACGCGGCAAGCGCCTTGGCGGTGGAGGCCCCGTCGCGGCGGGCATCGAGCAGCGAGGCGAGTGCGGCGAGGGTCGCGCCCAGCCGGGCGCGCACCGCGTCGCCGGTGCGCACCGGCACCAGGAACCAGCCCACGACCACCGCCAGCACCGCCCCCAGGACCAGCGCCTGCAGGCGGATGAGCAGCAGGTGCTCCGGGGACTGGCCGAAGTACCCGTAGAACATGGACAGCGCCGTCGTGATGCCCGCGGCGTAGAAGGCGTAGTTGTAGGTGCGCAGGGTCGTGGCCACGGCCAGCACCACGAAGATCAGCACGATGCTGGTCGTGCCGTGGGGTTCGGCCACCGCGGCGATCAGTGCCGCGACGAGCGTGCCCGCCATCGCGCCCAGACCACGCTCGACGCCCTTGAGGGCCAGGTCCCCGCGGCCGACCGGGCCGAGGCTGACGACCATGGCACTGATCACGCACCACTGCCAGTGCTCGCCGAATATCAGGTGCCCGAGCGAGAACGCGGCGGTCAGCGCCACCGCCATCTGGAGCGCCATCCGGCTGCGGGGCGACAGTCCGGCGCGCCGCGCCGACCGCTTGGCGGGGGCCTGCGCCGGCGGCGAACCCGGAAGGCCGGTCAGCTTCTCGGCGACCAGGCGAACCACGCGGACCCACACGAAGGCACTGAACCCCACCAGCGCCGTCCAGCCGCAGATTGGCCACCACGCCAGGTGCCCCGTAGCGGATCCGGCGGACAGCAGGGCGGCGATCAGCGCCAGCGGAACCAGTGCCCCCAGCCGGGTGACCGCCGCTCCGAACCGCCTGGTCCAGATCGAACCCGACATCAGCGCCACGAACACCGCCCCGCCGATCACGGGGTGAACGGCCATCTGCGCACCGAGCCACACGCTCGCCCCCGCGAGGACCGAGAGCGCGACGGCCGCCATGACCTTCTGCGGGACCGGCTCACCGCCGGGGCGGCGCGACACCGTGAACGCGAAGATGACGGCCGGCACCCCGAGCACCGCCCCCGGGTACCCCGCGGCGAGGCGCGCGATCTCCACCGCCGTGAAGAAGGAGCCCAGCACGGCGACCATCGCCACCGTCGAATAATATACTTTAGTTAGCATTATCACCCTCTGCATGGCCAATTCTGCGCAGATTACCGGGGCTCCGCTTCCGCTAATACTACATGCGGTTTAGTATTGAAAGATGGACACCGACGACTGCGCCCAGGCCCTGCTCCACGGCCTGCTCCGCCTGGGCTCCCGGCTGCGCCACGAGCGCCCGGCCGGTGCCCTGACCGCGAACAAGATCATCGTGCTGGGTCACCTGCGGCGGAACGGGCCCTGCACCCCCAGTGCCGTGGCCCTCGC
This sequence comes from Streptomyces lacaronensis, assembly GCF_047337785.1. Classification (NCBI taxonomy): domain Bacteria; kingdom Bacillati; phylum Actinomycetota; class Actinomycetes; order Kitasatosporales; family Streptomycetaceae; genus Streptomyces; species Streptomyces lacaronensis. Next base: position 12,062,248 of record NZ_JBLHDK010000003.1, read on the forward strand.
CGAGCACCAGCAACTCCAGGCCCTGACCCGGACGTTCGCCGAGCTGGAGGCCGACGGCCTGATCACCAGGCAGCGCTCGGAGACCGACCGGCGCGCCTCGATCCTCTCGATCGCCGACGCCGGCGCCCGGGCGCTGTCCGACGATCTCGCGCAGCGCGCCGCATGGCTCGGCAGCGCCCTCGGCGCGCTCAGTCCGGTCGAACAGCAACTGCTGGCCCTGGCTGCCCAACTGCTCAACCAGTTGGCCGACGCCCCCGCCACGACCGGCCCGGACGGGCGGACGGGGACGCACGCCCCCTGACGGGCCCGGCCTGAGGCGGGTGGCGCGATTTGGACGCTAATGTGATGCGCCTGAAATCGCAGGCTTAAGTCTCTCTCTCTGATTCTCGGTGGCTGGCGGAGTGACCTTGGTGAGGTAGTCGGCGAGGGATCTGAGGATTTCGTCGGCGGTCTTGGTCCAGGTGAAAGGCCTGGGGTTCTCGTTCCACGAGTCGATCCAGGCCTTGATGTCATCCTCCAGCGCCTTCACCGAGGTGTGGACGCCTCGGCGAATGAGCTTGTCGGTCAGCAGGCCGAACCACCGCTCGACCTGGTTGATCCAGGAGGAGCCGGTCGGAGTGAAGTGGACGTGGAAGCGGGGGTGCTTGCCGAGCCAGGTCTTGATCTCGGGGGTGTTGTGGGGGGGCGTAGTTGTCACACACCAGGTGCACGTCGAGCCCGGCGGGAACCGCCTTGTCTATCGTGACCAGGAACTTCTTGAACTCGACGGCCCGATGGCGGCGGTGCAGTTCACCGATGACAGTGCCGTCGGCGATGTTGAACGCGGCGAACAGGCTGGTGATGCCGTGCCGCAGATAGTCGTGGCTGCGGCGTCCGGGAACGCCGGGCATCATCGGCAGGACCGGCTGGGACCGGTCCAGCGCCTGGATCTGTTGGGTCGGGGACGGGACGCCGTGCGGCCTTTCGGCCGTCGGTTTTCCCGTCCCCGCCCGCCGAACCCGGCGTGCGAGTCGTCCCCGCACCGGGCTCTCCATGTGATCCGATGGGTTCAGCTGACGAGTTCGGAGACGTGCCCGACGAATGCCGCATCATCGTGACCGGTCCGGCGGAAACGAGCTCCGGACGGGTCGATCTGGTCGATGTTGAACGGCGTGGCGATCTGCGCTCCGCGGAAGCGGTAACGCTCCACGCGCATCTTCGCCGGGTTGTAGAGGACCAGGCCGTCCTCGCAAATCCGGTCGGCTCCGTAATAGCGCCGCCGGGTCTGTTTCCAGGTCATGTGGGGGTGCTTGCGGCGTATCCAGTAGATCACCCGCCACCAGGCATACCAGCCCAGGTAGGCGAACGTCCTCTTCGATGCGCCATAGCGGAAGTACGCAGCCCAACCCCGCAGGATCGGGTTGATCTTCCGCAGCACGTCCAGCAACCGGAGCGAGACCGCTCCTGCTCCCGTAGCCTCCTTGATCTTGTGCATCACCCGTGTCAGGGCATCCTTGGACGGGATCGTCAGCACCACCCTGCGGCCGTCCCCTCTGCGCCTGCGCTGGATGCGAAAGCCCAGGAAGACGAAGCCGTCATCGATGTGGGTGAGGTGTGTCTTCTCGACCGAGAGGGTCATCTTCAGCCTGGTGGCCAGCATCTCGCCGATCTCCGCTTTGATGTTCTCCGCGTCGGACCGGGTGCCGGAGACCAGCACCACGAAGTCGTCGGCGAAACGCACCAGCCGAAATTTCGGCAGCCCCTTGCGACGACGGTGCTGCCGCCGCCATCCAGGGCTCATGTCCTGTTCTCAGATCCGTGCGAAGTGCCGGTCCAGGACGGACAGGTAGATGTTGGCCAGCAGCGGGGAGGCGACCCCGCTTTGCGGTGTGCCCGTCAGGCTGTCCGCAAAGCCACCATGCCGCTCAACAACCCCGGCCCGCAGAAACCCCCGGACCAGCCGCAACACCTTACGATCGGCGATGCGCTCTGCCACCAGATCCATCAGGATCTGGTGATCGACATTGTCGAAGCATGCGGTGATGTCACCCTCGACCACCCACTCGTATGAGCGGCTGGTGAGCTGGTGAATCTCGGCGATGGCATCCTGAGTCCGACGTCCGGGCCGATACCCGTAACTCGACGGGTAGAAATCTGCCTCGAAGATCGGTTCGAGGATCAGCTTGAGGGCCATCTGCGCCACCCGATCGCGCAGGGTCGGAATCCCCAGGGCACGGACCTTGCCGTTCCGCTTGGGAATGATCGCCTGCTTCACAGGAAGCGCGGTGAAGCTGCCGTCCTTGAGCGAGGACCTCAAATCCTCAAGGAAGGCCAGTTCTCCAATGTCCTCCTCGACGTGGCGGCGGGTGACCGCGTCCACGCCCGCTGTCTTCGCGCCCTTGTTGCCCGACACCCGCTCCCAGGCCACTAACAGCGTGGCCCGGTCGCAGATCAGGTTGAACACGTCAGCGAACCGGCGGGCCGGTTCAGCTCGTGCCCATCGATGCAGCTTTCGCTGGTGGTCGAGTACCCGTCGCTCGGCCGTCATACTGCCCGGCCACGATGGCGCGCTGTTGTTCAACGGCGACTCTCCCCGCCCCAGTCGTACTGCTGATCACACTGCCGCCCTTCCCCATGCGGCCAGCTCTGTCGGGTAGCGGGGACGCATTACTGCGTCCCCGCCCCCTAAGAACCGGACGTGCAGCGCCAACCGCATCCGGCTCAAGCAAGCCCCGAAGGCTCGCGGGCACGCGGAGAAGCTAGACCTACTGGGATATCGGCATTGCGCCGACGTCGACAGGAGGTGTGCACGAGACGAAGGACCACGTCCGACCTGCCTTGACCTGGAACGAGGGCGATATGTTGCTTCGTCACCCCCCGCCGGATCACAACCATCCACTTTTCCCATTCAGCGGGGCTTTGCGGTTGGTGATCGGCGTACAACAGGAGTCCGCCGCATAGTTGGCAGCGACCGTCTTGCAGCGTCAGCAGCCGCATTCCGAACGCGTCCAGAGACGTGGGCATCCCCTTGCGCCGCCGTTTGGCCCAGTAGTCCACCAGTGCCGGATCGTCCGGAGACGAGGTGCCAGGGACCATCTGATGTCGAACGATTTTCGTCCAGGAGAATTTCCGTAGGTGGGCACCGGTCTCCCGATCCTCGAACACCCATCGGTTCCTACTGGACTTGTTGAACTGACCGAAGTACCGGTTGACAATCCAGTTCCTCGACTTGTTCTGGTGGCCATGCTTAGCCCACTTGTAGGTGAGCTTCCACATGTAGTCGTCCAGCGTGGTGAACGCCTTGCTGGAGACCACCGTCCGGTAGTAGGCCGACCAGCCGCGTACGATCGGATCGATCTTGTGCAGCACCGCACTGACGTTGGCCCCGCGTAGGGCCCTCATCTCTGTGCGTAGCCGTTCCCGGATTCGTCTCAGAGCCGCAGGACTCGGTTTGATCAGCAGCTTGCCGTCATAGCGGCGGACGTTGAATCCCAGAAAATCGAAACCGGAGTCAGCGTGGACAATTCTCGTCTTGTCCTCGTTGAACTCCAGCCCTCTGGGCCGTAGCCACTCGGCGAGCTTCGCCTTGACCTTTGCGGCTTCGTCATAGCTGTGACACAGCGCGACAAGATCGTCAGCGTACCTGATCAATGCTGGTGCGCCTTCAACCGACTCGGCAGCGTTAGTGCCGAGCTTGCGGTATCGGACTCCGGCGGCTTGTTCCATTCCATGCAGAGCGATGTTCAGCAACAGAGGACTGACAACTCCCCCTGGGGGGTACCTTCTTCTGTTGGGGCGAGCCGACCGCGATCCACCACTCCGGCCTTCAGCCAGCGTCTGACCAGTTCCCTGGCGGGGAACGCGCCGAGCTGGGAAAGAAGGTACTCGTGGTCAATGCGGTCGAATGCCGCTTTCAAGTCCGCATCCAGCACCCACATCCGCTGAGGATTCTTGCCCTTCAGCGTCAGATAGATGGCGGATATCGCGTCATGACAGCCGCGGCCGGGCCGAAAGCCATACGACTTCGGCTCGAACCGCGCCTCCCACTCGGGTTCCAGCGCGTTGACCACCCGCGCTTGCAGGACCCGGTCAGCGATGACCGGGATACCAAGTGGGCGCTTCTTTCCGCCTGCTTTCGGAATGTGCACGCGCTTTACCGGCAGGGGTGTCCAGGTTTTCGCACGGTATTGTGCCCAGTCGGTCAACATGACTTTCGACTGAGGTAACAGTGCCGTTCGCCCGTCCACTCCGGCGGTCTTGCGCCCAGCGTTGATCTCCGTCACGCGCCGCACGCTGAGGAGCGTATTGGCACGGGAACGGAGCATCAATTTCTGCAAGTTGCGAACTCGTTTGAGGTCGCCTTCCCGCGATGCCGTGAAGATTCTCTGTCGCAGACGCCTTACTTCGTCCTCGGCGGCACGCCAGTTGATGTCGCGCCATTCGAGAACGTCGCCCTCCGGTCCGTTCGCCATCTCGTCCGCGTCGGCTTGCGCCTGCACGTTCGCCATGGCGTCTAACTTGTCCTTCGGTTCCGGCATCGTTCTCTTCGTCTCTCCACAAGCTCACCTCGCCTCCGTCAGCACCCTTTCGGGTCCGGACATCCGCCCGTATCCGGCCGGTTATACGAGACGGTCGGCGGAGGAGCCAGCCATGATGTCCCGCTTTCCCGCTGCCTTTCGGCCACCGGCATTCGCTTCTGAGGCCATCCTGCGCCCGCTGGAGAATCGGGCCTTCCTTACGGTCGGCTTGCCGCAGACGCCTTGGCGTCGACGGACTCCAACGGGGTTGTCACGTTCCCCACGAGTGAGGTACGGCCGGGTCGGGTGCCTCCTATACCCCGAGGACGACGGTGTTCTCCCGACCGGCTTCGAGTCTTCCGGTCGGCGCCTGTCGCTTTCCAGCGACCAGTCCTTGACCCCGCTGCCGCAACCCATCTGCGGGGCTTCCGATGACGAGGCATCGTCAGAGGTTCACGGTTGTTCACCCTGTCGGCCTTCCCCGTGACCTGTAACTCCCGGATGGAACGGGAGTCCTTGGGCCTGAAGACCTGAGCTTCGCACCCCGCCGTTACCAGCGACGCACGTCAGGCCGGGGACAGATCCTCGAACACTGATCCGTAACTACACCTTCGGCATCAGCCGACCTCCTTCGGTGAAGCTCACTCAACTCGTGCGACTTTCGTGTCGCACCCTGGCCTCGGAGTACTACGGCGGCTCCGCCACGGCCCGGTGCCCACAGCGGGCGTTGCGCCTGCCCGCCGTCCGGCCGGCAGCCGGACGGGAGGGGCGGCACCGGACCGCTTCCCACGTTCACTGATGTCCGTTATGACGGGTGTCGGCGTCCGGCTATACCCCGACGGCATCGCCACGGGCCGCACATCGCAGTCTTGGCCCGGGCCTCCCGCCGCCCAAATCACACGGACGACGGAAGCGGGCAGGCCAAAAGCCACGGCCTGCCCAGCACCGCAGAGCGATCCATCCACCAGGTTCGGCAGATCGCTGACGACTAACGGTGCTTCTGACACCGGTTCAGTTCCCTTACGCCTTCCTGTCCTCGCCAGCGGGCACGAGCCGTCTGGCAGTACCGACTCGCCCCTACATTGTCGAGGCCGCTTCCAGCCTCACCCCCAACCCGGGGCTTGGCCTGCCTCCAGCTTCGACCGGTCACTGCGATGACCGGCGGCGGGCCCTTCCTCCCGCACGGTTTCCATCAGCGCCTCGTGGCGCACGGGACTTCTCGTCCACGCACAGCACCACGGCCTTCTCGGGCGGGTGGTGGTACAGGCCGACGACGTCGACGACCTTCGCGACGAACTGCGGGTCGGTGGAGAGCCTGAAGGCATCTTGCAGGTGCGGCTTGAGGTCGAACTTCTTCCAGATCCGCCCGATAGTGGACTTCGACAGTCCGGTGCGGGCGGCCATAGAGGCCCGCGACCAGTGCGTGTCCTGGCCCGGGGTGGATTCCAGCGTCGCGACGACAACGTCCTCGACCTGGTCGAGCAGGATGGACGGCGGGCGACCGGGCCGCGGCTCGTCGACCAGACCGTCCAGCCGCCGCTTGACGAACCGGGCCCGCCAGCGGTTCACCGACTGCTCACTCACACCGAGTTCGGCCGCCACCTGCTTATTCGTCCCGCCCTCCGCGCACAGCAGCACGATCCTCGCGCGCAAAGCCAGGAACTGCGCGGTCTTCGCGCGCCTCGCCCAACGCGTCAGCTGAGCCCGTTCGTCATCGCTGAGCACCAGCTCCGACTTACGCCGGCCCGGCCGCGGCTCATCCGCAAGTCCGGCCATCCGCCGGACAGCAAACCGCGAGCGCCACTTCCTCACCGTGTCCGCGGTTACCTTGAACTCCGCCGCCACACGCATATTTGGCTTCCCGTCCGCGCACGCCAAGACGATGCGTGCCCGCTCGACGAGACGGGGCGCCACCGCCCCGAGCCGGTTCCCGACTTGGGAAGGTCGGTGAAGTCATTGGGCGCCATGACCTTGCGCTGCACGACGGAGAAGAAGATCTCCACCTGGTTCAGCCAGGAGGCGTGCACCGGGGTGTGGACCAGCACCGTGTTCGGGAACGCCGCGGTCAGCCGGTCTGCGGCCTTCTCGCCGCGGTGGGAGGAGCCATTGTCGACGACCCAGAACACGCGTTTTGCGCTCGTGTACGGTTCCTGGCTCATGACCTGAGCGACGAGAGCCATGAACGGGTCGATGCCGGTGCGTGCTTCGGTGCGGCCGAACACGCGGGCGTGGTGGACGTCGTAGGCGGCCAAGTAGGTCAGCGCTCCGCCGCGGCCGTAGGTGTGGTTCACTCGCATCGCCCTCGCCTGCCCTGCTGCGAGGGTGGGGTGACAGCGGCAGCGGGCCTGGATGGAGGTCTTCTCATCCGCGCTTATGACGTACTCGTCCGCACCGAGCGGCCTGCCGTTGAAGGTGCGGGCGTAGAGGTCCAGCACGCGCTCGGCCTTGGGGCGGAAGTCAGGGTCGGTGATGAAGATCCAGGATCGGTGCTGCCAGGGCTTGAGGGTGTCCTGGGCGAGCCGGCGACGCACGGTGGAGGCAGACACGAACGTGGCGATGTCTCGCGCCATGGCCTCGCGGGCCAGCTCCGGGCACGACCAACGCGACAGTGGCGCGCCGGCGTCGAAGGGAAGCCGACAGGCCAGGGCCTTGACCTGGGCGACCTGCAAGGCGGTGAAGCGGGGCGGACGGCCGGAGCGCTTGCGGTCGACTAGCCCAGTGAGTCCCAGCGCAGCGAATCGGTTCCGCCAGGTCCGCACGGTGTCCAGGTGTAATCCGGTCTCACGGGCGATGTGCGCGTTGGAGCGCCCACGCGCCGCGTGCAGGACCACCTGAGCCCGCATACGCAGCCGGTGCTCGGTCTTTTGACCGTAGGCCATCCTCTTCAGCCGCTCGCGCTCGGCGGGGGTCGGGGCTATCGCACGGGCCGGGGCAACAGACAAGACAGGCAGGCCAATCTGTAGAAGTGGTTTTTTGCCGCCCGCATTCTGGGAAGCCCTGCCTGTCGCACCCCCGGCACCCCGCCGGATCGTCCGTCAGCGGTTGACCTCGAGGTTGATCAGGAGGAGCAGGGCGCGCCGTGGCTGGTGCGCACGTGGGCACAGACCTCGGTCACAGCCCCGCGTGGGAGGGCATGCCGCCGCTGCTCGCCGCCGCATGCCCGGGACCGCCGAACTTGGTGTACGGGCTGTCAGTCGGTGCGGTAGCCAGCCATGATCGAGGCCGGGTAGCGGCTGCCTGCGGAGCCCTGGGGGAGGACCTCCCGGATACGGGCCAGGTCGGCCTCGGTGAGTTCTACGTCGGTGGCGCCGACGTTCTCCTCCAGACGTGTGGCGCTGCGGGTGCCCGGGATCGGGATTACGTCCTCGCCCTGGGCGAGCAGCCAGGCCAGGGCAAGCTGGGCGGGGGTGATGCCCTTGGTGGCGGCGAGCTTTCGGAGCTGCTCGGCGGCGTTCAGGTTGTAGGCGTAGTTCTCGCCCTGCCAGCGCTCGTCCCAGCGGCGCATGTCGCCCTCGGAGTACTCGTCAGCGGGCTTGACCACGCCGGAGAGGAAACCACGGCCGAGCGGCGAGTACGGTACCAGGCCGATCCCCAACTCTCGCAGGACCGGCAGGATCTCGTCCTCTACTTCGCGTTCGAAGACCGAGTACTCGTACTGAAGGGCTGTGACCGGGGTGACGGCGTGTGCGCGGCGGATGTACTGCGGGCCGACGTTACTCAGGCCGAAGTACTGCACCTTGCCCTCGGCGATCAGGTCACCGACAGTGCCGGCGACCTCCTCGGCCGGTACGTTGGGGTCGGAGATGTGCTGGTAGAAGAGGTCGATGCGGTCGGTCTGGAGGTAGCGCAGGCTGTTCTCGGCGACCTTGCGGATGTTCTCCGGGCGGCTGTTGACGCCGCTCCCCGGCGTCTTGCTGGTCATGTCGAAGCCGAACTTGGTGGCCAGGATGACCTCGTCGCGGAAGTCCTTGACTGCGCTGCCGAGCAGCGTCTCGTTGCTGCCGGTGCCTTGGCCGTACAGCTCGGCGGTGTCGAAGAAGTCGACTCCGAGTTCGTGGGCGCGGCGGATGGTGGAGATGCCGTCCTCGTCGTTCGAGGGGCCGTAGGCCAGGGACATCCCCATCACGCCCAGTCCGAGCGCGGAGACGCGCAGTCCCTGCTGTCCCAGGGTGCGGTGCTGCATGAGATCGCTCCTCGTGTCATGTCGGCAGCCCATAGCTGACCAAACCAAACTGTTCGGTTTGAACCTACGCCTGTCTGGAGTGCAACGCAAAACCGAACGGTTCGGTCGCCTATCCTGGGCTCATGCCTCGCTCCACCAACCCTGACCGGACCTCGGACGCCGCCATCGCGGGCGAGTCCGCCGACTCCACGCGCCAGCGGATCGTCACCGCAGCCAAGGAGGAGTTCGCCCGGCACGGGATCGCCGGCGCCCGCGTGGACCGCATCGCCAAGCAGGCCAGGACGAGCAAGGAACGTGTCTACGCCTACTTCCGCAGCAAGGAAGCCCTTTACGCGCACGTCGCCGAACGCGAGACGACCGCACTCGTCGAGGCCACTCAGCTGGACCCGGCCGACCTGCCCGGTTATGCCGGCATCCTCTTCGACCACTTCACGGCACGTCCGGACCACTACCGCCTGATCATGTGGGGCCGCCTGGAGCTGGCCGAGCCCGCAGACAACACCACCAGCCCCCTCCAGGCCACGATCGCCGGCAAGCTCGACCAACTCCGCGACGCACAGCGCTTCGGGCTGCTCGACCCGGCCTGGGACCCGGTCGACGTCCTCGCCCTGATCAACCAGATCGCCATGACCTGGGCAGGTCAGCCCGAAATCGCCGCCGCTGCCGCAGACCAGGCCGTGGACCCCTCCATCGCCGCCCGCCGCGCCGCACTGGTGGCCGCCGTCGAGCACATGTTCCCTCGCTCGGACTGAGAACAACGCCCAAACCGTTTGGTTTGACGCACACCTCCGGGTATGTCCGTTGAAGATGACCTGGTGGACGAACGCGCGGTCCGCTGGCGCGGGAGTGATGACGTCGAGCCCGCGGCCGGCCAGGCGGTCGGTGATGGCCGTGGCCATCCGGATTGGCGGTAGCAGCCCTTGTCAACGGCTGTGCCAGCCAGGAGCTCGGCGACACCCGACAGGCGCGCCGTTCAGGGGTCAACCCCCGAAGGACTTCCGGAGCCGACCACTTAGCGCCTTTGAGTTGGACTTTGTCGATGGCGTACGGCGCCGTTGGGTGGCGTCGGGGCTGGGCGGAGTGTCCGGTTCGAGGATGTGCCGCCGGTGTGCGGATGCGCTCTTCGCGGTCACCGATGCGGTGTTGTGTTCGGACGGCCCGGTCACGTGCTGGTCGAGTTGACGCTTATAGGTTGAGCATCGGCGTGCGGGACGGGGCGATGTACGGCGTGGTCAATCACGGCTGGCTGGAGCCGCACCGCCTGCGCCAGCTACTGGCCGCCATGCCACTGCCGCGTGCCGCCGGCGGGCGGATCGTGTTCGCCGGCGATGTGAGCAACTTGCTGCGGCCCGACGTCCCCACCAGCCCGGAGTTGCTGTTCTGCCATACGGCTGGGCCGAAGTGCTGATCAGTTCGTTCCCCGGTCAGCTGCTCACGTCGCCGCGCTGGAGACGGGGCGCACGTTCTGAAGGGCCGTGCTGGACGCGATCCGGCTCAGCCCGTCCGACGATGCCGCCGCTGTGACCGACGCCGGAACGCGGCTGTGCCTCTGACATCACCTCGCCTCGCATCTCGCGTTGAGGACGCAGTCTGTCGGCATGGCACGACGGCCTCGGCCCAGTGCGAGCGGAGGCCGTCTCTGACGGTACCTGGGATCAGCAGGTGGCTGAGCTCGAGATGCGTACCGCATCGAGCTGGCCGCCGGTGACGGTGAATGTGCTCTGCGGCACGAGGCATGCCGTTGTGCCACCCACCCACCGGATGTATGCCACGTCGTCGTGGCGGGTGTTCACGACGGTGATCGGTGCCGTCGGCTTGGATGGAAGTGCCTGCCAGCCCGATGTCACGTCCTGGAAGTGGCCGATGATGTTGCCGTTCTTGATGAAACACACGTATGGGTATTCACACGTTGCTGTGGCCGCCCGGTCAGCGGCGCTGGCGGCCACGGTCGTGCCCGTGAGCAGCGCTCCGGCCACCGCGAGCGTGGTCACCCCGGCTCTGAGTCTTTTCATGGTCCCTCCCCATTTATTCAGTGAGAACAGGAGATATATATGACATATGCATAACAACATGGTGAGTCGTAATCAGGTCAGATTTTCGGATCTGCCGGACCGGTTGTTCCGCGATGGCAGTGAGCTCGGTTGTCGGCCCCGGCTGGCCCGGCGGGGAAGTCCCGTCATGGCCTACGCCTGGAGGGTCTACGTGGGCGGGGAAACATCGTCGAGCACACTGCGGCAGCGCATTCCTTGGCGCTCTGGAGGTCGAGTTGGGGCAGTCACCCGAGCGCGTAGTGGCCTTATGCTGCAACGCCATCGCATGGGTCACAGAAGCGGCTGACGGCGCGTCACCGGCCTCCAAATCGGCCATGAATGCGTCATGTGTCACCACCGGCCCGCCCTCGGCCTTGCGGTGATCGGCTTCAGCGATGTCGGCTTCCTCCTGCAGGCGCCGCAGCTTCGCGAGTTCGCCGACGGGGATCAGGGCCGCCGCAGGAGCACCGCCGTGGTCGCTGATCACGATGGTCTCGTGACCATGCGGGACCCGCTCGACCAGTTGGTCGAGCTCGCTACGGGTTTGAGTGAGCGGATATATCTGTTTCATTCCCAGAATGTACATATGGGGGAGTATGTGGGGAGCGGCGATCGGGTGACTTTGGCGCCGTGCGTACTGGTGGTTCCGTCGGACTGGTGACATGTAGCGCGCCGATCTGGTGACAACCACCGTGCTTCGCCCGATCGAAGCGGCAGGTCAGCGGATTCCGATGGTGACAACTACCGTGCTTCGGCTCACGTCGTGCCCGATCAGGGGCTGTCGGTTCTCGCCCACTGCTCGTCTAACGTGGTCGCGCCGACCGACCCAGCCACGGCCTCACGCTCGATCGTCATTTCACTCACTTGGCGTTTCCATGATCAACAGATCCGCCGTTGATCAGACGCTCCCAGCCAGTCACCCTGAGCTGTCTGCGAATGGCCTGGCTCAACCCTCTATCAACTGTGCCAGTGAGGACGCAGCTTCAGCATCTCCTCGCTCTGCGGCGCGGGTCCACCAGGTGCGTGCGCCGTCGGTGTCCCCCTGCTCGTACTGCAGGATCCCGAGGTTGACCATGGCACTGGTGTCGCCGGCGTTGGCTGCTTGGGTCCACCAAGAGCGTGCGCCGCTGGTGTCTTCCTCCTCTCGCCGCAGAAGGGCGCCGAGCTTGACCATGGCGTCGGTATGGCCGGCGTTGGCTGCTTGGGTCCACCAGGTGCGCGCGCCGTCGGTATCGCCCAGGTCGTGCTGCTGGAGGCCGACATAAGTCATGGCAACGGCGTTGCCCCCTTCTGCGGCGCGGGTCCACCAGGTGCGCGAGCCCTCGGTGTCCCCCTGCTCTTCGAGGAGGATGGCGAGGACGGTCATGGCAACGGTGTGGCCCCCTTCTGCGGCGCGGGTGTACCAGGTGCGCGCGCCCTCGGCGTCCCCTTGGTCGGATAGCAGGAGGGCAAGGGCTCCCATAGATCAGTGTCGCCTCGATCTGCCGCGCGTGTGTACCAGGTGCGCGCGCCTTCGGTGTCGTCCTGGCGGTGCAGCAGAGCGCCCATGGCTCTCATAGAGCTGGTGTGGCCTTGTTCCGCGGCGCGGGTCCACCAGATACGTGCGCCGTCATTGTCCCCCTGGTCGGATAGCAGAACGCCGAGATTGAACATGGCCTGGCTGTGACCTGCTTCTCCGGCACGGGTCCATGCCGCGGTCGCTTGGGGAAGTTGGCTGTTGACGTATGCCGCGTATCCGATGCTGTTGCAGGCATCCGCAGTGACGGTGGCGATGAGGGTGTCCCACACCTCAGCGCAGAGGCGGTCCGGCAGCTGGGCGGGTGCGGTCGGGACGGTGTGATGGGTGAGGATGTCGGTGACGCGGTAGCCATCGATGTGGCCGATGGTCTTGGCGTGGGGGCGGAGGGGCGCGATGTCTCCGGCGTGGTGGACGGGTCGGCAGGCCCAATCCAACGCATCGTCGTACCAGGTGGCGGTCGCGGTGGCGCACTGGGTACCGGTGAGGAAGTGGATGGCCAGGGCCTTCAGGACGGAGTTGGGGATGGTGTCGGGGTGGCCGCAGCGACGGGCGGTGACAGCGGCGGTCAGGACTGCCTTGCCATAGGGGTTGTCGGCCTGCTCCCAGCGGTGGATGAGTTCGGGAGCGGCGGACAGAATCTGAGTCATGCCCAATCTGCTCTCGCGGTGGGTGGTGGCCAGGGCGAGGCGGGGGCCGCGGCGGGCGAGTTCGGCGGCGCGTTCCCATTCGGCTCCGCTGAAGCCTGACACCGCGAATGGACGGGCCTGATTGAGAACATCGCGTGCGTTGTGTCCTGGCGTCTCGACGGGTTGCCCGGCCTCCGCACCAGCAAGCGTCTGATCCCCTTCTGTCGACTGAGAGCCCGCTGCAAGATCACCGACGGATCGGCTTTCAGGTGCCTCAGGGGTGCCGCGGAGTTGGTCGTAGTGGTCGGGCCAGATGGTCCCGATGAGAATGACCGGGCGTGCGGTGTCGGCCAGCAGGCGGCGGACGGTCGCGGCGCTGAGCGGGTTGCTGCCAGTGAGAAAGTCCTGGGTCTCATTGAGCCAGATGACGCTGTGACTGAGATCCACTCCGGCGGCTGCCAGCTCGTTCGCTTCGGCGCCAGTAGCGGGCATCAGCAGCCGCCAGTCCGGCAGGACCTGACGCAGTGCTTCGTAGGCGGTGCGGGTCTTTCCTGCGGCAGCCGGACCGACCAGCAGGGCGAAGCCGCCGGTGGTGGATCGGGCTGTGAGGTAGGTACGCAGGTTCGCGTCGATGTCGCGGGCGACGTACTCAGGAAGCTCGTCCGACAGGCCCACGCCCGCAGCACCAGCGGGCAGCGGGATGGCTTTATGGATGTTGAGCACCGCCCGACTTGTGACCTCCTCAACCCGGAGCACCTTGTCCTTGCGGGTCGGCAAGGCCCGCACGGCATCCGACGCACGGTTCTCGCGATCAGCGCGCGCCTTGATACGAGCCGCGTGAACGTCGCTGTGAGCTGACAGCAGTGGCTTCCACAGACCCAAGAGCGCCCCCGCGACAGCGAGCACTATCGGCACTGTCCATCCCGGTTGCGGCAGGTGCACGGCCTTGACCACCCCCGGCACAGCGGTCAGTCCAGCGACGATCAGGACCAGGACGGATAACCCAGACAACGACCTCAGCTTTCCCCACTTCATGACGTCATCCTCACTGTCATCCCTGGCTGAATCTCGGCGTGCGATCGCGGTTCAGGAACACACTGTCTATCCGTCTCCGGACGAGATCTGGTTCAATGTTGCCGAGCGTCAGACCACCCGCCGGGGCGTGTTCAAACCCGTGCGCGATGTCAACGCCAGGGTCCGCGCGTTCGTCGACGGCTGGACATCCGTTCGTGTGGACCGAGACCGCCGACCAAATCCTCGCGAAGGCCAACCGTCCAACTACTTCAAACACACGCCCCCAGCGCAGCGGTTCATGGGACGAGCAGTCGCTCGGTGATGGTCCAGAGTCGGCGGGCGTCTTCCGGGTCGAGCATGGCCGCGTTCGCGTCGGAGGGGATGCTGTCACGGGTGAGCAGGCGTTCGCTGTTGTCTAGGACGGCGATGTCGCTGTCTTTGAGGTAGACGCCGCCGGTGCCGTCGAGGAGCGGGCTGACTGCGCCGAAGACGAGAGTCGCGGCGCCCTGTTCGGCTGTCTTCTTGCCGGCTGCGGGATCGATGACCGTTCCGCCGTCGTCGTCGACGAGGCCCTGCGCGCGGTAGTTCGCAACTGCGCTGGGGGCGTGCGGTCCGGGGCCGATGACCACTCCCGGGTGCGCCGCGAACGCACGGATGCCGTCATCGGCGTACCGACGGTCGAGCTCGACGGTGAACAGGACGTTGGCCAACTTGGACTGGGCGTAGGCCGCGCCCGCGTCGTACCCGCTGCGGAAGGACAGGTCGTCCCATCGGATGGAGCCGAATCGGGCGGCGCCGGAGGTGGTGGTGAGCACTCGCGCGCTCCCGGCTAGCCGGAGGGCGGGTAGGAGTGCCCGGGTGAGTTGGAAGTGGCCAAGGTGGGTGGTCGCGAACGAGAGCTCGTTCCCGCGTGCGTCGAGACGCCGCTCGGGGGCGAAGAGCATCGCGGCATTGTTCACCAGCGCGTGGAGCGCCCGGTCGGCCTTCTGCCATCTCTGCGCGAAGGCCTCGATCGAGGCCGGGTCGGCGAGGTCAAGCCGCTTCACCTGGACGCCGCCCAGACCGTTGATGTCGTCGGCGTTGGTGATGTCGGTGAGGATCGCTGCGGCTCGTTGCGGGTCACGGGCGGCTACGGTCACCGAAGCCCCTGCGGTGACAAGCGAACGGGTGACCTCGCGACCGAGGCGACTGTGCCCGCCGGTGATGATCACCTCGCGGCCGCTGAGGTCGACCCCGGCCAGGACATCGGTCGCGGTGGAGGCGGCGGTGAAACCGCTGCCGATGGGGTGTTGTCTGGTTGTCACAGTGGCGTCCTTGCGTGGATCGAGATCTGTGTGGGGCGGGGGTGGTGGGGTCTACTTGGAGTCGATGTGACCGATGGGCTCGACGGAGGTAGCGGCCACGTCGGACCAGGCGGTTTCGTTGATCCCGAGCGCTGTGTGCAGGAACGCCGTGGTGGTGCGTCGTACCAGGTCGACTCGCTCGGGGCTTTCGTCGGTGGTGTCGGTCGAGTTGTAGTTCTGGATGCCGCCGAGCGTGTGCTCGCCGCCATGGAGGGTGACGAGGTGTCGAGCGCCAGGGCTGTGGTGGTAGACGTCGGTGAACCAATCGGGACCGCGGGTGGAGAGCGGTGACTGGTCCTGGTCGCCGGCGACGACGATCGAGGGCGTCGCGAGGCGGGTGAAGTCCGGGCTCATGAACGCGAAGTGCGCCTGCGCGAAGGGGGTGAGGTCCCCACGTGAGATTCCGGTCGTGGACAGGAGGACCCCGGCCTTCACGCGGGCGTCGGTGCGGTCCTCGCCGGACTGGCCGTCCGCGCCGATGACGCGCGCCCCGAGCAGCATCCCGACTGACTGCCCGCCCCAGGAATGTCCGGCAACCGCGAGGCGGTGAGTGTCGACACGACCGGTCAGCCCAGGGACCGCGGCGATGACGGTGTCCAGCTCGTCGATGACCTGCACAAGGTCGTCGATCCGGGTCTGCCAGATCGTCGGGTAGCGCGGGTCGGCGGGCGTCAAACCGAGGGTCGTGGAGTCGAGGAAGGTCGGCTGCACCACGACGAATCCGTTGGCGGCCCAATAGTCCACCAACGGGTCGCCCGCAGTCATCGACTGACCGAAGCCATGGGCGAAGACGATGACAGGCAGATCGGTGCCCGCGGCCGGTGCCGTGATGCGTACCTGCAGATCGTCGCCACGAGCCGGGGCGGGGAGAATCACCGGCCGCACGCTCAGGACCTGAGCGGCGGGACGGGGAGTTGCCTCAACGAGAGACACGAGAGTCCTTCCATGGTCACGGACAAGGACGACCCAAAACGGATCGTCGTTCCGCAACAATACGGAACGCGGATCCGTTCTTCAAGCCGAACCGGATCAATGTTCCGCACACGCGAGGGGCGTGCGATGATGAGGCGGTGAGCTCCCCCAGGAATGCAACCCGCGCGACCGACGCGCCTCGGCGACGCCGGGATGTGGAGCGTAATCAGCGGGCGCTACTCGAGGCCGCCGCTGTGGTGTTTGCCACATCGGGGGTCGACGCGCCGGTCCGCGAGGTTGCTGCGGCCGCCGGAGTAGGCGTGGCCACGCTCTACCGGCACTTCCCGACCCGCTCGGATCTGGTGGTCGCGGTGTACCACCATCAGATCGAGGAGTGCGCACAGGCCGGACCGCAGTTTCTGGCGTCCACACCGAGTCCCTTCAAAGCGACCCTGCACTGGGTGCACTTGTTCGTCGACTTCCTCGGAACGAAACATGGACTGGCGCGAGTCTGGGAGGGGGACGCCGACGAGTTCACCGCCCTGCACGTTCTGTTCCTCGACCGCCTCGTGCCGGTCCTGGCCGACCTGCTCGACGCGGCCCGCGCATCAGGTGAGGTGGTCGCACCCATCTCGGCCCACCGCCTCCTCCGCGCCGTCGGCGACCTCGTCGCCTGGAGCCCACACGACCCGGACTACGACGTGCGAGAAGTCGTGACCCTGCTCATCAGCGGTCTGAGGCAGCCGCAGCTCCATCGGACCGAATCAGCAGGACCGCGCACAGAACCCCTGTCGGACTCAGTCAACTGCGGGACGAGGCCCTCGCCCGACTGAACTATGTGCTGATCGCTGCAGAAGATCACCGCCGCCCAGTGCCGGAGTATCAGCCACAAGTCGATCTATCAGCCCTCGCGGGAAGCAGTGCACGCTGGCCTTGACACGGTCGACGCGGCGGCCGGCTCGTGGGAGTAGCGCGATGAGCATCGATCTCTTCATGAGCTGAGGGACGAGACTGCAGTTCTCCACCTACCGCGACGACGAGGACACCTCCGTGCCCGCAAGGAGCGAGTCTGACCTATTCCGTGCGCAGGAGATCGATGAGGGTGGGGACGATGGGATGCGTCTGGTGTGCCCGGTGCGCCACTTGTACGAGCGTTCGAGTGTCCGTTCCGCCGAGCGGCACCACCGCCACGCCGGCGGGAACCTGATCAGCCGCGCTCTCGGGGGCGATGGTCGTGCCCGTGCCTGCGGCGACGAGTTGGAAGATGCTGCTCCACTGGGATGCATGGAAGGCAATCACGGGTTCGACCTCCATCTCCCGAAACGGCTGAAGCGCCCGCGCGTAGGCGAGAGACCCTGCCGTCCTCGGAAATAGCACAAGGGGTGAGCCTGCGAGGTCCGCGGCCGTGGCCTGGGCTTCTTCGACGAGTGCGTGACCGCGAGGAAGCACGGCGACGTAGCCCTCGACGCGCACCGTGGTGAGGGTGATGCCCGGCCGATTCTCGGCATCGCGGACGATCCCGAGGTCCGCGGTGCCGCGCTCGATGTGGTCGAGCACGCTCTCGGTCGTACCCTCGTGGAGGTCGAGAGGCACGCCCGGGCGTTCGCCGGCGATCCATCGTGTGATCGTCGCCACGACCGGCGCGGCGGAAGAGATGAATGCGAGGTCTATTCGGCCGGACTCTCCCCTGTCGACACGTCGCGCTTCCTCGATGTCTTCCTCGATTCGCTGCAGGTGATCGCGCACCCGCGCCGCGAAGACACTCCCAGCCCGAGTCAGGGCGACCGATCTGGACGTCCGTTCGAACAGCGTGACGCCGACCGCCCGTTCAAGTTGGCGGATCTGCTGAGACAGTGCCGGCTGCGCGATACGAAGCTGCTGCGCGGCACGGCCGAAGTGCAGTTCACCAGACAGGACGCTGAAGGACCGCAGCAGACGCAGTTCGACCCGAGAATCCATTCTCCAATCTTATCGATCCCTTGGTTCATTCGTCTTAGACATCTGAATTCTGGACCGGCATGCTAGATGAATGGCCGCCACCTCCGACACTGTCCACATCACACCGCTCACCGACGCCGAGGACGCTGAGGCGTTTCAGCGGATCAACGCTGCGTGGATCTCGGAGCTCTTCGCACTCACAGACGAAGACCGCCGCGTGCTCGACGATCCTGTGGGTCAGATCATCGCGCCGGGCGGGGCGGTGCTCATCGCGCGCACAGACGATGACGCACGGGTCGGCTGCATCGCCTTGCTTTCCTACCCCGGTGATGTCTTCGAGCTGTCCAAGATGGGCGTCACCCCCGAGGCGCAGGGACACGGAATAGGCAACGCTCTGATCCGCGCAGCCGTCGAACATGCCGCCGCACGTGGCGGGCGGCGGCTGTTCCTTGGTACGAACTCCCGCCTCCAACCCGCCATCCACCTCTACGAACGGGCAGGGTTCCGCCGCATCACCAAGGACGATCTCCCCGTCGACGACTACTACGCTCGCGCGGACATCCTCATGGGCATGGACCTGACGACCGTCAACACTGACGCCCTCCCATCATCCGGCCGGTGACAACGGGGCCCGACAAGCACGAGCCGAATCACTGCCCGCGAACGTCAGTTCTTCGACCATAGACGGTCGACACCGATCGCCGACGGCCCCTAGGGACTGTCTCCAGTTGTGATCATTGGGCTTTCAGGATGCTGCTGATCCAGATGGTCGCTGCGCGGAGATGGAGTCCGGCGAGGTAGCTCTCGGGCGTCTTGTCGTAGCGGGTCGCGATGCCTCGCCAGTCCTTCATCCTGTTGATGGCCCGCTCGACCGTGTTGCGGTCGCGGTAGAGATCGGCATTGTGGGTGACGGGCCTGCCGCCCCGGCTGCCTTTCTTCCTGCGGTTGGCGGCCTGGTCCCTCTTCTCCGGGATGACTGCCTTGATGCGGCGTTTGCGCAGATGGGCTCGGTTGGCGCGGGAGGAGTAGGCCTTATCACCGGCCACGGCAGCCGGCCGGGTGCGGGGACGGCCGACCGGCAGACGGACCCGTACCTTGCTCAGAACCGGGATGAACTGCGGGCTGTCGGCGGCCTGTCCGGCGGTCAGAAGGAGCGCCATCGGTCGGCACCGCCGGTCGGCAGCCAGGTGGATCTTGCTGGTCAGCCCGCCGCGCGACCGTCCGAGCAGGGCGGCCTTCAGCCGGGCCCGCCGTCGTAAGCGGATGCGCCGGCGTTCGGCCCGGACCGGATCGCTTTTGCCGTCCTGCCCGCCTTGTCCCTGCGATGCTCCCCCTTTTGCCCGCCTGCAGATCCCCGGATACGGCGCGTACGCCGCGTCCAAGGGGGCGGTCGAGGCGATCACCCTCATCCTTGCCCGCGAGCTGCGCGGACGGGATATCACGGTCAACGCCGTCTCCCCCGGCCCCACCGCTACGCCGCTGTTCTTCGAGGGGAAGAGCCAGCAGCAGATCGACGGCATCGCCGCGGCCAACCCAATGGAACGACTGGGCACACCGAAGGACATCGCCGGGATGGTGTCGTATCTCGCCGGCCCCACCCGGTGGGTGAACGGTCAGGTGCTGTACGTCAACGGCGGTGCCGCGTGAGCGGGGACACGCCCTTGATGAGCACCGTACTGATCACCGGAACCTCCACGGGCATCGGACGCGCGACAGCCGAAACCTTGCTCTCGCAAGGCCACACCGTGTACGCGACGATGCGCGATGCGGAGGGACGCGACGCCGCCGCTGCGTCCCAGCTGGGGGAGTTCGCCGCCTCGCGGCCCGGATCCCTGCGTATCGCCGGACTCGACGTGACCTCGCAAGCCTCGGCGGATGCGGCAGTGCAGCGAGTCATCGATGAGGCCGGACACCTCGATGTCGTCGTGCACAACGCCGGACACCTCTTCGTGGGGTACACCGAGGCATTCACCGAGGACGACCTCACTCGTCTTCTCGACGTGAACGCCGTGGGTGCTCACCGCGTCAACCGAGCGGCCCTCCCACATCTGCGAGGACGTCGCTCTGGAACTCTCGTGTACGTGGGCAGCACGATCCTCGTCACGACACCACCCTTCCTCGGCCCGTACGTGGCGTCGAAAGCCGCCTTCGACGCCCTGGCCGTGGTCACCTCCTACGAAGTGTCGCAGTTCGGGATCGAGACCTCGATCGTCATGCCGGGTGCCATCCCGCACGGCACGAACCATTTCTCCGGGGCGAGTCGGGCCAGTGACGCTCAGGTGACTGCTGCGTACGTTGACTTGGACGCGCTGGTGGCGCGTACCAACGAAGCGCATGATGGACTTTTCCACCCGGAGCGCCCGGCCGACCCGCAGAGTGTCGCCGACGAGGTCGCCAGAATCCTGACGCTTCCCGAGGGCTGCAAACCGTTTCGCTCCGTCGTGGATGCCGCGCGTGCCGGCGTCGACCATGTGATGGCGTTCAGCGACCTCACTCGTGAGGCGTTCGTCCGCCGCCTCGGCTTCGAGGAGGTTCTGGAGTTGAAGCGATGAACCGGGGGAGGCGTGAACCCCGAGTGAGGTGCGCACCCGCCACGGCGGCGCTGCTCGCCGTCATCACGCTGGCCGGGTTCGCGGCGCCGGACTCTACCCCGTCGCCACGGCCGGGGCGCACGGGTGAGCTCCGGCGGCCACATCGTTCGCGACCCCAGGGAGAACGACCGTCCTCACCACCGGACTTGAGGCTCCATGGGGGCTGACGTTCCTTCCCGACGGATCCGCACTCGTCTCCGAGAGGACCACGGGTGAGATCCTGAGAGTGCCCGCTCGCGGAGGTGACGCGACCCTTGTAGGTGTCGTGCCCGACGTCGATGTGTCCTCCGAGGGAGGGTTGCCCGGAATCGTCGCGTCCTCCACGTTCAACGACGACCGGACCGTGTTCGCCTCTGTGTCGGGGGCCGAGGAGAACCGCATCGTCGCGCTGACGATCGCGGACGACTACGCCTCGCTCGCCGTCGGCCGTGTCCGGCTCGACGGTATCCGGACAGCGGACCGCCACCATGGTGGCCCCCTCGTGATCGGCCCCGACGGAATGCTGTGGATCGGCACCGGCGATGACTTCGAACCGGAAAACGGGCTCTTCCCAATCCAGGGTGTAGAGGACTTGAGGACACGAATGACGTAGTCCCGCTGCGCAACCGGGGGCGGCACGCATGCCCCATGGCGCATGCGTCACGCACTCAACGACGCGTGACGATCGGTTCAAGGCTTGGGGCGGAGGCCGTGCATCAGGGTGTCCAGTAGGCGATCGGCTCTGGCACGGTGCTCCGGCAGAGGGGCTACGGTGAAAATGCCGATCAGGTGGGCGGCGAGGTCTTCGGCGGTGACGTCGGTACGCAGCTCTCCGGTCGCGTGTCCGGCGCGGAGGATGCCGTCGATCGCGGCGATTAGGTCGGTGTGGGTCTGGTCGTGGGCGAGCTCGTTGGACTCGATCATTGCGAGCAGCGTGTTCAGCATGCCGTCTTTGGTCGCGATCCAATCCCCAAAGAGGTTCATCCAGCGCCGCAGCGCCTGGGATGGGGGGAGCGCTGCCAGGAGCTCGCGGGCGCCTTCGGTGAGTCGGGCCACTTGGTCGGCGTAGACCGCGGCGACCAAGGCTTCTCGGGTGGGGAAGTGCCGATAAAGCGTGGCGATGCCGACTCCGGCTTCGCGCGCGATTTCGCGAAGTGACGGTTCGGTGCCCGCGGACATGAAGACGCGGGTGGCGACTTCGAGGAGGTGCTTGCGGTTGCGTGCGGCGTCCGCCCGGGGCGCGGGTGGTGAGGGTGTCACTTTCAAAACGGATCACGCTCCGGTTGTGTTACGGTCTTGAGAAACGGATCATAGTCCGTTTCTCCGTTCCTAGTCTTCTCGAGGAGTCAGACCAGCATGAGCATGTCGACCAACACCAGCAGGGCTGTCCAGTTCGTCGATTCGTTCGGAGGACCTGAAGCCCTCGACCTGCGCGAGGTGCCCGTCCCAGACGTCGGCCCTGGCCAGATCCGCGTGCGGGTCATCGCGGCCGGGCTGAACCCTATGGACTGGTTCATGACCTCCGACGCAGACACTGCCGCCCGCTTCGGGCTGAGCCTGCCGTGCGGATTCGGGAACGACTACGCGGGCGTCGTGGACGAGGTCGGCGACGGGGTCGGCGAGTTCAACGTTGGAGACCGTGTGTTCGGCGGCGCCTTCTCACGAAGCGTCGCCGATTACGTGGTCGTGGACGCCCCCGGTCACATCGGCAAGGGCGGCGACGCGCACCACACGCCCGACGGCCTCGACGACCGCATCGCTGGCGCCCTGGCCATCGCGGGATGCACGGCCGCCGCCGCACTCGCCATCGTCAACCCCGGCCCGTCTGACACGCTGCTGATCGGTGGCGCTGGAGGCGGGGTCGGCGTGTTCGCCGTCCAACTCGCTCGCCTCGCCGGCGCGCGAGTCATCGGGACCGGATCGGCCGCCTCGGCCGACGCCCTGCGGGCACTGGGAGCCGAGCCGGTAACCTACGGCGAGAGCCTGGCCGACCGACTCCGCGAGCTGGCTCCCGACGGCATCACCGCGGCCATGGACCTGCACGGCACCGACACGATCGCGGTGGCACGCGAGCTCGGCGTACCGGACGCCCGCATGGCCACGATCGCCGCCGCTGTGGACGGCGTCACGCCGGCCAACGGCGCCAACGCCGCCCCCGGCGCCATCGAGAAGATCGCCCGTCTGGCCGCGGAGGGCCGACTCCGAGTGCCGATCGCCGCGACCTTCCCCGTCAACGAGGTCCGCGCCGCCGTCGAGCTGCAGGCAGGCCGGCACGTGCACGGCAAGGTCGTAATCGACCTCGCATGAGAACCAGGACCAGAGCCGCGACCACCCCGCGCTGCTGGAAAAGAGCAGCAATCCGAGAGTCGTGAATGTCAGCAGCGGCCTCGGTTCGTTCGCGCTCTTCCACGACCTGGACCGCATCGAGTCCCGCGCCGCCACCGTGCCGTACGCGGCGTCGGAGGCGGCGATCAACATGATGACCGCCCGCCTTGCGCGGCTGCTGCCCCACATCCACATCAACGCCGCCGACCCCGGTCAGACCTCGACCGAGCTGAGCGGCAACCAGGGCCACTCGATCCATGACGGCACGGACGCCATCGTCAACTTCGCTCTTGCCGGTCCCGACGGTCCCAGCGGCACGTACGCCGACCGCACTGGCGAACTCCCCTGGTAAGCAACCCACTTCGCAAAGGAACCACACGCATGATTCTCGTCACCGGAGCCACCGGAAACGTCGGCAGTGAGCTCGTCAAGCAGCTCGTCGACGGCGGACACGACGTCCGCGCCTACATCCGCAATCCCGACAAGGCGGCCCAGCTCCCGGATGCGGCCGAGATCGCGATCGGCGACCTCGATGACACCGCCGCTCTCCACAAGGTGTCCGAGGGAGTCGACGTCGTCTTCTTCATGCAGGCCGCCCCCCTGCCCGCGCAGGCACAGAACGTCGTGGACGCCGCCAAGGCCGGCGGGGTGAACCGGATCGTGGTGCTGTCCTCGATCGGCACCGTCATTCACCCTCGCCCGATCATCGGCGAGATGATCAACACCCGCGACGAGGTGCTCCGTGATTCGGGGATCGCGATCACCTACCTGCGGCCCAACACCCTGTCGTCCAACGCCCTGTGGTGGAAGAACAGCATCGACAGCGAGGGCAAGGTCTACGACCCGACCGACCCGGGCCTGACCTCCCCGATCGACCCCTATGACATCGCGCGCGTCGCTGCCACGGTTCTGACCCAGAGCGGCCACGAGGGTCACGGCTACATCCTCAACGGCCCCGAGGCGCTCAGCGCCAAGGAGCAGGTGGAGATCCTCGCCGATGTCCTGGGCCGCGACATCGAATTCGTATCCGTCACACCAGAGCAGTTCGCCGAGGTCAATATCGAGCGAGGCACCCCCGAAAGCCAGGCCCGCGGCCTGCAGAACCTCCACGAGCTGTTCCGTGCCGGCCGCTCCGGCGTTCTTGCCGACGACGTGCAGAACCTTACGGGCAGCGCCCCGCGGACGTTCCGTCAGTGGTGCGAGGAGCACCGCGTCGACTTCAACTGACACCACACGGGGGCGCAGTACCACACAGGTAGACCGCGCCGCGTGGTGACCGGCCTGCACGTTGACGGCCCGTCGGTACGTAAGCGTGCGCTAAGCTTAGCGTTTACTGATCTCGGCTCGTTAGGGTGATGTGGGGGTGTCCAGGGGCAGGCCGGTCCCGGCTATGAACCCATCGAGGGTGTCGGGTCGGTACTGCAGGCGTTTGAGCCGGTTGCGCACGAGCTTCTCCAGGCGGTCGAGAGCGACGACGGCGAGGTTGGCCAGGCTGCGTTTGACGTGTGCCCACACGCCCTCGACCGGGTTCAGATCGGGCGAGTACGCAGGAAGCAGGAACACCGTCAGCCACTCACGTTCAGCAACCAGCTCCTGCATCGTCTTGGAGACGTGGGTGTTGAGCCGGTCCCACACCAGCACGACGGGTGCCTTCACCAGTTGGTGGACGCCGTCCGGAAGGGCGATGTAGTCGCGCTCGCTCATGCTGCGTCGCGTGCCCTTGCCCGCGGGGTGAGTGAGCAGGCGGTGGCACAGCCGGGTGCGGGAGCCCGGGCGCCAGGCGATCAGCCCGGCCACCGACAGGCGCCCCGAGCGTCGTCCGCTGACGGTGACGACCGGGGTGTGGCCTCGCCGGCCCCAGGTGCGTCCTTTGGGCGGCCTGCGGGTGAAGCCCGCCTCGTCCTCAAAGCAGATGTAGCCCCCGCAGGCCGCCCGGGCCCTTTTACCTCCCCCCAGGTCGCCTCCTTCCAGCCGGTCACGGCCTGCTCGTCGCGCTCGGCCACCCTGCGTGCGGGCATCCGCGGAGTGAAACCGAGCCGGCGCATCAACCTCGTCGCGCCCGAGACGCTGTAGGAGACGTGGAACTTCCTGCCGATCAGCGTGGCCACCCGTGCAGCCGTCCACACCTGGTCCTCCGTCCAGCCGTGCGCGGCCGGCTCCTGCTCGAGATACCCGGCGAGCTTTTCCAGACAGCGCGGCGACAGGCGACACCGGCCCCCGCTCGGCCCTCGCGAAAGCAGCGCGTCGGCACCACCTTGCCGCCACAACCGCTGCCACTGGTAAGCCGACTTCACACTCACACGCAGCTGCCGGGCCACCTCGGGCGGTTTGATCTGCTGAGCGAACAGCTCCGCCGCCTGTATCCGCACCGCTTCCCGGCGCCGCCGTGCTGCAGGCGTCAGCCCGCCCCCATCCGCATATCTCACGCACCACGGACTACCGACAACACCACACCCACATCAGGATGTTCCGCAAACATCACCCTAACGAGCCGAGATCAGTAACGCTGGTCCTGCTGTGCTTTCCACAGCTTCTGTTCATGTGACCGCTGCGCACACGACTTCGGACACCCGCGCAAGCGACTTCGGAAATTGACACCTGCGGCCCTGGACGACCTGGGCATCCGGCCCGATGTGGCCTACGCGGCGCGCTCGCCGCTGCTGCACGCCCACCGGGCGGCGCGGGACGTGGCCTACCACTTCTTCGCCAACGGCTCGGCGACCGAGGCGGTGGACCACGAGGTCGCCATCGCCTCGCCCTGGGCGAAGGCCACCCCGTACCCGCTCGGCGCCTGGACCGGCGAGGTCGGGCCGGTGGCCGTCCACCGCGGCGACGGGACCCTGGCGCCCGGAGCCACCGCGCTCGTCGCGCTCGCCCGCGGCGCCGGGCCCGTCCACGCGATCAGCACCGATGCCGAGGCGGCCCGCTTCACGGACGGTGTCCTGGAGGTGGTGGACACCCGCCCCGGCGCTCGCGAGACCATGCTGAGCGAAGGGCGGTGGAAGTTCCTCGCGCGCATCGGTGAGCTGTCCGCGCCGCTGGTCCTGGACCGCTGGTCGCTGTGGGTGGCGGACTGCCGGCCGGGGAGCTCGCCCGACTGCCATGTCACGGTGGACCACCGGCTGGACCTGGGCGCCCTAGCGGCATGGCCGGACATCTCCGGCTTGGAGGACGTCTCCGGCGTCGGGCGTTACCGCACCACCGTGCGGCTGGGTTGTGGCTGGACCGGAGCCACCGGCACTCGGCACGCACTGGGGAGAGGTCTTCGAACACCTGCCGGGTCACCGTCAACGGCACCGCGCTGGGCCCCGTGGACCAGGCGACGGGCGTGGTGGACCTCCAGGGGCCTGCTGCGGCACGGCGAGAACACCATCGAAGTCGAGGTGGCCGCCACGCTGCTGAACCGGTTGCGCACCGTCCGCCCCGCGGAGTTCCGCGCCGCCGAGCGGCAGCGGTACGGCCTGGTCGGGCCGGTCCGCCTGGTGCCCTACGGACGGGCCGTGGTGTCCGACGGCTGAGCGACCGCGGCCCGGGGCGGCTGAAGTGCGCTCCAGAAAGGCCTGGTGAGGCGGGCTCGCGTTGCCATGGGCGTTATTGGCGCGGGTTCTGTCGTCGCTGCGGGCGGACCGGGCCGCATAGCGCGTGGTGTTCATAGCCGGTTGGTCGCGGCGTGGGGGACCCATGTGGGTTCCAGCAACCCCTCCATGAATGTCCCGGCGAGACATGAGTCTCGCTGAATCATATGTCCCATGGGGACGTGTGTGGGTTATGGTGAAGCCATGACGGCGACGACGCTTCACCACGGCGGCATGGTCCCGACGGAGGACCGCAGGCAGCGAAAGGCCCGACGGACCCGGGAGGCGATGGCGGCCGCGGCGCTCGATTTGATCCTGGAGCGTGGTCTTACGGCCGTCACCGTCGAGGAGATCGCCGAGCGTGCCGACGTCACCCGCCGCACTTTCAGCCGCCACTTCAACGGCAAGGAGGACGCGGCCCTGGACGCCACCCGCGCCGACGGCGTCCGTATCAACGCCGCCCTGCGTGCCCGTCCGGCCGACGAGCCGCCATTGCTCGCCTACCGCAATGCGGTCGGGGAGTGGCTCACCGCCCGTGATGCGCTGGGCCCGGCTGCCGCCGAGCGGTGGCGCGCGCTGCTCCGGCTCGTGGACACCGAGCCGGCACTGTTCGCCGCGTACGAGCGGATCCGGGTCGACGCACAGGGCGAGTCCGTGGCGATCATCGCCGACCGGCTCGGCACGGACCCCGCACGGGACCTGCGCCCGGCCGTCGTCGTGGGGGCCGCGGCGGGGGTGCTCACCGCGGCCCTGTGCGGCTGGGCGCGCGAGGAGCACCGGGATGCCGGGAGCCTCACCGGATGGGTGGACCGGGCCTACGACGCGCTCACCGATCAGATCGGCTCTGGCCGGGGCTGATCGTGTCCGGCAACGGCCGTGTCCGCCGTCTGGGCTCCCTGCGGGGCAGCCGTGCCGAGTTCATCGAGGTGCTCGGCCTGGCCAGGGCGGATGTCCTCTCCGCCCACACCGAGCCCTTCCCCTCGACGAGGCACCGCTCGCCCACGAGCGGCTGCCCGACGGATAGATCAACGGCCGCGCCGTGATCCTGCCCAACGGCTGATCCTCCCCGGCTTCATCCCGAAGAAAGTGAGTACCGTGAGCACCACAGAACCCGCCGAGTACGCCACCGAGTTCGCCGGCAAGACCGCACTCGTCACCGGCTCCGCCTCGGGCATCGGCCTCGCCATCGCCCACCGGCTGGGCCACGGCGGCGCCCGCCTCGTCATCGCCGACTACAACCTGGAAGGCGCCGAGGAGGCCGTCGAGCGGATGGAGGCGGAAGGCCTCACGGCCGCCGCGGTGCGCGTGGACGTGGCCGACCACGCCTCGGTCGAGGCCGCCGTGCGGTTCGCCGTCGACACTTTCGGCGCCCTGCACCTGGCGGTGAACAACGCGGGCATAGGCGCCGACGGCATGCCCGTCGGCGAGCACGACATCGAAGTCTGGAACCGGGTCGTCCGCACCGATCTGGACGGCGTCTTCTACTCGATGCGTTACGAGATCCCCGCCATGCTGGCCGCCGGGGCCGGCGCCATCGTCAACGTCGCGTCCATCCTCGGCTCGGTCGGCTGGGCGGGCTCCTCCGCCTACGTCGCCGCCAAGCACGGTGTCGTCGGACTGACCAAGTCCGCCGCGCTGGAGTACGCCGACAAGGGCGTCCGCGTCAACGCGGTCGGCCCCGGCTTCATCGAGACACCGGCGCTGAAGGCCATGGACCAGGATGCCTACGCCGGCCTCACCGCGCTGCACGCGACCGGCCGGCTGGGCCGCCCCGAGGAAGTCGCCGACCTGGTCGCCTTCCTCCTCTCCGATCGCGCGTCCTTCATCCACGGCAGTTACCACCTGGTCGACGGCGCCTACACCGCCCGCTGAGCCGGAGTGGAGGGGCCACCCGCCCGCCGTGGTCTCCGCGCCGGGCGTGGCGGTCGGACTGTTGGTGGGTGTGGAGCCGGCGGTTGCCGTGTTCGCCAACCCGATCTTCGCCCGGCTCCCGCGGGACGGCGGTTCGGCGGCCCGTAGCGACGGCGCCGGGTACTCGGCCGGATCATGCCGTTCTGGCGCCTCGGCCCGGTCGTGCTCGGAGCGCTGTCGGTCCTTCCAGGTGGGGGACCGACCGCGGGCGCCGGTGGTCATCACGGCCACATCCCGGCGGACCGGCGGCGGCTCGGCCGGTGGGACCGCTTCCACTACGTCCGCGTGGGCGCCATCGTCGGCGGGTTCGTCCTGTCGGCGGTCGCCCTCGTGCGACCGTCTGCGGGCAGTCCCGGCACTGGTGGAAGAGCTGCCCGCCGGTAGCGAGCGGGAAGCCACACGGGGTTCGTAAGGTCGAGGGGCTGGTGCGCGCGGTACTTCTTTGGCGTTTCCCCAGTGCCGGTGGAAATGGGACTTGAAGTACGAGGTGGGCTTGCTGTCCTCTACGCGCATGCCCTGGACGCGGTTGCCGACTGTGCGGGCGAGGAACACCACGCTGGTGTCCATGCTGGCCATGCTCATGAGGTCCACTGTGATCGGCCAGGTCACTTCCCCCATGCCGTAGCTGTGCAAGTCGCGGGTGTCCTGCCGGTGCCGGGCGGTCCAATCCGTATTGGTGCTGGTAAAGCCGGTGCAGAAGAGGCGGTTGACCGAGCCGCCTGCCCGCGCTCAGTCGAGCACAGCCGTAAAGTAGTCGGCGAGGGCCGCTGTGGAGGTGCTGAAGTCATCGGGGGTCTCGAGCCGCATGTACCAGGTGCCGGGGGTTGCGGCGGGCGAGGTAGTCGCCGGCTGCCCGCTAGTTGTGGTGTCGCAGGACCTTGGTTACAGGAGGTCCTCGAACGTCAGCTGCTCCGGAAAGGTGTTGATCGGTTCCGGCGGCTGGTCGAAGGTGACGCGGCGGTCGCTGCCAGGGGTCCGGCTGATTGGCGGTCGGCCGCCGAGCGCGGCGTTCGGGCGCTCGTGGTTGTAGTAGTTCAGGAAGTCGGCGAGGGCGACGCGGCGTTCGTGCTCGGAGGCATAGTCGCGGACGTACGCCCACTCGCGGGACAGGGTGCCGTTGAAGCGCTCGACCTTCCCGTTGGTTCTGGGGGTGTAGGGGCGCGTGCGCTTGTGCTTCGCGGCGGTCACGGCGAGAGCGTCGGCCCAGGTCTGGGACCGATAGCAGGCGCCGTCGTCGGTGAGGACACGCTGAATCGGGGTGATGCCGTGAGCGGCGAAGAACTCGACGGAACGGTGCCAGAACGCCGCCGCGGTGACCCCGCGTTCGTCTTCCAGTGCCTCGGTGTAGGCGAGCCGGGAGTGGTCGTCGATCGCCGTGTGGAGGTAGGTGTAGCCGACCTTGCCGGTGCCGGGACCAATGCGTTTGGAGGCGCGAGCGGCATCGGTGCCGACCCTGTGCATCCGCCAGCCGCCGCCGTCCGGGATGCGCCCGAGCTTCTTGATGTCGACGTGGACCAGGTCGCCGGGGTGTTCGTGCTCGTAGCGGATGACCTCGCGCAGCTGCTCGCCGGTGGGCGGGTCGAGGTCCCGGAGCCGGTTGAGTCCTCGCCGGACGAGGATGCGGTGCACGGTGGCCGGCGCGAGCATGACGCCGTGCAGGCGCTTGAGGTCGGCAGCGAGCCGGGCGGGCCCGTGCTTGGTCTGCCGCCGCAGCGCCTCTACCAGGTCCGAGATGTCCTCAGCTGTGCGGGCCGGACTCGTGGCAGGGCGGGAGGAGTGATCCAGTAGCCCGTTCTCGCCGTGCGCCTGCCAGCGGGCATACCACTTGGCCAGACAGCGGCGGGAGATCCCGGCTTCCGCCGCGACGTGCGCGATCGGACGTCCGGCGTCCACGCGCTCGCACAATCGGCGACGCCCTTCCGGCGTCAGCGGGGCGTTGGGGTGCCCCGCCATATCGACCCGTCGCAGTCCTCGGTGTGAGTGCCCATCAGTTTCAGCGTGCACGCGCCCACTGACAGCGCCCGCCGTATCGGCCCCAACTCGGCGTCCGCAGCCGCAGGAGGAGCTGACCGCCGCTCAGGCCCCGGCGGGGTGACGGCGCCGGGCGTCGGGAATGGCGCACTCGCCAGGAAGGAGCCACCGCAGCATCCCCGGCCCGTGGAGGCCGACGTCCATCCAGGTGATACCGGGATCAACCGCCCTGCCCACACCCCGAACACCTCCAGGATGAAAGGGATCTAAGCGGACACTCCATCGAATCCCTTCACGTCGGCGCGCGCGTGAATGATCGAGGCGGGGTGTTGTCGGTGCGGGTCAGCGTTCCACGGTGCCGATGAGTCGGCCTCGGGCGAGGACGGGTGCGGCGATGGAGGGCAGGAGGGCGCTGGGCCTTGCCTTGTCCGGTCCGGTTTTGCCGGGGATGGCGCCCAGGGGGGTCGCGAGGGCGAAGAGTTGGAAGGTGTAGTGGTGCGGTCCGTGGCCCTTGATGGGTGCGGGTCCGTGGTACCCGCGTCCGATGGCGGAGCGCAGCACCGTGATGCCGGGGGCGGGCTGCTGTGCGGCGAGGGCGCCGGGGGCGAGGTCGCGGACCGCCGGGTCGATGAGGACGACACAGTGGACGGCGGGCTTGGGGATGGGGACGTCGGTGTCCTCGACGACCAGCAGTAGTTGGGTGGTGCCCGCCGGCGGCGGGTTCCAGGCCAGGTGGGGGGAGAGGTTTTGGCCACCCGCGTTCTTGGCGTGGTGCTCTGGCGGGATCGTGCCGCCGTGGTCGAAGTTCCGGCTGCTGAGGTCCAGCAGTTCGGGGCCGTGCAGGTTCGGGCGATTCCACGCGGCGTGGGTCTCGCCTGACCTGCGGTTCTTCAGCAGTCGGCCGAGCATGGTCATCGTGTTGCTCCCAGCATGTCGAGGGTTTCATCGGGGGTGGCAGTTTCGCCGGGCTCGGGGAGGATCCGTCCGGTGCTGTGGCGGTGCGCCTCGGCGTCCGGGCCGGTGTCAGTGGTGGTGAGGTCGGCCTGCGTGGCGCGGTGGTGGTAGGCCCTCAGGTGCTCAGGCGGTCTCGGGTGATTTGATGGCTTCTGGCTGCTTGACGGCTTCCGTCGGGGTGCGGCCGGGCAGCAGCAGGCTCAGTACGAGGGAGAAGGCGGTGAAGCCGGCTGCCCACCAGAATGACTGGTCGAAGGCGTGCGCGGCCTGGGCCGCCGACCCCGGGTGGTGGCGCAGGGCGACGTCGAGGATGACGGCGAGCACTGCGACGCCGAAGGACCCGCCGATCTGCTGCGTGATGCGGGTGATGATGCCGGCGTGCGGTATCTGGTCACGCCGAAGGCCGACGAACGCGGCCGCCTGCAGGGGAATGGACACGGCGGCGAGCCCGAAGCCACGGACCACGAGTACCGCCATCAGGAACCACTCGTTGGTTGTGGCCGAGGCCAGTGCGAAGGGCACGGTGGAGAGTCCGACGATCGCGAAGCCGGTGAAGGCGACCCACTTGGCCCCGATTCTGTCGCTGAGTCCGCCAGCCAGCGGGCGGCTCAGGAGCGCGCCAATGCCCAGGGGGGCGACCAGCAGGCCGGCGTGGAGCGCGTCGGCTCCGCGCACCTGCTGCCAGTACAGCGGCAGTAGTGCCATGCCGCCGTAGAGCGCGGCTCCGGACAGGAACATCGACGCGGATGCGGACGCGAGCGGGCGGTGCGCGAGCAGCCTGACGTTGACCAGCGCGTTGCCGGCGCGACGGACTGAGTACAGGGCGAATATCAGCAGCAGGAGTGCGCCGACCAGTAGCGGGGCGAACGAGTCGGTACGGCCGAAGCCGCCTGCCTGTGAGGAGTTGGTGAGACCGAGCAGAATCGCGACCAGGCTGGGTGAGAGCAGCAGCCAGCCGAGGGTGTCGAAGCGCGGACGCGCGTCGGTGGCGTCCGGGTCCAGCATCCGCCAGGCGAGTATGAAGCCGACCACGCAGAACGGCACGTTCACCCAGAACAGCCACCGCCAGTCGAGCCAGTTCAAAAGGACGCCGCCGATCACCGGGCCCACGATCGGTCCGACCACGAACGGCAGGGTCACGATCGACATCGTGCGCCCCAGCGCTCTGCCTGCCGCCGCTTGCATGATCATCGTCGAGAACAGCGGGAGCATGAGGCCCCCGCCGAACCCCTCGATGATTCGGAAGACGATGAGGCTTTCGGCGTTCCAGGCCAGGCTGCACAGAATCGAGCCGACCAGGAACACGGTCAGCGAGAACATCCACACCCGCCTGCCTCCGAAGCGGGACTGGGCCCAGCCTGCGAGCGGAATCGACACACCGAGCGCCAGCAGGTACCCGGTGCTCACCCACTGAATCGTGGAGATCGGCACGTGCAACTGCTGCGAAAGGGTCTGCAGCGCAACACTGACGATCGTCGTATCGAAGACTACGGCCAGCGAGCCGACAATGAGCGCGACAGCGATCTTCATGACTTTTGGATCGATGCGATCCTCTGCGGTTGCCTTGGCCACGGTGACCCCTGCCTCTCTTTTGCGGGTTGAGACTGGATGCTGAGGGCTCTGGACAGGCGCAGCGGGGCGGCCCCGCTTCCAGTTCGGTCGGGATCAGATTCTTTGAGCCAGTCGATCGAGCAGCGGCGCGGCCGCCGCGAGCTGTTCCAGCTCCTGCGGTGTGAAACTGTCCGCCAGCGCCCGCGCGACCTGCTCGGTGCGAGCGCCGCGCTTGTCCGCCAGCGCTTGCCGACCCGTGTCGGTCAGCGCCAGGAGTACGCGCCTGCCGTCCCGCGGGTCGGCGCTGCGCTCGACCAGGCCTCGGGCCTGGAGGCCGCCGAGCGTGGCCCCCATCGCCTGTGCGGTGATCTGCTCCTGCCGGGCCAGCGCCGACGACGTCGTCGGGCCGGTGCGGTCCATCTGGGACAAGGCGGCGCGCTCGGGCATCGTGAGCTCGCCCTCGACCCGCGCTTGACGCACTCGCCTCAGCAGTGCGCCGATGCTGGTCAGCAGGGCGGTGGCGATCTCGCTGGTGTTCAGCTCGTCACTCATATACTAAAGCTACCTTATCAATTTGCCTTAGTAAATCCAGAGTGCCCTCGTCCGCCGCCCCGGCACGCCGTGCCGGGCTCCAGGCGGGGCGGACCCGGCCGCAGGAATCGCTCCGTGATCACCCGTGGCCGCCGGGGGTGGGCGCTGGACCGCCCCCTCGACGGCAGCATCCGCGCCGCCAGCCGTTTGAGCGCCGCTGATGTCGGCGTTGATCCGGTGGGACGGCGGCGCGCGGAGTCGTGCCACTCACCTTGGCCGAACCCCCAAAACGCCCGTCAGGATGTCCGGATCACCCCGGCGATCCGGTCGGCGTAGGCGCGGTACGCCTTGCGCCAGGCCGGGCCGGAGCCCTTCCCGGCAAAGGCAGCACACTGCTGAAGAGTGGCCTGGTAGAACGCGAGCGGGGCAGTGACGCGTACCGAGTAGCCCTGTCCGCGGCGAACGGTCCGGCCACCGCGCAGGGCCTCGCGAACAGCGTCGTCACCAGTGCTCTGCAGGTGGTCGGCGAGCAGGCCCGGCACGTCGAGGATCATCGCCGTGCCGGCCTCGGCCATCCGCGGCGCGGGCACCGCGCCGACGGCGTCGGGGAGGAGCGGGGTGTCGGGGAGGGCGCGGGCACCGGCGGCGTCGAGTGCCCGCCGGATCGTCTTGGGTGAGACGCCGCACTGCCGGGCGAGGCCCTTCACGGCGACACCCGCGCGGTAGGCACCGATGGCCTCAGTCGCCCGGTCCCTGTGAGCGAGGCCGGACGGCCGAGGGTCGTGCCGGAGGCTTCCACCCTCGCTGCATGGCGCAGCCAGACCCTCTCCGAGACCGTCCGCCGCCGCGCCGCTGCCCGACGCTGAGCTGTAACCAATCTCCCTGGACAGCACAGGGCGTGACGACCCTCAACGTCGCCACCCTCAACCGGTTCCAGCGGCTGTCGTGCGAGCTGCACCAGGGGCACTGCGAAGGGTGGGGCCTGTACGCCGAGCGGCTGATGGACGAGCTGGGATACTTCGCTGACCCGGCGTACAGGCTGGGGATGCTGGCCGGCGGGCAGCAGATGCGCGCCGCACGGGTCGTCCTGGACATCGGGCTGCACCTACGGCTCCCCATCCCCGCGGGCACCGGGTTCCACGAGGGAGAGCGGTGGACGCCGCAGCTGGGCCGCGCGTCTCTCACGGAACACTGCGGGCTCGGTCCACCAGGGTTCGTCGAGTTCGAGATCGACCGGTATCTGGGACGCCCGGGACAGGCCCTCGCCTACAAGCTGGGAGAGAAGGTGTGGCTGGAGGCGCGGGAGGCGGCCCGCCGTCGCGACGGCGCCGCCTTCGACCTCAAGCGGTTCCACCACCACGCGCTGAACCTGGGGCCGATGGGCCTGGACCTGCTGCGCGCGGAGCTGAGGCGCGCGGGTTGTGCTCGCTGAACAGGCGTGGACAGGACGGATACGAGCGGAGCGCACCACATGGTGAGAAAGCGAGCGATCGGATGATCACGGCAGTAGGACATGCCGACTTGACCTCGACCACATGGGATCTGGTGCAGGCCGAACTCCGGGAGCGCATGCACGGCCTGCCGCCCGACGCAACGGTACTGGTACGCGCCGGCGCCGGACTGCCCTTGGTGTTCGGGCGGGTGGTGCACGAGGTGGGGCAGCGCCTGGTGGTCCTGCTCCCGGAACGGGGCGATGCCTTCGCCGACGCTCCCTTCCACGACCGGCAGGCGCACCGGGAGTTGCTGGCCCTGGCCGAGCAGAAACGGATGCTTCCCTTCGACCCGCTGGACCGGGACGCCTGTGTGAGCGCGGACGAACGGCTGGTCAGCGGCTGCAGCCGGCTGCTGGCCGTCTGGGACGGTTCACCGTCCAGCGGGCAGGATGCCACCGCCCACATGGTCGCGCGTACGCCCGTGCCCGGGGTATCGCCGTGGAGGTCGTCTGGCCTGCGGGGGCCGCCCGTGAACCGGCCGGGCACACCGCGTCGCTGTGCGTGGCCGGGCACAGACGCTGACCGTCTCGCCGGCCGTCACCTCACCGGTGTCGTTCGCTGCCGGTCTTTTGCACGTGAGTGGTGTCGGCGTCGATGAGGGCACCGTTGGCGCCGGTCGGCTTGATGTCCGGCACGCGGGCGCCGTGCTGGTCGACCAGCGTGGAGTGTGGCTCGCCAGGTTCGAAGGCGTGGCGCTCTCCCCACTGGCGCAGGGTGAGGAGGACGGGGAAGAGGTCGCGGCCGGCGTCGGTGAGTACGTACTGCAGGCGGCGGCCCGAGGGCGCGGTCTGCAGGGTCAGGACTCCGTGGGCGGTGAGCTTGCGCAGGCGGTCGGTGAGGATGTTGCGGGCGATGCCGGTCCGTCGCTGGAACTCGGTGAAGGACCGCGCCCCGTCCATCGCGTCCCGGATGACCAGGAGGCTCCACCGGTCACCGACGAGGTCGAGCGCGCGGGCTATCGGGCAGTCGGGATCGGTCCAGGCAGGGCTCGGAGTGCCCGTGGAGGGGCGCGGCATAACACCTCCCGATGAGTTGCGGATTGAGACCATCATGCCCTACGGTCGAATTAGTTTCACTTTGCTACTCATCTCGTTAGGAGTGCGATGGACGTCTGGCGACGGTTACTCCTCGCGACCGTGTGCGGTGTCGCGGTAGCGAGCATCTACGCTGCGCAAACAGTGCTGCCGCCCATGGGAGACAGCCTCGGGGTGTCGACACAGCACGCCGGGTGGATCGTCTCGACCGGCCAGTTCGGCTACCTGGCCGGTCTGGTGCTGCTGGTGCCGCTCGGCGACGTGGTCGCCAACAGGCGCCGGCTCATCGCGGTGCACCTGGCCATCACCGCGGCAGGCCTGTTCCTGACGGCTGCGGCTTCGGCCGCATGGACGGCCTTCGCCGGGCTCGCGCTGGCCGGGATGTTCGCGGTCGTGGTGCAGACCACGGTGGCCTACGCCGCATCGGTCTCACCGCCCGCCGAGCGCGGACGCAACATCGGTGTCGTGACCTCGGGCGTGGTGGTGGGCATCCTGGGCGCGCGGGTCGTCACCGGTGTGCTCGCGCAGGCGTGGGGCTGGCGAAGCATGTACGCCGTGCTCGGCGTGCTCGCGCTCGCTCTCGCCGCTCTTGTCCTGCGCGCGCTGCCGCCCGAAGACAGCTCTCGCCGGCCTGCGGGCTACCGGCAGGCCGTCGTCTCGCTCGGCGGGCTGTTCGGGCAGCGTCTCTTCCTGACGCGCGGTCTCATCGCGTTCTTCCTGTTCGCATCGTTTGGCACCCTGTGGAGTGGCCTGTCCCTGCCGCTGGCAAACGCACCGTGGCATCTGAGCGAAAGCCAGATCGGACTGTTCGGCATCGCCGGACTCGCCGGCGCACTGGGCGCAGCACGTGCGGGACGGTGGGCGGACGCAGGACGGGCGATCCCGATCAGCGGCCTCGCGCTGGCTCTGCTCATCGTCTCCTGGGCCGCGACCGCGCAGTTGTCCTGGTCCCTGTGGCTGCTCGTCATCGGCATCGTGGTGCTCGACTTCGCGGTCCAGGTCGTGCATGTGAGCAACCAGCACCTGCTCACCACCGCGCATCCGGAACGCACCAGCAGCGTCATCGGCGGCTACATGGTCTTCTACTCCCTCGGCTCCGCCCTCGGCGCGGCCACCACCACCTCCGTCTTCACCTCCCACGGCTGGGCCGCCTCCAGTCTCCTCGGGGCCGGATTCGCCACCTGCGCGCTGATCGTCTGTGCAACCGACGGACGCCGGCGCTCCAAGACTTCGGACGTCCGTTCCGAGGCGGCAGACGTGCACCGTAGCGAGGAGGAGAAGCAGAGGAGCGAAACGGAGCAGGTCGCCCCCGTTGTGGGTTCTCGTCTCATCAGGGGCAGGTGAGATCGTCTGCTGTTCCTTCGACTGGGGTTCCTGCCTTGATATGAGATTGATCTTGTTTTGTGGCTGTTGTCTGGTGAGCTGCGTGTCTGACGGAACGTGCATCTGTGGCCTGGGGAGTTGAAGAGTCTGAGGTGCAGTCCCTCGATCTATCTGAGATTCCCTCACAGTCTTGAGAATCCTTATGGGGATGCGGGGTTGGCGCAGCAGTCGTGGGCCAGCTTGGGGTCGAACTGCGCACTGAGCGGGGGCACTCGCCCTACGACGACCGCACACCGATGCGCTCTTGGGTCTGGACGTCTTCGATCTGGTCCTGCTCGACGGGGCCTGGGATGTTGGTGCCTGCCGGAGGAGGGGTGCCTAGGGACTGTCTCCAGTTGTGATCATTGGGCTTTCAGGATGCTGCTGATCCAGATGGTCGCTGCGCGGAGATGGAGTCCGGCGAGGTAGCTCTCGGGCGTCTTGTCGTAGCGGGTCGCGATGCCTCGCCAGTCCTTCATCCTGTTGATGGCCCGCTCGACCGTGTTGCGGTCGCGGTAGAGATCGGCATTGTGGGTGACGGGCCTGCCGCCCCGGCTGCCTTTCTTCCTGCGGTTGGCGGCCTGGTCCCTCTTCTCCGGGATGACTGCCTTGATGCGGCGTTTGCGCAGATGGGCTCGGTTGGCGCGGGAGGAGTAGGCCTTATCACCGGCCACGGCAGCCGGCCGGGTGCGGGGACGGCCGACCGGCAGACGGACCCGTACCTTGCTCAGAACCGGGATGAACTGCGGGCTGTCGGCGGCCTGTCCGGCGGTCAGAAGGAGCGCCATCGGCCGGCACCGCCGGTCGGCAGCCAGGTGGATCTTGCTGGTCAGCCCGCCGCGCGACCGTCCGAGCAGGGCGGCCTTCAGCCGGGCCCGCCGTCGTAAGCGGATGCGCCGGCGTTCGGCCCGGACCGGATCGCTTTCGCCGTCCTGCCCGCCTTGTCCCTGCGATGCTCCCCCTTTTGCGAGGCTGCCTCCCCGAGTGCGGCCAGAGTCTGTTCGCTGACCCGCATGCCGGCGGCGTCGTGATGGGCCCGCGCGGTGGTGGAGTCCACGCTGACCAGGGACATGTCGATCTCGTCCCTGCGGGCGGCCTCGGCGATCGCTTCGTCCAGCAGGGTCTGGAAGACGCCCGCGTCCCGCCATCGCATGAAGCGGTTGTAGACGGTCTGCCAGGCGCCGAACCGCTCGGGCATCTCTCTCCACTGGCTGCCGGTGCGGAACCGCCAGATCACCCCCTCGAACTGCTCACGCAGCCGCTCGGGGTACGGGCCGAACCTGCCGACCGGCAGGAACGGCTCGATGAACTCCCACTCAAGGTCGGTGAGTTGCGCACGCGTCACAGCACAGTCTTATCGGACCGGCCCCCACCCCGGGGCTTGATCACAACCGGAGACAGTCCCTAGTACTCCAGTCTGGTTTCGCGATCTTGTCGCGGCCCCGGCTGGGAACGGGTACGGCCACCGCGTGATCATCGGGGGTGTGGACTCCTGAAGATCGGTGCGGTGGTCGGAGGCTACAACGTGGTGACATCGTCGAGGACGCTCCCAGAGGACAAGATGTCCGGGCTGGGACGTCTGTGGCGGTGCCGGCGCGATCCAGCCTTGATGCCGGTGTCTCAGGCTCGGGGATCTCTCTCGTTGAGTACGTCGAACTTGCGTACCTCATTGCGCATGTGCGGGCCCCACTTGGTGAAGAGCGCCATGACCTCCGGTGTGGCAAGGTGCCGATCGAGCGCCTCTTGGGACGCCCATTGCTCGAGCACCGTGACGGTTCCGGCCGCCGCGTCCTCCACACAGAACGAGATCAGCACGTTTCCCGGGTTCGCCGCAGCGATCGGGTAGGTCGCCTGCGCCTCGGCGATAAACGTTTCGATGTCGCTGACAGGGACGAAGACCCGGCCGGCAACGATGATGGCCGTCTGCTCGGTGTCTGCGATGGCGGCCGCCTTGTCCTGGAGCGCATTCATTTCTCATCCTTCGTGTTCCGGTGCAGGGCCGGACCGGCCCGCCTTGATGACGCCGTGCGCAGTCTGAGAGCCACGGCGCAGCCCGTGCAAGGTAAACCCTGACATCGGCGTCAGGTGCAAGAGCCAGTTGAGCGGTGAGGAAGTGGTCGGTTGTTCTCCAGTGCAGTTTTGCGATCTATCCAGTGGGTTCGTCGGCGGTTCGTCGTCGGTAGTGGCTGCGCCGGGCTGTTGCCTGATGGCGTCTGCGCCAGGTGGACCAGTGCAGTTGTCTGGCGACGGTCACGGCTGGCGGGTTGAAGACAAGGGTGAGGAGGTGGCGGATCTCCGGGACGGTCAAGGAGACCGGATCGTTCCTGCGGGCGGTGTGGTGGTGCGGATCAGCGCAACGGTTGGGGGCCGCGCTGGTGGCGACGGCGGTCAGGAAGGCCAGGGCGAGCATGGCGAGCGTGATGTGCCGCTGCCAGCTGGTCCAGTTGCGGACCTGGTAATGGTCCAGGCCGACCTGGCTCTTGGCGGCCTGGAAGCACTCCTCGACGCTCCAGCGGACACCGGCGACGCGGACCAGTTCGGCCAGCGTCACCGCGATAGGTGACCAGCACAAGTAGAAGGCGAGTTCACCGGTGGTCCAGTTCCGGCGGATCAGCAGATAGCGGTGGTGATCGGTGCCGATGTGGATCCAGGCCCAGTCGTAGTAGCGCGGGCCCTTCGCCCCCGGCCCGGCGCTGTGCCGCTGCCAGGCCGTGGCGGGCAGGCGGTCGGCGAGGGTGTCCGCGCGGACGGGAGTGCGGCCGTGGTTGATCCGAACCCGGATGGAGCGGGCGACGGCCATCACGTAGCCGGTGCCTCGCCCTCCAGGACGGCGCGGAGCTGGGGATCCTGGCCGTAGGCTTCGTCGCCTGTCACCCAGGCGGCGGAGGTGCCGGCGTCGAGGGCGGCTGTGATCATCTCCCCGGCCAGGCGAGGCTTGGTGGCGAACTGCACCGTCTCGGGTATCCCGGCAGCGCGGCGGCGCCGGGCATCGGTGCACCAGGAGTGCTCGGGCAGGTAGAGCCGACGGTCGATCAGCGTGCGTCCTTGGGGCGTGGTGTAGGCGAGGAAGACGCCGACCTGGCTGTTCTCGATGCGTCCCGCGGTGCCGGTGTACTGCCGCTGCACACCTGCCGAGGCGTGGCCCTTCTTTAGAAAGCCGGTCTCGTCGACGACGAGAACTCCGCCGTCAATGCCGAGGTGTTCGGCGACGTAGGAGCGGATGTCGTCACGGACGGCGTCGGCGTCCCAGCGGGCATAACGCAGCAGACGCTGCATGGGTCCGGGCCGGGCATGGCCGGCCTGTTCTGCCAGCCGCCAGCAGTTCTTGCGTTCGGCACCCGAGAGCAGTCCGAGCACATAGGCACGGGCGGTTGCACGGGGTTCCACCCGCCCGAACCGGCCCGCGATCCGGGCCATGACCTGGTCGAACATCGCCCGCCAGCGGGCAGGGTCTACGCTATGGCCTGCGGCCACCGCACGATCTTCAGGAGTCCACACAACCCCCGATGATCACGCGGTGGCCATACCCGTTCCCAGCCGGGACTGCGACAAGATCGCGAAACCAGACTGGAGTACTAGGCCAGGAACTGCCCCTCCAT
Source organism: Streptomyces lacaronensis (assembly GCF_047337785.1). Lineage (NCBI taxonomy): Bacteria > Bacillati > Actinomycetota > Actinomycetes > Kitasatosporales > Streptomycetaceae > Streptomyces > Streptomyces lacaronensis. The sequence continues at coordinate 12,103,185 of NZ_JBLHDK010000003.1, forward strand.
CTGGTCCCGCTGTCCCTGGTCCTGGAGGTACTGCCGCCATTCTCGGCCATCGTCGGTAGGCGCGAGATGGCTTCCCCCGTCCTGCCGGTCAAGCGGATGCGGATATCACGACGGACGACGCGGCGAGATCTGAGGTCAACGTGATCTGTTCAGTCGTCGGTCGCGGATGTCTTCCGGGGGTGGGTGGAGTAGACCTTGTGCCAGTGCTGGACCGAGCGAACCAGGTCATCGATGACGTGGAGGAGGAACTGGCTGGTGTTCTCCAGGCGCGCGCCGGCAGGGGTGGTCGCGCCCAGTTTCTGGGCTCCGATCTTGCAAGCTTCGGCAATCTGGGTCTGGGCGCGCGCGCTGGCCATGATGGAGTGGAATGCTACGTCGTCGTCGATGGAGTAACGTTCGGCGCGGCTGTGAGGGTCGCGCTCACGTTTGATGAGTGCCTGGTTTTCCAGGTAGCCAATGGCCTTGGAGATGGAAGCGGGGCTGACGTGCAGGCGTCGCACAAGTTCCGCGGAGGTGAGGCTCCCGCTGTCGGTGGTGAAGAGCGCGGCGAGCACCCTGGCCATCATCTGCGGGAGCCCCGCCTGAATCATCAGTTCCATGCTCTGCGTGCCCACTTCGTCCACGAGTCGTGGATCGCGTCCGCCGAGGTGGGCATCTCCTGGTGACGGTGTCGGCGGAGTGGTCTTGCGCTGACGCGTGTGTCCTGTGCCGACTCGGTGGGCCACCTCGGCGTGGTAGCCGCGCGGCCCGCCGTTGCGCATCACTTCGCGGGTGACGGTGGAGGTCGGCCGCCCGATGCGGCGGCCGATGGCGGCGTAGGTCAGCTCCTCGCGCAGTCCCGCGGCGATCTGCTGTCGGTCCTGGAGGGTGAGTCTGTCACCGGGCATCGGGTGTCCTCCACTGTCGGCGGCTCGAGGGCAGCTTAATGCAACCCGACTCTGTTGCATTAGTCGGCATGGGTCATGCAATGATTTTACGACTCTGACCAGCAGATATAGAGTTGCTTCATCTGGACATGATTGACGCCTATATGAATGCAACGTAACTTTCGCTGGATCGTAAAGGCGCTCATGTGGTGCCCGTCTCACCAGCGGAAGTGAAACCCATGACTACCGATCTCGGTCGACGCGCGGTCGCCGCGACTGCAGTACGCAAGGCGTACGGCGACCACGTGGTGCTCGACGGCATCGACCTCGACATCCCCGCGGGATCTGTCTTCGCGTTGCTCGGCCCGAACGGCGCCGGCAAGACCACCGTGGTGCAGATCCTGTCCACGCTTATCCGCGCCGACGCCGGCGAAATGCGGGTCGCCGGCCAGGACGTGGTCCGGGATTCGGACGCGGTCCGTGCCGCGATCGGCGTCACCGGCCAGTTCTCGGCGGTGGACAGCTTCCTCACCGGCCAGGAGAACCTGCTGTTGATGGCCGACCTGAACCGCCTGCCTCGCCGGGAACGGCGGCAGCGTGCCGAGGACTTGCTGGCGCGGTTCGATCTGGTGGACGCGGCCCGCAAGCCTGCGGCGACGTATTCCGGCGGGATGCGCCGCCGCCTGGACCTCGCGATGACGCTGGTCGGCCAGCCCCGCGTGATCTTCCTCGACGAGCCGACCACCGGACTGGACCCGCGCAGCAGGCGGACCATGTGGGAGATCGTCCGCAGGCTGGTGACCGACGAGGGCATCACGATCTTCCTCACCACCCAGTACCTTGAGGAGGCCGACCAGCTCGCCGACCGGATCGCGGTGCTGCACCAGGGAAAGCTGGTCGCGGAAGGCTCACCGGAGGAGCTCAAGCGGCAGGTCGGCGGCGGCCATATCACCCTGCGCTTCGCCGACCCCCGTGGCTACGATCATGCGGCCCGGACGCTGGACGTGGTGTCCCGCAACGATGAGACATGCACCCTACAGATCCCCAGCCAGGGCGATGTCCGGTCGTTGCGCGCACTGCTGGACTGGCTCGACCACGCCTCGCTCACCGTGGACGAATTGCAGTTCCACACCCCCGATCTCGATGATGTCTTCTTCGCCCTGACGGGCAACCCGGTCACGGAACAGGAGCCCGCCCGATGAGCTCCGTTTCCAGTGCTGTTTCCCACGCCTTTGCCGACTCGGCGACCATGTTGCGCCGCCAGTTGCGGCACATGCTGCGTTATCCAACGCTCATCCTGACGGCCGCCGGGGTTCCGGTGATCTTCCTGCTGCTGTTCGTCTACGTTCTCGGCGGCATCCTCGGGACCGGCCTTGGCGGGCCGTCGGGCGGCCGGGATGCCTACGCGAACTACGTCGTCCCCGGCGTCATCCTGATGACTGTCGCGACCGCGGCTCAGGGCACGGCGATCTCGGTAGCCATCGACATGACCGAGGGCATCGTTGCCCGGTTCCGCACCATGGCCATCGCCCGGGTCTCGGTACTCACCGGTCATGTGTTGGGCAGCCTGATCCAGACCCTGCTGAGTATCGCTGCCGTCATCGGGGTCGCGCTGCTGGTGGGATTCGAGCCGACCGCGGACTTCAGCGAATGGCTGGGCGCGATCGGCGTGCTCGCAATGATCATCCTCGCGATTACCTGGTTGTCGGTCGCACTGGCCATGGTCGCTAAGCGCGTTGCCACCGCGAGCAACATGCTGACGCCGCTGATGATGCTGCCCATGATGGGCAGCGGGTTCGTCCCCACCGACACGATGCCCGGAGGGCTGAAGTGGTTCGCTGAGTACCAGCCGTTCACCCCCTTCATCGAAACTCTGCGCGGGCTGCTGATGGGCACTCCGATCGACAACAGCGCAATCCTGGCCATCGGTTGGTGCGCCCTGATCGCTCTGGGCGGCTACCTTTGGGCCAAGAAGCTCTACAATCGCGAGCCCACCAAGTGAGCGGGGCTGCAGTGTCGCTTGATCGTCTTTGAAGTCCCGCCGGTGAGCTCGTCGACGAGCTGAACCGCCAGGCCGCCGAGGCCGGCATCACCGACGCCGCGATCGTCTCCCTGATCGGGGCCGCGGACTCCTTCACCGTCTCGACCATGCCCGAGGGCGACGCGCTCAAGGACACCATCACCAAGTACGGCCTGCCCGGCGAGATGACCGGCACCGGCGAGATCCGCCACGGCTTCGTCCACCTCCACGTCGTCGTGGGCGTCGAAGGCGACCGCGCCATCGCCGGACATCTCCACGAGGCGCACATCGGCACCCGCTTCGATCGCACCTACGTCATCCCCGTCACCTGACCGGCCCCGCGTCAGGTGCCCGTACACCTCGGCCCCGGCAACGTCCTTCCCCCGTGGGACGCCGCCGGGGCCGATCGCCGCCTACAGCCGGGCCGCCGGGTCGTCGGTGGCCATCGTCCGTAGCGGGCGGCGGCCTTGCTCGTCGAGCTGGGCGAGTTCGTGTTCATAGTCGACGGTGATCGAGCCGTAGTAGTTCACCGCAGAGCTGCGGGCCGGAGAGATGTGCGCCAGGACCTCGGCGGCCACCTCGCGGCCGGCGCCACGCAGTTCATCCACAGCCAGGCCCATGTACTCCGTGTGCCAGCAGATGACCGCATTCGTCGTGACGGTCAGGCACCACGCCTGCTCGTTCTGCTGCTCGGGCTGGCGGCGGGTGATCTTGCCCTCGCGGGCGTAGTGCAGCTGGCGGCGCAGGGAGTGGATGGACTCGCCCTTGTTCAGCTGCCGGGCGATCTTGCGCCGGTACGACGGATCTGACAGGTACTTCGCCGCGTAGATCGTCCTACGGATCGCCCCGTACTCCTTGAGCGCGGCGGCCAGCGCGTTCTGCCGGGAGGACGCGGAGAGCTTGCCGACGATCAAAGAGGCGGTCGCGTGCCCGTACTGCACAGCCGATTCACTCGCATGCGGAGCCGGACCGGGTGCCGCGTAACGCCGAGGGCATCGCGGTCGCGCTTGAGGGCGAGCGGCGGATGGAGTTCTACCGCGAGCTCCTGGCGGCCGCACCGGAGGACGCCGAGGGAGTCCTGCGCCGCTGGTGGTGCGAGGCGATGCTGGACACCGACCTGTCCGGTGGCCGGTTCACCGAGGCCGCGCTGAACGGCACCCTGCCCACGAAGAGCGTCGCGGCGGCCATCGCGCGTCGTCAGGCGGCCGGGCTGCCCGTTGAGTGAGTCGCACGGCCAGGAGCCGGAAGGTTGGCCTTGTGAACTGTCCGAAGAGGTCGACGCCTGGCCGCCGACACACGACTGACCGGCCAGCCAGGCGAGGGTCTGCTGCGGCTCACCTCCGCCTGCGCGGAGAAGAGTAGGGCCCTCTTCAAGCGCTGCAGGGTTCACGTCCTGAGGTCTGTCTTGCGCACGACCTGAGGCGTGGACACATGGCCATCGCGAAGGACGGAAGCTTGTACGAGCACGGCGACGTCGGCGGCCAGAGAACGGCTGGCTCCGTTCTCGGCCAGCCAGCGGGCTGCGGCGACAGTGCCGTAGGTGGACCAGCCGCCGATGAGTACGACGCGTTTGCTCAGGTTGAGGGGATTCGGGGCTCTGACGACGTAACCGCAGTCGCGTACGACCTCGCCGTCCGTGGCCTCTCCCGTATAAGAGGTGCCCTCCCAGGTGATCGCTCCCTCACCCAGTCGAAATGGCAGCGCCTCCGCCATGGCCTGCAAAATCCTGTGGGCGGCCTCGTTGTTCTTCGGTCCCCCCAGGACGAGCAGATCGTGCTCCATCTCATGGCCCGGCAGGTGCGCCGACAGGCGGACCCGCTCCAAGCTGAGATCCCGATAGGCGTGGGTGAGGGAGGGGATAAGTACGGACAGCGCCCGGACCTGTCCCAGGCCGGCCACGGGTCGTTGATAGCGGCCGGTGTCGATGTAAGAGGTGTCCAGAACGATGGAGAGTTCACTGGCACCCAGGTAACGCCAGATGCGGCGGGCAGGCAACCGTCTGACCACGAACCAGCGCACCAGGCCGGCGATGCCGGTGAGCAGAGCAGCCACCACCGCGCTGAGAATCTGCGAGCCCACAGCTCCAGCAATGCTGCCCATGTCGATCTCCCCCTTCACTGGCGCAGACCTTGACGTTCGCGCGCTGTAAGCCGCCGCCCTGGGACGATGACGGGCTGCTGGCCACCACCGCGATGACGCCCGGCTGACGACGACCAGGCCCAGGACGCGTTCACGGCTGCCAACCGCACCCCGGCCGGATCCACTGCTCCAGCCCCGGCACACCGGGACGGCTCACCTCCGCTCGCGCGCAGAACACGGGTGGTATCGCCGACGTCGAGTTGGAGGGCCGGGGCAGCTGCACCTGTGCGGGTAACACGCTCAGGCCAACACGTGGCTCCACACCATGACGGGAATTTGAGTACCCGTACTCAGGTCGCCGTCACTGTTTCGTGAAATTGTGGTGACATGGCGAAGAGCAGGACTGCCCGCGGAGTGAAGGGCACGCTCGTGTCGGCCGCGGCGGCCATCGTCTGTTACTGGGTGTGGGCCTCCCTGCTGGAGTGGGCGGACGACGTAGCCGAGGCCAGTGGGCGCGCGATGGGCGCCGGGTGGTTCGAGGGCCTTCTGGCGTTGATTACGGGCTTCCTGTCGATGCCGGTTCTGTTGTGGGTGGGGATGCGGCTGCTGGGCGAGCGGGGCAACTATCTGCTCGTCCTGGTCGGGGCCGTGGCATGGTTGATCATCGGTGGTCACGTGGCCGACGGCTTCGTCAGCGTCACGGCCACTACCGCGCTCCTCACCCTCTTTGCGGTGCTCGGCGGTCTGCTGTCTCTGGTTGAACTTCCGGGGGAGTGAGCGGCCGGGAACAGCCCTCCTGAAGAGCGCCTGGGGGGCCACCTCTCCTCTGCCAGCGCGAAGAGGACGGAATCGCGAACCGCCGTGCAGTCAGCTTGTACGGCTAACTCCGCCTGCGCGGAGAGGACGGTCGCCCGAGCAAGCTGGAGGTCAAGTCAGCACGATCGGGTTGGTGAGAGCGGCCATATGGCCGTGCGGGTGGCGTACCTCGATCCGGGCAAACGCCGAGTCTTCCGAGGTCGTGTGCCACTCGACGGTACCCACGCCGGAGTCTGGCAGCGCTTCGCGGTGGACTTTGCCCCGGTCGGTGTGGAAGCTGACGGTCGCAGATGGGACACCGCGTATGTGCGCGCGCACCATGACGGGTTCCCCGTGGGTTGCCAGGCGTTCGCCGATCCCCGCGTTGTGGTCGGCGGCGACGGCCGTGAGCGACAGATCGACGGCAGCCGATTCGGCGATCCAACTGCGGCCCACGCGGATTCCCTCGAGGACGGCCGGCGTGCTCAGATCCTCGGCGAACACGACGGTGTGCGGGATGCCGATCTGACCTTCAAGGTGGGTGTCGCTGTTGCCCATGGCCGGCCGCCAGCGCCCCGCGTGTATTCCCTCCGCCAGTCCTCGGCCCCACTCGGCGAGGGCGGCCTCGTTGTCGGCGTTCCACGGCCGGTCCGACGTCCACAGTCCGTTCCATACCTCGACTGCATCGAGGTCCCGGTAGGGGTACATGAAGCTGCCTGAGGGATAGGGCGCGTGCGGGTGCGCGGCCACGCACAGTCCACCGGATTCGCGGACCTGGTCCAGGCATGGGCCGATGAGTTTGTCCCCCACGCGATAGTCCCAGTCGATCACCTGGCCCGGGGCGATGCCGAGAGCGAGCCAGTGCCCGGTCTTGGTGGTCACCTCCTCACCCAGGAGGACCAAGAAGTCATCTGCGGCATGGCGTCCCCAGGCATTATGCGCGTTCGCGGAGTTGTGCTCGGTGGTGGCGATGAAGTCGAGTCCCACTGAGCGAGCGTCGGCTGCCAGTTGCTCAGGAGTGAGCTCGCCGTCCGAGTACACGGAGTGGATGTGGCAGTCTCCGCGATACCAGCTGGCTCCTCGGCCACGCGCTTGCCTAGGCGGGAATCCGGAGTCCGGCATCGCTCTCCTCGTCTACGACGGCCCAACCGCCAGACGAACGAGCCCAGTCGACACAGTGTTCCCAGCGCCGACTTGGCTGCGCCTGCGCCTGCGCATCGTGCACGCCCGCTCGGCTACATTCTGGCTCAGCCAAGGCCCGCCAGGACACGGCCGCCCGAGAGCCATCCATCAATTCCCGCTGGAACAACCTGCCCGAGCGTCGGAAACCTCACCCCCGTCGCCGTCATCATCCCCGGAGGCGTCAGCCAGGTCGCCCACCTCGCTCAGGAAGCCGATGAGCGTGATGGGCGGCAGCAACAGCTCGCCCGCCGAGCCGGAGAAAGGCAGGCTCCGCCGGTGCTCCGCCCGGGCTCACCTCCGCTTACGCGGAGAGCACATCGAGCTGCCGATCGGGCGCGGGTCAGCCATGTCGGTTCCATGTGGGGCCAGGAAGCAGCGATCATCTGGTATCGCTGATACCGTCGGTATCATGAGTGAGTCCAAAGAGCCCAAGGCCATGAGTCTGCGCTTCCCTGACCCACGGCAGCGTGCTGCGATCGCCGCCGCGGCCAAGAACGCCGGCGTCAGCATGCAGGACTACATCCTGTCGGCGGCCTTCGAGCGTGCCACCGCCGTCGAGGCGACGTTCCTGGAGCACTTCGAGGCTTCGGTAGCCCGCAGCCACGAGGCCTTCGCCGTCGAGCCCAGTGGCATCGATCCCGACTCCGAACAGCGCGCCGCCGAGCAGGAAGCACGCCGCGGCCTTGAAAACGACGGGCAGGGCCACGCCGCGTGAGCCAGCCCGACCCTGCCCTGCCGCCCCGCCTCGACGTCCCCTTCCTGCTGCATGCCGCCGAGCGGCTCCCCGGCGACCCGCAGGTCGACGACCTCGGGCCGCTCTACGCCGCCGTCGAACGCATGTATGCCCGGGCCATGGACCGTGACATCTACGGCTCTCCTCACCTCAAGGCGGCCGCGCTGCTTCAGACCCTGGTGAAACTCCCGTGTCTGGAGCACTCGAACGAGGCCTTCGCATGGCACAGCACCGAAGCCTTCCTCGCCCTGAACGGACACCGCCTCAACTACGCCCCGAAAGACGCGGTCGCTCTCGTCCGCGACGCGTCAGCAGGCTCCCTGGGCATCGCCCGGATCGCCCGCCAGCTTCGGGACTGGACCACCACCTGAAAAAAGGCGGGCAGGCACCCTGACCGTGGCCTAGCCGGCCGATACACCCTCGGGAGTCATTCGGCCACGTCCCGGTGGGAGGTGCGCGCCGGAGCCTGGCCCGAGGGACGCCCGACCTGCCGATGCTCGGCTCACCGCCGCTCGAGCGGAGAGTACCCCGGATGCATCAGCCCGCCTGGGCCTGGCACCGGCTCATGATCCGTTGCAACGAAGTCTGAGTCGGCTGCGAGAGCGACCGGCCTGGATGATGTCCCGCGTCAGCATCATCATGGAACATCGGCGGCCTTTCCGATAGAAACCACCAGACCGAATCCTCTACCCACTACTCCGGAGCGGCTGGGTAGCATCCGGCCATGGCTCAGAAGATTGTGACCGTCTACTCGGACGACCTCACCGGTGCGGAATCGGACGAGGTCAGCACGCACAGGTTTTCTCTGAACGGCGTGAACTACGAAATCGACCTCACCCCGGAGAACTACGACAAACTGGACGAGGCGCTCCGGCCGTTTATCGAGAAAGGCCGGAAGCTGGGCCGGACGAAGGAGACGGGCCGGGTGCGCAGGGGCGCCGCGAACGGTCCCAGCGCGGAAGAGGTTCGTGCGTGGGCTCGAGAGAACGGCTATGAGGTGAACGACCGCGGTCGCGTCCCCAAGGAAATCCGAGACGCGTTCGACGCCTCCCACTGACGCACGAACGATCGCCCCGGCGCAATGCCGGGAAGGGAACAAGAACAACCGCGCCGGTTGGACCGCCGTCAGGGGAACGTCATGAGGCGTCAGCTCGCCGTGCACCGCTGACCAGACTGCCAAAGCGGGGACTCCGGTGTCGTGGCCTCCGGTCTCAACCGAGCCGTCTGGCCGACCGCGGCGCCGGAGCCAGCCCCCTCAAGCGGTGGCCGGTCTACTTGGCGTACGCAAGGGTCCTCCACCCCGCATTGACCGCTTGGGCGCTGTCCGGCACCATCGGGTCCGGCTCACTGCCCTTCTCGTCCAGGCTGGTGAACTTCCAGTCCCCCGCGGCCCACACCAGGTCGGCCGTCTGCACGGTCGTGTCCGAGTCCGCGATCCCGCGGGCAGACAACTCGGTGTCGGTGAGGATCCACACCCTCACCCGGTCCTTGGATGCGGAGTCGATGCGGTACGCCCGGGAGTGCAGGGTGTAGTAGTTCCCCGTGTCCGACTCCCCGACCAGCGACAGACCCGCGCTGTTCCGGAGCGCCATGGAGAAACGCAAAGCGTCGTCGCCGATTTGCTTCTCCTTGCCCGGTTCAGCGGTGACACGGTACTGCTTCTCTGCTGCGACCGGGTTGAAAGCGTCGATGATGTCGTAAAAGTGGGCCGCCGCTGAGATAGCCCCGTTGAGGGTGCGCGGGTAGCCGACCGGCACCCCATCCTTCACGCTCTTGGCGCCGGGGAGCACGGTCGGCTCGGTCGTGCCCTGGGTCGGCGGCAGAGAAAAGGCATCTGGGGACTGGGAATGCTGCTGGTCGCCGGAGCCGCTCTTATCCGCACCCGACCCGTGGGTGAAGACCGCGAAAGCGGCCGCGCCCAGCGCCGCGGCCGCCACCAGGGCTGCCAACATGACCAAGCGGTTACGAGCCCGGTACCCGAGTTGAGGCTGCTGGTCGATGGACATCTGTGTACCTCCCCCACCCCTGGTCCGACAGCAGTCTTCTGTATAAGGCCTTGATCGCTCCGAAGACCATACGTGGCACCGCCCACGCGGCAGTACGGGGTCCGCGTGCCGCCTCCTCTCCAACATGTCCGCAGAGAAGCTGCGTTCATGCCCACCCGGCTCCGAGGGCTCGACCGTCTGCTGGTCAGCTTCGTGGACGGAGCGGGCGAGCACGCGCCGTGCGTACTCACCCAGCGGGAGTCCGGCGGCCGGCCGCGCTCGCCTTCGCCGCGCTCCAGGCGGTGCAGCAGGCGGCACCGGAGTACCGGCGGTGCGCCCTGGCGATGCTGGGCCGGACCGAGGAAGCCGAAGCCGAGGCACGGCGGGCGTACGTGACCGAGCAGAACCGCCGCTGGTTCCGCGCGAACCCGAACGGCGCCGACGCGGTTGCCGTCGCGACGAAGGCCGCTGACGCCGCCCGGATACGCACCGCCGAGTACCTCCTGGCCAAGCGGTTGGAGCAGCTGCGCGAGCTGGCCGCGACCCACACCGAGATCGAGACGGCCGCAGCTGTGCGGTGGCGGGACCGCATGCGCGAGCTCGCCGCTCGGCCCCTCGATGGCGACACGGCCGGGGCGGTGATCGCATGACCACCGGGCCGAGCGGCATCGATCTCGTCCGCCAGGCCCTGGTCGCCGCCCGCGAGCAGGCGAAGAAGAACGGCTCCACCCGCAGAAGGAAACTGAAGCGGCGCACCGGCCAGGTCGTACGGCGGGACGGCCGCGAGCCGCTCGGACTCGGCACCGCGATCACGGTGATGATGACCGAGCGCGGCATGGTCGCCCCGGCCGCCGGCGGCGACGTCCTCGCCCGGTTCGACGACATCCTCGCCGCGGCCGCGCCCGAACTCACCGGCCACGCCCAGGCGGTGAAGTTCGACGCGGACACCGGCCGCTTGGGCGTCGTCCCCGATGCCCCGGCCTACGGAACCAAGCTGCGCTGGAGCGCGCCGCAACTGATCGCGGCGGCCAACACGGACCGGAACGGGTCCTTGACCCGCGGGTCGCGGTCGCCATCGAGCCGCAGAACGCAGGCTCCTCAATGCGCGAGCCGGAGGAGGCATTCGGCGATGGGCAGGCCGCGATCGAAGAGCTGCGGGCGAAGGCGGCGCGGGCGGCGGCCGCGGACAGCAGCTGTGTTCGCGCACTGCGGCGGGCCCGTGCTGAGCGGGCTGGCTCCGCGGCTGCGGCCGCGCCTCGAGAGGCCCGTACCGCGGATCACTGGTAGGGCTGCTGGGCCTGGCCAGGGGCCGTCGGCGCCGGGACGGCGATTTCAGGAACGGCAGCCGCCCGTGCGGCACGCTCCCGGGTAACCTCGTCCTCCCAAAGACGCCGCTCTAGTTTGCGTTCCGTGCTGTAGACGGACGTCACGATCAACCCGGCGATGAGCACCCAGACGAAGCCGAAGATGCCCACGGCTTGGACGAACTGTGCTGTCTGCGGGGCAGCGGCACGCTTAGAGTCAGCCAGCCACCTGATCCGCAACACCTCGGCAACCACGTGCAGAATCACTGACCAGTACCAGCCGGAAAGCACGATCACGCTTGCGGCCTTCCTCCGTCTGCTCACACCGGCGGGCTCTGGAGTCCCGGACCGGATCGCAGCAAGAACGGCCTCGCGGCACCGTCTTCCGTTGTCCCGGCTGTTCTTTGTCAGCGCCGTCATTTCCAGTGAGGCGGCCACCAGGACGATCGGAATCACCGTCACCATCGCCGAGGCGAACTCCTCGGTCATCCGCACAGCCAACGATCTCCCCCTCCGCGCGCGTGCCAGAAGTGTAGGAGGCGATGCGTGCGCGCTCGCCGCACGGTCGAACGCACGAGCGAAAACGGGTTTGGAGGGAGGACACGGCGCCAGCCTGGGCATCGACGTCAAGCTTGAGCAGACCTACGGGATCTTGATACTGCACCGCCGCCTGGTCCGTGACTACGAGCACGGCACCGCCTCGTCCGCCGCCCTGCGCGCCCGGGCCCGGGACTGGTGCAACGAACTCACCCGGCGCTCGCACGAACACCCCACCGACGACTGACAAGCGATCGCGCTGAGGAGGGCTGGACGACATAGCGTCACGTTCAGCGATCACGTCAGGTGACGCGTGCGGTGGGTTCGCCGCGCAGCAGGTCGGGGCGGGCATCGGCGATCGCGAAGGCCCGTCTGAGCCCTTCTACCAGTGGCCGGTCGATCTGGTAGAGCCGGGCCCGGTCATTCCGCTGGAGCAGCCGGCACGTATCGGCCGGGCCGACGCGGCGCTGTACCGCCGGGATGCTGGTGAGGGTTCCGCCGATCTTCGCCTTCGTGATCGGGGTGGTCGGATGGTCGGCGAAGTACTGCTGCACTTCGTCGAACGAGGCGGTGCCGCCCAGGTCGGTGATCCGGCGCAGCACCGCGCGGGCACCGGGTATCAGGGAGGCGATCATCCGGAACAGTGCCTGCTCGCTCCAGCCGTCCGCGATGTCATCGTCGCCCAGGTCCTGCGGGCCGGGGCGTGGGTCGACGGGCGGTGGTTCCGGCCAGTCGTCGGGGGTGACGGGGCGCAGTCCGTAGGCGGCCTGCACGGCCGCTATCGCCTGGTCGTAGGTGTCCGTCTCGGTGTCGATCGTCAGCCGCACGATGCTCCCCCCTCGTGATCGCTGGCGGCATTCTTCCTCTGAGCTTCGCTCGGTGGCGGCCGACCGGGACGGGGAGTCTGTCAGGATGGTGGGCATGGCGAATGAGACGGCGACGCATGACGAGCGGCTGCGCGACCTGGAGGCGGAAGCGTTCCGCACCGGGCGGACGCTTGCGGAGCACAGCGAGCAGCTGACGACGATCCGCGAGCAGCAGCGCACGGCGTTCGGGAACATCGACTCCCTCGCCAACGCCGTCGGCGCGCCGGGGGACCGGTCGATCACCGAGCGCCTGGACACGATCGAGCGTGTCCTGTTCGCTCTCGCCCGTGCACAGGGCATCGACCCCGATGCCGCCCCCTGAGGCAGTCCAGGTAGCCCTGCCAGCCCTCAAGCTCACCTTGACTCTGTCGGGTCGGCGCTGGCCAGGGTGACCGCGAGCGCGATGTGGGGGACGGCACTCAGGCAGAGCTCCGCCGCCGTGCTCGGATCGGACGCGGTGCGCGCCTCCTGCAATGCCAGGAGACCGGTCAGCACCGCGGAGTCGACCGCCTCGTCGAGGACGTCGACGGCCCGGCACGAACAGGCTGCCCAGGATCTGCACAAGTTGTCCACCCTGGTGATCCGCGACTCCCGGCCGCTCACCACATCGCGCTCCTGGCCCAGTCGTGCCGCGCCGAACCGGCCAGCGCGCTGATCTTCGCCTGCCTGCTGCACCTCGCGGACAGGGGCGGAGCACAGTTTTGGTGGCAGTTCTCCGCCGGCGCCGGAAGCGCTACGGCGGCACTGTGCCTGTACCTGACGCACATGCAGCGCGGAGAGCTCCGCGATGCCGAGCACTGGGCACGCAAAGCCGCCTGCCTGGAACACCTGGAGAACCAGACCAGCCCCAGTGACGACCTGGTCAGCCTCCTGCGCCGGCCCCCAGCCAGGGACACCGCGGCAGCTGGTACACCCCCCAATCCATGATCAACCGCACCATGGCGATCCTGCACTCCGGTGTCGCCGCCAGCACGCGCGTCGTCGACAACCACGCCCTCGCCGATCAGCCGCTATGCCAGTCACTCGCCGTGGCGGTCCAGCGTCTGGAGACCAAATCCGACGCCGACTACGGCACCATCCCCAAAGCCTCCTTCGAACTCGCCGCCCGGCTGGAGGACTGCACAGCATCTTCCCCCTGACCCACGGCCCTTCTGCGGCGGGCAGCGAGTTGGGTGACGCGTGCGGGCAGCTTGCAACGCATGCCGCTGATCATCTGTAGCTGTGTCCGCCCCAGGCGAGTGGAACAAGCCGTCGACCGCTCGAAACCCGCCGCGCACTCAACCGGAGGTTTCGCCACACCCCGTCGGCCAGCACCGTTGAACCAGCGGCCCGGCCGCACCGGACGGGCCAACCGGCCGGAGGGGATAAGCATGGGCAAACAGGCGAAATGCGGATCGACCGACACCGCAACGGGCAGGCCTTGCCAGAGGCCGGCCATGGTGGGCTACTCCCGCTGCCAGCGGCATCGCGGGAAATGGAACAAGCTGCAGGTGAAGAAGACAAAGAAGCGCTGAACGCAATGGTGCCCCCGGCGCCGCAAGCGGCGGGGGCACGCTCAGTGCCGTTTTTGATCCAGCCGGGTGGCTGCCCTTAATGACGTGCACTACGTGTTGATCCGGGACCAGACTCGGCCCATGGGTTCTCGAGGACGAGCAGGAACGGACAAGGGCGAAGCGATCCCGGGTGACTACGACAGTGATCCCGGGCGCTTCGCCGCGAACCAGGCAGCCACGCAACGCTTCGCGGCACGAGGTGACGTTCATCCCATGGTCGCCCGTCGCCTGGCTGCCGAGGGTGCTCGGATCGTCGTCGACATCGGAGGCGGCAACGGCCTCCTCGCCGGTTATCTCGCCCGCGAACACGTGGGAACCGTGGTCGTCGACCGAGCGGGCCACGTCGGTCACGCTCCCCGTCCCGCCGTCCTCGGGGACGCCCTGAAGCTGCCTTTCCGGGACGAGTCGTTTGACGGCGCTGCCGCCCTGTGGATGCTCTATCACCTGGCCGACCCGGTGCCCGCCCTTAAGGAGGCGCACCGGGTGCTGGGGGTGGGAGGGCTTCTCGCCGTCAGCACGGTCAGCCGGCACAATGACCCCGAGCTGGCGCCGTTTCTTCCGGACTGGGGGACGCCGTTGAGCTTCGACGCGGAGAACGGGCCCGAACAGCTTGGCCGTGTCTTCGATGTCGTCGATGTCCGGCGCTGGGACCGGCCCATGGTCCACCTCGCTGACCATGCCGCTGTCACGCTCTTTCTTCGTGGCCGTGGGCTTTCGGAGCAGGATGCGCCCCAGGCCGCGGAGCGACTCAAGCCTCCGTTGACCATTACTAAGCGCGGCATGATCGGCTGGGCCCGCAAGCGGTGACGCGAGCCTCAGGTTCCTTCAGCCGGAAACAGAGCTGAAGATGCTTGCGCCCGGAGGGGCTCAGGCAGAAGGTCGGGGTTTTTGGACCAGTTTGTCGCGCCCTTTGCGGGTCAGGCGCCTGGTCATCAAGGTAGCGCGAGGAAGGCGTCCCACTCACTCCTTGAATGTCCTCGCTGGACATCGCTCCGCGCTCCGGAACCAGATCACAGAAGCGCAGCCGAGGCCGTCCGTGGATTTCGGGGAGCCGTAGCGGGGTGGCGCGTGGATGCGCGCGTCCCACCTCGGCCTGGAGGAGGTGGGACGCCATGCTGTCCCCACGCCGCCAGGCCCGGGGCGAGCGAGATGATGTGGGCGAGGAGCAGCCGCATGACGACGACCAAGCACCTTGCCACGCTGCAGTTCGAGGTAGACGGCCCAGCGGTCGAGGCCGAATGGACCGTCCCCGGCACTGCCCAGCGCCGGTACGCGGAATGGGTCGGACTCTACGGAACCGACCCGGCTGTCGTGATCAGGCTCATCGAGGAGACTGGCGACCGCCGCCGCGTTCACAAGACCTGGACGGCCCAGGACGAGACTGAGGAACAGACCACCTGAGCGTCTGCCGGCGCCTGAGTTTCCGGCTGGTGAGCCCACATCGCGTGGATCCATACGTGGCGGCGTGGTCGGCCCGCGTGGGACATACGATCAGCGGATCGAGCTGGCCCGTCCATTCCCGCAGGTCAGTGAACGCCTCTGGATTCAACGCCCCCCTCGGGGCGGGCGATGTCCTGATGGGCTCTGCTCTCCCTGCCGCAGAAGACCCTGATCGGAAGCCTGGGGCGCTGAGCGCCGTAGTTGGCGCGCTTTAGCTGGCGGTCTCTGAGCGTTGTACTTGGCGTGCACATGGGTGAAGCTGCGGTCTTGGCCAGGTGATGGTGGGGCTGCGTCGTTCGATGCACAATGTCGCGCAGGTGCCGTGGTGGCGACTGATGCGTTCGCGGGTGCCCAGGTCGAGTGAGCCGAGCCCGAGGTTCAAGCTGCGCTCCGGCGCGGGCTGGGACATTTGGGCCCCTGCGATCAGGAAGGCTCCTGATGATCCGTAAGTTCCGTCGAGCATGTGGCGTTCTCGCCCTGGGCACCGCCCTGTTCGCAGCCGGAGCGGCTGTGCCCGCCACCGCGTTCTCCGCGTCGGCAGCGGCGTCCGCCCCCTCTCAGGCGCGTTCCCTGCCCCCTCAGCAGAACGTCCCCGACCTGGACGCAGGCGGGCCGGCGAAGACCGTCGACTATCCGCCGGACGGGCAGCGGTACCACCAGCCCAGCTCCATCAGCATCCAGGCACCGCCGCACACTCGCATTGTCGGACTGGATCTGCGCTGCACAGGGATGTCGTGCCCGGTACAGATCGCCGGGGACGGCAAGTCCGCTACGGCGCAGGGCTCGGCCAGCACGTGGGACTTCATCCGGCCTTTCACCGTCCACGTCGTCGCTGACAGCGATGCTCCTCTGGCCGGGGGGACTTTCACCGGGAGCTTCACCCTGAACGGGGTGACGCAGCCGCTCACCGTGCACATCGCCCCCGGAATCCAGGGCATCATCGCGGGCAACCTCAAGAACACCAGCCCTGCGGGCGGAGGCGTACGAGTGCTCGCCGTCGACCCGGGCAGCAGCACCGAAGCCGCAGGACTCCTCCCCGGTGATGTCATCACCGAAGTCGCGGGAATCCTCACCCCCACCGTCAACGACCTCGATGCGGTCCTCAGCGGCAAGAGGTCGGGCGCCACCTACCCGGTCGTCGTCAAGCGCGCAGGCGCACTCGTGACCCTTCAGATCCCACTCGATCCGGAGCCGTAAGCGGCATCGAGCTGCGCATCATGTGGAAGAGCTGGAGGGCAAGGTCGCACGGATCAGCGAGCTGGAAGCGGAGGTCGCCCGGTTGCGTGAGGACGCTGCCAGCTCCCGGGCCCCGGTCGGCATGGCCGACCGGGATGTCGCGGAGATGCGCACGACGATGCGCGGTCACATTCAGGTCCTCAACGCGCTTCGCGAGACACAGGTTGAGCAGGTGCGGACTCTTCAGCAGCATGGCCGGATGTTGGAGCAGCTGGCCCAGGTGGTGGGCGGTCTTGTGGCCGACGGCAGGTCAGCTCCAGGCCGGGCAGTCCACCATCGCGCCCCGGCAGGATGGCATGGCCGAGCAGCTGGACCGGATAGAGACTCTGCTCGGCGGAGGCAGCTCCCAGGCGCTGCATGCTCGCTACCTGCGCCTGACAGATCCAGTGGCCGGGCATGCTACCGCGCGCAGTGCTGAGAGCCGCGTGCAGGCGGCCACCTGCACGGCCTGGACGGCCGACAGAGGAACCGTGCCCGGCGCGGCACGGCCGCGCATCAACCAGGGGCTGCCCCGCGGACACCACGGCCAGCCCCAGCCCCTCGGGCGACAAGGTTGTCCTCTGCGCCGGGACGCCCCGAAGCCGCTCTCTCACCCAGTGCGTCCTCCACTACTTCCCGCCAATCCATCCACTCACTGGCTCGGCGCCGAGGTCGAGTAATTTCGCCACGCCATAAGCCAACCTCGCCCAGATATGACCAGCTCAGGCCCTAGATGGGGTGTTTTCATGCTTAGTAAAAAAGGTGGGTACTTTTCGAGAGTATGCCATCAAGCATGACAATAAGGGCGGAAATACTTTCAGTCATTACCACTGCTGCACCTTTGCGTCGAAAGCCTGAACCGTCAAAGATCTCCTTGCTGTGTGACAAATCCGCTAAGGATCACTAGATAAGTGAAGCGATGACCTGGGGATCTAGTGATCATTTCAGGATTCGTGACCGTGGTGTGGTGCGTCTCTGAACTGGGGTTTTCATGGAACTGCGGTAGCTGGAGGGGGCCCTGACGTGCAGATTCAGTGATCGTCTCGGAATGTAGTGATCGACACAGGATTTTCCTAGTGCTGCGCGGCTGGGTGAATTTGTTGGCCCTGGTCAGGGCCGATGTGGTGGATTGTGCCTGGGCCACGTCCCCACAACGCGAGTCGGACCGGCGATGGCCGCCGCTGCCGGGGAGAGCTGTACGGAGGCGCAGCGCGGCGCCGCGCGCGTGTGCCTTCCAGGAGTAGCGGGCCCGCGAGGACCCCAATTGGCGATGACGTCGAGGAGCGGCTATGCCTCGTCTTCGTCGTCGGGGCGTTTGAGGTCCTGGTTCAGCGCACGCAGTAAGCCGTGGGCGAGGAGGAGCGCCGGCAGAACGAACTCCGGACGGTAGCTGTCGGGCGAGGCCTGGTGCGCTCCGAGGTGGCGGTTGAAGGTGTCCTGGGTGGTACCTGGCCCGAAGGCATTTCTCATGCCCGCCAGGACCAGGTAGTGCTTGAACTGCAGCAGCGTGAGGTCGCTCCAGTCGTCCGTGTCGTCCAGGACGCTGCCGATGGTGCCGTGGTGCCCGGCCTTCGACGGGTAGGTCACTTGAGGGAAAGAGCGCCGTATCCAGGCGTTGCCGTGCCTCTTCATCGCGGTCTCGAGGACGTTGCCCGCCAGGGCCTGGGCGCCCTCGCGGAAGCCGGCCCGCGCGGTGCGACTGGCAGCGCTCAGGATGGTGACCATGTCGGTGAGCTCAGGGTGGGTGACGATCTGGAGGCTGACATCGACGTCGTCGAGAACGTCGTCGTGGCGCTCGGTGAGGAGGGCGTAGCGCTCCTCACGCGTGGTGAGGGGAAGCAGAGCTTTGACGATCTCAGTCCGTGGCGCCCATGCGAGGGACAGCCCGTCGTCCTGGCCCAGGTCCAGGATCGTGTAGAGGTCCTCGGAGTCGAGGCCGCTGAGATTGGCGGGCAGGAAGAGGGCCGCTGTCGCCGCGAGTTGATCCAGCAGTGTGCGGGGGAGCGACACGCCGCGCACGACGCCGTTGATGCGGCTGTGCCAGTCGTAGATGTCGCTGAGATCGCTCTGGAGGGCCAGGACGGGTGCGGCGATCGCCTGGTACCGGCGCTGGACGTCCACAGCAGCCTGATAGGTCGCGTTGGCCGGTCCCACGGCGTGCACAATCGAGCGGCGTGTGGACTCGAGTATGCGGAGCTGGCGGCGGAACGGCTCGAGCTGCTTGTCGATGGAGTTGAGCCAGGCGGCCGTCTGCGTGGCGGACTTCATGAGACCGGACAGGTTGGCACCGGCGCCCTGCTGTGACTCCGCTTCCTGATTGAACTCTTCTTCACCGTCTTCTGTGCCGGGGGTGTCTTCGTCGTTCATCCACTCATGATCCTGCCTCTGGCACAGGTGAGCACTCGCATTTGTGGCTACAGGGCCCACCGCGCGAACCGTCCTTGGCTCATCCGGTGCAACGGCTGCCGGCACACGCAGCCGCGCCCGTAGAACCGGCGATCGAGGGTCGGCCAGGGTTGAGGACGCGCAGCCCGGACCAGGCGATGTGCAGCGGTAGCCCCACTACCCCGTGCTCGGGTCCGGTCAGCTCGTTGAGGTTGGACGGCAGGTGCCGCCGGAACCTCATTCGCAACACCGATGCGATGAAACTGGGGTCGTCTCCTCCAAGTAAGGCGACCCGCGGTCGAAACTGCTGGACGGGGACGCGTGGGAGCAGGCCAAGTCCACCGTGCAGGGATGCAGGCGTCGCCCTGCTTCTCTGCTTCACCCGGGGACGGAGGCTTCGCCGGAGTGCCCGGCGAGAGGAGAACCTGGCATCGATGGGGCAGCATCACCGACGTGCTCCCTGTGCAAAGGGAAACGGTCCGCGTCAACCGTGAGAGATTCACGAAAGACTGACTCCGGACTGTCACCGGCCACAACGCCAGGAGAAGCCATAGCCGTTGAGGACGCAGACGGGGAAAGGAAGAGGCGGCCAGACAACGAGTTTCTCCGCCCGCTCGCACTGCGTCAGGCCTCCAGCCGGGAGCGCTGAGCGTGCCTACCGTAGGTCATAGCATCGTCGGAGAGGTAGCGGGATGGCGCAACGGGAGTGGATGCGGTCCTGGCCGCACAATTGCAGAAGCGGGCGGCACACGACGCGGGGGTGCGGGAGTCCGCCTTCGCCTGCGTGGAAGCCCGCTGCCGAGGAGTCGACGAGGCGCAGGAGCCGGTCCACAGCGTCTCAGCAGCCGCAGACGTGCGTCTGTGCCGAGCAGTTGGACGCGGAAGCAGGACTGGCTGAACCGGAAACCGCCGGAGAGCTGTCGGGGCCCCAGCCGGCGGCAGCGTTGACCGTGGCGGAGGATATTCGGGGGTTCCTGCGGCGGGTCGGGCAGGCCACGATCAAGGAGATCATCGCGCATGTCGGGAACAGCCGCCCATGGATCGGCCCCAGGAATGTCGGCCCGGAGCTGAGCCGCCTGATCGCCTACGGCGACATCGTGCGGGAACGCACGGGCCTGTACCGTCCGGCTGCCCGCGAACAGGAGTGTGACGCTGGCTGACCACTCCCGCGTACCACCCGGAACGCACAAGCACCGCTGATCCCCGTAAACCGGCGGCACCTTGCGGATGCTTTTGGGCTCACGCACCCGTTTCGCGCAAGCCTGCCGGTATCACCTGCTCTGTTCCACCCCTGCGGACTCGGTGCGCCAACCACACCCGTCGGGACACGCAGCTCCTGCAGACTCAGGGCCCTCAGCCTGCGGGGGCACAGGAACATGTGTCAGCAGCTGCGGCAACAGGGCCTGACCACTGTGGAGCAATGCGTGGACCTTGGGCTGGGGCAGGGCTTCTTGCCGCAGGACCTCGCCGCGGAGCAGCAGGTCGGTGGCGTGGGTGGCGAGAGGCTCGGGAAGCCAGGAAGTTGCTGCGCGAATCCGGGTGAGGTTGCGGCAGGGGAGGGTGCGGGGCCGTTGTGCCAGGAGCCCTCGGTAGAGACCGGCGGCCGGTGCGAGTGGCGGCATTCCGGCTTCGCAGGCACGTTCGGCCGCCAACCGGGCGCATTCGAGACCGTCGAGGTCGAGCTCGGTGTACAGCAGCAGGTCGTTGATCGGATGCTGGCGTTCTTCGAAGCCCTCCAAGCAGGTGGTGAGGGAGGAGATCAGGTGGTCGCCTCCGCCGTAGGCCAGCCATCCCACTTCGTGCCGCCGTGGCCATGCGTTCAGGATTCGCCGGAGGCTGGTAAAGGCGGCGCTGTTCTCGACGATCAGCATCCATGGTGCGGGTCCCAGCTCGAACATCGCCAGTGGCGCCGGGGCGGGGAAGGCCCGCAGGTGGTCGGGGATGCTCAGGAGTCCGGTGGTGACCAGACGATGGGAGGTGATGCGGGCAAGTCGTTTCTCGTCCCCGTACAGCTCGTAGGAGCGTTCGGCGATCGGGACCGCGGCAGTGTCGGGCCGGTCCCGAAGGAGGGTGTTGATGGGGGAGAGGAGTGCGTCGTCTGCCCGGCTCAATGTCAGGCGCGTGGCGAAGGCCAGGGCCTCGACCCAGGCTCGGGGGCCCGGCCGTGCGGTCCGGACCCGGCGTGGGGTGGTCTGCTCGACCCAGCGTGGTAGCGGAGGGTGGGA
This sequence comes from Streptomyces lacaronensis, assembly GCF_047337785.1. NCBI lineage: Bacteria > Bacillati > Actinomycetota > Actinomycetes > Kitasatosporales > Streptomycetaceae > Streptomyces > Streptomyces lacaronensis. The sequence continues at coordinate 12,124,370 of NZ_JBLHDK010000003.1, forward strand.
GCTGTGGTCCCAGCCGCGGCCACCGGTGGCAGGAAGCCGGACGGTGCCGCAGGCGGCCAGTTCCTTAGCGGCGCCGGCCAGGACGCGGCGACGTAGGGGAGAGGTGATCAGGGCAGAGTCGCCCTCGTCGGCGGCCTGCGCCAGCAGGTCGAAGTCGATTCGTCGGCGGGTCTGCGTCTTGAGCAGGGCGGCCATGTGTTCTGCGGGAGTCATTGTTCGTTGTCCGGGGTGCTGTCGGGCCCTGCCTCAGGGCTCTGCTGGGGAATATCCGCAGCGTTGCCGCTCTCCTCGGCGCCGTGGCGGTGCAGCCGCGCGGAGGTGATGCCGTCGTCGTAGGCATGCTGCAGGCCTCGGCTGACCGCGTCTCCGTAGCGGTCGGCGATCTGGACGTACTGGATGCGGGTGCGGGCATCGATGCCGTTGCGCAGCCGGATGATGAGGGGGAACTTCTCCAGTGCGGGCAGGTCGTTGGAGGCCGTGGTGTAGACGAGCTGGATGCCGTGCGCGGCCGCGACCTTGCGCTGCAGGCCGATGAACGGTGTGTAGTTCGCCTTCCCGAAGGGGTTGTCCAGCACCAGCGTACCCACGCCACCTGATGCCTTGCGGCCCTGTTTGGCGGCGCGTAGCCGGGCGAGAGTGCAGTACAGCAGGACCGAGACGGTGAGCAGTTCCCCGCCGCTGAACTTCTGGATCTGCGTCACCGAGTTCCGCTGCACGATGTCGAGGGATTGCGTCGGCTTGATGATCTTTGCGACGACGTTGCCACGCCCGCCGAGAGCGGCCAGGACGAGTTGCTTGGTCAGCGTCATCGCATCCGGCAGGGCCGTGGCCTTGGCCGGGGTGCTCTGCGCGACGGCTGCGGCCATCCGGTCGATCTCGGTCGACAGTCTGCGGGTGAGTACCTCGTCGTCGGGCAGGTGACGGATCTCCAGGCTCAGGAACTGCTGCCCGGACCAGCTGCCGAGTCCCTGTGGCAGCCTGGAGTGGCGGGCCACCTGCTGCAGGTCGTCCAGAGCCGTCTTCACCAGAGCCAGACACGCCTGGACCACCATCAGTTGGTCGTCGGTGAACTCGGCCAGCTCACCGAGGACGACCTTCTCCCGCAGGCCGATATCGTCGATCAGCTCCGACAGCCGCACCGGATGGGCCAGGTCGGTCAACAGCCGCTCCAGCAGCTGTCCGTCGACCACATCCGCATAGGCCCGGTCCTGGGCCAGGGCGTGCACCTTGCGCAGAGATTTCTCGAGTTTCCTACGGGCGCTGTCGCGCTCCTCGGCAGCCGAGTCGACTGCCGTCACCACCCTGGCCTCCGTGGCTTCGGCCTGGTCGGGGGAGAGGACGGCCATGGATGCGGCACTGATCTGCAGCGGTTCAAGCAGGCCGAACAACGGTGGATCAAGGTCTTCCGGAGACGCCACGTCCGGCGGTGCCTGCTGTTCCGGGCCGCAGTGACGCTCTGCCGCCGCCTTCACCCCTTGTGCGCACCGGCTGACGGTGTGGGCCGCACCGCGTGCCTTCTCGGCGGCCAGATGCTGATCCGCCGCTTTCAGCTGGTGGGCGTGCACTTCCTCGCCTGCCCGTTCCACGGATGCCTGAGCCTTGGCCTGCGCATTCCGGGCGGCCTCGGCCTCGGTGAACGGTCCGGCCTGGTCCCTGCTCGCATCGTAGGGAGGATCGAGGGCCTCCACGGCAGCTCTGGCCTCGACCCGCGCCGTGTCCGTCTGCTGCTTCGTCTGCTTGGCGACGCCCCGGCGCTCGATTGCCTCATGCTCCGCTTCTGCCGCATCGGCCTGTGCCCTGAAGCGGTCCTCAGCGTCGCCCAACGGTGCGGAGCGCGCCAGTTTTTCGGCCCTGGCACGGACCTTCTCAGGCTTGCTGTCCAGTACCCGGGTCAAAACCGCGATGCGTTTGGCGCAACTGTCCGCACGCACCCCCAGCGCGTCATCTCCGATTTCGCTCTCCCAATCACGCCGGGCCTGCTCATAGCGCCCGCGCAGGGTCTCCAGCGCGGTTGCGGCCAGCTCGGCTGCGCTCAGCGCGTGCATTTGACCATCGGGGACGACGCCATCGAGCTGACGGGCCTCCAGCGCCTGCTGCCGAAGGCGGTCCTGGAACTGCCTGAGCTGGTCCCGGGCCTTCTCCTGCCGGGCTTCTGCCTCCTTCCCCGCCTTGTCGTACCGCCGCACAGTGACCTGGTGCACCGACAGGGCCCTTCTGGCCTGCTCCATCTCGGTGCGGCACGCGGGCCTCACGCGCCCGTGCTGGTCGGCCACCTCCCGTACCATGGGCAACCGGGAGGCCAGCTCCACCAGGCTCGTGGTGAGGACATCGATCTCCGCCCCCACGGCCTCCGCCTCCTGCCGTGTACGAGTGATCTCATCCCTCAGCAGACGGTCCTTGTCGTGGAGCGTTTCAACCTCCTGCTCCAGACGCGCGACAACCTCCTCAAGGGCTTCACGAGGGCCCGCGCCGAAGACATCCCAGTGGGCCTGCAGCCGGCGCGCGAGCGCGGCATCCGCCTCACGCTGACGGATCAGGCCGGCCATCCGCCCCTCCAGCCCCTCCAGCCGGAACTCCAGCCGGCCCCGTTCCCGCTCAGCGGCGTCCGGCTCCAGCAGCCCCTGGTGCACGGGCAGCACGACCGTCCCACAGCCGTCCGTGGACGCGATTGCCCGCCGCGCCTGGCCGTCATCACTCACCGCGATGACGGCCGTCATCACACCGGCACGTCGCGCAAGCGCCGCCAGGTCCCCACCGGGGACCGGCCCGCACACCACCACACCACCGACCAGGTGAGGCACGGCGGCCATCACCGCCTCATGCTCCTGGACGGCGAACGCTTCACGCAGGAACTGCAGCCCCGACACAGCCGGAGCGCCCAGTTCCCGCAGCTGCTCAACGGCCCGTTCCACCTCCGCCGGGGCCGGCAGGAAGCCGAGATCGTTCAGGGCGTCCACTGCACGCCGCTCTTCGGCGGCATCTGCCTGCTCCTTGAGCAGGCGGGCGTCACAGTCCCGCCCCGCCGCGGCCAGCAGATCCAGCAGATCCGCTGCCACCCGGTCCAGGTCCAGCACGGTGCCGGCCTCGGCGCAGGCAAGCTCCAGCAGACGCCGGTCGGCTGCGAGCTCCCGCCGCTCCGCCCGCAGGGAACCGAGCCGGTCCCACTCCGCACTGTGGCGCTCCCGCGCCGCCGTGAGCTGCCCGGCACATGCCACCCGCTGCTCGGAGAGGACGGAAAGCCGTGCCAGGGTCTCGGTCCGCCGTTCACGACAGACCTCCAGCCGCTGCGCGGCAGCAGTGTGCTCGGCCTCGTAGCGGCTCAGCGCGTCACCCGGATCCTCCGAGGAACCGATCAGCACCTCCCGGCGGGCCGCCGCGACCGCTTGCTCGGCCGCTTTCAGCTGCTTCGAGGCGTGCTCCCGCCGGTCCTGCGCCTGCCACGCCTCCTTGGCCGCCTGCTCGCGGCCGGCTTGGGCCGCAGCGCGCTCGGCGGCGGCCGCCTCGCACTCCTCCCGCGCCCGGGCCGCCTCACCGGTCAGTTCCTCGACCGCCCCCGCCAGCCTGTCCCGCAGCGCTGCTCCAGCGGCCTCCATCGCCTCACGCAAAGGCGCCTGCCGGACGTCGTGGCGTTCCATCAGCTCCTTGAGATCCCGTGCCTGCTGTTGCTGTGCCTGAAGCTCGAGGACGGTGTCCACCAGCTCCCACGCCTGGCGGACCACGTGAGCCGCGGCGGCCTTCTCCTCACACCGTTCGACCTCTTTGGCCGCCTCGAGGGCCGCCCAATGCGCAACCTGGTGAGCCAGTACCACCAGGCGCCGTTTCTCCTGGTCGGCGCGCTTCTCGGCCGTGAGAGCAGCCGCCCGTGCCTCGTCTGCCCGGGCAGAGGCGTGTGCTGCCGCGCTGTCCAGCGCCTCGGCCCGGCTGGAGAGGTATTCCGCCGCACGCAGGGCCACCGCTACCTGCTGCGTGAACAGGTCCTGTTGTCCTGTGGCCAGGGCACTGTCCTCCTTGACCGGCTTCAGTGCCAACGACGCCGCGGCGAGGAAGCTCTGCTCCTTCTCGCGGCCGGGGCGCCGCGCAAGCTTCGCGGCTTTCTCCTCCAATGACGCGCGGACCACGGCGGGCTGCCGCGCGTCGCAGACCAGATCGATGAGGAAGTCGATGAAGTCCTCGCAGGTGGAGAACTGGAACAGCTCGGTGATCCCGCCTTCCTCACGGTTCATGTCCCGCTGGATCCGCAGCACGTCCGGGTCGAGCCTGAGGTCGGTCAGCAGCGTGCGCCACCGCGTCTGGTCCTCGGCGACGCGCAGGTTCACGCCGCGCTGCGCTTTGCTGGCATCGGCCAGTCTTTTGAGGAACGCGGCCTGCGTCAGCTGCCCGGCCCCGGTGCGTACGGGAAGGGTGTCCAGATCGAGCACTCCCGGCAGGGGCCGGAGCACGTACCAGCGGCGCACCAGCCGTTCCCATTCGGCTGCGGGATCGGCCGGCCGGTGCCCGTCCTCCCACTGGTACACCCCGCCGGTGATCAGAGCGGGACCTCCCCGCGGCAACGAGGTGTCCTCCCACTCGGCGATGACGTGGGAGACCTTCTGGTCCGGTACGTAGTCGGCCAGAGACTTGTCCTTCCTGCGGCCGATGAAGTCGATCTTGGCAGGCAGGAAGAGGCTGAAGAACAACGACAGCAGACTCGACTTGCCACCGCCGTTGCGCAGCCACAGGATCGCGTCGACGGCCGGCATGGCCGTGCCGTCGATGTGGCTCACGCCTCCGGTCAGGTCCAGGACCAGCGATTTGAAGCCCGCGGCCGCATGTCCGATGTTCTCCAGCCGCAGGCGTCGAAGACGGTGCATGTCACATCTCCTCGGTGTCGGGAGTGGCGGCCGCGATCTGGGCACGCCGGATATCACGCAGGATCTCGAAGGCGGGCAGGGCCGCTGCCTCACTGACCTGGAGCCGGAACCTGTGCAGCAGCCGGTAGTTCCCGGCGCCGAACTCCGGCGCCGGCAGCGCCATGCCCTGGTGCACCAGCCACTCCAGGACCTCACGGATCACACCCTGCGTACTGCGATGCGTCACCGTCCGCCCGCCTGCAGTGGGCCGTCCCGCCGGACGCTTGGCATACAGCCGCCATACGGCATCGACGGCGGCATCCGGCACGGGCAGCCCGTCCTCGCCTTTCGAGGCTTCTCTCAGTTGTTCCACCAGGTGCCGCAGGAACTCGTCCACCTCACCGACACCGACACGCTTGACCGACTCGTCCTCCAGATCGTGCTCGGTCGGATACACGCGCGCCGCGATCGCGATGTGGACCAGGCCGAGCATCAAACGCTGCTCCGCCGAGCGCCGTAGATCGTCCTTGAGTCTGTAGGTGAACAGTCCGCCGTCATGGGCGTGAAGGACGAGCCCCTCCTGGGGGTGAGCGGCGATCACCTCCACGCCCAGCCCCTGGGCGATCGCCTCGACCTGGTCGCGGAAGGCTTTCTCCATCCGGTAGCGCTGCAACAGATCGCGGTAGCGCGCGTCGGCCAGCGGACGCTGCTGTGGCCGGCATCCGTATCGCACCAGTTCCGCCGCGTCCTGAAGGTCTTCGGATGCCGAAACTGCCGTGCTCATGCCGCTGTCTCCGCGAGCAGGCCTGCACCGGTCAGAGCGTGGGCCGGCACGACGAGCAGGTCGTTCCCGCAGTAGGGGCCTTGGTCGAAACACTGGCCATCGTCCAAGACCACGAGGCGCTCATCGAGCAGGCCGGACAGGCCGAGCACGGCGACCTCGTCCTCGTGTTCGGGATCCGGCGCGAAGGCCGCCAGCACCGCCAGCGCGACGACATCGGCCACCGGCGGACCGGATTCCAGTGCCTCCGTCAGCAACTGTGACAACCGCACCGGTCCGGCCAGCGCCCCGGACAGCACACTACGGGCCTGCGCATACTCAAGATCACTGTGGCCCGCGGCGTCAGCGACCAGATCGTCGTCGGTCAACTCAACGACCTCGTCGTCTTCGAACGTCCCGCCGGCCTCCCGCACCGGCGCCAGCAGCAGGCTCCACCAGTCACGCAACCGCGGCAGACGCGTCACCATGGGCCCGCACAGCGCGTCGGTGAACACCTCGGTCACCCCGGCCGCCTCATCCGTCCCCAGCTCCAGCAGCGGTACGAGAACATCGCTGTGCAGGGAAACTTGTGCAAGATCCGGAATCGGCCTGAAACGCTGCTGTACCTGGGACCGCAGGAACGTCGACCGCGCGCCCAGCACCTCCTTCAGCAGTTCCATATGACGGTGACGCGCCCGTTCCAGCAGTTCAAGGATGTGCATGCAGGTCAGCAGCACATCGCTTTCCTCGATACCGTCGCGCGCCCTGCGCATCAGCTCGATCAGACACAGCTCCGCCTGCTGCCGCTCGATCAGGTGGCTGCGGGAAGCATCCAGCAGCTCGGGCACCTGGTTCCCCCAGTCCACGGCCCGCACATCACGCTCGGTCTCCCGCAGTACCACCCGGATCCGCTCGGCGTAGGCCAGCGACAGCTTCAGACTCTCCCCGGCACTCTCCTCCGCCCGGCCCCACCGGCCGGTACGCACCTGGCGCCGGAGGATCTCGTCATATGCGGCCTGCTGGTCCTCCACGTCGTAGTCCATCCCGGCCAGCAGCAGGTTGATCGCCGGAACACTCGCCCGCAGGACCGCCTGCCCGCCCTGCCCGATCTCCTCGCTCAGCAGCCGCAGGCCCAGCTCCTGCCGACAGTGCCCGTCCCGGTAATCGCTGTAAGGCACGGCGAACTCCACACCGCCGTCCTGATCATTGAGCAGCTCACGCAGCACGAACCGGGCCACCGCAGAGTGCTCACTGCCATCCCGGTCCGGAGCAGCCCTGCGCGCCAGCTCCACCAGGAAGTCCACGACCGCCTCCGTGGTTGCTTCCTGGTCCAGTCCCTGGTGATGCATCACTGCCTCCAGCGCAGCAAGAGCCAGCGTCCGCGGGTCGTACAACCCGGCGGGGAACTGCTGCCAGGCCTGACGCAGGTCGAGCCGATGCAAGGGACTCGAACGCGCCAGGACTGCGCTTCGCCGCACGAAGCCGGGATCAGCGACCAACGAGATCCAGCTGCTGTCAGCTCCATGCTCGGGAGCAGTAGCGAGGAGCTGCCGCTCCTCGCTGTCCAACAGAGCTTCCACAGCTGTTGGCCCGATTGGAGCGGAGCAAAAGGACCTCGGGGGTGAAATGCGCACTTTCGTCATGCGCAGAGTGCATCATCTACTTATGACAATCGGAGCAGAATGGTGCTAACGCTTTCATTACGGTGGCTGACGGCCATACCGGTGAATCTCGGGTCGTCATACGGCTCTCCACCAGGGGCGATTCACCAGCCCACCCGCACGACCCCGCTCCAGATCCGCCGTGTGTCACAGCAGACTGCCCCGCGCGGACCGCGGGTAGCGGTTGGAAGTCCGTCGCCCTGGGAAATCGCCGCAGGATCTTCGTCAGGGGGTAGTGGCAGCCCCCGCGCCACACACCCCCCGGACAGTGTCCGTGTCCCGCTCCTTCGCGGTCTGAAGGCTCCGGCTCCCGGCAAATGCCGGCACCGGGCGGCACTCTCTCTTCCTCAGGCGGAGTGCGCCAGCCGAGCGAAGGAGACAGTCATCATGGCGCCTGGTGATGGTCAGGTTTCGTCATCTCCCGACACTCCCGCAGACCGGGGGAGCCCAGCGCCTCCTTGGTGCAGGGGGCAGTAGAAGTAGGGGGCGTCGAAGTTCCAGTCCGCGCGTGGAGGGTAGCGCTGAGGTCTTACGCCGGAGGAAGACTGCATCGCAGGGGTTGCCTGCTCTCGTGCACGCTATGGGCTGTTGGCCGGTGAGAGCTGGTGAGAGGTTGTCACTGGTCTGCGGGTGGGCGGGTTCCGCGCTGCTGGTTGATGCGTGAGGCGCGCTCTTTCAGCGTGGCTGGCCGGGTGTCGTAGAGCAGCCTCAGGGCGTGTTCCAGGAGATCGACCCCGTCGAGGACATCAGCGACGGACAAAGAGTCCTCGTGGCTGGCGTCGTTGCCTATCCACTTGACCGCTTCGAGCAGGTCGGCTTCTTCCGGATGGCCGGCGGTACGGAACTTCACGATGCGGTCGTGGGCCGTGAACCGCTGTGTCTTGCCTTTGGCTGTTGCCGCAATGCGGGGGATGTTCTGATCGTCCAGGAGTGCTTCGGCTGCTGCTCGTACCCGGTTACCGGCTGAGCTCGGGTCCGCCCACAGGACAGTGGAGGCCGCCTGCAGTCGTTCCTCGATCGGAGCGGGTATCTCAAGGCGCGGCGCGGTAGGGAGGAGCTTGAGGGCGGGAAGGAAGAAGCGTGGTGTGAAGAGCGGGTAGAAGCTGTCCCCGTCCCAGCGGTTTTCGTCATCTCGCTGCTCGATCAGTTTCCAGTCGCCGGTAACCGCGACGTACTCACGGCACTGCGCGCGGCCGCAGACCAGTGCCCCATGGAACTGGCCATGGATCCATTCGGGTTCCCAGAAGTCATGCTTGCGCCAGTCTCTGCTCTCCCAGCTTTCCTCCCGTGCGAGAGGGTGCTGATCGTCGGGGCCGAGCTCTCCGCGGGAGCAGGAAGGGCAGGGGATCATAGGCCAGGTGTCGTCTGTCCAGCCCCGCGCGAGGGTTTTCAGAACTTCGACTTCCATGACCGGCTCCTGACGGTGTCTGGAGGAGTTGCTGGGTGGGGGCAGGCCTGTGGAACGTACACGCCGTAAAAGGGAGTACGGCTGGTATGAGGCTGTGGGGTGGCACAAATCAGACGATGTGGACGCGTTCGGTGTTGCCGTTCTCGTCTCGCAGGAGGACCTCTTTTCCGTTGGCCATCTGCTGGGCGAGGAAGGCGTAGACCTGTACGGCCCGGTTGATGGTGTCGGTCTTGGACAGTCCGGTGATCCTCATGAGTGCGGTGACCGCCTGGGCGGCCACCGGGATGAGGGTGACGGTGAAGCGCTCGTTCTCCGTGCGTACGGCGTGAAGCTTGTCCGCTTCTCGGGCCATGTCTCTCAGCCTCATTCAGGTCGGGGGAGGCACCTGCTTGATGCCGGTCTTCCCATCATGACATCTCCGCACCTGAGTGGCACCATTTTGGTGTGTGGATGCGGCCGATCAGGTGCTCCCCAGTTCTGCTGGCACAAGCATGCAGCACCAATCTGGTGACTTGTCGGTGCGCTGTAGGTCTGTCGTCGTGTACTCTGGGGCTGCGGCGATTGCCGTGGAGTGCAGTCGATCAGAGGGGTCCAACATGCCAAATCTCCTATGCCAGCGGTTCAACGGGCGTCTTTGGAGAGCCCGTTGCTCGGCCCTCTACGACTCGTAGGGGCGAGCAGCTGGCTGGGAGTGAGTGATCGAGCTGAGTCGCGCGCCGGTTCGCGGTGCGGGGTTCGATCGCCGCAGCTTGGAGGACCCAGCCCTAATGATCGAGACCAATGCACCGGCCACCCTTCCGGCAATTGACGGCGAGCAGCCGTCGCCGCAGGCCGAGGTGCAGATCTGGACGACCTCCGTCGACCAGGAGGAAGCGCCCAGCAGCGAAGCGCGGGTGGACATCGAGGTGTCCAAGGCGAAGCTCAAGGCCGGGATGCGTGTCCCGGGCCATAATACCGGACAGATGATCAACGCGTCGACCCGTGTCCTGGGGATCACCGGCTCGGTGGCCGGCCCCTTCGTCGTGCTGAAGCTGTCTGTGGACCTGCAGATGCCCTGGCAGGGCATCTGGGCCCTGGCGCTGGTGATCGGGATCCTGCCCGTGATCCACGTCCTCCTCGGCAACCATCACGACAAGCAGTAGCCCGTAGCGGGCTGATCCTACGTTCGAATCGGCGCCGGATTTTGTCCGGCGCCTTTCGTGCCTGGTGGGTCAGCCAGCTGGGGCTGGGCAGTACCAACGGAACCAGGAGCTCGCGGCTTGCTCTCGAATTCGGCGTCTGGCTGGACGACCCCGAGTTGCTGACCGGCGCACGGCAGTCTCTGGCCAAGCTGATGCCGTCATCCGAGAACATCGATCCGGACGGCGACCTGTTCGAGTTGGAGTGCGTCAACGTCGGGTACGACGACGAAGCCTTCTGCGACGCGATGTGTGACAGTTCCGACGTGCTTGCTGAAGATGACGAATGACTCTGCGCTGTCAGGAGCCCATGGCCCCGGAGGTGATGCCTGAACAGGCCACGCCAGCCCGGGACTTAGTGGCTGTTGTCGTTCCGAATCTGAGGGCGGCGTTTTCGCTGGTCAGGAATGGGGTGGGTGATTCGGTGGGAGTGGTGGCGTGTCATGTCGTCGCTCCCCGGGAGGTTGCGGATGCCGTCGGTCGTCGGACTGCTGGAACAGCACGAGCTCGCCGCTCGCCGTCGGGTCGACGGATTGCGTGAGGAAGCCGATCGCATCCAGGCCGAGCTGGCAGCGGCCGAGCAGGAATGGCAGGAGTGGGCGATCGCCCGCAGGCGAGTGGGCACCGTCCTGGCTCCGGACGACAACATCGCTGATGAGGAGGCCGTTCCCGGCCCACGGGACGCGGACGCGCGCTCGGCGCCCAGGCAGGCGGCGAAGCCGAAGTCGCAGGTGCCGGTGTGGCGTGAGGGGCTGGCCTGGTCGGTACTGTCGGTGGACTATCAGCGCATCCTCACCGCCCTCGCGGACCGGCACCGGCTCCATCGAGGGCCGCTGACCTGCCAGGAGTTGGCGGTGGTGTTCAGTCTGGACGCGGTGCCGGCCACGGTGGAGGCGCTGCGGTCGAAGGCGAAACGCCTGGTCGCGCGGGGCTGGCTGGCCGAGCGGCAGCCGGGCCGGTTCACCCTCGCCCAGGGCCCGGCCGGGCAAGACGGCGCGTCATGAGCAGGATCATCGACCAGTAGACCATCGCCTCGGCGCTGGCGGTGCGGCGTTCGAAGTCGCGCACCAGACGGCGGGTGCGCATCAGATGGGCGAAGAACCGCTCGACGATCCATCGCTTGGGCAGCACCACGAAGCCGCGCATGTCGTCGCTGCGTTTCACGATCGCCAGGACCAGCGCGAGCGTGGTGAGGCAGTAGGCGACGAGGCCGCCGGTGTAGCCGCCGTCGGCCCAGACCAGTTCCAGCCGGTGGTGCACGTCGGCGACCTGCCCGAGCAGCACGTGGGCGGCGGTGCGGTCGCCGGTGTCCGCGGCGGTGACCATGACGCCCAGCAGCAGCCCGAGCGTGTCGACCACGACGTGCCGCTTACGGCCGTTGACCAGCTTGCCGCCGTCGAACCCCCGGCTGTCGGCACCGACGACGGCGTCCGCCTTGACCGATTGCGAGTCGATCACACCGGCCGTCGGTGCCGCGTCGCGGCCCAGCGTTACGCGGACCTGCCCGCGCAGCCGGTCGTGGAACTCCTTGACCAGCCCGTGGTCGCGCCAGCGGCGGAAGAACGCATACACCCGGTCCCACGGCGGAAAGTCGACCGGCATACCGCGCCATTTGATTCCGTTGTCCACGAGGTAGCGGATCGCGTCCAGCATCACGCGGTGGCAGTACGCCTCCGGCCGCCCGCCCCGGCCGCGCAGCCAGGCCGGCACCGGCAGCAGCGGCCGGACCGTCTCCCATTCCGCGTCCGTCATGTCCGACGGATACCGCCGAACACGTTCCGGGTGATCGGCTGCGTTTCCGAACCGGTGGGCGACACAATCACACGACGGAGACGCCGAGTTGAACTCCACCGGCGCGAGGACGTAGAACTGCGGCAACAGGGTCTCCTGGATCTCGGTTGGCTTCGCAACCCCGAGCTACCAAGAGGCCCTGCCTTCATGCCCGCGGCCAGCGGCGATCACCCGATCGAGACTCCCGTTCGACGCGCACCCCTCAAGATCGGAACGACAACAGCTACTTAGCCTCGATCCACGTGTGTCACGAACGCCGAGAGGAGCCTGATGTAGGAGGAGCTTCTCGAAGCGATGCTGTGTAAGAGATGAGGGTTGGCCCCTCGGAATCGGCCTGCGGAGGCAGATTCCAAACCGCCCACTGCTGCGTTAGCTGAAGACTGTCGTGGTGAGCGATGTGGGAAAAGGCGCACAAGATGCGTCAGGTAGGGATCAGGAAGACGAGTGTCATAGCCATTGAAGTGTCGAAAGAGGCATGGTTGGCATCGAAACCGGAGCATGTGGATAGCTCCGGGAAGGGCCTGGAGGGTGTCCGCTTACCGGCCAGGTGGTGCCCGGCATAGAGGCGACGTGAGCCTGATCTGCTGCTCTTATACGGAACGTGAGAAAGCGTGCCCTGATACCGCCACCCTGGTTTTCCAGGGGCAAGAGGAAGCGTTCCAAGCGGCGGAAACCGTGAGGAACTGAGTACCGATGCGGGGTGCGCTGGCGGACTGGCTCGTAGTAGCTGTGAAGCTCCTGCTGGACACGGTGGGAGTGGAGCCAAGGGGCCAGGCCATTCGTAGTTTGTTCGTTCGATCAACCGGATGTTTTCTGGGAGGAGTCGCGTGAGCGAACTGAAGTCGTCATGCAAGCCGTTTAATATCTCGAAGTGGGAAGTATGGGAGGCGTGGGAGAAGGTCAAGGCCAACAAAGGGGCACCTGGGGTGGACGGATGCTCCATCGAGGACTTTGAGGCCCGGTTGAAGGGCAATCTCTATAAGGTGTGGAATCGCCTGTCCTCGGGGAGTTACTTTCCGCCCGCGGTACTGGCGGTGGAGATACCGAAGCCGCACGGCGGCGGGACCAGGGTGCTCGGTGTGCCTACTGTTGCTGATCGCGTCGCCCAAACGGTGGTGGCCCGCAGGCTGGAAGAGAAGGTCGAACCGGTCTTCCATCCGGACTCCTATGGCTACCGGCCGAAGAGGTCGGCGCTGGACGCGGTGGCGGCATGCCGGGAACGGTGCTGGAAGTACGACTGGGTGATCGATCTCGACATCCAGAAGTTTTTCGACAGCGTGCCGTGGGATCTCATCATCAAGACGGTCGAGGCCAACACCGACCAGCCGTGGGTCATCTTGTACGTGAAGCGGTGGCTTGCCGCGCCAGTACAGATGTCCCACGGGGCCTTGCAGCAGCGGAGCTGCGGGACCCCTCAGGGATCAGCGGTTTCGCCAGTGCTGGCGAACCTGTTCCTGCACTATGCGTTTGATGCCTGGATGGCCCGAGAATTCCCGGGCGTACGCTTTGAACGCTATGTCGATGACGCGGTGGTGCACTGCGTCAGCAGAGCCCAGGCCCAATTCATAGCCAGGGCGATCTCCGACAGGATGGAACAGGTTGGGCTGCGTCTGCACCCAGATAAGACCCGGATAGTGTACTGCCAGGACGGGAACCGGCGGGGTTCATATGAGCACACGTCGTTCACCTTCCTGGGGTTCACGTTTCGTCAGCGCAGAGCGCGAAACAGGAAGGGGCAGAACTTTAGCGCCTTCCTGCCCGCGATAAGCAAGGATGCCCTGAAGAAGCTGAGCGCGGAAGTACGGTCCTGGATACTGCATAACCGCACCGGCCACACCTTCTACGACCTCGCACGGCGCATCAATCCGGTCGTGCGAGGGTGGATGCAGTACTACGGAGCATTTCATCGCTCGGCACTGTATCCGCTCCTATCGCGCATCAACGCCTACTTGGTGCGTTGGATCCGCAACAAGTACAAGCGGCTGCGGGCCGTGAAGAAGGCCATCGAGTGCTGGCGAGGAATTACCGAACGGTATCCCCGCATGTTTGCGCACTGGGTGTGGGTCCCTTCGGTGCCACGCGTCTGGTGACCAGGATGGCAAGAGCCCGGTGACGAGAGATTGTCACGCCGGGATCTGTGGGAGCCGGAGGGTGAGATTCCCTCCGGCCACCCGACCGGTCGGTTCTGAAGCTGGTTTTTGGGGCTCGCTGGGCTGAGCGTGAGGTTGCCGACCGGATGCAGGCATGGGGTATTTGCTGGTCTGTCCAGCTTTTCCACGTTGTCAGTTCCGGTTGGGCCCAGGTGAGTGGGGCGGGTGGACAGGGAGGTCAGGTCGGTTCGGGTGGTGCGTGGACGGTGTCGAACAGGCGCGTCCAGGCGTGTTGCCAGGGCCAGTTGTTCGGCAGGTGCAGGGTGAGGCGCCGTGCGGAGCGGGCGATCCGGGCCGGGACCTAGACGAGGTGGGTGCGGAGGGTGGCGGTGGTGGCCTTGGTGTGGAAGGCAGAGGTCAGTGCGCCGGTGGCCCGTAGGAGGTTGTAGGCCATGGCCCACAGGGTGAGCCAGACCGCGTTGGCGTGGAAGTGGCCTGAGGGCAGGTGGGCGAGGGCTCCGGCTTTGCTGTCGGCGATGACCTGCTCGACGACCGCGTGGTGGCGGTGCTCGCGTTCGGCCTGGAGCATCGGAGCGGGGTTGTCGGTGAAGAAGGGGTGGTAGCGCCAGACGGGGAACAGTTCGCCCTGCTCGCTGAGAGTGGCACATTTGGCCAGGTCACGGACCCGGCGCACGATGAGGCGAGCGGTGACGCGCTCGCTCTTCTTGCGGCCTGTGAACGCGGTGTAAGCGGGGATCTCGGCGACTTCGGCGTCGAAGATGAGCTTGCCGGTCTCGGGGTCGGGCACGGCGGTGGGGTAGCTGATCTGCTGCCATGCACCCTCCGGGATGCTCAGGACGGCGCGTTTGACGGAGGGGTTCATACCGCAGGTGATCGAGAAGCGGGCCCCGGCCCGGCGGCAGGCGGCGATCACCCCGGCGTTGTAGAACTGCGAGTCCGCCCGCAGGATGCGGGTGCCGGTGCAGCCGGCTTCCACCGCCGTCGCCAGGGCCTGACTGACGAACTTCGGGGCGCCGCGGGAGTCGGCTGCCTTGCCCCGGCGCATCCGCACGGTGGCGATCACCGGCCTCGAGACGGGGGTGCAGATCGTGGCGAGCAGAGGATGCAGGGTGCGGACGCCCTTGAACCGGCCGTACTCCGCGCCCTGCTTGGTACGGCCGTAAACCCGTTTGTGGGTGGAGTCGACATCGATGAACGCCTTATCGCCGCAGCCGGGGAGCAGTGGGGTGCGCGTGGCCAGTGAACTCAGGAACCTGCGGTGCACGGCGTGCAGCTGGAGCGCGTGACCGTGGGTGAAGGAGCGCAGGAACGTGCCCAGTGTGGACGGAGCACGGATCCCTGCGAACAGGGTCGGCATCGCACCGTGCCGCAGCACATCGAGGTCGTCGATGCTGTCCGCACCCGCGACCATCCCGGCCACGATGCTGGTGACCTTGGCGTCCGCCGCCGCACCCGCACCGTTGGGCGCACCGGTCAGCTTGACCTTGTCCGTCACCAGGCGGGCAAGCCCGCACCGCTCGGCCAGCCGCATCACCGGCACCAGCCCGCCATGCGCGATCAGAGTCCGGTCATCGAACACAGCGGAGACCGCTGCCGATGTGTGGGAAGCTTTCATCTACGAGGTGCCTTGCTGATTGTGCGCGATGGTTGTGTGGTAACTCCCATCATCGCAGGTCAGCAGGCACCTCTCTCCGTTTCCTCATCCACTAGCTCTCCACCACTCGGCGGATCGAGGCTAAGGGAGAGAGCCGGGCGTCAGGCGGCGACGCCAAGCTCCTTGCGGGTCCGCTGGACGAACTCGCGGACGGCCGGCTCGCGGCGCCACGGGGCAAGGGCGGCATTGAACTCGCGGACGTAGTCCTTGGCCCGGGAGGACTGGACGCGGGCGAGGATGTCGACGCTGCGGTTGCCGAGTTCGAGCCCGTGGTCGAGTTTACCGACTGGCGTGGCGTTCGGGTCGTCCATGGGCTGCGTCGATGCGTCGCGTAGCCGTCCGGGATGTTGCATGGGGCCAGGCTGTTGTCGGCTTGTCGGTAGACCTCCGGAGTGGTGCTGACCCGTACAGTCACGCCCTGGTCGAGCGCGGCCCGCCCGGCGGGCTCCAGTTCGGCGGGGCGGAGGAAGTCGGCGCCCTCGCCCGGCATGTCGAGGGCGACCGGCAGATCCGGAGCCGGGGCGTTCTCACTGGCTGCGGTGTGCTCTCGGAGATCTCCCGCTTGGCGCGGGTGTCAACGGCCCTCGCTGTACGCGTCCTCCTTGGCCGCAGGGACGTGACAGCGGCCAAGATCGATCGTTTCCCCATGTACGGCCACCGATCCCCCGCAGGCGGCCCCCACTGGCGGCCACTTACGCTCCCCGCTCTCGGCAAGCTGAACACGATCAGTCACCGTTGCTGATGTCGCCGCACCGCCCACACTGGCGCGGACGCGGCGCTCGCGGCCCAGCGGCCCGTACGCGCGGTGGCAAGGGCCTGCATTCTCGCTGATCGTGGCCGTTGACGGCTCTGCGGGCGATCCCAGGGCACCCCGTGACGGCTGGTCATGAGCACAGTCGGGTGTCGTCACTGGCTGTGAAATTCTACCAAGTGACTCCCCGTCAGGCGGCCGTGGGCGGGGAATATCAACTGGTCACTGACACACCAGTCCGCCGGTCTTCGTCTTCGAGCGAATCAGAACCTTGCTGCCGCTGTCCGTAGTTGAATGGTCGCACCAGGGTCTGGCACATCGCCGCCGTCGATTCGGAGCACATGGGGGATGATCAGTGGACGATCTCATTGCGGCAACGGTGGCGACCGTCGCCCGGGCGACGGTGGGCCGGCTGGGCGCACAGTTCGGGAAGCCCGAGCTCCTCGAGGTACAGGTCGAGACGGCGCTCCGCCGCAACGGCGCGGCGTCCGCGCCGGACCGGTTCGCCGATCCCGTCGCGGTGGGCGGCCTTGTCGTGACCATCGCGACACTGGCCTACCAGGTCTACCAGGACCACCGGAAGCAGCACGGGACACGTCCGAGTCGGAGCACGCTGGTCGAATACATGCGCGTCGAGCGGCGGGCGGCCGGGGAGCTCATGTCCGTCGAAGAGACGATCATCGAGGTCGTCGCCGAAGAGATCGTCACGGCCGCCGACGATGACGAATAGTGCCGGGGCGGACGAGAGACACTCCTCATGACCGGCCGGCTGATCGTCGACCTCGGCGAGGACGGGACCGTGCGGGTCGGCGAGGTGGCGCCTGGGGAGCCGTTCGCGCCGGGTGAACCTCTTCCGTTCGCGTGGCCGTTGGACTCCGACGCACTGGAAGACCTGCGCTGGTATCTGGAGGACTACCTGCGCGCCCCGTTCGGGGTCTACGAGGACCGCGGCGCTCGGATCGAGGGGGAACTCCCCGGCTGGGGAGCCTCGGTGTTCGCGTCGGTCTTCGGCTCAGGTCCGGCGCGGGACGCCTACGTCCGTCTGCGGACGCGCGGGGACGTGGAGCTTGTCCTGCGGTCGGCGTCCCCGGCGCTGCTCGGGCTTCCGTGGGAGCTGATGACCGATCCTCGTCAGGGGGCCCCGCTGGCCGTCGAGCTGGCCGGCCTGAGCCGGACCCTGTCGACCTGCGCTGCCCCGGCCGAAGCGGTTCCCGTTCCCGGCGGCCGACTGCGCGTCCTGATGGTGATCTCGCGCCCCTCCGGAACCGACGACGTCGGGTACCAGATGATCGCCCGCCCGCTGTTGAAGCGTCTGGAGGCGATGCAGGGGGCTGCGGAGCTGACGGTGCTGCGACCCCCGACGCTGCACGCCCTCCGCGACGAGTTGGACGCGGCTGACCGGGAGGGCCGGCCGTATCAGGTCGTCCACTTCGACGGACACGGGACGTTCATCGGCGGACGCGACGTCGGGGGCGGGGAAGGCGCGCTGGTCTTCGAAAGGCCCGACGGCGGTCCGCACCTCGTCCCCGCAGCGGAAATAGCCCGGGTGCTGAACGCCGCGCACGTCCCCGTGGTGGTGCTGAACGCGTGCGAGTCGGGCGCGATCGGCAAGGACCTGGAGACGGCGGTTGCGACCCGCCTGCTGAGCGAAGGCACCGCGTCGGTCGTCGCCATGGCCTACACCGTGCAGGCTGTCGCGGCAGCCGAGTTCATGGCGGCGTTCTACGAGAAGATCTTCTCCGGCGGCTCGGTGTCGGCGGCGGTGACGGCCGGCCGCCGGCAGATGTTCCACAGCCCCGGCCGACCGAGCCCCAAGGGACAGATGCCGCTCCGGGACTGGCTCGTCGCAGTCCACTACCTCGGCCGTCCGGTGCGCTTCCAGCACACGGCGGCGGCTCACGGCGAGGGACCGGCTTCGAGGGCAGACGCCCCGAAGGCGCAGGTGCACCCGCGATCCGCCTCGCCGGTCGAGCCGGAGGCAGGCGTGCTCGACGCCGCCAACGGCGTCTTCGTCGGCCGCGACGCCCGAATCTACGATCTTGAGGCGGCCGCACGGCTGCGCAAGGTCGTCGTCGTCACCGGCATCGCCGGAAGCGGCAAGACGGAACTGGCGAAGGCGTTCGGCCGGTGGTGGCGTGACACCGCGGGAGTCGAGAGACCGGAATGGATCTTCTGGCACTCGTTCCACCCCGGCGTGCCGGCCGTCGACCTCGACACGGTGATCGCCCCGATCGGCGTCGCTCTCCATGGTCCCGACTTCGTCCGGCTGACACGGGACCAGCGGCGGGCTGTCGTGCGAACCGCGCTGCACGACCACTGCATGCTGTTGATCTGGGACAGCTTCGAGTCGCTACGGACCATGCCGGACCCGGAGAACACCACGCCGATCCTCGACGAGGAGCAGTGCGTCGAACTGCGACAGTTCCTTGATGACCTGGCGGAGAACGGGACCAGCAGTGTGCTGATCACCAGCCGGAGCCGGGAAGACTGGCTGGGCGAGGTCGGACGCGTCCGGGTCGAAGGTCTGGCCCGGCATGAAGCGGCCGAGTACGCCGACGTATTGCTTGCCGGACACCCCACGGCCCTCGAACGTCGGGCCGAAAGGTCGTACGCGGCGCTGATGGAATGGCTGGACGGCCATCCGGCGAGCATGGAGCTCGTCCTGCCTCGTCTCGACCCGGCGAGCCCGGATGAACTCCTCGCCGAGCTGCGCGGCGGCACATCGCACACGGCGCTGAGCAACCGCGGCGAAGAACACGCCGCAGCCATGTGGGCCGGCATCGCCTTCTCCTACGCCCATCTCACGGAGACGACGCGCCGCCTCCTGCCCGTCGTCTCGTTGTTCTACGGCGTTGTCGACCTGACTGTTCTCAGCGCCCTCACGGTGATCCCCGGGGTTCCGCAGCGGTTCGCGAGAGCGACGTTCGACGACTGGAAATCAGCCCTTGACGATGCCACCGCACTGGGGTTGCTGACCTACATCGGCACAACGTTCTACAAACTCCACCCGGCACTGCCTGCCTTCTTGAGAAACGCCTGGCGTACGGAGAATCCGGACACCTACGAGGCTGACCACGAAGCAGCGCTTGGTGTCCTGACGCACGCGCATGCCGGCATCTGCATCGCGCTCACTCAACAGGCCGATGCGGGCGACCAGATGGTGTACGGAATGATCGCCATCGAACGCCACACCCTGGGCAACTACCTCGGCTACGCGCTTGATCACACCCGCTGGGACGATGCCCAACTCATCCTGCGCGCACTCAAGAAGTTCTGGCGGTTCGTCGGTATCGAAGCGGAATTCGACCCCTGGAGCGAACGGATCATCCGCGCCACCGGCGGACCGGACGGCACGATTCCCCGAGTCGACACCCCCGCCGGAGACCTGTGGCTGTACGCGGTGGAGGGTCAAGCCGGTCGCGACCTGGACCTCCGCCGCCTCGACGAGGCCGAACGCGGTTACCTGAAGGCCGTGGCGGCGATCGAGCTGACCGGCGCCGGTGCGGAGCGGCGGCACGGGCTGGACGTCTGCTACCACCAGCTCGGCATGGTCGCCGCGGCCCGCGGTCGAACCGCCGAGTCCGAGGACTGGTATCGCAAGGCGATGGCACTCAAAGACGAGGACGACAACGCGTCGAGCGCTGCCAGCACCTACCATCAGCTGGCCCTGGCTGCGCTCGAACGCGGTGACCACGTCGAGGCGGAGGAATGGCAGCGTAAAGCGCTCGCCATCCGGCTGGAGGCCGGCGACAAGACCCGGATCGCAGAGAGCTGTCAGAGCCTCGGCATGATCGCGGAGTACAAGGATCAGCTGGTGGCAGCTGTGGACTGGTACCTCCAGGCGCTGGACGCCCTGGGCTCCCTGGGCAATCCGACGCGCATGGCGGGTGACATCCGCTCCCAACTCGGCAATGTCGCCCTCCGCCGTTCCCGCCTCGATCAGGCCGAAGGCTGGTATCGCGAGGCGCTGGTCATCCAGGAGGCGCTCGGCAATCGGCCGGGGATGGCCCACGCGTACCACAACCTGGGGATCATCGCTCACCAGCGTCGACGCCTGTCGGAAGCCGAGGAGTGGTACCACAGAGCCCTGGCGATCCATGAGGAATTCGGCGACGACGAACGCATCGCCACGTGCTACCACCAGCTGGGCACCCTCGCGTACAGCCGGAACGACCTGGAGGAAGCGGAGGACTGGTACAACAAGGCTCTGGCGGTCAAGGAGCACGACGCCGCCGGCCCGAACAGCCTCGCCCCCACCTATGGCCAGCTCGGCCTCCTGGCCGAGAAGAAGGGCAACCTCCTCGAAGCCCTCACGTGGATGATCAAGTGCGTGGCCCTCTTCGACGAGTTCCCGCACCCCATGACGGGTCCCGCGCCCAAACACCTGGTGCGGCTCGTCGACAGCTGGACCTTCCCGCCGATGGAAATGCTCGAGGAATGGTGGGACGAGGTCACGGGAGAGCCGGTCCCGGGCTCCGTGCGGGACTATGTCCACGCGAATCTTGCTCTCCGGGCCAAGGAAAGGCAGAAGAACCGGACCGCTCCTCCACCGACTCGCAAACCTGAGCGCCGAGCACCGACATCGTCAACGCTCGCTGGGCGCAAGAATGTGGGAGATCTGCTTCTTTCCGTCGGTATCGACGAGTCGATCGATGTCTCCGAGATGTCCGGCTCCGGTCTGACTGCGGTTCTGAGAGAGGAGAACCGCTCCGGTTGGCGACTGTCCCCACCGGAAGGCCGCCGCTTTCTCGGAGAGGAGAGCTGGCCCGTTCATCATCACGACCACTTTGTCGGCTACCTCCTCTGGTGCCGCGACAAGAGCGGTGTCACCGGCTGGGAGATCGCCATGCCGGACGGCCGGTGGGTGGAGAAGGGCGAGGAGTTCTCCGAGACCTTCCGCCAATGGCCGTGGAGATACGTCTCTCCCCCGCCGGCCAAACGGTCGGACGGCATCGGGCGGCTGTGGACCGATCCCGCCGATCTCCTGGTGGGCGTCGCCGACTGGCACTACTGTCCGCGGACGGCGATCGCCACACTGTTTCGCCTCGTCGAGGAGGGGATGTCGGCGTCCGAGGCATCCAGGACCGTCCACCTTGTCGGAAGTGTCGGTCAACGCCTGGTGCGTCGGGCGAAACGCAAGCGCGCGGCTTCGGGCCTCCCGCTGTCGGCGCAGGTGGACGACTTCCTGCCGATCCGGGAGTCCGACTGGGAGTCCGGCCTCGTCTGATGGGACGTCGATCGGCCGTCCGACGACTCCGCGCCTACGACTTCTGCCCGAGGCGGGCAGCGGCCGGCGCGGGCCCCGATCACCACCCGCGGCTCGACGACGCGCTGCGAGCACTACGGCGTCCGCCCTGCTGGCGGTTGAGCGGAATCGTGCCGTGGGTGGCCTGCGCGGTCATGGTTGTCCCTGTTCGAGAAGTTGGACTTCGAGGGCAGCGATGCGCTTCTCGGCGAACCGAAGGTTGGAGCGGGCGCCTTCGAGTCGCTCCTGCGGAGCGCGATGTTCTTGAGTGACCTGCTGAAGACGGCGCTTGAGGCTGGTGTTCTCGGTTGACGAGGTGCTGGACGGACTCGCCGGGGACCATCTGGTCGAAGTCGCGGAGCCGGCCCATCAGCTCACCGATCTGTTGCCGATCGGCGAAGATCTCCTTCTGCGCCCGGGTGCGTTCGGCCTCCGCATTGAGTGCGCGCTCGCGCCAGGACGCCTCGATCCGCTCGTGTTCCTCATGCGCCTGCCGGTCATGCTGTGTGCGGCAGGCGGCAGTGGCGTTCTGGATGACGGACCGCGCCTCGACGTTCTCGTAACAGAATGTGGCAGACACCCCGGCTCGCTTAGCGATGGCTCGGACGGTCAGGCGTCCGCGTTCGCGGCGGAGTTGGCCGATCGCCGTCTCGACCTGGGTGAGTTTGCGCCGAGTCTGCTCGCGCCGGGCGGCGTTGGCCGCGGTGGAGGTGGGGCCGGAGCTCATGCCGTCTCGCCGTCCTCGTTCTGGCGCGCGAGCTCGCTGGCCCGGAAGGCAGTGCTCCAGACGCGTCCGAAGTAGTCCTGCGGGCGTCGCAGGTCGAGCGTCCGTCACCGATCCGCAGGCACTCGACAACGCCCGCAAGACGCACCCCGAACTCGACTACGTCGAGGACCTCATCGCGGCCGTCCAGGACGCCGACCTGCTGCTGCACCTGACCGAGTGGCCGCAGTACTCCCACGTCGACCCGCACCGCCTCGCCGCACGCACCGCCACTCCGCGCGTCATCGACGGCCGCGGCACCCTGAACACCGACACCTGGCGTGACGCCGGATGGACCGTCCGCGCCTTCGGACGCCCCTGAGTGGCGGTTTCGTCGCCCGGCCGCGTGACGCCTCCGCAATCGGCGCACGCGGCCGGGCCGGAGCCGCCAACAGCGTCCTGGCGGTCGTGGAAGCGATGGCACACTGATCTGCCCAACTTGCCCATCAATCCAGGGAGATCACCCGATGAACGCCACCCCCGCCGGCGCCCAGCGAACCGAACCAGTCGAGGATCGCACCGGTGGGTGCCTCTGTGGTCGCATCCGCTTCACCGCCCAGGGCCCCGCGGGCTTCCCCCACACCTGTGAGTGTGGGCACTGCCAAAAACTCGGTGGCACCCCCGTGATGTGGTGGGTGGGGTTCGCGACCGTCACCTGGACCGGCGAGGGTGGCGAACCGACCTGGTACGAGACCTTCCCTGGTGAGGCGAAGCGCGGCTTCTGCCCGACCTGCGGCAGCCGCGTCGCGGCGATCGACAGCGACATCCCGGATATCGGCATCAACGTCACCGCCCTCGACGACACCAGCGGCGAAGACCTCGTCCCGATCCACGCCTCCTTCCACGACAACGCCGTGGGATGGCTGCCTTCGGTAGCGAAGACCGAGCCCACCACGGCCAGCTGACCGAGAGCCGACGGAAGTCCAAAGCAGTCCAGGGACGCTCAGGGCACTTCAGAAATGCGCGGGGCTACTTCCTGGATGAATTCGGGCTGCCGCCCCACCGAGACGAAAGCAGAAGCGGGAGCCAGAACTTTGGGTTTTCGGGCGGTGCCGGTTTCGACGAGTCTGGGTGCGCGGAGCATCGGGACATCGGTGATGCTTGTGAGCCGCCCGCGAACGGGTCCGTCGAATTCATCGAAGAGGCCCACAACCTGCCTGAAAACACGGGAGAGTTGGGTTTGCAGAAACTGCTCATCCCGTTCGTTGGATGGCCGTCCCGTTCCTTCGACGGCCGCCACCCAGAGGAGGCACAAGACGTGAACACAAGGACTTGACAGGGAAACCTGTGAGTGTGAACATTGCCAGAAACTCGGCGGCACCCCCGTGATGTGGTGGGTGGGCTTTAAGACAATCACCTGGATCGGCGAGGGTGGCGAGCCGACCTGGTACGAGACCTTCCCCGGCGAGGCGAAGCGTGGCTTCTGCCCGACCTGCGGCAGCCGCGTCGCGGCGATCGACAACACCAGCGGCGAAGACCTCGTCCCGATCCACGCGTCCTTCCACGACAACGCCGTGCGTTGGCTGCCCTCGGTGGCGCAGACAGAGCCCAGCGCGACCGGCTGACCCGAGACAGTCCAGGGACGCTCCGGGCACTTCAATACGCGTAGGGCTACTTCCTCGACGAATTCGTACTGCCGTCCCCACCGAGGTGCGAAAGGGGAAGTGAGAGTCAGGGCTTTGAGTTTTCGGGCGGTGCCGGTTTCGAGGAATCTAAGTGCGCCGAGAGTCGGGGCATCGTGGATGAACTGCGAGCCGCTCGCGAATGGGCTTACCGATTTCATCGAAGCGGCCCTCAACGCACCTGTAAGCACGGCAGAATTGGCCTTACAGGAACTGCTCATCCCATCCGTCAGATGGTCGTTTCAGTCCTTCGGCGGCCACGCCCGCGCGCCACCACGAAGAGGGGGCACAAGACGTGAACACAAGGACTTGACAGGGAAACCTGTGTCTGCCGCCACTGTCAAAAGCTCGGCGGCACACCAGTGATGTGGTGGGTGGGTTTCGAGACGGTCACCTGGACTGGTGAGGGCGGCGATCCAACCTGGTACGAGACCTTCGAAGGCAAGGCGAAACGCGGCTTCTGCGCGACCTGCGGCAGTCGTCTCGCGGCGATCGACAGCGACATCCCAGAGATTGGCATCAACGTCACCGCCCTCGACGACACCAGCGGCCCAGACCTCGTGCCAATCCAAGCATCCTTCCGCGACAACGCCGTGCACTGGCTGCCCCCGGTGCCGGAGACCGAGCACAGCACGGCCGGTTGACCGCCCATCCACTGGTCGGCAACGTCACCTGCTCCCTCGATGACCCCGGCCGACATCCCTTTCTGGCCCTCGAGCAGGGCGTGAAATCCCGAGCCGGGCCCGCCGCGGGACATGCTCAGCGGGGACGACGGAGAACTCTGCGAGAGCCGTGTGGCAGTCCAGGGGGGTGCTCAATCAGAGCGACTCCAACGCCAGATAGTGCTGGGATACGTCTTCCCGACGTTCCCGTTGCTGTGTGCGTTCCCGTTCGCTGGCCGCGTCCCGCTGTCGGGCGTCGGCGGCCTGCTGATCGCGTCGCTCTAGTACTCCAGCTGTAGATCGCGATCTTGACTGATCAAAATTCGATCGCACGAGAAAGAGGTGAGCTGCCAGGCTGTGGCCATGGATGATGCCGAGGTGCTGCTCATCGGGGGAAGGGCCGGGGTTGGCAAGACGAGTGTGGGGTGGGAGGTTTCGGCGTTGCTGCGGGGCGCTGCGGTTCCTCATGCGGTCATCGATGGTGACTTCATGGGCCAGGTGCATCCGGCTCCGGAGGGAGATCCGCACTGTGCGGAGATCACCGAGAGCAACCTGACTGCCGTGTGGGCGAACTACGCTAAGCGCGGTTACCGGCATTTGGTCTACACGAACACGCTGAGCGTGGTGCCCGAGGCGACCGGCATGTTCGAGCGGGCCATGGGCTGCCAAGTGCGGATCGTGAGAGTTCTACTCACGGCCACCGACGCCACTACGCGTGCACGGCTGGAGCGCCGGGAACTGGGCTCGGAGCTGGAGACGGAGTGGGAGAGCAGTACGCGTAAGGCGCGGTTGCTGGATCAGCGGACTCCTGCGGATGCGGTGAGGGTCGCGACGGACGGGCGGACTGTCTCGGACATCGCGCGCGAGGTGGTCGCCGCCACCGGCTGGATCGGACAGCACCCCACAGCCAGGCCGTGATCATGCATGTCGACCGGTCCGGAGATGGCCGCTGCCACCGGTGATTATCGGTGTGTGAAGACAGAAGATCAGCCGGTGGCCGCAGGTCACAGCAACTCTCTGCCGGTGTCGGAGCCAAAGGACACCGCTTCTACGACTGGGCCCTGGCCGACATCGCCGACGACCAGCCCGACCACCACCATCTGCTCGTGCGCCGCAACCGGCGCACCGGCGAACTCGCCTTCGACCGCTGCTCAGCGACCCAGATGCCGCTGTCCACCCTGGTGCAGGTTGCCGGACGCAGATGGACTGTCGAAAAGACCTTCCAGTCCGGCAAGGGACTGGCCGGGCTGGACGAACACCAGGTCCGAGGCTGGACGTCCTGGCACCGCTGGGTCACTCTCGCGATGCTCGCCCATGCCTTTCTCGCCGTCGTCCGCGCCGACGAATACACGACCGCTGGACGAGCGGTCCGCAGGAGGTCGAGTTCTGCCGCTGACCGTCCTCGGGTCCTCGTTGGGTCTCGTACGCGGAGAGCGCGGCCCATACCTGGGTATTTGGTTGACGGCTGGAGACGGCCGCGCTGGATCGGTGGCTGGCCAGTGGGCTGGGGAGGCCGGGATCGCTTGGCCCATCAGCCAGGCTCATGAGGTGGGCATGGTGATGTCGTTGTAGGACTCCAGGAGGGTCCAGGGCCGTGCTGCGCGCATTCCGGTGGGGAGCCGGTCGGCGGTCGGCAGTGGGCCCAGGTCCAGGCCGGTGAGGTGGGCGATATCAACCACAGGTACCTGGAATGTGCGAAAAGCGCCGAGCGGCGGAGGATCTCCTGCTCGCGCGGCCTCCGCCATTGCTTGGGCAGCGGCGCCTTTGGTGAGGTCGGGGCTCTGGTCGAGGACATAGCCGGTGGCCGCCAGGTCCCCGTCCTGCATGAAAGCAGCGATTTTCCAAAATCGCAGCGGTACCTGGATGCCCCGGTAGGGCGGATCGGAGTCCTCGAGCACCGGCCCGGTGAAGACCGTCAGCTTGCGGTCGAAGTTCTCGGCGTGCTCGAGCAGGAAGTTCTCGAGCCCCTGCCAGAGCTTTCTGCCCTGGTTGAACACGTTCATCTGGGGTGCCGAGTTGGTGTAGTGGAACGTGTCGTCGTTCGCCTTGGGCGCATCGGGACCCCATACGGGGTCAAGGCGGCGGACCAGGTGCCCTTTGTCCAGCGGGTTGTCCCTGTAGATGAGGTGGCCGGCCTGCTGGGCCTCGGGGAGGCGGGGGTCGAAGCGCCACTCGTCCTCGCGCGGCACGTCGATGAGGCGGGCGCCGTCGATGATGACGGCGGTTGCCGCGGCCAGCCGCCGGTCCGGGCGGAAGACGACGGTGAAGTTGGCGTAGGGGAGGACGACCGTTTCGATGCCCGAATCGGCAAGCGCGGGCAGCGGTACAGCCGGTCCCAGGAAGCGGTCGTCGTAGCCCTTGCGGTTCGCCAGGGATTCGCGGCCGGCGCTCTCCGTGTTCGGCTGAGGGTCGGGGTGAGTGGCCATGTCGTTGTCGTACCGCACCGGCCTGGCCCATACGCTGGAGCGAGGTGCGGACTCACCCGGATGCTCGAGAGCAGACTCGAAATGCGACCAGCCCCAACCGCCATCTGGTGCACAGCGGCAGGCAACACCGTGTTCTCGCATCCCAGCTTTATCAGGGCCACGCGTGTTTCCGCCCGATCGCGTGGTTTTGTCTCCCGACGCCCTCGTGAGTGCGGCCGTGGCCTTTCACTGTGGGCATGAACTATCTCTCCCGCGGTCTCGTGGCCGCCGCTCTGACCGTGCCTCTTTTGACCGCGATGGCTCCCGCTGCCGCGTCGGCGACCGCGGCGTCGGCAGAGATTGACTGCCCCGATGGCTACGTGTGCATCTACCCCGAGATCGGCTTCGGCGGCCAGCCGTGGGTGAAGCGGGCCGTCGACGGCAGCGTGAAGGACCTACCCTCCGCCATCCGCGACCGCGGCAGCTCAGTGCGGAACAACTCCGGCCGCACCGCACGCGTCTACGAGAAGCGCAACTACTCCGGCCGGTGGGTATGCGTCACCAAGAGCGGCGGATCAATCCACGACCTGCGCGGCTACAACCTCAACGACCAGACCCGCTCCCTGCGTATCAACCGCAACGACTGCGGCTGACCCTCTCACGGGTCGCCGCGCTGCGCAGGGCACGCCTCGGCTCCTCAGGAGCAGCTGGCCGGTGCGGGAGATCGGCGTCGCCCCGCTCTCCGGCCGCCCCGTCTACGAGCCCGCGCCGCCCTGCCTCGCCGCCGAGCCGGCCGGCCCGACCGGGCGGCCCTGCCCGCCTAACGTCCGGAGGGGCGGCACTCCGCCCAGTGCGGTCAGCAGCCGCCGGCCCCAGGCGCGCGCCCGTCCGCGTCCTCGCCGGCCTCGGCCAGCGTCGCCGCCCAGCGCCGGGCCACCGCCGGGCCCGCCTCGCAGGCGCCGATCCCGTCCAGCAGCGCCCCGGGCAGCTCCGCCGAGGACCGGGCGCACAGCAGGTGGTACGTCTCCTCCAGGCGTGGTGTGCACCAGGCGTCCCGCTTCCAGCGCCCATCCGGGGCGGTGTCCTCCTCCGCAGCCTCACGCCGGCGGGCGAAGGGCCCCGGCCAATCGGAGGTGACCCTCGGCCCACCGCCGCGGTGAGGTGTTCCGCTGAAGCCGCAGCATGGTCGCGCGTACGACCTCGTGGTAGTGGGCCGATCCGGCGTGCTCGGTCACGAAGGGCAGCGACCGCAGCCAGCCGAACAGCTCCGCCGCGTCCTTGTCCACCGCCGCCCGGAACACATCGTCGTCGAGCCGGCGCGGCAGCGCGCCCGCGAGCGTGGCGGACTGGGTCGTCCTCCCACTTCAGAATCCGTTCCACTGCCGTGGCACTGGGGTCGTCCACCGTGCCCGGGTTCGCGGCCAGGGTGGACACCAGGGGGGACCGGCAACCGGACGGAGAGCCGCAGCACATCGCGGACCACCCCCTCGTCGGTGACCCCCTCGTCCCGCCGGAGCAGCCGGGCCAACACGGCGCCGTGCCGCCGGGATGGTGGTGAGGGTTCCGCCGATCTTCGCCTTCGTGATCGGGGTGGTCGGGTGGTCGGTGAAGTACTGCTGCACTTCGTCGAACGAGGCGGTGCCGCCCAGGTCGGTGATCCGGCGCAGCACCGCGCGGGCCCCGGGCATCAGCGAGGCGATCACCTGGAAGAGCGTCTGCTCGCTCCAGCCCTCCTGGATGTCGTCGCCGTTGAGGTCCTGCGGGTGGGGGACGCGGGTCGAGGGCTGGTGTTCCGGCCGGTCGGCAGGGCCGACGGGACTCAGTAGCTGTTGTCGTTCCGATCTTGAGGGGTGCGCGTCGAACGGGAGTCTCGATCGGGTGATCGCCGCTGGCCGCGGGCATGAAGGCAGGGCCTCTTGGTAGCTCGGGGTTGCGAAGCCAACCGAGATCCAGGAGACCCTGTTGCCGCAGTTCTACGTCCTCGCGCCGGTGGAGTTCAACTCGGCGTCTCCGTCGTGTGATTGTGTCGCCCACCGGTTCGGAAACGCAGCCGATCACCCGGAACGTGTTCGGCGGTATCCGTCGGACATGACGGACGCGGAATGGGAGACGGTCCGGCCGCTGCTGCCGGTGCCGGCCTGGCTGCGCGGCCGGGGCGGGCGGCCGGAGGCGTACTGCCACCGCGTGATGCTGGACGCGATCCGCTACCTCGTGGACAACGGAATCAAATGGCGCGGTATGCCGGTCGACTTTCCGCCGTGGGACCGGGTGTATGCGTTCTTCCGCCGCTGGCGCGACCACGGGCTGGTCAAGGAGTTCCACGACCGGCTGCGCGGGCAGGTCCGCGTAACGCTGGGCCGCGACGCGGCACCGACGGCCGGTGTGATCGACTCGCAATCGGTCAAGGCGGACGCCGTCGTCGGTGCCGACAGCCGGGGGTTCGACGGCGGCAAGCTGGTCAACGGCCGTAAGCGGCACGTCGTGGTCGACACGCTCGGGCTGCTGCTGGGCGTCATGGTCACCGCCGCGGACACCGGCGACCGCACCGCCGCCCACGTGCTGCTCGGGCAGGTCGCCGACGTGCACCACCGGCTGGAACTGGTCTGGGCCGACGGCGGCTACACCGGCGGCCTCGTCGCCTACTGCCTCACCACGCTCGCGCTGGTCCTGGCGATCGTGAAACGCAGCGACGACATGCGCGGCTTCGTGGTGCTGCCCAAGCGATGGATCGTCGAGCGGTTCTTCGCCCATCTGATGCGCACCCGCCGTCTGGTGCGCGACTTCGAACGCCGCACCGCCAGCGCCGAGGCGATGGTCTACTGGTCGATGATCCTGCTCATGACGCGCCGTCTTGCCCGGCCGGGCCCTGGGCGAGGGTGAACCGGCCCGGCTGCCGCTCGGCCAGCCAGCCCCGCGCGACCAGGCGTTTCGCCTTCGACCGCAGCGCCTCCACCGTGGCCGGCACCGCGTCCAGACTGAACACCACCGCCAACTCCTGGCAGGTCAGCGGCCCTCGATGGAGCCGGTGCCGGTCCGCGAGGGCGGTGAGGATGCGCTGATAGTCCACCGACAGTACCGACCAGGCCAGCCCCTCACGCCACACCGGCACCTGCGACTTCGGCTTCGCCGCCTGCCTGGGCGCCGAGCGCGCGTCCGCGTCCCGTGGGCCGGGAACGGCCTCCTCATCAGCGATGTTGTCGTCCGGAGCCAGGACGGTGCCCACTCGCCTGCGGGCGATCGCCCACTCCTGCCATTCCTGCTCGGCCGCTGCCAGCTCGGCCTGGATGCGATCGGCTTCCTCACGCAATCCGTCGACCCGACGGCGAGCGGCGAGCTCGTGCTGTTCCAGCAGTCCGACGACCGACGGCATCCGCAACCTCCCGGGGAGCGACGACATGACACGCCACCACTCCCACCGAATCACCCACCCCATTCCTGACCAGCGAAAACGCCGCCCTCAGATTCGGAACGACAACAGCCACTAAGACTGCTCGCGGGCGCCGGACAGGCGGCGGTCGATGGCGGAGGGAGCCATGTAGGTGTCCGGCCTCCATCCGGGCTGGACCCACAGCCATTCCACGAACACGGTCAGGGAGCCGGAGGCGATGGCGGCGACCGGCAGCTCGAGCAGGGCGGGGAACTGCTCCCACTGTTTCCAGCCGGCGGCGTAGCCGTCGGTGGTGTTCTCTCGGTCGCAGGTTCAGGTCGTGCCGGGCGGAGCGTTCCTCCAACTCGGCGAGCTTGGCCCGGACCTCGGGGCTGAGCGCCGCGGCGCCGGCCGGGCGGGCCGTCGCCGGGAGCACCGCCGAAGGCTCGATGACCTGCCCGGCCCTCTCCTGGCTGCTGGTCGAGGTCGTCCACGTCACGTCCCCTTGCGGGTGGCCCACTCCGGGCGGGGCTCGTCGTGGTAGGGGTGGGTGACGACGCCCCAGGCGGCGAGGTCACGGGCGAACCACAGGGAGGATCTGTGGGGCAGGTGGGCGCAGGCGGAGGGGGCTTCCCGGAGGTACCAGGACACCCCCAGCAGGGAGCGGGCCTCCCAGGCGGAGGAGAAGGTGCCGTTGACGCGCTGGTAGCGGTAGACCATGCCGCAGACGGTCCCGTTGTGCTCGACCAGCCACCGGTGCCGTTCGACATCCCCCTCCCGCTGAATCAGCGTCCAGCCGGGCCCCAGCCGGGCCGAGCGGTCCAGGACCTTGATCCGAGGGCGGGCGAGGTCGGCGTCCAGGCGCTGCCGGGCGGCGCCGGGGGCGGCCTCGGCGCGGGCGAGGCAGGCGGGGCAGCGCAGCCAGTCGCCGCCGAGGGAGTCGGTGCGGGCCGCGGCGGGCGCGGTCGTCGCCGAGTGTGACGTCCGAGCCCTCCGCCCGCAGCCTCTCGCGCAGTTCCCCCGGGAGCAGGGAGTCGTCCACCACCAGCTCCCGGCCGTCCGGTCCGGTCACCGAGCGCCGGATCTACTTCCAGGCGCCGTACACCGAGGTGGAGGAGATCATGCGCAGGGCGGACGTCCGGGAGGACATCGCGCTCGACTGCCTGGGCAAGGCCATCCCCTACTACCTGTCCAGCTGCCTGAAGGAGCGGGACCCCAATGGCGGCCGGAACCTGACCAGCTTCCTCGTGCCCATCGCTCTGGCTTCTTCCGGGACGCCTACCGTCGGTGGGCCACCGGCCACCGGCCACCGGCCGCCGGCGGCGCATGCGCGAGATCCTGGGGCCCAACACGATCCCGGTGTACGACGCCGAGTGGGAGATGTGGGAGCTGGTCCCCGCGCCCGGGCCCGAGGAGCAGACCGTGCTCCGGGAGGCGTTGGGCACCATCCTGGCGCAGGCGTCGATGGAGGAGCGCGCGGTCTGCGAGGCGATCCTCACCACCGTGGCCACCCAGGAGGTGATCGCGCAGCAGCTCGGAACGACGCGGAAATCGGTCGAGCGGCGTCTGAACAGGGTCCGGCGCCGCGCCGGGGTGCGCATGCGCGGCGCATGCGAGCTGGGGTCGTCGACAGCCACCTCGATGGTGTCGGGGTGGGCGGCCAGGCGGAGGGTATAGGTGCCGCCGCCGTGGCGTAGGGCGTTGGTGACGAGTTCGGAGACGACCAGGACGGCGGTGTCGGCCGCTTCTGGGTCGACGGTCGGCTGCCGGAGGGCTTCGAGGAAGGCCCGGGCGGTCTCGCGCGCGTCGGCGACGGCGGTCGCGGAGCGGATGGTCGTGGCGCCGACGCACATCGTGTCCATCAGGTTCACCCTGGCCTCTGGCTCGTCAATGCCCGGTCCTGCCTACCCGTCCCTCGTGCCCCGCCCAGCGCCCCTTAACCCGGCAGGGTCCTATTACCTCACCGTCGAACACGCGGAAATCTATGTCGGCCGGAGTAGACATTGGGTGGTGCTGTGGTTATGGTTTCTCTCGTAGCCGAGATCAGCAAGGCCCGGCAGAGATGAACTGCCGGGCAGCAGTACACGCAGTTGCAGTGCGCAGGACGGTGCGGTGGTGGAGTTCCGAAGCCAGAGTGGTTGCAGGACGGCGACGGGACTGACGACCGGACCGGGTGGCCCGCAGTGATCAGGGGCCGCCGTGAGCAGTACCCAGCAGTGAAGGGTGAGCAGCACCTCGGTGAAGGCGTCGGCTGCGGACGCGCGCACCGGGAAGTTCGGCAGTGGGGTTCTAAGCCAGAGCAGACGCAGGACGGGCGACGGGGCTGGCTGCCGAAGAGTGGCGCTCTCACAGGCCACAGAGCAGTTCGCATCACCAGCAGTACGCAGGAGAGCAGTACCAGCAGTAGGTAAGTGATTGATCCTAGAGGGAACAAACGGAGGAGCCAGGCACCATCAGGATCGCCCGGGCGGAATCACTGAGCTCGGGTACCGCAGGACATCGATAGTGAGGTGGTCTCCGGTCAAGCAACCGCGATCCCCGCACCCCCGACAGCATTCAGGTCGGGTCTGCGGAAACAGAAGGCCGGCGCAGTACCAAGGTCGGCAGATGGTGTAGCAGTTCCTTCGGGGCCCTGGTGCCATATGGCACCAGGGCCCCTCCAAGCGTTCTACAGAGAGGTGCAATGACAGCAGACGACTCGTACGACCGTCTCGATGACGACGACTACCCCGCCTACACCATGGGCCGGGCCGCCGACATGCTTGGCACCACCCAGGGCTTCCTCCGCGCCATCGGCGAAGCCCGCCTCATCACCCCACTCCGCTCCGAGGGCGGCCACCGCCGCTACTCCCGTTACCAGCTGCGCATCGCCGCCCGCGCCCGGGAACTCGTCGACCAGGGCACCCCCATCGAGGCCGCCTGCCGCATCATCATCCTCGAAGACCAGCTCGAAGAAGCCCAGCGCATCAACGCCGAATACCGCCGGGCCGCCGAATCGGCGATTCCAGCGGCCCCGGCCTGAGACGGCTGGGACCTGCGGCTTTTGTCAAGTACTTCAGCCTTTGCCCTGGTTGACGGCGATGATCGGCAGGAGTGTCGCGGTCGCCGGAACGCCGATCTCGCGGGGCGTCGTCCCGGCCGGCGTGGGAACGTCGACCAGTCGTTCCAGCAGCTGGTCGAGCGCGGCCCGGCCGTCGTCGACGGCGGCGCGTTCGGCGTCGCTGAGCGGGACGCTGGCCTCCTCAAGGAAGAGGCCCTCGACCCGTACCTGCGGCTCGCGGAGTCCGGCGCGCTGCGGACCCGGATGGTCGACGGGCGGCGCCCGCCGACGTCGGAGGCAACGAACGAGATCCGCCGGCGCGTGGACATACTGCGCGACGCGCTCGGCCTGCCCGCGCTGCTGCTCGGCGGCGGCGCACTGCCGTTGCAGCCCACCCCGGCCTTCGGTGACCTCGCGGCCCTGCGCCGCCAGCTCGACCAGGACCTCGCCGGGCACATGCTGCCCGGCCCGATCCGGCTGACCGCCGTGCTCGCCCTGGTCCTCGATGCGGCCCTGCGGTCCGGTGAACTGGTGGCCCTGCGCCTGGACGACTTCACCGCGGGCAACACCGCGGTGTACGTCGAGCGCCACCCGCAGCGCGGTGGCGGCGACCAGGACGGCGAGGGCGAGCACATCGAGCTGTCGCCGCTGACCCGGGCCGCGCTGGAACGCTGGCTGCCGGTCCGCGCGGAGCTAGCTGTTCTGCCCACAGAGGTTGGTGACGGCGCGCTGCAGCTGGGCGGCTCAGCTTCGGTCATGCGGGCTCGGCCTTCCCTCGGCTGCTAGGCGGTGGGCGGGCTGACCGTGACGCCGGCGATGATGAGGTCGATGCCGGCCAGGAACTGCGCGCGGTCGTCGTGGTCGAGTCCTTGGTCGGCGTGCGGGATCTGCCAGTGGAGACAGCGGCCGTCGTACGGGCGGCGATCGACCGGATGGTGCAGGACGGCACCGTGCCGGCGGACGAGGACGAGGTCGCGGCCCTGGTGCGGGCTGATGAGCTGTCGGCGCGGCGGTGGGCGTGCGAGGTCGAGGACTGCGACGGGCTGCCTCATGCGGGGTGGCTGCATCACCATGCCCGTGCGGCGCAGCGGCGGCCGTTGTGGTTGTGGACGGTGTGGATGCTGCTCACCGGCCGTGGCTGGGGGAAGTCACGGACAGCGGCGGAGGCGGTGCGGGAGTGGGCGAAGGCGCCGGGGCAGCAGATCGCGGTGGTGGCGAAGAACGCGACGCTCGTGCGGGACATCTGCTTCGAGTCCCCCAAGAGCGGGCTGTTGTCGGTGTTCCCGCCCGAGGAGATCGCGAAGTACACGTCGTCGCTGGGTGAGACGACGCTCAGGTTGAAGAACGGCACGCTGATTCGGGGGTTCGGTGCGGAGACGCCGGACAACCTGCGTGGCTGGGCGTTCGACAAGGCGTGGGCGGATGAGTACGCGGCCTGGTCGCGGCACACGGCGCAAGAGGTCTACGACATGCTGTGGTTCTGCCTGCGTGAGGCGGACACCCCGCAGGTCGTGATCTCCACGACGCCGAAGCCGCTCCCGCACGTGAAGCGGCTGGTGGAGCGTGGCCGGGCGCAGGAGAAGGCGCACCGGGAGGGTGGGGCTGCGCCTCGGATGGTGCTGACCCGCGGGCACATGCCGGAGAACGACGCGAACCTGAGCATGGCGGCCCGTGAGGAGTTGGAGGAGGAGCACGCCGGCACCAGGTTGGGGCGGCAGGAGCTGTCGGGCGAGCTACTCGAGGACGTGGAGGGCGCGCTGTGGCAGGGCTGGATGCTGGAGGTCGAGGGTTTTTAGCGGAGGCCGAGGCATCTGCCGGACCTTCAGCGGGTGGTGGTGGCCGTGGACCCGGCGACCAAGAGCCACGAGAACGCGGACATGACGGCGTTCACGGTGGCGGGGCGCGGGTTTCCGGTGGAGTCGATGTTCGGGGACGACCGGCCCCGTGGATATGTGCTGCACGCGGAGCAGGATCGGTATACGCCGACGGCCGCGATGAAGAGGGCCGCGCAGCTGTACCACGAGCATCGTGCGGACTGCGTGGTCATCGAGGCGAACAACGGTGGCGACTACCTGTCCGCGCTGCTGGAGCAGGTGGACCCGACGGTGAACTGGCGGATCGTTCACGCGACGCGCGGGAAGCGGGCGCGGGCTGCTCCGGTGGCGCAGTTGTACGAGCAGGCGCGGGTGCATCACGTGGGGGCGGCGCGGTTGTTCGCGGAGCTGGAGGAGCAGATGACCACGTTCGTCGGCCAGGGAGAGACGGAGGACTCACCTGACCTGCTGGACTCGGCGGTGTGGGCGCTGTGGGACCTGTTCCTTGACCCGACGATGCCGCCGCCGCGAGGCGGGAACGATCAGCGGCTGAGCGGTCGCCGGTGAGCTGGGCGTGCCCACAATGCTCCGGCGAAGCTCGACGGCCATTGTGAGAGCTGTCCTTGCTGCACACGAGGATCACTCGTTGGCGGTGAAGATGCTGGCTGCTGACGGCGTTCAGCAGCCAGCATCTGAGTGCTGTGCAGTACGCGCCTTCCGAGGCCGGCGCGGTCTGGTCAGGAGGTGGCGGAGGCGTGATCGTGTGCGCGGTTTGCAGTGCGGCTGGGACGGAGCCAGCGGCGTAGGTGCGTAGTGAGGGACGGTCCTCCACGGAAGCACCACAAGGCGATGACTGGATCGCAGATGGCACACCCCAGGGACGAGTCGTGGGAGAACGGAAGGATCGGGTTGCCCTTGAAGTGGTGGGCCAGGTCCCATGCAGTGTGGAGGAGCCAGCCGATACCGATGAAGGTCCAGGATTCCAGACCGCGGTAGGCGACGTAGGCCATGAGCGCGACGAATGGGAGCTCCCACAGACCGAACCCGCCCCCGCTCAGATAGGCGGCTCCGGCCCCGCCCACCATGATTGCGTTGAATCGGCGGCGGTGGGGTTCTTTGATCAAGGACATCAGCAGGCAGTAGATGACGCCGATGAGTATCGGAGACACAAGGTTCATGAGGGCAGGGGTCCTTCCGCCTTGGTGCGGGCCGGAGCACCGCGGTGAAGTTGTCGCAGAGCGAGGAGCCCACCGGCGCCGGGAACCAGGGCCAAGACCTTGGCCGTGGCCGAGGCGTTCGGGAAGCGCCAGGTGGCGATCACGACGAAGAGGTAGGCGCAGCCGTGGGTGGGGCCCATCACCGAGGAGATGGGCTTGAGGTGGACAGTGAATACGTTGGCCAGCATCACGATCAGTGAGATCAGCTCTGCGTGAGCCGCGATGCGCAGGTGGCGTGGAGGCTGGGGTCGCACGGTCATGCTCCTGTCGTGGAGCCGGGTCGGATGATCATCAGTACCGTGACCGTGGCCCAGAGCAGGTTGAAGACGCCGGTGAGCATGGCAAGGCGGCCCGCCGCCAGGTGAGCCGGTGGTGGTGAGGCGGTGTCCGCCGCCTCAGTCAAGGCGCGTTCCTGGGTGGGCAGGATCCGCAGGGCCAGTACGCCGGCGGCCAGGGCGGTCAGCAGGATCGAGGCGATCAGCCAGGTGTCACCGAGAACGCCGAGGCTGCTGGCTGTGGCGAAGCCGAAGAGCGGCCACGACGTGCAAGGACAGGAGGAACTTGGTCACGCCTGGTGCTCCGGGGCGGTCTGGCGCTCGCCGGTGACCTTCGAGGACGGGAGACGGCCGGCTTTGGAAGTGCCCTTCAGGATGTCGCCGTCGACTGTCACGTCGAAGGCCAGGTTCAGCCGCATGGGTTTGGTGACGGCCTGCTTCCAGGTGAGCCGGTCGCCGTCAAGGGCGACATCACGGAGGGGTACTTCTTCGTCGGCTCCGCGGGCGACGCCGGTCAGGGCGCCGTCCTGTTCGCGGAGTTCTACCACGGCTTTGATCTTGCCGATGGGGGTGGAGATGGACAGATTCCAGGTGCCTTCGACGGGCATGGTGATGCTCTTTCTGACGGTGCAAGGAAGGTGATGAGCCGGTGATCGGCCTCTCGGGCCGGGTGCTCAGAGAGTGGCGGGAGTCGGCCCCTGGGCGCGCCAGACGGTGCCGCGCCGCTCGTGGGCGAAGAGTTCTTCGACAGCGTGCGCGATGCGGGGGCCCACCTCGCGCTCCAGCAAGTACAGGCCCAGATCGAGCCCGGAGGTGACACTGGCGCCGGTGACCAGGTCGCCGTCGTCCACGACGCGGGCGCGGACCGCGTGGGCACCGGTGGCATCCAGCATGTCCAGGCCCATGTGATGGGTGGTGACGTGACGCCCTTCGAGCAAGCCGGCCATGGCCAGGACCAGCGAGCCACCGCAGACGGCGGCGACCGTGATGTGCGGATCGTCCATCGCCTGCTTGAGGAGCGCGGGCAGCTCGGTATTCAGCGTCCGGCCCAGCAGCACCGGGATGAACTCGTCCTGCTTCCACTCTCCGGCGCCCACTTCCACGTCCGGGACCTCGCCGGGTTCGCCCACCCGTCCCGAGGCGCCGGGCACGAGGAGCATGTCGGCACGCTCCGGGTCGAGAGCGCCGGTGGCGTGCAGCACCAGTCCCCCCGTGCCGCTCACTACCTCGCGAGGGCCCTCTGCGCTGACCAGCTCGACGGTCACCGCGCCGTCCGACGCCGTGCCGCCGGCGTACAGCACCTCATACGGGGCGATGACATCAAGCGGGTCGAAGCCGTCGAACAGGACGATCTGGATGTGCATGGGCGATTCCTTCGGGGGCGTTCTTCATCGACGCTCCGAAGTCAACAGGTTGTCGCCGCGACCGCCCAGTGGCACTAGTGACATGTTTCAACGGAATAATGCCAACACATTGCCGAACGCCGTGAGCTGCGCAGATATGGAATTTCTAGGGTAATATCCTGACTCAACCAGTCCGATGACAGGGTATGTTCTGGCCATGCATACCGTTGCCGTTCTCGCACTGGATCAGGTGATCCCGTTCGACCTGTCCACTCCCATCGAGGTGTTCTCCCGGACCCGCCTGCCCGATGGGCGGCCCGGCTACCAGATTCGGGTGTGCGCCGAGCACGACGAGATCGACGCCGGAGCGTTCACCCTGCGCGCACCCTGGGGCCTGGAAGGACTGCAGGACGCGGACACGATCATCGTGCCGGGCGTCACCGACCCCACGGCCGCGCTCCCGCCCGCCGTACGCGACGCGCTGCGTTCGGCCGCCACCGACGGCACCCGGATCGCCTCCATCTGCGTGGGCACCTTCCCTCTGGCTGCCACCGGGCTCCTCGACGGGCTACGCGCCACGACCCACTGGCGCGCAGCCAGCCTGCTGGCCGCCACCCACCCCGACATCGACGTCGACCCTGACGTCCTCTACGTCGACAACGGCCAGTTCCTCACCTCGGCCGGCGCCGCCGCGGGAATGGACCTGTGCCTGCACATGATCCGCCGTGACTACGGCTCGGCCGTAGCCGCCGACGCCGCCCGCCTGTCGGTGATGCCCCTCGAACGGGAGGGAGGACAGGCACAGTTCATCGTCCACGACCACACCCCCACACCGCAGGGCGCCGAACTCGAGGCGCTGCTCGCCTGGCTACAGGACAACCTGTCCCGCGACCTCACGCTCGCCGATATCGCCTCGCGCGCCGGGACCAGCACCCGAACCCTGATCCGGCGCTTCCGCGACCAGACCGGCACCACTCCGCTCCAATGGCTCCACCGAGCCCGCATCCGCCAGGCACAACACCTTCTCGAAACCACAAAGCACTCCGTCGAACGCATCGGCAGCCAAGTCGGCTTCGGCTCACCCACTACCTTCCGTGACCGCTTCAAACGCGCCACGGGCGTCAGCCCGCAGACCTACCGCCGCACCTTCAGCTGACCCGGACCCGACCGGCAAGGGCCGGCGCCGCTGGACGATGCGCTGGAAGGCGCCGCTGAACGCCTTCCAGATCGCCTTCGAGGGCCGCCTCACCCCCACCGACCAGCGGTAACTCAACAACCAAGATCAGCCGTTAACTTGACACACCCCTCCTGCCGCCCGTGAGCGCCATTGCTTCCGACGGACTGGCGCAGTTGAAGTATCCGGAGTGCCCTCTATTTCTGGCGGGCGACGAAAGAGCAGTGAGCCCGGACGGGCCGCGACGGCCATTCGGTCATGGTTGGGTCATCAACCGGCCGGTTCCGGTTCGGTCGGGCGCTATCGAGCGCGGTGACGGGCCGGCTCGGCGCTGCTGGGCGATGCGATCGGACATCGCGGCCATGCTGCTGCCGTAGCTGGTGGGCGTCCCGCCGTGGTCGGCCCACCGGCCTTCATCCCAGGCCACGGCATCGATCTGCACCGTATTGGCTCCGTGATCCAGCGCCATGTCGACCCCGTCGACGGTGAGCACGCGGTGCGCGATGGCCCACACCGGCCGCTGGTCCTGCCGCTGGGCGGCGCCGGGGTCTGCGCGTTGCTGACCGTGTCCGTCCTGCCTTCCTGCGCAAGATGCCGCAGTCGGTCACAGGGAAAGTACGTGGCTGTCGACGAGGTCCAGTAGCGCCTGCAGTGCCGAGCTCGTGCGGCGGTTCGTGGCGGTGCCCAGGTACGTGGTCCAGCGCAGGTCGGAGTCGTGCACTTCGAGTAGCCGTAGTTCCGGTATGCGGGGGACTGTGAAGGCGGGCAGGAATGCCAGACCGAGGCCGTTGCGGACCAGAGCCGCCGCCATCGCGAAGTCGGGGACTTCGAAGGCCACTTTGCGTTCGATCCCGGCCGTGGCGAATGCGCGGTCGACCACTTCGCGGTTGCCATGGCCGGGTGGGGAGTCCACGAACGATTCGTCGTGGAGGTCGGCGAGCGTCACGTACTGACGCTCTGCCAGTCGGTGGCCGCTGGGGACGACGAGGGCCAGGGGCGTGGTGCTCAGCTCGCGTGCGTCGATCCCAGCCGGCCGGTGGCCCGGCAGCGCCAGGAGGGCCACGTCCAGGTCGCCGTTGAGCAGTGCCTGGGAAAAGCCCGACGAGCCGGTGGTCGAGAAGAGCAGCCGTACCTCGACCGCCGGGTGGAGGGCGTGGAGCTGCCCGAGGAGGGCGGGCAGGTCGACCACTTGGACCGATGCCATGGCGCCGACGTTCACTGTGCCGCGCAGCGTGCCCTGCGCGTCTCGTACCGCATCCTGTGCCACCTGCGCGGCGTGCAGGGTGGCGCGTGCCTCCGGGAGAAGAGCCGCGCCAGCTCCGGTGAGCCCGACGCCCTGCGACGACCGCTCGAACAGCTGGCAGCCCAGCTCGCGTTCCAGGGCTCGGATGGCGGCGGAGACCCCGGACTGCACGACGTGCAGGCGTTGGGCGGCGCGGGTGAAGCTCAGTTCTTCGGCGACGGCGATGAAGTGCTCCAGCTGTCGTAGCTCCATACCACCAGTATCACTCAGATTGATGGCGTTCAGCAAAAACAATCGTTTGCAGTGATTCTCGCTGGTGGCGACTATGGAGAAGTCACTGATCACGTGGAGAGCCGGGAGGAGCGTCATGGAATGGTCCACTGCCATGAGGCACCCCACGTCCGGTACGAAATCCCGGATCGGCCGTCGCCTGCTGCGGCTGTATGCCGGCCTGGCGCTGTATGGCGCGAGCTCGGCACTGCTCGTGGCGTCCGGTCTCGGCCTTGAGCCGTGGAACGTGCTCCACCAGGGGCTGGCCGAGCTCACCGGGCTGTCCATCGGCGTGGTGTCGATCACCGTCGCCGCTGTGGTGCTGGTGCTGTGGATCCCGCTTAGGCAGCGCCCCGGCCTTGGCACCGTGTCCAACGTCTTCGTCGTCGGCCTGGCGATGGACGGCACCCTCGCCCTGCTGCCGCACCTGCACGGACTCGTGGTTCGCGGCGCGGTGCTGGGCGCCGGGATCGTACTCAACGGCGTGGCGACCGGTCTCTACATCACGGCACGGTTCGGCCCCGGTCCGCGGGACGGTCTGATGACGGGATTGCATCAGCGCACCGGCCGCTCGATCCGTCTGATGCGGACATCGGTCGAGGTCGTGGTCGTCGTCGCGGGCTTCGCCCTGGGCGGCACCGTGGGCGTCGGCACGCTCCTGTACGCGCTGTCGATCGGGCAGCTCGCCCAGTTCTTCCTGCGCGTCTTCACCCGTCCCCCGCCGCCCCGTTGAAGTCACCCACTCACAATCCGCCCGTCGAAAAAGGAATCCGCATGTCCACCGCCCAAGCGCCGCTCAGTCGCGGCGCCTCCCAGCCGACCCCCGGGGCCGTGACCCACTCGCCTTCCCTGGCGAGACCCCCGGCGCGGCCCGGCCGCAACCGGCGCGCCTCGTACGCGGCCGGATTCTGGTTCGTGGCCACGGCCTTCGCCGTGCTGATGGCCTTCGGCACCGTGCCGACCCCGCTCTGGCAGCTGTACGCGGCGCGGGACCACTTCGGCGCGACCATGGTCACCGTGGCGTACGCCTCTATGGTCGTGGGCGCCGTCGGAGCGTTTCTCGGCCTGGGGCACCTCTCGGACCGGTTGGGACGGCGCCGCGTCGTCGCGCCGGCCCTCGCGATCGGCATCGTCGCCTCGGTCGTCCTGATCACCTGGCAGTCCCTGCCGGGCCTGATCGTCGGCAGGGTGCTCACCGGTCTCGCGATGGGGACCATGGCCTCGACAGCGACGACGTATCTGCACGACCTCCACCGTCGGGCCCGGCCGGAGCAGGCAGGATCGCCGCTGCCCGGCATCGTGGCGACCGCGGCCAACCTCGGCGGACTGGCCGCGGGCCCCCTGGTCGCCGGGATCGTCGCGGAGTGGCTTCCGGTGCCTTTGACCATCGCCCCGGCGCTCTGCTCCGTCGCGCTGACGGTGTGCCTGCTGCTGGTACTCGCCACGCCGGAGACCGTGGACCGCACGCCGCGCACCTCCCGCCCGGCCGCCCGGTTCGCACTGCGCCCCGGGAGCGGGGTGGCCTTCGGCGCCGCCGGAATGCTGGGCGCCATCGCCTTCGCGAACTTCGGTCTGACCTCCGCGCTGGGCGCCAAGGTGCTCCAGGACACGCTGCGCATCGACTCCCACCTGGTCGCAGGGGTGGCGGTCTTTCTCATGTTCGCCTCCGCGGCGGCCGCCCAGCTGGTGCTCGGGCGTCTGCCCCTGCCGCGGCTCCTTCGGCTGGGCTGCCTGGCCTTCCCCGCCGGTCTCGCTCTGTGCGCGCTCTCCCTGAACCACCCCGCGCTCTGGCTCTATCTGGTCGCTGTCTCCTTGTCAGGGGCAGGCTCCGGCTTGCTGTTCAAGGGCGCCATCGACCGCGCCATGTCGGCGGCCGCCCCCGACTCTCGCGCTGGAGTGCTCGCCGTGTACTTCGTCATCGCCTATATCGGCATAGGCGTTCCGGCCATCATCTTCGGCATCGCCATCGACCACATCGGCATCGAAGCCGCGATGATCGGATTCGCGTCCGCCCTGTCCCTGGGCGCCGCCGTCTCAACCGCCGTCGCCTCGCACCACCGCAACAAGAAAGCTTGATCTCATGCGCTACATCATCATCGGAGCAGGGGCGATCGGCGGCACCGTAGGTGGCCGGCTCGCGGAGGTGGGGCACGACGTGGTGCTCGTCGCTCGCGGCGCCCACTACACGGCACTGCGCGAGCGCGGCCTGCGGGTGACGACACCCGACGGCACCCGTACCCACCAACTGCCCGTCATCCAGCACCCGGAGGAACTGGGTGAACTACGGCCGGACGATGTGCTGTTCCTCGCCGTGAAGACGCAGGACAGCGAGGCGGCCCTCGATGCCTGGAGCCCCCGCCCGGTGGCCGGCGGCGGCACGGCCGCCGAGCGACTCCCTCTGATCTGCGCGCAAAACGGCGTCGAGAGCGAACGCATGGCCCTGCGCCGCTTCCGCCACGTCTACGGAATGTGTGTCTGGCTGCCGTCGACATACGTGGAGCCCGGCGCCGTATCCGCCGCAGGCACCCCCTATACCGGCATCCTGCACATCGGCCGCTACCCGACGGGCGTCGACGAGACGGCCCGTAACATCGCGGCCGTCCTGGAGAAGACCAAGCTGCTCGCACCCGTCGTGCCGGATGTGATGCGCTGGAAGTACGGCAAACTCCTCGCCAATCTGATCAACGCCCTTGAGGCCACCACCGGGCCGGTCACTTCCGGTGCAGGCATCGCGCTCCTCAAACGAGCCCAGGACGAGGGCGAGGCGGTGCTCAAGGCGGCGGGCATCGCGGCGGCAGGCGATCAGGAACAGAAGGAAGCCCGCGGTGACCGGATCCGCCTCGCGCCCCTCGAGGGCGCCGGGCGAGGCGGAAGCTCCACCTGGCAGAGCCTCGCCCGCGGCACCGGCACCATCGAGGCCGACTACCTCAACGGCGAGATCGCCCTCCTGGGTCGCCTTTACGGCGTACCGACCCCGGTGAACGACACCCTCCAACGCGTCGCAAACGCGTTCGCGAGGGAGCGGAGACAAGCCGGCTCCATGCCGGTGAACGAACTGACGGCGCTGGTGGACGAGGCAACCTCACGATAGACACAGCTGATTGTCCCAAGGTGCAGTCGCGAATACGCCAACTCCACGCGGGCAAATGAGAAGGCCGAGCGGTTGTCGACACCCGAATCGAGCAGCACACCGCATTCACATGTGGGTGCCGTCGGCGGCGACGA
Source organism: Streptomyces lacaronensis (assembly GCF_047337785.1). NCBI lineage: Bacteria > Bacillati > Actinomycetota > Actinomycetes > Kitasatosporales > Streptomycetaceae > Streptomyces > Streptomyces lacaronensis. The sequence continues at coordinate 12,168,178 of NZ_JBLHDK010000003.1, forward strand.
TGGAGCCGTCGCCCCACACCTGGGAGATGTCGAGCTCGGCGTGCGCGTTGACGACGTCGGCGATGGCCTCGTTCAAAAGCGCGATGGAGAAGTGCCGGTTGGCGGCCAGCGACAGCTCGTGCCCGATGACGCCGGGGATGTGCTTGGCCGCCTCGTACGGCCCATGTTGGTGCCCTTGGTGAACGTGGTCAGCACGTACCGGCCGAAGGGGTCCTTCAGCTTTGGCTCGGCGCCGGAGGCCGGGCCGAAGCGCCGCCGCCACTCCATCCAGTACGCCGTGCGAACTCAGTGAGCGTGCTCCGCCGTTGCTTGATCTGGTGTTCTGCCCACAGCGGTTGGTGACGATGCTCTGCAGCTGGGCAGCTCAGCTTGGATCATGCGGGCTCGGCCTTCACGCGGCGGGTGGGCTGCTCGTGACGCCCGCGATGATGAGGTCGATACCGGCCAGGAACTGCGCGCGGTCGTCGTGGTCGAGTCCTTGGTCGGCGACGGCTCGGGTGAAGGGGTAGTCCTGGGGGCTGAGCTGTTTCCATGCGCCCGCCACGGTGTCCATGTAGGCGCTGCGATCGGCTTCCGATCCGAGGCTGCGGGCGCGTTCGAGGTTCGCGGCATTCTGGCCTGCCGCGCCGAGGATGTAGTGCATCAGGGCGGACGCCGCGGTGAACCAACTGCTCGCGGGTACCTCCAGCGCGGACACCTGGCGGCCGATGTCCTCGAAGATGCGGGTCGTCACCGGGCCGGTGGGGTTGTGGGAGAGCTGGGCGGTGATCTGGGGAGCGAGCCAGGGGTGCTTTTCGATCGCGTCGAAGAGACCGAGGGCGACATCGTGTATCGCTCCCCGCTGCCCGGTCTTCCCTGCGGCCAGCGCGATGCTGACGACGCGGTCTGTGGCCGTGGCCAGGAGTTCGCTTTTGTTGGCCACGTGCCAGTAGATCGCGCCGGGGCCGGTGGCCAGGCGTTCGCTCAGCGCCCGGAAGGTCAGCCCGCTTTCGCCTGCCGTGTCCAGCAGGTCGATAGCGGCATCGACGATCCGCTCGCGGGAGAGAGGGCTGGTGCGTCGCTCGGGCTTCTTGCGCGTCGGTGGTGGTGTCACACGTCCATTTTGACATAATTGGAACGTCGTTCCACACTAGTTCTGGAACGACATTCCAGCGGTTGAGCGGCGGCTCGCGCCAAGCGCCCCGCCGCTGACGCAGAAGGAGACAGACATGGCTCTGCAGGACCAGCCCGCCTACCTCATCAAGATGCGCGCCAAGCCCGGACTCGGCGACAAACTGTTCGCCCTGGCCACCGAAGGAATGGAGAAGTCGGGATCCTCCGACCGGTTCATCATCGCCCGCGAGGACGCTGACCCCGACGTGCTGTGGAACATGGAGGTGTTCCGCAGCCACGAGGCCAAGGACGCCTACGAGAACAGCCCGCTCGCCGACGAGCTGCGCGACGAGATCATCGACCTCCTCGCCGAGCCGCCCATGCGGATCGAAGTCCACCCGTACTCGGCGCTGCCCGCCGACCCGGCCTGAGTGCGGCGAGGTGCCCGCCGAACCAGCACTTCGGCGGGTGCCTCGCCCCTCTCGCACCACCACCGGCGATCGCTCCCGGCTTCACCCCGCCCCTCCGGTCGGGAACCAGATCGGACGCCACCTCACGGCCGGGTGCACGAGACATCACTCGTGCACCCGGCCATCGTCATCCCCTGAGCCAGAAAGACCGGCATGGTCCACCGCAACGCACCCCTGACCGAAACCGGCCGCCTGCGCTTGGCGCAGTGCGTGGTCGACGATCGATGGCCACTGCGCCGTGCGGCTGAGCGCTTCCAGGTCTCGCCCACCACTGCGAAGCGGTGGGCTGACCGCTACCGCGAGCAGGGCCCAGCCGGGATGACGGACCGCTCCAGCCGCCCGTACTTCAGTCCGCGTCAGACGCCGACACGAACCGAGCGGCGCATCATCAAAGTCCGCGTCCTGCGCCGCTGGGGCCCAGCCCGCATCGCCTACCTGCTCGGCCTCAACCCCGCCACCGTGCACCGAGTACTCAGCCGATACCGAATCGCCCGGCTGTCACACCTGGACCGCGCCACAGGCCGCGTCATCCGACGCTACGAGCACGCCGCACCAGGCGACTTGGTACATGTCGACATAAAGAAGCTCGGCAACATACCCAACGGCGGCGGCCATCAGGTCCTGGGCCGCCAGGCCGGTCGCAAGAACCGGATCGGCGGGGGCTACAGCTACATACACAACGCCGTTGACGATCATTCCCGCCTGGCCTACAGCGAGATCCTCGCCGACGAGAAGAAGGAGACCGCCGCCGGATTCTGGACCCGGGCGCAGAACTTCTTCGGCCAGGCCGGGATCACCGTCCAGCGCGTCCTGACCGACAACGGCTCCTGCTACCGCTCGCGCACCTGGGCCACCACCCTGGCCGACGCAGGAATCACCCACAAACGCACCCGCCCCTACCGCCCCCAGACCAACGGGAAGGTCGAACGCTTCAACCGCACCCTCCTCGACGAATGGGCCTACGCCAAGCCCTACCTCAGCGAGCAGGAACGCCGCGACGCGTTCCCTGCATGGCTGCACACCTACAACCATCACCGGAGACACACCGCCCTCAAGGGACAACCACCCGCCAGCCGTGTCCCCAACCTCTCGGGTCAGTACACCCAGGCCACCCCCAAGGACCTGACCGACGAGCAGCAGCAGGCCGTCCTGACCGCGCTCACCACACCGGTGTCGGTCCTGACCGGAGGCCCCGGCTGCGGCAAGACCCACACCCTGCGCACCCTGGTCACCCTCGCCGACCAAGCGGGCCTCACCATCGCGCTGGCCGCCCCCACCGGCAAAGCCGCCAAGCGCATGGAGGAGACCACCGGACACCCGGCCACGACCGTCCACCGCCTGATCAGCTCCCCGCCCGCTCCGACCGACCGGTCTGATGAGCCCACGAGGCTGGAAGCCGCCGACCTCATCGTCATCGACGAAGCCTCCATGCTCGACGTCCAACTCGCCGCCCGCCTCACCGCGGCCATCCGTACCGGATGCCACCTGCTCCTGGTCGGCGATACCAACCAGCTCCCCAGCGTCGGCCCCGGCCGCGTCCTGCGCGACCTCCTCGCCGTCCCCGACATCCCCCGCACCCACCTCACCCACATCTTCCGCCAGGACGACGCAAGCGCCGCCATCATCAACAACGCCCACCGCATCCTGCGCGGCCTGCCGCCCCTCCCCGCACCAGGAGTCTTCGGCTGTCACCCCCTGGAAAACCCCGACACCATCGCCGAACACGTCGTAGAACTCGTCACCACCCACATCCCGCACCACTTCAACGCCGTGCCAGACGACATCCAAGTCCTCTGCCCCGCCCGGCGCCACGCCACCGGCACCCTCGCGCTCAACGCCCGCCTGCAGGCCCGCCTCAACCCACCCGCACCCGATAAGCCCCAGCACTACCACGAGGGGCACATCTACCGCCTTGGCGACCGCGTCCTGCAGATCCGCAACCAGCCCCACCGCGGCAAGAATGGCGTCTTCAACGGATCCACCGGCACCATCACCGCCATCGACCCCGAGATCCACCAGCTCACCGTCACCCTGACCGACGGCGAGTCCATCCCCTACCTCTTCGCCGACCTCGACGAACTCCTCCACGCCTACGCCCTGACCGTCCACCGCTCCCAAGGCAGCGAATACCCCTACGTCGTCATCCCCATGACCACCTCCGCCAGCCAACTCCTCCAACGCAACCTGCTCTACACCGCCGTCACCCGCGCCAGCCGCGGCGTCGTGCTCACCGGACAAGCCACCGCCGTGCACCGGGCACTGACCAACACCCACACCCGACGCAGATTCACCGCACTCGAACATCGCATCCGCCAGCAAGCCGCAGCCACCCTCCAGACGCGCGTCATCCACGCAGCGGGACAACTTGCCTTGAGCTAGGGGATGGTCGCAACGACGCCTCAGGAACAACGTGCATGTCGGGAGACATCCGCCGTGAGCCACAATGCTGCGCCATCGGTTCCCATGACCTATCCGCACGGCTGCTGCCGCAGCGCACTACAGTCCAGGCATGGACCCTGATGCCCAGCTGCGCGACGACCCCGGCGGGGAGGGACAGCTGCCCACGGGTATCAAGCGGGAAATCCGTAACCGGACTCCAGCGAAACAGATCGCCGAGGGAGGCCAACAGACGTTCGGGCGAGACCGGGTGCTGGACTACCTCCTCGCGGTAAAGCTGCCCGCCTCGGCCCGCAAGGCCCTGACCGTGGCGGGGCCGGGATGGGCAGCCCATGTCGCGCTTTCGGGGATCGAAACGCCGCGGGAAGCCCGCATCCACCTGTCGGTGGAACCCGCCGAGACACCGGGCCTCGACGACCTCCCCTTGTGCGCCCGCGAAGCTCTGGCACCCTTCCTCACCACGCTGGCGTTTTCGGTGGGCGGGCATGGCGCCGTCGGTGAGCGCCTGCTCAACACCGGGGCGGTGCGACTGACGAAAGCGCGGCCTCGCACGTGACGCGCATGCCATCCCGGGCAGAACACAGGCCACGTCCCGCGATGTCGTCGTCCGCGGCCGCGTCGGCGCGCACGCTCTTCCTCCGCTGGTCCCATACGTGCCGCCGATGGCCCGCGAACCGGTGTACTGCCCGTGCGGCCGCTCGGGCCCCACAGCTGAAGAGTCCCTCTGCCGGCCCTGCCGGCAGCGTGCTGTCGAGGAACACGGCGAGCGCCTTGCCGGGCTTCTCGCGCACGTCACCTACGACCATCGTGCAGTCCGACTGAGCTGGACCTGCCGCGACGACCACCCCAGCGCGTTCACCCCACGCGTGCACTTCACCGCTCCCGACGTCCTTGACCCGTTTGGGGCGACCATCGCCTTGCGCTGGTTCGACCACTGGGCCGACGACCAGCTCATCGCCGCGTGCGCGGCCGGAGCCGATGACGAGCATCTGCTGGCACTGTCCGTGGCCCAGGCCCACTACGCTCTGGCCACGCTCGTGGTGCACGAAGTGGGGGAGTGGTACACCTACCGCGGACACCAGGTCTACCCGCCCCACCGGCCCGACCCCTACCTGCCGCACGACGAGGACGGCGGCCCCGACGGCAACGGGCAGGTCGTCCTGTGGCTCACCTACGGCGGCGCTTCTGGTCCCATCGGCGACAAGCCCCGAGCCAGCGCCATCCCCTGCGTGGCTGGCCGACCCGTAAACCGGGACGATATCGGCACTCTGCCGGGACAGGTCCTGGTTCTCGCCCCACACGGGATCACCGTGACCCCACCGCACACCACCCTCACGACCCTTGCCCCCTGGACAAAGCCCCAGGTCAACGAAAACCCTGTGGAACTGGCGCTGCGCGACATACATCAAGCGATGGTCATGTCAGAGCTCTCCATTGTTGCCGCACACCTGCACCTATCCGGCGCACCCGTGCTCGCCCAGAACCCTGGCCCGCGCCTGGGTAGAGACGGTATTGCCTGGGCAGCCTCTCTCACCTACGACGGATGACTCCAGGCAGATTCCGACGCACGCCGTGATACCCCGAGCGCACGGCTCACCGTCCGGTAGCGGGGTGGTCTCAGTGCCGGTCTACCAGATGCCTTCGATGACCTCGTCGAGGATGAGGTTCCACTGTGTTTGCTCGTTTTCAAACGGCAGTGTGTCGAAGGCTTCGATCTGCGCTCGCAGCTGGTCGACTTGCTCTTCGATGTCGCCGTCGTCATCCCGCTCTTGGTCATCGAACTTCTTGAACAAGTGCAGGGCGTAGACGAGGGACTCGATGTCGCGGTGGAGTTGTGTGTAGGAGTCCAGGGGCTCGCCCTCGCCGAACGCGTACACCTTGCCGTTCTCGGGGTCGAGGGCGATGACGGAGGCGGAGAAGTATCCGAGTACCAGCCATGCCCCGCACTCCTTGGGCAGGGTGCCGTCCTCGGGTCCGAACCACTCGGCCAGGCTGACCGACTCGTCCTGGCCGACACTGGCCTTGGACTTGAACCATTCCTCGTCCGGGAGCCCGACGCTGCTGAGGAAGCCAGCGGTCCGTGTGTCGAGACGGTTGTGCGGCGACTCGTAGCGCGGGAAGTACACGACGCCCGACAAGCCGAACGTGCTGATGAGTTCGTCCGGGGAGACAGCGAAGCTCATGGGGGGACCTTAGCGTGTTTCGTTACAGGGGGTGGTGGTCGATTCTAGCGGCCGTGGGATTTCTGGAGCTCCTCCATATATTTCTGGTGCGCCAGGTCCCGGCGATGCCGGGGAACGGCCTGGTCGTAGTCGTTCGTGTGATGGACCGTCTTGGCTTGCGGGAAGTGACGGTCCAGCCACCGGTCGCAGCTGGGTTTGAGCTGGCATGGCTCGCGTTCGGTGAAGACTTCCTTGAGGCCCGACTGTTTCCCGTTGTGTAGGAGGGGATAGCCGATGGAGCGTTCGGAGTGCATGCTCTTCTCGCTGTAGCCGACGAGGATGCTTTCTCCTTTGCCATCGGGGTCGATGTAGCGGCCTGCAGCGTAGTTGTTGCCGCTGTAGTCGTTACGCGCATAACGGGCTACTTGGGTGGCTTGCCCGAGTTCGTCTGTGTAGGGATCGACCTTGGTGGAGCGGACCTTCCCGGTGTGGGTGTTGGGAACTTTGGTGTCGTCTTGGTCGCGCCGGGTCTGCGGCCGCCATACCTTGCCGTTGTCGAGGATGCCGCCGAGACGGTCCTTGTCGGTGCTGTCGAGGCGGTGCAGATCACCGTCGGCGTCCAGACGCTGGACGGTTCCGTCAGTGCTGAGCAGGTACATGCGCGTGTCGTCATCGCCCCTGCACCTGTCGATCTCCTCTTTGGTCTTCTCGTCGTTCTTCTTGTGCCCCTTCTTGCTCTCGTCGATCTTGCCGCCGTGCTTCTCCAGGACGTGGACGGTCTCGTCGGCCTTCTTGTCCACAGCGTCCTCGGCCTTGTCCATCACCGTGGCCAGCTTGTGGAAGCGGCTGTCCTTCTTCACCGAGCTGCGGCGCTTGGAGCCGCCCGTCTTGTGGAGGCCCTTCTTCTTGTCGAAATTGCGCTTGGTCTCGTCGTAGCCGCCTGAGGCCTTCTCGAACTCGTCGAACTCGATGACCAGGTCCTGCGCCATATCGCCGCTCCCGACGGCGTAGCGGGAGAGGTCATTGTCGTCGTGAGCGTCGAGCTGGTCGGTGAACAGGGCCTCGATCTTCGTGAGGATCGCCAGCTCGATCTTGTCGGTGACGATCGAGGCGATCTCCGAGATGGCGTGGTTGATCGCCTCGTGCAGGGCCAGGCGACAGGCAGCGATGGCGCCAGCGCTGAGCAGGCCGCTCAGGCCGGCGGTGAAAAACATGCCGATGATGCCTGCGGTAGCGGTCGCAGCGGTGGCGCTCAGTTCGGCGATGCACGCGATCTTGCAGCCTTCGATGAAACCCGCGCAGTCATCGAGAGCGTCGGCGAGGTCGTCGAGCGCCTTGACGAACGTGGACAGGTCCTTGGTGGTCAGCTTCCCCCAGCGCCGGTCGATGGCGTCGACGGTCTTGCCTTTGCTGCGACCGGCGACAAGGTGGGAACAGGCCTTGTTGCCTTCCACGATGACATCACGGATGCCGTCGGCCAGGTGGCGGTAGTCCTTCGCTGTATCGCGGACTTCGTCTTCGTCGATATTGGGCCATGCGACGCCGACGAGGTCGAGCACCTCGACGAGCTCGTCGGGCAGTGTCTTCCCCACGTCCTGGTCCCCCCGGTAAAGCCAACCAGCCCACATGTGTCATATAAGTGACACGGCGTCAAGCAACTACCGCGCAGATCAAGCCTCTGCTCCAGCATCAACAGGACGCAGACACACGACCATCTCGTCAGTACCAACCACCAGGCAACCGGAAGCAGCTGACGCGAGCGAAAGGACCGGCGGGCCGGGACGAAAAGTACGCACCTGACCGGAGCCCGGAAGGTGGCACTCGACCAGGCCATCCGCCCACGCAATGGCCAGTACCGTTCCGCCAGGGGCCCGCGTGGCGGCCAACGCCGTGACCGGAAACGGCCGGGCAGCAACAGGAGAATCCAGCGGCTCCCTGCCGGGGGACCAGACACGCACAACGCCATCCGCCCCGCCGCTGTACAGCAGAGGCACAGACTCGACCCCCTCGGACACCTCCAGCTCCACGACGGCCAGCGCGGTCACTGGCCCCCGATGAAGCACCGCGGCATGGGGCTGAGGCACAGGGCTCTGCAGACCGAAAGCATGGACTGTGCCAGTGCCGTCACCAGCAGCCAGGCACGTGAAGGATGCTCCCAGGACGCGGCCGGGATGCCCGGACAGATGCTCCCGCGCCGTCTCGGCCAACTGCTCGACAGGCGTTGGCTCACTGGACAAAAAGGCCTCGATCCCCGAAAGCCTCGGTGCCGAAGGGACGCGCTCAATGTCCAGATGGCCCTGCCGGTCTAGCGCGAGCACCGTCCCGTCCGGCAGCGTGGTCAGCGTGCCCGCTGAAGGAAAGGGCCGCGGCAGGCGGCCTGAGGGGCTCCCGTCAGCCGCGCTGATCCTGCGCACGACACCCTGGTGGTCGGCCACCAGGAGCTCGCCATCGAGTACTCCGTGCCCAGCTGCCAGCGCGAAGGCGGGACCGGGCCACGGAGGGCTGACATCGCCGCTGACCCGGCTCCAGACCAGACGCCAGGGAGCGTCGGCAGCAAGCGCCGACAGATCCTCTGACAGCCGCGGGTCGGCCCTGTCACCGAGGGCAGCCTGGAGGACCAGTGCACGGTGGGCTGGGCGTGACTCGTTGCTGAGGGACTGGCCCGCGCGCAGCCAGGCAGTACGCAGCCCTGCGTGATCCGTGTGGCTGGTCTCGTACCAGGTGGTCACCTTCAGGGGGTCCCCGCTGATGACCTGGGCGGGATCATCTAAGTCCGGCTGGCTTCCTCCCGCAGAGGCTTCCGCGTCCGGCTCCGGAGACGGTGCGGTCATGGGCATAGCGGCCCGCCAGGCCGCCAAGCGCTCAAGATCGGTCCACTGGCCGTGATCGAGGTTCATCACAGCAGGCGCGCGCGAGCCCAACCGTAGGGCCGCGGGACTGCCGCTGACCGCTTCGACCAGCAGACGTACGTGCCCAAGCCCCACCAGCGCCACCGCGAGATCCCCAAGTTCCTCAGGGGCCTCGGAACCATCCAGATCCGCCAATACGATCGTGACCGCCCGCTCATCGGCCGCCAGAGCTGCCACCAACTCCCCAGGAGCGCGCGCGACCACCCCCAGCTGATCAGCCAGCATCCACACCGCCCCTCGCACCCCAAGACCCTGCAACGGGACCACCGCGTGCACCCGACGCTCCGGCGGCGTACCGGGACGCGATCCATGCGCCACCAGCCAGGCCAGCAAGGCGGACTTACCGCAGCCAGCGCTCCCCGTGACCAGACACATCAAAGGCGCCGCCGGGTCGGCCAGCCACGCCAGCAAAGCAGCCGCCGCCGGCTCCCGCCCGGCCGCAGGACGCTCCCACTTCTGGTCGTTCACTGACGCTCCGCCTGCTGGGCGGCGAACGTGATCAGCCCCCTGAGACCCTCCTCACGCGAATCCGCGTCGGAGCCATAGTCAAAGCTGTGGGTGAATTCCGCATGCGGAAAAGTACGCTGCAGCCACACCGCGCAATAGTGCCCCGGCATCATGCACGGCTCCAGCTCGCAGTACACCCGGCGCACCTGCTCAGGAGCAACGCCCTCGGCGGACAAGCGCTGCCACACCAGCTCCTCCGGATGGGCACGCCCCGGCCCGGTCGCGTCCGTCACGATCTGCTTGCCGCCCGCAGCGTCGATGTACTCGAACGCCGACGAGAACGGGAAGTTGAGAGTGTGCCGCACATCGTCCAGGACCCGCCGCCACCAGCTCTCGCGCTCCACGAACGCGGCATCATCGAGCTGGCGCAACTCCGCGTTCAGCTCCCGAAAGGCCGCTGCGGCCACCTCCAGCCCAGGGGAGGCGGCGATCACTGGCATCCGGCGATCAAGCACCGCAAGCGCCGCAGTGAACGCGGCAACGTCAGAACTGGCGAACACATCCTCCTCGTCATGTCCGAGGAACACTGCCTGCACGGCGCCATCAGGCCGCACGCACAGCTGGGCACAGCCGTCCGTCCCGATCCGCACCCACCCCTCCATCTCGGTAGACGGCGCAGGCAGATTGTGGTGGCCGGCGAAGACGCCGAGGGGGATGGCGTCTGACGGGCTGGCGGCTGTGAAGTACGGGGCAACGTGCAAGGGCACACCCGAGCCTTCAAGCCTCGCGAGGGCGGCCTCGGGCAGCCGGACCCCATACACACCGGAAACATTGAACCGGCGCATCCCGTCCGTTCCAAAATGAGCCACGGAAGGATCCGAGGCAGGCTCAGACATCAGATACCTCTCACAGCAGGCCAGCAGACGGCATAGACCCTAGTCGGCACGCATGCTGTATCAGAACCAGGCGATCGCCATAGGGGAACTTCACCCCTCACGTCGACACGGGGAGCCGCCATGGGCCTCAAGCTGCATGGCACGCATCGCCGGGAGCAACTGCACCGGGGTGTTGATGAATTCCGGTCGGAGGAGCGGGAGGCTCCACCGCGCCGGTGCTCTCCGACCAGGTGCCGCAGGCGCACGCCCGTTGGCTGGGCATGGCGCTTGCTGATTACTCCGTTCCGAGCCGACGACACAGTGGTGACCCCGCTGCGTCGGCTGCGGAGGCACATGCCCGCGGTCCCGGTGACCGACGCGCCCCTGGAGCTGGAGCGCGATCTTGAGCCGATCGGGGCGGCGGATCTCGCTGACCGCGTCGTCAATAGTGCAAGGCGGACATGTCATTGCAGCAGCCCAGTTAGCGCTACATCTGGGTGAAGAGTGATGCCTGACTGCAGACGATGCCGTTTGTGACGAAGGACACAAGGTGACTGTTGGTAGTGGTTTAGACCTCATCTGCTGAGGTGATTTGTTGCGGTGGACCTCGCGGGGGCAGGTGTCGTTACCGTAGGTCACCAATAGGCGGGCTGGCGGGGGTGGTCGTCGGACACCAGTCTTTTCGGAATCTCATTCGATCCGTAGTCTCAGGCCCGCCTTCAAGGGCTGCCGCGCGTCTGAACCGGGGGGTTCAAGCGAGTTCTCTTCGCGCAGTCCTGATTCTGTTTCACTTCATGGGAGGGGACACGTATGACCAGCAGCCGGAGGTCTGGCTTAGGCGCCGCTGTAGCAGCGGTTTCGATTGCCGCCCTGGGGTTGATTGCCCCGCAAGCAGTGGCCGCTGACACGTCGCAGCCCGGCGTCAAGGTTTCGGCTCAGGCCGACGCCACCACGCGCGCAATCGCTGCGCAAAATCCGGAGAAGGTCCAAGCGATGGCCCTTCTCTGCGGATCGGGCTACAGCCTCTACAGCGTCGATCTGCTGCCTGACGACCGGCGGTTCGGGACCCTTTTCAGCTACGTCAAGGGTGGCGCCGGACCGAGCAACTACGCATGCGCGCTCTTCGACAACAACCTTGAGGGCGCCAGGTACATGAAGCTCAAGATCTGCGAGAACAAGGTGTCCAACCCCAGGTGTGACACCGACGAGGGCAACTTCACCCAGTACGCCGGCCCGGTGCGCATGAACAACTGTCCCCAGATCACCGCAATCATGAAGAACAGCAGCGGCGGGGCGATCATTGACGCGGTACGCGGCCCCTTCTGCGGCTGAGAAATCAAGGGGCCCCGCGCACGAGCATTGTGCGTCGGCTGCACGACCTCAGGTCCAGTCACGTTGCCTAGCAGTGGAACGGAAACATGCACACATCGGCACAACATTCCGCCCTCACGCGCCGTCGGCCGGGAGCACGCGGTTCGGCACTCGCTCTCACCGTGCTGATGTTGTCAGCGGGCGTCCTGACCACTGCGTGCGGCGCCGATGGGGATGACTCGAGCGCTGCCACGGCACCGCCCTCCAGGGCTTTGAACGCCGCGGAATCACCTTCCTCATCGGGCACTGGCGAACCTTCCGCGTCAGCGGAAGGAAGTTCTCCCACTCCTCAGACGGCTGAGCAAAGAGCCCAAGAGGAAGCGGGCAGAGAACGGGCCGCAGCGGCTCCAAGCGGCGTGCCGGTCACGCCGGGGGAGCCCAAGGAGAATAAGCACTTCAGGCATCCTGTGGTGACCCAGGGGGATGTGACGGTTTTCAAGCCCGTGCGCAGCGGATCCGCTTTGACGGTGCCGATAATGGTCACCAACCGTGGCGATCAACGTTGGTTCTACGAGGTCGCTGTCCGCATTACCGGCGATCATGGATTTGATGCGACGGTTCGCATGAAGAGCGAAGCGGTCGGTTTGTATCCCGGGACTTCATGGCCCGCCGAACTCACCGCACGGGATCCTGGTAGTCCGGTCCCGGAGAACCCCCAGGTGACCATCGTGAAGAGCACGAAGTCAAAGTATACCCGCTGATGTCGAGGCGACTCCTGCGCCAATAAGTCGCGGGGGTCGCCGCGTCAGTATCTCCACCATGCCCCACCGTGCTTAATCGCATCAGTGGGGCATGTCTGCACGCACACCTGGGTCGCGAGTCCGCAGACAAACCGTCCAAACAGTCGCCCAGAACCTCGGACGGATTCTCTCAATACCCCGTCAGGCGAACCGAAATCCGGTAGACGCCTCTATCAGTGTTTTCATCCGGCCACCATCCGTTGCCGCGCGTGGAAAGACACGGGGACGGTAAGGCATCCATACCTATGGAGTTGAAGCATGAGACGAAGTAGACGCAGACGTGCTCGCTTATCGGTGACCACAGCCGTCGCCCTGGCACTGCTCGCCGGCGCCACCAGCACCCAGGCGTTCGCGGCCGACGGCCCGGCCGTTCCGGGGAACGCCGCAAACGGCTGGAGCAAGCCCGCGGCGAACGATGCGGACGGTGCCAGGCCGGGAGACTGGCCGCAGGCCGTCCCGGTCAAGGACCGTACGGCGACACTCGGCAAGAACTACCGAACGTCGCATGACACAGCGTGGACGACCTCGGGAGACGGAACCGGATTCCATCTCCTGACCGCTGTGGAGAAGGACGGCTACCGTTGGCGGACCGCCGCTTCGCTGTCGGAGACCGGGTTCGACACGGACACATGGATCGGCAACGCCTGCGTGACCGCCTCCGGAAAGTACGCCGCCGTCGCCTACGCGCCGCGTACCTTCACGAACAAGCCCGAGATGATGACGCGCGGCGCGTTCACCGCCGTCGTCGAACTGGACAGCGGGACGATCACCAAACTGCCTTTCCAGGCAACACTCGGCTACTTCTCTCCTGGCTGCGGCCAGGGGGATGATGCGGTGTTCACCGCACTGACGGACGACTCGGCGAAGAGCGAGAAAACCCGCCTGGTCACCGTCGACGCCGCCACCGGCAAGGTGGAGACCAAAACCACCGTGCCCGGCCAGGTCACCTCCGCCATCCCCGTCAGCGGCGGCATCGCCGCGGCACGCGGTAACCACATCGTCAAGGTGAACGGCGACACGGTGCGGGAGGTCGCCACCACGAAGGCAACCCCGTTCGAACTCAAGGCCGACGCCAACGGCGGCGTCACCTTCATCGACCGTACGCCACGCGATGCCAAGGCCCTCAAGCGCGCCCGCGCGGCCGCGGACGACACGGCGACCGTCTCCCGGGTGACGGCGGACGATCTGCGCAACGGCAGCGCGAAGACTGAGCCGTCCGCCCTCGCCGAGGGCCGGCTGATGGAATTCGACCTGTCCGCGACTGCCTCGGGACAGGTGTACGTCACCGGCAAGGCGACCTCGACCGGCCACGCTGCCAAGACGCTGCACAACCCAGGCGGTCTGGCCAAGGACGCCCTCGTCTCCAGCCGCGGACAGGCAGCTGTCACCTCGCGCTGGGCAGACGGGAAGGACTCCCGCATCAGGCCCGAGGAGGCACTGACCGAGCGGACCGTCCGCACCACCCTGAAGACACTGGACACCGGCAGGACCGCGGTTCTGGACGCCATCCCGGGCGACCGAATCGGCGGAGCGAAGTCGGCACGTGCAGGCAATGAAACCTCCCCCGTGCTCACAGCCGCAGCCTCCGACAGGCGACAGCGGATCGGCGGGACCGACGAGCCGGACCGCTACTGCTCCGTGCCACGCGGCAACGCGCAGAAGCAGGCGTTCCAGCCCACCCCGCGCCAGATCGAATGGGCAGTGGACCAGGCTGTCGTCGGCAAGCTCAACAAGGGAGCCACGCGCGCGGCAAACTGGAAGAACACCGGCATGGCCGCATACGCGCCGCAGACGCTGTTCCCCCTCACCACGCTCAAGGGCGGCTCGGGCGCGGACTGGCACGTTCCCGCGCAGGTGATGCTCGGCGTCACCGCGCAGGAGTCGAACATGTGGCAGGCCGCCCGCACCGTGGTTCCGGGCGTGACGGGCAACGCGCTGATCGGTAACTACTACGGCATCAAGTACTCGGCCAGCGGCGATCAGAAGGACCCATGGGCGATCAACTTCGCTGAAGCCGACTGCGGTTACGGTGTCACCCAGGTCACCGACGGCATGCGCATGCACGGCAAGGAGAAGGAACACGAGACGCCCAAGACGACCGTGCAGCAGGAGGCCGTCGCCCTGGACTACGCTGCGAACATCGCAGCCGGCGTGAACATCCTGATCGAGAAATGGAACGATACCCGCGCCGACGGACTGACCATCAACGGCGGTGACCCCAAGTACATCGAGAACTGGTTCTACGCGCTGTGGGCCTACAACGCCGGCTACTACCCCAAGTCGACGGCAGGCAGCAACTCCGGGAAATGGGGCGTGGGCTGGACGAACAACCCCGCCAACCCGCTGTGGAAGGCCAACCGCCCCCCGTTCCTGGAAGCGGGCGGCGGCAAGGACGACTACTCGCACGCCTCGCACCCCCAGGACTGGCCGTACGAGGAAAAGGTCATCGGCTGGGCCGCACGCCCGATCTCGGCCATGTTCGCTCCCGGTGACTTCCAGCCCGGATACCGGGCCGCCTGGTGGAACACCACCGAAGCGCGCACCCGGGCGAAGCCGCCGCTCGGGCAGTTCTGCAACGACTCCAACAACTGCGATCAGTTCAAAATCGGCACGGGCGCGTCCAACGACACGGGCAAGGGCCCCTGCACGTTGCCCGGTGACGTGCCCGGTGACCCGGATGCCAGCAAGGACCCGCTGTATCTGAAGTGCTGGTACCACGAGCCCGCCTCGTGGAAAGACTGCAAGAACGCGGAGTGCGGCAATCCCATCCACCGGTTCGACGACACCTACCCAGAGCAGCCGGATGCGAACTCCTATCCGCCACGCTGCAACACCGGCCTCCCTGCCGGGGCGCTGATCGTGGACGACCTGCCCAACGGCACTGTCCCGGCGGGATCATCGAGCCGATGCGGAGCGGTCTCCTCACAGGGCTCATTCGCCCTCGACTTCGCCACGGCTTCAGGCCGGATCGACATGCACCAGATCGGCGCGGGGAACGGCAACCACTTCTGGTTCGCCCACACTCGATCCAAGATCGACGACAAAGACGGCGGGCGCCTGTACGTCAAGGGCACCTGGACCCTGAACTCGTCCAAGCGCGGCTGGATGCGCGTCTACGCGCACATGCCCGACCACGGTGCCCACACCCGTCAGGCCACCTATCTGATCGGCGGTACCGACTCGACCAGCCCCTACCGGGTGCACCCCCAGCGAGTGCTGGAGAACAAGTGGGTCGACCTGGGCGTGTTCAACTTCACCGGCACCCCAACGGTGTCGCTGGACAGCGACACCCAAGACGGCACCGGGGATGAGGACATCGCCTGGGACTCCGTGGCATTCCAGCCGCTGTCGGCGAAGCCGAAGAACTTCGTCGTCGCGATGGGCGACTCATACTCCTCAGGCGAGGGCGCGACCGAGCCGGGCGGCAAGGACTACTACGCCGAGTCGGACTACTACGACAAGACAGAACCGAAGTCGAAGAACTCCTGCCACAGGTCCAAGATCGCATGGTCGCGTCAGGCGACCCTGCCGGGCTACAGCAAGTCCATCGGCGCGCTGGCCGACAGCGTGGACGCCAATATGGACTACCACTTCATCGCCTGCTCCGGCGCCCGTACCTTCAATATCCTCAACACGGGCAGGAGCAGCGAACTCGCGCAACTCAAGCAGGGCTACCTCGACCAGAACACTAGCCTGGTCACTCTGTCCGTCGGCGGCAACGACGCCCGGTTCACCGACATCATCACCGAGTGCGTCGTGTCCGGCATATGGAACTGCCAGGCAGAGTCGCTGGACAACATCGACCCGGACAACGGCGAGAAGACCGGTGGCGAAACCGGACGGCTGGACGAGTGGGCGCCGAAGTGGCTCCACGAGCAGATCCGCCCACGCATCACCGCAACCTTGAAGACGATCCACGACAAGGCCCCCAATGCCAAGATCGTCCTCATGGGCTACCCCAGGCTTCTGGAGGACAACGGCTCGTGCGTCCTCGGCATGGAGGATGTTGAGGGCAAATGGGTCAACAGCGTCGCCGACATCCTCGCCGACGAGATGAAGGGCGCAGTAGACGACGCCAACTCCCAGTACAAAGCCAAGGCGGTGCTCTCCGACCCGCGCGGAGTGTTCACCGGCAAAGCGGTCTGCGGCGATCCGGAATCGGTGCATGGCATCGTGCTCTCCGGCCAGGCGAAGGCGGACAACGACCTGCCGAAGCCGTCCATGCAGTCGTTCCACCCCAAGCCCGCGGGTGCGCGCCTGTACGCCGACTCCCTTGAGAAGACACTCAAGGACGAGTAACACCTCATCGTGCGGAAACCGTGGGGTCCTGCGTACGGTACGCAGGACCCCGCAGCCTCTGGAAAGCGTGGAATGAAACATGTCCCGAGCGGTACAGCTCCTCAAGGGAGCGGCAGTCACAGCTGTGGCGGTACTCGTATGCCACCTCATCCTCAGCGCTGGCTATGCCGCCGCACGGGCCCAGAAACGCGCAGACCCCGACGGCGGCTCATGGGGAAGCGCTGAAATCCACGCGGTCACATTCGTTGTGGCGCTATTACTCGTGATGCCGCTGCTGCTGTGGGCAGGCATGCGCATACTCGGTGAAAGGGACAACTACCTGCTGATCATAGTCGGCAGTCTGCTCTGGTTGATCGGAGCCGGATCCAACCTCAGCCACCTGAAGTACACACCAGGCGCCCACCTACCGGTGCCCCTGCTCGCGGGCATGGTGGCCGTCGGAGCCCTTTTGGCTCCCGCCTCGCGGCTCTTCCGTTGACCACAGGAAGGCCGTGTGACCGTCATGGGTGTACCCCGGCAGGCACATCAGACCCGTGGGCATGAGCAGCCAGCCGAGCTTCGTCGACACTCACCGCTTTGACCGGCGAGCACACCGACATCCTCCGCAGCCCTGATCCCGACGCCTCCATCGGCACCCGGCCCTTCATCGCCACGGTCAGGCCCAGATGATGGCGACACGGGGAGGAGAGGACAGACAGAGTTGGGACCCGACGCCGTCCACGCCAGCGCCGCGTCCGGCCGCGCTCAGCCCGGCCTGAATGCCGCGTCTGTGCGATCAGGCGTATGAGCTCGGAGACGGCCTGGGAAGAAAGGGTCCCGTACACATCCCTCTCCCGTTGGCGATGTGCGCCAGTTTCCCGGACGGTGTATGCCGACGCTGGTTCTTCTGGAGTCAGGTGGAGCTGTTCACGTGACGGATCAGCCACGTGAGCATGGCGTGGAGGTTGTCGGCGGCCGCGAGGACTTTGCCGACCACTTCAGGGGTGTGGAGCCAGTCGTCGCAGCCGAGGGGGTGGGCAGCGATCAGTGAGCGGTGGCGCAGGAGGCCCGTGAGGGGGTGGTCGGATGGATAACCCCGTGGGGGGCGCTTCATCACGTCCCCGGAGATGTGGTAGCCCTTCTCCCTCAAGTCCTCGATGATGGCCGAGAGTTCGTGGCCGCTTCCCTCGGCGGCGATGGCCTTGCGGAACTTGTCGACCTGGCCAGGGTCGGGATACCACCAAGCGCCCTGGATCCGCAGGCCGTCCAGGTCGAACCGCAGGCCGATCTCGATCTTGTGGCCGAGGCAGATCACCGCGCCCTGATGCTGCCACCACCAGGAGTTGGTGCGGTAGTGCCAGACAGAGAAGTCCTCGTACCGGGGATCGACGTCCGCCACATCGTTCAGCAGCGCGATCATCGGCTGCCGGACGAGACGTTCGCGATCCGCACGGTACTGCTCGCGCACCACGCGTGACGGCTCGCCCTGCAGATGCAGCAACACATCCATGGCTCGCTCCGGCCAGCCGGTGAACCGTCCGCTCATGCGGGCACCATAACCCACCAACCCACCCACGATCCGGCAAGGATGCAGTGCCACGGGCAAGGAGGAGCAGCTCCACACGTGTGAGAGGTGTTGCCGTGGATCAGCGGCAGCGCAGTGCAGAAGAAGGCGCCCACCAGCCCCACGCGTGCCAATCCCTCACCAGCCCCCATCGAGGCTGGTGGGCTTCTCGAGCCCTGTGCGGTCGGCCTACAGCTCTCAGGAAGAAGATGCCGCGCTGCGCTCAGCCGCATCAGCGGCCGCGTCGGGGGCAGTGGCCGAGTACAAGACGGACCTCTGCTGCTTGGTGCGGTGTGCTTGGCCCTTGGCGACGAGCGACTCGAGGGTGCTGCGCACGACCGTGGCCTTGATCTCGCGGTCCGGAAGAGCCTGAGTGAGGGCGGCAGTGACCTCGGCTGCGGAGCGCGGTTCACCGTGCTGGGTGAGGTCACCGTGGATGAGGTCCCGGAGGGTGGGCGCACCCGCTTCTCGCACCTGCTTGGTGCGGCTCCCGCCTGGCTCCGTCCCCTTCCGCTTGCCGCTGGCTGCGTCGGTCTTCTTCTTCGGCTTGCGCGTCGTCGACTGCTCCGCGGACTTCCGTGCGGCGGATGCACCATTCTCAGTGCCGCTGACGCCGGTGTTCTCCGGAACGTCACCGGCGGCTTCGTCGCCAAGGCTCTGCCGCATGCTGAGCAGCAGCGCCTGGTTGTTTTCCAGCACCAGCAGCTGCTGCTGCAGTGCCGTGATCTCGGAGCTGAGACGTTCGTGTTCGGCGGAGTTGTGTTCGAGATCGGCGGTGATCTGCGACGCGTATTGGGACTTCAGATTGGTGTTGTCGGCAGAGGTGTCCACCACAAGCTCCCTTGTCTGGGGCGTTTTCATGTTGGTGGTGGATGGTACCTCTGCGCGACGGCTATGCGGCTCCTGGTTTCAGCGGGCAGGTGTGTAGGTGATCCGGGTGTCGCGGCAGCCAGCCGTGAGATCGGAGAGCGCGGTCACTTCGCCCGGGTCCGCTGAGAGTCCCCAGCGGGACTTCACCACGGTCCACTCCTCGATGTACCGGCAGAATGCTCCCGGACCGGTGGGAAGCCACTGGTTGGGGTCCTGATCGGCTTTGGAACGGTTCTCCCGAGCACTCACTGCGGCCAGAGACCTGCTGTCGCCGAGATCGTTGGCGTAGTCCTGGCGTTCCTGCGCAGACCAGGTGGAGGCGCCGCTGTCCCAGGCTTCGGCGAGCGGCACCATGTGGTCGATGTCCAGGCCGCGGGCGCCTTGCACGTCGGTGTCGTCGTAGTACGAATGCCAGATGCCGCCGCTGATGGTGCACCGGCCGCTGACCGCTGGCGGCTCGATCGCCTCGCCGATCAACACTTCCTGGCGTGTGTTACAGCCGTCTGTGTCCGCGTCCACCCAGTGTTTGAACGCCGTGCGTTGATAGCCGGTGCGGTCTTCCGCCGCCACGGGCAGTGCGTCAATGGCTTCCAGCAGCGTGGTGGTGACCGTCTCGCTGGGTGCCGCTGACGCCGGCGCCACCGTACCGGCCAGAGCCGCGACGGCGGCAGCGAGCGTGAGAACGGTGGACCTGATGTGCAACCGCATGGACGTTGCCTCTCCTGTCTGAACAGTGCAGACCAACAACTACCGGTACCGGGCAGAGCGCCACGTACCAGACGCATCGAAGGTCACTCGAGAAAGGAGACCAGCTCGCGCACGACATACACGGCTCACCATCCGTGCTTGCCATCACACTGACCCCGCCCACAGGAGGTGAACCACGTGCGGTATTGGCGTTCCGCCCCCCTACCGTCGCGAGAGCACTCCCGGAGTCGACCAGATGCATATCACGGGCGCGGCAAGCGGCCCAGGGCACTGGATAAGCCGGAGGGGCACCTGGACAAGCCGCCCTGGCCTGTGGACGGGACAGGAAGAGGAACAGGTAATGCGGCACTTCGACTTCAATGAGACGGCCGTACGGCGTGACGTCTACCAGGGACGGGTGTGGAGCGAACAGGCCTTGCATGTCATCGGCGACACCCGCGAGGCGCTGCTGACTGCCTGCTGTCCGGGGGCCGAGGCCAGCCGGCCGTCATTGTACGCCAAGGCCCGCGCCGGTGGCGACCCCTCGGTGCGGATGGAGGCCTTCGACGCGATAGCGGCGGGGGGAGTGGGAGCTTGTGCCCGGCGTGTGACAGGACACCGAACTGCTGCTATGGAAGCCGCCAGCGGCGTGGTTCAGCATCAACGCCTTCTTCACCCGCAGCCCTTGCGGTGCGCACCGGCTGCGGAACTGGTACGTGAACTTCGAACACCCCGAAATCCGCACCGAGGTCGGGTTCGACACCTTCGACCTGGCCGTGGACCTCGTCATCGCCCCCGACCTCACGCGCTGGCGGTGGAAGGACGAAGACGAGTACGCACACGTGCGCCGCCTCGGCATCGTCACCGACGCCCAGCACCAGGCCGTCGACGCCGCCCGCGCCCAAGTCCTGGCGATGCTCGAGGAACGCCAGGGCCCGTTCGCCGACGCCGTGACGTGGACCGTCTGGCGATGGAACCTGGCCTGGCCACCGCCGCGCCTGCCCCAGCCCGGCCCCGCCCGCTGACCCACGACGCGAAGGATCTTTTTCGACCACGACGCCGTCCAGCCCGGCCAGGGCAGGCACGCTTCGCGCCCAGACCACGACCGTCACGCCGGGTCGGGGGAGCCGGGGCGTCGGATGTCGGCGTACAGGCGGGCCCGTACTCCCGGCTCACTCGCGACCCGCCGTACTGGGCCGACGCCGGAGGTCGCCCACAGCTCATCCAGCCGGGACATCACCGCCGCCGCGGTCTCCTCATCCCGGGCCGTGATGTCCAGGACGACCAAGCCGGGCTCGGACACGTGTACCTCGTCGATACTGTCCATGCCTGACGCGACACGGCTGGCGCCAGTCCGGTTCGCCAGCGGCATGCACGCCACTCGTATGAGTGACCTGTGCCGGGGCGAGGGCCTACGAGCCGGACGGCTTCGGCCGCGAGTCCCCTCGCGACCGACAGCCGCCGGCACTGTCCGCGGCACTCCGTGTGCACTGCTGTACCCATGCAGGCTGTACGGCTGGCATCCCTCGGGGCGCCAGCCGTACCAGCTGAGATGTGGTTTACCGGGTGGGGCAGCGGACGCTGCGGTCGGTGTCGGAGAAGAGCTGTTCGATGCTCTGGCGCGCCCACTCCAGCAGGGTGAGCACCATTTCTCCCGTGCTGATCAGCCGTTCGATGACACGGCTGGTCTGCGGATCGTTCGGTGCCTGTGCGGCTTGGTGCAGCGTGTCGAGGAACTGCCCGAGGCCGGTGTGGGCGGCGTGGTGGGCGGCGAGGGCCGCTTCCCGGGTGAGTTCGCGGTGGGCGAGTCCGGCCTTCAGCCGCATCAGGTGGTCGTGGCTGGCGGTGAGGAAGTCGGTGGCCAGCCCCCAGTAGGCGCGCATGGAGTGGGGGAGGAGGGCTCTGCCCACGACGGTCATGGTGCGGATGGTGGAGGTGGATTTGTCGAGCTGCCGGGGCAGGTAGCCGGGCCCAGAGATCGCCAGCCACTGCAGGAGGGAGTCCTTGCCGAACGGCAGCATCCATTCCAGCCCGGACACGTTTCCCTGACCGCTGGAGGGAGGAACTTCCTCGGCGGTGACCGATGGTGCGAAGACCGCGGCCCGGCCGGCGTCGATGTCGACCGCCTCGGCCAGTCTGCCCAGAACAGCGGCGTCGGCCGCCGCCAGCAGGGCATCGAGCTGGGCATCCTCGTCGCCGGTCTGCTGACCGGGCAGGGCCTGGTCGAGGTCGCTCACCGTCCGCTCCCGCCCGCAGGCTTCAGCAGCGCCTGCTTCAGCAATGTCCTGCCACGCTCCAGATTCTTCCGGGCCGCCTCCGGTGCGATGCCCATGACCTGGGCGATCTCCTGCGGCCGGTACCCCGCCTCGCACTGTCCCTGTGGAGCCCGATGGCTCTGCCCGAGGGTGGCTCCGTCAAGAGTACGACGACGCAGGGAAGTTGTCGTGTCCGGTGTGTCAGCTTGCATGCGAATTCCTTCCGCGGAAGTGGCGTTGGCTGGCACTGTGGGTGAGCAGCAGTGCTTACGTCGCGTCTTGAGCGGGAGGGCTTTCCTGCGGAGGGCGAAGGAGGCTTGGTGAGGGCACCTGACGGGCTGGATGAGTGGCGTTGGCGGTGGATGCTTCTCCGCCGCCCGAGGACCGAGCGGTTTTTCCTTCTGCATGCCGCGGCACGGCCTGCTGGCTTTCAGGACGTTCGCGTCTACGGCAGGGACGGAACCTCCGATGCCCGGCTCGTGTGGAAGGTGTGCCACGAGTGCAGGCGTGGCGTCATCTCGAAGATCTCACTCTCCCCCGGAAGTGCAGCGGCAAGGTCTCGGCACACTCCTGATCGACAGGGCGCTTATGGAGGGTTCCGGCTACCGGTGGACGACCAGCAGCCAGTCCCCGGACGGCCGGGCGTTCTTCCGGGCGATGTCGGCACGCACCGGCGCCGAGTTCACGGCAGGAGCCCGGACATGCGAGCACATCCTGGAGAGCCGGCCCGGACGCCACAAGCCCATCCTGGACCGACGCCTCCATCGATACGCTGCCAGAGCCGCACGGTAGAAAATGCCGGCCCGCTCTACCACCAGCGCCGTAATCTGCCTATATGGTCACCGCCGATCGCGAACTGCTCTCCCGGACTGCCCGTAACGCTGTCCGTGGACTGATGAGTGGTCTGGTGGCAGGGGCGATCGGTGAGTACTGGGAGAACGAGCACTTCGCCCCGGCCCTCGGCTTCACGTCGGGTGAGGGCGGGGTTCGCAAGCAGCTCTTCGACTCCTACGCCGCGTCCGTCGACTGGACCGATCACGACCATGTGACCCGGGCCCTGCGGGTGTTCGAGACCATGCTGCGCCGCTTGGACCGGGAGAGCCGAAGGTACGGCGGGGACGGCTTGCCTGCCGAGACGGTGGCGGAGCTGCGGGAGGCGTTCGCGCGGGACGGCTGCCGCCTGGACGACGAACTGCGCCTGCACACGGCACGCGTCGCCCACCTGGTCGTGCACGCGGACGGCCTGTCCGAGGCGTCGGGCATCCAGGCCGAATTGGAGCGGGTGCGCAGGTTCGGGGCCGAGTACCCCGATGACGCGATCGGTGCGGCCAAGCAACTCATCGAGGCGACCGCCAAGCTCGTGCTGCTCAAGCGGAATCTACCTGTCGACGAACGTCAGGACCTGCCCGTGCTGATCAAGCAGGCGCAGCAGGCCCTCAACCTCCACCCCGCGGCCGTGCCGCCGGCCGGCAACGGTGGCAGCCCGGACAACGCCGACAGCATCAAGCGCATCCTGGGCGCACTGACCTCGGCTGCCATCGGCGTCGCGGAACTGCGCAACCGGTACGGGACCGGCCACGGACGGTTGGCCGCACCCACGGGGCTGGGACCCAGGCATGCCCGGTTCGCGGTCGGCACGGCCGCCACCTGGTGCGAGCTGATGCTCGACACCCTCGCCGATCCCGAGGCCCCCTGGCGCAAGGCGGACCCCGCACCGACCTCGCCTGCGGGTAGTGCACCCGCAGCCTCGACCTGAGTCCGCGCGAACTGGAACCCTCAACGAGAAAGAGCCGCCCCGTGGCACCGCAGCAGGTCACCGTCGTCACTCGCCAGCGCCTCCTGGACCTCCTGGTCGTCGAGAAGGTCTGGTGGTGGGGCGCTCTGGACGAGGTGAGCTTCCTGGAGCGCCTGTACGACCTGGACGCCCGCGAAGGCGACGGCCACCGGCGTCTCACGGCCAGGGAAGACATCTGGCAGCACTGCATCAACAACGACGACCGGCCGCCGGAGTGGGTGTTCACCGACACTCGCTTCGGCCTCAATGGTGACTGTCCGCAGCCGCTGCTGAACTTCCTCGCCGAAATGCTGCATCCCGTGGTGCGGCGGGACTCGGCCGAGGTCCAACGCCTGGCAGAGAAGCTCAACGACATCCTCGCCAAGGACGGCTTCGAGCTCTACCCGGCCGAGTACATCAGCGGACTACCCGTCTACGCCGGCGGCCCCCGCGCATCCTTCCACGGCGCCCGGCCGGACCTGAAGTTCGAAGCACGCCCCCTGTTGACCGACCCCCGTGTCCTCCACGAACACCAAGAGCGCATCAGGGCCGGCCTGGAACGCGACCCGGCCGCAGCCATCGCCTCCTGCAAAGAACTCGTCGAAAGTCTCTGCAAGATCATCCTGGAACACCAGGGCATCGAATACTCGCCCGGAGAGGACCTGCCACCGCTGTTCAAGCGCGTCACGACCCTGCTGGGCCTGAACGCCGACGCCGTAGCGGACCACGCCAAAGCCAGCGCAACGGTGGTCAAAATCCTGCGCACCCTCACCACGACAGTGCAGGGCTTGGCCGAGCTGCGCAACCAACTCGGGCTCGGCCACGGACGCACTGCACCGAGCCCGGCACTGGCCCGTCACGCCCGGCTGGCGTTGAACAGCACGGTGACCGTGACGGAGTTCGTGCTCGACACCTGGCAGGACCGCACCGAGCGAGGAAAGCTCCCGCCCTGCTCTGCGTAACACCGTGCCCATGAGGGGTCAGTCTTCGGCTTCGGAGTCCGCGTCGACGGTGCGCCGGTATTCCCAGTGGTCCTTGTCCATCTGGATGCCGAGGTGGATGGGGGCGGGGTACCGGGTGCGGTAGTTGAAGTGCAGGGCGTGGTCGCACAGGCGGGCCGCGGCCAGGCCGTAGGTGAGTGGTGCATGACCGTCAGGCAGGTGGAGCACGCTGATTTCTGTTGCGGTGTGGCTGTACCAGGTCTCGGCCTGTTCCTCGGCCGACGTGCTGGCCCAGCGTGTGTACTTCTCGCCGGCTCGCGCGTAGCGGGAGCCCCCGGTGTACTGCTGGGGCAGGTTGCACAGGATGAAGGTGCTGGTGGTGCCCTCCATCAGGAACACGCCGGTGGCGAGCTTGCGCTCCTGGATCTCGGCCGTTGACTCGTCGGTGTGGTCGAGGCGTTCGACGAGCGCGGGCGAGGCGACGTGTTCGCTGCCGGCGGTGACGCGCAGGACGGCCCGTGGGCGTTGGCCGGCGGGGAGGGTGAAGCCGGGAAGCGCGGGGCGCTCGTCCAGCGTGCCGTCGCCTTCGGGAATGCGGCCCAGGTGACGGTTGGCCAGGAGCGGCCAGATGCTGCGGGCCTGGTCGCCAGAAACGTAGACGATGTAGCCGGTGGCGGTGCCGGCGTGGTCGCCGAGGTCGAACAGGGCGCGGTCGATGGAGCGGGGAAGCTGAGCGTCGCGGCGGCGGCCGTCGGGCAGGCGGCGAGCGCGGTGCAGGGTGTTGGCGGTGGCGTAGTCGAGCCAGGTGCCGCCGGGAGAGTCCTCGTCACGCAGGTATGCCAGGGTCTGCCACAGACCTCCGTCCCGGGGCACGAGCGCGACGAGTGTCCACATCAGGCGGGGCGGTTCGGTAGCGGGTCCGCGGCGCTGGCCGCGCTGCTCGCGCAGGTGCAGGCCGACGTGGACGAGAGGTTCCTTGAGGCCGTTCGGGCCGTAGGCCAGGGCGTCGGTGAGACGGGGGTGGACCAGGCCAGCGGTGCGGTGGAGGTCGGCGACGGCCATGTGGCCGCGGTGGTCGCCGGCAAGCTCGCTGCCCAACTGGTCGAGGGCGGTAGTGATGTCGCGGGCCTTCTTGCGGGGGTTGCGGCGTCCGGGCTTGTGTGGGGTGAGGAACTGGGTGAGGACGCCCAGGCGGGCGAGTTCGCGGACCGCGTGGGGCTTTGCGTCCAGGTCGTAGGGATTGGCGACGGTGGCGTCGGGCTTGCGGGAGGCGCGGCGCTGGCGGGTCCAGGCTTTCGCGTCGTACTCGGTTTCGCACAGGGCCAGCAGCCGGATGCCTTCGGAGGCGTCCAGTCCGTGGAGCTGGCGGGCCAGGGCGGGACGCTGCCCGTGGTGGTCACCGTGGAGCAGCAGGTCGTCCGCAAGCTGCAGGTAGGCCTCGACGTGGTCGTTCAACGCCACGGTCGTGTTCTCCGGCATGCCGGCGGCGGCGAGGTCCGGGCGGTTGAAGTGATAGGCGAGCAGTCGCTGCATGCGGGTGGGCTCGCTTTGGTGGCGGTACAGGACGAGGAAGCGCAGGCGCTGACGGCCGGCGGCGGCGATGATTTGTCCCAGGCGGGGGTCGTCGAGCAGGAGGCTGTCGCGGCCGTCGGTGGTGGTGCGGCGGCTGCTGAACGGCCGCCCTGCGATCTGGTGGGCGTGAACCAGGGGTTGTCCGAGGGTGTTCCTGGCCCAGCGGGCGAGTTCACGGCGGGCGTGCATGCCGTCGCCCTTGCCGATGGAGAAGGTGCTGGCGAAGGGGATGAGGGCGCGCAGGGCGCCTGGCGTGCCGGTGAGGTCGCAGGCGCTGGGGCTGAGGAATTCGGTCTCGTCGGCTGTGCGGGGGAAGACGTTCTCGCCGTGCAGGCGGGTCCAGGCGTCCAGGGCCAGGCGGGTGGTGTGGTCCAGGTGTGTGTGCTCGCCCCTGCCGCCCAGTTCCAGTTTGATCAGGGGGCCGTTGGGGTCGCGGGGGGCGAACCAGGCGGTGCGGGCGCTTTTGAGGGTGTTGCTCAGGCGTGAGACGCGGGGCTGGACGGTGGCGACCGGAGAGCGCAGGCCGGGGTGGGAATTCACAGCCACCTCCAGGCGCAGGGTGGCGTGGTGGATCCGGGTCTTCCACGCCGCATCCTCTTCCCCGGCGCTCTCACCGTCGCCGTCGCCGTAGGCGGCGCCCCAGCTGTTCTTCCACAGCAGCTCGGGATCCCACACCTGCAGGCATCCGGCCAGATCGGCGCGGAAGCGGACGGTTTGGCCGTCGATCTCCCAGGAGCGGGTAGCCAACCGGCTTGCGACCGCCCAGGAAGCGGCCCTCCAGGCCCAGCCGGGGGCGTCGATGCAGGCCCCGTTGCCGGTGAACTGTTCCCACAGCGGGGTCTTCTCGGGGGTGGTGCCGGCGATGAGGTCGGCGATCTGGCTCTGGTAGGCGAAGGAGAACCGGTCGGCATCGGTCTGCAGCAGCGCCTGCTCCCACAAGACGATCGCGGCGTGCAGGTCGTCGCGGTCCAGTGGGCGGCTGGTGGCCAGGAACTTCGGCGGGTCGGTCTTGCTCGTGGGGTACAGCGACGCGCAGGTGTATCCGGTGGCGCGCAGCACCGTCAGCAGGCCCGAGTAGGGAAGGTTGGCCTTCGACCCGGTGACGCCGTGGTACTCCCGCCGCAGGGCCGGCCACACGTCGCCGATCTTGTCGGGCAGGGGGTAGAGGAACGTCGTGCCGAGGAGTTTCTCGTCGGTGTGGCAGGCCAGCAAGGACAGCCGGGTCTGGGTGCTCATCGTGGGCTTTCGCTTTCGGCCGGGGTGGTGCGGGGGAGGGGGACTCGGACCAGGTGGGGCTGCTCGGAGGAGTGGGCCAGGTCGAGCCACGCGGTGAGGGTCGAGCCGTAGGCGCGGCGCAGCGCGTACTGCTCCTGCTCGGTCAGCTCGTTGTAGTAGGCGCGCAGCAGGGAGGGGTAGTCCGTGCCGAGGCGTGTGGCGAAGAAGGCGTTGTCGACCAGGAACAGCTGCACGGGCGTGCCGCCGCGGCGGGCACGCCCGGCGAGCTGGATCATGACGACCAGGATCCCGGCGAGGATCTCGGTCTTCAGGAACCGCGGGAGGCGGGAGAACATCGGGCTGGAGCGCAGGAGCCAGTTCAAGCGGTCGTGAGCGGCGCGGCTCTGCACGGCGAGCATGCGGGCGGGGTCGGGGCCGGGGCAGGCCGCGGCGGTGCCGGCCGCGCCGATGCTCGCATACATCGCCTCGGGGGTGTGCAGGTCGGCGGCCGGGCGGGTGGCGACCCACACCGAGGACAGAGCGGAGCGGTCGGTGCCGGGAACGAGGATGTTCAGGGCGCGGGCGACCAGGCGCAGCGGCGCGCACACGACCTTGACGTGGGGGTGGGTGTAGGGCAGGTCTTCGAGCTGGTCGACGGTGATCATGACCACGCTGATAGGCGGGGCCACGCCCCCCGGCGGCCCGGTCTTGGGGATGACCACGGCGATCCACGACGGGTCAGGGATCGCGGAGGCGATGCCGGCGGCGAGAAGCATGGACTGGCTGTAGGCGTTGGTGACCACCATCGCGCGGGCCCGGTCGTGTTCGTGGATCTCCAGGTCCCGCAAGTGTTCGGACAGGCGGTCTCGCCACAGCTGGGCGCCCAGTTCCAGGAGCCGGGCGGGTTTGCTGGACTCCTCCTGCCCGCCGACGGCGATGGGGTTCCAGATGTCAGTGGTGGCCGAGACGTTGCCTGGCCGGGCGGTGACCGCGCCGGGGGCCGCGTCGGTCATCACGTAGGCGGGCTGGGTGTGCAGGTGCTCTTTGGCGGCGCGTGGGAAGAACGCGGTCGCGGATAGGGCCAGGACGCTGCGCTCCACCCCTGCGGTGGCCAGAGCGATGGTCCCGCCGAGCTGGACTGTGCTGGTGTGCGGGTCGCCGCCCAGGGTCTGCACGGACAGCCGGCCACCGCCGCGCTGATTCTTCTCGACCTTGAATCCGAACAACTGGTAGCCCAGCGGCCCGTACGGGAGGGCGGGGTTGTGGCTGAAGGTGCCCAGGGCGCGGGCCAGTTCCCGGCCGGCCGTCATCTGCTCCCCGGCTCCCAGACCGGCCAGGACGGCCTTGAGATGAACCAGGGACTTGTGCAGGCAGCCGAGCCAGGAGCGCACCAGCAGGGCGTTGGTGATCTCGCGGCGCTGGCCCGAGGGGATCCTCAGTCGTCCCAGTTCCTTGTCGATCTGCGTCTTCACCCGGGGCAGGGCGTCGTGGCTGGCGTCGCGGCTGACGGCTTTCGCGAGCAGCTCGGCCAGTTGGGCGTAGCGCGGCGGCGGCGAGGCCTTCTTGTCGCGGTCGGGGAAGATCGCGCGGAATTCCTTGTGGACGTCCGGGCCGACCGGTTTGGTGACATCCACGTGCAGGAGCTTGTCGAGCAGCCATCGGTCCCACAGCCCGGGCACGTGCCAGTCGGAGCTGGGACGGTCGTCGTCCTGGCCGACGGTCTCCAGCCACAGCTCGTCGTCCAGGACGTAGTTCAGGAACTGATCGCCCAGACCGCGGGCCTTGAACAGGGCGTTGACCAGGCGCCGGTCGCTGGCGGCGTCCAGGGCCTCGCGCTGGCGGTCGACCTCTGTGAGCAGGGAGGTTCCGCCCCAGGCCCGGCCGGACAGGGTGAAGATGTCCGAGCCCAGGTCGCACCAGCTGCTCTGCAGGTGGTCGACCTCGTCGATCAGCAGCACCGTGCACAGGCGCAGCACGAATTCCAGGACGCTGATGCGGCGCAGCACGCCTTTGTCGGTCTCCACCGGCACCGGCAGGGAGCCGCGCAGCAGGTTGTGGTGGTTGGTGACGACGATGTCCGCGTCCATGGCCGCGCGGATCAGGGCGTACTTGCCGCAGATGCCCAGCCGGGGGCAGGCGTGGCCGGGGCCCGGCTCCTCCTGGACGGGCGCGACGCCGGCCGGCTGCAGCGACAAGCACGGCTCGGCGCTGCGCCGCACCGGGGGGCCGTCGATCAGCCATGCGGACACCTCGCACCCGTAGGCCAGTTCCTCGAAGCGGTGCTCGCGGCCCTGGGCCAGGGCACGCTCGGCCTGCTCCGCCAGGCGGTAGCCGGAGACAAGGGGCACGATCTTCAGGGTGGGGTTGGCGGCGGCAAGGTCGGCGGCGGTCTGCCGCACGAGGTCGTCGTCCTGGCTCAGGCGCTTGACCCGCGTGTGCTGGGCGAGTTCGTCGTCGGCCTCGCGCATGCGCTCGGTGTTGCTCAGGCTCTCGTGGATCTGGCCGACGACCACCGCGACCGGACCCTTGCCCCGGCGGACCAGCAGCGGAGCGGCCGCATTCAGCAGGACGCTCTTTCCGACACCTGTGGGTGCGTTGAGGACGGTGACCTTGCCCGCGGGTAGCCGCAGCTTCGCGACCCTGCGGTCATCGGTATCCAGCAGCCGGTCGAAGAAGCGGGCCATCAGGCCGGGCTTCCAGCCGTTGCAGTCGTTCGCAGCCGCCTGCCGCCGCGTCAGCCGCAAGACCTGGCGGCGAGAGAGCGTCACCTCACGGCGCCAGGGGGCGGTGCGCAGCCGCAGCGGGGCGACACCGGCCTCCCCTTCCCCGTCCGGGACGGTCACGACCGAAAGGTCGCGGCTACCGAAGGCCCACTTCCCTGCGGTGGCCACCGGCTGCGGTCCACGGTTGCCGTAGTACAGCTCCTCGGCCTCGCCCAGCAGCCCCTTCGCCAGCACCAGCGGCTCCTGCGCGTGCGCCACGACCAGATAGGTCGCCTCGCGCGGCTCGACATCCTCCGGCAGCCGGTACAAGCCCTCCGGCGAGGACGCGTAGGAGCGCGCCAGCCCGTAGAACGCGCTGCGGCCGGCGACATCCCCGGGCCGCACATGCCAGTAGCCGCCGATCAGCTCCCGCACCCGGCGCGGCACCTGAGGCCAGCGCTCCCACACATCGGTGCGGGCAGCGGCGAAGACGTGCGCCTGGTCCAGCGGGACGACCCGCTGCCCCTGCGCGTTGCGGAACCCGAAATACTCGTCGGCCAGCGCCAGCGGGAACGCCACCGCCAGCATCCGCATCTGCCACTCCTCCGGCCTCACCGCCCACCCCCACATGCCTGCTTGATGCGCGCAATTAGGCGGCTGACCGTGGTCACCTTGATCCGTCGCCCGTTCAGCCGCTCCTGGAGGTAGTGCCGCTCATGGTCCTGGTGGTCGGGCAGCACGATGGTCAGCGCGTATGGCTTCGGCTCGCGTTCGAGCAGCGCGCAAGCCAGAGCCTCGACCGACTCCCACGCTTTGGCGTCCACGCGCAGGTTCCTCGCGCGCTGGCCCGGCGGCGCGACTGTGATCCGCAGGTCGTACTCGTCGGGGCGCAGCTCGCCCGGCCACATCTGCACCTGCACGTTATCCAGTTTCTGCAGCTTGTCGCGGAGCTCGATTTCGAGCAGGGTCGGCAGTACCCCGTAGCGCCACACCGGGCGGCTGAGCGCCAGATGCTCCGTGCTGGCCGGAAGGCCGACCACCGCGCCGGCTTCCTTGCCCGTGCCGATCAGGAGCGGCGCCGCGCCCGCTGTGGCCGGCTCCAGGCCCAGGCGGTAGTGCACCCCGCGCGTCCGGTGGGCCTCGCACCGCACCTCGACGTCGCCGCCGCGGCGAACGACCCGCATCGGCCACCGGCACTTCGGGCACGGGTACCACCAGCCGTCCAGATGGCACCACGGCCAGTCGCTGACCGGCTCGAAGAAGTCGAACCGCATCCACAACTGGTCCCAGGCCCGGCGCAGCGCTCGCACCGGCCCGGCGGGGCTCTCCGCCAGCAGGGCCCGCGCGCGCCGGTACTCCTGCGGCTCCAGGCGCCGCAAGACCTCGTACAGGCGCCGTTCTTCCTGCTCGGCCCTCACCCGCGCCCAAGGCCAGTGCCGCTCCAGCGCCGCCTGCGGCACCAGATGCTCCCGGCACAGGTCCTGCAGCGCATCGCGGACCAGGCCGTCCTCCTCGAACAGGCGCACCGCCCCGAGGCCGTCGGCCAGTGCACTTGTGGTGGGCAGAAGTGGGTCGAGCGGACCGCGCAGCGCACGACGGAACTCGCCCATTCCCCACTGCGCGGCGTCGGTGGCAGGGTGCGCGGCGCGCAGCACGGCCAGGCAGTCCATCAGCATCGCCGCCCGCCGCGCGGGCTGCAGCTGCGGGTCGGCCTCTGCCGCAGCTGCGATGCAGCACGCGGTTAGGGCCTGTTCCCGCCGAAGCTGCAGGTCGTCGCATTCCTTGAGCGCCACGCACACAAGATCACCCACCGCAGAGGGTTTCGGCCGCATAGGGTGCGTATATGCATAAACGTGCCACCCGAATGGGGCCCCACGGCCACCCGCCCGCCCCCTCGACGGCTACCAGCACCCCCTGGCTATGGGCCGCCGCCCCCGGCACCGTCTTCCCTCTCCGCGAGACGCCCGCTACCCCGCACGGGAAATGGCTCTGGTTCCTACCCGTCCGCGCCCTGGACGCAGGCTGGCGCCTCGTCAAACAAGCCGTCGAAAACGGGAAACTCGGCCCCGGAGCCAAAGTCGCCACCCTCGGCAGCCCCTTTGACGGCGACCCCACCCGCCGACCGGTGATCATCTACACCGCCGACTGGACCGACGAAGCCGACGTCCACCGCGTGCTGGTCGCCCTGCGCACCCTCGGCATCAACGACGCCCTGGCGTACAAGACCGACGAAGCCACCGAACTCGGCGAGTACGGCGATCTGACCAGCCTGTACATCAGCCCCGTGGGAACCACCAAGGTCGTACGCCGCACCCCGCGGTACGCAGCGCCAGCCTGATCATTCGGGTCCGATCCGGCCGTAGAAGCGGCAGGGCTGCGGAAGACGCCACGAGATCAGGGCCACGTTTCTGCGGCGGTTGCGCGGATTGGCCTGCCCTTCTCCGCTGAGGGCGCTGATGCTGCGCGCGGTGAGATCCGGGCCGATGACATCAGCCGACTGTGCCGACAGGGTGGGTTACGCCGGAAGCCGTGGTGTGGCGATGGACTCGCGATCGGGCCAGATACCCCCGGCAACCCACGGCGCGACGATGGGCTCCAGCCGCTTGGCATACGGATCTGGCCGTTCGGTGACCAAGCTGCTTGCCCACTGGCGTGCCGCCCCGGCTATCCAGTCCGCGATCTGGAGCTGGGGCGCCGTAGTGCTGCCGGAAAACGTGATGGCCGTAACCGAAGAGGAGGCCATCATCTGTCCGGGACGCGCCAAGTCAGGTACCTCATGCAGGTTCTCCACACGCGAGGCGTGGCGGGCGATCGTCTTGGAGTCGTCGTGCACGAGATGGAAGACGCCGATGCGTTGTCCCATATCCTGGCAGAGGCTGACCAGGCACGGTATCGCCGGATCCAGCACGTCCTCGACTTCGCCGTTGGCGATCGAGGCGACGATGTCTTCGGCCTCTGCGCGGGTGAACTCCAGAGGGGCAAATGTGTCGAGGAAGTCGGGCTTCACGGTCATGAGGTAGGCGGTGATGGCCGCGAACAGGTCGTCTACGCTGGCGCGACTTCGCCGCCGGATGGCGTCGACGAAGGTCTGCAAGAGATGCTCGTAGGCGGACGCGTCGCCGACGACCGGACCGGCCATGTGGAACAGATTGGCCAGCGCCACGGCCGATCCGTCAGCGTACATGTTGTATCCGCTCGAACGCCAGAACCGCTCCACCACCAGTGCGTCAACGACTTTGGTGGTCGCCATGAACCGCTTGTGCGCCACGTAGGTGCGGACGTGCTCGTCTGCGAGCGCGGAGAACGCCGTGACCAGTGCTTCGCGGCCTGCGTCCGCCTTGGACAACGAGGTGTACTTCGGTTCTCCCTGGCCGGCG
This sequence comes from Streptomyces lacaronensis, assembly GCF_047337785.1. Lineage (NCBI taxonomy): Bacteria > Bacillati > Actinomycetota > Actinomycetes > Kitasatosporales > Streptomycetaceae > Streptomyces > Streptomyces lacaronensis. The sequence continues at coordinate 12,201,876 of NZ_JBLHDK010000003.1, forward strand.
GGTAGCCGCGTACGGACGCTGTCGACGATCTGCTTAGCGCGGGCGTCGCTGACGTGCACCGCCGCTACGCAGAACACCGGTTGAGTATCGTCGAGAAGGTTCTCACCGGTGCTGTTGGACTCATCCGCGTACACCGTAGGGGCTGGGGTCATGAGCGCAGCATCCCCGTCCGATGACGTACCCGTCGAGATATTCGGCAGAGTCGCTGCCGGACGATTGGCGCGTGATCATCTGCGAGCCCCATTGGGCGCTGTCGGCGGCGGCCCAACTGCGGAGCGCCCCGCACTACCACTGGCGGATCCTGGCTGTTCTGCGACGCAGACCGCCCCGGCACCCCGCCGTTGCCATCGTCTTCACCAGCGCCGGCCGCAAGGCCCTGGCCGCTCGCGTCAACCCTCATCGCTCGTACCGCTGGCGTCTCCACACGGCTTGCCTACACCGAAGGCATCCGCGAGCACGTTGAAGCCGCACAACAACGCCAGCAGCCCACCACCCCTCACCCGCCGGCACCCGCAGCACCACCGCCATCCTGCGCATAGAACTCAAGCTCGCCAGGCAGGAGATCCGGACCCTGAGGGAAGACAGAGACCGGATGCGGCAGGCCATCCAGCATCAGCTCGGACAACAACTCGACGCCCTTGACACAGGGCACCCGACCGAGCGCATCGACGAACTACCCGGACCAATCAACGACTCGAAGACAGCCTCCAGCAGGCCGCTGACGAGAACCACCAACTCCACGCCCTCGTGGGAACCCTGGAAACAGACCTGGCGGCAGCACGCATCAGCCTCCGGCGAATGATCCGAGAGGAGAACACGAACCGCTGAAGGCGCCCCCAAGCGTTCGCTGCTACCGACACGGCCAATCCAGGAGCCGCTGCTGCTAGGCCCATACCACGCCCAGTTCGGTCAGAGCGGCGCGTTGCGGCTCGGTGAGCTTGGCCCGCCTGGATTGTGTGTTGCTCATAAACACCCCTAGCCGGACCTTCACTGCGGTGTCGTGGCCGTCGACCGTGACCTCTTCTACGTGGCCCCGGGGGACGCGGTGATGTCCTTCGCGGGCGATGTACTGCGCGAGGGCCGCTACACCTCGCTGGAAAGCCGCTGACAGCTTCCCCGCTGCCTTCCCACCGCTCGTGGCCTCGGGGCCAGGGCGTTCCGCTGGCGTCACGCCCAGCGCGGACAGCCGCCGCTGCTGCTCTTCCGACAGCTGTGCCCAGAAACGTGCCTGCCGCTGGAGCCACCGCCCGAGGTCGTCGCCTTCGAAGAGCACGCCGGGCTGGATTTCGGGCAGGAAACCGCGGGGTTCGTCGGCGGCGAGGTCGGCGAGGACGCGGTAGTGGCGTTGCCAGTCCAGCGGCCAGGGGCAGTTCCAGTCGGGGTCGATCGCGGTGAGCTGTGCGGCGCGGACCGCGGCACGCCCGCGATCCTTGCCGAGGCCGCGCTTCCTGCGGAGGTTGGCTATGTGCTGCCCGACGGGGATCAAGCCAGCCCCTGTTCCCACGCTCGCCCCTTCGCCCCACAGAGCGTCCTGCCTCGGGGCCAGATGCCCGTGCGCACGGCGGTAGGACCGCAGGGCGGCGAGCTTGGTCTCCCAGGCTTCTTCGCCCGGCTCCCAGACCATCCCGGCCTCCGGCGCGTCCAGCAGCGTCTTGCGCCGTATCTCCAGTTCCCCGGCCCGCAGCGCCTTCCGCTGCTGGTGCACCCACCTCCCCAGCGGAAAGTCCTTCGTGACGCCGACCTCGACCTCCGTGTCGTAGGGGACGGCATACAGGCCGGTGATCCCGTTCTCGGCCCGCCAGCGGAGCAGGGCCTGGTAGCCCTCCAGCCACACCAGCGACTGCGGGCGGAAGACCCGGGTGCGCAGGAACGCGGCGATGGTCGCCGCGTCGCGCGGGCTGGAGAAGTGCAGCAGCGCGGACTCGGCAGCACCCTCGCTGCCCTCCTCATCCTCCCGGCCTTCACCGCCACCCTGGCTGCCGGCCCCGACGACCCGGCCCTGTGCGTCGCGCTGGATGTGCACGCGCCACTCCTGGCGGCTGCGGGTGAGGGCACGGGAGGCGAGCTGTTCGACCAACTGCTCCGAGTGCGAGCGCAGGCCCTGGAGCACCGCGACCAGGGGGCGGAAGGAGGCACTGGAGACCATGTCACCGGGGTCCTCGCCGGGCTCGAGGAAGACCGGCACGATGATCCGCGCGACCTTGGTGGAGCCATCCGGGTTCGGCCGGAGCGCGCGGCCGATGTTCTGGACGATCTCGACTTGGGAGCCACGGGTGTCGGCGAAGCAGACGGCCTCCACACCCCGTGTGCCGACGATATCGACCCCTTGACCGAGCACGCGAACGCTGGCAAGGAAAGCACGGTGGACGCGCTTGCCGTCGGTGTCGATGCCGTTTGCGAACTGGCGGATGGCCTCGCGCCGCTCGGCCACCAAGTGGTCGCCGCACAGCCACGCCGACCATACCCGGTCCGGGGGTACGTGACGGCCTGCCTCCAGCTCATAGAACTCCGCGTCGATCGACGACTCCGGCAGCCTCTCGGCCTCGGACAGGGCCTGGGCGGATGTCTCGGTGGCGTACAGCTCGGCCGCCGTCTCCCGCAGTTTCTCCGCGAACGCGGCCGTCTCCTCCACCCGCTGGTGGAACGTCATCACGGTCTTCAGGTTCCACCTCGCCGCGTGCTCCAGGAGCGCGGCCTGCAGCAGCGCCAGCCGGCGCCCGCGCAGCGCCTCCTCCGACAGTCCCAGAACCGGCTCGGGGTCGCGGATCTCCAGGACATCGATCTCGAAGCCGGCGAGGATGTTCCGCTCGACCGCTTCCGCCAGCCCGAGCTCGAAAATCCATTCGCCGTACGTGCCGTCCGGGTCAGAGATCATCGACACGATCTCCAGCTCCTGGCCGTCCTTGCCCTTCTGCGGCCGGGGGGAGGCGAGGATGCGCGGGGTGGCGGTCATGTAGAGGCGGAAGTCAGCAGGGATGCGTGCGTTGTCGTGGATCGCCGCCCAGGGGCGGGCGGCGTCCCCGGCGGTCATGTGCGCTTCGTCCACCACCGCCAGGTCGAACGGCGCCATCCGCTGCCTGTACAGCCGTTCTCCGCCCGCCAGAGCGGCTTCCAGTGGCCCGCGGACGCGTTTCTGGCCCGTGGGGTCTTCCGGGTCCTCCCGGTCCACGAGAGAGGCGTAGGTGGCGAACACCACCACCGGCCCCGTCCCAGCCCACATCGCCAGCCGGATCGGATTCGTGGTCGCCCGAACCTCCAGACGCTCCAGGACCTCGTCTTTCTCCAGCGAACACACCGCGACCATGGGCCCGCGGTGGCCGACCCGGCGCCATGCCTGGGCGGACTGCACGAGCAGGTCGATGGTGTCCGCCATCACCAGGATCCGGCCGCCGGGGAAGTACTCCAGCGCGGCGACCGCGGCCGTGTAGGTCTTCCCGGACCCGGTGGCCGACACCACGGTGGCACGAGCACCGCACCCCGGGACAGATGATCTTGCAGGGAACCCGACCCACTGTCGAATCCGGGATTTCGTCTCCACCTGATGCTTCCGAAGCCGGATGCCTGACATATGAAGAATGTCCCCTCGCTGACTGCTCGCCGCATACCGCTCGGAACGCACGAGCACCGCCGGTCCCCATAACCAGCGGCACTCGCGGATGCGTTTTGGCTCACGCATTGCTGTCACATTACAGCGCGCGCAGTGCGTCACACTTCTGTCCGTCATCCGTCGTTGATGTGCTAAAGAATTGGGTTCACATGAACTCTTCTGATCGAACAACCTCTCTGACTGGCGGAACAATCATGCGGCGATCATCCTGCAGCAGCCGGTACTCCGCTCTGGCTAGTTGAGTGTTCCCCGGCAGCGGGACGCCGTCTCGGGCGATCTCCGATCAGAAACAGACCCTCCTGGAAGCCTCGCTCGGCTCGGACCAGGACCGGCTGATCGAGCTGCGGGACGACGGCGTCGAGCGGCACGTGGAGGCGAGCCAGTCACGCTGGAGACGGCAGCCGGTGACGTGCTGGCCGTCGGGAAGTTCTCGCTGGTGCAGGAGAACGGGCTAACGTTGGAGGTCGACTGGAACGTCCCCGCGCCGAACATGCCGATCGCGCAACGGCCGTATTGGGACCCGGAATCGGACCCGATCGCGGACGAGCTGCGGTGGAACCAGCACCTGGACGACGTCGGCGCGCCAGAACCGGAACTGGTGGTCACCAGCCGGTAGGCGTTTCTCCTATCTGGCGGCGAACAACGCCTACCGGGCGGCGTACTACGCCGGCGTGAACCCGTCGACGACACTGACGGCGAGGCTCACTCCGCAGCAGATCAACGTGGTGCGCGGCAACACTCGCTGCCGCCGATCACCTTCTACAAGGCGCAGGTGCGGGTGGACGGCAAGCCACGCAAGGTGCTGCCGGAAGATCTGTGGTGCCTGATCCCACCGGACCGGGAGAAGTGGGCGCAGACCCGATCGGTGTGACGGCCGAGGCGCTGGTGCTCTCGCGTGGCACGAACCCGGAGATCTTCCGCGAGGACACGCCGGGCATCATCATCACTCGCGGGCTCCAGGACGACCCCGTGCAGATGCACACCGGGCGCGGCGGTCGGCATGCCGGTCATGCACACCCCGGACGCGCACATCGTGGCGAAGGTCCTGTGATGCCGGTGCCTCGACTGAAAGCCGCCGTGTACGTGCAGGACCCGGCCACGCGCGAGGAGCTGATCCTCCTGCCCGGCGAGGAGCCCGAACCGCGCCTCGCCGCCCTGGTGACCCACCCCGATGCGTGGGAAGTTCCGCCCGAGGGGCACGGGTCGCTGCCGATCGCGGTCGGCGAGCCGGACCCGACCACAGAGAAGACGGTCGACCCGGAGCCGGAGGACGTAGGCGGAGGCAGTTCGAAGAAGTCGTCGCCACGCCGCTCGCGATCCGCTTCGGCGTCTCCGTGACCTACGGCCCGCCGCCGGGAACGCCTCGGTGGCGGGCCGTTCCCGTACAGATGAGAAAGGGCAGGCTGGTGGATGAGTTCCAGCGGTCGTGGCTGCTGGCACAGCTCGGACCGGACACGGACCCGGCCGACCTGGAGCGCCGGTTCTTCCGGCTGCGGTCGGCTCGTGCGGTGGCACTGGAGGTGCTGGGGGAGCGGCGAGCGAAGCTGCTTGGCGACCCGCTGAAGGTCACCGTTGATGGTGTCGTGACCATGGATCTGCAAGAGAACTTGCGCGGCATCGAGCGGCAGATCGACGGCGTACGTCAGGCTTCGGCTCCTGATGACCCTCGGGAAGAGGGTGAGGAGAAGAACACCCTGGTGACGTCAGCCATGGTGCCGTCGCGCCGCTACAGGTAATGGCTGGCTGCGGCAGCTCAGGCAGGTCTGACGAATGGGTCATGTCTCGGTCGGGACACTGAGCGGATCGCGGACCATGGTCGCGAACACGGGGGAGTTGGAGAAAGGCTGTTGCTCGCCGATGTCCTGATATCCCCAGGACTCGTATACCGCCTTCAGCCGTCCGTCGGAGCGAGTGGGATCGACCAAGAGCGTCGCGCGCTTCTCCATGCGCTCGGCGAGAAGCGTCTCGTGTAGCACGCGGGAAGTGCCTGCCCCCGCTGTGCCCCGCCACATCTTGCGGACGAGGATCTCGTTGACGGCGAATGTGCGGCTGCCGGTCTCCTGCGTGAAGTCCTCTGGCGCGGGCTGCCGCATGCTGGACCACCACAGTGAATCAGGGCCGAGCGGCACGCCGAAGACGTAGCCGACTGGCTCCTCTCCGTTGTAGCCGATAACGGCCTCCCATCCATCTCGGGAGGCGTATCTGGTCAGACGCTCATCAAACAGGTCCACAGCGTTGAAGGGATCTTCCATGAGCCCGACCTCGGTACGAACCTCCACGTGGATGTCAAGAAACAGTTGCCGGTATGTCTCGACCTCGCTGGTACGGACGAGCGTCAGGGCAGCAGCTTCAGTCATGCGACCACCGTTCGGTAGTGGGCCTGCCAGTCGCGGGCCTCGGAGTTATGGGGATCGAGGGTGGTGACCTGCTGGGAGAATCGGTCCAGGAGCTTGCGGACGCGGGCGTGCCTCACCAGTTCGTCGGAGATGTCCTGCACTGTGGCTACAGCCTGTTCGGGCTCGTTCTGGCCGAGTTGCGCGACAGCAAGGTGCGCGCGCACCAGGGCACTATTGCGTTTCAGGTCCGGCCGCAAGTACGCGAGGCTGCGGTGAGCATGTTTTTCAGCGTCAGGCCAATGTCGTAGGTGGACATGCGCAAGCATCGCGAGATGATCGAGTTCAGCTTGGTCATAGAACTCGATCCAGGTGGGACGGTGCCTGTGCGGGTCGGCGCGGTCAAGTGCCTTCTGCGCCAAGTCCAGGTAGCGCATGGTGTTCCTGGCGTCCCCGAGCTCGGCGTGGTTCACCGCGAGACGGGCCAGGGCTAGCGAGGCAAACAGCGGGTCGCGCCGTGTGATGGCAGATGCCTGGGCCCTTTGGGCCGCTGCCAAGGCATCGGTGGGGCGCTTGAGGTGCTGGAAAAGGATCGAGCCATGGTTCCATACCCGGAACTGGGTGCCCTGGTCGCCGGACAGACCAGCGAGGCGTATGGTCCGGTCCAGATGAATCTGGGCGGAGTCCAGACGGCGTCCGTCGATGGCGGCCCACATGGCGCTGTTGGAGAAGGCTGCGCCGAGGATATACAGCTCGGAGCGAATGCGCGTCGACGCGGAGTGCTCCTGCTGGAGGGAGATGACCTCGTCGGTGAGGTCAGCGGCGCGCTGCTCTAGTCCCGGGGTGCCGCCGTATTGGTTCTCTGCACTGGTCCAAGCTGCGAGTTCCGCCTTCAACTTCTCCACGTCGTTGGAGCTGAGGCGATGACGGCGCGGTTCACCAGCGGGCGATTTGGGCAACGAGACGCCTGCTGCAGTGGCGGCGGCAAGGAAGGCGCGGCGATACACGGGGTCCTCTTCCGGAGCAGGGCTTTGGGGGTTCTTGCCCCTCGGGGTGAACCCTAACTCCGGCGCGGTGTGACCTGTGATCGTCTGGAGCGCCATTCGCAGCTTGCTGTGTGGCCATCGAACTTGGCCGTTCAGCAGCTTGAAGACGTGTCGTTTGCTGACAGTGCCGTATGTCCCCGTCAGCGTGCCGATGGCGTCATTGACGAGGTCGGCAAGCTCCTCCGCGCTCAACTTGTGCGCATGCATCCACGCCGCGAGCTGTTCGTTCCGTGTCTCCGGCATAACCCTACGTTAGGGCGCGCGCCTGCACCCCGGGTAAAGAGATAGTCAAAATGGCACTGCTCTGCCGAGCAGTATCTGTGCAACTTGGCATCAACAAACGGGCATTCGTAGCGGTTACCTGGGTGCGTGGACGCCGGGAAGGCCGCGTCGAGTGATGAACTGCGGCCCCCTCCGGCGTTCGGCGGCATATCCGTCCGACTCACGAGGAGCTGGCTTGATGAGGCCCACAGCCGTCAACGCCTTCACCAAGCGGGAGAGGCAGGACTGCTCCTCGCTCAACACCCCGGAGATGTTGGACAACGGCGATGCGATGAGGGTCCGCTTCGAAATCGCCAAGCGTGGCGCACGCGACCAGCTACCTGAGGCTGACGCCCGCCGCGTCAAGCAGATGCGGTACCTAGCCAAAGCCTGCCTGGAGCACTGGGGGCTGGCTGACATGTCGGATGACGTGGTCCTGGCTGCCTCCGAGCTGGTCACGAACGCGATCCTGCACAGCCACGGGACGGAGATCACCCTCTTGATCAGCCTCCAGGATGACGACCTATTGCGTATCTCTGTCCACGACGAGACGCCATGGCTGCCCGTCATCCGGCTTGTCGATGGCGACGCTGAGAGTGGCCGTGGACTCCAGCTCGTCGAGTGGATGACGATCGCACATGGCGGCGCGTGGGGAACCAGCGACGGAGGCGCAACTACTTGGTGCACCTTTTCCACCGCCGCCGAGAGGGGGCGCTGGTGAGCAGCAAGGTGATCGTAGTGTGCGGGGTTGGGAGGCTATCGGGGCCCGAGCCCAAAGCCTCCACTCTGTTGCGTGTCCTGCACGGATTGCGGGATTGGGACCCGCTTGATGGGCGCCAGGTTCTTGAGGATTTGGCCAACGTCTTGGACAACCAGGCGCCTGCAGAGCATGAGCTCGATGAGCTTGACAGGCGCCTACGTGTCACCGTGCGGCAACTCGCAAACATCGCGCTGGCGACGGACCAGCGACACCAGCAGGTTGTGGAGTTGATCGAGCGGGCCAACCTCCTGTGCTCCCAAGCGCGCCCCCGTGGTTACTGGAAGGCAGTCGGCCAGCTCCGTCGGCTGGGGTGGGTAACCAGCGGGCTCCTGGAGCACCTGCCCAAGGTCGCCGCCCAGATCGAAAGTGCCGCCTGATGAGCGCAGAAGTTCGTCAATGCCGTTTTCCTGACCGCGCCTTGCTGAGCGCGTCAACTGGACCACCACCACGTCTGGTGGGGGCCGGCCGCCGCCCCTGCTCCAACTGCCAGGAAGGGAGGGGCGGCGGCAAAACCAGGCGTGACACGAACTCACTACTCCCTCTTCGGCACCTACTTCCCGTTCCCCCGCGGAGTCACAAGGCCGCCGAAGAGGGGCTCTACTCGCAAAGCACATTCTGAAAGGATTGAACATGCGTCGGGACCAGCACCTTTCCTCTGTTGGCGGGATGCTGCCGGACTGCTCCAGTGCTGTCCTTCGGCGTCCACGACCGCGTCAGTACTTCGCGGGCACCGTGCGCGTGCCGTATATCGCTCCCTGGACGGGAGAAAACGCGCCACCGGCCACGATCACGACGCGACTCGGCCGCGGCGGAATGGGGATCGGCTACGCGGACGAATACGGCATTGCTGAGCGAAGGCGGGGCGCGCTGTGGATCCGGGTGCCGGTCAAGCCTGGGGCTGGTGCACCACTGCTCGACCGTGTGCACGCCTTGCGTCAGCGGCAGGCGATGAATTTCATGCTGTGTCAGTGCTGCGGCCGACCCACTGATGACCGACGCGATGGACGGCGTCTCTTCCTGCTGCACGCAGGGACCGGCAGGCCGATCACAGATGGAGAGAGGACCACCGCGCCACCTGTATGCGAAGGCTGCGCGGTCGAGGCATGGGGCCCTCCCTCGGCGCGGAGGGGGTGTGTAGCGGTGTTGGTGGAGGAGGCTGCGGCCTGGGGTGTGGCTGGTGTTGGGTACGCACCCGCGACCCTCAGGCCGGTGCCCGGCGAGCACGGCGAGCGGTTCACGTTCGTGGCCTACGACGACCCGCGGCTTCGTTGGACACTCGCCTGCCGCGAAGTCGTCGCGCTCCACGGCTGCACGGTCGTGGACCTTGACGGCCTGACAGAACGCACCGTCGCCTGAGCCGTCCAGGTCCATCCCCCGTTCCATCGCACCAATACGCATCGAAACGAGAAAGGGTCATTGTGGTCAGCCAACCGCCACGCCGTCTGAAGCTCTCTGCCCGTGAGCGGGAAGCCCTCCAGCTCATAGCGGGCGGTATGACTCCGGCAGAAGCGGCCACGGAAATGGGGGTGTGTACAGCTAGGGTGACCGACTGCCTGCGGTACGCCTCAGCGAAGCTCTGCTCACCCGAGCGGCCGGGTGCCGTACATCGGGCCTACCTGCTGGAAGAAATCCCCCCGCCCGAGCACACAAACGACGGTGTGAACCTCGTGCTGAGTATGGGGCAGCTCGATGTTCTCCGCGATTTGGCGGGAGGCCAGGATCCGGGATGGATCGCTGCGAACGGCGGAGTGTCCGCGGACATCGTGCGTAGGGATGTGCGTGAGCTAATGGCACTGATGGACGCCAGAACCACGGTGCATCTTATTCGCCGTGGCTGGGAGCTCGGCCTGCTTGGACCGGCACGGGATGAAGTGTCCAGGCTCGCGCCTGTCCGGAGTCCTGGGTGAAATCCGGACAGGACTAGTGCGCGCAGCTACTCACAGGTAGTTCGCCCTCGACTCTTAGAGACTCGACTCAGCCGCTCATCCATCACCATCGTAGCCGGAGCTTCTTCGGCGACCGTCATTAAGTATGAGACAGCGTCTTTTAGGAATTCAGCCATGACTGCCAAGTTGGAAGGCATCCCTCGTGTGCCGCGAGGGAAGAGGCTTCTCGGGAATGACCGTGAACGCGTCCGCGAGATCGTTAGCGTCGTCTATAAAAGCAACCCCAACGTGAGTATTCGGGATATAAGTGAGGCTACGGGACGCTCATTCGGGTTTATTCACGAGCTACTCATCGAAGCAGGCGTAGAGCTGCGCTCACGCGGCGGATCATACGCTTTGCGAAAAGGCGCTGGAGATTGAGAAAGTCGGCAAACCGAGAGCAATGCGGTCATGAGACCGAGGGCACTCCGCGCGCTCGAATGGCTGGCCTGTCGAGGGGAGATGGTGACGATTACTGCTCCGAGTATGGTGCAGAGCCGAGTCGGTGTGCTCAACAAGGCTTGTGCGATTCTCGCTGTGCTGGAAGAGGGGCCGACGTGTCTGGGGACTGTGGTTTCAGAAACCGGCCTGAAGCGTTCCACGGCGCACCGACTGGTTCTCGCTATGGAGGAGCTGGGCCTGGTCAAAGTCGACCCGCAGGGGCAGTTCATCGTCGGTCCGAGGCTGATCCGTCTGGCAATGGCGGCGCAACGGGCGATCGCTGACCTTGAACTGCGGCAGGAACTCGGCGCACTGCGGGCCACAACCGGCGTACGGTCCGTCCGTCTTGAACAGCGTTGCGGCGATCAGCGGATCTGTATCGCCGAGGACCAGCGACTCAAGTCGGCGGCCAGTGGACGTAATCCAGCCAGGGCGGTGGCGATGGGGGAAGACCCCGTCTCACGGGTCTTCCTCGCATGGCGGGGGCTCGGCCAGGGCCATGCAGTGTGGAGCGATGCCGCTGCGTGCTCCGGGACACGGTGTCGCGGCTGGGTGCAGGGTGTTGCCGACGGGTGCCTGGTTCTGGCGGTGGCGGTGGGAGGCGGCGATGGGGACTTGCCCGCTGTCCTGTCGCTGTCCAGTCCCTTGCAGCGGACACGCCGCGAAGCCTCGTACGGCCGCGAGGTGATCACGGTCGCGATGGAGGCTGCCGCCCGCATCTCTAACCGTCTCCGTGCCATGGAGGCGACCGGTCTGGTCAAGGGGCTGGAGGAGCGCGCCCGGCGAGTCGGACCACAGTCCGTTACGGACGAACCGGTGTGACACCCAAAAGGCAAGGTGACGGCCAACACTCCGCGGGCACCGACAGATAGGTTGCCCCGGCCAGCCATGGCTGGCCGGGGCAACCGGCAGAAGCCCTCTCGCGGCAAATGCACCGAGCACCAGCAGCTCACTCACCTCGCCAAATTCCTATCTCGCTCCCATAGGGAGACCCCGAATGGGCTGCGGGGGCAGTTTTCCGCTACCAGTCACTACGAAAGGTGTGGGATGAAGACCTCATACGTCGTTCTCACCGCTGCCGCTGTTGGTATTGCGCGTCTTGTGCAGTCCGAGAGGCAGAACCGGCAGCGGCTCGCCCTTCATGCCGAGGAGATACACCAGGAGCTGATCTCCGATGCGCTGTCCGATCCCGAGCTGCGGGTGATGTGGACAGCCCCCGGCGAGCTACCCGACGAGGAGTACAGGGAGATCCTGCACTGCAATCGGCTGATCAGCCTCCTGTCGGTCAAATTCCGGGCCGGGCTGCTCGATGGGGCTTCCTTGAGGGTCCAAGCGCGGTGGGTGATGGCACGCCAAGCCGGCCGGACGTATTGGGCGACGCTCGGGGGCTTCCGCGAGGAGGAGGCGGCGGACCGTGTCGACCGCGCCTTCAACGCGATCTTGACCGACGAGCATTGCGGCCATGGTGGCCGTTGACGCGGTAGCCACCTGACCGAATGCCCCGTGCTGCCGCGAACCGGTACGGCCGGGCTGGGCGCTCGGTCCGTGGCAGCCCTCGGCGGCCGCTTCTTGGTGAGGCGAGAGGCGGCCGGGCTCAGCGTCCCTGCCGGCCGGCCACGGCCGCGACTGCACATCCCAGGAGAATCATGCTCACACCTCTCAGTCTCTCCGGTCTCGAGGAGGCGTACCTGTCCTTATTGAGGCTGGTATTCGAGGACCACGATCACCACATCTCTGCCCGTGGAAACGACGCCCATGAGGTGATCGGCGCGAGCTTCCGGTTGTCGGAGCCGCGCCGGCGACTGCCGTTCCTGGCAGCGCGTAAGGTGAACCCGGTCTTTCACTTCGCCGAAGCGCTCTGGTACCTGGCTGGCCGCAGGGACCTGGAGATGATCGGCTACTACGCGCCGTCCATGCGCTCCAGTTCCCGGGACGGCATCCATCTGGGTGGTTCCGCGTACGGTCACACGATCTTCAACCCGGCCGACGGCGACAGGCTGTCGCCCTTTGACCGTGTCCTGGAGCTGCTCCGCGGCGAGCGGGACAGTAAGCGGGGTTACATTCCCGTCTTCGCCGCTGACGAGCTCGCGGTCAGTGACAACCCGGATATGGCGTGCCTGGCCGGGCTGCACTTGATGGTGCGGGACGAGCGACTGCACATGGTCTGCTACATGCGGGCCAACGATCTCGACTGTGGTCTGCTCTCGGACGTCTTCAGTTTCACCATGCTGCAGGAGTTCGCGGCCGTCCAGCTCGGTCTTGAGCTGGGCTCCTACACCCACTTCATCGGCTCGGCCCACATCTGCGACCGCAACGCCGACCGTGTCCACCGAGTCCTTCTGGAAGCCGTCACCCGGTCCGCGCCGATCCAGTTCCCGTTCCCGGCGATGCCATCGAGCACCACCGAAGCGACTGTGGCGCGCGTCCTTGAGCACGAGGAGGCGCTGCGCACGAACAAGGCCCACTACAGTGCGGCACATATCGAGGCATCAGGTCTCGATCCATACTGGCAGCAGGCTCTGGCGCTGTTCGAGGTCTATCGGCAGATCCAGCACGACCACGCGGACACGGTGAACCCCGAGGTGCTCAATGCTCTGGATCCGGGCCTGCGGTGGCTCGTCGGCCACCGCTGGTCGGCCTGCGCTGCCGCCGTGGACGGGGGTGAGGTGTGAGCCGGAAGCCACGGAGCGGCGCCGTGGTCGACGGCATCGACTTCGACTGCTGGGCGGTCATCCTGTGCAAGCCGGACTGCGTAGAACGCGGCCTGGTCCCGCGCGTGCTCGACATGATCCGCGCCTCTGGCGTCACCGCCACGGACCTCATGGACCTTGTGGCGCAGCCATGGCAGGCCCACGTCGTGTACCGCGATCTGCTCGCAGACGCCGAGCGTGCCCCCCGTGATCTGCCGACCTACCTCGACGAGGCGTTCGCCCACCGCCTGGTGTCCGTGGCACTCGCCCACGGTGAGCCCGGTATCCACGCCCGGCTGCGGCAACTCGTCGGGCGCACCGACCCCGCGATGGCCGTGGCCGGGACGATCCGCGGCGACCTCGGAAACGACAGTCTGGCCGCGGCGCTCGCCGAGCGGCGCCTGGTCCGCAACCTAGTGCATACCAGTGACGATCCGTGCGCCGCGCGCCGCGACTTCGCCACCTGGTACAGGGACGGCCACCGCCCCGCCGATCCCGACTTCGAGCGGTGCTCGGTCATCCTGTGCAAGCCCGACGCGGTCGAGCGCGGCCTGGTGGACGCCGTCCTGGACCGGATCGGCGCAGCCCAGGTCGCGGTGTCGGGTCGGCTTGACCTGACCGTCCAGGCGTGGCAGGCGCACGTCCACTACTGGGACCTGCTGGTGGACGCCGACTGGTTCCCGGGCCGCGACATCCCCGCCTGCCTGGACGCGGAGTACGCCAACCGCCTCGTCACGGTGGCACTGGCCCACGGAGAGCCGGGCGTGCACCACCGCCTTCGTCAGCTCTTGGGGCACTTCGACCCCACTCGGGCCGCGCCCGGCACCATTCGCGGTGACCTCGGGGAGGACAGTCTGAGCGTCGCGCTCGCCGAGCGGCGCCTGGTCCGCAACCTCGTGCACACCAGTGACGACCCGGACGCCGCGCGCCGCGACTTCGGCACCTGGTACGGCGCCCATCGCCGCGCCCTGCTTTCCTCACTGAGCCCCCCGCGCCAGCACAGGTCTGTCGACACCTGACGCCATTCCCTCGAACTGGAGGCATCATGAGCGAGCCGTACCAGCAGCGCCCCTTACCGATCCTCCCCGCGGAAAAGATCGGGGGGCTGAAGCCCGCCCTGGCGGACGTGATCGAGTACCGCAAGTCCGGGCTCTCGCTGAACTGGATCATCGGCTGCCCGCTGGACTGCGGATACTGCATCCGGCACACCTTCGACAACTTCGAGATGAAGGTCCCCCGCCGACTGATGAGCGACGAGGCGGCGGTCACCGCGCTCGTGGAGCATCCGTACTTCCGGCCGCACACCACGCCTCTCCAGCTCCTGAACCGAGCGACCGACCCCATGCTGCCGGCCGTCAAGCCGCACCTGTTCACCGTGCTGCGGCACCTGGACGATCGGGGCCTGACCAACCATGTCCTGGTCATCACCCGCTGGCGCGTTGGCGCGGAGGACTGCGCGGTCCTCAACAGCTTCGAGAACCTGCGCCTGACCGTGCTGGTCACCCATTCGGGCATCGACCACGAGGCCATCGAGCCGATGGACTCTCAGATCGCCGCCGAGAGCCTGCGCACCCTCTACGAGCACGCCGAACGGTACCGCGCCGTCCTGTACTGGCGGCCGATCGTCCCCGGTCTCAACGACTCCGACGCCCATCTGGAGCGGGCGCGCGAGCTGTCCCGGCACGCGCACGCCACTGTCTTCACCGGCCTGTTTTACCGCCAGGAGATCGCCGCCTACTACCAGGCGCACGGGCTGCCCGTGCCGTACGAGGACACCGCCCGGCGCAAGATCCTCCCCGAGGCGGCCGAGCGGCGGGTGCTCGATGCCTTCCGCACCCCCGCCGACGTCTCCGCCCCCTGGGGTGCGCTGTTCCGTAAGACGAGCTGTGGCGTGGCCTACGCCCATGGAGAGGCCGACTACAACGGCCACTACGGCATCTGGGAACTATGCGATATCTGCCCGCAGAAGCAGGTCGCGTTGTGCGACTCGGCCTGGCGCAAGCCTGACTTCACGGATGTCACTGAAAGCGCCCGAGCCCTTGGCGCGACGGGGCCCGTTGAGATCACTGACCGGGCCATCATCGTCGAGGGTCTGGACGAGCCGCCGCGCTACTACCTCCAGCACGGCTACGGCTACCAGTGCCACGACCGCGAGAAGCCTCACCACTACCGCCAGCACGGCCGTGCCCCCATCGGCTGGCCGGCGGAGAACGGAACACCCGCACCATGAACTTCGCCACCTGGCCCGCCCTGTTCGTCGTGGACGTCGAAGGCAACGGTGCCAACCCGCCCGACCTGGTCGAGGTGGCCGCCCTACCCGTGCGCGACGGCGAGCCGGACACCAGCACAGCCGGAGCGTGGCTCATCCGCCCACCCCGGCCCGTCACCCCCCGCGCCGCCAGCATCCACCGGCTGACCAACGGACTTCTGGCGCAATCCCCTACGTGGAGGGAGATCGCCGAGCAGGTCCACGGGCTCCTGGGCAAGGCATGGATCTGCGCCCACAACGCACACACGGACTACCGAGTGCTCAAGGCGCACCTGCCGAACTGGGAACCGGCCGGAGTGCTCGACACACTCCGCCTGGCCAAGGCCACGTACAAGGAGCTGCCCGGCTACAGCCTTGACGCCCTGATCAAACACACCGCGCCGGACCTCACGGCCGCTCCCGCCCAGCGACACCGTGCCACCTACGACGCCTACGCCACGGCACAGCTCCTCATCAGCATGGCCCGCCACTACGACAGCTGGGACCAGCTCGTCGCCGCGGCCGTGCCGCCCGGCCTGCCAGGCGCCCCGGAACCAGAAAAGGACCCCACTCTGTGGTGACCCACCAACCACCCATCCGCATCGGCGTGCTCGGCACCCACTCCACCGGCAAGACGACCCTGCTCAAGCGGATCCAGATGGAATTGCGCGGCCACGGGCTCACGGTGGCCCGCACCGGCCGACTCGCCAAACGCGCCGCGGCCATCGGCCTGCCGAAAATGCAGCACCACACCGCTGCCTCCACCGAGTGGATCATCACGCAGGGCATCGCCGACGACATCGCCGCCGCAGCACAAGGCGCCGCCGTCGTCCTTGTCGACCGCGCCTCCTTCGACGCCCTCGCGTACTACCACGCGGCCCTTGAGCACCGCAGCGAGCACGCTCACCGGCTGGAGAGGGAACGCCTGCGGCTCCTTGCCTCGACGCAGGCACCGAAGTACGACCTCCTCCTGGCGACCGTGCTGGACCCGGACGCACCCGTCGACCAGAGCCACGACTACGACCACCGCTACCGCCTCCTGGTCGACCGCCACGTCCACGGCCTTTTGGCAGACGACGGGAACCCGCACCAGCGCGTCACCAGCGACCACGAAAGTCAGACCCGCGCCATCGAACGCGCCCTTCAGCTCTGCCTCCAGGAGGCCGCGATATGACCATCACGCTGCCCGCAGGCACCATCACCATCGCCGGGAAGACCGTCTCCCGGCTCGGCTTCGGCACGATGCGCCTGACCGGCCCCGGCATCTGGGGCGACCCAGCCGATCGCGCCACCGCGCTCACCGTGCTCCGCCAAGCCGTCCACACCTACGGCATCACCCACATCGACACCGCAGACGCCTACGGTCCCCACACCGTCGAACACCTCATCCGCGATGCCTTACACCCGTACCCCGAGCGCGTACTGATCGCGACCAAAGTGGGCCTGGCCCGTCCCGCCCCGGACACCTGGGTCCCGCATGGCCACCCCGTCTACCTGCGCGCATGCGTCGAGGCGAGCCTACGGCGACTGGGCATGGACCGGCTCGAACTCTGCTACCTCCACCGCATCGACCCCGACGTGCCCCTCCCGGACCAGATCGGCACACTCCAAGCCCTGAAAGACGAGGGCAAGATCGGGCACATCGGCCTGTCGAAGGTCACACCCGAGCAGATCCGCACAGTCACCAATGACATCACCGTCGCCGCCGTGCAGAACGTCCTCAACATGAGCGGGGACCGGCACGACACCGCACTCGAACTCTGCCGCGACCTCTCCATCCCTTATGTGCCGTACCGGCCCCTCGACGCTGGCACTCTCGCACGGCAGAGGCATATCGACGAAGGTCTCAACTGGCTGCTTCGCCTCGGGAACCACGTCGCACCCATCCCCGGCACCAGCTCTCCGGAACACCTCCGCCAACTCGTCACCGTCGTGACGGGCGGGCAGTTATGACGCGAACACCCACGCCGGCCACCGCGAATCCGGCTGACCGCCAGTGGCACATGCGGAAGGTAGCTCCCCACGAGAACTGGCGGCCACCGCTGGTAAGAGCGTCTTTGCTCGTGCCCGTCGAGACCAGCCACTTACTCGTCGCCAGGCTGCGCGATGACCTGCTCGTGCCGTGCGGCCCTGCTCACAGCGGGCAGGCACCGGAGCAGGCCGCCTCAAATGTCCTCCTGGGAGCGCCGAGCGGTATACCTGTCCTTCGGTGGGTCCGTTGACTGGGTTCAGATGCAGCGCTTGAGGGCGTGCCGGAGATGGGGCGTCCGGCACGCCGGGGTTAGGCGGTGGCCGAAGTCGAGGGGCCCAAGGCGACGATGTATGGGATGCATACAAGGGCCGCAAGGATGATCATCAGGGTCGCTCGACGAAAGCCGGTCGGTGGCACGTGCACCTCTCCTCGGATCCATGGATGGATATGCCACAGGCTGGATGCGGCAGCCTGTGGCTGCACTTGGCCCACCTAGTTGATCATGGAATGAGGGTCTCCCGCAAATCACACGATAGGTTGTGCATCAACTGCCCTTTTTTGCCTCACAGGTATCCTGGCCAGCATGTTCGGGCGGCGGTGACGGCTGACACCCCGTGCGGGGCGCTTACGTTCCGTCGGAGAGGCTGTGCCTTTGTCGTGTGCTGGCCAGTGCCGCGAGGGTTTCGGTCTCTTCGGACGGGGCGTTGAGTTGCTGGCTGAGAGCGAGGCTGGCTGTCAGGTGGGCGCGGGCCTGGGTGAGTCGTCCGGTGGAGTGTTCGGCTTCGCCTAGTGCCCGGAGGGCCTGGCATTCCTCGAGGGCTGCGTGAATCGTGCGGGCTATGGTGAGTGCGGCGGTGTGGTGGGGGAGGGCTTGCTCGCTGTGGCCGGTGGCGTGGAGGGCGCGCCCGAGGCCGTTGCGGGCGATGGCCTCACTGCGGCGGTCGCCGATGCTGCAAAGCACGGGCAGGGCACTGTTGTATAACTCAAGGGCTTCGTGCGGCTTGCCGTGTGCGCGCAGGGTGTCCGCCAGGTTCATCTGGAGCATGGCGTGCTGGCTTGTGCTGCCCAGGCTTTGTGCGATCTTGATCGATTGACGGTAGGCGCTGATGGCGTTGTCCAGACGGCCAGCTTCCTTGTATAGCTCAGCGAGGTTGTTGAGCGCGATGAATTGACCTCGCCGATCGTCGACATCACGGAATCGGGCCAGGCCTTCGAGGAAGAATTTGAGTGCGTCCTTGTGCCGCTCGAGGCGGAGACTGAGCATGCCCAGAAGATTGAAGCTCCTGCCCTGCTGAAGCCGGTCGGTCTTTTGTAACCGGATGTGCAGAGCGCGCTGCTGTTGGTGAAACGCTTCCGTGTGCCGGGCGGTGTGCCAGAAGGAGATGGATAGCTGGTGGAGGGCTTCGGCTTCGAGGTCTTCGTCGTGCGCTTTCCGGGCCAGCTCCAGGGCTTTTTGGGCGCTGTGGATCGCCTCTTGGTAGCTGCCGGCGTTGGCACAGATACCGCTGAGGTCGATCAAGGCCCGGCCGTGCGCCTGTTGATCGCTGGTGTTCTGCCAGTGGGCAACCGTTGCTCTCAGGATTGGAACTGCTGTACGCAGATAGCCCTCGCTGCCCAGAAAGCCGGCCAGCGTGTGGGCCAGCAGGGCGAGTTGGTGCGATGAGCCGTGGGTGCGGGTGTACTCCAAGGCGGCCAGGAGGTTCGGCCCCTCGGTGGTGAACCACTGGTGAGGGTCGGCCGCATGCCGTGCTGGTGCGGTAGGGGGATCGGGCAGGGGGATGCGCAGGCGGTGAGGGTAGGCGCGGCGGTCTGCCTGGTCGGCGCTGTGCAGATAGTGGTCGAGGAGGCGCTGGAGAGCGTGCTGGTTGTCGGCCTGCGCATCGCCCCCGGCCAGGGTGGAGGCATATTCGCGCAGGAGGTCATGGAGCCGGTAACGATGCGGAGCGGGCTCCGAGATCAAATTGGCGGAGAGGAAATCCTCTAAGGCGCGCTCCGTCTCTCCGAGTGAGAGGTTGGTAAGCGCCGCGGTGGCTTCGGGGCTGAACTCGGTGCCAATGTGTAGACCGATGCGGCGGAAAACCATTTGCTGTGCAGGGGGGAGCGTACGGTAGGAGATGTCGAACGCTTGTGCCATCGCGTAATGACTGTCTCGGAGTTCAGGCAGCCGTCCACTCGCGAGGCTGAAGCGCCCCACGAAGTCGGAAATGCTCCAGGAAGGACGGGCGAGTAGGCGTCTGGTGGTAATGGCCAGAGCGAGGGGGAGGTCTCCGCACAGTCGGGCCAGCGTGGCTGCTTCCGCCGTACTGGGGACTCGCTCTTCCCCCAGTATGCGT
The DNA here is from genome assembly GCF_047337785.1 of Streptomyces lacaronensis. Classification (NCBI taxonomy): domain Bacteria; kingdom Bacillati; phylum Actinomycetota; class Actinomycetes; order Kitasatosporales; family Streptomycetaceae; genus Streptomyces; species Streptomyces lacaronensis. The sequence goes on from NZ_JBLHDK010000003.1 coordinate 12,221,492, forward strand.
TGGAGCAGTGCGACGGAATCCGCGCGGGTCAGCGCGCCCAGTGCGACATGGCGGGCACCAGGGAGACTTGTCAGCTGCTGGCGGCTGGTGACGATGATTGCGGCGGCAGAGTCACCGGGCAGTATGGGGGTGATCTGCTCGGCGTCGGCGGCATCGTCCAGAAGGGCTATGAAGCGGCGGCTGCGGGCTGTGGTGCGCCACAGCGCGACCAGTCCGGGGAGGTCTTGGGGGAGCGTGGCTGAAGGCGCGCTGAGGAGACGTAGGAGTTTTTCGAGCGCTTCGGCGGAAGTCAGGGGAGGCTGGAAGGGAGCGTGGCCGCGCAAGTCTACGAACAGTTGTCCGTCGGGGAAATGATCGCGCATCTGATGTGCGGCATGAATAGCCAGAGCGGTCTTTCCGGAGCCGGGCATTCCGGTGACTGCGGCTGCGGTCACCGGCCCCGTGCTCGTCCCTGTCGTGTTGGTCAATGCGCCGATCAGCTGGTCCATTTCAGCCTGCCGCCCTACCCAGGGCACGTCGGGAGGAAGGGTGTCGGGGGCGGGCGCGAGGGTGCTGCCGTGGGAAGTGGTTGTGCGGGGCAGCAATGCGGTGACTGGTGTGCGGGCCAGGACGCCGCGGTGGATGTGCACGAACTCCTCGCTTGGGTCGGTGCCTGACTCCCGCAGCAGGTGAAGCCGTGTGCGTTGCAGTAAGCGTGCCGCGGCATCGGTTCGGCCGCTTCCGTGGAGCGCGAGGGCAAGCCGCCCGATGAGGGCTTCGTCTGTCGGGTTTCGCTCAGCAAGGGGTTGCAGGCCGACGACAGCTTCAGCGTAGTGTTCGAGCCTCAGCGCGATGTCGGCGCGTAGCAGCGCGGTGGCCAGATTCCTTTCTTCGACGAGGCTGCGCAGGTGAGCGGCCCAGGCGCCGGGCAAGCCGGCCAGAGGCTCCCCGCCCCATAATCGAACGGCTTCCTGTAATGCGTCCAGCGCTTCACGATTGCTGCCGCTGTCGGCCAGCCAGCGGCCCTGGTCGAGCAGGGTGAGATAGCGGCGCAGGTCCACGGTGTCCGGGTCCACCTGAAGCCTGTAGGTGTGCGTGCGACTGATCACGGCGGGAGCATGCGGACCGGCGAGCGCGGACAGCGCCTTGCGGATGCGGGAGATGTGCGCATACAGGGCTTCACGCGGTTTGGCCGGGGGATGCTCGTCCCAGACCCGGTGGACGAGCGTGTCCATGCTTACTGCCCTATCGGCGTCCCATGCCAGTGCGGCAAGAGTCAGTCCCTCCTTGGGCGTTCCGGCCGGGCTGTGATCTTCTCCTGCTCGCAATCCGACTGCGCCCAGCAGCTGTATGCGAAGGTCCACCAGCGACCTCCCGCTGATAGGGCACTTCTCCCATGTGAGAATGACACGGAGTGATGGTCATGGCCATGACTGGATAACGGGAGGTCCGAAATTGCCCTGATGGTGAACGGCTGAGCGGGGCTTCACTCGCAGGGAAAGCAGTGACCGGGGAGTGGCTGTATGTGAACTCCGCTGCGTGCAGCCTGACCGGCATGATGGGTAGGCCAGGTCGAGGGGGAGACGCGTGAGGGAAACAGAGTTCGCCACGGAGCTGTTATCGGCCATGATTTCTAGCAGGCCTCTGCACAGTTCACCAGCGGGACGAGCCCTGCGTACCCTCGTGAGTGCAAGGTCCGATCCTCGCGGGACGCTTGTCCGGCAGTGGGAGGAAGCCTCCCGTGCCGAAGACCCCCTCCCCATGCTCCTGCAACTGTCGAGCTCCCTGGCTCGGTACGCGGCCACCGACCCCACGTGGCAAGCCGATTTGGAGATCTGGCTGCGACAACATCACTTATCACCGACGGAGGAGACGCACAACAGCATCGGCGGATCCGCCCACCTGCACGGTCCGACCCTCCAGGCAGGCGCGATCCACGGAGGCGTGCACTTCCACCACACCGGCCATCCCGCCTCCCAGCCCGCGCAAGTGGTGCCCCGGCAACTGCGCTCGGTCCCCGCACATTTCACCAACCGCCGTAAGGAACTGAGCGCCTTGCACGGCATCGCCGGATCCCGGCAGAAGACGGGAGCACCGGCACTGGCGGTAATCTGCGGCCCGGGCGGGGTGGGGAAGACCGCGCTGGCGTTGCGCTGGCTGCACGAGGTGGCGGACCAGTATCCCGACGGCCAGCTGTACGCTGACCTGGCAGCAGACTCCTTTGGGGAACCGGTGCTGACCGGCTCGATCTTGGGGGGATTCCTGCGAGCTATGGGCATCCCAGGGCAGCAGATACCGGCCGAAGCCGACGAGGCTGCCGGTCTGTTCCGCTCCACCACCGCTGGCCGGCGCATCGCCATCCTGATGGACAACGCTGTCTCCGCCGCCCAGGTGAGAGCGTTGCTGCCTTCCGCACCGCTGAGCACGGTGGTGGTGACCAGCCGGTGGCGCCTGGGCGGCCTGACCATGGACGGCGCCACCTATCTCCCCCTGGCCCCCATGCGCGGGAAAGCAGGCAGAGAACTGCTGAAGCGAACCATCGGGGAACAACGGGTCGCAGCAGAAGCGGACGCGGCAGCGGGCCTGGTGTGCTTATGCGCAGGACTGCCCATCGCGTTATCCATCGCAGGCGCCCGCCTGGTGATGCGCCCTGAATGGCCCATCGCCCGAGTCGTACGGGAGCTGTCGGACGAACAGCGCAGGCTGAAGGCGCTGTCGGTGGAGGAAGCAACGGTCATGAGCGTCTTCGACCTCTCCTACGACGGGCTGCCCCCCAACGCGGCCCGCGTCTACAGACTGCTGGGCCTTCACCCGGGTCCGGACATCTCCCTCGAAGCGGCCGCCGCAGCAGTGCACCTGCCGGTCGACGACACCGCCGCATTGATGGAAAGCCTCGTCGATGCGAGCATCTTGGAGACTGGCGAAGACGACCGGTACCGCTTTCACGACCTGATCCGCCTCCACGCCCGGCAGCGCGCCGAGGTTGAGGACAGCAGCAGCGACCGTAGCGAGGTCATCCATCGGCTCCTGGAGTTCTACGTCTCCTTCACCACAGCCGCCGACCGGCTCGTGACGCCACTGGACTGGCACTTGCGTCCCGCCCATCCGCTCCAGGACAGGCCGTCCGCCTTTGCAACGCGCCGCGAGGCGCTCGAGGCGCTGGAGAGAGAACTGCCGAACCTGATGGCGGTGATGCGAGCCGGCTACGAGCACGGGTGCGACACCCTGGTATGGCAGCTGGCCGAGGCCATGTGGTCAATGTTTCTCCACCGCAAGCACTTCCCGGACTGGATGGCCGCCTATCAACTCGGCATCGAGGCCACGACCCGCTGCGCCGACCCCGCCGCCCGGTCCCGCATGCACCATCACCTGGGTTTCGCCTTCCACAACCTCAGCCGGGCCGAAGAGGCTCTCCAGCAGGGCTTCGCCTCGCTCACGGCGGCGCGCGAAGCAGGACACGAACTTGCTCAAGCAGAAGCCCTCGGGCTGGTAGGGATGGCATACCGTTCCCAGGGGCGCTTCGATGAGGCCATCGAGGCGCAGCAACAAGCGATCGCACTCGACTACAGGGCTGGCCGGGTGCGGTCAGAAGCCCTCGGCCGGCGCAGGCTCGGCCAAGCCCTATGTGCCGCAGGAAGGATCGAGGAAGCGATTGACCAACTCACCCAGGGCCGCAACCTGGCTGCCTCGCTGCCTGACAACCTTGTCAAAGCAATGACCACAGTCTGGCTCGCGGACGCACTCACCCGCGCCGGCCGCCCTAGGGAAGCGGTTTCGATGGCACAGGAAGCCTGGTCAACTCTCGCCGAATCCGGCTCCAGCCAGTACCGGGCTCAAGCCCTGATGGTGTGGGGTGAAGCCGCCGAAGAACTGCAGGACCTGGTGACCGCCCGTGACCGTCTCCGACAATCACGGGCTTTCTACCTGGAGGCCGGTGTGCCGAATCTGGACCGCATCAACGACGCGCTCAACAGGGTCCAAGCACAGCTCGACGACGGCTTTGGCCACTCACCCCCGTGACGGAGTCCGGACCGCCAACCGGAGAGGTCGGACGAGCTGAGCTAGCCGGTACCCGGCAGTCAGCCAAGGATGAACGCACACCCCGCACATTGGCACGCGCTCGGGCTCGTGGTGTACGAGAACCCGTTCCGCGCGCGTGCGGAACACCGTCCCGGATCCGTGCGCCGGCACCGTGACAAGAGCGCATCCGGGAGCGTCGGCTAACCGGGCCTCGGCCACCGCGACAGCGCAACTGGCCGTCGCCCGGGGAAAGCCGGTCACCACATCGGCAATCTGCCTCCACCGTGGCGCAGCTCCTTCAGCGACCACCAGAAACCGGTCAGCGACCATACACAGGCACTCATGCCGCGACTTCATGCCCGCGCTCCAGACCCACACTCCGACACCCGCGTCACCCCGGCTGTGCTGCCGACAGCAGCTGACCCCCAAGCCCCTGGCGTCACAGTGGACCATCAGATGAGCGATGAGCGCGTGTTGGCACTTCATGTCATTCATGCCCCCTCCGCAAGGTCGATGCGCTCATCGCTGCCGATGGGAGTGGGCAGAGGCACCGGAGCGACGGTGAGCGTCCGGTCCGGCTCGGGCAGATCCAGCAAGCGGTACATGGTGCGCCTCAGGATCTGTGCGGCCTGCCCCGGTCGGGAGGTGATCATCCCGGCTACGTACCTCTGCTGGATCCGAGAGCGCCTGTGCATGGCCGCACGCAGCTGTCCTGAAAGAGGCCTGTCCAGCCGCAGCCGAACAGCTTCGCGACCCACCATCTCCGCCAGACTGCCCAGGCGTAGAAAACACTCCTGCACCGGAGGCGCCAGCACTACCGGAGCACCGATCGCCGCACCGTAACTGGTCACCGACCCGTGATCCCCGATGACCACATCAGCGGCAACCAACGCGGCCCGCCACCCCTCCTGCGGCGGTAACAACAACAAACCCGCACGCAGACAGTCCACCAACCACGCCCGCACCTGCCAGGCTCCGTGAACCCCCCAGATGTTGGGATGCAAGACCGCCGCCACCCGATACTTCTCCGGCGGCAACTCGACCAGCAGCCGGTCCAGCAGATCCGGATGACTTCCCCAGGCAGACTCCGGCTGCCAAGTCGATGTCACCACCACCAGCCTCTGGCCCGCACGCACGTCCAAGGCCTGCCGATAGTGCTCACGCAGCGGCACACTTGCTACCAACCGATCGAAACACACATCACCCGTCACCACCGCCACCGGTAGCGCCTCAGGGCACGACTCACGCAGCACCGCGAGCTCATCGTCATGAGTGAGTGACAGCGCGGTCGGCAGCAGCCGTCCACGATGCATCAGTGTTCCGCGATCCAGACCGTGCGTCGGAAGCGCCTGCAAACCGGCACTTCGTGCACGCAGCCGGGACGGCATCACACCAGCTCCATGCGGCAGCAGCATCACCTTCCCGTGCAACTGCTCCACTGCGACCTCACTGGCAGCCAGCACCAGATCGAACTCACACTGAACGGCCTGCTGCCACGGCAGAAGAAAGCCCCCCTGCGCCCGCACGAACTCTTCCGCGCCATGGCACACCGCGCCATTCGACACGGGTGCGACGGTGAACATCACACAAACACGGTGATCCGCTCCCAACAGCGCGAGAACGTCCATCAGCCGAATACCGGCAACCATAAACGGCACGACCACCAGAACGGTTCGGCACCCCGTACGAAGCACTCGGCTGTGCGCGCCTAAGCCAACAGGACCATTCAGCCATAAAGCCCCTGACATCACAGACCACCGCCCACACCATGAGTGGACGTAATGTCCCCGAATACAGGGGACGGGGCGTCAACCAGGCGGTGCACACGCGCCACCGCGGACAGGAGAACCAACGCGCCCCCGCGCCCCCGCGTGGATATCCACTGGCTTCGGCCGTCCGATGCAGACCTTGAACGCCTGCGCATTGCAAACACGACATCCCCCTGAGCGTCGACTACCTCTCGAGGGGAGTTCCCGCACCTGTCCGCCAGATTGCTTGCATAGGCCTTGCGGAAACCTTGCCGCCGATATGGCATGCCGCTGAGCGGCTTGTTGGCGCTCGCATCTCACATGCCGTTGTCGGGTTGATCACATGGCGTACGGCGACCCTAGCGCGAGTTCGTCCAGGTTTTTGTTGCTCTCTTCGAGATGCGCATACGGGAGAACGGAATCTCCCCGCCGCGCTGGTGTCCGTTCCCCCGACCTCTGGAAGCGTGCTGTGGAGGCGTTGGTGAACGAGGAGTCCATTGCGTAGCTGGCCCGCTGCGGCTTCTTCGGCGTCCGGTGGGGTGTTCATGTGCAGTGTGTCGCTTGTCGAGCGTTCGCGAGCAGTTCCTCGCGGGCGGCGGGTTCGGACATTGGGGGTCGGGTGGACCACTGGCCGCGTAGTTCCTGCACGATGCGGGTGACTTCCTCGGCCTGGGCGAGCAGCCTGTCGTTGAGTGTCTCGACAGCGCCGCCGGTGTCGGGTCCGGTGACGAGGACTGGGCCGTAGAGGAGGTAGGGCAGGTTCAGCCCACGCCAGGCACAGGCGAGTGCCCAGGCTGCTGGGTTCACCGGTAGCCGCCTCCCGGCTCCGTTGCCGTGGACGTGCAGGAGTGCTTGCCGGTGGTAGACGGCCCGGTCCGTGGTGCCTCCGATCAGGCTGCGGATCATGTGGTGTTGCGTGGCCTGATCTGTTGGGAGGGCGAGGCGTAAGGAGGTGGCGTCGGGGTTGATGCGTAGTGCGCGCACGTTCGCCGGGTACCGGTCAGGCTGCATCGGGTCTGTGTCAGTTTGGTGTCGCTTGTGCTGGTCAGCGCCACGCCAAGGACCGGCGGGAGTGGGAGCCTGATGAGCCTTCCCTGGATGCTGGGCATCATCTCGCCCTGTCTGGTCGGTCACAGCACCTCCGGGTGGAATGGGGTGTGCGCGGAGGATTCCGTGCTGGATTGATCTTCTGTATCTCGCACCTGGCCTGATGCGTGAGGGAGCTGCATGACGGCACCGGTCAGCCGGAGGAGCGCAGCCGGCGCCGTTTTTGGAAGTCGGGGAGGAGGTGCTCCAGATCGGTGAGTTCCCATGGCAGGCCGCCGTTGTTGCGCTTGATGCCGCGGTCGGCGAGTAGTTTCTTCAGTTCTTCTGCGGTCGGCTCGTGGCCGTGGCTGTCGGCGTGTTCGGCCCAGGTCTCGTAGCAGGGGTATGAAGCGATGTAGCGGCGCAGGGTGCTGGGGCTGATGGCTTTGCCGTTCCTGCCGGTCACTCCACCGTCATAGAGCCACTGGGCGAGCTGGTCTCCGTTGGGCGGTGCACCGTGCTTTTCGCGGTAGGCGCGCCAGGCGGCGTAGTAGCGGTCCGCCACAGTCTCCACAATGGGAGGTTGTTCGCTGGCTTTCTGTTCGGGTTCGAGCGTCTTCAGCGGCTGGCCGGGAGCCACATCGGTCCCCTGCTCCTCCAGAGGTGGCGCAGGCGGCTCAGTATCCGTCTCGATCTGAGGAGCGGAGGCGTCGCCGCTCGTGTGATGCCCGGCAGGCAGCGCGTCGGTTGCCGGATCTTGCCGGCGAGGCTGCGATAACTCCGGGTCCGCCCGGCCCGGCTTCTCCTCATAGCCGGTGCGTGGTTCCCCGCGCTGTTCCGGTATGGCCATGCGGTGGTCATGGCCGTTCATGCCGTGCCAGTCGCTCCGAGAGCGGTTGGCACCGACTGGCTGGCGTTGTTTGAAGTCCTCGACGTAACCGGCCAGCTCGCTGTTGCTGAGGTCGGTCACGCCGTAGGTCTCCCGCAGCCGCTGCCCGAACTGGTATGCGGAGGGGTACTTGCTGTGGTCGGCGAGGAACTGGCGGAAGGTCGCGTAGTAGACCTCCTCGCGCGGCACGTCGTCCGGCAGCTGGTTCAGCCGCTGCTCCGGCTGCGGCTCCTCGTACGCGTACCGCTCGGGCTCGCGCTGCTCCGGTACGTAGACGCCCTGATGGTTCCCCACGCCCTCACCGCCGAGCGGCCGCACCCGGCCGCCGGGCCTGACCGGCACGGTCAGTTGGGGCTGCGGGGGCTGCTGCGTCTGGGGCTGCTGGGGGTGCTGCTGCGGGCCCGGGTCCGCCGCGGCCCCCGGCGCGCCGTACGGGCCCGGCTGGGCCTCCAGGGAGGCGTTTTTGGGCCCCGTCTCGTCCGCCGTGTCCTTCGCGCCCGGGTAGAGCGCGGCTGCTGGCATCAGGGATGGCTCCAGCCCGGCCGCCGCGAGCCCCGCCGGTGCGGTGTCGGTCAGTGGTACCCCGTAGCGTGCCAGTCGCAGCGGCATCAGGGATTCCACGGGTGCCTTGCGGCGCCAGGACCGCCCGTAGTGGGCTCGCAGCCGGGCCTGGTAGATGAGCCGGTCTTGCTCCCGTCTGATGACTTCTTCGTAGCTGCGCAGTTCCCACAGTTTCATCCGGCGCCACAGCCGGAAGGTGGGCACCGGTGCGAGCAGCCAGCGGGTGATGCGGACCGACTCCATGTGCCGGTCGGCGGTGATGTCGGCGATCCGGCCGACCGCGTGGCGGGCGGCCTCGACGGAGACGACGAACAGGATCGGGATCACGGCGTGCATGCCGACGCCGACCGGGTCCGGCCAGGCGACCGCGCCGTTGAAGGCGATGGTGGCCGCGGTCAGCAGCCAGGCGGTCTGGCGCAGCAGCGGGAAGGGGATGCGGATCCAGGTGAGCAGCAGGTCCAGCGCGAGCAGGGCCACGATTCCGGCGTCGATGCCGATCGGGAAGAGGCTGGCGAACGTGCCGAAGCCCTTGTCGAGGGCGAGATCGCGCACCGCGGCGTAGGAACCGGCGAAGCCGATTCCGGCGATCACCACCGCCCCGGTGACGACCACCCCGGCCAGAACACGGTGGCCCCGGCTGA